>NZ_FONS01000025.1 GCF_900112985.1 Pedobacter antarcticus
GCCGAGAAGTTCATTAAAGAGATGTCATTTATAAAGAAACAGGGTAAACAGGTACAGCTTCAAAGTACATGAAATACTTACCTGGATTTCGAGTCAAGTCTGACAGACAAATAAGAATACAGACTATTATTAATACAAGTTAAGAATGGTCAGTTTCAAACCAACATTTTACAATGGAGAGTTTGATCCTGGCTCAGGATGAACGCTAGCGGCAGGCCTAATACATGCAAGTCGAACGATATTATCCAGCTTGCTGGATAAGAAAGTGGCGCACGGGTGCGTAACGCGTATGCAACCTACCTTAATCAGGGGGATAGCCCGAAGAAATTCGGATTAAGACCGCATAAAAACACAGGATAGCATTATCCAATGTTCAAATATTTATAGGATTAAGATGGGCATGCGTGACATTAGTTAGTTGGCGGGGTAACGGCCCACCAAGACCACGATGTCTAGGGGATCTGAGAGGATGACCCCCCACACTGGTACTGAGACACGGACCAGACTCCTACGGGAGGCAGCAGTAAGGAATATTGGTCAATGGAGGGAACTCTGAACCAGCCATGCCGCGTGCAGGATGACGGCCCTCTGGGTTGTAAACTGCTTTTATTCGGGAATAAACCTACTTACGTGTAAGTAGCTGAATGTACCGAAGGAATAAGGATCGGCTAACTCCGTGCCAGCAGCCGCGGTAATACGGAGGATCCAAGCGTTATCCGGATTTATTGGGTTTAAAGGGTGCGTAGGCGGCTTTTTAAGTCAGGGGTGAAAGACGGTAGCTCAACTATCGCAGTGCCCTTGATACTGAAGAGCTTGAATGAACTAGAGGTAGGCGGAATGTGACAAGTAGCGGTGAAATGCATAGATATGTCACAGAACACCGATTGCGAAGGCAGCTTACTATGGTTTAATTGACGCTGAGGCACGAAAGCGTGGGGATCAAACAGGATTAGATACCCTGGTAGTCCACGCCCTAAACGATGAATACTCGCTGTTAGCGATACACAGTTAGCGGCTAAGCGAAAGCGTTAAGTATTCCACCTGGGGAGTACGGTCGCAAGATTGAAACTCAAAGGAATTGACGGGGGCCCGCACAAGCGGAGGAGCATGTGGTTTAATTCGATGATACGCGAGGAACCTTACCCGGGCTTGAAAGTTAGTGAATCATTTAGAGATAGATGAGTCCGCAAGGACACGAAACTAGGTGCTGCATGGCTGTCGTCAGCTCGTGCCGTGAGGTGTTGGGTTAAGTCCCGCAACGAGCGCAACCCCTATGTTTAGTTGCCAGCACGTCATGGTGGGGACTCTAAACAGACTGCCTGTGCAAACAGAGAGGAAGGAGGGGACGACGTCAAGTCATCATGGCCCTTACGTCCGGGGCTACACACGTGCTACAATGGGTGGTACAGAGGGCAGCAAGCTGG
>NZ_FONS01000024.1 GCF_900112985.1 Pedobacter antarcticus
GGCCTTCTAAAACCTTCCTTTACATCCTTTCAATTCCTTCTCTTTTTCTCTTGCCTTCTCACGTTTCCCTTCCTCCGAAGCGGGTTGCAAAAGTAGGAAAATTATCCCTACCACCAAACAATATCACTGACTTATTTGTATAAACTCCCTAAGACCCTGTTGTTCAGTCAGAAAAATAATCAACTATTTGCAGCATTAGGATTGAAGGTCCGAAATCCAGCAAATCCGGACAAACCGGCATAAAGAACAAGCTTCTTAAACATAGCCAGAGACTATGTAAGTGACGGCGGGATCAGGAACTTATTATCAACTCAACAAAATTACCTATAGTATATATATACGGTGATATGGAACATTAATATAAGATGGCAGCGAAGACACACTTTAAAGCCTTTTCAGCTGGACTTTCACTAAACCCTTCTGAACAACAATTCCTATCCCCTCTTGAAGCCCTTCCTTCCGTTCGCATTCCAAATCAAAACGGATAGCGATCTTGCCCCTCCTCATCCGACTTAGTCTTAAATCGATATTGTACATTGCTTTCTCATTTTTAGAGAAATTAACATAAGCAGCTATGTCAACCAGTCACTGAAAAACAGGCTTATTCAGAAAATACAGGAAGTTTTTCTAGTGTACTGATATGTTTTAGTACATACAGCCAGCGATTCAAATCGCTTCCCAGTTCCTCCTGCTGCTTATTAAACTCAAGCAATTCAATAAACAACAGCACAAAATCCTCATAACAAAAATTTCCGCTGTAACGGTCACTCAGACAAAAATGGTGTAAACATCAGTCTGGTAGAGTATACGACATTGCAAATCAGGTGTCTTAGATAAAACAAAAACCGCTAAAAAATCTTCTACCTCCTTCGCCGTATCCCAACGAGATCTGTTTCCCTTATCGGTACAAAACAACAGATCAAAAATCACAGTTCCTTCCTATTTAGTTTCACCCTGAAACTCCTGCTGCTGAAAAACTAATTGGCAATCTGCTTATTTCCTCTAAATACCTTGCTCAAAAAAGCAATAAGCAATGTGCGGAACCAAAGATCCGCAGAAACCCAAAATCGGTTAGAGGGTCATATAGATCCGTTCATTATCAGGCATTCCCATAAATGCTTTTTAAAGAGCTGAAAATGTAATCCCAAAAAGAAGCAACCTGTTAAGACGAATCATATTATACGTTTATCAGGGCATTTCTTTCCATTCATGCATTTTATTAAACAGATGGCATTTTTAAACAGGATGTTGTCGGTTCCTGCTATGAGTTTACATAAAAAAGTTCTTGAAGGGAGAAAATGAGTAAAAAAGAAAACATCCAAGTGAAGTTAAATGCGGGGTAGTTTCTCCCGAATCAGAAAGTTTCAAAACTCAGATAGCTTTAGAATATATCCGAGGATTGTGCTGCGACCTTCATTAGTGAAAAAAGACACCTGTCATTCTCCAGCCTGTCCATTCCTAAAAGTAGTTGATAAAGTTTAGGATAATTCTTAAATTAAATTAAGAATGGAAGCACCAAGAAAAGGATCAAAAGGTGGTCGGGT
>NZ_FONS01000010.1 GCF_900112985.1 Pedobacter antarcticus
CTGGAGAAAAAGAAATATGCGATTTTCAAACATCAATCCCAGAAAGACAGAGCCGTATTCCCCGGAGATGATGCCCGGGAATTCTGGGAAAGGGCAGAAGACCGGAACAGGGAAACAGCAAGGGCTTATGACGAACTCGGACTTGCTGAATATGAGGCCATGGAAGCTTTTGTCCGCTGGAAATTCTAAAATACCCCCTTCCAAAGAAAATGGGTTTAACGACAAAGGCCTCTGCTGTAGCAGAGGCCTTTGTTATATATTTCATTCTGCTTTTGAATTGAATTCCTCCAGCCAGCTTACCCTGGTATTGTTTAATGTATCCAGGTGTTCCAGTCGTTTATACTGATAATAGGCACCCTGATCAAAATCTCCATTAATCAGGATCATCCCAGCAATAAACACATGCCTGACACCTAACTCACTTTTGCTAATGAGGTCCTGGATCTTCTCATCAATCGCTTCGTACATGACTGCAGTTGCTTCTATGATCGGATTATCCGCAGTCATAAGCCGGTTTTCAGATTTCAACAAAATCTGCTGTACACGGTTAATCTGATAATTATCCTCCGGGTTGACATCGGAAATGGTCAATTTCTCTTTTATCTTTTGCAGCGAAGAAATTACCGCACCACAACAGATAGAATCACCACACTGTCCGGTTCTTCTGAGTTCACCAGCTACCCCTTTATGATTAACACCGATATGCGGGCCATAACTAATGAGCATGGCTCCATGCTCCGGAATATGTTGCGCAGCAGTATTCAATGCCGCGAGTCCGGCAAAAGGATATCCTGAAAGGCCACCCATTTTAAAAGCACCAATCATTTCTGAAGCTGCTGCAGGATACTGAAGCGTGTTGACTTCGTCACAGCAAATACTGTCGGCATGGAGAATTTGCTCAGGTTTGAGGTCGAGCTTCTGCCGGATGATATCATATAACAGGTTAACAGATTGTTCCGCAGGATTAGCTCGCGGGTAGATTTTACGGATGAGATCCAATGAGGTTACAGAACCTGGTTCTTTCATTTGGCAATGGATTAAGATCTAATTTATTCCGGACAAAATTATTGGTAATTTCGTTATCCCTGCAAATTCATGAATATTTTATTTCTTAATAATTGCGAGAACAATGTCCCTGATATGTGCTTTAGCTCTTTTCTTAAATAATTTCACATAATCTTCGTCAGATAGCGTATCAAATCCATTCACTTTTCTGTAATAATCTTTATTAAAGATCATTGCATTCAGGGAACCATAGATTGTACTCAATAAAAATGTAGTATCAATATCAGATTTAAATTCGCCCTTCTCTGCGCCATGCTGGAAAACATTAATCAATACTTTGAAGTTCCGCAAACGCATATTATTAAAGTGCTCCATTACAGATTCATCCTTCAGCGTTGACTGCAGCTGAAATAAAAGACGGTAGAAATATTTCTGTTCGAAGATTTTGTCGACATAGAGATCCAACAGGAATAGAATTGTATTAAGCGGGTCCTCAGCAAGCTCATCGTATGCATTAAATACTTTGGCCATATTAATGGTTCTGTATTCCAGAATAGCCTGCATTAACTTTTCCTTCGATCCGAAGTAATAAGACACCATTGCAGAATTCATTCTGGACTCTTTCGCAATAATTCTGAGAGAGGTTTCAGCATAGCCGACTTCGGCAAACAATTTTTCACTGGTTTTAATTAGATGAATTTGTTTCTCGCTGAAGGTTCTATCCTTGTCCTTAATCATATCTGAATTTAACATTAAAATCGAGTTAAAAGTTAAGAAAACAATTTCTTTTCGTTAATCCGCAGTTCAAACCTAATCCAAATCTTTGAAAAAATGAGAAACTGTTTTAAAGTAACTACATTCTTACATAGGCTAATTCGCCTCACTTAGAAATGTTAATAAGATGTTAACTACTCTCTTAATAAAGATATAAATAACTATAAATCAAATGATAATACAATTTAAACTGTGGAACAAAATGTTAATAACATTAGCAGGAATAATAAAAAAAACAGAATACTAACATCAGTTGTGAATAAGTTGTGCAAAACACATTAAGAATGTTAATAATAGCTTTCTTTCTGTTAGGAATTATAGATCCCTGCTTGATTATCAAGGGTCGAATTAATGCACTTGTGGCAAGGTGGTAGAAACTGTATTCAAATTATCTGTCAGGCTCTCCATAAAGGCAACTATTTCCTGCACTTCTTTTTTCGACAGGTTAAGCGGCTGAGCGGAAAGTGTTTGGCCGGGTACCTCTAAACGGAGTCCGGCTCCGCCGCCCTGGTTATAAAATTCGACTACTTTTTCTAAATCTTCGAATGCACCGTTATGCATGTATGGGGCAGTTTTAGCGGTATTTCTTACCGTAGGAGTTTTAAATGCACCCTGATAATATGAAATCGGAAAAAACCCAAAACGCCCAGCATCCTGGTCTGGAACTAAACGATCGAAATCGGCGTTAGCCGGTGTACCCAATACCTCAAACTCCGTCCGTTTGTAAAGCGGTGGTATCAATCCGTTAAATAATGGAGCAAAATGACAGCTGCCGCACTGCCCTTTCCCCATAAACAGGTTAAATCCATTCAACTGCTGCTTATTCATTGCGGATCTGTCACCAGCCATATAACGGTCAAAAGCGGAGTTCCTAGGAGAGAGCGTACTGAGATAGGCAGCCAGAGCCTCCGCGAGATTATTCATATTCAAAGGGTCTGCAGCCGCTGGGAAGGACTGCTGAAATGCGATCTGATAACCCGCATTCTTTTTCAGGGAAGCCACAATGACTTTATGCTCTCCATTCATCTCTGATGGATTCGCAATCACGTCTTTAATCTGCCCGGCCAAGGTTTTAACGCGCCCGTCCCAAAACTGGGCATATTGAAAACCCGCATATAATAAAGTAGGCGCGTTTCGTTTTACAAAAGACTCTTCATTAAAAGCAAGGCTTGTCTTTAGCCCATCGCTAAAATATTTCGCCGGATTATGACAGGAAATACAGCTTCTTTTCAAGTTTCCCGAGAGTATCTTTTCGGCAAATAACCGCTTACCCAAAGTCACTTTCATTTCATCAGCGTGTTTCCCTTTTCCTAAATCTGCAGCCGATACATCATTAAATGCCGATGCAGGTAGAGCATCCGGACTGAATATATGACTCGCCTTATAGTTTAATATACTTTTATAGTTGGCCTCCAACCCTCTTTCACGAATAAAATTGCCTAATTTCTCCTGCAAAGGAAGTGCATAAATAGTTAAGAATTCCATCCGGTCAAACTGATCGAAATTTGTATGTACTTTAAGGTAAGCAAGGGTACTGCTTAAAGACAGGGAGAGCTTACCATCTGTATTTTCTGCAGAACTGAGATAAGGTGTCAGTACCTTTTTGATGATATCAATAGATTGATAGGCTTCAGAAATACCGGTTTTGAGCTCTGGTGCATCATATCCTGTAATACCCAGCGTAATAACTTTAACCAGTTCCAAGCGGACACTTTCCAGTATCTCTTCATCTTTACCATTAAAGCTGTACAATAGTGAATTCAGGTCGGCTGCCGAAGATATCAGCAACTCTGCCTGTTCCAGTAATGCTTTGCGATGCCCGGCCGGATCTTCATCAAATAATAAAGCTTCGATTACCTGGAAACCGGATGGCTCCTGATATTCCATATAAGGTTCATCAACCTCCACTTTTGCCGGCCGGTTATAAATTAATCCGGAGCTCTCAAAGAAATAATCCATAAAAAACTCAATCCTTTTATAAGCCAATCTAGATTTGGTGAGCGCAGCCCTGGCATTTGCAATTGTTCGCGTATCCTGGCTGTTTAAAACCGATACAGCTGCCTGCAGCTCAAAAAGGGACTGTCCAAAACCGGCAGTCCCTTCCTTAAAAATGCCGATCGTATGGTTTAACCCAATCCTTTGGTCTGCGGTCTTCAGACTGGAAAAAATGCATAGGCAGGTTATCCACAGCGCGGTAACGAGCAACATTTTGAGTTTATTGACCTTCATTCCAGGTTTATTCTTTAATCATCGTAAACTGGTCTCTCACGACCCCATCGGCACAAATCCATTTTAGCTCCAGACGCTTATCCTGCACATCCAATAAACATGCGCCTCCATGATCGGCATCAGAAAAGTACATTGCATCATGCGGATAACCGGTCTGCTTCCCGCCCAATTTGCCCGCCGAACCGCTCACTACGTAGACCGTGCCATTATTTTTCTTGATCGTTTTAGTATAGGGCGCGGAGTTCCTGCTTCGGTCATTTCTTCCCGAAGAGTTACTTATATTATGTTTCTTGGGGTCAAACGTATTTTCCATTCCATAATGTCCCCGCATCAATTTGCTGCGTTCGTAACCATGGCTATGTCCGTTCAATACGATATCTACCCCGGTGCGCTCTATAACCTTAATAAAGTTTTCTCTAATTTTAACCAGTTCTTCTTCCTCATCTGAATTATGGGACCCCATAGTATAAGGCGGATGATGCCAGAATGCAATTATCCAGTCCTTATTTTTATTCGCCGCCAGATCCTTTTTAATCCATTGTACCTGTGGTCCTATGGTATCATACAATCTGTAAGCTTTGTCTTCCTTTCCATAAGAATCCAGAGATAAGAAATGGATGTTCCCGACATCAAAAGAATAAAAAGCCTGCGTATGAGAGGGCACGCCGCCGGATTCTCCCGCAGTTGGCATAGAAAAGTTCTGATAGTATGCTGTCTCATGCGTTTCCTGAGCATATTTAGCACTCAGATCGGTATCATGATAGTCGTGATTTCCTGGCGTGGGGAACAGCGGATACTTTTTCAGCAGGTCATCTTTATAAACATTAAAGAACTTAGTTTGATATTCGGCATCTGTCCCATCCTGATAAGCATTGTCTCCCAGTAAAATCCAGGCATTAAGTTCATTTTCTCCGAGGTAACTGAGCATTTCTTTTTTAACCTGACGCTGGTTAATTGAGTTATCTCCGCAGTCCCCGAATGCTGCAATCCGGTAGTGTCCGGGTTTGCCGGGTTCAGGTAGCGTGGTAAAGAAGTTGTGTTCGTTTCCCTGCAAAGTATCCTTTAGTCCGCCAATTGAATAATAATATTTAGTAAGTGGCTTCAGCCCGTCTATTTTCAATTCATGTTCAGTAACCAGTTTGAGATCCTGCACGGACTGATCCAGATTTGCGGCTGAAGTACCGTAACGCACCCTACTTCTTGCAGAAAGGTCAGTTCTCCAACGGATGTGAATACCTGTACTGCTTGCCACCTGCAAATAGGGGCCGCGAATGAGCTTTACAGGTTCTGCAGGCGCTCCTTTTTGTTTCTTTTGCGCAACAGCCATTCCTGAAAAAAGCATAACCAGCGGCAGCAGAACACAAAAGATCCTGTTACTACTTTTATAATTTATGTGATTTGATCTGTACATATTCTCTGAGTTTATTTAACTCCGTTTATATCCAGTTCTTTCCCTGCAATATCTTCCCATCTGTAGAAATGAAAAGTCCTGTCATCACTCATAGCTACGAAAAGGCCATGTTTGAATGTTTCATTTAACGGCACATTTACAACCTCAGACCCATCACTGTGTCTTGCTGCAACTTTAACAATTTTGAGCAACTGATGGTCGAACTTACCATCGGCACCAGACTCTCTTCTAAAAATCTGGAACCTGTTCACTCCCTGATCTGAAACCAAAATATAACCTTTGGAAGCAGATGTTTTATAGATAGAAATACCTTCATGGTCGTCTGCAAAACCTGTTGTGCCGAACAGTGCTAACTCCTGATTTCCCTTTTCCGGGTCTGCATAGTATTGTCTGACACCATGCTGCTCATCAGAATAGTAAATATAACCCAGCTCATTATCCACAGCAATAGCTTCGATTTCTTTTTTTCCACTGTAGGCACCAAATTTCCTGACCAGCGTTGCTTTGACCTGCCCGTTCCCATTATCTGATAATAAATATTGCCATAGATAGCTACCATCTACCGGTCCTGTTTTACGGCCTACTATTGCATATAACTTTCCTGATTTAGCTGTGTAAACAGCAATTCCCATCAGATCACGATACTCTATACCAGTTTCGCCTTCAAATACAGGGATACCACCTCCATCAACAGGTTTCATATCCGGTAAAGAAAAAATCCGCAGCTGATGCGTGAACCGTTCTGTAGTAATCGCGATATCCGTAGATACCCCATTTAGTTTTAAACCATAAGCGACGTCAACATTATTCGGTCTCTTTAAATCTTTTACCGTTAGGTCCGCCTGGATTTTACCCTCCAGGTTGAATACATACAAGGCCCCGTTAACTGACTTATCTGTCCCGATGACCAGACTCTTTGAAGGATCCGCAGGATTTACCCAGATCGCAGGATCGTCTGAGTCAAAGCCTACCTTTTCAGAAATAACTGCAGGTTTTATAGTGCCCCTGCTCACAGTAATACCTGTAGGAACACTGGATAATTTTGGACTGCATGCCGCCAGAAATAAAGGCGCCAGCATTAAAAAGTTTATTGATTTAGATAAGATCATAGATAAAATATTAGTTGGCACCAAATGCACCAATGTAAGAAGCAGGTTCCGGTGTGGTATACACTACACCATTCAGGGTCAGACCGTCAGGAAAGTTGCGGCTGAAATCTTTGGTTCCGGCATTTAATGCTGCAGAACCAACTTTCAAATGAAAGTCCCAGTTTTCATTAAATGTTGGATTATCAGTCGCTGTTGTAACTGGATAATTCACAAAAAGAGGATCGTTTTGTCCGGCCAGAGCACCGATAACATCATTTTTACCGGCAACTATATCTGAAGCCGGCTGAAACTGTGACACTATATCCTGTCTGTAACCGTAATAAAGCGAATTTTTAAAAATTGAACGTGCATCTTCTGCATCTTTGGTATTCCTTTTTATCCCAAAACGTGTATTCGCAAATAAGTTATTATATAACTCTACGTTTACACTGGTCTCCAGCCAGACAGAACCACCTTTTGCAGTAGGCCTTCTCCATCCTGTATTCACCATCGTATTGTTATAAGCGACAACATGTGCCTGTGGTGAACGACCGCCTGCATTAGATAACTTCAGCGCATTCGTATTGGTGGAGTAAAACAGGTTATAAGCAACATCTGCCAGAACACCAGACTTAATATTGATACCCTCACCGCCAGTAAGACCAGTCGTATAAAATTTATTGTTGGCAAATATGATATGTCCACCTTCCAGATAAGTACAGTCATCATAAAAATGCCTGAATGTACTGTTGGTTACCACTAGCTTTCCTGTCGTATTCGAAAACCATATTGCTGGCGTGTTTTCACCACTCACTGCTTTGTACAGGCCTAATTTAACCGAAGTAGAAGCTTCAGTAGTGGTTGCACCACCGTATTCAATAATAGTGTTGTCCAATACCATTTCTGTACAGGTCTTTGCAGCCAGCAGGCCTCCCCATAGTTTTCCAAATTTATGAGCTTCATTACGGTAATTTTCTTCTACTGTAAATTTCACAGGATTGGCCGCGGTACCCAGTGCATAAAGATTGCCCTTCAGAATAATCTCCGGACTGGCCAGCGTATCCATAATTACAATTACACCTTCTTCAATAGTCAGTGTTTTGTTCTCCGGAACAATAATATCTCCGGTCACTCTGATCACACTGCCTTTAGTCCAAATTCCGTAAACCTCTCCCGAAACACCGCTGTTATCAGTCACTGAAGTTGAAGTATCTACATCCACGTTTGCTTTCTTGCAGGCATTCAGGAAGACCACAGCCATCAGCAGAGAGAGGATAAATGATTTAGTTTTCATAGCTTTTTTGATTATGCTTTATTTATAATTTGTAACGTAAGCCCAGTAAATAGGTCTGCTCGTAATAGTCTTTGCGGATCAGGGTTTCATTCTTTCCGTCTTTCTGGTCAGGAAGTCCTGCATTTACAGCATTTACACCCTTAATAAATAAGGTCGTCGGCGTGTTCAATAGATTTCCGGCTTTTATAAAGACGCTTATTTTATTCTTGAATTTCTTTTCAACTGAAGCGTCCATCTGGATGAAACCTTTCTGCCACAAATCATTATCGACAAACTGGGAAACAGTATTAATTCTGTCACCGGTATAGGATCCGGCAAGCTGTGCGTCCCAGCCGTTTTGAGTATCTTTATATAAGAGAGAAAGGTTCGCAATATGTGCTGCCTGGCCGTAAAGTGGTCTTGTTTGTTCTACAGATATAGTTTCCAGATCTCCTGCACTGTTTCTGATTCGGCTGGTTTTGCTGGTTGTAATACGTGAATGCGTGTATGTATAATTGGCTTTGAAACCAAATTTGCTGATGAACTTCACATAATCCAGTTCTAATCCATAGTTCTTAGCATTACCGAAATTGCCGGCACTGTAATAAAGGTCTCCGCGGGTATCTGCCTGAATCGTGTATTCAATAGGATCCTGAATGTTTTTATAGAATCCTCCAATTAAAAGCTGATCAGAGCTATTTGGAAAAAATTCATACCGCAGGTCGAAATTATCTGCTATAGCACGCTTCAGATCGGGGTTTCCACGTTCTGTGTATTCTTCGTAAACAACTTTCGAAGGTACGATCTCATAAAAACCAGGTCTGTTCAGCGAGCGGAAATAACTGGCTCTCAAGTTCTGTTGCGCTGTCAATCCATATTTCAGATTTAAACTTGGAAGTACATCTGTATAAACCTGGCTGCCTTTTGGTTTGCTTTCTCCTGCAGGGAACAACAGGTCATATCCCTGGTTGGTATGCTCGACTCTGACCCCTCCTACTACCTCTAGATCCTCTATTTTAACGTTGAACATCCCATAACCGGCTGTCGTTTTCTCCGAAGCATTGTAAGTAAGCGAATTGGCTACTGCACCTTTAGGATTCTGAATATCCCAGTTAATCTCAGTATAATTATTAAAATCAACACCATAAAGTGACTTAGGTGCAGATGGCTCAAATACGTAGTTGTTATAAAAGCTGCTTCTTTGTTTATCGCGGTACAAGCCACCGGCTGTAAAATCAACTTTCAGGCCTGCAATAGCTGCGGAGTAGGTAAGATCAAGGTATCCTGCTTTATCTTCATCTGTATTTCTTGACCACCGGCGCGTACTTTTGGAAGCCGTAGTTCTTTGATCCAGGAAATTAGTTCTGAGCCCGTTTAATGTAACTGAAGTTTCTTCCGGAACATCGTTTTTCGCTGATGAATATACACCAGACCAGTTAATCTTTAGTTTTTCATTGAACAGTTTATGTTCCCCCTGTAAAGTGGTATTGTAAATCTGTTGTTCAGCTAATCGTGAGCGGGTTTGATAAGTGAGTTGTGCATTCCCGGCTCCGGGGTTATAGTCTGCATTGGAGAAATTGGTATTCAGCACATCTCTGGTCTGAATACTGGTTAGGTTAACATACGAGTTTACCAATGCCAGCTTATTATTTTTATTCAGCGTATAATCTATTTTGCCGTGCAACCCGTATCTTTTCTGCTGCTCACTGTACTGACGGTAATCCTGGGAAGTAATTCTGGAAACTGCATCTGTTCCAGCTACCGTAGAGTTATAAAAAGTACTGTTAGTCGCGGTATAATTATTCTGATAACTTCCTGCAATGATTACGCCCAGCCGATTATCCAGAAACCGCTGGCCTATCGACAATCCACCGACTACATTAGGAGCTGGCTGTTTAGCCTTATAATCTACTGCTCCATTGGAGAAATCACCCGATTTAGCATTATAGTTTTTCCGATTAATTTCATAAGGTGATTTAGCATTCAGCGCGCCAGGATCGAAAGACAGAAATTTACGGTCCAGCAACATCTGGTTGTATCCCCCTGCCAGATTAGCATTAATTTCCAGTTTAGCGGGCGCATCTTTCATAACCATATTGATAACTCCACCCACGGCGTCACCTTCCATATTTGGAGTTAGCGATTTATAAACCTCCAGACGTTGTAATAATTCTGTCGGGAACACATCCAGTGGTACATACCGGAATTTATCATCAGAACTTGCAATTTTAATCCCGTTAACCAGGGTATAATTATAGCGTTTGTCCATACCCCGCAGGATAGCATATTGTCCACCACCATTACTGCTTCGTTCAATAGATACACCAGAAACACGCTGAACTACATTCGCCACAGTCAGATCCGGGGAGATTTCCATTGCCCTGCCAGATACGACATTCGTAACCTGCATGGCTTTCTGCTCCAGTTTTCTGGCTGTGCGTTCTGAGGCCCCGTCATGTTTGGCACCAATAACCACTTCATTCAGGTCATTTCCATTGGCGTCACTCAGATAAATCTGGATCGAAGGATTGTCTTCATCAAGTACATTCAACTGCCTGGTAAAAGTTTGATAAGTTACATACGACACTTTTAAAACCGCGAGACCTGCCTTCACCTTCTTAAATTCAAATGACCCATCCAGACCGGTCATGGTAACTTTGTCTGTGTTTTCCAATCTGACAGAAGCACCAACTAGTGCCTCACCTGTTTTCTTGTCGTACACATGCCCCTTTATATTACTCGCTTTTGCGACAGTAATACTTAGAAAGAAGCATAAAATAATCTTAAAAATTGGTTTCATTTTGAATTGAGATTTTAAAGTCGTTTGCTGTTTTTACAACTATTCCTCAAATGTGCAGGGTGTTTATTGAAGCGTCAAATTATCACCGTATACAAAGCGTCAACAGCGTATACAAGGCTGTATACGAAGCGCATACAGCATAGACAACCAGCATGCAATAAACTGGAAAACAAATACTTACAAAAGACAAAAGCACCATTACCATTCAGTTAGCGTAACATTAACAAATTGTTAAGTAGTAGAATCCGGAAGATTCTAAGTCTATACAGCCTGTATAAATGTTGTCAGGTTATCACCTTCAGCTATGTTAAGTTTCTTTCGAAGTCTGTATCTGGCCATGCGTAAACTATCCTGCGATATTCCAAAGATGGCAGCCATATCCCTGGCATTCATATTCATTTTAATTAGCGCAATCAGACGCATGTCATTAACCGTCAGATTTTCGCCCTTTGCTTTCAGTTTGTCAAAAAAAGACTGATGCAGCTGCTCAAACATTTCTGTGAAATCTTTCCATTGCTGATCCTGATTCATATGCTGCATGATCTGCTTAACTAATTGTTGCATCTGTTTCTTCTGATCTCTTTTCTCCTCTTTGATCATCTCTTCCATTGTATTACGCATACTTTCCAGGAACTGATTATGTTGAATTACCTGTAGCGTATGGGTAGTCAGCTCTTTCGTTTTTAACTCAAGCTGCGTTTGCTGGGCAAGAGAAAGCTGTTTATTCTTTTCCACCACGGCATTATTTTCTCTCAGCTTCAGCCGTTGCCTGGAAATCGTCAGCAATCCCATTACAATTAATAAAATCACAACTACTACAATAGAAACAGTAACTATAATATTCACTTTACGGCCGTTTTCAAGCGCAGCAATCTCATCGTTCTTTTTGTCGGTATCGTATACAATATTCAGGAATGACATCTGCCTGTTGTTCTGCGTAGAATATATATTAAGCAGGTGCTTACGGCTAAGTTCCAGGTAATGAAAAGCACTGTCATTTTTGCCCATCAGATTGTATGCTTTGGCAATATCCCTGTAAGCTGAAGCTTGCTGATATTCATTTTTAGTATCCACAGCCATTATAAGTGCTTTTTGAGAATAACGCAGCCCTTGTTTATAATCCCCTGTCTTACGTAGAATATCACCAATGTTATTCATCACTTCAATGCTGGAAACCTGATTATTTACGGATTGATAAAGCTGAAGGGAATGATCAAAATAATATCTTGCAGAATCATAACGAACCAGATCTTCGAATATACTTCCCAGGTTTTCGTAGATCTTTGCCATACCAGCTTTATGATCCGCGTGCTGATACGCACTCAACGCAAGCTTTTGATAATAAAAAGCGCTATCGTAACGCTGCTCTTTTTCATATAAATGACCAATATTACCATAAGTTTCGCCCAAACCAACCCGGTTATTCAAGGTTTGATACAACTGAAGTGCTTTATCGTATTGTTTACGGGAGGATACTTTATCCAGATTCTGATAGTATAAATTACCCATATCATTAAAATTATGAGCAAGCAGATTCCGGTCTCCAACCTGCTCATATATTTTGTAGGCTTGCTGAAAATAATCTAATGACTGTGAAAAATGCCCTTGTGCACTCGATATCTCTCCCATTTGCTGGAGACAAATTCCTGAGCTCCTTTGATCATTACTGAGCTGAGCCTGCCCGTATAATTTCTTTAAGATCAAAAATGCCGAGTCAGGATACTGTTTACTCAAGGCTAGGGTGTATTTGAGTTTAATGGCAGGATCTTCGGCCGCGAAAGCGTTGCTATAGATCAGGGAAGACAGTAAAATTACGCACAGCAATCTGCTGATAGATTTGCAAGAATAGTATGACATGATGCAAAGGACGCCTTCCTATATGAACCATATGTTAAGTAAAGTGCTTTAAATGAAGATATCAATTAACATTAATTTAACCATAATCGCTCGTCTGAATCTGACGACTGGATTTACCCCTATGCAGTTTTGTCATAATTCTGTCTTATTTAAAATGAATCTCAATAGTATTGTTACACACTCAAGTCTTATTGTAGTTTTGCAGTTTAAAATCATTCTAAACAACACATACACAAAATGCAAAACAAATACTTTAAATTTTATTTAATGACACTTATCCTGCTGTTCACGGGCGTGATTTCCTTTGCACAATCGAAAACGGGAATTATAAAGGGAACAGTAGTTACCAGCGACGGCGGAGCTGTAGAATCCGCAGAGGTGAGTATTCGCGGAGTAGCTAATGCAACGACAGACAGAAATGGAAACTTTACGCTAAAGAATATTCCAGCAGGAGATTATATGATCACTGCAAAACTAGTAGGCTTAAAAGCCGATACAAAATCGGTTTTTGTGACGGCCGGTGAAACTTCGACCGTTCAGCTTGGTTTACAAGCGTCAAACGAGCAGCTGAAAGAAGTGATTGTCAGCGGAGGTAAAAAGAACAAATTTGCAGTTAAAGAAAGTGAATTTGTGGCTAAAATGCCTTTAAAAAACCTGGAAAACCCGCAGGTCTATTCCGTGGTATCTAAAGAACTCCTGAAAGAACAGGTAATCACTAATTTCGATGATGCTTTAAAGAATGCACCGGGGGTAGATAAATTGTGGTCATCAACGGGTCGCGGTGGTGACGGAGCTGGTTATTTCTCTTTAAGAGGCTTTGCAGTACAACCGACATTGGTTAACGGTTTACCAGGTTTAACCAATGGAAGTCTTGACGTTTCCAATATCGAACGCATTGAAGTAATCAAAGGGCCTTCCGGAACTTTATTTGGCAGCAGCCTGATCTCTTATGGCGGTTTGATCAACACTGTAACCAAACAACCTTTTGACGCAGTGTCAACCGACGTAAATTATGTAGCCGGAAGTTACGGATTAAACAGACTGAGCGTTGATGTGAATACGCCGCTGGATGCAGAACATAAAGTACTGTTCCGTGTTAACGCTGCGTATCAGGAAGAAAATAGTTTTCAGGATGCAGGATTCAGGAAGTCGACATTTATTGCACCATCCCTGTCTTATAAAGTTAATGACAGACTTTCATTCCTATTAAATGCACAATTCCTGCGTGCTGAAGGAACAAATCCTACGATGCTGTTCTTCAATAGAAGTGCACCATTGATCTACAATAATGTTGCTCAGCTCGGTTATAACCCTAAAAACTCTTTTACGAGCAATGACTTGAGCATCAAAACACCGGTAACATCAGTTCAGGCACAGATGAATTACAAGATCAGTGACCAGTGGAATTCGCAGACCGTTGTGTCAAGAGGTTCTGCAAAATCAGATGGTTATTATTCTTATTTGTTCGAAGGGACCAAAAAGACTGGCGATAAAACAACCAGCAATGGCATATTTGATCGCTGGATAAGCGACCAAAACACCAATACAGAAACTACTGACATTCAACAAAATTTCACCGGCGATTTCCACATTGGAAGTATCCGTAACCGCATTGTAGCTGGTTTAGATTATTTTAACAGAACTTCAATCAGTAACAGCTCGAATTATGCGCCACTTGGTGCAGTTAAGCCTAATGGTGAAGATTCGGGTGTCTTAACACGTCAAAGTGCAGATGAAGCTATTGCCGCAGCAGGTTATGGTGGCAACAGCAGAACGACACAGGAAGTGTACAGTGCTTATGTTTCAAACGTAGTGAACTTCACTTCTCAGTTTTCCGGTATGGTGAGTGTACGTGTTGATCGTTTTCAAAATGGCGGTTTAAGCACTGCAGCGGCAGATAAGTACGGTCAAACCGCATGGTCTCCAAAATTCGGTTTGGTTTACCAAATCCTGCAGGATAAATTGTCTGTATTCGGAAATTACATGAATGGTTTTAGTAACGTTGCTCCTGTAAATGCAGAAATTAATGGCGTCCCAATAGTAACTACCTTTAAACCTGAACATGCAAATCAAATCGAAGGAGGAATTAAAACAGACCTCTTCGATGGAAAATTATCTGGTTCATTAAGCTACTACGATATTAAAGTTTCCAATATTGTATTAAGTACCGGTATCAATCAATATTCGCAAGGTGGCGAACAATATAGCAAAGGTGTTGAGGCTGAATTTACCGCCAACCCATTCCCTGGGTTAAACATAACTGCAGGATACACTAAAAACAAAAGTAAATTAACAAATGCAATCGTTGCAACAGAAGGCAGAAGACCTACTAGCGCGGGTCCGGAGGACCTGATAAACGGATGGATTAGTTATAAAATACTTAACGGAGCTGCAAAAGGTCTCGGATTTGGCTTTGGAGGAAATTACGCCAGCAAAAACCTGATCGTGAATGACGCAACAGTGGGTGTGTTTACTGTCCCTTCTTATACAATATTAAACGCATCGGCATCATATGGCACAGGCAATTTCACTTTCTCGTTAAAAGTTGACAACCTGACGAACAAAGAATACTTTAAAGGATGGAGTACACTGGAACCAATGAGACCACGTACAGTGTCGGGTGGTATCGGATACCATTTTTAGTATAAGCAACCCTATGGTTTAAACCCCGGGTTATCAAAAAAGAAAAGCCTTTCAGTTATTTACTGAAAGGCTTTTTTATTAAAGTGGGGGGAGAAGGATTCGAACCTTCGAAGTCTTGCGACAACAGAGTTACAGTCTGTCCCATTTGGCCACTCTGGTATCCCCCCTAACGCTGGGCGAATATAGGTAATATCCCTTAAAATGCAAATAAAGCAGGTTTTTTATTGTAACCAGAATCAGTAACTGGATTCGACAGTATCAGTTACATCATCTTCCAGCTTCTGCTGCGTCTCTTTTAATTCATTGATTTCCTGATCACTATATTGATAGTGTTGCCTAAAACTCTTATAATCCGAATCGTAAATAATAGCATATTTATTTTCTTTGTCCTTGATAATAATTCCATCTAAAGGCGCGCTTTCCAGGTTATAATCATTCATAAAAACACGCGATCCCTTTTTAAGAGATTTAATGATAAACAATCCGGATAGATCTGTCGTGAAAATTACATGACACTCCTGGCTTTTATCTACATGAAATATCAAAAGTCTACTACCTGTTTTATCTTTATTTTCCAATAGCACGGCCATGTCCTGTCCATTGTCTCCGGTGAAATCACCGTAAGCCATAACCTTCGCTGCCCTGTCCGCAATGGCTGTAAACTGGTACTCCTTGGTACGCTGAAAATCATGCTCATGAAAATAAGCCGCAATACAAGTTTTAATCTTTCCCGGGATCTCATTATAAACTGATAATGGAAAAATCTGGTAATACATCAGTCTTCCAGATCCATGTGCATTCACCATACTTTCCGGTAAATAATTACCGATAATCTCCTCGGCGTAGATATTATCTTTTCCATCGTAACCTTTCAATTTTCTAAGATCACCCAGGTCATCATGGGAGGCCCATTCATTCACCGCGACCAAAACCACAGACTTTGCAGGAAGTATCTTATACTTCTTTACAGGCTGATCACTTTTTCCGGTGAAATCCATTTCATAAAGCTGAATCGCTTTAGGAACAACCAACCTTTGATACTCAGTTTCATTGGGAACCCGGGAGGTATAATAACGATAGACACGGTAACCTCCCAGCGACAACGCAAGCATTGCAAATACAAATACAGTCAAAACTTTCTTAGACATATCTTTTTGAAAAACTCAATTTACTTATAAAGTAATAAGCAAAACCGGAAGGTTGATATTCACTACGTCCTGACTATTATACGCCTCCCTCTGTTAATTATCTGGACGCTGCATAGCTTTAAAACCTACCCGTCAAACCGCAAGACCTTCCAAAACTTAACGTAAGCTTTTCAAATCGTTAACAAATCCTTACGCCGCAGAACGTTCCTTTGTAACCGGATTTCACATTTAAATGCGCCCATTATAAAAATGAACTGCTCGTCATTCAAGCACAAATTATGCAAGTCGGCGCCTGCAAAGTAAAACCGAAATAAATTACAAAATATGAAAATTAAAAATCTACACTTAACTACTATTTTCTTGCTTGTACTGTTTGGTACTGCATGCCGGAAGGATAGAGCTCCTGAAATTATCCCCGGCAGCGGTACAGCAGTAAAATTCTCTTCATCGATTAATGGAGAAATAAAAACCAAAGCTGTTGACAACAGCTGGAACACAAATGATAACATTGGTGTATTCATGAAAACAGGAAGTGGACTGCTTAATGCTCTTTCTGTCAATAAAATGTATTCGACCCCGGGCGACGGCGAATTTACGCCTGTCTCCCCAGATCAGACAATTTATTACCCTGAAGACGGCAGTACAGTGGATTTTATCGCCTACTACCCTTACATGCAGGCTTTAACTTCTACTAAATATCCCGTTGATGTAACTAATCAAACTATACAAAGTGCCATAGATTTATTATATGCAGACAATGCTGTAAACCTGAGTAAGGTTAAACCTGGTGCAAGCCTTATTTTTTCACATCAGCTTTCTAAAGTTGAATTTACGGTAAAAAATGGCACTGGTGTTTCTAACCTGAATGAATTAAGCGTAAGTCTGGCCGATCAGAAAACTACGGCCGAATTTGATCTGGCTACAGGAAGTTTAACGTCCCATGACCAGAATGCCGATATTCAGTCAAGGATAAGCGTCAGAAATGGATTGACGATTGCGGAAGCTATCCTGATCCCGTCTGGCGCTGTAGCGGCGAAAAAAGTTGTGTTCACCGTTGGTGAAAAAAACTTCAGCTGGAAGATCCCTGCAGATACGAAATTCGAAAAAGGAAAAAAATACACCTATGAAATTGTATTAAATAGCGATGGCAACGGAAATACCGGAACAGCGGTATCCCTAAAAGCATCGATCACCAATTGGACAGACGTTCCTTCGGGCACATTCATACTGGATCAGGAAACGGTAACTACGCCGCCCGCCACATCAGGTTATCTGGAAACTCCGGTAATCAGTACCGACGAAAACACGGTTTATATAGCTCATGGATTCCCGGGCCGTACAAATGTCAGAAACTACGCTATGTTATATGATAAGAAATATAAAATGGCATACTGGGTGGCTTATCCTATGCATTCTTCCTACATAGGCAGTTCCGGCCGTAGTGATGCCTGGGCTTTTGACCCGCTTATTAACCAGGATTCACAGGTGAATTTAAGCAGTTCTTTTGGTAATGGGTATGACCGTGGTCACCAGATTCCAAGCGGGGACCGTACTGCGACAAGAGACCTCAATGCAACAACATTCTACTACAGCAATATGACCGCTCAGATATCTTCCATGAACCAGGGAATCTGGAACAACCTGGAACAACAGGTAAGAACATGGACGGCGCAAAGCGACACATTATACGTAGTGACGGGAGCAGCAATCAAAACAAAAACGGATGAAACGGTAACGTATGCCAAAGGGTCTGCAATACCTAAATATTATTATAAAGCACTGGCGATGAAAAAAGGGAATACTTATTATACAATCGCTTTCAAGATTAATAATCAAATTATTCCTTCTTCAACCTCTTATAATAGCTACAGAATGAATGTAAGTGACCTGGAGAAAGAAACTGGGTATACTTTCTTTCCGAAAATCCCGAATGACGCTAAAGCAACTATTGATAATACTATCTGGAAATAAACCTAACGAGCTTACATAACGCTAAATGAAAAATCAAAACATTCTACTGGCTACGGCTATGACACTGTTCATCATGAGCAGCTCCTGCAAAAAAGACGATACAACAACACCTCCTGAGCTAACACCCGGTGCTAAGGCAATATCTTTCTCCTCGAGTATTAATAACCTGGTTAAAACCACAGCATTGAACGATGCCTGGGCAGCTAACGATGAAATCGGGGTTTTCATGAAAACCGGAACCGGGTTAACTGATATATTGGCTGCAAATAAAGCATACAAGACTAATGGTGATGGCGATTTCCATCCTTCAGCGACAAATCAAACTATATACTTTCCGGAAGATGGAAAAACGGTTGACTTTATTGCTTACTACCCACTAAAATCTACGCTTAACGGTAATGTATATCCAGTAGATATCAGTAATCAAAACAACCAGGCAGCGATTGATCTTTTATACTCAAATAATGCTAACGGATTAAGCAAAACCAACTCAAATGCAAACCTTGTCTTTTCTCACCAATTATCGAAAATAGAATTCAACGTAAAAACAGGGGAAGGCGTTACTGATTTAAGTGGTCTGGCAGTTACCATCGCCGGCTTAAATACCAAAGCAAATTTTGATTTAGCGACAGGTTCATTGAGTGACGCCTCAGAAACTGCCGACTTATCTGCAAAGATCGAAAGCATAAATTCAGTGGTGACTGCAGAAGCGATCCTGTTACCCTCATCTGAAGCGGCTGCTACGCAAATCACTTTCACTTTACCAGGTGGTAAATTTAAATTGAGCCTGCCTGCAAATACGAAGTTCGAACAAGGTAAAAAATACATTTACGATATAGAACTCAGAAATGGTCCTTCAAGAACACCAGTAGCGTTATCATTAAGAGCAACTATTAACAACTGGACAGAAGTACCCTCTGGTTCTCACGAAGTTAATCAGGATAAAGACGAAACCAATCCACCAACAGGTGTAGAGGAAGTGCTTTTCACTGAAACCTTTGGAACAGGTGCCGCAGCAAATAAGCCAAAAGTCGGTTCTTATACGGGCTGGTCAAATTCATCATTTATCTTCAGCGATAGCTATGGTACTACAGACTTGAGAACTATTAGTGCTTACCCTGACAATATCCACGCCTGGTTACCAGCGACTAAAGATGCTTCTTTGAAAATAGAAGGGATTAAAACATCCGGATATACAAAACTTAAGCTCAAATATGACCTTGCTCCAAATGCGAATTCGGCAAGCTCTGTATCAGATTTCAACGTAATTTCTGTTAAAGTAAACGGTGTACAAATCACAGTTCCAAGTCGTCCGGTGAGCAATGCAGACAACAATAAATTCTCTACTATAGAATTAACTGATATCTCAGCACTCGAAAATAACACAGTCGAATTTTTCGGCTCTGCTTCAGCAAATACACTAGGCATGCGCCTGGATAATGTGGTCATTATCGGTGTAAAATAAACGCAGCATTATATTGTCTGCCAATGGCAGCTTAAAACAAAAAACCTGCCTGGAGACATCAATGTCTCTGGGCAGGTTTTTTATTTTAAGCTAATCAATGAAATTTACTCCGACTTATAAGTAATTGTTTTAGATGTCAGTCCCGGAGAACTAAAGGTTACTTTTATTGTTCCTGCCTTTCCTTCAGATTGGATATAAGCCAATAGTTTTCCTCTATATACTTTTCTGCGATTTGACTGGTAACTTTCATGACTGGCAAGATCTCCGCTTTCCAGACCTAAAAGCTTAGCCGGACCTTCAATCGTAACCTCAACAGTTTGATCTGCATTAAAAACGCTGTTTCCGTCTTTATCTTTTAAAAGTAACTCGACCATCGAGACTCCTTTTGCTTTTTTATCGAAAGTTGTCCGATCTGTATTAGCCGTTATTTGAGTAGCATCAGTACTGGTAATCAAAATATAAGATGCGACCTCTTTTCCGTCTCGGTAGCCTTTAATCACCAGCGTACCCGGCTGATAGGCTACATCCCAATAAAGAGTAGGCTCCAGCTTCCCGGCCTTTTTTCTGCCCAGAGACTTCCCGTTCAGAAAAAGCTCAGCTTCTTCCGTGTTGGTGATCCCCTGAATCTTCAATTGAGCTCCTGCCTCCCAGTTCCAGGAAGGAACAGAACTCCATAGAAACTTCATATCCTCGTCAGCATCATTTTTCGAAGCCATGATATAAGCCATGGGTTTTTCTGTCCAAAGTGACTGTCTCAGGTAAAAATCATTTTTTGGGAAGCCTGCCATATCATATAAACCTGCACCGCTACTTCTCATCGGCCATTTTCTCGCTTCACCAACAAAATCGAACCCTGTCCATAAGAACTGGCCAAATATGTACTTGTTACTGTCAACAGCTAACCACTCATTTTTTCCTTTACCATTCTCACTACCATAGATAATTCTTTTAGGATATTTTTTATGATCCTCTGCATAGCGGTATTCCTGATAGTTATACCCTACCAGATCTAGTAGTCCAGGATAATCTGTAAAATTAGACATCACTACACCAGCTAATGCAGCAGTTACAGGACGCGTTGTATCATTCCTTTTGACTATATCGACCAGTTTCCTTGCAATATCTCCCATCTCACTGGCAGGTGGACTAGTCGGAGAATAACCTCTTCCATAAATCTGAGGATTACGACCACTACTGAGTATTTCATGAGAGTAAGGATCATTTGGATAGTCGATCTCATTACCTATACTCCACATAACAATTGAGGGATGGTTACGGCTCCGCAAGATCATATCTTCCAGATCACGCTCTGCCCATTCTGCGAAATATTCATGGTAACCATCTTTTCCCGGCGTGCCTTCATTCCAACCTTTGATCCATTTATTTTTTCCCAGTGCCCATTCATCGAATGCTTCATCCATAACCAGAAATCCCATTTCATCACACAGATCATATAAATAGTCCTGGTGCGGATAGTGGCTCATTCTGATTGCATTACACCCTACGTCTTTTAATTGCTGTAATCTCCTTCTCCATACTTCAACAGGTACCGCAGCACCTAATGCGCCTGCATCATGATGTACGCAGACACCTTTCATTTTCATATTCTGGCCATTCAGGAAGAAACCTTCGTTAGCATCAAAACGGATATCTCTCAAGCCAACTCTTTCTGTCTGCTGATCTACTTTCTTTCCATCGATAAAAATAGAGACATTCAAGTCATATAATGCCGGTTTGTCTACTGACCACAACTGCGGGGAGTTAAGCACAAAATCCATAGCTGTTTCTCCTTTTGCTACAGCACCCAGATTCAGTTGCTTTTCCGCCGTCGCAGCAACCTTTCCCTGAGGGTCTTTCAGCGTACTTTTTACGGTGACCACAGCAGCTTTAGCATTTGAATTTTCTACCTTTACGACCACATTCGCCAATGTCTTGTTAGTTCTAACTTCCGGAGTGGTAAACGTCAGTCCCCAAGTCGGGATATAAACCGGATTTTTCTTAATCAAGTAGACATTACGGTAAATCCCAGAACCAGGGTACCAGCGTGAATCTGCAAATTTGGTATGGTCTACTTTGACAGCGATCACATTACTTCCATTCTTACTCAGGTATTTACTAAGTTCATATTGAAAGGATACATAACCATTAGGTCTTTTTCCCAGGTAATGTCCGTTAATCCAGACTTCACTATTTTTATAAACCCCGTCAAAATAAATAAACGTTTTAGCAGAAATTTCTTCAGGTTTTAATTTAAATGTTTTACGATACCAGGCAATACCCCCTGGAAGATATCCTGTGCTGCTGGCCCATTCCTGGCTAAACGGCCCTTCAATACTCCAGTCATGGGGCAATTCCAGACTACGCCATTTTTGATCATTCAGATTGACCTTTTCAGCCTGCGGTAGGTCTCCTTTATGAAATTTCCAGCCCGTATTAAACAGTATGCGCTCACTGGCATCCTGTGCATTCAATAAAGCTGGACAAAGGAAACAAAGTAACATGAATAATAAATAGTATTTTCTTCTCATAATGCAGCAATGGTTCTTGTGAATTTTAATTGGAAAACAGCTTCAGAAAGGATCTTTCTGAAGCTGTTTAGTATTAATAGCCTGGATTTTGTTCCAGTTGATTATTTGATGTTAAGATTTCAGAACGTGGAATAGGGAGCCAATAATGCTTGGTTTCAAACCTTCTGCCATCCAGTGCTACTTTTGGAGTGTAGGTAAAAGTGCCATTTGAATTTTTAGTGATGATAATTCCTTTTGCGGGTTCATTTTCTGTTACCGCAGCAATCTGCCATCTTCTCACATCATAAAAACGGTGCTCTTCATAGGCAAGTTCCACCTGTCTTTCATTTCTGATTGCCAGACGCATATCTGTTTGATTAATACCTGCAGGAAGTGCTGGCATATTTACACCCTGCCTCGCCCGGATCATATTAATTGCCTGTACAGCAGATATAGAAGAACCTGGAGCTACGGCTTGCGGGCCATAAGCTTCATTGCTGGCTTCAGCAAAATTTAATAAAACTTCTGCATAACGAATATAGATCCAAGGCTGAAAACCGGCATTTCCCCATGGATTTTGCAGTGGGTAAGCATCATTCATATACTTCTTCAGATAATACCCTGTTTTACTTGTATTCCAGTTATCCTGCCCATCTCTGCTGTCTTTACCTCCAGGTATAAAAGTTTCCACATTACGACCTCTGTAAGGAGCGCCGTTATAAAGGATTGTCGCGGCAAAACGCGGATCACGATTCGCGTAAGGATTTGCCGGATTATATAATGGGTTCGACGTATTTGCAGGCAAACCATTCGTAAGCTGATAAGCATCGACCATATTCTGCATAGGTGTATTACCTGCCCAACCTCCATAACCATTTGGACCATTGGCAATTTCCATGTGCACATGATTCGCATTTCTGGTATACAAACGCTGAAAAATAGCTTCATCACTTTCGTTGATCAGGAACATATTGCCATATCCACCCTGATAAAGCGCATATTTGTTTAAGCTCATTACTTGTTGCGATGCAGTAACAGCATCAGCCCAGGTCCCTGCGTTATACAAAGGGCTGGCAGCGTATAAAAGTAAACGTCCTCTTAAAGCCAGGGCAGCTCCTTTTGTTGCTCTGCCCGACACCCAGTTACCGCCATTATCTTGAGGAAGTTTTTCTGCCGCCTCTGCAAACTGCGCAGCCGCATAGTCAATCCCCTCTTTGATGGTTTCCCGTTTAAATAATGAAGGATCCTGAAGGTTGTCATTCAAACCTAGCACGCGGTCTCCCATTAAAACCACTCTACCGTAGTTTCTAATCAGATCCAGGTAGCGGAAAGCTCTGATAAATTTAATCTCTCCTTCCAGCATACGCTTGTGGCCAGCACTCATATCAATCTTAGCCAGCACACTTAAGGCATAATTGCATTCCCGGATACTTCTGTAACTTCTACCCCAGAGAACACCCAGTGCACCCAGATTCTCCGGAGCTAATTGCCCGCGCTGAACCATCCAGGTATTGTCATCATTATTGTATAATGACTCATCCGTAAAGGAACTCGCCATACTGTACTCAAAACCTCGTCCAAATCCAGGATTTGTGCCGTCAGCTTCTTTATCCTGCAATCTTGTTCCAATGTATCCATTAGTAACAAAGGCCTCAAAAACAGCAGAATCTGTTTCTAGTGTATTGGTTGGGATTCTATCCGTTGCCGTAGTTTCCAGAAAATCTTTTTTACATGAACCCAGCGTAAATAGACTGCCGATCACGATAAAAACAGGTAATTTATAATTGTATTTCATCTTGGTTCTTATTAAAATTTCACGTTAGCGCCTAAATTGATGATCCTTTGCTGCGGATAAAATTGACCGCTTTCATTATTTCCTTCAGGATCGTAGTCTTTTACCTTACTAATTGTAAAGAGGTTAAATCCGCTGGCGAATACTCTTACACCAGAAACCTTCAATTTAGATAAGAAATCTGCTTTTAAGTTGTAAGCAAGTTCTACATTCTTTAACCTTAGGAAAGCTGCATTATTTAACCAGAAGTCATTTCTGTAGGCACCACCACTAATTGCGTTCGAAGCTCTTTCTGTTACCCTTGGAAAAGTTCCGTTAGGGTTAGTAGGACTAAATCTGTTATCTGCCCAGCTGCTGTAGAAATTACCTACACTACCTGCTTCAGGTAATACATATTGACTCACTTGTGCCTGACCGGCGAACAAAACTGACAGATCGAAATTTTTATAGGAAACGTTAAAATTGAAACCGTAAGTGATCTGCGGAACATTACCATATTTAGTTCTTGTCTGATCGTCGGCATTAATTACTCCGTCGCCATTAAAGTCCTGATACTGTAAGTCCCCAACCTTTGCGCCGTTGATATGTGGATAAGCATCCAGCTCTGCCTGTGTACGGAAAATGCCAATGCTGTTATAGAGTAAATAACTGTTTAACGGTCTTCCGGTTTGTCTTTGATAATCGAGCGTACCTGCTGCTTCATCAATAAAAATGATCTTGCTTTTTGCATAGGTAAAATTACCGGAAACTCCCCATCTCCATTCACTTCCAGTATGATTATAACCTAAAGTAGCCTCGAAACCTTTACTGTTTACCTTTCCAATATTCTCAGAAGGCACCAACGGCTTAAGATTATTCGGATCTGGCTCGAAAGGATTCACAATACCCGATGAACCTGGAAGCGAAGCATTTCTTGTTGTTAAAATATCTGAACGCTTCTGCTCAAAATAGATCGCTTCGAAAGTGAAGTTTTTCAGGAAAACAGCGTTAATACCGATATCCAGTTTCTTGGCTACTTCCCAGGTAATATTTGGATTGGCTAATTTAGATAGAGCCACACCTGGCTGAATAGTAGGCACACCACCTGGAGTCAGCGCTACAAAACCATTGTTAACCAAGGTGTAGTTGTCATAAAACTGAAATCCATTTACGTTATCATTACCTAATGAACCATAGGAACCTCTAATCTTCAACTCATCAAAGAAGTTGATATTGTTTTTAAACCATTCTTCTTTGTTAATTCTCCAGCCTGCAGAAACTGAAGGGAAAGACCCGTACTGATTACCTTTTGCAAAGATCGAAGAACCGTCTCTTCTTAATTGTCCTTCGAAAAGATATTTATCGTCAAAGGTATAAGCTAACCTGCTGATAATACTTCTACGGGTATAATTTGAACTATAACCCGAGTTCAGGAAGTCAATAGCCGCTGTTCCACCTTGCGAAAGTTCCGGCAGTTGCGTAGACAAATAGTTGAAACGCTGCGCATCAAAATACTCCAGGTTATTTTTACTTTGCTCATAACCAACAAAGGCATTGATATCATGACGACCAAAACGACGGGCATAATTCAATTTAACGTTGGAAGTTAATAAAGACTCACGACGCTGCGATTCTGTTAAAGTAGCTTTTTGATTATTTCCCCCTACAATATTACTGTTGTATAAACCAGTTGAAGGCACGTAGTTATAAAGCACATAAGGTTTATTAAAGCTTTTGCTGAAGGCATTCGATTTGTCTGCTGAGAAGAAACCATCTACTGAAAGTCCTTCTACACCAGGAATCTGATAACTACCTCTTAAAATTGCATTCAGTACCTGATTCGGATTGTTGGTGCTCCCCCCTAGGTCAGTAACCTGAACGGCCGGATTTTCATTTTCAATTCCAGTTGTAGGCAAGCCATTTGGATAGAATGCGGCAATGGTAGGTTTCGAACGATATAAAGAGCGGAAAATATTACCACCACCAGTAATTGGGAATTTACGATCCTCCTCCCTACCGGAAAGGGATAAACCAACCTTTAAACGTTTACTTATGTTTGCTTCCAGATTAGTTCTGAAGTTATACTGATTGTATTTTGTCGCGCCATTTTTATACAACCCTTGTTGGCTGATCGTTCCTAATGACATATAATATTTAACGTCTTCAGTTCCACCGTTTACAGAAAGGCTGTGTTGTGTCTGTCCTGCAACTTTATTCAGAACTGTTTTTGTCCAGTCTGTATTTGGATAGAGCAAAGGATCTGAACCGTTCCGGAATAACTCTATCTGTTCCGGTGTAAAAGACTGATTTAGTCCACCATTAGGATTAGAGTCAAAATTAATCTCATTCATGATCTGCGCATAAGTAGCGGCATCTGCCATCTTTGGCAATCGCGTTGGTGTGCTGAAACCCTGGTTAAAACTATAACTGACAACAGGTTTTCCGGTTTTACCTTTTTTGGTCGTTACCAGAATTACACCGTTAGCAGCACGGTTACCATAAATAGCTGCAGACGCATCTTTTAATACAGAGACACTTTCAATATCATTCGGATCCAGACGTTCCAAACCTCCTATTTGTCCTGGAATTCCATCTACCACAACAAGAACGTTGTTGCTACCTGTAGTGGCCAGTCCACGGATAGTAATGTTAGAGCCGTCATAACCTGGCTCTCCACCACGGTTGCTAATCACTACACCAGAAAATCTTCCGGCAAGTGCATTGGAAAGATTGGGCTGCGGACTTTTCACGAGATCCTCCCCTTTTACCTGGGAAATAGATCCGGTTACAGTCTCTTTCTTTTGCGTACCATAACCAACCACCATAACTTCATTTAAAGCACGGTCGTCACTTTGCAGCACAACGTTGATGGTCGTTTTACCTTGAGCAGAAACTTCCTGCACGGCAAATCCTACAGATGTGAACTGAAGAATGGCATTGTTGTCAGAAATACTAAGCTGATAATTACCATTGGCATCAGTGCTGGTGCCTGATGCGGCATTTTTAACCCTCACACTGATTCCAGGTAAAGGTTGATTATTACTGTCTGTTACCTTTCCGCGCAGCACTTGCTGTGCGAAGGCAGTAGAAGTCAGGATAAGGAGAATGCATATTCCCGTCATCAGTTGAATACTCTTTTTAAGAGAATATTTTAAATACATGATCGTAATTTTTGAGTGGACACTTAGAGAATTAATAATGGGATTTAAGCCCACGGATCAGGTGTCCCCTGACAGGTTGTTTTGTAGATTTCGTTTCATACTATATTTGGTTTGTGTTAAGTGCTCGTAAGGCTGCTGTTAAGTAGCGCCATGAACGAAGCTAAATTCGATATATTTACAGCCACGCCGTGAGGGGTAAACTCTCAAATAAGCGGGGGGATTTGAACAAAAACAGCTTTATTTCTCTTCTTTTCCCTTTAACAGGGATTTATGAACAGCATATTTGCTCCCGAATACTTTCCTGTATTTTTTAATATAGTCAGAAGGATTCATGGCAAACAGCTTATAGAATTGTTCCCTAAAATAACGTGCATCCCTGATCCCTACCAGAAGAGTCGTTTCCTGTACAGTAAGATCTGTATGAATAAATATTTCTGCTGCTTTACGTAAACGGATAAAGCGAATAAAGCTATTTGATGATTGTCCGGAAATAGATTTAATTTTAGTGTAGAGATTTGAACGGCTCATCCCGATTTCATCTGCGAGTGTACTGATGCCAAAATTAGGGTCGGTGATATGCCGTTCTACGATATCGATACAGCGGTCCAAAAACTCTTTATAATCTGCAGAAATTTTCAGGTTTGCAGATTTCAGTGTTATTTTATTATAGAAGTATGTCTGCAGGTTATTTCTGCTTTTCAGCAGACTATCCACAGTTACGATAAGAAATTTTTTATCAAACGGTTTGCTTACATACGCATCGGCGCCTCCTTCGATACCTTTAAGACGGGTTTCAGGAGAAGAACTTGCCGTCAGCAAAATGAATGGAATGTGATTAAGTGCCGGGTCTGCTTTAACCAAACTACAGAGTGCTAAACCATCCATATTTTGCATGAGTACATCACTGATAATTATATCCGGTAAATATTTGACTATCATTAAAAGGCCATCTTCACCATTTATAGCTTCCAGAATTTCATATTTCGGTTTAAAAATACTGCTGATGTAGCGCCTGATGTCATCATTATCGTCAATAATCAAAAGTGTTGGTTTTTCGGACAGGATTCCCTGTTGCAGGTCCAACGCATTTTCATCCTGCCTGAATTCCTGGCTTTCTGTTGTATTGAGTTCGGTAAAATCCTGCTCAAAAGTATTTAACTCGTCCAGAATCACTGAACTTTGCGGTTGATGGTCCAGAATCAGATGTTGCTTAAAGTGGTGCTTCCCCTTCAACAGCTCAATCTTGAATATTGTACCTTCATTGACTTTACTGGTAAAACTAACCTGACCATGATGATTGTCAACGAAATTTTTGACCAGGAACAGCCCTATTCCAAAACCGCCTTTAAAGTTTTTCTGATGTTGCTGAGATTTGTAAAAACGTTCGAACACCTTATTCCCGATCTTAGGATCTATCCCGGTTCCGGTATCCGCAACTGTTATGCTTACATTAGTTTGCGATTCCAGGATAGAAAGCTTCACAATTCCTCCATCGGCAGTATGACGTAAAGCATTGGAAATCAAATTAAATAAAGCAATTTCTATTTTTTCACGATCTGCATACAGTTCGGTATAGTCACTTTCTTTTTCAAAAGTATAAGTGATATTTTTTTTCGTTGCCTGGTAAGAAAAGCAGAGAAAAACCTCTTCACACAGCTCAATAAGGTTAATCCTGGAGATATTAAGCTGATCGGACTGAGTCTCTGCCTTATTAAACAAAAGCAACTGGTCAATAAGGCTTAATAACCTTTTTGCATTCCGGTAAACAATATTCAGATTTCCTAAGTCTGAACTCGTCTGCTGATCCTGGATCATTTCCTTTACCGGATTAATAATCAGGGTAAGGGGACTTCGGAATTCATGGGAAATATTTGTAAAAAAAGATAATTTACTCTGATGCAGTTCCCGTTCTTGCTGTGCTTCCAGGTTAGCAATGCGGATCCTGTATTTGAGCTTGGCCTGTTTAGATTTATAATGGACAAATCCATAAATCAAAGCGGCAACTAAAACAGCATAAAGTGTGTAGGCCCACCAGCTCTTATACCAGGGAGGTAAAATGTGAATAGTAATCGCAGCGAAATTTTCCTGCCAGATATTATCCTGATTGGTCGCTATAACTTTAAAAGTATAGGTGCCAGGTTGCAGATACCTGTAGGTCGCAGACCGTTGCCGCTTCACATAATTCCAGTCATTATCTAAACCTTCGAGTTTGTATGCAAACTGTGCATCATGTGGATAAGCATAGTTTAACGCTGCATACTGTATAGAAAACACCGATTGATTAGCTTCTAATGTCAATTCTTCTCCCGCATTAACATGGACCAGATTACCTTTATCTTTTTCTGCCCGGCCATACAATTGCAGACCAATAATACTGATCTGTGGTTTAAAGGTACTCGGCATTATAGTTTTGGGGTAAAACAAATTCCACCCTTCTGTACCACCAAAACACATAAAACCACTACTGCCGTCTACCATCGCCGACCCGGCGTTAAACTGGCCACCCTGAAGTCCATCGCTTCCACTGAAGTTATAAACTTGTTTGGTATTCAGATCAATACTTGATAAACCATCATTAGTACTTATCCAGACTTTGCCCGGGCTCTCCTGCAGGATGGCATACACTGTATTATCGGCCAGCCCGTTCTTTTCACTGAATTTCAGTAATGATTTCTGGCGGGTATCATAAACTAACAACCCATTTCCCTCCGACCCGATCCATAATCTTTTTTGCCCATCCAGGTGTAAAGCATAGAGAATGTTACCAGATAAATTGACACGGGATTTTCCATCCTGGAGAAATGGATAAATCTTATTTTCTCTAACTACTAGATAGTTAAGCCCCCCGCCATAAGTCCCTATCCAAAGATTTCCTTTTTCATCGTTTTCTAAAGAACGGACATCATTAGAACTAATGCGGCTATTAACCATATTATAATTTATAAACTTTCCAGTCTGACCATCTAATTTACTCAAGCCACCACCATTAGTTCCTATCCAGATATTTCCATGATCATCTTCGTGTATAACCCGCACATCATTACCAGCAATAGAACCAGATTTACGGGGATCATATTTATAACTAACAAAACCATCTTTAGCAGGGTCATAGCGCAACAATCCGTTGGCATATGTGCCGAACCAGAGGTTATTTTTACTATCCTTGAAAGCACTCAGTATTGCATTATCTGTAAGACTGTTCGGCCGGCCATCAGCCAGGTAATGCCGGAGTACTTTTCCATCTTTTCGGGATTTATAAATTCCATCACCGTCAGTTCCTAGCCAAAGATTCCCCTCCGCATCCATACACATCCCATAATACCGCAGATAGCTTTCCCCACTTTTATTGATCAATTTTCTCTTAAACTTCTTAAACTTCGCGGGCGTCTTGCTAACCATATAAACACCGTCTCCATAAGTACCCAGCCAGAGATTTTCGTCACGGTCCAAAAACAAATCCGGAACTGAGCGTGGGGTAATACCAAATCCATTTTCATCTTTGACCTGATCGAAAATTAACTCTTTAGGCGCCACTTCACCTAACTTATTCAGATCCAAATGATAAAGTCCACCTTCCTGTAAACCAATATATAATTGGTGATCACTGTCTTCTGCAAGTGATAGAAAAACGTTGCTGATGAACTGATGACTACCTGCAGAAAAGACATGAAAATTATTGGTTTTACGCTCATATAACCATAAACCCCGCGATGTCGCAATCCACATATTCTGAAGATGATCCCGGTAAATCGCATTCACCCGGCTTGAGGGCATCTGATTATGAGCGCTAAAAAGCTGTTCCGGAACTTTATTCCGATTGAGCCTAAATGCACAAAGGCCGGCATCTCTTGTCCCGACCCAGAGTATACCAAATGGATCTTCTTCGATGCTCAATATGGAATTACTAGGCAATCCTTTCAGAGATTTCATCGTGTAATTTTTGAAATGCCCTGTTTTTTTGTCAAGATATGAAAAACCATTTCCACTGGTCGCTACCCACAAATTACCCAAAGTATTCTGACTGATTCCCGCCACATCTGCTTTGCTGCGTTGTGGTAAAATAGGATGATTTTTAAATTTCTCCGTACTTACATCAAAGCTGTAGAGTCCTTTTCTCGAAGAAATCCAGAAGCTACCGTTCTCGTCCCTGGTGAGTTTCTGGATATAATTATCCGGTATTCCCGCAGAATCATCGGGATCTGATTTGAAAGTGCGGAAATTAATGCCATCAAAACGATTCAGGCCATTTCCAGTAGCAAACCAGATGAACCCATTTTTATCCTGATTGATACTATTGATAATATTAAAGGAGAGCCCCTCCTTTTGCGTATAATGCATAGTTTTTCCTGATGGCACTTGTCCATAAACAGAAAAACTTAATAAAAATAACAGAATGGAGAGCACCCTCATCAAAATCATTTTAGTATTTAAACCCCGTCACATATATACCAATATTATTTATAATATGTCATATTGACGGTATAAAAACAAGTGAATGGATTCCACAAAAAATCCCTCTTTAAAAAATTTTAAAGAGGGATTGATAAGAAATCAGGTGTATTATTGATTTAAGGAATTAAGTTTTCGCGCTTCAATTTTTCGAAAAGATTATAAAATGCTTCTTCTGTATCCTGGAAAACAGTAAAGCCCATTTTTCTGCTCTTTGACATGTCTGTCATCACTTCAATCGGCCTGCCCAGATCAAGATCAGTATGCCATGCTGTTGCCAGACGACTCAGCGAATTTTCTTTCAATTTGTATTTTTCCGCAATCTGTTTCCAGATTTCTCCATCATTAGCCATGGTGAGCTCTAAAGGATGGATTTGCCCATCAAAACCAACAGGAGCCACATCAAAATACCCGGCCAGTCGTTTCCATAACCTGCTCCAACGAAATACGTCTCCATTGACAATATTAAACGCCTCATTTCGGGCGACATCAGTTGTAGATGCCCAAATCAGATGCTCTGCTAATACACCTGCATCTGTTACATCAGATATGCCGTTCCATTGCGCAGAAGAACCCGGCCATATAAATTTCCGTCCCGTCTCTTTGCAAATACTTGCATAAACGGCCAGGGTTGTGCCCATATTCATCGCATTTCCAACTGCCATACCGATAACAGTGTGCGGTCTATGAATACTCCAGGTAAAACCATCCCGTTCTGCGGCGGCATATACTTCGTCTTCCTGTGCATAGTAAAAATTCTCCAAATCCAATCTTGGGTGTTCTTCACGCAGTGGTGTTTCAGGTAGAAATCCCTCTTTTGCATAAGCCTCGAATGGACCTAGATAATGTTTCAACCCGGTAACTAGAGCCACGTGTTCAACCGATTTTCCTTCTGACAATACACTCAGGAGATTTCGAACCATTAGCCCGTTAACCCGAATATTTTCTGCCTCGGTTTCATTGCGCATCCAGGTCGTAATGTAAACATGCGTTGGTCTGACCTCAGCTAATGCCTTTCTTAAACTATCAAGATCCATAAGGTCGGCGGCAACAGGCTTAAGTTCTTTATTTTCTATATTCGGTCTACGCGCAAGCCCATAAGTTTCCCAGCCTCTTGAAATTAATTTCTCTGCAAGGTTACTTCCTGCTATCCCACTTGAACCAACTACTAAAGCTATTTTGTCCATATCAATATATTTTTTGAATTCATAAAAATCTTATGCAATATTAAAGAGTTGAAAGCGGTTCACCCTTGACCTGTGTCAAATAAGAAACTTGATCCAGATCAAGCGAAGTTCCTTTGCACCTACAGGTAGTCCATGAAAGAATTATCTTTACTTCCAGAACAAGAAGATATGATCGATATACTTTTCAAACATATTCAGGATAAGGTGTCACTTACCGAGATGGACAAGGAATTGATAAAGCCCTTTTTTATTGAAAAAAAATTAAGGAGAAAACAGTACTTGCTTCAGGAAGGTGATGTTTGTAAGTACTTGTCATTCGTGGCCTCCGGATTGATACGCACTTATAACGTAGATGAGAAGGGAGATGAACATATGAGTGTTTTTGGCTGGGAGGGCTGGTGGATTTCCGATTTCAACAGCTTTCTTTCAGGTGAGGCCTCAGTATTTAATATTGATGCTATTGAAGAAGCTGAACTGCTACTCATCTCATTATCGAATTATGAGGCACTCACATTAGCTGTACCGGTTATGGACCGGTATTTCCGTATCCTCTACCAAAATAGCCTGGTTACAAAGGAAAAGCGGTTAATGAGCTCCATAACCCATAATGCTGAAGAAAAGTATGTGCAGCTTATAAATTCCAACCCCCAGATTATTGAGCGTATCCCCCAAAACCTCATTGCCTCTTACCTGGGTATTGCTCCAGAAACGCTAAGCCGGATAAAGAAAAAACTGGTACTTAGAAAGTAATAGGAAATTTAAAGCTCAGTATACGAATCTATTCACTACTAACCATTTAAAATTATTTTATATGAAACAAAACGCAGTTTCCGTCCGGCCATTTATTGGTGCTAAAGATTTTGAACAGTCCCGGAATTTTTATCAGGATATTGGATTTAATGAAACAGTTCTAAGTCCCGTATTATCCCTATTCAAATGGGGCGAATTAGGTTTCTATTTACAGGATGCTTACGTAAAGGATTGGATTGATAATACCATGGTGTTCTTTCAGGTTGAAAATGTAACGCATACCTGGGATGAATTGATTTCTTTGGAACTGGAAAAAAAATATCCGGATGTTAAGCTGACACCTATCCGTGTAGAAAATTGGGGGCGGGAATGTTTTCTGCATGATCCATCGGGGATACTCTGGCATTTTGGCGAATTTTATTGATTTAAAGGGTAGGACTTTAAATAAAAAGCCTTCCAACATTCGCTGAAAGGCTTCTTAAATAATTGGGAATCAGACCTACATTGTCATCACTAACTTTTTCCCGTTCGTCTGATTTTTTTCCATCAGGTGGTGAGCTTCTGACACAGTCTCTACGCTGATTGGTCCGATGATCCGAATTTCCGGAACAGTTATTTGCTTGCTGCTGATAAGCTCAGCAATAGCATTTAACACGCTATTGTCTTGTATTTCAGCATATGCGGCAATGTTCATAACGGTTGCTGCTTTATCAAACAAAATCTCACGAGTATTTTGAGTACCATGAAGCGTAACATCCAGATAGTTTCCGTTTATGGCAAGTATTCTGGCAGTAATCTCGGAGATAGTGCTGCCTACCAGATCGACCGCATGGTCGTAAAATCTTCCTCCATTTGCTGATAAGAGCACCTTATCCAGATTTGGAGTATGATAATCAATAATTCTTTCATCTGGTAAGCCGAGGCTTTTCAAGACAGCAATACTTTCTGGATTTCCGGCAACCGCAACTACATGAGCATCAGGATGATCACGCATTAATAGTACTAAAAGGAAGCGCCCTACTCCTCCTGCGGCACCATTTATAAAAACGCTCTCCCCAGATTTCCAGCCCATCCTGTTCACACATAACCATGCGGTCATACTGGCAATGGGAAGGGATGCCGCTTCTTCCAGACTGATGTTGGCCGGTTTATGGATAAGCTCAGCACTAGAAATAGCTATATACTCAGCATAGGCTCCATTACTTCCCTTCTCGATGCTACATCCAAAAACCTCATCGCCTTCTTTGAAGTCATTAACAGCTACTCCCGTTTTTTCGACTATTCCAGAAAATTCAATACCCAGGATATTTCCTATCATCAGCTCGCGTTCTCTTTCCCCTCGACGCATTTGATGATCTATCGGATTGAAGGCAGCAGCTTTTATACGTACTAAAACTTCACTATCGCCAAACACAGGAATGTTAATTTCTTCTTGTCCGAAGTTTTCTGTTCCTCCAAACCCATTCAATACTATTGTTTTCATTTTTCTTATCTTTAGGAAAACAAACGTAGCTTAAAATAGCCCGGTTTGGCCCCTACCTACTTTAAAGTGAGTTACTCATAAAAATAGAAGTACCAATGAAAAAATCTAATTCATCCAACGCAATTAACAAAGAGTTTCTCCACAGGTCCTGCAGCGTAAATGAAGCTATTGATTTGATTTCTGGCAGATGGAAAGCATTGATTATTATATATATACATGAAGGTCAAAATCGGTTTAGTCTGCTCAAGAACATACTCAGCCCTATTTCTGACCAAATACTGGGCCGGCAGCTTAAGGACCTGGAACAGAATGGACTGATCTCTAAAACTATTGTTCCTGAAGTGCCCGTTAGAGTAGACTATGAACTTACCGCTAAGGGCAAGTCCTTATTGTCCATTTTTGATTCCCTTGAAGAGTGGATTGCGTCTTAGGGCAGCGTTACAAACGTAAAAGAAGAATGCTCAAATACATTAAAACATTCGAAATAAATGGATGACTAAACTTCTTTATAGGACTCCATCCATCATTATTTAATCCTATAATTTGCCTACAGACGCAATGTAGTTAGATTCTTCGACAGAATGAATTTCATTTACGCACAGTATGAAAACCGTACGCGATTTGTGAACGGCACCGTGCAAATTCCAGTCATATTGAAATTTACTGAATTCAGAAAAATTCCCTTCAAAACAAAAAAGCCTTCCAGAACTAACTGAAAGGCTTTTTAAGGTGTGGAGAATAGCGGAGTCGAACCGCTGACCTCTTGCCTGAAGGTATCATAATGCATACCACAGTCGTTCCAATCATGGTAATATCCACTTAATGGTTGGGAACAATGATCATGAAGGTATTCAATGATATCAAATAAATCATCCTCTGTATACAAATACATATGATTATGAAGAGGCTATAGGTTATCTTTTCGAAGATCAAGAAAAATCATTGATAATATATCAGTTCCTAACGCACCTGGAACTATATCTTGATCGACGCAATAGTAACCAAAGTACTTTTGGAAGTATCCATTTGGTTGTATATTACTAAATATAGCTTCTTTAATAACTTGAGAGAGAGTTCCGGAGACTCGTCAATTTTACCTTGTCTTCTGGAGTAATATAGTTTTCTTTCTGGCATCTTCTGCGTGAACTTAACCCAAATAAGTCGTTTAATACCAAATATAATATTATTAACGGGGTTAAACAGTTGTCTTTCGATCCATAAAATTATTAAGAAGTAATGGAGTAAGTAGAAAAATGTATGGCATACAAGTAAGTTTATGCTGGAATTTCTATAAACATCATAAGAACGATCAGAAATCAATCCTATACTATCCATATTTTGTATCTCCTAGAGATTCATTCATCTTTTAAACGCCTTAATAATGATATTTTATAGAGTAATGTTATTCTTGGCTTATAATATTGGCTCATCATATGTCATTAAACTTTTTTAAATCGCAACAGTAGAATACGGAAAACTGTAATTGACTAATAACTTGAAAGTTAAACGTATCTTTGTTTAAATTAAATCAAAATTTATGAAAATATTTAGACTCTTACTAATTACTATTTGTGTCACCTTATTTGCTAATAATGTCAAATCTCAGGTTAACCCATCAAGTACTTATGTTTCTGGTTACACAAAATCAGACGGTTCTTATGTCAATGGTTATTACAAAACAACACCAAACAATACAAATAGGGATAATTACACCACTAAACCCAATGTTAATCCATACACAGGTTCAGTTGGATATGTTCAGCCCGATACTAAGCCACTAACAACCAGTTCATCATATTCTGCACCATCTTATTCTGCACCATCTTATTCCGCTCCGGTTTCTACTGGGTCAAGGGGAGGCCAGTATTACATCAACAGCAACGGGAATAAAACTTACATTAAAAGGTGATAGCATTATCACCATCATTATCAAAGCCTTTCACTCTTGGAAGGCTTTTTTAGTTTTGTCAATTCCCAATACATATACATTTGGAATGTGATTTGGCATGATCTGTTATAAGGAAATAGCTTACCTAACCTTCGCGAATTTGTGGTTAAAATCAACATCCATTTTATAAGCAAGATCGATGGTTTTAGCGTACTCATTAATCTTGGTTCTTGATATACCATAACTAATCTTTAGCTATTTGTGAATCCGAAATTAGAAAATATGAAGTGTTTAAATGGTAAGGTGATATTAATCCAGTGCAGCCTTCGCTTCGGCTTCTAAAAAAATTTACTGTTGCAGCACTTTGTTCTGACTTCAGGTATCCTAATACTCGAATTGCCTTATTATAATTTTCTATTGAATAATCTTTATTGATAAATTCATGTGTATCAAGAATTGATAGGTGAAGTTATTCCTGATACTATTTATAGTGATTATGTTTGCGAGTATACCTTCATCATTCATTGCCAATTTATCTTTCAATATTTCTGTAGCTTGTGCTATTTTTAGGTGCTTTGAAGATTTTATGTAGTATTGGCAACGACAATTGTTCTTACAAACTAGGTTTTCACTTATTCGACAGAACTCATGTAAATGGCCTAATGAGCTCATTATAATAGCCTCAATTACTGAAACTAAATTAACTAAAGCTCCTTTTAGTAATAGTTTTTCCACTATACCCCAAACCTGTAGTCTATTAATGAGATAGTTGTGTAGGTCACTTTGCATTAAAGAATAAGCAATACTGTCTCTTTGTTTACTATTTCCTATGAGATCGCGTAACCTATACTCATTTTCAAAGTGTAATCGCGTGTATTCACCATAATGTAATTGGTTATGGCTAAATCTTGCGCTCATTTTTCACATAAATCTCACATAAAATGTGTGAAATTAGTGTGAGAACATGTGGTAAAAAAGTCTGAAAGTGCTGCTAAGAAACAAAAAAACCCTCCAGAACTAACTGAAAGGTTTTTTAAGGTGTGGAGAATAGCGGAGTCGAACCGCTGACCTCTTGCCTGCCAGGCAAGCGCTCTAGCCAGCTGAGCTAATCCCCCTCGTGGCTTATGGATGGCAAAAATAGCAATTAGTTTGAGGAATGCAAATAAATATTAACAGACCTCAGTATCCTTCTAAGCGTATTACAGGTCCGTTCTGTCACCATGGGATTTCGGCTCAGAAATAACCAGGAACTCTAATTCATTAACACCATGATTAGCAATGGAATGTACTGTTCCTTTTGGAATATGCATACTTTCTCCCGAATTTACGGTGAGTAACTCATCTTTAATTTTAAAGATTGCAGTTCCTGATAAAATAAAAAATAATTGCTGTGCTTGTGTATGAATATGGATCCGCTCTGCCGTACCAGGGGGCATCTTCTCCTGAATAACACTTAAGCTATCTGTTTTTAACAGGAGCCAGCCATCACAATTTTCACCCCATTTATAGTGTTCCGAATTTTGAATTGATTTGATCATACTACTGAATAATTAATTATCTGCTAATTTCCCACCTATAACAACATTTCTCCTATCTTGCTTCATAACCCAATTTACCCAAAATGATTTTAGAAGTAGCAATTCTTTATGTAAAGAACGGTCAGAAAGAACTATTTGAAGCTGATTTTAAAACTGCCGGTCAATATATTAGTTCCATCTCCGGCTATATCCGCCACAGTTTGCAGCGGTGCATCGAGCAGGATAATAAATACGTTTTACTCGTCGAGTGGGAGAATCTGGAAGACCATACCGTTGGGTTCAGGGAATCCGAAGCCTACAAATCCTGGAAAGCGCTGCTGCATCATTACTACGACCCCTTTCCTGTGGTCGAACATTTTGAAACTGTAATCGACGGCCGGTTTACCTAACTTCAACTTTCACAAGGAAATTAGCTGTATCAATTTCTACATTATCTTTGGTAGCGCCTGAGATACCCAGGGGTTTGAATTTTGAGGAAGGATAAATCCATTGATATTCCGCATCCTTGAATTTCAGACGTATTGGCATGTTGAAATCTTTCACATCAGCTATCCAACGACAGTTCAGCTCACCTTTAACTGTAGAAAGCTCCAGTTTCGGGATATCTTTAAAGCGTAGGTACTGGTCAAAGATCGTATTTAGCTTTTCGCCGGACTGCAAAGAAATATAATTTACAATATCAGCATAGGTCACCGTTCGGTGCCGGAATTGTGCATTTAGTCCGCGTAAGATCTTGCGCCACTTCACATCATCATTGATAATTATTCTCACCATATTTAACAGTACAGACCCCTTGCCATACATTTCTCCCGATCCCATTTTATTCATATGATATGGAGCTACGATTGCAGACTCATTTTTGATATGCGCTCTGTTCTGTGCAACATAATCCTGCCCTGCCTGCTTACCATACAGATATTCGATAAATAAAGATTCTGCATAGGTCCCGAAAGACTCGTGGATCCAGAGGTCGGCAAGGTCCTTGGCCGTGATATTGTTGCCAAACCACTCATGTGCACTCTCATGCACAATGATAAAGTCCCAGACTTCTTTCCCGCCGACAGCATGCATTTCATTTGGTGGAAATCCTTTCAAGAATCCGCCATAACCAATAGCACCCTGATGTTCCATTGCCGGGTACGGCACATCAACCAGTTTATAACCGTCCTTATAAAAAGGATAGCGACCAAACCAATATTCAAAAGCGGCCAGCATTTGTGGAACGCTCTTTTTAAACTGGGGAACAGCCTTTTCTTTATTTTCGGGGAGCACCCAGTAATCGAGATTTAAAAGGCCGCTTTCGCCTTTATAGGTATCACTGAAATGTGTGTAATCGCCGATATTGGCCGCCACATTATAATTATTAATTGGATTAGCTACGTACCAGTCGAAACGTGTATATCCGTTTTTTAAATCTGTTATTTGCTGAAGCCGGCCGTTCGACACATTTTTTAGCCCGGTCGGAACGCTGATACTAATCAGCATACTATCTACCTCATCGGATAAGTGATCTTTATTTGGCCACCAGATACTTGCGCCGGTACCCTCACATGCCGTCGCCACAAATGGTTTACCCGCAGCATCAGTAGAAAATACTACACCCCCATCGCGCGGAGCACGTTTTGTTACAGTAGGATGCCCCGAGTAAAAAACAGTAAACTCATCGCTGCTACCTTTCTTAATATTTTCCGGGAATGATACAAATACCGCATTGGCTTCCCGTTTAAAAGGAAGTTTGCCCGATCTGTAAACGACGCTGTCAACATGCAGATTTTCAAAAAGATCAAATTGTAAACGGTTGAAATCCGATACTGCAGCAAACTTAAAACGGTTACTTCCGCTTATAAAACGGTCTGCAAGATCAAACTTCACATCAAGGTGATAGAATTTAACATCGTAACAAGTACGCAAAGGTGTTAATGTTCCCCGAAGCGTATCCGCTCTGGTAAACCTGGTGGTTTCTGTTACGTCTTGCGCGCTGGACACAAGAGAACAAACACAGCAAAATGTAACTAAAGGAAGCAGGAAATATAATTTCATGAAGGAATTTAAGTTCATATAATTTAGCTGTAATATATGATTAATGCAGACCTGAAAATTATACAAGTTGCAACGTGAATAAAAAATTCCTATTAATCCTCATTCTTCCCAAACTATTCTAACCTGTTCTGGGTTACAACATATATCTGTAAACATTAGCCTATATTATTAATGATTTTTTGATAAACCAGCTGTAATTCAACACCGTGAAATGGAAGAAAAAAAATACGTGACGAAAGAAAAGATGAATTATACGCCGGAAGTTAAATGCGGTGCATATATCCGAACGAATAACTGGAGTGAACACCCGCTCGGCCATTTCAACAAATGGCCGGAAAGTTTGACAACGACAATAAGTTTGTTGCTAAACAACACCCTCCCGACCCTGTTATTATGGGGATCTGAGCGATACATCTTTTATAACGAAGCTTTCAGACCCAGCCTTGGTTTCGCCGGTAATCATCCAATCGCCATCGGCCAGCCTGCAGATTCTTTCTGGCTTGCCACCTGGCCTTCTTCACAGCTGCTTTTACCAGACGCACAAACAGGTATTGCGGCAGCAAACATACAGGATCACCCGCTGCCCTTATATAGAAATAACCATTTTGAGGATGCCTTCTGGACGTTTAATTCTTCTGTACTAACTGATCTGCTGGGAAATCAGCGGGGCGTATTCATTACTTGTTTTGAGACTACGGAAAAGGTGCTTGCCTTGCAGAAACTTCAGGGTGATCAGAATACGATCTCACAAACCAGAACCTCCGATATTCTGAATACAGAAGAAAGACTGCGATTGGCAACTGAAGCGACTGGCATCGGCAGCTGGGATATCGATCTGATCAGCAAAGCCATTATTTACACGCCAACACTAATGGAGATCTGCGGTTTTCCGCGCAATGCAATAATCGACCTTTCGGAACTTATAGCCATGATTCATCCCGATGACCAGAAAGCATTAGAAGAAGCTTATGATCATGCGTTAATTTCTGGAAATTTCCATGCAGAAGTAAGGATCTGCAGGGAAGACCAGTCCGAACACTGGATTAATACCAACGGACGTTTAATACGGGATGAGAATGACAAACCTGTACGTATCCTTGGCACCTGCATTGATATTACAGACCGCAAAATGGAACAGCTTCAAAAGAATGATTTTATTGCGCTGGCCAGTCATGAGTTAAAAACGCCGCTTACTTCTGTTAAAGCTTATATTCAACTGCTGAAATCCGGTAGAAGCGGCAATGATATGAACACAGTGAAAGATCTGGCGTCAAGAGCAGAGCATCAGGTAAATAAAATGACCAGGTTGATTTACAGTTTCATGGATATTTCCAGAATTGAATCCGGCCATCTCGATCTCAATATGAATCCTTTTATGATCGACGATCTGATTCGCGAACTAACCGCAGATTTTCAATTACATACTTCAAGTCATCATATTACCTTTAACGCCGGCATTTCTGCGCCAATTTTCGGCGACAAAGTGAGAATGGGGCAGGTTGTCGAAAATTTAATCAGTAATGCTATTAAATATTCACCGCTCACCAAAAATATTGAAGTTTCTTCCTGGATCAGTGGTGATGAAGCCATCGTCGCAGTAAAAGATAATGGTATAGGTATTGATCCAAAAAATCAGAAAAGCATCTTTGAAAGATTCTACCGGGCAGCAGATGAAAAAGCGATTAATGCTTCTGGATTTGGCATTGGTCTATACATCTGCGCCGGCATTATGAAAAGTCACAATGGTGGCATCTGGGTTAATAGCGAGCAAGGTAAAGGCTCTACTTTTTATATCAGCCTTCCCGTATATCAGGAAAACAAGGACTAAATCTTTGTTAATCAAATTTCCTACCTGTATTTAACAAAAGCCTAACACAAAATACACTTTCAGGTGTTTAGGGTAAAGAAACAACTAATCCATGCAAAAACTCATACAGATCATAGAGGACGACGAAGATATTAGAGACGTGATAGAATTTATCCTCCAGGAATCGGAATATGAAGTTAATGTAGCTTCAAATGCAAAGGAGTTTAAGATTAACCTGTTTAATTCCCTCCCTGATCTTATTGTAATGGATGTCAGATTACCAGATGGCAACGGCTTGCAATTATGCAGACAGCTTAAACAAAGTATCGAAACCCGCCATATTCCTGTAATTATCATTTCGGCCCATGCCACTGCTGAAGAAGCAAGTAAACAGGCATTTGCAGATGATTTTATCGGCAAACCATTTGATCTGGAAGAATTGATCAAACGGATCGAATATCATCTTGCCTAACCGTCTAAACTTGTTCTGGAGCGGGTAATGACTGCTTTTTAAAGTCTTCCGGAGAAAAGCCTGTTTGTTTTTTAAAAAAACGGCTAAAATAAGGGCGGTCACTAAACCCCAGCAGATAAGCGATTTCCTTTAGACTATGTTCACTATGGATAATCTTTCTTTTTGCTTCCAGGATAATACGGTCATGAATTAACTGCATGGCAGTTTTGTCAAGCTTCTCTTTTAAAATCTGATTGAGCCTTTTCGTGCTAATTCCAATCCGATCTGCATAAAACTCAGCATTTCTTTCCTGCTCATAATTCTCTTCCAGCAAGAGCATAAATTGATAAACCCTTTTCTGATTCAAGTTTTGAGCAGTGAAAACATGTTCTTTTACCCTGATCAGTTTAAGTAGAAATACGCGTAGCAAGGCTTTGACAATCTGGTCGGCAGCAGGTTTACTTTCGTACTCCGCAGCCAGTAAATCATACACAGGTCGTAATTCAGCTACATTATCCGGCGCGAGCGGAAGAAAAGAAAATTCTCCCTGTATATTGAAAATCTTAAAAAGATCCAGGTAAAACTCCTTATCCTCATCATCGATAAAATCACGTTTAAAGGAAAGCAAGATTCCATTTTTACCTGCTTTTTTTAGCTGATGAACACGATATGGCGGTATCAGATAAATCCAATCACCGAGCTCGGCTGGTTCTCCTTCTAAAACAGTATGCAGCGGATACTCCTGCTGCAGCCATACAATTTCAAAAAAATCCTTTCTCCAGGGATCATTCAGATATGCCGGCGGGCAATTCTCCAGATTCCTGATATAGATCAGTGATTTTTCTAATCCTAAGCCATTAATTTTCTCCATAGATTCTTAGATCAAAGATAAAGATACCAAACTGCAGCAGTAGGACAATCAGGAAATAAGCGTGTACTAATAGCTAATTGATCTTTTTTTATGTCATTTCCATGATTTTAATTCGTCATTATTTCCAATTAGTCCAACACAATGGGCATATAGTCTAACACCTTCATCTGCTGTCCACCCTATCTTTGACGCAGTTGAATTACAATATATGGACACAAAAGCAAATCAGGACGATTCTATTCAGCCGGCAGAAATGCCTTTTTTAAAACAGATAGAACAGTTGAAAAAAAATCTGAATATGATTCTTTCAGAGCAATTACAGCTGGCTGCTAAATTAGATTATGGACAGATTGCCAAGCTAATTCCCGAACTGATGACAGCTGAACGGATCTTTGTGGCTGGAGCGGGCCGTTCCGGATTATCAATGAAAGCAGCAGCAATGCGGCTCATGCATTTTGGTTTTCAGGTATATGTCGCGGGAGAAACAACTACACCTGCTATCCGTAAAGGAGACCTCTTACTGGCAGCTTCAGGATCCGGTACAACAACAAGTATCGTAAATGCAGCGCAGAAAGCAGTTAATGCCGGAGCAAAAGTAGTTGCTCTGAGTGTAACAGCAGAGTCACCTCTTGCTGCATTGGCAGAACTGGTTTGTATCCTGCCAGCCGCCCAAAAACAGGATCACGGCAAAACAATGTCACAGCAATATGCCGGCAGCCTTTATGAACAGGGACTGTTATTACTCACCGATGCCATATTTCAGACCCTCTGGGCAATGGAATACAGTCCTGCGGAAACCCTCTGGACCAGGCACGCAAATCTTGAATAAATAAAAAATAAATATATCTATCATGGCAAAATTACAAGTAGCAATTGATTTATTAACCACTCAGGATGCATTAGCTTTAGCAGCTAAAATCGCTCCTTATATTGACATTATTGAATTAGGTACTCCCCTTATTAAAAATGAAGGAATTGCCGTAGTAACAGCAATGAAGCAGGCACATCCTGATAAATTGGTTTTTGCAGATTTAAAAACAATGGATGCTGGCGAACTGGAAGCAGATATCGCATTTAAAGCTGGTGCAGACTTAGTTACCGTCTTAGGCGCAGCAGGAAACGCAACTATTGCGGGAGCCATCAAAGCTGGAAAAGCACATGGTAAAGGTGTAGTAGTAGATACTATCGGCGTTGCAGACCGCGTACAACGCGCTAAAGAGGTTATTGAGCTTGGTGCAGAATTCGTAGAATTACATGCAGGTCTTGACGAGCAGTGGACTCCAGGATATTCTATCCAGGTTTTAATTGATGAAGCTTCAAGAGCAGGTGTACCAGTATCGGTAGCTGGCGGTGTGAACATCACAAATGTTGCCGATGTAATTAGAGCTGGCGCTATCGTAGCGGTTGCAGGCGCAGCAATTTATGGCGCTGAAGACCCGGCTGCTGCTGCAAAAGCACTTCGTGAAGCGATTGATGCAGCCTAAAAATTGCAGCACATCATATATTTTGAGAAGAAGAATAAGCGAAGGGCGATAAATTAATCGCCTTACCTTAAACTGGAACAGTTTTTGATTGTTTTCTGATTCAAAAATCTGCTAATTTCTTGATTATGGTAAAAAGGATACATGTTCTCGAGGACGACAGTGATATCAGGTATATCATTGAATACTTATTAAAGGATGAAGGATATGAATTAACACAATCCTCCTCTTTAAGCGAGTTGAAAAGCAAAATCAGAGACGGCATACCCGATTTATTTATCATAGATGTAATGCTGCCTGACGGAAACGGTATCGAAATTTGCGATGACCTCAAAAATGACATTTTCACCAAACATATTCCGGTGATCGTCATGTCTGCAAATCCCAGAAGCAAGCAGATGAGCACTCAGGCATGTGCAGATGATTATATCAGCAAACCATTTGATCTGGACGATGTACTCATTAGAATCAACAGAATATTAGATAGAAAAAACACGAAGGTTTAACCTTCGTGTTTTTTTTTGACTGCTGGAATTTAAATTACTTTCCCTGCTGCTTGGGGACTGCATTTTTAAGATAATCCAGAATTAAACCTGCAGTACGGGCAGAAGCTCCCGCGTCACCCATCTTTTCAGCAAGTTCAGCATACTCTTCTTCCATCTTTATCCTGACAGGCCCTTCAATCAGCCCCCTTAATTCAGACTCTATATTTTTAGAATTACAATCTTCCTGAATCAGCTCGGTGACTACTTTACGATCCATAATCAAATTAACCAGGGATATAAACCGGATCTTCACCAGCATTCTAGCTATGGCAATTGAAACCCTGCCACCTTTGTATAAAACAACCTGTGGCACACGAAATAAAGCAGTTTCTAAAGTCGCGGTGCCGGAGGCAACCAATGCCGTATGGGCATGATAAAGCAAATCATAAGTTTTGCCAAAGACCAGCGATACATTTTTGCCCGCGGTAAACTGTGCATAATAGTCTCCCTGAAAACCTGGCGCCGCCGCTATAGCGAACTGCTGATCAGGAAAACGGTCAGTAATACTCAACATAGCTGGCAGCAGACGTTCAATCTCCTGCTTCCTGCTTCCGGGCAATAAGGCGACCAGTTGCTGATTGCCAAAACCATAAGCTGCCGCAAATCCAGGATCAGGTATATAAGCCTCCTTCTCGTCCAATAGTGGATTACCAACATAGTGTACGTCCATCCCCCAGCTTTTATAAAATTCCACCTCAAAAGGCAAAATGCAATATAGCTGGTCGACGACTTTTTTAATCTTAAGCACTCTTTTTTGATTCCATGCCCAGACCTTTGGTGATATATAATAACAGACTTTTATGCCCTGCGCTTTTGCAAATTCAGCAATTTTAAGATTAAAGCCAGGGAAATCTATCAGGATCAGTACATCAGGACGGGTTTTAAGGATGTCCTCTTTGCATGTTTTCATGTTCCTTAAGACGGTCCGGAGATTTAATACCACTTCAGTAAAGCCCATAAAAGCCATGTCTGCATAATGCTTCACCAGCATTCCACCTTCTGCCTTCATTTTGTCCCCGCCGAAATAACGGAAGTCCGCTTCAGGATCCAGCGCTTTGACTGCTTTCATCAGGTTTGCACCATGCAGGTCTCCCGAAGCTTCTCCAGCCACAAGATAATATTTCATCGGCTCATTATTTTTAAGGTCATCATCTTATCAAACAGATTTTAAGCATTAAAATCCCAGGAATTTAACAAAGGGATAGCGTGGTGGGCAGTCAGGTCGAACTGAACCGGCACAACGGATACATAACCGTGTTCCAATGCCCAGACATCTGTATCTTCTCCTTTATCATTATTCTGAAAAACACCGGTAAGCCAGTAGTAAGGGCGGCCATGTGGATCTTTGCGTTCATCGAATTCTTCGGCCCATTTTGCATTGGCCTGACGGCAAATTTTAATTCCTTTCAGATCTGCGCCGTTCGGAAAATTCACATTGAGTAAAGTTGCCTGCGGCAAACCATGTTCCAGCACCTCTGCACTGATTTTGGTCACAAACTTCAGGCAATGACTGAAATCTGCTGATTCGGTAAAATCATCCAGCGAAAACCCGATTGAAGGAATCCCCTCAATTGCTCCCTCTACTGCAGCAGACATTGTTCCTGAATAGATTACATTGATTGAGTTGTTTAGTCCGTGGTTAATTCCGGAAACACACAGATCTGGTTTTTTACCTTTAAAAATTTTATTTACTGCTAGTTTAACGCAATCTACGGGTGTTCCCGAGCACTTGTACATTTCTACGCCTTCATAAAGATTCACGCGGTCAAATCTCAATGGCTTACCTATTGTAATGGCATGTCCCATGCCAGATTGCGGGCCGTCAGGAGCAACAACGACAACGTCTCCCAATTCCTTTACAGCATCGATCAGATTTTTAATTCCGGGTGCTGTAACTCCATCATCATTAACTACCAGAATCTGAGGTCTGTTTGACTGCTTTTTCATGTATATATTATTTTATGCGATAATTTTATGCTGAGCGCAGGGACTATAGATATTTAGCCAATCCCTGATCGTAAAAGTACAAGAATATCATCTCATTCTGTGAAAATTTCGTTTTACAAAAGTATATTTGATGCATAGAATGCTGTCAATAGCATTAAAAAAGACGCTCAATCAGAAAATCTCCTTACTATAAAAAATGCTCATGAAATCTAAATTCATCATGCTATCCTGCTTCCTCCTTACCGGGACGGGGCTGATGGCACAAACCGAGTTTCAGTGGAAAACTGCAACTTCAGGTGGTTACAGCTATAAATATGTAACTAATGACCCAACCAGAGCACGTTTCTACACGTTAAAAAATGGTCTGTCGGTTATTTTGTCCGAAAATGCTAAAGAACCAAATGTCGAATACCGCATGGCCGTACGTGCAGGGAGTAATACAGACCCACGCAATGCAACCGGACTTGCCCATTACCTGGAACATTTACTGTTTAAAGGAACAGATCGTTTCGGTACAATGAACTACGCGAAGGAGAAGCCACTGCTGGACAAAATTGAAGCTCTTTACGAAAAATACCACGCTACTACAGACCCGGCAAAACGTAAGGAGATCTATGCTGAAATTAACAAAACATCTGGAGAAGCATCAAATTATTCTATCGCTAACGAATACGATAAAATGATGAAATCTATCGGCGGACAGTCTACCAATGCGCATACCTGGTATGAAGAGACCGTGTACAATGAAGATTTCCCTAGTAATGCAACTGATAAGTTTCTGGCATTGCAGGCAGAGCGTTTCCGCAGTCCTGTCTTCCGTATTTTCCATACCGAACTGGAAGCTGTTTATGAAGAAAAAAACAGGGGCCTGGATAATGATGCCTGGAAGATCAGCGAGAAGCTGAACGACTTACTTTATCCAACCCACAATTACGGTCAGCAAACAACCATAGGTACTATTGAGCACCTGAAAAACCCATCTCTTGTTGAAATCAGAAAATACTACAACAAATATTATGTACCAAATAATATGGCCGTTGTAATGTCCGGCGATTTCAAGGCAGATGAAATGATTAAAAAGGTCGACATTGCTTTTAGTTATATGAAAGCGAAACCACTGGAACTTTATCAGCCTGCACCGGAGAAACCTTTAACTAAAGTACAGGTTGCAGACATCTATGGCCCAAGCGCAGAGGTTGTAAGGATCGGTTATCGTGGTTTTGCGGAAAACACAAAAGAAAGTATGCTGCTGGATTTAATTTCTAGCATCCTGTCCAATGGTAAAGCAGGTTTAATGGACATTAACCTGAATAAGGCACAAAAAGTATTAAATGCAGCAGCTGGCTATCAGCAAATGAAGGATTACGGTACATTCATTATGCTGGCTACTCCTAAACAGGGACAGTCACTGGATGAAGCGAAACAACTGGTGCTGGACCAACTGGCTTTATTAAAAAAAGGCTCTTTTGATGAGAGCTTGATTAAAGCGACTGTAGCCAACAGCAAGCTTAGCTTACTGGAAAACTTTGATAATAATGGTTTCCGTGTAGAGGCGATTACCAACGAGTTTATCATGAACCGCGGTACCAAATGGAATCAATCCCTGAATTCTCCGGATGCCATGGCTAAAGTAAGTAAAAAGGAAATTGTAGATTTTGCAAATAAATTCTTTGGCAACGATTATGTAGTTATTCTGAAACATAAAGGCGAGGACAAAAACATTGCAAAAGTCGACAAACCGGTTATCACACCTGTGAAGACTAATACGAACGAAACCTCTCCCTTCACGCAGCAATTACTTGCCCGTACAACGAAACCTATCGAAGCTAAATTCCTGGATTACCAGAAAGATTTGAACTTTGGTAAAGTAGGCATCGCCGATGTGGTTACCGTTGAAAACAAAGAGAACAGTATTTTTAATTTGACTTACCGTTATGATTTGGGTTCATGGAATTCTAAGCTGGCTCCTTACGCGGCAAGGTACCTGACTTTTCTGGGTACAGATAAATACTCAGCTGAAGAGATCAGCAAGCAGTTCTATAATATTGCCTGCAGCTATTCATTTACGGTAAACAACGACGTAACTACGATTAGAATTTCCGGTCTGCAGGAAAACTTCGACCAGGCGGTAAAATTGGTTGAGCATGTTTTTGCAAATTGTAAGCCAGACGAGCAAGCACTAAAAGAAATGAAAAGCAGCGTCCTGAAATCAAGGGAAAATAATAAGCTGAATAAAGCTGCTATTTTATCTGGTCTAATGAGTTACGCACAATATGGTGCACAAAATCCGTTCAATTATGCGCTCACCAATGCAGAGGTTGAACAGATGACTTCGGCTGAATTACTGGAGATCCTGCATAATATAAATAACCTGAAACATAGTATCAATTACTACGGTCCACAGACGCTGCAGGCATTTACTGGTGACATTGCGAAAATCCATATTCTTCCAGCTTCTTTTATGGAAGCTCCGGCTGCGCAGAAATTCAACTTTACGCAAACTGCAGATAATCAGGTCTATTTCGCTGATTATGACATGGTGCAGGCCGAAATTCGCTGGTTAAGAAATGACGGCGTATTCAATGCTGCTGATGCAGCGAAAATAAACCTGTTCAACAGTTATTTTGGTGGCGGTATGGGTTCAATTGTTTTCCAGACTATCCGTGAATCAAAAGCGCTGGCTTACTCTACCTACGCATTCTACTCTACTCCTGACAAAGCAGGGAAAGACAACTCTATGATTGCTTATGTGGGTACACAAGCCGATAAAATGAATGAGGCGGTGGCCGGTATGAACGAACTACTGAATGTATTGCCGGAATCTGAAAAGAATTTCGAGTCTTCTAAATCAAATTCATTGAATGCACTGGAAACATCACGTGTGACCAAATTTGATATTATTAACCATTATTATGCAGACAAAAGACTAGGTCTGGAACAAGATTCAAGGATCGCAGAATTTAATGGAATCAAACCTTTAAAATTCAGCGATATCAAATCTTTCCATGATAATAAAGTATCTAATAAGCCATTCAGCTATTGCATAGTAGCTTCCAATAAAAATGTCAAAACTGCTGACATGGAGAAATTCGGGAAACTGAACACCTTAAGCCTGGAGCAGATTTTCGGTTATTAACCGGCCCCACTAAGGGCATCTGATTTGGGTGCTGCCAACGAAATCCCGTTATCTTTTTATAAGGTAACGGGATTTTTTTATATTGAATCCTTAAGGCTAAGACATATCTCCAACCCATCCTTGACCCATTTAACGATATTTGAAGATCTCTGATGAATAGCTTAGCGACGTCTGAATTTATTTTAGACAAAATTTAAACTGCTGCAAGCTCATACTATTGATGCTTTGGTTTTATTCGGGCCATCTGTTGGTATTGTTCGCATGGAACCCGAAGATAAGGTGAGTCCAACCCGAACTTGACCCGAGGTCGACCCGATGGGAAACGTCATTATTCCTTGAGATACCGTATAGCATCCCAATAAAAAAGGCTATACTCCTTTCGGAATATAGCCTGCTACGTTTAATTATATGGTAATTACAGTGACTTGATCCAGTCTACCAGCTCATCGCGGGTTTTTCCGGTCTTCTGCTGTAATCTTCCATACAGTTCATCATCTTTTCCTTCTTCGTATTTAAGATCGTCATCGGTTAAGTCGCCGTAAGCTTGTTTAACTTTACCTTTTAACTCGTTCCATTTTCCTTTTAATTCTAATTTGTCCATGGTATTTGTTTTTTGTTTCTAAATTGAACTGACAAAAGAACAACGCTAATTAAAAAAAGTTTGGAATGTTACCTTTCGGATTATTAATTCGTCTAAAATCTAAACGGACAGCTATAAATATAGCTACCAGATAAATTACCGCTAACGATAAATCAAATGAACATGCTGATGAAAAAAATTTACTACTGCTTTTTATTGCTGCCCCTGATCTTGTCTGCTTCCTGCACGATGATGGTGAAGACAATTGCCAAATCTGCTGCGAAGGGCTATGATGACCATGTTGATCTCCAGATCAATCAGCTGAAATTAGTGGACACCCTTGGGAAAACGGCTTCCTTTGAACAGCTATATACTGGCAAAACAGTGTATCTCTATACCTGGAAATCCCCTATTCTACTCCCTCCCGATGACAAGGACCTCCTTTATAAAGGATTAAAAGACCGCTTTGCAAAATATGAGGATGTTGTTTTCATTAATCTGTATACTGGAAATAAGGATGAGGACTGGAAGCTTATCCACGGATTACAGCAAAAGAATGTAAAAGCTTTTCGTTTAGCGGAAGACCCGGCAAATGCAGCGTTCCGTGAGTTATACAGTATTTCTACGTCACCACAAATTGTGAGTAAAGACGGACATATCCTGGGCTTCAAGGGTCCCTTGCCATCTGATAAACTTGTCGTTGACTATGCCTTATATCAGGCGAGAAATGGTATGGATGCAACCTCTTCGACCAAGATTTTAATTAAAGGAGTTAATAAAGAAGAACGTCTGAGTACCGAAGAACTTAAGAGTTGGTATAGTACTCATTTCGGGAAAGACCCCAATGAAAAGATCAATGCCAGTATCTCTAATAAAGGTTCTGATAATTAAACAAAAGGGCCTTTTTGCAAATGCAAAAAGGCCCTTTTAATTTTAGGTGATTACTGGTTTTTCGCTTTCTCAATAATTTCATCAACTACTGCAGGATCCTGCAGCGTGCTGGTATCTCCCAGATTAGTATAATCGCCCTCTGCAATTTTCCGCAGGATCCTTCTCATAATTTTACCTGATCTGGTCTTAGGAAGGCCAGGTACGAAAAGAATTTTATCTGGTTTAGCGATCGCTCCGATAACCCGGGTTACGGTCTGCAGAATATCTTTCTTACTCAGTTCTGCTTCGGTATGCAGGTTCGGGTAAATGACAAATGCATAAATGCCCTGGCCTTTTACCTCGTGCGGGAAGCCTACAACTGCGCTTTCTACCACACCGGCATGCATATTAATGGCATTTTCTACTTCTGCGGTTCCAATGCGGTGTCCGGAGACATTAATTACATCGTCTACGCGGCCTGTAATTTTATAATAACCATCTTCATCACGCATACAACCGTCTCCTGTAAAATACAGATCCGGATAAGTAGAAAAATAGGTCTGTTTACAACGCTCATGATCTCCGTAGGTTGTACGGAGCATTCCCGGCCATGGAAACTTAATACACAAATTACCGCTTACGCCATTTCCTTCGATAACAGCTCCGTTCTCATCGACAAGCACAGGTTGAACGCCGGGTAATGGTAAGGTTGCACAAGCGGGCTTTAATGGTGTCACAAAAGCTATTGGAGAGATCATCAGCCCACCTGTTTCGGTCTGCCACCAGGTATCTACAATCGGACAGTTACCGTGACCAACTTCTTGATCGAACCAATGCCAGGCCTCTTCATTGATCGGCTCACCTACTGATCCCAGCACACGCAGACTGCTGAGATCTGCACCTTCCACCGGTTCTTTACCAAAACTCATTAATGAGCGAATCGCGGTGGGCGCAGTATACAGTATATTAACTTTGTGCTTATCCACTACCTCCCAAAGACGGGATGGCGTCGGATAGGTTGGTACGCCTTCGAACATTAAAGTAGTCGCTCCTTGTGAAAGCGGACCGTAAACTATATAAGAATGACCAGTAATCCAGCCAATATCTGCGGTACAGAAGAACACTTCGTCCGGCTGATAATTAAAAGCATTGCTAAAGGTATAACCCGCATACACCATATATCCGCCAACGGTATGCACAACGCCTTTGGGCTTACCGGTTGAACCGGAGGTATACAAGATAAATAACATATCTTCTGCATCCATTTCTTCTGCCGGACAGTGTGTGTCCACCAGTTTTATTTCATCTTCGAACCACAGGTCCCTACCTTTCAGCATGGAAACCGGCGTACGTGTATGCGTTAAAACAATAACTTTTTCTACGGTTGGGCAAGCAATCAGTGCATCGTCGATTACTTCTTTCAACTGAATCTGTTTTGCACCCCGGAAAGATCCGTCAGCGGTAATAACCAGTTTGCAGGCAGAATCATTAATCCGGTCTGCTATGGATTTGGCAGAAAAACCACCGAAAATTACTGAATGAACAGCTCCAATTCGCGCACAGGCCAAAACGGCTACAGCGAGTTCAGGTACCATCGGCATGTAAATGCAGATCCGGTCTCCTTTTTTAACCCCATTTTTCTTTAGCACGTTCGCAAACCTGCAGACTTGTTCATGCAGAATACGGTAAGTCAGCGTTACACTTGGTTTTTCACGATCATTCGATTCCCAGATTATAGCTGGCTTATCTCCGTTCTTCTCCAGATGTCTGTCCAGACAATTTTCTGTAATATTCAGTTTGGCACCTTCAAACCATTTAATTTTTGGCTCACTAAAATTCCAGGACAATACATTGTCCCATTTCTTTTTCCACAGGAAGTTGTCGGCTATGCCTGCCCAGAACTGTTCAGGCTGCTCTACACTGAGCCTGTAGGTTTCTTCGTATTCGGCTATAGATTTAATTTGCATAATTTGGTTTGGGTGTAAATTGGCTGATTTAATATAAGTGTAAGGTAACAAATTCCACATTAATTTTCCACATTCGCCTGAATATTACCGCCCTGTGATGTCCTCAGGGCCCCTTTGTAAAATAGCCCGCTCTCACAACACTAAGACGTTCGCTTTATGACGTAATTTTTATAGCTTTGCAGTTCGAGAGAAAGATTGATCACTACTATTTTGAAAAATAATCACATGTAGTATTGATCGTTACAAATATTTTAGTGATATTTGCACACTCTTAAAAAATTAAGCGAAGAACAATTAACAATATATATTAAAGGCATGTCTAGAGTTTGTGATTTAACCGGAAAAAAGGCTATGAGTGGTTTTAATGTTTCTCACTCAAACGTTAAAACTAAACGTAAGTTTTATCCCAACTTACAACTTCAGAAATTTTATATTCCTGATGAAGACCGTTGGATAACACTGAAAGTTTCTACTTCAGCTATCAAAACCATCAATAAAATTGGTATTACTGAAGCGATCAATCGTTTCGTAAAAAAAGGATTTTTGTAAAAACATTGTTGATGTGAATCAACTAAATTATTAATAGAAATGGCAAAAAAAGGTAACAGAGTACAAGTTATTCTAGAATGTACAGAGCATAAAACTAGCGGCATGCCTGGTATGTCTAGATATATCTCTACAAAAAACCGTAAAAACACTACTGAGCGTTTAGAATTGAAAAAATTCAATCCAGTGTTGAAGAAAGTAACTGTACATAAAGAAATTAAGTAATACATACCAATAATCTATTTAGATCATGGCAAAAAAGGTAGTTGCGACCCTTAAGACGGGTAAAGGAAAAGAATATTCAAAAGTTATCACAATGACTAAATCACCAAAAACAGGTGCTTATTCTTTCAGTGAAGTTATCGTGCATAACGATCATGTTAAAGATGCTATTGCAGGAAATCAATCAGGCAAGTAATTTTAATATTTAATCATATTAAAGCCGTCCCTTCATTATGGGAGGGCTTTTTTTGTTTTCATCTACATTTATATGGGATTATTTGATTTTTTCAAGAAAAAGGAAACTGCACCTGAAGCTCAGGAAGCCCTGAGTAAAGGTTTAGAAAAAACTAAAGAAGGATTCCTAAGTAAACTCACCAAAGCAGTCGCCGGAAAAACGACTGTAGATGATGATGTACTTGATAATCTGGAAGAAGTTCTGGTTACTTCTGATGTTGGTGTTTCTACGACGCTTAAAATAATTGAGCGTATCCAACAGCGTGCAGCCCGGGACAAATACCTGTCTACTTCTGAACTGAACCACTTACTGAGAGATGAAATTCAACTCTTATTAGCTGAAAACAATAGTAATGATTTCCGTAAATTCGAATATGGAGATCATAAGCCATATGTAATTATGGTTGTCGGTGTAAACGGTGTGGGTAAAACTACTACTATTGGTAAACTGGCGCATAAACTGAAAGCCGAAGGACTTAAAGTTGTCCTGGGTGCAGCCGATACATTCCGTGCTGCAGCTGTGGAACAAATTAAATTATGGGGTCAGCGTGTCGACGTCAGAGTGGTTGCACAAGCAATGGGTTCAGATCCTGCTTCTGTTGCTTTTGATACTATTCAATCGGCTGTTGCCAATGGCGAAGATGTCGTAATCATAGATACCGCAGGTCGTTTGCATAATAAGATCGGCCTGATGAATGAATTAGGCAAGATCAAAAAGGTAATGGAAAAAGTAATTCCGGGCGCACCTCACGAAATATTGCTTGTACTGGACGGCTCAACCGGTCAGAATGCATTTGAACAATGCAAGCAATTCACTGAAGCGACAGATGTAAATGCATTAGCCATCACTAAACTGGATGGTACTGCCAAAGGTGGTGTGGTTATCGGAATTTCAGATCAGTTTAAAATCCCCGTTAAATATATCGGCGTGGGTGAGGGTGTAAATGACCTTCAATTATTTGACAAAAAAGCTTTTGTGGACGGTCTTTTTAAATAGGCTCCTGAAAAGCATAGCTATAAAATATAATGAATACCAAAACAACTTCCAGGATCATCCCCCTGAAAAAACCTAAGATTAACGTAATTACACTGGGTTGTTCCAAAAACATTTACGATTCTGAAGTATTAATGGGTCAACTGAAAGGAAATAACCTCGATGTGGTTCATGAAGCCTCCACTATGGGTAAGGATGATATCGTAGTTATCAATACCTGCGGCTTTATCGATAATGCAAAACAGGAATCAATTGATACAATCCTTCAATACAGCCAGTTGAAAGAAGCTGGAAAGTTAAGTAAGGTTATTGTAACCGGATGTCTTTCTGAACGTTACAAACCAGAATTAGAATCGGAAATTACTAATGTCGATGCTTTTTTTGGTACAAATGACCTGCAGAACATTCTACATTCATTAGGTGCAAATTACAAACACGAACTAATTGGTGAGCGTTTACTCACGACGCCTTCACACTTCGCCTATTTCAAAATTGCAGAAGGCTGTAACCGCCCCTGCTCTTTCTGCGCAATTCCGCTGATGCGTGGTAAACATGTATCAACCGATATAGAAGCCTTGGTTAAGGAAGCTAAAATCCTTGCAGCCAATGGAACGAAAGAACTGATCCTTATTGCACAGGATTTAACTTATTACGGTCTTGACATATACGGTAAAAGAAACCTTGATGAATTGTTGAGAAGACTGTCCGATATCAATGGTATCGAATGGATAAGATTACAATATGCCTATCCTTCTGGTTTCCCAATGGAAATTCTGGATGTGATGAACGAAATGGAAAATATCTGTAACTACCTGGATATGCCTTTACAGCATATTACTGATCCGATGCTAAAATCGATGAGACGTGGTATCACTAAACAAAAAACTATTGATATCGTGAATCAGATCCGTGATAAGGTGCCTAATATCGCTATGCGTACCACATTAATCTGTGGCTATCCTGGCGAAACGGAACAGGATTTTGAAGAGATGCTACGGTGGGTAGAAGATACCCGTTTTGACAGGTTAGGCTGCTTCACTTATTCACATGAGGAAAAAACTCACGCGCACCAGCTGGTAGACGATGTACCTGACGAGGTGAAACAGGAACGTGTGGATGCTATAATGGAATTACAACAAGGTATTTCTTATGAGATTAACCAGGAAAAAATTGGTCAGACATTCAAAGTTCTGGTAGACCGCAAAGAAGGAGATTTCTTTATCGGGCGTACAGAATTTGATTCACCTGAAGTGGATAATGAGGTCTTGATCGATGCGACAACTGGTTATGCTGCCATTGGAAGCTTCGTTAATGTAGCTATCGACCGTGCTGAAGATTTCGATCTCTATGGACAAATTGTCAAATAAATGATGCAGGTGGAGAATTGCGGATTATTAACTTAATTTAGTGCCAATGCAGGCCAAGTACATCTCTTACCAACAAACAAATTCATTCTCAGGTATCGTTTTAGATTACTTGAATGAAGATCAGAAACTGGAGTCCTTTTATCAGTACGCTCCTACTATTGCCGGCTTTGAAAGAGCCATTGCGGAACGGAAATTTTCCGGTGACCGGGATCTTCTCGTTCGCTGCCTGCAGGAACAATACAAGGCAATTAACCCTGGAGCTGAAACACTCCATCAAATAGAATTACTAGCTGATGACCGGACGTTTACTATAACAACAGGTCATCAGCTTAATATATTTACAGGCCCTCTTTATTTTATTTATAAGATCGTCACAGCCATAAATCTGGCTGCTGAACTGCAACAACGTTTTCCGGATTACCGGTTTATACCGGTTTACTGGATGGCTACAGAAGACCACGATTTTGAAGAGATCAACCACCTTAGCCTGGAGGACAAAAAATTAAGCTGGGATACCGCAGCGGCCGGAGCTACTGGCAGGCTTGATACCAGTAGTCTTGCTGAGACTTTACTCGCCTACAAAGGTTACCTGGGTATTAGTGAAAATGGCACTGAATTAGCCGAATTTGCAGAACAGGCATATAGCGGTTCCCAATCACTTTCTGCAGCAACCCGTAAACTCGTTCACGCTTTATTTGGAAAGAAAGGTTTGATCTGTGTAGATGCAGATGACAGCAGGCTAAAGGCTCAGTTTGCACCTGTCATTTACAAAGACATTACTGGTGAGCATAGTTTTAAAAATATCAGTGAGCGTAATAGCGAACTGGAAAACCTAGGGTACAAACCTCAGGTAAATCCAAGGGAGATAAACTTCTTCTATATGGATGATAAATTGCGCGAACGTATTATCCTGGAAAACGGGCAATACCAGGTCATGCACACCGACATCCGTTTTACGGAGGAAAGTCTGCTGGCCGAAATACAGGCACATCCGGAAAAGTTCAGCCCGAATGTGGTGATGCGCCCGCTTTATCAGGAAATAATCCTGCCTAATCTGGCTTATATTGGCGGCGGCGCTGAAGTGACCTACTGGTTACAGCTTAAATCTAATTTTGACTTTTTCCAGGTACCTTTCCCGGTGCTTGTGCTGAGAAACTCAGCATTAGTTATAGATAGCCGCGCCGCAAGAAAAATGCATATTCTGGGAATTGACCAGATTAGCCTGTTCCTGGATAATGAACAACTCAAAAACCAGTGGGTTAAAACCAATGTTGGTGATTCTTTATGTTTGGATGATGAACAACGTGCTATACGCGCAGTCTTCGACCAGATTAAATTGAATGCCTATAAAATAGATAAGACACTTTCTATGTCTGCTGATGGTGCAAAAACCAAAGCACTGAAACTGGTAACCAATCTAGAAAAGAAAATGCTGCGTGCAGAAAAACGCAGACATAATACTTCTCTGCTCCAAATTGACAAATTAAAGAACGATCTGTTTCCTTCCGGGGTATTGCAGGAAAGGGTTTTGAATATCGCACCTATGTATATCAACTATGGTGGTGATTTCATCGATAGTCTTTGTGCAACATTCAAGCCCCTGGATAAACAATTCACGATTCTATACGAATAATTCAAATATGGCTTTCCATACTTTCCCAGAACCGCATCTCCGTAATTTTACAAACCGGGTTTTTATAGCAATGGGTTGTCCGCCTGCTGATGCAGAGCTGGCTACCGATGTATTACTCCGCTCAGATCTGCGTGGTATCGACTCTCATGGTGTCGCGCGTTTAAGCGGTTATATCCGTTTATGGAAGAAGAACAGAATTAATGCTGTACCAAATATCCGGATTGTTCATGAAACACCGACCACGGCTACTGTAAATGGCGATGGAGGTCTCGGCCTTGTGGTAGCCCCTTTTGCGATGAAGATCGCCATAGAGAAAGCTAAAGTTTATGGTTCTGGCTGGGTTTCAGTAACTAATTCCAACCACTTCGGAATTGCAGGTTACCATGCACTACTGGCCGTAGAGCAGGATATGATTGGCATCAGTATGACTAATGCCAGCCCTCTGGTAGCACCTACCTATGCAAATGAACGTCTTTTAGGAACGAATCCAATGTGTTATGCTTTCCCTGCAGGAGATTACCCACCAGTTGTAATTGACATGGCGACAGCGGCAGCGGCCAATGGTAAATTAGAAATTGCACAGCGTGCACAACTACCCATTCCGGAAGGCTGGGCACAGGATAAAAATGGAGTTGGTTCTACGGACCCTAATGAATTAAAAGCTGGAGGGTCACTGTTGCCCCTGGGTAGCGATAAGGATCATGGCAGTCACAAAGGTTACGGACTGAGTGCTGCTGTAGATATTTTGAGTGCCGTTCTTTCGGGTGCGAACTATGGTCCCTGGGTACCGCCTTTTGTATCTTTCCTGGAACCTCCTGCTGACCCTGTCGGTGAAGGAATCGGTCATTTTCTGGGGGCAATGCGCATAGACGGTTTCCGTCCTGCAGCTGATTTTAAACATCATATGGATAACTGGATTACAAGGTTTAAAGCAGCAAAGACTATTGACCCGGATAAAAAAGTAATTATACCAGGCGAACCTGAATTCGCATTTGAACAGGAAAGAGCGGAACAAGGAATTCCTCTAATAGATGTAGTGGTTAATGATCTGAATGAACTGGCAGATCAGTTACAAATTCCACGCCTTTCTTAGAAATTCGTTATCCAGCATTATATATAACTTACAAAAAAGGCTCCTGTAAATTAATTTACAGGAGCCTTTTTTGTAAGTTGATTCCGTTTAGTGGATACTATGGAATAGTCTGTTCCATCTGATTTTGCTGAAGAAAGAACCATCTGTATCATAACTCATCCATACAAACAGTGCTTTTCCTACAATATGATCTTCCGGCACAAATCCCCAGTAACGTGAGTCCAATGAATTATGGCGGTTATCTCCCATCATCCAGTAATAATTCATTTTGAATGTATAACTATCCGCTTTCTGGCCATTGACTAACCATCCGTTTGCAGTTTTCTCAAGTTTATTACCTTCATAAACTGTAATCGCACGTTGATACATCGGAATAGTTGCACTGTCGAGCTTTACGGTCAGGCCTTCTTTTGGTATTAGTATAGGACCCCAGTTATCTGCATTCCAGTTCCTGTTGGGATCATGAGGAAATACGTTTTCTTCTTTAACACCTGGTTCTGCTGTTCTTACTTTCACTGAAGTTACAAAGTCAAGCTTTCCTACTTTCGCCATCATTTCCGGAGTTCCAAGGAAATTATAGGTATCATCTGAAAGCCCCATAATATCGCGTTGTATTTTGAAGCCCATTTCTTCGAAAACCTGGAAGTTAACATCGCTGGTTTTAAATTTAACCAAATAGTCAATCTGACCTGTATTTTCCATTGGTACCGGTTTTCCATTTACAGAAACCAATCCGTCTTTCATAGTGAGAACGTCACCTGCAATACCTATACAACGTTTAATATAGTTCTCCCGTTTATCTACAGGACGGCTGATAATAGTATATGCATTATGTACGGCTTCTCTTCCGTTGGCCCTAACCATATCATAATAATCTCTGTCTTGTGCTTCGACAGCTACAGTATCACCGTCAGGAAAATTAAATACGACTACGTCATTTCTTTTAATATCCTGAAGTCCGGGTAATCTTCTGTATTTCCATTGAATACCGTCATAATAGGCTTTGGTGCCCGTTACAGGCATAGTATGGTGCGCAAAAGGAAAAGCGACAGGCGTCATCGGAATTCTCGCGCCGTAATTCACTTTGCTTACGAAAAGGAAGTCACCGATTAGTAATGACCGCTCCATTGAACCGGTAGGTATGGTATAAGCTTCAATAAAGAATACTCTGATGACAGTAGCAGCGACTACAGCAAATATTACCGCGTCTGCCCACTCCCGGCTTTTAGTCTTTTTCTTCTTGCTTGCTGTTTCTTTATTTTTTTGCCAGAACTTCCAATTCATATCTTATTGTTATTTAAAATTAAATATATCGGCTATATTGAAAAAGCCTTGTTTATGCTGCAGCCACTCCGCAGCAACCACTGCGCCTAATGCAAACCCAGCCCGGTTATGCGCGGTATGTTTGATCTCAATCTCATCAACCTCCGAACTGTAGATAACCGTATGTGTTCCTGGTACATTTTCAATTCGCTCAGAGGCTATCAGTAGCTGATCTGCTTTAAGCACATCGCCACTAACTGAACCATCCAGCTCATTCAACCATTCATTTTTTCTGTCGAGTTGTTCAATAATTCCTTCTGCCAGCGTCATTGCTGTTCCACTTGGAGAATCCAGTTTTTGGGTATGATGAATTTCTTCTACCTGCACATCATATGCAGGATAGTTGTTCATCACTTTTGCAAGAACCTCATTAATATGAAAGAATAAATTAACACCTATACTGAAGTTTGACCCATAAAGTAAACTATTGTTACGGCTAAGGCACTCATTTTTTATTTCCTGTAACTGACCGTACCATCCTGTGGTACCAACTACTAATGGAACGTTCGCGTCGAAGCACATGTAAATGTTATTTATCGCTGCATCGGGCGTACTGAAATCGATCGCAACATCGGCCTTCTTCAGGTTAGCAGCAGTTAGGTCTTCCTGGTTGTCTACACTGATTTTCAGGACAATCTCATGTCCTCTTTCTATCGCAAAACGTTCAATAATCTGACCCATTTTACCATAACCGATTAATGCAATATTCATGTGTTGTTATTTTAAGATTTAGAAGCTTTATAGTCTGATCGCTAATTTAAATGCGGGTGCAAAGCTGTTGTTGTAGCCATACATAGAACCTGAACTGATTACTGTTGGAGAGATTTTCAAGGCCAGATTGTTACCAATATCAAAGTACTTCAGTCTTGCATCTACATAAGCTTCGATAATATTTACTGCGTAAAGCGCTCCAATTGAAAAGATGACCACCTCACGGTTTCGTCGGTAAATATCTTTAGCAGCAACCAGCCCCGTGGTAGTGTACCTTTGCAGCGAACCATCAGGATCCGGGGCATCATTGTTTTCCAGGCGATACTGGAGTTCTTTCAAGTAAACTTTATATTGTCTGTTATTGTCCATATAGGACATTACCAGAACAGCACCACCGGCATAGATTGCAGCGATTTTGATACCGCGGTAGACGTTCAGTCCATTTCCATACTGTCCCCATCCTGGTAACACTGCAGACCTGAAAATCGCTTTCCTTCCAGCCAGCTTACCTGGATTTACATACTTAGCTGTATCTGCCGGGGCCGGGGTACGTTTAAGCGTATCACCTTTAACAGTAAAACCCTCCTGCGCATAGCACGCATTGATTGCCAGCAAAAAGCTTATGGTTAATAATATATTTTTAAGCATTACCAGTCTAATAATTCCAGGATTCTGCTCAGATCGTCATCGGATACAAACGGTATTTCAATGGCACCTTTACCATTCTCCCCTACTTTGAGTTTCACTTTGGATGCGAAGCGCGATGCCAGATCTTTCTGCAGTTTCTGATATTCAAATGAAACTCCCGCAGCCTGTTTACCAGGCTTAGGCTTTATTTGTAAAGTATCGATACTTCGAACCAGTTCTTCAACCTTTCTTACCGACAAGCCCTTATCCAGAATTTCCTGATGAATAAATAATTGTTTTTCAGTATCCTCGACACTGATCAGTGCACGAGCATGTCCCATAGAGATCTTCTGATCACGGATAGAGATCTGAATTGCTGGAGGTAATTTCAAAAGGCGCAGGTAGTTGGTTACTGTAGACCTGTTCTTGCCTACGCGTTCTCCAAGTTGTTCCTGCTTAAGGTTACATTCTTCCAGCATACGCTGAAAACTTAAAGCTACTTCTATCGCATTGAGGTTTTCACGTTGTATATTTTCAATCAGCGCCATTTCCAGCATCTGCTGGTCGTCAGCTTTCCTGATATACGCAGGGATCTCTGTCAGTCCGGCTATTTTAGTAGCCCGCAGACGTCTTTCACCAGCGATAAGCTCATAGCCGCCCTGCTGAGTTTTACGCACTGTGATCGGCTGAATAAGACCTTGTATCCGAATAGAATCGGCAAGTTCATTTAATGCAACTTCGTCAAATGCTGTTCTTGGCTGATATGGATTGGTTGATATCTCCTTCAAAGGAATCATTCCGATAGGACCTGTCTGTGTCTTCTGTTCCGTTTCACTAACCTGATTGATCTCGTTTCTGGGTGGATGCGAAGCATCACTATCATCCAAAAGCGCACTTAATCCTCTTCCTAATCCTGTTTTTCGCTGAAAAGATGTCATTCAATAAAATTTAAATGTTTGCAGAACTCACATCCCGGATCTCTTTAACAAGTCCGTTCTTGCGGACAATTTCGCGGGCAAGGTTCAGATAATTGATCGCTCCCTTACAATTGGCATCATGCATAATTACTGACACGCCATAACTCGGGGCTTCACTTAAGCGGGTGTTTCTTTGTATGATGGTTTCAAATACCAGATCCTGAAAGTGCGTTCTGACTTCTTCCACAACCTGATTGGACAGACGCAGTCTGACGTCATACATCGTTAACAGAATACCTTCGATCTCCAGGGCAGTATTTAACCTGTTCTGTACAATCTTTATTGTATTTAATAATTTACCCAATCCTTCTAATGCAAAATACTCGCATTGAACAGGAATAATTACAGAATCGGCAGCAGTAAGCGCATTTATAGTAATCAGACCGAGTGAAGGGGAACAATCGATAATAATAAAATCGTACTGATCTTTAACTTTTTCCAGTACTGCTTTCATTTTATACTCCCGGTTGGTCAGATTGATCATCTCAATCTCAGCGCCGACTAGGTCGATATGAGCAGGTAACAGATCCAAATTAGGAGTTTCTGTTTTCTGAATAGCTTCAGCAGGTTCTATATCATTGATAATGCATTCATAGATGCTATTTTTAATACTTCTGGGATCGAATCCAATACCAGAGGTGGAGTTGGCCTGAGGATCGGCATCAACTAACAAAGTTCTGTACTCTAAAACGGCGAGGCTGGCAGCTAAATTGATGGATGACGTTGTTTTACCGACACCACCTTTCTGGTTGGCCAATGCAATAATTTTACTCATTTATCTTCTTAATAATTATCAATTATTTTCTGAGAATTTGTCTATTAGATTGTTCCTGTAAAAAACGCTATTATTGCCTATATTTAGGCGCTTTTTAACAATTAGCTAAGATACAAACTAAATAACAATATTAGTGTTAAACCAATAAGTGTTTTGAACATCTTATTAACAATCCATACATGATTACTATCGTTTCCGGCACTAACAGACCTGGTAGCAATACGCTCAAAGTCGCAAAATATTATCAGCAGGCAATGGCAGACAGAGGAATAAGCAGCAATTTACTCAGTCTGGATTTACTCCCCGACAATATCATCCAAACAGACCTTTACGGAAAACGTTCTCCTGCATTTAAATCGACCCTGGAGCTCGTTAATCAAACTGAAAAATTCGTATTTATTATTCCTGAATATAATGGTAGTTTCCCTGGCGTACTTAAGGTTTTTATTGACGCCTGTGAATTTCCTGCCAGCTTTTACGATAAAAAATGCTGTCTCGTTGGCATCTCATCGGGCAAATATGGAAACATACGTGGTATAGATCATTTTGGTGGCGTTTGCAGTTATCTGCACCTGAATGTAATGCCGCTCCGTCTGCATATTCCAGCAATAAAAACGGAACTGAATGAGCACAATACCTTCTTTAGGGAAGATACCCTTAAATTTACAACCGAACAGATCGAGAAATTTATACTGTATTAGCCCTAGATTTTAAACTGCAAATGACATCCAGGTTTTCCCCTCGTTTCCGAAAATGAAATACCCTGGATAAAGGATTTCAGCTATATCTTCAAAAGCATCTACCAAGGACTGAGGATCGCTGAACGCAGCAGTGGCATCTTCCAAAAGATAAACTTTATTATATTCTACTGCCGGCCATTCTTTCTGCAGCAACTGCGGAACCTGGCCCATCATTTCAGGGATACCTGTATTTGGCTGATGATAAATAAGAATCCGGGCCTGCAGGGGATCGTCTTGCACTGAACAACCAGCTGCTTCCAGCAATTGCTTAAGTACAGAATCGGCCTGATTATCCAGATTCAAGCAAATTACCGGCACCGGCTCCATAAATTTAATCTTATGCAAGATGATATCTACCCTTTCCTGTAAATATTCCTGGATACTCTCATCTCCGACACTATTAATCACTGCAGTTAAAAAGGACATAATTTGCGTTTTCTTGCCGCAAAAGTAACGAAAGCGGGCCGAATAAAAAAAGGCTGCCTTTAAAAGGCAGCCTTCGTCAATCTGTATAGAAATATTTTATTGCTGGATACCACCGCCCATACCGCCGCCGGTCTCTCCTTGCTTAAGGTCATCATTATTTATCCCTTTTTTCTTTTTAGTTGATGGGTTGAAATTCATTTTACCGAATTTATAACTGAAGTTCACCCCAAAAGAACGCAGTGGGTAATAGACGTTTGTGCTTTGAAGGAACTGCGGACCGCTGTTTTCAGTACGGATATGTAGATCTCTGGAGAATACATTCAGCACGTTGATACCAACAGTGGCTTTCTTTTTCATAATATCTTTCTTGAATGCACCACCGTAGAATACCATTGCTCCTGTTTCACCCTGGAAAGTTCTTTTTGCGGCATTATAAACCGCGAAGATCTCTGTATTCCAACCTCCTTTAAAGGATATTGCAGAACGACCAAACACTGTATAATTTACGAAAAGATCAGTACTCACTTTAGTTTGAGAATTGGTGAGCTTATAAGTATTCATACTGAAATTACCCATCAGCGTCCATTTTGGCAACGGATTATAAGAGGCAAAGACGTTAGCCCCAAAAGATTCGTTTGTACCGATATTATAGTATGAAGTCAATTTTTGATTCGGATCGAAAAGACTCTCAATTACACCCCTTGTATTCCGGTAAAATACAGAAGCATTAATTACAGATCCTTTGATAAATGTAGAATAACCTAATTCAATCAGATCACTAATCTCAGGCGTCAGGTCGGGATTACCCTGACTTCTGTTTTCCGGATCGGCCTGGTTAAGGAACGGATTCAGGTAAAACAGACTCGGGCGCTGCATCCTTTTGTTATAGCTCAGCTTCAAAGTACTGTTTCCTTTCAGTGTTTTCGAAAGGATCGCACTTGGAAACAGGTTAAAATAGTTATTAGACGAATTAATTGCATTTCCGGATACACTGCTGATATCTGTGTATTCAGCGCGCAGGCCTCCTTTCAGATCGAGAGTTTTAGCTAGTTTAATATTCAGCACACCGTAAGCGGCACCAACATTCTGATTATAATCAAAGTCCTGGTTTGTATCTTCATATTTACTTCTGATGTTTCTGAAAATACCTTTCATTCCTGTCTCCAGTTTCAGATCTTTACTAAATGGATAAATGTAATCTGACTGAATCGTATATTCATTATTTTTACCGGTATTATTATCATCTTGTCTTTCTGAAATAGTTCCATCTGACGCCTCTCTGAAAGTATTATATCTGGCCGTATTCCTACCGAAACTTGCCTGTCCGGAAACAGTGAACTCCTCACCTTCTTTTTTTGATGTTCTTCTGTAATCGGCACTCCAGTCAATGTTACTGGAACCATTTTCATTATCTGTCGGACGACGATAAGTATCGGATGTAGCAGCTAATCTTTCCAGCACATCCATCACACCATTCGTTTTCATTGAAAACTCATTGTATTTAATATTGGTGGATAAACTGTTGTATCCGTTAATATCATAATCCAGTCCGGCGCTGCCGCTAAATCCGTAGCGTTTGGCCTTTGTCGTTCCTATCTGTGAGATCGACCTGTCAGTTGCATAATTATCATTTTGAATGATGACCCTTGTATCTTGCGGAATTGCATACTGGCCCCCGAAATTACTGTTAAATCCTAAACGTCCTTTTTTAGCATTTAAACCAAAATTTGCATTATTCTGTCTGGTGCCTCCTGCTATACTTGCATTTCCATTGATACCCTGAGCCGTCTTTTTCTTGGTGATAATGTTAATAATACCACCCGAGCCTTCTGCATCGTATTTTGCCGAAGGGCTGGTAATGACCTCAACGCTTTTAATTTCTTCGGCAGGAATCATCTTAAGCGCATCTGCTACACTATTAGACATCGTGCCGGAGGGCTTACCATTAATCAGGACTCTAACTGCAGAGCTTCCACGAAGTGATGGGTTTCCTTCTATATCAACGGTTACCATAGGAACTTTACGCATAACGTCCCCCGCATTTCCACCTGCAGTAGTTACGTCCTGCTCCGCGTTATATACAACCTTATCAATTTTATTCTCAATTAACGGCGTTGTCCCTACAATGGCAACTTCTTTTAAATTACTTTGAGTACCAGAAATAGCGATAGTTCCTGCATTAAGGTCTGGTTTACCGGCTGTAGTCTCGACATCAATCGTTTTACTTTTGTAGCCCATAAAGCCAATGCTCAGCTGATATTTATCTGGTGAGATATTTTGCAGAACAACTTTTCCCTTAGCATCCGTGATAGCACCATTCACGGATTTTTTGTCTTTAATACGAATTAGTGATACAGTGGCATAATCTATTGGTGTCTGTGTTAAGGAGTCGACAATAACTGCAGTAATTTTACCGGTGATAGTCGATTTTTGAGCACCTCCGAGGCCAAACTGAGCACTGGCTGTCTGCTGCATAACACCGAACATTAATAATAGGAGTAGAAATTTTTTCATGAATTGTTTTATAGTAGTTTTAGTTCTTATGGGTGATTAGTCTCTGCAAATCTATTTTTGTTACAGCTTCGGCGGAATATTTTCTATATAAATAACATTTATACGCCGGTAAACCGTCGTTTAAGACCGGTGAAAAAAAATGCCCCGGATATTTTCCAGGGCATTTTTTATAAAACGTGTACCGGTCAGGGTCTACTCCCGTCTCAGATAACGATGTTGACGATTCTTCCCTTTACAATAATTACCTTCTTAGGGGTCTTACCTTCAAGGTATTTTTGAACAGTTTCATCTGCCAATACCAGTTCCTCTATTTCAGCGGACTCCAGGGCGAGGCTCAAATTGAGATTTGTCCTGGTCTTTCCGTTAACAGAAACGGGATAACTAAATTCATCTTCCACCAGATACTCAGGTTTAAATTCTGGGTAAACTGCTCCGGAAAGGCTTTCGTTATTTCCTAAAAGAGACCAGAGCTCTTCTGTGATATGCGGCGCATAAGGACTTAACACTAATACTAATTCCTGTAAAATCGCTTTCTTATTACATTTAAGATCTGTCAGTTCATTTACTGCAATCATAAAGCTCGAAACAGAAGTATTGAAAGAAAAACGTTCGATATCTTCCTGTACTTTTTTAATGATTTTATGCAATGCTTTCCATTCTGCTTTTGTCGGTTCGGCATCACTGACACTAAACTCCCACTGATCATTATGGAACAGGCGCCAGAATTTTCTCAGGAATTTAAATACACCTTCTATTCCATTTGTGTTCCATGGTTTACTTTGCTCCAACGGTCCTAGGAACATTTCATACATCCGCAACGTGTCTGCTCCATAGCCGGCGATCAGCACGTCAGGATTAACAACATTGAATTTAGACTTAGACATCTTCTCGACTTCTACACCACAGATGTATTTTCCATTTTCCAGTATAAATTCGGCTTCTGCAAATTCAGGTCTGAATTCTTTAAACTTCGCAATATTCAGCACTTCATTTTCGACAATATTCACATCGACATGCAAAGCTGCTGTCTTATACTGATCTTTCAATCCATGGGAAACCAGCGTCTGCGTACCTCGTCCGTCTTCTGCGACTACACGGTAAACAAAATTACTTCTGCCCTGGATCATGCCCTGGTTAATTAACTTTTTGAAAGGTTCTTCTTCATTCACATGCCCAAGATCTTTCAGGAATTTATTCCAGAACCTGCTATATAATAAGTGTCCGGTTGCATGTTCAGCGCCGCCGATATATAAATCTACATCTTTCCAGTAAGCGATTGCATCTTCGGATGCGAAAGCATTTTCGTTCTGGTTATCCATATACCTGTACCAGTACCAGCTCGAACCTGCCCAGCCTGGCATTGTACTTAATTCATACTGATATTGCTTTTCGTAAGTCCATTCATGTGCACGGCCCAACGGTGGCTCACCACTTTCTGTAGGCAGATATTTATCTACATCAGGAAGCAATAAAGGCAATTCGTCTTCCTTAATTAAATAAGGCAAGCCGTCTTTAAAGTAAACAGGAATAGGCTCACCCCAATATCTCTGTCTGCCAAAAATGGCATCGCGCATTCTATAGTTTATTTTTGCTTTACCAACCTGCATTTTCTCCAGCCATTCATTCAAGGTTGCCGTTGCTTCCTGATAATGCATGCCATTGATAAATCCAGAATTAACATACTTACCTTCTTTGGTTAAATCTGCCTGCAAGGTAATGTCCTGCTGCGCATCCAGAATCTGTATTACTGGCAGGTTAAAGTGCCTGGCGAATAACCAGTCCCGCTGATCACCACTTGGCACACCCATTACGGCTCCTGTTCCATAACCAGCAAGTACATAATCGGCGATCCACAGCTGCACTCTTTCTCCGCTAACAGGATTAATTACGTATGTACCTGTGAAGGCTCCCGAAACCGTTTTGGTATCAGCCATCCTGTCCAGTTCAGATTTTTTCTTGGTCTGCGCAATATATTGCTGTATTGCAGCTTCCTGTTCTGGTGTAGTTAATGCAGAAACGAGTTCGTGTTCGGGCGCAAGAACCAGATAAGAAACGCCAAAGATAGTATCCACTCTTGTCGTAAAAACTTCAATCTGATCAGTAGGAAGTCCTGCTGGTGGGTTTTCTATTTTAAACCTTACACTGGCGCCAACGCTTTTGCCGATCCAGTTCCGCTGCATTTCTTTAATCGGTTCCGGCCAGTCAATCGTATTCAACCCTTGTAACAAACGTTCAGCATAAGCAGAGATACGCATGCTCCACTGCATCATTTTCTTCTGTTCAACCGGATGCCCGCCCCTTTCAGAAAAACCTTCTTTAACTTCGTCATTAGCCAGCACCGTACCCAGTGCCGGACACCAGTTAACTGTAGATTCACGCAAATAAGTTAACCTGTATTTCAGGAGCTCTTTTTCCTGCTCTGTTTCACTTAACTTAGCCCAGTCGCCCGGTGCCAGATCCAAAATATCTTCGTCGGCCACAGCTTTAAGGCCAGCCGACCCTGCAGTACTGATTTTCTCAATCAATAAACTGATCGGCTCAGCTTTATCCGTTTCCAGATTATACCAGGAATTAAACAACTGCATAAAAATCCACTGTGTCCAGCGGTAATAGTCAGGCTCACTGGTTCTCACTTCACGGCTCCAGTCGAAAGAAAAACCGATCTGATCCAGTTGCCTGCGGTAAGTATTAATATTTGTTTCGGTTGTCAGGGCGGGATGTTTACCTGTTTGAATGGCATATTGTTCTGCCGGCAGACCGAATGAGTCATAACCCATTGGGTGCAGGACATTAAAGCCTTTCAGCCTTTTGTATCTTGCAAAGATATCTGAAGCAATATAGCCTAGTGGATGACCAACGTGCAAACCCGCCCCGGATGGGTAAGGAAACATGTCTAGTACATAATATTTAGGCTTAGCAGAATCCTGCTCTGCTTTAAACGTTTGATGCGCAGCCCAGAAGCCTTGCCATTTCTGTTCTATTTCTTTAAATTGGTAATCCATTGCAGCTAATTCCTTTGTATTGGGCGAAAATAACAAATAAAGGCTAGATATACCAATACGGGTATTTTCCCCGTTTAAAAGTATATAATTTATTATTTTGCTTATATTTCCTATTTTCGCAAAACATATCCCTGAAAACCGGGACCAGTCTGCGAATGGCGGCAGGTATTTCAGGTTTAAAAACAGCTGTAAAATCATCAAACAATCGACACATGGAAGAATTTGAAGTTAGCGATGCTTCTAAGAAAACTAAAACCATATACATTTCTACGATCTTTAGTATCACGCTGGTACTGCTGATGTTAGGCGTTTTGGGACTGATCCTGGTTCACGCAAAAAACTTGTCTAATTATGTGAAGGAAAATATAGTACTGAATATAATTGTCGATGAAGGTGCTAAAGAAGCCGATGTCTTACAATTTCAGAAGGAGCTAAATGCAAATCCAGCGGTAAAACAAACGCAGTATGTAAACAAAGAGCTGGCGGCAAGGAACCTGACACAGGATCTGGGAGAAGATTTCGTAAATTTTCTTGGATATAATCCGCTACTTTCGACAGTAGATGTATATCTGAAAGCTGAGTATGCAAATATTCAGGGCATCGACACGCTGAAAGCCCAAATCGGAAAGAACCCGGTGGTAAAGGAAGTAATTTATCAGAGCTCATTAATTGAAATGGTAAATAAGAATATTAACACCATTGGTTTAATTATTCTGGCTTTTGCAGCTATCCTGCTGGTTATTTCTATCGCTTTAATTAACAATACCATCCGCCTGGCTATTTACTCACAGCGTTTTCTGATTAAAAGTATGCAGCTGGTTGGTGCTACTAAAAACTTTATCCGCAAGCCATTTATTTTGCTCGCAATGCTGCACGGCTTAATTGCTTCTATTATTGCAGTGACTTTGCTGATGGGTCTGTTATTCTATGCACAGCGTGAAATTCCGGAAATCGTAATTTTGAGAAATTATACTGAATTTGGTATAGTACTGCTATTCCTGGTCGGAATAGGTATATTTATTACGGCTTTCAGCACTTCTTTTGCTGTCAGCAGATATTTACGATTAAAAACTTACGATCTTTACAGATAATGACAGAAAAAAGAACCGCTCCTGCAAGTCAGGATAGCAAAAACGAAATGGTTTTCACCAAAAAAAATTACCAACTACTGTTAATCAGTATTGCCATCGTTGTTGTGGGTTTCCTGCTGATGATCGGAACTACTGATATCTATGACGTTAGAAAAACGCTGATTGCACCAATGGTCGTTCTTTTCGGGTTCGGTTTTGGTATTTATGCCATCTTGAAAAAATAAGCTTACATGAACTTTCTTCAGACTATCATTCTCGCCGTTATCGAAGGCCTGACTGAGTTTTTACCGGTTTCATCTACCGGCCACATGATCATTGCCTCCTCTTTTATGGGTATCGCATCAGATCCTTTTGTAAAATTATTCACTATCGTGATTCAGCTTGGTGCTATTCTCTCTGTAGTGGTGCTTTATTTTAAGCGTTTCTTCAAAAGTCTTGATTTCTATTTTAAATTACTTGTTGCTTTTATACCAGCTGCCGTTTTCGGACTGCTGCTGAGTGATAAAATTGATGAACTGCTGGAAAGCCCTTTGACAGTAGCTGTTTCACTAGTTGTCGGTGGTGTTATTTTGCTTTTTGTCGACAAATGGTTTAATAACCCTGTGATTGAACGCGAAGAGGACATAAATTACCTCACCGCTTTTAAAATCGGCTTCTTTCAATGCCTGGCTATGATTCCGGGTGTATCCAGGTCCGGTGCAAGTATTGTAGGCGGTATGTCCCTAAAGCTAAGCAGAAAAGCGGCAGCTGAATTCTCATTCTTTCTGGCTGTCCCAACGATGTTCGCAGCCACGGCAAAGAAACTTTTCGATTTTTACAAGGAAGGTCATACAATCACCACTCAGGAAATCCAACTGCTTGCAGTAGGAAATATTGTTGCATTCATAGTTGCCCTGCTAGCTATTAAAAGCTTTATCGGCTACCTGAATAAAAACGGATTCCGCATGTTTGGCTGGTACAGAATTATTGCAGGCCTGATTATTATTGCGCTTATTTACAGCGGACATAACCTGCAAATTATTTAATCCGTAAATTGCGGCTTTAATTACCATACCGTTTTGAGCGTACAAAAATTACAGGAGAGAACCTTCAATTTTGCAGAAGGTGAATTATTACTCATCAACAAGCCCTATAAATGGACTAGTTTTGATGTGGTCGGCAAAATCAGGAATTCTCTGAAACCGCTTAAACTAAAAGTTGGTCATGCGGGTACGCTAGACCCATTGGCTACCGGCCTGCTGATCTTATGCACCGGTAAACTGACTAAACAGATTGATACCTTTCAGTCGGAAGACAAGGAATATACCGGAACCATGGTTCTTGGTGCCACAACTCCTTCATTTGACATGGAAACAGAAGTCGACGCGGAATTTCCATTGGACGCATTGACTGAAGAGGCTATCTACGCTGCTGCTACTCCATTCACAGGTGATATACAACAATACCCCCCCGCCCACTCTGCTGTTAAAATAAACGGAGAAAGGCTATATGTAAAGGCGAGACGTGGTGAGGAACAGGAACTGCGATTGCGCAATGTAACTGTACATGTATTTGAAATTACACGGATTGCACTGCCTGAGGTAGATTTCAGAATTGCCTGCAGTAAGGGAACTTATATCCGTTCTCTTGTTTCGGATTTTGGAAGATTACTGAATAATGGCGCTTATCTATCTAAACTCACACGTACCCGCAGCGGAAGTTTCCTTCTTGAAGATGCCATAGAAGTTACTGATATGGTTTCTTACCTGAAGTTACAACGTGAACTCCATACCTTAAATTCTGCGGTTGCTAATAGCTAGTTTATGCACAACCACCTGAAAAACAAATCACTCCGGCATCTTAAGGACTTTTTTCTTGTTGCATGCGGAATCATTTCTGCTTGTTTCGGATTAAAGAGTTTCCTGATGCCAAATGGTTTTATTGACGGTGGGGTAACTGGAATCTCCCTTTTGATCAGCACACTAACCGGGCTTAAGCTTTCTTACCTGATTATCCTCATCAATATTCCTTTTGTTATCCTTGGCTATCACCAGATTGGTAAAGCATTTGCAGTTAAGACAGCTTTTGCAATCGCCATACTGGCTACAATGCTCTTCCTGGTTCCTTTCCCGTCTATAACTCATGATAAATTGCTCATTGCATTTTTCGGCGGACTTTTTCTGGGTGGCGGTATAGGACTCGCCATGCGTGGTGGCTGTGTAATTGACGGAACAGAGGTTCTAGCGCTTTACATCAGTAAAAATAGCATGCTGACGGTTGGCAATATTATTCTCATCCTGAATATTCTCATTTTCGGTGTAGCCGCACTCTTTCTCGGTATAGAAACCGCGATGTATGCGATCCTTACTTATCTTTCTGCTTCAAAGACAGTAGATTTTGTTGTTAACGGCCTGGAACAATACATCGGCGTTACGATTATCTCAGAGAAAGCAGTAGAGATCAAACAGTTTCTGATCAATGATATGAAACGCGGCGTTACTGTTTACAAAGGTGAAGGTGGCTACGGTGAGCATAAAGAAATAGATATTCTGTATACTGTAATGACCAAACTGGAAATGGGTAAATTATCTTCGGAGATCCGCCAGATGGATCCGGATGCATTCATTGTCCAGCAACAAATTGCAGATATTAAAGGCGGAGTGGTCAAACGCCAGGCTTTGCATTAAATAATAAGATTGTGAAAATATATAATAACCTTGCTGAATTTAAGAGACTGGACCATGCAGTCGTAACTATTGGTACTTATGACGGTGTGCATTTTGGACACCGCAAAATTATCAGCAGGCTCTGTGATCTTGCCAAATCTAATGGTGGAGAAAGCGTAATCCTTACTTTCTTTCCACACCCAAGGCTTATTATCGATCCTGAAAATCAGGATCTCAAAATGATTAATACTATTGAGGAGAAAGCAGAAATGCTGGAAAAACTTGGTGTGGATCATTTGATTATTACCCCTTTCACGCGTGATTTCTCCAATCTCAGCCCAGATGAATATATCAGGGAGATTCTTGTGGATACTATAGGCTTAAAAAATCTGATTGTAGGTTATGACCACCGTTTTGGTAAAAACAGGAGCGGAGGTATGAAGGAATTGCTGGAAAGTGCGTCCAAACTTGGCTTTGAAGTGGAACAGATAGATGAACAGGATATCAACGATGTTGCAGTTAGTTCTACAAAAATCAGAGAGTCTCTGTTAAATGGAAATGTTGCACTTGCTGCGACTTATCTCGGCTATCCGTTTTCGCTGTACGGCCCTGTGATTAAAGGCGATAAAATAGGTCGCACAATTGGATTTCCAACTGCAAATATATTTATTGAACAGGCTTATAAACTAATTCCTTCGGATGGCATTTATGCGGTAACGATTTCTATGGAAAACCAAAATTACCGGGGTATGGCGTATATCGGTCAGCGTCCGACGATCAATGGAATGACGCGTAATATAGAAGTCAATATATTTGATTTCGACAGGGAGATCTATGGTCAGTATATCAAAATGAACTTTATGGAATTCCTGAGGCACGACGTCAAGTTCACTGGTCTTGAAGCACTTAAGATCCAATTACAAAAAGACAAGGAAGACACCATATCTTATTTTGAAAAGATAGATAATTCCATATAACTATCTGTTTCCCGTTCAAAAACCACCTTATTTTTGTATATTTACAACAATGAGATCGATTTTAACGGTTTTTTTTCTGCTGCTCATATTCAATTCCTGCTATGCCAGGGAGCTTGAATCGGATGCTGCTGTTTCGGTCTCTCAACACCATATAACGCCAAAGATAATCTCAAAATTCAGAATGGATTCTAATTCTGAAAGCAAACACCTTTTTCGTCTAAACAACACTGAGCACAGGACTCTTAACCGGATCCAGTTCAGCCAGTTCTCACCTGCCAGCATGCGCCTTTTTGATGCGGGTGCTATTAAGTATCTACGGGCATTTAGCAGCCGTATATATATTGGCGATCCAGCATTAAATTATAAATTCATATTTCATCTGCTCTACCCCAAACACGTCTTTTGGTAGCTTCCGTGATGCTTATCTTAAATTTCACACACAAATATGATCCTTTTATATGCTGCATTTACCTGTTTTAATTACCGATCTGGGCTTGATTCTCGCTGCTGCAGGAATCACAACTTTACTTTTTAAAAAAATCAAACAACCATTAGTTCTTGGCTACATTCTGGCCGGACTGCTGGTAGGACCACATATTAACTTTATCCCTACTGTCACTGACAATGAAAGTATCCATATCTGGGCAGAAATAGGTGTAATCTTCCTATTGTTCAGTCTGGGACTAGAGTTCAGTTTCAAGAAACTGGTTAAAGTCGGAGGCTCCGCTTCCATCACAGCGGTTGTGGAAGTCTTCTTCATGCTGCTGATTGGATTTGTGGCCGGAAAGGCCATGGGATGGACCACAATGGACAGTATTTTCCTCGGCGGTATTCTTTCGGTCTCTTCGACAACAATTATTATCCGGGCTTTTGAAGAGCTGGGGGTAAAACATAAGAAATTTGCAGGTCTGGTATTCGGCGTACTGATTGTAGAAGATCTGGTTGCGATTTTACTGCTGGTTCTGCTATCTACACTAGCTGTGAGTCAGCAATTCGCAGGAACGGAAATGTTCCTGTCGATTCTTAAATTATGTTTCTTTCTAATCCTCTGGTTTATTGGCGGTATTTTTCTGGTGCCTACTTTCCTGAAAGCAACTAAGAAATTGATGAACGATGAGACCATGCTCATTGTGTCTATTGCCCTCTGCCTGATTATGGTTATGCTGGCGGTAAAGGTCGGCTTCTCTCCCGCCCTGGGCGCATTTATTATGGGTTCCATCCTTGCTGAAACTACGCAAGCTGAAAAAATCGAACATCTGACTAAATCTGTTAAGGATCTATTCGCTGCAATTTTCTTCGTGTCTGTAGGGATGATGATAGACCCTGGAATTTTACTGGATTATGCGGTTCCAATTCTGGTTATTACCCTGGCTACTATTCTTGGTAAATTCATGAGCTCCGGACTTGGTGCGCTGGTATCAGGACAGCCGCTGAAAACGTCGGTACAAACGGGTATGAGTCTTGCCCAAATCGGAGAATTCTCGTTTATCATCGCCACATTAGGAGTAACGCTTAAAGTTACCAGTGATTTTCTTTATCCGATCGCTGTTGCAGTATCTGCAATTACCACATTCACAACTCCCTATCTGATTAAGGCATCAGAGCCATTCTATCTTTTTTTGGAAAGAATAATGCCTAAGAAATGGCTTGATGCGCTCAACCGTTACAGTTCAAGTACGGCAGGTATTACTACCATGAGTGACTGGAGAGTCCTTCTCCGTGCTTATACTTTTAACACGATCATTCACCTGGTTATTCTAGTTGCAATTATTTTTATCGGCTCAAGGTATCTGCAGCCATTCATCACTGAAAATATTATTAACGGAAATAACGGCACAATGATCAGCCTGATTTTAACATTTATCCTTACTGCGCCATTTTTATGGGCTCTGGCCTTACGCAGAATTGAGCGTAAAGCACATTCTCATCTCTGGTTGAATAAAAAATACACGAGAGGTCCGCTGGTTGCACTGGAAGTGCTGCGTATTGCATTAGCAATCTTTGCTGTGGGCTTTCTGATCTTCCAGTTCTATAATACCCTGGTTGCCCTGGGAATCGCATTTGGCCTGATTGTTCTGGGCATGTATTTCTTTTCCAGGAAGCTGCAGCAGTTCTACGACAGGCTCGAAAATCGTTTCCTGCACAACCTGAATGCACGTGAGGAACTGCAAAAACAACCTGAAATCCTGCCATGGGACACTCACTTAACAGAATTGAGTATCTCCCCTGATTCTCCGTTAGTAGGAAAATCTCTGATAGAGCTTGCCGTGAGAGAGAAATACGGTGTTAATATCGCCATGATTGAAAGGGGTCACAGAATGATTCCTACTCCTGGCAGGGATGAAAGGCTTTACCCAAATGACAAAGTCATGCTGATTGGTACTGATGATCAGCTAGCGGCGATTACCGAATTGTTCAAAGGTGTCACAGATGAAAATCAGGAAACCAGTTTCCCGAAGAAGGATATGACGCTGCAGAAAGTCGTAATTACGAGTTCTTCGCCGGTTTATAACCAAAGTATCCGTGAATCTGGTATAAGGGAGAAGACACAGGGGCTTGTTGTCGGTATTGAAAGAAATGGTGTACGGATCCTCAACCCGGATTCCAATCTCGTCTTTGAAAATGAGGACATTGTCTGGATTGTAGGTAATACAAAGAAAATACCCGATCTGCTCAAAAAAACATAATGAACTGATCATTGTTTATCCGATGAAACAACTAGCTTCGTTTTGGAAGCCGTCTTTTCGGCTTCCAGTTTTTTTAATATGAAAATCGATCAGGACAAAAGTGATTTTTTAGATGAGATGCTGGACATGTGGCAGCATGAAAATTTATTGTCCGAAGCTGATGCGCAAAAACTGAAAGGTAGCTATGAAGCCAAATCCTTTGACTGGAGACGGCTTGCCCAATACTCTTTCTGGATTGCTATGGCTTGCGGAGTCGTCTCTCTCGGCGCCTTGCTAATCGACAACAAGGTTCTCGATTATCTTTATAAACTATATGATACGCCTGACAGTCTCATCTGTCTTATTTCTGCAGCTGCAGCAGCATACCTGTATTATATCAGCTTTAAAAGAAAAAAATCCAGGGCGATGGAAGTATTCAGTAATGATGCCCTGATCTTCACCGCTGTAATGTTAACAGCAAATGCAATCGCCTATCTTGGTAAAGCGCTGGGAAAAGGCGAGAGTCATTTTTCTCTGCTTATACTTTTTTCAGTACTGATTTATGGTATTCTTGCATTTATATTTAAATCCCGATTAATCTGGATCTTTACTATGATCTCTTTTGGCGCATGGTTTGGAACTGAAACTGGTTATCTTTCCCGTGACAACCTTTATTTTCTGGGAATGAATTTCCCGCTCAGATTCGTATGCTTCGGTCTTCTGCTTACATCAGCGGCTTTAATGCTGCGCAAGATTAAAGCATTCAGTTTCTTCTACGAAACTACCTATATCGGTGGTATGATTTACCTGTTCGTCTCTTTATGGCTGATCTCCGTCTTTGGGAATTTCGGTACGCTGGATCAATGGTATGGGATAAGACAGATAAGTTTGTTTTATTGGGCATTGATTTCGATGAGTGCCTGTGGTATCAGTATTTTCGCAGGTTTGAAATTCAGGGATGATATAGCTAGAGAATTCGGAATCACATTTCTTTTTATAAACCTGTATACCCGCTATTTTGAGTATTTCTGGGATACCTGGCACAAGGCTCTTTTTTTCAGTGTCCTGGCAGCGTCATTCTGGTTTATAGGACGCAGGGCCGAGAAGATATGGAACCTGGAATTTCTCAAAAAATAAAAGCAACATTTTTTAGAAGCGACTAAAAGCTATTTAGCGTTGGAGAACTTCCGCCAATTGTTATTTAATAAAATGAATGTAGATCAGTTTGAAGATATGATAGGCCGAAAGAGCGAAGAACAGACCGGCAATCGCTTTATTTACGACGTAAGTTGTCAGTGTAAATTTTGTCTGTATATATTGGGCAAAACGGGCAAAGCCGTAAAGTGCTAATCCCGCGCCTATTCCCGACCCGATACTAAATACACTAAGCGACACATAACCGATATCAATCCACTCATGTGAGATCAGGTAGGTACCGACAAACAGCCAAAAAGGGATCTGCATAGGATTTAAAACCCCTAGTAGCATGCCATACCGGATGCTGTCTTTATTGGAATAGTCTGTTTTAGGCATTTCTTTCCTCGATCGCCAGGTGGTTATTCCCAATACTAGAAAAAGGGCAATCATCACGCCATCTATATAATTCCCGAACTCAATTTCACTCGATAACCATTGCACAAAACGCATGACACCAAATGTAAAAAGAACCTCAATAACGGAGAATGCAGCTATGAAATATAGTGCTTGCTTAATACCCCTGGTAATAGTAAGCTGAACAACCGTAAGGTTGATATTTCCGGGTGGTATGTATCCCAGAGAGTTCAGAATAACGCCCAGGAAAAAGGTTAGAAAAAGCATCCGCTAATATAAATAAAATTTAGTGAGCGGATGCTGAATAACTTTGAATGCTGTTTTTGAATAAAATTAGCTTAAAATAGCTGACATTTTTCAAGCCTTCAAATGATCTTTTAAATATTTACCTGTATAAGAACCTTTTACTTTCGCCAGATCTTCAGGTGTACCTTCAAAAACTATATTGCCGCCGGCATCTCCTCCCTCTGGACCGATATCTATAACCCAGTCTGCCGATTTGATCATGTCCATGTTGTGTTCAATAACCAGAATCGTATTCCCTTGTTCAATTAACGTATTCAAGGCAATTAACAGTTTTTTAATATCATGGAAATGCAGTCCGGTTGTCGGCTCATCAAAAATAAAAAGTGTTTTGCTAGCATGATTCCCTTTGATCAGGAATGACGCCAGCTTGATCCTTTGCGCCTCACCACCAGACAGTGTATTAGAGGATTGTCCCAGGTGAACATAACCCAGGCCAACATCAACCAACGGCTGCAGCTTATTGAGAATCTTCGGCTCTTTAGCGAAAAACCCAACTGCTTGTTCTATAGTGAGATCTAGTATATCGGATACATTTTTATCTTCATAAGTGATATCCAGTACCTGCTGTTTAAATCTTCTTCCATTACACGCTTCACAGGGTAAATAGATGTCTGCCATAAACTGCATCTCAATCTTCACTTCACCTTCTCCCTGACAAACGTCACAACGTCCACCCTCAACATTAAAAGAAAATGCTGCTGGTTTTAAGCCTGCTGCTTTCGATGCTGGTAAAGCTGCAAACAAAGCCCTGACATCATCCCAGGCTTTAACATAGGTTACAGGATTAGACCGGGACGATCTCCCAATGGGGTTCTGATCGACCATTTCAACCTGACTAACCTGTTCATAATCGCCAAAGATACCGTCGTATAAACCTGTTTGCTCACCTGCATAATTCCCTATTGCTTTTTGTAAAGCAGGGAACAAAATCTTTTTAATCAGACTTGTTTTTCCAGAGCCCGAAACGCCGCTGACTACGGTAAAAACACCGAGAGGAAACTTCACCGCTATGTTTTTTAAGTTATTCTCTCTGGCTCCTTTAATCAGAATATGACTTGCCCACTTTCTCCTCATGGCCGGAATAGCGATCTTTTCCTTTCCTGATAAATAAGCCCCGGTAAGACTTTTTTTATCTTTAATAATCTGATCATAAGTACCGCTAAATACCAGATTACCACCATGTGTGCCTGCCTCAGGACCAATATCAATTATATGGTCTGCGGCACGCATCATTTCTTCTTCATGTTCCACAACGATTACCGTATTCCCAACATTACGCAGAGAAACGAGGACTTCGATTAATTTGTTGGTATCCCTTGGGTGCAACCCAATACTTGGTTCGTCCAATACATAAATTGAACCGACCAGACTGCTGCCTAGCGAAGTTGCTAAATTAATACGCTGTGACTCACCGCCCGAAAGCGTATTCGACAACCGGTTCAGGGTAAGATATCCCAAACCAACATTATTCAGATAAAGCACCCTGCTGGTAACTTCAGCCAATAATCTCTTAGAGATCTTGACATCTGAAGGACTTAGGTCCAGATTATCAAAAAATTCCTGAATACGGGACAGGGGCATTAAAACAACGTCAATAATTGACTTCCCTGCTATTTTTACATAGGATGCATCTTTTCTAAGTCTTGAGCCTTTACAATCCGGGCAGACTGTTTTACCTCTATATCGTGATAACATTACACGATACTGAATCTTAAATGTCTGAGTTTCCAGATCTTTAAAGAATGCATCAAGGCCTTCGAAATATTTGTTTCCGGTCCAGAGTAATCGCTGCTCTTTCTCAGTAAGTTCGCTGTAAGAACGGTGTATAGGAAAATCAAATTTGGAAGCCGTAGCAATCAGTCTGTTCAGCCATTCCCGCATTTTCTCCCCACGCCATGGTGCTATGGCATTGTCATAAACACTTTTGCTCTTGTCTGGAATAACCAGATCTTCGTCAATACCAATGACATTTCCATAACCTTCACATCGTTTACACGCGCCATAAGGATTATTGAAACTAAAAAAGTTCGGTGTAGGCTCTTCAAAGCGCATGCCGTCGAGTTCAAAACGATCACAGAAATGACTGATCTTACCCTCATGTTCGACATAGCAGTCTCCCTTACCTTCAAAAAATGCTGTTTGAATAGAATCTGCAAGCCGGCTAAGCGTCTCCTCGTCATTATGAAAGACAATTCTGTCGATTAATATTTTAACAGTCCCGGAATCTTTTAGCTCTTTGTCTTCGAAGCTTTCGTCTTCAAGTATAGTCTCAATTTTAAATATTTTATCATCCAGATAGATTCGCAAAAAACCTTTCTGAAGCAATACCGCAAGTTCTTCCTTAATTGACCTGTTGTTATGAGGATGAAGGGGACAGAAAATTGTAGATACATTTTCTTCTCCCAAACCACTGATAAAATCGACTACAGTGCTGACCGTATCTTTTTTGACTATTTCTCCGGATTCCGGTGAATAGGTTTTACCTATTCTCGAAAATAATAGTTTCAGATAGTCATAAATCTCTGTTGAGGTACCTACAGTTGATCTTGGATTTGACGTAATTACTTTCTGCTCAATGGCTATAGCGGGCGCGATACCTTTAATATAATCTACGTCCGGCTTGTTCATCCGGCCCATAAATTGTCTTGCATAAGAAGACAGGCTCTCTACGTAGCGCCTCTGCCCTTCTGCATATAAGGTATCGAATGCAAGTGATGATTTACCTGAACCCGACATCCCTGTAATCACAACCAATCTGTTCTTAGGGATGGCTACATCTATGTTTTTCAGATTATGGACCCTCGCCCCTTTAATGATGATATTCTGATGTGGATCTTTCTCCGTTTCCTTGCTCATTTACTTCCTTCTGGGATTTGCTAATATAAACCAAAAAACATTATGTTGGTTTTCAGGCTGACAGCAAAAATACAGCACTTTAGCTAATTAATTTTTTTTTAGTATTTTTATTGTTGAATTCTAACAAAAAAATGCTTCTTTTGGAGTTGTAACAGAAATTTGAAACTCACAATCAAAAACCACATAGGAGAATAGCTATAGAAAAAAACATCTACTCAGTATTTTTTTAGCAAAAAGCAAGGGAATTAAGTACGGATAATCCTATGAAGTTACAAACCTATAGTGACCAGAATCTGGTTAAATTATATCTGACGGGCGATGAATCAGTCCTGGAAGAGTTATTAAGAAGACATAAGTCAAAAATATATACCTCTATTTATCTATTGGTGAAAGACCAGTACCTTGCAGAAGACATCTTTCAGGATGCTTTTATTAAGGTGATTAATACACTGCGCTCTGGCAGGTATAATGAAGAAGGTAAATTTCTGCCATGGGTGATGCGTATCGCGCATAATCTGGTTATTGACTATTTCAGAAAAGAAAAGCGCGCACCTGTTATTACCAGTGCAGATGGTAGCGATGTACTAAATCTTCTTCAAATCCATGAAGAAAATGCAGAAGACAAATTACTACGTGAACAAACACACACTGATTTAAGAATGCTGATTCAGCTTTTGCCTGATGAACAGAAGGAAGTTCTGATTATGCGCCATTATGCAGACCTGAGTTTTAAAGAAATTGCAGACCTCACTGATGTCAGTATTAATACGGCACTTGGACGGATGCGTTATGCACTAAGTAATCTGCGCAAAATGATGAAAGTAAAAGAAGTAACTTGAACTTACCGAAAATTTCAAAATAATTAATCCAAAAATTTTAAAATAAATTTAAAGTTGTGGCGTTTTATTAGCATATTCAATAAACAATAAATATGCGTATGATGATAAGCTCTACTCCTGTTACCAACCAGTGCTTTAACCAGCCAGCTGAGAATTCCAATACTGAGTTTTTCAACGAGTCTGATACAGCATTTTACGAAAACATTAAGCCTCAGCTGGACCAGCTTAAAAAGGATCCGCAAGAGGAAACCATCTCAAGGATTCTGGCCTACTCGAAAAGTCTTTAATTTGGTTTAAAAGAACAAGCTGCCCTCTGAGGCAGCTTTTTTTGTTTTATCTTTGCCCTTATGCTAAAAAAAGAACGGTATCAGCGTTTCGTCGAACATTTTTCGGCAAAACAACCGGATGCAGAAACAGAATTGCATTATAATAATCCTTTTCAGCTTCTGATTGCAGTAATATTGTCTGCACAGTGTACCGATAAACGGATTAATCAAATCACCCCAGCACTTTTTCAACGTTTTCCAACTCCCCGGTCGCTCGCAGAGGTCACACCAGACATTGTATTCGACTATATCAGAAGTGTCAGTTATCCAAATAATAAAGCTAAACATCTGGTGGGTATGGCCAGCATCCTGATGAATGAATTTAATAATGAAGTGCCATCTGATATAGATCAGCTGCAGAAAATGCCAGGTGTAGGTCGTAAGACTGCAAACGTCATTGCATCCGTTATTTACAACGCTCCGGCGATGGCTGTCGACACCCATGTATTTAGGGTATCGAACAGAATAGGATTAACGATAGGCAAAACACCACTGGCTGTTGAGAAAGACCTGGTCAAAAATCTTCCAAAAGAAACCATTCATATCGCTCACCATTGGTTGATTCTCCATGGGAGGTACGTATGTGTAGCAAGGTCACCTAAGTGCAAAATTTGTGAGATCACATCTTTCTGCAAATATTTTGAAAAACAAAATAAACAGACAAAAAGTCTCGGAGAACTTTCAAACAAATAGTAATATTTTTAGAAAAAACACATTAGATTGAAATATATTACTTATTTTTGCTAAAATAATTAGCAGATAAACTACCATCATAAATAATTAATACTTTATATTTACGAGTACAAAGAACAACGATGAATCCAAACGCAGATAAACTAAAAGCTCTTCAACTTACTTTAGATAAGTTAGAAAAATCTTACGGTAAAGGTGCCGTGATGAAACTAGGTGATACACCTACTGAATCTATTGAGTCAATTTCAACGGGCTCTATCAGTTTGGATATTGCTTTAGGCATTGGCGGTGTACCAAAAGGCCGTGTCATTGAAATATATGGCCCTGAGTCTTCAGGTAAAACAACTTTAGCGACTCATATTATTGCTGAAGCACAGAAAAAAGGCGGTGTTGCCGCATTTATAGATGCAGAGCATGCATTTGATAAGTTTTATGCTAAAAAATTAGGTGTTGATGTAGACAATCTATTGATTGCACAACCAGATAATGGAGAGCAGGCATTGGAGATTGCTGATAACCTGATCAGATCCGGAGCTATTGATGTTATTGTTATTGACTCTGTTGCTGCTTTGGTTCCAAAAGCGGAAATCGAAGGTGAAATGGGAGATTCCAAAATGGGACTTCAAGCGCGTTTAATGTCTCAGGCGCTGAGGAAATTAACCGGTACAATTGCCAAAACGGGTTGTTGCTGTATCTTTATTAACCAGCTGCGTGAGAAAATTGGTGTTATGTTTGGTAATCCTGAGACCACAACAGGTGGTAATGCCTTAAAATTTTATGCATCTGTACGTCTGGATATTCGCAGAACTTCCCAGATCAAAGATTCTGATGAAGTCTCAGGTAACCGTGTAAAAGTAAAGATCGTTAAAAATAAAGTTGCTCCACCTTTCCGTATTGCTGAATTCGATATTATGTTTGGACAAGGTATTTCAAAAGTTGGTGAGATTATCGATCTGGGTGTTGACTTTAACATTATTAAAAAAGCAGGATCATGGTTCTCTTACGGCGAAACCAAACTTGGACAGGGAAGAGATGCTGTAAAACAGTTGCTACTGGATAACCCTGAGTTATCTGACGAGATCGAAGCTAAGATCAGAGCAGAAGTTACAGGCGAGAAACTGGAAGAATTATTATAATCGAACAAATTCCGGAAACAAATAAAAAGGCGTTATGCATTGCATAACGCCTTTTTTATTTGCTGAAAAAGTATGGAAATCTGCATTCACATCCGGGTATTATTAAAGGTTAAAACGGTGTTGATAGGGTGTTGATACGGTGTTGAGTCGCTGTTGATATACCCAATTACCGACTGAACACCCTATTAACACCGGCTCAATAGCCTTTTAGCATAAAGTGAGCTAACCGGTATACTTATTTAAGGAATTAACAACATGATTAAGGTTAGGGCACAGAAAAGGATTCACTTCAGCAGCAGGACATTGAAAAATGTTCCTTACCAAAGTAGGTAGAATTTGTCATGAGTTGCTCAACTTGAGCAAGGGATTAGACACCGAAAAAAAGCGGTGCTTTGATGTTGAACCGGTCTTCGCAAATATTAAGCAAAACCACGGGTTCCGCCGCTTCGCGCTCCGGGGGGTAAAGCAAAAGTTGAAATAGAATGGGGGTTATCAGATAAATCTGTAAGATTATTTGCTATTGCGGACTCATGAATTTCAGATCCACATTAATGGCAACATAGGCTGCAATAATTATTGCAATCGCCAATACGACCAAACCAATATAATTTTTATTTTTATCCTGTCTGACCAACCAAATCAGAAACAAGACAAAAGGGATCAGCATCAGGCCGAAGAAGAAGAAGCTCATTGCATTCATAACACGCTTATTTTACAGGATTAAATTCCATTCTGGATGCAGGAGCCACATCCTGCCCGACAAATTCCTGTCGCATAAATTTATGGTGACCGGCAATAGCAATCATCGCCGCATTATCTGTACAATATTCAAAAGCAGGAATATACACATTCCAACCGAGATCAGTTGCTAGCTGCCCCAATGCATTCCTCAAACCCGAATTAGCCGAAACACCTCCGGCTATTGCTATTTCTTTAATTCCATACTGTTTAGCGGCCTTTTTCAGCTTGTTAAGCAATATCTGAACGATACTATGCTGTACGGAAGCACAGATATCATCAAGATTTTCGACAATGAAATCTGGGTTCTGCTTCTCCTGGGCCCTTATAAAATACAAAATAGAGGTCTTGAAGCCGCTAAAGCTATAATTCAAATCTTTGATTTGAGGCACTGCAAATTTATAGGCCAAAGGATTCCCCTTAGCTGCATGTTTATCTATCAAAGGTCCTCCCGGATAGGGAAGGCCTAGAATCTTTGCGGTCTTATCAAACGCCTCACCCGCTGCATCATCAAGCGATTCTCCAATTATTTCCATATCAAAATAGTCTTTTACAAGAACAATTTGTGTATGTCCTCCGGACACTGTCAGACAAAGAAAAGGAAATTCAGGTTTTGGTTCATCTATATAATGGGCGAGTATATGCGCATGCATATGGTTTACCGCAATCAGCGGAAGGTTCAGTGCCAGTGCAAAAGATTTAGCAAATGACACACCTACCAATAATGAGCCTAATAATCCTGGCCCCCTGGTAAATGCAATTGCATTAATATCCTTTTTACTAACTTTAGCATCTGCTAATGCCTGATGAATTACAGGAATAATATTTTGTTGGTGCACTCTGGACGCAAGCTCAGGAATTACACCGCCATAATTTTGATGAATAGTTTGGTTTGCAATAACATTGGCAGTAATTTTGCCGTTGTTACAAATAGCAACAGAAGTTTCATCACAAGAAGATTCGATAGCAAGTATTACTGACACGTTGATTATTATTAAGCTACAAAAATATCAAAAAACTATTAAAAATACTTCTTTGGATTATTGCATCAATTCTGCTGTTGCTGGCTGTGGTCCTATTTTCGCTGCAGTTCCGGCCAGTCCAAACTTTCGTTGCAAAAAAAGCAGCTGCATATCTATCTAAAGAGTTACAGACAACCATCTCTCTTAAAAGCATTTACGTTAAACCATTCACTTCATTGGTGCTTGAAGAATTAGTTGTACTAGACCTGCAGAAAGATACTCTACTGCATACCCAAAAGTTCATAGTAAACCTTAATCAACTATCTTTTGACAAAAGAATTATTGATATTAATACTGTACAGCTTAATGACGGGCTATTCTTCCTGAAATCTTACAAGGGAAAAGACAGCGGAACAAATCTCGATTTTATCATTAATTATTTTGATTCAGGTTCACCTACCGACACAACGAAAAAGAAAAAACCATACGATCTTACCTTCAATAGAGTTATTTTAAATAATCTTAGCTTGAAGTATAAGGATTACAATGTCGACTCCGTAGTTAATGGGGTAAATTTTGACGATGTCGAGCTCCGTAATATGAACGGTATTTTTGAGGAGTTAAATACCAAAGATCATTTATTTCAGGCTAACATAAAGAACTTGACGTTTAAAGAAAAAAGCGGCTTTTTCCTAAAAAACCTGACTGCTGAAACGACAGTAGATACCAATCGGATAGAATTGAAAAAACTACGCCTCATTACCAACAATAGTAATCTCTCTGATTATTATGAAATGAGATTTAGCAAATTTGCAGATTTTAACGACTATATCAGAAAAGTCAGGATGAAGGCCAGCTTCAAAAACAGTCATCTTGATGCTCGCGACGTAGCCTATTTCACTCCCGCCCTTGGTCAAATGAAACTGGCATTGGATATAAACGGACAAATTACTGGTCTCGTAAATAATCTAAAAGCAAAAAAACTAGCCGTGAAGGCAGGAAAGGCAACATATATTCAAGGAGATTTCAATATTAAAGGACTTCCTCTACTTAAGGAAACTTTCATGGAATTTAAAGTAGATATGGCCTCTTCCAACAAAAAAGATCTTGATGAGGTTGTAAAACAGGTTACTGGAAACAGGAAAAATGTAATTCCAGTAATCATGGAGAAATTTGGTGATATCTATTTCAAAGGAAACTTTACAGGATTTCAAAATGACTTTATAGCATTTGGTGAATTTAAGACAAAACTAGGGCGCGTTGTATCCGATGTAAATATGAAAATCAATAAAGATGGTGTTCCATCTTATACAGGAAACGTCAAAACATTTGATTTTGGCATCGGGTCCTTGCTGAATGAAGAAACATTAGGAAAAATATCTGCTTCAGTCTACATTAAAGGACGGGGAACAGAAATAGATGACCTAACTGAAAAGATCAACGGAGATATAAGCTATATCGATTTCAACGGCTATCGCTATTCCAATGTTAAAATTGACGGAACGTTTGATAAAAAATATTTCGATGGAACCTTAAATATCAGAGACAAAAATGTCTTTCTTGATTTTGACGGCGGAGTGAATCTTAATCCCAAACTACCTGAATTTAATTTTAAGGCTCAAATAAAAAAAGCGAAACTCAAAGCCCTCAATCTCATGCAGGACTCTTTGATGGTAGACGCAAATTTGAGCACCAATTTTAGTGGAACAAACCTCAATAATATTCAAGGTACATTATTGGTTCAGGCAATCGAACTAAACAATGTTAAGGGTATTTACCATATTGATTCACTACAATTACAAGCTCAAGGTATTGGCGCTGACAGGACTCTGAAGATTTCTTCAGATGTAGTGGACGCAAGTATCCGTGGGCAGTACGATTTGAATACACTTCCATCCTACTATAAGGCACTGGCTAAGACCTATATCCCCTCTCTTCAAGTTGATATAGTGAGGTCCGGCAAACAAGCTTTCCAGTTTAATCTGGATGTTAAACGTTTCGAACCTGTTGCGGAATTGCTGGTTCCTGGCCTATCAATTGAAGGGCAAGCACAACTGTTTGGAAATTTTGATTCAGAAAAAAATATCGCAACGCTAAATGGCTTCGTGAAAAAGCTAACTTATAAAGGTGTTGTTGCTAATAATATAATTATCGATGAAAATACGACAACAAATGCGTTGCAGACTATTATAACGTCAGACCGGGTAGACCTCAACGACAGCCTTTTTATCAAAAACGTGAATATCTCAAATATTTTGCGAAACGACAGTCTTTCTCTCAACGTAAAACTATCAAACGCAGAAGATGACAACCAACTGGATTTAAACGGCCTGGTGGAATTCGGCAAAGATACCACGGCAAAGATCAGCATTCTGCCTTCTCTGTTAAAGATTAATAACGAAGACTGGGCTATCCAGGAGAAGGTCCGTATTAATTTCCAACAAGGAAAAACAAGGATAAGTAATTTCGATCTAACCAATGGTAGACAAATGCTTACTATAGACGGAATTATTTCGGAAGATCAGCTTGATGAACTGATTGTTGGTTTCAAAGATTTCAGTCTAACGACAATCAATCCATTCCTTAAATCGCAAGGTATCAGCTTGGGTGGAAGACTAAATGGTGAGACTAAAATATATGGTATACTTAAAGCACCTCAGATCGGCGATAATATCAAAATAGACTCGCTCTTATTTAACGAAACCCTTATAGGCACATTAACAGATACTTCCTCTTATAATCAGTTCACCAATATGGCGAATATATACACGCGTATAAATACCAATGGGAAAGAAACGTTTAAGATTGATGGTGACTTAGATCTTAAAGAAAAGAAACTGGATCTGACAGTGAAAATGGACGACAGCGAGTTGGCCATTCTCACGCCGTTTGTTAGTGAGCTTGTCTCTAATCTGAAGGGACGCATATCGGCTGACATCGAAGTTAAAGGAGATTTTTCTGCGCCTGAAATTGGCGGAGATCTGAAGCTGGATCAAGCAGAACTGATGGTTAACTATCTTAAAACAACTTATATAATTTCGGATGAGGTTAAAGTGAGGAACAGTATTATCCAAATTAACAATCTAAATCTAAAAGACACAGGTGGCAATATTGCTACAGCTAACGGAACTGTAGATCTGAATAAAATCAGTACTCCTACACTCGACATTTCAATCAAAGCCAAAAATTTCATGGCTTTAAATACGACAGCGAAAGATAGTGAACTTTATTATGGACAAGCATTTGCGACCGGTACATTTGTATTCCGGGGTCCGACCAATAAAATGTTTATTGGTATTGATGCAAAGACCGAAAAAGGAACCGTTTTTAATCTCCCTCTTAACAGTTCTGAAACGGTTAGTAGTAAAGATTTTATAACTTTCATTAGCAAAGACACTACCGAAACCGGTAAAAATGCCGCTAGTTTTGATGGATTGACTATGAGTTTTAAGCTACAGGTCGACCCTAGCAGTACCGCAAACATATTCACGAATTTGGGGAACCTGAGTGGAAAAGGAAATGCGGATTTAAACCTGGAAATTAATAGTCTGGGCGATTTCGAAATGTCTGGTGACTATATTATTGAGTCTGGTAGCTTCGACTTCACTGCGCAAGAGATTATAAATAAAAAATTCAACATACGCCAGGGTGGGACGATTCGCTGGACTGGTAATCCAACCCAGGCTCAGATACAATTAAAAGCTATCTACGAACTCCGGGCAGGACTCAAGGACCTGTACCTTGCAGCTAACAGAAGTAAATCTGCAAATGAGGTAGACACGAGAGTTCCGGTGGAAGTGGAAATGGGGTTGAGCGGATTACTCTTAAAACCAGATATTAAGCTTGACATATTCTTCCCATCCAATCCTGTTGTAAAAGAAGAGTTACAAGCTTATTTTAATGATGCGAACAATCTGAATATGCAGGCATTCAGTTTAATTATCAGAAGAAGCTTCGCTCCGGGAAATGGAAATGAAGATTTAGGCAGACAGGTTACATCAGGGGTAACAAGTACTGCTACCGAACTCCTCTTCAATCAGTTTAACAATGTGCTCTCATCCTTAAACCTGGACTTCGTTGATATTAATATCCGCTCATTAAGTGAGGCTAGTGCTTCCTTCAAGTTTTTCAACGACCGTATTGTAGTGAATGCGGGTGTGGTAGACAGACGAAGTACTAATGACCTTTCTCCTATAGGTTTCAATAGTGCCAATGTCGGTGGTGAGGTGGAAATCCTTGCATTGATCCGCAAGGATGGAACCTTGATAGGTAAGCTGGCTAATAAGCCGCCTACCCAACAAAGTATATTTTCAAATGCAGGAATTACACAGAACGTTAATGTAACCTCACTCGGACTGATCTACAATCAGCAATTTGATAATTTCAGAGAATTCCTTCAGCGGTTATCCGGTAAAATCCGCAGGGAACAGAAGCGGAAAGAGCAAAACAATCAACAAGACAGAAAGATGAATCAATCCGTCAACAAAGAGGCCATCATTAACGAAGAAAAACGACTGCAACAACAAAAATAGTGGCTATCCTTTCATAATCGTATGCCCCATTTTATCACGCTTGGTTTTAAGATAAATCTCATTATGGGAATTGCTGGTAATTTCAATCGGAATATTTTCGACAACTTCTAAACCATAGCCGATAAGCCCGGCTCTTTTTGTAGGATTGTTAGACATCAGCTTCATTTTGCTCACACCCTGGGCGCGCAAAATTTGTGCACCCACACCATAATCTCTTTCATCACCTTTAAAGCCTAATTTGATATTAGCCTCAACAGTATCGAATCCAGCATCCTGCAGGTTATATGCAAGTAATTTATTTACAAGCCCTATTCCACGGCCTTCCTGATTCATGTATACAATAATGCCCTTGCCTTCCTTATCGATCATTTCCATTGCTTTATGCAATTGTGGTCCACAATCGCATCTGCAGGATCCGAAAATATCACCCGTTACACAAGAACTATGTACACGGACAAGGATAGGCTCCTCTGCTGACCACTCCCCTTTACTGAGTGCAAGATGAGTTGCGTTATTTTCAAGCTGGGTATAAGCAGTCATTTTAAAATCCCCCCATTCTGTAGGGAGACTGATACTCACCTCTTCCCTTATCAGACTTTCCTTGTTCAGGCGATAAGCGATGAGGTCTTTGATAGACACAATTTTGAGTTGATGTTGCGCTGCGATTTTAATCAAATCCGGGAGTCTGGCCATTTCACCATCTTCCTTCATGATCTCAACCAAAACTCCAGCGGGCTCCATGCCTGCAAGAACAGCTAAATCGACTGCAGCTTCTGTATGACCTGCACGACGGATTACGCCTCCGTCTTTTGCCCTTAATGGAAAAATATGTCCGGGTCTCCCAAGTTCTTCTGGTTTCGTTTCAGGATTTATCAATGCTTTGATCGTTTTTGAACGGTCAGAAGCAGAGATGCCGGTGGTACAACCATGGCCGATTAAATCTACAGAAACAGTGAAATTTGTCTCATATGCTGCTGTATTTTTACCAACCATCAGCTCAAGTTCCAACTCATCACAACGTTGCTCAGTGATTGCGGCGCAAATCAAACCCCGGCCGTAAGTAGCCATGAAATTAATAACTTCCGGAGTTGCATTTCCGGCAGCGGTTAGAAAATCGCCTTCATTTTCACGATCTTCATCATCCACAACGATAACTACTTTACCTTCTTTTATAGCGGCGATAGCTTCATCTATCGTATTTAATTTAATTTCCATTTTATACGTTATTCAGTCTGGGAGGTAACACCAAAAACCACCTTATTCAGCAACCAGATATACAAAGTTACAACCTTAAAGCAGATAATAAAGTCTGTAAAATCTCATCATTAACAGATTTGAACAAATCTATTTGATTATGATTCCTCCTTCTTTTTCTTACTGAATAAGTTTGTTATCAAAGCTTTGTAAGAAGAAATATCGAATAAGGCAGAATCCACTGTTGCTTTATAGGTTAGAAATACCCCGATCGGGGTGAGCACAATAATTGACATCCATATTCCCAGCATCGGGTTAATATTTCCCTGATTAGCAGATTTCTCAGCAACTGTAGAAATAATATGATAAGCCAGAAAGAAAACAATTGCCATAACTACCGGAAGACCAAGCCCCCCTTTTCTGATAATTGCGCCTAATGGGGCCCCTATAAAAAACAGTAAAACACAAGATACGGCCAGCGTAAATTTCCGCTGATATTCAATTTTGATTCTTATCAAAGCCGTTCTGCGGTCTTTGTGATCCTGCACTTTCATTTCCAATGATTGTTTGGCTGAAGCAGCCTGGTTCAATGCTTCCTGAACAGCTGAGGCTCTTTTATCTATAGGAATGGCCTCAAGAACCCCCTTATTAAAGGTTATTGGCTTAATTTTGATCTTACTATATCCTTTGGTGTAACCATTCTGCTTGAGATAAGTTCCCATACTTATTTTAGCAAAACGATCTATACTATCCAATTCTTTAGTCAATGAATCTTGTTTATGCGTCAAGCCTTTTAGGTTAAGCATCTGATTATTGGAACGGAAACTATTTTCATCGGTCCTGTTCATTTTAAAACTAGACAGATCAAATTTCTGTTCGGTTTCCCCAAAACGCATTCTGGTCAGCTGCTGCCTCGGATTGTAATTTCCACCCTGCCCGCTTGCTTCTTCATACCGAATACCATCTTTAAGCTTCAGGATCATAAACTGCTGGTCGCTGGTGGTATTCATAGTACCACTTTTGGCCATGATAATCTTAGCGACACCATTATTCCCTGTATGATCATAAATCATAACCCCTTCCAGCGAACTACCATCTCCCACTTTTTTGTCTACCCGGATTGAATATTGAGGAATACTATTGTTGAAGACCCCCTCTTTAATCATAAAACTTAGTTTTTTATTACGGACATCCCATAACAGAGAACCAAATTTCAAATTTGCTTTAGGCAGCATATATTCTGAAAAAAGGAAGGACGCAAAAGCAATACACATAATAAGTACAAGCAAAGGCCGCATAGCTTTCTGCAGGGAAACCCCTGCAGATTTGATAGCAACCAGTTCATAGTTCTCACCGAGTGTACCGAAAGTCATTATTGAAGATAGAAGAATGGCCAGTGGCAGGGCCATAGATACATTCGCAGCTGATGCGTAGAACATCAATTCCAAAATAGTATACCACTCAAACCCTTTCCCTATCAGATCATCGACATATTTAAATAGGAAAAGCATTAGCAAAATAAACATCACAATAAAAAAAGTGACGATAAAAGGCCTTATGAATGCTTTAAGAAGGAGTATGTGAATCTTTTTCAATACACAAAGGTAGGTAATGTACCTGAAAATCTATGCACCAATTACACTCAGCAAATAGGTTATCTGGTTATCCCATATCTGGGTTCTTTCTTTTAAGGTTTCATCAGTTGCAAAATCAGTAATTGCGAGCGCCACATCATTGGTTAGTTCGTCCTGAACGATTTCCATCTCAAAATAACAATGAGGCTCATCGTCGATCCATTTAAACTTAACCATCTTATTCTCTTTAAAGCTCAGCATTTTTGCTTTCTGCACCTCATCATCCCAGGTGAAAGTATATATCTGGTCTCTAAAAACCACATCATCAGCAAACCACTGAGAAAGGCCATTTGGTTCACTGATAAAACTAAACAAAATACGTGGAGACGATTTCAATTCATATTCCAGGGTAAACTTTTTCTTTTCTGACATCTTAAATCGCTTATATCTTGCTATTTGTAAACTATTTTAACTTTTTTTTCTAAAGAAAAGTATTTTATTCTATATTTGCAACTCTAAAAAATACCATCCCCTTGGCGGGGTAGCTCAGATGGTTAGAGCGCAGGATTCATAACCCTGAGGTCGGCAGTTCGATTCTGCTCCCCGCTACCAAAGCTCATCGAAAGATGGGCTTTTTTTATGCCCTTAAATGGCTATTACGTGATTTTTCGGAAACATGTGCTTATTTCAAATATAGCATAATACCCATCAAAACCTATTTAATTCGGAGAGATTTGGCGCATCCTTTGGCGCACGCCAAAATCGTTTAGCATATCACTAATGATATTCTCGCCCAAATAGAATATCCAAGAATAGATTACCCACCTTAAATAGAAGGAATAGAATTTATTTTGGATATTGTCAGACTTCAACAAGCCAAACTATGTCAGATTTTAAAGTTAATGTAGACTTCGATAGATTAAACGAATATTTCCTTAATTATACTGTTGAGCAGGTGGCCCTCTTAAAGAGTCAGGGAGGAGTACTCCACATTTGTAAGCGGTGCATTAGGAATGCCAGATATGCCTTCATTCATCTATGATAAGTTTATCCTGGATTCACTCAGTTTAGAATATATCATGTCATACATGAATGCTTTCCGCAAACGTCATTGCTCCGTGATAGCTTCCTTCCCCTTCACAATCTCCTTCGTTACTCTCAGTCACTTTAAATACCTCAGCCATCATTTAGTATATGCTCACCTACACGTCGGCTAAAACTGCGACTTCGTCTTGTGTAAAGACATACTAAGCAGCCACCCTTCGGATTACCCTCTAACTCATGATAGAGTTTTCTTTCAATCAGCTCTTAGTTATATTAAAGTTACTCATGCAGCTGAGCTAAAGAAAAAAGGTGAGTAAAATAAAACGATACTAGATGACGCATACTTGGATCATTGGAAGATTTTTGAACTATATGAAGCAACTCAAATTGATGGTAAAAGAATTCCATCAATAACCACACACAAATCATACTTGCAAAAAGCTTTATATTATTTTAATGATGTTGAGAATATTGATTATAATGCTTGTGGTAATAATTTAAGATCTGCTTTAGAAGAGGTTCTTAAAGGGATTATACCATCTAAATTTCTTCGGCAAGAGGATGGGCGACCTATATCCATAACTTCTCAAACTTTAGGCACATTAATTGTAAAGTGTACGGATTTTTTTAACCACCTAGGATTTAATGTTATACTTTTAAAAAAGTTAGATAGATATCGGGAAAGAGCTTTGAATCAAACATCTCATTATAACCCAAAATCAAATTACTTCAAAAAGGAACTGCAAGATACTTTTGAGATAATCAATGAATTGAAAAAATATAGATTTGATACAGTTGTAGAAAGAAATTCCTTTATTCAATTTTCAATTCACTCCGATTCGGGAGAAGAATACATATACACCTTTAAAGCGTTAGATGATATTTGTTTATATCTTGAAGCAAGAATTAATGCAGAATCTTTTTATTGTGTTACCGATAGAAGAACATATGCAGTTATTGGTATGTCACATAATGACAAATCTGATATTTTTCAGCCACAGCCAATCTGTAAGAATAAAACTTTAAACGAGCTATATGAAGAAACAATAACCGCTTTAGAAGCTCGGGTTGGAGCACAATGTTTGAGAGAAGCAGACATGTCTACCGTTTTTAAAAATATTTCTGGTAGAAGTTTAGAAGAGCTTAAAACATATTAAATTAATAAACTAGTCTGATAGAACTCAGCTATTATAATTAGTATCTTTACCCTGTAAACAAATAACATTTTTATATTTAAATTATCCAACAGCGGTTTTTGAAAAACATATTCAGGAATTTTAAATAGCGATAATTTATTGAAATACAGTTAGATATAAAATAAAAACACAATTAAACCAAGTGTAAAAATGTTTATGATTTTACGCAAGAGGTTTATGTTTAAAAAATATTAATCAATGACTTATGTAGATTTCTTTTCTAATTTAGGGTTTGACTTCGATGTTGATTTGAAGCCAAAAGCTATTGATATTGAGTCAGAAACTACTTTATCTTAAAAACTCGGTTTTTTTCTATAAAAGCCCAAATAATACCAATACTTCTTTTTACCTTCTTACTTCGTCTTTAGAAGAAGAAGAACTTGAGCACTTTAGAAAATATGTTTGGAATAAGAACGATGCGGACATAATTTTCTATTATTCTGCTCAAGCTGACAAAGTAAAAATATTATATGCCAAATATTCTCCTAAAGTTTCAAATAGCGATAGTGTTTTAGAGGTCTTTTCAACCACCTCAAAAGATTTGAATAAGATTGATGAAATAAAGAAATGGCAATTTGACAGTGGTGCATTTTGGTTAAATTATAAAGAGTTTCTAGCTAAATCCAAATACAAAGGAATAGATAAAGAATTAGTTGCAACATTGAGCGAATTAAAAGAGCAATTAAGCAATCTTTTAATCCAATCAATTTCTGATGATAGTGATAGAAATGTAATAGTACAGGCATTAATTGACCGAACACTTTACATTAAGTATTTAGAGGATAAACACATTATTAACTCTTATTTTTATGGATATTATTTTCAAGACAAAACACTTAATTACAGGGTTTTATTAGAAAATGAATCAAAAAAGGAAATTAATGAATTATACAGTCACATTCACGAAATATTCAATAATTCGCTTTTTGATACGCCAAAAATAAATGAGAAATATTTAACAACGGATGTTTGTAATCTTATTTCCAGCTCTTTCCAGTCAAACCTAAAGAGTGGTCAGTTAAGATTATTTGATTTTAAGTTTGATGTTTTACCAATTGAGTTTATAAGTTATACATATGAAGTTTTTCTGTCTGAAAAGCAGAGAGACAACGGTATATTTTATACTCCCAAAAAGTTAGCGCAACTAATCGTAGATGATGTAATCAAGCAAGATAAAATAGGCTCTATTTTAGACCCTTCAAGTGGTTCTGGAATGTTTCTGATTACAGGATATCAAAAGCTTTTGGAAATAGCTCGAAAACAGAATTTAGAGCCTGAAGATAATATTGATAAAATTAGGTTTAGGACAAAACTATTGTCTGACAACATATTTGGTATAGAAAAAGAACCAACAGCACAAAGATTTACTATTTTTTCTCTTTCATTACAGATTTTTGAAGGAATTAATCCTTCAGACATTAAGGAGTTTATCACTAACGAATTAGAACAAAAAAATGAAATTAACTTATTTAATGAATTTAATTTTTATCAAAACATCATTTGTCAGAATACTTTAGATATAGAAAAAAAAGCATTCGAATCTAAGAAATTCAAATACATTATAGGAAATCCTCCATTTGTAAGAAAAGAGGTAAGTGAAGATGCCAAATACTTCACAAATAACTATGAATTGAATGCTTCAGGAAAAAAAATAATTGCCAAAGATGTTATTGACGGTTATCAGATTTCCCAATGCTTTCTATTGAAAATTAAAGAATGGAGTGATGAAAGCACAAGATTAGGATTTATATCAAATAGTTCTAATTTTTACAATGAAGCAACTAAATTCCAAGATTTCTTTTATTCCGCTTATGGAATTGAAAAAATATATGAGTTATCAAGAGTAAAAAAGATATTGTTTGAAAAAGCACAAGAAAGTGTTATAGCAATTGTTTTCACAAATATCTTCCAAAACAATATTATTGATTACTATCCTGTGGATTTAGGATTGTTTTCTGAAAAACCGTTTGAGCTATTAATTATCCAAGAAGATAAAGTCATTGAAATTGCTCAAAGTGAGTTTATACAGAGAGAGATTAGGCTAAGAGACTTTCTTGTCGGAAATGAATATGACAATATTTTAGTATCAAATTTGGGGGCTAATTTAAAATTGAAGGATTTTTATTGTTCAATAGGAAGAGGTTTTCAAATTTGGGGTGAAACGGCTAGAAAGAAAGAATATGGTATAACAAAAAAGGTCTGGAGCAAACTTAAAGTAGTAGAAAAAGAAACTTATTTACAAAAATTCATTAACAAATGCTTTAGTGATTATTCAACGACTATCTATGACAAGCCGTATATTAAACCCTCTAACCTAAAACCTTTTATTAAATTACCTAGTAAAAAGTTTATTAGTGACCTAAGTAATTTTGAAAGGCCTATTAAAAACAGCGATGTTTATTTAGGAAAGAAATTAATGTTTACTCGAATCGGAAGTAAATTGAATTGTGTTTATTCTGAGGGAAATGACTATTTTGATTTTTCTGTCTATACAATAAAATTGAAAAATGAACAGAGCTATTACTTATTTCAAGCGATTTTAAACTCTCATATCGTACAGTATTATTTAGATTTCTACTTTAGAAAGAGGATTCTTGATTCGTATTCAAGAATAGGTAATGATGATATTTTAAATATTCCAATACCAAAAGAATTGAACTCAAAGTTAGAGTCTGAAATTTCTGATTTAAGCAAGCATTTGTCTGAAGGTAAGTTTGAATATTCAGATAAGGAACTAAAACTAAATGAACTAATTTTCGACTTATACGAACTGTCATATTGGGAAAAGCAGAGGGTTAAAGATTACTTTTTACCTAAGGCGAAGATTGGAAGGAAGAAAAAGGCTTTAGATAGTTATAAAAACATATTAAAAAAGATAATAGGATTTTATTTTGAATGCGCTGTAAATATAGATGAAGCTCTTGTAGGGTTCAATTTGATTGTTGTAAAAATCTCATTTGGTAATAGTTCCATTAGTCCGCAAGCTGACAAAACTAAAAAGTTTTTACTAAACGAGATTTTTGAGCAAAATCCTAACGCCAATTTTTTAGCAAATCAAGAAAAGATCTTTGGGAAAGATTGTGTATATATTATTAAAGATGACAGAAATATAAACTGGACGGAAACAAAAGCTTTTGAAGATGGGCAAGATATTTTAAAACACCTAATACCAAATGAGAATGGAGAGAGAATACATTAGGACTGAGAAGCCTGCTCCATTACCATTTGATACTCGTCAACTAAAGACTTTAGATGATGTGTTTTGGAAAAAATGGATATTTTATCATTTGTTATCTTTCTACAAGAATTATGATAATGAAGAATTAAAAGAAAAGATAGAAGCTGAGAGGAAGAATAAACCTGCAAGAATAGAACGAGAAATTGCAAAATTTATTCGCCTGAAATTAAAAGCAAACTGGGAATTTGGACTAAATTTTTCTGTAAAGGGAGAAGAAACGAATGATGAGAATGTAGAAGGAAACTATGATATTACCATTCATAACACATATTGGAAAAACAAAGATTTTTTCTTTGAGTGTAAAAACTTAGACGGTAGTCAGGATTTGGTAAATAAATATGTATGCTGTAATACATACAAAAAGGATAGTAATGGTGAGAATATTTTTGACGGCGGGGTTTTAAGATACTTCAATGGAAAATACGCCCAAAATTCAAATTTTGGGGGAATGATTGGCTTCATATTGACAGGAGATATTCCTCCCATTAAGAATAACCTTGTCACAAGGCTGAAAGAAAAACTACATACTACTCCCGAAGGCGATTTAATAAAAGTTACAGATAACTCTATCGAAGAAAATAGTTTTACATTTGATAGCTTACATAAACGATTTGATAAGGAATTTATCATACATCATCTTTTATTTGACTTTTCAAAATAAAGGGATATTGAACGGAATTGTTTAATCGCTTTCAATATTTGCCAACCTCTCCAAATCCTCCAAAAAGTGGTTCGAGATTTGTTCCGTTTGGGCTACCATAGTGGGCAAATCAGATTTTTGTTTGGTTCGCCCCTTTTTTGCCCTCAAAAACTGCCTTTAAAGTGCCTAGAACGCGTACAGCCTCATTCATTCGAACAGTTCGATGTTGTGTTCCGTCAAAAGTGAGTTTTTGGGGATAGATCGAACTAATTAATCGTCTTTTTCCTTCAGAATCTGCCTCTATATATGTTTCATGAAGGTTTTTGAGCAACCCAATCGCTTTTCCGATTAATTCGCCAATATTCTCTTTTCCCCTGGATAAATCGATGAGTCTATTTTCAAGAATAAGGATTTTTCTTTTTCACAGTCTGATTTTATTTTCCTGTACTCAAAATCAAGAATTACATCATTGAGCATCTTGTCCCTAGCCTTAGAAATTCTATTATTAAACTCCTCCAGCTGTTTTTTACATTTGATAATTCATTATTATCTTCACTTGAAAAAGCTTGATAAACCTGTTTCAAAATCATAACATACGCCTCATGCAACAGTGGATCTATAGTATATTTTTTTTAATTTCTCCACAAAAAGCTTATTGACTTTTTTAGCGTTATATCTTACACCACATTTCGAAAAGCAATGGTAATAGTGATAGTGCTTGCTGTAACCTTTTGAAGCACTACCTGAGAGCATTTAGCCGCACCTTGGACATATCAGAAAGCCACGCAAGGGAAGCGCATCAGGAGAAGATATAGTCGTCTTTTTTGGTTTGTTTCTGCCGTTCAAAACATCCATGGCTTTATAATAGATTCTTTCCGAAACTATCGCTTTATGTTGCCCCATAACAGTATGAGCTTCTTCCTCTTTATATTTTGCAATTGGTATCCTACCGCAGTAAATAGGATTTCTAATAATCTGCCAAAAATTTTTTCTACCTGTCTTCAGCCCTTTATCCGATGCTGCCTTCCAGATTTGATCAATGAACCACTTTCCCGTGGACAATTCGTCATATACCCACTTCATTATTGACGCTTGGGGCTCTACAGGACAAATATACTTTCCGCCCGTCTTCGGTTACTTTGTTAGTATAGCCTATGGGCGCAGGCCCCATCCATCGCCCTTCTTTCCTTGCTCTTCTCATTCCATGAAAAGTATTGAGCGCTCTTCTATCGTTCTCAACCTCTGGAGCTGCGAGATAGAAAGCCAACATCATTTTATTTTCAGGAATAGAGATATCAAGAGGCTGCTCAATGGGCTGAGGCTCTATACCGAGATCAGCCAATAATTTTTGCCATGCGGGCCGCACAAAGCTTTTCAAAAAAATCTTAACTTTAATACCGTTACGTATAATACCGTTACGTACAATCAAGTCAAAATTTACATCATGAACATAAAGTATGCGCATACCAACATTATAACAAAGGATTGGAAGGAACTTGCACGTTTCTATGAAATCGTGTTTAATTGCATAGCGATTCCACCTATACGAAACTATCAAGGGGAGTGGCTTGAAAAAGGCACCGGCGTCTTTAACGCGAATTTACAAGGGGTACAATTACGGCTACCTGGCTATGGGGATAATGGACCCACATTAGAAATCTATCAGTATTCAGAAATGATTAATGCTGAAAGACACCTAGCCAATCAAAAAGGATTTGGACATATCGCATTTAAGGTAGAGGATATTGCGGGGGTTTTAGCAATAGCATTAAAGAATGGAGCATCGAAAATTGGAGAGCTAAGCGAACATCATTTTGATAATATCGGTGTATTTAGGTTTATTTACATCTCAGACCCGGACGGGAATATAATAGAACTCCTAAACTGGAGTTGATATTAATTTCGTAGTAGATATATATGTAAAGTACAATAAATAAATTTGAAAAATTGTCTTTCAGAAAAGTGGTATACTTACCAATTTTTGATCTATTTACAATTTATGGTAGTTACCTGATCAAACACCGATTACTTACCGCCAATAAACCAAGAATTATATCTAATTCAAAATGAGTAAATTTATAACTGAAAGATCACACCATACATACAAAGCAACCAATACTGCCTTTAATATAGAGTAATACTCATTATCACCCAAAATTCGTATAAATAAAAAGGCTGTACCATATTGTTGTGAACCGATTTTTTGTCAAAATTTGGGTTCACTTCATTTCTGGTACAGCCTCTTCATTAACTAAATTCTGAGTATTAATGGATCGGCACTTTTACACGTCTACGCAGATTATTCTGTTTTAAATATTTGATTAAGGCTTCGGGGTGGTCAGTCTGGACGCCCTGAACTCCTTTATTTATAGCAGTGTTCCAGCTTACCAGATCTTCTTCAGATGCCTGCACATCCAAAAATACGGATAGCCCGTTCTCTCTCATAGCAAAAAGAAGAGACTGATACGGAAGATTGTCAGTAGCTGCTAAAGGCATTTCGGCAAGATAGGAAGCAAGCTCTCCTTCTGTGCGTATATACTTTGGCAATCCAGACATCAACGGCATTTTTGGAGCTGCTCTCCGCCAGGATTTATACTGTTCTGCCGTATTGATATAAACAAGTACCTGAGCCTCCATTCCCGCAGCTCTGATTTCCCGGTATGCCTGCACTGCATCAGCATCCTTAAAATCCAGGTAAACATTAACACGGTTTTTACAAATGCGCAAAGCATCCTCAAAAAGCGGTAACTTATGAATATGGCCGTCTTTAGCAATCAAGGTTAGTCTCTTTACTTCATCCAGGTTCAAATCCTGAATCCGCCCCTTACCACTTGTCGTCCGATCTACCATCTCATTATGAATTAAAACAAGGTGGCCATCACGGGTTGTACGAAGATCCATTTCAACATAATCCACTCCGAGTTCAATAGCTTCCTGAATTGCCGCTATACTATTTTCGGGTTTTACAAGATGGCTTCCTCTGTGGGCTATCACGATAAAGTTGTTCTTACTTTTGGGAAGTGTCATAGTTTTGTGCTGCCCGGACGTTGCAAATACAGAACAACAGCATATTAACGTAAGCAGGTTTACCTTATACTTCATTAGTCTATTATTATTGCTTTGCAGCAGGGTTCATATCAGTAAATTCCGCTGCAGTTTCCCTGCTCGATTTTTTTAGGGAAAAGGCATCAAATAAGTCTCCCGAAGTTTTATAAGCTTCAAACTTCAGGTTTTTGCCGTCAATATGAATAACCTGAAAAAGCTGTGTGTTTTCCAAGGAAACATTCATCCATTTAGCACCATCTACTTTATACATTTTAGGACCGGCGACTGAAACCAGATATACCGGTCCGCTGGCTTCTCTGCCCGATAGTCCGCGGGGCAGATTTTGGCCTCTGCTGTAGGTATGGTCATGCCCTTGCAAAACCAGATCTATATGATATTTATCAAATAATGGTTTAAACCGCTCTCTGAATTCTTTGTTGTCCCTACTTTTGGCAGTGGAAAAGATAGGGTGGTGAAAAGTTATAACTGTCCACAGTTTTGTGTTTTCCTTCAAAACCTTTTCTAGCCACTCATACTGAACCTTTGCAGAAGCCTCGTCAAGGATTATCATTTGAGAATCCAATGAGATCACACGTAGATTCTGATAGTCTATATAATACACAGATTCCTCTAAACCTGCCGGTCCGTTTCCAGGCAACGTATATTGTACGCCCCAGTGAGGGTCCAGAATCAATTTCCTTTTGTCATCACGCACATATTCGTGATTCCCTGGAGAGGGCATACTTGGAACCATTCCATTGATAAATCCACCACCATAATGCCATTCACCCCACTCCTTATCATTATTAGATCGGTTGATCAGATCACCTGTATGGATTATAAACCGCGCATTTGGCTCGTGGGAGAATGCTCTTCGGATTACGCGCGACCATTTTGAGCGGATATCATTCTGTGCATCACCTAGATAAATAAAAGAAAAGGGTTTGTCCCGGTCTGACGCTGTTGTAAACTGAAACCATTCACTCCAATAATCACCGGTGCCCACGCGGTAAGCGTACACCGTTCCAGGCTTAAGATTGTCAAAAGTAACATGGTGATACTTGGCAACAGCATAGTTTTCGCCACCAGATAATAAACGTGAACTAGCATCATAAGTAGTAATAGCATCCTCCAAAGCCGGACTGGAATCTTCAGCTTTAATCTGTGCTTTAGAACCCAGAATTGTAGTATCGGTGCGCCAGGTTACCGTCTGACTAAGGGAAGTACTGCCTTTCCAGGTTAAAATAACACGGTCCGGAAAAGGTTTTGGAGCGAAGTCCTGCGCCTGTATGTTAGTAAAAGCTGCAACGATAATTAGCGCAGTACTATATATATATTTATTTAAAATATTCATCTTATAAGGTTTAAAATTATTTCAGGTACCACATTAAAGTAGATTCGTTATCAGGGCCAAAGACAGATACCGCTTTCTGATAACTTACTTTATTCTTCGCGCTTTCAGAATCTGGAAAAACATAACGTTTTGGAATCCCTCTGCCAGCAGCCAGAGGACCCGTCACAAAAGCAGGATAACCAGTCCGCCGTTGGTCAAACCAGCCTTCTGAACCTTTAAATAACATGGCAATCCATTTTTGTGTGATCAGTTGTTCAAGTGTGCCGTCATATTTAACAATGGACTGATCAAAGTAATTTGAAGAAACGACTACTCCGTAATTGTTCATAGACTCCTTGATTCCTTTGTAATACATCGACTCTGCAGTCTCTCCCGGAACAGTGATTTTACCTTTTTGAATCGATTCTGCCAGAATAAAGCATTGTTCAGTATAAGTCATCAGACTTGCTTTCAATAAAGGATTTGCAGACCCACCATTCTTTCTGAAAAACGCTGACGAAAAAACAGACACATGATCCTCTCCTCCATTATATGCTGCAGGCGCATCAATTGCATTGGGCACACCTACGAATTTATTAGGGTCTACCGTCGAACCCGTGGTACTTTTAACCGGTTCGACCCAAACCCCGAGCCTGGGGTCGTTTCTTTGAATGAGTTTGTCTACCAGTTCCTTACTCACTTTTGTTTTTTGATAATCAAAATCAATCATAGCAAGGGGGCCTCCAGGCCAGCTATACGCAGCCAAATTTCCCAAGTATGGAATTTCTGCGTTATCGGCACTACCTTCAAACACAGGAAATGCGGCCTTATCATTAATAATCGCCTGCATTTCTGCGAACGCTGGAGCATACGCTTTAGAAATACGTAACAGCATTCTTAAGCGCAATGAGTTTGCAAACTTACGCCACTGCAATGCCCTGCCGCTAAACATCACATCACCCTTGGCATTAATTTCTTCCGCGTTTGCTTTTAGAAGATCATTAGCCTCCCGCAGCTCTCTCAATAAATCAGGATAGATAACCTGCTGCTGATCATATTCAGGGTAAATGACATTACTTTCTTTCGACTTTAGTGCCTGCGTATAAGGGATATCTCCATACAGATCGGTCAGGTAGGCAAAATTAAATGCTTTCATGATTTTACTGATTGCGATATACTGACTTTCCGAACGCTTTTGAGCAGTCTCCAATAGTGTATTATTTACAGACAACCGGGCATAAATATCGTCCCAATCCACCGGCCCCCAGTCTAATAAGTCATAACCAGTATTACGTACCAGTGTAAGATATCTTGCAGCGGACGCAGGTCTTCTGTTCACGGAATTCTCCTGATAAGCATATGCAGTAGATAAAACTACCTCAGACATCAGGAACTCGGTATTAGTATTTTCCGGAGAGTTTGGATTCGTATTAATGGTATCAAAATCTTTGGTACAGGCACCCAGTACCGCTATAAATAATACCAGGATCGTTTTATATCTTAATTTCATTTTTATACTGATTAAAAGTTACAACTCAATTTAAAGCCAAAAGAACGTGTACCGGGTAATGTCCAGTGTCCTACCCCCTGCTTAAACCCTTCAGTGACACTCATGGTCGTTTCAGGATCGTAGCCCAGTCCATTGGCAGTCCAGGTGTATAGGTTTCTGCCGATCAACGAAACCGAGAGATTGCTTATCGGAAGCTTTCCTAACACGTTTTTGCCGAACACATAGGTTATAGATGCTTCCCTCAGCTTGAGAAAAGAAGCAGAATAAGTTAGACGCTCGTAATATTTGTTGTAAGTGTTATTGTAAAAATCTGAGGCTGCAATAACTAACTTATTTTCACTGTATGTCCCGTCTGCATTGGCAATATAGCCGGGAATGATCATCCCGTCATTCTTTTGCTTCCCTTGCGAATCTACCCAGGGCAGACCCCCGGTTTCTGCGTCTCTGCCCACAAGTGTATTATCTGTCAGGCCCGCATTGATTAAACTTTTAACCACGTATGAATAGAAGTTTCCACCTTTGCGCCAATCCAAAAGGAAGTTGAGTGTCAGATTTTTATAGCTGAAGGTATTATTGAGACCTATGGTAAAATCAGGATTATAATTTCCAACTTTTATATACTCCGAATTATTGCGGATATAATGTCCGGTTTTATCCAGTAAAGCTGCTCCGGCATACTGCCCGCTTGGTACCTTTGTGTAACTCGGTGTATAGAAATCTCCTATTTTGGTTCCCTCTTTAATTAAGTAGCGAATGTTATCCCCGTCTGCACTACCCATAGAATACTCGGGCAAACCCTCCAGTAAGGAGATCACTTTATTTTCATTTCTTGTGAAGTTTGCGTTCACTTCCCATTTGAATGTACCCTGAACCGGAACAGCATTCAACCCGATTTCCCAGCCACTGTTCTGAATATTCCCGGCATTGATTAAACGATTTGATGCTCCGGAAGCGATCGTAGTTGGAATATTGATAATCTGGTTTCTTTTATTGGTCTTATACCAGGTCACATCCAGACCTAACCTGTTTTTAAAAAAGCGAAGATCTCCACCAAACTCATAGGAAGTAGCTATTTCCGGCTTCAGGAAATTGTTTTTCAAATTAAACTCTATAGTAGCTCTTTTCACATCACCCCAATCCTGGTTGAAAGGAATAGTATTATATAGCTGATAAGGATCCGTATCACTTCCTACCTGTGCCCAGTTAGCCCTGATTTTAACAAATGACAACAAGTCGGACTTCATCTTCAGCAAATCAGTTAAAACAGTGCTTAATGACACCGAAGGGTAGAAGTAAGAATTATTTTGCTCGGGTAATGTACTTGACCAGTCATTTCTGCCAGTCACATCAAGAAATACCATATCCTTGAATGATGCCTGACCCATTCCATATAAACTATTAATTCGTTTACGGGAATTATACTGCGCATTCGTTATAGTTCCTGCCCGCGCATTGTTGATATTATAAATTCCGGGAATACTCAAGCTTTCAGTACGCTGTGCAGTACTTCTGCTAGTCTGATCCATTTGGTTACCTCCTACCGACAAGCCAAAAGACCAGTCCTGATTCAGGGTCTTTTTATAATTAATCAGGAAATCAGAATTCTGCTCCTTGAAGTAAGAGTTATCGACACCGTAACCTCCAAATTTAAATCGTTTAGAGCTAAAGGGACGCTTGGTTTCGTGCTCTTCATTATACATATCAAGACCGGTACGCACCATCACACTAAGCTCTTTGGTCACATCAATTACGGCCTGTATATTCCCGGTCAAACGGTTTCTGTCATAACCATTAGTATGTTCATAAGCTACGAAGTAAGGGTTATCGGAATCATCCGGAGAAAACTGTTCAATATTCTCCCTGCCGGGTTTCCAGTAATTTTTCAAATCTTTAATACTCATATTGGAAGGCATAGAATAAACCATTTGAGTAACACTTTCCCTGTAAGCAGATGGACGGTTATCACTTTTATTATTTACATACCCGATATTAGTACTGATTTTTACCCGCGGATGCAATACGTACGTTGCAGCAAGATTCAAAGTATTCCTGCTCAGATCTGTGTTCGGCACAATACCTTTATTGACCATGTTAGTATAGGAAAGCCTATAATTACCATCGGCGTTTTTACCACTGATGGCAATATTATTCGTGTAGGTAGAACCTGTTTTATAAAAATCTCTTGCATTATCAGGGTGGGATACCCAGTCTGTGGGCACAGGCTTTCCACTCGCATCAAGTGGGCTATTCCACTGCAGGTGTTTAGTTCCCGCATCGAGGCGCGGGCCCCAGGCAGAGGAAGTGTTAGAAGCAGGATCGTCAGTAAAATCTCCCGCCCCGAACTGATTCTGAAAATGAGGGAACATCCAGGCCTGATCGTACATGGCATTTGAATTGAAGCTTATCCCGAGACCTTTTTTATTTGCCGATCCGCTCTTTGTAGTAATCAGTACAACACCACTTCCCGCTCTGCTGCCATATAAAGCCGCGGCACTGGCACCTTTCAGTATGGTAATGCTTTCAATATCATCAGGACTGATATCGGCGACGGGGCTTCCGTAGTCAATAGAAGAACGGCCCACCTCTGAAGTCGGCCGCAGCGAATGTGCCACCGGAACGCCATCCACCACAAAAAGCGGTTGGTTATCCGTCGCAATTGAAGATTGCCCGCGAATGGTAATCAGTGCAGTCGAACCTGGATCAGATCCTGCGCTTACCACATTTACACCAGCAACCTTTCCGGCCAGTGAATTTACTACGTTTACTTCTTTTACGGTATTCACGTCACTACCTTTTATTGTGGCTATAGAATAACCGAGTGCTTTTTCGGCACGCTTAATCCCGAGTGCGGTAACAACTACTTCAGATAAAGCAGTCTCATCCGGAACCAAACTTACATTAATCTTCGTTTCTCCGTTCAGAGCCAGTTCTTTAGTTTGATACCCCATCATTCTAAATAGAATTGTAGCTGATGCATCCCTTACATTCAGACTATATTCGCCATTTAAACTGGTAGTGGTAGTGTTATCGCGGTCTTTTTCAATGACGCTCACGCCGGGTATGGGCAAGCCTTTTTCGTCCGTTACCTTCCCTTTAATCCGCACAACATTTTTAATAATAATCTGATTATTTCGGACTATATAAGTTAATTGAGCGGGGGCAAGTACGCGGCTAAGCAAACTGCTGACCATTTCATTCTCTGCTTTCACAGATTCAATTCTTTTGTTTAATGCAGCATCCTTATTCGTATAAACAAAAGATAGATTGGTTTTCTTTTCAATGCTTTTCAGCAATTCATTTAAGGTTCCATTTTTGAAATTGAAACTGATTCTACTGTTAACGTCCTGCGCCTTTAAAGGTGATGCCTGTCCGGTAAAGAACATAACAGAGAGCAGAAAATAAATGATACTAACAAAACGCATTGCTTTAAAAATTAATTGATTAGTCACTGCGGACTTTTTCATAACTTTGTGTGTTTTAATCGTGATGGGTTAAAATAAAATTGAAAATCATAGCCGGGGCATGCGTCAACATGCTTCGGCTTTTTCTTTATAGTTAGTTGTCTAATTACATTTACCTCCTTTTATATAAATTGTCTTTTTATTTATTGTGTAATGAAGATCCAGACTCAGCTGAATGGTTTTCAACACCTCATTTAAGTTGACATTATCAAATTGCGCGGTGAGTTTACATCCTTTAAAAGATTGATCAGTGATAATTTTCATGTCGTATTTCCTCTCTATTACCTCGAAAACATCTCGTAAGTCTGTCTGATCAAAAGTCATCTTCCCTTCTGTCCAGTCTGCAGCAGTTTGAGCATTGCCAATATTTTCAAGAGAAAGATTAGTGGAATGCACATCATATGCTGCTTTTTGGTTGGGCAGCAAATGAATAGCGGCTGACTGGCCTCCTGCAGAGTCTCTGGAAACTGCTACCTTGCCCGTTAATACCGTCACTTCAGACCGGTGCCCTTCCCATGCTCGGATATTAAAACTAGTCCCAAGCACCTGGGTTCTGAGATTTAAACTATGTACTACGAATGGATGCCGGGGGTCTCGTTTTACTTTAAAAAAAGCTTCTCCTTTAAGTTTCACGGTTCTCAAAGCTGCTTGTTGCAGATTTTTGGGAAAACTAATAGAGCTGCCGGAGTTTAGCCAGATCTCCGTACTATCGGGCAATATTATATTAATAACTTTTCCAGCGCCTGCAGACTTTGTGACCCAGTCAATTCCGGTATTTTGCAAAACTGGTTGCTGCAATCTATAGAAGAAGGTCGATAAAGCTACCGCAGTAAAAACTGCAGCGGCGGCTATCCAAAATCTAAACTTAACAGTCTTTGGAGAAACTTCTTTAGACAAGGAAGTTTGAATAGTATTAAAACTCTCTTTCCAATCATCATCTTCGGGTGGCACAGCACTAATTTGCCATAACCATAAAGCATGTTCAAGATCCTGTTGATTTTTAGGATCTTTACTCAGCCATTCCTGTATTTTTTTCTCTTCCTGCTTTATTTGCTGAACGTTGCCATGTGCATTTTCCTTTGCGGATAAATAATCAAGTACAAATTTCCAGTTTTCTTGGTCCATCCTCATGCTTTTATACAGACAAGACAAGAAACCTGGCATCTATTACGGGCCGCAAAACGTTAACATTGCGTTAACAAACGGTTAAGAGTTTATCTACCGGAATTCCGTTTCATTTTTCAGCACTATGTCCTGCAAAAACTGAAAGCCTTTGACAAGGTGATCCTCGACCGTACGGACGGAAATATCTAACAGTGCTGCAATTTCTTTATAGCTGAAACCATCGATCCGGTACATATAGAAAACCAAACGCCTGCGCTCGGGCATTTGATCAATCAGATTGTAGAGTATCCGGTTTCTGTCCTTATCAAGGTAAATCTGAGATGGGTCTGCCGCTTTATCCCAAACTTCCAGACTCTCCTGTTCGTCTATATGCAAAAAGTTTGTTTTGGAAATTTTATGATAATTGGAGGAGGCATTTTTTACCGCCCGGAACAGATATGCCTTTTCGTTTGAAATGCGGATATTATTTTTCCAGATGGCTATAAACACATCATTTAAAATAAGTTGCGCATCCTCAACGTCCCTCACCAGATAGACAGCGTATTTTTTAAGCGTAGGGTACATACGACGATAAAGATCCTCAAATGCTTTTCCATCGAAATTATGTACAAGGTCTCCGTCAAATACGGTAGTATTGTTTTCGCCCATAAAATATGAAGCGAAATTAGAGCTGCTAAATGACGGACATATTAACAAACTGTTAAATGAAGCAGAGATCAGCATTCAAAACCAATTGATATCTCTTATTTCCCATTTACAGAATCAGTTTAACGCTATTCATAATATGTTTATGGTCGATATACGATTCTCCGGACTGTCACCGTTCGCAACAATACTGTGCAGAAACATGCCTATGCCTAGCAATAACCGGGTTCTCTGCTATTCTTTTATCCATTATATTTGAATTCATGAACACAGTACTTAAACCGGAAGACCAGATTTTCGCTGAACGATACAGCTGGATATTTAAGATTAATTCAGATTATGCGGATAGTGATTCTGTGCTATACATGACAGAAATTGCTACACCTCTAGGCCCGATGCTGGCAGGAGCTACACTGCAAGGTCTTTGTCTACTGGAATTCGCGAACCGGATCAGGCTGGAGAAAGAAATCGCCGATCTTCGTAATTTGCTGAAAGCAAGAATTATTCCAGGGAGAAATCAATATTCCGAACAGGCTGAGACAGAACTTGGCGAATACTTTCAGGGATTACGTAAAACTTTTTCTGTATCGCTTCATACGCCTGGAAACGATTTTGCACAGGCAGTCTGGCAAAGTCTCCTGCAAATCCCTTATGGACAGACCTGTACTTACAAAGAGCAGGCAGAGAGAATGAATAATCCTAAAGCAATCCGCGCAATCGCTTCAACCAACGGCAGAAACAGACTGGCAATCATCATACCCTGTCACCGGGTAATCGGAAGCAATGGAACAATGACCGGTTATGCAGCGGGAACGGATAAGAAAAAATGGCTGCTAATGTTTGAAAGAAGTAATAGCATCTCAAAGGAAAACCTGCTGTTTTAGCCTCCCGGCAGTCAATGGCAACAAGCATAATTCTTAGCCATTTTGAATTCCAACATCGCGCTTCTACATTGAAATTCTGACTATTAGACCTCACCAAAAGTTGAGCTTTTTTCTGCGTACCCTCCAAAAAGTCTTTGCTAAATCGCTTTTTTTATCAAAAAGTATATTCAATTAATCAAATTGAACAGGTGGTTTCCCTGCTTAAGCCTTTATATTTGGATTTCGCTTTTAGCAATCCAAATATAATTATTCCTTCATGACAGGTACATTCAACTTATTCCAGAAACTGGTGTTTTCTATTGCTCTCATTTCTATGAGTGTAGCCGCTTCATCGGATCTGCAGGCGCAGTCAGATAAATCCGGCACAAAGACAAAAAAAGCAGTTCAAACCAGAAATAAAAGTTATCAGACTAAGATTCAAAATTTTAATAAGGCCGGCGAACAGGTGACGCGGTTCAGCACTATGGGGGAAGCCATCGATGCACATGACGGAGAGATAGCTTTTTTCGAGGGCGTATACTATTTATACGGGACAAGCTATGGCTGCGGTTTTGAGTGGGGTAAAAAAGAAGCTCCGTTCTGTGGATTTAAAACCTATTCATCGACAGATCTTGTTCACTGGACAGATCGGGGGATGCTATTTGATCCAACAACACCAGTTTGGCAGTCTCGATGCGACGGAAGTACTTATGGTTGCTTCAGACCACATGTAATCTTCAATAAAAAAACGTCAAATTATGTACTGTGGATCAATGTATATGATAATGTTTCCGGCTTTCGGGTATTTACCAGTAAAAGCCCTGTCGGCCCATTTGTAGAAGTAGCCGAACCGAAATTGGCGGTTAATGCTGATGCTCCTGCAGCAGGACTTAATAACGGGGACCATGATACATTCGTAGATCTTGACGGCACGGGTTACATAGCCTACACCGACTGGAGAACGAAGGGCACTATCGTTATTGAAAAATTAAGCGATGATTACCTGACAGGTACCGGGGAAGTCACAAAAAATATCACGCCCGGGAAGACAGAAGCGCCGTCAGTTTTCGAGCGCAACGGAATTTACTATCTTACATATTCCGACCCGAATTGTGGTTACTGCGCAGGAACCGGAACTTCCTATCGTACTGCCAAAACGCCCTTAGGGCCTTGGTCGGAAGGAATTCAGATCAGCAGCAACTCCTGCGGTGGACAACCGTCTTTCGTCTCACCAATTCAGCTAACCTCAGGAACAGTTTACATTTATGGCAGTGACCTTTGGAATGATGCTGCAAAGAACGAAGCGCTCGCTAATTTTTACTGGGCACCTTTAACGTTTGCCGAAGACGGATCTATTCTCCCTATGTCTTGCCAGAATGAGGCCGAACTCTCCCTGGCTGAGGGCGGCGCGGGTAAACAGAAAGAGATCAAAAATCTGGATAATGATGCCGGTGTCAGGAACTTCAAAACTTATGAAGATATCAGTCACAATGTTCAGCGCGGACAAGGCTTTACTACTACACGCAAAGGGATACTGAATGGAATTTCAGTTACGACTTTCCAAAACGGCTATCCTGATGCCGACCTCGTGATTTTGCTTTATGCAGCAGATGAAAACTATCTACCCATAGGTAAACCTTTATATAGTACGAATATTCCCAGAGACCGCGTGAGCTGGTCACCTTCAAATATCACTGTTAATCCAAATATCTCAGTAAACAAGGGAAGCAAGTATACCATCGTCCTTAAGTCTTCAGCAACCAAGGGGATATATGGCTTTATGTATCACGATGAAAACACTGAACCGAATTCAGGTGCTTCGTACAGTTCAGACCAGGGCAAAAACTACGTAATTGAAAAAAACCGGATAATCAAATTTCGCACAACTATAAAAACCAGATCATAAACACTTGCAAACGCACCTTATTTAATCTCAAACCATAAACTAAAAGTATGAAATTTAAAAATCTACCCTACCAAGCTCGCTATAAGAGCTTTATGATACTATTGTATCTGATTTTCACCAGTACCTTTCTACTTGCCCAGGGAACTCCAATTGCCGGGAAAGTAACAGATGCTGCAGACAACAACCCAATTCCTGGAGTTTCCGTCCGGGTTAAAAATACAACTACCGGTACTGTGACCAGTAATACGGGAAATTACAGTATTACAGCTCCGAAGGGGGCAATCCTGGTATTTACATACATTGGATATGGAACTAAAGAAGTAACCGTTGGCGAAAGTTCCAGCGTCAATATTAGCCTTGCAGCAGCAGGCGATCAGCTAAGTGAAATCGTAGTCATTGGGTACGGCACACAGCAAAAGAAAGACCTGACTGGTTCTGTCGCCACAGTATCGGCTGCACAGATCAAAGATCTTCCTGTGAGTTCTGTTGACCAGAAATTAGTCGGTCAGATTCCAGGTGTCCAGGTCAGTTCACCAACAGGCGCACCTGGTGGCGGTACCGGAATAAAAATCAGGGGATCCGGTTCAATCGGTGCGGGTGACAATCCACTGTTCGTAGTCGATGGATTTGCTATTTCTAATACTACAGGCCAATCGTATAATCCTTTAAATATGATTAGTCCGGAAGATATAGATAATATTACTGTGCTGAAAGATGCATCATCTACTGCGATTTATGGTTCCAGGGGAGCAAATGGTGTCATCGTAATTACTACTAAAAAAGGTAAGAATGGTCCTCCGGTAGTTAGCTTAAATACCTATACCGGTATACAGCAAGTTCCCCAGAAAGGCAGACCAGATGTGTTGAATGGAACAGAATATGCACAATTCAGAAAAGAAAAAATCATTGACTTATTTCTATCTCAGGGTAAAGTGGCTACCGATGCCGACATACCTGCCGAGTTTAGAAACCCGGAACAGTACGGTAAGGGTACCGATTGGTATAATGAAGTATTACGCACTGCTATCCAGACAAATGTTGATGCCAGCATAAGAGGCGGTTCCGATAATACACAATACTCGATCTCATTAGGTAGATTGGATCAACAAGGTACCATCAGATATACCGACTACAGCAGATATTCAGTACAGGCTAATCTGCAGTCCAACCTGGGTAAAAAACTAAAAGTCGGCGTGATGATCGCCCCGACTGGAGGGGTGCAGAACCGTAACGATTTCGAGACTGGACAACGCGATTTATTAACCAGAACCTTGTGGTTAAGTCCAATTGTACCCGTAAATGATGCCAACGGAAACCGTACTGTATTTATCACCTCGCCGGGAGCAATTGGCGCAGGAAACCCACTAAATACACTGGAATTCGGTGGAACAAAAGCCAAATATTTCCGCGGACTGGCGAACGCCTTTGCTGAATATGAAATCATACCCGGTTTAAAAGCTAAATACAGCTATAATCTGGATTATTCACAACAAAGCTCTTTCAGATTTAATCCGAGTTTCGTGCTTGGCGAAACAGGAAATCAAAACCCTAATCTTGCCATTCCGAGTTCAACTACTACTAATTCAAATACCGTTAACTGGCTTTCAGAGTTAGTCTTGAACTACGATAAAAGCTTCGGAAAAGATCATAGAATCAGTGCCTTAGTGGGGTACACAGCACAACAGGAACGTGGTGACGGATATAATTTCAATGCTACCAATTATCCGGATAACCTAATTGAGACAATCAACGCGGCCTCATTACTAAATGGCCAGGGTGCAAGTATAGACAAATGGTCATTGGTGTCCTACCTGGCCCGCGTCAACTATACGTTTAAAGATCGCTATCTGCTAACTGCGACTATTCGTTCCGATGGCTCGTCCCGTTTCGGAGAAAACGTCCGCTATGGTACATTTCCCTCAGTAGCATTAGGCTGGAGAGTTTCACAGGAAGACTTTATGAAAAACGTATCGTGGATAAGCGATCTGAAACTAAGAGCAAGTTACGGTAGATCAGGTAATTTCAATATTGGAAATTACAACTACTCTTCTATTATTTCAGGTGCAAACTATAGTTTTGGCGGACAACTCGCGAATGGAAGAGTTTCCACGTCACTGAACAACCCGAATTTAACCTGGGAAAACTCAGACGAGCTTGATCTGGGTATTGATTTAGCCATATTAAATAACCGCGTAAACTTCACTGCAGATTACTATAACAGGATTACGACGGGGATGCTTTACAACACCGAAATTCCTCTGTCATCTGGCTTCGCCAATGCATTAATCAATGATGGAAGAATCAGAAACCGAGGTCTGGAGTTTGGGATTAACACAAAAAATCTTACCGGCGCCTTCACCTGGTCTACGAATCTGAATATAAGCATCAATAGAAACACGGTGCTCGCACTTAATGACAATAATGATCCTATTTACAGCGGAAGAAGCGGTGGTGGCTTCTTCACGCACAAAACAGAAGTAGGTAAACCGATCGGTCAATTTTACGGTTATGTACTCGAAGGAATCTACAGAGATCAGGCAGACCTGGATCGCTATCCGAAAGCGGCCTCTTCAGTAGTTGGATCTATCCGCTATAAAGATGTAGATGGAAACGGAATTATTGAAGACCAAAAAGATTTTGATGTGATTGGCAATTCCAATCCTGATTTCACTTATGGCTTCACCAACTCCTTTAGTTATAAAGGTTTTGACCTTAACGTTATTATTGTAGGTTCTCAAGGTGGCCAGATCTTAAATACAGCAAATGAATTCCTGACCAATACTGATGGCGTTTTCAATGTACACCGTAAGGTCCTGAACAGATGGAGATCACCAGAGAATCAAGGTGATGGTTTTACGCCGACAACTAACGGAGCCACTCCACTTTACAGGGAGAATAATTCTGCCTGGGTGGAAGATGCCAGCTTCCTGAGAATACAAAATGTCACACTTGGATATAACTTCACCAGCAGCTTCATCAAAAATTCTAAAACGATTAAAGCTTTACGCCTTTATGGTGGTGTACAAAACCTGGCAACTTTCACTAAATACAGCGGTGCAAATCCAGAAGCCAGCACAAATAATTCCTCTGTACTTACTCCAGGACGTGACTTCACCAACTATCCGATCCCAAGAATCATGACTTTGGGCTTAAATGTTACCTTTTAACCATCAGAAATAATGAAAACCTTATCAAAATACATAATTACCACAATACTTGGCACAGCGCTGTTCACAGCTAGTTGTAAGAAAGATTTTTTAGCTCAGCAACCTGAATCAGGGTTACTGGGCGCTAACTTCTGGAAAACCGAATCAGATTTAAAACAAGGCGTAGTCGGTTCCTACCGGTCACTCCGCGACCTGGGTTTATTCAGTTACTGGATGTTCGGAGAAATGCGCTCCGACAACACTTCTTTTCAATATAATGCACCACAACGGGGGCAGGAAAACAGGGAGTTGGTAGATCAATTTCTGGTTACATCAGCTAACACACTTATTCAGGATTTCTGGCAACAGAGCTACACCGGCATCTCCAGATGTAATGATGTCCTGAACAACGTCGATCGCATACAGATGTCTGATGAATCGAAAAATCAGGCAATAGGCGAAGTAAAACTGTTGCGCGCATTTCACTATTTCAATCTCGTCAGACAATTTGGAGGTGTCCCATTAAGACTAGAGGTAACTAACTCACCAGATGATGCCAAGTCTAAAGGCCGCGCATCTGTCGAAGAGGTTTACAATCAGATTCTGGCAGATCTGACTGATGCCGAAACGAAACTTCCGGCAAGTTATGGCTCAGCAGACAAAGGCCGGGTGACCAGCGGAACAGCTAATGCGATTCTAGGAGAAGTATATATGACTCAAAAGAAATTTCCTGAAGCACTTGCTGCCTTAAGAAAAGTAACTGGTTATAATCTGATGCCTAGTTATGCAGATATCTTTATTCCTGCCAATAAAAATAATCAGGAATCAATTTTCGAAATACAGTATTTAGGGTCAGTACCTGATCTGGCCAGTAACTTTATGTACCAATTTGCGCCTTTCAATTCGGGTACCGTAGTCACTCAGGATCTTGGAACTAATTTAAGTTTTTCAAGTGGATGGAATACGCCTACTGATGACCTGATGAGTGCTTATGAAACTGGAGATAAACGCAGAAACACTTCCCTTGCAGAAGGATTCAATGCTACAACAGGCTTTGTTGCAGCTCCGTACATCAAAAAATACAACCATGGTTTTATTCAACCCGGCCAAACCAATGTTAATTTCCCTATTATCAGATATGCAGATGTCATGCTGGAGATTGCTGAATGTTTGAACGAATCCGGATTTAGCGCTAACGGAGAAGCCTTTAATCTACTTAACAGCGTGAGAACCAGAGCAGGTCTTTCACCGAAAACTGCGGGTAATCCAGTCGCAGCATTAAATGTAAATAGTCAGGAAGCTTTCAGAGAGGCAATCGCACGGGAAAGAAAAGTAGAACTTGCATTTGAAAACCACCGCTGGTATGACCTGTTAAGAACAGGGAAAGCAATTCCGGTAATGCTTGATCATGGAAAAAGAGAAGTTGCTAAGAACAAGGATCTCTACCCTGCAAGCTCTTACCAGATCACAGAAAATAAACTATTACTTCCAATTCCGCAACGGGAAGTAACGTTAGATAATTTAGCTCAGAATCCACAATAAAAATTCTGGTCCTAAAAAACGCGGCTTTCCGGCATTACATGCCGGAAAGCCGCGTTTTGTTTTATGCAAATGCTTATTTAAAAAAGATAGAGAATGCTGTCAGTCCATCAGCGGTAGTTTGTAAACTAAATTCAAATCCATGATTAATGAGAATTTCTCTTACCAACGTAAGGCCTATCCCCTGCCCGTCTTTTTTTGTTGTAAAGAAAGGGCTGAATAATATCTCATCAACTCCACCAGAGAGTCCGGAACCATTATCTAAGATCACCAACTTTCCCTGTTCAGGATACAAATTCAATGAGATCTCACCAGAATCAGAAATTGCTTCTATCGAATTTTTTAATATGTTAAGCAGGGCCTGTTCCAGTTGTAGTGCATCAGCTTGAATATGAAATGGAGTTTCTGAACCCTTCACCAACAGGCGAATGACTTTATTCTCTACTGTAAAATGCATCAGGTCTGCTGCAGAATTAACCAGTTTACTTACGTCCACAGATGTTTTATTAACAGGCGATAATTTAACGAGATCTGCAAAATTCCGCATAAATAAATTCAAATTGTGATTCCTGTCCATTGCCACACCCAATGCCTTTTGCAATGCTATATTTTTCTGATCTGCCCATAGAACCGCATTTTGCAAGGTCATATCCATAATTGAATTGACAGGCCCTACAGTATTATTAACCTCGTGTGCCATCATCCGGATAACCTTGCTGTAAACCTGTTTCTCTGCCTCAAAAATCTCCGCAGTAACCTCCTCTATCATCATAAAAACTCTTGGAAAACCATGATCAAGAAAATGTGATTTCTGCACTTTAAAAGTACGGAGACTACCCGACCGGATCAGCTCCGATTCACCAATCTTCATGTTTTTAAGTTGTTTATCCAGCAGGTCCGGCAGGAGCCTGAGAAGTTCTGATGCGGTGGAATTGACCTGTTTCAATTCACCATTATAATCCAGTATGATAATACCTGTAGGTGAGGTTTCAATTAATTTATCCAGAAAAAAATGCTGTTCTTCCTGTTTAGTCCGCTCGATCCGGAGTTCATCGATCATATGATTGTAAACCATCACTAGCTCATCAACATCCTTTTTTCCTGTTTGCAGAAATTTTACGGTGAAGTCCTTTTCTTTAATCGCCCGAATTCCTTCCCGTAGATACTCTAGCGGTAATATCAGGTCCTTATAGAGTTTCCAAGCTAGAAAAAAAGACAACAGAATCAGTATTTCAGCGATCATAAAAATTAGCGGATGTTTCTCTAATATCAGATAACTCAAAACCAGACAAACCACATGGCATATGCCGGTAAATAGCAGATACTTAGTCTTCAGTTTCATGGAAAGGTATTTGATGTTTTTCCAGTCTCCTATACAATGCATTCCGTGTGATGCCTAATGAGGCAGCGGCTTTAGTGATCCTGTTCTGATGGAAGCTCATAGCCCTTCGTACCATCTCAGCTTCTATTTCGTCCAGTGTCATTGCGCCAACACTGGGTAGAGACAACTGATCTGTCTTTATCGGCACAACCTCCAGCTGGGTCTGAAAATCAGAAATGTCAAGAATATTATTTCTGCTAACCAGAATCGTACGTTCCACCAGGTTTTTAAGCTGTCGGATATTTCCCGGCAAGGGTAAATGCTTCAGCCATCTCATCGCAGCCGGCGAAATTGAAAGGGCCGGTCTGTTATAGATCTCCCTTAAATTATTCAAAAAGAACTTAACTAATAACGTAATATCATCCTTTCGGTTACGCAGGCCTGGGAGCTGAACTGTGATGAGATTAATCCGATATAAAAGATCTTCTCTAAATAATCCGGACGAAACCAATTCATGCAGATTTTTATTTGTCGCGCAGATCACCCTTACATCTACCGTTTTACTACGGCTGCTACCCAGTACCTCATAGGTTCTGTCCTGCAATACACGGAGCAGTTTAACTTGGCTTGCAGGCTCAAGATCGCCTATCTCGTCCAAAAAGATAGTCCCCTTATTAGCGAGTTCAAACCGGCCGGTACGATCGAAACGTGCATCAGTAAAAGCTCCGCGAACGTGCCCAAACATTTCGCTTTCAAAAAGAGTAGAGGAAATCCCTCCTAAATTCACTTTAATAAAAGGTTTTGTCCGTCGACGGCTATTTTCATGTATAGCCTCCGCAATCAGCTCTTTACCTGTTCCACTTTCCCCAAGAATCAGGACAGACGCATCAGTAGTGGCGACCCTGCCTATAGTTTCCAGGATTTGAAGCATCTGCGCGTCCTCCCCAATAATAAAAGGGAAGTTATATTGTTTATCCAGCTGACGACGCGTCAGGCTCACCACTTTTTCTTTTTCTAAATCCAGCAGTGTGCTAACGCTATTTAACAGATGATCATTCTGCCAGGGCTTATTCACAAAATCATTAGCCCCCATCTTCATTCCCTGAACAGCCAGGTCAATACTTCCCCAGCCGGTAATCAGAATGACAGGCATCGTATAGTTCTTACGGATCTTCTCCAATACAGACATCCCTTGCTTTCCGGTCGTACCTATAGAGAAATTAAGATCCAATAAAACCAGATCAGGTTCCTGCTGTTGAATTATTTCCATCGCTTCCTCCGGATTGTCTATTCCTAGCACTTCATACCCGGCATTTCCCAGCAATAAAAGCAGCGACGTTCTGACAGCAATATCATCATCTATAACTAAAATCATACTTTTTGAATATAACAATTATTCTTCATGAAGGGCCATTGCAGGCATAATTGCAGCGGCTTGTTTTCCGGGGTAAAGTGCACAGATAAATACCAGGAGATAAATAAAAATGCAAGAGATAAATATGGCAATAAAATAAACGCTGGATTTCAGGTCAAACACCTTGAGCAGAGGAAACTGGATAGCAAAGAAAACACCGATCAGTAAGGAAAATGTTGTTAAAATTAAAGCCTCCGTGACCAACTGCCTGTTTACGGCAAATGCACTCGCTCCAATCGCACGTCTTAAACCAATTTCGCCCTTACGCTGGTTAATATTGTACCAAAGCACACCGAAAAGACCTAAAGAAACATTAAAGACCAAAAAGCTAGCAATTATAGCAAATATCAACATCGGTGTCGTCGTCTGCCTGTTTCTGGAAGCCCTGATATCATAAAGATGAGACAGTTCTATGGAAGACCCTTTCATGGTATTTGATAATAATTTATACAAATTACTTTCAAAAGCAGCATCTGCATCCGGACTGACCCGGATTAAAATCCGGCCCGCCCATTTCACATCTCCCGGCTTAAGCTGGCTAAACATACTGTTTCCACTTGGCAGGTAGTCACCATCACTTTTGATATCGTTGATCACGCCTATTATCTCCGCCTCTTTTTCTGCTTTCCCTGTAATTTTACCAATTGGATTATCGGCCCCAAACATTTCCTGACTCAAAGTTTTTGTAATCAAGATAGGTTTGTGTTTATTCAAGCTGTCTTCTGCGGTGAACCATCTGCCCGCAACAAGTTCAGTTTCCATTACTTTGGGATAGTCTCCTTCTATACTATAAACATTGACACCGGTAAAAGATTTATCTTTGTAATCGAGATTACTATTAGAAATACTGTTTGAGTAAGGGAAATTACCACCGGAAAAGCTATATGATTTTACCTGAGGTGCAGATTTGAGTACATTTCTAACCTGATCATAATAACGGACCAAGGAATCTATTTCCTTAAGCTCAGGTGGGTTACTGTAGCGCAGCACCCATACATTTTCGTAATTAAATCCCAGTGATTTCCGGTAGTTCTGATAGTAGAAGATAAGAAAGGAGCTGAGAATAAAAATAACCATAAAGGAAACTACTATCTCCGCAAGGAACAGGGAGTTTTTCTTTCTCCGGTTCCATATTAATTTAATCAAATGCTTGAACATTGTTATATTTTTTGTGATGAAGAATTTTTAAGCTTTTAAGGCTGTTACTATATTTAACCGGGACATACGCCATGCTGGATAAACTCCGGACAAAAATCCGAAGACAAGACAAATCAGGACGCTATAGAACATAACTGTCGCATTTAGACTAAGATCCATACCTGGAAAAAGATCTGATGAGTTCAGAAAATACATCAGCAGGAGGGAGAATATTATTCCAAAAATTCCTCCCAGTAAAGTAAGTATTACATTCTCCACAATAAACTGGTAAACTAACGTTGTCGAAGATGCACCAAAAGCTTTACGCACTCCTATCTCCGACGCACGTTCCATAATACGAGTCATATTGATATTTACCAGATTGATGGTCGGCAACAGCAAAAACAGAAATACCATACCACTTAAAGTGATCAACACTTTACGCATCCCATTGTCATGCGCATCGCTAGTGCGTGCCACAGACCTCGTTAAATTCTCCATAAAGGTGTCCGCGTAACTAACGAGCTGATCAAATTCAGCATTTTCAATAGGTACTTTGCTGACCATCTGTTGATACTGCTGCTGTATTCTCGGCAGATCAGCAGCATCTTTTGCTAATAATATACCGTTATAATCGCCTAGCAAATCCTTATACGAATAATCTTGTTTCGATAGAGTATAGGGAATGTACAAGTCACCAGCGACATTTCCGTTCAGTTTATTTACATCTCTAACCACCCCTATTACTTTGTAATCAATATTATCAACCTTAATAAACTTCCCCGTCACGAGAGTAGCATCTCCAAAATAAGCTTTCTTTGTAGCTTCAGAAATCACTGCAACAGCGTCTTTATTCTTTAGCTGTGTGTTGGTATATGGTTTTCCTTCCAGAAACGTAAATTCCATGACCCGCCACAGGTCGGCATTCGTAAACCGGATTCCCAGTTCTAATTTCTTATCATTAACATAAGCATTGACAGATTTTTCATAAGCAATAATCGCCATTGCCTCGATGTTTTTCAGAGAGGACACGTACTTCTCCAAAAAATAGATTGATAAACTACTCCTGTTAATCCATCCTTTTTCTGTATTACTCATCTGCATTGACGAGATATAGAGAGACCGGTCTCTCTTGGCCTCCGGGTAATCTACGCGTATGGTCTGGTCCAGAAAAGCAGTTCCTACCATAAGTATGGTTAGGGTTATACTAATTCCGAAAAGGCTGATAAAGGTGAAAAACTTTCTGCGCTGCAGAACTGCAATGGCTATTTTAAAATAATTCTTAAGCATACCTTTTTTTATTGAACTTGTGAACCATCAAACAATCTCACCAGACGATGTGTCTTTTTCGCCATATGCTCATCATGGGTTACCATGACAATGGTAGTCCCGTCGACTTCATTCAAGCGCAGCAGGATATCCATAATCTCGTTTCCCATTGCACTATCTAGATTCCCTGTCGGCTCATCGGCCAGAATAATTTCAGGTCTGCCGACGATCGCGCGAGCAATAGCCACGCGCTGACGCTGTCCCCCTGATAACTGTGTCGGAAAATGGCTCATCCGGTTACTCAAACCTACTTTTTCCAGTGCTGCCGCTGCAAGTTCACGACGTTCCGACGAAGAAATATTCCTATATAATAGAGGCAGCTCTACGTTATCAAGTACCTGCAGATCATTAATTAAGTGATAACTCTGAAAAATAAAACCTAATTTCTTGTTTCTGAATCCTGCCAGCTGCTTGTCCGAAAAGGCATTTGTATTCTGCGTATCAACAACGATCGTTCCTGACGAAGGCTGATCCAATAATCCCATAATATTTAATAAGGTACTTTTCCCACAGCCTGAGGGTCCCATAATAGAAAGGAATTCACCTTTGGCTACATGCAGATTGATGCCGTTAATAGCTAGTGTTTCGACCGTATCCGTCCGGTATACTTTTTCAATATTTTTTAGTTCAATCATGTTTACAATTTTAGCTGATTTATTTATAAATTATTTTTTCATTTTTTTCAAAGTCGTATAAAGACAAGTAACGGAGCTGATAATAGGCTTCCCAGAAATCACGTAGCGAGGCAACATAATCTCGTTTTGCACGATCATTTTCCTGAAAGGCTATACTTAACTCAGTAATTCCAAGATTCCCCAGCACATATCGCTCACTTGCGATTTTGTATTTCTCTGCTGCTATGTTTTCTGCCCTTGCGGTCAGCACCAGTTGATCTTTCATCATATTAATTAAAGTCACCTGGGTAATAATTTCCTGTTTGAAAATCTGTTTATCCTGTTCAACCGCGTAGGTTACAAACTGGGCATTTGCCTCGGCGGTCTTAGTCCGTGATTTCGACCTCCCCCAGTCCAGAATAGGAATGGATAATTGCATCTGAACGGACTGTTGAGCTTTTGGTGAACGGTAGATATCAAACACAGATCCGGCGGCGTTAGAAAATCCGGCATTGACCTTCAGATTTGCAATCAGACCGTTTTCCCCTTTTGCTTTTGCGATATCGCGGTTGGCCTCAGCAATCCTTCTGACAAAAGCAATTGCGTCAGAACGGTTTGCGTATGCCTCCTCCAAAACCCGTTCTGCTGCAACCTGCATAAAGTTTATAGCTTCAGGCATTTGTAGAACGACAGGAGATCCAGACTCCATTGCTGTATAACTATATAGATTTAATGTGGCGATTTCCATGTCACGCTTCGCAGTGCCCACGGCTTTTTCCGCATTAAGCTGTTCTAACTTTAATTGTAAAATTTCATTCTTAGCTACCTTCCCCAGTTCAAACTTCAACTCTGCAATCGTTAATATTTTGAGTGTGTTTTTTAGATTTGTTTCGGCAATCTGCAGATTTACCTGAGCAAGCAGCAGATCGAAATAATATCCGGTCACCACTAGCGCGATCTTCTCTTGAGCCTCTATATAACTTTGTTTACTTTCGTTCAATTTGAGTGGCTCGATCTTCTTGTCCCATTTCAATTTAATGAACTGAAGTATTGGCTGTGTATAGCCAATTCCATAAGGTATTCCATTATATAAAACATTATTCCTGTCAAAATCATTAAAGCGTTGTAGTTGAGTGGTTCCATATATCTTACCTCCTGTGGCGGCAATTTGTTGGGAGAAATTAAGTGCAAGGGATGAATTATCATTATGAATAGGCTGAAAGATAATGGTCCCGTCAGGTTGCAGGACCTGGGTATAGCTTTTGTTGTATCCTGGAAGCGTACCTTCCAATGCTAATTGCGGCTGATAATCTGCTTTAAAGCTTCGCCATTCCCAATACCGTGTTTCACGGACGGTGACGGCTTGCTTCGCAGCTATCGAATTCCTTTTTGCGGAATCAATAACTTGTGAAAGGGACAACCGGATAGTATCTTGTGATGCAACTGACGGATGAGGCATAAAAAAGCAGATAAAAACAAGTATAGAGGTCATCAGGATTCAAATTATGGTGAAATCACTATTTCAGATTGATTTTTGTAAGTGTTCATGTCGGAAACGATCACCTGATCCCCGACATTCAGGCCATTTAGAACTTCGATATAATCGAAATTGCTCAACCCGGTTTTTATCTTAGTTCTCACAGCTTTTCCTTTAGTAACTACAAATACATCTTGCAAATTAGAACCATTGAATGCTGCTCCATTGGTAATGCGCATCGTCTTTTCATGTACAGCAGTGATTAGGAAGATTTCGACTTTCATATTCGGCCTTAAAAGTGAGTTATCATGTTCCTCCAGCCGTACGTCAAACGAAACAATACCATTCTTTACTGAAGGGGAAATATTTATCACTTTTCCCTTTAACTGCTTTTCCCCAATACGTATCACTGCAGGCATATTAGTATGCAAGTTTTCCAGCTGAACATCTGAAACACTGCCAGCTACTTTAAATGAACTCAAATCAGCAATTCTAGCTAGCGCCTCCCCCTGCTGTATACTAGCCCCAATATTCTGGTTTACCCAGGTTACTACACCTGTTCTGGATGCCACAATATCTGCCTGACCCATTTTGCGTTTTAGCGCACTAACCTCGTTCCGCTGTATGGCCAGAGCCAGTTCAGCCTCCCGCAATTCAATTTTCATAGTCTTTTGTTTGCTGCTTATTTCATTTTCGAGCTGCTTTTTCTCGAGTTGAGCAACCTTAAGATTTAATTCCGCCTGTTCTATATCTTCCATAGTACCACCACCGGCCTTATACAGTCGCTTTGCTCCAGTAACCATGTCCGTCAAATTACTTATCCGTAATTGCTTAATCTGGTTGCTTGATTTAATATCGAAGTAGCTTTTTTCGAGGTCAAGTCTCAATTTGTGGATCTCATTCTCTTTCGATTCAATGAGAAATTGAAGTTTTTCATACTCGGTGGTGATGGAAGACTTATCGAGCGTTAAAATAGATTGTCCGGCATTCACCTTCTGGCCTGCATCCAGTAGAACGCGCTGAACAGAAGCAGCAATAGGACTTGACAATACTTCTTCGAATTCAGGTAGAACCTCCCCTGTAGCGTTAATAGTATTAGTCACTGACCCACGTTCTACCATTGCTGTGGAAATCTTGGAAGCAGATAATTCCGATCGGAATACCTGCCTTAAAAACCAGATGGCAAGCAGAAGAACCAATGCCATTAAAAATGAAATAGTCCACCACTTTCTTTTTTCTGAAGCTAGGATTGCTGAGGGTAAGGGTCTGTCCATAAATAATATTATGCTTACCCTGATTACAAGCAAAATGCCAATATTAAATAACTATATACTAGGCAGTTACATTAATTTCAATTAAAATAAATGCCCGATATCGAACATAACGGTTATTTACGGTCAAAATTTGTTGAAATGTGGAAAGACGATATAATAAAAATGCCGACTGTTTGATTTTATTCAAACGACGGCATTATAGAAGACAGCAAATATGCTGGGCATAAGAATTAAAGAAATGCAGCGGAGCTGCCTCACCAGAACTGTAGCATGAATATACTTCAGCAGAAAAAAACCTGATAAACAAGAAAAGCCTGTAGTTTTCACTACAGGCTTTCTTTAAGATTTGGCACCGACCTACTCTCCCACGTGTTACCGCAGTACCATCGGCTCTGGTGGGCTTAACTTCTCTGTTCGGAATGGGAAGAGGTGGACACCACCGATATAGGCACCTAAATGTTTTTAATGTTAATACAGCTACCAATCACTAGATTAATTCGCTGCATAAACAATGACATATTATTGAAAGAAGTTAGTATGAAGAACAAACAACAGTATTCTGCTTTTGAAAGCTTCGGATGATTAGTATTACTCGACTATGCTGTCACCAGCTTTACATCTATAACCTATCAACGTAG
>NZ_FONS01000019.1 GCF_900112985.1 Pedobacter antarcticus
CCTTGAGCTGATATTGTATACGATAACGGCTTCCTTTATACTCATCCCCCCATGGATAGCTCGAACAATCGATCGTTTTTCTGCAGTACTGTGAAGCTTGCGTTTATGCAAAATTGAACTGTACTTGTCCAACCACATCCCAAGGGTTTCTCCGGTCATTTTATAAGTCTTTATCAGATCCCTCCGGGGCGTCCCTTCTTCGGCCAGCTTAACAACATGAGCGATCAATCGCTTGTCAAACTTCTGATTTTTACTCGTTCTTTCTGAGTAGAACAACTCTTCTTCTCTTTCCATACACTGTTTTATAGTGTATAGCTTTTTCAGGAATGGACAATAGAGTGCCTGGCTTGCCCGGTTGGGCAGAAATAAAAAAAAGGCTGATCGTTGTGATCAGCCTTTTTTAAGGAGCCTTCTATCGGGATCGAACCAATGACCTACTGATTACAAGTCAGTTGCTCTACCAGCTGAGCTAAGAAGGCCTGATTAGCTTTCGCTAAGCGTTTGCAATTATAGAGGAAAACTGGCTGAATCCAAAATAATTCGGTCCTTAAAATGGTTTGCTACTTATATCTCCCTGTTTCTGAGGAAGAAAAAATACAATTTATTTATGTAGTTGTTTGTCAACTGCTGCGTTAATAACGTCCTGAATCCGGGAGCGGATGCCCATTTTAACCAATTTGTCAGTCACCGCAGGGTTAACCCTGTTTGAAAGGAAGATATAGACCAGGCCACGTGCAGGGTCTACCCAGACGGCTGTTCCGGTGTAGCCGGTATGTCCATAGGTTTGGGGCGAAGCCGTAGCGGACGGATATTTTTTCGTAAGATCGGGATCCCAGCGGTCGAATCCCAGGCCGCGCCTGCTAACATTGGATTGCCGGCTTGTGAAGGTTTCAACAGTCTGTGGCTGGAAATACCTCAGACCGCCATAAGTTCCTTTGTTAAGCATCATCTGATAAAGAATAGCAAGATCATTGGTACTGGCAAATAAGCCTGCATGTCCTGACACGCCACCGACCAGCGCAGCACCCTGATCATGTACATAACCTACGAGTAATGTATTCCTGAAATAAGTATCGTTTTCAGTTGGAATGATCCGGTTCCTGTCAAAGCGGTTCCTCGGTAGAAAGCCGGCTGTCTGCATGCCGAGCGGGAGATAGAAGTTTTCCTGTGCATACACATTTAACTGTTCGCCGCTCAGATGTTCGGCGATGTCTTTCATCACATACATGCTGATGTCACTGTATACATATTTTCCAGGAGTGCGTATCGGCGCATTCAACATTCTGGGCCACATGACATCTCTGAAGTAATCTTTCCGGATATAATAACCATCGGCAACTTTAGTTGGGAATGCAGCGGAAGAGTCACTGCTGTGATCAGCTGGCTTCACCGCATCCTGGAAAGCAATATATGGGATGAACCCGGCCTGGTGAAGCATCACGTCCCGGACTCTGATATTATTCATAGGTGTTTTCCGGGCCAGTGCGATATATGCGCCGATATTGGTATCCAGATTTAGCTTTTTTTCTTCAACCAGACGCATGACCATAGGTGTTGTCGCACTGATTTTGGTAATTGAAGCCACGTCAAAGATATCACCCACCTGTTCAGGGGGGCCATCGTAGGTATGCTGACCATAAGCTTTATTAAAAATAACCTTTCCATCTTTAGCGACTAGTACAACCATGCCCGGAGCAGCCCTTGCCCGGATAGCCTCAGCAGTGATCTGGTCAATTTCCAGCAAATCCTCTGCATTAACGCCGGCGTCTTCCGGTAATGTATATTTAAGCCTTGTGGCGGTGGTGCTAAAACCGGAGCCTGCAGTATAGCGGGCAGAATAAGTCTGACTAAGTTTGCCGGTGGCGGGAATACCTCCAAAGATCAGCTGAGGAACCAGTGCCGCCGACGCAGCGGTATAGTCCGGACAATAGATCAGCGGAGCATTCAGCTGGTCATAACTATTGAGTACTGCAGCGTCTCCATAAAGGTTAAGAACTACCAGTTTTGTTTTTGCCATGGCAAAGATGAAATTGCGATAGATCAGTTGACTGCCGAGCCTGGAGTCTACCGAAATAATAACCGTATTGTAATATTTCAGGTCGTCTTCCAGTTGGAGTAACGCTTGTTCAGTTGCTGCTGGTGAAAGATGGAAAGGAGTTACTTTTGCATATTTATTCAGCAGACTATCTGCAACGAGCTCGAAATTATACCCCAGACTTACCGCGGCAATGTTTTTCTGATCAAGGCCCTGAATTGGGATTTGTCCGGTTTGATTGTTCAGCAGGACAGTCTGATGGAGAATGTTGTAATCATTCTTCAGTAGATCGTCGTTTCTTTGATGCTGCTGCTGTGCACAGGCACTTAAAGAAATAATAGCGCCAAGGCATATTGCAAGGCTTCGGATCATATTGGTTTTGAACATAAAGGGCTAACGTAAATCTGAACTCTAAATATATAAAATGCTTAAATGCGTTTTCATTAAATGGTATTTAATCGGAAAAGATTTATGTGTAAGGCTTATTTTAGTTAAATTAGCAACCTTTAGGATAGAAATAAATGTCAGATATAATACAACTTTTACCCGAGAGTGTTGCGAACCAGATTGCTGCCGGAGAGGTGGTCCAAAGGCCCGCATCGGCAGTAAAAGAGTTGATGGAAAATGCAATTGATGCGGGGGCAAATAAGATTCAGCTGATCCTCAAGGATGCGGGTAAAGGCCTGATCCAGGTTATCGACAATGGATGTGGTATGAGCGTTAAAGATGCGAGAAAATGCTTTGAACGTCATGCTACCTCTAAAGTGCGTAAAGCCGAAGATCTTTTTGCTATCCGGACAATGGGTTTCAGAGGAGAAGCTATGGCTTCCATTGCTGCAATTTCACAGGTGGAACTTAAAACCAGGCGTCATGAAGATGAACTGGGTACACTGGTTTGTGTAGAAGGTTCAACCTTCATTAGTCAGGAACCCGTAGCTGCAGTAGCTGGTACCAGTATTTGCGTTAAAAATCTTTTTTTCAATACGCCGGCCAGAAGAAATTTTCTGAAAAGTAATCCGGCAGAGATGCGTCATATTGTTGATGAATTTCAGCGCATCACGCTGGCAAATCCGGCAATTTCCTTCAGTCTTAATCATGACGGTCTGGAAGTATACCGTTTACCTGCTTCTTCGCTTAAACAAAGGATTGTTCATTTGTTCGGTAATAATTACAACGAAAGACTAATTCCTGTTGAGGAAGAAACGACTATAATTAACCTGAAAGGGTTTATTGGTAAGCCTCAGTTTGCCAAGAAGACCAGGGGTGAGCAGTTTTTCTTTGTGAATAACCGTTACATTAAGGATTCCTACCTTAACCATGCACTTAATAAAGCTTATGAAGATTTGCTGGCAGAAGATAATTTTCCGCTTTACGTGCTTTTTATAGATATAGATCCTGCCAAGATAGACGTAAATGTACATCCGACGAAAACAGAAATTAAGTATCTCGACGAAAAATCTATCTATGCAATTATACATTCGGCAGTAAAACGGTCATTGGGCAGGTTCAATATCAGTCCTACCATAGACTTTGATCAGGAATCTGCTTTCAGTGGGATGATCAGTCCAAAATCTCTGGATGAAATTGTTCCGCCAAGTATTAGCTTTAATCCTGATTTTAATCCTTTTGCGAATGACAGTGCTCCTGTAGAAAAAAGCAGCGTCGGATCTTATCAGGGTGGGGGCAGACAGCAACAGCAAACCAAGAACTGGGGTTCGCTGTATGAGATTTCGGAAAGTCAGCCGGCTGAACAGGTTAAAATGGAGTTGCCGGGTAATGGTCCGGAGGCACAATATGCACCAGTACAGAAACAGCTGATGCAGCTTCATAACAAATATATTATTTCCCAGATCAAATCTGGTTTGATGCTGATTGACCAGCAGGCTGCACACGAAAGAATCTTGTATGAACGTTTTAGTATTAATCTCGAAGACAGAAAAGGAGCTTCTCAACAAAGTCTTTTTCCACAAACAGTTACACTGAGTCCGAATGACTACGAATTGGCAAAGAGCTTGCTGGACGATATTAAGAGTCTTGGGTTTGAAGTCCGCGAATTTGGAAAAAACACATTGGTTATTGAAGGGATTCCTGTAGATCTGGGTAGTAATCAAGTAAACGAGACTCAGTTATTTGAACACCTTATAGAAGGGTTCAAGAATTCTCAGCAGGATCTTAAGCTCGGTAAAAGAGATGCCCTGGCCAGAAGTATGGCTAGAAACAGTGCTATTAAGAGCGGTACTGTTTTGGGACAGGAAGAAATGAATATGTTGATTGAGCAACTTTTCGCTTGTAAAGCTCCTAATTTCAGTATTAGTGGAAAGCCTGTAATTCAGACTATGACCATGAATGAAGTAGATAAGAAATTTGATAAATAATTTGCATGAACAATATTCATATACCACCGGTTGTCAAAAACCTGCTCATTATAAACGCGCTGTTTTTTGCAGCCACCTATGTTTTCCAGTCCAAAGGTATCGACCTCGCGTTTTATCTGGGTGCGTTTTATTTCGATTCACCACTATTTAAAATATGGCAGCCAATCTCTTACATGTTTATGCATGGCGGTTTTACACATATCCTTTTTAATATGTTCGCCTTGTTTTCGTTCGGATCCGTTCTGGAAAGCAGGTGGGGTGCAAAAAGGTTCATTAATTTTTATCTGATTACCGGTTTAGGTGCTCTTGCGTTGCAGTGGGGCGTACAAGCGTTTGAAGTTTATCAGATGACTGGTTCGGCAATCAATCCGGGGGCTGTCACTATTGATATTGCGAGGGGCATGGCGTCTCTTAACATTAGCGGACTGAGTCAGGAAAGCGGACAAACATTGCTAGGTATCTATTCAGGTCCGATGGTTGGTGCGTCAGGTGCCATATTTGGTCTTCTGGTTGCCTTCGGTATGTTGTATCCAAATGCGGAAATGTATATTATGTTTATTCCGGTTCCGGTTAAAGCAAAATATATTATTCCGGTTTATATACTTATTGAACTCAGTCTAGGCGTTGCAAGTTTCCAGGGAGACTCTGTTGCACACTATGCACACCTGGGTGGTGCAATTCTGGGCTTTATACTAGTTAAACTCTGGAAAGACAAAAATACATTCTACGATTATCATGAGTAAAAAGAAAGCACTAGAGGAAGTCACTTATAAAGTATTCCGTTCCGGAAACCCCGTATATTTATATATTGGATTAATTACAATCGTGTTTGTAGCCATGGCATTATTTGGCACAACCTTTTTTCTCGCAGGCAATACGGGCATCCGGTTTATTGATTATGTAAGGCCATATGTTGCTTTCCCGGCTGACTGGCAACAATTGCCAACACGTTTTTATACCCTGCTGACCTATCAGTTTTTTCATAAAGATATCTTTCAGGCACTTTTCAACTGTTTATGGTTGTTCTGGTTAGGTAAAATCTTCATGGATTTCCTTAAACCCCGACAGTTTCATTTTGTTTATCTGACAGGTGGAATAGTAGGGGCACTCTTTTTCGCAATCGCTTATCATGTTTTTCCGGTATTTTCAGACAGTGTTTATACGGCAACACTGATCGGTGCATCTGCATCTGTAATGGCTATCGCTGTTGCGACGATCACATTGGTTCCTGATTATACGATAAGCCTTTTGTTTATCGGAAGGATCAAACTGATTTACCTGGTTCTTGCTTATATTGCAATTGACCTGATCGGAATGGCTTCGATGAATGCGGCGGATAGTTTTGCCCATCTTGGCGGCGCGCTGACAGGTTTTACTTATATTAAACTTCTAAGGAGCGGAAAAGACTGGAGTAACTGGTTCAAACCTAAACCAAAACTTAAAGTCGTAAAAAACGAAACAAGTACGAAGAAAAATAAACAGCAGAAAGACCAGGCGAACCAGGCTGCGGTAGATGCAATTCTGGATAAGGTCTCTAAATCTGGATATGATAAGCTGACTACAGCAGAAAAAGCGATTTTATTCAGGGCAAGTAAAGAATAATTATCCGGCAGGGGAATTAAAATGAGAAGAAATAAAGGATCATATCTGGGCTTTGTATATCTGGTTATTGCTGTAATAGCTGCTCTAGGTTTGCTATTTGGTATTTTGGCTGGTTATACCGATCCCCGCCAGGTAAAATGGTTCGCTTTCTTCGGATTGGCATATCCCTTCTTTTTGCTGCTCAATGTGATCATGATCTTTATATGGATCAGTAGAAAAAAACTAATCTACCCTGTGTTAACTGTGCTGTTGATCCTTAGTGGCTGGCATACGCTGATTGCAACTGTGGGCTTTACCGGAAACACCGGCGACGGGCCGAAAAAAGAAGGTCTGGTTAGGATGATGACCTATAACGTGCATAGCTTTAAACCTTACGGGGAGAGTAATAACGAATTGATCAAAGAAAAAATGCTGAATGTCGTAAGGGAACAGGATCCGGATATTTTATGTTTTCAGGAATATTACACAAGGAACAAAGGCACTTTTGCAATTACCGACAGCCTGAAACAAATGCTCAAAACCCATTCTTATTATTTCGTTCCGACTTCATCTAATGATTACGAGGCTACCGGACTGGCAATATTTTCCAAATTCCCGATAAAAGATAAAGGAAGCATTTTGTTTAGTACCAATCACAACGGAAATGCCAGTATCTATGTCGATCTTAAAATAAACGAAAAGCTTTTCAGGGTCTATAATGTTCATTTGCAATCTATCGCATTTGATAAACAGGATTATACTTATCTCGACCAGGTTAAAACAAAAATGGAACCCGAGATCACTCCCGCGAAGCGGATCGCCTATATGCTTAAGACTGCATTTCTAAAAAGAAGTGCACAAGTTGATATCATGAAGGCTCACATGTCTACCTGCAAAACACCTTACCTGATCGCTGGTGATTTTAACGATACTCCGGCTTCTTATGCAGTGACCCAAATGACAAAATCATTAAAAAATACTTTTATAGAGCAGGGTACCGGGCTTGGAAGAACTTATAACGGAAAATTCCCTAACTTCCAAATAGATTATATAGCGGTTACGCCTGCAGTCAGTGTGATGAACTATCATATTATCAATGCGAAGCTCTCAGATCATTTCCCTGTAAGAAGTGACCTGAAAATTGATTAAGTCAATTTAAATCTACAAGATCATACCTATAAATTTTTAACTTTGCGGGGCGCTTCAGGGCTATCTGAATGCTGTTTTTTGCAGATTGTATCAAAGAATAGATTTTTGCAGGGCCCTTTTAATTAAATGCACATAAAAAATGGACAAAGGCTTACAATTATATAACACCCTAACCCGTAAAAAGGAGAATTTTGAACCTGTAAATGCACCTCATGTGGGGATGTATGTCTGCGGGCCTACAGTTTACAGTGATGTCCATCTGGGAAACTGCCGTACTTTTATTTCCTTCGATCTAATTTTCAGATACCTTAAATACCTGGGCTATAAAGTCCGCTACGTACGTAATATTACCGATGCAGGTCACCTTGAAGGTGATCGTGATGAGGGAGATGATAAATTTGCAAAGCGTGCTAAGCTGGAGCAGCTGGAACCAATGGAAATCGTGCAGAAATATACACTTGGATTTCACGATGTCCTGAGGATGTTCAATACACTTCCTCCAAGCATAGAGCCTACTGCAACCGGACACATCCTGGAGCAGATCGAAATGATCAAGGAAATTATTGCGAACGGTTATGCCTATGAAATTAATGGTACTGTTTATTTTGATGTAGAAAAATATAGTGAAACATACAATTACACAGTTTTAACCAATAGAAATCTCGAAGATATGCTGGCCAATACCAGAGAACTGGGTGGGCAGGACGAGAAGCGGGGACGTTTAGATTTTGCTTTATGGATTAAAGCAAAGCCCGAAACGCTAATGCGCTGGCCTTCTCCATGGGGAGTAGGTTTTCCAGGCTGGCATATTGAATGTTCTGCCATGAGTGCTAAGTATCTTGGCGAACAGTTCGACATTCATGGCGGGGGAATGGATCTTGCTGCAACTCATCATACAAATGAAATTGCGCAGTCAGAGGCATGCTACCATCAACAGCCGGCCAAATACTGGATGCATACGAATATGTTAACCGTTAACGGAACCAGAATGTCCAAGTCGGCAGGAAATGGATTTCTTCCCCTCGAATTATTTAAGGGAGCGCATCCATTATTACGTAAAGGATATAGTCCGATGACCGTAAAATTCTTTATGTTGCAGGCGCATTACAGAAGTACACTAGATTTTTCAAATGATGCACTGGAGGCATCGGAGAAAGGTTTTAGAAGATTAATGAACGCGTTGAACCTGTTGGATAAACTGGAGCCTTCAGCAGATGGCGAAATCGACGTGGCAGGATTAAAATCCCGCTGCATTCAGGCGATGAGTGACGATTTTAACAGTCCGGTGGTTATTGCTGAGTTATTTGAAGCAGCAAGACTCATTAATACTGTTTATGATGGAAAAGCTAAGATTTCTGCGGAACAATTGATAGCTTTAAAACAGTTGATGCAAGAGTTTGTCTACGATATCTTTGGTCTAAAAGACGAAGAAAGTTCTAATTTAGAGCTGAATGCCGTTTTAGATATGGTTATTGATATCCGTAAGAATGCAAAAGAGAATAAAGATTATGCTACCTCGGATAAAATAAGAATAGGATTGCAGGAGATGGGCATCCAGTTAAAAGACAGCAAAGAAGGTACGACCTGGAATAAACTATAAATATTAATTAAATATATCCCTATCAATATGATGAACAGAATGATCTGTACCCTGATGGCTGCCGGCCTGTCTCTGTCTGCTTTTGCACAGAAATCTGATGGCACGACAAAATCTCTGGCTAAAGCTGGAGAAGACTTTGCTGCAGATGCAGCGAAAGATGGCGTTAAATCTGCCTTTATTTCACATAGTGCCTCAAATGCACTGGTGTTCAGGCCAAATCCGGTGAATGCAAAAACATATTATTCGACACAATCAAATGAAAAAAATCTAAGCCGGAATGTGGATTATGCCAGGGTTTCCAGAAGCGGAGACTGGGGTTTTTCAAGCGGGGGGTACACAAAAGACGGAGCTGAGAAAACTTATGGTCAGTACCTGACTATTTGGAAGGCAGTGGCGAACCGTTGGGAAGTACTGATGGATATGGAGACCACGCATAATAAACCTCTTAAAGTAGCTAAAGCTGAGTTTGTAGAGCCTAAGGATTATTTTAAACCGAAATATGGCGATGAAAAACAAATTTCTGCTGGAAGAGAAATTATCAATACCACTGAAAAAACTTTAAATGCGACTTTGAAATCGTATGGTGTAGCTGCTTTTGGTGGTTTTCTGGCCAAAGAGGCTAGAGTTTCATTTCCTGGTTATGAGCCGGTAATTGGTAAAGACAAAATTGTTGCTTTTTATAACAGCTTTGTAGATAAGATGAACCTGAAGACTACTGTTGCTAATAAAGCACCGGGTGGTGATCTGGCTTATACCTATGGCCTGGCTACTATTGATTATCGTACAGACCTGAGAGAAAGCTTCAACTATATTTTTGTTTATGAGCGTCAGGCAGATCATAACTGGTACTTGGTAGAACAAATCTTTACGCCTGCTGAACGTTAAGCTATTTAAGTTCTAAATATAGAGAGGGTTTCTTTTGCTTCAAGGCAGGAGAAACCCTTTTTTTTGTTAGCTTACCCATCTCAAATTATAATTTACCCGAAACAGCTTTTTTGCTGAAGATATTAATTGATATGAAAAGACATCTAATCTGGATATTACTGTTTGTTGCAGGGCAGAACCTTCAAGCGCAGCAGTTTGAAAAACAAGGGCATCGTGGCGCCCGGGGGCTCATGCCGGAAAATACGATTGGTGCAATGCTCCGTGCACTGGATCTGGGAGCGAATACATTGGGTATGAATGTCGTTATCTCTAAAGATAAGCAGGTACTACTTTCCCATGAACCTTATTTTAACTTCGAAATTAGTCTTACGCCTGCGGGTAAGGATATTACGCTGAAAGATCAGCAGAAGTTTAATATCTATAAAATGGATTATGAGGAAGTCAGGAAATTTGATGTGGGCAGTAAAGTGCACAAAAGGTTTCCCGGACAGCAGAAGTATCACGCCTACAAACCGTTATTGGAAGAAGTGATAGATTCGGTTGAAGCCTATGTTAAAAAGAACCGGTTACCGAAACCGGATTATGCCATTGAGATAAAAACTATCCGTAACGGTGACCTCGTATTCCATCCTGAGCCTGCCGAGTTTGCAGCATTGGTTATGGACGTGGTAGAATCACGTAAAATGGCTAAACGAGTGATTATACAGGCGTTTGATGTACGTTCACTTCAATATGTACATGAGCATTATCCGAAGCAGAGAACAGCATTGATGATCGACGAGAAAGTTGATTTTGAAAAGAATATCAGTGATCTGGGTTTCAATCCAGATTATTATAGTCCGTATGCAGTGCTGGTAGGTAAGGGATTGGTAGACCGCTGCCATGAAAAGGGTATTAAAATAGTGCCCTGGACAGTAAATAGCCCTAAAGACATGAATTATATGATCGGACTCGGAGTTGATGGAATCATCACAGACTTTCCCAACATTTTTCAGAAAATGGAACTACCCGCTGAAAAGGAAAAGCCGGCCCGTCGGCGCAAAAAATAAAAAGATAATTCCGGGATCAACTATCCGTATAACAAAAAAGGTGCAATTTAGAAATTGCACCTTTTTTGTTATACGGATAGTTATTATTCAGCCGACTTCTTTTCCATTGGTTTGGTCCAGATTTTAAGTTCATCACATCCCAAATAATCTTCGTCAATTCTGATGTAAGTATTTTTTCTGCGCTGCTCGAACCATTCACTCATAACACGGTCCGATTTCTGTTGTTGTGCCTTCTCTTTGAACTTTGTGTAATCTTGTTCTAAATTCCCTTTGTGTGGTGGAATTTTGGATTTAAGGAACACAATTTTATAACCTTCTTTACCATCCTGACCAGTGAAAGTAACCGGTCTGGATATTTCACCAACTTTCATTGTATCTACAACAAGGAATGTTTTAGGATCGAGTTTGTCAGCAGGTATAAATGTCGTTCTGGCTGTTACGTTGTCAGCAAAGAGAATCATACCACCATTATATTTAGATTCTTTGTCTGTAGAGTACAATGATGCAGCAGCAGAGAATGATAGTTTTTTATCAATCAGGGTATTGTAAACACTGTCCGCGTGTAGTTTTACGCGCTTTAAACTTTCAGGAGTAGTCTGCGGGCGAATCAGGATGTGTCGGGCATGAACCTGCTCACCACGTCTTTCTATAACCTGCAGTACGTGATAGCCAAATTCAGTTTCAAATACCGGGGAAAGATCTCCTGGTTTTAATTTGAATGCATATGCAGTGAATTCTTTAGCCATCATCGTACGGTCAAAGAAACCAAGGTCTCCACCTTCGGCAGCAGAACCCGGATCTTCGGAGTAAGTTTTAGCCAGGAAGCCAAAATCTTCTCCACTCTTAACACGTAGCCTGATAGCATCCAACTTGTCATAATAACGTTGTTTCTCAATTTTCGTGAGTTCAGGATGTAATACAATTTCACCAACCTCATACTCAGCAGGGATATCTGGTAAACTGTCTTTTTTATAAGAATCGTAATATTTTTTAACTTCGATAGGAGTAATACTCACTTTTTCCGTGATAGTACCCTGCATTTTGTTTGCCTGCAACTGGTCACGGATGTCAGGTCTCAGCTCGTCTTTATATTGCAGAACGGAGCGGTTAAGAAACTCTTCCAGTTTATCCTGACCACCGGCGCGCTGAATCTGATAACGCATTCTTCTGTCCAGTTCGTCATCGACCTGCTTATCATCGACCATTACCGAATCGATTTCAGCCTGCTGTTTTAACAGGTGCTGTACCAGCATTTGCTGTAAAATATAACATTTAACTTTTTCATCCACCGGATTACCTGAGTTCAGGTACATCACATATTGCTGATTGAGTTCCGACAATAAGATTACATCACTTCCCAGTACGGCAACTACCTTATCAACGCTTTTGGATTGTGGTTTTATCTGAGCCTGTGCGTTAAAAAACAAGAAGAGTAATCCACTTGCTAACCATAAAACTTTCTTCATTATACTTTATTCAATTATATTTTATTTGCAAATCTACTATTATTCAATGATTTGTCAGCTGTTTATCTGACCAGCGAACCCAGTAGGTGCTGGTTAATACTAACCTGGTACCTGGTACGCAGGGAGTTGATCCACTCGCACTCCAGTTCATGCTGATAATCTTCCATGACTTCATCTCTCACTTCTTCAAACGGTCTGTCTTGATAAGAACGCTGATGATCCGTATAAAAACTCAGGATACCGCTTTCAGCATGGTTTGCAGCTTCCCATATTTTTTGTTGCGTTATGCTATAAAAAAGCAGTGCATCTTTCAATTCATTCATCAGCATCTTTTCATTTTCCTGACCGGGCTTCATTTTTAATTGTTGTTGCAAAGCCGCTTGATAAGAGCCTGTTTCAGCCAGAAAAGAGCTGTCCTGATCCATCTTGGCTGCAATTGCATCCTGTACTTTCAGTTTGAAGTCTATATAAATATTTAGAAAAGAGATAAGGTCATCCAGATTTGGCGTCGTTTTATCTGGTCTGTGTCGCTGATAAACCCAGTTAAATTCTTTCAGGCTCAGCTCTTTGCCATTAATCACAGCAACGCTTTGCGCCTGGGAGCCTAAATACAAAAAACAAAATAGGAACAAACTGCCGGCTTTCTTCACAAAGGTTAAATAGGTATTTTGAGGTATAAAAGTAACAAATTAAGGCGCTATAATAAGATATTTAACTAATTTTAACACAAAATTTAATTCTCAAAACAAACGTTCATGGGTCAGCAACTTATCCAAGATGATGCGGCACTCCGTATGTTCTTTACGGAAGAAATTTACCTGCAGCAGGAACAGGAGCCAGTTGTAATACAAGCCCCGGCTATATTGCCTGTCTCAGTTCCTGAAATCAGTTATAAATTTCTGGGGAAAAATCAGCGGCAGATTCTGATCCTGGTACAGGATGACAACGAAGAAGTCAGCTCTGTTGAAGGAAGGGAATTGCTCCGGAACATTGTGAAAGCAATTCAGCTTACAGCAAATGATTTTGCGCTGTTGAATTATTCCCTCTGCGCGACAAGCAGACATGAAGAGCTTTTCACTTATTTCAAACCCAGGATTGTACTAAGCTTTGGGGTAAGTACCTCAATGCTGGGACTGCCGGAGAAAAATAGTAATGAACTGGTTTTTCATGAACAGATTCAAATGATCTTTTCCGCCAACCTGCATCTATTAGCGGCCGATCTGAATGGTAAGAAAGCACTTTGGGGAAGTCTGAAGAAATTAGAATTATGAGTAAAAAATTAGTCTTCGCTACACAGAATAAACATAAAACTCAAGAGGTAAGCGCAATTTTAAATGGTACTTATGAAGTGCTTAATCTACTGGATATTGGCTGTGATACCGATATCCCTGAGACTGCTGACAGCTTTGCGGGTAATGCATCACTGAAAAGTAAATATGTTGCACAGAATTTTGGCCTGGATTGTTTTGCTGATGACAGCGGATTAGAGGTTAAAGCATTGAATGATGAGCCTGGGATTTACTCCGCACGCTATGCAGGCGGCGGCGGTGACCGGGCCAACCTTGAACTTGTACTGAAAAAGATGGAGGGAACTGCAGACAGACGTGCACGTTTTGTGACGGTTATTTCGCTGCTTATCAATGGAAAGGAACACTTTTTTGAAGGCAGGGTCAACGGTACACTAAGAGAAAAACCTTCCGGTGAGGCTGGGTTTGGCTATGACCCGATTTTCCAGCCAGACGGATATTCCGTTACTTTTGCTGAAATGAGCGGCGAAGAAAAAAACGCAATCAGTCACCGCGGTCTGGCTATGAAGCAACTGATTGCTTTTCTGAAGGCAGAAACTATTTAAGTTTTTTAAGCACACTGTCCGCGACCGGTTTAACCAGAGGAGCTGCAATGTCTGCTGCTTTTTTAATTTCGTCTGTTTTTTTAAGCAGGCTGTCTGTGACAGGTTTGACTACTGGAAGGAGTGTTACTGCAGCCTTCTTCACAGCATTCGCCGAAGGAACTTGTTTCGGTTGCAATTGTTTAAGTCCTGTTTCTTTGGCCTTTATTGCGCCTGGTAAACCTTTCGTTTTGCTCTTCGCTGCAGGTTTTGGTTTGGCTGGTGGCTTAAAGTTTACAATATCCTTTTTTGAACGTGGTCTAAGCTCCGGTTTCCAGATAAATCCGGTTAAGATGACATCTTCTTTCAGGTCTTCAACTGGTGTTGTCGCACCTTCTACATCTTTGATTGGAACGACATCCTGAATCTCACTGTCTCTGAAAATTACTTTAATCCTGCTGCTGATAGTCTGGTTCATCTTATCATATTTCTTTCCATCGTCTGTCTTGGTGAAATAAACACTTTCTGCATTTCCATCGACATACATGCTGTTCAGTTTACCGTCTTTGAAAAATCCGGTAATCAGCTTACCTTTTACCTGATTGAATTTTGCAGTATCAGGTTCTACGTTTACAGCAAAAGCATTCTGCAATATCTGTATGGAATTGATTTTTTTGTTTCGCAACTGAACATAAATTGTATCACCGGTCTGTTGTGAACTTTGCGACCAGATTATCGGATTTTTATACCAGCGTAAGGTAGAATCTGCTGCGGTATAGAAAAGGGAATCTGCTTTAGCCTGCATATTTGATTTATAGACCCGCACATTATGGAAGGCCTTAATTGCCCGAGTCCGCATTGTGTCCATTGGATTAACAGGCAAGCTGTCCTTTATGCCCGGTTTCTTTTTGGCCAGATTAATTGGCGGAAGCAGTTGTTTAACCGGTTTAATTACAGTAGTATCTATATGCTGCGGCGTAATTTTCTTCAAGCTATCTGTCGGGACATCTTTTTCTTTAGGCTTAGTTTCCTCTTCAGGTTTTTTCAGCACAGCACTTTCTTTGCCTGTTCTTCCTGCATATTTTTCTGCATCTGAGTTCTCCTGCTGGCGAACCAGACTGGCTTTGCCTTCCCGGTTTTCTTCTCCCAGTTCGTTATCTTTTTTAATAACGGGGCCATCAAGTAACCGCAGAGATTTCTGCAGGACCATTTGTGTCTCCAGCGTATCTGCGCCAAGCCATAAACTATCAGGTTGTTTAATGTTATCTACGAGTACCGAGTCATTGGTGCCCATTCCCAGGTAGGCATTTTTAGTTACAACAGTACGCTGGTCATTCTTGTAATAGTAGCCCAGCTGGCCGCGGAGCATCATATGATCGGTGGTGTCCTGAAAGACGATATTACGGACTGCTTTACCGTATCCTGCCTTGCCATCATAATATAAACTGTCTCCTTTTAGCGAGCGGCTTCCAGATGTATAGAGGTTCTTCTTTCCGAAATAGGCATAGGTTGTGTTGGTATTATATGCACCGTTTTCTGTATAGAGGTTTCCACCGTCTTTTTCTTTGATATTGGTTGGGCCATAGAAATAGGTCCAGTTGGTTAGTGTATTATACCGTAAGGTATCAGATTTAATGACACTCTGGTCGGTAACTACCACAGCATTATATCTAAAATAAGCATCTCTTGAGTTTGCAAAATAGAATCCGTTCTTACTGGTTATGGTCGCATCTTTGGTTACAATTTTACCACCATTAACATAGGTGCCCACTTTGGAAACCATATCATAATCCAGAACATTGGTGGTTAGCACAGAAGTCTTATCTACCATGCGTACCCTTTCGGTCAGATGGGCGATTTTAGCATTGCCATCATAATTCAGCTTATCTGAATAAATGTTTATGGTATCGGCTTGATTGATATGCACATTGTCATAAGCCTCGAAATAGTTTTTTGAGGTATAGAAAACAGCGCTATCGCAAGTGAGGATAGCGTTTTCATGCTTAAATACCGGCTTGCGCAGGTAAGTAACGTCAGTTTTAGTAATAATGCGGCTTCTTTCTGAGCTTTGCAGAATAATTTTCGTTCTTTGCTGTGCAGATTGCGCAGCAGTTGATGTCTGTGCGGAAAGTGCAACAGGTAATAGCAGGCATACTGATATGCAGAACAGAAGTCTGAACAGTATGCTTTGTCTGCTTTGAAAGGCGATATAGCCTGGTACAGAATTTAATTTACCGGGGGTGTGTAATTTTTGCACTTTACAAAGTTATGTTTTTGCCAGGCAATTTTAGGGGTTCGTATACATATTGTTAATTTTGAAAGATGTTACCACTACATAGTTTTACTGAATTTATCAGGCAGCAGGAGTTATTTGAAGCAGGCGAACGGATTTTGCTGGCGGTTAGTGGTGGGAAAGATTCAGTACTGATGACCCGGTTTTTTCGCGCAGCTGGTTTTCAGTTTGGCATTGCTCACTGTAATTTTGGCCTGCGTGGCACCGAGTCTGTCCGTGATGAAGAATTTGTGAGGGCACTGGCAAGTGAGCTGGAGGTTCCTTTTTATGTGACGCATTTCAAGACTAAAAGCTTCGCTTCTTCCAAAAGGATTTCGACTCAAATGGCTGCCAGAGAATTGCGCTATGCCTGGTTTGACCAAATCAGACAGGAGGAAAATTATGCCAAGATCGCTCTCGCACAGCACCAGGATGACGCAATTGAGACGGTTTTGCTTAATCTGGTCCGTGGAACGGGTATTGCAGGTCTGCACGGGATACAGGCAAAAAGAGATTTTCTGATCCGTCCCCTGCTTTATTTAAACAGGGAGATGGTAGATTCATTGATCAGGTCCAACGAGATAGCCTTCGTAGAGGATAGTTCAAATTCCAGTACAGTCTATGCCAGAAACAAGATCCGGCTGGAAGTTATTCCCAGACTGAAAGAGATTAATCCCGGACTTGAATACACCTTTATGCAGAATATAGAAAGGTTTGCGGAAACCGAGATATTGGTGCAACAGGCTATCAGTAGCGCTGCTGCAGGATTGATCAGGGAAGAAAATGGTGTATTGAAACTGAGTATTGCAGCTGTGGGATCTCTGCATCCGGCGAGGTTATTGCTCGGCGGCGCTTTAAAAACATATAATTTCTCGGAAACAGTGGTGTCAGACCTGCTGAATTCATTATCCGGACAGAGCGGAAAGTCTTTTTACAGTGATACACACCGCATAACGATTGATCGTGATGATCTCCTTTTACTTCCGCTGGACCAGAATGTTATTCAGCCAGTCTCCGTGCATCCAGATGATAGTCTCATCAGTTTACCTGGTCAAAAAATCGGCATCAGGCAAAGTGAGGACATTCGCTTTGAAAGAAACCAGCAGATCGCCTATATAGATGCGGCTAAGCTTATTTACCCGCTGGTTATCCGGCAGTGGGAAGAAGGGGACCGTTTTATGCCTTTGGGGATGCGACAGTTTAAAAAAATAAGCGACTTTTTTATTGACCAGAAAGTGCCACTGCCATTGAAATCGCAAATTCCGGTATTGCTTAATGGCAATGGCGAAGTAATCTGGATAGCAGGAATGCGTCAGGACAATCGCTACAAAGTGACCTCATCCACAAAAAAAGTCGTTATATTCGAACAGAAAATAAAATAGATGAGCAATAAGTACGCATTTCTGGAGAAACAATATATAGGACGTGACTACATTAGAATTTGTATCCGGCTGTTAATGGCATCTTTCTGTTTTGGTGCTTATGTTTATGAAAGAGACCGGGATAATACGCAGGACCTGTTTCTGGTTGTCGGTTTCGGAATTATAGGTATTTCCATCATCTTATTATTTCTTATCCAGTACAAGACTATTATTCATAACAAGAGCCTGGTGATAGACGGTCTCTGGACGGCAAAAAAGGTGAAGATCGATTTAAATAGTATTGTCGCTGTAAGAAAAGATACTTACAGTAATTACCTGTTTAATAATCCGGTGTATAATCTGCATAGAAAAGGAAGTATTCGTTTCTATTCATCTGGTAAAGACGCAGTTGTACTCACAGATAGAGACGGGCTCGAATATTATATAGGCACACAGCGCCCCAATGAAATGTATCTGGTGATTCAAGCTGAAATGAATTTGCCGAAGGGTAAATAAATTGCAATAGTTTAACATAAAGCTCAAATTTAGTACTGTACTTTGCAGCCATAGATTTTGACTCAAAATTCTTAATTTCTAAATTTGATGAAGATAGGTATTGTTTGTTATCCTACTTTTGGTGGGAGTGGGGTAGTCGCCACTGAATTGGGAAAGGCACTGGCAGGAGAGGGCCATCAGGTTCACTTTATTACCTACAGCCAACCCGCAAGACTTGATTTTTTCTCTTCCAATCTTTATTATCACGAAGTGTCCGTCAGGGATTATCCATTATTTGATTATGCACCTTATGAATCGGCCTTAGCCAGTAAACTGGTTGACGTGGTCCGCTTTGAACAACTCGATATCCTGCATGTACATTATGCCATCCCTCATGCTTCTGCGGCGTTTATGGCGAAGCAGATTCTGGAGACTTACGGCATAAATATTCCGGTAGTGACAACGCTTCACGGAACGGACATTACACTGGTTGGTAAAGATCCAACCTATAAACCGGTTGTTACGTTTTCGATTAACAAATCTGATGGTGTAACCACGGTATCGGAAAATCTTCGCGAAGACACGATGAAACATTTTGATATCCAGAACGAGATTCGCGTTATTCCGAACTTTATAGATTTTACACGTTTCAGTTCCCGCCCGAAGGAACATTTTAAGAAAGCTATTGCTCCAGGAAATGAACGAATCCTTATCCATACGTCTAATTTCAGGAAAGTAAAGCGTACAGCAGATGTAATTAAAATGTTCCGGTTGATTCTGGATAAGATTCCATCCAAACTGCTGATGGTAGGAGATGGGCCCGACCGTGCAAATAATGAGATGTTATGCAGGGACCTGGGAATATGTGACCATGTTAGGTTTTTAGGTAAGCAGGATGCCATTGAAGAAATCCTTTCTGTATCAGATTTATTTTTGATGCCTTCAGAAACAGAAAGTTTCGGGCTGGCTGCCCTGGAAGCGATGGCTTGCCGTGTCCCTATTATCACGTCCAATGCGGGAGGTTTACCGGAACTGAACATCGATGGTTTCTGTGGATATATGAGTGATGTTGGTGATGTTGAAGACATGGCAGCAAAAGCAATTCAGATTCTTCAGGATGATGTGATTCTGGAACAATTTAAAACCAATGCTTTTACAAGGGCTCAGGATTTCGATCTGAAAAAGATTCTTCCAGTATATATAGATTATTATACGGAGGTAATAGCTAGCAAAAATGTAATTGCCTAAACTTAATAAGGCGGCTTTGGTAAAAAAAGGAAGACCTTCTCTGGTTAAGAGAAGGTCTTCCTTTTTTTTATTCCTTTTATAAATATTATTTCTTTGGTACGAAGACTATTGAAACGGGAGCGCCAACTTCGATTCGTTTACCACTGTCCTTTAATGACCCGTTGAGCGAATTACGACTGAAGATCACAATTTCATCTGTATACTGATGACCAACCAGCAGCCATTTCCCACTCGGATCAATGACGAATGCACGCGGGCCTTTGCCAAGAGTAGGTGTAATTGTTTTATAAGTAAGCTTACCGTCTTTACCTACTGCGAAGGTTGTAATTGCATTAGCAGTACCACGATTGCTTGAATAAAGGAATTTTCCATCGGACGAGATCTGAATGTCAGCAGCACCAGTCTCACCTTTAAAGTCTGGCGCAAGCATTGAGATTTCCTGAATCTTTTTCAGTTGTCCGTCGTTATAATCAAATACAGTGACATCGCCGGACATTTCGTGTACCAGATATGCGTTTTTACCCGAGGGACTAAATACTATATGCCTTGGTCCGCTACCTGGCTTAACGGACAAACTATCTTTTAAAACAAGAATGTCCTGTTGGGATTCCTGGTTATATTGATATAAGAAAACCATATCCATACCCAGGTCATTGACAACTACGTACTTTCCGTCTGGTGTAAACCGGACCATGTGTACATGGGCGCTTTCCTGTCTTGCTTTATCGGGTCCTGACCCAGTATGTTGGATTATCTGTTTTGCGGGGCTAAGACTGCCATCTGCCTGCCTGCCGAACACTGAGATTGTGCCACCGGAATAATTAGCGGAAATCACATTATATTCATCCGCAATCAGATAGCAGGGATCTGCTCCTTTAGCGTCTTGTTTGTTCAGGAAATTTAGTTTACCTCCAGACTGATCAAAACTAAATGCGCTGATTGTACTTTTGTCAGCATCTTCATTTACTGCATAAACGAACTCCCTGTCTTTGCTTACCGCGAGATAACTTGGATTGATGATATTTTTAGCTACACTTACCAGATGGGTTCCGGCTGTTTTACTCTGGTAATTATAGATATAGATACCTTCGCTTTTGCCAGGAGCAGTATAAGTGCCTACAAGTAGCTGGTAGTCTCCCGAACTTTGGGCATGCACACTGAAAATAGACATCGTGGCTATAGCCATAGCATAAATTTTTTTCATATTATATTGATGTTAACGACGACAATATAATCGTTTTTTCCGGCCATTAAAAAAGGGATGCTCTTAATGAACATCCCTACTTTGTGTCGTCTATTGAATCAGATGTTTGATCTGAATCAATTCGTGCTCTTCCAGATATCTCCATCTTCCTCTTGGTAAATCTTTCTTGGTCAGATTGCCATAAACAACCCTGTCCAGTTTGACTACCTCGTAGCCCAGATGTTCGAAAATTCTTCTTACGATCCTGTTTTTACCACTGTGAATTTGAATACCTACTTCTTTTTTAGAACCACCTGCTACATAAGAAACTGTATCTGGTTTGATTATTCCATCTTCAAGCTCCAAACCAAACTGGATTTTATTCAGGTCTCCCTGGCTAAGGCTCTTGCTCAATTCTACATGATAGATCTTAGTGATGCCGTTTCTCGGATGAGATAGTTTATCAGCAAGGTCGCCATCATTGGTCATTAATAATAATCCGGTTGTATTACGGTCGAGGCGGCCTACAGGATAAATCCTTTCGCGGCTGGCTTTCTCTACCAGGGACATCACAGTTTTGCGTTCCTGAGGATCGTCTGTAGTTGTGATATAATCTTTAGGTTTGTTTAGTACAACGTAGATCTTTTTCTCTCTTTTCAGCAGCTCGCCATTGTAACGAACTTCATCTTTCCCAGGATCCACTTTATGTCCAAGCTCCGAAACAGGAACACCGTTTACCGAGACTACACCTGCTGCAATCAATTCATCTGCCTTACGGCGGGAACAGATTCCTGAATTTGCGATGTAACGGTTAAGACGAATTTTACCGTCGTCAACTCCTATACTTTCTTTCCTTGCACGCATAACGGGTGCAGCTTTAGAAAAGTCTTTCGAATATGGTTTCGCGCCATCTTCTCTTTTACGGAATGGGCGGCTGTCAGTGCTTCTGGAAGCACCTTGTTTTTTATCATCGTAGTTTCTGAATGGTCTTTCTCCATCAGTCGCATAATTGTCTTTCTTAATATAGCTGCGGTTTTCATTCCGTGGCATTTCTTTAGAAGACCCTTCTTTTACTGCACGGGGTCTGAAAGATTTGCTGTCACCATCTCTTGACGGTCTGCCTTTGAAGTCACCTTCTGGTCTTGGTCTGAAAGA
>NZ_FONS01000008.1 GCF_900112985.1 Pedobacter antarcticus
ATCTGGTAGTCCATACGACAATGCAATTGCCGAAAGAATTAATGGTATACTCAAGACAGAGTTTGGTCTCCATGAAACATTCGGCTCCTTTGAGCAGGCCAAAAAACAAGTAGAATCAGCCATATCCAAATACAATTATCTCCGCCCGCATTTCAGCTGTGGATTGAAGACACCACAGTACAAACATGCCTATGTAGAGCCGCGCACTCCCAAGCAAAATCAGGACTATTTGAACCACTCACAAGTAAATTCAGGAATACCAGTTACAGAATAAAGTAAATTCAGGAATATTAAATTGAGTTACCCTAATCTATCAAGTACTTTCAGTATAAGACACCTGCAACCCTGAGGCTGTTATTCGGGGTTGCCATACCGTTGCGATACCCTTGGTATACCGTTGGGATACCCTTCCTTTACCCAAAGGGTATCGCAACGGTATGGCAACGGTATACCAAGGGTAAAGGAACCCCGCAGAACAGTGACACCTGAGTAACCATAATGCATTGCCATACTCAATGTAATATTTCAGCAAACAAGCTATAAATCTGCGTGTTGTTATTATATTCAACAGATTTACATTAACCCATAACCAATAAGCTAATGAAAACGTATTTACTTTTAATGGGTGCAGCAGCCTTGCTTACCGCCTGTAATTCTTCCCCGAAGAGTACAGACCAGCAAAACGATTCGAGCCAGGTTTCCTCCGCAGCAGGCAATGACCTGAATCTTCCCGCACCTGATACTACAGCATCAAAAAATAATTTCAGTAAAGTAATCGGATGGCCTGAGGGTAAAACCCCTGTTGCGCCTGCAGGTTTCACCGTAACAAAATTCGCGAGTGGAATTAAGAGCCCGAGAAATATCTATGTAGCACCAAATGGAGATATCCTGGTTGTGCTCTCCAATTCTGAGCGTAATACTAAAGAAAAGATCGCAAATGCACTGAGCGGAAAAGATAAAGCAGAAGTAAGTGGTTCAAGCGCAAACACTGTACTGCTCTATCGTGACGCAGATAAAGATGGCAAACCTGAATTACAAACTACATTTCTTTCTGGACTGGACCAGCCTTATGGAGTATTAATTATAGGTAATCATTTCTATGTAGCCAATACTGACGGCTTGTACCGTTACCCTTATCAGACAGGTGATACAAAGATTACCGGAAAAGGCGAGAAAATTGTCAGTCTGCCTGCAGGCGGTTATAACAACCACTGGACACGTAACCTGATTGCAAATGCCGATAATTCCAAAATTTATATCACTGTCGGCTCCGGAAGTAACGTAGGAGAAAATGGAATGGAATATGAAGTAAGGCGTGCAAACATTCTGGAAGTTAATCCTGATGGAACAGGCGAAATAATTTATGCCTACGGTTTGCGGAACCCAGTGGGTGTAGACTGGGCACCGGGAACAAAGACATTATGGACTGCCGTTAATGAACGTGATGGTCTGGGAGATGATCTTGTTCCAGATTACATTACAAGCGTTAAACAAGGTGGCTTTTACGGTTGGCCCTACTCTTATTATGGTCAGCACGAAGATCCGCGTCTAAAAGGTAAAAATTCGGAGTTAGTTAAATCTGCAATCGTTCCGGATCTGGCAGTAGGATCACATACTGCCTCTTTGGGTCTGGCCTTCTACAAAGACAAAAAATTCCCTGAGCATTACCAGGGTGGCGCTTATATCGGCCAGCATGGTTCATGGAACCGCTCCACACTAACAGGCTATAAAGTGGCATATGTACCATTTAAAGATGGAAAACCAGCGGGCAAGCTAGAAGATTTCTTAACCGGATTTATTGCAAATGCAGATAAAAGTGAAGTGTACGGCCGCCCGGTTGGTGTGGCAGTTGCACCGGATGGCGCCTTATTGGTAGCCGATGATGTGAGCAGTACAGTATGGAGGGTCGCTGCCAATAAATAATGAAAATTTTAGCAATAATCCTATGCTGTGCAGGCCTTCAGGCTAACAGCCAGATCAAGTCCGACACAGCCCATATTTTAAACGAAATTACAATCAGACCGTATTTCAGTCCTCAGCCCTTGTTAAGAACAACAGGGGCTGTCGCTGTTATTGAACCCGGACAAGCGGCTCTTCAACCAGTGAAATCTTTTGTTCCGGTGATGAATACAATCGCAGGAGTAAGAATGGAAGAACGCTCTCCTGGGAGTTACCGGCTTTCAATCAGGGGAAGTTTATTACGGTCACCGTTTGGCATCAGAAATATCAAAATTTATGTCGAAGATTTTCCTTTGACAGATGCAGGAGGAAATACCTATCTCAATGCAATGGATATAACCGCTGCGGGTAACATCACTGTACTAAAAGGCCCACAGAGTGGCATTTATGGGGCAAATTCGGGTGGTGTAGTTTTATTGAACCCTTCGGCACTGCTAACCCAGGATAGTCTGCAACTTTCTGCGGCATTAAGCGGCGGCTCTTTTGGCCTTTTTCGCGAAAGTATAGCGATTGGTAAAACGGGTAAAAATTACAGTTTTAACCTGCAGCACAGTTACCAGCGTTCGGATGGTTACCGGGATAACAGTGCCATGAAACGTAATTACACCCAATTATTCCAGCAATGGAACTATTCCTCCAAAGCAAATCTGTCAGCTTTATTATTTTATTCCGATCTCGCTTACCGCACTCCTGGTGGTTTAACTGAGGCACAGTTTGCAGACAACCCTGCTGCTTCCAGACCCGCAGCAGGTAAAATACCGGGCGCATCGGAACAGCGGGCCGGTATTTATAGTAAAACACTATTCGGCGGAATAACCAACCAGTGGGACATTAGCTCAAAATTCCGTCAGGTAACGTCGGTTTTCGCGTCTTACACAGACTTTAAAAACCCGTTTATTACGAATTATGAACAACGTTATGAGTCGACACTCGGGCTAAGAACATATGTAGAATATGTGGAAAACTCCACTAACCTGAACTGGAAGTTCAACTTGGGGTTTGAACATGCAAAAACGCATTCAGACGTCAGAAACTACGATAATAACCAAGGAACTAGAGGCACTATACAGAAACAAGATGAACTAAATGCGGCAGGAACTTTTGGTTTTGCACATATAAATGTGGATATCTTTAAACGGATTCTTATCGAATTTTCGGCCAGCCTGAATGATTACAGGTACCATTATAGCAGCAGTTTTCCAAAGGAGATTGCACAGCGGAAGCAGGTACTGGACTTACAGCTGATGCCCAGAGCCGCTGTATCCTGGCTGATCACACCAGATCTTGTCTGGAATGCCAGTTTGAGCAGAGGTTATTCTCCTCCAAGCTTAGCTGAAATCAGGGCTTCCGATCAGGTAATCAATACCGATCTTCAGCCGGAAAAAGGATGGAATCTAGAAAGTGGCTTTAAATATATCCCGGCAGCTGGATTTTTCCAGTTGTATTTTACTGCATTTAGCTATAGACTCAGCCAGGCGATTGTTAGGCGTCTGAATGAAAATGACACGGAATATTTTATTAATGCAGGTGGCACCCGTCAGAATGGATTAGAGGCCAGTACTTCATTCTTTCTGCTTAAAGACAGAAAAAATGGTCTGATAAGGAAACTTACACTTCGCAATGCAGCAACTTTCAGTCATTTCCGTTTCGCAGGGTATAGTAATACAAACCAGGATTATTCAGGTAAGAAGCTAAGCGGAGTGCCTGCGTTTGGTCTGGTTAGTGGTCTGGAGGGAACTTTGCCACAAGGATTTTCGACTTTCATACAGCATAACTATACAAGTTCAATTCCTTTGAACGATGCGAATACGGCTACAGCTAAAGCCTATCACCTTTTACAAATGGGAATAAATTTCAGAAATACCAGTATCGCAGGATTTCCGCTTGAAATTTTCGCAACTGCCGACAATATCCTTAATGAACGTTATAGCCTTGGAAACGATCTGAATGCAGCAGCAGGGCGTTACTATAACGCCGCGCCCCTGCGGAATTTTTCCGCTGGCGTAAAAGTGAGTTTGTAAAAATAAATGAAGAAGCTGTTCCTGGTCGTTTACACCTTAAACGCAGGAACAGCTTGTTTCAGGAATGGGGTTTTAACTCCATTTTATGAACTACAATCTCTGTACTGTACCGCTTAACACCATGCTTATCTATATAATGCTGCGCGCTTAGTCTGCCTTCTATATATAAATGTGCGCCCTTACGCACGACCTGCTCTACTAACTCGACTTTTCCATTCCAGAAAATAAGACTGAACCACAATGTATGCTCTATCATCTCTCCCAGACTGTTCCGGAAAAATTCGTGTACACCGAGATTAACCCTGGCCATTTTCTTATCTTCTGCGAAATAAACTATTACCGGATCTGCGCCCGCAAAGCCGGTTAGACATACACTATTTTGATTCTGATTCATAATATTGAAAATATTAATTATTAGTTAATTATAAAGATTACATTCAAACTTAATGCGGAATACCCGTATTAATTAATATCCAAACGTTTATAGCCGGTTAAAAAATACCTAGATTTTAATAAAAAACTAACTTTGAATTAACCGAATTCAAATCAGAGAACCATGGAATATTGTATAGATTGTGGAAACAGAATCAGGGGCAGGACCGACAAAAAATTTTGTAATGATCATTGCCGGAGCCACTATCATAATGCCCTTAACAGAGGCCGGAATAATGTATTTAAAGAAGTAAATCACATCCTGAAAAAGAATACGGCTATTCTGGACCAGTTTGTTCAGCAAGGTGTATTCCAGATCGAAAAACAAACGCTTGCCGCCACCGGATTTGACTTTACTTATTTTACGAATTTCATTAACGGCCCTTTAGGAGAACAGTATTATGGTATATATCATTATGCCTACCGCCAGCATCCGGCTGAACAGGTTGAATTGGTTCAGACAGCAGAGATATGGCCGGAAACTTAGTCACATCTATGTTTAAAATATTCAGCGATATAACTTGTAAAACATAATTAGATCGTCAGATTATTTAATTCAGAAGGCTTATCGCTGCGAAATTTCTTTTTTTTAGTATTTTGGGCTAATCAATTGTACTAGAACTAACCAAAAATGAGTTTCTTAACTGCAGAATGGAGAAAGGTGGCTATAGCCAATTTCCCCATCGACAAAAATATCCTGACCCCCTACCTTCCGGCAGGGACCGAACTGGATTTACACAATGACACCTGCTATGTCAGCTTAATCGGTTTTTTATTTAAAAACACGCGGCTGTTAGGCTTTAGTGTACCATTTCATGCCAGTTTTGAACAGGCAAATCTCCGGTTTTATGTCAAAAGAAAGGACGGAGATCAGATTAAAAGCGGCGTCGTTTTTATTAAAGAGATTGTTCCGCGTTTCGCACTTTCTGTAGTTGCAAATACCATTTATAATGAGAATTATGTTTCGATGCCTATGAACCATCGTTGGGCAGAACAGGACGAAGAAAGAGAAGTTGAGTACAGATGGAGAGTCAAGAAAGAATGGCAATCTTTCAGTATCAGGGCAAATAAAGCATTATCAGAAATTCAGGCCGATACAGAAGCTGCTTTTATTACACAGCATTATTGGTGTTATGCACGCTATTCTGATACCAAAACAAATGAATATGAAGTCCGTCACCCAAAATGGGCACAATATAAAGTTAAAGACTTCAGTATTAATGTAGATTTCGGCATCAGCTTCGGCAAAGAATTTGCCTTCCTGAATGGAAAAGAACCGGTTTCAGTGTATCTGGCTGAAGGTTCTGATATCTCTGTAGAAAGAAAAAATATAATTGAAGTATAATAAGCCATGATCTCCACTGCAAATCCTGTACTTCCACATTGGGAACAACTTAAAAACTACTGTAAGGCAATGGCAGTGCTTGACGCCATTCTTTCACCGGAATGGCAATACCGTTATTATTCTTACAACAGCGATTGGTCCGAAGACGAAGAGTTTTTTGAAATGCGTAATGGAGAAGGTGCCCAGCTCCTTATGTTATTTCTTAAGGATGGCGCAGTGATCAATGGGTTCAGCGTTGAGGAAGATGCTGCAGATAAAGATCTTCTTCTTCCACTCCTGCCTGAACAATTTCACGAATTTATCTACGGAGAGCCGGTGCAATCTGCCGGCACATCATTCTGTCTCTGGCAGTCTAATGGTGAAGAAAGCTGGCAGACTCCTCAGCCTGCAGCCGCTCTGAAAATATCCACAGAACTATTGTCTCCTTTCGACGGGGCTCCGCTTACCTATAAACAATGGGCAGATAGCTATTTCGAAAGTAACGGTCTTCCGGCAGGTATTCCTCTGGAAGCTGTTAAACAGATATTCGCCCATCAAAGACTAGATAAAGATATGGTTCTGGCCATCTCACCGAACTTTACTGACTGGGAACAACTGAAAGAAGATCTGGAAGAAATTTCATACAATTATCATTTATAAACTAAATAGTTTCAGCATCATAGAAATATCCTACTTTTGCAAAAAAATTCGTGGATATGAAATTACTGAAACTGATTACCAACACCAAGGCGAGTCTGATTACTTTATGCCTGGGCGGTATCAGCCTGGGAATGACTGAGTTTATGATGATGGGTGTTTTACCCGATGTTGCCAGATCCCTTAAAATCAGTATACCGGAAGCGGGTAACCTGATTACCGTTTATGCGCTTGGCGTAATTATAGGAGCACCCGTAATGGTAGGTATCCTCGGTAAGTATCCACCAAAGAAAGTCTTAATGGCGTTAATGCTAATCGTAGCCCTCGGAAATATCCTTTTCAGTATTGCTCCAACTTATGAATTATTAATCGTAGCACGCCTCCTGGTTGGCTTACCACATGGTGCATTCTTCGGAATTGGTGCGGTTGTAGCAGCCCGCCTCGCCGATCCGGGTAGTGAAGCCAAATCTGTGTCTGTCATGTTCGCAGGACTAACGATCGCCAATATTTTTGGAGTTCCACTAGGTACTTTTATTGGACATAACCTAGACTGGAGAATTTCTTTTATGGTTATTTCTGCAATTGCCATTATCACTGTGCTCAGCATTAAACGCTGGTTACCAGCCTTACCATCACAATCAGATGTGAAGTTCTCAGACAGTCTTAAAGTTTTTAAGAAAGCAGAATTGTGGATCATTATTGCAATTTCAGCTATCGGAACAGGAGGTTTATTTGCATGGATCAGTTATATCGCGCCATTGATGACAGAGGTTGCGCATTTCAGCGGAAATATGATCACCCCGATTATGATTATCGCCGGACTGGGTATGGCAGTCGGAAACTTTATTGGCGGAAGACTTGCAGACAAATTCTCACCCTTAAAAACTACAGCTTTCCTATTACTTGCCATGGTTTTCACATTAGTTCTCGTAGCGGAACTAAGCCAGTTTAAAGCAATGGCTTTACTGCTTACTTTTATTACCGGCGCTTTGGCATTTGCAGTGATAGCGCCAATGCAAATGCTTATGATCGGAGCAGCGAAAGGTGCAGAAATGCTGGCTTCTTCAGCTATGCAGGCAAGCGCGAATACTGGAAATGCTCTGGGTGCATTTCTTGGCGGAATTCCTATCGCAGCCGGATACGGTTATACTTCCCCGGAGTATGTCGGCTCATTAATGGCTTTAAGTGGTTTCGCTTTATGCATCTGGCTTTCATTCCGCTTTGCCGGGAAAGCCAAAATGCAGACTGCACAGGCTAGCGTATAAACGCTGCTTTTTCCGGAGCCTCCGGTTTGCCCCTTTTAAGATACATGATAGTCAATCCACACAGAATAAAAGGTATGCTTAAAATTTGCCCCATGTTCAAGAGCATGCCAGCTTCGAAGGCACTTTGATCTTCTTTTATAAACTCAATACCCATCCGGAAACAGAAAATCAAAAAGATCACCAAACCAAAGGTATAACCCGAGGCTTTTGGATACCTTTTCATCACCTGATACACAAAAATAAAGATCAATAGGTAAGCAACAGCTTCATAGAGTTGCGCCGGATGACGTGGAATCTTATCCACCTGCAGAAAAACAAAACCCCAGCTTTCTCCAGTCGGTTTTCCAATAATTTCAGAGTTCATCAGATTTCCCAATCTAATGAACATACCCGCCAGGGGTACTACAAGTGCAATCTGATCTAGCAGAAACCAAAGGTTGAGCTTAAACTTCCTGCTAAACAAATATAGACTGAACATAATTCCCAGCCCTCCACCATGACTGGCAAGCCCCTGAAAACCAGTTATTTTAAACTCTGGTGTAAAAGTAAACGGAAGGATAATCTCCAGCGGATGTTTAGCATAATATGCAAAATCATAGAAAAGGCAATGCCCGAGCCGCGCCCCAATTAATGTACCCAATACAACATAGATAGTTAGCGAGTCCATCAGCTCAACGGGCAGATGGTGTTTGACGAACTGTTTCTTCACAACTATGTAACTCGCTACAAACGCAAGCAGGAAACAAAGCGAATAGTATCTTAAAGCAAAAAAACCAAGGTCTATCAATGAATCTCCGGGGTTCCAGATGATGGTATCTATCAGCATATCCTGTATTTATAATGGGTAGATGCAAATATAGTGCATCTGCTGACATTTGCAACGGCGTCCATCTTATTCCTTTTGCGTAAAAAATCATACCTTAGCAGATAGTTTTTATACTGGTTTCTGTAAGCTATGCACAAGCGATTTATACTGTTTCTATTCTCTGGTTTACTCCTTACGGGCTTGCTTTTTTCAACAGTAACAGTCCAAGCCCAGCAAACTGTAGCTATATCAGATCAGGTGGATCAACATATTTTCAATCACGCTGAAATAGAATGTCTGCAGGATCCTCAGAATAAACTCACTTTTGAACAAGTTAGCAGTGATGCCTTCAGGAATCGTTTCGTTCCAAGCAAAACTTCCACTCCGCAGACACTGAACAATAAATCCACTTACTGGTACCGAATCCGTATTAAACATAAGTCCACAGCAGAAAAGAGATTTATGCTGGAGTTTTTTGACCAAACTATTGACCATGTTACTGCTTATCTCCCTCAAAAAGACGGGAGCTATACCATACATACACTCGGAGATGCCTACCCATTTCGGCAGCGCGAACTGCATCATAAGAACTTTGCCCTTTATATTGACCACGAGAATGACCTGACTCAGGATTATTACTTTCGTTTTAAGTCGGCACAGATTGCAGATGTAATTATTGTACTGCGCAGCGTCGACTGGTTCATCTCCTATGCACTGGATGAATACTTCTATTTTGGGGTTTTCTACGGCATGATTTTAGTTTTCAGTTTTTACAATCTGGTCATGTTCATTGCCATACGTCAGCGGCAATACCTTTATTATGTACTCTATAATCTGAGCGTCGGACTGTTTGAGATGAGTTCCGACGGAATCGCTTATCAGTATTTATGGGGAAATTCTCCGGTATGGAACCAGAATGCTTATGCTTTTGCCCTATATTCGACAAGTATATTTGCCTTACTATTTACAAGGGAGCTCTTATTTGTCAGGGCGAAGGCGCCGAACCTGAATAAACTAATCGTCTGGATCATCGGGATCCGTACTGCGCTGTTTATCTATGCCATGTTTATAGACCAGGATCTGCTAACCTATAAATTCATAGAGTTCATTCCGCTTTCTGTCGCCTTTTATACCGGAATTCATATTATGCTCAAAGGTTACAAACCTGCGCGCTTCTTTGTATTAGGCTATAGCTTTCTCTTCATGGGATTTATCCTGAAGTTTTTTATTATGCTGGGCTATTCATGGCTGAACTTCGGTGTGGTCGCCTATTATAGTCTCAGTATCTGTTTTATTCTGGAAATGGTATTCCTATCATTCGCTATCGGTGACAAGGTCCGGATTCTCAAGGCCAAAAAGGAAAATGCACAGCGTCAGATGATTCGTCAGATGGCTGAACACGGCAAACTCAAAGATCAGTTGAACCATCAGCTAGAAGCTAAAGTCGAAGAACGAACGAAGGAAGTATTCCACAAATCCCTGATCATTGAAGCGAAAAACTCTGAACTGCAGGAAGCAAATGACCGTCTGCAACAACAGGCAGAAGAGATTATCCGGATGAATGTCTTACTTGAGCAAGACAACCAGGAGCTGCAGACGAATGTAGAAAAGGTAACCCGAGACCGGGTGATGTCTGCAGATGTTGATTTTGAAGAGTTCAGCCGGATTTACCCAGATAAGGACAGTTGTTTTCTCTTCCTTTCCGAACTAAAATGGAATGACGGCTATACCTGCAGAAAATGTAAAAGCAATCATTTTTATCCAGGGCATATTCCTTATAGCCGTCGTTGCAGTAAATGTGGCTATGAAGAATCGGTTACGACAAATACCGTCTTCCAGAATACACGTATCCCTATAAACAAAGCCTTTTACATGATCTTTCTGATCTATACTACTAAAGGTAAAATATCCTCGCATAAGCTGGCAGAGATTCTGAATATCCGTCAAAGTACCTGCTGGACCTACGGTTCTAAAATAAAACTACTCATGGAGGAGCGCAAAGCGATTCTTAAAAAGGCCAATAAAAATGGCTGGAGCAAGCTCGTTTTAGAATAAACCAGCGTTATCCCGCCCCTGTTTTTCACCATTTTCAATCAATTAGAGCCAAAATTCCTTTCAGAACGGAGGTCTACAGGGATTTATATGCATTTTTTTTTAACGGTATGGAACCGTATCATTCCAGCAGCCGTTCTCACTTTCAGAATTAGTCTAAGCGCTGTAAATCAGCGATAAACTCCAAAACACCTTACGGTATCGAAGCGTATCATTTACAGTGTATATACTTATATATCAGTGACTTATATCACTTTTATTTCATCAAACACTTGAATTAACCTAATATTGATCTTAACTTTATGCACCAAATAATTTTTAAACAAAGAACGATTATGAGAAGAAAAATTACTCTAATTATTACTTGTCTTTTATTCAGCATCACTGTAGCAATGGCTCAGGATGTTCAGATTAAAGGCCAGGTGAAAGATCAGCAGGGACTTCCGCTACCTGGAGTTTCTGTAAAAGTCAAAGGCGGCAGTCAGGGTGTGGTGACTGATGCAAACGGCGCTTATACCTTAACCGCTCCTGCAGCTTCTACCTTAACATTCACATCCATTGGGTACACTGCTATTGAACAGCCTGTAAATAACAGAACAACGATCAGCGTTAACCTGAGTGACGACAATCAGCAACTCAATGAAATTATCGTTGTCGGTTATGGAACACAGACTAAAAAAGATTTAACAACTGCTGTAGTTTCGATCTCTTCAAAAGATATCGAAAACCAGCCGATCACCAATCCAATGCAGGCTTTACAGGGTAAAGCTGCCGGTGTTCAGGTAACTTCTCAGTCTGGTAAACCAGGGGCAGGAATTACAGTAAGTATTCGTGGTAATACTTCCATCACGGCATCTAATAGTCCGCTGTATGTAATTGACGGAGTCACTTCCAGAGACGCAAGCTTTATCAATCCAAACGACATCGAGTCCATGACCATCTTGAAAGATGCATCGGCTGCTGCCATTTATGGTTCCAGCGGTGCAAATGGTGTCGTGCTGATTACAACGAAAAAAGGAAAACAAGGCAAATTAAGAGTAGGTTTCAATGCCTTTACCGGTTTTTCTAATTTCTGGAAAAGTTATGATGTATTAAACCGTGATCAGTACATCAATTTGATGAATGAGTTAGGTTATGAGTATGGCAATGCAAATACGGACTGGCAAAAAGAAACTTTCGGTACCGGCACTCAAAACAGCTATCAGGTTTCCCTGGCAGGTGGTGTTAAAGGTGGCGAATACTATTTTTCTTCTGGCTATCAACAGGATAAAGGTGTGGTTGCACCGGCCAAACTGGATCGCTATACCATGAACTTTTCAGGCACTCAGAAACTAACCAGCTGGTTTAAATTAATAGGTAACGCTGCACTTACCTTCAATAAATCTGTAGATGTCCCGGATAATGCTGGGATAGCCAGAGGTGGTGTAATTTTAGGTGCATTAACAGCTCCGCCAACAATCGGTATTTATGAGCCGAATGGCAGCTATACACCGGTACCAGGTGGATATGAGCATCCTATAGGAAGTGCTTTCGGCTCCAGAAATCAAAACAGAGAGTTCAGATTTATCGGTGCTTTCGGTGGAGAAGTCAATATTACGAAAGATCTGTCTTTCAAATCGACTATCAGCACTAATCTCAAACAAGCATTCTATAACTATTACCTGGACCCGTATAAAACTGTTTACGGCCGTACAGAGCGTGGTATTTATAACAATAACCGTACTAAGGACAATGTATGGCTAAATGAAAATATTCTGAACTACAATAAAACTGTAGGTAAAAATGTCTTTGGCGCAATAGCTGGTTATACGATCCAGTCGTCTGATTACAACTACGACAACTATTCAGAATCAAGATTTATCGACACGCAGGGCAATAATATTGCACCTTCAGTAGCATTGACCGTCCCACAACGTTCGCAATGGTCAAAACGCTCTTACCTCGGTCGATTCACTTATGCTTATGACAGTAAATATCTCTTCAGTTCTAATTTCCGTGCAGACGGCTCTTCCCGTTTTGCCAAAGACCAGCGTTTTGGTTATTTCCCTTCCTTCTCTGCTGGATGGAGAATTTCCGGAGAGAACTTCCTGAAAGACAGCGAAACTATCAACGACCTGAAAATCCGTGGTAGCTGGGGTAAAGTTGGTAATGATGAAGGTATCGGAGATTATGCTTACATGAAACTTTATCAGATCACTGCACAAAATTCATACACGCTTTCTCAGCCTGCTAATGAATATCTGACCTGGGAAAAAACAACACAAACCAATATTGGTCTGGATTTAACAATGTTTAATAACCGTGTGACATTTACTGCAGACGCTTATATCAAAAAAACAAATGACCTGTTAATTAATGTGCAGCTTCCGCCGTCTACGGCTTTGGGTACGCAAGCGCAGAATGTTGGCTCAATGGAGAACAAAGGTTTGGAGTTCGCTTTATCAACAAAGAACTTTCAACGCCCTAACTTTACCTGGTCTACTGATCTGAATATTTCCTTTAATAGAAACAAAGTTACCAGCCTTGGTGAAACGACGAAATCATTAAATTTCGGTGGTTTATATGAACGTGACGCTGCTGTACGCGTAGAGACTGGCCGTCCATTGGGTAGTTTCTACGGTTACGTATTCGAAGGTGTTAACCCTAACAATGGTAATGCAGTTTATACCGACCTGAATAACGACGGTAAAATCGATGCCAATGACCGGACGTTCCTGGGTTCTGCACAAGCTAAATTCAACTATGGTGTTAATAATAACCTGACTTTAGGTAACTGGGGATTGTCTGTTTTCTTCCAGGGTGTACAGGGAAACAAGATATTCAACGCATCCCGTATTGAAACAGAAGGTATGTATGATGCAAAAAATCAAAGTGCGGTTGTATTGAACAGGTGGACTACACCCGGCCAGATTACAGATGTGCCACGTGCATTGAAACAGTCTTCTCAGAATTCATTGACTTCCAGCAGATTTGTTGAGAATGGCTCTTACCTGCGTCTGAAAACTGCGACGTTTTCTTACAACTTCGGCGCAACCACACTGGGTAAATGGAAAATGGACAAGCTGATGGTATTCGCTACTGGTTATAATATACTGACTTTCACTAAATATACAGGTCTGGATCCTGAGGTTAACCGTTATGGTGCGAATGGTCCTGACATGGGTGTGGATTACGGTACTTATCCGCAGGCTAGAAGTTTTCTGTTTGGTATTAATGTTGGATTTTAATTTTTGTTAAAGATGAGATATAGAATATATACGCTGATCGCAGCCGGGGCTTTTGTCCTTTCAGTTCAATCTGGCTGTAAAAAAGATTTTCTGGATAAAACTCCTTTTAACCAGGTTACAGGTGACAAAGCATTTGTTGATGCTGCTGGTGCCGAGAAATTACTACGCGGTGTTTATGACGGCATGTATAATGATTACCATATCTGGGATTTCATGACCAATGGTGACGTGATTTCAGATAATGCTTATGCCGGTGGAGACAACCAGGCTAACATCCAACTAGACCTGTTCACAGCCAATTCTACCAATGGTAATGTTGGCCGTGACTGGGGCGCATTATATAGCGACATCAAAAACTGTAATGAGGTACTTGAAAATGTTCCCAATATTCAGGATCCCGCTTTGGATGCAAATGGAAGGAGAGATCAGATTCTGGGTGAAGCTCACGGAATCCGCGCTTATATGTATTTTAACTTAGTACGCTTGTTCGGCGCTGCTCCATTAATACTAAAAACACCAAGTAACAGTACAGAGATGCAGGCTCCAAGAGCAACGGTAGATGATATTTATAAACAAATCATTTCCGATCTTGAATTTGCACTGGCACATACGAGCACAACTGCAGTGAATAAAGGCATATTCACGAAAAATGTAGCCAATGCCTTGCTTGCAAAAGTTTATGCAACTATGGAGACCAAAGATTGGGCAAAGGTCAATCAATACGCCGACGCGACTATCGCTGGCGGATACAGCCTGTTCCCTTCCTTTGATGGCCTGTTTCTGGAAGCAAATAAAAACAATTCCGAATCTATCTGGGAAATGCAGTATGATGGTTACGGTGGCCAGCACGGCAACTGGATGCCAGGCGTTATTATGGGTAGCGGATGGAAAAGATTTAATACCCCGTCAAATGACCTGGTTAGGGCTTATGACAATGAGAAAGACGAGATTCGCAAAAAATCAAGTCTTGTTTTCAGGAATGTAGCTACAGAAGGCTGGTCGGATGATTACTGGACTAAAGCAAACTATCCTTTTATCAATAAGTATCGTGCAGATGATAAAAGCAATAGCTATATGATCCGTCTGGCTGACATCATGCTGCTAAAAGCTGAAGCTGTTAATGAACTGAGCGGCGGCGGCTGGGCACAAGCAAAAACGCTGGTCGACCAGATCAGAAAAAGAGTAAACCTTGCCGGAACTTCGGCCGGTAATCAGGCTGAAATGCGTTTGGCTATTGAAAAAGAACGCAGGCTTGAACTGGCTTTTGAAGGTCACCGCTGGTTTGACCTGCTGAGAACAGGCCGTGCAATTGAAGTAATGAATGCGCAGACAGATGGAGCAGGAAAAAACCTGAACTATAATGTGACCGCAGCTAAACTTCTGTTCCCGACACCTCAAACAGAGATTGACCGGAATCCGAATCTCAAATAATGCAATTTAATAAACCAGGAGCCCGGTTAGCTCCTGGTATTTCACCACACAAATATCATGTACAAAAAATTTAATTTCTGCCTGCTCCTGTTTTTGGGAGGTAGTTTATCTCTGCAGGCACAGCAAAACACCAGCACAAAAGTTGAAGCCCTGATCGGTAAAATGACCCTGGAAGAAAAGGTTGGTCAGATGGCACAGATCACACTTGATGTAATCGGTAAAGGGAATGATCGTTTTACCAGTGCTGAACCGTTTAGTCTGGACAAACAGGCGATGGAAAAAGCATTGTTGAAATATAAGTTAGGTTCTGTCCTGAACACCTCAAATAACCGCGCAAGAACACCTGCAGTCTGGTTCGATATTATCAGCCAGATTCAGAAAACTGCCATGAAGAATAAGGGTATCCCTGTGATTTATGGTATCGATGCAATTCACGGTGAAACCTATACTGCCGGAGCAACTATGTTTCCGCAGCAGATTGGACAGCCAGCCTCTTTCAACCGTCAGCTGGTGCACAGAGCAGCAGAAATTACAGCGTACGAAACTAGGGCAAGCTCAATTCCCTGGGCGTTCTCGCCCCTTTTGGACCTCGGTGCAGACCCACGTTTTCCACGTCAGTGGGAAAGTTTCGGAGAAGATCCGTATCTAATTGCCCAAATGGGAGTTCAGGCTGTAAAAGGTCTGGAAGGCGAACATAATGATGTAGGTAATCCTATTCGTGTGGCTTCGTCCGTTAAACACTTCCTGGGTTACCAGGTACCAATTTCAGGAAAAGACCGTACACCGGCTTTCATCTCTGACCAGGCTTTAAGAGAGTATCATTTACCTCCTTTTAAAGCTGCGATTGATGCGGGCGCAAAAACGATTATGGTGAATTCAGGCCTGATTAACGGTGTCCCAGTTCATGCTAACCCTAAAATTTTAACAGACCTGCTAAAAAAAGAGCTCGGCTTTAAAGGTCTGGTTGTAACTGACTGGGGTGATATCGAAAACCTCTATCAGCGCGACCGTGTAGCTAAAGATAATAAGGAGGCGGTTATGATTGCAATTAATGCTGGGATTGATATGTCTATGGTTGCTTATAATTACGAACCTTTCTGTGATGACCTCGTAGCCCTTGTAAAAGAAGGGAAAGTCTCTATGGAGAGAATCGATGATGCTGTACGCCGGATCCTGACCTTAAAATTCGAATTGAACTTATTTGAAAAGCCGGTCACAAATCCTAAAGATTATCCTGAATTTGGTAGCAAAGCCTTTGAAGATGCTGCCTATCAGGCTGCTGCGGAGTCTTTAACTTTACTTAAAAATAAGGATCAGGTACTACCTTTAAAAGCAGGTACTAAAATTCTGGTTACTGGCCCTAATGCAAACAGTATGCGTACGCTGAATGGCGCCTGGACTTATTCCTGGCAAGGTGAAAAGGTAGAAGAGTTTGCAACGGCCTATCACACGATCCTGAAAGCTATGCAGGACAAAGCTGGTAAAGAGAATGTAACGTATGTTCCGGGTGTCAGCTATAAAATGGATGGTAAGTATTTTGAGGAATACGAAGACCAGCTGGATGCTGCTGTGGCAGCTGCCGCAAATGTAGATGTTATTGTACTTTGCCTGGGTGAAAATTCTTACACTGAAACTCCGGGAAACCTGAGTGATCTGTATATTTCAGAGCTACAGACTAAACTAGCGACACGTCTCGCTGCTACCGGAAAGAAAATAGTTCTTGTTTTAAATGAAGGCCGTCCCAGGGTAATTAGCAAATTCGAACCGCAGATGGCTGCTGTGCTCCAAACTTACCTGCCCGGTAATTTTGGAGGTATAGCTATTGCAGACGTCTTGTTCGGTAAAGTAAATCCGTCAGGCAGACTGCCATATACGTATCCTCAATTCCCGAATGCGCTGTTCACCTACTATCATAAACCATCTGAATCACGTTCAACGACTGAAGGTGTTTACAATTACGATGCAGATTATAACCCGCAATATGTGTTCGGCCAGGGTATGAGTTACACTACATTCGCATACAGCCCGATTAAATTGAGTTCTGAGGTGTTAAAGGCCAATGAAAAACTGACAGTTTCTGTTGAAGTCACCAATACAGGTAAAGTTGCAGGAAAAGAAAGCGTTCTACTTTTTAGTTCGGATTTAGTCGCAACTTTAATTAGCCCCGATGCGAAAAGGCTACGTGGTTTTGACAAAATTGAACTCCAGCCTGGTGAAACAAAAACAGTGATTTTCCAGCTTAGCCCACAGGATCTGAGTTTTGCACAGGCAGATGGAAAAATAATTACTGAAGCCGGTGAATTCAGCCTGCAAATCGGTAATCAAAAAGTTAACTTTAATTACGTACCCTAATCAAAATATCAAATTTTCTGGTACCATCATCAAAACTATTGTCTATGAAGAAATACATTTTATTTGCCGCTGCGATTGCCTTAACAGCCTGTTCAACAAAAAAAACAGGAAATCCCACCGGACATACCGGTACTAAAACGGATATGGAACTCTGGTTAACCACTGGTAACCGCTCATCCCTGCTTGAATTGCAAAAACAACCATTAAATTTTGGTAATGGTGAGGCAGGACTGGCAACAATCACAGTGAATGACCAGAAAAAATATCAGACTATTGATGGTTTCGGTTACACTTTAACCGGTGGAAGTGCCAGCCTGATTAACGGGCTTGACAACAACACAAAGGATGCCCTGCTAAAGGAGCTTTTCTCTCTTGAAGGAAATGGTATCGGTGTAAATTATCTTCGCGTAAGTATTGGTGGTTCCGATCTGAGTGCAGATACTTTTACCTATAATGAGTTACCTAAAGGTCAGACCGATATTAATCAGGACAAGTTCTCCATGGCGGAAGAAATGAAAGACCTGGTTCCTATACTTAAAAAGATCGTGGCATTACAGCCTGATATAAAAATTCTGGGTTCTCCCTGGACAGCACCCACCTGGATGAAAACCAATGGGAGTTTTAAAGGTGGTGAACTGAAGCCTGAGTATTATGTTTCCTATGCTAAATACCTGATCAAATATATTCATGCGATGAAAAAAGAGGGTATTACCATTGATGCAATCACGATTCAGAACGAGCCTCTGCACCCTGGAAATGTACCTAGTATGTATATGGAAGCCAAGACGCAGGCTGACTTTATCAAAAAAGCTTTAGGCCCTGAATTTAAGGCTGCAGGGATTAAAACTAAAATTATTATTTACGACCACAATGCGGACAGACCTGATTATCCGATTGATATTCTGAATGATCCGGAAGCTAAAAAATATGTAGATGGTTCTGCCTTCCATTTATATGGTGGCGACATCTCTGCATTGTCTAAAGTTCATGAAGCACATCCTGACAAAAACCTTTACTTCACAGAACAGTGGGTTGGTGGACCAAGTAAATTCGATGAGGATCTGAAATGGCATGTTTCTACACTAATCATTGGTGCTACACGAAACTGGAGCCGTAATGTACTGGAATGGAATATAGCTGCTGATCCGGCTTATAAACCGCATACAGTTGGTGGTTGTACGACCTGCCTGGGTGCAATAACGATCAGCCCTGAGGTGAGTAGAAATGTGGCTTACTATGTTATCGGGCATGCATCGAAATTCGTTCCTGCCAACTCAGTCAGAATTGAATCTAATCTACCTGAAGCATTACCGAATGTCGCTTTCCTGCGCCCCGATGGTAAAAAGGTAGTTATCGCGGTAAACAATGACCATACTGAAAAACGATTTAACATCGCTGACAAAGACCGTCAGGTAACCGTCAGCTTGCCTGCGGGTGCCGCTGGTACGTTTGTCTGGTAATAAATAATTCAATCCAATAAAAAAGCCGGTCTCCTCCAAAAGAAGACCGGCTTTTTTATATGTTTTAATTTCGTTTATGATTTGAAGGCTAGAAATCTTCAAAACGTTCCCAAAAACCGTCTACTGGTAATTTGGCAAAAATATGCACAGGTTCTTTTTTAACAGGATGTATGAACTGAAGCCTTCTTGCATGCAGGCAGATACTCCCCTTGCGGCTGCCACGCGGATAACCATATTTGTTATCTCCTACAATGGGACATCCCATACTGGCCAACTGTACACGGATCTGATGTGACCGGCCCGTCAGCGGATCTACCTCAAGGAGATAAAACCCACCTAATTCACCAATGAGCTTATAGCTGAGTTCAGCACGCTGACTACCTACAACTTCTTTCTGGTGAGCGGTTACTACGTTGGTCTTTGTATTTTTCACCAGCCAGTGTATTAGCGTAGCGGATAACTGAGGTGGTTTATTACGGACAACTGCCCAATATGTTTTTTTGACTTCCCTGTTCTTAAAGATGGCATTCATCCGCTCCAGTGCTTTACTGGTCTTGGCAAACAAAATAACTCCGCTTACCGGGCGGTCCAGCCGGTGAACAACCCCTAGAAAGGCGCTGTTTGGTTTATTATATTTAACAGCGAGGTATTGCTTGACCTTTTCATCCAGCGGCTCATCCTTCGTTTCATCTACCTGTACAATATCTCCTGCTCTTTTAGAAACAGCAATAAGGTGGTTGTCTTCGTAGAGTATATCTTTATCGGTAACAGGCATGTCTTTGGTATTCCTTTATTTTGGTTTTGTTTTGTTTCTCTTAGTACTGCTCTTTCTCGTTCGGAAAATCTTTACGCTTTACATCCTGGATATAAGATTTTGCAGCTTCCAGAATTCCTTCATATAAATTCGCATACTGACGCAGAAATCTAGGTTTAAATCCCTTGGTTAATCCAATCATATCATTGACAACCAATACTTGTCCGTCGCAGTCCGGTCCTGCACCAATTCCAATTACGGGAATCACCAGGCTTTCTGATACTTCTTTGGCCAGAGCAGCCGGAATTTTCTCTAAAACGACAGCGAAACATCCGGCTTCCTGCAGGGCAAGTGCGTCTGTCTTCAACTTTTCGGCCTCCGCTTCTCCTTTTGCCCTCACGGTATAGGTTCCGAATTTATAAATAGATTGTGGTGTCAAACCAAGGTGTCCCATCACAGGAATTCCGGCAGTAATAATCCGCTGAATAGAGTCAACGATCTCAGTTCCTCCTTCTAGCTTTACACCATGCGCCCCGGATTCTTTCATGATTCTGATTGCAGAACTTAATGCTTCTTTACTATTTCCCTGATAAGATCCGAAAGGCAGATCTACCACTACAAATGCTCGTGTCGCACCTCTTACTACACCCTGCGCATGATAAATCATTTGATCCAGGGTAATAGGCAGGGTCGTCTCATGACCTGCCATAACATTGGAAGCTGAATCTCCAACCAGCAATACATCCAATCCGGCATCATCCAGAACAGTTGCCATTGAATAATCATATGCAGTTAACATAGAGATCTTCTCCCCGCTTGTCTTCATCTCCTGAAGGATGTGGGTCGTAATACGCTTCACTTCTTTGTGTATAGACATATATTTCTAATTAAGCTACCAAAATTAGCGTATTCAGCCGAGAATCGAACGCCTTCGGTAGTTTTTCTGGGCCAATGCAGCATGTCCGCATATTCGTTCAAAAAAAAATATGAAAAGCCTGTTCAAAATCATATCTTTGTATCCCGAAATGAAGGGGTTATACAACACCATATCTGTAAATCAGCTCAGCGCTTACAATCGCGCAATTCCTCTTTCATTAATCCCTTTTTTAATCTTTATTTTTCATTTTAATTACAATGACTAACTACACCAAGTTACCTGCGATCCTGTTATTGGCAGATGGCACTGTTTATCACGGTAAAGCTGCCGGTAAAATCGGTACTACAACGGGAGAGATTTGTTTTAACACAGGTATGACGGGTTATCAGGAAGTTTTCACTGACCCTTCTTATTTCGGACAAATTATGGTCACTACGAATGCCCATATTGGTAATTATGGTATTCACAAGGAAGAAGTAGAATCTGACTCTATCAAAATTGCAGGTCTTGTTTGTAAAAACTACAACATTGGCTACAGTAGAAAAGAGGCTTCGGAATCTATCCAGGACTATTTCCAGAATGAGAACATTGTCGGAATCTCAGATATCGACACCCGCGCACTGGTTCGCAAGATCAGAGATCAGGGAGCCATGAACGCTATTATCTCCTCTGAAATTACCGATATCGAAGAATTGAAAAGCAGATTGGCAGCAGTCCCTGAAATGGATGGCTTAGAACTATCTTCTCAGGTTTCTACTAAAGAACCTTATTTCTTCGGCTCTCCTGATGCAACTTTAAAAGTAGCTGCGCTGGACTTCGGCGTGAAGAAAAATACACTTCGTAATTTCGTAGAGAGAGATATCTATGTACAGGTCTTCCCTGCAAAAACATCTTTCGAAGAAATGGAAAAATGGGGTGCTGATGGTTATTTTGTATCTAACGGTCCTGGTGACCCTGGTGCAATGCCATATGCTGTTGAAACTGTAAAAAGCATTCTTGCAGCAGACAAACCATTATTTGGGATCTGCCTTGGCCACCAGTTACTGGCGCAGGCTAATGGTATCGGAACAATGAAAATGTTCAACGGACACAGGGGCTTAAATCACCCGGTGAAAAATATAATCAGAAACCAGTGCGAAGTTACTTCACAAAACCATGGTTTCGGTGTTATTCCTGAAGATGTCAGAAGCTCTGACAAAGTAGAAATTACACATATTAACCTGAATGACCAGAGCATCGAAGGAATTCGTGTAAAAGGTAAAAAAGCATTCTCAGTACAGTATCACCCGGAGTCTTCTCCAGGCCCGCACGATTCGCGCTACCTGTTTGACGAGTTTGTAGATGTGATCACTGGCAAACTGAGCTGGTAACAAGGAATACAATCATTATACAGCCATTTTTAGAAGGAAGTGATCACGGTCACTTCCTTTTTGTTTTAAACCTTGTTACATTTATGCTATGGATCAACCTCATGCGATAATCAGTGTACGCAATCTGATCAAAAATTACGCAGATTTCAATGCGGTAAAAGGTATAAGCTTTGATGTTTATAACCATGAAATATTCGGTCTGCTAGGACCAAACGGTGCCGGAAAAACTACCACACTGGAAATTATAGAAACGCTGCGGGAAAAAACTTCCGGCGAAATTTACGTTGATGGTCTGTCAGTAGATAAAGATGCGAATGCTATCAAAAGAATTATTGGCGTTCAGCTGCAGGCGGCGGGCTATTACCCGAACCTGAATCTCGTAGAGCTGCTGGAGCTCTTTGCGGGCCTTTACGGAGTGAAGGTAAAGCCAATGGAAATGCTCGAAAAAGTTAACCTTCAGGACAAAGCGAAAGCGAAATACAAGGCATTATCCGGCGGGCAGAAACAACGCTTCTCTATAGCGACTACCCTGCTCAACTCTCCTAAAATTATTTTTCTTGATGAACCGACAACCGGACTTGATCCGCAGGCACGCCGTAATCTCTGGGATCTGATTTCAGAAATCCGAGATCAGGGGACAACTATTGTACTCACTACACATTATATGGATGAGGCGGAACAGCTGTGTGATCGCGTCGCTTTTGTAGAAAGCGGAAAGATCATCGCACTGGATTCTCCGGATAACCTGATTGACCAGCTCATCAGTTCTGGTTTTGAACGTAAAAAAGAGGTAAAGAAAGCAAACCTCGAAGATGTCTTCATTAATTTAACCGGCCAGCAGTGGCGCGAAGGCTAAGCAGCCTATTTAATTTCTATAATGAATAAACCATACAATCATACTACAGCTACGCTTGCGCTCGCGAAAGCTAGTTTCCGCTCTATCATGCGCAGTCCTTCTGCCGTAGTCTTTACACTTGCTTTTCCATTAATCTTTATTCTTGTATTTGGATTTCTTGGTGGCGGGGGTGTTAAAGTAGATCTCGCTGTTGCACCCGGTTCAGATGTACAGAATCCGGTTATGCAGGCATTAGAAAACACAGCTGTGATCAGACTGATCAAAGATAAAAATAATGACGAAATCCAAAATGAGCTGGAAAAAGGTCATTATGCGGGCGTAATCAACATTCAGAAAAGCGGTATTGAAAAGCCTGAATATCTGGCAAATGTGAGCTATAGTGCCGCATCAATAGATAAGGGAAATATCCTTAAATCGGTTTTAAATAATCTGATGTACACCCTGAATTCCAAGGATCTCAAACCTGCTGTTGCAGAAATTCGCGAGAGCACAGTTCAGGGAAGAACCTACAGAACTATTGACTTCATCCTGCCCGGACAATTAGGGTTTTCGTTGTTGAGCACGGGTGTTTTTGGTACAGCCTTTGTATTTTTCAATTTGCGACAGACCCTGGTTATCAAACGTTTCTTTGCTACGCCGGTACGCCGTTCCAGCATTATTCTGGGTGAAGGACTTGCCAGGATCGGTTTCGCGCTGTTGGGTGCAGTTTTTATTATCGTCGTTGGTCATTTCTTTTTTAATTTTACGCTGATCCATGGTGTCACTACCGTATTAAACATGCTGATTCTATCCATAATAGGCCTTGTAGTTTTTATGGGTTTTGGATTTGTAGTATCAGGAATTGCCAAAAGTGAGAGTACAATTCCGCCTATCTCCAATATAATCACCCTCCCTCAATTCCTGCTTTCCGGTACTTTTTTCTCTATTGATAATTTCCCTTCATGGCTGCAACCAATCAGCAAGGCACTGCCACTCACCTATCTGAACGATGCCATGAGACTAATTGCTTTTGAAGGTGCAGGGCTGTGGGATGTAAGGCAACAGATACTGATTATGCTGATCTGGGGTATTGGTATCTACGCGCTGGCAGTCAAAGTGTTTAAATGGGAATAATTTTATCCTCAATTCCAAGCCTTTAAGTCTAAATTTTATTTTAACTTTGAACATAACCTAGTAATTGTAATATTTACACTAAGGATATAAAACAACTTAAAACAAATCAAATGAGTTTAATTATTGATGTTCATGCAAGGCAAATCCTCGATTCACGAGGTAATCCTACTGTTGAAGTAGAAGTAATCACTGAAAATGGCCAGATGGGCCGTGCTGCCGTACCTTCTGGTGCAAGTACTGGTAAACATGAGGCTGTTGAGCTCAGAGACGGAGATAAAAACGTCTACATGGGTAAAGGAGTACTTAAAGCAGTTGAGAACGTTAACAAGAAAATTGCTAAAGAACTGCAGGGTATCGATGTTTTCGAACAAAACCTGATCGATAAAGCTATGATCGACCTTGATGGGTCTGAAAATAAAGGAAACTTAGGTGCTAATGCAATTTTAGGCGTTTCACTTGCGGTAGCTAAAGCAGCAGCACAAGAAAGCAGACAACCATTATACCGCTATATAGGTGGTGTAAATGCAAATACATTACCTGTTCCGATGATGAACATTCTGAATGGCGGTGCCCATGCAGATAACAAAATCGATTTCCAGGAATTTATGATCATGCCTTTAGGTGCAAGCAGTTTCTCTGAAGCACTTCAAATGGGTACTCAGGTCTTCCATCACCTGAAAGATGTATTGAAGAAAAAAGGTTATTCAACTAACGTTGGTGATGAAGGTGGTTTTGCACCAAACATCGGTTCAAATGTTGAGGCAATCGAAACTGTACTGACGGCTATCGAAACTGCTGGTTTCACACCGGGTAAAGATATCTGGATCGCTATGGATGCTGCTGCATCTGAAATGTACGATTCAAAAACAAAAACTTATAACTTCCACAAATCTTCAGGCGAGAAATTATCTTCTGATGAGATGGTGAAATACTGGGTAGACTGGGCTAATAAATACCCGATCATCTCTATTGAAGATGGTCTGGATGAAGATGACTGGGCTGCATGGGAAGCATTAACGCTTGCTATCGGTAACAAAGTACAGTTAGTAGGTGATGACTTGTTCGTAACTAACGTAAAACGTTTACAACAAGGTATTGATAAGAGCATTGCTAACTCTATTCTGGTTAAAGTAAACCAAATCGGTTCCCTGACAGAAACTATCAATGCAGTTTCATTAGCTCAGAACAGTGGTTATACTTCAGTAATGAGTCATCGTTCAGGAGAAACTGAAGATACAACGATAGCTGACCTTGCAGTAGCATTAAACTGTGGACAGATCAAAACCGGTTCTGCTTCACGTTCGGACAGGATCGCGAAATACAACCAGTTGATACGTATTGAAGAAGAATTAGGTTCTGCAGCACGTTTCATTGGAAAAGACTTCAAATTCCTGAAAAAATAAGCTGACCTTCAGCATTATAAGGGATTTTAATCCTTTAAAAACATCCGCGAAATACCAGCGGATGTTTTTTTTTATCTATTTCCTGCATAAATGATGTTTTCATGGGTTGAGGAGAGACCGGTAAATCTTTTTTATATGCAAGGCAATTATATTGTACATAAAAAGGAATTTATGTAAGTTTGATACAATGAACAGATTATTCGACATTTTCAGAAACAAATACTTCCTGTCAACCGCAGCGTTTGCGGTATGGATGTTATTTTTCGACAAGAATGATATGCTCTCTCAATATGAATACCGCACAGAAGTCCATAAACTCCAGCAAGAGAAGGATTTTTATGAGATAGAAACCGCCAAGGTAAAAAAGGATCTCAACGAATTGAACACCAATCTCAATACTGCAGAGAAATTTGCCCGCGAAAAGTATTTCATGAAAAAGGATAATGAAGATGTCTTTGTGATTATCCGCGAAGATGCTAAAGACTAGTAGCCGAATTTAGGCAGCGCCAGTTTATACCTTACTACAAATATCCGCAAAGCGAAAATAAATACAATCACCAGGATCTTGGTTACATCCGCTTTCAGGTTAAACTGCAGCAGGGCGAAATAAAGTAACCCTCCACTAATACAAGCAGTCGCGTAGATCTCTTTTCTGAAAATCAGTGGTATAGTGTTCAACAACGTATCCCTGATAATTCCACCAAAACATCCTGTAATCGTTCCAAGGGCAATGCAGATACCCGGGCTGAGCCCAAAGGCTATCCCCTTTTGAATGCCGAGTACCGTAAAAAGTCCGAGTCCCAGTGAATCGAACAGGAAAAGGGTGATCTTGAATTTCTTGATATGAGTTTTGAAAAAGATAGTCAGCAGGGACGTAATCAGAATCAGCAGACAGTAATTCACATCCCGCATCCATTTAACCGGAGTATCCCCAAGCAGCATATCCCTTACAGTACCTCCACCGATAGAAGTCACAAAAGCTATGATTAATACTCCGAACGGGTCAAGACGCCGCTGCATAGCCGCAAATGAGCCTGAAATCGCAAAAGCAATCGTCCCCAGTATTTCAATTGTTTGTGTGGTGGTGAATTCCATATCTTACCCTAATGTGCGAATTAAACCTGATGAAGAAAAAGAAAGCGCATAAAAAAAGGTAAAGCCCCATAATCTATGAAGCTTTACCTTTTTTATATTAATTCGAGCCTATAACATTCCGCCGCAAACAGACAGGACTTGTCCGGTTACATAAGCACTCATATCGGACGCTAAGAATACACAGACATTAGCTACATCTTCGGCTTCTCCGGCACGTTTCAATGGAATACCATCTTCCCAGCCTTTAACCACTTTAGGGTCGAGTACTTCAGTCATTTCTGTTCTGATAAAGCCAGGAGCCACGACATTTGTACGGATATTTCTCGAACCCAGCTCTTTAGCAACCGATTTAGAAAAACCGATAATTCCTGCCTTTGAAGCCGCATAATTAGCCTGCCCCGCATTACCCTGAACACCAACTACAGAACTTAAATTGATAAATACACCCTTCCGGTTTTTCATCATAATTTTCGAAGCTGCCTTAGTCACATTAAATACAGATTTAAGGTTCACATTCAATACATCGTCCCAGTTCTCTTCGCTCATACGCATCAGTAAACCGTCTTTCGTAATCCCTGCATTGTTAACTACAATGTCGAGTGTTCCAAAATCTGCAATGATATCTGCAATCAATTTCTCAGCTTCATCAAATTTAGATGCATCGGAACGATACCCTTTTACCGTTGTACCGTATGCCTGAAGTTCTTGCTCTAAAGCCTGCCCTTTCTCGACAGAAGATAAATACGTAAACGCTACATGAGCTCCCTGCTCCGCAAATTTCTCCGCGATCTTACGGCCAATCCCTTTAGAAGCACCAGTAATCAATGCTGTTTTTCCTGCTAATAATTTCATTCGTATATTTTTTTAATCTGTGCTGATTCTGCGACCACCACATTTTCAATTAGTTTATTTCAGTATGCCGTTTGCCAGCAATTAAATAGCCGGCTCCTGCTGACTAAGGCAGTGAAAGCTTCCTAGTCCCCAGATGATGTCAGTCGAATCAATACCAACAACTTCCCTATCGGGAAATGCCTGACGGATAATTTCCAATGCAGGTTCGTCATTTACATCACGAAAAGTAGGTACAATTACTGCAGCATTTGCAATATAGAAATTTGCATAGGAAGCAGGTAACCTTGTATCTTCATAAATCACAGGTGAAGGCATAGGTAACTTTAGAATGTGTAAAGGCTCTCCATTTAATAAGCGCATAGCCTTTAACTCTTCCAGGTTTTCCTGAAGCAAGAGATAATTCTCATCAAGAGGATTAGATTCTAACACAGTTAATACCGTATTAGCGTTTACAAATCTGGTGATATCATCAATATGCCCATCAGTGTCATCACCGACAATACCGTCTCCAACCCAAAGTACCTGTTCAGCTCCGTAACACTCCTTCAGAAAGGTTTCGATCTGTTCCTGGTTCAGTTCCGGGTTTCTATTCTCGTTCAACAAACATGCTCTGGAAGTCAGAATAGTACCAGCCCCGTTAAACTCCACAGAACCTCCTTCCATAACTATTCCAGGGTGAAATACAGGCAGACCAAAATGATCACCTATGCGTGTTGGAATAACGTCATCCTGCTCAAAAGGAGGATATTTACCTCCCCAAGCGTTATAACCCCAGTCCACGATCATTTTAGGTTCAGCAGTTCCAGGATTTACCAGAAATGCAGGCCCGTGATCCCGGCACCAGGCATCATTACTTGGATTAAAATAGAATTCAATCTGACTAAGGTCTGCGCCAGCTTCCACTAACTTACTGGTAGCAAAAGCTTTGGTAGCTTCGTCATTCACATTGATTCTTACCTTTTCACCTTTAGCCACAACCTTAATGAATTCGCAATAAGGCGCATAAATCTTATCCAGTTTTCCAGGCCATGATGCCTCTTTATGAGGCCATGTCAGCCAGGTAGCTTCATGTTTTTCCCATTCAGCCGGAAAGCGGTATCCCGCTTTCTTCGGCGAATTATCAAATAGACTCGTCATCTAAATATCTTTTAGTGATTTGTCCGTAACTATCAATTCTTCTGTCCCTTAAAAAAGGCCAGTGTGTCCGGTAACTATCCGACTTAGAAAGATCAAGTTCTACAACCTTCAATTCCTCTGCACTATGAGAAGCCTGGTATAACAACGAGCCAAAAGGATTAGACACAAAGGAACCTCCCCAGAAAGAAACACCTGCTTCTTCTCCCACACGGTTAATACTAACTACAGGTATGCCATTGGCAATAGCGTGGGAACGCTGAATAGTCTGCCATGCGTTATACTGCTCTTTATTGGTTTCTTCATCCTGAGTAGTTGCCCAGCCAATAGCTGTCGGGTAAACCAGGAAATCTGCTCCCATAAGCGCTGTTAAACGAGCAGCTTCAGGGTACCACTGATCCCAGCAGATCAATACACCAATTTTCGCATATTTAGTTTTGAACACCTTATAACCAAGATCACCAGGTGTAAAATAAAATTTCTCATAAAATCCCGGATCATCAGGAATATGCATCTTACGGTACTTACCAAGGTAAGCGCCATCAGCATCCAGTACAGCAGTTGTATTGTGGTAGATTCCAGCTGCTCTTTTTTCAAAGAGAGAAGCAATGATTACCACGTTCAGTTCTGCTGCAATTACCGATAAGGCATCTGTAGACGGACCCGGAATACTTTCTGCCAGTTTGAAGTTGTCATAGTTCTCTTCATCGCAGAAATAAAGCGATGTAAAAAGCTCCTGCAGACAGACAACCTGTGCCCCCTGTGCTGCAATTTCACGGATTTTTACGATTGCTTTATCTAAATTTTCTTGTTTGTTACTGGTACAACTCATCTGCACCAATCCAACTTGTACTTTAGCCATTCTTTATTAACAAATAATTTATTGCAAAGTTAGCCAAAAAAAATAAAAGATGTGTGTAAGCTTCAGGAACCAATAGTGTCTCTGTATTCCTGCTGTAAAGCGAAAAGGCAGGCCGCACAAAGGCAGCTCTCATAGTTTTCACTAATGTACTGTACTTCATTCAGGTCCAGATGAACCACACTGCACTGGCATTTGGTATAAGAATTGGCCTTACACTCTATAGGTGTACCACAGCGTTCGCAAGGTATGATTTCGTGTTTAGCCATTATTACAAAGATACAAGATCAGGAATTAATGCAGTTCTGCTTGCCGTTTAAAATGACAATAGGTTTACGGCATAATAAATTCCCTTTTAAATAAAAAGGCTGCTTAACAGAGTTAAACAGCCTTGTAAATTATAATATAATTATGAATTAACCTGAACAGCTAATACAACCTTCTTCCATTGAACATACCGGGCCATCAGTAATTTCCTCCACTGCCTGATCAATCTGAGCCGGAATAACGGGTTCCATATTTTTACCAGCCTGATTCTCGACAGTAAATTTAACCGCTTGGGAGGCAGCCTGCGTACGTAAATAATACATACCTGTTTTCAAACCTTTCTTCCAGGCATAGAAATGCATCGAGGTCAGTTTAGAAGTATTTGGAGCATTGATAAACAGATTCAGCGATTGTGACTGGCAGATATAAGCTCCCCTGTCAGCAGCCATATCGATTATACTGCGCATTTTAATTTCCCATACTGTTTTGTAGAGTTCTTTGATATAGTCAGGAATCTCTGCAATATGCTGAATAGATCCGTTAGCGAGGATAATCCTGTCTTTCATAGCCGGAGTCCATAAACCAAGAGCGACCAGGTCTTTCAACAAATGTTTATTAACGACGATAAACTCTCCGCTTAATACTCTTCTTGTATAAATATTTGACGTATATGGCTCAAAACATTCATTATTACCCAGAATCTGAGATGTCGATGCAGTAGGCATTGGCGCTACAAGCAGCGAGTTACGTACACCATCTTTCATTACTTTGGTACGTAAAGTTTCCCAGTCCCAACGATTACTTTCCGGTTTAACATTCCAAAGATCAAACTGGAATTTACCCTTTGACAATGGAGAACCCTCAAAAGTCTGATAAGCACCTTCTTTAACTGCCAGATCATGAGAAGCAGTCATTGCAGCAAAATAGATCGTTTCAAAAATCTCTTTGTTGAGCTCTTTTGCAGCTTCACTCTCGAAAGGTAAACGCATCAGAATAAAAGCATCTGCCAATCCTTGTACACCCAGCCCAACCGGACGGTGACGCATATTGGAATTTCTTGCTTCTTCTATTGGATAGTAATTGTGATCTATGATTTTGTTCAGGTTAATTGTAACCTGGTAAGTGACGTCATATAAACGCTGATGATCGAACTCTCCGTTAATAACATAACGCGGCAATGCCAGGGAAGCCAGGTTACAAACAGCAACCTCATCTTTAGACGTATATTCTATAATTTCAGTACAAAGGTTAGAGCTTTTGATTGTACCCAGATTCTGCTGATTAGATTTACTGTTCGCAGCGTCCTTATATAACAAATAAGGCGTACCGGTTTCTATCTGTGAATCCAGAATAGCAAACCATAATTCCTGCGCTTTGATAGTTTTACGCGCTCTTCCTTCTTTTTCGTAACGCTCGTATAAAGCATTAAACTCTTCACCGAAGCAATCTGCCAGACCAGGAGCTTCATGCGGACAGAATAAACTCCAGTCCTCATTAGCTTCCACACGTTGCATAAACAAATCACTTACCCAAAGGGCATAGAATAGGTCACGCGCACGCATTTCCTCTTTACCATGATTTTTACGCAGGTCCAGGAATGCGATTACATCAGCATGCCATGGCTCAAGATAGATAGCAAAAGCACCTTTCCGCTTGCCACCACCCTGGTCTACATAACGCGCAGTATCATTAAATACCTTTAGCATAGGAACAATACCGTTACTGGTTCCATTGGTACCGCTGATATAAGAACCAGTAGCACGCACATTATGAATACTCAGTCCGATACCACCTGCACTCTGAGATATCTTAGCAGTTTGTTTTAACGTATCATAGATTCCCTCAATACTATCATCCTGCATAGTTAACAGGAAGCAGGAAGACATCTGTGGTTTTGGAGTCGCTGCATTAAATAACGTAGGGGTAGCATGTGTAAACCAACGCTCACTCATTAGGTTATATGTAGCAATTGCACTTTCGATATCTGATTTGTGGATACCTACAGCAACACGCATAAATAGATGTTGCGGACGCTCCACAATCTGACCGTTTACTTTAAGCAAATAAGATTTTTCAAGTGTTTTGAACCCGAAGTAATCAAAACCAAAATCGCGGTCATAAATAATAGTGCTGTCCAACAGGTCTGCATTCTCCTGGATAACCTCCCAAACGTCTTCTGCAATTAGCGAAGCAGACTTATCCGTTTTAGGATCTATATATTTGTACAACATTTCCATCGTCTTAGAAAACGACTTCGTGGTGTTCTTATGTAAATTTGACACAGCAATTCTTGAGGCAAGCAAAGCATAATCCGGATGCTTTGTAGTCAGGGAAGCTGCTGTTTCCGCAGCCAGGTTATCCAGCTCGGAGGTGGTAACGCCGTCATACAGACCTTCAATTACCTTTTTAGCCACATCAATAGGATCAACCAGCTCTGCATTAAAGCCATAGCAGAGTTTTTCGATGCGTGCTGTAATTTTATCAAACCGCACGGCTTCTTTGCGGCCATCTCTTTTTTCTACGAACATATCTCTTTATTTTTTGACCATGCCGGTGCAAGCCGGCCGGAAATTAATTAATTATCTAAAAATCATCATCAAGTGAGAAAGCCGATGCTTTGTCTTCCGAAGAAGTTAATACTCCACTTTTCTGATAGTCACCAACCCTTTTCTCAAAGAAGTTTGTTTTGCCCTGCAGGGAGATCATCTCCATGAAATCAAACGGATTAGTTGCATGATATATTTTATCATAGCCGAGTTCAGCTGACCATCTGTCTGCTACAAATTCAATGTACTGAGACATTAGTTTTGCATTCATACCAATTAAAGCAACAGGCAATGCATCAGTCACAAATTCTTTTTCAATTTCAACTGCATTTTTAATGATACCATGTACTGCTTCCTGTGTTAACCTGTTCTTCAGCATTTTGTACAGCAGGCAGGCGAATTCGCAATGCATCCCCTCATCCCTGGAGATCAACTCATTACTGAATGTAAGCCCTGGCATCAGACCACGTTTTTTCAACCAGAAGATTGAACAGAAACTTCCGCTGAAGAAAATACCTTCAACAGCAGCAAATGCAACCAATCTTTCTGCAAAATTTCCGTTGTCAATCCAGCGCAATGCCCATTCCGCTTTTTTCTTTACGCAGGGAACCGTATCTATTGCATGGAAAAGCCTGTCTTTTTCTGCTTCATCTTTAATATAAGTATCGATCAGCAAAGCGTAAGTTTCCGAATGAATGTTTTCCATCATGATCTGGAAACCATAAAAACAGCGGGCTTCCGGTAACTGCACTTCGCTCATGAAGTTTACCGCCAGGTTTTCGTTTACAATACCGTCGCTCGCAGAAAAGAAGGCCAGAATATGAGAAATAAAGTGACGCTCACCATCATTCAGATTATCCCAGTGTTTCTGATCGTCAGAAAGATCAATTTCTTCAGCGGTCCAGAAACTGGCTTCGCTCTTTTTGTACATCTCCCAGATTTCAGGATACTTGATGGGCAAAAGCACAAAACGGTCTTTATTTTCTCTCAGTAATACTTCTTCTTCTTCTACCATAGGATTTATTTTTATTTGACGTCTCTCCAGCATGACTTCACCACTACATTCATTCCTTCGGCAGGCGGAGTGGATTTTTTAAAACGTGAAGCTGGCATAGAAAAACTTAATGATTTAACAATTAAACGTTTACACGTAAACTACGGACTAACCCCCGGTTACTTTTGTTATAAACAAATATAATCCCTGCGACTTTCAAACAATAGCAATAGTTGTTCACAAGCGGACGTAGTTATCCACACTGTGCGAAAAAACTGACAGATTGTTTACGGATTAGATTTGGATTGTGAAGGTGTCGCTGTTGAAGAAATTACGATTCAACGTCGTAGGAGATCTTTACTTTAGAGTGGCCTTTGCCAAAAATACCTATTTCTTTCGCGGCACTCTCGGAAACATCAATAATGTATTTTTTGGTGAAGGGCCCGCGGTCGTTGATTTTTACCGTAACGCTTTTCCCATTACTTATATTAGTAACCGTAACCATTGTTCCGAAAGGGAGGGAACGATGCGCAGCTGTAAAACGACTCTTCCGATACCGGACACCACTGGACGTTTTGCGGCCCTCAAACTTTCTATGATAGTAAGTAGCAAGACCACTTTTTATAGTTGCTGTACTGTCTAACCCTGTAGTATCTTCCTGCGCCTGAACTTTTAAAAACAGGAATATGCTGCATAAAAGCAAACAATATTTCATATAATTTTTGTTGGTGAAGAGCCAAAGATAAACAAAAAACATCTACCCCTCCAAAACAAAAATACCCAATGACCTGATCATCGGGTATTTACGTAATTCCGAACTTGCTTTACTTCGCGTCAGGAACGAAATTCATAGAGACTGAGTTGACACAATGACGTGTACTTTTAGCGGTAAATCCTTCACCAACAAATACGTGTCCGAGGTGGGCTTTACAGTTTGCACATACGATTTCGGTACGTGATCCGTCAGCATCCGGAATACGTAAAACGGCCCCTTTTATCTCATCGTCAAAACTTGGCCATCCGCACTGTGCATCAAATTTAGTCTCTGAACGGTACAAAGGTGCATTGCATCTTTTACAGGTATAAGTACCTTTTGCTGTATTATTGAGTAATTCACCGGTTCCCGGATACTCGGTCCCTTTGCGGACAATTACATCTTCTTCTTCCTTGGTTAATTTATTCCATTCCATAGCATTCGTGTTTTTTTTAACCGGAACCTGAGCAGGTTTCTGGGCACATGCCTGCAGACTACCCAGCAAGAGGAATCCGGCAAACAGTACTAAATTATTGATTATTGAACTTAAACGTTTCATATGTATGTAATTGTTTTAAGAGAATGAACAAACTGGATTCCCAGGGATCTTCTGTGTCATTTCATATACGGCTAACGCAAACATCCGGATTTAATTACAGGGCAAAAAAAAACCTTCCCGGATTTGCCGGAAAGGTTTTGAGGATGATTAATCCAAAAACTATTTTTTAAGCAGTTCAGCCATAGCTTCACCGATTTCAGCAGGACTTTCTACCACACGGATACCACACTCAGCCATAATTTTCATTTTGGCAGCAGCAGTATCGTCAGCACCACCAACAATCGCACCGGCATGACCCATTCTACGGCCTGCAGGAGCAGTTTGTCCAGCGATAAAACCTACAACTGGTTTTGTGCCATTTTCTTTGATCCATAAAGCAGCTTCTGCTTCCATACCACCACCGATTTCACCAATCATGATGATACCTTCAGTTTCAGGATCGTTCATTAGCAATTCAACCGCTTGTTTGGTTGTTGTACCAATGATCGGGTCACCACCAATACCGATAGCAGTAGTAATGCCTAAACCAGCTTTAACAACCTGGTCAACTGCTTCATAAGTAAGCGTTCCTGATTTAGAAACAACACCAACTGTACCTTTTTTGAAGATAAAACCTGGCATAATACCAATTTTAGCTTCATCAGCAGTAATGATACCAGGACAATTAGGACCGATTAAACGGCAGTCTTTATCAGCAATATATTCTTTAACCTGAATCATATCCTTTGTCGGGATACCTTCAGTAATACATACAATAACTTTAATTCCAGCTTCAGCAGCTTCCATGATAGCGTCCGCAGCAAATGCTGGTGGAACAAAGATGATAGATACATTAGCGCCAGCTTTATCAACTGCATCTTTAACCGTGTTAAAAACCGGTCTTTCCAGATGAGTTTGTCCGCCCTTACCAGGAGTAACCCCGCCAACTACATTAGTTCCGTATTCTATCATTTGTGAAGCATGGTAAGTACCTTCATTTCCGGTAAAACCTTGTACAATTACTTTCGAATCTTTATTTACTAAAACACTCATGTATCTATTTTTTTTTATGCAAATCTAAGATTATTGAATGGAATGCCAAATCCTATTTGTCACAATAATAAAAAGAAAAAAACTTAAGATTTCACTATCCCGCCTGAATGGAACTGAAGATCATACAACCGTTTATAATAGCCATCTATTTTCAATAATTCCTGATGCGTTCCCCGCTCCATAATCTCGCCCTTTTCCAGCACAATAATCTGATCTGCTTTCTGAATAGTAGAAAGACGGTGAGCAATGACAATTGAGGTACGATCCTGCATCAGATTATCTATAGCGTGCTGAATAAGCATTTCCGTCTCCGTATCAACAGACGAAGTAGCCTCATCCAGCACTAATATGGAAGGGTTATGAACGAGTGCCCTGATGAACGAAATAAGCTGCGCTTGTCCCGCAGAAAGTGTGGCACCACGCTCCATTACATTATACTGATAACCACCCGGCAACTGCATAATAAAGTCATGTGCACCCACTTTTCGAGCCGCATCCACTACCCGATCCAGGCCGATATCCGGATTATTTAATGTAATATTATTATAGATAGTATCGGAAAACAGGAAAACATCCTGTAATACAGTAGCAATATGTCCACGGAGGTAGCTCAATTCATAATCCTTTATCGGGTGCCCATCGATAGTAACTTCCCCGCTGGTAATTTCATAAAATCGATTTAAAATATTTATAGTTGAAGACTTTCCTGCACCCGTGGCACCTACCAGTGCGACCGTCTGCCCAGCCTTAACTTCAAAGCTCAGATCACGCAGTACATGCTGTCCTTCCACATAGGAAAACCAAACCTTATCGAAGCGGATATTCCCTGCCATTACCGCAGGTTGAAGTGTTCCTTCATTCACTGTCATTTCCTGCGTATCCAGCACTTTAAATACACGCTCTGCTCCGACCATCCCCATCTGAAGAGTGTTGAATTTATCTGCAAGTTCACGGATCGGGCGGAATAACATACCGATATATAGAATAAATTCCGCAATGGTACCTGGCGTTACATCCAGTGGTTTAGCGAGGATACTTTTAGACCCGTACCAGACGAGCAGTCCTAATGACATTGCCGAGATGACCTCTACAACCGGAAAAAATATAGAATAATACCAGTTGGACCGGATATTCGCATCTCTGTAACGTTCATTGATCTGTACGAATTTGCGGTACTCTTGCTTCTCCCTCGCAAAATACTGGATAATGGAAATTCCGGTGATATGTTCCTGTAGATAAGTATTCAGGTTAGACACTTCCGATCTGATCTCCTGGAATGCAGATTTAATCGCCTTCTGAAACACAGAAGTAGCGATCATTAAAATTGGCATCGGCAATAGTACAACGACAGTGAGTTCCCAGTCAGCATAAAACATCACCCCGATAATGACAACAACCTGCAGTATATCTCCGATAATCACGATCAGGCCTTCAGAGAAAATATCAGAAATTGTTTCCAGATCTGAAACAGTTCGGGTAATCAGCTGCCCAATTGGTGTCTTATCAAAATACTTTAGTTTTAGCCGGCTGATATGGTTAAACACATTGATCCGAAGATCGCGGATAGCCGATTGTCCCAGCGTATTGGTGAGTAAAGTATGACTGTATTGTACTACACTCTGCAACACCAGCAGTACCAGCATCACAATGGTCATCATTAATAGTCCGTTGTACTCCCCTTTCAGGATATAGTTATCGAGCGTATATTTAATCAGAAACGGGCGGACTGGTGCAAGCAATGCCAGTAAAATCGTAAGGATAACAGACCAGATAAAAATACGCCTGTAGGGTTTAACATACTGAAAGACCCGTTTCAGCAAACTCACATTAAATGCATCGCCCGTAATTTTTGACATATTAATCTACATATGGATAAACAATCCTGACCAGATAAAGACCACAGGCAGGCACCGACTGGCCGGCGTTGCTCCTGTTTTTGCTGCGTATAATCTCTTCCAGTTCACTGGCACCAATCTCGTGTCTTCCTACCATGACCAGCGTCCCTACAATTGCCCGGACCATGTTACGCAAAAAACGATCTGCAGTGATACAAAAAACGAGACCATTTTCGGTTTCCCTGAAAGAGGCCGCGGTAATCTTACAATTATTTGTTGCAGTTGAAGTGTTCGATTTACTGAAACTGCTGAAATCGGTATACTGCATCAGTTGTGCAGCAGCGACATTCATCGCTTCGATATCAAGTACTCCCTTATATAACCAGGATCTCCCCAGGCTAAAAGGATCTTTCCGGAAATGGAAATGATATTCATAAGAACGGGCAGTGGCATCGAAACGTGCATGCGCATTTTCATGAACTTTAAAGATCCGGCTGACAGCAATCTGATAGGGAAGCAAAGCGTTGATATTACTAACAGCGGAAACCGCACGCTCTTCACTGATCCCTGCCAGGTCTGCATGCGCAAAAAATTGCGTTGCATGCACGCCCGCATCAGTACGGCCGCAGCCAAGTGTTTCTACCGGCTGCCTGAAGAAAACAGAAAGTGCGCGGTCCAGTTCCTGCTGAACGGTTACCGCATTTGGCTGAACCTGCCAGCCATGATATGCTGTGCCGTCATAAGCCAGTTCAATAAAAAAACGTTGCGTATCCAATATCAGACAAAAATACTTTTTTCCAATTAACAAGACAGGCGTTTAATTGTGATTTAATATATTTGTTGCAAATTATTAAATTGATATGATACAAAGAGTACAGTCTGTATGGCTTTTTTTGGCAGCAATTACATTGCTTATCCTGTTGATCCTTCCATTAGTTACTCGTCAGGCTGAGGCTGGAGAAATCTGGTTTCAGATAGGCGGAATCTATGAAAAAACCAATACCGCTTTCCGCCAAGTGGTTTCTCAGACTGCGCTTTTCGGATTGACCCTTGTAACTGGCCTGCTTTGTCTTGTCAATATCTTTTTTTTCAAAAACCGCGACCTGCAGAAAAAACTAATCTGGTTGATTTCCGTCTTCATTATTGGATTATCAGTGTGGGCAGGTATGGCAGCAACCGCACTTCCGGGAGGACTTGAAGGTGCTTCATTCCACGTGGGAGTAGGACTTCCTGTAATCGCATTGATATTTTGTGCACTGGCTTACAGGGGAATCCGTCAGGATGAGCTCCTTATTCGTTCTGCTGACAGACTCCGATAGACCCCTCTATATTATTATTTGGTTATGTACCAAACAAATACCGGAAAATAAGCGTACCTTTGCGGCTTAATAAATAAAGTTATAATGACAAACCCATTTAAATTATTGGGGATAAGTGATGACGTTGTTAATGCCGTAAAGGATTTAGGTTTCGAAAATCCAACACCTATTCAGGAACAAGCTATTCCTGTGCTGTTAGAGGGCAATAACGATTTTGTTGGTTTGGCCCAAACAGGAACAGGAAAAACGGCAGCATTCGGATTGCCGCTTATTGAACTGATAGATTTCAATACGAACAAGCCTCAGGCATTAATTCTATGCCCTACCAGAGAGCTTTGCTTGCAGATCGCTAGCGACATCAAAAATTATTCAAAAAACACGCCTGGTGCTAGTGTTGTTGCCGTATATGGTGGCGCAAACATTATGCAGCAATTGCGTGAAATCAGAAACGGTGTACAAATAGTTGTGGCTACACCGGGTCGTATGTTAGATATTATCGGTCGTAAGGCTATTGATTTCAGTAATGTGAAATACGTAGTTCTTGATGAAGCTGATGAAATGCTGAACATGGGCTTCCAGGAAGACATTAATGATATTTTGTCTACTACTCCTGACGACAAGAAAACATGGTTATTCTCAGCGACTATGCCGCCTGAGGTAAGGAAAATAGCCCGGAACTATATGGATAACCCTACGGAGTTAACCATGGGAACCAAAAATACTGGTAACGTAAATATTGAGCATGAGTACTATATCGTACGTGCAAGAGATAAATATGCTGCTTTAAAACGTATTGTAGATTTTAATCCTGAAATTTTCGCTGTTGTTTTTTGTAAAACCAAAATGGATACACAAGACGTAGCTGAAAACCTGATTAAAGACGGCTATAACGCCGATGCTTTACACGGTGACCTTTCACAACAACAACGTGACAAGGTAATGCAGCGTTTCCGTGACCGCAATATGCAGTTATTGATCGCTACAGACGTAGCAGCACGTGGTATTGACGTAAACAACGTAACACACGTAATCAACTATTCCCTTCCGGATGAAATTGAAAGTTACACACACAGAAGTGGTCGTACAGGAAGAGCTGGTAAAACAGGTATCTCAATCTGTATCATCAACTCTAAAGAGATCGGTAAAATCCGTCAGATTGAGCGTATAATTGGTAAATCATTTACCAAAGCTGAATTGCCTACAGGATTTGACGTGTGTGAAAAACAACTGTTCTCCCTGGTTCATAAAGTTCACAATGTTGAAGTTAATGATGGCCAGATTGACCAGTACATTCCAAGAATCATGGATGAATTTGCTGAATTAAGCAAAGAAGACGTGATCAAACGTTTTGCTTCACTCGAGTTTAACCGTTTCCTGGAATATTACAAAAACGCACCGGATCTGAATGCAGCTGCAGATGATCGTGGCGATCGCGGAGAACGTGGTGCCAGAGGCGCGAGAAACAGTGATTATACCCGTTTATTTATCAACGTTGGTTCAGTAGATGAATTCACCAGAGGTGACTTATTATCTTTTGTTTGCAACAACGGCAAAATTAGCGGTAAAAACATTGGTAAAATTGATCTTAAAGGTGTTTATTCATTCTTCGAGGTCGAAAATGCAAGTGTAGATACCTTATTCAGCAATTTCAAAGACATCCAGTTTAACAACCGTGGTGTAAGAATCGAAAAATCAGGTGATGCAGCTGAAAGCACAAGCCGCGGTGGTGGCGAACGCAGAGGCGGTTTCGGTGGTGGCGAAAGAAAAAGCTATAGTGGTGGCGGAGAACGCAAAAGTTACGGTGGTGGCGAAAGAAAAAGCTACGGTGGCGGTGACAGAAGATCATCTGGCGGAAGCGGCAGACGTGAAGGTGGCAGCAGCACTGGTGGCGGCGGATTCAGAGATTTCTCTGGAAAACCACGTGAGGGCAGCGGTGAAAGAAGACGCAGATCTTAATCATCTCCCATTCAATCCAAATAAAAAAAGCCAGGCATATCGCTTGGCTTTTTTATTTGGATTTACGGAGAATAGTATATGCCTGTACTCCATGGAAGTATTAACCAGAGGTTAACAGACTCATGTGCTGGTTTCGTCAACATATCCTTCATAGTTCGTTCACTGTTTCTTCGGACTTCCTTCGTACTTCCTTCGATCGGATTTGAAGAAAGTATGAAGGAAGATAGAATGTAATTGCAACGAGGTTCGATACAATGACGAAACACACTCTATAGTATGAAGATAATTGAATAGAAGCTTTTACAAAAAGACTGACAAAAAAAAAGAGAGGGTATATCATTGTCAAAACATGATATACCCTCTCTTTTTTTTGTTCTTTTTTAATAGCCTGCGCCGGTATCATTTCCCCTCGGATCGGCACCCGTTTCCAGTAAACCATCCTTTCGGATCAGGATCGCATCTACCCTACCCATCGGACCTCTTGGCGTTATCTTATAACCTTTAGCCTCGAGATTTTTACGAGTTTCCGGGCTAATTGCTCCTTCCTCTACATACACCTCATCCGGCAGCCATTGATGATGGAACCTTGGGGCAGCAACTGCAGACTGCATGTCTTTACCAAAGGCTAGTACATTCAATATAGTCTGATAAACTGAGGTTATAATAGTCGATCCTCCCGGTGTTCCCACAACCATTCTAAGCTGCCCGTTTTCTTCTATTATAGTGGGAGTCATTGAGCTCAGCATTCTTTTACCTGCAATAATTGAATTAGCTTCTCCTCCGACAAGGCCATACATATTAGGCGTACCCGGTTTCACAGAGAAATCATCCATTTCATTATTCAGAATAAAACCACCACCATTAACAACCACCAGCGAGCCATAGGAACCATTCAATGTCGTGGTAGCAGAAACAGCATCTCCTTGATTATCGACGATGGAATAATGAGTTGTTTGCTCACTTTCATAAACTGGCAATTTACCTTCGCTAACCTCAGAACTTGGCGTAGCCTTGCTAAAGTTCAGATCTTTTATTCTGGAAAGCATGTAATTTGTATCTAATAATGCTTTTTGCGGCACTTTAAAGAAATCGGGATCACCAAGGTATCCGGCGCGGTCGGCATAGGCTCTTCTTTCCGTTTCTACCATCAACTGAACGGTCGAATCACGCTGGAAACCCCATTCCTTTAAAGGAAAACTGGAAGCTTGTTTAAGCATAGTTAGCAGAGCAATCCCGCCACTGGAAGGAGGTGGCATAGAAATCACATTATAATTCAGATAGGAACCTTTTAACGGCGTTCTCCATACAGCCCTGTAGTCTTTCAGATCTGCAGCGGTGATCAGTCCTGAAGTATGTGCCATAGACTTCACTATAGCCGCAGCTACAGGTCCGTCATAGAAACCTCCACGACCTTTATCACGGATGAGTCTTAGCGTCTTAGCGAGTTGCGGCTGTTTAAGCAGATCGCCCTCTTTCCAAAGCCCGTCCTTTACAAAAGCTGGTTTGTAATCATTGTATTTTAAAAAACCTTCTTTATTCTTATTCAGCTCAGCAGCCTGTTGGCTGGTTAACTTAAAACCGTTAGTAGCGAGATCTATAGCTGGCTGCAAGTCTTTCTTCCAGCTGATTTTACCATATTTAAAATGGGCGCGAACCATGCCATCTACTGTACCGGGGACACCAGATGCCAGTGCACCATATAAACTTTTATCTGTAATCGCGTTTCCTTTCTCATCGAGATACATATCTCGTTTCGCCTTACCAGGCGCCTTTTCCCGATAGTCTAATGCATCGGTCAGGCCTTTGCTATTTCTGTAAACCAGAAAACCTCCACCTCCGATATTGCCTGCATTCGGATAGACTACCGCTAGTGCAAACTGTACAGCCACAGCAGCATCTATAGCATTGCCACCCTTTTTCAAAATTTCCACGCCCACTTTGGAAGCCTCAGGATGCGCAGTGACTACTGCAGCGTTTTTAAATTGGTTTTGCCCTTGAGCAAAAGCGGCAGTAACACTGAAGCCTTCCAGAAGCACTGCATAGAACACTGCCGAAAGGACTACTTTTTTGAATTTCATTGATAATAGATTTTATTTTATCAGCTTACAGCTACGGCGTTCAATCCGCATCTTTCATGCCATAAAGGTTGTAATAAAAAAGAGTTTTCCAAAGGTATTCAGCCTTCGGAAAACTCTCTTCCACACATCTTAAATATTCTTTACAGAAAAACCGGTGTTTTATAATGTCAGAGAAAGACGGGTAAATACATATCTGCCCAGGAATCCGAATTGCGGAGCCTGATTAGGATATAAAATACCTGAAGTTCCCTGAGAACCCAATAATAATTCCTGAGGATATACGTCAAATATATTATTAGCACCGACTGTTAGCTTCAGGCTTTTAGTAAAGTTATAACCGGCACCAAGGTCGGTAATAACTCTGCCTGTCAACACCTGACGATTAGCATCTACGTTAGTGGGCTGTTCAACCTTTCCAAAATATACATTCCGGATAAAAGCATTCCATTTGCCAATTGTGTAGTCAAATGTAATATTGGATTTCATACGCGGCGTTACTTTTTCGATAAGAATACGGCTGGCATTATCCAGATAAATGTTTTCTTTTCCTGCAAGCAGCGGAGACGCATGAACCGGGCCTACAATACTGGTTTTGGTAAAAGTGGTTGCCCAGTCTGCACGTAGGTTTCCTTTACCCAGCGCTGCATTATAAGACAAGACAACATCCAGACCTTTGGTCTCTGTATTTACTGCATTGGCGAAAAACCTTGCCGTTGTTGCATTGGCCAGACGTAGCAGGTTGAAAATCTCCTTATCCTGATCAGAAGCTGTAGGTGAATTATTACCCACGAATTGTCCGGTATAAATTACACGGTCATTAATTCTAATGAAGTACCCGTCGACAGTAATTTTCAGTTTACCCAGGTTGGAAGTAAAACCTGCACTAATACTTTTTGAAGTTTCTTGTTTCAATTTCGGAATACCCAGAAGCTGGGCAATACGGCTGTCATTCGCAAATGTGCCCGACTCTACGATATTACCATCCACATAAACTGAAGATGTAGAGCTAAAATACTGCTGATGTAATGACGGCGCCCTAAAACCCGTACTCGCTGCTGCACGCAACAGGAAAACATCTGAAAACTTATAACGCGCTGCCAGTTTTCCATTCACCGTGGAACCGAAATCTGAATAATTCTCGAAACGGGCAGCTGCATCTACGAGGAATTTTTCCGTGAAATTAAATTCGACATCGCCATAAGCTGCTACAGAGTTTCTGGATTCATTAGTCAGATTAGCCTGATTGATACCTGGGAAACCTTGCGCACCACCGGCATAGGCTGCACCATTTGGTGCAAAACGCGTAGGAATATTTCCATTTGGATCGGAAACCAGAATAGGTTTACCCTGACCGTCTACACCTACTTGCAATGCATTGCCATAATTCCTCCAGGAGCTTTCTTCGCCCGGATTGATCTTATAATTTTCATATCTGTTCTCAAATCCAAAAGCAACGTTAATTCCTTTTAATGGTCCTTCAAAGAAACGGCTGAAATCCAGATTGGTGGTATTCTGAGCGAATTCATATCCACCCGATTCAAAGGAAGTCGGAGATGCAGTAAGCATAGATGCATTTACTGAATTACCGGTTTTGAAATCGATCACATTGCGGCCGTAAGTATTACTGAAGTCTGACTTCCATTTACCGACAGTCCCGCGGATACCAACTGCGAAAGATTGATCCAGACTATTGGTAATAATCTCAGGAAGGAATCCATTTGGATAAATTACTGCATTATTCTGATTCAGCTGACGCGGTGTACGGTAAAACGCAGTAGATACTCCATTCCTGTAATTAACACCTCCAAAAGCATAAACTTCTGCATCCTGTGCAACAGGAATTACCGAGTTGAAGAATAAAGCTCCTCCCCTGTTTCTGGACTGGCCGATATTAGGAACGAAATCTGAACGGCTCTGACCCCTGCGGGCTAGTTCTGCATCTGTAATATCCACACCCGTTGGCGTTGGATAGAGTGAAGGATTATTATAATCCGTATAGATTGCACCTCTGTATGGCGTAGTTCTGGAGGCGAAATCACGGTAGTCGAATGATCCTGATAGATTCAGATAACCACCTTTATCATTCAGGGCGACGCCATAATTGACGTTAGCTTGTACAGTTTCCCCGTCTAATCCATCGGAATGCTTACCAGTATAACCGCCACCTGAAACACTAGCTGTAAGCTTATTGACATCATTATTCAGGATAATATTAATCACGCCTGCAATCGCATCAGATCCGTACTGCGCGGCAGCACCATCCCTGAGGATCTCAACCCGTTTAATTGAAGAAGTAGGAATTGCATTCATGTCTGTACCGACAGAACCCTTACCCAAACTTCCATTGATATTTACAAGAGCTGTGGTATGTCTCCTTTTACCGTTAATTAAAACCAGGACCTGATCTGGGCCCAGACCACGCAGAGACGCCGGATCAATATGATCGGTTCCATCGGTTAAGCTCATTACATTAGACGTGAATGATGGTGCCACAAAATTCAGGATCTGGTTGAGGGATACCTGCGGTATATTTTGAGTGATCCTGCTTATATCAACCACGTCAACAGGAACAGGTGTATCCAGGTTAGACCTTGGTGCACTTCTGGAGCCCAATACAACCACATTATCCAGCTCATTGCTGTTAGGCAACAGGAAAAAATCTACTGTCTGTGTTTCCTGTTCACCTATAGTGATTCTTTTTTGCTGCGCCTGATAGCCCAGATAAGTAACTGAAATGGTATAAGTGCCCGCGCTTGGCAATTTTAGTTCATAACGGCCGGCAGAATTAGTACCGGCTTTGGGTCCATTTCCGGAAACAGCAACAGTGGCTCCGATAATGGTCTGCGATGTATCGCTGACGACCCCCCGGATAGTTTGTGCCTGACTGCCCAGTGCCAGTAAAGTAAGACCTGTTAAAATTGAGTAGAATTTAATTTTCATAGAATTGATTTAGGTTATTAGATGATTCTCAAACAAATATATTCGATTAAACGACAAACACTACATACTTAGTCGTATTTAGTGCTTTATTTAACCTAACCCTTAAGTTACAGAAAATTATCATGTTATATTCCGGACATAAGACAAAGCCGCAGCAGCTATAAAGCAAAAAAGACGTGCCATTGCTGACACGTCTTTTTTTTTTACGCAAATTTAGCGTTATCACAATAACTTAGCGTATACTAGTCTACTCTGTCTCTGATCTGAGAGGCTTTCAGATAAACTTTACCACCTTTTTTATCAACGTAATATTTACGGTTTTTACCGTCAATATATACATCTGTACCATCTGGTGCTTTCTTACCTTTATAAGTTTTGTCAGCAACTTTAGCTGTACCCTTTACAGCAACTTCTGCTGTTTTGTTACCTACTTTACTGGCGGTGTTTTCAATTTTCTGACCAACTGTCTTTTTTTCCTGGGCTTGTACCGATAAAGATACCGATGCCAGAGCTAGGGCGAAGAAACCCAATACAAAAGTTTTTTTCATATTCTTAGAATTTAATTTAGCAGTAATGAAGCTAAGATCAGGCAGCCTGCAGTATAGGATATATAGCAGGCCTGAAGATGGTTTCACGATTGTATTAAATCAATTTCCAGGCCGAATAAAATCAGATCAGTTTTTCTGTCAATAACCTCATTTCTATCTGCGGCGAGTTTTTTTCGTATAATATTGCATACACTGCGCGGCTGATCGGCATATCAACTTTGTACTTTTTATTAATCACATGCATACAGGCAGTTGCATAGTAACCTTCAGCTATCATATTCATTTCGAGCTGAGCAGACTTAACCGTGTATCCCTTGCCTATCATATTACCAAAAGTTCTGTTTCTGCTAAACTGCGAATAGGCTGTGACAAGCAAATCACCTAAATAAGCGGATTCTTTAATATCCCTGTCAATTGGATGGACAGCATCTACAAAATCTTTCATTTCACGGACCGCATTAGAGATAAGCACTGCCTGAAAATTATCTCCATAACCCAAACCATGACAAATTCCACTCGCTACCGCATAGATATTCTTAAGCACAGCAGCGTATTCTGTACCGTAAATATCGTCTGAAACATTAGTTTTAATATACCTTGTATTAAGCAGTTTAGAGAATTCAACTGCATATTCCAAAGTAACTGAAGAGATAGTCAGGTATGAGAGTTTCTCCAATGCGACTTCTTCTGCATGGCAAGGTCCACTGATTACTATCAGATCTTCTTTTGGAATGCCATACTTTTCCTGCATGAATTCGCCTATAATCTGATTCTCATCTGGCACGATTCCTTTAATTGCAGAAACTATTTTCTTACCGGCAAGCATCTCCGGCGTTACACCGCGAAGGCTTTCCTTAAGAAATGCAGCCGGAACATTCAGGATGACGTAGTCTACCGGTTCCAGTATAGCTGGCAGCTGATCGGAAATATGCGATTCAGGTATCCTGATCTCGACCGAGCTCAGGTATTTAGGGTTATGTTTATATTTTTTAAGGTGTTCGATTACTTCGGTATCCCGCAGCCACCAGTATATGTCTTTCTCGGTAAGGTTATCCGAAAGCATCTTGATAACGGCCGTCGCCCAGCTTCCGCCGCCAATCATTGCAACTTTTGGTCTCATCATAGTCAAATAAAAAATCCCGGTTTAATGTTTTAAACCGGGACAAATTACTTAAATTATTATGAAGCGTCGTTTTTACTTTTTATCAGGATTTGCAAATAACTGATCCTTAGTAGTTTTTTCTACCTTCGCACCATCTTTCAAACGGTTCTGTATGGCAGAATAAGGTCCGCTAACAATTTCAGTTCCTGCTTTCAGACCACTCTTGATCTCAATGAACTGATCATTTTGAATACCGGTTGTAACCTCAACTTGTTTTACTGTACCACCTGCATAGGTATAAACATATTGTTTAATAGTTTTATCTGTCAGTTTTGACTTCTGCTTATCTGCATTTGCGTCATTTCCCTGCTGTTCTTTGTCGCTGCCGCCACCTTCGCTCTTTGTAAATACGGATTGGATCGGAACAGAAAGACTGTTCACAGATGAACTTTCAATATCAACTGTAGCCGATAATCCGGGTCTGAAAGGCGAGGGTAAATCTTTAGCACCACCCTGAACGCCACTGTATGAATCTGCTGAGATTCTTACTTTGACAACAAAATTCGTCACCTGGTCAACTGTTGTTGTTGTTGTGCCCACATCTTTAGAAGAACTGGCAATTTCTGTAACGATTCCTTTAAATTTCTTATCAGCAAACGCGTCTACCTCTATCGTTGCACTGTCACCTACGTTCACACGGTTAATATCATTTTCATTTACGTCTACGTTCACCTCCATAGAGTTCAGGTTTGAAATACGCATGATCTCTGTACCAGCAAACTGAGCTGTTCCCAGGATCCTGTCGCCAAGCTCAACCGATAACTTTGAAATTACACCATCTACCGGAGCGAAAGTAGTTGCTTTAGCCAAATTGGCACCCGCTTCCTGAACATTGGCACCTGATTGTGCTAGATTAAATTTAGCAGCAATCAAAGATTGTTTTGCACTCTCAAGATTCGTTCTTGCTGTGGAATATGCGGCTTTGGCTGCATCAAATTCTGCAACAGAGATCACTTTTTTATTGAAGAGTTCTACATTCCTTTTATAGATTCCATCTTCGTTTGCGAAGGTACCCTGAGACTGTTTCAACAATTGTTCAGCGGAACTCACACTCGCCTTCTGAGAATTATAGGAAGCGCTGGCCTTATCATATCCAGATTGCAGAATATCCGGTCTGATCTTAAACAATAACTGGCCTTTTTTAACCACATCACCTTCTTTAACCAGCAATTCAACTACTTCTCCCGACACCTCGGAACTCAGTTTCACTTCTGTCTCCGGCTGTACTTTTCCACTGGCAGTTACCGTTTCTATAACTTTCCTGACCTCTGCTTTCTCAACAGTAACCTTTTCCACTGTTTCACCTCCTATCAGTCCGGTCATTTTTGCTGCTACCAGTAAGGCAATCAGCACGCCAACTGCAATGAGTATGTGTTTTAATTTCATCGTTTGATAATTATAGTTTGAATTGCGTTAAAATGTAATCTGGTTCCCCAGGTAATAATCAATAACTTTTGACCGGAATAACAGGTCGTATTTTGCCTGGATCAGGTCAATTTCTGCTTTATTTCTATTTGTTCTGCTTGTATTATAATCCAATGAGTTAACCAGACCTACATTATAGCGCTGCTCAATCACATTAAATGCATCTTTTTGCGCATTAAATGTGTTTTCGTTAGACTTATAACGACTATCTGCGGCACGCAAATCTGCAACAGCCTGCGCAATTACCTTATTCAAATTATTTTTTGCCAGCTGCTCCTGGATCTTAAAATCTTCATAATTTATTTTTGCTCTTTTCACATTAGATCTTGCCTGTAATCCGTTAAATATAGGAATCTGAACAGAAAGTCCTACGTTCTGAAAAAAGTTGTTGCTGATCTGATCAAATAAATGCGGATTGGGGATGGAGCCCATCAAACCTGTACCCAGAAGGTAAGAATATCTGGAACCGATTCCCCCACCCAGGGAAATACGTGGACTCAAAGCGCCTTTCGCCACTGCCACTCCCTTTTCGGCAGCTTCGCGGTTTAACTTAGCCAGTTTAATATCAGGGAATATAGCGAGTGAAGAGTTATAAACCTCATTGACATTATAGTTCTTACGGGCCATTGCGATATCCACAATAGTTGGCGCAACCACCTCGTAATTCGAAGAATCCGGACGCATCTCCATTAACTGAGACAGTGTAAGAAAAGATATAGTCAGCTGGTTTTGCGCATTGGTCACATTTAATTCTGCAGTCGCTGCCTGAGCCTTTGCCTGAGAGATATCTGCCAGTGTTTTATTTCCCGCCTCCAGCAGTGCCTGCTCTCTTACCTCAGTTTCCTGCGCAACGATCAGCTGCTCATTAGAAGCTTTCAATAAATCTTCATTAAAAACCACCTGAAAATATGCTGTGACAACCTGCAGGGTCAGATCATTTTTAATCTTGTCCAGATTGCTGTTTCCTGCCTCCAGTAAAATCTTATTCTGACGGATCTGATTCAGTTTGGCAAAGCCACCAAAAAGATCTACCGATGCATTCAAACTACCCGTACCCTGATAAAACTTATTACTAACCAGCTGATTTGTGGCCGTGTTCAGACTTCGTCCAAAATTCAGACTATTGTCCAGACCACCGTTAAGTGAAGGGTAAAGCGCTGCTTTCGATTGCTGCAAGTTCACTTCTGATGTAGAAACATTCAGAGCGGCTTGCTTAATAGTCAGGTTATTCTGCAACATCCTTTCTACTGCCTGCTGAATAGTCAGTTTTTCCTGGGCAGCAGCCGTTCCGCTAAATCCGAGAGCAGCGACCAATAATGTCATACTGAAGGTAACAGGCCCGCGCAGGCTCTTAGGCGTAAAAGTTTTCATAATTTATATATACGTTGTTTAAACAATATGTTTTTCAGCTAACCAGTGGCAAATCCTGGTTTATTTTTATCTTTGGCCATGTACCTGGTCAGATCTCCCCTTCTTTTAAAGTGGTATTACAAAGGCTTAACCTGGCATAAGGAACGCGCTGAAAAAGTTGTTTACTTAACCTTTGACGACGGCCCTATGCCGATTGTTACAGAGTTTGTTTTAAATACTTTAAAAACTTACAAGTGCAAAGCAACTTTCTTCTGTATTGGTGACAATATCAGAAAACATCCTGATATTTTTGAGCGTTTAAAAACCGAAGGTCATGCTATAGGCAATCATACCTTCAATCACTTGAAAGGTTGGAAAACTCCAACGGATGTATATGTCACTAATTTCATCCGGTGTCAGGAGCTGACAGGCACCAATCTATTCAGGCCACCTTACGGAAGGATCAAAAAATCACAGATCCGGGCACTCAGAAAAATCCATCCGGACCTTCAGATTATTATGTGGGACACACTCAGTGGAGATTTCGATACTTCCATTTCCGCTGAAAAATGCATTAGCAATGTGCTATCTTACACCAGAAACGGATCTGTTATTGTCTTCCACGACAGTTTAAAGGCGTTCGACAGGATGCAGACAGCTTTGCCGGCTGTCATTGAATCGCTACAGAAAAAAGGCTACAGTTTCCGCACACTCTAAAACCCGCACAGAAAATTCAGGCCAGAATTATGAGAGGTGTCTCAACAGCAGATACAGGGCTTTTCAATGGAAAACCGCCCTTCATCTGTTCAGTACCGGACAGTGCTTTTTAAAAATGAACACCACGCTGATTATGGTCTTAATTTGCCCCATCGTTATGATTATTCAATTATTTAGAACATATATAAATAATATAATGATTTGCTTATCAACCCACACCCCTGTTTTTTTTTGTAAATTCGCAATAAATAATTCTTAATATATTACCTTTTAACACATTTATCAATGGCTTTTGATATAGAAATGATCAAAAAGGTGTATGCAAACTTTGGACCCCGGGTTGAGGCGGCCCGTAAACTAGTAGGCAGACCTTTAACACTCTCAGAAAAAATCTTATATACCCACCTTTGGGATGAAAATACAAATACCTCTTACGTTAGGGGTACGGACTATGTAGATTTTGCACCTGACCGTGTAGCTATGCAGGACGCTACGGCCCAAATGGCACTGTTACAATTTATGCAGGCTGGCAGACCGAAAGTTGCAGTACCCTCTACTGTACACTGCGATCACCTGATCACAGCAAAACTGGGTGCTGAAATTGACTTACCTGCAGCAAATACAGAAAGTAAAGAAGTTTTTGATTTCCTGGCTTCAGTTTCTAACAAATATGGTATCGGTTTCTGGAAACCGGGTGCTGGTATTATTCACCAGGTTGTATTGGAAAATTATGCATTCCCAGGTGGAATGATGATCGGTACTGACTCACACACAGTAAACGCAGGCGGTTTAGGTATGGTAGCTATTGGTGTTGGTGGTGCTGATGCATGCGACGTAATGGCTGGTTTACCTTGGGAGCTTAAATTCCCTAAACTGATTGGTGTAAAGTTAACCGGTAAATTAAACGGCTGGACTTCTCCTAAAGATGTAATTTTAAAAGTAGCTGGTATTCTGACTGTAAAAGGTGGAACAGGTGCTATCGTAGAATATTTTGGTGACGGCGCAACTGGCATGAGCTGTACTGGTAAAGGTACCATCTGTAATATGGGTGCTGAAATCGGTGCAACAACCTCTACGTTTGGTTACGATGAAAGTATGGAGCGTTATTTACGCGCTACCAACAGAGCTGATGTTGCTGACGCTGCAAACGAAATTAAAGAACATTTAACTGGTGACGCAGAAGTATACGCTGAGCCTGAAAAATATTTTGACCAGCTGATTGAAATTGATCTTTCTGCATTGGAGCCTTACCTGAACGGACCGTTCACACCGGATCTGGCTACACCTATTTCAAAAATGAAAGAAGTAGCTGCCGCTAACGGATGGCCAATGAAAATTGAAGTCGGACTGATTGGTTCTTGTACAAACTCTTCTTATGAAGATATTTCGAGAGCTGTTAGTGTGGCAAGACAAGTAGCTGAGAAAGGACTGACTGCAAAAGCAGAATATTGTATCAACCCAGGTTCTGAGCAAATCCGTTTCACCATTCAACGTGATGGTTTTATGGATGTTTTCAACCAGATTGGTGCTAAAGTATTCACTAATGCCTGCGGACCATGTATCGGTATGTGGGACAGGGTTGGTTCTGAAAAACAGGAGAGAAACACTATCGTTCACTCTTTCAACAGAAACTTTGCAAAACGTGCAGATGGTAACCCTAACACTTTTGCTTTTGTTGGTTCTCCGGAACTGGTAACTGCACTGGCTATAGCAGGTGATCTGAGCTTTAACCCCCTGACTGATACTTTAACGAACAACAAAGGTGAGCAGGTGAAACTTGATGAGCCAACTGGTTCTGAATTACCGGCAAATGGCTTCGCTGTTGATGACGCAGGTTATCAGCAACCAGCTGCAGATGGCAGTGGTATTGAAGTACTGGTATCTCCAACTTCACACCGTCTTCAATTACTGGATCCATTCACCCCATGGGAAGGTTCAGACCTGAAAGGTTTAAAACTACTGATCAAAGCTAAAGGTAAATGTACTACTGACCATATTTCTATGGCTGGCCCATGGTTGAAATTCAGAGGCCACCTGGACAATATCTCTAACAACATGCTGATTGGTGCTGTCAACTACTTCAACGACAAAACTGACGACGTTAAAAATTCTTTAACGGGTGAGTATGGTCCGGTTCCTGCAACTCAGCGTGCTTATAAAGCTGCTGGAATAGGTTCAATTGTTGTTGGTGATGAAAATTACGGTGAAGGTTCTTCTCGTGAGCATGCGGCAATGGAACCTCGTCATTTAGGTGTTCGTGCGGTATTGGTAAAATCATTTGCCCGTATTCATGAGACTAACCTGAAAAAACAAGGTATGCTTGGTCTTACTTTCGTGAACAAAGAAGATTATGAAAAGATTCAGGAGGATGATGTTATCGACATCACAGGACTGACTACTTTCGCTCCGAATGTTCCATTAATTATTGTTTTACACCATACTGATGGTACTCAGGAAGAATTCCCTGTAAATCACAGTTATAATGCACAGCAAATCGAATGGTTTAAAGCCGGTGGTGCGCTGAATATTATCCGTAAACAAGTAAAGAGCTAATATTTACTTAACATCTAAAAAAGCTGTCCCAAAAAAGGACAGCTTTTTTTATTTTCGCAAGAAATCCTGCCACCAGTAACCGGAAGATTTAATAATCCGCTGCTGGGTTTTAAAATCGGTGTAAACAAGGCCGAAACGGGTTTGATAACCTTCAGCCCATTCAAAGTTATCCATTAATGTCCAGGCCATATAGCCCGCTATATTCAATCCCTCCTGCTTAGCCTTTAATAGAGCCCCCAGGTATAATTCAAAATAACGAATCCTTTCCTGATCATCGACCTTTCCATCTTTAAGCTTGTCAGCATAAGCTGCCCCATTTTCTGTAATATACAATTTTGGTATTCCCGGGTACGCGGCAAATTGTTTGATAATCGCATAAAAACTGTCGGGATTAACTTCCCAACCCATCGCTGTATGCGGCTTAAGTCTGGATTTTGCCTTTACTTCCCATGCCTGAACCACTGGTACGAAAGCATTATATTTTACAGTTAAGGGAAAATAATTCTGCAATCCAATAAAGTCAAAATCAAAAGCCAGTTTCTCCGTATGCCGCCAGGTGGAATGCGAAATAGCAAATTTCTCCATCACCTCCCAGTCCATTCCCGGGTAGCCCATCCCCAGAAGAGGCTCGACAAACATCCGGTTGAGTAATATATCCATTCGGTATGCGGCCAGGTGATCATTATCAGCATCAGTATGGGGAAACACCTGAGAGCAGGAGAACGTCGTTCCTATATGCGCATTTTGAACTTCTGCACGTATAATACGACCTCCGTCAGCTTGTGCTATAGCGGCATGATGTACTGCAGTAAAAAATGAGGTAACACCTGTCTGACCAGGAGCGTGAATGCCGAGCATATAACCCAGGGAAGTAAAGCCGAAGGGTTCATTTAGAATGATCCAGTTCTTAACTTTATCTCCGTAAGTCTGCGCACAAAGACTCACAAATGTATTGAACGCTCCATTGACGCTATATGCTGCCCAGCCCCCTTCATTTTCAAGCGCCTCCGGCAAATCCCAGTGATATAATGTGACATAAGGAACAAGGCCGTTCTCCAGGCAACAATCGATAACCCGATGGTAAAAATTAATTCCGGCTTCATTTATTTTGCCAGTACCCTCAGGAAGTAATCGCGGCCAGGAAATAGAAAAACGAAAGGTGTCAAACCCGAGGGTTTTCACAAGAGCAATATCCTCAGCGTAGCGATGATAAAAGTCACAGCCCGGGTTTGGACCAGCGCCCCTCTTAATTTTGCCGCTACGCCTGGCAAAAGCATCCCAGATCGACGGCCCCTTACCGTCCAGATCTGCTGCTCCTTCATTCTGTGCTGCTGCTATAGCGATACCCCAGACAAAATCGTCCCCAAAATCGGCTGCTTTCATATTTTTCGGAATAACGTTAAATATCAACAGGTTATTTAAACACCGCGTTAAGCCTATGTTATTTCATCAGGTCTTTACATCCTGTTAAAGATCCATAGATGCTGGTAATTCCAAGCCAATCTCCTTGAGTAAAATGGCAGCGTTAAATGTTTTACAAGCGCCTGTTTTCAGCAGGTAATCGAAATTCATCTCCCCTTCTGCCAGTTGAATATCAAAATGATAATTTCTCACTTGTTTGGGGTGATCGCCGATCATTTCTGAAAGCTGCAGATCATGTGTGGCAAACAAAGCTGGTGTATTTTTACCGATCAGGTGTTCTATGAAAACTTTAGAACCCAAATACTTGTCCCTGCTGTTCGTACCCCGCAGCATTTCATCTATCAGTACCAGCGCATCAGGCATTCGGGCAACACCATCCAAAATCATTTTTAAACGATTCAGTTCTGCTTTAAAGGTGGATGTTTGGTCGTTCAACGAATCTTTAATACGCATATAACTAAGCAAACTAAAAATTGAGACTTTAAAAGAATGCGCACAAACCGGGGCTCCGGCATAAGCGAGCACCATGTTTACTCCTGCAGTTCTAAGGAAAGTACTTTTCCCTGCCATATTTGACCCTGTCACAATATCTACTGTCGGCCTGGATTCAAAACTATAGCTATTCACTACTCTGTTTTTCTCGTCAATCAGGGGATGTCCCAAGGCTAGGGCTTCAAGACGGAAAGTATTGCTGATAACCGGATATACCCATTCTGGTTCATTATGCCGCAAGGTAGCGAGTGATATCAGTTCTTCAAAGTGACTAATCGTTTCGAGTCCTCTGAGCATTCCTGCAGCAGATTGTATATACCACTTATCCAAACGGACAGCACACTTTAGATCATGCAGCATAAACAGATTTAATACACTTCCCACCAGAACATTGAGGCGCGCATCGAATGACACGATAATACCAGAAAGTTCTTTGATCTGCCTGCTTAAAGGCTTACCCTGCTCATCTTGTATCGTAAAACGCTGGATATAGCTGCTTTGCCAGTTTACTTCTTCAACCCATCTTATTGTTCCGGATAATGAATTCAACAATGTAGAGCCTCCGCTAAAGCCGTAATAAAGTTGATTAATAAATTTGAACCGATATAAGACCAGAGAAATATTGACAAAAAGATATACCCCGAAAAGACTCCAGGCACGGTCTCCATAAATATAGCCCAGAATAATCCCGGCCAGAGAAAGATAAGGAACCATTGAAATATATACCCGCAGCGCTTTACCTTTTATAAATCCCAGCTGCTTTGGCAGGTCATTTTCTAGTTTTGCAGCTATATTTTCCAATTGATTTTCTTTCTGTCCCTGCAAACCAGCACGAAAATGAAAGGTTTCCTGAATTTTACCACTCAGTTCTGTAATCGCCTGTTGCCGCAATAGAATATCGGCCTCAGCAGCGGGGACTGAAAAACTTTGGGCAAGCAGGTCTTTACCCAGTCTTGTAGTTGCACGGTTCACTTTCGCATATAAAGATCTTTTCCCAAAAATATCGAGATCTGAACTGTAGGGATGCAGTTCATTTTCATAAGCTGTACCATCTGCATAAATACTTTTATGGCGCCGAATCAGGTTGTCCTCATTTTCGTAAATGGTCAGGAGCTGACCGGCATAACTAAGTTCGTTCTCCACTCTAACTTGCTTTTTAACGAGCCATAGAAAGATCAGAACCGGTAAAATTGTAGCCACACCCAATACTGGATGGAAGCCAATGCTAATAATGAGTGTCACCAGGATAATCTCTGCCACAAACAAACCCAGCCGCGACAAAGAGATGGCATTGAGCTTCTTTTTAAGCCTTTCTACTTCAGTTTTCTGGGCATTTATGCTATTTTGATAGTCCTTTAAAATACTATCTCTGGAATTTACCATACCTTTGATTTTACGCTAAACGCGATTATAACTTATTTCTGCTAGAAACAGGCTGTTTTTATGCAGAAATAAAAATATACATACTATACTGAGCTAAAAGCATGAAGATTACACTGCTTGTTGTCGGCAAAACTGAAGACAAATACCTGATTGAAGGCATCGAAAAATATCTGTCAAGACTGAAACACTATATAGGTTTCACCCTGCTGGTCATACCAGAATTAAAGAATACCAAAAATCTGACTGAACAACAGCAGAAAAGTAAAGAAGCAGAACTGATCCTGAAACAGATCAGTAACCCCGATGTTATAATTCTGATGGACGAGAAAGGTAAAAAATACTCCTCCGTACAATTTGCACAGTATCTGAACAAACAGATGATCGGGAGTGTTCAGCAATTAACATTTGTCATTGGCGGCCCCTATGGTTTTGACGAATCGGTATATCAGCGGGCTAACGGTTTAATCTCACTCTCTGATATGACCTTTTCCCATCAGATGGTCAGGCTATTTTTTGTGGAACAACTCTACCGCGCATTCAGTATATTAAAGGGCGAGCCGTACCATCATCAATAAATTTGTGGAAAACCGCAGAATGATGCATCATTAAACAGGAATTAATAACTAAAAAGGAAGGATAATATGCAACCATCAGATTTTAAAAGAAAATATCGTTTTAAAAGCAGCAATTCTAATGACCGGTGGAGCTACACAATTGCTATTGTCATCTCTATTATTGCTTTTCTGGTTATCTGGTTATGTTTTTAAGTTTTAACCGAAATTAAAGGCATAAAAAAACCGGGAGCTAAACAACCCGGTTTTTTTATGTTAAAAGCAGACTAAACTCCTTTTTTACTTGTCATATTTACCTTTTTAGCAGGCTGAGCAGCTTTGCTCGGTGCTTTAGCATTTGCAGGCTTAGTTGCTGCTTTAGCTTTTTTATCTACTTTATCGTCAGCTTTTGGGGCTTCCTGACCTTCTAATCCTGCAGGAGCTTCCTCTGAAAATAAAGGAAGGTCTTTTAAGAGATGGAACCAGGTAACGATTTTCTTCATGTCTGAAGTATAAACTTTATCCTGATCGTGTGCCGGAGCAACATCAACAAATAAAGCTCTAAGTACTGCTGCGTCGGCCTTAGCATCAGGAACTTCTCCTTTTACCGCAGCGATATTAGCCAGTACATCAACCAATTTCAGATCTTCTTCTTCACCATAAATAGTGATATCTTCCAGTGATGCTAATTTAGTGGAAGAAATACTAGCTACGATTTTAACTTTCTGAGCATCTAAGCCTTCAAGTACATAACCTGCTTTATTCTGTCCAACCAATTTATATAGTCCTGGTCTGCCGGATACGGCTACAATTCCTCTTAAATTCATATACTTAATCTGCTAAAACTTCAATACTTAAAATTTTATCGCCTTGTTTGATATCATCAACAAGATCTACGTTCTCGATAACTTTACCAAAACAAGTATGGTTTCTGTCTAAGTGCGCAGTGTTTGCTCTGCTGTGACAGATAAAAAATTGTGATCCTCCTGTATTTCTACCTGCATGCGCCATAGAAAGGACACCACGGTCATGAAATTGGTTCTCACCTGACAGCTCACAATCAATTTTGTAACCCGGACCACCAGTACCTGCCAAATGCGCAGTAGCTGCGTCTTTAGAGTTAGGACATCCGGTTTGAACCATAAAATTAGGGATTACACGGTGAAAAGTAACACCATCATAAAATCCTTCTGAAGCTAATTTTTTAAAGTTCGCAACTGCTTTTGGTGCATCCTTCTCATAAAACTCGACAGTCATGTCGCCTTTTTCTGTTTTTATTATTGCTTTGCTCATATTTTCGTTATTGTAATCTGCAAATTTAGTAAAATGTGCGTAAAGTTAAATGCCGGGTTGAAATACCCCGACCTGTAAATGTATATAAAATCATCGGAATCGTATAAATACCTGAAGATGTTTTCGTGTTAATCGTAGAAATTCCAGCTTAAGCCAACCTTAAACACCCTGTCTTGCATCGGGTAACGGTTCACTGTATAGTATCCGTTCGACTGTAAACCCTGATTAATGTATTCATATTTCAGGAATATATTGGCTTTACGCAAACTTGCCCTGATCCAGAAATCTACTACAGGATAGGTATCGAGTTTCTCATCGCTTCCCAAATAAAATTGACCTACTGCCGGGGAATAGGAATAATTTGAGTACTTCGTATTGTATTTTACATCAAAACCAATATTCGTTCTAAGAACTTTGAATACCGTCTGATCTACGAAGAAGCTGTTGAAAGTATAAAAATCGGGAGTTCTGAGTATATTTTGTGCATTAGACTTCTGATAGACCATATAACTTTCCAGTGAGAATTTCCCAAAACGGAACTTCTTCCCCAGCGTAAATTTCAGCAAACTGATCGCATCGGTATATTGTTCGGGAACGACCACAGTCAAGTCTGCCTGATCTCCTGGCTGTTTGAAGTATAAGTAATCATTAATCAGAAAATATTCTGCGCTTGCATCGAGTTTCAACTTTTCATTCAGGTACCGGAATGACAGGTTTGTTGTTTTAGTTTTTGACCAGTCTTTGCCCAGGTTAAAATGTCTGCCATTATACAGCGTGTTAATCTGTTCTGCATTCATACCAGAACCGCTGATATTGTTATCATTTTCCCAGCTGAAATGGTTGCCATAATATTTGTTATAAATTTCTTCAGGAGATTTTTGCTGTAAATATGCGCCAAGTATAACACGCCCAATATTCTGGCTCACCAGAACATTACTTTTCGCTTCATATAAAAAGTCTCCTGTTTGTCTTCCCTGAAAGATCTGCTGTACATCTACATTCAGATCCACACGATCACTAAACCTGTAGCCGGCGTTACCCAGTAAGGTTACGTTCTGAAATGACTTCTGATTAATGTAAAAAGGCTGGGCATTTAAACGCTGCACTTGCTGTGTATAATCGTAGAAATCATGCCTGATACCTGCATCCAGCTTAAGTTCATTTTTAATAAGTGTACTGCTTTTTCCGCGCAGAAAGAAACTATATACGATCTCATTCTTCACGTGAACCACTCCCGTACTGTCGTTAGTATATCTCAGGTCTGCAATACCAGCAGGGAGTAACGTATGATCATCATCTTCAGTTTTTTGAAAAGCATAGGCGTCTTTATCATACTGCAAAGTATAAGTAACCTTATTAGTGGGCAGCACCTTTTTTGTGATTTCCTGGTCCAGTGTATCAATACGGCCTACAAAATAAGATTGCTTCAGCATGATGGTATTCTTTCTGTAGATCTGCCTGCTGTTATTCAGACGTACGGCCTGCGCATTTCTGGCCACCCCATTTTCGTCGGTACCGAACACATCGGCAACCGGCGAACCATTCTCATAGGCCTTCAAAGTATTGAATATAGCGTTCGCAAATAAAGTATAGCGCTTATTAGGTGAAGTATACCAGGTAAAAATGGTACCATTTAATACATCTCCACGTTGTCTGGCATAAGTACCATTTGCACCTATCCGGTTATAACTCGCTCCAATATTCCAGTTCTTTTTAATGTTTTGTGAATGCAAAACCCTGAATAACTGCTCTTCGTCTCCGCTATATTGTCCCCCGTAAAAGAGGTTACTGAAAGGCGTGCGTGCCTGATAATAAATAATATCATCATGTCCTTTTGCGTACCAATCAAGTGCATGAAAACCTGGGTTAAAACCTATTGTTTTATCCGGGTTGAAAAGCAGGTCTTTTGCCGCCAGCCCAATATTACCATTATATACGGTAGGTCTTCTGGGCTGTTCCACAGGACTATAATTCTGCATGCCATTTAAACTGGTATCCAGTGGCAATGTTTGAATACTATCTCTGGTAAGCTTTAATGTTGTGTAACGTACAAATCTGGACGTAAAAACCACAGAATCAGGGCCGTTCTCCAGCTTATTACGCAGGGAGTCGAGTTCCTTATTATCCCGGACAGTAGTTTTCAAATCCTGAGCACTAATCCTCGTGAAACCTGCCAATATCCAGGTAAAGCATACCAATACTATAATTTTATACATCTAAGGTCAGGATTAACTGGCTCAATATTTTGGTCATTAATGGTTCTGCTGCCCTGGCAGTAGCCAGTATCTCATCAAGGCTTACCGGTTTCAATTCTTCCGGGAACCCCTCATCAGTCAATACCGATATCGCGAAAACGGGCAGACTCATATGGTTAGCAACAATCACTTCAGGTACAGTGCTCATTCCAACGGCATCGCCCCCAATAATTCTAAGATATTTATATTCTGCTTTAGTTTCAAGATTAGGTCCTGTAACGGCCACATAGACACCCTGATGGCAAGTTATATTTTCATTTGAAGCTATTTCCAGGGCTTTTTGAACAAGATTACGTCTGTAGGGCTGGCTCATATCCGGGAAACGTGGCCCCATATCTTCATCATTTCTGCCACGTAGCGGACTCTCCGGCTGAAGATTGATATGATCGCTGATGATCATCAGGTCTCCTTTTTTAAAATCAGGGTTCAATGAGCCTGCAGCGTTGGAAATAAAAAGGTTTTTAACTCCCAGCGCTTTCATTACACGAATGGGAAAAGTAATCTGCTGCATAGAATAACCCTCATAATAATGGAGTCTTCCCTGCATGGCCACTACTTTTTTGCCATTCAGTATGCCAAAAATAAGTTTACCCGAATGGAACTCTAGTGTAGAGATCGGGAAATTCGGAATATTGGAATACATCAGACTAAATTCGACCGCTATTTCCTGTACCAGACCACCTAAACCGGTTCCCAGGACGATACCAATTTCAGGCTGAAAATGATTAGTTTTTTGATTGATATAAGTGACGGTCTCTTGTAATGTCTGAAACATAAGTTAATAGCTTTTGATCAAAAATAGATTGTTTCCCCTGCCCGACTTCCATACGGATTGGCAAATAAAATACAGGCAAATTTAGTAGTAATTCTTTGATTGTAACATCAAATAAACGTTGAGCATCCTTTTCTGTTGTGAGGATGATTTTTTCTTTTCCCGAATGCGCATGAAATGCATCCCTTAACCGCTGTAAATCTGAAAATTTATACAAGTAATGATCTGAATAATCATGATGAACTATTGTGCTGCCCAACTGCTTTAGATAAGTTAGTAAAGGCGCAGGATTAGCTATTCCGGTCAATAGAAAGATTGTTTTATCTTTTAATGCGGAAAGCGGAAATTCTTCACTATCATATAAACTGACTGGCTGCTGATAGACAATGGAAGAGCAAAATACAGCGTGCTCCGCATCAAATTTATCCGTGGCTCGTTTTAATTCCGCGGCAGTAGTTTCGGATGGCACTTTTGTAATCATGAGTAAATCTGCCCGGCGGTAACTGCTAAAGGCTTCTCTCAAATTGCCCGCGGGTAATAAAAACTGTGTCTTATTAAGCTGGTTAAAATCAAATAGCAAAATGCTGAATCCCGGTTTCAGACTTCTGTGCTGAAAAGCATCATCGAGCAATATCAAGTCATGATCTGACTGCAATTTCCGGATTCCTTTCACCCTGTCTTCGCAAACAGCAACCGTAATCTGCGGAAATTTATGATAAAACTGGAGGGGCTCGTCGCCGATAGTTAAGGCCGTATCTGCTGCACCGGCCCTGATAAATCCTTTGGTCTTCCGGCCATACCCACGGCTGAGTACTGCAATTTTACGATCCCTGAACAGATTAATCAGATATTCAGTAGCGGGACTCTTCCCTGAACCTCCCACAACAAGGTTGCCCACTACAATAACCGGAAGGTCAAATTTTGTGGAACGGAAAACACCCAAATTATAAAGCTGATTTCTGAGGTAAACCACCAGGCCGTAAATCAACGAGAGCGGTAATAAAAGGATTCTTAAGTATTTAAGCATAGGAGTGAATCAAAAATAAGAATTATTTCAGCGAAGATTGACCTGGTATGTTTATAATGTTCCATAAGTGATAATCAGCGCAGTGTTTTCTGCGTTTAATTTAATGTTAGCTAAATATCATAATGCCAGCCGCATTAAATGGCCGGGTAAATAAAGAGCTATATTTGTACTATTCATAAATTATATATCATGTTAAAAGGATTTTTCAATGTGCCAACAGCTGTAAACGAACCCATTCAGGACTATGCTCCGGGAAGCAGGGAACGTGAGCTCTTACAGTCTGCACTGGCTGAAGCACGTGCGGTAGAAGGTGATATACCAATGTATATTGGAGGTAAAGCTGTTCATACCGATAAAAAAGGGAAAGTTACTCCACCCCATGATCATCAGCATTTACTGGCTCAATACAGTATTGGAGACAAAACACATGTTCAACAGGCAATTGATGCTGCGCTTGCGGCTAAACCTCAATGGGAGAACCTGGCATGGGAACAACGTGCCTCAATATTTCTGAAAATAGCAGACTTAATTGCAGGTCCATACCGCTATAAACTGAACGCCTCAACGATGCTGGGGCAATCTAAAAATGCTTATCAGGCCGAAATTGATTCTGCATGTGAGTTAATTGACTTTCTGCGTTTCAATGTAAACTATATGACGGAAATCTATCAGCAGCAGCCTCCTGTGTCACCAAAAGGTGTCTGGAACAGGGTCGAGCAACGCCCGCTGGAGGGATTTGTTTTTGCTTTAACACCGTTCAACTTCACTGCTATTGCCGCAAACCTGCCAACTTCGGCAGCCCTTATGGGAAATGTAGTCGTATGGAAACCGGCAGATACACAAGTTTATGCAGCAAACCTCCTTATGGAGATCTTCCGTGAAGCAGGTCTGCCTGACGGAGTAATTAATCTGGTATATGTAGATGGTCCGGAAGCTGGTGAGGTGATTTTTAACAGTCCCGATTTTGCGGGAATACACTTTACAGGCTCCACTGCTGTATTTCAGAATATCTGGAAAACTATTGGCAACAATATTCATAAATATAAAACCTACCCCAGAATTGTAGGTGAAACCGGCGGTAAGGATTTTATACTGGTTCACGGCTCAGCAGATGCAGAAGTATCGAGTACAGCTATTTTACGCGGTGCATTTGAATACCAGGGTCAGAAATGTTCTGCAGCTTCCAGAGTTTATATCGCTAAAAGCCTTTGGCCGTCAATCAAAGAACTGATGCTACGTGACCTTGCGACCTTTAAAATGGGCGGTACAGAAGACTTTGGTAATTTTATTAATGCTGTTATCGATGAACGCTCATTTGATAAGCTGGCCAAATATATAGACAGTGCAAAAGCTGATGGGAGTGTGGAGATTATTGCAGGCGGTAATTACGATAAATCAAAGGGCTATTTCATAGAGCCAACTGTTATAGTGGCCGACGATCCTAAATATATTACCATGTGCGAGGAGCTATTTGGTCCGGTACTGACGGTATTCGTTTATGAAGATGAAGCATTCGATGACATCTTAACTACTATTGATTCGACTTCTATTTATGCGCTGACCGGAGCGGTAATTGCACAGGACAGGTATGCAATTGAGAAGGCATCTAATGCTTTAAGAAATGCGGCCGGTAACTTCTATATCAACGATAAATGTACGGGAGCTGTTGTTGGACAGCAGCCTTTCGGCGGAGCCAGAGGTTCGGGAACAAATGACAAAGCAGGATCAATGATCAACTTATTACGCTGGGTGTCGCCACGTACAATTAAGGAATCTTTCGATCCTCCTAAAGATTACCGCTACCCTTTCCTGGGCTAATCTGTTTTATTCAGATTTATATATAAACAAAAGCGCCAGCTCCTGTAAAGGGCTGGCGCTTTCTATTGGGACAGTGCTGTTTATTTAGTCAACATGTCTATCTTGAATACTGACGATATATTATCGTTAGATTCTGTAGTCACACTAAGATCTTTAATCAGACCTGTCTCCAGACTATATACCCAACCATGGATACCCAATTTCTTACCATTCGACCACCGATTCTGAATAATGGAAGTTTTAGTCAGGTTAAAGACACCCTCAATAACATTCAATTCTACCAGACGGTCGGCACGTTTCTTATCATCAGTGATTCTGTCCAGCTCATGGTAATGCAGACGGTAAGTATCTTTAATATTTCTCAGCCAGTTATCAATAATACCATATTGCTTATTGCCCAGGGCAGCTTGTACTCCACCGCATCCGTAATGTCCGCAAACAATCACGTGCTCAACTTCAAGTACGTTTACTGCATAATCCAGGACGCTTAAAAGGTTCATATCTGTGTGGACTACAACATTCGCAATATTCCGGTGTACGAAAATATCTCCGGGATTGGTATTGGTGATCTGATTTGCAGGCACCCTGCTGTCTGAACATCCGATCCATAATACTGGTGGCGTCTGTCCTGCAGAAAGTCTGGCAAAATATTCGGGATCTTCAGCTAATGTTGCTGCAACCCAGTCTTTGTTTCCTTGTAAAAGGGCTTCGTATGTGATATGTTTTGTGTGGTGTTCAATTTTTGCGCACATATTATTTGTGGTTTTTTAGGTTTTGAATAGGCATGTCGTCAACTATAGGTACTGTATAATGGTCTTTGATATCTTCCAGTGATACAATAATCCCTTTTGAGAATGCGCTGTGTTTAAAATTGTGAATTGTTTCCAGTACATCCGGGTGGATATAGCGGGAGTTTCCGCCGTCAATTACGACATTGGTTTCTTTTGGAATTTTGTTAAGTACTACCTGTATGGCAGCCTTATTCAAAAAGGACACTTCTTCAGAAAGTTTAATTCTAAGATTCTTATTGTCACCTTCCTGATGTATTTTATAAAAATACGGATTCCTCATATTGGTACGCAGCAGGTAAAATACAGATAGTAACATCCCTACAGCGACACCTTTTAGCAAGTCGGTTAGTAAAACAGCGATAATGGTAATCACGAATGGTACAAACTGGTCCCATCCTTTATGATACATATGTTTGAAGAGACTAACTCTCGCCAATTTATAACCTGTAACAAGTAGAATCGCTGCTAAACAAGCCAGAGGAATCATATTCAGTATACCAGGTATAAATAAAAGAGACAGCAATAACCAGCTTCCGTGAAAGATGGCAGATATTTTTGTCCTTCCACCTGCATTCACATTGGCTGAACTTCTTACAATAACTGATGTCATCGGGATACCGCCGACCATTCCACTGGCCATATTTCCAATTCCCTGTGCGACAAGCTCCCTGTTAGTTGGAGAAGTCCTTTTCATTGGATCTATCTTATCAATAGCTTCAATACTCAGTAAAGTTTCCAAACTGGCAACTACCGCAATAGTGATAGCAACTTCCCAGACTTTGATATTGGTAATCGCAGTAAAATCAGGCATTGTAAATAAACTGAAAAATTCGCCAGCACCATTTACAACAGGTATTTCTACCATCTGACTTGCACGAAGTGCCTGTCCGGACTGTTGGAATAAAATGGCAGCGACAATACCCAGCACGACCACTACTAGAGGCGCTGGTATACTGCTCAGTTTTTTAATCTTTGGCCAGAATAATAATATAGCAATGGAAAGTACTGTAATCACGAAGGCCGGGATATTGATATTCTGTATCGCTTCGCTTAAATCGGCGAATACAGATGTACCGCCGGAAGCGACCAATCTTTCGTCAATAAAATCCAGATCTACACCCAACGCATGAGGAAGCTGTTTCATAATCAGAATAATACCGATCGCGGCCAGCATTCCTTCAATAACACTTGACGGAAAATAATTACCTATTGTTCCTGCTTTGATCATACCAAGTATGACCTGAAATACACCAGCCAGAACAACTGCCAGCAAGAATATAGGGTAACTGCCTAAAGCTGCTACTGCACCAAGTACAATTACAGTAAGTCCTGCGGCAGGACCACTTACGCTTAACTGGGATCCACTGATACTAGCGACAACAATACCGCCAATAATTCCGGTTATAATTCCGGCAAATAATGGAACCCCAGACGCCAGGGCGATACCCAGACACAATGGGAGTGCGACTAAAAAGACAACTATACTAGCTGGCAGGTCGCGTTTTAAATTTTTTTTAAGGATATATTTCCTCACTTCTAATCTTGAAAAGATTGAATTTCCGTTCTGCATAATAAAATATTAAGTATTCCTTAAACACAATAGAATGGGCCATAAAGAAGCCGCATTCAGTTCAAAAAAAATTAACAGCAGTTAGGGGGCGGTGTCGGAACGGAAGGATAATAAGATGATATGTACCGCTTGAAATGATCGAAAAATGCGTTTGTTAAGGCAAAATCATGTAAAGGGGGTAGTATATTCGAAACCAGATAAGGCTCAAGTGGTTTATAATCTATAAACTTAACTTTATCCTTTCCGGTATCGGTTTCTGGTGCATGCTCATGCTCCAGTTGTAAAATTACGGAGTTAATCAGGTCTTTATCAAAATGAGCAATAAATACGGGCGCTGCTGAAATGAACATTTTCGCAGTGAAAATGCTGATAAATACGATGACTATATGTAACCGGAATTTACGAAGGCGCATTGAGTATTTTGATCATTATAATTTTTGTGTTCCCCAAATGTAAATAAGAATCAATGTAGATTAATAAACAAAATGGTAAAATAAATGTAATTATACGTATTGGAACATTAATTATACCAAAATTCGCCGGGATTTCAGCGATTTGTTGATATTTGCGAGATATGTCATTTTCATGGCAAATACATTATGAGAAAAATCTGTCTTAGTCTCCTGACTGCATTCCCCGCATTGGTTTTCGCGCAAAACAATAATGCCCCGTCCTCTTATGATATACATGATATCAAAATAACCGGATATCTGCAGACCCAGTTTCAAAAAGCACAAACACCCGGCATTTCGTCGTTCTCTGGCGGAGACTTTGGTGAAAATTCGGACAATCGTTTTATGATTCGCAGGGGCAGACTTAAAGTCGACCGCGTAGATACTTATTCCAGCATCGTATTTCAGCTGGATGCGACACAAAACGGTGTTCAGCTTATGGATGCTTTCCTACAGCTCAATCATCCGGACTATAAAGCTTATAGATTCACTGCCGGCGTTTTTAACAGACCGTTCGGGTATGCAATTGCCTATTCTTCGGGGTACCGGGATTTTCCGGAACGTCCCCGGGTTTACCAGACACTAATGCCCAGAGAAAGAGATATCGGTGGAATGATTACAATTAATCCTGTCAAACAGCTTCATTTCCTGACCGCCGATTTTGCTGTGGTTAACGGAGCCGGCCTATTCGCCAGAGACTATGACTCCAGAAAAGACATGGTTGGTAACCTGCATTTTCAATTTGACAGTCTAGCTGCAAAAAAGATAAACGTAGCTTTCGGAGGATCGATTTATAAGGGTACGGTAAGAAACAATACAGATACATATTATAAAGCTTCCGCGGCTGGTTTCCTTAAAAACACTGCGGAAGAAAATAAGGGTGCAAATCTGAAGAGAGATTACTTTGGAGCAAATGTACAGCTGGAGTATACCCACTCGCTCGGGAAGTCCGGTCTGAAAGCAGAATATGTAGCGGGTGTACAGCCTGGAATCGCAGCTTCATCGGGAGTTAAGGGGCCGGAAGCCAGTACAAGTTTCTCTATGCAGCCGCAGACAGACCTTTATCTCAGGAATTTCTCAGGATACTATATTTGGTTTACACAGCAGATTCTTAAATCGAGGTTTTCGGCATTGCTAGCTTATGATGTATATGACCCGAATACCGATGTGTCGGAAGGCCAGATCGGTGTAGCAGACAATACAACCGCAGGTGATATCCGTTTCGCTACACTAGGTTACGGTTTCACCTACCTGTTTAATACCCGTGTTAAACTCACGGTCTATAATGAACAGGTGAAAAATGGCCCTACAGCATTAGAGAAATATGAGGATGATATCCGCGATAATGTATTTACTATGCGTCTGCAATACCGTTGGTAATAAAAATCTGTTCAGCGAAACCGGCTCAATTTTGTCATGATGGAGTTACAACTCGATAATAAACTTGATGCTTAATGGTTGATTGATATATTTGTTCTGATTAAAAAATACAATAATGGCTAAAAAGAAAGACGAGAAACCGCAACACGTTGCTGTAGTCAATAAAAAATCACTGCAGTTTTTTGAAGAATACATCAATAATCCATCCCCTACCGGTTTTGAATATCCTGGCCAAAAGCTTTGGCTGGATTATCTGAAACCATATATTGATGAGAGTTTTATAGATAACTACGGAACAGCTGTAGGCGTAATCAATCCGAAAGCGACTTATAAAGTAGTAATTGAAGCACATGCCGATGAGATTTCGTGGTTCGTTAATTATATTACCAGCGATGGTCTTATTTATGTGATCCGAAATGGTGGTTCTGACCATCAGATCGCTCCTTCTAAAAGAGTCAATATTCACACCGACAACGGACTGGTTAAAGCAGTATTCGGATGGCCGGCAATCCACACACGCGGCGCAGGTGAAAAAGAAGAAGCTCCGGCTCTAAAAAATATTTTCCTGGATTGTGGCTGTACTTCAAAAGAAGAAGTCGAAAACCTGGGAATTCATGTAGGTTGTGTAATCACATATGAAGATGAATTCATGGTCCTGAACGACAGATATTATGTCGGCCGCGCATTGGACAACCGGGCAGGTGGTTTTATGATCGCTGAAGTAGCCCGTTTACTGAAAGAGAATAAACAGAAATTACCATTCGGCTTATATATCGTCAATTCAGTACAGGAAGAGATTGGTTTGAGAGGTGCTGAAATGATTGCCCACCGTATTAAGCCAGATGTGGCTATTATTACAGACGTAACACATGACACTTCCACACCGATGATCAATAAAATAACTCAGGGTGACCTGGCTTGCGGTAAAGGTCCTGTCGTATCTTATGCACCAGCTGTACAGACCAATCTGAATAAGTTATTAATTGAGACAGCTCAGCAGCATAACATTCCATTCCAGCGCCAGGCTTCCTCACGTTCCACAGGAACTGATACCGATGCATTTGCGTATTCCAATGGTGGCGTTCCATCTGCATTGATCTCCCTACCATTAAGATATATGCATACAACAGTAGAGATGATCCATAAAGAAGATGTAGATAACGTAATCAACCTGATCTATCACTCCCTACTGAATATCAAAAAAGATCACGATTTTAAATACAATAAATAACAATTTATCTTCTTAAATAAAAAAGCGTATCCTGCTCAGGATACGCTTTTTTTTATCTGCGAAACGACATGGTTACTATTAATTTCAGAAATATACATTTACAGCCTTTTGGACGATAAAATGGTTAAATTTTTGCTAGGTAGTTGCGCAAACACTGAAGCGATGATAATTGGATTGTTTCGGGGACAGAAGAGACCATATTTTATAAATTAATTGATACGATTAGCGCATGCGGCGCTTAATTACCCTTAGAAAAAAGAAATGAAACCAACCTTATTAATTCTTGCAGCCGGTATGGCGAGCCGTTATGGAAGCATGAAACAAATTGATGGCTTTGGCCCGAACCAGGAAACTATTATTGACTATTCAATATATGATGCCATCCAGGCCGGTTTTGGAAAAGTTGTATTCATCATCAAAGAAGAGTTTGTAGAGAACTTTAGAGCCATATTTGATCCGAAGTTAGCCGGAAAAATAGAGGTTGATTATGTCTTCCAAAATTTGGATCTTAAGCAATATGGAATAGACTATGAAATAGAAAGAACTAAACCATGGGGTACTGCCCATGCAGTTCTGGCGGCAAGAAATACAGTAAAGGAGCCTTTCTGTGTAATTAATGCAGATGATTTCTATGGTCTGGATGCTTACCAGAAAATGGTTAAGTTTTTAACCGAAGATGTAACCAGCAGTAATTATTCGATGATCGGTTATGAAATCGGCAAAACATTATCCGATTTCGGTTCTGTTTCCAGAGGTGTATGCAAAGTAAGTGCAGATGGTTACCTGGAAGAAATTATAGAAAGAACCAAGGTAATGTATTCCGGAGAGGCGATCGTTTACGAGGAAGACGAAAAACAGTATCCTTTACCCTATGAAAGCCGCGTATCTATGAACTTCTGGGGCTTTACTCCCGAAGTATTTAAACATGCAGAAGAAATGTTCAGGGATTTTGTAGAGGCAAACAAAGAAAATCCTAAATCTGAGTTCTTCATTCCCCTGGTTGCAGAAAACCTGTTGAGTGCGGAAACTGCAGACTTCAAAGTTATTCCTACTGACAGTAAATGGTTCGGCGTTACTTATAAAGAAGACAAACCAATTGTTCAGGCAAGTATAGATCAGCTAATCAAAGACGGAAAATATCCCGAAAACCTTTGGAAATAATAAAAAAAGGCTTCAGTAATGAAGCCTTTTTTTATTATACCTTATATATAATTTGACAGGCTTGACAATACCAATTCTGACACACAAAAAAAAGAGGATGCCTTTTGGACATCCTCTTTTTTTATGTGTTAAAGTCGATTATTTCTTATCGTCTTTTACTTCTTCGAAATCAACATCAGTAACATTGTCACCACCGTCAGCTGCCTGACCGTTAGCTGCCTGATCAGCGCCGCCTTCAGCAGTAGCACCATCTTGTCCAGCTTTGTACATATCTTCTGAAGCTGCATTCCATGCAGTTTGTAATTCTTCCTGAGCCGCATCAATATCAGCAAAGTTTCTTGCTGCATGAGCAGCTTGTAACTTAGCTAAACCAGCTTCAATAGGTGCTTTTTTATCAGCAGCCAATTTATCACCGAATTCTTTCAGTTGTTTCTCAGTAGAGAAGATTAATGCATCTGCACTGTTGATTTTATCAGCTTCTTCTTTAGCGATTCTATCAGCATCAGCATTTTGCTCAGCTTCTTCTTTCATTCTTTTGATCTCTTCGTCAGTTAAACCAGAAGAAGCCTCAATACGGATTTTTTGTTCTTTACCAGTTGCTTTATCTTTAGCAGATACATGCAGGATACCGTTAGCATCAATATCGAATGCAACTTCAACCTGAGGAACGCCACGAGGTGCTGGTGGAATACCATCCAGAATGAAACGACCAATTGTACGGTTCTGAGCAGCCATTGGACGCTCTCCTTGTAAAATATGGATCTCAACAGAAGGCTGGTTATCAGCAGCTGTAGAGAAAGTTTCAGCTTTTTTAGATGGAATAGTAGTGTTAGATTCGATTAATTTCGTCATTACACCACCCATAGTTTCAATACCTAAAGAAAGTGGAGTAACATCTAATAATAATACGTCTTTAACCTCTCCTGTTAATACACCACCTTGAATAGCAGCACCGATTGCTACAACTTCATCCGGGTTAACACCTTTAGAAGGCTCTTTTCCGAAGAAAGCTTTAACTGCATCCTGAATAGCAGGAATACGTGTCGAACCACCAACTAAGATAATTTCATCAATGTCAGAAGTTTTTAAACCTGCGTTTTTCAAAGCAGATTTACAAGGATCGATAGTACGTTTGATCAGATCAGCAGCCAATTGCTCAAATTTAGCACGGCTTAAGTTTCTAACCAAGTGTTTAGGTCCGCTGGCATCAGCAGTAATATATGGCAGGTTTACTTCAGTTGAAGTAGTACTTGATAATTCGATTTTAGCTTTCTCAGCAGCTTCTTTCAAACGTTGTAAAGCCATTGGATCCTGATTAAGGTCCATGCCGTACTCATTTTTAAATTCACTTGCTAACCAGTCAATGATCACGTGATCAAAGTCATCACCACCTAAGTGAGTATCACCGTCAGTAGATTTAACTTCAAATACACCATCACCTAATTCCAGGATAGAAACGTCATGTGTACCACCACCACAATCAAAGACAACAATTTTCATGTCTTTGTGTGCCTTATCCAAACCGTAAGCTAAAGCAGCTGCAGTTGGCTCGTTGATAATACGTTTAACAGTTAAACCAGCAATTTCACCAGCCTCTTTAGTAGCCTGACGTTGTGCATCATTGAAATAAGCAGGAACAGTAATAACCGCTTCAGTCACTTCATGTCCTAAGAAATCTTCAGCAGTTTTTTTCATTTTCTGCAAAATCATTGCAGAAATTTCCTGTGGAGTATATTTACGATCATCAATCTCAACACGTGGCGTGTTATTATCACCTTTTACCACTTTATATGGTACACGGCCTACTTCTTTAGAAACTTCAGCAAAGCTGCTTCCCATGAAGCGTTTGATTGAATAAATTGTTTTTGTTGGGTTAGTGATCGCCTGACGCTTTGCAGAATCACCTACTTTACGCTCACCATTTTCTGCAAATGCAACAATGGATGGCGTAGTACGTTTCCCCTCACTGTTGGCTATAACTACAGGTTCGTTACCTTCCATTACGGCTACGCAAGAGTTCGTTGTTCCTAAGTCTATACCAATAATTTTTGACATGTTATTTATCTTTGTTTATGTTATGAATTCTTAATTTTATTCTATTCATCAAGCAATGTGCCAATTGACTTTTGTCAGCAAAACAGACAGTGCTTTGCAGTTTATCAGGAAATGTAAATCAAATTGATTTATAAATGCTGACAGCTTGGCAGAAATACCGCGCCAACGCGATTAATCTAAAGCCCTACCAGCTTTTCCAGATAGTGACAATTTACGCCATAAAAATTTTTGACTGCATGAATTCGTTTTAATACTTCTTCCTGATGTTCAGGACTTATGGTAGCTTTCGTGCCAACAACCAGTACATTCTTCGGGGTATGTGCATCTGAAATAAATTCAAATACTTTGGTCTTGTAACCATGATATTCCAGAATGAGTGAACGAAGTGCATCGGTAACCATTTCAGCCTGTCTTTCCATAAAGATACCATGGTCGGTCAGTGCGGCGATCTCAGGTTGTTGTTTAACTTTCGACATCTCCCGCCGTATCTGTTTATGACAGCAAGGTGCAACCACAATCAGTTCTGCCCCGGCGAGAATTCCTTTACAAATCGCATCGTCAGTTGCGGTATCACAAGCATGCAGCGCAATAAGCATGTCAATTCCGGTTGCTGGATAATCTGCAATTGATCCTTCGACAAAATCTAACTTATGAAATCCGGAGCTCGCTGCTATTTCATTACAGAGTGCGACCAGATCCGGTCTAAATTCTATCCCGCGTACAGCAGTGTCCGAACCCATTACATGATGCAGATAATCATATAGCGCGAAGGTTAAATATCCCTTACCCGACCCCATATCGACAACCTGTTTTAAACTGCCTGCTGAGATTGCACTGATCATCGGATGTAATAAGTTAATAAACTGGTTAATCTGCTTGTACTTATCCTGCGCATTTTTATAAACATTACCGACAGCATCAGTAATTTGTAAAGCATGCAGATAGGGCTTATCCAAAGCGGATATTAACCGTTTTTTAGTTTTATCATGTGTATCTGATACCGGGGTTTGCGATGTAGGCGCAGCCTGCCGAAACCGGAATCCCTGTCCCTGCTGCAAGTCCAGGATCAGATCTTTCTGTAAGGTGAAACAAGTACAGTGCTGGAATCCCTGATTCAATTCTTCGGCAATTCTCGCCGCCCCCTCTTCAAAAGGATAGTTCTTAACAATGTCCCTGGTCTTAAAGCGGGATGTGAAGGCGAGATGAGGTTTCCCTTTGATATTTACCTTTCTGACATAGATGTTCTTCAGTCCGGCGAGCTCTCCGCGATATTTACCCAGCGTGAGCTTAATAAAGGTATCCTGTGCGAAACTCTCCGCTAATGCGGTTAAAAATTCTGCATGGATGACTACAGGCGTATTTAACATTTCCAATTAATTTAGCTCTAAAAAAAATGCCTCTCCGAAATTCAGAGAGGCATTTGTATTTCCAATAAAAGGGAAATTATTCGCCTTTATCTTCTTTGGTTTCTTCAGCAGCAGCTTCTTCAACAGGAGTAGCCGTCTCAGCAACAGGAGCAGCAGTCTCAGCAACAGGCTCAGCTTTAACAGCCTCATCTTTTTTAGCTGTTTTGCTTCTTCCACGACGAGTTGTTTTCTTCTCTTCTGTAGCAGCTTCAACACCATAAACTTCGTTATAATCAACAAGTTCAATCAATGCCATTTCAGCATTATCACCTAACCTGTTGTTTAACTTGATAATTCTGGTGTAACCACCCGGACGGTTTGCAACTTTAGCAGCAATGTCACGGAATAATTCAGTAACTGAATCTTTATCCTGTAAGTAACTAAATACAATACGACGAGAGTGCGTAGTATCATTTTTAGATTTAGTGATCAGGGGCTCAACATACATACGTAAAGCTTTAGCTTTTGCTAAAGTTGTAGTAATTCTTTTGTGCTTGATCAGTGATGATGACATGTTAGCCAACATCGCTTTACGATGGGAGTCAGTTCTGCCTAAGTGGTTGTTTTTTTTACCGTGTCTCATTTTGATTTTATTCAGTGCATACCGTCTCTTCTACATTGAAGAGGGAATTATACACTATTAACAATATTGTTATTTATATTGAAATTATTCTTCGTCCAGTTTGTATTTCCCAAGGTTCATCCCGAAAGATAAACTTTTGGATTTAACCAGCTCCTGAATTTCAGTCAATGATTTTTTACCGAAGTTTCTGAATTTCAACATATCGGCAACGTCATAAGAAACCAAGTCAGCAAGCGTGCGGATATCAGCAGCTTTAAGACAGTTTAATGCACGTACAGATAAGTCAAGGTCAACTAATTCAGTTTTAAGGATTTTACGCATATGTAAAATTTCCTCATCAACTTCTTTAGTCTCTTCTTTAGCCTGAGATTCCAGAACTAAATTCTCATCAGAGAACAACATAAAATGCTGGATTAAGATTTTAGCAGCTTCTTTTAAAGCTTCTTCAGGATGGATAGAACCATCTGTAGCGATCTCTAAAATTAACTTCTCATAATCTGTTTTCTGCTCAACACGATAATTTTCAATCGAGTATTTTACATTTTTCATTGGAGTAAAGATCGAATCGATCGCAATTACGCCAACTACAGCATCATTGATTTTATTTTCTTCAGCCGGAACATAACCACGACCTTTGTTGATTGTTAATTCAACCTCCAAAGTAACGCTTTTCTCCATGTTACAGATTACGAAATCCGGATTAAGGACTTCGAAATTGTTAGAGAATTTAGTTATATCACCTGCTAGAAATTGATCCTGGCCATTAACTACAATAAAAACTTTTTCAGAATCACCTGAATCACCTGCTTTTTTAAAACGAACTTGTTTTAAATTCAAGATAATTTCAGTTAAATCTTCTACAACACCTTTCATGGTAGAAAATTCATGTGATACGCCAGAAAAACGAATACTTGTAATGGCATAACCTTCTAAAGAAGAAAGAAGAATCCTTCTCAAGGCATTACCAATTGTTACACCGAAACCGGGTTCTAAAGGACGAAATTCAAATATACCATCGAAATCAGTTGATTTCTGCATGATGACCTTATCGGGTTTCTGAAATGCTAAAATTGCCATTTATAATGTTTTTAGATCGTTATTAAATATTAGGTAACGCAAAAAATAGTTAAAGCCCATACAGGCTTTAACTAGATATTGTTACTTAGAGTATAACTCGATAATCAAGTTTTCTTTGATATTTTCTGGAATCTCGTCACGATTCGGATAAGCCAGGAATTTTCCTGATAACTCAGATGCATTCCAGTCTAACCAATTAAATTTATTGATCATTCTGCCTGCTACTGAATTAGTGATGCTTTCCAGAGTTTTTGATTTCTCACGAACTGCAACCACATCACCAGCTTTTAACTGATAGGAAGGGATATTTACTACTTCACCGTTAACTGTGACATGTTTATGGCTAACTAACTGACGAGCAGCTGAACGAGTAGTAGCAATACCTAATCTATATACTGTATTATCTAAACGAGCTTCTAATAATTGTAATAAGTTATCACCCGTGATACCTTGACGGGAAGAAGCTTTAGTAAACAAGTTACGGAACTGACGCTCTAATACACCATAAGTATATTTCACTTTTTGTTTTTCCATTAACTGTACTGAATACTCAGATTGTTTACCTCTTCTTTTGGAAGCACCGTGCTGTCCAGGAGGATAATTTTTTCTGTCTAATACCTTATCAGGGCCGAAAATTGGCTCTCTGAATTTACGCGCGATTTTGGACTTGGGTCCTGTATATCTTGCCATTGTGCTTTGTTTTAAAGTATCATGCAACCTTAAGCTGCAGACTCTTAGCTTTAAAAATTAATAAATTAAACTCTTCTCTTCTTAGGAGGACGACATCCATTGTGTGGAAGCGGTGTGATATCTTTGATAGAGGTTACTTCGATACCGGAGATTTGCAATGTTCTAATTGCAGACTCACGGCCAGAACCCGGACCTTTAACAAAAACCTCTACTTTACGCAGACCTAAATCAAATGCTACTTTACCGCAATCAGATGCAGCTTGACCTGCAGCATATGGAGTGTTCTTTTTAGAACCCTTGAAGCCCATTTTACCTGCTGAAGACCATGAAATAGTTTGACCGTTGTTATTTGTTAAGGTAACAATGATATTGTTAAAAGTCGCATTGATATGTGCCTGACCAACTGGTTCAATAACAACAACACGCTTTTTGGTTACTTTTTTACTCTTAGCCATAATTATTATTCGTTACTAATTTTATTTAGTAGCTTTTTTCTTGTTAGCAACTGTTTTTCTCTTGCCTTTACGTGTACGGGAATTGTTTTTGGTACGTTGTCCACGTACTGGTAAACCTTTTCTGTGACGTAATCCACGGTAGCAACCAATATCCATTAAACGTTTAATGTTTAATTGAACCTCTGAACGTAAAGCACCTTCTACTTTAATGCCATCGTTAATGATTGTACGAATCGCTGATAACTCATCATCAGACCAGTCCTGTACTTTTTTGCTAAAATCGATACCTGCTTCAGTTAATATACGCTGAGCAGTTGATCTGCCTACTCCGAAGATGTAGGTTAGTCCAATTTCGCCTCTTTTGTTTCTTGGTAAATCTATACCTGATATCCTTGCCATATGTGTACTAAATGTTTGATTATTTGACGACAGATTGAGTAACCTGTACATTCAATCTAATCATACTTCAATAATTTGCTTAACCTTGACGCTGTTTGTATTTAGGATTTTTCTTGTTAATAACGTAAAGTTTACCTTTACGACGAATAATCTTGCAATCAGCGCTGCGTTTTTTAATTGATGACCTAACTTTCATTTTATTTATATCTATAAGTAATCCTGCCCTTTGATAAATCGTAAGGCGACATCTCTAATTTTACTTTATCACCAGGTAATATTTTGATGTAGTGCATCCTCATTTTACCTGAGATATGAGCAATGATTTCATGCCCATTTTCCAGTTCGACCCGGAACATTGCATTTGACAATGCTTCTCTAATTACACCGTCTTGTTCAATTGAGGCTTGTTTAGCCATATAATATTGATTTTTACTTGATTAGCTGCTATTAAACAGGGTTGCAAAATTAATTAAAAATATTTAATTATTTACCTTTTTTCTTTTAAAACTTCTTCGATCAGAGAAAAGGTAGATAAAACATCTGCTTTACCCTTTTTAACCGCAACAGTGTGCTCAAAATGAGCTGACGGTTGATTGTCACGGCTAGTTACGGTCCAACCATCAGACCAGAACTTTACATTGGCTGTACCGGCATTAATCATCGGTTCAATGGCAATAACCATCCCCTCCTCTAACTTCATACCGGATCCTCTTTTTCCATAATTCGGAACTTCCGGTTTTTCGTGCAGCTTAACACCGACACCATGACCTACTAATTCTCGTACTACCCCATAACCATTCTCCTCTGCGAGAGACTGTACAGCAAAACCGACATCACCAATACGGGAGCCGACCACTGCTTTGTCAATTGCACGTTTCAAACATTCCTGGGTAACCTCAATTAACTTCCGGCGTTCCGGGCTAATCTCCCCAATCGGGAAGGTATAAGCGGAATCACCAAAATAATTATTCAGAATCACGCCACAGTCAACAGAAATCAAATCGCCTTCCTGTATCACATAATCACTTGGAAACCCATGAACAACCTGCTCATTAGGCGAAATACAAAGTGAAAATGGGAATCCGTTATAGTTAAGAAAAGCGGGGATACCTCCGTTATCTTTTATATAAGTCTCCGCAATATTATTTAATTGCATAGTGGTTACTCCGGGTCCGATTACTTTCGCTACTTCAGCGAGTGTAGAAGAAACCATTAAAGAGCTGGCACGAATTAATTCAACCTCTTCCGGAGACTTATAATAGATCTTAGACATTCAATATTAAATTACTGCACTACTGCTGCCTGTAGTAGTCGCAGCAGGTAAACCTGTACGGCCAGTAACTCTTCCTGTCTTCATTAAACCATCGTAATGGCGCATGAGCAGGTAACTTTCAATTTGTTGCAATGTATCTAATACAACACCCACCAAAATCAACAGTGATGTACCACCGTAGAAGTGCGCAAATTCAGATTTGATACCAAATTTAACAGCGATAGAAGGAAGGATTGCAATGATCGCCAGGAAAACTGATCCCGGGAAAGTGATCTTTGAGATTACATCATCAATAAAAGACGAGGTAGATAAACCTGGTTTGATACCCGGAATAAAACCACCGTTTTTCTTCATATCATCAGACATCTGCACCGGATTAACAGTAATCGCGGTATAGAAGAAAGTGAAAGCAATAATTAAAAATGCAAAAGTTAAACTGTAAGCCAGTGAAGTTGGATCACTAAACTGGATTAACCACGTGTTTTGCAGTGATGGGAAAAACTGGGTAAGTGTTGTTGGGATAAACATCAGAGCCTGAGCAAAGATGATCGGCATAACACCAGCAGCATTTACTTTTAATGGAATATACTGTCTTACCCCGCCAAACTGTCTGTTACCGACAATACGTTTAGCATATTGTACAGGTACCTTACGGACACCCTGAACAATCAGGATAGTAAACATTACAACCGCGAATAAAGCTACAATTTCAAGGACAAGGGCAATAAGACCGCCATCACCAACGAATCTAGAGCTGATCTCCTGTTGCAGGGCAATAGGAAGACGGGCAATGATACCCACCATAATGATCAGAGAGATACCGTTACCGACACCTTTATCTGTAATTTTTTCACCCAGCCACATGACGAATAATGTACCTGCAGATAAAACAAAAGTTGAGAGCACAAAGAATAAGGTATGGTCAATCAGAATTGCCTCTACCGGAACCTGCGTTTTCACATAACCAACCGCCTGCACTGCAGTAATTGCCACTGTCAGGTAACGGGTAATCTGATTAAGTTTGTTCCTGCCGCTTTCGCCTTCCTTTTGCATTTTTTGGAATGAAGGCACAGCAATACCTAATAACTGAACTACAATTGATGCAGAAATATATGGCATAACCCCCAGGGCTAAGATTGATACGCGGGAGAAGGATCCCCCGGCAAACATATCCAGCAGACCCAGGATTCCAGATTTCTCATTATCGCCTAGGGCTGTTGCATCAACACCTGGAAGAACCACGTGTGAAACGAACCTATAGACCAAAAGAATTACGAGCGTAAATAATATACGCTCTTTTAATTCTTGAATTTTCCAAATATTACTTAAAGTAGTAAACAGCTTCTTCATTAATTACAATTTTTCGATTGAGCCTCCAACAGCTTCAATGGCTTTTTGTGCGGTAGCAGAAAAAGCATGTGCTTTAACTTCAATTTTAGATTTAACTTCACCACGACCTAAGATTTTAACCAGGTCATTTTTGTGTGCTAAACCGTGTGCTTGTAAAGCTGCAAAGTCGATAACGGTTAAGTTAAATTTCTCAGCTAAACCTTGTAATACATCTAAGTTTACACTTACGTATTCTACACGGTTAATTGGCTTGAAACCTACTTTAGGTACACGACGTTGTAATGGCATCTGTCCACCTTCAAAACCAATTTTGGTTTTGTGACCTGAACGGGAACCAGCACCTTTATGACCACGAGTGGAAGTACCACCACGGCCAGAACCAGTACCACGACCAATTCTCTTATTATTTTTTGTAGAACCTGCTGCAGGTTTTAAATTACTTAAGTTCATTTTGAAACTTATTGTGTTGCCCTTCGCTTTCACTAATCAGGGACAACGGTTAAACATATATAAAGGTTGCAAATGTAATCATATAAACTACTTCTGCAACCTCTATAAATTATATACTCTCTATGGCAACTAAGTGATTCACTTTTCTTACCATTCCAATGATAGCAGCGTTAGCTTCAACTTCTACAGACTGGTTCATTTTTTTTAAACCTAATGCCTGCATAGTTCTTTTTTGACGTTCGCTTCTGTCAATGATACTTTTGATCTGGGTAATTCTGATTTTAGCCATGTTCTTATCCGTTAAAAACTTTGTTTAAATCAACACCACGCTGCTGTGCTACTGTATAAGCATCACGCATCTTAGTCAGAGCATCAACAGTTGCTTTAACCACGTTGTGAGGATTTGATGAACCTTTTGATTTTGCTAATACGTTATGTACACCAGCACTCTCTAATACAGCACGCATTGCACCGCCAGCGATAACACCTGTACCTACTGCAGCTGGTTTGATTAATACAAAACCACCTGAGAATTTACCGATTTGTTCGTGAGGCACTGTACCGTTTAGTAAAGGAACTTTTACTAAGTTCTTTTTAGCGTCATCGATACCTTTAGCAATTGCTTCTGTTACCTCTTTCGCTTTACCTAAACCGTAACCTACGATTCCGTTTTCATCTCCTACAACTACGATAGCTGAGAAGCTGAAAGTACGTCCGCCTTTAGTTACTTTGGCAACGCGTTGGATACTAACTAAACGATCTTTTAATTCGATCTCGCTAGTCTTAACTCTTTTTATATTGATAGTTGACATTCTTATCCTATTTTCAGATTAAAATACTAAACCAGCTTCACGGGCACCTTCTGCCAACGATTTTACGCGACCATGGTATAAATAGCCATTTCTATCGAAAACAACTTCTTTAATGCCAGCTGCGATTGCTTTTTCAGCTACTAATTTACCTACAGCTACAGATTGCTCTGATTTATTGCCATTACCAGAAAAATCTTTTGATAATGAAGATGCTGATACGATTGTGCTTCCAGTTACGTCGTTAATGATTTGAGCATAAATTCCTTTATTGCTTCTATAAACTGATAAGCGTGGACGGCTTTCAGAACCGGTCAATCTTTTTCTGATTCCTTTTTTTATACGATCTCTACGAGATAATTTTTTCCCTGCCATGATGATTATTTTTTAGAAGCTGATTTACCTGCTTTTCTTCTTAACACTTCTCCTACAAACTTGATACCTTTACCTTTGTATGGTTCCGGAGCGCGTAACGAGCGTATTTTAGCTGCTACCTGACCGATCAGTTGTTTATCAATACTTTCTAAAATGATTTTAGGAGTTTGACCTTTTTCTGAAGCCGTAGTAACTTTAATCTCTTCCGGTAACTGGAATACATAATGGTGAGAGAAACCTAAAACAAGATCAAGCGTGTTGCCTGTATTAGTTGCACGGTAACCCACACCTACTAATTCTTGAGTCAGTTTATAACCTTCTGTAACTCCGATAACCATATTGTTAAGCAATGAACGGTATAAACCGTGTAATGCTTTATGTCTTTTTTGTTCAGTCGGGCGTGTAACAGTAATCACACCGTCTTCCTGAGTAACAGTGATGTCTGCATCAACTGTTTGTTTTAATTCACCTTTTGGACCTTTTACAGTAACGATGTTATTCTCATCAATTGAAACTGTAACTCCAGCAGGGATACTAATTGGGGCTTTTCCTATTCTTGACATTTTGCTATCCTCCTTTAATTAATAAACGTGACACAAAACTTCGCCACCAATGTTCAATCTAGCTGCTTCTTTATCAGTCATAACACCTTTAGATGTAGACAAGATAGCAATACCTAAACCGTTCAATACTCTTGGCATATTACCTACGCCTGCATATTGCCTTAAACCTGGTTTACTGATACGCGCTAAAGTGCGGATCGCAGGAATTTTAGTGATCGGATTGTACTTCAAAGCGATTTTAATTGTGCCCTGAACTGTAGTTTCTTCAAACTTGTAGTTGGCAATGTAACCTTTGTCAAAAAGTACTTTAGTAATTTCCTTTTTAAGATTTGATGCAGGAATTTCTACAATTCTGTGATTTGCCTTGATGGCATTTCTTACTCTTGTAAGATAATCTGCTATTGGATCTGTATTCATTTTTATTGATTTGTGATAGTGGTTTCCTTTCCGAACTATTCGGAGCGACCTTCCATCGGTTAATTTTTCTGTTAACGCATTACGTTAGTGATCGCTGTCTCAGCGGTCACTAACGTACACGATTTGTTTTTACCAGCTTGCTTTGGTAACTCCAGGAATTTTACCTGCTAAAGCCATGTCGCGGAACAATACCCTTGAAATTCCAAAAGTACGCATGTAACCACGAGGACGGCCAGTCAGTTTACAACGATTGTGTAAACGTACAGGAGATGAGTTTTTTGGTAACTTATCTAATCCTTCAAAATCACCTGCAGCTTTTAATTCTGCACGTTTGTCAGCATATTTAGCTACCAATTTCTGGCGCTTAATTTCGCGAGCTTTTACACCTTCTTTTGCCATTATTGATCTGTATTAATAGGGGTTTGATTTTTAAACGGTAAACCGAATTGTTTTAATAATTCCAATGCTTCAACATCAGTAGTAGCAGAAGTTACAAAGGTAATATCCATACCTAAGATCTTAGAGATCTTATCGATGTTCAATTCAGGGAAGATGATTTGTTCAGTAATACCTAAAGTGTAGTTACCTTTTCCATCAAAACCTTTATCGTTAATACCTTTGAAATCACGGATACGTGGTAAAGCTACGGAAATTAAACGATCTAAAAACTCAAACATGTTATTATCACGCAATGTAACACGTACACCAACTGGCATACCTTTACGCAATTTGAAGTTGGAGATATCTTTTTTGGATTTCGCACCTACAGCCTGCTGACCTGCAATTGTAGACATTTCTAAAATAGAAGTGTCCATAATTTTCTTGTCTGTTACAGAGAAACGACCAACACCCTGGTTGATAGCAATCTTCTCTAACTTAGGAACTTGCATAACGCTTTTGTAGTTGAATTTTTCTTTCAACGTCGTTACGATTTCCTCTTTGTATTTAGTCTTTAATCTTGGTATGTAAGTCATTATTTGATCTCCTCTCCTGATTTTTTAGATACCCTAACTAATTTCCCATCAGCATTAAGCTTTCTGCCAACACGCGTAGTTTTTCCAGATTTAGGATCAATTAACGCAACGTTAGAAATATGAAGAGCAGCCTCTTTTTTAATGATACCTCCGTTAGGAGTAGCAGCATTTGGTTTCGTATGTTTCGATACAAGGTTCACACCTTCTACCAGAATTCTACTTTTAGTAATTAATACTGAAAGTACTTTACCTTCCTGGCCTTTAGAATCACCAGCGATAACCTTTACTAAATCTCCTTTACGGATTTTTATCTTTGGTTGAACAGTTACTTTATTTTTCATTTTATAATACCTCCGGTGCTAATGATACAATTTTCATGAATTGTTTTTCACGCAGTTCTCTCGCAACCGGGCCAAAAATACGGGTACCACGCGGCTCATCCTGTGCATTTAACAAGACAGCTGCATTATCGTCGAAACGGATGTAAGAACCATCTTTACGTCTGATCTCTTTCTTCGTTCTTACAACAACTGCTTTAGAAACTGTTCCTTTTTTAATGTTACCTGAAGGGATTGCACTTTTAACGGTAACAACGATTTTGTCACCAATAGAAGCGTATCTCTTGCCGGTTCCACCAAGTACACGGATAACCAATACTTGTTTTGCGCCGCTATTATCGGCTACGTTTAATCTTGATTCCTGCTGTACCATGTTATTTAGCCCTCTCTAAAATTTCCACTAATCTCCAGTTCTTGTTTTTACTCAGCGGACGAGTCTCCATGATCAGTACTGTATCACCAATACCGCAATCGTTTTTCTCGTCATGAGCCATAAATTTGGTAGTTTTCTTAACAAACTTACCATAGATCGGGTGCTTCACTTTACGTTCTACTGCCACAACAACAGATTTATCCATTTTGTTGCTTACCACCAACCCGGTTCTTGTTTTTCTTAATTGTCTTTCCATTTCGACTCTAAAGTTATTTAGTTTCACTAGCTGACGCAGCTTTACGCTTTGTCATTTCAGTATTTAATCGGGCGATATCTTTTCTTACCTTATTGATACGGGTAGGATTCTCAATAGCCGAAATTGTGTGTGCAAATTTTAACTTAACTAAGTTTTCTTTCTCTTCTGCAATCCTGACTACTAGTTCTTCTTGTGAAAGCCCTGTGATTTCTGAGTTCTTCATTTTATTAATATTTATGTTCTGGGTCTAGCGGTTATAATAACAAGTTACTTACAACATTGACCCCAAAACTTTTTTATGCTTCTACGTAATCTCTACGTACTACAAATTTTGTTTGGATAGGTAATTTCTGAGCAGCTAAACGCATTGCTTCTTTAGCGATTTCTAAAGAAACGCCTTCAGCTTCAAAAATGATGCGTCCTGGTCTAACAACTGCTACCCAGTATTCAGGAGCACCTTTACCTTTACCCATACGTACTTCAGCTGGTTTCTTAGTTACCGGTTTGTCCGGGAAAATTCTAATCCACACCTGGCCTTCACGTTTCATGAAACGAGTTACCGCAATACGGGCTGCCTCTATCTGACGACTGGTAATCCATGTCGCCTCTAAAGATTTAATCCCGAAAGACCCGAATGACAATTCAGCACCACGTGTTGCTAAACCTTTCATTCTGCCCTTTTGCATCTTTCTGAACTTCGTTCTTTTTGGCTGTAACATTTTATTTGAATATTATCGTAAAACGATTTGTTAATAATTATTTACGAGGACCTCTGTTAGGAGTATTTCCGCCTCTGTTATCTCTACCTGCACCTGGACCACCTTGACCTGGACCTCTTCCGCCACGACTTTTGTCGTTTCTTCTGTCGCCACCGCCACGGTTATCTCTGTCTCTGCCGCCACCAAAAGCACCTTCAGGTCTGCCACCTTTACCAGGAGCATTATTGGTTGCGCCAATGTTTGGAGAAAGATCACGTTTACCGTAAACCTCGCCTTTGCAGATCCAAACTTTAACACCGATCTTACCATAAGTAGTCAATGCTTCAGCTAATGCATAGTCAATATCAGCACGGAAAGTATGCAAAGGAATTCTTCCTTCTTTATACTGCTCATTACGAGCCATCTCAGCACCACCTAAACGACCTGAAGTCATAATTTTGATACCTTCTGCACCCATACGCATCGTAGACGCGATTGTAGATTTCATAGCTCTACGGAATGAGATCCTTGCTTCTAATTGTTTTGCTACACCTTCTGCTACCAGTTGTGCATCTAGCTCAGGACGTTTGATCTCAAAAATGTTAATCTGAATCTCTTTTTTTGTAAGTTTCTTTAACTCTTCTTTGATTTTATCAACCTCAGCTCCTGCTTTACCGATTACGATACCCGGGCGTGCAGTGTGGATAGTAACCGTGATACGTTTTAATGTACGCTCGATAACCACCTTAGATACACCGCCTTTAGCGATACGTACTGAAAGGTATTTTCTTATTTTTTCGTCCTCAACTAATTTGTCAGCATAGTTGTTGCCACCGAACCAGTTAGAATCCCAACCTCTGATGATTCCTAACCTGTTACCTATTGGATGTGCTTTTTGTCCCATTTCTACTAATTAGTTTGAGTTTCAACGTTTTTACTATCTACTATCAAAGTTACGTGGTTAGAACGCTTACGTATTCTGTATCCACGGCCTTGAGGTGCCGGTCTAAGTCTTTTCAACTGACGGCCACCACCAACCATAATGGTTTTCACATATAATTGGTTTTCTTCAGGGCGAGAACCTTCATTTTTAGTTTCCCAGTTTTTGATGGCTGATAATAAAAGTTTCTCAACTCTTATTGCTGCCTCTTTATTGGTAAATTTTAAAATATGTAATGCTTTCTCAACACGCTCACCTCTGATAAGATCTACAACCAAACGCATCTTACGTGGTGAGGTTGGACAATTGTTTAATTTCGCTACTGCTTCCATCTCTTAATTATTTTTTCTTTTCAGAGTGACCCCTAAATGTTCTGGTTGGAGCAAACTCTCCCAGCTTGTGACCAACCATGTTTTCTGTTACGTATACCGGTATAAATTTATTACCGTTATGCACTGCAAATGTATGACCCACAAAATCTGGTGAGATCATTGATCTGCGAGACCAAGTTTTAATGACAGACTTTTTGCCTGAATCATTCATAGAGACTACTTTCTTCTCTACGTTATGGTCAATATAAGGTCCTTTTTTTATCGAACGAGCCATTATTTCTTCCTTTTCTCTATGATGAAACGATTTGAGTATTTTTTAAGTGAACGGGTTTTGAAGCCTTTAGCATACATACCGTTTCTTGAGCGAGGTTGACCTCCTGATGAGCGACCCTCACCACCACCCATTGGGTGATCGACAGGATTCATCGCTACCGGACGTGTTCTAGGACGACGTCCTAACCAACGTTTACGACCTGCTTTACCTAATACTTCATTTGCGTGATCCGAATTTGAAACAGAACCTATCGTTGCTAAACAAGTAACTAAGATAGATCTTACTTCACCTGAAGGCATTTTAACAGTTGCATATTTACCATCACGTGCTGCTAATTGAGCATAAGCACCAGCACTACGTGCTAATTGTGCTCCACGTCCTGGTTGAATTTCAATATTGTGGATAATTGAACCCAAAGGAATGTTAGACAATTTCAATGTGTTACCTACTTCTGGAGCAGCTGTATCACCTGAAACTACTTTCTGTCCAACCTGCAATCCATCCGGTGCAATGATGTAACGTTTTTCACCATCCGCATAATGTAATAATGCGATACGTGCTGTACGGTTTGGATCGTATTCAACAGTTGCAACTGTTGCAGGAATATCAAACTTATCACGTTTAAAGTCAATTAAACGGTAAGATTTTTTGTGACCACCACCCATGTAGCGCATAGTCATCTTTCCTGTATTGTTACGTCCTCCCGATTTTTTAGAAGAAACAACCAATGATTTTTCGGGCTTGGTTGCTGTAATCTCCGTGAAACTGGCACCGACTCTAAAGCGGGTACCCGGAGTGACTGGTTTAAATTTTCTTAAGCCCATAGTTATAAATTATTCAATTCTTATTAAATATTCGCGTAATAATCAATTGTTTCACCTGCTGCCAGGGTTACAATAGCTTTTTTGTATTTCGGGCTACGGCCGGTAACTAAACCACCTTTAGTGTTTCTAGATTTTAATTTTCCGTTTACAATCATTGTATTGATTGCCAGAATATTAACACCATACATCTTTTCGATGGCTTGTTTGATTTGCAATTTATTTGCTTTGTGTTCTACTTTGAAAGTAAAGCGGCTAGACTTTTCTGTAAGAGCAGAAGCTTTCTCGGTTAATATTGGTTTCTTTAAAAATTCCATATTACTTGGCAAATGCCTCCTCCAATGTTTTAACAGTATTAGCAGTTAACAAAAGTTTACCACAGTTTAATACATCATAAGTACTTAACTGATCAGCGGTAATAACTTTCACTTTCTGAATGTTTCTGCTTGATAAATAGATATTGTTATCTTGTGCAGGTAAAACCAACAATGTTTTTTGACCTGTTAAGCTTAAAGCATTAACCAAGTTCACATAATTTTTAGTTTTAACTGAATCAAAGCTAAAATCTTCTAAAACAAGGATGTTGTTATCCTGAGCTTTGTAAGACAACGCAGATTTACGTGCCAGAGATTTTAATTTTTTGTTTAGTTTAAAACTGTAATCACGTGGTTGAGGACCGAATACACGACCACCACCATTAAACAAAGGAGATTTAATACTACCAGCACGAGCGCCACCAGTACCTTTTTGTTTGTATAATTTACGGGTTGAACCAGCGATCTCATTACGTTGTTTAGACTTGTGAGTACCCTGACGTTGATTAGCCAAATACTGTTTTACATCTAAATAAATTGCATGGTCACTTGGAGTAACACCAAATACCGACTCAGGAAGCTGCACCTTGGCACCTGTCTCTTTTCCTGAAATGTTTAATACATTAACTTCCATCTGCTTACTTGTCTAAGATTACGTAAGAACCTTTAGCTCCTGGAATGGAACCACTAACTACAACAAGATTTTGATCTGCATAAACTTTCAAAACCTGTAAGTTTTGAATTTTCACTCTATCTCCACCCATTCTTCCTGCCATACGCATACCTTTAAATACACGTGCTGGATAAGATGCAGCACCCAGTGAACCCGGAGCACGCATTCTGTTGTGCTGACCGTGAGTTTGACCACCCACACCAGCAAATCCATGGCGTTTCACAACACCCTGAAAACCTTTACCCTTAGAAGTACCAACTACATCTACAAAATCACCTTCGTTGAAAATGTTTACCGTTACAGTATCACCTAAACTAAGTGATTCTTCAAACGGCTCAAATTCAACCAATTTACGCTTTGGAGTTGTGCTTGCTTTCGCAAAGTGGCCTTTCAGAGGCTTGGTTGTGTTTTTTTCTTTAGCTTCATCGAAGCCTAATTGAACTGAAACGTAACCGTCTTTCTCTTCGGTCTTAACCTGTGTTACTACACATGGCCCAGCTTCGATCACCGTGCATGGAATATTTTTTCCATCGGCGTCGAAAATGCTGGTCATTCCTACTTTTTTTCCAATAATACCTGACATTTTCTTTTTTTAGTTTAACACCCATCGAAGCAGTAGGGCTTCGTTCAAGGTGGATACAATTCCCTTTAAGGGAGGGCAAAAATAGGAAAGAAATCTTAATTTTCAAAGAGTTAGCGAATTATTTTTATAAATATTATCCACATTACCAGATAGATCGGTAAAAAAACACCGCAAAGCCCGCCCCACTCAGAATCTTTGGCATACCCGTTCTTCTCAAAGCCTTCGCGAAATAGAAAGCACCTGCCTATAAAGCTAAAAACGAGATGTTTTCGCAGGAGATTACGCTGTCAATTGCATAATTATGAATTGATTTGCCGACATTAGAAAGAATAAATGTTAATTGCGGGCGTACAATAAACCCGAAAAATGACAGTTAAATTAGAATACTATTTATAATTATGATGAAAAGAACCCTTTTACCACTGCTTGGCCTGTTTCTGATGTGCCTGATAACTTCCCAGACAAGCGCGCAGGACAGTACAATGGTAGACCCTAGTCTTAAAGGACAGTATCAGCTGATGCTGTCTAAATCCAGAACTTTAGACGGATACAAATTGATTAATCCGTACAGACTCACAAGCTTTTATAAGAGCGTAACCGATACAATCAGGAAAGAAAGACAGGGACATATTGGCGCCCAGACTAAAATAAAAGAGCAAGCTGCAACGATTGCCGGCCTCAATAATGAAATAAAAGGAAAAGAAGCTTCTCTGGCGACCTCAAATGCCAGACTGGATCAGATAAGCTTCCTGGGAATTCCTTTCGACAAAGGGACTTATAATACGATCGTATGGGTGCTTATTATCCTGCTGGCTATCGCATTAGCGATTGTAACGATTCGTTCTGCGAAAAGCATTCAGGAAGCAAAATATCGCAGCGGTCTGTATGAAGAGATCGCGCAGGAGTATCAAACTTATAAGGTAAAATCTAACGAGAAGGAAAAGAAACTTGCCAGAGAACTGCAAGACGAAAGAAATAAACTAGAGGAACTCCGAACAAGAGGAAATTAAAAAAACCGCTTAAAAAGAAAAAGCCTCCGGAATCCGGAGGCTTTTTCTTTTACTCAAAATTTCATTAAACTTTGATTTCAACTTCAACACCGCTAGGTAATTCAAGTTTCATCAGTGCGTCAACAGTTTTTGAGTTAGAACTATAAATATCTAACAAACGTTTGTAAGCACATAACTGAAATTGCTCACGTGCTTTTTTGTTCACGTGTGGTGAACGTAAAACAGTGAAGATTTTCTTTTCAGTTGGCAACGGAATTGGTCCGCTAACTACTGCACCCGTAGGTTTTACAGTTTTTACGATTTTCTCAGCAGATTTGTCTACCAGATTGTAATCGTAAGATTTCAATTTAATTCTGATTCTTTGGCTCATTGGATTATAATTAAAGCTGCCTGTTAGAGCTATTAATAACAGGCAGCTGATTAAAAACTAGTCTGCAGATTTGATTCTGCCTTTGGATTTAGCGATAACTTCTTCCATTACGTTTCTTGGAGCTGGCTCATAGTGATCGAATTCCATAGTAGACGTTGCACGACCTGAAGTGATTGTACGTAACTGAGTTACATAACCAAACATCTCAGAAAGAGGCACAGTAGCTTTAATTACCTGGGCACCGTTACGGGTATCCATACCTAAAAGCTGACCACGACGACGGTTCATATCACCGATTACATCACCCATATTTTCTTCTGGAGTAAGGATCTCGATTTTCATGATTGGCTCCATCAATACTGGATTACACTTAGGCAATGCCTCACGGTAAGCCATTTTAGCAGCAAGTTCGAATGACAAAGCATCTGAATCGACTGCGTGGAATGAACCATCAATTAATCTAACCTTCATATCAGGAAGTGGATATCCTGCTAATACACCATTAGACATAGAAGCTGCAAATCCTTTCTCAACTGAAGGAATAAATTCACGTGGAATAGATCCACCTGTAATTTCGTTTACAAACTGTAAACCACCTTTTTCGTAATCAGCATCAATTGGAGAGATAATAACCTGAATATCCGCGAATTTACCACGACCACCAGATTGTTTTTTATACGTTTCACGGTGCTGAACAGTACCGTTAATAGCCTCTTTATAAGCAACTTGTGGCGCTCCCTGGTTAACCTCTACTTTAAACTCACGTCTTAAGCGGTCAATCAGGATGTCTAAGTGAAGCTCACCCATACCAGAGATTACAGTCTGACCAGTTTCCTCGTCTGTCTGAACTCTGAATGTAGGATCTTCTTCAGCTAATTTAGATAAGCCCAGACCTAATTTATCAACATCAGCCTGAGTTTTTGGCTCAATAGCTAAACCGATAACCGGCTCAGGGAAATCCATAGATTCCAGAACAATTGGATGTTTCTCATCACACAGTGTATCACCGGTTTTGATATCTTTAAATCCTACTACAGCAGCAATATCACCAGCACCTACATTAGGAATTGGGTTTTGCTTGTTAGCATGCATCTGGAAAATACGTGAAATACGTTCTTTATTTTCAGAACGTGCATTATATACGTAAGAACCAGCTTCCAGGTTACCTGAATAAACACGGATAAAGCATAAACGACCTACGAAAGGATCTGTTGCAATTTTAAATGCTAAAGCTGCAAAAGGCTCTTTAATATCCGGTTGACGGGTAACTTCCTCACCTGTATTTGGATTGATACCGGTAATACCGTCAACATCCATTGGTGATGGCAATAATTCCATAACCAGGTCAAGCATAGTCTGAACACCTTTGTTTTTGAAAGATGAACCACAAACCATAGGAACGATCTTAGCATCTAAAGTTGCTTTACGCAATGCATCAAGAATTTCACGCTCCGTGATAGAGTTTGGATCTTCGAAGAATTTCTCCATCAAAGATTCATCATAATCAGCTACAGCTTCTAATAAATTCTCTCTCCATTGTGCAACTTCTTCTACCATATCCTCAGGAATTGGCACTTCAGTAAAGGTCATACCTTTATCATGCTCATTCCAGATAATACCACGGTTGTTGATTAAATCAACTACACCAGTAAAACTGTCTTCTGCTCCAATTGGTAACTGTAAAGGTACTGCATGGCTACCCAGCATATCTTTAACTTGTTTCACAACTTTCAGGAAATCAGCTCCTGAACGATCCATTTTGTTAACAAAACCGATACGTGGAACAGCATAGTTATTAGCTAAACGCCAGTTAGTTTCAGATTGAGGCTCAACACCATCAACAGCTGAAAATAAGAATACTAAACCATCAAGTACACGTAATGAACGGTTTACCTCAACGGTAAAATCCACGTGACCTGGTGTGTCAATAACGTTTACCTGGTATTTTTCACCACGGTAAGGCCAGAAAACTGTTGTTGCTGCAGACGTGATTGTTATCCCGCGTTCCGCTTCCTGAACCATCCAGTCCATGGTAGATGCACCTTCGTGTACCTCACCAATCTTGTGATTTACTCCGGCATAATAAAGGATACGCTCAGTTGTTGTGGTTTTACCCGCATCAATGTGAGCCGCGATCCCAATGTTTCTTGTAAATTTTAAATCTCTTGACATTTTATGATTTTCTAAGATTAGAAACGGAAGTGAGAGAACGCTTTGTTAGCCTCAGCCATTTTATGCGTATCTTCTTTTTTCTTAACTGCGGCGCCTTCACCTTTGGCAGCTGAAACGATCTCACCAGCTAATTTTTCTTTCATTGTTTTCTCACCACGTCTGCGGGCGAAAGAGATTAACCATTTCATGCCTAAAGCAATCTTACGGTCTGGTCTTACTTCTGTTGGTACCTGGAAGTTTGCACCACCTACACGGCGTGATTTTACTTCAACTGCAGGCATAACGTTTGTTAACGCACGTTTCCATATCTCTAAACCGTTCTCACCAGCTTTTTTCTCTGCTAATTCTACAGCATCATAAAAAATAGAATATGCGATGGATTTTTTTCCATCATACATCATATTGTTTACAAATCTTGTCACCTGAACATCGTTAAATTTTGGATCAGGAAGGATAATTCTCTTTTTTGGTTTTGACTTTCTCATTTGTTGTTCCTCCTAATTATTTCTTTTTACCTTTTGTTGGTGCAGCAGCTACTTGTCCTGGTTTAGGACGTTTAGTACCATATTTTGAACGACGTTGGTTACGACCAGCAACACCTGAAGTATCTAATGCTCCACGGATGATGTGATAACGTACACCTGGTAAATCTTTAACACGACCACCACGGATCAATACGATTGAGTGCTCCTGTAAATTGTGACCTTCACCTGGAATATAGGCATTCACCTCTTTACCATTGGTTAAACGTACACGGGCAACTTTACGCATTGCTGAGTTTGGTTTTTTAGGGGTAGTGGTATATACACGTGTACATACACCTCTTCGCTGTGGACAGCTGTCCAACGCCGGAGACTTACTCTTGAACTCCAGTGCTACTCTACCTTTTCTAACTAATTGTTGAATGGTTGGCATTGTTTTTTTTTGTTTTCTATGTTGTTACTAAAAACTTTACCCCTAATTAAGGGACTGCAAAGGTATGACAATACATTTTATAAATCAAGGGGTTAACCTAATTTTAATGAATACAAACAAAAAAAATAACGAAGGGGTAAAATACTGACGCTGAAGCCGGGAGCAGATTTAAGCTCTAAATATTCTGCCCGGGATATCGCAGATAGTGCAGGAAGGCCCTGGTGCGGTTTTGCGGTGACGGCAGGTGGCTTTACACCTGTAAATCTTCGGAGTTGGTATACCGTTGCGATACCCTTGGTATACCCTTCCTTTACCCAAAGGGTATACCAAGGGTATCGCAACGGTATACCAAGGGTAAAGGAAGGGTATCGCAACCCCGAAGAAAAACAAAAGAATACTTAATGGTTTAGGCAGCTAAACTGCTGGGAGACTAATCAAAAGTATCCAGATATAGTTTCTCTACTTTTTTCCTCGCCCAATCTGTTTTACGAAGGAATTTAAGGCTGGATTTCAAACTCGGATCATTCGTAAAACACGCGATTTTAACGTGAGTACCCAATTCTTCCCAACCGTAATGCCAAACCAGTTGCTTGAGGATAAATTCCAGGGTTTTACCGTGTAAAGGATTATTAACTTGTTTTTCGTCTGTTGTCATATTGAAAATTATTAAGTCCGGAGGATCAGAAACTGAGGCACCTTTCTGCTGACAGCAGGTCATTCCCGGACTCAGCCCCAAAGATAAAATTTATTTTATTATGCTTAGGTTTGCAGGTAAGGGAATCACCCCCGGCTTTATAAAAACCAGCGTATATGAATTTAAATTTAGGAGATTTTGTTCGTTTTGTAGACGAAAACATCGAAGGTTATATCACAAAGATTATTGATAAAGATACTATTGGCGTAACGGATTCCAATGATTTTGAAATTCCTGTTCAAGCCAGTAAAGTCACCTTGGTTCATGGCGATATTCCGGAAGACAACGCAGTGGTTTCCAACCGCCCGCAGGCTGCTGCACCGGTGGCCGAATTTAAAAAGGAAGGCGTTTACCTGGCAGTTATTACCGATCAGCATAGCGCAGCGGTTGCACATTTCCACCTGGTGAATGAAACTTCATTTCAATTGCTGGGTTCATTTACCACTGCAAAATCCGGACACTTCAAAGGAGAATTTGCGGCATTGATTGCTCCGGGGACTACGAAGAAAGTATTCAGTGCAAATCTGGGTGATATTCAGTTGTGGCCTGAATTCAGAATCGATATTCTTTTTTCGACCGCTGCCGATATTGAACCGCTTCCGGCTTTACATTATAAACAGCAGCTGCGTGGAAAAGACCTTTCAGTTGCCAAAGTTGACATTCCCCTACTCAAACAGAAAGGCTGGCAGATCAGATTGGATGAACCTGCCCCGCTTATAGATGCACAACTTCTTAAAGAAAGTTTTTTTAAGGCTAGATAGCCTGTACCCCAGATAATCGCTTATGACTGAACCTCAACTGCTTAAACATATTTCCCCTGTCAGCCGCTGGACCTACAATTTACTTACCAAATGGGGCGTAGACCATGATCTTGCTTCTTTTCTGAATTTATTTGCTTTAGTATTCGCACTAATTGTTCTGGTCTATGTTGTCCACAGGGGTATCCGTCGGATACTCAGGCTCATACTTATCAGAATAAGCAAAACCTACCCGCTTAATTTTTTCAGGCATCTGCTGAATAACAGGCTCCCGCATTATATCGCCTCAAGTGTGGTTCTGGTTTTTGTACAACTGGTCTTACCAGTTGTGCTGGCAGATTTCCCGGAATGGATTAAACCGGCGAATATTATAGCAGATTGTTATATGGTTTTTGTAGTGATCTGGATTCTGATGACGCTGATTAAAGCGGGCGCAGATGATTTCCGCAATAAACCTGCATTCCGCGGACAGCCTATAGATAGTTATCTGCAGGTAATCAGACTAATTTTATTCTTAATTGGTGCAGTAGTCATCTACTCCAACCTGACCGGACAGTCAATTGTGGCATTCTTCACAGCAATGGGTGCCATCTCCGCAGTATTACTCTTAATGTTCAAGGATACCATCATGGGGTTCGTGGCCAGCATTCAGATTACAGCAAATGATACTGTACGCATCGGAGACTGGATTACGATGAGCAAATTCGGGGCTGACGGTGACGTCGTGGAAATTAACCTGACTACAGTAAAGGTTCAGAATTTTGATAAGACTATTACGACTATTCCCACATACTCGCTGATTTCAGATTCCTTCCAAAACTGGAGAGGCATGACAAAAACAGGCGGAAGAAGGATCAAAAGGGCTATCTATATAAAACAGTCCTCTATTCGTTTTATAACTCCAGAGGAAGTTGAGCAGATGAAACAGATCCAGTCACTGACAAGTTATATAGAACACCGGCAGAAGGATATTGACAAAAGTAATGAGCGGTCTGGAGCAGATAAATCTTTACTGGTCAACGGCCGCAACCTGACTAATGCCGGGCTTTTCCGGAAATATATAGACAATTACCTTTCCAATCATACCGGAACGCACAAGAACATGTCGATGATGGTGCGCCACCTCGCTCCCACACCTTACGGACTGCCACTTGAAATCTATGTCTTCGCGGGAACAACCAAATGGATAGATTATGAACATATTATGGCCGATATTTTTGACCATGTAATTTCAGCAGCACCTTATTTCAATCTGCAGATCGGAGAGCTTGACAGTACACAGGCACAAGGCCGTATCTCACCTGAAACACTGGAATAAACTAATAAAAAGAAAGGCTGTCATTGATAAAATGTACAGCCTTTCTTTTTATTAGTTTATTTAAACCACGTATTATTCGCCGGGTCTATATCTGGCAGAACCTTGTCCGGATCCAGCTCAGCTGAAACCAGCTCTTCTGTGGTCGGATAATCCACTACCCAGCTTTTATTACTCATCCAGATATCAACCGGTAACTTGATAGTATCTTTACGTCCGCTTTTTGTAGTTACACGTAAGATCACCGGCATCGGCATTTGCTGAAGGTTATCTATCTTCAAATGATAACTTTCAATTTTACCGTCTTTCATTACAGGCGTTACAGAACTGATGGCCTGGTCTAATTTCCAGTTGCCAATAAACCAGCCTTTCCAGAACCAGGAAAGATCTTCACCAGCTGCATTTTCCATAGAGCGGAAGAAATCGAATGGTGTAGGATGTTTATATGCCCAGTGGCTAATGTATTGTTTAAAAGCATAATCAAACCTGTCTTCACCAAGAATCTGGTCTCTTAAAAGATTAAGTCCCCATCCTGGTTTACTGTACAGATTAACGCCTATATTTTTCTCTTCCATTGCATCTGGCGTCAGCATAATAAACTCCCGCTCCGAATTTGCCAGATAACGCGCAACTTTATGCATATCTACCGCCGGTGATTTATATTCGCCTTTATTAAATTCTGCAGAAGAAATACCATTGATAAAGGTATTAAAACCCTCATCCATCCATCCGTATTTGCGTTCATTGCTGCCAACTATCATTGGGAACCAGCTATGGCCAAACTCGTGGTCTACCACACCCCATACATCTCCATTTTTAGCTTTCCAGCCACAAAAGACAATTCCAGGGTATTCCATACCGCTAATATTAGAAGCAATATTAACCGCCATCGGATAAGGATAAGGAAACCATTTATTAGAGTAATGCTCAATACTAGCTTTTACATACTCCACTCCCCTGCCATAGCTGTCATCGCCATTACTCTCCACAGGCTGAGCAGAAACCGCCAATGACTTCTTACCATCAGCAAGATTAATCCTTGCCGCATCCAGCACAAAAGCTTTAGAAGAAGCCCAGGCTACGTCACGCGTATTGTTCATCTTAAATTTCCAGGTCAGCTGTTTACCGGAAGGACGTGATTTAGGGTCTGTCACTTCCTGAGCAGAGCGGATTGCAATTTTCTGGTCGCTGTTTTTAGCTGCATTCCAGCGTTTCAACTGTTCTGCGGTAAAAACCTCCTGCGGATTTAGCAATTCACCTGATCCCATCAAAATATGACTGGCAGGTGCAGTTACAGAAAAGTTAACATCTCCATATTCACAGTAAAATTCAGATGCACCCCAATAAGGCAAAGTGTTCCATCCGGTTACATCATCATAGACAGCCATTCTAGGGAACCATTGTGCAATAGTGAAAATTTCTCCGTTTTGAGTCTCCAGATGTCCCATACGATCAGAGCCATTTTTAGGGACAATAAAAGAGAAATCCATCTTTAAAGTGATTACTTCTCCGTTGGCAGCAAGCGGGCGATCCAGACGGATTTGCATTCTGGTATCTTCAATGATCGAAGTAAACTTTAAATCTTTTCCTTTTTGCGCTACATTCAGACCTGAGATGGTATACCCACCTTCGACTTTCTCTCCCCTGGCTCCGTAACGGCTACCCGCTTTGATCAGACTGTTACCTCTGGAACCCTCTTTAAAAAGGTTCTGATCTAACTGAAGCCATAAATAAGGTAAAGCATCCGGGCTATTGTTTTTATAGGTTATGGTTACTGTACCACTAACTTTATTCTGCGTTTCATCTAATACTGCCGAAATATTATAATCGGCACGGTTCTGCCAGTATTTAGGGCCCGGATATCCACTTGCCGAACGGTATTCATTACCATTCTGGGTATAGAACAATGGACTAAAAGCCACATGTGGATCATAACCCTGTTTAGCTGCATCCTGAGCAACAGCACTGATACTATAAACAAAAAACACTGCCATCAGGAGTGTTTTCTGAACAAAATGGTTCTTCATTCGTGTAAAGGTTTTATACATTGGTTCTATTTTTTAATGAGTTTAGGCATAGGCGGAGTTCTGCGCTGATCCGGCGGAAGTTTCATCCAGGCCTGATATGCCTGCGCAATATAATAATCATAATTAAATGGAGGATCGGTTTTTACAGTAGCTACTGTAGGGCGGTAGAAATTAATAAAGTCTTTCAGTTCCTGGCCTTTAATCTTCAACATGCCACTGATATATTCTTCATTGAAATAATGATTGATCTCCGATTCATAATAGGCACGTTCCTCCAATGCCTCTTCCTTAATTTTCTCTCTCCTTGCTTTACCCGAGCCAAAAGCCAACCCAATTCCACCGGCACGCTGAATGTTTTTGGTAGGTGCAATTCCAGATACACGTTTGAATGCCTGCCCCTGTCCTGCTTTCAGATCCAGATCTTTAGAAAGCCGGGCACTCTGAACGTCAACCTGTTTAAGATTGTTGGAAAGTGGCGGCAAATAGATAGTTTTACTTTGCATACTGGTTAGATACAAAGTGTCAGTATGGTAGCCCGGAAGATAAAACTCCAGTAAATCTCCTTTTTCCGCGCGGATTGAAAATTGCCCGGCGGCACCTGTTTCCATCGTTACGTCTTTGGTCAGGTTTTTCACTCTTACCTTTTGTAACGGCATACTTTTGTTCTCCTGATCAAAAACTCCACCACTAATACCCGATTGTGCAGAAGCAACCCAGGGTAAAGCGCAGATGACAGCGGCTAATATGATTTTTATTTTATTCATGCGTTGAGATAGATTTAGGTAAAGCTAAGGATTGACGGGTTTACGGCTGATATTTTAACAAAAATTAACAGCATACTGTTCTGCGTCAAAACTGATTAATACAGGTTTTCCGTTTACTTCAACAACAGGTCTTTTGATCGCACTGGTATTTTCAAGCAGTACAGCGATAGCCGAATTTTCGTCCTTCACTCCAGCCTGCACAGCAGGATCCAGCTTACGCCAGGTCGTTCCTTTTTTATTAAGTACAATTTCCCAGCCAAAAACTGCCGACCATTGTGCTAATTTTTCCCTTGTAATCCCCGCTTTTTTAAAATCGTGAAAAGTATAATTCAGACCCTGTTCTTCCAGCCAGACCCTGGCTTTTTTTACAGTATTGCAATTTGGAATACCATAAACTGTAATTGTTGCTTCCATAGGCGCAATTTAACCCATATTTCATTATTCATCACATTTATTCTCCAGTTCGTCACATTTTCATCAGGCCTAAAAACGACTTCCGTAATATTGTAGAAGAAATTAACAATTTATGACTCATATTAAACTTCCCTTCAGTTTTAAGGAACTTCAAAAAACAGAATTCAAAATTGTCAGCGCAATTTATGCTTTCGCGATTCTAACCTTAATTTCAAGCGGAAATAATGCCCATGATATTCCCTACGAATTCAGTCAGGCGGGTATCCGTTTCAATTATATTTATAACTACTTCATTCCCGCAGTATTTAAATATTCCCTTCTATATTTCAGTTTTCTGCTCCTTAATTTTTGCAGCCTTCCTGCCCTGTACAGGAAAACAAATACTGGAATGCATTTATGTCTGATCTTTATTGTATTCGTGTTTGCCGGACTAATTATCAGTGTCACCAGAACGTATAGCCAGGCCTTTCTGCTAATTCGTTACGATACTATTCAGGACGCTTATGAACAAATATTTTTTAATGGCTTTGGTTATGCGGCATGGCTGGTCGTACTAATTGCAATTTATGTCGCCTTAAAGAACCTCATCTTTCATTTTGCCAACCAACAAGAGCGGAATGATCTCAGTCAGCAAAAACTGGAGATCTTGTTTGGCTCAATTATCTGGTTTGCGGGTATTTTATTCTGGCTGGCCACAAACGCGGGGTTTCAGGTAATTATTTGCTGGACATTAATTTCTGCCACAGCGATATGGTTATTTATCCATTCGGTATACGAATTGATTCCTCAAATCTTTGATACGGCAAAAAAACCGTTGCGTACCTATCTCTATAAACTAAGCGGACTTATCCTGATAAGCCTTATCGCTACGTGTCTGCTTGCATTTCTAATCAGTGGCAGAAATCAGCTTATCCCAATTGTGATTGCATTTAACCTGCCTGTACAATACCTGATCACTGCGCCCCTGGCATGGCAGATCTACAAAAGAAGAAATTCTACGGCCGAACAGATCTATAAGTTAAAGAAGGAACTGGGCCAAACCGACGCCAACCTGAATTTTCTCAAATCGCAAATCAATCCGCATTTTCTGTTCAATGCCTTAAATACGCTCTATGGAACTGCATTGCAGGAAAAAGCAGACCGTACGTCTGAAGGAATTCAAAAACTGGGAGATATGATGCGTTTTATGCTACAGGAAAATATGCAGGATAAAATTTCGCTGATAAGGGATCTGGATTATCTTAAGAATTATATCGACCTGCAAAAACTCAGGACTTCACAGTCAGTAGATATTACGATCAGCACCCAAATAGAGGAGCAGTTTACCGAGCTGCAGATTTCACCGATGCTGCTTATCCCTTTTGTAGAGAATGCATTTAAACATGGCATAAGTCTGCAACAGCCTTCGCATATTAAAATTACGCTGCAAACTAAAGAAAACACCTTGTATTTTGATGTACATAACAGCATTCACCTTAAATCGGAAAATGACCCGGAAAGAACGCACAGCGGAATCGGACTGGAAAATGTCAAACAACGCCTGATGCTGCTATATCCCGCGAAACATGAATTACTCATCAGAGAGAGTGCGAAAGAATTTTTTGTACATTTAACCCTGAAATTATAAAAGATGAATGCCATTGCGATAGATGATGAACCCATAGCCCTGGATGTGGTCAGTTCCCTGGCCGGAAAGGTTCCATTTATCGACCTCAAAGCCTGTTTCACCAATGCTTTTGATGCGATTATTTACCTGAAACAAAATCCGGTGGATCTGATATTCCTGGATATCCAGATGCCCGATATCAATGGAATAGATTTCCTGAACAGCCTCTCCCACCCTCCGCTCGTAATTTTCACAACTGCTTATGCTGAGCATGCAGTTAAAGGGTTTGAATTAAACGCCCTGGACTACCTGCTGAAACCATTCTCTCTTTCCAGGTTTCTAAAAGCCTGTAACAAGGCCGAAGAGTTATTCAGGCTCAGAAAGAATGCAGACCAGCAAAATACGGACCTGCACTTGTTCATCAAAGATGGTTATGAACAGATAAAAATTAATGTGTCCGACATCCTCTATATTGAGGCTGCAGGAAATTACACGCAGGTGCACAGAAAGGAACAGCCCCTGGTCAGTACCCGCATGCCAATTAGCGAGATGTTAAGCTTACTCCCCGCCGGACAGTTCATCAGAACACACCGCGCATTCATTGTCGCAAGAAAATCTATCACAAGATTTGACCGCAATCAAGTATGGATTGATACGCTCCAAATCCCTATAGGGCCCAGTTATGCCCAATGTATGCAAGATCTCTAGAAAAATTCTCTCCAAAATTCACTTCTTTACTCCCGGAACCCGGATTTATACTTATTATTGTTATAAATTCTAACACTATATTCCACTTCAGCAAATAACCTGGGACTAATTTATGCTGAAGGATATTTCATCACCACTATTTCGTATTTTATGTTTAAACTTACTTTTAAGCAACAAGTTTTAACAGGCTTTGCCATATCGCTATTGTTTGTACTTGTCTCGGCGGTAACTTCTTATTTCAGCATCCGCTCCGTAGATATTGACTCCGACTGGGAGAATCATACTTATGATTTCATAGATCGTGCGGAAAGGCTCAAGACGAAACTACTCACTGCAGAAAATGGCCTGCGTGGTTTTATTTTGACTGGTGACAAAAAGTACCTTCGTCCCTATGAAGACAACATCGGTCAGATAGATTCCACGATGGAAGATCTGAAGCGGTTAGCTGAATTTAATGAGACAGACGGATCCAATCTAGTCGCAATTGACACCAATTCTGCTGAATGGGTGAGCGATATGGGTAAAACACTGGAAGTTTTTGAGATGAAGGGTATCTCGGCGGCAATTGACATTATCCATACTGACAGGGGTAGGGAGATCAAATTAAGATTTTTAAAAGCCAGTTCTGAACTGATTAAAGTACAAAAAGAAATGCTTAAGCTGAGGACAAAAGCCAGAGAAGAGAGTACAACTCGCAGTACCATTGTTATTATCATTAGCTCTACAATTATTTTTGCGCTGATCCTATATCTGTTCAGCTTTATTCGACGGACATTCGATACCCAAAAAATTACCGAAGAGCAGATCCGTAAGAATAATACCCAACTGGAAAAATTGTCCGGAGAAAATGAGAAAAAGAACTGGCTTCTTTCCGGTGCCGCTGAAATTAATGATGTTATGAGCGGGGAACAGGAAATCGAAGAACTGACAGGACATATTATTACACAGCTTTGCAATTATGTAAATGCACCTGTCGGAGCGCTCTACCTGGTGAACATGCAGAAACAGACGCTCAGTTTCAGCAATGGTTATGCTTGGGATGATGCCAGAAAACGAAAAAAAGATATCGCACTCGGCCAGGGACTGGTTGGTCAGGCGGCGCTGGAGCAAAAGAGCAAAACGCTGCGTGAAATTCCGGATGACTATATCCAGGTAAGCACCGGATTAGGCAGCCTGAAACCTACAGAATTGATTATTGTACCTGTATTATTCCAGGATGAGACCATCGCTGTGATTGAAATAGGCTTATTGCAAAATGCAGCGGTAGATACCATGAACTTTATCGATACTGTAATTGATGCGATAGGTGTTGGTATAAACAGCGCGCAGGCAAGAACGCAGTTGCGAGAATTATTCCTGCAGACACAGCAGCAGGCAGAAGAACTGGAAAGCCAGCAGGAAGAATTGAGAACCACTAACGAAGAATTGCTGCATAAATCAGAAGAACTTCAGGCTTCCGAAGAGGAACTTCGTGTTCAGCAGGAAGAATTACGGCAAACCAATGCAGAGCTCGAAGAAAAGGCCAGCCTACTGGAAGAAAGAAATATATCGATCACTGAGGCTAGAGAGGCCATGAGCCTGAAAGCTGAAGAACTGGCCATATCCAGCCGCTATAAATCGGAGTTCCTGGCAAACATGAGCCATGAGCTTCGCACCCCGCTGAACAGTATTCTGATCCTGGCCCGTATTCTAAAAGAAAACAGACCTGAAAACCTAAATGAAGAACAAATTAAATATGCCGGCGTCATTCATAATGCTGGTTCAGATCTCCTGACTCTGATTAACGATATCCTGGATCTGTCAAAAATCGAATCCGGAAAGGTAGATCTGGATATTGAACCGGTAAGACCGGAAGAAATTGCCAGAAACATGGAATCGTTGTTCTCTGAAATTGCCAAAAGCAAAAAGATCACTTTCCGCACCATTATTGATGAGGCCCTTCCGCCACGCTTCATGACGGATCTTTCCAGAACCGAGCAGATTATTAAAAACCTGCTTTCGAATGCCTTTAAATTTACGCCGGAAAATGGAGAGATCAATCTGGAAATAAGTAAAGCTCCCGCCGAGCTTACTTATTATGCAGAGAATTTGCAGACGAGCAAAGATCAGATTATATCTTTCAGTGTAAAAGACAGTGGAATAGGTATTCCATCAGATAAGCAAAAGCTAATTTTTGAAGCCTTCAAACAGGCCGATGGAACTACAAGCCGAAAATATGGAGGTACAGGTTTAGGGCTTTCCATCAGCAAAGAGCTTTCTCATATCCTTGGAGGAGAAATACAGGTTGAAAGTGAACCTGGCACAGGAAGTACTTTCACATTGTATCTGCCAGCGGAACAATCAGGCGAAGAACGCCTGGCTCCATTACAAGCAGCAAAAGTGCCTATTACAATTCCGTTAGTTTCGGAACCAGTATTGCAGGCTGTAAATCAAAACAGGAGACAGACACTGTTAATTGTAGAAGATGATCTGATTTTTGCGGACGTCCTGAAAGATTATGCAATCGAAAAAGGCTTCGATCCGCTGCTTGCCCATAGTGGCGATGTTGGGCTGGAAATGGCTCGAAAGGAATTACCTGATGCCATTATTCTGGATATTATGCTACCAGTAATGGATGGATGGACAATCCTAAAAAAGCTTAAATCCAATCCACAAACAAAAGATATTCCTGTACACATGATGTCTGCCGGTGAATTTAAAAGTGAAAAAGCATTGCAGGAAGGTGCTATTGGATTCCTTAAAAAACCGATTGAAAAAGATCAGCTGGACCTAGCCTTCCAGACCTGGCAGTCGGAAAACATTCATCTCGACTTTAACAGCGTTCTTGTCATAGAAGACCATGAACTGCAAAGTATGGCCGTAAAGGAGCAATTAACTGAAAGAGGAATCGATGTAGTCCAGGCATTTACTGGCGAAGCGGCATTGGAGCTAGTTAATTCCAGGAGTTTTGATTGCATTATCCTGGATCTGAACCTACCTGATATATCTGGATTTGACTTGCTTGACCAAATTAAGCAGAAGCCTGAGTATGCGCATATCCCTGTAATTATAAATACAGCAATGGAACTTGACCAGGATAGTATTGCCCATATTATGAAGTATACGGAAGCGATGGTTCTGAAGTCCAATAAATCGAATGACAGATTGATTGACGAAGTGAGCTTATTTATGCACAAGCTTAAAAAACAGGAAAAATTCAAGGCTGTTTCAAAAAGCCCTACACAGGGGAAAACGATTTCTACTATCGAAAAAGCGCTGCAGCACAAAACGGTATTAATTACAGATGATGATATGCGTAATATTTTCGCGCTGTCCAGTGCCCTGCAGATTTACGACATGAAAATTGTTATTGCGACAAATGGTAAGGAGGCGCTGGAGAAACTGGATGAAGTTCCGGAGATTGATATTGTGTTAATGGATATTATGATGCCGGAAATGGATGGTTATGAAGCAATGAGACTGATCAGGAAGGACAAAGCTTATAAGAAGCTTCCGATCATTGCACTGACTGCAAAGGCTATGAAAAATGACAGAGAAAAATGTATCGAGGCAGGAGCAAACGATTATATCGCCAAACCTGTAGATGTCGATCAACTGTTATCTATGTTAAGAGTATGGTTAAGCTAATATGAATAATCCTGAGAAAAATATAGCCGAGGTAATCAGCTACGCCGAACTGGAGTCACTCGTGGGTTTTATTAGAAATGTCCATGGGTTCGACTTTAGTAATTATTCCCCCGCCTCTTTGAAAAGACGGGTAAGCCGTATAATGCAACTGCAACGGTTAAGTCTTTTTGATCTGAGAACCCTGCTGACTAATGATCTGGAATACTTTGAAACTTTTATTATGGAAATAACGGTTAACGTGACAGAAATGTTCCGTGACCCTCCTTTCTTTAAATCAGTTTCTCAACATATAATCCCCTATCTAAGATCGTATCAGCGGATTAAGGTTTGGAATGCCGGATGCTCAACTGGAGAAGAGCTTTATTCCTTTTCCATTCTTTTTGCCGAAGCTGGTCTTTATGACCGTAGTTTTTTTTATGGCACAGATATTAACGCAGAAGTACTGAACTATGCCAAGAACGGCATATATGACCTGCAGAAAATGAAACAATACTCAGAAAACTATCAGAAAACGGGTGCTACGCATACATTATCTGACTATTATACTGCTAAATATGATGCCGCATCAATTGTTCATTCCTTAAAAAAGAATGTTCTTTTCTCTGCACATAACCTGGCTTCTGAAGGCGTATTTAATGAATTTCAATTGATTTCCTGCAGAAATGTACTGATCTATTTTAACACCGCATTACAGGAAAAAGTGATTGATTTGTTTTACCACAGTCTCGCAAATTTTGGTTTTCTGTGCCTGGGCTCGAAAGAGACTTTAAGAAGTTCGGAAATTGGACGTTTTAAGGTCATCGACAGGAAAAACAATATCTATCAGAAAATAGCTTAATTCTACCCGAAATTTTTTAATGCCATTAGAACATATGGAAAAAATAAATATCCTGATCGTCGATGACAGACCGGAAAACATAATTGCGCTGGAAGCGTTGCTGAAAAGAGACGATGTTAATCTTATCAGCACGACCTTGCCAAACGAGGCCTTGAGACTTGCCTGGGAAATGGATATTGCCATTGCTCTTGTAGACGTACAAATGCCGGAAATGGATGGTTTCGAACTCGTTGAGATCCTGAAGAGTAATCCGCGTACAAAAAATATTCTGGTGATTTTTGTTACGGCAATATCCACCGAAACTAAATATGCTGTCAAAGGCCTCAATACAGGTGCTGTCGATTATTTATATAAGCCCCTGAATCCATATGTGACTTCTGCAAAAGTAGATTCGTTCATTCAGTTTGTCCGCAGCCAGCGTGAACTGGTCAAAAAGAACAAAGAACTGGAATCTTACCAAAAAGAGCTGATCAGAGCGAAAGAACTGGCAGAACAGGGAAGAAAGATCAAAGAGAATTTTCTGGCAAATATGAGTCATGAAATCCGTACGCCTATTAACGGCATTATAGGTATCGCCAACCTGCTTGAGAAAACCCCGTTGAATCAAGAACAGCAAGAAATGATATCCTTACTGGAGATCTCTTCTAACTCTCTTCTGGGCGTAATCAACGATATTCTGGATATCTCAAAAATTGAAGCTGGGAAATTCAAGATCAACAGAGCCCCCACCGACCTGATCATGACCAGCTTTTCTATCGTAAATCTGCTCAGTATTCGTGCAAAAGAAAAACATCTGGACCTAATTACCGAATTCGATCCGCAAATTCCAAAAAGCGTAATGGCTGACAGCCTGCGTCTGAACCAGATTTTAATGAATCTGATCGGTAACGCAATTAAATTTACGCATGAGGGGAATGTGACGCTGAGGGTGCAGGTTATGGATCATAAGGGAAATAATATGCTGATTAAATTCTCAGTTTCGGATACTGGAATTGGAATTGCAGAAGATAAAATCGATAAGACGTTTGAAACATTCGAGCAGGCTGAGGATAATACGACCCTTCGTTATGGAGGTACAGGTCTGGGCCTGTCCATTGTGAAAAACCTGGCCCGATTGAAAGGCGGCCTGCTTACCGTAGATAGCGAGCTGGGTAAAGGAAGTACCTTTTCTTTTAGTAATTGGTATGAAATTGTGCAGGACAAGACTGAAAGTCCATCTGTCGCGACCGTACAACTCCTTCCCTTCAATGGCGTAAATATTCTGGTAGCAGAAGATAACCCTATCAACAAATTTCTGATTGTTAAGATCCTCAAGGGATGGAATATAGAAGCTGACGTTGTAGAGAACGGGAAGGAAGCACTCGACAAATTAAAGGAAAATCATTACGACCTGATCCTGATGGATACTTTTATGCCGGTAATGAACGGATTGGAAGCCACCAAACTGATCAGAGAGAATTATATTCCTGGCAAACAGGACATTCCTATAATTACATTTTCTGCTGCTGTGATGGAAAACGATAAAAAAGCTGCAATTGATGCTGGCGCCAGTGATGTACTGAGCAAACCTTTTGAACTGGGTATCCTACACCAGAAGATTACCCAGTTTACTGCAAAATAATTACTGGTTAAATGCAGTCATGGTCTTCGCTGGTCCGGCGGTTACAAAACTCTGGATCAGCGCAACACTCTTATCTATTAACGCGGGTAGCTCAGGTAATTCTTCTTTGTAAAAGGGTCCAAGCACATAATCTGCCTGTCTGCCTTTTGGAAAGTCGTCCCCGATGCCGAATCTTAACCTCGGATAATCCTGTCCGCCACAGGTTGCCTCTATACTCTTAAGTCCATTATGTCCTGCACTGCTGCCTTTGAGTTTTAATCGCAACTTGCCGAGTGGTAAGGCCAGATCATCGACGATAACCAATACATTTTCAAGTGGAATACGAAGTTCCTGCATCCAGTAATTAACCGCCCGTCCACTCAGGTTCATATAGGTAGTTGGCTTAATAACATGCAGCTTTTTTCCTTTCCAGGAAACTTCCGAGTAATAAGCAAGGCGCAGATTCGCAAATTCACCTCCCAGCTCCTTCACGAGCTGATCAGCGATATTAAAACCTATATTGTGCCTGGTATTGGCATATTCCGATCCGATATTTCCCAGACCAACAATTAGATATTTCATGTGAAATCGTGTATTTATATTTAAGGATCTATCCTGGGAACCCCGGTAGCAGCTTAGCTGGATTCTGGCACACAGCCGGTTCATTTGGCCAAACTTAGATAAATTCCTTTTTATGTGCAATTTAATTGCCTTGCATATAAAAAAGATTTATCGGTCTCTCCTCAACTGAGGAAAACATTATTGTAGAAGATATATAAATATAAAAAAGCCGTCTGCCCCGATTGGGGAGACGGCTTTTTTATATTAGAGAAACAGCTTATTTTTTACCTGCTGCCTGCTCTGCTTGTTTTAATGCTCTTGACATAATTACAGAAGCTATAGTATCTTCTTGAGTATTAGTCACAGTGTAAGCACCTTTTGCTAAGTCACGAACACGGAATAAGTTACCAACTTCTAATTTAGAAATGTTAACTTCAACTGTCTGTGGCATATCTTTTGGTAAAGATTTAACACGCAGTTTACGTAATTTCTGAACTAATTTACCACCCATTTTAACACCTGGAGAAGTACCGGTTAATTTAACTGGAATTTCCATAACGATTTCTTTCTCATCAAATAATTGTAAGAAATCTACGTGTAATAACACGTCTGTTAATGGATGAAATTGTAATTCTTTGATGATTGCTTTTACTTTAACACCATCAACATCAATTTCAACAAAGTTCGCTTCTGGTGTGTAGATAGCATCCTTTAAATCAGTGATAACAACAGCAAAGTGTTTTTGCTCTGTACCACCATACAATACTGCAGGAACTTTACCTTCATAGCGAAGCTCTTTAGCATCGCGTTTCCCTACGTTCTCTCTTGGAGAACCGCTAATTGCGATAATTTTCATCTTTTATTTATTTATTTTATATAATTAAATGAAGCCTTCCTGATTATTATAAAACCAGGCTGCCTCTATTTATTCTAATTTAAACCCGGAACAAATCACTGATTGAGCCATGTTCATTTACATTGGCAATTGCCTTCGCAAATAAAGGTGCAGTACTCAATACTTTAATTTTAGGGCTATCCTGTTTTAAAGGAATAGTATCCGTTACAATAAGTTCCGTCAACAGAGAGCTTTCTACTGTCTCATAAGCTTTACCTGACAATACCGGATGCGTACAAACAGCTCTAACACTTCTCGCTCCTTTTTCCATAATCAGGGCTGCGGCTTTTGCAAGCGTACCTGCGGTATCACAGATGTCGTCAATTAAAACAATATCCATATCGGTTACGTCACCGATAATAGACATAGATTCAATTTCATTAGCCCGTTTCCTTCTTTTATCACAGATTACGACCTCTGCATTGAAAAACTTTGCAAATGTTCTCGCACGGTATGATCCACCCATATCAGGTGATGCAATGGTGAGGTTATGCAAGCCCAGGCTTTTGATATATGGTACAAAAATCACTGAACCATCCAGGTGGTCTACTGGTATGTCAAAGAATCCCTGAATCTGTGCAGCATGAAGATCCATTGTCATGATCCGGTGAATACCGGCTGATTTCAACAGATTTGCAACAAGTTTAGCACCGATTGCAACACGGGGTTTATCTTTCCTGTCTTGTCTGGCCAGTCCGTAATAAGGAACAACCGCAGTAATGTAATGCGCCGAAGCTCGCTTCGCTGCATCAATCATTAATAGCAGTTCCATTAAATTATCTGAAGGCTGGTAAGTAGACTGGATTAAAAAGACATCACATCCCCTGACTGTCTCATCGTATGACGGCTGAAACTCCCCATCGCTAAATCTACTTAAGGTTACATTACCAAGAGGTTTGCCGTAACTTTCGGCAATTTTGTGAGCTAATGCTTTTGTACCGGTGCCGGCAAAAAGTTTAACGGGGTTAAATTGCAATGGCATGATTAGACGGGTATCAATGCTGGGTTAAAAAAAAATCGGATTGTGCTTTAGTCACAATCCGAATATGTTTAGTTGCCCGACCAGGATTCGAACCTAGACAAACGGTACCAAAAACCGTTGTACTACCTTTATACTATCGGGCAATCTTCCTTCTTTTCGACAAGCGTTCGTCTCAATTGGGAATGCAAATGTACGCAGATATTTTAGAATTGCAAATCTTTCTAAAAAAAAGTTTAAAATATTTTCAGAACACCATAAAACGCCCTCTATAACGTTCATTCGATGTATTACCTGTACTTTCACACCTAACATATTCAAAAACAGGCAGAAAAACTACAGAATAATCCGGCGAAAATATACAGTCCTAAAAACATTGAATTATTTAATTTCAGCTAAAATAAAAGCAATCAGCAACTTAGATATCCCGCGATTTTTCCAATAAAAAAAATAAAAAAAACAGATCAGATGGCCAGAAACTAAAAAGAGACGAAAACAATTCGGTTACATAATGCCGGATAAGCAAAATATTAAACAAAATTTAAAGAAGCTCTCAATCTATTTGATTATTTTCGGCAGCATTTTAAGCTGTTTAAGTATATTAAAGTTTCAAACAGCTGCGATAAGCGAATTTTACATTAACAATAACACATGAACTATTCAAAAATTAATAACATTACAGGGTGGCTCTGCTTTATGGTTGCTGCGATTACCTATATCCTCACCCTGGAGCCCTCGGTAAGCTTCTGGGATTGCGGTGAATTTATCGCCTCAGCTTTAAAAATGCAGGTTGTACACCAGCCAGGCGCTCCATTGTTCTTAATGATCCAGCGTTTCTTCTCCCTGTTCGCTTTTGGTGATCTTGAGAAGATTGCATATTTCATGAATATCGGTTCTGCAATGGCGAGCGCGGCTACGATACTCTTTCTGTTCTGGACAATCACTGCCCTTGCCAAAAAGATGGTTATTAAAACGGATGCAGATCTAACAACAGCAAACCTGGTTACAGTTATGGGTGCCGGTGTAGTTGGTGCTTTAGCTTATACATTTTCTGACAGCTTCTGGTTTTCTGCTGTTGAATCGGAAGTATATGCACTTTCATCGCTGTTCACCGCTATTGTATTCTGGGGAATCCTGAAATGGGAAGCCCATGCGGATGAGCCCCGTGCAGACAGATGGTTACTTTTCATAGCCTATATAATGGGTTTGTCAATAGGAATTCACTTGCTGAACTTACTGACCATCCCGGCAATTGCATTTGTATATTATTTCAAAAAAACAGCCAATCCTACAAATACCGGTATTATTAAAACCTTCTTTGTAGGTATTCTGATCCTTGCTTTTGTACAATACGGTATCATTCAGTATGTAGTTTCGTTCGGTGCCTATTTTGACCTGTTCTTTGTCAATACACTGGGGCTTGGCTTCGGCACAGGTGTCGTTTTCTTCGCAATTCTGCTGATCGGTGGATTGGTCTGGGGAATTAGATACTCCATTAAACAACAGAACAAAATTCTAAACCTTGCCTTCTTATCAACAGCACTGATTATTTTTGGTTACTGCTCGTTTGCCATGATTGTTATTCGTGCAAAAGCAAGTCCTAATCTGAATAATAGTAATCCGGATAATGCCTTCTCTTTCCTGAGCTATCTGAACAGGGAACAGTACGGTGACCGTCCGTTGCTTTTCGGCCCCAATTATAATTCAGAAAAAATCAGTCTTAAAGAGGGTAAAACCCTTTATAGAAAAGGCGATACCAAATATGAAGTTGCTGGAAAGAAAACGGATTATGAATTTGACAGAACTACGCCTTTCCCAAGGATGTATAGCGACGACGCGAGACATGTCCGTGAATATAAGAACCTGATGGGTTTTGATGATGCCTACTTCCCCGGCTTATTTGATAACATCAATTATCTTTTCAAATACCAGATCGGTAATATGTATATGCGGTATTTCATGTGGAATTTCGCAGGTCGTCAGAATGACGAACAGGGAGCTGGCATTTATAGCGGGCAGTTCTTAAGCGGTATCAAACCTATTGATGCGCTTATGCTGGGAGATCAGACTAACCTCCCTCCTTCTATCACGGAAAACAATGCTTATAACCGTTTCTTCTTTTTGCCGTTAATCCTTGGACTGATTGGCGCAATATGGCACTTTAAGCGCAATCAGAAAGATGCGGGTATCGTCGGCCTATTATTCTTTTTTACAGGTCTCGCTATTGTACTTTACCTGAATCAGAAACCACTTGAGCCTAGAGAAAGAGATTATGCCTATGCAGGTTCATTCTATGCTTTTGCGATCTGGATCGGCTTTGCTGTTCTCGCACTAAAAGAATATTTATTTAAAAAGATCAATCCCGTCAACGCTGCAATTGGCGCTACAGTTATCTCCCTTTTTGGAGCCCCTGTTATTATGGCTGCCCAGGGTTGGGATGATCATGACCGTTCGACCAAAATGGTTGCACATGACATCGCAGTAGATTACCTGCAATCCTGCGCACCGAATGCTATTCTATTCACTTATGGTGATAACGATACGTATCCGCTATGGTACGCACAGGAAGTAGAGAATATACGTCCGGATATTCGTCTGGTTAACCTGAGTCTGTTTGATACGGACTGGTATATAGATGGTATGAAGCGTAAGCAGAATGAGTCTGCTCCTTTACCGATCAGTATGAAACCTTCACAATATGTGCAGGGTGTAAGAGATGTAATGTATTATCAGGACTATAAAATAGCTGGTGCTGTCGAACTTAAAAATATTTTAGAGGTACTTCTTTCTGATGATGATGACGACAAAATCCCATTGCAGAATGGCAGCAAGGAAAACTTTATTCCTACCAAAAACTTCAAACTCACTATCAATCCGAAACAGGTGATTAGCAGTGGGACTGTTAAAGCCGCAGATGCAGAGAAGATAGCGCCTGTGATGGAATGGACCTTCAACAAGAACTATGTGACCAAAGGTACACTGGCCCTGCTGGATATCCTGGTACATAACGACTGGAAAAGACCTGTTTATTTTGCAAGCACTGTGCCTTCTGATCAATTTATTGGTTTAGATAATTATTTATATACTGAAGGTCTTGCCATGCGTCTTATTCCGCTTAAAATTGATTCTGCAGCTGGCAGATCTGAGCTGGTTAATACAGACATCATGTTTAATAACGTTTACAACAAATTCAAATGGGGTAATGTTAAAAATGCGAAGTATCTGGACCCACAATCTTCTGATGATATCAGTATCTTCAATAACCTGTTTAACACAACTATCTCGGGTTTAATTAAAGAAGGAAGAACTGAAGACGCGAAGAAAGTAGTAAACCGTTATTTTGAGGTCATGCCGGAACGTTTCTATGGAATTCGCTCGATGATGGGTAAATATTTCATGGCAGAAAACCTGTATATCTTAAAGGATACCGCACGTGCAAATGAACTAATGGAAAAATCGGGTGTTTACATCTATAAGGAATTGACTTACCTGGCAGATGTATCGAAAAGCAAAAATCGCTTTGTGGGTGGACAGAATGTCCAGCTTGGCCTGCAGTTCCTGAATCAGATGGTTAAAACAGCCACAGAACAGAACCAGACAAAGCTTGCACAGCAACTAGGCAAACAGTTCACTGAGCTGGAGGGTCGTTTCTCTGTCTATTTTGCACAGGAAGTACCTGAAGAATAACGGGAGTTACCCGTAAAAAAGAGTTGTCCTAACCGGCAACTCTTTTTTTTTATTATGATTTACAGCATACACGGAACAACAAAAAAGCCTGGTCAGAATTAATCTGACCAGGCTTTCTCATTTGTATTGTGCAGCTTATTCTACAACTACACCCATATTACAGAACTTGTCAATTCTGTTCTCTACCATTTTTTCTGTTTTGATTTTACTGAACTCATTTAAATCATTAATGATCTGTGTTTTCAGGGTCTGTCCCATTTGTGTCGGATTCTGATGCGCTCCACCTAAAGGTTCCGGGATAATACCATCAATCAGTTTGTTCTTCAGCATATCTGCAGAGGTAAGCTTCAGGCATTCTGCGGCTTTCTCTTTGAAATCCCAGCTTCGCCATAAGATAGACGAACATGATTCAGGAGAAATAACCGAATACCAGGTATGCTCAAGCATATAAACACGGTCACCAATACCGATACCCAAAGCTCCCCCTGATGCACCTTCGCCAATAACAAAGCAAAGAATAGGTACTTTCAGCACAGACATTTCGAGCAGGTTTCTTGCAATAGCTTCTCCCTGACCACGTTCTTCTGCCTCAATACCAGGATATGCACCCATGGTATCAATGAAAGAAATCACTGGTTTATTGAATTTCTCCGCAAGACGCATTAACCTCAGTGCTTTACGATAGCCTTCCGGATTTGCCATACCGAAATTACGATATTGACGCTCTTTTGTGTTTTTACCTTTTTGATGACCGATTACCATTACTGTCTTACCTGCAATGGTTGCAAATCCACCAATAATAGCTTTATCATCTTTTACGGTACGGTCACCATGCATCTCAATGAAATCATCACAGATCATACTGATATAATCAAGCGTCTGCGGTCTTTCCGGATGGCGGGATAACTGAACTTCCTGCCAGCCTGAAAGATTGGTATATAAGGCCTTCTGGGTTTTTGCCAGTTTTTCCTCCAGCTCAATCAGTGTAGCAGACATATCTACTTTTGTTTTATCAGCAACCTGTTTCACCTTTTCAATTTGCTGCATCAGTTCAGCAATAGGTTTTTCAAAATCAAATGATGTTTTTATCTGTTCCATAAGTGGGCAGTAAAAATAGGTATTTTATTTAAAACTTCGCAGGAACTCCGGGTTTAGGTAAAGAATTAGTGATAAACTCCCTGATATCGTTATTACCGGCGCTAAGATCTACTTTTCTCAGATACATCATATGTCCGCTTTCATAGCCTTTCCAGCTCATTCTGTCTTTCAGTTTTCCACTTGGATCCATCTGCCATAAATTATATTTAGCATTGAAATAATCACAGGCTCCGTCGTAGTAGCCGGACTGCACCATTACATGCAGATAAGGATTTTGCGCCATAGCGGCACGCAGATTCTCACCAGTACGGTTATTCGAATCATCCCATGGACGAACAGGTCCGAACATATTATATTTCAAATCCGTTTTATAGTTTAATTCATTACGCAGATACATATTAATTGCAGGTGTAAAGGAATGCAGCCATGACGTTAATTCGGCATTATAGTCCGGGCGTTCTCCTGCACTCGCTTTGTCCAGACCTTTATACCTGGAATCCAGACGTCCGACGGTAAAGCCTTCATCCCTCAATAATTCCTTCCAGAAAAAGTTTACGGGAACGGACAGGTTTTGCTGCAAAATTGATTTTTCACTGATTCCAGCAAACCGGGACATCTGCGCTGCAATAGATTTACGCTCTGCATCCGGCAACTGATTGCCCTTCGCTAATGCAGGTACCAACACATTCATGGTATAGTTCTCCACTTCAGGTAACATATCCTGCAATTTTTTATTCTGAAGTTTAGGTGTTAATTTATGGTGATACCATGCTGTCGCCGCATAATATGGCAACATTAATGCAGCTTCCATAGCCGGACCTCTTTGTATACCTAAATCCGTTGGAGAAACCAGGATCACACCATTAAGGTACATCCACTGCGAACCCTGCAGCTCCATAGCCAGTCCGGAAACACGGGTTGTTCCGTAACTTTCACCAATCAGATATTTAGGGGATGCCCAGCGGTTATTCCGTGTAACGAAGGTATTCAGCCATTCAGCAAGGTATTTGATATCTGCATTTACACCGAAGAATTTGCTGCCTGGTGTATCACCTACAATACGGCTGTAACCTGTATTTACGGGATCTATATAGACGATATCGGCCATATCAAGGATAGATGTCTGGTTTTCTTTATAACCGTACGGCTGAACGGGATAACCTTCATCATCAATATTTAATACAACTGGCCCGGTATAAGCGATATGCATCCATACAGATGCAGAACCTGGTCCGCCGTTAAAGGAAATCACTAATGGCCTGGCAGCTCTGTCTTTGACATCAGAACGTTCATAATAAGTATAGAATAAACCAGCAATTGGCTTGCCGGCATCGTCCCAGACAGGAAGGGTTCCTGTGGTCGCCTTATAAGGTACTCGTTGCCCCTTAATGGTAACCTGGTGATTGGTGATAACCGTACTCTCAGGCACGATCGTACGCGAATTAACAGTAGTTCCGACTTTTACAGAATCTGCTGCTTTTGGCGGCAGTGCGGGTCTGGTTAATTTGGATTGCTGCGCATCAGCAAACTGAAATGCGCAGACTCCGGCTAATAGTAAAGTGCAAAATTTCTTCATTTGGTTTAATAAGGTTTGAATGAAGATTAAAGATGAAGATAAGATCACCAGGTATTGTCAATACTTTAAAAATGTTACGTTTTCGATACCTAATTGAGTGTTTTTTCCCGGTCTGCACGAATATATAAAACAGAAACAGCTCCCATTAACATGAAAATACCTGCAATCACGATGGCATAAATTGCTTCACCATCATAGAACCGCTTCACGATCATACCACCAAAAATACCATTTACAATTTGTGGCATCGTGATAAAGAAATTAAAAATACCCATATATACGCCCATCTTTCTCGCAGGGATTGCACTGGAAAGAATTGCATAAGGCATAGAAAGAATACTTCCCCAAGCCAGGCCAATACCAATCATCGAATAGAGTAAATGGTCTGGATTGCTGATAAAATAAATAGAAAGCAGGCCTATTCCTCCGGCAACTAAGGAGAAAGCATGTGCAATTTTTCGGCTGGTTAGTCTGGCGATAGTTGGCAGTATCAAGGCATAAATAGCTGAAACTCCATTATACACACCAAAAAGAAAACTTACCCAGTTACCGGCATCGGCAAATTCAACAGATGAAGTATCTCCGGGTACTACTTTATAAATATGCTGTGCAATGGCAGGTGTCGTAAAAACCCACATAGAAAACAAAGCAAACCAGGAAAAGAACTGTACAAGTCCCAACTGCTTCATAGTTAAAGGCATCCTGGAGAAATCTGTAAAAATTGACATGATCCCTTTTGCCTCCTCCTGCTCTGGTTCTGCGGAATGATATAAAGCCATTTCTTCGGGTGGATATTCTTTTGTTGTCAGTACAGTCCACAGAATGGTAACCAGCAAAATTGCAGCACCTGCATAAAAAGAATAAACAACATTATGAGGTACTTGTCCTGCTTCTGCTATCTTGGAGACCCCCAGATATTCAGAGAATATATAAGGAAGCCATGATCCGGAAATAGCTCCGGCCCCAATCAGAAATGTCTGCATAGAAAAACCGAAACTTCGCTGGCTCTCCGGTAGCTTATCTGCTACCAGTGCCCTGAATGGTTCCATTGCCACATTGATCGAAGCATCCATAATCATCAGCATTCCTGCCCCAATAATAATAGGCGGCATATAGTCGGCTAAAGCCGCCGAATTTGGCATTAGAATTAATGCAATCGCTGTTAGCACAGCCCCCACAAGAAAAAATGGTCTTCTTCTGCCGAAACGATTCCAGGTCTGATCACTGTAGTAACCAATAATCGGCTGTACAATCATACCTGTGAGTGGAGCAGCCAGCCAGAATAGAGAAAGATGCTCGACATCTGCACCAAAGGTCTGCAGAATCCGGGAAGCATTTCCATTCTGTAAGGCAAATCCAAACTGAATACCAAAGAATCCGGCGCTTAAATTAAATATTTGTATAGCAGATAACCGCGGCTTTAATGCGACTGGAGATTTTTCCATGAGATAAGAATGTATTTATATCAATGAATTAGAATGAAATGATCTGGGCTGAGACTGGTTGAAGCCAAACCGGAAGTGTATGATTGTCCTGTACTTTAATTTCCTCACCGCTTAACTGATCGACAGCTTTTGTCAAAGGGTATTTTTTCAGGATTTCATCTGGTATGCGTACCTGGCTCTCCATACGATAATGCCTGTCAAAATTTACAAGTATCAATAACCGCTCTTTATCTGTAAAACGGAAGAAGCCATACATCTTCTGATTCATGTTACCCCCGGCCGGCATTTCCAGAAACTCACCGGAAGCAACTGCCTGCGAATGCCCTGCAAACTTAAGCAGCTTACCGTAATAAGCGCGGAGTTCATGCTGCTCAGGACTGAGCTGCCCCCCGTCAAAAGCACCATTGTTCATCCATTTCTGATGTTCCGGTACTCCCCAGTAATCAAAAATAGTGGTTCTGTTATCCTCTCCTCCAAATCCTTCTGCGCCTCTGCCTGGTTCACCGACTTCCTGGCCTGAATAGAGCATTACAGGTCCACCGGAAAGCGTTGCCGATAAAACCATTGCCGGTAAAGCCAGTTCGGCCTTTCCAGCAAAACCTGCAGATGCAATTCTTTCTTCATCATGGTTTTCCAGAAAACGCAGCATCTGATCACCGAACCCGGCGCTTTCCTGCTGCCAGACGTGACGGATTGCAGCAACATCGGCCTGATCTTCACTCCTGATCAGCTTCTTCAGCCCATCATAAAGACCAACTTTATCATATAGATAGTCGAATTTACCAGTAGTGAGAAATGTCTTGTAGGTAGAAGGATCATATGCTTCTCCAATAAAAATAAGTTCGGGCTTTTTCTTCTTTAACTCGGGAATTACCCATGCCCAAAACTCTATAGGAACCATTTCTGCCATATCGCAGCGGAAACCGTCTGCTCCTTTATCTGACCAATAACTTAAAATATCTTTCATTTTAAGCCACACTGCCGGAACAGGGCTATAGTGACCAACGGAACCACCCTGAACATCGAGCCCGTAATTTAACTTGATAGTTTCATACCAGTCATCAATGGAGGGAGCAGCGGAAAACACATTGTTTCCGGTTGCTTTCGCCGGGTTTTCCAAATATGGTCCTTTACTGACTGAAGCCAGCGGATTCACCTGACCATGGTGAGGCTGGGGCACAATAAACTGCTGCCCGGGAATATAATAGTAATCATTTTCCGGACTGAAGGCACGGCTCACATCATCTCCTTCACCAAAATCTTTTACTCCTGCAGGCTTCATTCTGGATTTATACTGCCTGGCAACGTGGTTAGGTACAAAATCAAGGATGACCTTCAGATTCTGCCCATGTGTCCGTTCAATCAAATTTTGAAACTCTTCCATCCTTTTATCTACCTGAACGGCAAGATCCGGATCGACGTCGTAATAGTCACGGACTGCATAAGGAGATCCAGCCCTACCTTTCACGACTGATGCATGATCTGCGGGCAGACCGAATTGGCCGTAATCGGTAAGGGTGGCATGTGCAATCACACCAGTATACCAGACATGGGTAGTACCCAATTCTTTCATACCCTGTAAAGCTTTTACAGTGATATCATCGAATTTACCGCTACCATTTTCTGTTATTGTACCGTACGGGATCTGCTGCTGCTGTTTGTTGCCGAATAATCGCGGCAACAACTGATAGATCATTATTTTTTGTTTTTGCTGGGCCATAGCCAAAGGTAAATTGCCTGAAATGATAATTAAAGTGGCAATAACAAATTTACAGGTGCGCCTCATAGAGCCGCTGCCTGATAATTAATTACTGTTTCTCCTGTTGGAATCTGATAAACCTCATCGAATATGCTGATGTTGCTGATTTGATCTCCGGCGTTAAAAATAGTAATTTCTCCTGCCCTTATGGTAATGCTGAACTGCGTGCCCCGGAATCCTATTTTAAATGCAAATGACTGCCATTCCTGAGGTAAGAAAGGACGGAATAACAACTGACCGTTCCGCACCCGCATACCTGCAAATCCTTCTACAATACTCATCCAGGTGCCTGCCATCGACGTGATATGCAGACCATCTTCTGTATCGTTATTATAATCATCAAGATCCAGACGCGCTGTGCGCAAATAGAATTCATAGGCTCTTGCGCCATCATTGAGTTTGGCAGCAAGAATACTGTGAACACATGGAGATAATGAGCTTTCGTGAACTGTTCTTGCTTCATAGAAGTCGAAGTTCCGGCGTAAAGCATCCAGATCATACTGATCTTCCAGGAAATACATTCCCTGTAAAACATCAGCTTGTTTAATAAAACCTGAACGCAGAATTCTATCCCAGCTCCATTTCTGATTGATCGGACGCTGTGACGCTGGCAGATCTTTGACCAGAATCTGTTCTTTATCGAGGTAACCGTCCTGCTGAAGGAAAATACCAAGGTTCTTATCTTCCGGCAAATACATCCCAGCTGAAATCTTTGTCCATGCAGCAAATTCTTCTGCTTCATTTAGTCCTGTAGCTTCGATAAGCTCTGCTAATCTCGCAGGGTCTTCGGCACGAACGATTTCTGTAGCCTCCATCGCATAGTTGAGGCACCATACTGCCATGGTGTTAGTATACCAGTTGTTGTTAATATTATTCTCGTACTCATTTGGTCCGGTAACACCAAGCATTACATACTGTTGTTTGTCTTCACTCCAGTTTACACGTTGTTTCCAAAAACGGGCAATACCGATCAGTACTTCAAGTCCATATTGTTTCAGGTAATCCTGATCGCCGGTATAACGGACATAATTATAAATCGCAAAAGCAATAGCCCCGTTACGGTGAATTTCTTCGAAGGTAATCTCCCATTCGTTATGGCATTCTTCACCGTTCATGGTTACCATCGGATATAGTGCAGCCCCCTTATCGAAGCCTAATTTCTGTGCATTTTCAATAGCCTTCTCCAAGTGTTTGTAACGGTAAACCAATAGATTTTTCGCTACTTCCTGATTTGCGGTGGAGAGATAAAAAGGTATACAATAAGCCTCGGTATCCCAATAGGTAGATCCTCCGTATTTTTCGCCGGTAAACCCTTTTGGTCCGATATTAAGCCTTGCATCTTTTCCTGTATAAGTCTGGTTTAGCTGGAAGATATTAAACCGGATTGCCTGTTGTGCAGAGGTGTCTCCTTCAATCTGAATATCTCCTTCTGCCCATTTAAGTGCCCAGGCTTCAGCTTGTTCTGCTAGTAGTTTTTCAAAACCCGCAGCTGTAGCGGCGTGTAGCACTTCCTCTGCACGTGCAGAGAGTTCCGCTGCTGCATAATTCTGTGAGGAAAGGTTAGTGACAATCTTATAGATATCCAGCACATCGCCAGCCTGAAGTTCAACAGCCAGCTCTTCTGAAATATATTTATTCCGTTCTTCTGAAGATTTAAGCTCAAGTGGCTTACCATTAAGCAGGACAATTGTTTTAACTCCTGTAATAACTTCAAAGCCGGTTTTTTTAGTCCTCAATGTAAGGAACGTACCTTTTTCCGTCCGGCTTTTGCCGACTTCATCCCAGAACTTCTCATCATAGTTGGAATCTTGGTTACTGACATCCCCATCAACTACGGCCTTTAACTTAAGCGTACCGGTAAAATCCGTTGCTTTCAGTTGATAATGGAGAGCCGCTATTTCATCATTTGCCATGCTGAAAAAACGTTTGCTCTGTACTTCAACAGTACTGCCCGAAGGAATAGTGGCGACGAAATTACGCTGCAAATAACCTTTCTGCATTTGCAGTTCCCTGCGGAAAGATTTCACCTCTGCAGTATGCAAATCCAATAGGGTACCGCCGAAGTCAAACTGTAGTCCCATCCAGTTACAAGAGTTCAGCACTTTCGCAAAATATTCGGGATAACCATTCTTCCACCAGCCTACACGCGTTTTATCGGGATAATAAACACCCGCCACATAATTTCCAGAGAGACTTTCGCCTGAATAGGTCTCTTCAAAATTAGCCCGCTGACCCATATGGCCATTACCCAGGCTAAAAATACTTTCTGATATCTGGTGAAGAGCCGGATCAAACCCTTCTTCAATAATGCTCCAGGCAGCTGCCTGTATATAATTCTTCATGCGTATAAACTATAGTTAACAGAAAAAATTCTGTTTTGAATGCCTGATAATTGGCCTTTTATTAATTGTTCTTTTCTTTTTTATCGCACCTGATTTGGACTTAACAGCAGCAATCAAGCTTTTAGCTTTTATGTTGTAAAAGTGCTTTAAGCTTTTCCAGATTGATTTTGCTGAGGTCTTCAATAACGACATCTGCCCCCGGCAGGTTTTCGGCAGTACCGATTCCAACTACGGCCATTTTTGCGGCCAGTGCGGCCTCTACTCCGGCTGCTGCATCTTCAAAAACAACACAATTTGAGGGTTCTGTTCTCAACAGTTCGGCACCCTTCAGAAAAACTTCTGGGTCCGGCTTGGAACTGGTCACCGAATTGCCATCAACAATTGCATTAAAAAAATGACTCAAGCCGGTTCGTTCCAGAATCAACCCAGAATTTTTACTTGCTGAACCCAAAGCAACAGGTACACCCGCAGCCTGCAGTTCAGTTAACAACTTCAAAGAGCCCGGTAAAACTTCAGTGTCAGACATCTTACTAATCATTTCTACGTACCAGCTGTTTTTAAGTGCGGCGAGTTCTTCCTGCTCGGCAGCAGTTTTAGTAATGCCGCCCCAATTCAATATTTTCTCCAGGGAACGTTGTCTGTTTACGCCTTTTAACTGTTCGTTCTGAGCATGGCTAAAGTCAAACCCGAGTGAGTTAGCCAGTTTTTTCCAAGCCTGGTAGTGGTAGACTGCTGTATCGACCAAAACGCCATCTAGATCAAAAATGCAGGCAATCTGTGTTGTGTTCATCTGTTTATAATTTGTTTTGTTTTCAGGATTAATTTAATTCAAGAACCAGCGTAGTTTTCGCCGGAACGGCTATTGGCTGATCAAGTTTAAATTCAGTATTATTTATAACATCCTTCAAGATAGTCTTATTCACCAATCTTTCAGAAAAACGTTTAGTATTCAATGTCTTAGCTGTAGAATCGGCATTCAGGATCACCATTACATCTTTTGCATCTTTATTTCCATCAGCATAACGGAAATATACATACATTCCATCTTCAGGAACGAACTGCATCATTTTCCCTGTCTGTAACGCGGGGTTATTCTTACGGTAGTTTGCAAGCTTACTCACATAAGTCCAGGCATCCTGCTCCTGCGTGGTTCTACCTGCGGGTGTAAATTTATTCTCTTTATCGCCTTTCCAGCCACCTGGAAAATCGGATCGCACCAAGCCATCAGGATCAGAATAATTCTTCATCAGGATCTCTGTTCCATAATACATTTGAGGAATCCCACGCAGGGTGAGGAGTAATGCTATGCCTGATTTATATTTATTGTAGTCTTCCCCGATTACAGAGTAAAATCGGCTCATATCATGGTTATCAAAATAAATTACATTCTTGTCTGCATCCTGATATAAGAAGTCCTGAGAAATTGTATTATATAGTCTGAAGACACCATCTACCCAGCCACTTTTCCCATTTAATGCTTCAAATAGAGAGGCCTTTAATACATTGTCAGTAATTCCCGGTAAATGTGTATCGAACCCTCTGTTCACGGTATTTCCCTGAGTAAAGAAGGCCTGGGCAGGAACTGAATTTACCAGCGTTTCTCCAAAAATAGATAATGTCGGAAACTCGGCTTGAAGCCGCTTTGCCCAATCTGCCATGAACTCCGGCTCATTGTAAGCATAAGTATCCAATCTCAGCCCGTCAATACCCGCATACTCAATCCACCAGATATGATTCTGAATCAGATATTGCTGTACGAAAGGATTACGCTCATTCAAATCCGGCATACTGGATACGAACCAGCCATCCAGCATCTTTTTACGGTCTGCCAAACTAGTATGCGGATCCATAACTGGCTCATCTCTATAACTGGTCTGCGTGAATTCCGGCCATTGATTCAGCCAGTCTTTCATTGGCAGGCTGTTGTACATCCAGTGCCCGGTTCCAATATGATTATGCACAATATCTTTAATCACTTTAAGTCCTTTACCATGCGCTTTCTCTACATAATTCTTATAGCTTTCGTTTGTTCCGTATCTCGGATCAATACGATAATGATCGGTAACTGCATATCCATGGTAGGAAGCATTTACCATATCGTTTTCTATTTCCGGTGTCATCCAGATCGTGGTTACACCTAACTGCTTCAGATAATCTAGATGATTAACGACCCCTTGAATATCACCACCGTGACGATAATACATGGAATCGCGGTTCAGTTTTGTTTCACGCATCCCCTTAACAACGTCATTGGACGGATCGCCATTAGAAAAACGATCCGGCATTAGCAGGTAAATGAAGTCTTTATTTGTCACTCCCTGAATACGTCCTGCAGCATTGTCTCTGTTTTTCAGCTCGTATGTAAATTTCAGACTTGACTTCCCTTTTTGTTCCAGGTTGATTACAAATTTACCTGCTTTTGCTTCAGACTGAATATCCAGGTCAACAAACAAATAGTCTGGGTTTTCTACTGGATGTGTTTTCACTAATTTAACACCAGGATAGTTTACTTTTAATGTGTAACCGGAAAGATCTTTACCATGTAGCATTAATTGCAGGTTTGTATTTTTCATACCCGTCCACCAAAATAAAGGCTCAACCCGTTCCAGACGGTTTTGCGCATGAATCGTTTGTACGGACAGGAAAAGGAACAGAATCAGGAATAGTTTTTTCATCAATTTTAAATTTGCGTTTGAACAGACACCTCTCGTTTAACCACTAAATGCCCTGAACCAGATGGCCAGGGCATTTAAGCTCTTATAATTTTTCTATACTGTAACTGTAGTTACCGGGCGTACTCAACTTTAAAGTTACCCTGTAGCTGCCTGCGGCAGCAATCGGGATATTCTCCCCATTTGATTTCAATTTGCCGTCAGCAGGCTTGTTGTCACCGAAATTCATGTCCCAATCTGCATTACCGCGGAATTTAAATGCCCCTGCGGATAAGTTCTTAGTAATAGTCCAGTTTCCGCTAACCGCATCGTAAGTTAACGGGGTATCAGCATCCCAGGAACCGGTCGCATCACCAATAATGCCCCAAGTTGTTTTAACTGCAGAATAAGTAAGTTTCTTAGTATCAACTTTCAACAGGTAATAACCTGCACCTTTTATGGTAATGTTCTCGCCGCCGCCTTCATTCAGTTTACCTGGAGAAGACTCACCATAATTTACATTGTCCCAGTTCGGTGCAGATGTAAATTTGAAAGTGTTTTCTGCATCTTTTAAATAAATGTATCCTTCGTAAATTCCATTGTCTTCAACAGAAGAGATTTTTGGTGCTGTAGCAGGATCCCAGCCCTGGAAGGATCCGGGAACGTACAATGAAGGATAAGAGATTTCAACCAGATACGGTGTAACCTGTAATTTAATCACATTGCTATAGGCGGGCGCATATTTATCACTGATAGATGCTTTAACCCTAACTTCCAGCTCGGCAGAAACTCCTGGGGTCATGCCCAGCTGATTAATCAAGCTATTCAGGTCTGCGACTGTAAATTCACGGTTTAGTTGTGCTCCGCCAGCTACTTCTTTAGGCGATTTAAAATTATTCCCGCCAAGGTCAAGTTCGACTGCATAAGAAACCCCTGCTTTAAATCCGAACGATGAGGCAGTCCAGGTAAAGTTCAGCGCTGTTTCATCTGCGTTAATTTCATCAAGAATGATGGATTGTGTGTTTACAGTCAGCGTAGGTGCAGTTCCATTACCAGCGACGACTTGCGTCTCGTCCTTTTTACAGGAAACAAACATCAGCAGGAACATACTGTACGCTATAGTATTCATGAAAATTGATTTCATATCTGTATATCTTTTAATAACCAGGGTTTTGAGTTAAGTTAGGGTTGGCAATCAGATCTGCCGATGGTAACGGGAAAAGTGCACGTGTGGCTTCGACTCCTCTTCCACCTTTTATTCCGCCTTTAAACGGCCATAGATAGGACCCATCTGTGAACTTTCCGAAACGGATCAGGTCGGTACGTCTATAACCTTCCCAATAAAATTCTTTAGCTCGTTCCGATAGAATCACATCCAGACTGATTGAATTCAGACGGCCGGAATCATTACCGTAAGCCCGTTGACGTAACAGATTTACATAAGCCAATGCCTGACTGTTTGTACCACCGCCGCCGCCGCGCAATACACCTTCTGCATAGTTCAGATATGCTTCCGGTAATCGGAACAGCGGAAAGTCAACTGAACTGAATGTTCCGGCATTAGAAGGTGGCGTGATATTATTCTGAGAAACATTTCTGAATTTAATTACTGCCAAACCATCCTTGAAAACTGCGATATTATCATTTTCCAGTTTACCGGCAAAGAACATTGCCCTTTTATCAGTATTACCGCTGTAATCACCGAACATCAATGGTAAGGTAGAAGCGGAACGAATACCACCCCATCCGCCATTTGGAACACCAAAGGAAGCCGGATCCATATCGCTGCTAATAGCAGCATTGATCAGAAAAGTTGTGCCTCCGAAATTCTGTGTGAAATTAGCATCGTAATTGATCGCAAAAATTGTCTCTGGATTTCCCTGGTTATTGTCAGACAGAAACAGGTTTTTATACTGACTGTGTAAGCTATAACCACCACTTATAACTTTAGACGCATAATTAACTGCCTCCGTATTTTTTGCAGTACCGATATACACCGCAGCATTCAGATAAACTCTGGATAATAACATCTGTCCGGCTGCACGGGTTGCTCTGCCGTATTCATTACTAACGGGCAGCTCATTTTCAATAGCCAGTAGTTCTGATTCGACATAGTTAAACAAATCGGCACGCTTGATTTGTTTAGGTGCAACTTTTCCAATCTCATTTGCTTCTGTAAGGAATGGTGGATTACCGAACATATCCATTAATACCCAATACTGATAAGCACGAAGGAAACGTGCTTCTGCACGCGCGGCCGTAATATCTGATGCATCGGCACCAGAAATATTCCTGGAAGCCAGTTTCTCTGGCGTACTTTCTCTCAAAAATTCATTCGCAAGTGTAATCTGGTAGATACTGCGGGTATATAATCCCTGCAGTATAATATTGTCAGAAGTATAAGTCTGATAGTTCAGATCGAACACTCCGGGATCATTCCAAACACAAAGGGCTTCATCGGTTGTCAGTTCCTGTGCATTCCAGTATAATCTGAAAAAGTCAGAGGCACCTGCGTCAATACCGCCAAGGTCGCTGTCGCCGGAACCTTTACCACTGGTTGTCGCAAAACTGGCATAAACCTTAAATAAGACCTGTTTGTAACCTTCCGGAGTAGAATAAACTTGATCTGCCGTGATGTCATTTGTAGGTTTCAGATTAAGATCTTTTTTACAAGCCGTAAGAGAAGCTAATAGGATGGCTCCTCCGGTTAATATTTTATGTAATGTTTTCATTCGTATATTTTTTAAGCAGTTGTATGTTTCAGAACTGATTCCCGACTTTAAAATCAGAAATCAGCTGATCACTCAACCGGCGATCAAAATTTGATTAAAATCCTAAGTTTAAGCCTAAACTATAAGTTCTTGGTCTTGGGTATAAATTATAATCGACACCACTGCCAATCTCCGGATCAAGTCCTTTATAGTCGGAAATCACGAACACATTCTGCACATTAGCGGTTATCCGCAAAGTAGTTTTGGAATTCGCGCTAAGCGGACCGAAGTTATAAGCCACACCTGCATTATCCATTTTCAGGAAAGAAGCATTTCTGATATAATAGTCACTCAAGAACTGGTTATTAGAGAATCCTGTGTTCATCAAATCAACCGCAGCGTTGTTAATCAGGCCACTTGGACTCAATACATTTCTGTCTACACCAAAATTGGAAGACACATTGTCATAAATATAGTTACCCAGATTGGCACGCAAAACGGTGCTTAATGTCCATTTTTTATAATTGAATGAAGTTGTAAAACCCATAATATACTTAGGCGCCGGTGCATGGTAGAAATATCTGTCCTGCTCAGTCACTACTCCATCTTCATTCGTGTCTTCATAAATACCTTCAAGTGGCTTACCATTAGTATCATATACTTGTTTATAAACGAAGAAAGCTGCAGGATTGTAATTAGCGGCATTCCATTTCAATGTAGTACCGGTTGCACCAGTGATATTACCGGCACCGATCTTGAAATTCGGATCCGGGTTTAAGGAAAGATTAGTTACTTTATTTTTATTGTAGGTAACATTGAAACCCATATCCCAGTTTATGTCGCTGCTTTTTATCAATGCGACGTTGATACTCGCCTCAATACCTTTATTCTCCATATTACCGACATTTGTCAATAAAAGGTTACTAAAATTGGTTCCAACAGGAATAGGTACGGTACTTAGCAAGTCTTTGGTTTTTTTATAGTAAACATCGACGCTACCAAATACTCTTCCGTTAAAGAAACCGTAATCTAAACCGGCATTGTAAGTCTCTGAAGTTTCCCATTTCAAATCTTTATCGTAGGCAAGCGGCGAGAAGAAATGATAAAATTTATCTCCTATCTGATATTGAGCTTCATTTACACTGCTGTAATAATTAGGCATATAACTGTAGTTCGCTATGCCATCCTGCTGACCGGTTATACCGTAGCTTAAACGAAGTTTTAAATCGGAAAGAACCTTACTGTCTTTCAGGAAAGATTCATCAATCGCTCTCCAGGTAAAACCTGCAGATGGAAAATATCCCCAGCGTCCGGCTTCACTAAATTTAGAGGAACCATCTGCACGCATGGTACCTGATAAGATATATTTATCTGCAAGGGTATAAACTAAACGGCCATAATAAGATAGCAACCTGTTTTGCTGAACATCAAATGGAAAAACCGGAGTGGTCTGAATTCCACCCAATGCATTATAGGCCGTGAAATTATAGGTTTTAACCGCATTGTCGTAAAACCCGTAACCCGCAGTTGCATTAATATTACTGTTAATACCTTTCAGGTCTTTGGAATAATTAAGGTAAAATTCTACTAGTTTATTGTGTTGAACTTCTTCGTACTGTGTCGATTCACCTAAGTTTGCAAATTTCTGTGCAGCATATGCTGGGATTAAAGTTTTTCCATATCCTTTGGACACGTCATAACCTACATTTGCATTAGCATGTAATTCCGGAAGAAAGTGGAAAGAGTAATCCAGGCGCATATTACCGAAACTTCTGTCTGCATAACCTGTATTATTTTTTTGCTCAATTAATCCAAGGGGATTTCTTGGTGCATTCGGGTTCAGCTGGCCTGTCGAGCCTACCCATTCATAGTAGCCACCAAACTGATTGTTTGCATAAATACTTTGAGTCGGATCAAATTGTATCGCTGCGCCAACCGCATCCTGATTTGCAAAACGTGATTCACTGATTGTACCTTTCAGATTCAAATCTACTTTCAGGTGCTTGTCAAAGAAAGTTGGGTTAATCGTAATTCCACCAGATGCACGTTTCAGACGATCGGTTATCAGCAAACCTTTCTGATCAAGGTAACCTGCAGAAACACGATAAGGAATATCCTTAAAGCTTCCAGAAATACTCAGGTTATTATCTGTAGTGAAAGAATTGTTGAAGATCGCGTCCTGCCAGTCTGTACTTGCAGAACCTAATAAGCCGATCTGCTCTGGCGTACCATGTGTATTTACATATTCACGAATCTGATCACCGGATAATACGTCAACCTTTTTTGCAACCGTAGCATATGAATTCACTGTACTGAAGTCAATGCGCGGCTCGCCCGATTTACCTTTCTTAGTGGTAATCAAAATAACACCATTTGAGGCACGTGAACCGTAGATAGCAGTTGCATTTGCATCTTTTAAGATGGTAAACGTTTCAATATCATTAGGATTTACAAGACTCAGTGCGTTGGCAGAACCTGCAATTTTGTTACCGCTAAATGGAATCCCGTCGATTACGATAAGCGGATCATTACTGGCATTCAGAGAAGCACCACCCCTAACACGAATAGTACTCCCAGAACCTGGCTGCCCACCATTAGACGTAATAGACACACCGGCAACTTTACCGGAAATTAATTGTTCTGGAGAGGTAATATTTCCAGCCTGAAAGTCTTTAGAGCTTACTGTTGTAATCGAGCCGGTCAGATCTTTTTTCTGTGCGGTTCCATAACCAATCACAACGACCTCATTCAAATTCTGCGCGTCTGGTTTCAAAGAGAAGTCAAGTACGGTGTTACCGCTTACAGTTACTGCTGACTCTATTGAGGTGTAACCAATATAGCTTGCAGTCAACGATATCGGACCATTTGCAACGCCGGTAATTTTATAATTACCGTTACCATCGGTCATCGAACTCTTACCAAGACCTTTGATGAGCACAGAAGCACCGGGTAAACCGAATCCTGTTTCATCAACCACTTTTCCGGATACTGTTCCGGTCTGAGCCTGTGCGGTAATTATGCTTAGTGTAAGCACGAAAAACAGACAGTATCTCATGATGTAAAATAGCTTCATATTTTATACTTTTTTGGGGGTATATATTTGGATAATAGCAGTGTGTATTACACTCGAGGTAAATTTACATCTGAGATCCACAAATCAAAATATTATATTAAAATAATTTATATGGCAGTATTTTATACTTAAATATGCCATATTTTGGCAGAATAATTTTTGTACACAAATACCAACAAAAACTATTTGTTGGTATCAAAATATTGATTATCAAATATTTGAAGCAAATAAAAACGATAAATAGTGTTTTTTGTACACTAAGTGACTTTATGTCCTTTTTACGGGAACGATACCGGGAACGTTCCCAACTTACTTAGAGAGGGAAGCGGCCTTCAGAAGATAAACTATCCGGAATTCTGCGTATTTCAGTTGGGTCAATGCTTTTTTTAACAGAAAAACACAGCGAAACCGGCATAAAAATACCGGTTAAAAAAAGTCCTTGAATCTGAAGAAATGGAAGAGATATTTGATTTAAACGGCAGTCGATCTGCGTTTGATTAAGCGAGAAACTAAAACTATTTTTTCATTGCTATTTACGGTATCCGGCTGCTCGAGCATCTTAAATAAAAGAGATGCTGCCTCTACACCTATTCTGGTAGCTGGCTGGGTAACAGTAGTCAGAGAAGGATTTAATAGCGGTGCGATTTCAAGGCTTGAAAACCCGACGACTTTTAACTGTTCGGGAATTTGAACGCCCAATTCATGACAAGCTGTATAAGTAGCGAAAGCCAGACGCTCCACCGACGTGAATACGCCATCAGGTTTCAGTTCCTGCAACATATGTTTCAGAATCTGCCCGTTTTTACGATAACTATTGGTACAGTCCACAACCAGATGGTCGTCAAATGGTATTCCGTACTTTTCTAATGCATCCAGATACCCCTGCATCCTGGTCTTCCCGATAGAAAGATTTTTATTGATTACTAAATAGGCAATACGCTGGCAACCTTGCTTAATGAGGTGTTGAGTGGCTGCAAAACTACTTTCATAATCATTAGTTATTACTCGTGGTGCAGAAATGTCTTCATAAACTCTATCGAAAAAAACCAACGGAAGCCTCTTATTATTCAGACCGTTCAAATAGGTGGGATCATTCCCCTCTCCGGAAACTGACATAATAATCCCGTCGGCCCGACCGTTATGCAAATGCCTTATAAAGGAGACTTCTTTTTCGAAATCATCATCTGTCGCGTAAATCAGGATATGATACCCCTTACTCCGGGCAACCCCCTCTATTCCATGAATTGCCTGAGAGAAAAAATTATTTGCCAGTTCAGGAACGATTACAGCTATTGTCTTACTACGCTGTTCTCTAAGATTACTTGCATAATGATTCGGCTGATAGTTGAGTTCTTTAGCCGCAGCAAGTATCTTATCTTTCGTTTCCCTGCTGATATCGCTGTTATCCCGGAATGCCCGGGAAACAGTCGATGTAGATAAATTTAGAGCTTTAGCTAGTTCTTTGATATTGATATTACGCATGGAAAATGCTGGAATTACAAATAATATAAGAGTAAATATAGATGAATTTCCTCAATAGCCTTATTTAACTGCAATTTTTACCAAAAATACCTTACCTAATCATTCCAACGCCAGTCACCGGCTATCTTTAAAGGCAACTCCAAATTATTTTGTTTAAGAAAATCCTTCAATTCATTCTCCGTTTGTCTACCAACAGGGATTACAGGTGTGTTAGCCAGAGCATATGTTAACATAGCTGAATAACGTACAGTATTCTTCAATTCCTGCTCATCGACTAGGTGAAAACCGTCACCATCTGAGTGATAGAAAGGACCCGAATTATTTGGTAGTTTGCCGCCAGTTCCACCCGCAGTCGGAATACCTTCCAGCATAAACGGTTGATGATCACTATGTAATCCGGCTCCAGCCCTGAAGAGATTTTTATAGCCGGTATCTATCTGTGCAATTTGTGTACCCCAGCCTTTAATCAAATCCTCCATTTCTTTCCGGCTTGTCGTAACTCCTTTAGGATCATTAGTCATGTCGTAGTTAAGCATATACTTGATTTCACCTAACTCGTTTTTTGCTTTAGCGTCGCGGACAAAAGCTTTAGATCCTAAAAGGCCCTGCTCCTCTCCCATAAACATGACGAATTCTACAGTTCTTTTAGTCTTTAATTTGAGCGTTTTAAAGGTTCTTGCCATATCCATTATGGCAAATGAGCCTATACCGTTATCTATTGCACCAGTGGCAAGATCCCAGCTGTCCAAGTGTCCGCCGAGTACGATTTTTTCTTTCGGAAACTCCGTACCCTTCAATGTTGCAACAACATTTCTTGCCTTAATCATCCCGGAGAAATTGGTCATATTTAAGTTAGCATACTGAGGTTTTTTAGCCAGTTCTGCCTTAACAGCCATTCCATCTTCCAATCCTATACAAGCGGCTGGTATTGGAATAAGCTTACCGGTTACCGAAGCCGTACCCGTTAACAGGACTCCATTTTTAACGCCATTAATAATGATGATACCGGTTGCTCCGTATTTTGTAGCCAGGGCCGTCTTTTCAGAGCGGTGTAATCCCGGTGTTCCGGCTGGTGAACCAGGTAGAACTCCTAGATATACAAGTGCGATTTTACCTTTAACCTGACCTGCTTTCTTTTGATAATCCTCATCCAGACCATTCCCCATATCTACGAGTTCTCCACTTACATTAGCTTTCACAGGTGAATGCGCAAGTGCTACTGAGGCGACTTTATGTAAATTTGAAGCTGCATCACCAATTTTCGTCTCGTTATTCAACCTGCTCCAGCTCTCCACTTCAAAAGGCTGGTAACGCACATCATACCCATAAGATTTCAATAGCTTAAAAGCATACTCTTCTGCTTTCGCACCATTTGCAGAGCCGGTTAAACGGTGGCCGATTGTAGAGGTCGCATCTTTCAGCGTCGAATAAGCCTTAGAATGCTGCTGGACTTCTGAATTAATTTGTTTAAATGCCGGAGAAAAATTGTCCTGAGCGTAAGCGGACACGGCGAAAGCCGATAAAAAGAGAAAGCAAGAGGTCTTCATGGTCTTATTTTTTGATTAAATTAAGTTATTTCTTAATATCAAAAAGAATTAAGTCCCGATAATCCGCTTTCGTATGATGATTGTTACTTTTTACGTTCTGTTGTATAGCGAACAAGCTGTTCAAGACCAGTTCTGGCCTCACTTTCAGGAAAAGTATAGAGAATATCAAATGCTTCCTGCTGATATTGGGCCATTTTTTCGGATGCGTAACGAACCCCTTCTTTTTCATTTACGAAATCTATGATTTCCTGTATCTTTTTAGGATCATCTTTATGATTCTTCACTAAATTGATCATCCTTTTCTTTTCCGTCTTATCGGAACGGTTTAGTGCATAGATTAGAGGGAGCGTAACTTTCTTCTCTTTGATATCAATTCCAAGTGGCTTGCCGACGTCATCGGTACCGAAGTCAAAAGTATCGTCCTTAATCTGGAAAGCTATCCCCACTTTTTCACCAAAAGCATGCATTTGCGCAACCTGCGCATCGTCAGCACCTGCAGAGGCAGCGCCGCAAGCGCAGCATGATGCTATTAATGAGGCTGTTTTCTGTCGGATCACATCGAAATAAAGTTCCTCGCTGATATCCATACGCCGAACCTTCTCAATCTGGAGCAATTCGCCCTCACTCATTTGTCTCACAGCTTCAGAAACGATCTGTAACAAGCGGAATTCGTTATTATTTACCGACAAGAGCAGTCCTTTGGCCAATAGATAATCTCCTACAAGGACTGCAATTTTATTCTTCCATAATGCATTAATTGAGAAAAAACCACGGCGTTCGTAAGCATTGTCGACAACATCGTCATGAACTAGTGTTGCTGTATGCAATAATTCAACTAATGCAGCGCCACGGTGTGTTGATTCCAGAATACCGCCGCAAAGCTTGGCTGCAAAAAAGACAAACATCGGCCTAATCTGCTTTCCCTTTCTTTTTACAATATAATGCGTAATACGATCCAGTAATGGAGCATCACTATGCATAGAAGCTTTAAATTTTTCTTCAAAAACTTCGATATCTGCAGCTATAGGTTTCTTGATCTGATTTATTCCCGGCATTCACGCTAAAATTAATGGGCAAACTTAATTAAAATCGGCTAATTGCCGGCTTTAATGCTTTCTAAAAATAAGATTTAAAGGATTTCGGCAGAAATATGCCTGATAATTTGAACTGCATGTACTCTTGAGTTCTCAATAAACCATTGATGTGTATCTCTTCCTCCACAAACAACCCCTGCCAGATATAAACCAGGCAAAACAGTCTCCATCGTTTCCTCATTATACGCAGGTTCATGCTTTTCCGTATCTGCCAGCTGAACACGCAAACGTTCCAGCATGCCAAAATCCGGTTGGTACCCGGTCATCGCGATTACAAAATCATTCTCCAGGATTATATTACCATCCGGAGTCTGTATAGTTACCTCACCATCACGGATTTCCGTTAATTCCGAATGAAAGTATACTTTGATAGCCCCCTCTTTAATCCTGTTTTCAATATCTGGTCTGACCCAGTATTTCACATAGGAACCAATCTCTCCTCCACGGATAACTAAGGTAACCTGTGCCCCCTTACGGTAGGTTTCTAACGCAGCATCTATTGCAGAATTATTAGCCCCGACTACAACTACTCGCTGAAACGCATAAAGATGCGGGTCTTTATAATAGTGCGTAACCTGAGGTAGTCCCTCACCGGGAATATTCATGAGTAACGGGATGTCGTAAAAACCAGTAGCAATAATGACTTTTCTGACTTGGTAGGTCCTTTTAGATGTTTTTACGAGAAAACTACTTCCGACACTATCAGCCGATCTTTCAACCTGCTCAACCCGTTCAAATAACCGAATATTCATAGCGAACTTTTCTGCTACACGACGATAATATTCTACAGCTTCATTTCGGTTGGGTTTAGGATTAATGCTGACAAATGGCACCTCTCCGATCTCCAGCTTTTGTGAGGTCGAAAAAAAAGTCATAAAAACAGGATAATTGAACAAACTGTTTACCAATGCCCCTTTTTCGACAATAACGTATGAAAGGCCGGCACGCTGTGCTTCTATAGCACAAGCCATCCCTATCGGCCCGGCACCAACGATCAGGATATCATACTTATCCATTTTCACGAGCTGAAGATGTTTCGGTAAAGGTGTCGGAACGTAAAAGGCCGGTTGACTTAATTGCACCGTAACCACCCTGCACATCCACCACTTCATTTATTCCACGGGCTTTCAGGATAGAGGCCGCTATCATTGACCGGTAACCACCAGCACAATGGATAAAGTATTTTTGATTTCTTTTCAAATCCCCGGTCCAGTCGTTGATATAATCCAATGGACGGCTCTGACCCGTGACCAGATGACCTGATTCGAATTCTCCCGGCTTTCTCACATCAATAATAGCTGTATCAGGGTTTGACAACATTTCCTTTTCAAAATCCAGGGCGCTCACCGAATGAATCTGATCAGTGTTTCTACCTGAACTTTTCCAGGCAGCGATACCGCCATCTAGAAATCCAATTGTCTGATCGTAGCCAACTCTGGATAACCTGGTAATTGCTTCTTCTGCTTTACCTTCATCTACGACCAGCAGAAGTGGCTGGTGCAGATCCGTAATCAATGCACCCACCCATGGAGCAAACTGACCATTTAAACCGATATTAATTGAGGTTGGAATAAAATCAGCAGCAAAATCCTGCGGTGCCCTAGTGTCTATAATTAAGGCTCCATGGTGTTCGGCTGTAAATTCAAATTCTGCCGGATCCATTGGAACCATTCCCTTTTCCCTGACCTGATCAAAACTTTCATAACCTGCCTTGTTGATCGCCGCATTCTTGGCAAAATACTGTGGTGGGGGCAGAATTCCATCAATCACCTGTGCGATGAAATCACGACGTGATTCGGCCATTAAGGCATAGTTAACTTTTCTTTGGTTGCCAAGGGTATCAAAGGTTTCCTTACTCATATTTTTTCCGCATGCAGATCCTGCCCCATGAGCTGGATAAACGAGAATATGGTCTGGAAGGGTAAGTATTTTTGTTTGCAGAGAATCATATAAAGTACTGGCCATATCTTCCATAGTCAGGTTTCCTTTCTGCACAAGATCCGGCCGGCCAACATCCCCTATAAATAGGGTATCACCGGTGAAAATGCAATAAGGTTCACCAGCTTCGTCTTTAAGCAGGTAAGTTGTGGACTCCGGTGTATGACCAGGCGTATGCAATACTGTAATTTCGAGGTTACCTACTTTAAAGACCTCTCCATCAGTGGCAATATGTGCATCAAAATCAGTTTGTGCCGTTGGGCCGTATATAATTTGCGCACCTGACTGTATGCCGAGATCAACATGACCAGAGACAAAATCAGCATGAAAATGCGTCTCAAAAATGTACTTTATATTAGCTCCATCTTTCGCTGCTTTCTTCAAGTATGGTGCTACTTCGCGAAGAGGGTCAATAATTGCTGCCTCCCCGTTACTCTCAATATAATAAGCTGCTTCGGCCAAACAGCCTGTATAGATTTGCTCTATTTTCATTTCTTTTTTATTAGGCGATTTATCCTGCAAAGACGCATGGACAATCCTGTTCAGGCAACATAACGAAGTGCAAATTAGCTAATTCCGTTCCGATCTCTGTTTTCGGGCGGACAATTTACATTCCGCTTACTAAGCGGTCAATTCTCCCCGGAGATTTTGTTCCATCAGGCTTGCAATTTCAGCTGTAGTTAATCCTTTGCCCATCAAGTACATCAGCTTGGTTACCGTAGCTTCAAAAGTCATATCGTACCCACTTACTATACCCATTTGCTGTAATTTCTTACTGGTCTCATATTTACCAAGTTCAACTGAGCCCCCCTGACACTGAGAGATATCAATAATCAGTTTCCCTTGATCCAGTGCTTCCTGCAAACTATCAATAAACCAACTCGCTGTTGTCGTATTTCCTGAACCAAAAGTTTCCATAACTATAGCATCTACACCTGATCGTGTCACTGCCTGTACTGCTTGTGGTGTGATACCAGGGTACATCTTAAGCACCCCAATATTAGCGTTAAAATTAGACTGCACTTCCAGTTTTCCCTTCGGATGTGGCAAAATATAATTCGTATAGAAAGATAAATTAACCCCCGCTTCGGCCAGTATATGATAATTTGGAGATTGGAAAGCCTCAAATTTTTCAGAATTGTATTTAATTGAACGATTACCGCGGAACAACTGGTAATCAAAGTAAATACATACTTCAGGAACCATTGCTACTCCGTCGTCCTTTCTGGCAACAATTTCGAGTGCAGTAATCAGGTTCTCTTTTGCGTCGGTACGGATCTCTCCGATAGGCAGCTGGGATCCTGTTAATACCACAGGCTTATCCAGGTTCTCCAGCATAAAACTCAATGCGCTGGCTGTGAAAGCCATTGTATCAGAACCGTGTAATACCACGAAACCATCATAACTTTCATATTCCGACTTAATAATCCGCGCAATCTCCGCCCACACTGACGGATCCATGTTAGAAGAGTCCATAATCGGATCAAAAGAATGCACACCAATCTGGTAATTCAACCTGGCGAGTTCCGGCACATTCTGCTGAATTTGTGCAAAATCAAATGGTATCAATGCCCCTGTAAGAGGATTATTTACCATTCCTATAGTTCCACCTGTATAGATGATAAGAATTTTAGTCATTAAACTATCTGTTAAAAATTTTAATAGAGTTTTCCGTTGTTATACGAGCTATTTCCTCCACGCTAAGCTGGTATATATCAGCAACTCGCTGGGCTATATGAATTAAATAACTACTTTCATTTGGCTTTCCGCGAAATGGGACCGGCGCGAGATAGGGCGAATCTGTCTCCAGCACCAGGTGCTCAGGAGATATTCCTTCAAGAACTGCGTCAAGACCTGCCTTTTTATAAGTGACGACACCGCCGATTCCCAGATAAAAGCCAAGATCTATCGTTCGTTTGGCCTGCTCCAGATCGCCTGTAAAACAATGTAGAATGCCGCGTAGTTCCGGACCTCTTTCGGCTTCCAACACTTCAAATACTTCATCAAATGCTTCCCTGCAGTGAATAACTATGGGAAGCCCAAGTTCTTTTGCCCAACCGATCTGCTTTAGAAAGGCATCGCGTTGGATATCCAACGTCGTTTTATCCCAATAGAGATCAATACCAATTTCGCCTATTGCGCAGATATTCCGTCCGCTGATTCCAGCATAAAGCTGATCCAGTACAAACTCATATCCAGGCTTAACATCACAAGGGTGTAAGCCACTCATTGCAAAACAGTTTTCCGGGTAAAGGGAAACAAGCTGATCGATTTTAGAAACAGAATCAAGGTCTACATTGGGAAGAAACAATCGCCCGATCTGGTTATCCAGGCATCGCTTCATTAGTTCGCCCTGTTTCTCTTTATCCGTTTCATAGTATAAATGTGTATGCGTATCCGTTAAAAGCATATTCAAAGTTAATAAAAAAACCCTGTCCGGAATGCCGGACAGGGTTTGTATCTAAGCTAAATATTCGTTTAAATATTATGGTTTCTTAGCTGGTGCTGCCGGAGCAGCTGCCGCTTTCTTAATATCAGTGATTTCCACATCGAAAGCTAGTGGAGAAAACGGAGTAATACCCGCTTGTGGCATACCGCCCTCACCGTATGCTAACTGAGAAGGGATAATCATTGTAATTTTACCACCTTTGCCAATCAGTTTAAGACCTTCATCAAATCCTGGAATCGCTCTTCCTAAAGTAAAAGGACGAGGACCGTATTGGGCCATTGGATTATCTTTTCCTGCTTGTTTTGCGATAGTTTCTACACTTGTATCGAAAACATTATCTTTTCCATCAGACTTCTTAGGAAGTAATTTACCTGTGTAATTTACCATTAAAGTATCAGTAAGACCAGCTCTTTGTGCATCACCAGGTGCGGTAATTACATATTGTAAGCCTGATGCTGTAGTCTGAACTTTAAGTTTATTATCATCTATAAACTTTTTGATTTTCCCTGTTTCAGCAGCTTTATGCTTCGCTACAGTTTCCTGAAAATCTTTCTGGAAGAATTCAGTTGCTTTTCTCTGGAACACTGAGTCTGCTTCTCCAGCAGCTTTGTGCATTACTTTTTCGATTTTCACAGTGAAAACCATATATCTGTCTTTCTGTGTAGCTGGTTTTGGCTGATTAGAATGTTTAGCCATTGAATCCAGGTCAATTTTAAAAGTTGCACTATCACCTTCTGCCAATAACATCAGGGCATCAGAAATATCACCATCCCATTGTTTCTTTGAAACAGGGAAAACAGCTGGCTGCTGAATGTCGTATGTACTACTCGTAACCGAATCCTTTTCAGTTTTCTGAATTGCATTGATTTTAATAATATCGCCTTCAACAATCTTATCTTTTCCTTCGGTTTTGTGGATCTGGTACATCAGGCCACCCGGACCTTTTTTAAAGTTATTACAAGCGCCAAGACCAACCGTGGCAGCTACAAGAATAATGAATGATTTTTTCATCAGAATATATTTGTTTTTTTTTAGTTTTTATGATGCTTGCCAGAAACTTTTATTTTTATCCCAGCAGCTTTCATCAATGTATGAATAGATTTTTTTTAATAACTCTTTTATTGTAACAACTGTGTTTTATATTCAGGAAGTATAGCTTTAAAATGCGCCACCGTATCTTCCAAATTCATATCCGATACTCCACCAGCAGCATTTCTATGTCCGCCACCGTTAAAATATTTATTACATATTTCATTCGCAGGAAAATCACCTGTTGAGCGCAAAGATAATTTAACTTTATCAGTTCTTTCAATGATAAATGCAGCCAATCTGATCCCATTTACGGATAACGCATAATTCACAATACCCTCAGTATCACCAGTCACGATCTCAAAACGCTTCAACTCTTCTGCAGTTACGGTAATAATAGCAGTATTATATTCACGCAGAATCTCCAGTTTGTTGGTCAGACAGTTACCCAGGAAACGTAAACGATTTTCAGTGGCATTATCATATACCAGCTGATGAATTCTCCAGTGTTCTGCACCCGCATCAATCAGATCTGCACCGATTCTGTAAACTGCCGATGTAGCAGAAGGGAAACGGAAGCTACCTGAATCTGTCATAATACCAGTATAAAGACAAGTTGCAATATCCTTGTTCATCAGGGCTCCGTCCTGTAGCACATTTACAATAAAATCATAAACAAGCTGTGCGGCAGCGCAAGCATTAATATTCCAGTGACGGTAATCATCAAAATCTTCAGGATCAAGATGATGATCTATCATTACTTTATAAGCAGACGCGCTGCGGATCACTTCACCCAATTCATTGATCCTGCTAAGCGTATTAAAATCAAGACAAAATACCAGTGAAGCCTCACTGACAAGCTTTTCTGCATGTTCTTTTGCCTCGGTATAAATAATAACGTCGGAGTTATTAGGCAGCCAGTGCAGAAAGTAAGGATAATCTGTCGGCGTAATCACTTTCACGTGATGACCTTTTTGGATCAGATAAGCGTATAAGCCAAGAGATGAACCCATAGCATCGCCATCCGGTTTATGATGTGTTGTAATTACAATTTGCTGCGGCGTGGCAAGCAATGACTGAAGTTCTAAAAGGGATAGCATATTTTTTCGCTGCAAAGCTAATAATTTAATGATGAAATGATTCGTATATAATTTGATGTTTAATATTAAGCGTAGAAAATGTAATTTTGCAAAATAAATAATACAAAGATGACTACAAACAGAACATTTACAATGATTAAGCCAGATGCAGTAGCAAACGGGCATATCGGAGCAATTATCAATGACATTACTGCTGCAGGTTTTAAAATCATTGCTTTAAAATACACAAAACTAACTGCTGAAACAGCTGGAAAATTTTATGAAGTTCATAAGGATCGTCCTTTCTATGGAGACCTTGTAAACTTTATGTCTTCAGGACCTATCGTGGCAGCAATTTTAGAAAAAGACAATGCTATCGAAGATTTCAGAAAATTAATTGGCGCAACTAATCCTGCTGAAGCTGCAGAAGGAACTATCCGCCAGAAATATGCTAAATCTATTGATGCAAATGCTGTTCACGGTTCTGATTCAGACGAAAATGCTGCAATTGAAGGAGATTTCTTCTTTACTGCAGATGAGCGTTTCTAAACATTCCCATAATTACAGAATAACAAAACAGGCACCTCCAAAAAGGGTGCTTGTTTTGCATGCAACCAACCTATCAGCCATTAAAACATTCTTAAACATTCATGAAAAAACTATTAATCGGGCTCTTAATCCCTTTTTGCGGATACACAGTTGTTGCCCAGACTAAAACACCAGTCAAAAAAACACCTGTACGCAATACCGCCTCCAAAACAGGCGTTAAAACAATACATACAGCACCGGCTGTGGCCAAATCAATGAGTACATTAGACTCTGCGAGTTATGCCTTCGGTACCTCAATGGCCGCCAGTTTGAAAAGCGGTGGTCTGACCAACCTGAATTACGACCTTTTAGTGAAAGGGTTAAAAGAGACTTTCTCTGGAAAACAGGCTCTGATAAATCAGGAAGACAGCCAGCGTGCAATTGCAAACCTATTCCAAAAAATGAACGAGAATAAATTTTCAGCTGAAATAGAGGAAGGCAAGGCTTTCCTTCAGCAAAATGGCACTAAAGACGGTGTAAAAACCACTGCAAGCGGTTTACAATATGAAGTGATTACTCCGGGTACCGGAATCAGTCCGAAATCTACAGATACTGTCCTGGTTAACTATAAAGGAACATTACTTAACGGTAAGCAATTTGACAGCTCCTATGACCGTAACGCGCCATTATCACTATCTCTGGACAGGGTTATTCCAGGATGGACGGAAGGAATGCAGTTAATGCAGACCGGCGCAAAATACAGATTCTTTATCCCTTACCAGCTGGCTTATGGAGAAAGAGGAGCAGGTGCAGATATTCCACCATACAGTGCACTTATTTTCGAGATCGAATTATTAAAAGTGAACGGTAAATAAGAAGCTAAAAACCATTTGTAAGGATATTTGTTGTGATCTGTAAACTAATCAAAACGAACATGAACATCAACAAATATCTTCCGTTGGCCGTTGTGGCCCTGTTAATGACAACATTGTCAAGCTGCGCCGCTATTGAAAGTATTTTCAAAGCCGGTGTATGGTCAGGTGTAATTATAGTTGTACTGATACTTGCTTTAGTAATCTGGCTGGTCAGTAAAATCTTCGGGGGTGGTAGAAATTAAACCTACAGGAAGATAATTTCTTTAATAACTTCAGAACCGGCTCGTTCATTCAATTTTTGGATGATGCCGGTTTTGACCATTAAGAGCTCATTTTTTATTACAGAAGACTCAATCCGGATAAATAATTTCTGATGGGCGATATAGATTTGTGTCGTACGGTTTCCAATGGCGGTACCCATAACTTCCGGCCACATGGCTACCACACCGGTCTCATCATATTTACCTCTGAGACGGTATACAGCCAACATCTTAGTGATGGCTTCCTTCATGGTCATATCATTAGGCTTACGCATGTCTTATTGTCCCGTTATCGACTTCAAATATAGTTAAGGGAACATCAATCTGGTTAAAAATCTTAGTGACCCTCTCCTTCCCGGTGTCAGTAATAAAAATTTGTCCGAAATCATGATGAGACACCATTTCCATTAATTTATGCATGCGGTGTTCGTCAAGTTTGTCAAAGATATCATCCAGCAGCAGCAATGGTTTAAATCCTTTATATTTTTCCACGTAAGCGTACTGAGCGAGTTTTAACGCAATTAAAAATGATTTCTGCTGGCCCTGGGAACCAAATTTTTTCAGTGGCATATCAGCGATATTAAACACAAGATCATCTTTGTGGATCCCCGTAGTCGTTCTCTCCAGCGTTTTGTCCTTCTCCAGAGATTGTTTGAGTAGTATAGGGAAAGGCGTTTCATTCAACTGACTCAAATAGGTAAGTGTAACTGTTTCAGCTTCATTGCACAAGTAACGGTAGTATTGATCAAATAATGGTATAAAATCCAGCATAAACTGCCTTCTTTTTTCGAAAATCTTTTGCCCCGAATCTACAAGCTGTTCATCATAGATTTCCAGTAATGCAGGATCATATTTGCGTGTAACTGAAATCTGTTTGAGCAGTGCATTCCTATTTAGCAGTTGTTTATTATACAGCATTAATTCGTCCAGATAAACAGAATCCGTCTGGGAAATCACATTATCCATAAACCGTCGGCGTTCTTCGCTTCCATCCATAATAATTGTAACGTCATAGGGTGAAATCATGACCAGAGGAAAAAGGCCGATATGACTGGCTAATTTATCGTACTCCTTTTTATTGCGTTTAAACTGTTTCTTTTGATTTTTCTTCACACCACAGGTAATCTTCTCCGGTTTGGTCAGCCTGTCAAAGTCTCCCTGAATCATAAAAAGCTCTTCACCGGTCTTAATCTGCTGACTATCTATAGGATTAAAATAGCTTTTACAAAGACAGAGATAGTGAATTGCGTCCAGTAAATTAGTTTTTCCTGCACCATTATTACCTGCAAAGGCATTTACAGTTTTAGAAAAACGCAAATCAGCGTCCGCATAATTTTTAAAATTCAGGAGAGTAATATTTTTTAGCCACATAGTATTCCGCTCAAAGTTACCGTTTAGGTTTCTTAAAATCAGCTTCCCGGCCGATTTGTTTCCCGACAAGAGCTATTCCCATAAAATTCAGGCGGTTCGAAATTGAACTATTACTGAAAATTTATTTAAATACATCAAAAAGAGGTTGATACTTTAACCGAAAAATGTATTTTTGCAATCCTTAATTTTTTTAAATAAAATGTCCACAACAGAAAAAGAAGTAAATCATAATGTAAGAAAGGGGTCCTTTTTAGAGGAAAACTCTAAGAGCCTTTTATTCATTGCCGCAGCTGTAATCGTATTGGTGATTATATACTTTTGGTATCAGAATGTATATTTAAAAGACAGGGCTGAAGAAGCATCTGCGAAAATGTACAAGGCAGAACAATTTATCGGTGTGGACTCCCTGGCTAACAAAGCAATTAACGGCGATGCGGGCTATCCGGGTTTTGAGAAAATTGCTGACGAGTACAATAATACTAAATCGGCGAACCTGGCTAATTTATACCTTGGCGGAATTTATCTGCGCAAAGGAGAATATAAAAAAGCAACTGAAGTATTAGGTAAATACACAGAAACAGGTAGCGTGGTTGCTGATCCTTTGGCTTTAGGTATGCTTGGAGACGCTTATAGCGAATTGAAGGATTATAATCAGGCAATAACTTATTATAAAAAAGCTGCCGACAAATCAAGCAACAAATTCACTTCCCCGCTTTTCCTTAAAAAATTAGGATTGGTTTATGAGACACAGAAAAAATATAAGGATGCTGAAGCTGCCTATACTAAGATCAAAGTTGATTTCCCGGCAAGCCAGGAAGCTGCAATGATTGATGAATACATTGCGCGTGCTACTGCATTACAGAACAACTAGGTTCAAATAAATATTTTGACAAAGGCCTGCGTATTACGCAGGCCTTTTTTTGTGATGAATACTTATATTTGACTCATGGCAACACAATTAAAGAACCTATCAGATTTTTCTCATACAACCGTCCCGGACGGAAAGAACTATAAATTTGCAATAGCCGTAGCGGAGTGGAATGCTGCGATAACGGGAAGTTTATATGACGGCGCATTAAAAACATTGCTTTCAAACGGAGTACTGGAAGAAAACATTATTTCTGTTCCAGTACCAGGAAGCTTTGAATTAACCGGTGCTGCTGAAATCCTTTTAAGTAAACGTCCGGAACTCGACGGTGTTATCTGTCTGGGCTGTGTAATTCAGGGAGAAACCCGACACTTCGATTTTATCTGCCAAGCTGTGGCCAGTGGACTAACTGATGTGAGTATCAAACATAGTAAGCCGGTTATATTTGGCGTACTTACTACCGATGACCAGCAGCAGGCAGTAGACCGCTCCGGAGGAAAGCATGGCAATAAAGGAGATGAGGCAGCTATTACAGCCATTAAAATGGCTCATTTAAACGCCACTGTATAAATCAATATAGAGTACAACGGCCTAACCTCAAAAGAAACGAAGGCGATAATTAAAATAAAAAACAAGAGATGGAGTGGATTCAGATGACCGATGCAGATCAGGTCGACAAGATTAAAGCAAGCAGTGGATATAGCTTAATATTTAAACACAGCACAAGATGTTCAGTTAGTATGATGGCGAGAAAACGCTTTGAGCTAGAATGGGATGCTATACCTGCAGAAACGCCATTATATTTCCTGGACCTCATCAGCCACCGTGCAATTTCTGCACAGATAGCTGAAGATTTCCAGGTTCATCATGAATCTCCGCAAATATTATTGATCAAAGATGGTGAGTGCGTTCTCGACGCCTCGCACAGTGATATTTCTGCGGAGGAAGTAGCAGAAGTTATTCAAAAATAAAGGAAACAGTTTTCTTTAGATCAGGATGCAGGCTGTAAAAGACCGGACAGGTATTTGCAGCCCGCTCTATGATTTTCTTTTCTTTATCCGTATATCCATTCGCTGGAAATCTCAATACCGCAATAATCTCCGCAACCCGTCTCGGCTGTTCTGCCATTATTTTGGTAATTTCACAAGTAGCACCGTCAATATTGAAGCCGTGCTCTGCGGCTGCGATACCAACTATAGTCAGCATACAGTTACCTAAGGACGTTGCCAGTAGATCGGTAGGTGAGAAAGCTTCTCCCTTTCCTTTGTTGTCTACAGGAGCATCTGTAATTATTTCATTTCCCGAACGCTCATGAACTGAGCTGGTCCTGAGCGCACTCAGATATGTTATTTTCGAAGTTGCCATATATATATTTTTACGAGCAAAATAGTGCTAATTCCGGAAATACGGAAGTTAGAATCGCATACTTGATCTTAAATCGCTGCAGCGGCATACTAATAACATTACAAGAGGGAAACATTTCATGTTTATAACAATTCAAACCTATTGCTTAACTTTGTCAAATGATCGAACTTCCGGTTGTTTCAGCAAACACAGTACAACGTAAACCAGACTGGCTTAGAGTTAAGCTTCCTGTTGGTAAAGAATATGCTCAGGTCCGCAGCCTGGTAGACACCCATAAATTACATACCATATGCGAAAGCGGCAATTGTCCTAATATGGGTGAATGCTGGGGAGCAGGCACGGCAACGTTCATGATTCTTGGTAATATCTGCACCCGGTCCTGCTCTTTTTGTGCAGTAGCCACTGGCAGACCTAAAGCCGTTGATCTGGACGAGCCAAATAGAGTGGCAAATTCTGTAAAGCTAATGCAGGTTAAACATTGTGTTATAACTTCTGTGGACAGGGATGATCTGAAAGATGGCGGTTCTATTATATGGGCAGAAACACTGCAGGCTATTCGCCGAGAAAGTCCTGAGACTACACTAGAAACGTTAATTCCCGATTTCAGAGGCATCTGGGACAACTTGTACCGGGTTCTGGAAGAAAGACCTGAAGTAATGTCTCACAACATCGAAACCGTACGCAGGCTTACTAAACAAGTGCGTATCCAGGCCAAATATGACAGAAGTCTGGAAGCATTAAAAAGAATTTCTGAATTCGGATTAAGAACTAAAACCGGTATCATGCTTGGTCTTGGAGAAACAGAAGACGATGTACTGGAAGCAATGGATGACCTTGTTGCTAATGGCGTACACATACTGACCCTGGGACAGTATCTGCAACCAACTCGTAATCATCACCCCGTGGTAGACTGGATTCATCCGGATCAATTTGCAAAATATAAAGAGATTGGGTTGGCAAAAGGTCTCCGTTATATAGAAAGCGGCCCCTTGGTAAGGTCCTCATATCATGCTGAAAAGCACTTATTTGATTTTTAAACGCTGTTGATGCTGCTTCCTGAAACAAATTATGGCAGAACTTGTTAGACAAACTGTATATTCGATTCCATTGGCAGCAACAACTAAAATATCTCTTACTGAGGAACAACTTGTTCAGGGCTTGAAAGCACAGGATACTGCAGCTATAAAGGCTCTTTACGAACAATATTCCGGCGCATTAATGGGTGTAATCATAAGGATTATTCCTATTGAAGAAATTGCTGAAGATTTACTTCAGGACACATTTCTCAGAATCTGGAATTCCACAAGGCATTATGATCCTTCCAAAGGAAGGCTTTTCACCTGGATGATGAATATCGCCAGGAATATTGCTATCGATAAATACCGCTCCAAAGATTTTCGAAACGGGGGAAAAAACCAGAACATTGAAAATAACGTAGATTTGATCAATGAAACAAATGAAGTCATTTTCAATGCAGATACTTTGGGTATAAAAGAGATGGTTACCAAACTGAAACCTGAATTTAATGAGGTTCTGGAAATGGTCTATTTTAAAGGTTATACTCATGTGGAAGCTGCCGAAGAGTTAAGTATACCATTAGGAACTGTAAAAACCAGGATCAGAATGGCAATTATGGAGTTAAGAAAGCATTTTAATTAGGTGGAAGAAGCAAAGGCATACATAGAATCAGGAATACTGGAACTTTATGTTCTGGGTCAGCTCGATGCCCCAGAACAGGAGGAGGTGGAGAGAATGGCTACTTTACACCCTGAAATCAGGTCAGAAATGGCCGCTATTGAGCTTGCTATGGAGAAGTATGCCATGGAAAAAGCAGTGCAGCCTAAACCACAACTAATGAATAAAATCTTGCAGCAGATTAATGCTGGAGAAACATTAGCGGAACCAGAATTTAAGGAGGCGGTCGTTACACCGTTAACTGCCGATCCGGCACCGAAATCTTTAAAACCATTGCAATTTGCGCTTGCCGCTTGTCTGGCACTCCTTGCGATGAGTATTTTTGCTTTATACACCACACATAGTCGCTTATCAGATGCAAATCAACAATTGATTGTAATGCGTCAGGATAGGGAGAAGTTTGCCGCAACAGTGAATTTCATGAAAGATGAAAATAAAGATCTGCAGCAAATTAACCAAATCACGACCGACCCCACCTGGGCTAAGGTGAAGCTGGCAGGTACACAGATATCACCAAAAGCCTCCCTAATGGTTTACTGGCATAAAGAAGGTAAACATGTAATGCTGGATAATGCGAGTATGTCCCTGCCCGAAAATGATAAGGAACACCAGTATCAGCTTTGGGCAATTGTTCAGGGTAAACCTGTCGATCTTGGTGTATTTGATGCAGACTCACGTCCTAAGAAAGTACTCCTGGATATGAAAGCTGTAGGTAACGCCCAGGCCTTTGCAGTAACCCTTGAAAAAAGAGGTGGCAGTCCGGGCCCTACCATGGAAAAAATGGTGCTTATCTCCTCTATTTAGTTAATTCATAAAGTATTTGGGGAATCCCTGCTGCCAGCTCTGAGGCGCGGATTGTAGCTTGGCATCTTGCGAGTTTATCAGCCGACTTCCCGTGTATATAACATCCGGTTATTGCCGCTTGAGCCGGATGGTAACCCTGTGCCAGTAAGGCCAGTATAATACCGCTTAGCACATCTCCCATCCCACCTTGAGCCATCGCAGGATTACCCGTAGGATTTATAAATACCTTCCCCTGCTCATTTATAGTGAAAGTATATTGGTTCTTCAATACAATAACAAATTGCTTTCGTTTTGTCCAGTCCCTGGCTGTTTCTATGCGCTCCCACCAGCTCTCATGTTTACCGAAAAGATTATCAAACTCTTTCATATGTGGTGTTAAGATCGTACCAGCAGGAATCTGTTCCAGCAATGTTTTTTCCTGAGCCAGGCAATTCAGGGCATCGGCATCTAGCAGTAATGGTTTTCCTGCATCCAGTAATAAACTTACCTTATTCAGCGTTTCCGTTGACTTACCCAGACCCGGACCCGCACCGATAGCCGAATATGACTGCAAAGAAGCTTTATCGGATAAACGAAGAGACGGAACATACATTACTTCTGGAAGTGCCGTATTTAACGCCGTAAGACCAGAAGAAGGTATGGCGGCAGTTGTTAGGCCAGCTCCAGCATACAGACATGCAGAAGATGCCAGTAACGCCGCGCCCATCGTATCTTCATGACCAGCAATTACCAGTGCATGGCCATAAGTCCCTTTATGACTAAAGCGTTTTCTCGGTTTGATTATTTGCTTTATATCATTTTCTGTTACCAGATGGAACACGCCATCCTGCTGCTGGATAAAACCTTCATCTAATTCAATATCAGCTATGATAAACCCATTTATGGCAGTCGCAGACTCAGGGAAAAAGAAGTTTATTTTTGGTCGCTGGAAGCTAATAACCAGCTCAGCCTCAACAACGGGCCAATCCGGGTTGATCACTCCTTCTGAAGGAAGGCCGGCAGGGATATCTACCGAAACGATATGCGCACCAGACTGATTAATTAGTGCTATAAGTTCAGCCCATTCCCTGGCCAGTGGTTTATTCAATCCCGAGCCAAAAAGCGCTTCAATGATTATGCCGTTTGGAAAAGCTTCAAAATCAGAAACCACACCTAAAGATCTGATAGTCAATTTCTTCTTCCTAACCCATTCCAACTTAACAAGAAAAGCCGGTTGAGCCTTTCCATCAAAATCACACAGATGAATAATTAAACGCTGGTAGTCCATTTGTTGCAGAAGTCCGGCTATGACCAGACCATCTGCTCCATTATTTCCAGGCCCGCAGTAAATATCAATAGCTAAGTTCCGGTCTGGGTATTCTACAGCAAATAAACTCACAAATGCTCCCGCTGCCCGATCTATCAAATCATTTTCTGTGATCTGCTCCCGACGTATTGTATGCTGGTCGGCAGCGCGCATCTGCTCTGTGGTGAGTAATTGCTGCATTTTATAAAAATTTAAGCTTTCATTTCTTTTTTAAGGAATTTACCAGTCAAACTGATGGAATTTTGAATTAAGCCTTCGGGAGTTCCTTCAAACAAAATTCTTCCACCACCCGCACCCCCTTCTTCACCCAGATCGATCACCCAGTCCGCGACTTTTACTACATCAAGATTATGTTCAATAACCAATACTGTATTCCCTTTGTCAACTAATTCATTCAGAACTCCCAGAAGAACACTGATATCTTCGAAATGAAGACCAGTCGTCGGCTCATCCAGGATATAGAAAGTTTTTCCTGTGTCTTTTTTCGAAAGCTCTGTAGCTAGTTTAACACGCTGAGCTTCCCCGCCAGATAAGGTAGTAGATGACTGACCCAAAGTGATATAACCCAACCCGACATCTTTTAATGTCTTGATCTTTCTGTAGATCACGGGCATATTTTCAAAAAACACACAGGCATCTTCTATACTCATATCCAGTACATCACTAATGGACTTACCACGGTAGCGCACTTCCAGAGTTTCACGGTTGTAACGTCGGCCACCACATGCTTCACATGGGACATGTACATCAGGAAGGAAGTTCATTTCTATTACTTTCATGCCTGCACCCTGACAAGTTTCGCATCTGCCACCCTTCACGTTAAATGAAAATCTGCCCGGTTTATAGCCCCGTATTTTTGCTTCCGGAAGCTGTACAAATAAATTACGGATATCAGAGAATACGCCAGTGTAAGTAGACGGATTTGATCTTGGAGTCCTGCCAATAGGAGCCTGATCAATTTCAATAACTTTATCTATTTCTTTTAATCCGTTTATCTTTTCATACGGCAGCGGATGTTTCTTTGCCCTAAAAAAATGATGGTTCAGTACAGGATATAATGTTTCTGTGATTAGACTGGATTTACCGCTTCCGGAAACACCGGTCACAGCGATGAATTTACCTAGTGGAAAGTCTACGGAGACATCTTTCAGATTGTGCCCGCTGGCTTTGATAATGGACAGTTTATGACCGTTTCCTTTTCTTCTGACTGCTGGAATTGCAATTTCTTTTTTCCCATTCAGATATGCAGCTGTCAGCGTACCGGATTTCAAAATCTGAGCAGGTGTACCCTCGGCAACTATTTGCCCGCCATGCAGCCCCGCAGCAGGCCCCACATCAATTACATAGTCTGCTTCCAGGATCATATCCTTATCGTGCTCTACCACAAGAACTGTATTTCCAAGATCACGGAGATTCTTTAATGCACCAATCAGTCTTTCATTATCCCGCTGATGGAGACCAATACTTGGCTCATCCAGAATGTACATTACATTCATTAACTGGGAGCCTATCTGGGTCGCCAGTCTTATACGCTGCGCTTCCCCTCCGGAGAGTGTCCTTGCAGTCCTGTCCAGAGACAGATAATTTAGTCCAACATCGGAAAGAAACCCTAAACGCGCCCGGATTTCCTTGAGTATTTCCTTTGCGATCGTATTCTGCCTTTCCGACAGACGATCTTCAAGAGCTGTGAACCAGGATTTCAGATGATTGATATCCATTTCAGCCAGCTCAAAGATATTCTTCCCGTCTACTTTAAAATGAAGGCTTTCCTTTTTAAGCCTGGCACCATTACAAACAGGGCAAGTCTTCAATTTTCGGAACGTGTCCATATCATCAGTAGCGGTATCTCCTTTTTTCTCGTGCTGCTCTTCCAGGAGTTTGATAATTCCATCGAAGGTAATCTGGTAATTCTGAACATTCCATTTATTGTATTCTACAGCAACGGAAATTAACTCAGGACTTCCATTCAGTAACATATGGATAGTTTCCTCACTCAATTTTTCGATCGGCGTGGAAAGCGAGAAATTATATTTTTTTGCCAGTGCCTTGAGAACCTGGAACATCCAAATATCGCGGTATTCCCCTAAAGGTGCCAGACCGCCATTCATAATACTTAATTTTGGGTTTGGAATGACCGAATCCTTATCGACTACAAAGATATAACCCAACCCGTCACAGCGCTCACACGCACCGTATGGAGAATTAAAAGAGAAACTATTTGGCTGTGGTTCATCATAAGAAATCCCGGAAGTAGGACACATCAGGAATTTACTGAAATGTGACACCCGGTTTTCCTTATCGCTGATTTTAATGATTCCTTTACCCAGGCGCATGGCAGTCTGTATAGAATCAACCAGACGTTTGTGATCTTTACGATCAATAAGCAGGCGATCGACCACAATTTCAATATCATGAATTTTGTATCTGTCCACTTGCATCTTAGGACTCATATCCTGGATTTCACCGTCAATTCGCACCTTTACATATCCTTGCTTCCGGATCTGTTCAAAAAGCTCACGATAATGCCCCTTTCTACCCTTAACTACGGGAGCAAGAATATTTACAGCAACATTTTCGTATTTATTATAGATCGTATTCAGGATCTGGTCCTCGCTCATACGCTGCATGCGCTCACCCGTTTCATAGGAGAAAGCATCGGCCGTTCTTGCATAGAGAAGACGCATAAAGTCATAAATCTCCGTAATCGTTCCAACTGTCGAACGCGGATTTTTACTGGTTGTTTTTTGTTCAATAGCAATAACCGGGCTCAGACCGGAAACTTTGTCGACATCAGGCCTTTCCATTCCCCCCATGAACTGGCGGGAATAAGCACTAAAAGTTTCCATGTACCGGCGTTGACCTTCTGCGTAGATCGTATCAAAAGCGAGTGACGATTTTCCACTACCACTCAAACCAGTAATAACGACCAGTTGATTACGAGGAAAAGAAACATCTATATTTTTAAGGTTATGAACCCGGGCACCATATACTTCTACATCTTTTTGCTCGCCAAGGTCGATCGTATTTTTGCTCATATTTTATCTTAAAACGCTACGTAGAACTGCCCGAATAAAAGCAATTCCACAGCTACAAAAATGCTAATTTTTTCATTAGCAATTGTTTGTTTTTTAAAGGTAGTAACCTGCCTTAAAGCTTTCGCGAAAGCTGCAGTTTTGAATAGCGGACTGTAAATTTGTTAGCTCTCATTCTTACAGGCAGAACAACAAATCAGTCCGCAAAGAGTTTTATAAGCAATTGGATTTATGTTTTAAAGAAAGGAAAGGTGTTTTAAACATATAAACATGTGTTTTCAGCATGGTTTAATACCAAATTATAATTGACTTTTGTCTTCTAATATTGCACGGTAAAATGCACAGATCAGGTTCAGCAATTCTCTTTCTACTGGTTACCTGCCAAACCAGCTTCGCTCAAACATCATGGAAACTCGAGAAAGATAAGAACGATATAAAAATTTACACCTCTGCGTTAACCGGCTCTAAAGTAAAAGCCGTAAAAGTAGAATGTGAGATCCAGGCAAGGCCTTCACAGCTCGTGGCTTTATTGCTGGACATCGACGCTGCTCCGGAATGGGTATATCATACAAAATCTGCCAAACTGGTTAAGCGTGTATCCCCTTCCGAACTTTATTATTATTCCGAAGTGATTTTACCATGGCCGGTCCAGAACCGGGATTTCATCGCACACCTTACAGTAACTCAGGATCAGGAAAGCCGTATTGTCACTGTTGACGGACCAGCCGTAAGCGGATTTGTTCCAGAAAAGAAGGGCATTGTCCGGATAGATAATTCTAAAGGCAAATGGATCATTATACCGGCAGGCAAAGATAAAGTCCGAATCAGTTATACACTACATGTAGATCCAGGTGGGACACTCCCTGCATGGCTGGTCAATATGTTCGCGGCCGAAGGCCCGTCCCATATTTTTGAGCAGCTCAAATTGCAGGTCAGCAAACCAAAGTACAAAAACATCCATTTACCCTTTATTCAGGATTAGCCATCAGACAACCCTTTAGTAGTCCGATTGTAAAATTCCACAGAAGCCCTGATATTCAGTGTAGGTATCACCAGCAATTCAATTTTGTAGTTTATTTTTGAATCTAAATTTTCCCTATGTCAAGTTCCATTACAGCTGTGCAGACGTGTACTTTTGCACAATTACTGGAAGCAGTCGGAGTAAGCGATCAGAATGCCGAAATCAGTATTTGTTCTACAACAGGACTGGAGATGGAAATACCTATACGATATCCATTCCGGTCTGATCACTTTTCTTTTCTGGTCGTTCAGGAAGGAGCGTTCAAAATAAAAGTAAATCTGACACCATACACTGTAACGAAAAACGAAATCCTGATGATTACGCCTAATGATGTCAGACAATTCGAAGAATTCTCATCTGACTGCATCATTAAGTTTGTCGGTTTCAAGGCTGAATATCTCTATGCAGCCGGCATTCATAAGAAAAATGTAGATGCGCTGACTTTTTTCTCATCTCTGCTTAATCCGGTCCTGAGGCTTGGAAACGGGGAAATGGAAAATATAGCGAGAATTCTGGATGTTCTGGAGCATAAAAGCACTTTACCCGCTACATCGGATTATCGTGATGATATAATGCTTAATCTTTTCTCAGGATTTATCTACGAACTCGCGCTACATTTCCGGCGTTCTCAAAGCCTGGAGGAAATCCGGGTTACCCGTAAAGAGGAGCTGGTTATGCGCTTTCTTAAATTGCTGCCAACACAGTTCCGGTCTGTACGAAGTGTGCAGGTTTATGCAGAAATGTTAAATGTCTCCCCGAAATACCTTTCTCAAACCTTAAAAGATATTTCCGGAAAAACAGCCGGCGATTTTATCGGTGAGATGTTATTACTGGAAGCCAAAATTCTATTGAATCATCCAGAATTGTCTATAGCTGAGGTATCAAATCATCTGAATTTCAGCGATCAGTTTTCCTTCAGTAACTATTTCAAAAAGCACACAGGTAAAAGCCCAACACTATACCGTAAATCATAGTTCTGTAAAAACACGATTAGAAAGATTATATACGAAAAAAAAGTGTTTTAAGCATATTTTGACGCCTTTTCAATATTCCTTTCTGACTTGCATATTCACATCTTTGGTTTATGATGATGTGGCTTAATTACTTGAACAGAAGATTTGTACTTTCCGGAAAACTCAAAAGTCTGATTGAAGAATCAAAATTAGAAGGTGTAATATTTCGTGTAGACGAACTGGAAAAAGCTATGGCGGAGACCAGAGATTACGACAAACTAGTATCAGGATTGATCAGATCCGGAAAATCTGTACATGAAATTATCATGGCCGTCGTTATTTCCGATGTCAGACGTGCAGCGAACCAGTTTATTTTGGTACAATCCCGATCAAAAGGGAAATCCGGATATGTTGTTTTTGGCATCCGTTCAGAATTCGCCTGGTTTGAACTCTCAATTGTAGATGAAGTCAGACATCTATGGAAAGAGATCGACCGGAAAAATGTAATTATAGATATACCGGGATCCAAAGAAAGTACACGCGCCATATCTATATTAACTGCTGATGCAATTAATCTCAAAGTCTCAAATCCTGTCGGCTTTAAACGCTTTCATGAAATTCTGCTGGGCTATGTAGAAGGACTCGAAAAGCGGAAAGCAGAGCGAAAATCACTAGAGCAGATCCATTTCCTGGTGAGTTTTAATCTCCGGCTTATAGATGAGCTAATTGATCCTGTTCTATTATCTATAATTCAGCAAAGCAATAATCAGTCTGTCATCGCTATTCAGATGTTAGGTAAGTCTGGCATAATGTTCGCCGCCAAGATTCGCCAGATATATGATGATGTTTTTAAAAGCGAGCGTTTCGCTATTCTCGCAGCAGACGGAGCAAGGCCTGCCAATTTGATGTGGGATTTCAGTAAATCTCCGGAGAAGGATCAAAACGATGGACTCTCGGCATTAATGCACCAAAACGACACATCAGTAATACTCTCTATGAACAACCTGAGCACAGTAACTCAGAGTCCTGCGAGGAATATACAAGGAGAGACCAGCAGTTCAACAATCAAATGGAACATCTTTCAACTGGAAAATATTCTGGGTGTTAATTTTAACCACCTGGAAGAACAAGTAGATGAAATTACACTTAGAGACTTCAATCTCCCTTCCAAACAACTATATGATCTAATTAGAGAGCGAATCATATCTACAGCAACCTTGCACTGGTGGTAAAAAAAAAGCCAGCTGTTTAAAGCTGGCTATCCCCAATTATTTGTCAAATTATAGATTCTTTTATTCTACGGTAGTTTGCATAGCGAGCATTTTACCGGAAGTCCGGTAACCATGTCTGCCCGGGTCATTTAAAATCTCTTTCATTGAAATTAATTTATAAACATATCCGGCAGTCTCTCTGTTCAATTTCATCTTGAAATAATTATCCTGATTTTGTTTATTGATCTGCCGGCGCATGTGGTTATCACCTACATTGTAGGCAGCGGCAACCAGTGTCCAGCTATCAAAGATTCCGTAAAGTTCTTTAATGTATTTGCAGGCAGCTATAGTTGATTTACGCAAGTTCTTGCGCTCGTCTATTTCGCTGTTTACTGTCAAGCCGTAACTTCTCGCTGTTCCGGGCATAAACTGCCAGAAACCATTAGCCCCTTTCGGCGACATCCCGCCCTTAAGTCCGGACTCCACTAAAGGAACATATTTAAAGTCATCAGGTATACCGTAGGCAGCGAGGATTGGCTCTATAATAGGAAACCATTCTTCCGCTTTACGATGCAGTTGATTTGTCTGCAATTGACTAAAGCTGTGTGCAGCAAGGATAGTTTTCATTTTACGCTCTACCTTCCTGTCCCCCAGGGGTAAAGATTCTTCTGCGAAATTGAGTTTGGCCATCATAGAGACTGGCTTTTTCGTAGTAGTAGTGGTAACAGTGGTGACTGTCTCAGTCAGCGTATTGTTGTTGTTTTTTTGACTTTTTGATGCTTGGGGCATGTTATAAGCAAACACTTTTGCCATAACGAGTAATCCTAAAATTACAGTACTAGTTATGATGTGTTTCTTTATCATTTTCCTCCTTTTTTTGGTTAATAATTTTAAAACGCTTGCAAACATACATGATATTATGTTAATTATCAAGCTATTACAAAACAAACTACCAAAATCAACGTTTAAACACTCATTAAGGTGGATTTTTTATTTCATGATCACATTGAAAATTAAATCCCTAAATTGAGCGATTTTTATTAAATTTGCACCCCGCATTAATTATGTGGTTAACAGCGTATCATGATAAAAAATAACAACAGGAACAGTCGGGATGACAAGTCCAAACCGGGAAACCGAAGCACAACAGGTAATAGCCGCAGTGGAGCCGGACAGGCAGGCACGGGTAAAAGCAGGTTTGAGGATAAAGAGGGGAAAGATAGAACGAAATTTGGTGCTGGTGCTGACAGGGACA
>NZ_FONS01000006.1 GCF_900112985.1 Pedobacter antarcticus
CTGCTTAGTTAAACTGTTCATATCTTGACCCTGATCCTGAAATTCTCGCTCAGCGCCGGAATCTGGATGGACCTCAAATTTCTTGTACCAACGTACAAAGTGATAGGCAGTTACTTTGCCTATTCGGTGCTTTTTCGCTACCTGGCTAATGCTCAAAATACCGCCCTGGTAATCCCGAGCTACTGCGATTTTTAAACTTTCATCATAGATGGCTACCCGACCACCTTTTGATCCTTTTCTTGGTGCTTCCATTCTTAATTTAATTTAAGAATTATCCTAAACTTTATCAACTACTTTTAGGAATGGACACTGAAAATTGAAAAATTATACGAATCGTCCTCCCATTAACCCGAACAACAGGATTATTTAAGATATTTGCCAGTCTGGGGAACTGTATTGATGCAGCTCGGGCGAAAAAGAAAAGGAATAATATGATTGAAATATTTACTGACGGTGCAGCAAGCGGAAATCCTGGTCCGGGAGGTTATGGTGTTATTCTGCGTGCAGGAAGTCACTATAAAGAGTTAAGCGGTGGATTTCGCATGACTACAAACAACAGGATGGAGTTACTTGCAGTCATTGAAGGCCTGAATGCAATTAAAAAACCCGGTCAGCAGGTGACAATTTATTCAGATTCAAAATATGTTGTAGATTCAGTAGAGAAAAAATGGGTATTTGGCTGGGTAAAGAAGGGCTTTAAAGATAAAAAGAACAAAGATCTCTGGATACGTTTTCTGGCTATATACAAACTGCATGATGTTAAATTTATCTGGATTAAAGGCCATAATGACCACCCGGAAAATGAAAGATGTGATGTACTTGCAGTCGCAGCATCCAAAAGAAGGGATATACTGGCTATCGATTATGAGTTTGAAGCAGAAAAAAACAAAGGCCTCTTATTATAATAAAGGACAGCAGCAGACGCATGCTGTCCTTTTATTTTCTAGATTCAGGCAGACTGAACGGTTACAACTTTTTCTACATATTCGGCAGCCATCATTTCTTCGGCCATCCTGACCATTTTTTCTGATCCTATAAAAATAGACGCCCTCTGATGTAATTCATTTGGTTCTATCTCCAAAATTCTGTTAAATCCATCTGAAGCCCTTCCGCCTGCTTGCTCCACAATAAAAGCCATCGGATTACACTCATAAAGTAGTCTTAATTTACCATTCGGCGAACTTGCTGTTGTCGGATAAATATAGATTCCGCCTTTAATAAGGTTGCGGTGTATATCTGCTACCATAGAACCGATATATCTGGACGTGTAAGGACGATTACTCGCAGCGTCATGAACCTGAGCATATTTTATATACTTTTTAACACCCTCAGGAAAATGCACATAATTCCCCTCATTAATAGAATAAATACAACCGTCCTGCGGTATTTTCATATCTGGATGGGAAAGGCAGAATTCACCAATTGAAGGATCGAGTGTAAAACCATTCACACCTTTACCGGTCGTATAAACCAGCATGGTCGAAGAACCGTAGATAACATAACCAGCTGCGACCTGCTCGGTTCCCTTCTGGAGTACATCTGCCAGCGTAGCGGTGCCTTCAATAGATTTCCTGCGGAAAATAGAGAAGATAGTTCCAACAGCAACGTTTACATCGATATTACTGGAACCATCCAGCGGATCGATACAAACGATATATTTGGCATTTTTAGAAACCGGAGATTCGATCCTGACGAAATCGTCCTCTTCTTCTGTCGCTACAATACAACATTCCCCACCGCTGGTGAGCGCTGAGATAAACTGGGTATTCGCGTAAATATCCAGTTTTTTTTGTCCCTCCCCCTGAATATTCATAGTACCTGCATCTCCCAGAATATCGACAAGACCGGCTTTATTAACCTCCCTGTTTACGATTTTGGCAGCTATACCGATGTCCCTTAATAATCTGGAGAGTTCGCCTTTGGCGTAAGAGAAATCAGCTTGTTTCTCAATAATGAATTGCCCTAATGTTTTGATACCAGACATTCTACTTAGTGTATTAAATACGTTATCTTAGACCTATTTCTATGGCCTCTAAGGTATGTATTTTTTTCTCCGTAACACAAAATCGAATTAAGGTTTTCTTCTGATGCCACCCCGATTTACCCGCTGCACCGGGGTTAATATGCATACAATTGATTTTAGGGTCTAACATTACTTTAAGGATGTGTGAATGTCCGCTTATAAAAAGACCAGGAGGCTTAGTGTATATTATACTCTTTACATTCGGAGCATATTTCCCGGGATACCCACCGATATGCGTCATCCAAACATCCAATTCCTCGCAGCTAAATCGTAAATGCTCCGGAAACTCTTCCCGGATAATTTTATCGTCAATATTTCCGTACACTCCTTTTAAAGGTTTGAAATCTGCCAGCTTTGGCGCTACATCCGGGCCGAAGTCTCCAGCATGCCAGATCTCATCACAACTATCAAAATATTTATAAACTGCATCATCCAGGTAACCATGCGTGTCGGATATTAAGCCAATTTTTTTCATTTTATTCAATTATAGAAATTTGCGCTGTTTTAGAACGCCAGAAAGAACTCTTTAAGCAGCATCTGGTACTGCGTAGTATAAACTCCCTGCGCAGCGTAGATATATACATTATCCCGCCGGACAGGAACATCTTCAAATCCCAGACAGATCAGCTGCCGGAACGCCGGCTTCTGCGCATCAGAGCAAATCTGAAATCGCCGGCACGGATAGAGTTTCCATCGAACTGCCTGCTGGATAACGAATTCTGCCTGCTTCACCGGCAAAATAAGCCATAGTAAACCTTTAGGGTTCATCATTTCCGCAGCCTGCCGGAGCATTAGCTCAAAAAAATCGGGGTCTGCATGCCTCGCCAGTTCCTTCCGTTTCTCTGGATTCTTAAGGTCATTCACAAAAAAAGGTGGATTAGAAACTATAAGATCATATTTATGCAGCGGTTTAAACTGAAGAAAATCATGTCCAGATAGCCGCACGCGGTCTGCGAAAGGAGACTCTATAAAATTCTTTTCTGCAGCCGAAGCCGCAGATGGGTCAATTTCTACTGCGTCTACCACAGCTGATGGAAAACGCTGAGCGAGCATCAGCGCTATTACTCCCGTCCCGGTTCCGATGTCCAAAATTCTCAACGGATCTTCATGACTTGCTAAGGCGCCAAGCAGTACGCCGTCCGTGTTGATTTTCATCGCACAACCTTGCTGGTCTAAACTAAACTGTTTAAAACGAAAAACACTTCCCATAGTTAACCTGCATAGAGTTCAAGAGGCAACCCGTCAGGATCTGTAAAAAATGTAAATCTTCTGCCTGTGTATTCATCGGTACGGATCGCTTCAGTCTGAATACCCTGATCGTTTAAACTGCGAACAGAAGTTTCGATATCATCTACCTCAAAAGCCAGATGTCTCAATCCCGCTGCTTCTGGCCTGGAAGGACGTTCAGGAGGATTTTCGAAAGAAAACAATTCAATAATATAGGTACCGTCCAAAGCCAGATCCAGTTTATACGATTTTCTGGCTTCCCGATACACTTCCCTGATAATCTCCAGGCCAAGTATTTCGGTATAGAAAGCTTTACTCTTATCGTAATCCCTGCAAATAATTGCAATATGATGTACCCGTTTTAAAATTCCAACTGACATTTGTATATAATTTAGTTTTTCCAGAGCATGCAGGGTTTCGCCCTGCACTCCTGCCGCAACAGCATAAACACAAATGTAAAGAATTTAGTGTGCCAGCGTAAAAGAAAGCGGCATCGTATAGCGCACGCGTACAGATTGATTATGCTGCCTGCCAGGCGTCCATTTCGGCGACTTACGAATTACCCGCATAGCTTCTTCGTCACATCCACCCCCGATACCCTTTAAAATTCGCACATCAGTTACTGAACCGTCTGTTTCTACTACAAAGCTAATAAATACTTTCCCCTGAATATCCTGCTCCTGCGCAGCTGCAGGATAACGCAGGTTTCTGCGGATAAATTTAGTCCAGCCTTCTGCCCCTCCATCAAATTCAGGGTATTTATCTATCGTTGCCGCATCATAAATTGTATTATCGCCAGTATTAATTGTAGCCGAATTACCTTCGCCATCTCCTGTTTTTACTGTCGTACTTCCTGTGGCTGGGACACCGCTCTGGGTTAGCTGACCGGGATCTGCATTTTTCAACTCATCCAGTCTGGGCGGTTCTTCAGTTAGATCCGGCCGGTCTACTACTTTAATGTTTGAGCTGAATTTTTTCGATTCCCGACGCGGAGCCGCAGCTTCGACTTTAGCTTCCACAGGTTCGGGCGCCTTTCTCTCCAAAGGTTTCTGTGGAACCAATGTATTCAGCTCGACAGGAATCTGCACTTCTTCTTTAATTTCCTGTACGGGATTAAACTGCCTGTAGACTGCCGGACCGGCAAATAACAAAACGAATACCGGAACGGTAAGCATAAATGCTTTCAGGGTGTTTGACCCGGACTCAGCACGTAATACATACGCGCCGTAATTTTTGTTCCTGCCTTTGAAAACAAGCGCAGTCCAGGTACTTTTGTTGAGGTTAGCATTGAAATTCAGCATAATATTCAGGTTTAATTCAACGTTATGATGTAAAAAGAATAAGTTTTCCATAATTCATTCTATTTGCCGGCAAAAAACGGTTGTCTTCAAAAACCGCCTTAAACTTCTTGAAAAGGCATATATTTCTAGCATACTTTGCAAACAAACCACAACCGCACACTTTTTAGATACACAAATAGCTGTATTCACCTAATTTTTTAAAAAAAAGCTTGAATTTTTAATTGTAAATATTCTATTTTTGATAAAATTTTAAAGAAACGAATGAAAAGCTTAAGGACAACCGCACTAAAAGAAGCACAAACCAGAGTTTCACCAGAAGTAAAGGCACCATCGCCGAAAATTTCTGAGTTTTTCGGGTCAAATGTGTTCGATACTAAAAAAATGAAAGACTTCTTATCTAAAGATGTCTACGAAAAATTAATTGCTGCTATTGACCGTGGAGAACTCATCAACCAGGATGAAGCTAACCATATTGCAAGTGCAATGAAACAGTGGTCAATGTCCAAAGGCGCCACACACTATACTCATTGGTTTCAACCATTAACTGGATCCACTGCAGAAAAACACGATTCATTCTTCGAACCGAGTAAAGACGGACCAATCGAGAAATTTGCAGGCAGCGCACTGGTACAACAAGAGCCAGATGCTTCCAGCTTCCCTAACGGTGGTATCAGAAATACTTTCGAAGCTCGCGGTTACACTGCATGGGACCCTTCTTCACCAGCTTTCATTATGGAAAGCAAAGCAGGTAAAACCTTATGTATTCCTACAGTATTTGTAGCTTATACCGGTGAAGCACTGGATTACAAAGCTCCGTTATTAAAAGCACTAAATGCTTTGGATAAAGCAGCTGTTGAAGTTTGCCAGTTTTTTGATAAAGGAATTACCAAAGTAACTGCATCTTTAGGTATCGAGCAGGAATATTTCCTGGTTGACCTTGCGTTATATAATGCACGTCCGGATTTAGCTTTAACCGGCAGAACGCTATTCGGCCATATGTCTGCAAAAGGACAACAACTGGATGACCATTATTTCGGGTCGATTCCTGAGCGTGTTTATTCTTACATGGTAGATTTCGAAAACGAAGCTTTAAAACTGGGTATTCCTTTGAAAACCCGTCACAATGAGGTTGCACCTTTACAATTTGAATGTGCACCGATTTTCGAAGAGATTAACCTGGCTATCGATCACAACCAGTTATTAATGGACGTGATGGAGAAAGTTGCCCGCAGACATCACTTCAAAGTATTATTACATGAAAAACCTTATGCCGGAATCAATGGTTCAGGTAAACACAATAACTGGTCTCTAATTACAGATACGGGTAAAAACCTGCTTGCTCCTGGTAAGACACCAAAAAATAACCTGATGTTCCTTGCTTTCTTTGTGAATACAATTAAAGCTGTTCACGAACATGCAGATTTATTAAGAGCAAGTATCGCTTCTGTAAGTAATGATCACCGCTTAGGTGCAAATGAAGCTCCTCCTGCAATTATCTCTATTTTCCTTGGTCAGCAGCTGAATGAAGTGCTGGATGAGATTGAACACTCCCGCATCAGCAAAAAAATCAAAGAAGATAATGCGCTTTGGTTAGGAATTCCTAAGATCCCGCAGATCCTGTTGGATAACACAGACCGTAACCGTACTTCACCTTTTGCTTTCACTGGTAATAAATTTGAATTACGTGCTGTAGGTTCTTCTGCAAACTCTTCTGCACCAATGACGGTATTAAATACAATCATGGCAGATCAGTTAGTGAAATTCAAAATTGAAGTAGATAAACTGATCAAAAAAGGTGAGAAAAAAGATATCGCTCTTTTAACAATCATCAAAAAATACATTAAAGAATCGAAAGATATCCGTTTCGAAGGTAATGGTTACAGCCAGGACTGGGAAAATGAAGCTTTAAGCCGTGGTTTAGCAAATGTTAAAACAACTCCGGTTGCGCTTGATGCTTATATCTCAGATAAAACAACTGAGTTATTCGAAAAAAACAATGTATTCACTAAACGTGAACTACATGCGCGTCATGAGATCCTGCTGGAAGATTACTACAAAAAACTGCAGATCGAAGCAAGGGTAATGGGTGAGGTTGCGAATACAATGGTTATTCCTGCTTGTATCGAATATCAGAATGCTTTACTGGAGAATGTTAAAGGATTGAAAGACGCTGGTCTTTCTAAAGAAAGCCTGGAAACTCCACTTGCTATTATCAATAAACTTTCATTGCACCTGGGTATTGTTAAAAACTCTATCGATGAGATGCTGGAAGAACGTAAACGGACTAACGCAATTGAAGATTCAAGAGAAAAAGCAATCGCCTACGATCAGAATGTCAAATCTCACTTTGACGCGATCCGCTACCATGCAGATAAGCTGGAGCAAATCGTTGATGATAGTGTTTGGCCTCTTCCGAAATTCAGAGAATTATTATTTTTAAAATAAGAGCTTAATACAAACACAGCTTTCTAACCTCTGCCCCATAAAGGCAGAGGTTATTTTTTTATGTTAGAATCGTCCACATCCGGGCGTTTCTCTATCTTTGCAACAATATGAGTGATAACAGGTACAACCAGCGTGGCGTCTCAGCCTCGAAAGAAGATGTGCACCAAGCCATCAAGAACATAGATAAAGGAATTTTTCCGCAGGCATTTTGTAAGATTATCCCGGATATCCTGGGAAATGATCCCGATTTCTGTAACATCATGCATGCTGACGGTGCAGGTACAAAATCATCTTTAGCTTATGTATACTGGAAAGAAACCGGTGATCTTTCAGTTTGGAAAGGTATTGCACAGGATGCAATTATTATGAACCTCGATGACCTGATCTGTGTGGGCGCAACTGACCATATCTTATTGTCATCTACAATCGGCAGAAATAAAAATCTGATCCCGGGTGAAGTGATTGCCGCTATCATTAACGGAACTGAAGAAATTCTTGCTGAGTTGCGTGAGATGGGTATTTCTATCTATTCTACGGGAGGCGAAACTGCAGATGTTGGTGACCTTGTCAGAACTATCATTGTAGACTCTACGGTAACCTGCAGAATGAAAAGAGCTGACGTGATCAGTAATCACAAAATACAACCGGGAAATGTAATTGTAGGTTTATCTTCTTCAGGTAAAGCAAACTACGAACAGGAATATAACGGAGGAATGGGTTCAAACGGATTAACTTCTGCCAGACATGATGTATTCAATAAAACTATTGCTACCGCCTATCCTGAAAGCTTTGATCCCTCCGTTCCTGAAGAACTGGTATTTTCCGGTGGTAAGAAATTAACGGATACTATTCAGATTGATGCAGAAACGACTACTACCATTGGTAAACTAGTTCTTTCCCCTACCCGTACGTATGCACCGGTAATAAGCCAGATTCTGGCTAAATACAGAGGACAGATCGATGGGCTGGTACATTGCAGCGGTGGTGCCCAAACTAAGGTTCTTCATTTTATTAATGAAGGCATCCACGTAATTAAAGACAATTTATTCCCTGTACCTCCTTTGTTTCAGTTAATCCAGGAACAATCCGGAACAGACTGGAAAGAAATGTATAAGGTATTTAATATGGGCCACCGGATGGAGCTTTATGTCCCTGCGGAGATCGCAGCTGATATTATCGCTATTGCAGCTGGTTTCGGTATAGACGGACAAATTATTGGCCGCGTAGAAGCTGGCGAAGGTAAAAAAGTAACCATCCTTTCCGACAAAGGAACCTTCGATTACGAAGGTTAGTAATTACCGGATAAAATATAAACAAAAGAGCCGCAGGAAATTTCCTGCGGCTCTTTTGTTTATATGTAAATTATTTGAACAGGGACTAATCTGCATGCAGTACATCCGCGTGTTCTTCTGGTTTGTAATTTGCTTCCAGTTCAGCAAGTTTTTTCTTACCGTACGCTATTTTGGTAATCAGTACGAATAATACCGGAACGATAAAGATTGCCAGAATCGTTGCCGAGATCATACCTGCTGCTACTGTCCAACCGATAGTCATCCTGGACACAGCACCTGCACCATGAGAAATAATCAGTGGAATTACTCCTAAGATAAAGGCAAGGGATGTCATGACAATCGGTCTTAACCTTAGTTTAACAGCTTCAATCGTCGCTGCAATTAAAGGCATACCCCAATCTACACGTTCCTTGGCAAACTCAACGATCAGAATTGCATTCTTCGCCGACAAACCAATCAAGGTAATTAAACCTACCTGTGCATAGATATTGTTATCTAATTTCGGCAGGAACATCAGCGCAAGGATCGCACCGAATAGACCTAGTGGTACAGCTAACAGAATAGAGAACGGAACAGACCAGCTTTCGTAAAGCGCTGCAAGAAGCAGGAATACGAACACTACGATTAATCCGAAGATCAAGGTTGTACTGTTACCAGCTTCTGTTTCCTCCAAACTTAATCCAGAAAAATCATAATCATAATTTGACGGTAAAGTTTGTGCTGCAACTTCACGGAGTGCATTTAATGCATCACCTGAACTGTAACCTGGTTTAGAAGCACCGCCAATCTCAATTGACCTGAAAAGGTTATAGTGATTGATAATTGAGGCGTTCTCTATTGTTTTATAAGACACCATAGAACTTAATGGTACAGGAGTGCCTGCTGCATTTCTTACGTATAATTGACCCAGGTTTTCTATTCCTCTTCTGAAGTTAGTATCTGCCTGCGTTACTACACGGAAGTTACGTCCGTATTTGGTGAAATCATTAATATAATTACTACCCAGATAAGCAGAGATAGTACTGTAAACAGCACCGATAGAAACACCCATTTTCTTCGCTTGCTCGCGGTCTACATTGACCTTATAGTTTGGTGTTCTCGCATTAAACAGCGTATAAGCCATTCCAATCTCTGGACGCTGATTTGCTGCCATCAGGAATTTACCTACGTTGGCTTCAAACTCTTTAATATCTCCGGTTTGTTTTTCCTGAATCTGTAAACTAAATCCACCACTGATACCCAGACCCGGAATAGCCGGAGGTGATACAACCAGTACACTACCGTCTTTATCACCGGCAAAATCCTGAGTTACACCAGCAATAGTTTCATTTACTGTATTAGGACGATCATTCCAGTCTTTTAACTGAACGAAGAATGTCGCTGCATTGGATTTAAAGGAACGGTTCAGAATGTTAATACCTGTAATCGAAGTGATGTTCTTCACTTCCGGATATTTCTTCTGGATCGTTTCTGTAATTCTATTCACAAATGCATCGGTACGTGCAGCCGAAGCTCCTTCAGGAAGGGTAACCCCCATCAGGAATACACCCGCATCCTCATTCGGAATAAATCCACTTGGTTTTTTCATAAACATTCCTACAGTACCTACATAGATACATGCAAGAATTATCATAACTAAAGGTGCTTTTTTCAAAGCCCACTTCACACCATTCGAATACCTGTTCGTTACACGTGCAAACCAACCATTGAATTTAAAGAAGAATTTATTTAATCCTCTTGAATCTTCTGTCAGGTTCATTGGTGTTAACATTAATGAACATAATGCAGGAGTCAGTGAAAGCGCGATAAATGCAGATAACAAGACAGATACTGCAATTGTAATAGCGAACTGTTGATAAAGTTGTCCAACCATACCTGGTATAAATCCTACAGGTATAAATACCGCAGCAAGAATTAAGGCAATTGCAATTACCGGAGCGGTAATATCCTTCATCGCTTTTCTAGTCGCATCTGGAGCTGAAAGGCCTTCGTGGTCCATATAATGCTGGACAGCCTCCACTACAACAATCGCATCATCCACCACAATACCGATGGCGAGTACAAATCCAAACATCGTTAATACGTTGATAGAGAATCCTAAAAGCGTAAAGAAGATAAATGTACCGATAATGGATACCGGAATCGCTAATACAGGAATTAATGTTGCTCTCCAGCTTTGCAGGAAGAAGAACACAACGATGGTAACCAGGATGAGCGCTTCTACAAGCGTATGAATTACCTCGCTGATGGATACTTTAATAATAGATACAGTTTCATAACTGATTTTATAATCGAGATCATTAGGAAATGACTTTTTTAATTCAATCAGCGTTTTATCAATACCGTCTGCAGTTTGTACAGCGTTACCACCTGGCGTCTGGTTAATGGCCATCATAGATGCAACCTGACCGTTAACTTTTGAACTTGTAGAGTACATGAACTCACCTAATTCAACACGTGCAACATCTTTCAGATAAACGGGAGATCCGTCAGCACCACTTTTAATTACGATGTTACGAAACTGATCTTCTGTATTCAAATCTCCGTCAAGTACAACTGAGAATTCAAAAGTTTGATTACTATGTTGTGGAGCACCACCGACACTACCTCCGGGAACACGGGTATTCTGTTCCTGAATTGCCGCAGAAACTTCAGCCGGTGTCAAACCAAGACGCGCCATTTTATTGGCATCCAACCACACACGCATACTAAATGGCTGGCCGAAGGCCTGCACATCACCTACACCTGGGATACGAAGTAAAGCGTCTTTTACATAAAGGTTGACATAGTTGGAGATAAACTTTTGGTCATATGTCCCTTTGGGAGAATACAGACCTACCACCATTAAGATGTCATTATTTGCTTTTTTGGTTGTAACACCCAGTCTTCTCACAGCTTCGGGCAAAGAAGGTTCGGCGATACCTACCCTGTTCTGTACGTCAAGGGCTGCGATATCGATATCTGTTCCTACATCAAAAGTTACTGTGATAGCCGAACGTCCGTCGGAGGTACTGTTGGATGAAAGATATTTCATACCCGGTGTACCGTTAATCTGACTTTCTATTGGTGTTGTAACTGTTTGTTCGACAGTTTCTGCATCCGCTCCGGTATAGGTCGCAGTTACTGTAACTGTTGGTGGTGCGATATTCGGATACTGACTGATCGGGAGTGTAGTGATCACAATCGTACCGATCAGCACGATTAAAATGGAAATAACGATTGCCGTGACGGGTCGTTTTATAAATACTTCTGAGATCATATTGCTGAAATTCTTTGTAAAAACCTATTTTTTAGCTGCCGGAGCTGCGGCTGCAGGTTGCTGACCGTTAGCAGCTGCTGCAGTATTGTCCTGAACTACTGCGCCAGGTCTTACATTTTGCACACCATCTACAACAATAACTTCACCTTGTTTCAATCCTTCTCTGATAACAACTTCTTTATCAAATTGCTTTCCTAGTTTGACCATACGTGGTGTTGCTTTGCTACTGTCTCCAACTACATATACATTGTATTCTCCTAACTGTTCAACCACTGCTTTGAATGGAATCACTAACTGGTCATCAGTGGCCTTATTCAGAACGCGCATATTTACAGTCATACCTACATACAGCTTACCTGCTGAGTTTGGATAACTAATTCTCACTTTGATAGTTCCGGTCTGTGGATCCACTGCACGGTCTATTGCAGTAATATGTCCCTGAGCTGTATAGATACTACCGTCTTGTAACTGGATATTAAATAGTGAATCTTTAACTGCTGATGCACTTTGTAATGCTCTGAAACGTGGAATCTCAGCCTGATTAACTGCGATATCCACAGCAATCGGATCATTTGTCGAAACTGTATTCAATAAGGTTGTACCCGGAGAAGCAAAAGCTCCTAATTTTACCTGTGAAATTCCAATTGTACCATTTAAAGGAGATACGATAATTGAACGCTGCAGGTCAGAATTAGCTGAGGCAAGATTCGCTTCTGCTGCTGCTACCTGAGATTCTGCATTGGCAAGATCGGTTAGCGCATAATCAACACGTTGTTTTGCAACTGCATCTTGTTCTGCAAGTTTAGTATATCTCTCTGCATCTTTTTTTGCTTTATCTCTATTGGCTTTTGCTACTGCAACGTTTGCTTTTGCAGAGTTGTAAGCCGCCTGATATTTTGTACGGTCAATTTCATAAAGCTTCTGACCTTTAGAAACTTTCTGTCCGTCTTTCACGAAGATACCGGTGATATAACCGCCCACTTGTGCACGGAGTTCCACTTCATCCAACGCAACGACATTTCCAGGATAAGTATCAACTGTAGTGACTGGCTTAGATTCCACGGTAGATAAACTTACCGGAGTTGCAGGAGGAGGTCCTTGTTGTTGCTGTGCTGATTTATCGCCACCGCCACAGGACACTAATGTAATAGAGCTTATTAAAGCGATACCTAATTTTATGTAATTTGTGTTCATGTCTGTATTATTGGTTTACTGTGATTGTTCCTAATGCTTGTTTTACGTCGAATTTCGATGAAAGCAGACTGTATAATGAATTTAAGTAATTGAGTTGAGCGGTACGCAGATCTGTTTCTGAGGTCATCAGATCCAGATAAGTTTTAATCCCTTCATCGTATTGTAATTTGATCGTATTGTAAACCTGTTTGGAAATATCAACATTCTCACGGTTAGTCCTTAAATCATTAAGGTTTGCTTTATAAGTGGCAATTGCCTGCTCATACTGCGTATTGATCTGATTTTTCGTGTTAACTAAGTCAAGATCGATCTTTCTTTCCTGTAACTGTGACTTTTTAATTTCCTGCGTTCTCTTTCCACCTAGGAATACCGGCACAGTAAGTTTTAAGCCAACAATTGAACTCGGGTATACCCTGTCATATAAATTACCGATCTCCTGATTCTGGTAATTCCATCCGTAATTGATAAAGCCGGATAAGGTTGGCATATAAGCTAATTTGTTATAAGAGGTGTTGATCTTTTGAAGCTGCTTCTGAGTTTCCAGTAAGCGGTACTCTACTCTACCTTGATAATCCAGCGTTTGGTTAGTATCCAGTAAGACCTCTTTTTCCATATCTGCAGAAGCAAATGAAAGACTGAAGTCTTCAGTACCTTTATACCCGATCAATTCTTTCAGGTAAACATATTTGTATTTCAATAATTCTTCAGTTCTCTTTTTATCTGCCTTGGAATTACTCAGACTGATTTGCGCACGCTGATAATCTGTCTTATCTACCAGACCTGCTTCGTATTGCGCACTCGCATCTTTCAATTGCTTTTCCAGACGGGCAATATTCTCTGCAATAATATTTAACTGTTCTTTGCTGGTCAGAATATCATAAAAACCTTTACTTACATCAACGACCGTATTGATTTTCGTATTTTCTGTATTCTGTTTGTATTGCTGTCTGAAATACTTAGCTGTTCTTGAGGCTTGAATTAAACCTGCATTCAAAAATTGCTGATCTGCCTGCAGTACAAATGATGATGTATTCTTAGCACCAAAAGTAAGCAAAGAGCTTTCTCCATTCGTGGTTAATATTTGACTCTGCTGCTTGAAATTGTGATTAGCGGTTCCAGTACCGTTAATTTGCGGTAACCATCCGGAGAGTGCCGACTTGATATCCCTTTCCCCGATTTCCTCATCCAGCACTGACTGCTGAATTCCGGGTCTGTTACTGAGCGCGTAATCAATACACTCTTGGAGCGTCGCATTCGTAAGTGTAAGCTGATCTCTGACCGTAGCCGGCGTTTGTGCGTGAAGACTGCCTGTGAAGAACAGCGGTACGCAGGAGAGCATCATTAAAACTAAATTTTGAGATTTCATATTTATATAAAGGGTATTGTTCAATTATTGGTTACTGTCGTTTAATGCCGTCCCAAATTATACTGACGACCTCATTGATGTCTTCATCGGAAAACAGCATATGTTGTGATAATTGAAAACTAGCGGCAGCAACAAGGGTACCTCTAATGGTCGGGGCAAGAAGTCTAGGGTCTATATTTTTGAAGTAAGCATTTTCTATGCCATATTTAAAGAAGGTAATGACCTTTTCTACAAACAGTTGACTCTCCAAATGTGCATACTCCTGCGCATAAGGTGAGTTGATATACTGTTCAAGAAAATTCATGGAATCCGGGTTTTCAACGTAGAATCTGTATTGGCTGACCATGACAGCGAAGAATCTTTCTTTATAGCTTTTTGAAGGATCATCGCCATCGATTATCGCTTTTGCCATACGATCTTTGACATAAATATACAATTCAGATATCAGGGCTCCTTTCGAAGGAAAATAATGATAGATTGTCCCTGCAGCAACTCCGGCATTTTTCGCAATCTGACTCATAGGCGTTCCGTGAAAACCTTGTTTCCCCACCAATGAGAGTGTACTCTTCAGTACAGCCTCTTTTTTTCCAAAACAATCATGTAATTGAACGTTCATTCGGTACAAATGAACAAAATTTATTTAAGTTAAAATATTGTTTAAATTTTTTATGACAAACGTATGATTAGCGTCACTTTTTCTGGTCATAATTGTCTTAAATAGGAAACGGAATTCCGTACCACCGAAGTTATATACCTTGTATTTAAAGGAATAGCATATTCGTCGAGTAGACTGCAATTTATTTGAATGTTCCTTTACTTTTTAGTGCTTCAATTATTCTAGAAAATATAAGAACAAAAAAAGGGTGCATTCAAATTTGAATGCACCCTTTTTTTGTTCTTATATTGGTTATTATCTAGTTGAAGCTATATCTCACCCCAACCTGAACTTGATATCTTGAACCGATACTAGTGTTGTCTCTGAAAGTTTCACCAGGTAAAGCTTGACTCACAGTATACGTTGGTGTGTTATTTACAACACCTTTGTATTGTAAGAAGTTGGTCAGCTGAGGAGTTTTTGTAGTTCCCCACTTTTTATTCAACATATTACCAAAGTTGATGATATCGACAGAAATTTCAAATCTGCTGTTGTCTTTCTCACCAAATACAGTTTTGATCTGTTGAAGGATTCTAATATCAAATCTATTCGCCCAAGGGTATTCAGCACCGTTTCTTTGTGACATTTCACCTCTGTGCTTGCTAAGGTATTTGTCTTGATTGATATAATCATCAAGCCTTGCATACTGAGAATTAATATCTTCTGGTGTTGTAGTTCTTGAAGCAGTAATTGGTACTAACTTAATATCATTCTGATCTCTTGGAATATACATCAGATCGTTCGAGGTAGCATTATCATTGTTAACGTTTCCGGAAGTGATATAAGAGAATCTTGTATTACCAAAAACATCACCGTATGGGCTGCCTTCATAAACAACTCCAAATGAAGTTGGCAATTTAGGAATAATAGAGAAATTAACATTTACGGATGCAATCACGCGGTTTTTAACAACGAAACTGCTATATGCTAATACCGGAGTATTAGGATCACCTGCTACTGGGTTACCTGTAAATGCCGAGTTAGCCTGTGAACCTGGATTGGAACTGATATCGCGGGCGTCGCTTCTTGTATACGCTGCCATTACATCTAGATGTCTACCGAATTTCTTTTGCAACTGAGCTGTTACGTTCCAAGCATAACCTTTGTTTGTATTATCAAATACAATAGCATTGGTAATAAATGAATTTATTCTGTTTGTATTTCCCCCTGGAAAAAATGCACGTGTATCACCAGTGCCGGAGAATTGTCCTGTAGGATTAACTAAGTTAGCATCTCTGTGAAATACTTCGTTTAAAGATTTAGTATATAATCCGTCAATTGTAGCCACAATGCCACCTGGAAGTTTATAATCTACAGCCAAACTTGATCTCCATACCTGAGGAACTTTAAAGTCTTTAACAGCAATATTTATTGGAAAAGATGGGGCTGCTGTAGGATTTGAAGGGATATAGGCTGCCGGATCAGCATTGAACGGGCGGTTATTAGGATTAGTACTGAATTCACTGTTCGTCAATAATCCATTTTGGCCAGCCTGATTAGTTAACCAAACTGCAGGGACAGCTCCTGTGAACACTCCTGAACCTCCACGAATTTGCAGAGTCGCATCACCTTTAACATCCCAGTTGAAACCAATTCTTGGAGAGAATAAAATCTGGGTATTAGGAAGTTTTCCAACATCCATTCTTTCACCATCTCTAAAAGTAGAGTTAGTAACCAGTGGATTCGAAGCAAGGTTTTCGGTGTAAATCGGCATATCAAGTCTTACACCGTAAGTTAATTTGAAATTAGGTTTAATATACCATTCATCTTGCGCATAAACAGCAACTGGCGCCTGGCTAAATCTAGCCGAAGGGCGTGGATTATTAGGATCAGCAGAATAAGTCAACTGATATTGTGTTGGCATAATCGTATTGTCTCCATTTACAGCAGAAATAAAATCTGATACAGATTTATATCTGAACTGGCCATTGAAAAACTGAACAAATGCATTATCAAATTTTTGGTAACCTACCGAACCACCAATAGTGAAAGTGTGGTTTCCAGCGAAAATATTAAAGTTTTCATTTAAGGTATAAATATCCTGATTTAAACTATTTAGACCACTGAAGGGTTCGGTGCCTAGTGAAATATAGTTAGCACCAGCTCCATTTTCGATGTCAATTACAGGGAAAGGATTTCCTTGTGTTTTACGGTAATCACGGAAGCCTGTATAAACTAATTGCAGGTTGTTCGCAAATTTATCATTGAAACGGGTATTTAATTCTGCTGTAACAGATTTAATATTGTTATACTGAGCGTATCTCATTCCATCATAAATCATTGACGTCAATGACGGTCCTCTACCAGAGTTAGAATTAGATCCGCTTGGATTGACATCTCTAAAAGATTTCAGGTAGTTATATCTAACTGTCAATCTATTGGCATCATTAATATTCCAGTCAATACGTGCAGTTAAGTTATCTGCATTCTGCTGATTACTGTAACCTTCATAATTACCCGGATCATAACCAGTTTTGTTAATAACTGCATTTCTAACGGCATCTAAATCAGATGCAAGTACGCTTGAAATATTCGAACCAGCTACCCCCCTGTTTGCCTGTATAGTTGTACCAGGCGAAATACGTCTTGTAATCTCTCCATTGACAAAAAAGAATAATTTGTCTTTGATAATCGGCCCACCTAATCTGAAACCAAATTGTTTGTTCAAAAATGAATTCCCAACTTTAGGAAGAGTCGTCTCACCTACTTTATAGCCTTGTAAATTCTGATCTTTATAATAAGTGTATACAGATCCTGAGAATTTGTTTGTACCACTTTTAGTAATTGCATTTACACCAGCGCCAGTAAATCCGCTCTGTTTAACGTCATAAGGAGCTAAGTTAATCTGAAGCTCATCTAATGCATCAAGTGAGAATGGCTGTGCACCTGTCTGTCCGCCTGGCAAAGAAGATAGTCCGAAAACGTTATTCATCTGTGCTCCGTCTAAAGTAAGGGAGTTGAATAAACTGTTTCTTCCAGCAAATGAGAATCCATCTCCCTGCGTGTTTGCCTGAGGCGTTAATTTAGTTAAATCCGTTATACTACGCGAGATAGCAGGTAACTGATCAATTTGCTGGCGGGAAATGTTTGTAGCCGCACCATTTCTTGAACTGTTAATAGTTTTATCCCTGCTCGCAACAATCTGGACGTCATTCAGCTGCTGTGATCCATCTGATAAAACAACATTTACCGGGTATGATGCACCCAATTTAAGACTTAAGTTCTCATATTTCATTGATTCGTAACCGATGAAACTGACCACAAGACTGTAAGGTCCGCCAACACGCATGTTCGCGATAGTAAAACGACCATCGCTATTCGTCGTAGTTGCATAAGCTGTACCTGTTGGTACATGCACGGCTCTAACGCTGGCGCCGGGCAAAGCGCCTTTTGAATCTTTGACATAGCCTGTCATCGATGATGTTGTTACCTGTGCATTTCCAGTCAGGACTGACCCGATAAAAGCAAATAGGATAACTACAAACTTAAATAGTAGAGATTTCTTCATACCTTTTGATTGAAAGATTTTGTTTTGAAATGTTTTGTTTTGATGTAATATTAGTTATGCCGGCAAAAGTAGATATTAATTTTACAAGGATTTAGCTTTCAATGTTAATTTATTATTAAGTCTGTCAGAATTTTATCAACATTTAACATCAATTATATGGAGTTAACAAACACTTAATCAGTAGCTTGATAGAAATATCAGGATTTACCTATAAATTGCATGCCGGATATTGCTTAATAACCCGCACCTATCCCGGCATATGATGAAATATATTCTCAGGAATTTCCCTGCCAAAATTAAAAGACGTGCTTAATCAACATTTTTTTTATTTTTGGGCGTTTACTATTTAATTTCCCTTAGAAAGATATGAACTACGATGTAATTATAATAGGTAGCGGTCCTGGCGGATACGTTGCAGCGATCAGAGCTTCACAACTGGGTTTAAAAACTGCTGTTGTAGAACGTGAATCCCTGGGAGGCATTTGCCTGAACTGGGGTTGTATTCCAACTAAAGCGCTGTTAAAAAGTGCCCAGGTATTTGAATATATCAATCACGCAGCTGATTACGGTATTAAAACTGCTGCTCCGGAAGCTGATTTTGCTGCTGTGGTTAAACGCAGCCGCGGTGTGGCAGACGGAATGAGTAAAGGCGTTCAGTTTTTAATGAAAAAAAATAAAATTGATGTCATCATGGGCACTGGTAAAGTAAAGCCAGGTAACAAAGTTGAGGTCAAAGGTGCTGATGGTTCCCAAAAAGAACTGACTGCCAAAAATATTATCCTGGCGACGGGTGGACGTTCCAAAGAATTACCAAGCCTGAAACAGGACGGTAAAAAAGTAATTGGATACAGACAGGCAATGGTTCTTCCTGAGCAACCAAAATCTATGGTTATTGTGGGTTCTGGTGCAATTGGAGTAGAATTCGCCTATTTCTATGCAACTATGGGTACAAAAGTGACTGTAGTTGAGTTCCTGGATAATATCGTTCCTGTAGAAGATGAAGATATTTCGAAACAACTGTTAAGAAGCTTCAAAAAAGTAGGGATAGATGTAATGACTTCTTCTAGTGTTGAATCTGTAGACACCAGCGGCGCTGGCTGTAAAGTTCAGGTTAAAACAGCGTCTGGTATGCAGACTTTAGAATGTGATATCGTTCTTTCCGCAGCCGGAGTTGTAGCTAACATCGAAAATATTGGTTTAGAAGAAACAGGAATTAAAACTGAAAAAGGAAAAGTTGTTGTTGATGAATTCTACAATACTTCGGTAAAAGGCTATTATGCTATCGGTGATATCGTCGGCGGACAAGCCCTGGCACACGTTGCCTCTGCAGAAGGTATTATCTGTGTAGAAAAAATCGCTGGTCAGAGCCCTGAACCTTTAGACTACAACAATATTCCGGGCTGTACTTACTGTACACCAGAAATTGCTTCTGTAGGGTACACTGAAAAAGCAGCCAAAGCTGCCGGCTACGAGTTGAAAATTGGTAAATTCCCGTTCTCAGCTTCTGGTAAAGCAAGTGCTGCTGGTGCTAAAGATGGATTTATTAAAATGATCTATGACGCAAAATATGGCGAATTACTAGGTGCCCATATGATTGGCGCCAATGTAACCGAAATGATTGCTGAAATTGTAGTTGCCCGCAAACTGGAAACAACAGGACATGAAATGCTGAAAGCAGTTCACCCTCACCCGACCATGAGTGAAGCAATTATGGAAGCCACTGCTGATGCTTATGGCGAAGTAATTCACCTATAATATATTCAGACATTAGCTTTTAAAGCTTACCTTATCGAAACCTGCTGAACTAATCAGCAGGTTTTTTTTTATTTTTACCTGAACCTAATCTACCCGCATATGCAACTACATACAATTGACACAGGCTTATTTAAACTGGACGGAGGTGCAATGTTTGGTGTCGTGCCAAAATCTATCTGGCAAAGAACAAATCCTGCAGATCAGAATAACATGTGTACCTGGGCCATGCGCTGCCTGCTTGTTGAGGAAGGCAACAGACTTATTTTAATTGATACCGGTATAGGACAAAAACAGGATGCTAAGTTTCTGAGCCATTTCTATCTTCACGGAGATGACACCCTGGATAAATCCCTTGCTAAGCTAGGCTTTAACCGTGATGACATTACAGACGTATTCCTAACCCACCTGCATTTTGACCATTGCGGCGGTGCTGTGGAACTTGTGGGTGACAAGCTGAGACCGGTATTCAAAAACGCAGTTTACTGGAGTAATGAAAAACATTGGGAATGGGCCGTTCATCCGAATGCAAGAGAAAAAGCTTCTTTTCTGAAAGAGAATATTATGCCGATTCAGGAAAGCGGACAGCTGAAATATGTTGACCAGCAGGAAGGTGTCATTTTTAGCGAAAACTTTAAAGTGCGCTTTGCATTCGGGCACACTGATTCGATGATGATTCCGCATTTAAATTATAAGGGAACCAATATTATTTACGCAGCAGACCTTCTCCCTTCCACAGGTCATATTCCTTTACCTTATGTAATGGCTTATGATATGTTTCCGATGCAGACCTTAATAGAGAAACAAGCTTTTCTGGAAGAGGTTGTTAAGGAAAATCATATTATTTTTCTGGAGCACGATCCGGTAAATGAATGCTGTACGCTACAACAAACAGAGAAAGGTATTCGTCTGAGAGACAGCTTCAAACTGACTGATATATAATTTTAGTCAGGATGTAGCTAAGGTTTTGCTACCTTTGCAAGGTTAATTCCTTGTTATGAAATTAAAACTAATACTACTCTTAATACCCATTTTCATATTAAATGGCTGTGAATATGATGAATTCAGCCCCAATCAGAAGTTCAACAGTAAGACTCCTAAAGAGGTAAATAATACTCAAATTGCCACACTGCCTGAAAAAAAACCCGGAAGCAGAATACGTATCGCTGTTTCCGGCGACACGCAGAGAAAGTACAAAGAATCTCAGGAGTTCGTAGACCATATCAATAGTCGCAATGACATTGATTTTGTAATTCTGAATGGAGATATTTCCGATTTTGGCCTATTGCTGGAATTCGAAGGTGTATACAATATATACAGCAAACTAAATGTCCCGTTTATTTCCGTTATCGGTAATCATGATCAGGTCGCAAATGGTTTCGAAATTTACCAGCGCATGTTCGGACAAACAGACTTTACCTTCAATTATGCTGGTGTAAAATTTGTGTGCCATGATTCGAACAGTCGCGAACATGCCTTTAACGGCACCATACCAGATCTAACCTGGTTAAAAAACAATATGGTAAGAGATGCCGGCCAGTCTGGTATAGTCGCATTCTCTCATGTCCCTCCCACTGATGCAGATTTTGATCAGAAACTCCGCCCGGCTTACGAAAACCTAATGAACAGTACTCCTGGTGTTCTTGCCTCTGTACACTCTCATCAACATGCTCCTGATATCATATACAGAAAGGACGATCAGGGAATACCTTTTATTATAACTAATGCTATTGTTAACAAAGCATATACTCAACTCACTATAGAAAATGGAAAGATCGATGCGCAGGCTGTGTTTTTTTAGTATATTCTTAATATTCTTATCAGGAAAGTTATCCGCCCAGGAAAAATTTCTTAAATCTATTACCCCCGATAACATAGGCTTACAATACGCAGGTAGCATCGGTTATATGAGTCTGGGTGTCGGCTATAACCTTTTTAAAGAAAAGACAAACCTCAGCTTTCATTATGGATATGTACCTGAAATTAAAGGTGGTGAATTACATATTGCAGCTGTTAAGTTTGAATATAAACCTTTCGCTATCAGAATCAGTGACAAGATCGTTTTCCACCCGGTTAATCCGGTAATTTTCGCTTCTTACACGTTCGGGAAAAACTTCGGATTTAAATTTGACAGGGATATTTATGCAAAAGGATATTATTTCTTGTCTCCGGCGCTTAGGGAGCATCTTGGCCTAAGTTCAGAGATCAAGATACTCGGAGATAAAACAAGTAAAATTAAATCTATAAGTCTGTATGCTGAAGCTAACACAAACGATCTTTACCTGATTAGCTGGTTCGAGAACCGTACAACGACACCGCTTCCATATATTTTTCAAATGGGATTTGGCGTCAGAATGAATTTTTAACTTGTATAATATCTTGACATGCTATGACAACAAATATTATATTAGATATAATTATCTCAGATAATTGTCATAGTTATATAATTAATTTATAACATTACTATTAAAATTAAGTAAAAAATATCATTCTAAGCATTGGTAATCAATATTTAAGAAACATTTCCCACGTCTTTGTGTTATAACTGACAAAATGCATTTGGAATAATTTTTGCTATCCAAGTCGAGTACAATTAAAGTTCGTAAACTGTAACATTTTCAGGAATTTATGTTTAAAAATTGCCTTTAAATCCTTACTTTTGCACGTTCAAAACACATAAAGAGCACCAAGCATATAAATGAGACAACTCAAAATTACCCAATCCATAACCAATCGCGAAAGTCAATCGCTGGACAAATATCTTCATGAGATTGGTAAAGTAGATCTGATCACAGCCGAAGAAGAAGTTATATTAGCCAGAAAAATTCGTGAAGGTGATCAGGCAGCTTTGGAACGATTAACAAAAACCAATTTACGTTTTGTTGTATCGGTAGCCAAGCAATACCAGAACCAGGGATTAACTTTAGGTGATTTAATTAATGAGGGAAATTTAGGTTTAATTAAAGCTGCAAAACGTTTTGATGAAACCAAAGGTTTTAAATTCATTTCTTATGCGGTATGGTGGATTCGTCAGTCAATTCTGCAGGCTATTGCTGAGCAGAGTCGTATTGTCCGTCTCCCTTTAAATCAGGTTGGTTCACTAAGTAAAATCAGTAAGGCATTCTCTAAACTTGAACAGGAATTTGAACGCGAGCCTTCTCCGGAAGAACTGGCTGAAATCCTGGAAACTACTGTAGATAAAATATCTGATACGCTGAGTAATTCAGGCCGTCACGTATCTATGGATGCTCCTTTTGTTCAGGGTGAGGAAAACACTTTACTGGATGTACTGGAAAATCACGAACCTAATACTGACAGCAGTCTGATTAATGAATCACTGTCTGAAGAGATTAAACGTTCCCTGTCTACATTAACTGAACGTGAGCGTGAAATTATCGTGTTATTTTTCGGATTGAGTACTAATCACCCGCTCTCGCTTGAGGAGATAGGTGAGAAATTTAACCTGACCCGTGAGCGTGTCCGTCAAATTAAAGACAAGGCTTTACAACGTCTTCGTCACACTTCAAGAAGCAAAATTTTAAAATCATATCTGGGTTAATCTTAAACCCTAATAATCGGATATAAAAGATTGGGTTTCACCCAATCTTTTATACTTTTGAGGCATTCTAACCAAATATGCCTTATTATGTTCAACAAGTACCAGTCCGAGTTCCAAAACTGGATTGAAAAAGAAAAAAAAGCTGTCCAGCTTCTACAAATTGTCGGACAGTTATGGTTCGACAGATCCATCGAACTTGTCCTATTCCGCAAACCACTTTTTGATGTAGGCAGCAGCGAAATTCTCGCCTGTCACCAGTATGCGAAAGAAATTTCAGGCAAAGACATCAATATCTATGAGACGCTGGAACTTGCAAAAGAAATTGCTTCATGCAGTATTGCGCCTTCGAGAATAGATATTGGACGTCTGACTACGGAATGGCTGGATGAAAATAATCAGTTTGCCACGCAACATGATTTTGTAATCAGTAAACTCAGTTCACATATCGGTCATGACAAGATTAGCCTGCAGCCTAAAGATGTAGTTCTTTACGGATTTGGTCGTATCGGAAGACTCGCTGCCAGGGAGCTTATTTTACAAGCTGGAAAAGGTGAACAGCTAAGACTTAGAGCCATTATTACCAGGACTTATAGTGACGAAGAACTGATTAAGCGTGCCGAGCTGCTAAGAACAGATTCAGTTCATGGTACATTTAACGGAATTATAGTGGAGGACTTTCAAAATAGAGCGCTAATAATTAATGGCCAGACAGTCTGCTTTATTGAAGCAAAAGATCCTGAAGATATCGATTATACTGCATACGGTATTCAAGATGCTTTGTTAATTGACAATACCGGAGTATTCAGAGACCGCGAAGGGCTTAGCAGACATCTTTCAGCTAATGGTATCTCCCGCGTCTTATTAACGGCACCCGCGAAGGGAGATGTACCGAATATAGTCGCAGGAATTAACGACGCAGATTTTGACCTGGTAAATGAAAATATCTTTTCAAATGCATCCTGCACAACCAATGCAATAGTTCCCGTACTTAAAATTATTGAGGACGCTTATGGAATAGAAAAAGGTCATATCGAAACAATTCATTCCTATACAAACGACCAGAATCTATTAGATAATTACCATAAAAAATACAGACGCGGGCGTTCGGCTGCACTGAATATGGTAATTACCGAAACCGGGGCAGATAAAGCAGTCGCTAAAGTTATTCCTCAGCTGGGGGGAAAATTAACGGGTAACGCGGTTAGGGTTCCTACCCCAAATGTGTCTCTTGCCATTCTCAATATCTCATTAAATCAGGTTAGCTCAAGAGCAGAAATTATTGATCTGCTTAAGCAGGCATCTTTGTTTGGCAAGCTTAGCGAGCAAATCGAATTTTCCATCTCTAACGAATTGGTGAGTTCTGATCTGATCGGCAACAGTCACGCAGCTATAATCGACGGTCCAGCGACCATTATGGCTAAAGATAATAAATCGGTAATTATCTATGCCTGGTATGATAATGAGTACGGATATACCAGACAGGTAATCCGTCTGGCGAAAAAACTCGCTGGTGTTGTGAGACTTACTTATTATTAGAATTAAATTCGTGTGTTTTTTATAAGCAGGCCCCCGGCCTGCTTTTTTATTGGCAATAATTTTATTCCTCCTTATTTTTATAACTAAAACCATACTGTCACTAATTTGTAATATATTAGGTAAAAGAATAAGGAAATTAACACTGTCTTTACTTATGAAATTATTTTTAATCCTTCCATTAGCCCTCACCCTAAGCTGCAATGCCGTCAAAAAATCTAATCAACCTGCAAATGCAAATCAATTATTAAAGGACGTCAAAGTCTTATCTTCAGATGCATTTGAGGGGAGAAAAACTGGTACGAAGGGTGCAGAATCAGCAAGAAATTATATCATAAAACGGTTTAAAGAAATTGGTGTAATCCCTTTTTCAAAGTACTCAAATTTCCAGCAGGCATTCACGTTTAAAGGAATTGACAATCCTGAAATTGAAGGGAAAAACGTAGTTGGATATATCAAAGGAAATACAGACCAGGTAATCGTCATCACCGCGCATTACGATCACCTGGGAGTCATTAATGGCAGAATTTTTAACGGCGCCGATGATAATGCTTCCGGTGTAGCCGGTCTGCTGAAAATTGCTGCACACTACGCAAGGGCTAAACCTAACCATACTTTAATATTTGTAGCTTTTGATGCAGAGGAATTTGGTAAGAAGGGTTCAGAATATTTCGTTGATAATGCTCCTGTTAAACTATCTGATATTAAATTAAACATTAATCTGGATATGATCAGCCACAACGATAAGGGTGAGTTATATGCGTCCGGCACGTATAAATATCCACAGCTTAAGAATTACATTATTTCTACCATTCCAGATTTAAAAATCTTGTTTGGGCATGACAATCCTAAACTTGGAATTGACGACTGGACCAACATGAGCGACCAGGCTGCATTCAATGCTAAAAACATTCCATTTATATATTTTGGAGTAGAAGATCATCCGGATTATCATAGAGCTTCAGACAAATTTGAAATGATTAATCAGCAGTTTTTTATTAATGCAGCAAACGGCATCCTTGAAATAACAGATAACTTTGATAAAGACCGCCCGGTAGAAAAAACTTACAGGGATCAGCTACAATCTTTCTGATCATAAAAAAAGGAGAGCGGTTGCTCTCCTTTTTTATTGCTTTTTATTTACAGCTATTTCGCCATTTTATATCGTTTATCTATCATACCATTAAACTCACTATGCGGATTAACCGGCCTTGACTGCTCCGCTTTAAAAGTGGATGTCATGATCTCACGACCCCTGATATTCATCGTAGCACCCTTCCTACTAACTGATCCTGCCGGCGCTAGTAACTGTAAAGCTCTGGCAAGGTAATCCTCCTTCGAATCTCCAAATTCATACCTTGGATCATCGAACTCAGATAATACATCTGGTAACATGCCGGAAAAATAACCACCTTCATTAAGTGCATTTTTGGTTTCGAACATTGAAAAATAGACATCATAACGATTCTCTATAGTCACAGGAAAAAATCCGACAGGCTTACCAAAAGTGGTATCCCCGACTAGTTTCACATTCATATAAGGTTTCAAGCTATTAATTAGCAGCTCACTGGCAGACGCTGTATTTTTACTGACAATGAAAACTACATTTGACACTGTATTTAAACTTCCTTTTTTAGCGAAATAAACATTATTATCCGGACTGTCCTGCTGATAATTGAGATTAGCATAAGTATAAACTCTCCCATTCTGCGTCTGAATTTTCCCATTTTCATCCAATAGAGGTTGATTAGCCAATATTTTAGCTTCTCCTTTTTGCATAGTCTGGTTAAAAATCTCGGTGTACATTTTTTTGCCGTTCGTAGCAGCAGGAGCGATCAGGTTGGCCAAATAAGCGCTGGTATTAATATAACCGCCGCCATTATACCTAAGATCTACAACCAAATCGGTAATGCCCTGAGTGCTGAATTCCGCAAATACCGGATCTAGATTGATGTCATTATTTCCCTTAAGATCAGATATCTCTGAAAACCTGGCGAATGCCAGGTATCCTATTTTTTTACCCGAGCGCTCTATAATTTTACTGGTATAAACCGGGCTGCTTTTATAAGATTTTTTCTCAAGTGTCACTGAAAAAGGCTTGCTATCTTCAAAATTAACACCCGTCAGGATAACAGAAGCCCCAGTTAAAGCACTGGTAACCTGGGCTTTTTCAGCACCATAGCTCGCTCCTACCGGCTTTCCGTTAACGGTCTTTATCTGCCAACCCCTTTTCACGCCTGCAGCTGCGGCAGGAGAACCTGGATAAACTGCTGTGATAAATAACAAATAACTGCTACTTTCTTCGGCGCCTGATGTAAAAAAAACAGGTCTTATTCCAAAATCAAAGCCATTACCTTCCAAATCTACATTAGCAGTTTTAGTAGCAGAAACAAAACTCGGATTTGATTTGGTTAGATCGTCTATATAGGAGTATTTTGGAAAGCCATCTCCGTAATATTCGTAGGGTATATTGGTTTGCGGATTAATCTTTAACTGCGTTAATGCGTAAAGTGCATCATCATAGCTATTTAAAGGATCTGATTTACCTAGATACTGTCTTGGATTGAAGGTCTGATAATCGGGAATCACATCATTCCAGTAATAAATTTGCTTAGCATAATAATATAGGGAGTCCAGTGTGAGCTCTGTTCTGCTGCCCACTGGCGTAACCGGATCCGGCTCTCCTCTATCTTCGATTGAACGGTCTTTCTTGCAAGCTGTGCCTAAGCAAATACAAACCAACAACACCATGTAACGGGGAAAGTATCTAAGGTCTTTCCTGATTTGCATATCCATATAATTATCAATAGGTTGACAGGATTAAGGTAGTCAAAGTTTAGATGTAGGCAAAAAATTTATTTCAGCCTGATGATTATCATCTACGACCTCATTTTCACTTACAACACATAATAGTTCAGCAGCCTGCAATCCATGTTCGGCTTTAATTAACGCTAAAGTCTCCGGAATGGTACCATGTGCTGTATCTGCACTGAAATATACTTTCAAATACGTCTCCAGACCATGCCATTCCATTTGTCTTACTTTATTTAACTGCATTACAGGATCGCCTTGCAATAAAAGGAAAAGCGGTTTCCCGGCAGCATGCACTTCCTGCATAAAGTCCAATACCTTTTTGAACAACATTAACTTTAATGGTAGCCGGGCAGTCTGATGCAATAAACCATAATTCTTCAGATAGGTCTGAGGAATGCCGAATTTAGCTGCCGTAAGTTCAAATAAGTTTTCAGGCCCGTCTTTCTCATAGGAGTCTTTCATCCAGCTGATTATCGCATTCCCATCCATTTGCTCGTTATATTCCATGAACTGGGCAAACAAATAGTATACCTGTAGCAGGTAATCTTTTTCGGGATAGATCACATCATCTAAACCCAGTACAAATCCTTTATAATTATCTACTGACAGATTACTTTTCATATTAAGTTTATAATTTTTTCTACTGCCCGATCTGCAGCAAATATGGTACTAAACTATCCTGCTGATTCTCCAACTGAAATACACCGTTCAGTGCTCTTTCCAAACCAAGACTTTCAAGCCTGGAGTTTAATTCCGAATCTGAGCAGTAGATTAGTTTACTTTCGTTAAATACAGCCCATGCTATTGCATGAACTAAGCCGCCTTGTTTAATATATTCACCCGACACTGTTCTTTCCGGAAGAAAAATCTTGATATTGAATTCTTCAAAAAGCAATACAGAACGCAAAAGCGGATCTAATTCGAAATCATAAAGAGGCACCAGACATTCTACCTGCAGATCCAGACAGTGTGTGAGCAAATTATGTGCAATGACTGTATCGTTTCTTTCGCCCAGACTAATAAACTGGTATTTTGCAGAAGTAAATGCAGGAATTGAGCCGTAATCGGCCAGGATGAGGTTATCGGCAGCAAAGGCTTTAGAGACCTTTAGCGCCTGGGCAGATTTTCCGCCGGTAATTAATGTTTTCAAATTTTATACGATTAAACCGTCTTTCATGGTGACAACCCTGTCACTAATTTCAGCGAGGTCTTTATTATGGGTAACAATTACAAAAGTTTGTTGAAAATTATCACGCAGTGTAATGAAGAACTGGTGCAGGCTATCGGCATTTGCGGAATCCAGGTTTCCCGAAGGTTCATCTGCCAAAATAATAGCCGGACGGTTAATCAATGCCCTGGCCACGGCTATCCGTTGCTGCTCTCCTCCTGAAAGTTGATTTGGTTTATGACTTGCCCGGTCTTTAAGACCAAGAAGATCTAATAGCTCCATTGCATAGTTTTCACTTTCTCTCTTACTCTTTTTCGCTATAAAGGCCGGAATGCAGATATTTTCCAAAGCGGTAAATTCGGGTAGAAGGTGGTGAAACTGAAAAACAAAACCGATATTTTTATTTCTGAATACACTTAGCTCCTCTCCATTGAGCTCATGAAGTCTGGCACCATTTAATTCGACAGTACCTTCATCTGCTTTATCCAGTGTGCCCAGTATATGAAGCAAGGTACTCTTACCCGCACCTGAAGCACCGATAATACTGACGATCTCTCCTTTAGCGATCTCAAAATCTACTCCTTTAAGAATTGGCAGATTCCCATAAGCTTTTTTTATACCTGCGGCTTTTAGCATCCTGCAAACTTACAAAATTGACTTTATAATTGTGTACAGCTGAATTGTAGCCTTTTTTCTACATCATAAAAGGGAGAATAAGTTTTTAAAACCAATCTGAAATTGTAGATTTGGATCAAATTTTTTCAGCAAATGAATATACACGAATATCAAGGTAAAGAAATACTTAAAAGTTTTGGTGTTGCCGTACAAGAAGGCATCGTTGCCGAAACTGTTGAGCAGGCTGTAGAAGCTGCAAAAAAAATGAAAGCAGACTACAACTCTGACTGGGTAGTGATCAAAGCGCAAATCCATGCTGGCGGTAGAGGAAAAGGTGGAGGCGTTAAATTGGCCAAAAACCTTGATGAAGTTACACAGAGAGCTACTGATATTTTAGGTATGCAGCTGGTAACACCTCAGACAGGCGCGGAAGGTAAAAAAGTTAATAAAATTCTGGTCGCACAGGATGTTTATTATCCAGGTGCATCTGAAACCAAAGAGTTTTATATCAGCGTATTATTAAACCGTAGCAGTGGAAGAAACATCATTATGTACTCTACCGAAGGTGGAATGGATATTGAAGAAGTTGCTGAGCACACACCTCATTTAATTTTCAAAGAAGAAATTGATCCTAAAGTTGGTCTTCAGGCTTTTCAGGCGCGTAAAATCGCTTTCAACTTAGGCTTAAGCGGTGGCGCTTTCAAAGAAATGGTGAAATTTGTGACTGCGCTTTACAAAGCGTATGATAATACAGATTCTGCAATGTTTGAGATTAACCCTGTTTTAAAGACATCTGATGACAAAATCATCGCAGTTGACGCTAAGGTTGACTTAGATGAGAACGCTTTATACCGTCATCCGGACTACGCAGCAATGCGTGATAAACTTGAAGAAGATCCTACCGATGTTGAAGCTAGTGAATCTAACCTAAACTATGTAAAACTTGACGGAAACGTTGGCTGTATGGTTAACGGTGCAGGTCTTGCTATGGCTACAATGGATATTATTAAAATTGCAGGTGGTGAACCAGCAAATTTCCTGGATGTAGGTGGAACAGCTAATGCACAAACAGTTAAAGCAGGATTCAATATTATTTTAAAAGATCCTAACGTAAAAGCTATCCTGATTAACATATTTGGTGGTATCGTTCGTTGTGACCGTGTTGCACAAGGTGTTATTGATGCTTATAAAGAAATTGGTGATATTCCAGTGCCAATTATCTGCCGTCTTCAAGGTACAAATGCTGAAGAAGCTAAGAAGTTAATTGATGAGTCTGGCTTAAAAGTATTTTCAGCGATTGCATTAAAAGATGCGGCTGCTCTTGTTACTCAAGTTTTAGCTTAATTCGTATAGTTCTAATTTTATAGATTAAAAACCGGTTGTTAAGACAACCGGTTTTTTTTATGCTTGAAATTTTCCAAAAAAAAAGATCCTCAGCCCTGAAGCCGAGGATCTTTAACCAAATATAAATTAAACGAGCAACACAAATATAGATATTATGTGATAAAAAACAAGTTTTATATTTATTTTTTCATAAAAAATGAATAAACCCGCACAAATAAGAATAAAACACATCATAAAATGATTAAAAAAGTAATAAAATCAAATTTAACACCAAATAAACAACAATAAAACAATACTAAAATGACTTAAAAACATAAAACACTGATTTAAACCAGTAAAAAACAATTAAAAATTCAATAAAAAAGAATTAAATTATAGAATAACCCGAAAAAATCATTAAAAACAAATAAAATAAACGAAATTCAACTTAAATCCAAAAAAAAGGTCTCTTTCAAATAATTCATGTTATTTAACAGCCTCTAAATCAAAATCATTATTTTTACGCGTTCCATATAAAATCATGATTAAAAGAGAAAAAATAAAAAGCCTGTTAAACACTACTGATTTTAACAGAGAAGTAAGCGTTATGGGTTGGGTAAAAACCTTCCGCAACAACCAGTTTATAGCCCTCAATGACGGTTCCTGCATGGGAAATCTTCAGATCGTTGTTGACTTTAATAATACAGCAGAAGAATTACTAAAAAGAATCACGACAGGAGCTGCAATTGCTATTAAAGGCCAGTTGGTGGAATCTCTTGGAAAAGGTCAGCGTGTGGAAGTTAAAGCTACCTCAGTTGAAATTCTCGGAGACAGTGATCCTGAAAAATTTCCATTGCAACCTAAAAAACACAGTTTAGAATTTTTACGTGAAATTGCACATCTGCGTTTCCGTACAAATACTTTTAATGCAGTATTTAAAATTCGTCATGCATTGGCGTTTGCTGTTCACCAGTTTTATAATGAGCGCGGATTCGTCTATATGCATACGCCAGTTATCACTGCCTCTGATGCAGAAGGTGCTGGTGAAATGTTTCGCGTTACCACTTTAGATTTTGATCAGACTCCAAGGACTGAAGACGGAAAAGTTGATTTTTCTGAAGACTTTTTTGGACGAGCAACCAATCTGACTGTTTCCGGCCAGCTGGAAGGCGAACTTGCTGCAATGGCTTTTGGAGAGATCTATACATTTGGTCCTACTTTCAGAGCTGAAAACTCAAATACCACACGCCACCTTGCAGAATTCTGGATGATTGAACCAGAAGTTGCTTTCGCTGATCTGGAAGACAATATGCAACTGGCAGAGGATATGATGAAGTATCTTATCTCTTACGCAAGAGAACATTGTAGAGAAGAACTGGAATTCCTGAATAACCGTCTACTGGAAGAAGAAAAAAATAAGCCTCAACAGGAACGTTCCGAACTTTCCTTACTGGAGAAGCTTGATTTCTGTGTCAATAACGACTTCCAAAGATTAACTTATACAGAAGCAATTGCTATTCTGAAATCATCAAAGCCAAATCAGAAAAAACAGTTTAAATATATAATTAATGAATGGGGTGCAGATCTGCAATCGGAACACGAGCGTTATCTGGTTGAGAAACACTTTAAAAAGCCAGTTATCCTCACAGATTACCCTGCAGACATTAAGTCATTCTACATGCGTCAGAATGAACCGGATTCCGAAGGTAGAAGAACTGTTGCTGCTATGGACGTACTTTTCCCTGGTATCGGTGAAATGATTGGCGGATCACAGAGAGAGGAACGTATGGATAGACTGACACAAAGAATGGATGAATTAAACATCCCTCAGGAAGAGTTATGGTGGTATCTAGACACTCGTCGTTTCGGTACAGCACCACATTCAGGCTTTGGGCTTGGATTTGAGCGGCTGATATTATTCGTGACGGGTATGACCAACATCAGAGACGTTATCGCCTTTCCACGTTTCCCTAAGAATGCAGAATTTTAAGAACACAATAAAATAAAAGAGGGTCCTGCTAATACAGCAGGACCCTCTTTTATTGACTTATTAAGCGCTTAACCAGCAAACGGTTGCGGCGCATTGCCCGGTGCATTCGCATGTGCATAATCCATAGAGGTTGCTCTATAGTCTGTCGGTGCAAAGCTAGAAGCCTTACTCAGGGCCATTCCCAATTCAAATCTCAAAGGATAAGGTGTGCTTAACAGGCTACCCTCAGGGATATAAGGGAATGTTTCCATGTAGGACTGGGTTACATTCGGTGCAATTCTTCTGTTTATATAAGCACGTGTCAATTGCTCAGTCTGTCTTAAGCCGGCTGCACCCAACAATTCCACAGCACTGGCCACCGTCAATCTGTGATAATTAAATACACGCACTTTCTTGTCATCCACGACTAATCCTTTCATCAAGCTCTGATCTTGTGTAGCGACACCAGTCGGACAGGTATTGCTGTTACACTCCAGCGCCTGTATGCAGCCGAGCGCGAACATCATTCCCCTTGCAGAATTACAAATATCTGCACCAAGCGCTATATTTTTTACCAGGTCGAAACCAGAAGACACTTTTCCGGATGCAATAATTTTAATATGTTTCTTCAAGTCAAATCCTGTCAATACATCGTATACGAAAGCAACACCTTCTCTTAAAGGCATACCTACTGCATTCGAGAATTCCTGAGGAGATGCTCCCGTACCACCTTCACCACCATCTACGGTAATGAAATCTACGTAGGTACCTGTTTCCACCATGGCTTTACAAATTGCGAAAAACTCACTTTTACGTCCGATACATAATTTAATACCTACCGGTTTACCATCCGATAATTCACGTAATTTCTGAACAAAAGTCACCAGCTCGACCGGTGTGCTGAAAGCAGAGTGAGCAGGTGGAGATATAATATCAAAACCCTGTTTTACTAATCTGATTCTCGCAATTTCAGGCGTTACTTTTCCCGCTGGAAGTATTCCCCCGTGACCTGGTTTGGCACCCTGAGATAATTTGATTTCAATCATTTTAACCTGAGATCCTTTTGCCCGCTCGGAGAAAGCATCAAAATTAAAGGTACCATCATGATTTCTGCAACCAAAGTATCCGGTACCGATCTGCCAGATCAAATCTCCTTTTGGAGCCGCATGGTAATCACTAATTCCACCTTCTCCGGTATTATGTGCAAAGTTCCCCATGAAAGCACCGCCGTTTAAAGCAAGAATAGCATTCTGACTTAATGAGCCAAAACTCATAGCAGAAATATTAAAGATACTAGACGAATAGGGCTGTTTACATTCCGGGCCCCCAACGGTAATTCTCGGATCTTCATTTAATTCATGATGGCTGATCGCAGAAATACTATGGCTCAACCATTCATACCCATTTTCATAAACGTCCAACTGTGTACCAAATGGAATAGTATCATTCTCTTTTTTTGCACGCTGATAGATCAAAGATCTGTTTAATCTACTGAATGGCTTACCATTAGTATCACTTTCAACAAAATATTGATAAACTTTAGGACGAAGGTCTTCCGCAAAATATCTTAAACGGCCGACCACCGGGTAGTTTCGGACAATACTATGTTTAGGTTGGTACAAATCATAGATACCTAACAAAATGACCGGACCAATAAAAATAAACGCCCAGTAAAAGGGCGGCCATGCAAGGCTAATCATCAAAGTTGCCGATACTAAAAACGCGGCAATCGCAATAAATGCTTTTCTCATTACTTGTCAGTTTTACAAATTAGGAGCAATGTTACGACATTTATCTATTTACTCAGTTAAATTTTCAGTAAATTTACACATGCTAATCAAAATCTACCCCGAAAATCCGAACGATAAAGCCATCGAACAGGTGGTTGAAGTCTTGAAAAAGGGCGGCATTATTATCTACCCTACTGACACTATTTATGGATTGGGCTGTGACATTACAAACCAGCGCGCGATCGAAAAGATCTGTAAGATCAGGGGGATAAAACCAGAAAAAGCTAACTTTTCATTTATCTGTTCTGACCTGAGTCATATATCAGATTATATCAAACCTATTGATACCGCTGCTTTCCGCGTATTGAAAAAAGCACTTCCCGGCCCCTTTACATTTATCTTTAACGCTAGTAATAACGTACCCAAACTGCTTAGTTCGAACAAGAAGACGGTTGGTATACGTGTACCAGATAACACGATTGCCAGAGAAATTGTAAGGGCACTTGGTAATCCGATTTTATCTACTTCCATTAAAGATGATGATGAGGTAATAGAATATTCAACAGACCCCGAATTAATCCATGAAAAATATGAGGATCTCGTAGACCTTGTTATAGATGGAGGATATGGAGATAATGAAGCTTCGACTGTCGTTGATTGTACTCAAGGTGATTTTGAAATCATAAGGGAAGGAAAAGGAAATCTGGACCTCTATTTATAGCCGGCGATCTTTACTTGTTTATGACAAGCTCATTTATAAAAAAAGCAGCTTTCCCACAAGATGAGAAAGCTGCTTTTAATTTATTACACGCAGTTCTAAGACTGACTCAGCACGGTGCCGGTAAACTCTTCCATAAAAGAACTTACACCTTCGGCCGGATTCGGCGACTGCAGTGACTTTACAAATGCAGTTCCGATAATGCCGCCGTTTGCATACTGGCAGGCCTTATCAAAAGTTTCTTTGCTGCTAATCCCAAAACCGATCATAGTTGGGTTCTTTAATTCCATTGCTTTAATCCTTGAAAAATATGCACTTGTTGTATCAGATACCTGTAAATTCTGCCCAGTCGTTGCCGAAGAAGATAAAAGGTAGATAAACCCCTTACTCAGACCGTCAATCTTCCTGATCCGTTCTTCCGAAGTTTGCGGAGTAACCAGAAAAACGTTACAGATATCATACTTTAGAAACACATCCTGATATAATTCTTCGTACTCATACATCGGAAGATCTGGGACAATACAACCATCTACCCCTGCTTCAGCGCAAGCTTTACAAAAATTCTCTACACCGTATTGTAATACAGGATTAACATATCCCATTAGTAAAACCGGAACGGTAACCTTATTTCTCAGTTCCTTTAATTGTTTAAATAATAAATCCAGGGTCATTCCACTATCCAGCGCAAGTTTGCTGCTAGCTTGAATTACCGGACCATCTGCAACAGGATCAGAATAAGGAAAACCGATTTCAAGCATATCAGCACCGGATTTCTCCAACGCTTCAGCAATGCTAACGGTGTCACCTAGACCAGGATATCCGGCGGTATAATAAATGGATAAGACATTGTTTTTTTTCTTTTCGAATAACTGATTAATTCTGTTCATATATATATAACCTGCCGGTAATTAAAATCCAAAATGTTTCATATAGGTTTCCATGTCTTTGTCTCCCCTGCCGGAAAGGCAAACAACAACATTCTCCTTGCCTGTAAACTCCATTTTTTCGAGATAGGCGAGTGCATGTGCGCTTTCTATAGCAGGAATAATTCCTTCCAGCTGCGTGAGTAGCAGACCTGCGTCCAGAGACTCTTCATCGCTCACTGATACATATTCAGCACGGGTAGTTTTAAACAAATGTGCATGCTGGGGACCTATCCCGGGGTAGTCGAGCCCAGCGGAAATGGAATAAGGTTCAATTACCTGACCGTCGTCTGTCTGCATTAAAATACTCCTGCTTCCATGAAGTACTCCTTCCTTACCCAAAGCAGTTGTCGCAGCAGAATGCCCACTGTGAACACCTTTACCCGCAGCTTCTACAGCGATAAGCTTCACATCTTTATCATTTACAAAATGATAGAACATACCCATTGCATTACTGCCACCACCAACACAGGCTAGGACGTAATCAGGTTGATCATTTCCTGTCTGTTCCAGTAATTGTTTTTTAGTCTCTTCTGATATAACCGACTGAAAAAGTGCGACCATATCCGGATAAGGATGCGGCCCAACTACAGAACCAATAATATAATGTGTATCAATAGGATTATTAATCCAGTCACGCATGGCTTCATTGGTTGCATCTTTCAACGTTTTACTGCCGGAAACAGCAGACACAACTTTCGCACCCAGCATTTTCATTCTGGCCACATTAGGTGCCTGACGCTGAATATCGATTTCTCCCATATACACCACACATTCCAAACCACGCAGCGCACAAACAGTAGCTGTTGCAACGCCATGCTGTCCGGCACCGGTTTCGGCAATAATCCTTTTTTTGCCCAGCTTTTCCGCTAACAGGATCTGACCAATGGTATTGTTAATTTTATGCGCACCGGTATGATTGAGATCTTCCCTTTTCAGAAAGATGTTCGCATTATACTTTTCAGACAAACGTTTTGCCAGATATAAAGGAGAAGGTCTGCCTACGTAATCTTTAAGCAACGCCCTGAATTCCTGCTGAAATTCTGGCGCATTGATAATTTCAAGGTAATGCTGACGAAGTTCTTCTACATTCGGATATAACATTTCAGGAATATATGCTCCTCCAAAATCACCGTAATAGCCTTTTTCATTAACAAAATAATTCATATCGTTATAATTTTTAGCAGCCGGGGCCGCATTCCATAAAGTAAAAAATGTACTAAGTAGTTCTATGTCTTTTAACCCGGGTGATATTTCGAACCTACTGTTAACATCTATAAAATGTAGACGCTTATCATCGATTGATGCCAGTTCATTCACATCATCCGGGCCAATTCCACCACTTAGGAAATAAGGCTGATTTAACCGGTATTGTTTTAATAAAGACCAGTCAAAACGTTTACCTGATCCGCCATGGTTTACCGTCAGCGTATCAAAAAGAAAATAACTGGTTACCTTTTCATAAGCAATAAGACTTTCAAAATCAAATGAATAATTAACCCCAAAAGCCTTAATCACCTCAGTATATGGCTGTAAGGCAGCGCAATACTCCGGACTTTCAGCACCATGTAACTGTACTGCCTTAAGTTCATATAAAGCTATCAGCCTCTTTACTTCTTCCAATGTTTCATTGACAAAAACACCTGTAGTTTTAATCGTTGCAGGAATTGAACTGAGCAATTCAGGATCAACAGAACCAATGTACCTGGCAGAACCAGGATAAAAAATAAACCCTATATAAGCAGGGTGAAGAGCTGTAACAGCCTGAATGTTCATCAAATCCCGCATTCCGCAAACTTTTAACCCTGCTTTCATCCGACAAGTTGTTTAAAAGATTTCAATGCACTTCCACCAACCAACGAACTTTCGGCTTCATAATAACAATCGGCAAAACTGCTTTCCGGTTTTATTGTACGGATAGCCAGAGCAGCATTACAAAGTACCACGTTCTGCTGCGGATCTGTACCATGGCCTTCCAGCACCTGCATAAAAATCTTTGCAGAATTCTGCACACTATCTCCACCCTCAATTTCGAAAGGGTCGACCTGCTCAAAACCAAGGTCAGCTACGGTTAACAAAGCCTCACCCTGTTTGTTAAACACCTTAACATCGCAGGATAGGGAAACCTCATCAAAACCATCCACAGCATGAAGAATGGTATAATTAATTTGAGTTTGCTGATAGAGATAAGCATACAGGCGTGCAAGTTCAAGACTAAAAACACCAACCATCTGGTGTTTCGGCTGCGCAGGATTAACCATAGGCCCGAGCATATTAAAAAACGTTTTAACGCCTAAATCCCTTCTGATGGGCGCCACAATTTTCATTGCCGGATTAAATAATGGTGCGTGAATAAAACAGATGCCCGCACGATCCAGACTACGTTTCAGCTCATCCTGATCTGCAGTAAACTGGTAACCCAGAAACTCCATCACATTTGACGAACCGCAGCCAGATGACACTCCATAATTTCCATGTTTGGCAACAGGATATCCAGCTCCTGCCACAACGAAGGAGGCGAGTGTTGAAATATTAAATGTATCTTTTCCATCTCCGCCTGTTCCGCATAGGTCTATCAGTTCATATTCCGAAAGATCTACACGTACACAGAGTTCCAGCATGGCATCACGGAATCCCTGAAGTTCAGCGACTGTAATGTTTCGCATATTTAATGCAGTCATAAAGGCTGCGATCTGGGCAGAGTTGAACTCTCCCTGAGTAATAGAAGTTAATATTCTTCTCGCTTCTTCCCGACTAAATGATTTGTTCTCAAATAGATGGTTAAGTATTTTTTTCATAATTGATCAAAAAAAAAGGGCTGCTTAAAAAGCAACCCTTTACATATTTTTATATAAATATAAACGCACAAAAATGGGTCACACTACGCTTGTTGCGTTGTGCCACCACCATTGCTTAAGTCCGTTTGTTAATTTCATGATTTATTTGTCTCCGGAGAATTTGATATCTGTCTGGCTATCACCAGGCGGAAGCAAATATGTATTTGTTTTTGGAGAAATGCAAGATTAATTTAAAATAATTGAATCAAAGTGCCGAAGGAATATTAATAAGCTATTTAATCAATGCTTTTTTTTCTTTGGTAAAGTGATTAAAAACCAGTTTATCTGCCAAACCAGGAAGCAACTTATTCAGCCATACCGTTAAATTTCCCTGAGCTGTCATCACTAAAGTTCTTTTTCTATCGCCGATACCATCAATTATTCGGATAGCTACCTCCTGAGCAGACATCATTTTCCCTTCATCCATACTCGTCTCCCCGTGAGAAGAGCCGTCTGCAGCTAAAGCAGTGGAACGGATATTAGAAGCTGTAAACCCAGGGCAAGCCACCATCACATGCACTCCACTGTGCAATAATTCTGTTCTCAATGATTCCATAAAGCCATTCATGGCAAATTTAGATGCAGAGTAACCGGTCCTTCCCGGCAAACCCCTGTATCCTGCGATACTGGAAACCCCGACTATACTCCCTCCCGTTTTCAGGATCTCCGGCAGTGCATATTTTGTACAATAAACGGTGCCCCAGAAATTCACATCCATCAGGTTTTTAAGTACAGAAAGATCGAGGTCATTAAATAAAGCACGCATTGATAACCCTGCATTATTAATCAATACGTCTACCTTTCCCAGAGCAGTGACCGCCTTGGCAACCAGTTTCTCACAATCTTCTTCCCGGCTAACGTCGGTTTGAACGGGCAAAGCCCGAATTCCGTAATCCTTCTCCAAAGCGGTACAAAATTCACTTAAAGCAGCGAAATTTCTTGCGCCTAAAACCAGATTCGCTCCTCTTGAGGCCAGTTCCAAAGCACAGGCATAGCCAATACCCGAGGAAGCGCCGGTAATAATTACACTTTTATTTTTAAAGCTCATTTTATGATTTTACTATTGAACTCACGTAAGGTATTCTGGTTACAATAGACCTGCCCAGCGTAATCTCATCTGCATACTCCAATTCTCCACCAAAAGCAATACCCCTGGCGATGGTGGTAACAGGAATTTGAAAATCCTTCAATTTTTTATACAAATAGAATAAGGTAGTGTCCCCCTCCATTGTAGCGCTCAGGGCCATCACAACTTCCTTAACCGGAGTTGTCGCGACACGCTGTACTAATGAATCTATAAAAAGATCGGAAGGCCCGACACCATCCATAGGGGAAATTAAGCCCCCAAGAACATGATAAACACCGAAAAACTGAGATGTATTCTCGATAGCCATAACGTCCCTTGTATCTTCTACCACACAAATCGTTTCTTTATCTCTTCTTGGCGATGAGCAGATACTGCAAACCGGCAGATCAGATATATTATGACAGATAGAACAATGCCGGATGTCACGTCTGAGTTTAATTAACGTATTCCCGAAGGTGTCCACCTCCTCTTGTTCCTTACCCAGCAGATGCAAAACAAGACGAAGAGCAGTTTTTTGGCCTACTCCAGGTAACTTTGCAAATTCACTAACAGCATCTTCAAGAAGCTTAGATGAAAAGTTCATTCTGCAAATTTATATTTATCTTCTGGATTTGATTTTTAAAATTTGATTTTCTTACATTTAGCTCCTAAAACGACACTATAATATGACTCCAGCCATCCTTTTGACGTTTCTTTTAGGATACTTTGCCCTACTGATTGGTGTGGCTTATTTCACTTCCAGAAATTCTTCCGACAATGCGTCCTTCTTTATAGCTAACCGTAACTCCAAATGGTATCTCGTTGCTTTTGGAATGATTGGAACAGCATTATCTGGTGTCACTTTCATTTCTGTTCCCGGAGCCGTAGGTAACAACAGCTTTGGCTATTTTCAGTTTATACTGGGTAATGCTGTAGGTTTTGTAATCGTTGCAACCGTATTATTACCACTCTATTACAGGATGAACCTCATCTCCATATATACGTATCTGGAGAAAAGGCTTGGCCATTATAGCTATAAAACTGGCGCAGTTATTTTCCTGATTTCCAGAACTATCGGATCTGCTTTCCGTTTGTATCTGGTTGCTATCGTGTTACAGCGTTTCATATTCGATGCCTGGAACGTCCCGTTCTGGCTCACCATAGTACTCTGCCTTTTACTTATCTGGCTTTATACCCATAAAGGAGGATTAAAAACGATCATTATCACCGATACCTTGCAGACAGTGTTCCTGCTCCTTTCCGTGGTCCTTTCGATTATATTTATTTCAAAATCACTTCACCTGGATGTTGCAGGAACTTTTGAAGCCGTTAAAACCAGCAGTTATTCAACGATATTCTTCTGGGAAGATTTTATGGGAAGCAAATCTCATTTTATTAAACAGTTCGTTGGAGGGATCTTTGTGACCATTGCAATGACCGGCCTCGATCAGGATCTTATGCAGAAAAACCTGAGTATGAAAACCATTGGTGAAGCACAAAAAAACATGTTCACTTTTACGCTCGTATTTGTCATTATGAACATCTTTTTTTTGAGTGTAGGTGCACTCCTTTATCTTTACGCCGCTAAAAATGGCATATCAGTTGCTGCATTACAAACGCCGGATCATTTATATCCGGAAATTGCTTTAAATCACCTTAATATTGTTCCGGGAATTATTTTTATGATGGGCTTAACCGCTGCAACATTTGCTACTACCGATTCTGCTTTAACTGCACTTACTACATCTTTTTGCGTTGACTTTCTGCATTTTGACAAAAAAACAGACCAGCAAGACCCTAAGCTTGTCACGCAAAGGCACCTGGTTCATATTGGTTTTTCAGTGCTGATGGTAATCGTCATCCTGATTTTTAAAGTTATTAATAATGATTCGGTGGTTAACTCCATATTTACAGCAGCCGGATATACTTACGGTCCATTGCTGGGGCTTTTCAGCTTTGGCCTGCTAACCAAAAGAGCAGTTCATGATAAATTAGTTCCTTACCTTTGTCTGGCCTCGCCAGTGCTTTGTTATATTATTAACAGCAATAGCATGCACTGGTTCGGATATACCATGAGTTTTGAACTGATTGTTCTAAATGGGCTCATTACCTTTATTCTGCTGTGGCTGACCGGAAAACCATCCGTAAGCCAGACAAAATTTTAACATTAATACCCTATATAATGACAAGTGAAGAGAAAATCAGAAGCGCATTTGAAAATAAAAACTGGCAGGAGATTAAAGTAACAGACTCCTGGTCGATCTTTAAAATAATGGCCGAATTTGTAGACGGCTTTGAGAAATTAGCAAAAATTGGTCCTTGTGTATCCATTTTTGGTTCTGCAAGAACTGCCGAGACCAATAAATACTATGAGATTGCTGTCGAATGTGGCAGACTGTTAACCGACAGAGGTTACGGCGTAATTACAGGTGGAGGTCCCGGGATTATGGAGGCAGGGAATAAAGGCGCACACATGAACGGCGGTAAATCCGTAGGATTAAATATCGATCTGCCGTTTGAGCAGTTTCACAATAAATATATCGACCACAATAAATTATTGGAATTCGACTATTTTTTCGTGCGCAAAGTAATGTTCATGAAATATTCACAAGGTTTTATCGTGTTACCTGGCGGTATGGGAACTATGGATGAACTTTTCGAAGCAATCACTTTGATTCAAACCGGTAAAATTGCAAGGTTTCCTATCGTACTGGTTGGAAAAGATTACTGGGGCGGACTAGTGGATTGGATTACCAACACGATGTTGGGAAAAGAACACAATATACATGCAGAAGATCTGAACCTGTTCAGAGTAGTTGATACCGCAGAGGAAGCTGCTGAGCACATCTTCAGATTCTACGACAAGTATGTCCTGAAACCAAACTTCTAATAAGAATATAGAATTAGTGCAGGGGTTAGATATGACTAACCCCTCCTGATACTACTAGTTTCATTGCTTCGGCAGCATTCATATTTAATTCCTTAACACTGTCCCTTTGCACAACACAAACCTGTCCGGCAAAAGAGTAAGAGAAAGGGAAGTAGACGACACACTCACCAGGTAATCCTATCGAAGCCAGATCATTCTGGGTCAAAAAGCCAATCCGTTTTACACCAGGAACAACTTCAACTGTCACCGGATGATTAAATTTCTTTTCATCTCCTACAAATGCTTCCGTCAGATCTTTAATTGAAGAGTAGATAAAATTGAGTCCGGGCAACCTGTTCATCCAACGATTAAACCAATTATACATTGGCTCAGTTACGAAGTTGGTAACAAAAATACCAGCCAGCAGGATTAGCGCTAATACCAATGCAAGTCCGAAACCAGGAATATTTCTGCTTTCACCTGTACGCGGGTCCACACCAAGGATATTGTTTAGATTTAACCAGCTATCAACTGTGGTTACACACCATACAACAATATAGATACTGAGTGTAATAGGCAATACAATCAGCAAACCTTTAATCAGGTAATTTAATAAAGCCCTTCCAATCCTGTTCATAGCGCAATATTACTCATAAAAATAGATGCGTTTAACTCTTTGAGAAATATTTGTTAAAATCTCGTAAGGAATGGTTCCGATTTGTGCTGCCAGATCAACAATCGTTAATTCTTCATTAAAAACAATCACCTCATCATCCGTATGCACATCTATACCGGTTACATCCAGCATACACATATCCATTGCAATAGCACCTATAGTTCTGGCAGGTTTACCATTAACCAGCATCATACCGATACCATTTCCGAAAGATCTGCGGTAACCATCGGCGTAACCGATCTTAACGGTAGCAATCTGGCCCCCCTGCGGGAGGATACCTCTTCTGCCATAACCCACAGTTTCACCGGGAGCTATCCGTTTTACCTGGGTAACTGTAGTTTTAAGCTTAGCGACAACCTGCAGATCTGAAGTGTCAGGTTTGCCGGAATCGAATCCATACAGTCCAATGCCCAACCGAACCATCTCAAACTGTGCATCGGGATACCTGGTAATCGCCGAAGTATTACAAATATGTCTGATAAAGTCATATCCAAGCTCATTCCGAAGGACAAACGCAAAAGCTTTAAAACGTCCGATCTGTCCGAGGGTAAACTCTTCATGAAGCTCGTCTTCGCTTCCCGCAAGATGAGAAAAAGCTGAAATGACCTTAAGCTTACCTGTATCTTTTAATACTTTCAGTAAAACAGGCAGATCTGGCTCTTCGAAGCCCAGACGGCGCATCCCGGTATCAACTTTCAAATGCACAGGATAATCTTTCTGCTCCTGCGGAAGAAAGGCAATAAAAGCATTCAATATTTCAAAACTATATAATTCTGGTTCAAGCTTATATTTCAGCATGGCCTCAAAAGCAGAAGGCTCCGGGCTCATGACCATTATTGGTAACGTTATTCCAGATTTACGAAGTGCAATCCCTTCATCTGCATAGGCAACCGTCAGATAATCAACCTGATGATATTGCAACAGGTTAGCAATTTCAAAACTGCCGCTACCGTAAGAAAAGGCTTTCACCATTGCCATTAGTTTAACCCCCGGCGACAATTGTGTCTGATAATAACGCAGGTTATGAGCAATTGCATTCAGGTCAATTTCCATAATTGTATCATGGACTTTCTGCGTTAACAGCTTACTGATCTGCTCAAAACCAAATTTGCGAGCCCCTTTCACCAGTATAGTTTCCTGGCTAAAATGAAGCTGGGGAAAAGCAGAGATAAAATCTGCTGTAGAATCGAAGAACACTGTTTCCAGATCAAATAACTCTTCAACTGACTTAATATGCGGACCGATGCCAACTAATCTGCTGATTTCTTTTTGGCTAAGCATAGCGGCTATTTCAGCGTAAAGTTCAGTGTCTGTCCTCCCTGTTTCATGAAGATCAGACAGGATCACTGTTTTTTTATTATGCTGCTTTTGCAGTTTGAGAAAGTCCAGCGCAATGGCAAGCGAGGAAGTATCAGCACTGTAGGAATCATCTATAATAGAACATTGGTTTATTCCGTTTTTCAAAGAAAGACGCATATTAACCGGCACGAGCTCACTCAATTTAGATTTTACAACGGCAGGTTCATAACCCAGGGCGAGAAGTACCGACCAGCAAATCACACCATTTTCCAATGATGCCCTGTCTTTAAATGGAAGATAAACACTGAGGGATGTGCCCTGATACAGCGCATCAAGAGTAGTACCCGCTTGTTCCTGACGCATGCCCGTAATCTGCAGATCAGCAGGCTGGCTAAAACTCCAGCTGAACTTGGTGCTGCCGGGCAGACTTTTTGCTGGCAGCCCGGAGGTATAATCAGGACTGTAAATAAACAGATCGGTATGATCAAACAAACGTAATTTCTCACTTAGTTTTTCTGGCTTTCCAGAGAATCCTTCTGCATGCGCCTCTCCCAGATTAGTAAGGATACCAATCGTGGGTTGCAAAACTCCCGCAAGCTTAGCCATCTCCCCTGTTCTGGAAATCCCTGCTTCGAAAATACCTAGCGTATGTCCGGAGTTCATTTGCCATACCGATAAAGGAACCCCAATCTGGGAATTAAAACTTTTTGGACTTCTGACAATTTTGTAATCAGCATTGAGCAGCTGCGCAAGCCACTCTTTTACAATGGTCTTCCCATTACTACCTGTAATACCAATAACGGGTATTTTAAAAACACTGCGGTGTGCAGCAGCAATCTGCTGAAGAGCGGTAATAACATCTGAAACGACCAGAAAGCTTGCTTCCGGAAATTTGTTTTGCCATTCAGAATCACTGATAACAAATTTCCTGACGCCCGCTGCATACGCATCTGCAATAAATTCATGCCCATCTCTTTGTGCTTTGACAGCAAAAAACAATGCATGCTCCGGGTCCATAACCTTCCTGCTGTCAATTAACAATTGATTGATGCGGGATTGAGTTTTCGGCACAAAATTCACAGGATTTAAAATCCCGGCTAACTGCTGCATGGTATAGCTGGTTTCAGTCATGATTGTTGGTCAGATAAAGACTGGTAAAGTTAATAAAAAGATAATGCAGATATTTGCAGCTAAGAAATGGAATATAACGAGAACAGACCGCCAAAACCGACACTTGACAAGAGAAGTGCAATGCTAAAAGCAGAAAGTTATTGTGCTTATCAGGAACGTTCGCAACAAGAGGTCAGGAATAAGTTGTATGAATGGGGGCTTCATCAGCAAGATACAGAATCCATTATCACAGAATTAATCCTCACCAATTTTCTAAACGAGGAAAGATTTGCCGCTTCCTATGTCTCCGGAAAATTTAACATTAAAAGATGGGGAAAAATAAAAATCAAGCAGGGACTGAAGCTTAAAAAGGTTCCGGAAAAAATGATAATCAAAGCACTTGCGAAGATAGATTACGACGATTACCTGGCAGCTATACTTACGGCGGCAGAAAAAAAAGCAGCTTCTATAACGGAAAAAGACGCTTACAAAAGGAAAAACAAATTGATTACCTATCTAATGGGAAGAGGCTTTGAATTTAATGTGATTTCAGAAGTACTGAAAGACAACCAGTTAATATAAAACTTTAGATTTTATTAAGAAAAACTTGTCATTGATATAAAAGTCACTATATTTGCAATCCCAAACGGAAATAAGGTGTACAACACATTATAACCTCAGGGATCACATGGGATCATGTGAATTATACCATGCGAAAGTAGCTCAGTTGGTAGAGCACGACCTTGCCAAGGTCGGGGTCGCGAGTTCGAATCTCGTCTTTCGCTCCAAATGATTTCTCTACCGGAAATCATTTATTAAAAGGTTTAACACCTGCTCAGATGGTGGAACTGGTAGACACGCAGGACTTAAAATCCTGTGACCTTAAAAGTCGTGCGGGTTCGATTCCCGCTCTGAGTACAGAAATCTTTTCCATATAGGAAAGATTATTTAAAAACTAAAAAAGCCTTTAGATGATATCTAAAGGCTTTTTTAGTTTTTAAATGTTGCATTTTTTGCAATAGCTGTTCTGATCGCTAAAAAATTACTAAAAATAGGTTTTAACAGCAAATTCAAACTGATTCTTGAAAATTTCCTTAAAAGAGTAATCCGAAGAAACGGTACAAAGGCTCTTTACAAATTTGTAAAGAGCCTTTTTTTTTATATTCCTCACCAAAAACTAATCCTGTTTCCGGAGCATTATCATTGAACCCCCTTTCACAGAGTCTCCTATCCATTACTTACAAATTTGTCTGTATCATACAAATCAATGCAGGCTGTAATAGGCAGGTAATTGACCCTATTTTCGCCAACTCAAATGAATGCTTCGCTGCATTTTAAATAGTTGATCATAAATGAAAAAGTTCGCATACGTTGGATGCCTGGGTATGATAGGCGTTATCACTACAGAATTTGGTGTAATTGGTATTTTGCCACAAATCGCCGCACACTACCAGATTACAATCGATAAAGCCGGTTTGTTACTCAGTGCATTTGCTCTGGTTATCGCATTAACCGGCCCGTTTATGACACTGCTAACCTCCGGAATAGACCGCAAAAAGATTATGATGGCTGCCATCGCTATCTTTATGCTTACAGGTATCGTTTCGGCAATGTCGCCGCCATTCTGGCTATTAATTCTGGTTCGTATACTACCCGCCTTTCTTCAGCCCGTATATATCGCGACCGCTATAGCAGTTGCTGTAGCTCAGGCCGATAAAAAGCAAGAGAATGAAATGATGGGAATCGTCCTTGGAGGAATCGCGATCTCTATGGTCACAACTATTCCTATTGCCACCTATATAGCCAGCCACTGGGGCTGGGAAAGCTCATTCATAGTACAGGCGGTAATCAGCCTGATTGCACTGGCCGGAATCCTGAAAATTCTGCCAGCCATTCCCGTTAGGGAGAAGAAATCATACGGCAGTCAGCTAAAGATCTTAACGCAGTTCAGATTTCAGTTGAGCACAGCTATGAACTTTCTGATGATAGCAGCCTGGTTTTCCACTTATAGTTATTTTGCAGATTACTTAAATAAGGTTAAAAGTATGGATGGCACAATGGTGAGCTATATGCTTTTCCTCTTTGGTATAACGGGTATCGCCTCCAACTGGATTGCCGGTAAAATGCTGAATAAAAACATCCCCCTTACCGTAGCAATCTTTCTTTCGGGCACTATTATCATTCCGGTTCTGCTCTATTTTTCAGGAGAAAATGAGGTTGCTATTATAGCAGTAATTGCTTGCTGGGGATTCTTTTACGCTCCTTGCTTTCTAAATGCATCGGCCTATATGATTTCCGCGGCGCCAAACTCTTTGGAATTTGCAAACAGTCTGGCTACCTCTTTCGGAAACTTGGGCGTATCCCTGGGAACAATTCTTGGCGGATGGATTATTGCCACAAAAGGCATAGCATATGTTCCATGGATCGGTGCAATATTTGGTTTACTGGCATTACTGATGATCGGAATCAGGAGCCTGATGGAAAGAAAAACCTCTGACCTCATTTAATTTCATAGTCATCCTTTCAGCTGTATCTTCCACCCATTGGTCATAGTCTTCAATAGCTTTCAGCCGCTGTTCTTCGGTAAGATACCCCTCTTCGACAATCTGTTTTAAATTGGCCACTTTTGACCAGATCCCTATACGTGCTGAGAACCCAGGATCCTTTTTCTCATAAACTTCATCCGAGTTAAAGACCTGGATATCCTGAAAACCGGCTTCTCTGAAGTAACCAGCCAGATCGTCTGCGATATGGTTATTCATTCCCGCATCAGCACGCCACTTGAGAAAGGCCGAATAGAAATGCTGCATACTTTCCGGCGGTGAAGGCTGCCACTCCAGCTGTTCATGATTATAATCCAGGATGGAAACAATTCCTCCTGGTTTTAACATGCTTTTCATCTTCTTCAGTGCTTCCAATGGGTTACTCAACCACTGCAATGTTCTGGCCGAAACAATAAGGTCATATTTTTCATCCACCTGATAATTGAATAAATCACTGTGAATCAGTGTCAAATTAACAGTATCCTTATAAGTTTCTTTTCCGCTGCTTATAAATTTCTCTGTATTATCAAGCGCAGTTACAGTGCCGGAAGGGCCTACCAATGCCGCTATTCCACTGGAAATAGCACCGGTTCCGCAACCCACATCCAGTACTTTTAGCCCCTCTCTCAACAGCGGTATTAAAGTAGCATAGTCACGTTCCAAACTTCTGTCGTCAAACACTTTATTAGCTGTCTGGTGGTCCCGGTTAATAATTTTATTTTCCATATAATGCTGTTATAGCTGATGATTACAATTTCTTTTCCCCGCATACCCGGTCAGCTGATAAATATACTTTCTTCAAAACTTAAAAGTGCCTCTTTCGATACCCTTCCGTGGTTCCGCAGGAATGCACGCACGAGAACTACCAGTGCAGATGAATCATTGACCAGGTTCACCTTCCAGAATTATCGTTCTTATATGTGAGAACCGCAGGCCTTTTGTAATACTGATGGCCGCAACAGCATCTGTGGCAGCAAGTAATATGACCCGGTGTTAAAGTATGTTAACGTAGAATTATCTGAAAAACTGAATATATATCTTGCCGTTATGAATCATTTTAAAATAACAAAAAACAGCTTTCATATCCGTTTAAAAGGATATGCACTCCTTATTCTTCTAACCTGCAGTTTGACTGCGGGTGCACAGGAAATCACTGCAAAAGGTATCCTGACCGACGAAAATGCAATCCCTCTTCCCTGGGTAAATATTGGCATTAAAAAGAAAAACATCGGCAGTATGAGTAAAGCCAATGGAAAGTTCGAACTGCAAATCCCTTCGACGAGTTTTCAAGATACGCTCCTATTCAGCTATGTCGGATATCATGATCAGGCTATTCCCATTTCTGCTTTCCAAACCGGGAACGAAAATAAGATCATCCTGAAAAAATCTACACATCAACTACAGGAGGTCGTCATCACCAACCGCAAAAAGAAGATCCGCAAATTAGGCACGACCGGTTACACACCAATGGTTTGGGTTTCTATTAGCTTTAAAAATAAAAATGATTTTGCAGAACAGGCACAATTGATCAAGATCAGCGAACCGACCAGATTACTGGAAGTCAGAGCAAAGGTCGCCGGGAATAAAAAGAAAACAGATTCAGTAAATTACAGATTAAATATTTACGCAGTAAAAGACGGTCTGCCTGGCCCACGCATTCTGGAGAAAAATCTGATTAAATCTTTCTCTATGGCAGAACGGGAAATCAGCTTTGACCTAACGCGGGAATCAATTTTCACAGATAAAGACTGTATAGTATCTTTTGAATATATTCCTAAAGGAAACACGGAACATATAGATATTTTAAGTTTCCGGGCCAGCATAACTGGTAAAGGCGGGTATTCCAGGAAAGCAAGTATAGGAGACTGGACACCAATGAGCGCAGGAAGCGGGTCCATTTATGCAATTGTAGAGCAATAAATATTAGTCAATGATGCCTGTTGTTTTTCTCTGCTGCAAGGGAAGTGGTAATTCGGCCATTTCCAATAATGTAGTTTCAATCATCAGACACATCGCATTTAGGGCCAGATCATTATCTTCCAATCCAAAAGGGTCTTCTATTTCATCTGCTATCGCCTCTAAAGCTACAAAAGTGTAGGCTATAAATACGACAATCAACGGTGTGAACCAACCCAGGCTATCTACAAAACCAAAAGGTAAAAGCAAGCAGTAGATATAAACCGTACGATGCAAAAGCACGCGGTAAGTATAAGGTATTGGTGTAGATGCTATTCGCTCACATCCACCCACTATCGTTGACAAATTACTCAGGTTGGTATCAAAAGCAGCTTGCAATATTGTATCAATTTTTCCGGCTGATCTGGCCTGCTGTACCCATTCTGCCATAACCTTCATTAACATGATCGGTTTATAAATTGCAGAGTTTATCTTTTCAGCGAGTACCGGATCGAGACGCTTTTGCAGATCAGGTCCTGCATCTGTAAACCGGAGCTGATGTTTCAAAGCATAGGTGAAGCTAGTCAGATAATGTATAAACACATGAATTTCCCTGCTATCTTTTTCATATCCAGTTAAGGTAATTGCCTGCCTGGCCATTGACCTAGTATCATTTAATAAAGCACCCCATATCTTTCTCGCTTCCCAGAAACGATCATAGCTTGCATTATTCCTAAAGCCAAGGAATAATGCAAGTGCAATACCAAAAATGGTAAATGGCGCGGGATTTAAAGGGATTTTATAGTCAAAAAAAGTCCCTTTAAAATAAACGATAGCTACCGATAACACGAGCAGCAAAAGTAAACGTGGTAATATTTTTGGAAGGACTGAACCTTTCCAGATAAAAAGCATCCGGAACCAGTTGTCATTTTTTCTAATAATCATAAACCTGCCATGTCCTGATAATTACAAGACATGTGCAATTTAACTAAAAACTATATGGTTGGAGACCTTTACCGGAAAAAGACCACCAATTATCCCCCATCCCCTCGCAAAATCACAGAGAATGATGTTTAAACCTCTTTAAACAAACCTTTATAAAAAATTTACTAGCTGAAATTCAGCCGCTTTAATACATTCTTTAAATTAGAGTATGGAAAAATCAAAACAATATCTATCTTCGCAGAACATAAGCGAAAGTAGCTCAGTTGGTAGAGCACGACCTTGCCAAGGTCGGGGTCGCGAGTTCGAATCTCGTCTTTCGCTCTAAATGATTTCTCTACCGGAAATCATTTATTAAAAGGTTTAACACCTGCTCAGATGGTGGAACTGGTAGACACGCAGGACTTAAAATCCTGTGACCTTAAAAGTCGTGCGGGTTCGATTCCCGCTCTGAGTACTTCTGGAAAACCCCTTTCTGATATCAGAAAGGGGTTTCTTTTTTTACCCTGATTCCATTAAATCCTTCAGGTCGTTATTCTGATATTATGCCAGCTTTTTCCGCAACCATTTACGAACCGGCTCATCATACCATTTCAATGCGGCGTAAGCCAAAACGATCCCGCCTGTTAAAATAAGTAACGCATAAGGCCAAGCCTGTGCAATCGTCACACCTTTATTGTTGCCGATCCAGGCAACGTAAAAATAAACCAGCGGATAATGCACCAAATAAAGCGGATAGGATATATCACCTAAAAATTTGCAGATCCTGTGCTCTCTTTGAGTTTTCATCAATCCACTGGCACCTAGGTAAACGATAAGTGGAAAAACGATGATAATGCAAATAGATTCATAGACTCCATTCATCCAAACATGCTCTGCTCCACCAATGCGTGGCATATAAAGTACGATAGCAACTAAAATGCTGCACCATAAAAAGGCATTTTTAATTCGGGTTGGTTTCGCTATACGAGAGAGCAACAGACCGGCAAAGAAAGGGTACATAGTACGGGTAAACCCAATTCGCACCTGCTCCACATTTAGTGTCCAGCCACCACTGACGTCACCATTGGTGATTGCCAGGTGAGCGAGTGCAATAGCGGCGATGCCTACTAAAATACTTAATGCCATTGTCGAAAATTTCCTGATCCAAACAGCATAAAGAATGTTGGCAATGTATTCGAAGAACAGTGACCACCCTACGCTGTTAAGGGGGTGCATCTCTTCCCAGCCACGTATATCCAGTGATAATGGCACAGGCAGGATAGTATATCCAATAAGCATTACCAACATCATTTTCCAAAGAGGTATCGTATGAATTAACGGCCATAGCGTAGAATCAGTAAAATAGAATCCGATAGCACCCAGGGTCATTCCCAGAATCACCATTGGCTGAAGACGTTCAATCCGGCGTTTAAAAAAATTGCCGACTGTCATTTTATGCCACCTGTCGTCATAGGCATAGCCGATTACAAAGCCCGACAATAAAAAGAAAAAGTCTACAGCCAAATAACCATGATTAACAAGAATATCTAAATGACCGGTAGCTAATGGTTCTGCAAGATGAAAGGTTACGACGATAATCGCTGCGACACCACGGAGACCATCTAATATAGGATAATGTGGCTTGGATGCCAGCTCATTGTTGTTCATTAATAAAATTGATATACAGGCTCTGAATTAAAACTAACGCAAATTATAAAAAAAATGCGTTAGTCAAATTACTGTCGAGCTTACTGTTATCTCAAAGATGCACTACAGAACTTATCTTTGAACCACCCCCGGGTGCTGCACCCTGACCCATAAAGCTATCAGCAATCCTGCAAGAACCATCGAGATACCAGCCGCCACGAATACACCCACGATCCCCGTAAAGCTGAACAAAAGACCGCCAGCTGCAGCACCAGCGGCAATCGCACCCTGCACTGATGCCACAACCATACCGCCTGCACTTTCCGCCTGATCAGGAACGGCGCGCGCGACCCAGGCCGACCATGCAACTGGTACACCGCCGAAAGCCATTCCCCAGATTGCTATCAATAAAGCATGGCTGGCAAAAGAGGAAGGAATAAGGACCAAGATCAATGCAACGACACCGACCAGCACGGGCATAAAAATTAATGTCCCACGAAGGCTGTGCTCAAGGAGTCGTCCCGCCAGCAATGTCCCGGCAAAGTTCGCCACGCCAAATCCAAGCAAAATCAATGCAAGTCCTTCAGCCCCTATTCCCACTGTGCTTTCCAGGAATGGACGGATATAAGTGAAAAGTGCGTAATGGCCCATATGTGCCAGCACGCAACCCAGCATCCCCACTGCGATTCCGGGTCGTAAAAGCACTTGAAGTACAGTTATTGTCTTTACCGTCCGTTGCGGCATTAAACTAGGCAATGTTAACCACTGGAAAGCCAGTGTCACCACACCAATCCCTGCCGATGCGTAGAAGGCACTGCGCCAGCCGAACATACCACCCAGATAGCTCCCCAGAGGAACTGATACTACGGTACCCACAGCTATACCGCTAAAAATTATCGATAAGGCACGCGGCACCAGCGCCACAGGTACCAGACGCATAGCTACAGCCGCCGTCATGGCCCAGAATCCTCCCAGTGCGACACCTAATAAGGTTCGCATAACCAAAAGCACCACTATACTGGAGGAAAAGGCTACCAGTAAGTTGGAGACAATCATTAAAGCTGAAAAACCCAGTAATACCACCCGGCGGTCAATTGAGCGCGTTAAACCGGGCAATAGTAACCCGGAGAACAAAGCGGCAATTGCCGTGACTGTTACGGCCTGCCCCGCTACTGCTTCTGATACCTTCAGTTCGGCTGCCATCGGCGTCAACAAGCTGGCCGGAAGATATTCCGCTGTCAATAATCCGAAGACACCCATTGTAAGCGAAAACACTGCTGTCCACGCTGGCGAAGTTGGTGCTGCAACACAAGCTGGACTACTGTCACATAAATTTACATTTTCCATAAAACAAACTAATTTTTATGGAACAAAGCTCACTTTTAAGCCTTGAATAAAATTATGCCAATCAAACCAATAATTATTAAATACAGATCCAAAATAAAGTATCAGACACTAGCCGATCCAAATTCTTTCCTGAGTTGCAGAGGGGTCTTACCGGTTTGCTTTTTGAAGAAGATAATAAAGTTTGATGGATGTTCAAACCCTAAACTATATGCTACTTCAGAGATATCCCAGTTACTGAACTGCAACAATGCTTTTGCTTCATTTACTATTCTTCCCGCAATCCATTCAGTAGTGGTTTTACCTGTGCTTTCTTTTAAAGCCCTGTTTAAAGTATTCGTATGTATATTGAGCTGCAAGGCAAATTCATTGGCTGTTTTCAGCTTTAAAGTTTGACTTGGGGCATCAATCGGAAACTGCAGTTCTAATAGCTCAAGAAATAAAGTACTAATACGCTCTGACGCATTGAATGGCTGATAAAAAGTATTAGGAGGTTGGATTTTCATCGCCTCGTGCATAACAATTTGAACATAGCTTCTCAATAATTCATATTTATGAGCGTAACCAGATCGAATTTCGAGAAACATATTTTCAAAAACCCCTTTCAACAGTTCAACACTTTCTTTCGCAGGAAAAAACAAATGGTCTCCCCCGGCTTTGAACAAGGAAAATTGTGACAGACTTTCACTTTTGAGATTTTGACTAATGAAATCCTCGGTAAAAAGGCAAAAATATCCAGCCTGGTCTTTCGAGGTCGGTTCCCATGAATAAGGAATTAACGGATTGAAAAAAGTAATAGATGGTTTATCAATCTTAATGGCTTTGTCAGCATAGCTTAAAATACCTGTTCCCGCTGTGATCATTGAAATTTTATAGAAATCCCGGCGGTTGGGTGGCAATGATGTACTATCACAAGAAAACTCTCCTCTATTATACACATTGAACTGTCCGGTTCTGGGATATTCCCGCCCATGCCGGGTATGAAACTCTGCTATACTTTCTTTCTTGTTCATTCCACAAAATTATGAAATTAAAACAACAACCATTATGACCAGAAGCCATTCGCGAGCATCTTTAGAAGTTCCTTTACCAATGGAATATAAACTGCCAGGTAAATAACACTAAATTCAGACAGATTGGCGAAATGCCAATCATCGTTAGACTCCCCGGAAAGAAATATTAATTAAATCTGAGAATACCGCAATAAATCATTCTGACAGGAGTTCTATAATCGATTTTTTTATTCATAACTTAAATAAAAATTGCCATGATGCAGGAAACCAGTCTAATCGCAAAACAAATTCATCCAGCGTCGTTGATTAAAAGGATGCTGGTCGGTTCAATCATCGCACTCGTTCTAATCGTAGTGTTTTTGTTAAGTGCCGGAGCTTCTAATCCAGAATGGGGAAAATTATGGATATTAAAACCGCTAATTATCGTTCCTCTGGCTGGTGCAGCGGGTGGCTTCTTTGATTAGAACTTACGACATAAAGATGAAAGAAGACATACGCATCCATCTGAACGATTCCAGGCAACTCGAAAAGATGTACCGGGCTAACAAAAATAATTTCAAACGTGAATTTAGCGAGCTTTATCCGGAGCTAAAAGGCAACGCCCTTGCTGATTTCTGGAACGAAAGGCTCAATTATGAGAATGAAGAAATCAACTGGGGAACTGGCCGGGAGTTAGGAATAGTCATTATTGCTTCTCTTTTTGCAGGGCTGATTGCAAGACTACCCGATTTACTGCCTATCACTGACGCCTTTTTCTACCCCCGCAATACCGCATTCGTCATTTTTCCATTGTTAACCGCTTACTTCGCCTGGAAAAACAAACTATCAGTTGGAAAAATAGTCTTTATAGTTTTTACAATTATTGCAGGCATGCTTCTCATCAATTTCCTGCCGGACGTTAGGAAAAGTGATACGCTAATTCTGGCATGTATTCATTTACCATTATTTCTATGGTCTGTATTAGGGTTCGCTTTCGTCGGCGGAAGACAAAATAACGAGCAAAGACGACTGGGTTTTTTGAAGTACAATGGAGACCTGATTGTTATGACAACACTCATTCTGATCTCTGGTGCAATTCTGACCGGTATAACCATAGGACTCTTCTCACTGATCGGCTTTAATATTGAGGAATATTATTTCAAAAATGTTGCTGTATTCGGATTAGCCGCGGCACCAATTATCGGTACTTACCTAACCCAAACCAATCCACAGTTAGTCGGGAAAGTTTCTCCGGTGATTGCAAAGCTGTTCAGTCCTCTGGTCGTAGTTATGCTTTCCGCTTACCTTATAGCTATTCTTTATTCGGGGAAAGACCCTTACCAAGACAGGGATTTCTTGTTGATTTTTAACGCCTTGTTAATTGGCGTTCTCGCTATAATTTTCTTTTCGATAGCCGAAACGTCAAATTCGGGTAAAAGCCGTGTCCAAACAGGAATTCTTTTTATATTATCAGTTCTAACCGTCCTGGTTAACGGCATTGCCCTGTCAGCTATCCTATTTCGGATATCGGAATTTGGGATTACCCCAAACAGAATAGCAGTTCTCGGTGGAAATATGCTGATACTGATCAATCTGCTTTTAGTAACATTGCAGCTTTTCCGTGTACTTGCAAAAAAGTCAGACATAACCAGCGTCGGAAAATCTATCTCATTTTATTTACCCGTTTACTTCATCTGGACGATCATAGTGACATTTTTCTTTCCTTTTATTTTCGGGTTCAAATAGCAGCCTTACCTCATCCCAAACAGGGGCACACTGCCCGCCGATTAATTAAGATATTTTAACCAGCAACAGACCCTACAAATGTGCTCCGTTGTTTGAACATCTCATAAAAATTGTATTTTAGCCGGAAACAGCACACCTTGCAAAACTTACGTCTTAATCCCGGAGAATCAGAAAACCTTCACTGGCAATCCTTTAAAACAGGCAACCCGGCTTCATTTGAATATCTTTATCAACAATATTCTGCGGGGCTTTATAACTATGGCGATAAATTCAGCGGAGATAAGGATCTGATCAAAGAGTGTATTCAGGAGTTGTTTGTGCAGATCTGGACAAAACGGAGTTCAATTGGAAATCCCGAACATATCAAGAACTACCTGTATAAATCTTTCAGAAATCTCATTCTTAAAAAAACAGCTCAATTACAGAAGAATCAGGGTTTTGATGATCTTGAAAACTACGGATTCAATGTCAGTCTGAATATAGAAGAAGCATTGATTGATGGAGAAAGGCGTAAAAAAATAAGCGGGCATCTTCAAGAAGCAATCTCTAAGCTTACAGCAAGGCAAAAAGAGGCGATATTTCTGAGATTTTATGAACAGCTTTCCTATGAAGAGATCGCAGAAGTTATGGGAATCACGGTTAAGGCTAGTTATAAGATAATGGCCAGATCGCTCAGTTTTTTAAGGGATAATCTGTCTAAAGAAGATCTGCTGATACTGTACATGGCATTTCACATGAAATTATTAAACTGATAATCAGCAAGATAAAAAATTAAGATAATTTTAATGGGGTGAAATAGTTCGTGGTCGGCTAATAGGATCAAAATAAGGAAGATGAAGAAACAATTAACCGACTATCAATCTTATACTCTGGAGGACCTGATCAATGATGAATCCTTTATGGTATGGGTAACCCAACCCAATGACGAGCTAGATACCCATTGGAGCAGCATCCTGGAGGCCTATCCCGGATTAGCTCCAATTATACAGGAAGGCAGGGAAATTATACAGTCCATGCGTTTTGAAACGGAAGTACTGGATGCTAAAGAGCAAAAGGAACTTTGGAATACTATTGCTGCTAAAACTACTTTATTAGATAAGCCCATTAAGCAGATCAGACTCTGGTCGCGCTATGCAGCTGCCGCAATATTGGTTGGTGTACTTTTCGCATCCGGTCTTTTCTACTCCGGCTTCCGTCAGGTAACTATCCAGACTCCATATGGTCAATTACAGAATGTAACGCTGCCAGATGGGTCCCTGGTGACTTTAAATGCGAATTCCAATATCAGATATGATAAGAAATGGGGAGAAAATCAGATCAGGGAAGTATGGATTGAAGGAGAAGCCTTTTTAAAAGTAAACCATTTGCATAAAGAAGGACAGGTAAAAAATAATCAACGTTTCATTGTACATACTGGTGTATTAGATGTAGAAGTACTCGGTACCTCTTTTAACGTTAATGACAGAAGAGGCCGGACAGCAGTTGCCTTATTAGAAGGAAAAGTTAGCCTCGGTTTGAATACCACTCGGGAAAAACCAATTATAATGGCTCCGGGAGATATCGTAGAATATACTGGAGGCAAGTTAAATAAGAAGCCGGTCGATGTCGTGGAATATGCTTCATGGAAAGATGGGAAGCTATATTTCAGAGATGTCCCTGTCTCCAGAATATTTGATTATTTCGAAGACATATATGGGTATAAAGTAAAGGTAGACGATCCGGAGATTTTAAAAAGAAGACTTTCCGGAACAATGAGTTCGAAGAATGAAAAAGTTTTCTTTGAAACCATCGCCAGAACACTAAACATCAGCATCACACCTGATCACGATTCCCATGAACTCATCATTAAATCAAATTAAGACGAGAATCATGGAAAAATATTTCAAAACAGGACTAATCATAGTGATTAGTATGTTCTTCTTATGTTCGGCCGATGCCATAGCCCAACAGGTTAAACCAGCAGGAACGCCGCAGTCACTGACTAGTGTGCTGTCCTCTTTAACAATACAATATAAGGTCAACTTTTTATATGAAGAGACAAACGTAATCCATCAAAAAGTAATATACGACGCAGCACATTATAAAGGTAAATCTATCAACGAGGTACTAAATAATTTATTAGCGCCCTTAAATCTCTCCTGGTATAAAGTCGATGCTCAAAACTATTCCATCTTCCCTAAACCAGTGCCTTCAATTCCTCAGATACACCAAATCTCTGCCCCGGGTTTGACAGGGCAGGATTCAGTAGTAAGGGAACAGATCGCCGGACGTGTACTGGACGAGCATCAACAGCCCCTGGGCTATACCAAAGTCACTTTACTAACTGCGGCAGATTCTGCTTTAGTGCTGAATGCATTGACTGACCCCGATGGTAATTTCGGTTTTACGGGAATTAAAGCAGGTGTTTATAAGATCAGAATCTCTGCGATAGGAAAACTGCCCTATATCACAAAACCTTTTACTGTTGGCGGGACATTACGTGTAGCGATTGAACCTATCGCGATGCGGGCATCTGAAGAAACTTTAAAAGAAGTGAAGATTACTTCTGCCAGACCACTGGTAGAGACGAAAAGTGACAGGCTTATTTATAATGTCGAAAATAGTGCTATGGCTGCCGGCAATTCCTTACAGTTACTTCGCTCCGCACCTTTCGTTAGGGTTTCCGCAGACAACAGTGTGAGCTTGCAGGGAAAGAAAACTATGATCTTGATTGATAGCAAGCCGGTTCCTGATGTTTCACTGGAAAACATCCTGCAGACAATGCCGGCAGGAAATATCCAGAAGATTGAATTGATTACCCAACCCTCAGCCAAATATGACGCGTCCTACGGCGCCGTAATTAATATCATTACTAAAAAAAGTCAGTTAGAAGGTCTAACCGGTAACTTTCGACTCGATGGTTCTGCAGGAAAGTATGCTAATGGTAATACAAACCTCTCCACTACCTATAAGCGTAACCGCTTAACTATTTCTGCAAATGGCGGGCTCAATAAAGGCGATAACCTTTTTGGCCTTACCGGCACCAGGTTTCAGGATCCTTCAGATCCTTCATATTTCCTGACAAATAACTGGAAACGGATTTCGCATTACAATAACTACTCTTTTCAGGGCAGCGTGGAGTATCAACTAGACAAAAACCAAACTATCGGGCTGTTCGCCGACTTGAACAGATACGATGCTAAAGGTCCCTGGGCTACACAAAACGAATTTGGAAGGCTGAATGCAAAGCCAGACTCTATCTTACTGACTGATGCCGATTTTAACCTAAAAATCAGATCTTCTACCTATAATATTAATTATCACCTTACAGCGGATTCGGGAAAGCATGATTTAACAATTTTGGCAACCTTTACCCCCTGGGAAAGAGACATGTTCCAGCAATTTCCATCTGCACTTTATGATGGATCCGGAAAATTGATCAAAACCCCTTTCCTATATCAGAACAGGAACAGGGGTAATATCGATGTTTATATTGCACAGGCAGATTACACCCGCCAGTTTAAAGATAACTGGAAGTTGGAAACCGGTGTTAAATACCAGAAAACCGATTCCAAAACAAGTGTCAATTACGAAGACGACCGGTCCGGAGAGATGCAACAAGTTCCTGAATTTTCAAGTCAGAATACCTTGCAGGAATCTATTGGCGGTGCATATGGGATAGTTTCCAAAGGTTGGTCAGACACTAAAATACAAGCTGGGCTGCGTCTGGAAGATACCAGGGCGAATTTCGCAGAACATTTTCGCCAGCATTATACAAACCTCTTCCCCACACTTCTAGTGCAGCAGCAGTTGAATAAAAACGTTGATATATCGGCTTCCTATAAAAAAACGATCAGCCGCGCGCCCTATAATGAGTTAGTACCTTATATGGTCTCGACCAATCAGTATACAATTGAACAAGGCAACCCAGCACTGGTACCTGCTTTCGACGATATCTATTCCGTAAACGCTAATATTCATAAGCTTAATCTGTCTGCTATTTACACGAGAAATAAAGGGCTGATCGGACTTTTTCCGGTCAAACAGGATTATGCAACCAAAGTGACCTACTATTCCCGTCAGAACTTAAAAAGTGCTTCAGATATTTCCCTTTACTTGTTCTATCCTTTACAGATTACTAGTTGGTGGGAAACCATCAACAGCGGTACGCCGATCGGATACAACCAGGCTGAAGGCATGGTATTTGGCCGGCAGTATAAACTATCTGCTTTTCATTCAGATTTTCGGACATCACACGTATTCAAATTTTCCGAAAAGCTAAAATTTCAGATAGACGCTTATTACTGGACAAACTACGTACAGGATCTCTCACATAATACAGGTAATAAAAATGTAGACGCTTCCTTTCTGCTGAACCTATGGGAAGGTAAGGGTCAGCTTAGATTAGGTGGAAATGAACTGATATTTAAACGTAATGATTATGTTGTCTCCAGAGATTACGGAAGTTTCCGTTCTGCAGAAAGATTAAATACCGACAGCAAAAGAATTTATGCGGGTTTCACCTATAAATTCGGAAAATCACGTGTACAGAAAAACGACACAAAATTAGGCAATGAAGATGCTTTAAGAAGGTTATAAAAAAGCGCAGCCTCTTTTAAATTTAAAGGAGGCTGCGCTATATATTAAACCATTCTACCCATTAGCGGGTCTGTTTTGGTAACCTGCCCAGTTTCAACCCGTCCGGCGTACTGTGCCATAAAGCTACTTTCACCTTTCAGGCCAACAGTAAAATCGTACCAGTTATAGCTGTTTTTTAAATTCAGCACCAGACTCGCCTTATTAGCAGCAGGCACTTTTAATATTTGCTTCCCTGTCTTATAGCTCAAGTCGGAAATCTCTATTTCTTTTACAGTTGTTGCTGTATTATTAACTGTAACAATCACGTTCCCACTTAGCTTTAAAGGATTGTTCGGAGATTGTTCGTAGCGTATCTGAATTTGTAATGACGGATCAGATTCAGCTCCCTGAAAAGACCTGAAAAAACCATTCGGTCCATGCACGTGTAAATGATACCTGCCCTTTTGGAAATCTTTTATCGTCCACTCATCTTCCAGCGTGTCGCCCGCAGCTACTGTATAATCCCATACCCTTAAGGTTTCATTCTGATAAGGATTCATCGCGTATACCGTAAAAGGACTGCCTGCAGACTTTTTGCCAAAGACTTTCTGACCAGCATGGAAAGTTAATTTCAATTTGCCCTGCGCTGAAACTGCATTAACATAAAGTTCATAAGGGATTGCACAGGCAGATCTGACTCCCTTTTCCTGCTGTGGAAATATGGTAGAAGCAGCCTGATTTTCGTTTACCTGTCTGATCTCTTCTGCATTCAATGCTTTAAAATTATCCGGCTCTTCCTTAAATTTCGCAGAATAAATCTTTTCCATAAAAGGTCGTTTCTCCAGAAATTCAGGCTGCTGAATTTTCTCACCATTATAAGGTCTGAATGCAGCCGTAAGATCTCCACACACCGTTCTTCTCCAAGGCGTTATATTCTCTTCTTTGATACTTTTATTGAATTTTCTCTCTATAAAATTCTCCAGAAACTGGAGTGAAGAAGTATGATCAAAAACCTCGGAACACACATAGCCACCCCTGGTCCAAGGTGAAACAATGATCATCGGAACTCTATAGCCTAATCCAATTTGGCTCTCCCTAATCTTTTCCGGTTGCGCCGAAGGGTTCGTCTGCTGATCCCGGGCAGCAAAATCGAGTTTTGCATCGAGGCCTTTAGACATTTTACCTGTATTCGCTTTAAACGGGTGTGTCGGCACATAGGGTGGGACATGGTCGAAATAACCATCGTTTTCATCATAGGTCATAATAAAAACTGTCTTTTTCCAAACTTCCGGATTCTTGGTCAGAATTTCCATAACCTCACTCACAAACCATGAACCAAACCAGGGCACACCGGGATGATCTGAGAAATTTGCAGGCGTCATTAACCAGGAAACTGCAGGTAAAGCGCCATCATTTACATCTTTCCTGAACTGATGCAACACATCACCCTTTGGAATATTCAACTCTCTTTCTACGCCTTTATCGGTATAGGTAAGCGGAGTTAATGTATGAAAATCCGGATCATTCGTATTGGTGGTAAATGCTTTTGCATTTAAGCGCTGTGCTTTTTCAGACAAGGCGTTATGGGCTTCTACCGTATATTTTTGCTGATCCTGCTCAATTTTGCGTAGCAATTTCTGCATTGCCTCTAGCTTTTTCTGCTCATCATCGCTTAAATCTGCAGGCATTTCCGCCAGCTGGACCTCAAGCAACTTTTTCTTTTTTTGAAGGTTCGATACAGCACCGGGATGAAGTCTGACATTATATTGCTCAAAATACTCCAATACATTTGTACCAAAATTACTTAACCAGCTGCTTTCTTCTCCATTCAGGCCAAAACCCATGGTCAGTTCATTCTGATAGATTTTCCAGGAGACCCCGTTTTCTTCCAGCCTTTCCGGATAAGTTTTCCAGTTCAGTGTTGGTATATCGTAATTGCTGTTATTCCAGAGATGTGCAATTCCTTCTGGACTATTTTTTTCCCGGACAGTACCTGTCATCCAGTAATAACGGTTAGGATGCGTCCCGGCAAGTACGGAGCAAAAATTCTGATCACAGACAGTAAACGCATCAGCTAAAGAATGGTAAAATGGGAAATCTTCCCTTTTACAGTATCCAATGGTTAAAGGTATATGCGCATATGTTGTTTTATATGGTTTTTTGAAATCCAGCCACTGATCGTATTTCCCACCGTTCCTGGCATCGGTCTGATCTGTCCAGTTGTGTGGTGTAGAGCCCATCCACGCGACTTTAGTTTCTTTGATGTCAAGATGAAAAGGTACATAGGTCTCCCCTTCTTTATTAGATTGCAACCATACTTTATTCTTATTTGGTAACTGTACAGCCCTGGGGTCATTAAAACCGCGAACCCCCTGCAGTGTTCCCAATGCATGGTCAAAGGAACGGTTCTCCTGCATCAGGAATACAACGTGCTCTGCATCGTAAAATGTACTGCCCGCTGCCGGATCAATAGCTAATGCCTTTTGTATAACGGGCGGCAAATTATTAATCAGGCCGGCACCTGTGGTTAGTAATGCTGCTTTTTTTAGAAAGTCTCTACGTGAATCCATATCTTATTAAACCTGTTGACACCTGTTCCCACTGGTTAAATAATAAACCTTAGAAACCTGTTTTGATTTAGCGGCTAAAGTAGCTGCAGAATGATTAAGTAAATGTTAAGACTGTTTTACCTTAAAAAGGTTTTTTATAAACTCCTGACATCCTATGTAAAATGTCCGTTCAAAGAATAATTTAGCAAATAATATTACTATTTTGGGATAACCGTTAAAGAACGAATCCATCAAAACCAAATATTATTATGAGCAAATACGGACTACACGGCAAGTTAAAAGCGACACCAGGTAACGCAGAACAACTGGCTTCAATTCTCCTCCAGGCATCTGAACTGGTCTCTAAAACAAAGGGATGTAATTTATACATTATCAGCAGGGACAAAGATGATGAAAATATGTTCTGGGTAACAGAGATCTGGGATACTAAAGAAGACCATCATTTATCTTTAAAGACGGAAGGCGCTGCAGAATTGGTACTACAGGCACTCCCTATTATCGAAGGCAGCCCCAGCGGAAGGGAATTTGAAATCATCGGAGGTTTCGGTCTGAAATAATAGCTGTAAAACCTTTTTATTCGCATAAAAGACACTCTACATTATTTTACTGTTATTTTTTCAGCTTGAAATTCAGAGTGTTCCGCGAAATATTCAAAACGGGGTTTATAAAAAAGAAAAAATATCTATCTTCGTGACGTAATCAACGCGAAAGTAGCTCAGTTGGTAGAGCACGACCTTGCCAAGGTCGGGGTCGCGAGTTCGAATCTCGTCTTTCGCTCTAAAGCCTTCCCACTCAGGAAGGCTTTTTTTATGCCTATATTTTTGGGCAGCTAATTGATCAATGGATCAAGCGGAATTGTTGAGGATCAATGCCAAATGTTGTGGAGCAATCATTTTTTTTTGAATTTAAGCATACAATTGGGTAAGTCTGTAAAGGAATAACTGCACGATTCTTTTGACCTTCCGTCGGGTCCGATGGTTTTTTATACAGTAATTCCAGTATAGTACACTCGGACTAACGTTAAGGTTTGAAAGGGTATTGATAGGGTATTGAAACGGTGTTCAGTCGGTGTTGATATACCCAATTACCGACTGAACACCCTTTCAATACCGTATCAATACCGGCTCAATAGCCTTTTAGTGTAAAGCGAGCTAACCAATAAAAATTCAGGTAAACTTAGTAGAGGAATGAACAACATGATTAGGGTGAGGGCACAAAAAAAAGAGCAAAAACTAAGGTTTTATGCTCCTTTGAATTCTCGTCTCCTAAACCAGTCCGAAAAAAGGGAGGGTTCCATATTCACACAGGAAATAAAATCCTCAATTGTTGCCGTTATCGGCAACAATTGAGGATTAGACAGTTGTTGTTTATTGTATATTTGCCGATAACGGCATTTATAATCAAAAGCTATGAATTATATTTCAGTAAGTGAATTTGCAAAAAAGCGGAACATTCCCGAAAGAACTGTCCGGAATTATTGTGCTATAGGAAGGATTAAGGGAGCATTCTTAACTGGTAAAACATGGAATATTCCCGATGATGCAATATTGCCTGAGAAAGCAAATAAGAAGAAATTTAGTGATAATCAATTACTCAATCATCTCAACGAGCAAAAAGAAATGAAGCTCAAAGGTGGTATTTATCACCGTACGCAAATCGATCTGACCTATAACTCAAATCGCATAGAAGGAAGCAAATTAACCCACGACCAAACACGATATATTTTTGAAACGAATACTATCGGAGCATCCAAAGAAAGCGTGAATGTAGATGATATCATAGAAACGACCAATCACTTTCGATGTATTGATTTAATCATTGATAAAGCAAAATCTAAATTATCAGAATCATTTATAAAGGAATTACATTTCCTACTGAAATCAGGAACATCTGATAGTCGAAAAAACTGGTTTAATGTAGGCGAATACAAAAAACTACCAAATGAAGTTGGTGGTAATGAAACTTGTTCGCCAAAAGAAGTTTCATCAAAAATGAAAGAACTGCTTTTCCAGTATCATAACATTGAAAAGAAAACTTTTGAAAATATACTCGACTTTCATCATCAATTTGAAATTATTCACCCATTTCAAGATGGTAATGGTCGTGTTGGCCGGTTGATTATGTTTAAGGAATGTTTAGCCAACAACATTGTACCTTTCATTATTGATGAAGATAATAAGATGTTTTATTACAGAGGATTACAGGAATGGACTGATATAAGAGAATATCTATTAGATACTTGTCTTACTGCTCAGGACAATTACAAAGCTATTCTTCAGTATTTTGAAATAGCGTTTGAGTAGATTTGAGATTATTTTTCTCTTAGTAAAGGGCTTGATCAGAAAATATTTGAACTCAATCGATTTCAGTTTTCTATTCTTCCTTTAAAATCACTCTGCACTATAAAAAAAGGAGAACAAATAAATGCCTCCAAATTATCTGAAACAGGGATTTATTATGTAATGAACGGCGGAATATGACCATCTGGTTACCATTCTGAATACAATTCAGATGCAGAAATTATTTCTATAAGTGAAGGTGGCAATTCTTGTGGATATATTCAATATAACTATACTAAATTTTGGAGCGGAGGACATTGTTACGATGCGCCAGCGTATATCAAAACTTCTAGACAAAAAAAGCGACTAAGTAAAAGACATGTTTTACTTAATCGCTTTTAAAAGTTGATAAATGAGGAACTTTTTCAGTGCCCTCCTGAAAAAGCTCCCCTTTTTATAAAAAAAATTAGCTTATTAATGCTGATGAACGCCAGGCTGAACAAGCTTATAACCTGTTTTGGCTTTTTCTTTTTCTACCATCTCTTTTACATCCGCCAATAATTTTTTAGCATCATAAATGATTCCGTCTTTGATCGTGTATTTCACACCACCAGCTCTGATCACTTCGTTGTTTGCATTCAGCTGAATAGCTCCCGTTCCGTATAAAACCTGCAGGTTTTTCAATGGGTTTTCTTCAACGATTACAAAATCTGCAAGTTTACCAACTTCTACACTGCCCAGGTCTTTCTCCATACCTAATGCCTGTGCGCCACTTAACGTAGCTGCTTTAATTACCTCAAGCGGATGGAATCCGGCTTCTCTAAGCAATTCCAGCTCTCTGATGTAAGCAAACCCAAATAATTCATAAATGAAGCCCGCATCAGAACCTGCAGTTACCCTGCCGCCCCTATTCTTGTATTCATTGATAAAGGCCATCCAAAGCTTATAGTTCTGCTTCCAGTCATTCTCTTGTTCTGTACCCCAGGAATGCCAGTAAGAACCATGAGAATTCCAGCTTGGGCTGTAAAAATCCCAAAGCTTAGGCATGGTATAATCTGCGTGCCATTCGACTGTCCTTGCCCGCATAAGATCCCTGTTGGCTTCATAAATATTAAATGTCGGATCTAAAGTAAAATCTAAAGCCAGCAACTGGCTGATCAGCTCTTTCCAACGGTCAGACTGCGGTTCCGCAGCTTGTTTCCATAATGTACCTGCTTCGCCAAAACGATCCTGTTCATTCAGATAATTATAGTCCGCAGAATAATGTTGTACAGTACGGTCTTTGAACATCGCTTCCGGCAAACCATACCAATGCTCAAGAGAAGTTAAACCGGCTTTCGCGCTGTTCAATGCATTCCATCGGCCTACATCTGTCTGCGCATGATGTGCTGCTGAACGTAGTCCTAATTTCTTATTTTCGTCAATAGCTGCAAACATCACTTCCGGTGAAGCACCGAAAAACTTAACACCGTCTGCGCCTTTTTTCGCATTTTCACGTACCCAGGCTCTAGCCTGTTCCGCTGTAGAAATTGGCGTTTTATTACCCTGACCGAACACCGTATAGGCGAAGATACGTGGCGCAGTAATTTCGTTGCGCAGACTTTTAGCTTTCTGATCCAGCACCCAGTCTATACCATTCATGCTACCAGGTTCACGAATTGTAGTTATGCCGTGTGCCATCCATAATTTAAAGACATAGTCTGCGTCGGAACCTTTTTCTGCACCGCCGATATGACCGTGCATATCAATAAACCCGGGTAAAAGATACATCCCTTCTGCCTGCAATTCTTTCCCTCCTGCTTTAAGTACCGGTCTTCTTGCTGGATTAATCTTAACTCCCGGAGAACCCACTGCCTGTACGTTTGTGATCCGGTTTCCTTCTACAACAATATCGACAGGTCCCATCGCAGGAGCACCAGTACTGTTAATGAGCGTTACACCGCGGATAATAAGTTGTGGCCAGGGGCCTTCGCCATCATTTCTGGGTGACGCTTTCTGTGCCTGGGCAAAACTGCTCAGGCCGGAAAACAACAGCGCAGTAAACAAAAGGCTGGTTAATTTGAGATGTTTCATATAGATCTGTTCAATTAAGATTTACGGTAACGTTCAGAAATGTAATACACTGGAATTCCTAATAACACGATAACCAATCCCCATCCACATGTACTGGTTTTATAATACAATAATCCACCACAGATAACCGCCGCACATACAATGTACAGTGCTGGGATAAATGGATAACCGAAAGCTTTGTATGGTCTGTCAGCATCCGGATATTTACGTCTCAAAATAAAAATACCACCGATAGTCAGAATATAGAAGATCAGAACCACGAAGATTACGTAATCGAGTAAATCTCCGTAACGTCCCGTCAGGCATAAAGCCGATGCCCATAGACATTGAGCCCATAAACCCCATCCCGGAACTTCAAATTTATTCAGTACCGCAGCTTGTTTAAAGAATACGCCATCCTGTGCCATTGTGTAATAAACTCTTGCACCAGAAAGGATCAGGCCATTATTACACCCAAAAGTTGAGATCATGATCATGATAGCGATAACCAATGTTCCGGCTGTACCAAAAATATACTGCGAGGCTGCTACGGCTACGCGGTCAGCAGGTGCATTGGCAATCTCCTCCATAGAGAGAACAGCAGTGTACATGATGTTGGTCGAAACGTAAATTACGGTGACGATCATCGTTCCGAGAAACAGGCTCAATCCAATATTTTTACGCGGATTTCTAATTTCTCCGGCAATAAAGGTGACGTTATTCCAGGCATCACTGGAAAATAGCGAACCCACCATAGCCGAAACTACACCGGCAAATAAAGTAGCACCACCAATAGTTACTTTAGTCTGTGTACTGGCATCCCACCTGAATGGTGTGAACATATCTGTCCAGTTTGCCTGCCATACTTCGGTACGAAACGAAAATGCCAGACCTGCAATGATCAATCCGAATAAGGACAGAATTTTAACAATCGTTAATATCGTCTGGATGATCTTACCATTTTTAACACCGCGGCTATTGATCCAGGTGAGTAAAATAATCGTACTGATGGCCAATATCTGAGCAGCATTAATATTTACACCGCCTATAGAAAACAGAATATTATCATCTCCCAGTGGCGCGTATAAATAAGCTGCAAATTTCGCAAAAGCTACACCAACAGCGGCAATTGTACCGGTCTGAATTACCATAAAGGTAGACCAGCCATATAAAAATGCAATAAGCTTGTTATATGATTCTTTCAGATATACATATTGTCCTCCTGCTTTCGGGTACATCGCAGAAAGCTCTCCGTAACTTAAAGCGGCCATTAAAGTAACCATACCGGTGAGCAGCCAGATAATAATCAGCCAGCCTGCACTCCCCACACTACGGGTGATATCGGCACTGACGATAAAAATACCGGAACCAATCATAGATCCGACAACCAGCATCGTGGCGTCCAGTAAGCCCAGCTCCCGCTTCATTTCATGGTTTTCTGTTTCGTTTTCGATTTTAGACATGTTTTTTTTATGGTAATAGTGTTAATTTATCTTTTGAAACCCGGTCCTGGCTGAACTGGTAACTGCGCAAGCTTCGCCTGCAATGCATCTGCTTTAGATTTTTGGTTAGCAGCCAAATATTGGGCTTTTAACGGACCATAAGCTTCCAGTAGATATGGATTTGCACCTAAGGCATTTTCCCAAGCTGCTACGGCTTCGGCCTTTTTCCCTTGTGACAGCAATATCTGGCCCGCAGTATAATTATAATCTGCCTGATTATAGAGATCTATCGCAGGTTTTACAGTGTTTAATTGTTTGAAGGCTTCTTCCTGATGCCCTGTTTCAATTAACAGCCTGGCATACCGAAGTTTGTCATTCTCACGCACCGGCGTTTTACCGCTCAGAAATGCCTGGATCAATTCGTCTGCGGCAGCTTTATTACCTTGAGCAACCTGGAAAGCTGCGATGCGAAGGGTATAGTCCGATCTTCCATTTCCCGAAGCCGCAAGTATACGCTGTGCCTGCTCCAGGGTCTTAACGGCCTCAGCATAGTTTCCGTTAGCCGCCAAAGCGTCGGCATACAAATTACGGTATTCATAATTCTGCGGTTTCTGCAGAACCAGCTTCTGTAATACCTGAACCTGGTCGGAATAGCCTAATCCAGATTTCAATGCAGCAGCAAAAGCAACCGCATCATCCCTTCTATCACGCAGATAAGTAGAGACGGTCGCACCGCTTTTGCCATAGGCACCCGCAGCATCGATAGCTTCTGCGATCATCCCATTTCTGCGGTACATTTCACGTAGTTGCATATTTACTTTAGCCAGCTCCTGATAATCCTGTTCTAGTTCAAATGATTTTTTCAGATACTTTGCCTGTTCACGCACAGCGGTCTGCAAATCGAGTTCTTTAGCGACAAAACGCGCAGCATACCACTCGGCATACGCTGCATAAACAGGTGCGTATTTCGCATCAACTGCTTCAGCTTTTTTCAACCAGTTTTCTGCCGATTTAAAATCCTTCCGCGTATTATATAATGCCGCATAACTCAAATATGCAGGGAGGTATTTCTGATCATAAACCAATGCTGTATCCAGATAGCGCGCAGCAAGTTCTCCGTCTTTTTGTTTAGCTTTCTCACTCAGATTCAAATAAACCTGTGACCAGTTACTAGCCATTGCCTGTTTGTCACCAGCGAGGTAAGCTTTTTCCTTTTTAACTAGTTTATCCAGAAATGCATACATATCCGGATCTTTTGTTTTCAGATCGGAAGTGGTATTCATAGACTTAAAATCCAGCGGATGTACTTTAACCGGTTCAAAATAGGCCGGATAAGTTTGTGCCAGGTACTCGCTTTCATTATTCTGAGAATAATAATCGAGTGTACGTTTCTCTTTCATCGCCTGATAGTACAGGGCCTTAATCTGACGGTTTTCGGCATCTGTAAGCACTCTTCCATGAAACAGGTGAACATATTCATGCAGAATCACATTTCTTTCCAGAAAAGCACCACGTTCTACATATTCAATTGCGGCAGCACCACTTCCTACTCCCCTGATATCCATCCACTGCCTGTTATCAAAGGTTGTCATAAAGCGGAAATAAGGAGAATTCATCGTGATTGCCAAATCGTTGTGTAACGGTGGAATCCGGAACGCATTATCCTGTTTAGACAGGAAAGGGAAATAAACCACAGCGGTAAACAACTGGTTCCAGGCCATAGCCTTAACCGTTTCACCTGGATAATAGCTGACGTCAGGAAATACCTTAATGAAATTCTCCATGTCTGTAATCTTAGTGGTCTGCAACTGATTACTGATCGAGTCATAAACTGCCAGGTAGGGAATCCTTTTGGATTTAATTACAGCCGAAAGTCCGTTATGAGCCGGACCATAATGTTTCTTACGCATTAAGATATTGCTGAAGATCTTTTGTGCCGAATCCAGACGAGATTTACGGTCCATATCAAAAGCAATATAATAAATAGAGGCTCTGCGCATTCCGGGAAGCACTGAAGCAGGATATTGTTTCTCTACTTCCCTGGTAATCGCAATGGCTTTATCCACCTGGTTTTGCCTTACAGCATCGTCAGATTTATCGAGCGCTTTTCTCACTTCGTCGTCGTCTTTTTCGGCATAATCGGCATAAGTAAGGTTGGTATGCCCGTTACCCCAATGCCAGTTGGTTTGAAAATGCAGCGGATTTACAGCCAGTGCAAGCTCCCACTGTGCTGCCATTGCATTCAGCTGCGTAGCATCAATTCTCCGCCAGATCGCATAGCCATAACTAAAACGGGCATCAGCGTTGTAAGGATCAATTTCAAGAGAACGTTTCAAAGGTGCTTCTGCCAGATCAGGTTGTTGATCCCAGAAATAAACGTCTGCCTCCAGTAAATACGCTCCCGCACTTTTGGGGTTCTTTTGCAGGACATCTGTAGCAATTTTTAATGCTTCTTTATAATTTTTCTGCAAGAGCCGGGTCCGGCCAAGCATTAGGGATAGTTTCTCGGATGGTTGTTTTTTCAGGGCAGCTTCGCAGATCTCAGCTGCTTCTGGTAAACGCCAGGCCTGAATTTCGAGGAAAGCCTTCAAAAGAATAGCTTTCTCATTGGAAGGTTGTTTTTTCAACACCTCATAAACCAGCTTCTCAGCTTGTTTCAGTTCATTGGTCAGGATCAGATAATCAGCTTTCAGTAACTGAAAATCTGGAGTCTGGTTACCTTTACCGTTAATGGTTGCTAGTGCCTGGTCCCACATGCCAAGCTGTAATAGCCTGGAGAGGCTCTCAACCTGATCTTTACCGGGTTGTGTGGCTTTTTTTAAGACTTCCTGCTGAAGCCCGCTGAGTTGTTTTAACGCCAGGCCTGCACTGTCAGGACTTAATGTTTGCGCCGAAAGGCCTGCAGCCTGTAAGGCGAACAGACAGGTCAGGTAGAAGTGGTTCTTTTTCATCATTTAGGGTTGAGAGATGAATATACAGCGCAACAGCTTTACGGGATAAAGCTGTTGCGCTGGTCTTATTTTATTTTACGGGAGCTGAATTAATCTCCTTCATAACATCGTTGTATAACTTATCTGCATCTTTTTTCACTTGAATCAAAGAAGGTTTATGTACATATAGCATGTGCCCCGCTTCGTAATAGGTGAAATTTACATTTTTTTTCTGCTCAGGTCTTAATCCCATCGTACTGAAAGTATACTCAGCTGCGAAATAAGGTGTAGCCAGATCATAATAACCGCAGAGTACCCACACCTTCAGGTAAGGATTTACAGCCATCGCTTTTCGCAGTGACTCTGCCACGTTCAAATAGCGATTCTGTACGTTATTATAGTTCCAGGGCTGCACACGTCCGCCAAGGATCTCATAGGGCAGATCATTTTTAAATTTCAGTTCTGCACGTACATAATGATTTAACGCTGCACTGTATGGTCCTGAAATCGTTCCGTCATTACTTGGATCGAACTCCGGGGTTACTCCTACATCATTATAATCACGTCCGGTAAATCTGCTGTCCAGACGTCCTACTGTCAGTCCTTCTTCCCTGCGCAGTTCTTTATCGAATTTATGAATGTCTATACGCAGGTTAGTCTGGCGGATATAGTCTTTGGAAAGACCAGTATAACGGCTCAGTTTATTCACTATATTTTCATACTCCGCAGCCGTAAGATCTGAACCTTTCATTAATGCAGTATGATATTCACCCAGCGCAAATGCCTCGACTTCTTTAAGGGTAGTTTTAAGATCACGCTGTAAATCGGCATCCAGTTTTTTATGGTACCAGGCAGTCGCAGCATAAGTTGGCAAAAATAAAGGGAAAGGCAGATCATTGCCGATATCAAACCTTGCAGTCTGCATATTCAGGATAGAACTGATCAATACGACACCGTTCAGATAAAACTTATATTTGCTCTGCAGGTATTCTGATAAGCCTGCAGCACGTGTAGTACCATAACTTTCACCAGCCAGGAATTTTGGAGAGTGCCAGCGGTCATAACGTGTGGCGTACAGACGAATAGCTTCACCCATACTTTGAATATCCTCATCATAACCATGAAACTGTTTATCATTTTCACCAGTTACTGCTCTGCTGTATCCGGTAGTTACCGGATCAAGGAACACCATATCGGTTTTATCCAGCCATGAATATTCATTATCGACATAGCTATAGGGCGGAGAAAGTACGTCACCCTTATCGGACATAAGTACTCTTTTAGGTCCGATGATCCCCATATGCAACCAAACAGATGAAGATCCAGGGCCGCCGTTAAAGGTGTAGGTCATTGGCCTTACTTTGCGGTCTGTCACGCCATCTTTGGTATAGGCTACAAAAAAGATATTTGCTTTAGGCTTGCCATCTTCAGTTTTTAACTGCAGATAACCCGTTGTAGCCGTATAGTTAATTACCTGACCATTAATGGTCACACTGTGTTTAGTACTAATCGGTTCGGGAATATTTGCCGAATTGGAAATAACATATCCACCCGGATCTAGCGGCAGCGAAACTGCTGCTGCTGCTTTACTGTCTGCAGCCAGTGGATTTACTGCGGCCGGTGCGGCCTGCCTTCCCTGTCCCGGCTGTGCCTGTACAGAAAGGACAAAAGCGGCCAGCAGGCCTGTTAAAATGCTGCGTTGTATATATTTTTTATGAAATAACTCCATGTGTATACATTTTTCAATTGTGATTATTTAATTTCTGCCAATGTATTCTTATAATACAGGTCGGCATCGGTCTTCATCTGCTGAAGTGACGGCATATGGATATATAGCATATGGCCGGCTTCGTAATAGGTGAAAGTCACATTCTTAGCCTGCTCCGGTCTTAAACCCATATGGTTCATAACATACCTGGAAGCAAAATATGGCGTTGCAAAATCATAATAACCACCTAATACCCAAACTTTCATGGAAGGATTTGTAGACATTGCCTGTCTCAGGTATTCTGCAACGTTCAGGTATTTATTCTGCACATTACTGTAATTCCATCGGCCGACTCCTCCGCCTAAAGTATAATAGGTCAGGTCACTGGTAAAATTAAGTTCCTTACCCATATAGCTTAACATACCTGCTGTATACGGGCCGGAGATTGTACCTGTATTACTTGGATCGTAAGAAGTAGACGAACCGGTATCATTAAAGTCTGTGCCGGTAAAGCGCGAATCTAAACGGCCCACAGTTTTCCCCTCTTTACGCAAAAGTTCTTTATTGTACTGAGGCAGGTCAATACGAAGATTGGTCTGTCTGATAAAAACTTCTGACAGTCCCGTATAAAAGCTTAGTTTTTTAACTACTGAGTTATATTCTGCTGTTGTTAATTTATCGCCTTTAACCAATGCTGTTGCATATTCATTAATTGCAAATTCCTCTGCTTCAGCGGTTAGTGTTTTCAAATCCTTAGCCTGCAATTCTGGGCTCAGTTTTTTGTAATACCATGAAGTAGCCGCATAACTAGGCAGGTATAATGGGTAAGGTAAGTCATTACCAATTCCGAAATTGATAGTTTGGAAATTTAAAACTGCGGAGATCAATACAATACCGTTCACGTACATTTTATAGGCACTCTGCAGGTAATTGGACAACCCAGATGCACGAGTTGTACCATAGCTTTCACCGGCCAGAAACTTCGGTGATCCCCAGCGTTTGTTCTGTGAGGTATATAACTTGATAAATTCGCCTACAGATTCTATGTCTTCCTGATAACCCTGAAATTCTTTTTTATCGACTCCAGGAGCAGCACGGCTATAACCAGTACCTATTGGATCAATGAATACCAGATCACTGTGATCTAACCAGGAATATTCATTATTGGTATAGGAATAAGGTGGTGTAAGTGCGTCTCCTTTATCGGACATTACAATTCTTTTTGGACCAATTACCCCCATATGTAACCAAAGGGATGCAGAACCCGGACCACCATTAAAGGTGTAGGTTACTGGTCTTTTAGTCAGATCGTTCTCATTATCTTTCGTGTAAGCCACATAGAATATCCTGCCCCGAAGTTTGCCCTCTTCGGTTCTTAGCAGCATATATCCAGTGGTCGCGGTATAGTTGATTACTTTACCTTTAATCGTTACAGATCCTTTTGTTTTTACAGTTTCTTCTACTTCAGGCCTGGCACCAAATATTGGCGTAGCGGCAGGGCTTTCTGTAGTAGATTTGGTCTGTGCATATGACAACTGAATGCCCAATGCAAGGACTACTAAAAATACTTTTTTAATCAGCATGTAATTAGTTTTTAAGTTGATGAAAGCAATCATGAGCTATTGCATCCTCTGCTTTAGCTCATGATCGTTCATTTTTTAGGAAATTTAGTTTTGCTTATTGACGTGTGTCCCAGAACACGCGATCCAACATATTTTTCCTTGCCGGAATGTTTGGATTACTGCTTTCTTCCGATAACGGATAAGGTAATATTCTTGGGATCTGATCGTAAACTGCTACCGAGATGGGTAAAGCTTTAAGGTTTGGATAACCTGTTCTTCTCCAGTCATTCCAAGGCTCCATCAATACACCAAAGTTCGCTACGAATTTTTCAGTAATTAATTGCTCGAGCTTCTGTGCAGTACTACCTGTTAAAGTACCATAAACAGATAAATAGGCTGTGATATCAGCAGCTGAAACTCCAGACTCTTCCATTGAAGATCTGATACCTGCAGCAAAAAACGTCTGTGCATCACCAGGCGCGTTCAGTGTCAAAGCAGCTTCCGCACGGATAAAATTATATTCTGCAAAAGTTAGCAATCTGGCCGGTGCATTCCCTGACCAGGTAATAGATCCATCTGTGATCGACCCATCAGAATTCTGAACGATTGTGTTAATCGTTGCATCACCTTTCAGGAAGGTATTTAGCCTTGAGTAAGCAACCGAAGAATTATCTAAAACCGTGGCGCCTTTATAAGTAGCCGGTGATGTATTGTATGGAAATCTGACAAAGTAAGAAGGACGACGTGGATCTGATTTCGTATTCATCATATCTACAAGCGTTTTATTAGGGAAAAATGCATTCCTGAATTGGCCGCCTTCAATACTGTTTATTGGATTCTGTCTACCGGCTTCCGCTAAATAGTTCATTTTAAAACTATCTCCGTTAGACGTCATAAAAGTCGCTCCGCTATTCACTAATGCAGCAATCTGACTGCTTGCGAAAGCCGGATCTTTCTGACTGTAGTGTAAATAAATCCTTAATTTTAGTGTATTCGCAAACTTAATCCATTTAGGTTTCATATCCGCCCATGAACCAGCGTAGATCGTTGTGTTCTGGTTCGGTTCAAAAACTGACGTCGGTGCATTAATGTCTGCAATACCGGCATCAATTACCTTAATCAGATCTGCATAGATATCCTCATCATTATCAAATTTAGGATACAAATTCTCTGCGAATTTAGCTGCTTCAGAATAAGGCACATCGCCCCATCCATCTACAGTAACCTGATAAACATAAGCTTTCAATATCTTGGCTACTCCTGCATAATGCGGGCTTGCTGAAGCTTCTGCTTTCGGTATAATTTTCCCTATATCGGCTAATAGTGTGGCAAAAATAGAGCTCCACTGATTATTTACATCAGAGTTATTAATATTATAGCGTTCGTACTCTTTAAAAGTTTGTGAAGTATTTGTAGTCTGACCGGAAAACTGCTGGATCATCAAACCTGAATACCTGAAAAGGTCACTTCCACCTAGATAACCAACATTCACTGTAATAGACGGTAGCAATTGTGCAACCGGTACATCCTGAACATTATTAGGGTCTTCATTTACATCATAGAATTTTTTGCAGGAATCGAACAGGCAGCCGAACAATACGAGGCCTGTACATATAATGGTTTTGTTGAGTTTCATAATCTTAATTGAAAATTTCTTAAATCAGTGAATTAAAATGTAGCTCTGATGGTTGCACCAAAAGTTCTTGCTACAGGCTGAATACCAAACTCTAAACCTCTAGCATTACTTACACCCAGTACATTTTGTTCAGGATCAAGATGTGGGAAATGAGGTGCGTAAGTCAGCAGGTTACGTCCATAGACAGAAATCTGAAGGCGGCTGATGAATTTAGTTCTTTCCAATAATTTTGACGGCAGGTTATAGCTGAAAGTTGCTTCTCTAAGTTTCAGGTAGGTCGCGTCAAGCACATAACCTTCCCAGGCTACATATTTACCAGAAAGACCCCAGTAATCCTGAGCACTTACATTCGTAGTATTTGGCGTGCCATCTGCGTGAACACCCTCGAACAGATAAGGTTTAGAAACTGTACCGTCTGCATTAAATCTATCAAATTCAGCTGTTTCTTTAGCTACACCGTTGATACGAAGATCTCCAACTGTCCTGGATAAAATGTCTCCTTTGTATTTGAAATCCAACAGGAATGAGAAGTTGAAATCTTTGTATGTAAAGGAGTTAGATAAACCAGCAGTGAATTTTGGATTGGGATTTCCAACTTGTCCAACTTGTGCAGTCGCCTGAGGTAAGCCATTTGCTTTGATAATCATGCGACCCTGATCATCTCTCAAATACATATTTGAGTAGATCAAACCATATTGCTGACCAGCAACGGCCTGTACGTTAGGTGAGGTAAAACCACCCAGGGAAATCATACTTACACCCGGAGCCAATTCTTTAACAACTGATCTGAAAGTCGTGAAGTTTAAGGACGCATCCCAAGTGAAGTTAGTCGTTTTAACAGCCGTACCAGCTAACAAAAACTCCAGACCTTTTGTAGATAATTTACCTGCATTTTTAACCTGTGTAGTAAACCCTGAACTAGGTGGAACCGGAACACCGAAAATCAGGTTTCTTGAATCACGTTTGTAAACTGAGAAATCCAAAGATAACCTGTTGTTAAAAAAGGCTAATTCTGTACCTAATTCAATCTCTCTTGTAAACTCAGGCGTAATAGCGGCGTTACCAGCAGCATTACTATAGGTATACCCTGCTAATCCGTTATAAGGAAAGTTAACTGCCGTTGAACTGAATCCGTCAGAGGCACCTGCAGTGACATAATAAGTACCTGTCTGATAGGAGTTTGCTGATTTACCAACCTCACCCACATTGGCTCTGATTTTCGCAGAAGTCAGGAAGTTACTTTTCAATTCCGGGAAAGCTTCTGTTGGTACAAAACTCAAGGCGATAGCCGGATAAAAGATCGATCTGTATTCTTTAACCAAAGTTGATGAAAAATCATTACGTGCTTTTAAGTTTAAGTTCAGATAGCTTTTGTAACCAACTGAAACGTCTCCAAATACACCCATTGATCGGATCTGCTCATATCTACCTTCTGCATTAAAAGTGGTAAAGTTTTTTAAGTTGGAAAAACCGGGAAGTGTAATTGAACGGCCGGTTGCCGCACTATATTTGTAATAGTTTGAAAGAACTTCATTACCTAAAGTTGCAGATAAATTGAAATCTCCATAGGTTTTATTCGCGGTTAAAGTGAAATAACTGCTTAAATTCCTGGTTAGATCATTAGTTTCAATAATACCACCTGCACCTGCTGAAGATGTATTTCCATTACTTCTAACGCCTTTATCATCAAATCCAACAAATGAATTAGTATAAACGTCAGCTCCGACTTTTAAATCTGCAGCTAACCAGCTTGTGAAGTCATATTTCAGATTTAAGTTTCCGTAAAATCTATTCAGCTCTTGTTTCGTAGTAACATGATCAATTGCCCAATAAGGATTTTCTTCCGAATTTGAATACCAGACCTGATTACCAGCCGCATCAGTTACAGGAAGTCCTGTCACATCATAAGATCTTGGTGCATAAATAGCTCTCCACAATGGGTTTGCTCCCTGATTACCAGCTTGTGTACGGTTAGATCTGTTGTTAATATAGGAGAAGGAGGTATTAATTTTGAATTTCTCTGTGATTTTACCACCCAGGTTTACGCTAAATGTATTTTTGTAAAGCTTATTTCCCGGTACCAGTGCATCTTGAGTATTGTTTCCATAAGAAACCCTGTAGTCATACTTCTCATCGGCTCCTGAGAAATTGATATTATTATCAAATGCAGCTGAGCTTTGCAGAATGTCACGCACATTATTCGGATAAGCCTGCAAAGCAACCTCTTCACCTAAAATATTTTTGACTTTCTGTCCTGCAATACGAGGTCCCCATGACGTTGCTCTTGCTACCCAATCGTTCGGTTTATCTGCACTGCCATAAATGCCCTGGCTACCCTGCGCATATTCATTTTGATACTCAGGGAATCTATTGATTACCCCGATTGTTGTATTAGAAGTAAAGGACACCTGGCTACGTCCACCTTTTTTTCCTTTTTTAGTCGTAATTAAGATAACACCAGAAGCTGCTCTTGATCCATAAAGTACCGTTGCTGCTGCACCTTTTAATACGTTGATGCTTTCGATGTCTTCAGGGTTCACATCTGAAGCTCTGCTTGAACTAGCCACACCGGCATTTACTGTATTTGAACCACCACCGTTATCGATTGGTACACCATCAATCACATATAATGGCTGATTACTTCTTGCAATACTGGAAAAACCACGGATGGTGACGTTAGAACTGGTGAAACCACCTCCTGAACCAGAAATCTGCACACCGGCAACTTTACCCGCAAGCGCATTCGTGATATCCGGAGTTGGAGATTTAGTTAAGCTCTCACCACTGACTTTACTAACACCATAACCAAGTGTTTTCTTGTCCCTGGCAATACCGAATGAAGTAACGACTACTTCTTCCAGTTTTTTTGAGTCTTCACCCAGAAGGATCTTATAATTTGAATCTCCGGTTACCTTAATCGTTTTATTGGAATATCCAATAAAGCTAATTACTAAGGTGGAATTCTGAGGGACCTGCAAGCTAAAGTTACCCTTGCCATCAGTAACTGTACCAGCAGTGGATCCCTCCACTTTAATTGATGCTCCGGGAATAGGTTGGTTGTCATCCTGGCCGATAACAGTCCCGGTAATTTTCTTGGTTTGCGCATCTGCTACGGAATAGCAGGTAAACAGAACCATAAAAACGAGTAATACTCTTTTCATAATTGTTTGGGTTAGGTTAGGTTAATAAGGTTTTTAAAAAGGTGGTCAGCCTTTCGTTTGATGTTTTTGTTCGTTGGGCAATTACTGATTTATTCTTGGTTAACTCAAAAATAGCGGGGTCGTTGATTTATTACCGGACAATTATTGTCCTGTGCTAATCAAAAATTGTCAACAAAAAGACATAAAACAAGCGATTTTCTCCAATATTTGATTTTTTTCAGGAAATGATGTCTAATTATTGTCCTAATAGCAAGTCCTAACCGTAATTGTCATGACTTAATCAAAAATTGGCCGCTTAAATCAGGCATTAACCCGGTACAATCAATAATTATCCATAATTTACGTGATTTGTAATTATAATGATACAATCCAGCAAGTTATTATTCAACATTCAGCCGAAACATATCCAATTTCTGGGTTTTAGTATAAAAAAAAAGACCCTAGCGGGTCTTCGGAATTTCGAAATTCGTTATTTGATAAGCTTTCAGGAATACCTTTCCCTCACTGCAATTATTGGAAATTCTATCCAGCGTTCAGCCTTGCCAATTGAATGATATCCTTGCCTTCCAGGATTTTTTTAGTGTATCCCCAAGTGGCTGCATTAATCATCGATTCACCCACTTCCTGTAAGGTACAGAACCCATTTGGATAAATTGCTCTCCCCACCGGGAATAACCAGCCTATATATTTATAAAAAGGCTGTGTATGCACCAGCCCTCCGATAGGTTTAATAAAGCCGGGACGAAAGGCGTATACTTCTCTAAAAGGAAGTTTCATCAGGTCGTTCTCTGTCTTCCCTTTCACTTTTGCCCACTTGCTTGAACCTTTTTCAGTACTATCTGTACCCGCACCGGAAATATAACAAAATGTCATCTCAGGATTTCTTTCACTCAATACAGTTGCCAGTTTGAGCGTTAAGGTGTAGGTTAGTTCATAATAGCGTTCTGCCGGCATCCTTATAGCGGAAACACCCAGACAAAAGAAGCAGGCATTATAACCCTCCAGTTCGTCTTCTAATCCTGTCCAGTCCATAAAGTCTTCCTTTATAATTTCTTTGAGCTTAGGATGGATGACATGACACGGTTTGCGGTTAATAACGAGAACATTTTTGACGGCGTCACTATTCAGGCATACCCTTAATACCCCCTCGCCCACCATTCCTGTACTCCCGGTGATAATTGCTTTGATAGCCTTTATTTTCATGATGCGTTAATTATTGATCGGTTATGGTTGATTTGTTTAGAATTGGAGCTGTTAATATACAAAAAACAAAAAAAACAGACCGTACAGAATCACCTTTTTAAACAGTTTCGAAAATTAAGCGCCAGGGAATAATTACCTTAGATCTTAAGTATTGCTATTTGCGGTATGATATATGTTAAATTCCCGCATCAGCTTTATTTTATGCCCGAACAATTGCATCAGATTCGACTCTCCTCTATCCTGGACAACGATTTTTACAAATTCACCATGCAGCAGGGAGTCATCCGGCTTTTCCCACGTGCTGTTGTCCGTTACCAGTTTATTAACCGTGGAAAACATACCTTCCCTGAAGGTTTTGGCCTGACTCTTAAAAAAGCAGTCGATAACATGGCCGGACTACAATTAACAAGGGAAGAGAAAGCATTCCTGCAGAACACCTGTCCTTACCTGGATCCTGTCTATCTTGATTTCCTGGAAGGATATCGTTTCCAGCCACATGAAGTACAAATTACTCAGAAAGATGGTCAACTTGAGGTTCATATTGAGGGATTATGGTACAGGACCATTTTATGGGAAGTCCCATTGATGTCATTGATTTCAGAACTATTCTATCTTACTACCGGCGCAGAAAGGGTGAGCGATGATGAAATTATCAGCAGAACAAAAGCTAAAATTGAAGGATATAAGAAACTGGGGGTTACAACAGCTGAATTTGGAACCCGCAGAAGATATAGTTATCATGTCCACCAGCTGGTTCTTGAAACGCTGAAGAAATTTGGCGGCGGATCCTTTATAGGTACCAGCAATGTCCATATGGCTATGGTTTACAAAACCAAACCTATCGGTACCCATGCCCACGAATGGTTTATGTTTCATGCAGCGAGATACGGGTTTAAAATGGCTAATGCCGTCGGTCTGGAGCACTGGGTACAGGTTTACCGGGGTGATCTCGGTATAGCCCTTTCAGATACCTATACTACCGATGTGTTTTTCAGACAATTTGATAAGATGTTTTCTAAACTTTTTGATGGCGTCCGGCATGACAGTGGCGATCCACTGTTATTTGCCGACAAAGTAATAGCACACTATCAGGCTATGGGAATAGACCCATTAACAAAAACTATTATCTTTTCTGATGCTCTTAATTTTGAAAAGGTGAACAGAATCCTGGAGTACTGTAAGGGAAAGGTTGGTCTTTCTTTTGGAATTGGAACTAATTTCACTAACGACGCCGGTCCTGCTCCTACCAATATAGTGATTAAAATGACAGAGGCTCAGCCTCAGGACGAAGATTGGACAGAGGTTATCAAATTATCTGACGAGCCAGGGAAACATACAGGTTCTCCGAAAATGATCCATTTAGGAAAAACTATTCTGAAAATAAACGACTAAATAAAAAAGGCTGCCGGTTCCCGGCAGCCTTTAAATCAGGTATAGTTTTTTACTTTATTTTAAGCGTATAGATTAATCCTTTATTACCAGCCAGAATAATTAGCTTCCCATTTTTCGCTCTCTGTATGGCATTAAAGCTTTCATCTGAAATGTGATACCAGTTCATTCCTCCGTCTCTTGATACATCTGTTCCGCTTGTACCAGTTGCAAAACAAACTTCGTCGTTAAACCAGATTACACCGCTCCTAAATCCAAAAACTGGTCTGGATGGTTTGTTCCATGACTTACCGCCGTCTTTTGTGAGGAGTATATTATTGGAATTCTCCTGATCACGCTTGTAATCTCCGCCAACAACAATTCCGTGTGTACCGGTATAAAAATCTAAAGAGAATGCACCTGAACTATTATTCCCATGCAAAATGGGACAATCATACCGTTTCCACTCTATCCCATAATCTTCAGTCGCATAAATACCAGATTTACTACCTCCGGTTGCAATCCAGGCTTTTCCTCCCGGCAACACCTTGATACTACTTCCGCTGGCCGCAAAACCAGCTTCTCCCTCCGCCATTTCGATTTTCATATTTTCCGAAACATCTTTCCAGGTTATACCTCCATCTGCTGTTTCCAGCAACTGCATCTTATTTTTTACAGGATCGCCGAATATCAGTCCCCTGGATTCACTCCAAAAAGCCATACCATCCAAAAAAATGGCAGTATCTGCATTTTTATAAGAGGTTGACCAGTTTTTACCACCATCTTCTGTTCTCAGTACGACGGCGGGCGAGCCTGAACTCATTACGACGGCTTTTTGTTCATCAAATGCTTCAATGTCTCTGAAATCTGAATTCTCAAACCCTGCCGGTTTCTGCCACTTCCATTGCTTGCCTCCATCTGTCGTTTTTCCAATCAGCCCATTGCTGCCACTTACCCAGGCAACACTGTCCGAAACAACAGAAAGTCCTCTTAAACTGGTATTGGCACTCGCATTACTGGTACTTAATTCGTAGGTCTGGGCTATGGCTGCTAAAGGAAACAGACAGATTAAAATCAGGGTTATTCGCATTATTAAACTTTTTTCCACACTTCGGTTCTTCCAATCAAAGATATACCAATATATCCTCTCATGCTAAGGTCACCATTGGATTTTAAATTCATGTTACAACTGTACGTTTTTCCCGATTTAGGATCATAAATTTTACCATCAGTCCACTTTCCATCGGAGAAAACGAAGTCTTTCAACAATTCCATACCTAGTATAGGCCTGGTTCTTAATTTAGCATCAGGATTCTTCACGTCTTTCTTAGGGTTCCCTTTCTCGTCATTAGGAGCTTTAACCCAAACAATTTTACCGAAAAACTTTGCATCTTTTTTGTAAATCTCAATGTGTGCCTCACCTGAAGAATTTACCCACTTTCCAAGAATAGCATCTGCTTGTTGTGCCGACACAGTAAAAGAAGCAACTGTCAGCAATAAAAATAATGATAGATATTTCATATAGTCCATATTTAGTGTAAAGCTAATTTACACATTGACGGCGCTAAATAGAAGTAAATCAGAATATTTGCTCAGACAGCGGACTGAACGGACAAATTAACTCCAGATTTTTTCTTCTTTTTCTTCATCTTATTTAACCAGATCAGTGTACCCGATACCGGCAAACTTGTTGCGATTAGACAGGCCAGAAAATAGATTAATTTGGTAAAGGTTCCATAAACGTCTCCCAGATGCAATGCTTTTAAAGAGCCAGAGACTCTTTCATTAAATGGCATTTCGGAAAATTTCGATAATTCGAGTACTTCTCCAGAGTATTGGTCCAATGCTACTTTATCTCCCGCAGCAGGTGCAAAAAATCCGTTTTTATATTTGGTTACCACTACAGTGGCTACAGAATCTGCAGGAAAACTCAGGTGAAGATCCCCGTGATAATTTAATACCTGCGATGCAGCGGCGCTATAATCGGCGACACTCAACTTCTTACTAATAGCCAGTTCTGGATTTGATGATGGTGCTTTTACTGGTGGTGCGTCAGGTGACTGATATGTACCAAGTGTTTTTCTTAAACCATCACGATACCAGTCAAACGAAAATAACGGACCAGTTACGCCCATCAAAAACAAAAAGATACAAGAGTAAAATCCTAATGTATTATGTAGATCATGATTGGTTCTTTTCCAGCTGCCTGACCACTTAATCTTTAATCCTTGTTTCCATGATTTTATTTTTTTCGGGAACCATATTGCCATTCCAGTAAGTACACCTACCGTAAACAAAATCGTGGCGATCCCCGTAATGTAACTTCCAAGTTTCCGGTTCTCCAAACCTTCAAATATTGGTTCTTCGATTTTGTCCAGTAACAACCACCGGTGAAGACTGAACATATATCCCATAAAGTCTACCGTAGTAGACTTTATCGCAGCCGAATTGCCCAAGACTTCAGCAGTATAGGGATTTACATAATAAGTAACAGGTCTGCTGTTTTTTCCAGGTCCTTTAGCTTTTGCAGATCCACCTTCCTTTACACCCTTCCTGGGTGTCTTAATTTCTTTTTCAACCGGAACTATTGTTTCTATAGATTTCCCCTTCTTCTCCTCCTTCTTACGGACGCTGAACTGCCAGCTACGGTGCTGATCTGCCGGCATTCTCATCCCTACGACTTTACCTTCGCTTGATCTCTCTACAACAGCAATCAGTTCTTCGTGAGTCCTTATTTTTAACCCATTCGGGTTAATCTTAAAAAGCTCTGGAGTCGCCGCCTCACGAATTTCTGTGTTAAAGACATATATAGTTCCGGTTAGGCAGACAACCAAGACGATGATACCACTTCCTAAACCCAACCATAAATGGACATCTGTTAAAAATTTCCGGATTCTCGCCCAGGTTGTTTCTTTTTTCATTCTTTATTTAATGTATATAGATTAAAATATCCTTTTTTACAGCAACTTGAACCGAGAATTAACGGTATACAAAGGCTTTCGTTCAAAAATATCATTTAGAATCAGAATAAATAAACATTAATAAAAAAAAGACACAAAAAAATCCCTCATTGCAGAATGAGGGATTTAAGATCAATTAGAATTATGATCAGGAATTAATTTCCCGATTAAAAACATCGGCAAGTATTTTATAAGAATGCAATCTGGCATGGTGGTCATAAATAGCAGAGGTTACCATAATTTCATCCACCCCTGTTTCCTGAAGGAAATCTTTCAAATCTGCAGTGATTGTGGCACGGCTACCTACAAAAGTACAGGAAATCATTTGACTGACAGCTTCTTCTTCATAAGGTGTCCAGACTTTATTGATATCTTCCACAGGTGGCTGCAACAACTGACGCTGTCCGGTAACGACTCCACGGAAAAACTGCTGCACCGAACTAAATAAGTAAGTTGCCTGTTCATCTGTATCTGCTGCAACCACATTAACGCAAGCAATAATATAAGGCTCTTTTAATACCGCGGAAGGTTTAAAATTCTGCCTGTATATTTGAATTGCAGCCATAAACTGAGCTGGCGCAAAATGGCTTGCAAATGCGTAAGGCAAACCCAATGCGGCCGCCAGACGAGCACTCTCGGTACTTGATCCTAAAATATAAATTGGAAGATCCAGGCCTTCACCAGGTACAGCTCTTACCTTTGCGTGTGCATTGGACGCAGAAAAATAAGTTTGAAGCTTAATAATATCCTGAGGGAAATCATGTGCTGACTGGATATTATTCCCTCGAATTGCCATTGCAGTTACCTGATCGGTTCCAGGCGCACGTCCCAGCCCCAGATCAATCCTCCCGGGATAAAGTGATTCTAATGTTCCAAATTGCTCTGCCACTATAAGAGGGGCATGATTCGGCAGCATAATTCCGCCGGAACCAACTCTAATTTTAGAGGTCCCTCCGGCAATATATCCAATCAGAACTGCAGTAGCTGAACTCCCAACATTCGACATATTGTGATGTTCGGCCAGCCAAAATCTTTTATAGCCCAAAGTCTCCGCATTTATAGCCAGATCAAGAGCATTATGGAATGAATCAGCAGGTGTATGTCCTTGCGTTACTGCAGCAAGCTCCAGTACCGAATAGGCAATATGATTAGTTCTATTCATATCAAAAAATTAAGTTATATCTATTGTCAAACAATAATTGTTTTTATCTCTTTTCAGATAAATTGTCAGTTAGGGTTACAAAAGATTTTATAAAATTAGTTGATATAAAAAGCAAAACGCAGGATTCAACAAATTTGACGCTGATGTTATATTTTAATAATCCCGTCACTAATAATTCCTGGACCCGATAAGCTGGTCAACGCAAGTAAACCTTATATTGCTACATTAATTGCCCATGAAGCTATTCATGGACAATTAAGATTAGAGACAGGAGGAGACGAAGCTTTTAACGGAATGGATCATGAGACGATGGCAAATAAATATGTGAAACCTATTGCGGAATTTGTTTCAAATCTTTATCAAATTCCTTATTTAGATGCAGCAAGTATTGCGTGGAGAGGTCTATCTGCTACAAACGCATATAAAAATATGAATGAGTTTAATATAAATGGAACAATGGTCAATAAATCGGAAGTGGAACGATTAGGTGTCGCACACTTAATATCACAATTAGGAGGCCATAAATGCGATTAATTAAAATTTTACTCACACTAGTGCTTACTCAACTTACATGTGTAGCGGTTGCTCAAAAGTTAGAAGAACCAGATAAAAATTATCTACACCTCGCTAAGGTGATATCTAGTTTGGATTTCAGGAGTTCATTTGAGGACTCCTTAGCTCACTATACTTTTAATGTCCAAATTATTATGGATGGATCTAAATCAAACCAAAGATTAATACAATCCAGCAATCCCAGGATCTCTGATAAAATACTGGGATTGGACAGCCTCCTTAGATCATATGATTTTGAAAAAATCAAAGGTGGGCTTCACAAAGTAAAAATGATAATTCCTTTCTCTATTATAGTTTCTGGATCTAATACACCTAATAGAAGTTTGGAAATGAACTCAGTTGTAAAGGATATTTCGGCACTTTTTTACTATAAAAAATTGAGAGAAGATATTCCTATTTTATATCTGTATCCGATTAATATTTATGTGCTAAAATCAATTGACTAACTATATTTTGGATATCTGCAATACTTTTACCCAACTGTGGCAGGTAAATAAAAACCAATTTTCAACCATTTGTAGTTAGGTCATCATCTACCAATGAATTACTGTTTATGTATATGGGGTTAACTTTCGAGTTATTTACCATTGAGCAGCATCAGTGCGTTCGCATATCTAATATCAGGGGTTGATTTAATTTTTTAGACAACAGCACAGCTTTCAGCTAAATTAGATTCTAACCTAGAAAACATACTTGACAAAACCGGGTAACTAAATAATTCCTTCTATTGGTTCAGGGTCAATTCAACATCTGTCGAAATTTATAATGCAGATATTACCGGTTCGGAATTGGTAGGTACTAAAAACACGTATTCCTACAAAATTAATTTAAGTTACATCAACGCAGATAGTTTTGAAATCACCTACCCGAATTCACAAGTGGAGTAGGTTTTACAAGCAATGGCATCAATAAGATAAAGTACGACACTAATGACTATGAAAGAGTAAAATAATTAATCTCATTAGCGAAGCACAAGAATATATCACCACAACGTGCAGGACGGGAATTAAAAGCGATTGGCGCACGCGTAAGAACGATCCGTGAGAATCAGGAATTAAGCCAAGAGGAATTTGGTGAAGTTTTAAATGTAAATAAAAAAACCATATCCCTGCTTGAAAACGGACACAGAAAGCCTGGTCAAAACGTATTGTCAATTCTTTCCAATAAATACCAAGTAAACCTGGATTGGGTTAACAGTGGTGCGGGCGACAAATACCGCACTAAGGAGGTTAATCCAAAAACTGTAGATAATTTGTACGCGAAGATTTCATTAATGGAGATGGAACTTGCGGAAATTCGCGAGAAGATGAAGCAAATAATCGACCAGGTGAAATAGTTTACCCACTAATCATACACCTAATTGACACCGTAAATTAAAAAACCGCTTAACTCATTGAAAGTTAAGCGGTTTTAAGTACCGGATGTGCCCGAAGAGAGACTCGAACTCTCAAGGATCTTACTCCAACGGCTTCTGAGACCGCAACGTTTACCAATTTCGCCATCCGGGCATTGTCACAAAAAGCATTTGCTTTCTGTGGCCACAAATGTAGCATTAATTCTTAAACACCGATAAAAAATTATAAAAAAAATGCGTCTGGATGTGTATACAGTGGGATTTCTACTGTTTACATTTTGATTATCTGACAGATATCTTATTCTAATACCTCCGTCATTTTAACAATTCAGGACTAATGAAAATTGCAAAAAAAACAAATTAGGCTACATTTGCGATCTATGAATCAAAATTCGGCCGTCATTTTTGACATGGATGGCGTAATCTGCCATACCAATCCTTACCATTCTCTGGCGTTCAGAGAGTTTTTCCTGAAACGCGAACTTCAGCCTACTGATGAAGATTTTGCACAACACATGTTTGGAAAGAGCAATAGCTATATTCTCAGCCATTTTTTACAAAGACCTGTAACGGGTCAAGAACTTCTGGAACTGGAAGATGAGAAAGAAAGTCTTTTCCGCAAAATTTACGAGCCACATATCGATCCGATTGCCGGGATTGTTTCATTTATGGATGACCTTGCGGCCCATAATTTCAAGCTAGGTGTTGCGACCTCTGCTCCTTACGCAAACCTGGAACTGATCCTGTCAAAAGTCGAAATCAGAGCTAAAATGGGATCTATACTTTCAAGCGAGGATGTGAAAAAACATAAGCCTGATCCGGAAGTATACTTGCTTTCAGCAAAAAACCTGAATGTAGACCCTGAAAACTGTATTGTTTTTGAAGATTCATTTTCTGGTGTTTCGGCTGCACTGAATGCGGGTATGAAAGTTGTTGGTGTATTGACTTCGCATACACGGGAAGAACTACCTCCCTGCCAGCTTTATATCAAAGATTATTCTGCTTTAAAGGCAAGCGACATCATCGCAATTTTATAATCATTCTGTAGAAAAAACAAGCCTTACCGGCATAAAAAAAGCAAATAATACTACTGGAATATGCTCCAAATCCAGGCGAATATAATGAGTCATTTTTAGAAATAATTCATCATATTTGCCTGCGTCTATAAAATTAGGCATCTTTACGGGAACGTTCCCGTAAAGATCAAAATATGCGGGTAGTGATTTTAATCCCCATTAAATTTATATGTATGCGTAAAACATTTATCACCATGTGCTTCTGTCTGATCGGCAGTCTGACATTTGCACAGGAACTGCGGTCACCGGATTCAAGCTTCAGTTTACAATTTAGCGTGAATGACAAAGGTACCCCCACCTATCAACTGAAATACAAAGGAAAATCGGTAATCAAAACAAGTAAAATGGGTCTGGAGTTAAAGGACTCCATTTCATTTCAGGAAGGATTTGCTATAGCTGATACTAAAACAAGTACTTTCGATGAAACATGGAAACCGGTATGGGGTGAAGTGAGTCAGATCAGAAATCATTATAATGAACTGGCCGTGACCCTGGATCAGAAATCAACGCAGAGAACGATAATTATTCGTTTCAGATTATTTAATGACGGTCTGGGTTTCAGATATGAATTTCCCGAGCAAAAGAACCTTAATTACTTTATCATTAAAGAAGAAAAAACACAGTTCGCCTTGGCAGGAGACCATAAAACATTTTGGCTTCCAGGAGATTATGATACACAGGAATATAGTACCGTCACTTCTGACCTCTCCGAAATCAGGGGTAAAATGAAAGCTGCTGTGACACCAAATTCATCTCAAACTACCTTTTCAGATACCGGTGTTCAAACACCACTAATGATGAAAAGTAAAGATGGATTGTATATCAATATCCATGAGGCAGCACTGATAGATTATTCCTGCCTTTCACTCGAACTAGACGACAAGAACTTCATCCTGGAATCTGTACTGACACCTGATGCAATTGGTAATAAAGGGTATATGCAGGCGCCTACAAAAACGCCATGGAGAACAATTATAGTAAGTGACAAGGCCGCTGGAATTCTGGAATCAAAGCTGGTTCTGAACCTAAATGAGCCCACTAAATTTAAGGATACGTCCTGGATCAAACCGGTTAAATATATCGGTGTATGGTGGGAAATGATTACCGGTAAGAGTAACTGGGCGTATTCAGACTTGAGCAGTGTTCAATTAGGTGTAACTGACTTTTCTAAAGTAACTCCTTCAGGAAAACATGCTGCAAATACAGCACACGTAAAAGAATATATAGATTTCGCTTCTAAACATGGCTTTGATGCGGTATTGGTGGAAGGCTGGAATGTCGGCTGGGAAGATTGGTTTGGCAAAACAAAAGATTACGTTTTCGACTTCGTCACTCCCTACCCTGATTTCGACGTAAAAGAATTACACAACTATGCAAAAAGTAAAGGTGTAAAAATGATGATGCACCATGAAACTTCATCTTCTGTAAGAAACTACGAACGCCATCTGGATACAGCGTATAAATTCATGGTTGAAAATGGCTACAACTCTGTAAAAAGTGGTTATGTAGGGAATATGATTCCAAGGGGTGAACATCATTACGGGCAGTGGATGAATAACCATTATCTGTATGCTATTGAAAAAGCGGCTGACTACAAAATAATGGTTAACGCACATGAGGCTGTAAGACCAACTGGTATGAGCCGCACCTATCCTAACCTGATTGGTAATGAGTCGGCAAGAGGTACGGAGTATGAAGCTTTTGGCGGAAATAATGCTGATCACACTACTATTCTTCCTTTCACACGTCTAATAGGTGGTCCAATGGATTATACACCAGGTATTTTTGAAACTAAGATCTCCGCATACAATCCAGAAAACAATTCTTTTGTTCATAGTACGCTTGCAAGACAACTGGCTTTGTATGTAACTATGTACAGCCCGTTACAAATGGCTGGAGATCTTCCAGAAACCTATAACAAGTTCCTGGATGCATTCCAGTTCATTAAAGATGTAGCAGTAGACTGGGATGATACTAAGATTCTGGAAGCCGAACCAGGTGACTATATTACAATTGCCAGAAAGGCGAAGGGAACTGAAAACTGGTTTATCGGCAGTAGCTGTGATGAGAACGGAAGGGTTTCTAAAATTAATTTTAATTACCTCGATCCTGCTAAAAAATATATAGCAACGATTTACAGTGATGCAAAAGACGCACATTATGAAACTAACCCCCAAGCTTATCAAATCAGAAAAGGTTTGGTGACGAGCAAAACCAAACTCAGCCAATATTGCGCGCCAGGTGGTGGTTATGCGATAAGTGTAATGGAAGTTAAGGATTCTGCTGTTTTAAAAGGCCTAAAAGCTATCAAATAAGCCTTGCAAATTTCTATATTGTCGTAGCTAAACAGCTACATACATGAACCGTAAATACTTCCTCTCTTCTTTACTCACTGCAGGTGCTGCATTAACCAGTATGGGAAGCTGGGCGACTCCAGTTTCGCCGACTATAAACAGCTCGCTTAAAGTGCCGCCATTTCTAAAACCTGGCGACACAATCGGTATTTGCAGTCCTTCGGGGTTTATCAGTTTAGCAGATATTGCTCCGGCAGTTCAGTTAATGGAGAGCTGGGGTTATCGTGTTCTTATAGGCTCCAGCCCCGGACAACAGGATTTTATTTACGGTGGTACGGATTTACAAAGAGCTAAAGACCTGCAACAAATGCTGGATGATCCGGAGGTCAAAGCTATTATGTGTGCAAGAGGTGGTTACGGCGTTGTCAGGATTATAGACCAGCTTGATTTCAGTGGTTTTAAAAAGAAGCCGAAATGGATTATCGGTTTTAGTGATATCACCGTATTGCACTGCCATATCAGCCGCAATTTTAACATCGCCACCCTTCACTCTAAAATGTGTAATAGTTTCCCTAAAGACTGGACGAAGGCAGAGCCTGTTCAGATTGAAACCATCCTTTCGATAAGGCAGGCACTCGCAGGTGAAGAATCTGTCTTTAGCGCGCCCTTCAATCCGTTTAACCGCTTAGGAGTGGTTACCGCCGAACTTGTCGGCGGTAACCTTAGTATTATAGAAACACTTGCTGGTACAGCATCAGATCTGAAGACAAAAGGCAGAATCTTATTTATCGAAGATGTAGACGAATCTCTTTACAGGATTGACCGGATGCTCTGGAACCTGAAAAGGACCGGTAAACTGGACAATCTGGCCGGTTTGGTTGTCGGAGGTTTCAAATTAAAACCAGATGAGCCTGGTGAGGAATTTGGCCGGGATCTTTATGAAATTGTGAATAGTCAGGTGAAAGATTTCAACTATCCGGTATGTTATGATTTCCCTGTTGGGCATCAGAAAAACAATTTCGCGCTAAAATGCGGAATGGTGCATAAACTGGAAGTCGGAGCGCAACATACTTTTTTAACGTCTGTTAGAATTTCTGTTTAACCATGTATAGCCTCTTTTTTTCCAAAGCTCTGAATTAATTCCCCCTCGAATTCAAGCCATTCTTTCCATCTTTTATCGACATCTATATCAATAGTATACTTCCGTGCAAAGTTTAGAAAAGTCGTGTAATGGCCTGCTTCGGAAATCATAAGATCATGATAAAATTTAGCAAGCTCCTGGTCTTTAATATTAAGTGACAACACACGGAAGCGCTCGCAACTTCTTGCCTCAATCATAGCAGCAAATAATAACCTGTCGATAAACGCGGCATTTCTGCTACCGTCTTTACGGCTAAATTTAACCAGTCGACCAACATAATCGTCTTTACGTTCTCTGCCAAGCGTATATCCCCGTTTTTGGATAATATCAATAACCATTTGAAAATGCTGCATTTCTTCGATAGCAATCGCAGTTAGCTCTTCTACCAGATCCATGTGCTCTGAATTATTAGTAATCAGGGTAATGGCATTAGTCGCAGCTTTCTGTTCGCACCAGGCATGATCAGTTAGAATTTCTTCTAAATTTGACTCAGCTATATTTGCCCATCGCGGGTCTGTCAGTAATTTTAATCCAAGCATCTTACAGGGGTAATTCTTTGCCCCCAAAATTAGGAATAATCGCAGGGTTTTAAAATTGTAATTAAAAACACCTTCTTTGCACAAATTTATAAGATGAAAAGTAAGAAAATATTGATCATTGGCCTGGTCTGGCCAGAACCGGATTCTTCTGCGGCAGGTACAAGAATAATCCAGTTGATCAAATTATTGCTTGCTGAAACCCACCAGTTGATCTTCGCCTGTGCAGCCGGAAAAGGTCCATATAGCTTCGATCTGTCTGGCCTTGGAGTTACTGAACAGACAATAAGCCTTAACCATAGTAGCTTTGATGCATTCCTCCAGGAAATTAATCCGGAAATAGTGATTTACGACCGTTTCGTAACGGAAGAGCAGTACGGCTGGCGAATAGCTGAACATTGCCCGGACGCTATTACCATTTTAGATACTGAAGATCTCCATGGTTTGCGTAAAGCCAGGCAACAGGCACATAAACACCAAAAAGATTTTAATCCAGACGCTGTATTCTCAGATCCGGTGACCATAAGAGAGATATCTGCAATCATGCGATGTGATCTTTCACTTATTATTTCAGAAGCCGAAATGCTGCTTCTACTGGAAAAATTCCGTATAGACCCTAGTCTGCTTTGTTATATACCTTTTCTGGAAGAACCTATTAAGCCAGCAGATATACTACAATGGAAAAAATATCAGGACCGGGAAGGTTTTATGTTTATAGGTAACTTTCTACATGAGCCAAACTGGAATACGGTTCAGGTTCTAAAAACGAAAATCTGGCCAGCATTGAGTAAAATACTTCCGGGGGTCGGCATGCATATTTATGGTGCTTACTGCAGTCAGAAAATAACCCAGCTACACAATGTAAAGGAGCGGTTTTACGTGCACGGACGTGCAGATGATTCGCTCGAAGCTATCTCCATGCACCGCATTTTACTTGCCCCTATTCTTTTTGGTGCCGGCCTGAAAGGAAAACTCATACACGCGATGCGAACTGGCACACCTTCGGTAACGACCACTATCGGTGCAGAAGGCATGCCGGGAGAACTGGAATGGAATGGTTTAGTAACCGATGATTTAGAAGAGTTTCCCCAATTTGCCGCCCAATTATATACCAATAAGGAGTTATGGACCCAATACCGTAATAATGGAATTGCCATAATAAATGAGCGGTTTGAAAAGACAAAATCCAGCAAAGCTTTTATTTCCATGCTTCACAATATCTTAACGAATCTAGAGCAGCATAGAAAGCATAATTTCACAGGCAGAATTTTGAGATTCCAAACTATGAACAGCACAAAATATATGTCTTTATGGATTGAACAAAAAAATGCAGCAGATCAGTCCCGGTAATACCGGGACTGATTGTTCTATCTCCATCCTCCGCCTAAAGCACGATATAAATTGACGACTGCATGCAGTTTCTGACTTTTATCGTCAATGCTTTTCATTTCGGCACTAAGCAGGTTTTGTTCTGCCGCCAGCACATCAGTATAGTTCGTCTGCGGGCTGTTATTTAACAACTCTTTATTGAACTCAACTGCTGTTTCTAACGCTTTTAGCTGCTTTGTACGCCCAATTTCTTTTTGTGAGGCAGCGTGGTAGGCTCCCAGTGCATCTGACACTTCCTGGCTCGCACGCAAACAGATAAGCTGAAAATTATATACTGTCTGTTGTTGTCTGGACTGAGCCTTTGTCAGTTCCGCTTTATTAATTCCGCGATTAAGAATTGGCTGCGCCAGCCCGCCGGCGATATTACCAAATAAACCAGCATTGGTAAACCAGTTACTCAGACCAAAACTGGAGAACCCTCCACCAGCTGTAATTCTCAATGCCGGATAAAAATTTGCTCTGGAGATATTTGTATTTTCAAATGCCTCCCTGAACTGATATTCAGCTTGCAGAACATCGGGCCTGTTGGCCAGTAACTGTGCTGGTACCCCTGGATTAAGGTCGTAATTCAATCGTTGGTCTGCCAGGACAGATCTTTTGATTTTTCCCGGCATACGTGCGAGTAGTATACTTAGCGCATGTTCTGTTACGCGAATCTTTTGTTCAATATCAGGGATGGCTAATTCCGCCTCATAATAATTTGCTTCACTTTGTACGACAGCAACTCCATTCTGGATGGAATTTTCAAATAGAACCCGGATCGCTTCTGCATCAGCAGCCCTGTTTACAGCAGTTTTTCTGGTTACAGTCAATTGTTCATCCAAGGCTAGTAAGTCAAAGTAATGGTTTGCTATATCTGCGATCAGTTGTGTCTGAACAGCTCTCTTTCCAGCTTCGCTCGCTAGTAAACCAGCTACTGCGGAGCGTTTTGCACTACTTAATTTACCCCAGATATCCATTTCCCATATGGAGGAAATTCCAAGGTCATATTGTGTGGAATTTCTAAAAAACCCAAATCCTTGAGGAAAAGACAGACGGGACTGCCTTACACTCAGGTTTCCAGTGATTTCGGGTAAAAAAGCTGCCTTACTCATTTTCAGACCGGCTCTGGATTCTTCAATTCTTTCCAGCGCGATCTTCAGATTCAGATTTGCGTTTAAACCTGCATGAATTAAATCTTTCAATAAAGTATCTGCGAAAACCTCACTCCAATTAAGCTGGACCATATTCAATGTATCATTTCCTCCAGGTGAGTGATACTGTCCCGTTAAAACTAGGTCTGGCTTTTTATAGGGTTTGGTTATTTTGCAGGAACTCCACAAAATGGAAGAACAAAGAAATAACAAAGGAATTTTTATAGTATATAATTTCATTTTGATTTTGTTTTTAGAGATGCTCCCCGGCCTGCAACAGCTTTAACAGGCTGAATTACAATAAGACCGGGAAACAAATGAGTTAAAGAAGCGGATCCTGAAGAACCCGGGGTTCATGTGCCGGTTTGTCGACACCAAACAGTTTCTCTTGAATCGACTGGAATACGATGAACAAAACCGGGATCACAAACACACCGAAAAGTGTACCTATCAGCATTCCGCCGATTGCAGCAGTTCCAATTGACTTATTACTTAAAGCACCGGCTCCTGTACTAAGCATGAGCGGCAAGAGCCCGAATATGAAAGCGAAAGAAGTCATCAGGATAGGTCTTAACCTGGCCCTTGCACCCAGAATTGCAGACTGTACCAGACTCCGCCCGCTCAAACGATGCATTAATGAGAATTCTACAATCAGAATTGCATTTTTGGCGAGTAGTCCAATTAACATGATCAGGCTTATCTGTAGAAAAATATTATTATCGACACCAAATATATTAGCGAAAATAAAGGCACCAGCCAAACCTACAGGTAGCGACAGCAACACTGAAAAGGGTAAAATATAACTTTTGTATTGTGCACTTAACAGGAAATAAATGAATAGTAAACAGAGTGCAAAAATCAGTACCGTCTGACTCCCGCTGGAGAGCTCCTCCCTCGTTAAACCGGAAAATTCATAAGTGTAACCCCGGTCCAGAGTCTCAGCAGCTACTTCTTCCAGCGCTCTGATTGCATCTCCGGAGCTATATCCTTCATTGGGGCTACCAGTTACCGTAGTTGAATTAAACAGGTTGAATCTAGTTATAAATTCCGGGCCGTAAGTTTTAGTTAGCGTCACTAATTCGGAAACCGGCATCATTCCGTCTGCAGATCTGACGAAGATTTTATTCAGCGTCTGCTCATCACCGATTAAATCAGGTTGACTTTGGACCATCACCCGGTATTGTTTTCCGAACTTATTAAAATCAGAAGCATAAATACCCCCAAAATATCCCTGAAGTGTATTTAATACCATATTAACACTCACTCCAGCATCTTTACATTTAGCGACATTCACGTTCACCTGGTATTCAGGAAATCCTATGTTGAAGGGATTAGTGGCATACATAATTTCCGGCCGCTGATTCACGGCTGTCATGAATTTATCTATCGAACTGGAGAAGGCCTGGTAATCGCCGCCTGTACGATCTTGCAGCTGCATTTCAAATCCATTACTATTCCCAAATCCTTGCAGTGTCGGAGCAGCAAAAAATATAAGTTTAGCCCCTTTTATATGCGCTGTTTTAGCGAACAGCTGACCGACTACAGAATTGATATCCTGTCCTTTATCCATTCTTTCATTCCAAGGTTTTAATCTGATAAAAAGTGCACCGTATGATCCACCAAAACCATTGAAGAGATCCATACCTGATAAATTGGAAGAAAGTTCAACTTCTGGAATACTCCGGACAATACTGTCAACTTCTTTGGAAATCTCGACGGTACGTTCCAGTGTAGCAGCAGGTGGAAGTACAATGTTGCCGTAAATACCACCACCGTCTTCATTAGGTACAAAACCTGTGGGCGTACTTTTCATCAGACCATAGAATATCAGTGAAAAGGCCAAAATACCTGCCGCTGAAATCCATTTTCTGCGGACCAGAAATTTAACTGCATGAATATATTTGAAAGTGACAACCTCAAAAGCAGTATTAAAGCCTGTAAAAAATCTAGGCAGAAAGCCTTTCGGCTGATGATTCTCTCCAGGTTGATGCGGCTTAAGCAGAATCGCACAAAGTGCCGGACTGAGCGTTAAAGCATTGATAGCAGAAATTACAATTGCTACGGCCAGCGTCAAACCAAATTGCTTGTAAAAGACTCCGGCCGATCCGGTAATAAAAGTAACGGGCAAAAACACAGCCGACATAATCAATGTAATCGAAATAATAGCACCGCTGATCTCACTCATCGCATGTATAGTAGCTTTCTTAGCTGACTTCGCCCCCTGGTCAAGTTTAGCATGAACCGCTTCGACCACAACAATCGCATCATCGACAACAATGCCTATGGCTAGAACCAATGCAAAAAGCGTGAGTAGATTGATTGTAAAGCCAAATAATTTCAGAAAAAAGAACGTACCGATAATAGAGACCGGAACCGCAATTGCGGGAATTAAAGTAGATCTGAAATCCTGCAGAAAAATAAAGACTACTATAAAAACTAGTATAAACGCCTCTATAATCGTGTGGACAACTTTTTCTATGGAAGCATCTAAAAAGTCATTCGCATTTAAAAACGTACTATATTTAATTCCTGGAGGGAAATCTTTAGAGGCGTCTTTAAGTATTTTTTCACAAGAAATAATCAACTCTCTCGCATTTGATCCTGATGTCTGACTGATTTCACCGCCAGAGGAAACTTTACCATTCGTTACCAGTGATGTCGTATAATCCAACGCCCCAAATTCGATATCTGCAACGTCTTTTAATCTAAGTAAACTACCTTTTCTGTCACTTCGCAGAATAATCTGCTCGAATTCTGTGACTTCATCTAACCTGCCTGTATATTTTAAAGTGTATTGAACAGATTGTTTGCTATTCTCACCGATTTTACCCGGAGCTGCCTCTATATTCTGTTCCTTTAAGGCATCAACGATGTCATCTGGCACCAGGCCGTGGTTAGCCATTGCATCTGGCTTAAGCCAGATCCGCATAGAATATTCTCGCATTCCATAGATTTCAGCACCACCGACTCCCTCAACTCTTTTCATTTGAGGGATGATGTTAATCCTCAGATAATTGTCTAGAAATTTTTGATCATATTTACCACTTTCATCGTAAAATAAGAAACTAAATGCAGTACTGCTCAGCTTTTTACTGGTCGTGATACCAGCTTTGATCACATCTGCCGGCAACTGGCTGGTCGCCTTATTGACACGGTTTTGAACATTGACTGCAGCAAGATCAGGATTAGTTCCCTGCTTAAAAAAGATAGTAATAACAGCGCTTCCGTTATTACTTGATTTGGAAGTCATGTAGGTCATGTCTTCCACACCATTAATTTGTTCTTCCAGAGGCGTGATAACACTTTTCATCACCACTTCTGCACTTGCCCCCTGATATGCAGCAGAAACCTCGACGGTTGGCGGCGCTATTTCAGGATATTGGGAGATGGGAAGGGAAAATAGTCCCAATAGTCCCAGAATTACGATTATTACCGATATTACCGTTGATAATACAGGGTTCTCTATAAATTTTCTTAACATTTTATCGTTTATTTAGCAGCTGAACCATCAGGAACTATTTGCATTCCATTACTTAAATACTGAAGTCCTTCGCAGACTATTCGGTCTCCTGATTTTAATCCGCCGGTCACAACATAAGTCTTCTCGTTAGCGGAGTCCATAATCTCAATTGGCATTTGCTGTACTTTATTCTTATTATCCACTGTAAAAACAAAACGTTTACCCTGGATTTCATAAGTCGCATTTTTAGGAATCAGCAACGCATCCTTTAACAGCAAAGGGACAGAAACTGACGCACTGGAACCACTCCAGAGTCGGCCGTCCGGATTAGCAAATACCGCTTTAAAATTGGCTGAACCGGTATTTTTATTGAGCACACCGCTTAACGTTTCTATTTTACCTTTTAAAGGGTATGTCTCTCCCTGCGAAAGAATCAGGTTTACTTCGGGCATGTTTTTCAATCTATTATGCTGCTGATTTCCTTTATATTTATTAAGAAACACCTGCAATTGCTGCTGACTTAGTGAAAAATAAGCATAGACTTTTCTGGTGTCTGCAACACTGGTAAGCGGTATTTCTGCTGTACTGCTAACTAAACTTCCTGTTTTATAAGGAAGTGTCCCTATATATCCGTCTATAGGGCTCAGAATACGGGTATAGGAGAGTTTTGTTCTTGCTGCGGAAAGATCTGCTTTTGCCTGAAGGAGTTGTGCTTTTTTCACCCGCTCCAGATTAACAGCAGTTTTTAATTCGAATGTGTTTACGATTTTACGTTCTACCAGCGCTTTTGTTCTTTGCACCTGGATCCCCGCAGTTTCTAGTTCTGCTTCGGCAGCTGCAATGGCTGCTAGGCTAATATTGACATCTTGTTTGTAGGTATTGGCATCAATATTGAAAATCGGCTGACCTCTTTTAACATAAGTACCCTCCTGAACCAATACTTGTTCAATATACCCGTCAACTTTTGGACGTATCTCAACGGTTTGCTCACCCTCGAGCGTTGCAGGATAAGTAACGTGTAATTCCGTCTCGCGGGGCTCGATAACCTGCGTCTGAAACTTTTCGGGTATTGGTGCAACATTATTTTTCACCGCATTTCCACAGGAACTTAGGATCGAACCAGCGACTATAAAAGTCAGCATATTAATTTTTTTCATTTTTCGTCAAAGCTGTTTTTTAAAAGATAAAAAAGAAGAAATACTTCCTGAAGGAGCGAATTAACCATCGACGAATCAAAAAAAATACGCATAGTTATCCTGTACAGCAGAATAATGCCGTTCCTAAGGTTTATTTCCAGTTAAAAGTTTAATAGGTTTCTGCTGAAGAATTCAACAGAAATAACATGTTTACCGCTTCTTTAATACATTCCAATAAGGAACAAGGAATACAGGTATTTTTTCATTCCTGCTTAAAGTCGTTGAGGTGGGGTCAAATAATACAATAGGCATAAGTTAAATCATAAAGTAAATCATTAGATACTTTTTCCATTCTGAATAGAAAACTGAACCTAAATATGAATAAGTACGGCAAAGTTAGTACTTTTGTGAATAAAACAACCATTTACTTGTTTTATTGAATTATGACGACAAATCGAATACTGATGCTCCTCAAGACAAGAGGCCCTCTAACTGCAAAAGATCTGGCTTCACACCTTCAAATAACCAGTGAAGGAGCTAGGCTTCAACTGGTTAAGAACATGGAAGAAGGTTTCGTGAAAGTTGAGACTGATGTTACGGGAGTTGGCCGTCCTAAACAATATTATAGTCTTACCGATCTTGGAAATGGTAAATTTCCAGACACACATGCTGAACTTACTGTAAAACTAGTTGATATTATTAAAACATCTTTAGGCGAAAATGCGCTACAGACGGTTATAGATATTTACGAAGAACAGGGGAAAACCCGGTATCTAAATGAATTGACGGAACACACTGCTTTAGAAGAAAAAATTGCAAAACTGGCTGAAATCAGAACCAGAGAAGGTTATATGGCAGAATACACGAAGGAAGATAACGGATATTTTTTCATAGAAAATCACTGCCCTATTTGCGCAGTTGCTAAAACCTGCCAGGGATTCTGTTCATCGGAATTAAATACATTCAAATATGTGCTGGGCGACAAAGTGGAAATTAGTCGCATGAACCACATGATCAAAGGAGACAGACGCTGTGTTTACCAAATCATCGAAACTGAGTCCGATACTGATGCAAATGCGTTCAATTCGTAATTCTCCGGTATCTATAAAGGCACAACGGCTTTGTTTGGTAAAAAATATTTCGGAGAAAGTTCGAAGTAAAAAGCCAGGATATTCAAATGCTTGATATTATACTTCGCGATATTCTGAGGATTTTCAACGTTCCAGATAAAGGACGGGCTGACGTTTAAAATATATCCAAATTCTTTCATGGTCAAATTATGGGATAATCTAAGTTTCTGAACTTTATCAATTATATATTGATCTATAGAACTCACCAAAGGCTTTTCCATATCGAGATGCGTTGTTTTGTCAAAAAAATCACTAAATGATTTTAAACGAATTAAACCCAAACAGTAAACTAACTCGGGATTCAATGGACTATAGTATTGCATGGATGAAGTGTCATGGCGTCTTAAGATTCCTTTTTTGAATATCAAAAGTCCGTGTACACATCATAATCTGAGCATTAATTACGCTTCATTTAGTACTCGAAAATAAGCATCAACACCCACAATACGCAAAAACCACACTCATTTTACGTAGTTATACTGCTTAGCAGGTATTAATACGTTCACATAAGTACAAATACGTATCTTAATACGTTATCATTTTTCTTTAAACAGAAGCAGTGATGACCTGGGATCTGACGGTTGTAACATATTTTAGTAACCAACCTAGTCCAGATAGCGTATAAATACAGAGGACGGTAATAGCGGCATAACTCACAGAATGCCCGGTCACGTCATGATTTATAAAAAGTGTAAGTAAGGAAAGACCTATTCCTCCACCCAGAAAATAAGCTGTGCTAGCCAGACTTGAAGCTAATCCATGGTGTCGAACGGGGATACCCATGATTGAAATAACAGATAAACTTGTGTAGCATATAGTCATGCCTAAGCCAGATACACAGGCTGCAGAGCAAAGTAATAACGGTAAATTATGCCCGAAAAAGACAGAAGCCATTAAAAAGCCTGCTCCCATCACCATTAAAGTCATGCCCATTATTGCAGTTTGCCATATTGTGAATTTTCGGATAACCAGGGGCAAAGCAAATTTAGCAAACGCCGCTGAAAGCAGGCTGAATGGCACCAGGTACAAACCAGCCTTTGCTGCACTAAAGTGCATATCCTGCTGAAGCAGTAGTGATAAAACAAACATATATCCGGTAAAAAAGGCCCCCAGTAAAATGAATACCCCGAAGCCGGTAACTGTCTCCCTAGAGCGAAATAATGACAAATCAATCAGGGGCAATGATTTTTCTTTTAGCCTTTTTAAAATTGCCCTGGACATCAGGAGTACAACTATTCCCAGACCGGCGATCAGCCAAGCCTTTTCTCTGATATGACCAAGTTCATGCACACCATAACTTAACATTAGCAATACCAGTACCAGCAAAAACCCAGATAGAAAATCAGTTTTAGAAGTATCTTTTGCCGGTTCATCAGCCCTAAGCAGATACCAAGCTAAAAGGATAACTATTAACAACACAGGTACATTTAGAAAGAAAATCCAGTGCCAGCCCATATGTGTTGTTATAATACCGCCTAAAGCCAGACCGCTCCCCGATCCGATCGCAGCGAATGAACTAAAAACAGCGATAGCTCTGCTTCTCTCGCTACTATCTGTAAAGGTATGGGTGACTATGGCGAAAGCTGAAGGCATGATCAGGGCAGCACCGATGCCCTGCAATGCGCGAAAAAAAACGAGATATTCCAACCCGGGAGAAAAGCCTGCCCCCAGAGAGGTGAGCAGAAAAAGTAGGCAACCTGTCATAAAAATCTTTTTCTTTCCAATCAGGTCGGTTAATTTTCCGCCTATAATCAGGAATCCGCCGTATAACAGTACGTACAAAGTTTGCACCCATTGTACCTGGTCGCTTGTCAGTCCATATTGAGACTGTATTGAGGGTATAGCCAGATTCACAATTGCAATATCAAGTGCTTCGACAAAAATGCCTACGGACGCGATGGCGAGAATCAGGTTCTTTCTTTGAATCATAATTATATACGAATAAAATTCTACGCAAAGGTAGATTTAAGCCATAGTTTATAAAAATAATACAGATATTTAGAACAAACATAACTATCAAACTATATCCATAGAACATTTGCCTTATTTCAAATGAACACCAAACCTCAAACAGAACAAACTAAAGGGAACAATCTCGTACTGGACGAGAAAGACCTCGACATATTGAAACTATTACAGGCAAATGCAAAACTCACAATAAGAGAAATTGCGAATACGGTACACCTCAGTCCTACCCCCACTCATGAAAGAATAAAACGCCTGGAGAGAGAAGGAATTATCAAAGAGTATGTCGCTGTGCTGGATAAAAGAAAACTAAATAAGGGCATTATTGTAATTTGTAAAGTATCTCTGAAAGAGCATAACAAAGAAATAGCGGGTGCTTTTATTCAAAAAATATTACAGTTTAAAGAAGTGATAGAGTGTTATAATATCTCTGGGGAATTCGACTTCATGCTCAAAATCGTAACTGGCAGTATGGAAGCTTATCATCATTTCTCTATACATAAGCTCGGTGAAGTTTCCGGAATTGCTAAAACAGAAAGCATTTTTGTAATGGATACCATTAAAGAAACACAGCAATTACTTTAATCATTTTTCTATGAAAATCTATTTTAAACCTCGAGGTAATGCTTAAAGCAACCCGCCTTCTAATCTCCACATAGAATTTGCTGAATAAGTTTTCTAACAGGTGCCATATGAAACGATATATATTTTGTGAATTTTCAAGAATTGTTTAAGCAGCTCAACTGTAAGTCAAATAATTAAAATTACGGATTTAACTTAAGTCTATTTGTAACAAGTCTTAATAAGTATATATTTGCGGAAATTATTCTATATGAAGCCTGGATCTTTACTACTATACATTACGTTCTTAATATTTATTCCTCTTTTTACTTTTTCCCAAGGCACACAAAACATACTGACGGGTACGGTAACTGACAGCGATCATCAGAAAATCGCAAATGCAAATGTACAGTTAAAGAAAACTAGTATGAAGACTGTCACCGATCAAAATGGACGGTTTCAGTTCAAAGGGATCCCTTCCGGAACATATACAATCCGTATTTCCGTTACAGGGTTTCTTAATCATGAATCTGTAATATCCATCAATTCTGATCAGGCAATAAACCTTGATTTCACCCTGCAGAATGACAATGCAGACCTAAATGAAGTAATTGTTTCCGCAAGCAGAAAGGCAGAATCACTTTCTCAGACACCGTCATCAGTGACGATATTAACAGCCAAGGACATTGCAACACAGTCAACTATCAGTCCTAATCTCGCCAATATTCTTGCTTACAGTGTTCCTGGACTGGGTACATCTACAAATCAAACGGGCAATTCAGGTCAGACACTTCGCGGACGTAATGTCTTAGTATTGGTCGACGGTATACCTCAATCTACCCCGCTACGTGCCGGAGGAAGGGATATCCGAAGTATAGATCCATCTGTAATTGAAAGAGTTGAGGTTATTAAAGGCGCTACTGCCATATACGGTAATGGTGCCGAAGGCGGGTTGATCAATTATATCACTAAAAAACCTGTTGCAGGTAAAAAATTCGGTGGGTATTCTCAACTTGGAATGACAGGTAATACTAAGGGAGACAGCACTCTCGGTTTTCGCGCAGTACAGCAGTTTTATGGAAAAGACGGGAAAATAGATTACGTTATAAGCGGTTCTTATGAGAAGACGGGTGTTTACCGTGATGCTAAAGGAGAAGTTATTTCCCCAGATTACGGATTAGGAGAAACTAAAACTTATAATGCTTTCGCTAAAATTGGCTACGATATTTCTGCCAATCAGAGACTTGAACTGATGTACAACTATTTTAGCTCAAGGCAGCATTCTGAATATGTATTGAAAAACGGAATATATGGTGAGAAACCTGCAATTGGAGTTAAAGGTATACGTAAAGGAGAAGATGAAGGAACGCGCTACAATCACAACGCAAACCTGCAGTATACCAATAACCAGATCTTTGGACAAACTAATCTACAGGCTAACGTTTATCTACAGGATTTTTATACTATCTATTCAAATGTAGCGTCTTTTTATGAAGGTGGGCAGTCGGCCATTAAATCACAAAAAAAAGGGGCAAGAGTTAATTTGAATACTCCTGTTACTTTTTCGGAACAAGTTTCCACACAGATTAACTATGGACTCGATCTGATGAATGATAATACCTCTCAAAGTCTGACTGATGGAAGAGTATGGGTACCGGATATGAATATGGTTAACTTCGCACCTTATCTGCAGACTACTACAAATATTTTAAGAAACCTGACCATTAAAGGAGGTTTAAGAGTAGAAAATATCAATATCAAAGTTGACGATTTCAATACGCTTGCCACTGGCCCCAATAATGAAGGAAGTATCGCTGTTCAAGGTGGAAAGTTAAATTATAATGCCCTTGTATTTAACTTAGGCGCCAGATATTCAGCTTCTAAATTATTTAATCCATTTATCAGTTATGCACAATCTTTTTCTGTTTTCGAATTAGGCCGTGTGCTGCGTGCAGCGCAAAGCAATACGCTTTCACAATTGCAAACAAAGCCTATTATTGTCAATAATTATGAGGCGGGATTTAGTAGTTCAATCGGAAGTCTGAATGTGAGTGCAGCTTATTACATCAGTACTTCTAAACTAGGTGCGAATCTTTTAGAAGTAGATGGTAAGTATATTTCCCAAAGAATACCTGAACGGGTTTCCGGCTACGAGATCCAAGCCGACTACACGTTTACAAAAGATCTGTCAATTGGCGGTAACTATGCTTTTGTAGATGGAAAAGGTGATGTCGATAACGACGGAAATTATGATGGACCAAATGACGTATATCTTAATACAACCCGCATTCCCCCTTCTAAAGCGACAGTTTATCTTAAGTTTTCGGGTATTAAAGATTTCACCTTCGATTTAAACTGGATGAGAGTTGGCAACAGGGATCATTTCGAGCCAAGTCCAAAGACAGGCAAATACCTAATCGGAGAAGGCCCTGTGAAGGCGTATAACCTTTTCAACCTTGCCATGGGTTATCAGGCAACAAAGGCTTTGAAACTGAATCTTGGACTAGAGAACCTATTTAATAAAGCTTATTACCCAAGCATCTCTCAGTTCTATGGAAATAACACTATCTATACCAGAGGAAACGGACGAAGATTTAACCTTGCTGCAGGATATTCTTTCTAATGAAAACAAGTAAGAAAATTAAAAATGGTGTGAGGTTAATCCATTTATGGCTGGGTTTGTTTAGTGGGGTCATAGTTATGATCATCAGCCTTACCGGCTGTATGTATGTCTTTGAGTCTGATATCCGGACCTATCTGCAGAAAGAATACGCTTATGTACCTGTATGCAACCAAACACCTGCAAGCCTTGCTGCATTATTGCATGACATGTCCAAAATTGCCCCTGGAAAGAAAATAACAGGGATTGAGATTAACCATACAGCGCCTAATGCAACCGTTGCTTTCAGTGCCGGAAAAGGTAATGTTTATTACCTTGATCCGTATAATGGGCGTCTGGTCAAAAAAGCTGGGAAAGATTATCTGCTTACCATCCGCGAAATACATACCTCATTATTAATGGGTGAGACAGGAAAGTTTATTATCCGCTGGTCTGTAGTCATATTTGTGATTATGTTAATTTCCGGTTTGATTTTATGGTTTCCTGGCCAGGTCCGGCTTATCAGACAAGCCCTTACGATTAAATGGGAAGGCTCTTTTAAGCGAGTCAATTATGATTTGCACAATGTAGTGGGATTTTATGCTTCAGGTATCCTGCTGGTAATTTCTCTTTCCGGACTATATTTTGGATTCAAAGAAGTACGCACAGCGGTTAGTTTTTTTAGTGGGTCTAAACTCACCGAAGGTAAAAAAGCTGAGCCGGCGATTAAACCTGAAATCATTGAAGCTATCCCGGAACGTTACGGAAAAATGTATGCAGATGCGGTCAGTCTATACCCTGGTGCTGAATTAACAACGTTGACTATCCGTAAAGACGGAAATATCCGTCTTCGTTTAAACTATGCTTCAAGCTGGGAAAGAAAGCGGAACACTTTTTTCTACAATGCAGATAATGGGCAATTAATCAGTTCCAAATTATACAAAGACTATACAAGAGCTGATGTCATCGAGGCTGCAAATTATGACCTTCATACCGGGCAGATATTTGGCCTGTTCGGGAAAATAGTAGCCACTATAATTAGTCTTATTTCTGCCAGTTTACCTGTAACGGGGTTTATTATCTGGCTAAAAAAAGGTAAAAAGAAAAAGAAAAATGCACATCGTATAAAGGCTTAACGTATGTCTTTTTACCCAGGGGGAACAACCAATTCAATTATTCTGCCCCCGGAAGACTGGGTAATCTATCAGTAATTTACATACAATCTTACCTGCTCATCAATAATCTCCGGCGTGAGCCCCTGAAAATACGCCATCAGGACAGGTACATAACTTTTAAAATCAGGGTATTTTTTATGGTTACGTTCATACTCTACGATTTTCGCCTCTAATAGAGGGATCAGCACGCAATTGTATTCCCCGATATGCAATTTCCGTAATCGTTCTGCTTCTTTATCATTCTTCACTGAAACTGCAATTCGAATTTCTCCCAACCTTACCAGATGTTCAATAACAGTCACATGCCAGCCACGGATATTGCTTGTACTCAATATCGCTTCTAATTTTTTTGTATAAAGTGCGGAATCTGCCTTAATGCTTGTCGTATATTGATCAAGCAAAGGATTCACAAAAGAATGTCCTATTTCATGCGAAGAAATAAATGAAGTTACAGGTTCGTTATCAAATCCAAATTCATGATAGTCGGCAAGGCTATTTTGAAGTTTGAGCATTTTACTGGAGCTGACAACCATAGAAGGAATCTTACCCTTTGGAGAGTCTATTTGTGGTCCAACACCACGATAATTGTCATCGCCAGGAGTAATAGGCATAGCCGGGGAAATGTATAATTCATAAAAAGGAAATTTTTGGCCGTACCACTTCTCCATATGAAGAAAAATATCCTTGTTGATATCTTTTCCTATTTCCTGCAGTGCTTGTTTGTAAAAGGACGAATTTTCAGCCAGAAATCTCCCCACATCTGCTTTGACATAGAAACTCCTCAGACTATCAGTGAGCTCTGCCAACAGAGCATCCACATTTTTATTCATGGAAGAGCCAGAAGGATTATTATCTGTTTTCAACGCAAACCTCGGCCCCGCCCCGGGGAACTCCTTCTGATTCAATAAATAGTTAAAAATCGGACCATTATCGTGCAATGTATCACGAATCTCCTTTAGTATTTCCGCTGCACGGATTATAACGGGATCATTCTGGTAGTTACTAAAATGTTTAAAACCAAAATACACAATGGGTTGATGAGAATAATCTACCCCCTTAATATCAAAAACATAGTTGCCGATATGTTCGACTGCAAGCTTTTCAGCAAAGAAGTAGGTTTCGATATTTGTACTAACACCAACTGAACCTTTTGTGGACAAAGGCAGCTGGTGCTGGGCAAAAAGCACGGAAGAAATTAAGGATAACAAGAAAACAATAAACATCTTATTCATGGTAATATTTTTGCTCCAAATTTAAGATAGATATGCCTCCAACGATTGTATAATCTTGCTATTATTTTGCCTGTTCAGACAGGTCTTTTACCTTTTCCAGTGCGGCAGGCCAGGTATTATTCATGAAATCGACGTAATCATCGTTCATATCTAGCGTAACAACCCATACCGTTTTTCCATTAACCTGCTCTAGTTCATAATTTTCCAGTGCGTCTCCCCACTCCTCTCCCTGATAGGTCGTTGCATCTTCTACACCGTCTTTTACTTCTCCAAGGTGACGGATCGAAAGAAATTTACCCGGAATACTATCGACAATTTCAGATACCATTCCCTGACCCTCACCATTGAGAAAGATCGCCTTACTTCCTTTTTTCCAGTCTGTCTCTGCACTGGAGCCTTCAGCAAATACCGACGTCCATTGTCCGTAGGTTTCCTTGCCGGTAATTATTTCCCAAACACGCTCAGGTGACGCATTAATAGTAATGCTGTATTCAAGTTTTTTCATAAGACCAATTTTTGATTATGATAAAGTTAACTGTTATCCAGCGTCCAAAAACGGTGCATAAAAGACATAAAATGGGTAAATTGAGACAGCTTTATAAAGTTATTCGTCTTTTAGATAAGGGGAAATACTTGCCTTATATGCTTTTAAAATATGCCATGACACACTTACTGCCGTAGTAAATAACAGGGCGACCACAGCCATTAAAACCGGCAATAATGAAAACTGACTATTAACAGATAGCTGATTGAACATAGCGGTCATCATAACATAGGAAAGCGGCAATCCAATTGATATGGCAAAAACCAATGCAAAGAAAAACTCTTTGACAATCAAATATATAATATGGCTCATATCTGCACCCAATACTTTTCGGACACTTATTTCCTTCATTTTTTTGCCTAGAATAATCAATGCCAGTCCAAATACACCCGAAACTGATATCAGCGTCATGAATAACGATGTTACGCCTAGAAGTTTTGATATTTTCGAAAACCCTGTGAAATATCCCTCAAAAACCTCGTCCTGATAATAATATTCAAAGGGATGATAAGGATAAATCTTCTGCAGAATTCCTTTGATGTCCTGCAGTGCGTTAGAAAACAGCTCAGGCGCATATTTGATGTATATAAACCTCACATCTTCTGGTTTACAATTCATCAGGACTAAGGGCGCTATTTCGTGTTCAAAACTTTCGTAACGGAAATCATTAACTTCACCTACTATCACATAGTTATGGCTGTTATAGATGATCTTTTTCCCAATTCCCGATGACCACTTCATCATTTTCAAAAATGCCTGATTTACAATAACCGAATTCTGACGGTCCGCTGGAAACTTCTCATTGAACCCTCGTCCGGATGTTATTTTAATTCCCAGATGGTCGGTAAATCCGGGCAGAACATTCAAACTTTTGACTGTCTCGGTCTCCGTATCAGCCTTTACGCTGATCTCTCTGGTAAAATTGCCAAGCGATTCAACTGAACCCGCAACTGACTCAATTTTATTATTTTTTTTAAGTTGTTCCTGTATAGAATTATAACTATTTGAGTTATCTATACTTACTACCACATTATTATCAGGCTGATAACCCCAGGGCTTAGATTTGATAGTTTTTGTTTCTTTTACGAATGCGATAGCTGTTGAAATAGCCATAAAAGTAAGAAAGAACTGAAAAGCCAGCAGAACCTTCCTGAAACGATTCTTACTTCCCATCTGTACATTTCCTTTCATCATTCCAACGGTACTTAAGGAATAGATATAGTATGCCGGATAAGTGGCTCCGCTCAAAGCGGAAACAAAAATAAGTATGAATGCCATGACCCAGGTTCTTTGATGCAAGAAAAATTCGTTCCCCAACTGAAATCCTGATATCGAACTAAACCATGGAAAAAAGAAGACTTCTGCCAACAGCAAACCGAAAAAAACGGCTATTGAGCAAATTATTAAATTCTCAGTTATAAACTGCAGAATGATCTGGCCCTTACTGCTACCCATTACTTTTCGGACGCTGATTTCTTTCAGTCTGCCGGAAACAGATGCAATAGTGATATTAATATAATTAAAATATACCAGCAGCAAAATGGATACTGCAATAACAATCAGCATAATTAACCCGATTGGTTGCATGGTATTAAAATAACTCCCATACACCTTATACGAATGAAAGTTCATCGCATTTAGGTGCTGATAGTGGAAAGATGAAATCTGGCTATTCTGATTAGCAGCATTGTAAAGATCTGAATATCGCTTCCCCTGGCTCCTAAGTAAAGCAATGTCTTTCGCGTCTTTCATTTCAATAAAAGTAATGCTGGTACTCTCAACCCAGCTTCCGGGCTTATCCAGCCCCAGCGCGGTCATTCTGGAATATGGAACAAGCGCGGAGAAATTAAACGAAGCTTCTACAGGATACTTATTAAGAACCCCTTTTACTATAAAGTTTTCTGAAATGACGCTCTTCCCGCGGTTGATTCTTATTGTCAGCGCTTTACCTACCGGATTACTGGTTCCAAATAACTTGCCAGATAACTCCTGCGTCAGAACAATTCCATCTTGATCAGTGAATTTCTGCCTTTCTCCCCATTTTACAGGGTAATCAAACATTTCATAAAAATCATCGTCTACAAAAGTGAGTCTATCCCGGAACACATTTTCCCCTTGCTTGATAACTACAGACCGGTAATTAAGCCTTGCCGCATTTGATACCTGAGGGTAATCATTCTTCAGCGATGGTGCCAGAGCTGCAGGAACATCTCCATAAATCTGCTGTACCCCTTTCTTATCTACTATTTTTTCAATCACAAATAGCCGGTCAATTCTGGAATTAAAACTATCCTGATGTAAAGCCCAGTAAGTATATTCAGAAACCATAATGCAGCAACCTACTGCCAGGGCAAGACCTGAAATATTTATAAACGATGACAGTTTATATTTTTTGAGATTCCTGAAACCTAATTTTAAGTAGTTCTTGAACATGAAATGTTTTTTTGACTATGATAAATGAGGTGCAAGAACCAATCATATGCCACAATAAATTAATAGACAAAAGGTCGAGGATAAGCTTCCTGCTTAATCTTTATAGATTTGCATGTACGTTAGCGTTCACCGGTGTCCGGTAACGTACATGAAATTTTCAAAAAAATTGACAGTAGAAGCTCATTGCTAAGGCTTGCAAACTTTACAGGCGGAATATCCGTTTTTCACCGCTTCCTTTTTAGTAGTTTGTATCTTACTTTGCCTAAGATACCTGCAGTTTGATTGATGATATTTTTCACCAGTACGAGTAATGTATACGATTATCTCTTTCCTGTCTGAGATGTGCGTATGTAAATATTCAGCACCAAATCCTGGAACAGCAAGCAAACTCAATCCGAAAAGAACAGAGAAGATCAGCTATTTCATCGAATTAATATAAGTATATAATCGCTAATACTTATTATATATAAAATGAATAATAATAGCTCCCTTATTAGCAGAGATTAGCTTTGATCGTTTTACCAATCAGAAGACATAACTCATCAATATCAAAAGGCTTCAGCAAATAGTTATCCGCACCGTTCTCACGGGCTATCTGTGCTATATTGGGATTAGTTGAGGTTAAAATTACCGGAATTGAAGACGTTCCCGGTTCAGATTTAATCCTTTTAGATATTTCACTGCCTTCATTAGCCAGTCCGTTATGAATTAAGATCAGGTCTGGCTTAATGTCGTATATCTCCGAATGCTCAAATGGCTTCTTGGAGACATATATTTGATATCCTTCAGATTCAAGTAACAAAGTTATAACGTCAATTACCGCAGGATCTTTGTCTATAAGGAGGATTCGTTTATTCATAAAACCAGAGCATCTGTTTAAGATTTCGCCAAATATATTAAATAATAAAAACACCTATAACGGGGGTTTATACGTATTTCATTAGTTTAATCTGATTCCATTACTTACGCTCTGTTTTTTCAACAATTTCCTTTAGTACCGCATCCAGTTCTTCGGCCGAAGAAGCCACCATAGGAATTAATTCATTCAGGGCAGATAGATCATTTTTGCTAAGCTTCATTAGAGAAACAAGGCCCAATATCTTCGCAAGTGGACTGCGAACCTTGTGGGATTGTATCCACGATATTTCCTGTAAACGCCTATTTTGATCCTTAATTGCATTCAGATCACTCACCCGCTCGGTTACATCTTGCATGGAACCAATTATTCTTACCGGCAAGCCGTCCCCGTTAAAGAGAATAAAGGCTCTGTCGAGTACAAACCTGTATGAACCATCTGCACATCTAAAACGGTATTCGGCATTCAATCTAGTTTTATGATTTTCGATCAGTGATTTTGCCTTCCAAAGTATTTTGTCCAGATCTTCGGGGTGGACATGCTCCTGCCACCATTTTTCAGTATACGAAGTTTTTTCGTGACCAAAGATTCCTCTGATGCCCTGATTCCATAACATTTCTCCGGTAACCATATCCAGATCCCAAATTGCATCGCTTGTTGCTTTGGAAACAATATCAAATCTTTTAAGACTATTTTCCTGTGCTTGCTTCGCCTGGATCTCGGCAGTACGATCTATTGCCATTACAAGCCTTGCATTTTTGCCTTCAAAGTAGACCGTATTGCCCTCCACATTTACCGAGATAATTTCTCCATTCTTTTTCTGGTGCTTTACGCTGTTTTTACTAAAATAGCCCACAGCAACTTTTGTACATAACATTTCCTCAAGCGCTGGTATGTCACTTTTAAGGCGGATATCTTTGATTGTCATGGATAAAAATTCGCCTCGGGTATACCCGTAATGACTGATTGCAGCCTCATTCACGTCCAGGAACTGCAAATTATCGAAATCATATACCCATTGCGGCACCGGGCTGAGGTTAAATAAATCACGATATTTCCTCCGTTCATCCTGAAGCGTTTCCAAAGACTTTTTATTCGCTGTGATATCTTTGAAATAAACTGACAGTCCATTTCCTGATGGGAAAGCAGCAACTTCCACCCAAATTCCCCGGGGCGGAAAATACTCCTCAAACCTCACGGAAACATTCTCATCCACTGCTTTATGATATTCGGTAAAGAACTTCAATGGTACAGCGTCAGCATAAACATCCCATAAATTTTTTCCTATGACTTCTGACCGGGGCATGAGCATTAGCCGCTCTGCCTCTTTATTCCAGTAAGTTACTTTCCATTCTCTATCCACTTCGAAAAATGCATCTGTAAAACTTTCTAGAATATTGGAAATTCTCTTTCGATACTGAGACAATTGATACTCAAAATCTACTGTATCTCTGAATAACTCAGGGTTTCTTTGATTTTGATGGTCTGCCATAATAAAAAACGTAAATACAATTAAACTAAAGAATCTACGTTAATAACGCCCCTTACATGGGATAGTTTTTAGAAAAGGAGGATCTTTTTCCTTAATAAGTGATTTCTGCGAATTTTATTAAAGAAACTCAGCGGCTGATCGCACCGCAAATTAGGTTTATTAATCTATTAAAGAACTCTAATGAAATCAGCTTTTAAAGCGATATCACACAAGCGAAATAATACCGCCATACTGCTGATAATTAGTATATTAGATTAAATAAACTAACTCTCTCATGAAAATTACAACAAGTGTTTTTTGCCTATGTACTTTTATAAGTACATATTCTGCGATAGCGCAGGTCTCTGAACCGGTATTTTCTGCCATAATTGGCCTTGGCGCCGGGACAATGATTAATAATACCTACTTAGATCCCAAGATCAGTAAATTAAATAACGTAGTCATTATAGAACGATCTGATAAGATGCGATATAATGCAACCCTTGGCTTTTCATGGACTCCATATAAATACTGGGTAGATAAGATGGATGCAGCTGGAGAAGTAGTTTCGCATGATTTGGTTACTAAAGGGCCAACTTTTGCGGTATTTGTCAATCCGGTAAGTTTGTCAACAATTAGTGAAACTAATAAACCTTTTGATTGGGGAGTGGGAGCAGGTTGGCGGTTCAGAGCCGTCTCATTGCTTGCTACAATTGAATTTCTAAATGTAAGGCAACCTCGGGATTACTTCCTCGCCCAGTTTGAGGGTAAAAACCTACCGCTCATAGTGAATGGAAATATTCAATCGGAAATATCCACGTCCGATGATACCTTATTTAAAAATCGTGGCGTAGCAGCAATAGGACTTAAATTGGTCATTCCTATTGATTTACTAAATTTCGGCAAGAACAGTGGAACAAACGGCAATACAACATCTGGTAAATGACAATAACCAGATGTTGATAGTATTTGATTATTTCCGGTTCATATTACCATCACCGGATTTAATCCATTGAATAGCAACATTAAACGGATCCGGCGATTTCGAGAATGAGGTGTTATGCCCTAATTCTGGAAATAACCGGTATTCATAAGGCTTACCTTTCGCTTTAAGCGCGTCGAGGTGTTCAATGGACAAATTAACCGGAATTTGCACATCTTTGCCTCCAAAAAGCCAAAGCCCCCGAATCGGGAGTGCAGCGAGTGCATCGCGTGGATCTGTGGCAGCAAACTGATAGCGATCTGCATCACTGCGTATATGTTCGCGTACCTCAGCTTCTGTGTGCGTTTCCCAAAAGCCAGGTTTTCCTTCTGTATAAAATTGAAATCGCAGCTGTTCGAGCGTTGTGACAACTGGTCCGCTAAATAATATCATAAAATTCACATTACGATTTTCTTTCGCAGCCAAAGGGATGATCCAGCCGGCCTGGCTAAACCCTATGAAGCCCAACGGCCCATGATTTGCAGGTAAATGCGCAATCAAAGCGTTAGTGGCGGCACTTGCATCTAGTGCCAATAAATTGAGATTTGAAACATCAATGTTATTAGTTCCGGCTTCCGGTCCAACGTATACTCCCCCCGATTTTCCCACTCCGCGTTTGTCATATGTTAATACCGCGATACCATTTTCTGCCAGAAGAGACGCCATTTTCAGCATCCTTGTTTCCTGACCAGAGCCATGGATAAGAATTACCGCCCCATATGGATGTTTAGGTTTAAATATAGTACCAGCCAGAGTGATACCGGCACTATTGAACTCAACATCATCGGTAATGAAGTCCGTCCGGTGACCGGGGTCAGGTATCGTTTGTCCAAATGAACTAAAACTAAGGCAGCAGAGAAGAAGAAGTAAATACGATTTCATTGTTTTAAGTTTAAAGAGGTCTAATACCCCCGGTTATTAGATTATAACATAAAACAATAATAGGCAGCCCGGAATCCTGAATTTAATAAATGTGATAGAACAGTGGGAAAATGTGACGAAAGGCAGTTCTACGGTAGAATAAAATACTTGATGAATGACAGTAGCATTATTTCAATTTGACGACTACTTTTCCTTTTGCTCGCCCGCTCTCCACATATTCCAGAGCCTCAGCAGTCTGCTCAAACGGAAACGCCTTATCTACCACAGGTCGAATCGCACCCTCTTCGATAAGTTTGGAAATTTGCTGTAATTGCTGCCCATCGGCTCTCATGAAAAGGAATGAATAGTCAACACCCAGTTTCCTGGCTTTTCTTCGGATGCCGGAGCTTATCAGTGACAATACAATCTTTACGAACCAAGGGGCGCCGATTGATTTGGCAAAATCTGGCGTAGGCGGCCCGGAGATTGAAATCGCCTTTCCTCCCGGTTTTAAAATCCTTAATGATTTGTCTAAAGTCTTTGCATCCTGGCTATTTAGCACAACATCATAATCTTTCAGTACAAGTTCAAAATCTTCCTTTTTGTAATCAATCAGCACATCAGCTCCAAGGTCTTTTAACATTGGAAAGCTCTTTTCACTTGCAGTTGTGGCAACGGTTGCACCTAAATATTTCGCCAGTTGTATTGCAATAGTTCCTACTCCACCGGAACCGGCCTGAATAAACACTTTCTGCCCTTTTTTGAGACGCGCGTTTTCTACCAGGGCTTGCCATGCAGTAAGGGCAACCAACGGAATAGACGCAGCTTCTTCCATAGAAAGACTCTTTGGCTTTAAGGCTACATCTTTTTCACTAATTGCAATAAACTCTGCAAATGTACCGATATGAAAATCTGAAGGGCGCGCATAAACCTCATCCCCCTGCTTAAACTGTTTTACATTTTTTCCAACCTGGGTAATTACGCCTGCGACATCATGTCCTAAAATAAGTGGCAATTTGTAGGGTAGGATCAATTTGAATTCACCAGACTTGATTTTAGAATCCAGCAGATTGAGGCCAGCAGCATAAACTTCCACCATCACTTCATTTTCCTCTAAGACTGGAAGCGGCATCTCGGCTAACTTAAGCGCCTCCTTTTTACCATATTTTTCTACTATAAATACTTTCATATCTTTATCTGTTACCGGAGGCTGTTGTATATTTTTTTAGGGTTTACCAGGTTAAATGCCATCTTGGGGGAAAATCTGCTTATTAAATATAATAATTTTGTATCTCCGACACGAATGGTGAACTGATCTCTTTTAATCCCTGAGATAAGCGCTTTTACCAAATCATATGTAGTCATCTTCTTATCTTTTCTTTTGGCGGTCATCTCTGTTGATACTAGCGGTGGCAGCAACTCAAATATTTTCAGATCACTCCCGAGTATTTCCAGATCTTTTCTCAACAACTTTGTATAAAAGCCCAAAGCAACTTTAGTTGCAGAATAAGTTGGCTCTTCTAACCCGGGAACGAGACTAAGTAGCGAAGTAGTAATGATAATTGCACTGTCAGCTCTAGATTTCAACATGTGCATAAACAAGTTATTCAATCTTATGACTCCGAAATAGTTTACGTTCATCTCGTACTCTGCATTCTTCAGGATCTGTTCATTTCCTGTGCCCAGATTAAGCGCCGGACTTCCAACGCCTGCATTATGATACAAGATATCTATACCGCCCAATGTACTAATCTGCCTAAAGAGGGAAAGCGCATCGTCTTCCTTTTCAACATCACTCCTGATAACGGTTACCGCAGGTATGTCTTGTTTCACCGCATCTAGCTTGTTTTGATTTCTACCGGTAATGATCACTTTAGCGCCGATTTCCAAAAATTGCTTTGCTGCTTCCAGCCCTATTCCTGATGCTCCACCCGTTATCAGGATTGTTTTACCTTTTACATTCATTGTTCTTTGAAATTATACAGATTTATCAATTATTAACCTGCTCGGTGATGGCATCAACCAAAGCGTGTATTTTTTTTGCATCCCCGACAGGAATTTCAAACTGGTTTTTCTCCAAAGCAGCAAACAGTTCATCGGCTACCTCTGATGGCGCAATACCGTTTACCCCGCCAATCTCTGCTGAAAACTCGGTATTTACCAAAGGCGGATATATTTCATAAACATTCAACTTTTCGTTAGTGGCAAATGTATCTCTCAGACCTTGCGTGTAACTGTGGAGTGCAGCCTTGCTAGCGGAATAAGTAGGCAAATATTTGTTGGACCTAAATACAGCTATTGAAGAAACGTTTACGATTGCCGCCTCTTCCTGTTTCAAAAGTAATGGTAAAGTCAGTGTGGTAAAATCAATCACACTGATATAATTAGTATTTATTTCCTGATAAGCTTTTTCTGCAGCATTATTTTTAATATCGCTTAAATCATTCATAAATGCCGCTCCAGCATTATTAATGATAATATTCACATTTGGATAATTCGCTTTGAGCTCTCCTGCAATGCGAGTTCTATCAGCAGCTATCGATAAATCTCCCTGAATGGCAACTGCATTATCAAGCTCTTTCAATGCGCTTTGAAGACGTTCTTCACTGCGGCCGTTGATGATAATCTTGTTTCCTGCCTCACTTAATTTTTTGGCGATCGCTAGACCTATTCCGGCACTTCCACCACTTATGAATATTGTATTTCCTGTCGTTTTCATTATTCTATATTTAATTTTAAAACCTATTTGCTGGTATCCAGTGTAGGATAATCTGTATATCCTTTTTCACCAGGCGTGTAAAAAGTAGTTTGATCTGGTTGATTAAGAATTGCCTGCGTTCTGAAACGCGCTACTAGATCGGGATTAGCAATAAATGGAACACCAAAGGACACCAGATTAGCATCTCCATCATTTAATACTTGATTAGCGGTTTCCCGGGTAAAAGCCCTGTTAATAATAATGGTGCCTTTGTAAATCTTCCGGAAATGTTTGGCTACTTCCTGGATCGCATCAGGAATTGCAGAAACATCGGTAAACGGCTCAATCAGATGGATGTAAGCAAGGCCATAATCATTCAGCTTGTTTACAACATAATTATATAAAGACTTGGTTTCATCATCTACAAGAATGCCCATTATCCCATTTAAAGAGGGATTTAAACGAACAGCAACTTTTTTAATATCAACTACCTGCTCCAATTCATCTAAAATGTCGAATAAAATTCTTGCACGGTTTTCTACAGAGCCACCATATTCGTCTGTCCGGTGATTGCTGTTTTTGCTAAAGAACTGTTGCAGCAGATAGCCATTTGCCCCATGTAGTTCCACACCATCAAAACCAGCTTCGAATGCATTGATGGCGGCTTGCTTGAAATCATTAACTGTTCTTTTAATATCTTCGGTATTCATTGGTTCTGGTGCTTGAGACGGCTGAAATCCCTTTGCTGTAAATATTTGCTGCTCAGGATTTACAGCCGAGGGGGCCAATGGCTTTCTACCAGCATGCAGATCCGGATGAGAATATGCTCCGGTATGCCAAAGCTGCGCAAATATTTTTCCGCCTTCGCCATGTACTGCATCAGTAGTTAATTTCCAGCCCTGTATCTGTTCTTTGCTATAAATACCAGGTACGTTCACTACGCCAACCGCATCTTCACTGATAAATGTTCCTTCGGTAATGATCAGTCCAGCAGTGGCACGTTGTTTATAATATAGCGCAGTAAGGGTCGTAGCGACATTCCCAGGGTTTGCAGAGCGGCTTCTGGTCATTGGTGCCATCACTATTCGGTTGTTTAAGGCCAGTCCATTTAGGCTATAAGGTTCAAAAATTAATCCTGTTTCCATTGTATCTATAATTTAATTACGTAAATTCGCTTGCGTTTTGCAAGTGCAAATATAGAAACAACTTTTAATTTGCAAGTGATTTTATAAATATTTTATGATGGAAATAAAAAAGAGGTCTGATTGCCCTATTAGCAGCTCCTTGGATATATGGGGAGACAAATGGTCATTACTTATTGTCAGGGATCTTATGTTCAAGAAACAATGCACGTATGGAGACTTCCTGAAATCGGATGAAAAAATAGCAACTAATATCCTCGCTTCCCGGTTACAAATGCTGGAAACAAATGGGGTAATTATCAAACTAGACCATCCGGAAAGCAAAGCCAAAGTTTTATATAAACTAACCCAAAAAGGGGTTGATTTGCTTCCCTTAATGATCGAAATAAACTTATGGGCTGATAAATATTTCACATTGCCAATAGAAATAAAATCAATGTTGAAAGAAGTAAAAAAAGATAAAGATGCTTTTATAAAGCACAAAAAGATTGAGCTGTTATAAGATTCGAGTTCTTTAAATGGATCACCTTCACCAGATTATAATTGGTTTTTGCGACCATCAGTCTATATTATTATGGCCTGATGACGAAACATAATAAATGTCATTTTGTAGTACATTCACGACCTGATTCTTATAGAGGCTCTTTAATATAGATATAAAGAATAAAACTAGAGAATTCCTTTAACTGATTAGTTATTATACCATAAATGTATATGAAAGAATTATTAAAAGACAAAAAATTGACGCTAAACTATGTCCCTGATCATGGGGCATGGACCTATAATATCATTATCCCAGATTCTAAGGATATTAAAGGCAAATGGGGATATATTAAGGTCTCCGGCACAATCGACGGTTACGAATTTAAGAATATGAATTTAGCACCACGCAAGGGGTTGGATATGTATATGTCAGTCAATGCTGGTATCAGGAAAGCAATCAATAAAAAAGGTGGTGATTCAGTTATTGTTAACATGTACAAGGATTCTGATAATAAGCTTACGGATGAAGATGATATCTTGGCGTGTTTTAGGGATGCTGATATCCTTACAGAATTCAGAGCCCTAAATGAAGAGGAAGGAACTATCATCATCAAAGATATCCTCTCACAAGCTGACGAGAACAGTCAGGAAAAAAAGATACTCTTAGAGATAAAAAAACTTAGCAGCAAAACCGGGCGGTAGACATTAATTTGAGATAAATATGCTAAAAAAAATGACCTTCGACTTTCTTAAAGGACTGAAGAAAAATAATAGCAAAGAATGGTTTGATAAAAACCGCGATGATTATAGAGAAGTCTATGAAAATTTCGAGGGGTTCACACAAGATCTTATTGATTCTATCAGCAAGTTTGACCCCTCAATCGCATCTTCTCATTTGCTAGCCAAAGACTGTATCCCACGTTTAAATAGAGACCTCAGGTTTTCTAAAGATAAATCCCCTTATAAAACCTATCTATATGCTTTCATCAGCAGTGGAGGTCGAAAAAGTGGAAATGCAGTATATTACGTTATGTTGGATCCAGATAAATGCTGCTTTGGTGCAGGCAGTTTCCAGCCAGATCCAGATAAACTTAAAAAATTGCGTCAGGAAATAGATTACAATTTTGAGGAATGGATAAAAATAGCAGAGAATTCTACACTTAAGACAGCTTTCCCTGACGGCATCATTGCGCAAGAAAGTTTACAAAAAGTCCCAAACGGTTTTGATGCTTCTAGCCCGGCAGCTGCGTTTCTTAAGATGAAGAGCTTCTTTGTAAGACAATATTATGCCGATTCCTTCTTCCTTAAGGAAGACAATTTTGATGGTATAATCAAGCGGCTTAAAACCTGCGTTGAGCTCAACAAATTTGTGAACAGGGTCTAGTGAGTGGTATTGGCATAGCAAGCCCATTTGAAATTAAAAAACCGGAATTGATTTCTCAATTCCGGTTGTACCCGAGAGCAGATTCGAACTGCCACGCCGTTGCCAGCACCAGCCCCTCAAGCTGGCGCGTCTACCAATTTCGCCACCCGGGTTTGTACTGTGCTGCAAAGATATATTTATTACCAATAGTTTAAAGAGATATTTTAAAAAACTAGACAATAATCTGCAGCCCGTCGTAAGCAAGCTGAACACCAGCGGGTAATTCAGATGAAATATCTGCATGTTTACCCAAATTATGACTTACGTGGGTTAGATAAGTAGTCTCCGCTCCTATTTCGGCAGCAAAATCCAGGGCTTCATCTAACGTAAAATGAGAAATATGAGGCTCCTTTTGGAGGGCGTTGATTACCAATACTTTTGTTCCTTTTACCTTTTCCCTGGTCTCGGCTGAGATAGTTTTGGCATCCGTGATATAACTAAAATCTCCAATACGGTATCCCAGAATCGGCAGTTTATAATGCATCACAGGCAGTGGAATTATTTCCGTTTGTCCGATCAAAAAAGATTCGTCAATTACAGTATGCATATCTATCTGCGGCAGTCCCGGATAGAAATGTTCAGTAAAAATATAAGAGAATTCTCTTTTTAGGGCATCCTGAACACGTGGAGTTGCATAGATATCTATGTTCTTTTGCAGTAGATAATTAAATGGGCGGATATCATCCAGGCCGGCAATATGATCTTTATGTTCATGCGTATAAATGATAGCATCCAGATCTTTCACACCCGCACGAAGCATCTGATACCTGAAATCCGGGCCACTATCAATTACGATGGTCCTGTCTGCCGTTTCTACCAGAACAGAAACACGCAGGCGTTTATCTCTGTCATCCTCAGAGCGGCATACTTCACAATTGCAGCAAATCACAGGAATACCTTGTGAAGTGCCCGTACCCAGAAATGTTATCTTCAATGGCAAAATTTAAATTATATTATCTCAAATCCACTACTTCTACACCAGGATATTTTTTAGCATCAAAACTATAGGTGCTCTCCGGAACTTTTACGTTCGGTGCGAAAGATTTGACTGTATATGTGTATTTATTCCCATTTTTATCAAAGATCAGCACACTGGCAATCTGCTTTGCCACTTTATCAATCCCCAGTGTAATCTTAGCATAAGATTTCTTAGAATCGGCAGGTGTCAAATCAACAAACTGCTGTACTTTGCCGCCCACTTTACGTTCGCCGGTATAAGCATATTTAAATCCCTTTTCATACAAGGTAAAGATTTTGGCGGGGTTAATATCTCCGTCTTCATTGTTTACATTTGCAACCTGTACCTCCTTATCTTTCTTCAGGTAGGTCCAAAGCGTTTTACCATCACTAATCATATCCTGATCGGTCATGACTACCCGGTACCTGTTAGCCTTCGCCTGAACGGTGAGAGTCCCCTGCTGGGTTTCTTTAGCCTTGTTTTGCGGGCTTTCCAGTGTGAAGATAAAATCTGCCTTTACAGCATCGTAAGACTTATATTTTTTGCTGACTCCAGCAAGTATTGTTGTAGCCTGTGCCTGTTGCTGGGCAAAGCCGGTATATCCAGTTCCTGTAAGTAGAAGGAACGCCAAAAAAAGTTGTTTCATCGGTGTGTGTGTTATTTATGGTTTCTTCAGATTGTCCAAGAACTGTTCCAAAGCATATTCATCAGGCAATAAAACCTCTCTGGCTTTACTCCCCTCAAAAGGCCCGACCACACCCGTAGCTTCCAGCTGATCAATAATTCTACCTGCCCGGTTATATCCAAGTTTAAGCTTACGCTGAATTAGTGAAGTTGAACCCTGCTGGTGCATAACAATCAGTCTTGCTGCTTCTTCGAACATAGAATCCCGGTCATCCAGATTAAAATCTGCCTTGGCCGATTCCGCAGCCTCATCCAGATATTCAGGCAACTGATATGCCTCAGGATAACCACGCTGATTACCAATGAATTCAGAAATACGATCAACTTCAGGTGTATCTACAAAAGCACACTGTAAACGAATCAGGTCATTTCCTGTAGATAAAAGCATATCTCCCCGCCCGATCAGCTGATCGGCACCACCACTATCCAGAATAGTTCTCGAGTCAATTTTTGATAATACCCTGAACGCAAGCCTTGCCGGGAAGTTCGCTTTAATCGTACCCGTAATAATATTTACCGATGGACGCTGCGTAGCCAGTACCAGGTGAATACCTACCGCACGCGCCAGCTGTGCAAGACGCGCAATCGGGGTTTCAACCTCTTTACCAGCGGTCATCATCAAATCTGCAAACTCATCCACAATCAGTACAATATATGGAAGAAAACGATGCGAATTCTCAGGATTAAGCTTCCTTTTGATAAACTTATCATTGTATTCTTTCAAATTTCTGACCTGTGCGTCCTTTAACAAATCATAACGCTGATCCATTTCGATACATAGTGAATTCAGTGTATGAATTACCTTTTTTGTATCCGTAATAATTGCGTCTGCTTCACCAGGAAGCTTAGCCAGGAAATGCCGTTCAATTTTATTGAATAGAGTCAGCTCGACCTTTTTAGGATCGACCAATACGAACTTCAATTGAGATGGATGCTTTTTATAGAGCAGCGATACCAGAAGAGCATTAATACCAACAGATTTACCCTGCCCTGTCGCACCTGCAACCAGTAAATGGGGCATTTTCGCCAGATCAGCAATATAAACTTCGTTGGAAATCGTCTTACCCAAAGCAATAGGGAGCTCCATATCCGTTTTCTGGAACTTTTCAGTAGCCAGTATACTCCGCATAGAAACCATCTCCGGATGCATATTAGGTACCTCAATACCAATAGTTCCTTTACCGGGCATTGGCGCAATAATACGGATTCCCAGAGCAGCAAGACTTAAAGCGATGTCGTCTTCCAGATTCTTGATTTTGGAAATCCGGATACCTGGGGCAGGTATAATTTCATAAAGCGTAACCGTCGGACCGATGGTTGCTTTAATCTTATCAATTTCGATATTATAGTGATTCAGCGTTTCTACAATCTTATTCTTGTTGGCTTCGAGCTCATCAGCATTTACTGAAATTTTATTCGAACCATAATCTTCCAATAGATCCAGATGTGGATATTGATAGCTGGACAGATCCAATTTAGGATCATAATTTCCAAACTGCTCAACAAGCTGTTCAGATTTCTTTTCTTCCTCAGATTTTGCTACAGTCAGAACTGGCTCCGCCTTAACTGATATTGGTTCAGATTGAGGAACGATCACTTCTTCCAATGGAATAGAGGCAACCCGAACCGGGGCTGGCGGCGCAACTGCAGGACTGAGAATAATAGCTTCATTCATCACATTAACTGCAGGCCTTGAAGGCGTTACAACCTCCTCTTCTATCGGCTCCTGCACTTCAAATCTGCTGGACGGAACAATAGCACCCTGACTTTGCTTACGCTGACCTCCCAAACGTTCATTGAGTGTAAACTCAACCTCTCCCGATTTTTTATCGTTTTCCTGTACTGGTCTCGCGGCAGATTTTTCCGTTAGAGCGCTACTTTCTGCGGTTTTTGGTGTAAAGGCATTTCCGTTACTATATTCTGGCTCCAGGTCTGTATCCTCTTCGACAAGCACCTTTTTACGTTCAGGAAGCTTAAAATCAATATTGTAAGCGATTACTAAAATCGTCAGTGCTAAAAATGCAAGTAATACTCCTACACCAGTTACACCGATCTGGGCGACCAGTACTTTATTGGACCAGTAGCCAATTTCACCTTCGAGATAATGCGGCGCATCCAGAAAAAAGGAATGGAAAAACCCAAAGGTCAGACTCAGAAAAAGTAAAAAGAACAAACTGTAGCCCAGCGTTTTTTCCATAGAAAATATCTTCACTTTAAACAGCAGACGATAGCCGATTACAAAGAAGACAAATACGAAAAGAAAAGAGGCGACACCAAACCACTCGTAAATAAACTGGTGGGAAAGTAAAGCACCGAATTTGCCCAGCCAGTTCTGGACCATTATTGGAATATTATTTTGCTGCAGTTCCTCAACCGTTTTGAAAAGGTTGCTCCAGCCACCGTTGGCGTCTATAACATAGCTGTAATCCTCCTGCCATGTAAACACGTAGGAAGTAAATGCAACCAGAAAATATATAGAAAGAATCAAAAAGAAAAGCCCGGCTATTTTCAGTATTCTTTCATCCTGAAAATTCAGTGAGGGCATCCGCTCAAATGTCGACCGGGTATCCCTGGAACTGGTCCTGGAACCCTGTTTGTCCCTGCTATCGTTTTTGAATGAATTAGATTTAAATTGGTTTCCCCTTACCGACATGTTGCGTTTACTGAATTTAATAAGCAGCAAATATAAAATATTTATATCTGACCACCCTATGATATTATAGTCTACCGATCCCAGATCCGCATTCTGATCCGTTTAACATAATGGCGTACATCTAGTACAACAACAGCCATCATATAAAAGATAATAGGAAAGCCTACAGCCAGAAAAGAAGAATAAATGAAGAAAAGCCTGATCTTGCTGATGGACATATTCAGCTTATCTGCCAGATAAGTGCAGACACCAAAACTTTGTTTTTCAAAATAAGTAACGATACTCTGGAACATAATGCTGATTAAAATGTAAATCCGTATCTATTTCCCAACCGGGAGACTAAATTTAACGAATAATTACGGAATGCAAAAATCATTCCCCATTAAAAAACGAAATACAAGCTTACATATTTTACAGCAGTCCGGCTTCTGTTAGAATTGATTCCATTTCCTGCTGTAACTTTAGAGCTTCGGCCCGTGCTTTCTCTGCAAAATCCGTTCCTTTACCAGCGTAGATTATTCCTCGAGAAGAGTTCACAAGGAGTCCACAATGGTCATTCAAGCCAAATTCACACACATCTTTAAGACTTCCGCCTTGCGCACCGACTCCAGGGACCAAAAGAAAATGATCAGGAGCAAGCCTTCTGATATTGGCAAATTCCGAGCCCCTGGTTGCACCAACAACATACATCAGCTGTTCGCTATCAGCCCAACCAGATGAACTACGGATTACTTCTTCATACAATTTACCATTTTCAGATTCGGTCAGCTGAAAATCACTGTGTCCAGCATTAGAGGTCAGGGCAAGCAGAATTACCCATTTATCTGCATAATTCAGAAAAGGACTGACAGAATCTTTACCCATATAAGGTGCAACTGTTACCGCATCAAAACCTAATCCGCTTTGCTCCTCCTTAAAAAATGCATCAGCGTACATAGCAGAAGTATTGCCGATATCTCCTCTTTTCGCATCTGCGATCGTAAAAATATCTTTAGGAATATAAGCCCAGGTTTGCTCAAGACTTTTCCAGCCTTTTAAACCTCTTGATTCATAAAAAGCAGTATTTGGTTTATAGGCAACACAAAGATCCTGTGTTGCATCAATAAGTTGTTTGTTAAATTCAAATACCGGATCTTCCAGATCCAGCAAGTGTTCAGGGAGGTTTTCCAGTACCGGATCCAGACCTACACACAAAAATGATTTTTTAACTCTGATTTGTTCAAATAACTGCTTCTTATTCATTTGGGCTTAGATTATGCGCAAATATGCCATTTTTTTTCAAAGGATACCAACCCCCGAATGTTCATTAGCAGGTAAATTATTACCATTAATTTTAAAAAATACTTGGAGATTAGGTTTCAAATACATACAATTGCAACATAATTCTCAAGTTCTATCTGATCATTCCAGAAAATCTCATTAAAATTTGTTGTCAATCCAAATCGTTATTGCATTTTTTTGCTGTGATCTACAGATAAATACGTTTATAAAATTTTCTCCACACCCACATAATGTTTAGTAAAACAGAATTAAATGAAAAACTCACTGCAGAACTGCGGGAGTTAGCAAAATCACAGGGTATTCTAAATGCTGATGAACTGCGCAAACCAGAATTGATAGAAGTTATTCATCAATTGAGCGAACAGACCAATCAGTCCGGGCAACCAGCTGAAATTGCTGCTGAAGCCGGAGTAACTGCACCCGCAGAAGAAAAACAGCTGAAGGAAAAACCAGCAAAAAATAAAATAGTTAAAGCTGCTCCGGCAGAAAAAACTGTCAGAAAAAGAACAAGGATACCAAAAGAGGAGGCTGAAGCGCCACAACCGTCTAACGGTACTTTTAACAGGGCTGCGTTATTTGATGCACCTGCGGTAGAAGAACAAGTTGTAAATGTTCAGGAAACTATACCCGCACCAGTGCAGCCGGTAGCAGAAGAGACAAACACTCCAGTACAACAGGCTCCTGTACAAAGAAAACAAGAGACGCAGCCTTCAACTCAAAATAACGGTAATCAGGCGGACAATAAAAAAGTTAAAACTCCAAGAGAAGATAACAACCGTCAGAAAAACAACAATAATCAAAAACAAAACGAGAACAGCTACTCGAATCTGGATTTCGATAATACAATTACTAATGAAGGTGTATTGGAAATTATGCCGGACGGTTATGGTTTCCTAAGATCAGCAGATTACAATTACCTGTCCTCGCCCGATGATATTTACGTTTCCCAGTCACAGATTAAATTATTCGGCCTGAAGACCGGTGACACTGTAAAAGGAAGCATCAGACCACCAAAAGAAGGAGAGAAATATTTTCCGCTGGTTCGTGTGGAAACCATTAACGGAAGACTTCCGGCAGATGTCAGAGATCGCGTTCCATTCGACTACCTGACCCCTTTGTTCCCGACAGAAAGATTAAATCTGTTTACAGAAACGAATAATTATTCAACCCGTATCATTGACCTTTTTACCCCAATTGGTAAAGGACAGCGTGGTTTGATCGTAGCACAACCTAAAACAGGTAAAACTAATTTACTAAAAGAAGTTGCGAATGCGATTGCTAAAAATCACCCTGAAGTATATCTGATTATCCTGTTGATCGACGAGCGTCCGGAAGAGGTGACAGATATGGCCAGAAGTGTAAGAGCAGAAGTAATTGCCTCCACATTTGATGAGCCTGCAGAACGTCATGTAAAGATTGCCAATATTGTATTAGAGAAAGCGAAAAGACTGGTAGAATGCGGTCACGATGTAGTGATCCTGCTGGATTCTATTACGCGTCTTGCGCGTGCTTACAACACCACAGCACCAGCTTCCGGTAAAATACTTTCCGGTGGTGTAGACGCAAATGCTTTACATAAACCTAAACGTTTCTTCGGTGCGGCCCGTAATATTGAAAAAGGTGGTTCATTAACTATTTTGGCTACTGCCCTTACTGATACAGGCTCTAAAATGGACGAAGTTATCTTTGAAGAATTTAAAGGTACCGGTAATATGGAACTGCAACTGGATCGTAAACTGTCCAACAAACGTATCTTCCCTGCTATCGATATCACTGCATCAAGCACAAGAAGAGACGATCTGTTACATGACAGAGACACCTTACAACGCGTATGGATCTTACGTAATCACCTTGCAGATATGAATGCACAGGAAGCCATGGAGTTTGTACAGGCTCAGATCAGAAACACTAAAACTAATGAGGAGTTCTTAATCTCCATGAACAGCTAGAAACTGATGATAAAAAAACATATTCCAAATGCGTTAACCTGTGCCAATCTCCTCTCCGGATGTATTGGTGTGGTTTACGCATTTCAGGGAGATCTCAAAGCCTGCGCATGGGCAGTTTTAATATCTGGTATTTTTGATTTTTTCGATGGAATGGCCGCGCGTGCACTCCATGTTAAATCTGATATCGGTAAAGAACTCGACTCACTGGCAGATATGGTCAGCTTTGGCTTTCTTCCAGGTGTGGTGCTCTTCCAGTTACTGGGTATTGCAGCTCCGGATGTTAAATATCTGCCTTACCTGGGTTTTATGGTCACTATATTTTCGGCATTGAGATTAGCTAAGTTTAATATCGATACCCGCCAGACGGAAGATTTCATCGGGCTAAATACACCAATGAATACACTTTTCATCGTGTCACTACCTTTCATTGCTGACCAGTTTCCAAACTTGGTTTACTCCGTACCTTTGTTAATCATCTTAACTATTGTAATGAGTTTACTACTGGTGAGCGAGATCCGTATTTTCTCGCTTAAGTTCAGTTCACTGGCATGGGGACCAAATAAAATAAAATTTATCTTTCTGCTCATTTCAGCAGTATTGCTTGCATTTTTACAATTCGCAGCTATTCCACTGATCCTGGTTTTATACATCGGCTTATCGCCATTACATTTCAAACAGATCAGTGTGATCACCAAATAACTAAAGAAATATATTTAAAAAGCCGCTGCATATGATATGCAGCGGCTTTTTTTATGTAATAATATCCGTTTACCCACGTGCTTCAAGATCAGCCCTGGCTTCGTCCAGCTGACGATATAAAACCTGAATAAAAGCAAGCAACTCTTTCATCGCTTCAGGGATCTGACCTGTATTACTCCCGTTCCTTAGATTATTCTCCATTTCCTGCAGATGTTCACGCGCATCTTCCCTACCCACATAAGAGAAAGTAGGTTTAATTTTATGGGCAAATCCCGCTGCCTTTTCCCAATCTGAAGCATTCACTGCCTGCTCAAGATCTGCGACATATAAAGGCGTCTGCAGTTTAAACATATCGATCATCTCAATCATAAATTCGGCGCTGTCACCCGACATATCTTTCAGATACGACAAATCTAAGGGAACTGTATTTTTCTGTTGATCTATCATTATAAGACAATTATAATAAAATTAAATAATTTTAGATACATCTGAATTATCCTGTAACAAGGATAATAGAGTTGAAATGTCCTTTCCGGCGACGGGATGGATCAGATCCCCTGCAATTTCAGCCAGCGGCTCCATCACGAATTTCCTCTCCAGCATGAGCGGATGCGGGACCTGCAGCCTTGCCCCGTCACTGATCACATCATTACCGTAAAGAATAATGTCTATATCAATTACCCTTGCACCCCATTTTTCTGCTCTCACCCGCCCCAGAATTTCTTCAATACCCAGCACAGTATCCAAAACTTCATGCGCAGTAAGGCCTGTCTTCACGGCTATTGCCAGGTTTAAAAAATCCGGCTGTTCCTGAAGTCCCCAGGCGGCAGTTTCATACCAGGCCGAACTGGCAATTACCGGCCCTAATTTTGCTGTAATCAATTCGGTCGCCTGTTCCAGTTTAGCTTGTCTGTCCCCCAGATTGCTACCCAGTAACAAATAAACTATTTTGTGCTCTAACTGCATACGTAAGCCTGATCATTTAATATATTTACAAATTAAATATTAAACATTCACATGAGAGAATTTTTCAAATATGTTTTTGCTACAGTTGTCGGAATTATCATTTCAACATTCCTGATTTTCCTGTTTTTTATCGTTATTGTTTTCTCAGTGATCTCCTCACTTGACACGTCGTCCAGTACAACAGTTGCTGCGAACAGTGTCTTGTATCTAAATCTGGACCAGACCATCAAAGAAAGAACACCAAACAAAACATTTGATAACTTACCCGTTATAGGTTCCGGTTCGGGTAAAAGTATAGGATTTAATGACCTGATCATGGCTCTTAAAAAAGCGAAGACAGATGATAACATCAAATGTATTTTTCTCAATGTCAGCTCTCCCAATGCAGGAAAAGCAACATTGAAAGAAGTGAGGGATGCGATCATTGATTTCAGAAAAAGTAAAAAACAAGTTATAGCCTATAGTGAAGTTTATACACAAGATGCCTATTACCTAGCTTCTGCAGCAGACAAAGTCTATTTGAACCCACAGGGAGTCTTAGAATTTAAAGGCTTTAGCTCTCAGTTGACCTTTTTTAAAGGTGCAATGGAGAAGATTGGTGTCGAAGCGCAGATCATCCGCGTAGGAAATTACAAAAGTGCAGTTGAGCCATTTATAAATGATAAAATGAGTGATTATAACCGTACCCAGGTTAGCGCTTATCTGGGAGGCTTATATGATACATTTCTGAATGGAATCGCAGAAACCCGTAAAATACCAGCAGATAGTCTTTACGTTATCGCAGATACTTACAGGATCAAACAACCGCAGGATGCCTTAAATGCCAAAATGATAGACGGCTTAAAATATAAAGACGAAGTTCTTGCTGAATTAAAGAAATTGAGTGGTCTGAGCCCGCGTCAGAAGATCGTCAGCCTAACTATCAATGAATATGCGGCAAACCTGGAGCCGGAGAACAGTAGCAGTAGAGACAGAGTTGCTGTGATCTATGCAAATGGAGATATCACCAGCGGAGAAGGCAACGATGATTCGATTGGATCAGAACGGATCTCCCGTGCCATTCGTAAAGCCAGAGAAGATGATAAAGTAAAAGCTATCGTACTGCGTGTCAACTCCGGCGGAGGTAGCGCACTGGCGTCAGACGTAATTTGGAGAGAAATTGTACTTAGTAAAAAAGTTAAACCAGTCATTGCTTCTTTCGGTGACGTGGCAGCCTCAGGTGGATATTATATTGCCTGTGCAGCCGATTCAATTTTTGTGCAGCCTAATACTATAACCGGCTCAATAGGCGTATTTGGTATCATTCCTAACTTTCAAAACCTGTTAAACAATAAGCTTGGTATTACATTCGACGGGGTTAAAACGGGCCAGTATGCAGATATCATGAGCGTGAACAGACCGTTAACTGCAGGAGAAAGATTAATTATCCAGAACGACGTAAATCATGTATACGCTACTTTTACGAGTCGTGTGGCAGAAGGCCGGAAGAAATCCCAGTCGTATATTGATTCCATAGGTGGCGGCCATGTATGGGTAGGTACAGACGCTGTAAAAATAGGACTGGCAGACCGTTTAGGAAATTTCCAGGATGCCATTACTGCTGCAGCTAAAAAAGCAAAGCTTAAAGAATATAAGCTGGTAGAATATCCACAGAAAACAGACCCTATTAAATCGTTTCTGGAAGACGGTACGGAGAACATTCGTATCTATTACGCCAAGAAAGAATTCGGCGATAATTTCCTGTTATTTCAGCAATTGAAAAAGGCGGTAGTCAACTCTGGAATACAAGCCAGAATGCCCTTCGAAATTAAAGTAAATTAAAATTAGAGTGAACATCACCCTGAATAGATCAGGGTGATGTTTTCCAACCAGGACGGGCTGGTAAATAAATCTGATTCACACTTTTACCAGCAGGGTATATCGTGATCGCCGTACATATTCCGTTAACTATATCAAAAGCGATTCCATCTCCCGGATGATCGTAGATCAGCAGTTCACCGTTACCTTTTTCCTTCTTAAACCGCTGAACAAGCTTCAGATCCGGATAAATTTCCACCAACTGATCCAGTTTCATACCCGTGTGCACACCGCCCTCAGTTTGATTGAACATGGAAGTAACTGAAACCTGCTTTACTTCCCTTACAGACATGGTACTGTCCCTATAGGAAGAAAACACTGTGACGGTATCAATATTACCAGTAGCCTTTGGATTATACCAGACCCCCATTGCACTGCCCATAGCGGCATCGCCATCGGCCGGTTTCCCCAATATTTCAAATATCTTTTGCATATCCTGCCCCAGATGAACCTTGCCGGCCTGTTTTCCGGGTATCAGTAACAGCGTATCAGCAACGTTATCCGGCGCTTTAATTGCGATATTTTGCAAATCAAGTGTATCTTTTTTTAGTCCCTGGTCTTTTTGCTTGTCGCCAGGGCCGCATGCGGAAAGAACTACCAGTCCTGTTCCGATCATGAATAGTAATTTCTTCATACCCTTGTTAAGCCAATAAAATGCCATAAATCAAATAAGCCGGATAAACGTATCTTTTTATTTAATTTAGCGGCAATGGAAAACAAGACCATCGCCCGTAGTTTAAGGCTCCTTTCCCAGTTGATGGAGCTGCATAACGAAAATAGTTTTAAGATTAAAACAATCGCCAATGCTGCCTTTAAGGTAGATAAATTACCTTATGCCATTAGCAGTAAAACGCAGGACGAAATTGCTCAGATTGATGGTCTGGGTAAAAGCACCGCCGCTAAAATCTGGGAATTATTACAAACAGGGATAATAACTGAAATGCAGGATATCCTGGCTGCCACACCAGAAGGCATTGTGGAAATGCTCAGTATCAAAGGTATCGGCCCTAAAAAGATCATGATTATCTGGAAGGATCTGGGGATAGAAAATATAGGTGAACTTTATTATGCCTGTAATGAAAACCGGTTAATCGAAGCCAAAGGGTTTGGACTGAAAACCCAGGATGAAATCCGGAAGGTTATTGAGTTCAAGATGGCCGCTGCCGGTAAATTCCTGTTTGCGCAGGCCGAGAACCTGGTTCATACACTGCAAGCTGAATTGATTATCTGGTTTCAGACCATCAGCAATACTGCAAAACTCGAAGTTGCCGGAGAATTCAGAAGATATTGCGAAATTATTGAAGAAATTGACTTCGTTGCCGGTATCGATAATCCTGAGGATCTGGAAAATCAGATTGGTACTTTTAGCGCACTGGAATTTGAATTAAAACCAGAAGGCTATTTTGAAGCGCAGAGCCCATTCGGACTAAAAATAAGACTACATTATACAACACCTGACCAGTACGCAATTACATTGTTCCGTCTGACAGGTAATGAAACACATGTGACAACTGTTTTGGAAAAAGCAGGTGAAGGCCCCTTCCCTACTGAGCAAGCAATTTATGCTGCTGCGGGAATGGATTATATAGAACCCGAATTACGTGAAGGAGGAAAAGAGATCGCGCTTGCAGCGCAACATCAGCTGCCCGTTCTAATTACACATAACGATCTTAAAGGTAGCTTGCATAATCACTCCACCTGGAGCGACGGGGTACACACGCTTGAACAGATGGCTGTATTCTGCAAAGATCAGCTGGGTCTGGAATATTTCGGTATCTGCGATCACTCAAAGTCTGCCTTTTATGCAAACGGCTTAAATGAGCAGCGCGTATATGCACAGCATCAGGAAATTGAAGCATTAAATGTAAAACTTGCCCCTTTTAAAATTTTCAAAGGCATAGAAAGCGATATTCTGAATGATGGCTCACTGGACTATGCCGATGACATACTGAAACAGTTTGATTTTGTAGTTGCCTCTGTTCACAGTAACCTTAGAATGGATGAAGAAAAAGCTACTGCCCGTCTAATCAAAGCCATAGAGAATCCATATACAACCATTCTAGGGCATCCAACCGGCCGACTGTTGTTAAGTCGTAAAGGATATCCAATTGACTATACCCGTGTCATAGACGCCTGCGCCGCCAATGGGGTGGTTATTGAAATTAATGCAAATCCACTCCGTTTAGATCTGGACTGGCGCTGGCATAATTATGCGCTGGAAAAAGGTGTATTACTTTCGATCAATCCTGATGCACACCGCATGGAAGGATTCAGTGACATGCATTACGGCGTTTATGTTGGAAGAAAAGGCGGATTGGAAGCCAAATCGTGCCTGAATAGCTTCACACTGGCAGAAATTTCAGCGTATTTTAAGAGCCGTAAATAATATACCTTACCTTTGAAGCTATGATGAGCACACTTTGCAACCGCATATTTGAAGAGGTAATCAGAGATTACCATATCCACGATCATATCGACCAGCCCATTGCCAATCCTTATGCTAAAGAAAGTATAGAACATTTACTGTACCTGAAATGCTGGATCGACACTGTGCAGTGGCATATGGAAGATGTCATCCGTAATCCTTCCATCGATCCTGTAAAAGGATTAAGCTGGAAGAGAAGAATTGATGCGTCTAATCAGGAAAGAACAGATGTAGTTGAATTTATTGACAGCTATTTCCTGAACAAATTCGCAGAGGTGCAGGCAGTTGAAAATGCAAAAATAAATTCGGAAAGCCCGGCATGGGTTATTGACAGGTTATCGATTCTGGCATTGAAAGTTTATCATATGCAGGAAGAAACCAAACGCAGTACTGCCGATCCCTTACATATTGCCAGCTGTGAAGCGAAATTAAATATCCTGCTGGATCAGCGTACTGATCTTTCGGGTAGCCTGGATGATTTGCTGGAAGATATTGCTGCTGGAAGGAAATACATGAAAGTCTATAAACAGATGAAAATGTATAACGACCCTGCATTAAATCCTGTACTCTACCAGAAATCATAATGAAACCAGTAAGATCAGGTATCCTGGTATTCCGTTTTTCTGCCATGGGCGATGTGGCGATGACAGCTCCCGTGCTTGCAGCATTTCGTGAGCAGTACCCGGATCTCCCTTTAGGGGTGGTTAGCAGAAATGCGTTTACCCCCTTTTTTGCAGACATACCACGACTCAGTTTCCATTCATTAGAACCAAAAGGCAGACATAAAGGACTGACAGGCATATTTAAATTATTCCTGGAACTTAATGCAACCCGCCCAAAAGCCATCGCCGACCTGCACAATAATCTGCGGAGCCGGATTCTTGGTTTGTTTTTCTTTTTTTGCGGCGTACCGGTAATCCGGGTTGAAAAAGCACGTGAAGAAAAAAAACAACTTACACGTAAAAACAATAAGGTATTACGTCCGCTGCTGGCGATGACAGAAAGGTATGCCAGTGTCTTTCATAAACTAGGTTTTCCAGTCAAACTAAGTCATCAGCTTCCGCCAAAAAATCCGCAGGTCATCCCAGATTCATTAGCGGAAATCTGTGGCGATAAAATGAATACCAAATGGATTGGTGTAAGTCCCTTTGCACAACATCCGCAGAAAGTTTATCCGGCCGAAAAGATGCAGCAGGTAATTCTGCAGCTGGCCGAAAGAGGATACCAGATTTTTATTTTTGGCGGTGGTCCTGCAGAACAAATCATAGGCGCAGAATGGGCAGCCGGACAGCCGCGAATTAAATCAATAATTGGAAAAGCTAATCTGGAGCAGGAACTCGCGTTGATTTCCAACCTGGATCTGATGATTAGTATGGATTCATCAGGTATGCACCTGGCCTCATTGAAAGGTATTCCAGTGGTGTCCATCTGGGGAGCTACACACCCTTTCACAGGTTTTCTGGGTTACGGCCAGTCTTTGCAGGATGTAGTACAGCTTGATCTGTATTGCCGGCCCTGCTCGGTTTACGGAAATAAACCTTGTTACAGAGGCGATTTTGCCTGTATGAACAATTTACCCGAATCCGTTGTTATTCAAACCGTAATCAATAAACTGAACAATGAGTAAACAATTAATACTGGTACGTCACGGCAAATCTGACTGGGCAGTAAATGGTATGGCAGACTTTGATCGCCCTTTAAATCACAGAGGCCATAAAAATGCTCCTGAAATGGCTGAAAGACTTCTTAAGCGGAGACTTCTACCCCAACAGCTCATCAGCAGCCCTGCAAAAAGGGCGCTGAGTACAGCACAGCATTTCGCAGAAAGCTGGGGTCAGAAAAAATCTGAAATTCAAAAACAGGAAAGTATTTATGAAGCCAATCCAGCTGCACTGCTGCGGATTATTAATCAGATGAACAATGATTATCACCGGATTGCCCTATTCGGACACAATCCGGGATTAACAGATCTGGTTAACTACCTCTCAGATGCTCATATTTATAATATTCCCACTGCAGGCGTTGTTGTAATTGACTTTCAACTGGATGACTGGGCAATGGTTAGCCAGCATACAGGAGATTTGTTCCTATTTGATTTCCCAAAAAGTGGGGATAAGATCTAAAAGTGAAGATGCTTTACAGTTAAACCATTATTAATCAATTGTTTCAGCGAGTCAATTCCAATGCGTAAATGCGTTTCCACATAATTGTTGGTTACATTGCTATCGCTTTCTGCAGTTTTGACACCTTCAGGTATCATCGGCTGATCAGATACCAGCAATAAAGCACCTGTAGGAATTTTATTCGCAAATCCGGTGGTAAAAATAGTTGCTGTTTCCATGTCTACAGCCATTGCTCTCAACGTTTTCAGGTATTTTTTAAATTCTTTATCATGTTCCCAAACCCTTCTGTTGGTCGTATAACAGGTACCTGTCCAGTAATCACGGGAATGGTCGCGAATTGTGGTAGAAATAGCTTTCTGTAAGGCGAAGGCAGGTAATGCCGGAACTTCTGCAGGTAAATAATCATTGGAAGTCCCCTCTCCCCTTATCGCTGCGATCGGAAGGATGAGATCACCTAACTGATTTTTCTTCTTTAAACCGCCGCATTTACCTAAAAACAAGACAGCTTTAGGACTTATTGCTGTCAACAGATCCATCATAGTTGCTGCCAGTGGACTTCCCATACCGAAGTTGATAATCGTAATACCATTAGCTGTCACACTTTGCATCGGTTTATCCAGTCCCATAATTGGCGCGTTGTCGTTCCATTCTGAGAACATCTGGACATATCTGCTGAAGTTGGTTAACAGAATATATTGTCCGAATTCTTCCAGCGGTCTGCCGGTATATCTCGGCAACCAGTTTCTAACAATATCCTCTTTAGATTTCAAACCCGATTTAACCGGCGTTTCTACCTCTTTTACTTTTTTTGCTTTTTTGAGAGCATCTCCTTTTTTCACATCTTTCTCTTCGTTCATAACGCTTCTGATTATATATAAATATTCTATTTCACTACTTTTAAATACATAGCGGAAAAACAAGATAAAAAAAAATCCCCGTTAAAAAACGGGGATTTCTGATTAGGCAGCTTTCAATTTCTTAAAGTCTGCTTTCTCGAATTTCTCTTTCGCATATTCCAGCGAAATCACCAGTTTTTTAATGCTTGGGTCAGATGGGATGTCATACATGGCATCCAGCATGATCGCTTCACAAATGGACCTGAGTCCCCTTGCACCAAGTTTATATTCCATGGCCTTATCTACAATAAAGTCAAGCACATCATCTTCAAACACGAGCTCCACGCCTTCGAAGTCAAATAGTTTGACGTACTGACGGAACAACGAGTTCTTAGGTTCAGTTAATATATTTCTGAGTGCAGCTTTATCCAGTGGGTTCAAGTGCGTCAAAACAGGTACGCGTCCAATCAGTTCAGGAATCAGACCGAAAGATTTTAAATCCTGCGGAGTGATATACTTGTACAGATTGTCCAGGTCCAGTTCTTCATCATCATCTTTTTTCACTTTATAACCAACAGCCTGCGTACGCAGTCTGTTTGCAATTTTACGCTCAATTCCATCAAAAGCGCCACCGCAGATGAACAGGATATTGTTCGTGTTTACCGGGATCATTTTCTGATCAGGGTGCTTACGACCACCCTGAGGCGGAACGTTTACAACTGTACCTTCCAGAATTTTAAGCAATGCCTGCTGAACACCTTCACCGGAAACATCCCGGGTAATCGAAGGATTATCACTTTTGCGGGCTACCTTATCCACCTCATCGATATAGACAATACCTCTTTCTGCAGAAGCTACGTCATAATCAGCAGCCTGCAGCAGACGTGTAAGAATACTCTCCACATCTTCGCCAACATAACCCGCTTCTGTCAGTACCGTAGCATCACAGATACAAAAAGGCACATGCAATATCTTAGCAATAGTTTTTGCAAGCAGGGTCTTTCCGGTACCTGTTTCGCCAACCAGCATGATGTTGGATTTTTCAATCTCTACTTCATCTTCCTGATTAATTTTCTGCCCCAGTCGTTTATAGTGGTTATACACTGCAACCGAAAGAACTTTCTTTGCATCATCCTGACCAATTACATATTGGTCAATATGAGCCTTAATTTCCGCGGGTTTAAGCAGGGTTGCAGACGCATCCAGTGATTTAGCTGCCTTGTTACCCAATTCCTGTTGAACCAGCAGCTGTGCCTGGCCGACGCATTTATCACAGATATAAGCATCCAGACCCTCGATAAGCATTAATGTATCCTGCTTACCGGAACCGCAAAACGAGCAACGGGAATCTTTATTTTGTTTAGCCATTATTTATTTTTTATTCGCACCTAATACCTCATCTATCATTCCGAAACTCTTAGCCTCATCAGCTTTCATCCAGTAATCACGGTCAGATGCTTTCTCTACCCATTCGTAGCTCTGGCCGGAATGTACGGAGATGATATCGTATAATTCTTTTTTCAATTTCAGCATTTCTCTCAGATTGATCTCCATGTCTGAAGCAACACCCTGCGCACCGCCTGAAGGTTGGTGAATCATCACCCTGCTGTGTGTTAGTGCTGCACGTTTACCTTTTGCACCGGCAACAAGTAAAACAGCACCCATAGACGCGGCCATGCCTGTACAGATTGTAGCTACATCAGGTGTGATATACTGCATTGTATCATAAATACCCAGACCTGCATAAACAGAGCCGCCTGGTGAGTTGATATAAATCTGAATATCTCTGTTATTATCTGTAGACTGCAGGAAAAGCAATTGTGCCTGGATGATATTGGCATTCCCATCATGTATGGCATCGCCCAGGAAAATAATCCTGTCCATCATCAGTCTGGAAAAGACATCCATTTGTGCCACATTCAGTTGACGCTCCTCAATAATATAAGGTGTCATATTCTCTACTGTTGCACTCGTACGGCCGATATAGCGGTCAACGTTTAATCCGTTAATACGGTGATGCTTAACTGCGTATTTTCTAAATTCGTCTTTATCTATATTCATGAGTATATGTATATTAAATTTTAAATCTCTTGTTTATGTTGCTTAATGTAAGCAAACTAATTTGACAAATTATTTGGTAATTGTAAAATTAAGACCAGCCACACGGACAAAAACAACGCCGGATACAAATAAAGCGGCCTTAAACAAGCCGCCTTATAATCGATTAAAGAAATCACTGTCTGCAGAACAGACTAGTTCATCTCTGCGAATTTTGTATAAGCTATTTCTTCCGGTTTTAAAGTAGCTACCGATTGAATGTAGTCAAAAACTTTGAGCGCTTTAACTTCTTCAAAAATACGGTTACCATTGTCTTTTTCCTGCAGGAAGGTAGTTGTGTATTGTGCTAACTGATCTTCTGGCATTGGAGCCGGACTGTACATTCTGAACTGCGCTTCCAAACGTTGCTTTGCCGTCTTGAACACATCTTCATATTTAATCTCAATGCTGTTATCTTTAATGATTTTGTTTTCAATTAAAGTCCATTTCAGGTTTTTTGCAAAATCTGCATAACCTTCTTCCAATTCAGCATCAGATAGTTTTTCATTGGTTGCTTTTAACCATTTACGTAAGAATGTATCCGGAAGATCCATTGTTACTTTTTCAGTTAATTGCGTGTACATATCATTCTGAAGTTTACGATCAGCATCCTGTTTAAACATGCTTTCAATTTCTTCAGTGATTTTAGCTGTAAAACCAGCTTCGTCAGTAACAACACCTTCACCAAATATTTTGTCAAAGAACTCCTGGTTCAAATCTGCTTCTTCCAGTCTGTTTACGTTTTTAACAGTTACCTGGAATTTGCCTGTTAAAGCAGTTGCCTGCTCTTCCTCGATGCCTAACAATTTAGCGATTACAGCAGCATCTGAACCAAATGCTTTCTGAATATCAATTGTTAATACGTCATCTTTCTTTACGCCTGTTAAAGATTTAAGAATTGCTTTATCTTTAACTGAATCCAGACGGATCGAACCAGTATGCTTTACACCTTCTTCAAAAACTGAACCATCGGCATTTAACTGTGCTAATTCGGCATAAAGTACGTCATCACCTGCCGAAACTTCAGGATTTGTCATTTTGCCATAGCTGCGACGGATATTTTTAATGCGGGATGCCAGTGTTTCTTCGTCAGCTTTAACTATATACTGGGTGAATTTATCTTTAGCTGAAATCTCAAATTTAACTTCAGGAGCAAGTCCTAATTCATAATCAAATTCAAATTCGTCTGTACCGTCCCATTTGAAGTCTTTAGTATCGTCCATTACTGGTAATGGCTGACCCAGAACTTCAACTTTATTGTCGGTCAGGTATTTATTCAGGTTTTCGCTAAGCAGACCATTGATTGTTTCAATCAGAATGCTTTTACCATACATTTTCTTGATATGTGCTGGTGGCACCATTCCTTTACGGAAACCAGGAAGATTAGATTTTTTAGCTTGTTCTTTTATAGTTTTGTCGACCTTTTCAGTGTAATCTTCAGGCGAAATTTTAATTTTTACAACTGCGTTTAAGTCGTCAATTTTTTCCTGTGTAATATTCATCTTTCTGAATCAATGTTTTAAAATGTCTTTATAAAAAAACCCCTCCATATTCCGGAAGATCTTTTTATCCGGTGGAAAGGTTCATCCTTTGCCTCCCGTTCCTCAATAGAGGTGCCAAAAGTATTAATTTTCTTGAAATAGACCTAGTTAAATATCAAATTAGGGCTCATCAGGCGGCCGGACTGACAATATTTCAGTCTGCCGCCTTTTTACAGCCATTTTAATCATTTTAGCCGGGCAAAATTTCAGTCTTAAACTCAGGCACCTGCAGCAGCAATTTTTGATACCTTTTTACGGTATACCCAATAGAATACGATTGGAAATATAAACAGATTAAATACCGTATCGGTAATTAATCCACCGATAACCACTGTAGCTAAAGGTTTCGAAGTTTCGGAGCCAATTCCCGTAGACATCGCTGCAGGTAATAAACCTATCGCGGCCATCATAGCAGTCATGATCACCGGCCTGACCCGGCTTTCTACGCCAATCCTCAGGGCATCAACCAGTGTCCATTCCGGATGCGTCGTTCGCATCTCGCTGATATTAGATTTGAATTTAGTAATCAATATCACACCATTCTGCACACAGATACCGAACAGGGCAATAAAGCCGATACCAGAAGAGATACTAAAATTAATTCCGGTAAGCAGCAGGGCAAAAATACCGCCTATAATAGCAAATGGCACGTTATTCAAGACTAACAAAGAGTCTTTAAGTGTTCCGAACAGCACAAAGAGAATAAAAAAGATAATCAGAATACTAACCGGCACAACTTCCGTCAACCGCTTAATTGCCCTTTCCTGATTTTCGAAATCTCCTGCCCATTGGATAGAATAGCCTTTCGGTAATTTCAAGCTCGCATTTACTTTTTGTTGTGCCTCTTTAATCGTACTGCCCATATCGCGTCCGCGAACAGAGAATTTGATTGCGCCGTATCTTTTATGCTGATCGCGGTAGATCAGACTTGGACCGATAATTTTACGAATACCGGCAATCTCCCTGATCGGAACTTTATTTCCTGAAAGCGTCGGTACGCGCAGATCGCCGATTGCATCGGCATTATTCCTGAAATTTTCGGGGTACCTGATTCTCAGTTCAAATTTCCGTTCGCCTTCATAAATTTCTGTAGCAGCCTTACCACCAATTGCCGTTTCAATAATTGCATTGGCATCTGCGGCAGTTACGCCATAAAAAGCCATTTTCTCTTGATCCAGGTTAATCTGCAGTTCAGGTTGACCGAGGTTCCGTAAGATCCCCAGATCTTCAATTCCCTCAATATCTTTCATCACGGCAAAGATTTTCTCTTCCTGCTGCTCGATGAATTTAAAGTCATCCCCGAAAAGTTTAAGGACAATTGAACCTTTGACACCGGATACCGCTTCTTCGACATTGTCCGAAATAGGCTGTGAAAAATTCAGATCTATACCCGGAAAATAACTCAGCTTTTCCTGCATTCTGCTAATCAGTTCTGCTTTACTTTGCTTACGCTTCCATTCTTTCTGAGGCAGCAGATCTACATGAAACTCAATATTATAAAAACCCGTGGCATCCGTACCATCATCCGGCCGGCCGGTCTGGGAAATTACCTGTTTCACTTCTTCGAAATTAAGGAAGACCTTACGCATGTCGTTGGCCAGTTTAACCGACCCTTCCAATGACGTACTCAAAGGCCCCGTAGCCCGTACATAGATAGACCCCTCGTTCAATTGCGGAAGAAATTCAGTCCCCAGAAATTTAAAGCTGAACAGGCCGCCGATTAAAATAATAATGGTGATCGTAAACGCAATTCTGCGCTGTTTAAAGCAGATATTAAAGATTCTTACACAGTTTCTGGTTAACCAGATAACAAAGAAATTATGCTTTTCCCGGACATTCTTTTTCAGTAAAACGCTGGCTAGAACAGGCACCAGGGTGAAAGTCAGAATCAATGCACCCAACAAAGCAAAACCTAAAGTCCAGGCTAAAGGCGAGAACATCTTTCCTTCTACCTTTTCGAAGCTAAAGATTGGAAGCAAACCCGCAATAATAATCAGTTTGGCAAAAAAGATTCCCTTCCCATTTACCAGACATGCCTGTTTGATCATACCTAGCTTGCTCATCTTGTTAAAGCGGTCCATTCCAACCTTTTTGGCCTTCTGATCAAGCACGACAAAAATTCCTTCCATCATAACTACTGCCCCATCGATGATAATACCGAAGTCAATCGCCCCCATCGAAAGTAGATTGGCGGACATTCCTTTCATCTTCAGACAAATAAATGCAAATAGCAAAGCCAGCGGAATAACCACAGCAACGATAACTGTAGTACGCCAGTCTGCCATGAAAAGGAAAACTATCACCGTTACAAATACGATCCCTTCCGCCATATTGTTCATGACCGTATGGGTTGCGAAATCTATGAGTGTTTCCCGGTCGTAGAACGCGTCTATTTTAACATCATCAGGCAGTATCGTACTATTCAGTTCGTGAATCTTTATTTTAAGATTTTCTATCACCTCACTGGTGTTCTCACCTTTACGCATGACCACAATACCTTCCACCACATCGGGATCCAGATCACGGCCCACCTGACCCAGTGCAGGCAGATGTGATTCGGTAACTTCTGCGATATCTTTAACGAAAATGGGAGTTCCTTTAATGTTATCTACGATAATGTTTTTGATCTCCGGAATATCATTCAGCAAACCAATTCCGCGCACAACGTATGCCTGGCCACCTTGTTCAATGACATCGCCGCCAACATTGATATTACTTTTAGAAACTGCCTCATAAACCTCCAGCGGCGTAACACCATACTGCACAGCTTTTTGCGGATCTATCGTAATCTGGTAAGCCTTAGTCTGACCACCGAAACTATTCACATCTGCTACACCTGGCACCGATCTGATCTCCCTTTCCACTACCCACTCTTCGAGGGTTTTTAATTCCCGGACAGATTTGGTATTACTGGTAAGCGTATACCGGAATATTTCTCCTGTAGGTCCGTAAGGCGGCTGAATCTCCGGCTTCACACCGTCAGGGAGCTCAGCATCCCCGACGTGGTTATTTATCTGCATTCTTGCGAAAGCATTATCGACCTCGTCATCAAAGGAAACTTTAACAACAGAGAGTCCGAATAAGGAAGAAGAACGGATAGAGGTTTTCTTTTCCGTAGGATTCATTGCGATTTCCAGCGGACGGGTAACGAACTTCTCTACTTCTTCTGCACTTCTGCCAGGCCATTGCGTAATCATGGTTACCGAAGTATTCGTTACATCGGGGAAAGCATCTATACTTATTTTTCTGAAACTGATATACCCGGCCAGCAACAGTAAGAATGTCATGAAGAATATAAAAAACTTGTTCCTCAATGAAAAATCAAGGACATTTTTAATGACTTTATTCATTTGAATAAATTAATGGGAGTAAATACGATTGAATTATTTTTTCAGGGATTCATACAGAAATAGCTGACGGGAACTGATCACAACATCTCCGGCTCTCAGGCCCTCACTGACGTAGGCGGTATCTTCTACCCTTTTTGCAATCTTAACCGGCTGAATATGAACTTTAGACACCCCATCTTTGACCAGAACGAATGAACCATCATGATCAAAAATAATGGAGGCAGCCGGTACCGAAGGCATAGTATCCCCTGACAGATCTGCTACAGAAACTTTGGCAAACATCTGCGGTTTGAGCAGATCTCCCGGATTGTCAATTTTAACCCTGGCACGCATCACCTTATTTTCCGGATCTATCAGGCTGTAGACTTTATCGATCTTCCCTTTAAAGACCTTATCCGGATAAGACAAAGTCGTAATTTTAACCTCACTCCCGTTTTTAACTTTCGAGATATCGGATTCATAAATATTAATGAGTATATACACCGTTGAGAGGTCTGCCACTGTAAAAAGATGTTCGGCGTTATCCTCTCTGATCTGCATATGATCAGTCAGATTTTTTTCGATAATATACCCGCTGATCGGTGAAGTAATCTCATAACCCCGGCTGCCGGTTCTGTTAATTGCCATTACGGCACCGGCACGTTTGTACTCAGCTGCTGCTTTCTCCTGGTCGGACTGCGCCTGCTCCAGATCTTTCTCAGAAGCCAAACCACTTTGATACAAGTCTTTCGCAGACTGTAAGGCCCGTTTAGCACTTCTCAGATCTGCCTCCGCAGAGACCATATCTTTGGTATATCCCGCAACTTCAGTACTCCGGATCACTGCAAGCGTCTGTCCCTTTTTAACCAGATCTCCAAGCTGAACATTTACATCCTGAGAAATACCACTAACCAGGGGAAATATCCTGGCCATTTTGTTTTCATCTGGTGCAACCATACCGGTAAGCGATAACCTTGATACTGCATTACCTGCCAATACCGTATCGACCTTAAGTTCCTGCAATAATTTTTCACTGACCTGAAACTGCGGGTCTTTTACAGCATCGGTCTTTTCTTTTTGGGTACAGGCCTGCAGACAAAATACAGCAACAGCTAAAGTAAACCCTGCAACCGGGAGTTTTAATTTATGATACATATCAGGAAATATTATTTGTTGAAAAATTGGGTACCTGTCACAAAATTTAATTGCTCCAGTGAGTTCATACGATTCATTTGCAGCTCATTATACTGCACGACATTCGTTTTATAAGAATCATAGAAATCTAGAAATTCAAGCAGACTGAGATTTCTTTTCTGATAATTTTTAGTAACCTCCTCAATGAGATGATTAAAATCGTTCTTAAAACCAGGATCAAAACTTTCTTCGAGTTTCTCCAGTCTGAAAGCAGCTTGAAATGACTGATCAATTTCACTTTCCATCTCGTCCTGCTGCCTTTCCAGATTATTTTTGCTGCTTTGAATGGCAATCTTGGCTTGTTTAATAGCTCCTTGATTTCTGTTAAAAAGCGGCAACGGAATATTGATCCCTAATCCTGTATAATCCCGAACTGTACTTCCGTATTTATCGTAAGTCAGTGAAACTGTAATATCCGGTACCGCCATTGCCTGCTGCAGCCGCAGATTAAGGTCGCTGTAAGCGACATTACCTTTGGCAAGTTTCAAATCGTAACGATTGTTATAAGCAGAATCCAGCAACAATTTATAAGGCACCTGAGCAAGTTTCTCTTTAACAGGCTGCAAGACTCCAACCATTGGCAAAATCCTTATTTTAGGATCCACCCTGATCAACAATTTGAACTCATACTGTGCTGCATCGATATCTTCCTGCAATTCGTTCTTTTCAGTTTGAAGCGCATAGAGCTGTGACTGAATCCGCAATAGCTCGTGCTGCGCGATATTACCGGCCGCGTATTGTTTTTTAAAAGCAGCAAGCGTGGTAGATAAAGAACTGATTTCCTGATCGTATACGTCCAAAGAAGCCTGTTGAAAGTAAATTTTATTGAAATTGGTTCGGAGCGTATACTTCAGCGTTCTCAGCAGATCGAAAAACTCATACCCTGCCTGTCTGGCCCCTATTTTAGCCAGCTGAATATTTTTATTTCTTTTACCTGCCGTCTGGAAGAGCTGAGAGATCAGGCCGGTATACTGCCCGCCGTCATAACTCATGTCAAAAAATTTACGGGTATCAGGATTGTAAAGAATATTCTCAAAGCCTATTTCCGGATTGTTAAATAAACTTGCAGTGATAATTTCTGCCATTTCATGATCAATCTGATACTGAGCAGCGAGCAGGGAAAGATTGTTTTTTAAAAACCGGCCTTCGGCCTCTTTAATGGTGATTCTTAAGGTATCTCCTGCAATATTTTGTGCAAATGCTTTGTTCTCCTTTCCCAGACCTGCTGTAAAAATGAGCAGCAAAAGGACATGGACAATTTTTAGACTCATAGCTTTAATTATTTTAAAAGCAAAGCTATAGGTGGACTATTAAAACCCCCTTAATACACTATTGGTATTGCATTAGAAGATGATTAGAAAGTCTTAATGTCAGGCCGTAGGAAAAAACACGACGATTGTAGTACCCTGTTCTAAAACTGAATTTATGGAGATAGTTCCATTATGTAACTTTACGATATTATCTGTCAGTGACAGTCCTATACCGTAGCCCTGAAAATTCATCGCATTGGAAGCACGGAAAAATGGTTGAAAGATTTTAATCAGATCGTCTTTCGCGATGCCTATCCCCTGATCCCGGATGGTAATTTGAATTCCCTTATCTATATAGCGCACTTCACAGTCTACAGTTTTCCCTTCTGAAAACTTAACTGCATTTTTCAGAATATTACTAATCGCAATGAACAGTAGCCGCCGGTTTCCGGAAATGACACTTTTGGTAATATCTTCCGGCAGATGATAACCCATCCTGACCTGATCTCCATTTGATTTGCCGGCGAGCTCATCTGCAATTTCCCACATCAGCTCATCTACCTTCACGTTTTGAAAATCGCGGTTGTCAAGATTAGTTTGCATCAGCTCCATCAGACTGTTAATAATCAGATTGAGCCTTTCTACACTGGATACGATTTCTTTCAGTGCAGATTTATAAGTCTCCGGATCTCTTTCTTTCATTAAGGTGATTTCTGCCTCACCCAAAATAGAAGTAATAGGTGTCCGCAATTCATGGGAGGCGTTAGCTACAAATGATTTCTGACTATCGAAAGACTGTTCCAGATGTTCCAGCATCTGATTTATAGTGAGTGAAAGCATATCTATTTCATCTGTTTTTGCCGTATTAATAGATAGACGCCGGTGAAGATTCGAAGAGCGGATCCGTTTAAGATTAGCCGTAATTTTAACAATCGGCCGCAAAGAAATATTTGCAAATATCCGCCCGATAAAAAAAGTAATAAAAAGTGAAGCGACATAAAAGGCAGACATAATGATCCGCAACTGATCCATATCCTCAAATCCACGTTCATCAATCGCTGAGACTACAACAACAAAGTTTCCGGAGTTATCCTCATAATATAATCCGGAGACCTGCCTGTCCCCGGATTTATAATGCAAATTCTTCTTTTTCAGAATCTCCTGAAGAAAGCTCCTTTTCCAATGAATGGAATCTTCGGGCATAAATTTAAACTGCAGCTGATCATTATAAATGCTGATAGACTCCTGAGAAAGTGATTGCGGAAACTTTTCAGAAACTTTCCTGAACAGCTTAATTGGCAGATTATCTTCTGCAAAATAGAATTGACCAGCTATCATTGCCCGCTCATCCAGCTTATTAAAAAAGGACTTAGACCGGTTATGCTCTACGATCACGTAAATACCACTCAGTACAATGAAGAGTAAAAAAGCGAACATAAAAGTAAACTGCAGGGACAATGCATTTTTAAACTTCATGCCTGGGATTTAAGATTCTTTAATTACATAACCCATCCCAATTACAGTATGGATTAACGGTGCAGAAAAGCCTTTGTCGATTTTAGCGCGCAGATAATTGATATAAACATCGATCAGATTAGTTCCCCTGTTAAAAGAAATTCCCCATACTGCTTCTGCTATATATATTCTCGACAATACTCTGTTCTTATTAGCTAGCAATACTTCCAGTAAAATAAACTCTTTAGCCGATAACAGAATCAACTTACCATTTCTGGTTACTGTTTTCTTATAACAGTCCATCTCCAGATCTGCTATCTTATAAAGCGTACCAGGCAACACCATGTCTTTTCGTCTGCTTAAGGCTTTAATTCTGGCAAGCAGTTCAGCAAAATGAAAAGGTTTAGTGAGATAATCATCTGCCCCGTTTTCAAGTCCCTGCACCTTATCATTTACCGTATCAAGCGCTGAAAGCATTAAGACAGGCACTTCTTTTTTAACCTGCCTGATCATCTTGCATATTTCCATCCCATTGATATAAGGCAATACCACATCCAGAATAATCAGGTCATATTCGTGTTCAAGAGCCATTTTAGAGCCCATGTTTCCATCGTAAGCTACCGAAACATTATGTAACTGCTCTTCAAGTCCTTTTTTAATAAATCCTGAAACTTTAGGTTCGTCCTCAATCAATAAAATATTCATGCTTTATTTTTTCACAAAGATAAAAGGCTGAAAAGTTAAATCATTGCACATTAGAACATTCTAATCTCATTATTGCGTTAATGAAACACTAAAATGAGTCGGATCATCCTGTTATCTGGTTTTGAAACCAACCGTTCCGCAACCTTATTTTCCTTTGTTGTTCTTCGGGGTTGCGATACCGTTGCTATACCGTTGCTATACCCTTGGTATACCCTTTGGGTAAAGGAAGGGTATCGCAACGGTATAGCAACGGTATACCAAGGGTATATCAACCCGCCTCAAATACAAAGTAAATGCGGGCGCAAGGAAAAGCTAATTACAACTAGCTTTCTAACAGATTAGAAACTTTTTTGTGCCGTCGGGCGTACCACCAGTTCATTGACATCTACATCGGAAGGCTGTTCTACAGCATACGCAACTGCCCTTGCAATAGCATTAGCAGATAATAGATTGACTCTGAATTTTTCTATCGCTAGTTTTTTCAATTCAGGATCGGAGATCGTTTCTGCCAGCTCAGATTCTGTCGCCCCCGGAGCGACTAGCGTCACCCGGATATTAGCACTCACTTCCTGGCGTAAACCTTCAGATATGGCCCGTACCGCAAACTTAGTCGCACTATATACCGTAGATGTGGGGCCTACCCAACGATCGCCGACAGAAGTAATATTTACAAATTGCCCATTATCTTTAGCCTCAAAAACAGGTAAGGCAGCCGCAATACCATGGAGTACCCCTTTGATATTAACATCTATCATCTGATGCCATTCTGAAACTTTGTAACTGTTTATCATAGAAAGCGGCATCAGACCAGCGTTATTAACGAAAACATCCAGGGTCCCAAAATTTTCTACAGCATAGCTAACAAAATCTTTTACCTGGCCAGGTTGCGTAACATCTACAGAAAAGTAAACGGCTTCACCCCCATTTTCAATTATAGAAGAAACAATTTTCACTAAGTTGGATGTTCTTCTCGCTCCCAGTACCACTCTGGCTCCTTTACTCGCTAAATGTACCGCGATTGCTTCACCAATACCACTGCTTGCCCCTGTAATCGCGACAACTTTACCCTTAATTCCCGAATTCATATTTTCCATTTTCAATTAATTTGATCGACGTCATTTATTTGACAGACCAAAATTAATTCAATGAAGAGCGTGGCAATTGCGATAATCAAACCAACAAATACAAAAATCAAACATCCCGGTTTTGACGGAAACGCTTAGGCGTGAGCTGAACATTTTTCTTGAAAAAATTGACAAAATGAGGAGCCTCATCGAAGCCCAGACACCAGGCAATTTCGGATACATTCCAATCTGTATGTCTCAACAAAGTACGCGCTTCCTGAATTACCCGCTCTGCAATTAAAGCTGATGTTGTCTTTCCCGTTACTTCCTTCAGGGATCTGTTCAAATGATTTACATGCACAGAAAGCTGTCCGGCAAATTCGACAGGAGAACGCATTTTCAAACGTTGACCGGGAGATTCTACTGGAAACTGTCTTTCCAGCAGTTCGGTAAACATAGAAGAAACCCGTAAATTACCATTTGATTCATTATACTGGCTACCTTTTGCAGGCTGCATCTTAAGCGCAAGATGAATCAGCTCCAGAACCAGTGTACGCAAGACGTCATATTTATACGTAAAATCAGATTCAATCTCCTGAAGCATTTTTAGAAAAATCTGACTAATTTTATCTACTGCTGAAGGAGAAAGATGAAATAAAGGATTATCACCTGGTTTAAAAACCGGATATTCTTTGATATGGCCGAACTGATTAAAAAATGCTTCTGTAAAAATGCAGAAATAACCTGTCTGCTGCTCTGCGTCAGATTCCCAGGAGTAGGGAATCTGAGGATTAGCGAATAATAAGGCACTGGTATCAAACTCTATTGTCTTATCGGCATAAAACAAACGGGTATGGCCATTAATCAGACTGATCTTATAATAATTCTTCCGGCTGTATGGCAAAATTTTAGCTTTCGGCCCTGAAAATTCATCCAGGCGAAACACATTAAAATGTCCCATTTCCTTTTGTAAATTATCTGGCATCCAGTTTAATTTGGATTTATAAAACTCTTCCAGCGTCTGTGTTTTTTCCATCTCTTTAAAATTAAGCAGAAATCTCCTGCTTTTGTATGACAATTGTAAGATAAACCGCCGCGTAAATATTATATTTAATATTTGATATTTGCAAAATGAAAAAAGCAGAGCAGCTGGAAGATTTCTATAAAAAAACCTCACACTGGATGCCTGACAATCTGAAAAAAGAGTTGGGTCACTTTAATGTTTTCCGACTGGAAGAGCACCTTGTCCCCAACACAGATTGCCTACCTTACAGCAGACGTGATTTCTATAAAGTAAGCCTGATTACAGGACCTACAAAGTTTTATTACGCTGATAAGTCAGTCGAATTCGAAAAAAGCGCGTTAATATTTGCTAATCCCCAGATTCCCTACTCCTGGGAATCTAAAGCGGAAAAAGCTACAGGCTTCTTTTGCATCTTTTCAGAATCCTTTTTAGACAATCTGGCCCATATTAAGGAGTATCCTGTTTTTAAACCTGGTGATCCTCCTGTATTTATACTTTCAGATCAGCAGCTGGAAGACATCAGCAAAATATACCAGAAAATGCTGGTGGAGATAAATTCTGAGTTCACCTACAAATATGATCTTTTACGAAATCTACTGATGGAATTGATTTACAGTGCCCTGAAAATGACGCCTGCTACCAGCTCGCGTTATAACGGTTCTACAGCATCGGTAAGAGTAGCATCTGTCTTTACGGAATTACTGGAAAGACAGTTCCCGATTGAATCTCCTAATCAGAAAATGAAATTCAGATCGCCGGTAGAATTTGCAAAACAGCTTTCTATCCATGTGAATCATTTAAACCGCTCGCTAAAAGAGATAACCGGAAAAACTACTTCCCAGCTGATCGAAGAAAGACTAATTCAGGAGGCCAGAGCTTTATTAATGCATTCGGACTGGACAATAACACAGATCGCCTGGTGCCTGGGATTCGAAGAACTCCCCCATTTTATTAATTACTTTAAAAAGAATGCAAACTTGACACCAAGAGCTTTCCGAAAGCTTCAAAATGTTTGAATTTTACAGTAAACAGTTTGAATCTTGCAGCTTTTTTGAAGGAGAACCAAAGTACTTTTGTGGAGAAATTTAAAACTTAATTTTAGATATTATGATTGCAACAAAAGGATATGCAGCGCAAAGCGCGGAAACAGATTTAGCCCCATGGAATTTTGAACGTCGCGAGGTAGGTCCTCATGATGTGCAATTTGACATCTTATTCTGTGGTGTCTGCCACTCAGATCTTCACCAGATTAAAAATGACTGGTTTCCCGGGATTTTCCCAATGGTTCCTGGCCACGAGATTGTCGGACGCGTAATTAAAGTAGGCGATCACGTTACTAAATTTAAAGTAGGTGATCTGGCAGGTACTGGTTGTATGGTAGATTCATGCCAGGTATGTGAAAACTGTAAAAAAGATCTGGAGCAGTATTGTCTGGAAGGAAATACGCAAACTTATAACTCGTATGAGAGAGATGGAAAATCACCTACTTACGGTGGTTATTCAAACACTATTGTCGTAAGAGAGGAATTTGTCTTACATGTCTCAGATAAACTGAACCTGGCAGCAGTTGCGCCATTATTATGCGCAGGTATTACCACTTATTCTCCACTAAGACACTGGAAAGTAGGAAAAGGTCATAAACTAGCCGTTTTAGGTTTAGGCGGCCTTGGACACATGGCTGTTAAATTCGGTGTAGCTTTCGGCGCAGAAGTGACTGTACTAAGTACCTCAGCTAGTAAAGAGGCTGATGCGAGAAAATTAGGTGCACAGCATTTTGTAGTTACTACAGACGAGGCGCAGGTTAAAGCAGCACAAAATTCATTTGATTTTATTCTGGATACAGTATCTGCGGAACACGACTTCAATATGTACCTGTCCCTGCTTAAAACTGACGGTACATTGATTTGTGTGGGCGTACCATCAAAACCAGCTGAGATCGCCGCATTCAGCCTTCTGGGTGGCAGAAAAAGCATAGCTGGCTCTGGCATCGGAGGAATTGCCGAAACTCAGGAAATGCTTGATTTCTGTGCAGAACACGATATTGTGTCAGAAATTGAAATGATTGACATCAAAGATATCCAGTCTGCATACGATCGTATGCTCAAAGGAGATGTCCGTTACCGTTTTGTGATTGATATGGCGACTTTGTAATATCGATTGTCAAAGCCCCGCGTGTTGAAACGTTATAATGAAATAACCCGGAATGCAAATGCATTCCGGGTTATTTCATTTTAGCCACGCCGCTTTCGCCCTATTTTAACACACGATGAATCTTTGCGAAAATTGTAAAGATTTAGTATATTTGATTATGTACATTGTTCATAGGTCCAGTAATGAAAAGTATCTGGTTCTCCTACAAAACTTGGAAGATCAAGACTGGAAAAAGATAACAGTGAAGCAATTCGCATTTAACTGGAAAAAACTCAAGGGTGTTTATCAAATTTTCAAGCTGAGTTTAGACGGTGAAATTTTAGGACTGATCGCTCTCAGCAACATTCAGGCAGAAGAAAGAATCGAAATAAATCTATTAGCGGTTTCAGCAGAGAACGTCGGGAAAGAAAAGAAATTTGACCGGATAGCAGGCACGCTAATTGCCTTTGCTTGTAAAGAAGCTATCAAAAACTATAACTGGGAATTCCCATGCGTGTCCTTAACGCCCAAAACAGAAATTAAGGAATATTACATTAAAAAATACGGAATGCTGGACGGCGGAAGGCAGTTGTACTTAGAGGACATCCCTTTACATAAAATTATAAAAGAATATTTATCATGAGCAAAAACAAAATTTTAACAGAACTAAGCCCTGAAGAGATCGCTAATGCTTATGTATTACCTACATCTTTGACTAATGATGAACAAAAATCGGCTAATCAGGAACTTGCTTCAGCACGTTCAAAACGCAGAAATGAAATGTCTGATGGCAAAAGGCTTTACAACAGCCTCATGTTATTAAAGGCACGTCTGGAAGATTATGTCAACAGTTCAATATATAAGGCTGATTTTACATTCGGCTATTTTCTTCAGGAATATCTTCAATTGCAAAATAAAAAGCAAAAGGAATTTGCAAAAGAAATTAATGTAAACGCTTCTGTACTCAACCAATATATTCATGAACACAGAGTTCCAAATGAAAACATTTTCATCAGGTTTGAAATTCATTCAGGCGAACATATTAAAGCTGTTGATTTACTCCGGCTAGTAGATAAAGAAAAAGAATACCAGATTAGTCATGATTTAGATTTACGAAAAAGAGAAGCCCAAAATGTTTCGAAAAAACTTGAATTCGCATTTTAAACAATCCCAATTATAGGAACAATATGACTCTGGTCAATTCCGTTTACTGTCGACAGTAAAAAATTTAAATTGGAAAACCGCGTAAAACAAAAAAAGCAGTCTGTGAAGACTGCTTTTAAACTAATGTGCGGATGAAGGGACTCGAACCCCCACGCCGTGAAGCGCCAGATCCTAAGTCTGGTGCGGCTACCAATTACGCCACATCCGCATTAGGGACTGCAAATATAGACATTGATTTTATATATCAAAAAGAATATTTGAATTGTCTGCAACAAAGGAGTTAAACAGCTGATAATAAGATTATTTATTTTAAAGATTTTTGATAGTCGAACAAATAACCCACCGTTTTAACCAGTCTGCTGCCGTACCAGGAGATCATTTCTCCGTCAATCAACCTGACATCTGCTCCAGGAATAGCCGATTTTAATTCAGAAATATGTTTATCGCGGAATGGATAGGGCTCGGAAGACAGTAAAATCAATTCCGGAGATAGGAGCTGAAGTTCTTCTAGTGTAGTTTCCGGATATCGGGTTCCCTTAGCGATATTCACTAACCCTGCCTTCATCAGAATATCTCCTATAAAGGTGTCTGCCGCTGCCATCATATAAGGATCTTTCCACATCAGGTATATAGTTCTGGGCTCTAATCTGTACTGCAGTGCCAATGTCTGCAGATCAGTAAACCCTGCGTTGATCAGATGGTTCAGATAAGCTCCTTCAGGCTCTCTGTCTACCAATTCTGCGATCTCAGTGATAGTCTTCATTGCATCTTCCAATGTGGAAACGTCGGAAATCCATACAGGAAATTCTTTACGCAAAAGCTCGATGTCTTCTTTTGTATTCTCTTCCTTATTTCCGATTATCAGATCCGGCTGCATTGCCCTGATCTGTTCAATATTAAGAGTCTTGGTCCCCCCGATTTTCACTTTGGTTTTGCACTTCTCCAATGGATGGATACAGAACTTAGTTATGCCTATAATCTCTTTATCCAGCCCCAGATCGAATAATAACTCGGTCTGCGACGGGACAAGAGAGATGATTTTTTTTGGTGGAGATGGAAGGTTAATCGTATAACCAAGCTGATCCGTAAACTTTAGTCTCATACGGTAAATATACGAATATGTCCTTAGGAGGCAGGTTAGCTATTATTGGTAACCACGCCATCCACGAGGTTTAAAATCCTATTTCCATAGGCAGCATTAGCTTCAGAATGGGTTACCTGTACAATAGTTATACCTTCGTCTTTATTCAGCTGTCGAAACAAATCCATAATCTGCAATGCTTGTGCAGACTGCAAATTACCTGTAGGTTCATCTGCAAGGATGAGTAAAGGTTGCGGTGCCAGCGCACGGGCGATACCCACCAACTGCTGCTGACCACCGGAAAGCTGATGCGGAAATAAATCTTTTTTGGCTACCATCTGAAAACGGTCAAGCAAGTCCGCTACCCGGCTTTTCCTCTCTGAGCTACTGATATTTTTGTAATGAAGCGGAACTTCTATATTCTCTTCAACTGTCATCTCATCAATCAGATGATACGCCTGAAAAACAAATCCAATATGATTTCTGTAGATCTCAATCCGCTTTCTTTCGGATAATGAAGATAGTTCCTGATCCATGAATTTATAACTGCCGTAAGTAGGTTCGTCAAGCATTCCGATAATATTCAATAAAGTAGATTTACCAGCTCCTGAAGGCCCCATAATAGAAACAAATTCACCTTTTTGAATATCGGCATCAATATGTCTGAGTACGTAGCTCTTCGCCCCTTTCAAGGTATAATATTTTTCTATCTGTTTTAATGTGATCATGTCTTTGTTTTTAAGTATTATTCGTTTTTAAGGGCATTAACCGGATTGGCCATGGCTGCCTGATAAGTTCTTAAACTGACTGTCAGCACCGTAATCAGTAACGAAATAATCATGGCAACCATAAACGGCCAGATATTTAAATCTATCCGGTAAGCGTAACCAGAAAGCCACCGGGACACCAGCATATAAGTTATTGGCCAGGCAACCAGATTTGCAAGCAAAATGAGTTTAATAAATGAGCTATTGAGCATACTAACCAGCTCTACTGTAGTGGCACCCAACACTTTCCGGATAGCCAGTTCTTTTGTTTTCTGGGTTGCAACAAAAGAGATCAATCCAAATAAACCCATAAATGCGATAAAAATTATAACTCCTGCAAATATCTTCAGTAAAGTTCCCATAATTACTTCACTTTCATAATATGCGCGAATATGGTCATCCAGAAAAGACGATGAATATACATAGTTCGGGTAATAGCTGTTCCAGATTGCTTCTATTTGAAGCATAAGCGTCGAAATCTGCCTGGTGTCCATTTTCACCGCAAGTTCAGACATGCTGTTCTTTGCGTTATACAGCACAATCGGCGAGATGCCCTCTTTCAGACTTTTATTAATGAAATCTTTGACCACTCCAACAATTGGCACCTTTTTCCCCATTAATGTGATATGTTGCCCGATAGCGTCTTCCGGTTTAACAATATTTAGCTTGCGCATGAGTGTCTCATTGATGACGAGTTCTTTCAAGGTGTCACTCTTTGACAATGACCGGCCCGCCAGAACGGATAAGCCAAATGTTTTGAAGTAGTCTTCATCGCCAGCCTTGGTATTGACCATAAAGTCCATATCCCTGGAACTGTTATAAGAAAAATTGGATGTTTTGTTATCTGAAGACGAGGGCCCGAAACTACATAGGCTCACAGCCGATACTCCGGGAAGAGCTGCAACCCTTGCTTTAATGATCTCAAACTTGCTGACACTGAGACTGTCATTCGGGAGATAAGCCATAGCTATTGCCGAAGAATTGAACCCCAGGGGTTTCTCCCGCATATATTTCATTTGCTGCAGAATAATCAGCGTGCCAGCTATCAACACTACCGTAATCGCAAACTGCACAACCACTAATACCTTACGCAGACTGCCACCGCCGGAATTTCCGACATTCACCTTGTTCTTCAACGCCAGCACCGGGTTAAACCCTGAAAGTACCACAGCTGGATAAACTCCTGCCAGAAGCCCCACAAACAGCACGAGCAGTAACATAAAACCAATCAGAGCTGGCTGGTTTACCGGGCTAAAGCTTAACTGATCTTCAAACAGTCCTGATAAAGCAGGCAGGGCAGCTTCGGTAATGACGCAGGCCAGCAACAGGGCAAAAAAACTAAGCGTAATGGTTTCCGTAAAAAACTGAGTCAGTAGTTCTCTCCTGTTCCCACCGATTACTTTTCTTATACCCACTTCCTTTGAGCGTCCGATCGCCTGCGCGGTAGCCAGGTTTATAAAATTAATACAGGCCGTGAGCAGCAGCAGTAAACCAATAGCCGCTAACCCGTAAATATCGCGCATACTGGTATTCTTCCCTGCAAAATTCCCATATCTTTCATCTACATGAATATCAGAAAGCGACTGAAAAAAATGGCTCTCTTTGACATCACTATCTGCTGAATAATATTTTTTTATAAATGCCTGCATCGTTCCTGACAGATCTGCGGGCTTCACACCGTCTTTCAGCAAAACGTAACACTCCGAACCAGAAGATACTGATCCCCATTCCTTAAGCTGACGATGTTTATACCCTGAATAAGCGAGTACTATCTGAACCGGGTTACTGGATGTTTCCGGCTGATCCTCAAATACACCACTAACCTTTAGCTGATTAACTTGTTTGAAGACAATGGTTTTACCGATAGCCTGCTGCCAGTTTCCGAAATATCTAATTGCTGTTTTCCGGGAAATAGCTACCGTATTAGGCTCAGTCACAGATTGCTCAGGTGTGCCGGCAAGCCATTTATAATTAAATATTTTAAAAAAGGAAAGGTCCGTATAGAATACCGTTTCATCCGTCTTCATCTTAACACGCCCGGCTTCATCCATTACCTGTATCACACCGCCGCCACGCTGTAAAGGAGCAACTTCCTCCAATTGTGAAAAATCATTCCGCATGGCATAAGCTAGAGGCTTAGGCACACCATTCTGAAATTCTTCACCATCGGAATATTTCCAATAACTAACAACCCGGTAAATCCGGTCTTTGTTAGTATACTGCTGGTCAAAACTCAGTTGATAACTGATAAAAATATAGATCAGAATACATCCAGCCATCCCTACCGACAAGCCTGCAATATTGATAAAAGTATATCCTTTGTTTTTCCAAAGATTCCGCAGGGCTATTTTAAGATTCAATCTGAACATATCTTAGGTTTTAAGGTTTTTCTATTCGTATTTAAGTGCGTCGACGGTATTAGCGCGGACAGCTTTAATAGACTGCATACTAATTGTTAGCAGCGCAATGCATACAGATAGCACCAAAGCAATAAAAAAGGGAATTAAAGTTAATTCAATCCGGTAACTGTAACCTTCAAGCCAATGCTGGATAATCAGATAGGCTAGCGGAAAGGCAATGAGATTGGCGATTCCAACCAAGCGCATAAAATCTTTATTGAGCAGTGTTAATATCTGTATGGGATTTGCACCCAGCACCTTGCGGATACCGACTTCCTTTTTTCTATGTTCTGCCATATATAATGCCAGTCCGAATAAACCAAGGCAAGAAATGAAAATGGAAAAACCGCCAAACCAGTTAGCAATGGTGCCAAGTACTTTCTCATTCTGAAATTTCGCTTCAAAATTATCATCGGCAAATTTCACAACCGGTGGAAAACCAGGTTCGATGCTTTCCATCACCGCATTAATCTTTTGCAGGGCAGCATTTACTGGTATTTTCGAATCCAGACGAACAAGAATATAATTGACTTCCTCCAGATTATAATATATAATCATGGGGTCTACTTTCTTATAGGGTGACTGTATAACAATGTCTTTAACCAAACCTATAATTTCAAGGTTAGTCCCACCCCAGTTGATAATAGATCCTACCGGTTTTTTAAGGCCCATCGCCTTTGCTGCTGCACTGTTAATGATGATGTTGGTAGAATCCGCGTGCTTTGGAGAAAATTCTCTTCCATCTATCATTTCAGCTCCAAGGGTAGCCACCAGGTCATAGCCTGTACTTCTGAAGTCAAAAAGAGTTCTATCATTCGCACTTTTACCCGGCCATCTGACATCGAATGTGTTATTTCCACCATCAGTAATACTCATGGAGAAAAAACTCACTTGTTTTGCCGCACCGGACTGCAACAGCTTATCTTTAGTAAGCATTAATCGTCCGGCATTTTTAAGCATATTTCCCTGAACCTGTATTTCTACCAGCTGGTCTTTCTGATAACCAACCGGTTTATTCTTTATAAAGTTCAACTGCTGATAAATCACAATACTGCAGATCATCAGGCACACCGCAAACACAAACTGCGAGACAACTAGAATCTGCCGGACAGAGATAGCAGATTTACTACTTTTGCCAATTCCTTTCAATACAATCACCGGTTCAAAAGAAGACAGATAAAATGCCGGGTAACTGCCCGAAACAATACCGGTGAATAGAGTTAAGCCAATAAGCAAAACCCAATACCGCAAGTCATTGTAATTAACCTCCAGTCCGGTACCCAGCAACCGGTTAAAATAAGGCAGTGATAATTCTATGCACACAATTGCCAACAGCATTCCGCAAACAGACATCAATAATGATTCGAGCAAAAACTGACTGATCAGGGCTTTTTTTGATGCCCCGATTGTCTTCCTGATCCCGACTTCTTTTCCTCGTTTCTCAGACCTGGCTGTTGAGAGGTTCATAAAGTTGACACAAGCGATCAGTAAAATGCAAAATGCAAGCAAAAGAAATATCTTAACCTGAGTAATCTTTCCACCGACTTGTTTCCCGTTTTCAAAATTATTGTACAGGTGCCATTTTGCGATTGGATACAGGGTAAATTCTGAAACTTTATCGGACTCATGTTTATTGTAAAGCTGCCTTACCTGTGCATCTGCTTTTGTAAATAAATCTGTACTTTCCAACTGCACGAGTGTCATGCAAAAATTGTTATTCCAGCTTTGGTTCTTAAAGAAAGGATCTTGTTTTTCCAGCAAGCTCCATGGTAAAAGATAATCGAATGTGATTGACGTATTTTTCTGAAGATCCTCTATTACTCCAGTGACCATTAAAGCATCTTTCTTATCCAGTGTAACTGTTTTTCCAATCGGATCTTCTTCAGCAAAAATACTTTTCGCTAAAGACCGGGTTAATATAACTGCATTAACCTGAGCCAATGCTGAAGAAGCACTACCAGAAATAAAATGATAACCTTGAATTTTCAGGAAGTCAGGATCCACGTAAACCCCGGTCTTTCTAAAACTACTCTGCCCTTCTGTAATTAGCCCATCCTTTGGATAACCGAATCTTGCAGCCCGGTACACTCCAGGTATATTCTGCTTTACTTCTGCTGCAAATGCGCCTGGTGTAGTCGGGTGGCTGAATATTCCTGCACTGGTCTGCTGATGATTATAAACCAGATAGGTCTTCTCAAAATCCGGCGCTTGTTTATCATAACCCCACTCATAGGACACATATAAAAGCAGGATAATACAACTTGCCAGCCCAAGTCCAAGTCCTCCAATGTTGATAAATGTATATCCTTTGTTTTTCCAAAGATTCCGCAGGGATATTTTGAGATTTAATCTGAACATGTCATTTAAATAAGCTGTTCGTTCTGTGCTTTATTGATTTTTTCGGAGATCACATGCCCATCTTTCAGATTAATGATCCTGTTAGAGAAACTGGCGTCATGTGAAGAGTGCGTAACCATTACGATCGTTGTCCCCTGATCATTTAATTCGCATAAAAGTTCCATCACTTCATTTCCATGCGTACTATCAAGATTACCTGTTGGCTCATCGGCAAGAACTAATTTTGGTTTAGTAATCAGAGCCCGGCCCACAGCTACCCTTTGCTGCTGCCCACCACTCAGTTGCTGCGGAAAATGTCCGCCCCGATTTACAATGTTCATGCGCTGCAGCATTTCATCCACCAGTTTTTTTCTCGTACCGGCAGGGACTTTATTGTAAATTAGTGGTAACTCTATATTCTCTGCGACAGTCAGCTCGTCAATCAGATTAAAGTTCTGGAAGACAAACCCCATATGCTGCTTGCGAAATACGGATCTCGCTTTTTCATTCAAAGTCAGTAATTCAGTCTCCATGAATAAATAACTACCACTCTCTGGTTTATCCAGCAGCCCCATGACATTCAGCAAGGTAGATTTACCGCAGCCTGACGGCCCCATGATAGACACAAACTCGCCCGTGCTGACATGCAGGTTAATTCCGTTTAATGCCGTCGTTTCTACTTCTTCAGTCTGATACACTTTCTGCAGATTAGTTAATTTGATCATATCTGTATGCTATTTTTTATTTCTTGATTTCTACTACTTCGTAATCTTTAAACTGTTCATAGGTTGAAGTAATTACTTCTTCTCCTTTTTGCAATCCTTCCAGAACTTCATAGTACTGGTAATTTTTGCGTCCTGTTTTGATATTTCTTTTTTGCGCCTTTCCATCAATAATCACAAATACCCAGCTGCCGCCTGTACTTTGGAAAAACTGTCCTTGCGGTACCAACAAGGATTTGCTATTCGCAGATAAAGTTAGTTTTACTTGTAAAGATAACCCTCTGCGCAATTCTTCCGGCGACTTTCCTTCAAATACCAGTTCGACCTGAAATTGTCCGGCAGTGACTTCAGGAATAACCTTACTCACCTTTAAACGGTAGTTTTTTCCATTAAATTCACAATTTGCGCTTTGGCCTTCTTTGACCCTGTTAATATAATACTCGTCTACGCCGGCTTGTAATTTATAGCCTTGAAGTACATCTATTTTACCGAGCATTTCATTGACGCTATAAGACTTACCAATAACGGGATCATAAGAGGACAGCATACCAGAAACCGGTGCTTTAATGGTCATATTTTCTATATTCTGACGAATGGTTTCTAAACTCTCATTCATTCGCTTAACCGATATATCTATTTGCTGGAGCTGCATCACACGACTTTGATTCTCCTGTTTGACAGCCACTTCCATGATCTTTCTGCGGCCTAAATTATAATCATAATCTTGTTTGGAATCATTAAACTCTTCTTTGGTAATAACCTTTTTGGCCAGTAATGTACTGTCTATTCTATATTTCCGGGAAGCAGTACGAAGGTTGTTTTCAATAACCATCATTTCCTGTGTCATCACGCGTTGATTCTGTTCTAAATCCAGCCGTACTTTTCTAAGCTGATTAATCTGCTCGGTTATACTAGTCTCGCTTGAAGTGTATCCGGACAATGCGTTCGGATTAGCAATCCGCAGCAATGGTGTGCCTTTAATAACTGAGGCACCATTTTCCGTGAAAATCTCTGCTACCGTCCCTCCTTCTGGTGAACTGACAATTACAGAGGTTAAAGGAACTACACTTGCATTGAGTAAAACAATATCTTCGAAATTGCCGAACTGGACCTTACTGATAATCAGCTTGTCTGCATCTGCAGCATAGACTTTGGTAAGCGACATCCGGTATACGTAAATTAGTAATACACCAAACAGTACGGCACCGGCAAGCATTCCTATCGTTTTCTTGGTCCATCTTTTTTTAGCAACAATTCTATCCATGAGTTCTTATTCTATACAAGGCAAGCTTTGATTGGTGTGCGCTTACGCTTGCTGCAAAGCACAGGATATGCCAAAGCGAAATCAACAAAATAAACAGCTGTATTTCAGCATCTTATCAAAAGATAGCATTTTTTAATGTTCGTTATCGGACAGTCTTTGTACAGCAGCGGACAATTCTGCTAATTTTGATCAAAAAACGAATCCATATGATCCCGGCACATATTCTGGTCATTGATGATGATGACGACATTCTATTAAGCGCAAGGCTTTTATTAAAGCAGCATTTCAGCCAGGTTACGACCTGCAAAACTCCAAAAGAAATCAATGTGCTGCTGAGCCATCATGACATTGATATGGTTCTGCTCGATATGAACTATCAAAAAGGTGCCAGCGACGGCAGGGAGGGTTTATATTGGCTGGAGCACATTTTATCTATCGATAAAGACTATGTAGTTATTCTGATGACTGCTTATGGGCATGTAGAGCTTGCCGTCCAGGCTATCAAAAAAGGTGCAACCGACTTTATTCTGAAACCCTGGGAAAATGAAAAACTTTATGCAACGCTTTCTGCGGCCTTCAAGCTAAGACAATCTTCCAGAAAGGTTAAAAAGCTGGAAAAAATAAACGGTTCGCTGCAAAAGGATCAGGCAAGAAAGTTCGAACATATCCTGGGTAATTCTCCCGCAATCCGCCAGTTGCAAAACACACTCATTAAAGTGGCACCTACTGATGCCAATGTATTGATTCTCGGAGAAAATGGTACGGGAAAACAGGTTTTCGCCTATGAACTGCACCAGCAATCTTTACGCAAAAACCAGATATTTATGCATGTAGATCTGGGCTCTCTCCATGGGAATCTCTTCGAAAGCGAGTTATTTGGTTATGCCAAGGGCGCCTTTACTGACGCGCGGGAAGACCGGCCGGGACGCTTTGAACTTGCCGAGAACGGCACTTTATTCCTCGATGAAATCGGTAATCTGAGTTTACCGCTGCAGGCTAAATTACTCTCGGTTCTTCAAAACAGAACAGTAACCAGATTAGGTGAAAGTAAACCCCGGAATGTAAATATACGCCTGATTACAGCGACAAATATGCCGCTGGATGATATGGTAGCTAAAGGTACTTTCCGGCAGGATTTACTTTTCAGAATTAACACTGTCGAATTGATGTTACCGCCGCTAAATCAGCGTTCAGACGATATTATCTTACTGGCCACACATTTTCTGGCTTCTTTTTCTACAAAATATCACAAGCAGATTACCCAGATCAGCGATACGGCTGCAAAAGCATTACTGGCCTACCACTGGCCGGGTAATGTCCGTGAGCTACAGCATGTACTGGAAAGAGCAGTAATCATGACCGACGGCGATCAGATTACTGAAGAAGATCTGCAATTAAACCCGCAGCGCTTTGGAAGTTCGGTACCGGCAGGAAAAGGTATGGATCTGGAAGACATGGAAAAAGCAATGGTCAGCAAAGCTATTGAGCACCACAAAGGAAATATCTCGCGGGCTGCTGCTGAGCTGGGGCTAACCCGGGCTGCATTATACCGGAGGATTGAGAAATTCGGACTATAATTATGTTTTATCAAAGATTTACTTTTCGAGTCATCGCCGGCCTGCTGCTCATAAACCTTTGTGTGATCCTTCTGATCTATCTGGTTATTACAACCCGGTTCTGGTTTACGATAACCGGTCTTGCGATATTTACTACGCTGATGGTTTATACGCTGTATGGATACATGAACCAGCTCAATCAGGATATTAAAAGGTTCCGCACTGCCGTGAATACCAGGGATCATACTTTGGCATTTAGTAAAAAAGCGGCAAGAAGCAGTTTCCCGGAATTGTATGTTACGTTTGAGGAAATCCTTCGATCCCAGAAGAACATCCAGCTGGAGCAGGACGCTTTCTTCCAGTTGACCCAGACAATCCTGCAGCAGATTCCTGCAGGTATTATTGTATTAAAGGAAAATCAGCAAGATGAAAAACCTGTTGAAATCAGTTTACTCAATACCGCAGCTGCCGATCTATTGCAGACTCCGTCTTATACCTATTGGCACCGGCTGGCGGAAAGAAATCCTGAGTTTGCAGCAGAAGTAGAGGCAGTCCGGCAAGGTGGAAAAAGGTTTGTTGCTTTAACTGTAGCTGATAAAAAGGTACAGCTCTCTCTGGAAGTTGTTCCGCTGCAGCTTTATCAGCATAATTACAGCATTATTTATTTTCAGAATATCAAAGATGAAATTGAGAGTAAGGAATCTGAGGCATGGAACCGCCTGGTAGGTGTAATCTCACACGAAATTTTGAACTCAATAACACCAATCTCATCTCTTTCTGACACTGTCAACTCTCTAATCGCTGACAAACAAAGTCTGAACGCAGAAGATCTTGAAGATATCAGGCCTGCTATTCAAACGATTAGGAGACGTTCGGAAGGCCTGCTTGATTTTGTTAAAGACTACCGTTTAATCGCAGAACTTCCTGCTCCTGATCTAAAACCACTTGCTGTGGGTGAAACACTGCAGCATATTAAAGTATTAATGCATCCATTCGCGGCCGGAAAACAAATTCGTTTACAGATTGAACAAACTTCTGCCAAGATTACATTCTCAGCAGACCTGAAATTGGTAGAACAGGCTTTAATTAACCTGGTCACCAATAGTATTCATGCACTGGAAGGGATTAAGGACCCTCATATTCTGATCGATTATAAGCTGGAAGGCAGGAAAGTATATATCACGGTGACTGATAACGGAAAAGGGATCACTGCAGAACATATGGATAAAATTTTCGTTCCATTTTTCAGTACCCGTAACCAGGGTTCCGGGATTGGCTTAACGATCACGAGAAATATCATGAAAATGCACTCTGGAACACTGGAGGTCAGTTCAATTCCGTTTCAACAAACTAGCTTTACACTGGTTTTTAATGCGATTGAATGGAAATCCGTAAATTAGCGGAATGAATACTGTGCCCTTAACTATCACCAGAATTGAAAAACGTCCGGGAGACAATATCTTTATCCAATTTGACTATCCTCAGGCCCGTCGTCTGTTATATTTGCCGGGGCAGTTTCTCACCGTTATTTTCAGGATTAATGAAAAGGAGATCAGAAGGTCTTACAGTATCTGCAGTTCACCGGCGCTGGACGAGCCTTTAAGCATCGCTGTCAAGCTGGTTGAGAATGGAGAAATATCCAAATTCCTGCATCACCGGACCGCTGTTGGTGACGTCTTAAACGTGCTTCCCCCTAATGGTATTTTTACTTATGAGACAGACGCTGAAGCAGACCGGACAGTTTTTCTATTTGCAGCTGGTGTAGGGATCACACCTGTTTTTTCTATTATTAAAACGGCACTTACTGTAGAAAACCGGTCCAGAATTGTGCTGATCTACAGTAGCCGGGATGCTGACTCTACTTTGTTTTATGATGAACTTAATGAGTGGCAACGATTGTATCCGGAAAGATTCAGGTTAATTTACCGCTTCAGCAGTACCAAAGATCTCCGGTATGCAAGATTAAATACTTTCGCATTTGAAGAGCTTATCCGCGACAATCTTAAATATGAGCTGACCGATGCTTTATGTTATACCTGTGGTCCTATTGATTATATGGTGTTATGCCGGATTTCTTTACTGGCACTTGGCTTCCGCCTGGAGCAGATTAGAAAGGAGACATATTTCATTCCGGATGACGAAGTGGATGAGGACGACAGCTCAGAAAAGGTTGTCAAAGACAAAAATACTTACACCGTTATACTTGATTTTAATAACCAGACTTACCAGCTCAAAGTTCCATTTGATAAAAGGATCCTGCAAGTCGCGCTGGAACAAGATATACAAGTTCCATACAGTTGCCGTGCCGGTATATGCAGCTCCTGTGTTGCAACCTGTACCGCAGGCGGGGTAAGAATGGAATACAACGAGATCTTAACTGATGATGAAATTGCAAAAGGCCGTGTATTAATCTGTACCGGACATCCTACTGCAGAAGGTACACATATCGTAATTTAACGCAGAGAGATAATAAAAGAGGCCCTTGTTTAAGGGCCGCTTTTATGTTTTAAAGTGTGTTATTATATTATCCGATGATAGTGCCGTCGGGCACTACCGAATCCTTCTTAATGACCACAATTCCGTCTTTAACTGCATAAAGTTCAAAGTCTCCGTCAGCAAGATGATCTCCACCATTGATTTCAACGTCACTGCCGATTCTGCAATTTTTATCTATAATTGCATTCTTGATTTTACAGCGGTCGCCAATTCCAAGCCATGCCCTTCCCGCTTCTTTATCTGCAGCTATTTCCAGCAGCGTCTGATAACGGTCGCAGCCCATGATGTAGGTGTTTTCGATAATCGTTCCATTACCGATCCTTGAACGGATGCCAATAACCGAGTGCTTGATACAGTCGGCATTTAAGATACAACCTTCCGCAATAACTGCCTTTTCCAGGTTACTGCCAAGTATTTTAGAAGGAGGCAGCATACGTGGCCTGGTAAATATGCTCTGTGCACTGTCAAACAAATTGAATTTCGGGATATCATCCGTCAGCCCGAGATTAGCCTCAAAAAATGAAGAAATATTACCGATGTCGGTCCAGTAACCTTCATATTGAAAACTGAGTACTTTCTGCTCTTTTAATACTCTTGGGATAATTTCTTTTCCAAAATCTTTATCGTCAGGATTCTCCGCGAATATACGGACCAGCAAATCCCGGTTAAAAATATAAATACCCATTGAGGCCAGGTAATTCCTGCCTTCGGCCTGCATTTCCGGACCCGTATCTGAAGCCCAGTCTTTTAAAAGATCTGCTGAAGGTTTCTCGATAAACGAAGTAATAATGTTTTCTTCATTTGCTTTTAGAATCCCAAAGCTTGTTGCATCCTTTGCTGTACTTGGAATTGTGGCCAGAGTAACTTCTGCCCCACTGTTCTCATGCGCCTGCAGCATATCATTGAAATCCATCTGATAAAGCTGATCGCCCGACAAAATAAGTACATACTCAAACTGGTGCTGCAAAAGATGGTGCATAGTTTGTCTTACGGCATCTGCAGTTCCTTGAAACCAGGTTGGGTTATCAGGCGTCTGTTCTGCAGCCAGGATATCTACAAAAGCACTGCTGAAATGACTGAAATGATAGGTATTCTTAATATGTTTATTCAGTGAAGCAGAATTAAACTGCGTTAGCACAAACATCCGGTGTATACCAGAGTTCAGGCAATTGGAAATCGGAATATCCACCAGGCGGTATTTTCCTCCTATCGGGACTGCCGGTTTAGATCGGGTTTGTGTTAGCGGCGATAATCTGGAGCCCTGGCCACCGCCAAGGATTACTCCTAAAACTTTTTCAGTCATATGGTATTAAATTACATTTGGTACAGATCTATATAGCGTTGGGCTGCCCGATCCCAGGAATGGTCCAACTGCATACTATAATGAATTATAGCTTTCTTTTGTTTTTTATTCTGATAAAGTTCATAGGCCCGGCCTATGGCATGTCCGACATCGGCAATACTGGTTTGATCATGACAGATTCCAAAACCTCCGTCGCCAATATCAGTTACGGTATCTTTCAAGCCTCCAATTCTTCTTACTACAGGGATAGTTCCGTAGCGTAATGCATATAACTGGTTCAATCCGCAGGGCTCTACCCGCGATGGCATCAGCAAGAAATCTGCTCCAGCATAAATCTGATGCGATAACTGCTCGTTATACCCTACATAAACATTATAAGAACCTGGAAACCAATTCTTAAGTTCTGAGAGTCTTGATTCAACCACAGGATCTCCCGAGCCCAGCACCAATATGTTAACGTTTCCCTGACTGTGCGCCAGCGTATTGTGAAAAATATCGGGTAAAAGGTCTGCACCTTTTTCGGCGACAAGCCTTCCAATAAACGTAAACAGGGGTTTATCCGGATTCAGGTTGAAAACAGCGCATAATGCTTCTTTGTTTGCCTTCTTGCCTTTTTCTGCAGTTTTTAACTGGAAATTTTTATTTAGCATCGGATCAGTATTAGGATCCCACACCACCGTATCAATTCCATTAAGGATACCCGAAGACTTCCAACGCTCTGCAGCAAGCAGGCTCTGCAATCCATTAGCTTCCTGGCTCAATTCTTCCAGATAACTTTCTGAAACTGTGGTCACCTTCCAGGCACATTTAATAGCTGCTGCCAGCGGATTAATATCTTTATCCCATTCCAATAAACCTGATTTTCTGAGATCAAATGCCGGAATCTTAAATAATTTGTCCCAACCGAACTGGCCTTGATACTGAGCATTGTGAATCGTCAGAATGGAAGGAATGTCTTTTAGCCTGGTATATGCATGACAGTTACCCATCATAAACGGAACAAGTCCGGTATGATGGTCATGACAATGGATTACGTCGGGCCGATGCTCCCATTGGGAGATCCAGTCCAGCACAGCAATCTGAAATGCGAGAAAACGTTCTGTATCATCGGCATAACCATAAACCTTTTCGCGGTCGGTTAAACCAGCAATATGGACCAGAAATAGATCGAAGCCCATTTTATTGGTCTTTTCGCGAAAGATCCGGACGGGGAAATTATCATTTCCTAATCTTCCCCAGGAATCATAGACAACTTCAAACTCATTTTGCTGTAAAAAAGGAACTGCATAGGCAGGCATCACTACTTTTGCAAAATGCCCGAGCTTATTCTGGTACTTGGGTAAAGCGCCGACTACATCTCCCAGACCCCCGACTTTTGCTACTGGATAGCATTCTGCACTTAAATGAATAATTTCCATTTGTTTGTTAAATATTTAATAGAAAGGGTCAATAAAATTTGTATTAAAATACCATTTAAATAATTATCCTTTCAAATTGTTTTTGTAATTATTTCGGTAGAAAGAAGTTTTATTCGTTTGTGACGTACGCCCGACGCAAAGATCGGTTAACTAACTGTCAACTAACAGAATTACATTCACAGGTATTAATTCACCTTTTAACTGAAAATATGACCAGCCTGACAAAAAATTTAATTTCTATCGCACTAACTCTACTTCTGCCGCTTATTTCCTGCTCAAAAAAAACAGAATTAGCAGAAATAAACAGAGAAATACCCGGCAAGGGGAATCCAGATCCTGAAGATCAGATCAGAAGTTTAATACCGCTGCTTATTTCCGAAAAAAATTACACGATGAAACTTTACTATACAACCGCCCGTCATCTCCGCGCTGTAAGTTACGCTGGGGATAGCACCGCAATTAGTTATAATTCGAAACTACTCGCAAAGGAAATTTCTCATTTCAGGGATGGCGTACTTAAAGAACAGGCAATATTTGTACTCAATACAACTGGATCCCCTCAAACTATGGAACATTATACTGTTCAGAAAAATGCAAGAATATTTAAGGCAAATACCCAGTTAGACTATGATTCGCAACAGCGTTTAACAGAGGTGACGCAAGTCGACGCTGCAAAAAAACTCTTGTCCAGGATGACTTTTAAATACGCGGAGGACGGCAGTTTTCAGATTAGCAGTTATCCCGGGAACACTGTGTTGTATTTTAATGATCTGGAAGGAAATCCACTATTTAAAGAAGTAAAAAACGCATGGATATTCGGGCTGGAAGGTTTGCATCCGTTTTTCTTCAGTAATTCGGCCAATTGGGGAGGTAAAGAAAATAAAGACCCCTATGATATCACTTATTCTTACAACCGGTCTTTATTTCCACAAACTATTCAATGGAAGTCAGGCACACAGACCACAACCTTGAAAGTTACCTTCTCAGAAATCTACCCCGAATAAGGGGAAGGTTAGCTGCAGCCACGATTACTAACGTTTACAGGATGCATACAACGAGCAAATAATAAGAATTACTTAATTTATTGTAAATTACATCTTGCAATTAGTAAGAATAAAATTGAATGGAAACACTTCAGGAGAAGGAACTTGTGCAGTTGATTAGGGAAAGTAATGTACCCGCATATGAGAAAATATATTCGCTATATAGTATTAGAATTTTAAAAAAATTGATTCGCCTTTTAAAGGATGAAGAAATGGCAAAGGAAGTTTTACAGGATATTTTTCTTAAAATATGGGAGAAAAGAGAGCAGATAGATCCTGAAAAAAGCTTCAAAGCTTACTTATTCAGAATAACTGAAAATCAGATTACTGACGTTTTCAGAAGATCTGCATCTGACCTTAAATTAAGAACCCACCTGATTAATGCATCTACTGAATTATATAACCATATAGAAGACTTCATCAATTTCAAAGAGATTAGCGGTAACCTGAAACTAGCTATTGACGCATTACCCCCCCAGCGAAAAAAAATATTCACCCTCTGTAAAATGGAAGGCAAAAGTTATGAAGAAGTTGCCGAATTACTGGGAATCTCCACTGGTACAGTAAATGACCACATGGTAAAAGCAGGGCGTGCGGTAAAAAAACATCTGATGACTAGTGACATCTTTATGATTCTACTCATAAGCAGCTATATCAGTCAATAATTCCCGAATACTAAAAAAAAGAAAATTGTAGCATATGTATTATGCTTTTCGTCCGTATAAGGATAAAAGTGTCAATTGGAAAATCAAAGAATTAAAGACATATTCAGCAGATATTTACAGAACAAGTGTTCTGTAGAAGAAGCAAAGGAACTTCTGGATAATTTCCATAGCGATAATGAAGAGCATCTGCGGCAGCTTATCATTTTGGAACTTAACCGCAGGGAGCCATCCGGCGATGACAGAAAATTGGAATCGGCTTCTGAAGAAGTCCTCGCCAAAATCAAAAAACAAATTTACAGAAATCATCAAAATGTACCAGTATCCTGGTGGCAGGCTAACAGGTGGTTAAGAACCGGTATTGCAGCTTCTTTATTGATAGCGTTAGGAACTTGGCTTTACTTGTCTTTATCTCCTGTACAGTCAGATAAACCTACCTTACGCAACCAAATTACTGCCGACCTCAAACCCGGCCAGAACAAAGCTACTTTAACACTTCCCGACGGCCGGCGTCTTTCCCTCGATGATCAGAAAAATGATCAGCTGAAGCTATTGACGGGTGATGCAGAAATAAGCAAAACTACCAGCGGGCAGCTTATTTACCAGCACTCTCCAGGTTCCGAACCCGGATTTACTGTATTTCACACACTAGAAACGCCAAAGGGAGGACAATATCAGATTAAGCTTGCAGACGGTACGCTTGTGTGGTTAAACTCTGACAGTAAACTGGCCTATCCGGCAACTTTTAAATCTGCTGGAACACGTACTGTTAAATTAACAGGAGAAGCCTATTTCGAAGTCGCACATAATCCGGCGCAACCTTTCATTGTTCAAACTACAGGACAGACGGTGGAAGTACTTGGAACACATTTTAATATGATGGCGTATGAAAATGACGACAATCAGGAAACCACCTTGCTTAAGGGCGCCGTAAAAGTGGGTTTTTCAACCAAATCAAAAATCCTTCATCCCGGACAACAGGCACAGACCAAGCTCAATTCATCTGAAATTTACATTCTATCGCACGTAGATACTGGAAAAATCACCTCCTGGAGAGAAGGTATTTTCACATTTGACAACTCTGATATCGACGACGTCATGAAGCAATTATCCAGATGGTATGATGCGGTTGTGATTTATCAGGGTGAAAAACCAACCGTAACGTTTACGGGGGTAATCTCCCGAAATAACAACCTGTCAAAAGTTTTAGAAGTACTGGAATTGGCAGGTGGCGTAAAATTTAAAATCGAAGGAAACCGAATAATAGTTAAAAGATAAATGACAGAGAACAGACTGATAACATGATTGCACGCAATTGGATCAAACGGTCCTTTGAATCTGTATTTCCACCTGGAAGTAAAACTTAATAATCAACCAAATATAACCAACAGCTTATGAACAAACTTACGGATTTCAAATCCTGGAGGCACCCCGGTGCATTAGTAAAAAAGGTCTTTTTGAAGGCCAGATACACAGGCATTTTTATTTTTGCTTTTTCTTTTCAGACCGGTGCAACGACTTTCGCTCAAAAAGTAACCATCTCCGGTAATCATTATGAACTAAAGGACATTTTAAAAGAACTTCGCAGACAGACCGGATTCTATTTCATCTATTCCAATGAAATAATCCGTAATGCAAAACCAGTCAACGTAAATCTCAGGAATGAGGATCTGGACAAAGCCTTAATCCAAATTTTTGATCAGCAACAACTTAGTTATTCTATAAAGGGTAAAACGTTGATTGTAACTGAAAAAATTCAGCGTAAAGTGTCGCCTGCAGTGTTCGCTATAGATTTGAAGGGAAAAGTGACAGACAAAAAAGGTGGACCACTGCCGGGTGCAACTATCCGTGTAAAAGGTGACAATAAGGCCGTCATAACCAATAGTGACGGGGAATTCCAGTTGAAAGATATAAGCAATGATGCGGTGTTAATTATTTCCTACACCGGCTTCGTGAGCCAGGAAGTATCAGTCCTGGGAAAGAAGGAAATTCAGATCAGCCTGGTAGAAGATATGGCCAGGCTGGACGAAGTAGTCGTCGTGGGATATGGCTCACTGGACCGTAAAGAACTAACCAGTGCAGTATCCACACTCAGACAAAAGGATTTGATTTCCGGTGCTGTATCTCCACTGCTCGCGATACAGGGAAAAGTGCCTGGGTTAAATATCGAATCTACCAATGGTACAGATCCGAATGCTGGTTTATCACTCCAGTTAAGGGGGGTAAATTCAGTAAATGCTTCTCAAGGCCCACTTGTGGTAATTGACGGTGTTCCTGGCGGAGACATCAACTCGGTCGTAAAAGAAGACATCGAATCCATAAATATTTTGAGAGATGCGTCTGCAGCAGCTATTTACGGAACAAGAGCTTCGGGCGGAGTAATATTAATTACCACTAAAAAACCTCAGGCCGGTGAAACGAATGTAACTTTTACTAGTGAATTGTTTACAGAGACTGTCAGAAGACGTCCTGAAATGCTATCCGGTGACGAATTTGTAGCCAATGGTCTAGGTGATGACCTGGGACATCGCACAGACTGGTATAAAGAGGTAACCAACAAAAATCCAATCAGCCAGCGTTATGTCTTGAGTATGAGTGGCGGAACAGAAAATGCCAATTTGTATGCGACGGTATTCAAGCGAAATGCGAAGGGTATTGCAATCGGTTCCAAACGGGAAGAAATTGGTGGAAGGATTAATAGCAACTTCAAATTTTTCAATGGAATTGCAGAACTGGCAACAAACATCAGCTATACGCAGGTAGATGCAGACTTTACCAATAATGATATCTTCAATATGGCTTTGGTTCTAAATCCCACCGAAACGCCCTATAACTCCAATGATATTACCGGATACAATGTGCTCGTTGGCGGTTATGATTATTGGAATCCAGTTGCAGAGGTAGCCCTTCGCTCTGATCATAAACAGTACAAGTATCTTTTAGCTAATTCGACTTTAAAAGTCAATCTGACCAAAGATCTGTTTGCCACTGCGACAGTAGGTATCAAAAGTAATAATCAGCATGACACTTTTTATCGCTCAGCACAGCACCGTGAATCAAGATTGAATGGAATTGATGGTTACGGGAAACAGGAATTTCAACGCTGGGATGACAGGATATTTGAGTCCACGATGAATTATAACAAAAAGTTTGACAATCATAGTATTAATGCGGTTGCAGGTTATAGTTATCAGGACTTCAATGGTCAGGGCTTCAATGCAAATAATTCAAATTTTCCTGTTGACGGCATCCGGGAAAATGATTTGGGAACGGGCACTTTTCTAGTTGACGGCCGCGCAGGAATGGGATCTTACAAAAATCCATGGATCAAACTCGCAGCATTCTTCGGTCGTGTCAATTATTCTTTCAAAGATCGCTATATCGTTACAGCAACCATGAGGCGCGAGGGATCCTCCAAATTTGCGCCAGGAAATAAATGGGGCACCTTTCCTGGCCTGTCTTTAGGCTGGCGTCTGTCTGAAGAATCTTTTATCAAAAAACTGAATGTGTTTGATGATCTCAAAATCCGTGCTGGATATGGCGAAACCGGAAATGAGGGCTTTAATGCTAATGTAGCGACAAGGATGTACAGTGCAGATACGTGGTATCTGGCAAATGGAACCTGGATACGGACATATGGCGTTATGCATAATCAGAATAAAAACATTCGCTGGGAAGTGAAAAAAGAATATAATATTGGTATGGATTTCTCTTTATTTAACAGAAAGCTATCCGGTCGATTTGATTATTACAAACGTGTTATCGACGATTTGATTTATGATATAAGTGTCTCTCAACCTCCTGCGATTCATGACAAAACCACTATTAATATCGGTAGTATGCAGAATGAGGGTTTTGAATTTGAACTAAATTATAACGCTGTTAAAACTACCGACTGGAACTATACAACTACACTGGTTGCCGCTCACAACAAGAGCCGTTTAAATTCCCTATGGGGAAATCAGACTTTCGCAGACAGAAAAGGATTCCCAGCTCCAGGTTCTCCCGGCAATGCTGTTCGTTTATACCCTGGCCAGGATCTGGGTCAGTTTTTCATCTGGCAGTTCGCCGGATTTACACCCGAGGGACAATGGATGCTGAATGACCGCAATAACGAGGCCTTTGATGTATCGAAGCGGAATAAAACTATAGCAGACAAACGATTCATTGGTAACGGTATACCCAAACTGCAGTTATCATGGAACCATAGTATATCCTATAAGAATTGGGATGCGGGAGTTTATATGAGAAGCTGGTTAAATTACGATGTCTTCAATATGATTAATATGTATTACAGCTTACCTAATGTAAAAGGTCAAAACGTATTAAAAGAAGCTTATACGGCGCATAAAGATATTAAAGGTGAAAAGGAATTAAGCGACTACTGGCTGGAAAAGGGTGATTTTCTGAAAATTGATGCTGTCAGCCTCGGATACACCTTTAGTAAATCTGTGATCAAACCTTTAAAAAATCTAAGATTATATGCGACCGGGCGCGACCTGTTTGTATTCACAAATTACAGTGGACTAGATCCGCAAGTGAATATAAACGGCCTGGATCCTGGGTTTGAAGAGCGTAATGCTTACCCTAAAACCAGAACATTCATGTTTGGTTTACAAGCCAATTTTTAATCCCTAAGACCTTTAGTATCAGAAATTATGAAAAAAACTTTTATATGGACATTAGCACTTACCGGCATTTTAGCAGGAAGCTGTACAAAACTAGAACCTGAATTTTATAGCCAGGTGACACCTGAAAACTTCTTTCAGAGTGAAAAAGACATCTTAGCAGCTTTAAACCGACCATTCACCCATGCCAACTGGTATTTAGGAGAGGACCGTTGGAGTTTGCAGGAATATACTGCAGATAATTTTGCAATCACAACAAAAGGACGTCACTGGTATAACGGGGGTGAAAATGAGAGATTTCATTACCACAAGTGGACACCTGATGAGGGTTGGATTTGGGGGACCTGGCGAGGTACATTAATGGGTGTTGCGCTCGCTTTAGATACCAGAAGTGATCTGGAAAAGTTAGATTATTCCCGATTTGCCCTTACCCCGGCAGATAAGGATGCTCATATTAATCAGCTTAACACACTAATGGCCTATTTTTATCTGCGCGGCCTGGATTATTTTGGAGGAATGCCCATCTTTAATTCTCTAGATCAGGAATCACTGCCCAGAAATACAGATGAGGAAGTCTTTAAGCATATTGAAAGCATCCTCAAAGAGGCCATGACCAAATTAAAGAAGAAGAACGGTGGCGAAACGGAAGAGGGAGTGTTAAAACAGGCAGCGGCAGCATCGATGTTAGCACAGTTATATTTTAATGCTGAAGCATATATCGGCAAACCAATGTATCAGGAGTGTCTGGAGGTTTCAAAGGCTATAATCAATAATGAATATGGTTTTTACGCATTGGATGACAACTGGAGCGGCCCTCATAGTTTCACCAATGACAGGTCCCCTGAAGTTATATGGTCCAGTCCTTCTCAGTTTAATCGTCTGCAATACAATTGGTTTTACAGTAGATTTTATCATTATAACTCAAGGCAGTACTTTAATACAGATATGGGGGCTGATAACGGTACTCACCTTACGCCTTCTAGAAAACCTGATGGCAGCCTTTACAAAAACGTTTTCAGCTTAGGATCTCCTTTCGAAACTTTTGATGACGGCGATTTAAGAAAAAAACCTTACCGCTTTCTGGGAAACGGTCGCTATGAGGGTATGTTTATTACAGGTGCGCACCTCAGCCCTTCTGGAGAAGTAATTAAGGGAGGCGAGGAATATAAAGACCAGCCACTTGTATTTAGGGATCAGGTTGCCCGGTTTTCTGAGGTGGGCCCGGGGAAAAAATATGCTACTGTAGCTGATCTGCCTTCCCGTATGTCAGATGGCGAGGAAAACACTGGTGTAAGGCCAGTGAAGGTTCCGATACCGCCACTTTCTGAAAACACATTGCGCTGGGGGGCAGATAATCCTATAATACGTTTAACAGAAATTTATTATATGCTGGCAGAATGCAAATGGCGCACAGGCGACAAAAACGGCGCCGCAGAACTTATTAATATGGTGAGGAAAAGGAACTTTGCAAATCAAGAAGATCCCAATCCAGCCACCGCTGCAAATTTGGATGCTCAACGCTTTTTAGATGAATGGAGTATTGAATTTTTGGCAGAAGGAAGAAGAAGAACCGATCTGATCCGCTGGAAAATGTTTACAACGGGTGCCTGGTGGGATCATCAGCCTTCGGGTTCAGCTCATTTAAATCGCTTTCCTGTCCCTACGGAAGCTATTTCAGGGAACAATAACTTAGCACAAAACCCTGGGTATTAATCAAGTAAAATACGATCTATTAATTCATAAAGGGTGTGCTTAACCGCACACCTTTTATCTAAAAGTTAAAACCTACTGAAATATACGGCATTGTACTCTCTTTCGAGAAGCCTACTGCTGCCTGAATAAGGATCATCTCTGCAGGTACTACATAAAGCCCACCCCCATATCCATAGTGCCACTGATCAGAGGACTCACCGCCATACCATACTCTGCCTATGTCGTTAAAGGCTAGCAATCCGACCGAACCCGGAACTATATAAGAGGTGAAATTGAACAGTTTAACTCTTAGATCCAGGTTCTCATATACCATAGTTTTACCACTGAATCTTCCGGTATGAAACCCTCGCAGGTTATGCACGCCACCCAGCTGCATCAACTGAAAATACTGTGGATCTCCGAAGGTAGTTCCCCCACCTAAACGATTTGCTATAACCACACCTCCTTTTCCTGGATTTGCATAATATCTGAACTCTGTCTGTATTTTACCCATGCGGTCATTGCCGTTATTGAGTTCCTGCATACCAGAAATACGGGTATTCCAATACATTCCTTTGGTTGGTACTGCAACCTGATCTCTGGAGTCATACCGTACTTCTGCCAATAAACCTGCAAAAGCCCTGTCAGAAAAGACATTCATTTCAGGATGCTGCCGATTAAATTCGTTGAGGAACCTATTATCGTTAGCACTTTCACTGCTGGTATAGTAAGAGAAAGCCGGTCCGCCACCGATAGTCCATTTACTGATCTGCTGATAAAACTGAAAGTCTGACTGAAAATAATCATAGCGGTTCCGGTAATAGGACATTCCTTTGGGCTCATCTTTGATAAATGCTGTTTCATTACCTAAACCAAAGAAATTACTCAGATTATTCGGACCGAGCAGATTTGCATTAATTTTAAAACTGGTATTACCTATAATTTTCTTGAAGTCTCCGGCATAACTCAGGATAAATGATTTTCGTCCGGTGGAGTAATCGATCCAGAACTCCTGCTTCTGCGCATATGGGGTTCTTCTGAAACCTTGTTTTTCCAGTAATAGCCCAACACCGGGCTGTATTCCCTGGTCTATATTATAATTCAGATGTACGAGCGGACCGAAACGGTCAAACTCATAGCTATTTTTGTTATAGGAGTTAACAGCTGTATCTTTGGCTAATCTTAATTTGGCCAGACTCGATGATGGGATATTATTAGTCTCATCGGATCGGTCATAGATATATGTTTTACCCCTGTTTTTCGCTTTAGGATCAATCTCGAAACTATCCTGATCATCTCCGCCAATCATACGTACGACAATTGGCGAAGATTCAGTACCAGTGAGCCTGAATTGATCTTCACCCGCCATACCATATACTCTTATCTCCTTGGTAATACCGGGTTCAAATGTGCGCTGGTAAAGTTTTCTTCCCGCATCGCCGTTTTTCTTAATATTATGCATGGTCAATTTAACCTCGCCACCTGCTTTCTTTTCCAGCTCGATCAGTTCTTTTTTGTCTGTAGCAGGAATATCAACGGTACGGGAGAGGTAGCGATAATAATCCAGTGCACTCTTATCCAGATTCTTAGTTCTGGCTATAGCAATCCTTAAGGTTTCATCTCCATTGATATTGTAGATATTTTCCGGCATCCTGCGGAATGCCTTTTCAAGTAGTTCCGGGGTAATTATATCCTGAACTTCTTTAACTGCTTTTCTCCAATCTTTCTCATCCAGCCCATTTAGAAAGTACCGGTCAAAATGCCGCTGGTAAATATTCCATTGATCTACGGCCCTGATCTCCGGCTCGTAAGGCTGAATATTTGCTTTCAGCCACTGATGCGATAAAATCCAGGGCAAAAGTCCTGAAGTCTTGTAGAATACTTTGTCCCTGTCCCTGGGTACTGGAATATAAGTCTTGATATCTTTTTTCTCGTCGTCTTCCCTTATCCATCGCCAGTTATCGTCGTGTTTATCGTAATCACCGAGAATGAAATCCAGTAAACGTGATCTTAGCACAAGCTTCTGATCCAGATAGGTATCGTTGTCTTCCTGTAATTTTCGATATACTTTTAAAGTATTATCGCTTTTCCTAAGACCTTCAGGAGAACGTTCTTCCAAAAGGTACACAGCATTTGAAAATTCTTTCTGATAGATTCCCAGACCTGGGTCGTCCCCTACGTAGACAAGTTCTGGATTTGCATGGGGAATATTCAGCGCATCTGCCAATGGAGGAACCACCAAAGCCGAAAAAGGATGGGTAGTGGCAATCTGATCCTGGACAATGTCCTTAACGATCGTCGCTTTCAGGTTATCGGGTAATTTTCTCTCGGGATATTTCTGTACTGTACGTAATGCCCACTCTTTGCCAGAGGCATCTGCGAGGCGCAATGACCTGGTTTCCATTCCTCCGCCAAGCTGAAGAATTTTCATTCCACCCCGTTCTGTCTGCATATCCATCACCCGCACCTTGACCGGCTCTGCCCATAACTTCCTGTAGCCTTCTCCAAAAAAGAAACGATGGGCATTGGAAACTGTGTCATAACCGGGAGCAATGGGCATTGTAACCGAATCTCTTACTGCCGTTGTTTGTGCCAGCACATTTACGGAAAGACTGAGTATAACGCCGGTAAGAACAGCGGATATGCTGGTTTTAAGTATCATGAGAGATATGGTAATGTTTTTATAAAGGATTTTGACTAATGCTGACTCTAAGTGCTTTTAGTCCTTCAACGCCTTGTAATTCTTCAACTTCTAAATATTCTATTTCGCCCGAAAGCAGCTCTTCTGTCTGTAATCTACGGATATGCTTCAGATATTCATGGGCTTCAGACTGATTAAAATATACGATAGCTATTTTTCCGGGCTGGGTTAATCTTTCTGTTGTGCCTTTAATATTCGCTTTATCAATTCTTTTTTTCACCATCTGATAGCGGATATTATAGCTGCCCTCAACATCGAAGCGTTGTTCATCCAGCCGGAAACTTATATCCAGCTGTTTTCCATATACAAATATTAATTGTGTTGTTTCTAGCGGAAGTGGCAGATGACTGTGTAAATTAGCAGTAATATGTGCTATCTCAGCGATTACCCGCAATTGCTGATACCGGAAAACTGAAACCATAAAATCTGGAAAAGGCGTACCAGGTGCAATTGACTGTCCCAAATAGATATCAAATTCCACTCCATCAGTTCTGAATTTCTCGAAATAGCAGGGGTATAAATCTTGTATCGTCTGGTTAAATTCATCGAGCTGCCTTGAGACTGCATGATTAATCATCTGCATACTCAGTTCATATCGATCGCGGTTTATAAAAACCTTTCCACCGCTCTTACTGTCAGCCAAATATCTGTCAATAACGGTCTTCGTTTCGGGGTGCTGCTCTTTCAGTACTTCCAAATGAACAGGAAGCTGTCTGCGCAGGTAGTCATCAGTTTTCATGACTTCCATATCCGACAGTTCACTAAAATGTTGTTCATCCCATACACTCAGTTTTTTACCCAGCACTTCAGTTAATGATCCGCAAAGCACGGGCTGCAGTTGAGCTAAGGTTGACTCCAGTAAGCGGAAATGATCAAAGAGATCTTTTCTTATCATCAGGTTACGCTGGATGCTGGAATTCCTGATATCTACCGCCCCGTAAAAAGGATGTACGTCTTTGAAATTAACTGGTTCTATCTGCAACTTTTTCTCCAAACTACCCGATTTGAGATAATTATAAGCAGCTTCAATAAACCTCCACTGGACTGAAGGCTGAATTGCGGTGAACTGATCGGTAATAATCGCGGAAATCTCATTGTTGAAATCCATGATAATATTCTGATAAAGTTGCGCTAATAAAGGAAAAGCAAACTCTATTGAAGAAATCGTTTGTGGATTAAATGCCCCAAATGATCTGCTGTACATTTCCAGACAACCTACAATTTTGCCGTTATAATATAATGGGTATAATGCAAAGGATTTAATACCATTATCGAGCAATAACCTCAACATTGGTATTTCCGCACAGACCTCTTCATTGATCTCCGGATAAATAATCCGTTTAGGCTGCTGCAGAAATTTCTCGATCAGGTTATCATATTCTGCAGCAAGCATCCCCGATTCCTTTGCAAGTTCGATCAGGACGCTATGAAATCCGTCGTGATCAAATAAAAGGGACTTCTGATTTAGTTTTAGAAAAGGAAGTAAACTAAACTCAAGCTGGTTATTGCAGACCAATGCCTTTAATGCCATATGAATTGCCGGAAAATCCCAACCGGATTTACATTGATTGTGAGATATAATTGTACTCTTAACGGATTCGAGTGCATATTCTGCCGTGGCATCCGTTAGAGTTACGATTGACATCCCTTCAATTGTAAACATTTCGGGGGGTAATACGTCCTTCAGAATCTTCAGATAATCTTCTTCACCATCTAAAAACTTCTTCACAACATCGAGTGATAGCTCCGGTAAGGCTTGCTGTGCGCGGATCTTTAAAAACCTGCTGTCTACGTCCAACCGGTAATATTTCAGCAAATTAGTTTCCAGATCAAGAACAGAATGGACTATATGCTGCTCCAGATTTAATGAAAACTGGTAAAATTCCTGCAAAATAAGATTATAGAAATTGCCAAGCATACTTCTTTCCATCTCACCGGTCGATGGTAAACTTAGGTTTTGGTTGATATGATGTTTCTTTTTATCTAACAGAACACTGTAAAAAGCATCGCTGCCGTAATAAAAACAAGGGCAAACAGGTTTACTGATTGCCCATAACTGTTGTCCTTCCCGCTGAAGCAGAGGAGATACAAGGGTATGGATTAAATCAAAAAGTTTAGCGTAACGTGCTGTATTTTCTTCTTCAATATTATTTTCGAGCTCCGGAAAGGCAGCAAATTCCTGCAAAACATAAGTATATATATTTTTCCTGGCCGATGTATCTTCATTGGACTTTGCAGTCAGAAAATCGACGAATGGTTTCATCGAAAATTTGATGTCTGCCCCCAATTCACTATTTTCACTGCCACAGATATATTTACTGAGGTCTAATTTTATGGACTGCATCTTATCGTTATTTAGATTCTCTGCCATCAGGATTTACGTTTAAACTTCAGAATGTTTCCGGAGCTGAGTTCATCTCCTTCATTTGATATATACAGGTTCCTTTCTTTGTCAAAAGCTATCCCTTCTGGCTGGTTAAAAGTAGAAGAATTTAATCTGTGTGTACTTTTAATTTTCCAGTCCGGACTTGCAATAACCAGCAACTTGTTAACAGAAGAAAGAATATACCACTCTCCGGTATGTTCATCTCTGGCCAAAGCTGATGTTTTCAGACCGGTTTTTAAAATCTGTCCTGAGCTGATCAGCGCCGACAAATCCATATTAATTTCTCCTGAAGGGATCAATTCCTGTTTAGCCTGATCAAAAGTAAAGATGGAACCAGATAACTCACCATGTTTCTTGTCTTCTTTACAATTTTTACAAATCAGAAATACCTGGCCTGTCTGCTGCGAAGCATAAATACTTTCATATTCGCCTTTAGGAAGTATCTTTTTAAAGATTTTAGGCCTTTGCACCTTTTGTGTGGTTGCTTGTGAAAAAGGAAAAGCGGTAATCTCTCCATTACTGTTTAGAACCAGTACTGTTTCTTTCAGGATAGCCAGATCTTCATAGTCGCCTTTTTTACCGAATGTAGTGTGTAGTTGCTTCTTTTTTCCCCAAGCCTGACGAAATAAACGACCGTCTTCATCCTGTATTGAATAAATGGTATCACTTTTATCCTTATAAAATGCTATTCCTGAAATCTCCAGTAAATTATCTGGCATTATAAATTTTTCGGGCTTCTTAAAATCGTACCCGGCAGGACTGGTAAAGTCAGGACGGGAAGATTTACAGGCGAAAAAAATCAGCACTAAAAAGACCGGAAGTAAATAAATTTTGTTTGATAAATATCTCATTTTCTTAGTTTAATGTTAGGTGCTGCCGGTCTTTAAAAACTGGTAAATTTCTTCCTGTGAATGATGCTGTCCGTTTCCATCCACCCGAATTTGTTCCATTCGGGCATTGAGCCGGACCGCCTGAACATTATCTTTTAACTGTAAATTGAGTAAAGTGATTAGTTCCGCTTTTAAATCCGGGTCTTCAACAGGAAAACAAACCTCTATTCTGCTATAAATATTCCTGTTCATCCAATCTGATGATCCCATAAATAATTCTTGCCTGCCTGCATCTTGAAAAAGAAATAACCGGCCATGTTCCAGATACCTTCCAACAATCCTGGTTACAGTGATGTTTTCGCTTTGCCCTTTTATTCCTGGAATCAAACAGCAAATACTACGTATTATAAGCTGAATTTTCACCCCGGCCTGTGAAGCTTCATATAATTTAGAAATCAGGACGCGCTCTTCAAGATTGTTCATTTTAATAATAAGAGATGCTTCCCTCCCTGCTTGAGCATGAGCTATTTCTCTATCTATCAATGTAATAAAACCGGGTAAAAGATTAAAACCTGCGACCAGCAACTTACTAAAAGTGATCTGATCTTCCAGCGCGGGTCTTTTTTTCTTCTTTCTCAGATAACCAAAAAGCTGCTGCAATTCTATAAGCATCGGTTGTCTGGCTGTCATGAGCACATGATCTGTATAAAACTTAGCCGTAGATTCGTTCAGGTTACCGGTAGCTAGTAATCCAAGATATTGTTGCTCTCCATTTATACGTCTTCTAACCAACGCGACTTTAGCATGAACCTTCAGGGCAGCATTACTATATAAGATACGCACGCCGGCTGCTTTCATTTCAGTAGCCCATTTCAAATTGTTAGCCTCATCAAATCTAGCCTTCAATTCGACCATCACGGTAACTTTTTTTCCATTCTGTGCTGCTGTAATCAGCGCTGTCACAATTCTGGATTGCGCAGCAACCCTGTACAGGGTTACGTAAATTTCTTCTGTAAAAGAATCATGTGCGGCTTCATTGAAAAAGCGTAGAATAGGATCATACTGCTGATACGGAACATTAACCAACTGGTCTTTTTGATTAATCAAGTCAAAAAGTGTTTCAGACGGTCTGAGAAAAACTGCCCTGACCGGGCTCAATTTCGGATAAGAAAACATCTCCTGTTTTACGGGAATAGAATCCAGATCCCGGAGGTGGTGATAAAAACCGCCCTGAATAATTGCAGCTCTATTTAATTTCAGCATGGATGCCATGGTATAAATATACCTCAAAGGAATTTCAGGTTGAATGAGAAAGCGTGTTGCCGGTCCTAAATCCCGCTGTTTGAGCAAATGTTCAAACTGAACGATATTTTCTTCATCTATACCTTCATCAAGGTGTAACTCTGCATCGCGGGTAATTTTCACCTGATATATACCGGTAATTTTCTGATCCGGGAATAAGTAAGCGCTATGTGTACAAATAATATCTTCCAGAAAGACAATAAATTGTTGTGTTTCCGTGTTGAATGAATAAAATCTGGGTAATTGAGACGATGGAATAGCTATAAATTCCATTTGCTCCTTTCCGGCTTTGTTTTCCAAAACTACGGCCTGATATAGTTTGTTATTTTCAGCAAAAAAGGATTGACGGTCTACCTGATACAAACGAAGATAACCAAGAATATTATTAAAAAATACATCTGATACAGCTTGTTTAATTTCTTCAGGAATTTCCTGTTTATAAATTAAAGTGATATGTCTTGCCGCAAGGGCAGGAATAATCTGATTCTGAAGCAACCTGCCAAATCTTTCTTGTTGTACATTAATAACATACTGGGCATTTGTATAAGTATTATGCATCCCCTGCCTGTCATCATTCACATCGACAGACATTAAAACAGGCATCCGGACACGATAAAATTCATCCAGATTGGATGAATAGATCGAAAGAAACCGGATACGCTCCATTAAAGGGATTTCTGTATTCTCCGCTTCCATTAATACCCGCTCATTAAAAGTAAGCCAGCTTAAATCACGATTGAAAAAGGTATAACTATTCATATTAAAGCGTTACGATAGCAATTGCGATCATAAATGCCAGCACTGAGGCAATTATTCCAAACATAAAAACGCTGTAAGCAATACGAAGTAGTTGATATTTTCTACCTAAAACTACTCCTTGTGAATATAAATCCCTTATTAAGCTCCCATATAAGAAATCACGATCTTCCATCATCTGCTCCATACCAGCCTCGTAATCAGGCAAAGGCATGCGGTAAAAATTCCCGAAGAAGAGAAGATTCGCTTTTTTATCCCTGATATCCTGAATACTGAAGGTCCCATGTGGTAATGATGGCCTAGTTGCCAGAATCGAGAAAACCATCGTGACTACACAAATGATCAGTAGAATGAGGGTGGGAATAATCAAATGAGGGTTATCTTCCAGTTTACGCAATAACAAACTGAGTACAACTGATAAAATAATAGAATTGGTAGAGATCATAATGTGGGCCTTATTATCTGCCATATCACTCAACCTCTGCTGATTACCAGCAGTAATTCTGAACATGGTTTCTATCCCTTTATCCGGCCTGCTCTCTTGATTTTTCTTTTTTTGCTTGTGTTTTTCCGGTTCAACCTCCAACTTTTCTGCCACAGGTAAAACTTCCTGTTTTACCGCAGCAAGTCTTGTCTTCAGTTCTTCGAGATTACTTTGTTCTCCCGGGCCCTGTTGCTCTTTAGCATAGGAAGTATGATATTGATGAGCTTCCAGTAATGCAATTGTTTTAACCTTCCAGTCGTCCTTGGAAATCTCCTTACCTAAAAAGGCTTCGGATTCTTTCCGCATCAGCTTATTTCGTTCTCTGAAGTTCTGATCTCCCAGATGAAACAAATCTGCATCGCAAACGATCTGCTCATTGAGATTAGCCGGTTTCTGAGGCATCATTGTAGCCATAATACAGCCCGATACGGCCTGTTGAACATCTTCGGGGACATCCTTTCCTGCCAAAAATTCCCGGGCACGCTCAGCTCCAAGGGCTTCATGCCCGGTCACAGCAGTCAGATATCCCGTATCATGAAACCACGCTGCGGTACTGACAATGAAGAAGTCCTGATCTGACAACCGGTAGAAACCGGCTATACGGGTCGCGGCATCTACCACCTGCGCTGTGTGTTCCAGGTTATGATAGATTAATCGTTTGTCGGTACTGCTCAGAAATAGGCCTGAAACATGTGCCCTCACCTGCTCGAGAAGATCAAGATAATTCATAGTTAAAGATCAAAGTTTAAATCGTCAAATCCCAAATTTTATACCGGGAATAGACTTTCATAAAAAACATAAGCTAAATTACTTATTTGAAGGGCTTTTCCGTACAGTAATATTCCCATACTGCGTAAGATAATTCACAAAAATTAAAATTCATCAGTATGTGATTAAAGGAAACATTTCCTGCTATTAATAATAACGCAGATATTATATCACAATTTCGTTACACTAAGCCCATGTTTGTCTGAATATTATGAGTAATTTGCATTAGCCGAATCAAGATATTAAAGCTTAAATGACAGAATATCAATCAATATTGACAGTAATTGTGTTTTCGTAACTCCAGTTACACCTTTTTGACTTCCTCGTTATATTTAAATATAGTTGAGCATCTGGAAATAAAATATTATCTGCGGCACAGATCATGCAAGGTTATTAGTTTTAGAATCATGGAAAACATACACAAAAATGATCATTCTGCTGCACTGGAACACCAAGGCATCTATAACCTTTTTGAAGAAACTTCCATTAATTTTCCTCAGCACACCGCAATCGTATCGGATAGTGGGAAAATAACGTATTCTGCGCTCTCGGAAAGCATATCCATTTTAGCTGCAAGTATACTTGAGCAAGCTCCGGACGAGGAGCTTATCGCTTTGAGTACAACACGTTCCGCAGAAATGATTATTGCCGTATTAGCCATAATCAAATCTGGAAAAGCTTATCTACCATTGGATCCATCCTATCCAGAACAGCGATTAAATGAGATGAAAGAGAGCTCCGGAGTAAAATTCTGTATTTGTCCGGAAAATGAAATATCATTATATGATACATTGAATCTAAGCTGCCTTAAACAGGACAAAGGTTCTGAATCAGCGCTTAATACGCCTGTTAAAGGCACACATGTTTATGTTCTTTATACTTCTGGTTCTACCGGTAAGCCTAAAGGTGTTTATATGACCCAAATTGCGATGGCGAACCTTTTAGAATGGCAAAATATAGAATCACTCGCCGGACCGGAAAGCCGCACCCTACAATTTGCACCACTGAGTTTTGATGTATCCTTTCAGGAGATCTGGTCTACCTTAACCACCGGAGGCGTTTTATATCTGATTAGTGACGACTTACGCTTAGATCCTCACAATTTGCTCAATTTCATAGCTGAACATAAGATTGAACGTATTTTTCTTCCTTTTGTCGCACTACAGTTTCTAGCTGAAGCCGCAGTGGGATCCAATGTATTTCCTGCCAGCCTTCGTGAAGTGATAACCGCCGGCGAACAATTAAAAATAACACCTCAGGTTAAAACTTTTTTCGAGCACCTGCCTGAATGTAAATTGTACAACCAGTACGGTCCTACGGAATGTCATGTAGTTACCCAACTCAAACTAGAAGGCAGCCCTGATGTCTGGCCGGCTCTACCGAACATTGGAACTCCAATTAACAATACAGAGATCCTGATCCTGGATGAAAATCTGAACCTCCTTGAATCAGGAAATACCGGCGAACTGGCTATTGCCGGGTTAAGCCTGGCCAGTGGTTATTTAAATCAGCCTCTTCTTACCGCAGAAAAATTTATCCGTCTTCCCGGAAATGAAAAACTGGTCTATCGTACTGGTGATATAGCCCAGACTTTACCGGATGGCACTATTGAATTTCTAGGAAGAAAGGATGATCAGGTAAAAATCCGCGGATATCGGATAGAGTTGGGCGAAATAGAAGTACGGATGAATCATATTCCAGGAATTAAACAAGCTGTAGTCATTAACCAGGAATTTGCTGGTCAACAACGGTTACTGGCCTATATGATCGCAGGCAATACCGAAATTACGACAACACAACTCCGCACAAAGCTGGAAGCAGACATGCCGGATTATATGGTTCCCTCCGTATTTACCTGGATGAAGGAGTTTCCAAAAACAACAAGCGGTAAAATTGATAAAAAAAACTTACCATTACCCGAGGGAAAAAGGCCTGATCTTTCCATTCCATTCAGTCCGGCTAAAAGTACGCTTGAAAAACAAATTACATCAATCTGGAGCACCGTACTGGAGATTAACGAGGTTGGTGTAAACGATAATTTTTTTGAACTGGGCGGGAATAGTCTGTTGGCGTTAAAAACGGTTACACAGCTTAGAAATATCCATGCGATTATCCTCCCGATCACTAAGCTCTACCAATTTCCTACTGTGACTCAAATTGCAGATTTCCTTAGGCCTGAACGGAACACTAAAGAACTTACTTTCCGCAAAACCCGGCCTGCCGAAATTAACGAGGGCATTGCCATAATTGGTATGGCCGGTAAGTTTCCGGGTGCAGATACAATAGAAGAGCTATGGGATATCTTAAAAGCAGGCAAAGAAACAACTTCCTTCTTTACACCTGAAGAAATCGACCGTTCAATTCCTGCCGCAATCCGAAACGACGAGAATTATGTACGTGCACGTGGGGTTATCAGAGATGCAGCTCAATTCGATCCCGTTTTCTTTGGTATTAGTCCAAAGATAGCAGAATTGATGGATCCTCAGCAGCGGATATTTCTAGAAATCAGTCGCGATGTACTCGAAAAAACTGGACACCTTCCAGCTGTTTACTCAGGAATCACAGGCGTATTTTCCGGTTGTGGCAATAACAGTTATTATTCGCATAATATTGCTGGTCAAACCGAACTCATCAATCAGGTTGGTGAATTTCAGGTCATGACGGCCAATGAAAAAGATTATATATCATCCAGAACTGCCTACCAGCTAAATTTAAAAGGGCCCGCAGTAAGTGTATTTTCAGCCTGCTCGACTTCTTTACTCGCCATAGCCCAGGCGGTTGATAGTTTGCGCCGTCAGCAATGTGATATTGCCGTGGCAGGTGGTGTCAGCATTACCTCCCCGGCATATAGTGGCCATTTATATCAGGAAGGTGCAATGCTCAGCAAAGATGGCCATTGCCGTTCTTTCGATGCTGATGCTACTGGTACCGTATTCAGCGATGGTGCGGGAGTGGTACTGCTAAAAACATTATCTGCAGCACTGAAAGATGGTGATACTATATACGGCATAATTAAAGGTACCGGCTTAAATAATGATGGTGGCGAAAAGGGCAGTTTTACTGCGCCCAGTACAACCGGACAAGCATCTGCAATTGCGATGGCTATCCAGGATGCTGGTATTAATGCATCCGATATCAGTTATATCGAAACGCATGGTACTGCAACACCCGTTGGTGACCCAATTGAAATCGAAGGTCTCAAACTAGCATTCGGTTCGCAGGAAAAACATAATTATTGCGCAATTGGAAGTATCAAAAGTAATATGGGACACATGACCGCTGCCGCTGGTGTAGCTGGTTTAATTAAAACTACGCTGGCATTGTATCATGGTGAAATCCCACCATCTATAAATTTCAAAACCCCTAATCCGGAACTTCGTCTTCAGGATTCTCCTTTCTATGTCTGTGATCGTTTACAGCCTTGGCCGGACAATAAGCGCCGTTTAGCCGGCGTAAGTTCATTTGGCGTCGGCGGAACTAACGTCCATGTACTTCTGGAAGGTTTTCAGCCAGCTACGATTGAGGAAGAAACGGCCGTTAACAGTACTCAGCAGGAGCAGCTAATTATTTGGTCTGCAAAGTCTGCAGAAAGTCTGGATGGCTATGGTCTTTCTTTACAAGACTTTCTGAATCAGCATACTGGCACATTATTATCAGATGCCGCTTATACACTTGCGACAACGCGGGAAAACATGAATCATCGCAGATTTATAGTAACTGACGGTACATCTTTTCAGGAACAATTAGAAAAACATACCAGTCATTTGCTTAAAAGATTACCTGGTGAAGTAGTTTTTATGTTTCCCGGTCAGGGTGCACAATATCCGGGAATGGGAAAAGAACTCTACACCTCGGAGCCTGTCTTCCGGGACGCTGTTGACAGATGTGCCAATCTTTTAAATCAGTGGGTAGATCTGGATATCAGGAAACTATTGTATGAAGACTATCCAGATGCTGCGGAATTGCTTAACCAAACACAATATACCCAGCCTGCCCTGTTTCTGACCTCATATGCTCTTGGCAGTTTATGGATTAGCTGGGGAATTAAGCCTTACATGTTATGTGGTCATAGTATCGGTGAATATGTAGCCGCCCACTTTGCGGGAATAATGAGCTTGGAGGACGCACTGTATTTAATTGCAGTCCGCGGGTTAATGGTTTCGAAACTTCCCGGCGGAAGTATGCTTAGTGTGAGAACCGGTCTGGATCGCATTGTAGGCTTATTGCCTGACACTCTTTCTGTTGCTGCTGTAAATAGCCCGCAGCTTTGCGTAATAGCAGGCCCCGACCAGGCAATTGAGCAATTTCAAGATCTGCTTGATACACATGCTATTCTTCATAAAAAATTATTTACCAGCCACGCATTCCATTCTGCCATGATGGACCCAATATTGGTTGACTTTAAAACCCTGGTCAACAGTATCAAACTGGAAAAACCAAGAAAGCCGGTTATTTCTACCGTAACAGGAAAGTATTTAACCGATGCTGAAGCTACTGATCCTGCCTACTGGACAGAACATCTGCGTAAAACCGTCAGGTTTAGCGATGCGCTTCACACGATCTCAGAACTAGACTATCCGGTTCTTCTTGAAGCTGGTCCTGGAAATACCTGCACGACGCTCGCCTGGCAACAGCTCGACAGAAATAGCATTACGGCAATTGCGAGTCTGGAAAAGAAAGAATTATCAGGCGGCAGAAATGCAATTCTCCAGGCCCTGGGTAAAATATGGCTTGCTGGCATCCAGCCGGAATGGAACGAATTTTACCAAAATCAACCGGTAAAGAGAATTGAACTGCCTACCTACAGCTATCATAAAAAACACTATTGGGCGCTCGCCGCAGTCCCTGTATCGACATCTCCTAAAGATAAAATCACCATGCCTAAACAGAACTTCATTGAAAAAATAAAAAATATACTGGAAAATGCTTCTGGTATAGAGATGGAAGGTGTAACTCCAGAAATGAGTTTTATTGAAATTGGTCTGGACTCTCTATTACTAACTCAGGTCGCCATTACTTTAAAGAATGAATTCGCACTGCCAATTACATTCAGGCAATTAAATGAAGAATATGCAACTATTGACTCCCTTGCTGCATATATCAGCAGCCAGTCTCCGGAAGCGCCACAAGCGGTAGTGCCACAGCCTGTATATCAACAAGCTACCCAAAATCCTGTTCGAACCGAGCCTGCAAATACTGCATTGGGTCTTATTGCACAACAGCTTCAGTTATTATCCAGACAGGTAGAATTGCTTACGGGTACGCCACAGCAACCGGCTACGCAACCTGTTTTCATACAGGCAGAACTTGCTCCCACGGTAGAAAAAATGAGTATAAATGCAGACCTATCTCCTGAGGAACTAACGGAACTTAAAAAACCTTTTGGTGCCACTGCCCGTATTGAAAAAAGTGCGGCGGCAATGTCTGAAGAACAAACCGTTTTTCTGAAGGACCTTATTCGCCGGTATAACGAAAAGACTCCTCAAAGTAAAGCTTATAACCAGCAGCACCGTACGCACATGGCCGACCCAAGGGTGGTATCTGGCTTCAAGCCATATACTAAAGAAATTGTTTACTCCATAGTTACCGATAAATCTAAGGGTAGTCATTTATGGGATATAGACGGCAACGAATATATTGACGCACTTAATGGGTTTGGATCAAATCTATTGGGTTACCAGCACCCTGTACTAAAATCAGCAATACTCGAACAGATTGAAAAAGGTTATGAAATAGGTCCGCAACATGCACTGGCAGGTGAAGTATGTTCTTTGATCTGCGAGTTTACCAACTTTGACCGGGCTGCACTTTGTAATACTGGTTCTGAAGCGGTATTGGGTGCTATCAGAATTGCAAGAACTGTAACTGGTCGCTCTTTAATTGTTGCATTTAATGGCTCTTACCATGGCATCAATGATGAAGTTATTGTTCGCGGCACTAAAAAACTAAAAAGCTTTCCTGCAGCACCAGGTATAATGCCGGAATCTGTACAAAATATGCTGATCCTTGATTACGGCACCCCTGAGAGCCTCCGGATTATCAGAGAGCGTGCTCATGAACTTGCGGCAGTATTAGTAGAACCTGTGCAAAGCCGCAGACCGGAATTCCAACCTGTAGATTTTCTGAAAGAAGTACGCGAGATCACCAGAAAGTCAGGTGCTGTCCTGATTTTTGATGAGGTCATTACCGGGTTCCGTGCACATCCTGGCGGTGCTCAGGCCATTTTTGGAATCGATGCCGATCTTGGTACTTATGGTAAGGTTATTGGCGGAGGACTGCCAATTGGTGCAATAGCAGGAAAAAAACAGTTTATGGATGCCCTGGACGGTGGATTCTGGCAATATGGAGATCAGTCTTTCCCGGAAGTTGGGGTTACTTATTTTGCGGGCACTTTTGTCCGTCATCCACTGGCACTTGCCGCAGGAAAAGCAGCCTTGCTCTACATGAAAGCACAGGGCCCGTCTCTTCAGAAAAAACTGAACGAACTAACCACTGGTCTAACCGCGAGTGTTAATACTTATTGTAAACAGAAGAATATCCCTGTATACGCAGCTTCATTCGGTTCGCTCTGGAAGATTAAATTTCACGAAGAATATCCGTATAGCGAATTGATATTTAGCCTAATGAGACTCAAAGGAATTCACATATGGGATGGCTTTCCTTGTTTCCTGACAGAAGCACATACTGCTGTTGAAATTGAAGAAATATTAAATGCTTTTATAGCAAGCGCCGATGAGTTGCTGGCAGTTAAATTGATTCCGGTATACCTCGAACCGAACAATACTGTTCCAGTGCAGGTGACAGACAAAAGTCAGCCTCCAGTAGCTGGTGCAAGATTAGGAAAGGATGAAAATGGTAATCCTGCCTGGTTTATTGAAAATCCTGAAATTCCTGGAAAATACTTACAAATTGAAACCAAATAAGAATGCCGCACCCTAGCCAACATATCACTTATAAGCCAGTTGATTTCAATCCTTTTGAAGAAGAAAAGGGGATTGAAAAAATTATCCCTGTTAACGAGCCCCAGAAAGAAATCTGGTTATCTTGTATGATTGGTGGTAATGACGCGAACTGCGCATATAATGAGTCTGTGTCCCTCGATTTCAGCGGTGAAATGAATACAGCTTACTTTGAAACTGCACTACGCAAAGTAATTGAGAGGCACGAGGCATTACGTGCAACCATATCTCCTGATGGTGAGGTACTCATTATTCAGCAACCAGGTAATTTCTCTCTTTCAACTACAGACTTGTCGTCTATACCTGAAGAACAAAACCGTTTAATTGACGAGTTCATCGTCGAGGAAATGAATTTTGTATTTTCTTTAGTTGAAGGCCCTCTATATCGTTTTCATCTTCATAAACTTGGAGAGAAACACTTTCTGTTCACTGTAGTCCTGCACCATATTATTGCCGATGGCTGGTCAACTGGTGTAATCCTGGATGACCTTAGTAAATTATATAACCAACTTTTAAAAAATGGGTATGCAGAACTTCCGGCGCCACCACAAATCAGCACCTATGCATCAACCCTAGAAAGTTTTAAAAAAACTGTAGCATTTGAACAGACAAATACTTTCTGGCTTAACCAATATCAGGAATCTGTACCCGTGCTGGATTTGCAGACTGATTTCCCCAGGCCGTCTCAAAGGACTTATAAGTCTAAAAGGTTCGACTTTCAGCTCAATTCCGAATTAGTAAATCAGATACGCAAAACCGGCGCTAAAAATGGCTCTAGCATGGTTAGCACACTACTTCATGCATTTGAAGTTTTCTTATTTCAGCAAACAAATCAGCAGGATATCGTCGTTGGTCTTCCGGCCGCTGGTCAGGCTGCTACAGAAAACACAGGCCTGGTAGGTCACTGCGTAAATCTGCTTCCTTTGCGATCCTTTATCGATTCGGAAATGAGCTTCAATGCTTATTTGAAGAAAAGAAAACCTGAGCTTTTTGATGCCTACGATCATCAGCTTTTTACTTATGGTCAACTTATCAAGAAATTGAATATTAAACGGGATCATTCCAGAATTCCTATGGTACCGGTTATTTTTAATATTGACCTTGGTATGGACCAAGGTTTGGTTTTCGATCAACTGGATTATAAGCTAATTTCGAACCCACGTTCTAACGAAACCTTTGAAATATTCTTAAATATTTCAGGGGCAGGCAATGTTTATATTTTAGAATGGTCCTATAACACTCAGCTTTTTAAACCGGAAACTATCCAAAGGATGGCGTTCGATTTTCAAAATTTGCTAGAGAAAGTAACTGCAAACCCAGATATTCCAATAAAAGACCTTACTGAAGAAAAAAGCAATTCATGGAATGAGAGCATTCGTCTTTGGAATAAGACAGATGTACCTTACCCAAGGGAAAGCTCTCTGATATCACTGATCGATCAGACGGCCTTAACTTATCCGGATAAAACTGCCGTATCATTCGGTGAAAGATCTATATCTTACTTTGAGCTTAAGTTAAAATCTGACCAACTTGCTGAATATCTGATAAAACAAGGAATGACTTCGGGGGACATAACCGGTCTCGCAGCAGAAAGATCCATTGAAATGCTAATTTGTATGCTGTCCATTATGAAATGTGGCGCCGCCTACTTACCTCTTGATCCGGAATATCCTGCGGAACGAATTGAATATATGCTGGAGAACTCCGAAGCACATTTCCTGCTTGTTTCCGATTTATGCACAGGAAAGTATCATTCTCGAGCAACCGAATTATCTATCTCTGAAATCTTCAGCTCTTTAGAATATGTGGGACAGGAATGCGATTTCCCAATCGTTGCGGGTAATGACCTTGCTTACGTTCTATACACATCAGGGTCAACAGGTAAGCCCAAAGGAGTACAGATTATGCATTATAATCTGGTGAATTTTTTATTGAGTATGCAGAAAGATCCGGGCCTGAACTCCCGCGATAAGTTACTTGCAATCACGACCATCTCATTCGATATAGCAGGTCTCGAACTTTTTCTACCGCTGATCAGCGGCGCCGAGTTAATTTTATGCGATAGAGAAACCTCAAGAGATGGACGCCGTTTACTGGAAACACTAAGCAGTAGAGAAATTACTTTCATGCAAGCGACGCCAGCAACCTGGAGAATGCTTATTGACGCAGGCTGGAATTCAAGCCCTGGACTTAAAGTACTTTGTGGCGGTGAAGCTTTTCCTCCAGCACTCGCAGAAATTCTGCATACCAAAGTTGGATCTGTGTATAACATGTACGGCCCTACTGAAACAACAATATGGTCATCACTGAAACTGTTATCTGCAGAAGACAAACAGATCACTATTGGAAAGCCCATTCAAAATACTCGTTTTTATATTCTGAATGCCCAGCTTAACCCAGTTAAACCAGGAGCTACCGGCGAAATATATATAGGTGGTGATGGTGTCGGCCTGGGATATCTGAATCAGCCGGAACTTACCGCCGAACGATTTATAAAAGATCCCTTCTGTGACTCTCCTGATTCCAGGATGTACCAGACTGGTGATTTAGGAAAATACACGGCTGATGGTGAAATCCTCTATATGGGGCGTTCAGATCAGCAGATCAAAGTACGAGGCTTTCGTATTGAACCTGGTGAAATTGAGAGCGTACTGCATGATATTAATGAGGTGAAATCTGCAATCGTTATCGCCAGGGAAGACATACCGGGAGATCAGCGAATGGTTGCTTATGTCATTCCGGTCAAAAAAGAACTTCTGGAATCTGATACTTTTGGTGAATGGAAAAAAGAACTCAGAAATCATTTACCTGAATATATGATCCCTCAGGATTTTGTAATCATGGAAGAGTTTCCACTTACACCTAATCATAAGATAGACCGTAAGGCATTACCAAAGCCACCAAAACAGCAAACAGCAGCAGCAAATCAGTCAGCAATTAGAAAAATGACTAAAAGAGAAGCTGTTATTGCTGAGATATGGTCTGACGTGCTCGGCCTCGTTAATCCTTCACCTGATGATGATTTCTTCGAATTAGGAGGGCATTCATTGCTCGCGGTCAAAGTCATGGTAGAAATAGAGCGTGTCACAGGAAAAAGGTTGCCTTTATCAACCCTTTTTGAATCATCCACAATTTCAAGTCTAGCTAAAAAAACCGGAGGTGACGACGATAACGAAGAACATTCCTGGGATGTTTTGGTCCCTATTAAACCCTCAGGCAAAAAAGATCCTATCTATCTTGTGCATGGTGGTGGTCTGCACGTTTTATTATTTGCATCCATGAGCAAATATATCGACGACGATCAGCCGGTATACGGTATTCAGGGCCTGGGGATGAAACGGGATATGGAGCTTCTGTATTCGAATGAAGAAATAGCCAGTAAATATCTAGAGGAAATCCTGCAAAACAACCCAGATGGTCCTTATTGTCTTGCAGGCTATTCAATGGGCGGTAAAATAGTTTTTGAAATCGCAAATCAATTACAGCGAATGGGAAAAACGGTGAAATTCCTCGGAATAATCGATACCTACGCAACGAATGAAGATGAAAATTTAAGAATTAAGATGAGTAAGAAAATCATCCGGCAATTCAGAAAAATACCATTTTTCATTAGCTCATTTATTAAAAACCCTAAAGATGCCTGGTCTTATCAGATGTATATGTCTAAAACCAGAATTAAGCAATTACTTTCAAAAAACAAAGAAGAAGAAACTAAACATTTTAATGAGAGAGAATTGGAAATAGTGAATAGTTATGATATTGCTTATCAAAAATATAGACTCAAACCTTCAGACCTCAAAATTCATTTGTTCCGGGTTAACAAAAGATTATATTTTCTGGATGACCTGAAATTTCTTGGCTGGGCGAAATTTGCAAAAAAAGGAGTAGAAGTACATGAAATACCGGGGGATCACAGGACGTTCCTATACTCTCCTAATGATCAAGGGTTTGCACGTATATTGCAAGGAGTGCTGGACAAACTTTAAAAACTATGTATGACTTATCTCTACAGAAACTGACGGGCCACTCCTGGCGTCCCTATTTGCCTATTCAAAAGCTCAGTCAGGATTTACATATTTTCTGCATTCCGGCGATAGCTAGACCAGGAGAAGAATTACTAGATGCTGATATGATACTTTCTGCTTGCGAATTACATCATCTTAGTAAATTACGCTTACCTTCTTTAAAAGAGAACTTCAAAAGATCAAGGTATTTTCTAAGGAATATTCTTTCTGTTTTTCTGAATTCGTCGCCATCAGCACTAAATTTCAAAAAAGATAAAGGACACAAACCTTCCGTGGATGGATTGGAGTATAACCTTACGCGTTCAGCAGATTTTATTATTATTGCTGTAAGTGAGCAGCCTGTCGGAATCGATCTTGAATTTATTAAACCTGATTTTGATTTCTCAGATATCTGTGATCAGCATTTCCATGAAGAAGAACAGCGATGGATAGATACTGACCGACTACGGTTCTTCACCGTATGGACCAGAAAAGAGGCCGTATTGAAAGCTACGGGAGAAGGACTGATTGATGATATGGCTACCTTCTCGACGATAGCACCACGAGTATATAGAACCCCTAACGGGTTTCATTTAGAAAGTTATCTGATGAATGACAATTATATACTTAGCCTTGCCACCAATAATTCTGACAAAAAAACTTATTTCTGGCAACTCTAGTATGCCATTTTACTTTCGTCTGGATTTCTCCCAGGCAGCACTTTGCTGCTTTCTGAAGTACCGGTTTATTCCTGCAATTACCGCATAGTTCATTACGCAAAAATAATAGGGAATAAAGAGCGCTTTAATTCTGATGTTTTTTCTTTCAAAATATACTCCGGCTATACTTAATAAATAAAACAGGCACTGAGCGATCAATAAGGCTATGTAGAATAGCCCGGCATCATTGACGACTAACACTATATTTAGAAAAAAAACAAGAATTAATAGAAACGGAGTGATAGTCCATCTTAAAACACGGTGACTGATATACTGAAATGTAAATATGGGCTGATTAAAGGGGTTGGCAGATTTCCTTAACCTGAAAATAGATTGTATTCCACCCGCAGCTATACGGATCTTCCGTTTTAACTCTTCAGCGACATCTGCTGAAGCTGTCTCCATCGCATAAGCTAAAGGTTCGTATGCTATAATATAACCTTTTTCGGCTATTCTCATTGCAATCATATGATCATCAATAATGGTATCACTTTCAACTGGTTCGTATAATGCAGTTCTAATACTAAATAACTCTCCTGCAGCACCGACATTAGAATACAGCTCATAATCCCATTGCTTCAACTTGGATTCATACTTCCAATAAAAACCCTCTCCTGCAGAACTTGCATCTGCGGTATCATCTACCAGAATTCTTTTTTCCCCGGCAACAGCCCCGACTTTAGGATTCTGATAATGCTTAACCAATTCAAGAATGGCGGCCTTATTTAAAAATGTATTTGCATCAGTGAATACCGTAATTTCTCCCTTTATAAAAGGAATTGCCCTTTTAATAGCAGCCATCTTGCCAGCACGGCTGTCTTGATGCAAGAGCTCAATTGAAGAATAGCCAGCTACCTTAGCTGCCGTAGAATCAGAGGATCCATCTGTAATAAAAACAAGTTGTATCAAACCTTCAGGGTAATCTAACTCCAGGGTATTTTTAATTTTTTCTTCAATAATATCTTCTTCGTTATAAGCTGCCACAATAAGCGTAACTGTGGGGAGAGCACTATCAGAGCTAAATAAAAAAGGCTTACTAAAAATCTTCTTTATTTTGACAAGCAGGTATAGTACAAACCCATAACCGACATAAGTATAGACGATCAGGAATATGCTGATCCAGAATAATAAAACCATGAATTATAATTTATAACCTAATTTCCTGCTCTTTTTGCCATTAACCAGGTTCCACGCCAGACCTTTTAGTACCCATTTGACCAAATCTTTCCGGCCAGAGAACGTATATTTTAATATTTGTTTCGGACAAGCGAGCAAGACATAATAAAAACTGAATATAACAGTATTAAACAAACTTGTGTTACGACGGATGAACAATAAGCGATTTCTGGTCATAAAATAGGTCTTAATACTGCTCTCCCTCCCTACACTAACCGATTCTTTATGATATATTTTCGTTTGCCCGGTAAACCAGATACTTTTTCCCGCACGTCTAAACTTTTCGCACCAGTCGAGTTCCTCATAATACAAGAAAAAGTTTTCCTCCATCAATCCTACACTATTAAGGTCTGTTCTTCTGCACATCATTGCTGCACCATGACAATAAGCTGTTTCCCTGCTTGTCTGGTCAAACTGCCCTTCATTTTTCTCCATACTACCAATACCACGGTTACGGCATGTTTTATAGTTCATCTCTGTGAATCCGGCGTATTGAATTAATTCAGGCTGATCAAAATACAAAATCAGCGGAGAGACCATTCCGACCTGCGGATTATCATCCAGAGTTGCGCTTAATGCATCAAATAGGTTTTCGGTAATTTCGGTGTCGTTATTTAAGAATAAAAGGTAATCTCCGGTTGCCTGTCCTATTCCGAGATTATTTCCGCCTGCGAATCCGATATTTTCCTTCGATCTGATGTACTTGACTCCGGGATACGCAGACTGCAATATTTCCTGGATATCCTGTTCACTACCATTGTCTACAACAATTAACTCAATAGGATGCCCTGAAGAATACTTCTTAATGGATTCTAGCAAAGCAATAGTAACATCAGGCTGGCGGAAGTTGACGGTTATAACAGAGATTGACTTCATTCATTAAAAATGATAAAATTGAGGGTTTCGGCTATTAGAAAATAGGAAAACCTCAATTATTTTCAATTTAGATATTTATATAGCTTCTACAAAAATTGGTGTTTCTGTTACCTCCAGTTCAATCTTGCCATTTGACGTTGGAAAATCCTTATAATCCATCTGATCGGCACCGGGCTTTAAATAATGTACTCTGGCAGTTTTTGCTTCTTTAAGATTTAGCTTGTATTTTTCCTTTCTATCATTCTGATCCGGAACAACAAGTATGTACATATTTTTACCTTTATAAGTATAAACGTCTACAATGGGGTCATTGTTTATGGTGTTGCTGTAAATGTACTCACCCATTAATTTAGTAGTTTGAAGAATATAATCTGCAGCCGGTCGTCTTTTCTCTTCATTAAGCAATCCAGATGTTTCAAAAGGTGTTTTAGCTGCGAAACCAGGAGAATGCGCATCATATGCCTGATAAAAGAAAACACGATTCAATCCATGTCTGGCGTACATTAAGGAAGTTCTCAAGATCCAGTCAGCCTGCGTTAATAGAATAGATTTCGAACCAATAGGTCTTGCACTTTGTACACTTTCCTCATTCAGATCGTACCCGGTTTCAGTTGTCCAGACTTCTAAATTGCCAAGTTCTTCCCCTAAAGAAACCATCGTATCTGCAATTTTCCCCATATTTTCATTAGTTTCTGGGGCAACACCCTTATTGTTGGGTTTGAATTTGGCGAACCATGTTGTATTATCATTTGAATACATATGGAAGTTAATCACGTCAAAACATAAATCAACACTTCCATCCGGCTTATAGCCACGATTTTCTTTGCACCATTCTACAATTTCCCTGATATACTTTACGTCTGCCCTGGCAAGTCCGCCAATAACAACTTTCATATTTGGATCTGCAGTTTTAGCCCCTGCATTTTTTCCCATTGTTCCTTTATGTCCGTCATAAAAGGCTGAAAGGTTAGCAGCATATTCCCTTCCGGTCTGTTGCGCTTTTTTTCCTTTCCACCATTTGTCAGGCTCATTATTACATTCGACATATTTGATCAGATTGAGTCCAACCTTCATATGGTTTACCCGGTCATTTGTCCATCTTGGTTTTTTAAATAACGTAATCAGGTTTGTATCGATATTCTTATTACTACCGTATCTGGCTGAGAATTGGAAGATTGCCCTCGCTACCTCTTTATAGGACTTTGGATCTTCTCTGTTGGCGCCATACTTTAGTGGCACCACATCCACTTCCTGCTGACCAGGAGGATACGTTTTATATAACCAGTCAGGTACATTTTTAAGACAACTTAAAACAAATATACCTTCCATCTTACAACGCTCGTAAACCAGATCGTAATTCCAACCTCCTTTTGTCGTCGGATCGAAGGAATAAACGCCCTCTTTATCTTCAATTTTATCCCAATCCATATAATGCCTCACACCGGAGAAAGACTTCATTAAGTCCATTTTAGGTTCGTAAATAAAATTGCCGTCATTATTTCCATGAGGATTCTGTAGAAAGTCCCATTCAAATGCATTGATACCAAACAGGTCTTTCATTCTAATCTGTCTATAGGCTAACTTATTTTCTTTGATGTCCTCTTCCTCTGACTTACATGATAATAATGTGCAAACAAATAAGAGTGCTAAAATGGATTTGAAGATTTTCTGACTATTCATATATTATTTACTGAGAGATTAATTTATTAATCACGATCAATTTGCTGTAACCTGATAAAACTGATCTAAAATACATAAAATTCTGTCTTTAATTGAATGGGCCTGGAATACCGGCACAGGTCCTTTGCGGATCCGGAATTTTAATTCAAAAAACCATAAATCGGCCCGGCAAGAAAATATAAATATTTAGGGGATAAAATTCCCCAATTTTACACACTTTACGATTTTTTTACTCTATATTCCCCAACTTGTTTTTATAACACTAAAATTTTACATAGCGACGGAACATTTTGAATAGTAGCAGATTACCAATTTAAAAACATAAAATAAAAAACTTTTAAAGAAAAAATTATTATTAAAAACTCAAAATGAATAAAATTCATAAACTATTGCCTGTTCTCCTCCTCGCTTTTCTGTTAATGTCCTGCAAGAAGGGTCAGATAGCACAAGAAATTACTAAACCCGAAACCCCTCGGGACACAACGCAGGTAAAGCCTCCCGCTCAGGGAAGTAAAGGCCGGACTATCCCATTAGGCACAGGTTCCGGAAACTTGATAATTGATGGTACCAAGCTAGGACTTGCCTGTGATGATGTCATCAAAATTAAAGGTGGTACTTATAAAAGTATTGATATCAAAAATATTAATACCGGCTGTAATGTCACCATTCAAAATGATGGCTTGGTAGAGATTGCGGGAAATAGTGATCATATTTTCCTCAGTAAGGTGAGCAACCTGACAATTTCAGGTAAAGGAACTGCTGGTATTACTTACGGATTTGTATCAAGAGACAGTCCCCAGCACCGATCGATTTCAGTGACAGGTACGGTGCAAAACCTCACAGTACAAAATTTCGCATTCAAAAATATTGGAGATTATGTAGTCTATTTTAATTCCGGCCAGATTGTATATGACGGCAGCGCATCATCATATTCCAATAATGTCAGGTTCCTGAACAATAGTTGTTCTAATACTGGCTCTTTTCTTCATCTGGAAGGAGGCGTTGAGAATGGTGTGATACGTGGCCTTATTAAGAAACTGGAAGTTGCCTATCTGGACTTTCGGAACTCAAATAGTGGAGACGCTGTTCTTGCGGAAAATGCCGATGACTATAATATCCACCACAATACTGTTATTGATGTAAACAGTGCGAACAACAATCACAATGGTATTTTCACAATGAAGGGTAGTGGATCTTTTCATCACAACCTCATACGCAATCATCAGGGAAATGCGATTCGGGCCTGGACAAGAAGTTTTGGTACCACTCCGAAAGAAGTATTAATTTATAATAATACTGTAGTGAATTCCAGAAAATATTCCGGCTTTGAAGTCCAGTCATTTGCAAGCATGATTATCGGCGGCAAAACAACCTATTCAAATGTTAAAGTCTATAACAATATCTGTGGTAAACTGAATACCAGCAAAGACTGGGTCGGTGTTGTAGTAGATGTTTATAGTTTAGAGGGTGGGAAATGTGAAGTATATAATAATACCGGATTTGATTTTCCTGCGCCAAACCCTAAAAGCTACATTGTTAGTCAGCAGGCGAACACAGTGCCAGTACAAACTAATAATAAATACTTTGCAACTGCAGCTGAAGCCGGGATTCCCGATATCAATGCATTAAAAATCCAGAATTAGAAAACACTGATCTGAAATAAAGGGATAACAAAAAAGCAGCAATAGACTTGCTGCTTTTTTGTTATCCCTTTATTATTAAATAATCTTACTTATCTCGTTCTGGCAAAAATAGTAGCAAAGATTTGTTTAACGAATAAAACCGTTTCCTGAAAACCAATCACATATATATTCCAGAAACTGAATTTATGAAATCTGTTTAAAGGAGGATAAGCTATAATTATAGCGAGCAGTACCGGGATCACATTAGCTATAGCAATCGTATAAACTGATTTGAAGAACATCATTCCGATGAAATCTGCTGCGACATTTGCAGCGAGCATAATTAAGATTTTGAAGAAGTTAATCTTCGGTTTATGAATAACATCGAGTGTGAGTGCGAAAAACCTGTCTGCAGGTGCGAAAATAGCGATGCTCATAAACATCCGGAATAAATGCGGAGCTTCGGTATTTACATATTTCCCACCACCTATCAAAGCAATAATCGGTTCCGCAAAAATGATTGAAACCAAAGCAATCAGAAAAATGAAGATAGTTATCATTCCAATCATCTTTTTCATCACAAATATCATTTCAGCTTTCTGATTGTTATTGTAATAGGCAGATAAGCTCGGCATACCCGATGCAACAAAACTTAATAAAGGAATTTCAATTAATTGCATCAGCCTTCCACCAAGATTGTATACCGCCAATGCTGCAGGTCCTAAAAAGAAGTTAATAAACATGATATCAGTTACCTTAAAAAGATTCGAGCTAACCATTGTTCCAACGCTGTATTTCCCAAAATGGAAAAGATCCAAAAAAGATTTACGTGTTGCATTGGTTATTGACTTTATCATGGTCCAGCCAAAGCAGATAGCGGCAATACCTGCTATCAGATTAGTAATTATGTAAGTATAGATTATAGAGGTCAGCGTTACAGTACCCATAAAAGTTAATACCCCCACTGTTCCTGTAAATAACGTCTGATTAATCAGCCTCAACCATAAAAGCCTGTCAAATCTCTTATCTCCCTGCACTATGAGAGTAGCCATAAAAGAAGGTAAAGTTGCCAGTGTGATTATCGAGAAGTACTTAATAAAAAGCACAACACCTTCATTTTCACTAAAAGGCGGCAGCAAGTAAAAAAGTACGTTTAGTACAATTAATGACCCCGTGATTATCAAAGCAAGGCACCAGGCTGATCCAGCTATTTCCTTAGCAACGGCACCAGTAGTACCAGAATAAAATTTAATAAAAGCGGTTGTGATAAATCCCGATCTGAGGGTATCAATCAACCCAAGTACTGTCATAAAAAAGACGTAGACACCTATATCCTGAACAGAAAGTGCACGATAAAGAATGGCAATGATCAGCATTCCAAAAACTGCCATTACACCGTTTCCTGCTAGAGATTGAAAATGTATATTATTAAGAGGAGACAGTATCTTTTTTAATGAAAGCATTTTTAGATAGTAAATTAATACAATATTTTTTGGAAGTGCATAAAAATCTCAATTTACAGCTATGAAGAAACTATAAATATTTCTTTTCGTCTAAGATATAAGAAAGAGTCCCGATATCAAATTTTCTTTAGTTTAAGATGATATGACTATCAAAGATTATTTTTCTTAAGTTCCTCCACGGCATAATTACATGCCCGCGCAGTTAATGCCATATAAGTTAAAGAAGGATTCTGACAAGCAGATGAAGTCATACAACTTCCATCTGTTATAAAAACATTCTTTACAGCATGGATTTGATTATTACCATTTAATACAGAAGTCTTTGGATCTTCACCCATCCTTGCCGTTCCCATCTCATGAACAGTGCCGCCTCCAACAGTTTTATAATTAAAACTGTCAATATTGTTAAAACCCGCGTCCGCAAGCATCTGTTGTGAGGTATGCTGAATATCCGCCATCATCTTCTTCTCATTCTCTTTAAATTCAAAATCTATTTTGATAAGCGGTAATCCCCATTTATCTTTTTTATCATTATCAAGGGATACCCGGTTATCATGATAAGGAAGACACTCGCCCCAGCCGGCCATCCAAACTGACCATTCGCCAGGCCGCGTCAACTGCTTTTTAAAGTCAGCGCCAAATCCTGCATTCCGTCCCATTTCCTGCCATCCGTAGCGCTCTCCGTCACCCTGAATATTGTACCCTCTGAGAAAAGCAGCATTCGTGTCTGGAACCAGGTTTCTAAATCTGGGTATAAGAAAACCACAGGGCCGTCTTCCCTTATAATAAGAGTCCTGAAACGAAGAATGTGTGCCTTGTGCACCCGCTGAGGAATGATGATCCATTAGATTATGCCCCAACTCGCCACTGTCATTTCCAAATCCATCGGGGAATCTGGACGATTTTGAGTTAAGCATAATACCCGCTGTAGCAATTGTGGAGGCATTTAAAAAGATAACCTTTGCTGAATACTCAAAGGTTTCCATTGTTAATGTGTCTATCACCCTTACTCCAGATGCTTTACCGGATTTATTATCATAGATTATTTCTGAAACAATTGAATATGGCCGCAGTGTCAGATTCCCTGTTTGGAAAGCGGCAGGAATCGTAGAACTGTTACTGCTAAAATAACCACCATAAGGACACCCTCTCGTACATAGGTTTCTATTTTGGCAGGGCCCCCTTCCATCCCATCCTTTAGTCAGGTTCGCCACCCGGGCGATAGTAAGCAACCTGTCGCCGTTATGTTTTTTAATGGAATTATTAAGATGATTTTCTATGCAATTTAATTCCATCGGGGGTAGAAAAGAACCGTCCGGAAGATGACCCAGATTTTCGTTTTGACCACTTACGCCTATAAAATTTTCAACATAGCTGTACCAGGGAGCAATATCACGATACCTTATTGGCCAGTCAACCCCATGACCATCCTTCTTATTTGCCGCAAAATCAAGATCACTGAGCCTATAACATTGACGGCCCCAAGTAAGTGACCTCCCACCGACCTGGTATCCCCTGATCCAATTAAAAGGCTTCTCTTCCAGATATGGGTGATCAACATCATTAGCGAAGAATGACTGGCTACCAGCATCGGCGTATTGTGTTTTTTTAGGATTATTCTGCTTCTCCTGCTCACTAAAATTAAGGCGCAGGCCAAAATCCCAGGGTTTTAGATTTGCAGTCGGGTAATCCTGGATATGCTTAACATCTCTCCCTCTTTCCAGCAAAAGAGTCTTCATTCCCTTTTTACAAAGTTCCATTGCCGCCCAGCCGCCACTTATTCCAGAGCCAACAACGATGGCATCAAAAGTCGCCTCAATTTTAGATTTCCCTGATATATACATTACATACTATTTTGTTGCCCAGGATTTCTGATTTAACTGCAGAGGTGTACAAGCAAGATAATCGCCTGGCACATAATCAAAAGCAAGACCCTGCATGGCACCAACTTCAGATGTACAATATCCCTCAACCGTTAACTCCTTTAGTTTTATAAAAAATGGCTTACCCAACAATCTATTGCTGATCTTATTTAGTATTGCCGACGAATATCCAGAAGATTTTTCATAATAACTCAAAATCTGATACCTGGATTTATAGCTACAATTTATAAACTCGTTTTCATAATAGTTTAAAGCATATTGTTCCAGTTGCTTTAAACCTTTTATAAAATTACGCTGCGTTTTCTTATCAGAGCCCTCGGTTATCATACGGATTATAAACTGATCCACCCTGGCGTCTTTAGCACCGGGTGTATCCGTTCTTGGTATTATCATTTCCGCAAGTTCAGCAATTGTCGGTTGTTTACCTGCGAGATATTCGATATCCGGGCTCTCCCAACCGGTGAACTTATACACGGCAACAATTGCAGAGCCTGAAAGACCTGCACCGAGTAAATACTTTAAAGAAGTTCGCCTGTTCATTACTTTAGTCCTAAAACCTTATCATAAACGTTCTCAATTTTTAAGGCCATTTCCTCAACACCAAAATTGTCCTTAATTGTTCTGTATGCCTGTTCCCCAAGTCTTTCTCTCAAATTCCTGTCCGATGCCAGCGTCGTAATCGCGTCGGCTAGTTTTGAAGATTCAGACACAGGTACCAATACTCCGTTTTCCATTTGTCTAACCAGGTCCCGGGTGCCATCAATTGCTGTAGCCACAATTGCCTTTCTCATGGCCATTGCTTCGAGCAATGCAATGGGCAGCCCCTCCCATAAAGAAGGTAGACAAAATATATCTATAGCATTAAGAATAGAAGGAATATCACTACGAAAATCCAGAAAAACTATTCTGTCGGTCAATCCCAGTTCACCCGCAAGCCTGAGCATCTCAGGCTTAAGCTCTCCATCTCCTATAATTACAAATTTGATTACCTCCGGCGTGAGTGCAATAGCACGTAAAAAGGTGAAAGGATCTTTCTGCACAGTTATCCTTGCAATATAACCGACTAGTACAACGCTGTTGTCGATATTTATTTCTTTTCTAAAATCCGGAAAAGTCTGGTCAGGATTAAATTTATTCTGGTTGATTCCATTAACAATTACCGACCCTCTTGAGATAGGAAATCTCTTTTTGCCGTCTGCAAGATTACTTTGGGAAACACAAATTGTATGATCTGCCTTGCTGACTAACAGACGCTCACTTTGAGCCCTGATAAACTTTACGGGCATAGACTGGTCAGGATGAAATGACCACCCATGAACCGTATATACCAAAGGTATGTTCAGCTTTTTCGCACTATAAAAAGTATTCGAATTAGCCCTGGTTCCATGTGCATGAACTAAATCTATATTTTCGTCAGTTAATATCTGTGTAACAGCTGGCCAGGCCTTCCAGTTAAAAGGACGTTCAGTTGGTACAACATACACAGTAAAACCCTCAGATTTAAGCTGATCTACCATCGGACCAGGTGTGAAAGCCAGGATTACAGATTCAAATTTATCCCGGTTCAGCTGGTGTACAAGATCGAGTACATGAGTTTCCCCACCACCTATTTTACCTTGCCTGATAGCATGGAGAATCCTAGTTTTTTTTGTCGCTGTCATTTCCGATGTATTAAAGACTAATTATTTGATAGAGTTTTCGACCTCGTCGATATGCTGATCGCTGTAATGCACAGTTGCAACTGAAATCTCATTTGCGCGTTTAGCTTTCAGTAGAGACAGTATCTGTAAAAAAATAAACTTAGGGATATTAACAAGTGCCTTATAAATTATACCAGGTGCTTTAAAATAAGAAAGTGCAGCAAAAAAAACTGCCAGAAAGCAGATGATTGCAATGCCCCAGAAGTACAACATTTCCGGTAGAAGGACCAGGTCGACAAAAACGCCAATGACGGTCACTAAAGCAAGCATGAACAAAGGCGGCCTGGAAAAAACCAGTCCACAGAAAAATTGATTACGATTCAAATTAACAAGTCCTCTCCCAATTAATTTAACGCCTTCACCAGAATATTTAAACCATGTATTAATCCATCTCGCGCGTTGATTTACCAATTGGTTTGACTTCGCAGTTTTTTCATCAAACACGATAGCTTTCTCTGCAAAAGCTATCCTATAGCCTCTTTTCAAGATCTGCATCTGGAGTACTTTGTCAAAACCAGCCCCTTCAATCTCAATCGTTTCCAGGCAGTCCCGGTACAACTGAGTTGTAAAAGCCATCCCCGAACCGGCAAGTGAGGCAGAAGAACCGCATTCAAACAGCAATTTCCGGTCAATAAAACGATAATATATATCTCCTGCTTCATCCAGACATGCATAACTTGTATTCAGGTTTTTAGCCTGTCTGACACCCTGAACTGCAACATATCCATCTGCAAAAAAATGATTGAGTTCATTAAGATACTCAGGGGAAACCAGGTTATCGCTATCTATAATCGTTAAAATTTCATGTGGCCTTTTAAAATTGTGTATTGCATGAAAATGTGATTTAGTATTACTAGCTAAAGTGTGCTCAGGCCTTAGAAGAACAACCTTATCACTATTAAAATTTAAATTGGAGATATCGCAATTATCAGCTACGATGTAAATCAGATAATTTGAATAATTTAGCTTTAATGCGGAATCAACTAGTGCGGGCAATAAGTTAGTCTGCTGATAGGCAGTAATTATTACTGCATAATCAAATTCCCGGATAATGGGATTACTCGGTTTATCTGCTCTCCGGACCAGCTTTATTAATAAAAGCAGGACAGGGAGAATAAAATAAAAAGCCATAAAAAAATGGAATATAATCCAGACAGTTTTTAAAATTTCCATAAGCAGCGGCTATTTATGTGCCGAAATAGTTTTTTCAATTGCGCGATAAATCTTATCCACGCTATTTTCCCAAGTATGAGTTAATGCATATTCAGTTCTGGCTTTCTGAAGTTCTGCATTATCATCCCGGAGAGCAGACTCTATAAGTTCCAGATAATCTTCTTTAGATTTAGCCAGACTCACGAAATCTTTAAATGATTCCATAGTTGCTGTAGCGCTTACCACCACAGGCTTACCCATTACCAGATACTCATCTATTTTACGCGGATAATTGCCAATTGTGACTTCATTAATAAGCTGGGGGTTAATACACACGTCAAATATTCTGATATAATCAGCCAGCATTTCCATAGGCTTGATACCCGCGAAAATAATATTTTTAAAACTATGCAGTTTTCCAGCTTTGAATGCATTGTCCTCCGGACCGACCATAATTATCGTCCAATCAGGTTTGTTCTTTGCAAGATAAGCAATAATATCCTGGTCCAAACGTGCACTTTCTAAAGCCCCGACATAGCCAATAACGGGCCCGGAAAACTTTTCTGCGAATGGGTAAGGTCCAGGTATTCCAGTAAAAAATTTAAAATCGCAACCCTGTCCGACATAAAATGAATTGGTATTAAACTGCCGGCAATAATCCGTGAGATAGGTTGAGTTGGTAATGCACAAATCATACTTAGCAATAATAGCCGGCTCCAACCGTAGCCCGTGTCTTCGCCAGTATGGAACTGCCACCATATTATCTCTGGAGTAATAAATGCTCAAAACCGGGTCAAGAAATTCTTTAAGATGAAAACCCTTGAACATCTCGTTATCATTAAGCAGCATAAAATTACTAAACCCAAGTAATTTTAAGGCTTTTTTAATCGACTGGGCGAACTTGTAATTATTGTATTTATTGGCCCAGTCAAATATAAAATTACTGCCAATCCAATTGATAGATTCCAGCATACAATCCGGATAGAGATTCCAGAGATTTTCCTGGATCTTTACAATCTCAATCTTTTTGTTTTTTATGATTGCCCTTCGCTTCTTAACTCTGGGGTTTTTCCACTCTCTGTAAAGTGTGACGCGATCCAATGGAGAATTCACATAAAGAACCCTATGCTTTTTAGAGAGTTCTAAAGCAAGGTCCTTACTGTTGCTGCCAATCTCGACATCCCATGGCTGCTGCCCAATAATGACAACTTCAAATTCTGAATGCCCCCCGAAGTTAATCATATCTAAACACCTTTATTATGTATATAGTCAAAATGGAATCCCCCGATTATACCTTGTCCCAGACCCTGGTAAGGTGATTATATTTTTTTATCATTTTAGCAGGATTGCCTACAACAACAGTATAAGCTACTACATCTTTGGTAACTACACTTCCAGCACCGACAATAGCGTGTTTTCCAATGCTGACACCTGGAGTTATCACACAGTTTGCCCCTATCCATACATCGTCAGCTATAAGCACCTGTTTACAGATCTCCTTTTGTTTACGAGGCGAAATATCTACATTCTCATACCCGTGATTTAAACCAGATATAACAATATTCTGAGCTAGCATTACATCCGATCCTATCGTAACAGGTCCTATAATTACATTACCGATTCCGACAATGGTGTGCTCACCGATAATTACATCCCCAACCCCATTGTTAATTGTTGCAAAATCCTCGATAACAGAATAATTACCTAAATCAAATTTATTATACGGAAACACGTCGAGTCTTGTCCTCCGTCTTATAATAGAACTACGTCCCCTTTTATGTATAAAAGGATTCACAAAAAGACTTACCCACAATCTTGGTTTATGTTCATTCGCGGGAATCATTAACTTCAGGGCTAATGATTTCAAGACCGGGTTGTTTTTTATTCTATCTGTTAATGACATCGTATAAAATTATTTATTCTTAAATACTTCAAATCCCTTTAAGAAACCATACACAAAACAGATAGCAGCTGGAACAACGAAAATTTCAAATGGCATATTAATCCTGGACTAAGGGTATATTTACTTTTTTTCTTAACTCTTCATCAATTTTCGGTCCTAAAAACACCAGAACCCATGAAATGTAGACTATATATGATGACGGCGCTGTATTGATGACTTCGTTTCCATAGCTACAAATCAAGATACCTGCGAAACCAGACGTTAAAGCAATCATTTTGATTTTGAGCCGCTCGTCCTTGATGTTCCAAACTATTCCGCAACACTTCCCTAAGATATACATCATTATACCAAACCAGATGACAAACCCCACAATTCCATACATAGCCCAAACCTTGACCCAATAACTGTCCGGTGCAATTGTAGAAAGGAATTTATCTTTATTATACTCTAGTCCCCATACCCCGATAACACCAAGGCCGCCGCCCAGCGGCCGGGTACTCAAATATTCCCGTAAAATTTGCTGATTGGTAATTCTGACATTGAAGGAAGCCTCCTTGGGATCAAAAGCGGTTCTTAGCCGGTAAATTTCGTAGTTACTGTTACCGATATAAGTATACTTTAATACGAACAAGAAAGAGCACGCAATTAAACCTCCGATAATCATCACCTTAAATTTTTTACTAAGGACAAGCGCAACAAACACCCCGACAATCAGCGCAAAGATGGCGCCTCTTGTACCGGAAATAAGCATCCCATATAATAAGATTAAAGATGCGATAAACAGCAGGACTCTTTTCCACATTTTAAAAGGGCCCAATGACAGCACAAGAGCTATCAATCCTATGTGCGCCTGCGAAGCACCAAACTGACCTGCATCGCTATAAAAAGAGAAGACCCTCAACCTGCCAAAAAGAATATGTGTAACGTAGCCGCCCTCGTCAATAAACCGCTGTTCTCCTGGAGATAGACCGATATACAACTGTTTCATTCCGTTGAAAGCTGCGAGAAGAGAAAACCCGATGATTAAACCGAGAAATACATTAAGATCGCGGTTTCGTTTCAACACCAGGAAACCAATAACGACGACTAGAAAAGGGTAAAGAGCTGCAGCCCGGATTTCCTGAAGCCAACCTTGCACACTTGCTCCTGCAGGATTGGCTATCTCCAGAACGCTGATAATAAGCCATGTAAGCATTAGCAGACACAAATCATTATTAAGTGTTTTCCAGTTCTGCTCATCAGGACTAAAAATTAAAGTGAGGCAGCCCAGAATCATAATTCCTTCCTGCATAATCCCGAATGGACCTCCTCCAATTTCCCTGGTGAGGATCATGAAAGTGAAGATGAAGCATAATAAAACCCAAATGATCGCATTAGGTTTTTTGATGAAATAAAGTTCAATACCGACCAGTATAGCTAGCGCAATTGCACCAACCGGTAAAATAATTCCGGCATCACCTACAAACACACCAATTCCGATGCTTAATGCAATAGCAATTGAAATTAGTATAATCTTTAATTTATTATAGCGCTCCCGCCCGGATGATTTCACCATCAAAGATTCAACAATTAAGATTTACCCTTATAATCCGCCTTCATTTTATTTAAGACCCACCCAATAAATCCTTTTTGTTCTTTTAGATATGGAAGAAGTTCCTTCTCTTCATCTGACAAGACTTTGCCATATTCAAATACCGCAATAGTTTTCTCTGCGAACAAAAGCCATTCTTTGGCCAGATTTACCTCATTTATACTATGTATATCTATAATAATCAAATCGAACTCGTTTCTAAGAATGTCAAATCCGGCCCGCAGATTCCGCAAACTCTGAATTTCAAGCAAGGAGGTGTTATCCTCATTTTTATTCAGGACAGTAATTAAGTCATTCGCATTAATCTCCCTTTTTATCAGAAAAGTTTCAAAATTGCCTCTTGCCGTTAATTCCTTAGTTTTTTCATTTTCGATTGCCTGCGACTCACCACCGATCAACAGAACTTTCTTTCCGGTTTTAGCAAATGCATAAGCAAGACTGGATGAAATAAAGGATTTGCCCTCTCCATTACCAAGACTTGTTATTCCCAGAATCCTGCTGCTATCCCTATCCATTTCACTGGATATGTCCAGGCGTAAGGTTCTAAGCTGATTTTTAAAAACTTTGTATTCAGGAGCGTCACCATCTCCCCATATTTCCTTGAAAGATTTAATAATATTTACGTAGTGAAGATGTCCGATTACCGGTAGGGAAGTAAGTGCCGTTAATTGCTTCGCATTGATAATAGACCTGTCAAGGAAGAACAACAGTACAACAGTCATAAAACAAAGCGCAAAGCTACCAATTCCGGCGGCAGCTGTAAGAACCATTTTTTTCGACGGTTCCGGCGTTCCGATAAGACCAACCTGGGCAATATTAAGCTTCAGACCAATATTCTGCTCCGTTCTCGTTTGATTATACCTATTTAAGGCATCCATGTAATCTTTTGTAGCTAAATCGGCGTCTCTTTCATAATTCTGGATACCAGCGTCAAAAGGAACCATACTATTGTATTTACCTTTCAAAACCGCAAGTTCCCTGTTAATTGCAGAAATACTGCTTTTTGCTTGATTCATAGCAATCTCCAGCGTCGATCTCTGCTGAATTAAATTCTGTTTATTTACAGTTGGATCTGTAATATTCTGATCAGAGTTAGCCGCTGTTTTTTCTGACATCAAATTGGTTAACGAGTCAACCCTTTTTTTATCTGCTACTTTAAAACCACCATCTATATACCTGTCATTTGCAACTTTAAGCTGATTTTTAAGATTTACTATTTCCCTGTTTTGGGAAATGACGTTCCCGCCAGCAAGTGGATCTTTACCCCTCAGCCTCGCTTCAATTGCTCTAATTGCTCCCGAATTAGCCTGAATAGCACTAATAGCCTGAGCCTTACGTTCTTCATTGAGAGAAATCTGAGAGTAAACCGCTTCAGACTGCTTGTCTAAATTAATTACCCCATTCTGCATCTTAAACTGCTTTAAATCAGCATTCTTTGCATTCATTGTGGCTTCTTTCGTTTTCAAAAGCGAATCCAGGAGAACCATAGAATTATTCTGATTATAGCCGACATCCAGCGTATAATTCCTAATAAACTCTGTTGTCAACGTATTAACAACAAAAGCAGAAAGTTCGGGATTATTAGATGTATAAGTTACGTTGATGAAATCACTCCCGTCATTTCTGTTAATCTCAAGGTTTTTATCTATTCCCTTCTCATCGTAACCCATAGAGACGACAATATCATAAAGCGGATATTTACCTTTATTATCTACCGGAGTAAGTACGGTCTTTTTCTGAAGCTTTTCCTTATATAAAGCAATTAGTTCATTCCGTTGCGGATCTGATAAAGAATCCAGCTTTGGGCTGTACTTTTTATAAGACTGGCCTGGATTTTCGAGGTCATGTAAAATCAGATGATAGGAAAGAATACTCGAAATCTTCTTCATCTTAATTTTCTCAATGATATTGGAAAATTGCTGACTGAGTTTAAAGTAGTCAAGGTTTTGCTCGGTTGTAGCAACTTGCTTAGACTGGTCAATCAGACCTGTCGATATCTGAGCCTGGGACTTATACTGATCAGGTAAATTTTTAACCAAAAGATAGGCCACCACAACAGTAACGAGCGGCACAAGTATAATAAGCCACTTATATCGTTTGAGATGAGAATTAAAAGCCTTAAAATCCATTATTTATGATGATATATTTTTTTTTATTTAACTTCAGCAAGAGGTTTTCCTACAATTTCTTCCAGCGCATCTTTTGCTGTCAGGTAGCTAACTTCAGAGGTGATTTTAGCAGTATTGGCAGCAGCAAGATTTATTCTCGACTGATTATACACTTCAAGTGAGATTTCACCTTTTTCAAATTTATATTTTAAATTCTCGGCTACATTTTTATTATCCTGAACACTTTGAGTATTAACTTTAAGTTGTCCGAGTTGCTCAATATAAGCATAATATCTTCTTTTAACCTCAGTACCGAGTGACATATCATACTCCTGGGCTTCTAACTGGGCTATTTTATAATCTGCCCTAGCTTTTTTTCCAATGTAAGGTTTTTGAAGAAAATTCCCGAGGTTCAAAGATACTCCAAACTGGAAACCGTTCACCGTATAAGGATTGATTGGGTTTAACACATCAGATTTTTTATCAGGTCTGTAAAAGTATGACACATTGAATATATCAAGATAAGAAACTGCATTTATTGGAATAGCAGTCTTTGCACTTTCAGCCCGGGCTTCAAATATCTTAGTGCGGGGAAAATTAAGCCGCGCCAATTCAATATATTTTTGAAGTAACGAGTAATTGATATCACCTATGATAGATTCCTGTGCAGAAGCGCTAAGGGTAAATAAAGAGCATAGAAGAAAAATGTAAAGCTTTTTCATTTTTTTTAAGTTAAATATAGATTTTAGATTTTAAACTTTTTCTTTCTGGAATAAAGCGGGAACTGTGCGTAACATAATGTTGAGATCAAACCAGACTGAATAATTTTTAGCATAAAAATTATCTAGTTGCTTTCTCTCAGTGTCTGACATCTCACTTTTTCCCCGTTTACTGATTTGCCATAATCCTGTTAACCCGGAAGGTCCTAGAAAACGTAGAGACCATTCATTGCTGGTTAGCATTTCAGCTTCATAGAGTGGCAATGGACGATTACCAACCAAAGACATATCCCCCTTAATTACATTGAATAACTGGGGAATTTCATCCAGACTGGAATTCCTTAAAAAGTTACCAAGCTTGGTAACACGTGGGTCATTCTTAATTTTAACAAATGCATTAGAACCACTTCCGTCATCAGCGTACTGGTTCAGGTTTGATAAATTCTTTAATTCTGCATCAGCCCCAACCTTCATTGACCTGAATTTATAGAAATCAAATATTCTATACCCGGTACCGACTCTCTTACTTTTATAAATAACCGGGCCTTTTGAATCAAGCTTAATCAAAATTGCGACCAGAAGAAGAATCGGAGAGAGCACTAATAATACCGCGCCAGAAGCAATCATATCAAAAATTCTTTTTGGATATGGAACATGGTATTCATTTCTTTTTTTGATAACAGACAGTTGCTCGATATTAGGTTTGATCAGCTTGAATTTAATCAAAAAATTAAGTCTTTCATTCAGCACATCAACTTCGTATGGATGAACATACAAGTCGTGCACTTTAGCTTTAATTGCTCTCAATTTGAGCTTCAAATCCTGTCTATCCCCTATCAGGATTATGATGAGACCACTTGTTAAAGGATTACTTTTAATTTTTTCAACTAGTGAAAAAACCAGTTCTTCGTCGTCCGCTTCAATCATGATAACATCAGGCGTAGAAAATAGAGACATTTTATTTAAATGATCCTCAAGTAATACATTATCCGCGACTGCAACGACATTAAACATATTATTTAATGCTTCGGCCGATTCGGAGAAATGTTTAGACCCCGAATAAACTAAACTAACTCTTTTGTTGTTCTCCATTTATTAATTGGCAATAATTTGATTTGAATTTAAAACTTTGGCTATCTCCTCTTTTAAGAATTCAGGGTTGAATGGTTTTGGAAAATATGCCTCCACTTTAAATGGCAAATTAGAAACAATATTATCCAGGTCTTCAGCCGCAGAAAGAATAATTACAGGTATATCCCTATAAAACCCACTTATTTTTATACTCTTTAAAAACGATGAGCCATCAAAATATGGCATATGAAGATCAAGAATAATAAGATCTGGCAGATTGCCATCTTCAAACCATAAATGAGCCTTGTATCCGCTTTCAACAGCATATATATTATACTGTTTGTTCAGAATAAAGTTCAATAACTTTAAAATGCTAGGCTCATCATCAACGAGTAATATTTGCTTCTTCATCTTCTGCAGACTTATATTTAGTATTATTTTTTAAAAAGTTTTATTGAATTAGTCAACAGCTTTAAAGGTCCCGATTTATCAAATCTACAGATATGTATGCAAAAAACCACCCAGAAGTACGCTTTAGCCAGAAACAGATCAAAAATATTGCGATAACTATAGTAATGAGGTTATTTTCTTATCATAATCGGTTTTTTGGGTATTAAAACTGGGTAATTACTTTCTCAAATGAGAAAGTACGTACTCGAGAAATAACAAAAATTAACTGCTGTAAAGTATATTAACCACAAAGATTTAAAGTTAAATGGTTCGGCACACTTTTGGCCTTCTATTAACTACTTTGCAATTTAATAATAAAGTCGTTAATTCATCCATCCAATTTACTAATACAATATCAATACTCCAAGTACCTGAATACACCAGTGAAGAATATTTATCTAAATTTATACTATGCGTGAAAAAATTAACTTGATGATTTTATGGTTTTAAAAGACAAGGTGATCATTATACTGGGAAATACCCGATACGATGGACCAATACAGGCGACATCGGTATTTATAGCTCAAAACCTTGCCCTGCATAATAAGGTCTTTTTTATCGACTATCCATTTACAATTAAAGATTTTTTTTCTCATTTACTAAAAAAGAACGGCCTGTCTGCCGAACGACTAAAGAAGTATTCTATCTTCTCAGATGGGCTGCTGGAGACTGAATTGCCGGGTTTGAAGATCGTGATAACTCCACCTGTTATTCCTGTTAATTTCTTACCTGAAGGAAAAACTTACAGGAATATACTCTATTTCAATGAATGTCTGATCAGAAAACGTTTAAAAAAAATAATTAAAGCGGAAAAAATAAAAGAATTCATCTTTATAAATTCATTCAATTTCCACTATCCGGATATTGCTAACGGGCTCCATCCGCTTTTGACTGTATATCATTGCGTTGATCCCATGATCGTTCCGTATGACATGAAGCACGGCATACAATCTGAAGCAGCACTCGTTAGCAAAAGTGATCTTGTTATCTGTACGAGCATGGCTTTATACCGGGAAAAATCGAAGGAGAATAAGAATACCTATTTTGTTCCAAATGCAACGGATTCTGATCTGCTGGAAAAAGTTCAGGACAAAAATTTATCAGTGCATGCTCAGGTCAGAGGAATTAAATCTCCGATAGTCGGTTATCTGGGAACTATAGAGCGACGAATAAACTACCAGTTACTGCAACAAGTAGCGGAAGCCAATCCCGATTATTCATTTGTGCTGGCAGGTCCGGTAACAGCTACATATCTGCCGCAATCTTTGGCAGAACTGGAAAATGTACATTTGCTAGGTGCTATCCCTTATGATCAAGTTCCCCAGTTAATCAAAAGCTTTGATATTGCAATTATCCCGTTTAAAAAAGATGAAGTAAGTAATACCATCTTTCCTATTAAGTTATTTGAATATCTTGGTGCTGGAAAGCCGGTTATAGCAACAGATTTTAATGATGATCTGAGGGAATTTACAGAAGATCAGGTTTCCTACTGCTCGGATGCAGAATCTTTCAGTCTGTCAATCCGGACGGCGTTAATGACGAATTCAGAAGAATTAATACAGAAAAGAAAAGAGCTGGCAGCTAAGAATACCTGGGAAAACAGAACGGCTCAGATAGCCAGTATTATTGCCGCACACCTAGAGAAAAAAAACGCATAATAAGCCGGTTGATCTGTACTTTAAAAGTGCAGATCAACTAAATCTATTACATCCTGGTCGGTCTTCGCATGAAAAATTCTTGCTCCAGATAACTGAGGGTACAATTTCTGGTAGCAATTAAAATGATGTTCAGGCCCCTGTTTAGATATAATCAGGTTTATACCACCAAAATAACTAGCTAACGCAGCGGTTCCTCCATGAACAGAAATAAAATGATCTGAGTTGGCATATACCATAAGCTGAAGATGATTAAAGTTGTTCACTTTATCTTTGTTCGCTTTATAAAGATCTTCCATTAACAGAACCTCAGGATGTTCTTTCTCCAGCCATTCAAATTCCTTCAAATCATATATTTCACTATTATCGCCAGTAATATTTTCGGGCCTCGGGCGATTATAGATAATAGTAAACTTATCTTTCAGCTTACTTATAATATAATCAAGCTGCGATAAACTATAGAAACTTATAGGCGGACCATCCCATTCCATATTATAACGGTTTGCGATGATCAGTGTTGGTTTATCGTATTTATATATATCATTCTTGTAATGGTCCTTTAACGGAACCGGCAGCCATTTACTCATTTTATAGTCATGACTGTACAAAATCCTTGGCATCTCAAAATTATAGTTACCCTGGTTAGTCCTGGTTGAGAACTCTTCGTGATGATCAGGTGAAAAAAAGTAGAACTCCTTAGTGAATTTAGAAGAAATAGTTTTCTTCAATGTCCCGTTTTTATGATGCCAGTAGGCAAAAGGTAAAACAAACTGCAGCTCTGGTGCGAACTCACCATCAAATGCAATTTCTTTATACGCCGTCTTGGTGATATAATCTTTAGCCAGATATTTAAGCTGAACCAATTCACAGCTAAATGTATCGCGATAAAAATATTTTAAATTAGCTGGTACCTTAGGATACCTTAATTTGACATACAAACTGAAAATTTTATTAGTTACCGTACTAGGCATAAAGACGCATTTAAAGATGTTGGATATTTTAGGGAAGAATGATATAAATATGCTCAAAGTTATTTATAATTAATCAATCACCCATAATAAAACTTATCCCGGTATGCCTTGGGAGTCATACCTACATTTTTTTTAAAAACCTTACGGAAAGCCTTTGGATCAGAATAGCCTGATTTGTAGATCACTTCGTTCATTTGTTCTGCAGTTTGCTCGAGTAATTTTTTAGCGGCTGCTATGCGGGTTTGCTGCAGGTATTCAATTGGTGTGATGCCGGTTACCAGTTTAAACCGGCGAAGCATATTACGCCTGCTGGAGGGGATATCTTTGATCAGTTCTTCGATAGTGACTGTTTGCTGGTACCCCTCCTCTATTTTCTCCTGTGCCAGTTTAACCAAAGGATCAAGGTGAGTGCGTTCGATATTAAATGTACTAAAGTAAGACTGTTGTTTCCGGTCCATATCAATCGCGAATATTTTGGCTACCGCAATTGCCTGTTTGCTCCCGCAGAATTTTCGGATCAGGTGCAGCATTAAATGAAAACTTGACGTTGCTCCCCCGCTGGTATACAAACCACCATCGTGGGTGACGGTCAAATCAGCACGTAAATTTACATCGGGAAATGCAGTCCGGAATGCGGTACAGGCATCAACATGTGTAGTTGCTATTTTGCCGGACAATAATCCAGACGCACCCAGAAGAAAAGCACCGGTGCAGAAAGTCGCAATTTCAGATCCCTGAGCAGCCATTTTGTTTAGCCAGCCTACAGATTCCAGATTATCCTGAATTGCGGTGCTGATATTTTCATGCTTAAAGGAGGGAATTAAGATCAGATCAGGAAGATCGCCCGTATCTGCAGTACTGCGAATAGCATAATTTTCAAAAAAGTCATTTTTAAAATCTGCAGATTGCTGATAGAAGCGAATTTCGAAAGGTAGATTCTCCTGAGCCGAGCCTGCCAGCTGATTTACAGTTTCAAAGACATCCAGTATAGCTGCAACACTTAATAAACGATAATGATGCACCAGTAGTAAACCAATTCTGACCATTTTCTATTAAATTATTTATAAATATAGTTAAAAATCAGAAACCTAAATCGCAGTCATTTCCTACATTTACAAGAAAAATTATGATTGCACACCACGTATTATTCTGGTTAAAACCAGAAACCACGACAGCACAGAAAAGCGATTTCAGAGCCGGATTAGAGTCTCTCTCAGCGATTCAAAGCATTACCAATATTCACATCGGCACACCAGCTGATATTTCACGCAGCGTGGTAGATACCACTTATACATTCTCATTGGTCGCCTTTTTTGAGAATATGGAAGGACATGACGCTTATCAGGTTCACCCGGTACATCAAACATTCCTCAATAACTTCAGAGAATTATTTGAGAAGGTTATTATATACGATGCAGATTAATCAGCAGAATTTACCTGTATGCCATCCATCTGGCATGCAGGTAAATTGAGCGCTTGAGGTAAACTCTTCTGCTCATCATATTCATGTAAGTATTCTCAGAATTGATGCAAAAAATAAATTAAGCTTGGTTCTTAGTTTAAATTTTTACATTTTCGTAATAATGAGTCCAATTGCACATAGCTATTTATATCCTGAGCTGACCTTTGCATCACAAGTGCAGACCGCCAGCAGGCTTTGCTGTGTACCCAATAATTATAATGCTGATTCCAGATATTTCTCTCTGCAAAGCAGCAAGGCCTTTATTATATAAGCCTCAATCCATCCTTGGTTTGGGGCCAACCCCATAGCTTTTTCTGGGTACAGTAATTTCTGTCAGCAGCATCAGACTATATTCCTATTCAAATTCTTTCCGGTTTTTTCATCTGTATTTCTACGGATGTAAACACGCATACCGGAATTTCCAAATAATATAAATACCAACAAATATGAAAACAGAAAAATTAATGATTCTCCAGAAAGAACTCGATCTGCTAAAAAAACACCTTAAGGACTGTAATTTATCTGATTACAATAAAAAACAGTTATTACAAGAGCTCGAATCAGCCCAGGTAATGAAAGAAAATGAATTACCTGAAGATGCTGTATGTATTGACGCTAAAGTTGAAATACAGGAAGAAGTAAGCGGTAAGAAGTATACATTTCAAATAGTTCTGCCTGCCGAAGCAGATATGCGCAAAAATAAAATGTCTGTATTTGCACCTATAGGAATTGCGTTACTAGGTTACCGCGTAGGCGCGAAGGTACAGTGGGAAATGCCTGACGGACTAAAAACATTCAACATTCTTCAGGTTATGCATATCAAAGCAGAACAAGAATAGACACTATACCATGCGAAAAAGATAGGGCGGATATATCCGCCTGTTTTTTCTTTTTTGATATCATAATTATGATAGATACATATGATTTATATAATTTTAATGAGATAGATGAAGTCCATACCTTTGAGTATCAAAAAGAAATAAATGGAAACTCAAAAAATATTTATCATCAATGGCGGTCAGGTTTTCGGACATTCAGGCGGCCGGTTTAATCAGACCATCAGTAAAGCAACTGCAGACTTCTTCCAGCCCCTTGCAGAATTCGAAATCCGCACAACTGATATTAATCAACCCTATAATCCGGAACAGGAAGTATTAAATTTCGTATGGGCGGACGTGATCATTTATCATACACCAGTGTGGTGGTTCTCACTGCCACATAAGTTCAAGGAATATCTGGACGTTGTATTTACTGCAGGACATCAAAAAGGAATTTACCACAGTGATGGCCGTTCTTCAGCGAATCCACAGATCAATTACGGAACAGGCGGACAGCTGCAGGGCAAAAAATATATGCTTACTACCTCATGGAATGCACCTTCTACCGCATTTACATTACCTGGTGAATTTTTTAATGAACACAGCGTCGATGAAGGGCCTATGTTTGGATTCCACCGTATGAATGCATTTACAGGTATGAAACCCCTAGAAAGTATTCACTTTCATGATGTAGAAAAAAATGCTGATATTCATGCAGATCTCAATCGTTACAAACAACATTTAACTGAATTATTCATTAAAAAAATAATTGAAAATGAGCATATTGCTTACAGCCATTCTTAGGGCAAAGCCAGGAAAATCTGCAGCATTAAAAGAACTGCTGCTTCAACTAGTCAAAGGATCTCAGGCAGAAGCTGCCTGCAGACAATACGATTTGCACCAGTCCAAAGACGAACCTAATTTATTCATCTTTCATGAAGAGTGGGCAGATCAGGAAGGATTTGAATTACACCAGCGTGCAGAACATCACCAGAAATTTGCAGAGGAAGCTGCAGAACTTCTAGATGGTAAAGTAGCCATTCATCACACAGAAAAAATTGGCTAAACACAGCCTGTTGAAATAAAAAAGCCTCAGTTTTTCATAAAAAACTGAGGCTTTTGCTATAAAATAAACTTAAGGATTAATCAATTTAAAAAACTTAGGAACATCCGTGTCTTTACTTGATGTAAAAATAAGCTTTTTATCAGGTCCATAAAGGTATAAAGCAGGGTACTGCTTCGGATGAAATGCCATTATGAAAACGCGGTCACGATCTTGTACCACCTTCACATTTTTCTGTTTCACCAATTCTTTGGCAAATGTATTTGTGAAATAGTCAATAGATCTGTACTCATCCTGTGAAACCAGATAAATATTAACATTTGCTAATTCCTTCAGCTGTTTATTCATCTTAGATGCAACTTGCTGACAATGTCCGCAGGTAGCGTCAAAAAACATAATCAGACTTTTTTTGCCTCCAGGAATCTGTTGGGTCGAAAAAACCCCGTTATCCCTGTTATAGAAAATCGCAGTAGGAATAGCAGAGCCCGGCATGGGCTCCTGGGCAAATGCAGCCACAGACAGGAACAAGACTACTAAAAGCACAAATGGATATTTCAAATTTTTCATAACGATATTATTTAAACAGAAAACGGATCTATAATACCGTCAGCCGCGCGAGAGCAAATATATTTTTTCTATATCTGATCTGATATAGCTGCACACACTTTGACACAACAATGATTGAATGTATCTCTTCTATACATTTTTATCCTTTTCTTCGGTTGCTTCACTACTCAGTTCATGCGTAACGTCATTGTATTTGCCCTCAAGATCATCAAATAATGTGTGCTTCCAGCGTTTGTTTCCCGTAAAATGAGCTGCCCGGCCGATCATATGGGCAGCGACAGGCGCTGTTAGCAGCAGAAATAGAATAATTGCTAATAATTTTGTTGTTACGGCAGTTTCCGAAAAATAAACTGCAGCGCTCCCCAGAACAAGCCCAACGCCGAGCGTGGCAGCTTTAATGGTTACTGAAAGACGAAGATAGAAATCTGGCATCCGCAAGATGCCAATCGAAGCGATTAGTATGAATAAAGTACCCAGCGTACTTCCCGCCATTATCAGAATATCACTCATTTTTTTCTCTTTTTTCAAGGTAAAACGAAAACGCTACGGTTCCCAGAAAACCGATGAGCGCCATAATAATTGCAACGTCCAGAAAAGTCGGCTGGTCGGTAACCAGGCTATAAATTGTGATAATAGCAATTCCGATAGTCAGCAGCAGATCCAGTGCGACTACCCTGTCCGCAGTATGTGGTCCTTTCAAAAAGCGAATAAACACCAGTAATACCGAAATACACAGGACGGGTAAAATAATATAATATAAAAATGTGTATAAACTCATCGTAAAATAGCTAATAACTTTTTCTCAAATCCATTTTGGAGATATTTGATAAAACTATCTTTATCTGTCATATACATTACATGTATATAAAGCACTTTTTTATCATTGCTGACGTCCAGAATTAAAGTGCCCGGTGTAAGTGATATAATATTTGCCAGCAGATTGATCTCAAATTCAGAGGTTGCAGTTAACGGAAACCTGACAATAGCGGGCTTCATAAAAAACTTAGGTGTAACCACGTCATAAGCCACCTGAAGGTTGGCTTTGATCAATTCATAAATAAAATAAAATATGAAACTTATGATCCTCGGTATCCTGTCAAAATATTGTTTAGATGCCGAAGTATTGTCTCTGGACATCAGCATCAGTATAAAATAGCTGAGAATAAAACCAAAGAAGAAATTGACGAACAGAAAACTCCCGGTTAGCCCTACCCAGATAAAACTGAGCATCACATTCATTAAAAACTGCTTAATCATAATGTAAAGAGTTTAAAGGTTAATTTTTTGGTTCAAATACTGCATCAATATAAGGCTGGTGGTGGAAGAGCTCCGTAGAAATTCGCTCCGCCAATACTGCAATATGTTGTGCACCGAACCCCATATATAAAGTAAGCGCTGTAAGTGCAATAACAGGAATAACCAGTAATTGCTTTTTAAAATTACTTAAAGCATCAAATCCCGCAGCTTTCAGATCTGTTACAACCATTGGTTCTTTCCAGAAAACTTCAGCCCATAATTTCGCTATTACATACATAGTAATAAAACTTGCAATTAAAATAGAGGCAAGCAGTATATAGGAACCGGAATTCAAACTTTCGCTAATCAGGTACAGCTTTGGCCAGAAACCAGAAAGCGGAGGAATTCCAACCAGGGAAAAGAAGACAGCTGCCATAACCAGGGAAAGCTTTGGATAACGCCTGTAGATGCCCCCAAGTTCCGACATTTTATAAGTACCGGCTATTTTATAAATCAGTCCGGCTATTAGAAACAAATTTGTTTTAATAACGATGTCATGGAAGAGATAAAACAAAGCTCCAGTCATTGCTTGCTCCGTATATAAGGCCAGCCCGGCCAGCATATAGCCGATATGACAGATAATAAGATAAGATAGCAATCTACGAATATCCGTTTTACCCAGGGCACCGAGAGCCCCTGTAACCAGTGTTGCACCGGCAACAAACAAAAACACACCTTTTAAAAATGAATCCGGAATATAAATCAGTGTAAATACACGCATTAGCGCATAAATTCCAACTTTAGTTAACAAACCACCAAAAATGGCTGCAATGGCAGAAGGTGGTGTATTATAAGACGATGGCAACCAAAAATACAGCGGAAAAACTGCAGATTTAATACCAAATCCGACAAAGAAAAGTATAGCAGTTACATGCACCAGCTCGCGGTTTTCTATATCTGCAATCTTGATCGAAAGATCTGCCATATTCAGACTTCCCGTAAGGCCGTAAAGTATGCCTATCGCGGTTAAAAAGATAACCGATGCCAGCAGGTTCATGGTTACGTAATTGATTGCACCCTCCAGCTGTGGTTTTCTCCCGCCCAGGGTCATTAGTACAAAAGAAGAGATAATGATAACCTCAAACCAAACGTACAAGTTAAAGATATCTCCGGCCAGGAACGCGCCGTTTAGTCCCATGAGTAAAAAATGTACAATCGGAAAATACCCAAATTGTATCCTGTTTTTAGTAATTCCGGCGCAGGAATATATAGCTACAGCCAAACCAGCAATTCCAGTCAGCAGCATTAGGGTCGCCGATAAGGTATCTGCTGCAAAGGTAATTCCAAAAGGTGCTTCCCAGCCCCCGCCCTGCATAGTTAAAATACCAAGGTTCCAGACTTTCATCCAAAGACCGAAAGCTAATAATACAATTACAAGATTACCGGCAACACTGATTATTTTCTGCGCCCTTACTTTTTTCCAGCAAAAGATCAATAAAATGGCAGTCAGCAAATGCAGCAGTACCGGAAGAATAATAAATGGATCTGTCATATGTCCTGATCGTCTGAATTAAGTTGGTCCAGGTCATCAGTACCTGTAACCAGATATACTCTTTTTAATAATACAATAGCGAAAGCCTGCAGTCCAAAACTGATGACAATTGCTGTTAAAATCAATGCCTGCGGAATGGGGTCAGAATAAACCCCTTGCAGAGAACTGAAATCCCGTGGGATTACCGGAGGGTTACCTTTATTAATATCCCCCACTAGAAAAATAAGCAGATTAGCACCATTACCGATTAGGATTAACCCAAGCAGTAACTTTACCATACTCCTTCTGAACATCATATAAGTACCTGATGCGTATAATAAGCCGATTAGTAAAACAAGTAGAAACTCCATAATTAAACACTTTCAGTTATGGTGAATAACATCGACAGGGTCACTCCAAAAACCACGAAGTAAACACCAAGTTCAAAAAACAGTGCCGAGCCGATCAGTCCGATCACCGGGACAGGTTCATTAAACCAGAGACCTGTCATTAGAGATTGTCCGGCAAACATAGGTACTACAGCACTAATTAGAGACAGCGACAGACCAATCGGAATAAACACACCCGGATGAATACGCAGGAATCTCCTGGTTTCTTTTAACCCATGGGCGAAGGAATGTAAAACAAAAGCGATTGCTGCTACAAGACCGCCAACAAATCCACCACCTGGTTCATAATGACCACGTAAGAGTACAAATACCGAAAAAAGTATCAGCATAGGCAGGAGGTAATTGGAAGCAGTTCTTAAAATGATTGAATTCATATTATTCCTTTTCTGATGAACTTATTTTTAATTTAAGCATACTGTAAACACCCAGGGCAGCTATCGTTAAAACTGTAATTTCAATTAGTGTATCCGAACCCCTGAAATCTACAAGAATAACATTTACGACATTTTTACCTTTAGCCAGCGAATAGGCATTATCGGCGTAAAACCGGCTGATTGTTTTATGTGTAGGTTCCTGTAGTACCAGGAAAGCAATCATAGAGATTACTCCACCAAAAATGGCGGAGATAATTGCGTCTCTTATCTTGATCGCTTTATTAGTCAGTGTTAGAAATGGCGGTAATTTCAATAGTATAAGCATGAATAATACGGCTGTCAGCGTATCTATAGTAAACTGAGTCATAGCCAGGTCTGGTGCTCCATAAAAAACAAAAAGCAGACAGATACTGTATCCAACAATACTTAATGAAATGATAGACGTTAATCTGGAAGAAGTAAACATCAGTACAAAAATTGCAGAGACCATCATAACAAGAATCACTACATCGTACATACTTACCGGTGTCATAGTACTGAAATCTATCGAATTCGGAATAAGCTTAACCAGCTTCCAGCACAGTAATATAAGCAGGAAAGAAATGATCGTGATCATATAGTTCCGCAGATAGCCATTTTGCAGTTTGCAGGTAAAATAATGTGAAATCTTTTTGATGCCTTCAGCTAAGCCGAGGAAGAAACTCCTGGCTGAAAATGGCTCAAACCTATCCATAAACTGCAATTGAGAATCGGCAGGCTTCCGCAGCAGATAAAGCAAGAAACCTCCCACCACGGTTACTCCGCTAAGCAGGAGTATCAGGTTGAACCCATGCCACAATTTAAGATCGGGTAAAGCCGGATTCCCACCGGCAGCCGAAACAACTGCATTGACCAGCGGACTACTTAATGCAGGAAAAAACCCAAAGAACAGACTAAGCACAGCCAGCAGTGCTGGCGGCCCCCATAAAAGGAAACCAGGTTTAGCAGTATCGGCGTAAGCTTCCGGTAATGCCCCTGCAAACGGCCTGAATCCAGCGATATAACCAGCATAAGACAAAAGAATATTCGCAACAAGAACCAGTCCTGTGAGCTGTATAGCAAGCATTCCTGTATGCATGGTCGCCTCATAAATAAGATCCTTCCCGATAAACCCGAAGGTAAACGGAATTCCAGCACTTGATAATGCAGCAATACCAGCAGCAATTGCTACCGGCATCATTATTTTACGAAGACCACTGAGTTTAGTCAGATCACGGGAATGCACGGCATGATCGATAATACCTGTACATAGGAACAATGCTGCTTTATAAAGCGCATGAACCAGAATAAATACCGCAGCAGCCAGGAAAGACTCCGTTGTACCTATGCCAATTAGCAATACAATAAGGCCGAGTGCAGCAATTGTTGAATAAGCAAGTACACCTTTCAGATCTGTACGGAACAATGATTGAAAAGAAGCATATAATAATGTAAACCCACCTACTATCATTAGCGTGTAGTTCCATAAAGGCTCTCCGCCAAGCACCGGACTCAATCTGAACAGCAGGTATATACCAGCTTTAACCATGGTTGCGGAATGCAGATAAGCCGATACTGGTGTTGGCGCTTTCATAGCCCCTGGCAACCAGAAATGGAACGGGAACATAGCAGATTTTGTAAATGCCCCTGCGAAAACAAAACACAGCATCAATACGTATGAACTATGCTGTTTCAGTGTAGCTGATGCAGCTGTTAAAGCTTGAATAGAATAAGAACTACCCACATTACCCATCAGTAACACACCGGCGAGCAGTAAAAACCCTCCCCCGCCTGTGATGGCCAGCGCAAGCACAGCGCTCTTACGTGACGCTTCTTCTTTTGTATTCCAGCCGATTAGAAAGAAAGAGCTGATACTGGTCAGTTCCCAGAAAATAAACAGTACCAGGAGGTTGTCAGACAATACCAGCCCAAGCATGGCAGCCATAAACAGACTTAGACAGCTAAAGAATTTATGTATCTGGCTTCGGTCAGAAAGATAGGCAGCGGCGTAGATATATACCAGCGTTCCGATTCCTGTAATCATCAGACTGAAGAGCATGGCGAGCCCATCCAGTTTAAAGTCCAGGTTTACGCCCATTGCGGGAATCCAACTATATTTAAACAGAATTTCTTGTCCTCCTGTTACCTCAGGTAACCAGGTAGAAAAGTAGATCAGCAATGAAAGTGGAAGAAATGCAGGAATGAATCTTAACCAGCCATTTTGAAGCCTGAAAAACAGGAATAATAAAGCAAATAATATACCTGAGAGTACGGCTATGAGCATAGTTTAATCAATAGATTTCAGTTTTAATATTTCGTGTGTCGTTTTCAATATATGAATTTCCATTGAAAAATCAGGCATTAGAGGCCGATTTACACGAATAAACAGAAGTTTTTAAGATTATCTGTCACTTACGTGACGAAAGCTCTATAGTAGTTAAATGTACCGTGGCTGTCCCATCGGCAGGCTGAACCAAAAAGTACTACCTTCTCCCTCAACACTACGCACGCCGATTTCCCCGCCATGCTTTTTGATAATTTCCGAGCAGATATAAAGACCTAATCCAAGGCCGGTGTACTGGCCGCCTTTACTGTCGACCTGGTAGTAACGCTGAAAAACCTGACTGACTTTTGCTGCCGAAATACCAGGACCCTTATCAGTTAATGAAATCACAGCATATCCCCGGACCTCTTCTACCTCAAGTAGAATAACACCACTGTCAGGCGCATATTTAATTGCATTGTTGACCAGATTAACCAGCACCTGCTCGATTCTCAATGAATCTGCATAGATACTCAATGAACTCCTATCCTGTATTACCAGTTCGCATCCGGCATGTTTTGCCACGATCTTACAATCTTCTGTAAGTAAGCTAACTGAAAACCATGATTTTCTGAGCTGCAGCTGCGCGGCATTGTACTGACTGGCATTTAAAAGATCATTGATCAGGAATGATACCTTATCGGCACTTTTAATCGCTGTATTTAAAAGAGCCGTTACTTTCTTATCGCAGGAGACACTTAACATTTTGTCTAGAATCTGCAAACTGGCCTTAAGGCTGGTAACCGGGGTTTTCAATTCATGACTAGCTATGCTTATAAACTCTTCTTTTTGCTGCAACGCTGCAATATGCGTGTCAATATCTGCACATAATCCAAACCATTTCTGCACTTTCCCATTTTGTTCTTGATAAGGAGTTGCGCTGATCTGATACCAGACAAATACCTGCTGATCATTTTCCAAACGTGCCTGCACCTGTAATGGCACTTCGTTTTCTATACTTTTAAGCCACGCTTTAATCAATGTTGCTTTGTCCTGCTGGTGTACCCTGGACAAAATGATCCGGAAATCCACAGAATGGGTTCCCAGGTTAAAATAAGAAGCAAACCGCTGATTAACATAGTCAATTTTACCATCTGAATCGGCAGTCCAGATTAAACCAGGTAACAGGTTCGCCAGAAAATGGAAATGTTTTTTTTCCGCCTCTGCATGTTGCTTTGCTGCCAAAAATTGGTTTTGATAGCTGAACCTGCGATCTGAGTTTAATTCGAATAATGCCATTCATTTGAGTTTTAGTGTATAAACCAACATCTTAAAGATAAGCAATTAACTGATTTTCAAGATATTCATTTCATTCAATTGCCCCTTTAAAGCAGTTTTGAGAGGCAATTCTATTTTTTTCGCTGACATAGTGTATAATTTCAGTCATTTAATTAAATTGGTAAAATGAAAATTACGCAAGCGTTTGTGTAAATCATTCTATATAATAGATGTATATATTTGATAAATGAAGACACTAACCGTGCCCTGTATCCCTGCCGGCAAGCCATTGGAACAATTCCTCTATGACTCGGCCAGCAGCTTTATTGATCAGCAACCCTGGCCATCCGGGTCTTCCGTTCCTCAGGCCGTTTTCAGTATCGCTTATCATAACTCATCTATTTTTGTGCTTTTCCAGATTAGCGAAAAAGAGATCAGAGCCGTCAACACGGCTGTTAATACACCCGTCTATGAAGACTCCTGCGTAGAATTCTTTCTGCAGCTGCCCGGAGAAAATAGTTACTATAACTTTGAATTCAATTGTACAGGTACCGTTCTGGCAGGTTACGGCCCCGGCAGAACGCGGGAATTACTTCCCGAAGAAGTTGCCTCCCAGATCAGGCGAACAGTAAAAATTACCCGGGGAGCTGAACTGACCGGCATTAGCTGGGAACTTATCGCTGAAATTCCAACAACTGTATTCTGCAAACATAACATACCAACTTTCGCAGGACTGACTTGCAAAGCTAATTTTTACAAATGCGGCGATGAGCTAACTGAACCTCATTACCTTGCCTGGAATAACATCCAGACAGAAGAACCTGATTTCCACCTGCCCGAATATTTCGGACAGCTAACATTTAACCAAATATAAAATCTGAAACATGAACCAACACTCTACTACTTTGACACAGCCGTCCCCCAAAGCAGGCATACCGCCAATTGCAATTATCGGTATCTTGTTCTTTATATTCGGCTTTATCACCTGGCTGAATTCAGTATTAATTCCATACTTGAAAATTGCATGCGAATTAAATAATTTCGAATCTTACCTGGTGGCATTCGCATTTTATATTGCTTATCTCGTTATGGCAGTTCCGTCAGCTATGGTGCTCAAGGCAACCGGCTTTAAAAAAGGAATGTCTTTCGGGTTGGTTGTAATTGCACTGGGTGCCTTAATCTTCATACCCGCAGCGCTAACGAGAACTTATGGACTATTCCTGCTTGGCCTGTTTGTCCAGGGTACGGGACTTGCCTTACTGCAAACCGCATCTAACCCTTATATTACTATTCTGGGGCCATTGGAAAGTGCAGCCAAACGAATCAGTATTATGGGTATCTGTAATAAAGTTGCGGGAGGTATCGCACCAATTGCGCTGGGCGCGGTAGCGCTAAAAGATGCCGATGCACTAACGGCGAGACTGCATACCTTAACTGAAGCCGTAAAAGCTGAACAGCTGAATGAACTGGCTACAAGAGTAATTATGCCTTATATTATTATTGTTATTGTTCTTCTTATTCTGGCAACCTGGATCTATTTCTCGACCCTTCCTGAGATTGATACCGATAAGGAAGATGAAAGTGTAGCGACAGCCAACGTAGGGAAAACTTCTGTGTTACAGTTTCCACACTTAATGCTGGGTGTAATCACTTTATTCCTTTATGTCGGTGTAGAAGTTCTGGCCGGAGATTCGATTATCAGTTATGGCGTTTCACAGCATATTTCACTGTCCACCGCAAAATTCTTTACTACCTGCACGCTCTTCGCTATGATTGCCGGATATATTGTCGGGATACTATGTATTCCAAAATACTTCTCACAAGATAAAGCATTGGTTGTTTCGGCTATTTTAGGAATTGTGTTTGCACTGGCAGCGATATTTACCCATGGATATGTTTCTGTATTATGTATTGCATTCTTAGGATTCTCAAATTCGTTGATGTGGCCTGCAATCTGGCCGCTGGCATTAGCAGGCTTGGGCAGGTTTACCAAGGTAGGTTCTTCCCTTCTGATTATGGGTATAGCAGGGGGTGCAATTGTGCCATTGATTTATGGTAGTCTTGTAGACAAATTTAGTGCTCAGGAAGCCTATTGGATACTGGTGCCATGTTATGCCTTCATCTTATTTTATGCGACCGTCGGACATAAGATCAGAAGAAAAATAACATCATAATCTACAAAAGAGGGCTTCTGGAAAAGGGCCCTCTTTTTATTTTTTCAGCAGTTCGATCAGCCCGACCAGCTCTTTTTCAGACTGATACCCTGTAACCCTTTTTATTTCAACACCATCACGATAGACGGCAACTGCTGGAAGTCCTTCTATTTTAAGTGTTTTAGCCAGGTCCTTAGCTTTATCTACATCTACCCTTTCTATGGCAACATCTCCCTGGTACTGTGTTTTCAATTTAGCCAGTGCCGGCTCCATTTTCTTACAGGGAAGACACCATTCTGCATAAAAATCTACCAGTAAATATTGATGCGCGGCAAGCAGTTCATTAAAATCTGCTGCCAGATAAGTATCCCCTTTTTTTACATTACCAGTTTCCACAGGTAAGTCATTTTGTTCCCAAGACATGATACCGCCTTTCAGTTCAGTTACCTGGGTAAAACCCAATTTCTCCATCTGTTTTACAGCCGCTGCACTTCTGCCTCCTCCTTTGCAATAGATGTAGACCGGTGCATTTTTATCTAGCTTTGCCAGCTGATCTTTGAACTGTTCAGCATTAAAATTATAATTCACAGCATTCTTCAGGTGTGAAGTTTTAAACTCATCAGGCGTACGAACATCAATAAGCTGAGGCTTTGAGCTAGTGTTAAGCTGAAGTTGAAATTCTTCTGCAGAGACAACATTAATACCGGTTTGGGCAGAAGACGTCAGCGTAATAAAACAAAGTATCAGCAGTTGAAAAACAAACCATAACCTACCACTTTTATCTTTCTGGAACGGGGATATTTTCATGTAATTATATTCTTCGGGTTTAAACTATTAACAAATTTAAACATTATTCCAAGAGGTTTCTGTAAAGACTCCACGCTACTTGTTGCAAAAATGGATTCAAACCATCTACCTCGTCTACATTACAGCCATTAGTTACGGCCACGATACCGAACTGTTCCTCAGGTTGAAACATCATCATACTATAAAGACCGTAAGCCGATCCGGTGTGCCCTTTAAGTACCTTACCTGGTATCACATCCCTTCTGGTCATTAAAGCCAGTCCATAATGATCTGAGAAGGGAACTTCAGTCTGCATAATTTTTTCACTTTCCGGCGAGATGATAATCCCTCCGGGATATTTCCCTTTGTTCATGTGCATAGCCATATACGCCGCAAGATCCGGAACCGAAATCTTCATTCCTCCGGTTGGAGAAAATACTGGTGTGTTATATCCCTGAATGTAGGTGCTGATCTCTTCTGTACGCGGATTATATGCGGCGGGGGCTGCTAAAAATTTCCGGGAAACACTATCGAACTCGTATAGCGTAGTAAACAGGTTCTTATCCAGGGAGTCAATGTTGTAACCTCCCTTAATTTGAAGTGGGCTAAGAATATGATTCTGGATATACCGGTCAAAACGTTCGCCCGAAACCTTTTCTATAACGGCACCAGCCATATTAAAATTGAGATTGCAATAAGCATAACCTTTGCCGGGTTCATACGCATCATAACAGTTCTCCCAATCCGGATTCTTTTCCGGGTTGATAATATCAAAGTTGAAATATCCCTGACTATCATTAATACTGGAGGTATGGGATAAAACCATCCGCAGTGTAATTGGGGTTTGCGGAAATTTCGGATTTCTCAGGCGGAACCCTATGAGCTCGCCAAAATCGGCATCCAGTGAAACCTTGCCCGATTCAACAAGCTGCATAATTGCTGTAGCAGAGAAAGATTTGGAAATTGATGCGATTCTGAAAAGGTTATTCATTGCCAGACTGGTTCCGGCCTCTCTGCTTTTCAGACCAAAAGCATGCTGATAGATAATTTTACCACTTTTCACAACAGCAACGTTAAGTCCTATTGCCTGAAACTTTAGCATTAGTTCCTGCAGCTCTTTTTCTACCGGCTTAGATTGTGCAGCCAGCTTCTGCGCAGCAATAGAAAACAGAATGATGCTGGCAAGGGTGCAAATAGAAATACGGTTCATATCAAAACAATTGTTATTGAAGGTACCGGATTTAATGCAGTTTACAAAGCCGCCTGAACGAGGCAGGCGGCTTTGTTATTTTTTAATTCTAGTTATTAATTACATCATCCAGGTGAACGGTAAAATCCAGCACAGAGCTAGGTGGAATGGATCCCGCTGAAGAGTTACTATAACCATATTGAGACGGTATTAACAAACGGATCTTACCACCTTTTTGAATCAGGGGAATGCCTATCTGCCAGCCTGCAATTACTCTTCCGAGCGTAAATGATATCGGCGTGCCTTTTGATTTATCGAAAACAGTTCCGTTTAATAAACGTCCTTCGTATTCAGCGGAGACTTTGGTATCAATGGTATACTTTACATCACCTTCACCCGGATCAATAATCTGGTAGAAAACTCCGGATTCATGTTTTATTGCCGGAATCTCATTCTCCGTAATAAACTTACGAATTAACGTCGTGTCGGTGATAAACTGTCCGGCATGATCGAAATTATCGACAGCACCGAACTTTTTACAGGATGCGAAAGCTGCTGTTATAACCAAAAACAGCAACAAGTATTTAATCTTATTCATTGTTCCAAATATAGCAATTTTATCAAATTGCTTTCCGGGAAGAACCTGATTAACCAAAAAAGCAAGATGCATTAGCGAATGACAGTGTAATTACCTGTATAAAAAGACGACGAGACTTCTTTTCCACTTTCCGAAATTACAAACACCCAGATATGAAAATTCAGATCTGACATAAATTCAGGCAGCTGTAAACTGAGTTCACAGTCCGATCGTTTACCCGCAGATTCCTGCAGGTATGAAATTTCTTTTTCCTGATTATAAAAGAGCAGACAAACCTGATCTTCCCCGGAAACACCCGATTGCAGATATCTTTGCTCAAGCCAGGTGAGCTGCATAAAATTCCCTTTTAATGCAGTTACTTGTGTCTCATACAGACAATCCAGCTCTCCGTCAGCTATCAGAACCTTTGTATAATCCATGAGGACACCTCCTTCGGTATGCTGAAAGATATTGCGGAGAAAATTTCCTATTGCCCGGTTTTGTACCGTCATACTGGTTTTTCTATCCCTGTAACCCAGGGATATTACCGCTCTGACCTGACTGAGAAACCTCGTAGCCAGAATAAATTTCTCTTGTTGAAGCATTTGACTGGCAGAGGCTTTTAATTTCCTTTTCCCAGGCCTGCGTTTTACAACAGGAATGCCACGCCTCTGGTAAAGTACCAGCTCGCCTAATTTACCTTCAATGCGGCCAAGCTGACCAGGTATATATTTTGCCATTGTGATTCCTTTAAAATTATTTTACCAGATCAGACGCCCTGTATAAACACTGTCAGAAACAGTCTTATGATTAGAAGATATAAATGTTAAATAGGTTTCAATTACCCTTGGTATTGCAAATTTAAGCGGTATAAAGATCTGCTTGCCCTCATTGCGGTTTGCCCCGCTTAAAATAAATTCAGCTTTCTTGATTTCCGGGAAGTACACCAACAACATTACTTTATCATTCCATAACATCCCATTCCGCGTATTCCCAGGATTCCAGCTGTATTCCAGACGATCTTTTTCGACCTTCAATTCCAGGTTATCTACCGGCGGCAAATCTCCCTGACTGAGGCAGAGTGAGCTGAAATCTATCTGCTGTTCGGGGTATAAACCTCTTATCGCTTCTTTTCTGATCCGGGAACTTGCAATATTCCAGGCATTGTCCTTCTTTAGGGCCGCAGCAGGTTCAAAAGTAATTTCTATGAAATCCTTTACTGTTTTCAGAAACGCTGTACTGATCCGGGTAGCCTCACGTACCGCCAGCTGCCCGATACTTTGTCTATCTTTAAATAAACCGACACCCCGGGTTACTCTTTTATTGTTTAGCATATAACTAACTGTTCTTGCAGATTCAGTTATTGTTTTATTTTGTTTTGACATGTCAACTCCATAAGAAGGTTAAATTTTAAAGATAATTATTAACCCAATATAATTATTATTTATTTAAAGTTCATAATAAAACGGAATTTATTTCTTTATTAGACAGGGTTGATATACCCTTGCGATACCCTTGGTATACCCTTCCTTTACCCAAACGGTATACCAAGGGTATCGCAAGGGTAAAGGAAGGGTATGGCAAGGGTATCGCAACCCCGAAGGAATGCAAAACAGTTACAAATTGAAAAAAACTCAAAATTAACCTTTAATTATAAAAGAAAAGGAGCAAAGCTTTTTAAACATTGCTCCCCAAAAATTAAATACAAATAGATATTTTCTATTTTTTCCGCGTAATATACCGCTGTTGATGACTGGATTCAGGAATCATTTTACCTATCGCTTCTGCAACCTCAACAGGCAAATCAGATTCCAGAATATCTGCGCCCTGCTTAAAAGTATCTCTGAAATGCTCAGCTCTGGATGCGGCATCAGGAAGTTTATCATAGGTCGGTGCGGATGAGATCATACACATCACACCTTTAGCGTGGAGCAGATCAAACAGTTCTTTATTTTCGGGTTTATTCTCAGGACCGATGTAGGCAATCATATTCTCCCATGGAATACCAGCAGCCTGATAGGCATCAAAAGCTTCTCTGGTCTTTACAAAAGCAGAAAACATCCGGTTAGGGTTGTCCATATAATAAAATGCCGCTTGCTGTGCATCATGAACTGTCACCATAATAACCTCATTTCCAACCTCTTTTAAAATCCTCGCGGTCATAGCCAACGGAACATCTTTTTTATCCAGATTAAGAATAGTTTTACCTTTGCTCCAGGCTATAGCTTCCTTAAGCGTAGGAATTTGGTCAGTAGTGATATTCCCCTCGGGATCTTTTAACCGAAACTGCTGCAGTTCTTTGTAGGTATAATCAGCTACCTTGCCCTTGCCAGTCGTGGTCCGGTCCAGGGTCGCATCATGCATCAGAACGACTACACTATCTTTGGTTAACCGCGGGTCTATCTCATAAAAAGCTGGCGTATGCTTTAATGTGTTAGTAAAAGTCGAAATTGAATTTTCCGGGAATCCCTTAATCATGCCACCCCTATGTCCACTAATGATCGGTCTGTTATTGCCGGTATATTTAAAAAAATCGCGCAGTTCCGCGGCATCTTTTATTTTAAGTTCATAACCTTGCTGTGCCTTTGATTCTGTACTCCATGCAACTATAGCAGAAGCCACTATAAAGAATGTACATTTTTTAATCGCCTGTTGGATAATCATATCAATTAGATTTTACTGTTTAATAATTTTAGTGAGAATTCCCCTTCTCCGGAAAGACTGAATAAAGTCACCGCAGAATTTTCCTGAACAATCCTTCGGTAATTTGCAAGCGGCATACCCAACTGAGCAGCCAGGTAGAGGCGGTTTATCCCGTTATGCGCTACAACGAGAACATTTCCATGCCTATACTTACCAAGAATCTCCTGGAAAAAATCAGCTACCCGAAAGACTACTTCAGCTGCATTTTCACCGGTTTGGCCAGCACGGGTTAGCTCCGGATTTAAAACCCATCCAGCCCAGATTTCAGGATCTTCGGCAATAAATTCTTCTCTGGTTTTACCTTCCCATAATCCGAAATCCAACTCAATCAATCTTGCGTCTTTTGTTACCTGATCTGAGCCAGAGGTTATACATGCTGTATAATAAGCCCTCTCTAATGGAGATGAATAAACAGCGTCAAAACTGATACTTTGCAGCTGCTGCCTTACTGCCTCCGCCTGCTGCCTGCCTTTTAACGTTAAGCCAATATCGGTACGTCCGCAATACCGGTTACCATCAGCATTGTAACTGGTCTCACCGTGTCGTAATAAATAAATGTTAAGCATAGGTTTCTTCTTTACTGATATAGCCTTCCGCTACCATCCTGTTTAAAAAAAGTTGATAATTTTTCTGATAGGCGGCCACCAATACAGGATCTGGTAATACCAGTCTGTCTATCGCAGTCATCGCCTGTACAGAGGTTTCGAGATTTGTAAACACAGTTCCTGATGCAGCCAGTATTGCTGCACCAACAGCGCCGGAAACTTCCTTCATTTTATAGATTGGAAGATTAAGCACACTACTTCGTATTTTAAGCCAGATTTGACTGTTACTCCCACCCCCTGCTGTATAAACAGCATTTATGTCCTCTCCTGTTAAGTGCTTCATCATTGTCAGCGCGTACTTTTCCAGATAAGCCACACCTTCCAGATTGGCCGTAAAACTTTCCGCATCCGACAGTCCCTGCGGCTCGAAACCTGCCGCCTGAGGTGCAATCATCGGAAAACGCTCTCCACGCTGTCTCAGCGGATAGGCGATCAATCCGGTCGGAATAAGGCTGGCTGCTGCCTGATTAAGCCGGTCGAGCTGTTGGCTGAATTGCGTGGTAATCCAATCAGCACCTGTGTTACTCGCCCCGCCCGGCATCCAGTAACCTGCAGGATGACGGTGGTTATAAATCCTACCCTGCGAGTCATTAATCTCATTTTTAGTCACACCTTTAATTACCATCGTTGTACCGATTGTAGTATTCCAGTCTCCTGGTTTAACTGCGCCGGAAGCTATCTGAGACGCACAACCATCAGTCATTCCGGTTGTAACCTGCAGGCCTTCCGGCAATCCCAGTTCGCGGGCCACTGAAGTTTTAATACGACCGATAACCTGGCCGGACGGCACCACTTCAGGGAACCACTCTTTCCGAAGCCGTAGCTCTTTAAACAGATATGCCGGCCATTTTTCGGCTCGTAAATCGTAGCCAGTTTTAAGCGCATTGGTATAATCTGTAATATCCCATACTCCACTAAGCATTCCGGTTATATAATCTGAAGCATGTGTCCAGTGCATTAGCGCCTTACTTTTTTCAGGGTATGATTCCTGAAACCAGATAATTTTCGCTAGGGCGCTGGAACTATTAAATGCCTTAAAACCTTCCTTCACATTTTTTTGCGCAACTGCCGTACACCACTCCGCCTGTAGTACAGAGCGTTTATCGCTATACATGAGCGCATTATGCAAAGGCTTATGTTCCTTATCCAGGGGAATCACTGTCCCGGAAGTAGAGGTTACTGCCAGTGCGTTAACTTTAGACCACACCTCTGCATCTGCTTCTGCAGAAAGCACATTCAGACAATACATTACAGATTCCCACCAGACCTGTGGAGATTGTTCTTCCCTGGAGCACGTATTCAGCTCGAAAGATTTGGCCGCACTTGCTGAGAGTACCCCTGTATTGTTGATCAAAACAGCCCTGGCTCCCTGTGTGCCTACATCAATTCCTATAAAATACGATTCCATATTAATGCATAATTTCTATGAAAGAAGCCCTTGTTTTTTTCCATTCCTGGTATAGCTGCCTATGTTTCTCATTTTGCTGAGGGAGAGTCTCTTCCAATATAGACGACTCAGTTTCAGGCCGGCCTAAAGCCAGGTTACAAATAGCTACCCCACCAGCGACCGACGATTGAATAAAGTTTTCCCGTACTCTTACCTTCTTCTGGAGCAGATTTGCAAGAAACTGCCTGAGTAAGGAACTCTGAAAACCACCACCGCAAGCCCAAATATAGTCTGCAGTATGCGGTGTTACATGACAAAGACTTTTATAATTCTCAGCGATACTGCATGCGATATCCCAAAGGGTAGCCCAGACAAAACAACCTCTTGTCAGCGTATGTGAAACAGGTGCATCGAAAACGAAACCACCTCTTAAAAGTGGTGTTTTTTCATCCGCAAGCAGAGACCCTAAAGAAGCCATACATTGAATCTGACTAATCTCCGCAAGTTCTTTTTCAATCACCGGATAATCTTCGTTCGGGTAGAAAATTTCTTTAAGTCTTTGATAGTTAAGTCCCGTCACCCCTGCATTTGCCTCTAGTATAAAAAATCGTTCATCGGTATGGCGACTAGTCCAGGTACGCTGTTCTGTATCTGTTACGTATTTGCCTGTAATCTGAACAATTGGTGTAGTTGTACCAGACACCACTACAACGTCATTCTGCCTGGGCTTTGTGCTCATAATTGCCAGCTGTGTATCACCACCGCCAACGATAACTCTAGCCTCCCTCGAAATTTTTAACTTTACCGCCTGTTCCGGAAGGATTTTCCCAAGGTTGGTGCCCGATTTCATCAAGGCAGGCAGACAGTCGGGGCTCAGACCAAAAACACCGGATAACTCAACCGACCAGTCCCCAACCTCCACATCGTAAAGCAAAGTCTCAGAGGCCTGCGAATGTTCATAATGCAAGATCCCACTCAGTTTATACTCCACCCAATCACTAATACTTAAAAAAGTTTGGAATTTTTGCCAGACAGCTAGTTTCCTCTCTCTAATTCCGACAATTTTAAGTGCCGAAAATAAAGACGTAGGATAACGGCCGGTTAACTGATAGATCCGGCTTTTGTCGGACATTAGCGATTCCCATTCACGCCCCCGGTGATCTATATTTGGTAAACCGATCAGTGACTCCCCTGAAACTCCGATAAGCACGATCCCCTCGCGCTGGCTTGTCGCAGTCAAGGCAAGAATACTGACTTCACCCGCCTGTTTTAGCGCTACAGCAGACAATCTGATAATCTGCTCCCATAATTCATCTGGATTAAAACTCAGTGCTTCCAGGTAATCCGGATCTTTGTAGTTCTGCAGATCTTCGCGTGACACCCCAAGTAACTCACCTGTGGTCGAAGAAACAGCGACCCTGACATTTCCCGTACCAATATCTATAACAATATATGCTTCCTGATTTGCCATACCTTTAATGATTATTAGCTATGCTGTTATCGTCTTTTTGTTCCAGCCAGGTAATCAACTGCCTGTTGAGTATCTCGACATGATGATCTTCTACTTCGTAGGTGGCACCTGCAATATGAGGAGTAGCCAAAACCTGCGGCAGTTTGATCATCCGATAGTCTTTTTCGTCCGGCGGCTCATGATCAAACACATCCAAAACTGCCCCCCTGATTCGTTTATTCTCCAATGCTTCCAGCAAATCATCCCTATTTACCACGCTGGCCCGCGCAGTATTTACGAATATCGCCCCTGGCTTCATCAACGAGAGCAGACTTTGATCAATCATTCCTATAGTCGACTCGTTAACCGGAAGATGAATAGAAACAATATCACTCTCAGAAAAAACTTCTTCCAGCGTGCATTGCTGATATTTCCCAGTATCATCTTTCAGATACGGATCGTAAAAACGGATAGGACAAGGAAAATTTTCCACCAGGTTTGCAATTCGCTGACCGACGGCGCCAAATCCAACCATACCAATGGTTCTACCGGCAAGTTCATTTCCTTTAAACTGCAGGTATGAAGTATGCGCATCCTCTTTCCAATTCCCTGCTTCCAGCCAGCTTATACCGGCAAGCGTATTCCTCAGCAAGTCGATAACTGTTGCGATAAATAATTCTGCGACAGCCTGCGCATTCCTCGCCGGCGTAAAAAAAACAGGGATTCCATTTGCTTTGGCAGCCACAAGCGATACGTTTGATGGGGTACCTCTGCAAACTCCGATAAACTGCAAACCTGGATTCGCATGAATCACTTTTGCTGTGACATGATCATGTTCAATAATAATAGCCTCTGCCTGGTGAGCCAGAATTAATTCCATTAATTCATCTTCATCATGGGCCCTGCTGTTAGCTTTCCATGGTTTATAAATCACTTCGCCAAATTTTTCTGCCAGTAAATCCTGCCCTTTCTGATGATAAGGTGCGGTTATAAGTATCCTCATTCGTATAGTTTATTGTTTGTTTATTGAATCAATTCTGATGACGGACAATCCGCCGCTGTTCTTGCATTACCGGGAAGCGTTATGAATCTGGTTAATATAGCGCTCAGAAGATAAAGACCTGCCAGGATCCATACTACCCCTTCATCGCCCAGACTTCCGATAAATAATCCTACTATAGCCGGACCGACAAAAACCGCAAGCCCTGCTCCCAGGTTTAAAACTGCCATGGCAGCACCTTTATCTTTTTGTACCAGCGATGGTACCAGCGCAGACAAAGGGACATACCCTGCCAGCAGAGCTCCCCAGATTACCCCGCAGCCCATTACCATCCAGAAGCTTCCCCCGAACCACATGGGTGAATAGAAAAAAAGCAAAGTGGTTAAAGCACAACCAATCCCTCCAAACCACATAACCGTATTCCGCCATCCGCAGAAATCACCAACGAACCCGAAAATAAGATTGAAGGCTATGTTTGCAGTAAAGATTGTACCCCAGATCTGCAACCATTCGGTGGTACTGAAACCGTGAAGCGCCATATAGGTAGGCAGGAAAACAGGAAAGGCAAACTGAGCTGTTGTATTGATAATCCTAACGATTCCACCGAGCATCACCTTAGGTTCTTCCCGCATAATGGTTAAACCCCTGGCTAGTTCTTCGCTTTTACTGCGTCCTGACTTTTCTGCACCGGTACTAAATTTGTCCTTATTAAGAACAAGCGCAAAAAATGCACCGACAAGCACCCAGAATATTGAACTCCATAAGGTGTCCAGATAACCGAGATGACGGATAGCCCAACTGGAATAATAGGCCCCAAATACGTTCAGACCGCCAGTAAACACAAACCAGAACCAACCAACTGCCGAGCCTAGTTTACCGGAAGGGCTTCTGTATGTAATCCATACAAGAAAGGAGTAAGCAAATAGCGGATAACCAAATCCTCTAATCGCGTAAGTAAATAACATTGTACCGTAATTCAGGTCAGGCAATCCGTAACCTACAAAACCAGCAGTACCAATAATATAGAGCAGGAGCCCCATCAGCATAGTCCGCCGCGGACCAAAGCCCTCTGCAAGGACGCCCGAAAACCAGGACGAAATTGCTATGGTTACACCATAGATAGTGAAAAGGGAAGCTGACTGCTGCATACTGATTCCCCTTTCCAGTAAATAAGGACTGAGCCAACCTTGCTCTACCCCGTCACCCATCATAAAAATCAGAATTCCCAGGTATCCCCAGCTTAAATTCTTTGGTAAACCGATTCTGGATAGAAAGGGCTCGTTCCGGCTTTCAACTATGTTCATTTCAGATAAAATATTTGGTTTCTTATACTACACAGTGGAAGATCTTTACCATTGTGAAGTATAAACATAGTTATAAATTTAAATAAATTAAACTTTATAAAACAAAATAAAAGCAAAAATGCAATAAAAACAAGTTATCAGAGTTCACAAGCATCAACATAAAACATGCAAATTGGGTTCAAAAAAGCGGTTTAACAATTAAAACTAATCACTAAACTCTATATTACAGAATGTTAAGTGCATATTATTTTTACATTAAATATAAATAAACACAACTTTAATTAAGTTTAATATTCTTTATATTAGTTGAATAATAAATTTAAAAAGGTTTAAATTCGCTTATTGAATTAAAATAAAACCGAGAAAAAACACAAATCAGAGAAATACAAACACATATTAAACGCTTTAAATAACCAAATAAAACCAAATGTACGATGAGAAAATTTTATGTTTTACTAGTAGCTATGCTGCTACAGACGGGCGCCCTGTTAGCTCAGCAAAATGCCCAGGGCAGAGTCTCCGACAGTGAGGGAAATCCAATGCCAGGGGTATCTATATCAGTTAAAGGGAGCCCGCAAACAGGAACTGCAACGGCAGAAAACGGAACCTTTACCCTTCAGGTTAAATCAGGCACTATATTACTCTTTCGCATGATCGGTTATCAGACTCAGGAAGTCACTTTTAACGGGCAGTCCGGAATTGTTGTGCAGTTGAAAGATGAAAACACCAATCTCAATGATGTAGTCGTTGTCGGTTATGGCACAACGAGCCGCAGAAATGTAATTAGCTCCATAACCACCATAGACAGCAAACAGCTGGAAAATAAGCCGGTTACAAGTTTTGACCAGGCACTCGCCGGAAAAGTGCCGGGAGTGAATATCTCGCAAAGCAATGGTGCACCCGGCGGCGGGCTTTCCGTAACTGTAAGAGGAACAGGTTCCATCACTGGAGGTACAGATCCTTTATATGTAATAGACGGCGTTCCGTTATCCACAAACAACGGAGACCGGTTTAGTCAGGGGAATAATAACTTCAATTATCAGGTAAACCCATTAAATTCAATCAATCCTTCTGATATCGAGAACATTCAGATCCTGAAAGATGCCGCAGCTACTGCAATCTACGGATCAAGAGGCTCAAACGGGGTCGTGATTATAACTACTAAAAAAGGTTCGGCGGGCGCACCTACAATTAGTTTTAACGCTTATGGCGGCGTCTCCTCCCTTGCCAAAAAAGTCGACGTAATGGATGCCTATCAATTATCCAATTACACGAAACTGGCCAGAGACCTGAGCTGGATAAACAAAGATCCGCTAACCCACAAAGCTACCGACGCATTGTCACTCAGAAATATCGATGATCGTTACCCGGCTTATATGATTCCTTATATCAATGGAGAAACCGGATTAAACAACACAGACTGGCAAGACGAATTTTACCGGAAAGCTGCAACCCAGAATTATGATCTTTCTGTGAGCGGAGGTAACGAGAAAACAAGGTATTTTATATCTGCAAACTACATGGATCAGCAGGGAATAATTCCGAATTCCGGAATCAAAAAAACTGGCCTGAGATTAAATCTGGAAACCAAACTTAATGACAAACTAAAATACAGCATTAATCTGGCCCCTTCCTACATTGCTAACAATCTGGCCAGATCAGAGAAAAATTGGGGTGACGAAGGTCTGGTAATCGGTGTTTTAATGCAGCATCCACAATTACCGGCTTACAACCCGGACGGCAGCTACCAGGTGGACAGATTATTTGAAACGCTCTGGAGCGGAGAATCAAATGTCGTACAGTTTCAGAATCCGCTGGCACTAGCCAACCAGGTTGACAACAAGATGGACCAATACCGTCTTACATTCAGCAACAACCTGGAATATAATATCTTAAAGAATCTAAAATTCAAAACGACATTAGGAGGGGATTTTAGCCAGAACATCAGAACCTATTACCGGCCCAAATCACTGAGCTATAGAACGGAAAAAGCTCCTACAACTTATTTCAATTATGGATCTGTCTTTAATTCAAATTCTGTAAATATCCTGTGGGACAATACGGTAGAATATAAAAACACTTTTGCAGATAAACACGACCTGAATATAGTCCTGGGTACAAGTATGCAAAAAGAAACTAACAAAAATACGACTGCCGAAGGCCGTAATTTTGCCACCGATAATGTCAGAACAATTAACACTGCACAAGAACGATACAGTGACGAAGGGCAGCGGGAATGGAGCTTGCTTTCTTATTTCACACGTGCGTCCTACAGTTACCTGGGTAAATACCTGTTAACTGGTACTTTACGTGCCGACGGATCGTCTAAATTCGGAGCAAACACCAAATGGGGATATTTCCCTTCTGTGTCGGCAGGCTGGAGAATTTCCGATGAAAAATTCTTTAACAAGGGATTCATCAGTGAATTGAAAATGAGAGCCAGTTATGGTGTTACCGGTAATAACGACATTCCTTATTATGGTTCAGTCGCCCTGCTCTCTACTACCGGAAAATATACTTTTGGTGATGTCGTACAGTCCGGACTCTATCCCAATACAGCACCTAATGAAAACCTCTCCTGGGAAACAACCAAAACAATAGATGCAGGTCTGGATATTAATTTCGCTAAAGACTTCAGTTTTTCTGCTGATTATTACAATGCACATACCACAGACTTACTGCTGGACGTACCTGTACCATCTGCTTCGGGTTACAGCTCATCTCTTCAGAACATCGGAGCAATGAGAAACCAGGGAATTGAATTGATGATGGCAATGAACAAAACACTAAGCAGCCACAGTAATTTGTCGGTAAGTGTAAATTTCTCAGCCAACCGAAATAAGGTACTGGCCTTAGGCCCGGGTCAAAAGCAGATCATCTCCAATGGCGGCCTGACCGGATCGCATATTACCAGAATTGGAAATGCTGTCGGCGAATTCTACGGATACCAGGTACTGGGCAAGTTTGAATCTGCAGCACAATTGGGCAGCACCGCACAGTTCGGAAAACAAGCTGTCGGTGATTTCATTTATCAGGACACTAATGGCGACGGCGTGGTCAATGCAGATGACCGGGTGATCTTAGGAAACAACAATCCTGATTACCAGATCGGCTTGAATATTTCTTATAGTTATAAAAACTTTGATTTTTCTGCATCAGCCTACACAAAACAGGGCTTTCAGATCATTAACACCATGCACCGCTACCTGGCTGAAGCCTGGGGAAATAATCTTTCTGTTTACCTGAGTGATGCAGCACCACGCCCGGTCTGGGGAGTCGGTTCCAGCACTCACACACGTGCCTCGAGCTGGCAGATAGAAGATGCATCATTCATTCGTATCCGTGATATTAGCGTCGGTTATACTTTCGGCAAAGCTGTTACCGATAAATTGAGTATCGGCAGATTAAGAATATACACCGCATTCATGAATCCATTTACCTGGACCAAATATTCTGGTTATAACCCGGAAGTATCCAGCAATACAGGCAGCGCATTAACACCAGGCGAGGAATTTGGAAACTATCCGGTCAGCAGAACCAGTACCATCGGTCTAAACCTTACTTTTTAATCTAAATTATTATGAAATATCTATTTCCATTTTTACTGATTTTAACACTGGCTTCCTGCAAGTCTTATATTGATTTAAAACCGCTGTCAGAAAACAGCGTCGATAACTTCTATAAAACCGAGTCGGATATTAACCAAGGTGTTGTAGCTACCTACGACGGTATTCAAACATTGATGCGACCTGGATACCTGGATCATTTCGGAGAAGTTCGCAGCGACAATTCTTATAATTTCGCGACTACGCCGGTAGGTGGAGCATATGCAGATTTTGACAACTTTAATCTTACCTCTGCAAATACTTACCTGAATAATTTCTGGCATTCTTCTTATACCGCCATCCAACGTGCAAACATTGTGTTAAACCGTATAGACGCAATAAACATGGACGAAAACCTGAAAAGGATACGTAAAGGGGAAGTTAAATTTCTCCGTGCGCTGGCGTACTTCTATCTGGTCCAGATCTGGGGCGATGTACCCCTTGTTGTAGATGAAACTAAAGATCCGATGAGTTTTATTGGTCAGCAGCGTACCCCAGCTCAACAGATCTATAATCAAATCATTACAGATCTTGGAGAAGCAGCAGAAATGCTCCCTCAAACTTACAGTGCAACCGAGGAGGGCCGTGTGACCAAATCTGCTGCAGATGCCCTGCTCGCCAGAGTTTATCTTGTTCGTAAAGATTTCCCAAAAGTACTTGAATACACGAACAAGGTGATTAGTGCTGCAAAGCACACGTTGGATAAAGACTATAGTAACATTTTCCGCTACAGCGGCAAAAGTGATGAGGTCATCTTTAAAATCTCATTTAAATCCGGAACCAATTCAGAAGGATTCCCCTATTTAAACGTTAACCACGATTATAACAATACCGCGTCGAGAGACCTGATGGAGAGCTACAAAAATGACCCAAGACTAGCGGCGAATGTAAAGGAATCGGGTATCAAAACCTACTATAGTACCAAAATACACAATGAGAACGTGGGCGCAGATAATACAATTGATATTAAAATTGTTGTCCTTCGCTATGCAGACATCCTGTTAATGAAAGCCGAAGCGCTGAACGAAACCGGATTCCCAAATTCAGAGGCACTGAACTTATTAAACCAGGTGAGGACAAGGTTCACAGCAAATCAACCTATAGTTCAATCGCAATTATCCTCAAAAAAGGACTGGCAAAATGTATTGATGCATGAACGCCGGATTGAGTTTGCCTTTGAAAATCTGCGGTGGTTTGACCTGGTCAGAACAGATCTGGCTAAAGAGGTGATGACCGAAAAAAGATTTGGCGGAGACCGCACAAATTCCGCATCAGCTTTACCTTATACTTTCGCAGACCGCGATTTACTTTTCCCTGTTCCCCAGGTTCAGATAGATGCCAGCGGTGGCAGCCTGGCCCAAAATCCAGGATATTAAAAAATTCACGCCTGTTTCTTCTGGAACAGGCGTGCTTATTGATACTAATAATCAGATCGAATGAAAAACAGCACAGAACGGCATACATTTATCTTGCAAAGTCTTAAAGAATCCGGAAAAGTGAGCATACAGGAACTTATATATCTAATGGAAGTTTCAGGCGTGACGATTAGAAAAGACCTCAAGCTATTGGAAGATAAAAATTTACTTTTCCGCACACGTGGAGGAGCCTCAATTGACGATCTTTATGCTAATGAGCGGACCATTCATGAGAAGTCTTTGTTTCACCGGGAGCAAAAGATTGATATTGCCAAAGCGGCATTGGGATTGATTGGAAATCATGATTCAATTAGCATTGGCTCAGGAACAACAGTCTTCGAACTTGCAAGATGTCTTTATCCTCAAAAACCACTCACCATCATTACACCTGCATTAAAAATCGGTTTAGAATTAAGCAATCGACCTCATGTAGAAGTACTGCAACTGAGCGGACTGATCAGACCGAACTCATCTTCGGTTGCCGGTTTCTACGCGGAGCGCATTTTATCGGACATCTCCTGCAGCATGGTATTTCTCGGAGTAGATGGGATTGATCTGGATTTCGGATTTTCCATCACCAATCTTGCCGAGGCAGCACTAAACCAGAAGATGATTGACACTGCAGAAAAAGTTGTCATCCTGGCAGATAGTTCAAAGTTTAACAAACGAGGACTCGGAAAGATATGCGGATTCGATCAGGTACACTATTTGGTAACAGACCACCTGGCCCCTGCTCAAATGGTCAGACGGATTGAAGAAAAAGGCGTTAAAGTTATCGTAGCCACGGCATAATTATTGTTTTTTAAATTACATTTGTATCTAATTATTATGGAATTATCGAATTCTGGCATACTTCATCGTCTGGATCATAACCTGCAGGATAATTGATTTTGAAAAATTCATAAGCACCAAAACATGAAGAATATCACAGACAGACATGCATTTATACTTCAACAACTAAAAAAAAATGGTAAAGTAGGCATCATCGAACTGTCTGAGTTAATGGATGTATCGGGTGTAACCATACGTAAGGATCTGAAATTACTGGAAGAGAAAAATTTATTGTTCCGTACCCGGGGCGGTGGATCATTAAATAATCCCTATGCAGCTGAGCGTAATATCAATGAAAAAGAATTCATCAATAATGAAGAAAAACAAAAGATTGCAAAGGCCGCAGTTAAACTGATAGGAATAAATGACTCGCTGATTATCGGCTCCGGTACAACGGTTTTTGAACTCGCCAGATTTCTTCATCCGTCTAAACCCATTACCGTGATTACGCCTGCTCTAAAAGTGGGTTTGGAACTCAGCAACAGACCAAATGTAGAGGTACTGCAGCTCGGCGGGCTCATCAGACCAAACTCTTCTTCTGTAGCCGGGTCATATGCCGACCGAATTTTACAGGAAATATCTTGTGGCATACTCTTTCTTGGCGTTGATGGCATTGACCCTGATTTTGGATTCTCAATTACGAATATTGCCGAAGCTACGCTTAACCAAAAAATGATAGAAACGGCGCAGACACTGGTTATATTAGCAGACAGCACCAAATTTAACCGGAGAGGCCTGGGTAAGATCTGTGGGTTTGAGCAGGTCGACTATGTAGTTACAGATGATAAAGTCAGTGAAAGCATGGTAAAAATCCTGGAAGAAAAAGGCGTAAAAGTTATTATCGCCTAAAAAATATCAGAACTATTACGCTGCCGTCAGCTCCGGTTAAAGTTTAACCAGACTGCCCAGTTTCAAATATCCCAAATGAATTTCATCCTCTTTTAAGCCCTCAGCCGGTTGTAGCACAATCCGGTACTTTGCTTTCTGCCCCGGGGCGAGGATATCTTCAATTTGATAGAGATCGTCTACATCAACGCCATATTTATCATCGATATGAGAGGTAGCCCCTTCAAAATGATTCTCTTTAAAAAACAACGTATCCTTCGCAGTTCTGGAGGCCTCAGCCATACTATCCCTAACAGTTAGAATGGGGTAATGCTGTTCTTCAAATTTATTCCGCTGATAACCGCCAAGATTTATAAAGAATAATCTGGAATGCTGTTCTTCGGCCGGCTGCCCTGAATTTATTTGTATTGTGACTTTAAAACCTTCCACGGTATTTACTTCACGCCATGCATCTATATGGATTTTCTCACCTGCTTCCAACCAAAAGGCTTTAATTTCAGGTACCAGATCTTTCAAATGCGGAGCAATCCCGAAAAAGTAATCATGCTGTTCTACATGTCTCCCCGGAGCTTTTGAGCCTAATAAAATCATAAATAATTTATTTTCTGTATCTCTCGAAGTCTGATTTTCCATTTTTTAAATTGTGTTTTGAGTCTGTATAACAGGGCAATTTAGTAAATAGTTTAATCTGGTAATGGGATGAATTGATTAATTTTACTGCGATTTACTGAGCATCCTAATGATGAATACATCCAAAACTACCCCGCTGTCTTCTACCCCTAACATCTATATTATTGCCTGGTGTTTTGGCTTACTTTTCTATTTTCTGGACTACGTGATACGTTCTGCCCCCGCTGTAATGATCCCGGAACTCTCACAGGTTTTTGGTGTAGACACCGGTGGCCTGATCTCCATTATAGGAACTTATTATATTACTTATTCTACTGTCAGCCTTATCGCCGGAATAGCATTAGACAAATTCGGCGCTAAATATTCGTTGTTCACCGGCACGCTCATCCTGGGAGTCGGCTGTCTGCTTTTTGTAATTTCCAGCCAGTATGCAGGAATTACAGGACGTTTACTTCAGGGCGCCGGCTGTGCTTTCGCATTTCCGGGCTGTGTATATCTTGCATCAAAAGGATTCTCCCCGCGATCACTCGCCACCGCCATTGGCTTTACCCAGTGTGTTGGCATGCTGGGTGGATCTGCGGGACAGTTTGTAGTTGGCCCTTGGCTCACAGCCGGACTCAGTCAGCAAACCTTCTGGATCGGATCTGGAGTAGTAACCATTCTGGTAGCTTTTGGATTGCTGCTGACTATCCCAAAACCTACTGCACAGGAACAGCCGCCACAAAAGTCTAAACGTCTTGTCGGCTTACTCGACCCCTATAAAGTCGTCTTTTCTAACCCTCAATCCTGGTTATGCGGTCTGATTTCAGGATTGCTTTTTGCACCTACAACTATCTTTGCAATGACCTGGGGTGTTGCCTTCTTCCAGCAGGATAAAGCTTTCACTTTTCATCAGGCAGCCATTGCCAGCTCTATGATTCCATTGGGATGGGTGCTGGGTTGTCCGCTTCTGGGCTTCATAACCGACAGAATAGGCAAACGCAAACCGGTGCTAATTGGCGGTGCCTGTCTCATGATTTTAGCGATACTTCAGATTCTGTTTCTGCCAGACTTATGCAGTATATATGTATCAAACTTTATATTCGGTGTGGCATCGGGAGCTGCAATGATACCCTACTCGGTAATCAAAGAGTCTAATCCTGACGAAGTAAAAGGCAGCGCAACTGGTGCGATAAATTTTATCACTTTTGGAGTAACCACACTGATCAGTCCTGTTTTTGGAAAGCTTTTCGGAAAAACCCCTGTACTGGAAATGGAAAAATCATTGCATTTTCAGTACTCAGCATTTTTCTGGATAGCAGGCATTAGTATTGCCATCATTTTAAGTTTACTGTTAAAAGAAACAGGAAAAGGACAGGACTAATCCTTTAATTCGAATATTGCCTGTATTTCAACCGCTGAATTTAAAGGCAAAGAGGAGGCTCCTACAGTTCCTCTGGTATGCATACCGGATTCTCCCATAATTTCAACAAGGAGATTTGACGCTTCATTCATTAACACTGCATGATTAGCATATCCGGCGGCTGTATTAAAAAAGCCGGTTAACTGAACTGCCTGTCTGACGCGGTTAAGGTCTCCACCTGTTGCCTGCTTTAAGACGCTGAGCACGTTCAGCATGGTTTGCCGGGTCGCTTCTTTGGCCTGCTCCTGCGAAATGTCGGTTCCGATAATACCGGGGTGGGCTATTTTTCCATTGATCAAGGCTACCTGATTAATAAATACCTGATTTCCGCTGATCCGGTAGGGTTTATAATTTCCCACAGGTGCTGGTGCCTCCGGCAGTTCAATATTTAATGCTTTCAACTTTGCTTCTATTTGATTTTCCTGCAAAGCCGGAACAATTTCAGCAGTTGCTTCTGAAGTTAGCCGGTGTCCTTTCGCAGCTTTTGCTAAGGCATAACCCTGCAATTTGGCAATTTGCAACTCTCCTTCTGAAGGTCTGGGACTCATTTTATTTCCGGTAAGGGAAGAGGCTCCGAAAACAGTATTCCCCTGAGGTACAGACTGGTCAATTTCCGAAGCGCCGTTAATTCCTACCGGTACGATCAGCATTCCATGTACTGCCAGGGTATTCCAGAAAGAGAGAATTGCACCTTCCCTGCCTGCTCCGCTACCTGCCGACATAAATACTGTTGCAGGGACACCTTCTAGTTTTCGCTGCGTCCAGATCGTAACTGACTGATCCAGAAAATAGCGCATATCTGCAGTCATATTACCAAAGTGTACAGCAGAACCAAAAGCGATGCCATCGTACAGCGGCAATTCATTAATTGTCGCATAGGGCACAGCAGCAAATGACTTTGTCTGCTCATCTTTCAAGGCCATAATTCTTGGCACTTGTTTGAGAACAGCTTTTGCTCCGGGATAGGAATTTATACCCCTTGCTATGGCCTGTGCCATCCGGTAAGTGCTTCCATTTTCTGAATTGAACAGTACCAGAATCTCGATTTGTGTGTTATTTGGTTTCATATAGTTGGCTGCTTGAGTGAAATTACCAGTTAAAACTAAGCTTAGACAGCCTAGTACAGTAAAAACGAACTTTATAAAATGACTTGATCTCATAGTATTGGATTAAAAAATTTAACAGGACAAAGCTCGCACTAATGATTTGTCAATTAATATCTATATTTGCCAATAGCATGTTATAATACGACATATGGAGCGCGCGAGATTCTGCCACCTGACAGTAGATAGTATAGAAAAAGAAGCTTATGTGTGGCATGAGGCCGACTGGCAGTTTTCCGACGAGTGGCATGCTCATGAAATGGGCCAGCTGATTTATGTTGAAAAGGGCGTTCAATACCTCCACACAGCCGACAGGATCTATTTATTACCGACTCATCATTGTGCCTGGGTTCCGCCGGGTTTATTACACCGTACTTCCGCACCGGTAAACCCCGTATATCTGCGGTGCATCTTTTTTAGCAAATCCGGAACTGATCCTTTTTTTCAGGATCTGAAAATCTTTCACACCTCCCCAGTACTCCGGGAAATGATCTTATTTACACAGCAATGGTCCAGGTTACAGGATTTTGACCCACTGGAGGCTGATTTTCTAAAAGCACTGTCCGGAATTTTACCATTTACTTTTCAGTCTTCCCTCCCATTGGTGTTACCTGTCCCGCAAAATCCGAGGATCAGGACCATGATCGATTATCTGACGGAACATTATTTCCAGGAACTAAAGATTCCGGAAGTGGCCGCCCGTTTTAACTTGTCGGCACGAACCATGGAAAGGTTATTCAAGCAGGATCTGGGAATCACGGTTGCCGGTTATATCAAGCTGTTTAAGATTATAAAAGCTGCCGAATTGCTGTCTAATCCAGGTGAAAACGTCAAAAGCGTCGCTATTCAGGTGGGTTATGATAGTGTCTCAACTTTTAGCAATACCTTTTTCAAAGTACTGGGAATCAGACCCCAGGAACTGATTCCGACCTAACATATCCGCTAATCAAAACGAAAACACATTTTCTATAGAATATCATTATATATTTGGGCTTTATAAATTAGTCATCCTATTCCGACCCGATGAAAAGCATTATCCAATCTCTCTCTATATTATTTATAATCTTGTTTACCTTCCCTTCATTCGCTCAGCAGAAACTGCAGAGTATCGAAGAACTAACTAGTTCCGCTGATCCTGCCTGGCCTCTTGTTCAGGAATGGCTGGCAACAGCGAAGAATAAAGTGGAAATTCTGGAAGTTACCCCCGGCCTGGCTAAAACGGCTCTATTTAATGCGCAGGTTTCTACATACTCAACATTAGGTGCAGTTATTTACAATACCGGTGGGATCATGATCGATCAGGGCTGGCTGAGGATTCTCGGCTCCGGGAGTATCAGGCTGAACCGCTCAGTTGCGGAATGGAATAAAGGAAAAACGATTAAGGCCTATGGCGACAACCCGAGTTACCTTTTAGTTGCCGATGATGCAGTAGGTGGTTTCTTCGCCATTAATTATGGTGCTTTTGGTGATGATCTTAAAAACATCTATTACCTCGCTCCAAACAGCCTGAAATGGGAGCCTCTGCATTTAGGATACAGTGAATTTATCCTGTTCTGTTTTGAAGGCGATCTTTCTAAATTCTATAAAGGTCTGAGATGGTCGAGCTGGGATCAGTTTATCGCAAATCTGGATGGCAGTAAATCCTATAGCTTCCGTCCTTACCTGTGGTCTGAGGAAGGTACAGACATTGAAAAATCTACCCGTAAACTGGTGACTACAGAGGAGCTGTATAAGTTTAATATCGTCAAACAAAAGGAACTCAATCCGCAGAGTATTATCGAAATGCCGTAATTAAAGATTATCCCTTAAGAATTTGGATCAGGTCTTCGTTGATACAATAGACGAAGGTGGCAAAAGTGGAACGTCATTGAAGGGTTTTGTTCTATCGTAAGCCATATGTTCATTTAATTGAAATAAATGAACATACCGTTTTTATGTCCACCGGAGAACATCGAGCCATTTACCTACTCAGATTACAGATTTCTTCTTGCTCTTTTTAAAATTTTAGAAGTTTCAATTGACTGATTTTCTTTTGCCCATCTGTTACAGAGTTGAAACACCCAATCCAGATTAGTTTTGCCAGCGTCATTTAACCAGTTCCCTACTGATAATCTTACATATTCGGAAGGGTCAGCTTTAACACTTTCTAATACAGGCAGAGCGATTTCAGGATTAGTTTTTACAAGCTCAATATGCTTGCACCAGACTCCTCTAGGACGCAGGATTTCTACAGCGAAACGCCGGATGTTTTCATTATCAGAGATAGCCCATTCCTTGAGCAGGTTCACAGCTGCCAGGAGTGCATTATTCACGTCATCCCGCAAAGCCATCCATGCAATTTCCCGAACACCAAAATGTTTATCAGCTGCCAAAACGTATATATCCGATAACTTTTCTCCCAAACTTTTTAAGGGATTAAAACCAACAATATAGGCCGCCCAGCAACGGACACTATCAGATGGATGCCCCACCAGATAATTGAACAATTCAGGATTGGGGTTTGAGGACATTTCTTTCGATAGCGTTCTTCCGATTTCTATGATCAGCTGGCGAACACTGGGTGAATTTAGCTGCGCCGTGTTATGCCGGCAAACCCGGAGCTGTTCCGGATAACCAGATAGCACGTGTTCCAGTAATTCAAAGTGATTAACAGCGAGCCATTCCGTCAAATTAACCGATTCAATTGTTCCGTTATTGAGCAACTGAAGTATCTCTACGGGAACGTCTTTGGACCGAATTACACCTTTTCTTGTGGTTTGAATTGTTTTCATTGATAAGGGTAAATTAAGTAATGCTAAATTCGGACGCTTACTTGAAACAATCAATACTGGACAAATTTGTCCTAACCCTTCTTATAAAATATGCATACATGAAAAGTAAAATACGTGTTTCTGAGAACAAAATATGTCCGCTGGAGCATGCAGTAAATACAATAAGCGGCAAATGGAAAATACCCATCGTCTGGCACCTGCACCACGGAATAAAAAAACCGACAGACTTTTATAGTAAAATAGCTGGTATCAACAGAAGGGTTTTAACACGTCAGTTAAAGGAAATGGAAGAAAGCGGCATTATTAATAAAACAATTACCCGTCTTAAACCGCTGGAAGTAGAATACCAGCTGACATCAGTTGGAGATCAGCTGGTACAATCACTATGGAGTCTGAACAATTGGGGTGAGGTTTTGCTGCAGGAGAAAATCGTCCGCTAAACCGACCTGATTCATGAGTTTCTGAAATCCGGCTACAAACTGTCCGACGTGATAACCGTCAACCAGTGCATGATTTACGTGAATGGATACCGGCATCGTCTTAACACCATTTTCATCTGTATACTTACCAAAAGAGATCTTCGGGCTGCTGTCCGAAACCGAGAAACTCCGGGCATGAGAAAGGGAGCTGAATTAAACCGCTTCCCTGACGGACCTGTTCCATAATCTGTATGGCATCGGCGATAAACAGTGCCTGATCCTGAATTCGGACTAAAGAAAATACTTGAATTACAGGCCAGACAAGGTCTTACGCTATCAAAAGATGACCTGGCAGCCTACATGGGCGTAACGATCCGCAGCCTGAACCGGGCGCTTAAAAATATAAATACAGAATGTCCTGAATAAAAAAATCCCCTGATTTTTACGCAATTCGAAAAATATTTCAGTTGATGTAGCGCAAACGATTTTGGCGTCGTTTATCTTTTAAAACCAACCAAATATGAAAAGAAACCACTACTTACTAATCTTGTTTATTACAGCTGCCTTATTTACCTCCTGTAAGAAAAATGATTTCGAATATGAAAACGACTACGATAAAAGTTTCAGAGCCTGGACAGACTTCAAAGCTACCTCTGAAAATAGCTATTACTATACCGTAAGCACCGTTTCCTGGACGGGGTACCGTACAGAAACAAAGATAACTGTGGTTAATGGCGAAGTAACAGGACGTTCTTATACTGCCAAGACCTATTCAGGTGGTGCTGCGTCACACGAGGTAACCATACATAAGCAATGGACAGAAGATAAAAGCACTTTAAATACACATACAGAGGCCGCTGAAAGTCTTACACTCGATGTGATCTATGACCGGGCAAAAGTGCTGTTACAAGGCAGAAAAAAAGATGGATCTACTACATTCGAAGCGAAAAACAATGGTATGATTTCTGTCTTTGGTTTTTCAGCAGACAACTGTCAGGACGATTGTTTCAACGGAACCAGCATCGCTGTTATTGAAAGGCTTACTCCCGCAAAAACTTAAACGATATTTCAAGATAAAAACATGAATAAAGCGGGTGTATCATTTTAAAAAAGATGATACACCCGCTTTTTAATTAATTATGCAAGATAATAGTTGCACTAAGTTCCGGAGAGCCGCTGCGTAGTCCGTTGATAAAGATGGTATATATCTTACCATCTTCCAGGGTAATGCCGGACAAAGCATTCTTACTGACCGGAATAACAGTTTGATCGGTTCCATTTTTAATCTGGAAATTCAGGTTTGTACCTGCGTCTACTTCTTTAAAGGGCCCCAATGTTTTCCATGTTAATCCCTCCACTATTGCCGGAGCTTTACCAGCCGTATATGGTATAACCACCTGATCCCCGAAATTACCATACCCTACTCCGGAAAATATTGTCGTACCGGCAGCATAACTAAAGTCAATCTTTGGTGCGTCGGGTGAGAAATTAGCAAACCTTATTTTTACTTTACCCGCTGCAGGCCTTTCAAGATCATCATAAACCAAAATCAGACTGTCTGTATTATTTGGATTCAGTGTGCTCGTTAAACGCTTTTTTACTGCGAACAGGCTATGCGCAAAATCTGCAATGGGTCCGTTCGGTCCGGCAAAAGAAGCAGTATTGGTTTCCTGTATGAAATTAGCGCTCCCACCAAAAACATAGGAAGCTTTATAGGATGCACTGGAACCCTCTGTCAGGTTATACTGCACCTTCCCGAACTGGGTATCAAGATAACCGGATGCTGTATTTCTCTGCAACAGACCTGGTGTGACTTTCCTGGTAAAATCCCAAAAGTTTACAGCAACATAGGAAAGGCGCGCATTAACGAATTTGACTTTAGCACTTAAAGGCGTTCTGTCACCCGCATCTATATCCAGATAATCTGCCTTATTGCAGGATGTCAAAGCCAGCACTGGAAAGGCCAGGATCCATTTGTATTTTTTTAAAAATCTCATCGGTATATTTATTTTTTAAGGTTGATGAAGCTCAATGTTATCGCATTACAGCTATTATTTAAAACTGGCGGCTAACCTGATAAATGGTTGGACACCGGCATTGGATCCAGACTGAACTGAACCGGGTGAAGGGTTTCTGGTAATATTGCTTCCTGGTGCAGGTATGGTATAGTCTCCTAACTCATTGAATAGATTATTTACGCCAATGGTTGCCTGCAAAACAGGCGTAATTCTATATCCGGCAGATATGTCTGTAACCCAAATAGGCCTGTATACCTGATAATAATAATCGGGTCTGGGAAAATTGGCATTCAGCTGGCTAACCGATTTTACAGATCCGAAATAAACTGCTCTTGCCAGCAGACTTAGCTTTTTGAAATTATATGTCCCCTGCAAAGTGATCTTTGTAGCCGGAATAGCTGAAGTAACCCGCACTTCTTCACTCTCGTCAAAAATGATGTAGCGGTAAGCTTCCAGCCCTTTTGGTGTATTTACTTTGGTCAATTTTGTTTTCTGGAAATTACCTCCTGCTAAAAAGGCTGCATTTGCGCCATTCGGTAACAGGAATTTATAACTGCCTGTAAATTCGACACCCTTCGTACTAGTGCTGAATGAATTATAGAAAAATTTGGCCTGCACTGTACCTGTTTGTACGAAAAGTGCTCTTACGTCTTCCGGTAAATTAGTATCTGTGGCCGAAAAACGACCGGTATTGCCGACCCTGTCTTCAATATCTATCTTGTATGCATCCAGTGTTAATTCTATATTCTGCAATGGCTGGGAAGTAATTCCAGCAGAATAACCTTTAGATTTTTCGGGCTGTAAGGATGGAATTCCCAAAGCTTTGGTCGCCGGATTAACATTATTTGCTGTGACCTGATCGATGGCTACACCGTTCTGGAAGGTAGTAGAAGTTTCCGTATAATAGTATTGCGCCAGATCTGGTGCCCTGAATCCGGTGTTAAAGGCTCCTCTTACAGCCAGCCATTTGGCAAAACTGTATCTTGTCGCGGCTTTATAGGTACTTACGCTGCCAAAATCTGCATAGTTTTCTATTCTGAAAGCACCGGAAACCAGCCAATTCTTCGTGACGTTTAACTCAAGATCTGCATAGGCTGCTGAGATAGAGCGTTTGACATCTACTTCATTGGAAGGCCGAAAACCTGCATGTATCTGCGATCCGGGAGAAAGCCCGTTTAAAGGAGTGCTACCCGCAGCAGCAAAGTAAGGAATTCCTCCTGTAGTATATTCCACCTTATAAATTGGACTCAGATCGGCCTTGGAGTAAGAGCTTTCTTCTCCGGCTTTAATCTGATAAGTCTCTACCCGGTACTGACCACCGAAAGCTACATTTAATCCGCTCAATATTTTGTCAAACTTCCTTGAAAAATCTATGCTACCGCTATTCTGGGACGCGTTGTAACTACCTGCATTAAAGGTCCTCGGCGTTTTTTGCCCTAAACTTGCATTTAGTGAATTACTGATCAGGTTATCGAAGGCATTTCTTCCATATACATTCGAAATATCAACGTTCCATTCCCTGATCTTTCCCTTCACACCTACAGCGAAAGAAAGGTCAGTGATGATATTATCCATTGCCGGCAGGAAACCGTCGGGATAAACAAATGTGTTATTGCGCTCAGTCCAGCCTGGTAATCTGTAAACAGCAGTAAACTGAGAATTTCGGTGGCTAATCCCGCCAAAAGAGTACAGCTCAAAGTTATCATCGAGCGGTACGGCTGCATTAAAGGATAACAAACCGTCTTTCGATTTATTGGTAGATCCCCGGGTATCAAAATGATTTCGGTCTATCCCCCTGCCTGAAATGATCGCGTCATCTATTTCCCGGGTGTATATTTGATCAAATCCACGGGTATTGGCCCCGCCGCCATAAGCCGGCCCGATATAAAGCCCGTCTCCGTCTTTACCTGAAGGTAAAGAGACAGCCTGTGTTGCATATTCACCCGTAAGGTTCAGAAAGCCACGGGAACCTAATTTCGTACCTAAATTGGCACTGGTACGTGTCGTTAGCCCGTCCCCCCTTCTTCTTATGCTACCCAAAGTACTTACTGTAAGCTCATTAACATTACTTTTCAATACGATATTGATAACTCCGGCAATGGCGTCTGACCCATATTGTGCAGCAGCACCATCCCGGAGAATTTCAATGCGGTCTATCGACCCTACAGGAATAGCATTTAAGTCATATCCTGTTGCTCCATTTCCTAAACCTCCCCAACTAATATTTGAGCTTTTGTGGCGTCTTTTTCCATTGACCAGCACCAAAACCTGATCGACTCCAAGACCTTTAAGCTGTACTGTGGAAGTTGCCGAGGCCGCATCACCTCCACCAGAAACAGAGGAGTGAAATGAGGGCGACACATATTGCAGCAACTGGGTGACGCTCGCTTGCGGTGAGTATTGCTGCAAGGTTTTAAGGTCAATCACATCTACCGGAACGGGAGAATTGAGTTTAGTACGGTTGGCACTACGTGAGCCCACAATCTGAAGTTCATTAAGGTTATTGTCCGCGGCCTCCAGAGCAATACTGAGTTTTGTAGCTGTACCAATTTCTACTTCCGCCGACTTATAACCGATATAAGAAACCAGGAGATACCGGCCGTTTCTGACAACTATACTAAATGTGCCGTCCTGTTTGGTAACAGCGGCCCCATCCAGTCCTTTCACTTTTACTGAAACGCCGGGCAACGGCAGTTTATCGTCCGCAGAGACAACCACTCCAGTAAGTGTTCTTTGCTGAGCAAAAATATGGGTGGATATTAATGTGCCCAAAATTAGTATCAAGAGTAGTTTTCTTTTCATTTATTCGTATTTAAAATAGACATACCTGTGGCTAATCCGCCTAAAAACACAGCAAATCAGATTGGTAATAGAAAAAAATAAGGGTTATTTTTTATTAAACCTGTCGTCTGTCAAAGTGACCAAAAAGGCTTCCAGATCGTTGATTTCAACGTCTGTCAGTCCAAGAGGCCTGCTCAGCGAAAGGTCCCGGTTCTTCCCGTTTTTAATAAACTCGTCAGGGTTATTATAGTATTTAATGACGTCTTTTAGTGTTTTAAACATCCCATTATGCATATAAGGGGCCGTTAAAGCCACGTTCCTTAACCCAGGGATTTTAAAGTGCCCTTCGTGCTCAGGGTTTTTGGTCACCTCAAATCTACCGGCATCTTTTAAATCGGCGCCATTAAATAAACCTATACCTTTAAAACGGTCTGCGGTAAAATCTTCTCCTGAATGGCAATTATTACAATTTGCTTTTCCAATGAACAACAGCCGGCCCCGTTTTGCCGATTCGGAAATAGCATTATCATCCCCGTCGATATAACGATCATAAGGGCTGTTTGAGGTTTCCAGCGTACGTTCATAGGCTGCAATTGCTGCTAACAGGTTCTTCTGATTTGGTGCAGCATTAAATATATCCTGAAATAGCTTCGCATAGGTCTGGTCTTTCTGCAACCTCTCCAGCGCTTCAGCAATTGGAAGATTCATCTCGACCGGATTAATGATGGGCTGCAAAGCCTGCTCTTCCAATGAAGACACCCGCCCATCCCAGAACAGGTTCGGCCGACCAGACAGATTGGTAACTGAAGGAGAATTCCGCGAGCCTATTGTTCCTCCAACTCCCACGCTGAAGGTCGCTGTATCAGCAAAAGCAAATTCAGGTTTATGGCAGGACGCACAGCTGATAGATTTATCTTTAGAAAGGATCGGATCAAAAAACAGTTTTTCTCCAAGGCGTTCTTTACTGTTAATCACATCTGGATCATCGGCACCAAAGCCTGCAATGATAAACACCAGTGTGGTGAGCACTACGGAAATAAGTATTTTAGGTCTTCTCATTTTATTTTTTTAGCTGTCAAATCAAAAAATACAAATCGTTAAGGCTGCTGTAGGAACCGGACAGGAAAACCCTGCCCGGTATCTGAATGATCACCAATTTTATTTATTGGCCACAAGCTGTATGTCGAGTTCAAAATCGTCATAGATGGTCTTATCTCCCAGATTTTCAAAAAAACTTTTAGACCTGAATTTGATATCATATTTGGTCCTGTCTACTTTGATCTTTGCTTTAGCAACCAGTTTATTATTATCTAGGGTTACATTTGCCGGAAAGGTCACCTCATTAGTAATGCCTTTAATGGTTAGATTCCCTTTGATCTGATATAGTCCTGAACCTTTACTTTGTGCAGAAGTGATTACAAATTTCGCCGTACCAAACTTTTCTACCGCAAAGAAGTCATCACTTTTAAGATGTCCCAGGAGTTTTGCATTGCCCTCCTTGTCTTCGATATCGGTAACTGTGATTGTCTTGGTGTCTAGTTCAAAACTTCCTCCTTTAAGTACGTTGTTATCTACTTCCAGTGATCCTGAACGTACCTGAATAGTGCCGGCGTGTTCACCAGTAACTTTCTTTGCAAGCCACGTCAGCTTACTCTGGCCAGGATCCACTTTAAAGGATATAGCTTTTTTACTTAGTTCCAGCTTGGTAACTGAACCCGCATAAGCATACCTGGGCGCAATTGTAAAAGAAGAAAGCACAAAGACAGTTGTTACTGCAACTGCAGTCAGGGTGGTAATTTGTTTCATATCTGAGATTTTTAGTTTTAATATTCTGTTATTATCTGCTGGCAGTCTGCGTAGCAAAATAAGTTGCCGGTGGTACAGGCTCAGCAAGTAGCTCATCAAGTACTTTGTTGAATTTCTTCTCGTATTCTGAATAGTACTGTCCGGTAACGGTTCCGGTATAGCCGGTATAAATTTCTCTCACTTCACCTTTACGGTCGATGATAATGGTTGTAGGATAGGCGACGAATTTATTCAGTGCTGGTAATTTGTCGGCAACAAGGCGTTTGTCTGCTAACCCGCCAAATAAAATATCATATTTGATTTCGTATTTATCACGTAGTTTACCCAGGGTATATTTACCATACTCCAAATCATCTTTCTGTTCAAATCCAATGGCAATCGCTTCAACACCTCGTTCTTTATTTTTATTGAACCAGGGAGATAAGAAAACTGTCTGGTCGGTACAATTCGGACACCATGTACCCACGAGTTCTACGATCACTACCTTTCCTTGGTATTTGGCATCAGTCAAGGAAACCGGCTTACCAGTCAAATCCGGAAATGTAAATGCAAGCTTTTTTAACCCCGGTTTTAGGGAAGTTAATGTATAAGGATCCGGTAATTCGGCTTTGCTATCTTTTACACCTGTAAATTTCAGGTTGTCATAAATCCCCTGACTTATTTCACCGGATAAGGTTCCATCTTCATTGATCGTACCTCTGTAGATTCTGGGACTGGGCCCGCTAAATCCAGATAATACGAACTGGTTACCTTGTACTGTTCCTTCCAGTTCCCTGCTGTCCCCTGTTACCTGCATAACCACACCGGTCAGTTTGTTACCGACCTGTTTAAGAACGGCAACTTTATTTGGTACAGCTTCTTTTGAGAAGCCTTTAAACTCCCACTTACCTGTCAGATCGGCTGCTGGCGCAACGTCTTTACCTGGCTCCACGAATCGGTAGTCCTTCCCTTGCTCTGCAGTGAAAGGAAGTGCATTACCACGAAGGCCCGGAACCAGACTTCTATATTCGCCGCTTATTTTTCCGTCACTCTCTATTTTAGCTACCAGGGCAGCGTCGTAGGTATTCATCTTAATAAAAAGCGAGTCTTTACCTAGATACTGGATATGGAAATCGTCCCGTCTGCTCCCGTTTAGTAAGGTAAAAGTTGCCGTTTCGACATCTTTACCCTTAAGTTCAAAATTAAAAGGCACTTCACTTTCACTTACTTTGAAAACGCCGCGCCAGATGCCTTCTTTAATAAATTTCCTGGCTGTTTTAGGGTCTTCTACAGTCTTTGTGAATGCCAGAGAAGAGGAAGAAATAAGCGTAGCAAGGGCTAGCACCTGTATTTTATACACATGATATTTCATAATAAAAAATTTTTGGTTTATATTAAACTGAGGTTATTTGGATAGCCAGGGACTCTATTTTCCTTTATTATAGGCTACGGTTAGGGATTCGGGTACAGGCTCAGCAATGAGTTCATCCAGAACTTTATTAAATTTTCGCTCATATTCCTCGAAGTACTTTCCGGTAACCGTCCCGGTATAACCGGTATATATTTCTCTGACATTACCCTTTCTATCAATAATAATTGTAGTAGGGAATGCCACAAATTTATTCAGCGCAGGCAACTTTTCAGCAACAACTTTCTTATCGGCAATTCCACCGAAAAGTATGTCATAAGTAATTCCATACTTATTTTTCAATGTACCTAAGGTATATTTTGCATACTCCAGATCATCTTTTTGCTCAAAGCCAATAGCGATTGCTTCTACTCCACGACTTTGATTTTTCTTAAACCAAGGTGCAAGAAATACCGTCTGATCTGTACAGTTAGGGCACCATGTGCCTATTGTCTCAATAATAACTACTTTACCTTTGTATTTTTCGTCACTTAAAGAAACCTGTTTACCATTTAGATCGGGGAAGGTAAATTCAAGTTTATTATATCCTTCTTTAAGGAAGGTTAATTTATAAGGATCCGGCAGCGCTGCTTTTTCATTACGCTGCGCATCGAACTTCACATTTTTATAGATGCCAAAACCCTGTTCACCAGAGATACTATTGTCATCATTAATTTTCCCTTTTACAATAAACGGACTCGGCCCGGTAAAGCCTGATAATTCAAATTCATCACCCTGAACTGTACCTTCGAGTTCTCTGGTATCACCAACCACAGTCATAATTACACCGGTTAACTTATTTCCGGTCTGTTTAAGCAAGGCAATTGATGCAGGAACTGCGTCTTTAGTATAGGTTTTGATTTCCCACTTACCTGAAATGTCATGTTTCGGTGCAACATCTTTCCCGGGTTCTACAAAACGGTAGGCTTTACCATATTCTGCCACAAAGGGTAAAGAATTACCCCGGAATCCAGGAACCAGGCTGCGATATTCGCCCGTCAGCGTACCATTATCTTCGAGTTTTGCCACCAGCGCAGCGTCATAAGTGTTCATCTTTACATAAATTGAATCCGCTCCGAGGCGTTCAACATGAAAATCGTCACGTCTGGCTCCGTTAATCAGCGTTAAGATGGCCGTCTTAGGATCCTTACCTTTAAACTCAAAATTAAACGGGACTTTTGATTCACTTACATTAAATACGCCACGCCATATGCCCTCTCTGGGAAGTGGCTTTGAACCGTTCGCAGATACCGTTCCCCCCAGTAGTACTACTGAGGTCATCAGGCATGCAATTTTAGCTGAAATTGTAGTTTTCATCATCGTTATTAATTTAAATACTATAGTTTCATAGTGTTTAATAACATTGTACTGACCTTCATGTCCACGCAAATACCCTCTGCAGATGCAGGTATTCAACTGGATTTCCTTAACATGAAACGGTGAGTAACTTGTTATTGGTTAATTTATAATCTATTTCTAGATCAGTTTGAGCACTTTTTCCTATGGAAAGTTGCTAGAAGTTCAACGAGACTGCCTCTCCCTTCTTCTGTATAAATCAACTAATTAATGGTGGTGATTAATTAGGTACTTCCTGATACCCCGGTAGCTTATTAAAAGAATAAATGACCACCATAATATTCTATCAAAATGCCCCGGGGTACCAGGATTTTAAATGAGAATATTAAAGAATTACCTTTAAATGGAGGCCAAAATCTTAATTTATTAGAAACAACAGCGCAGACGATCTTCTGAACACAAATTCAGCATATTTTCTTTGAGCGGTCTACTGGATATCATAATGAGAGTTTTATGTTTTTGTTAATTATTTTTTATAAATATAGGGAGTATAGATCACTTACACAATTAAATCTACCAAAATAGTAGTATTAATTATTAAAACACTGATATATAGGTTATTAATATTTTAAACATGTTACAAATCTGTCTTAAATTATGTTGCACGATCCTTTTCAGGCCCAGAATCAGCCTGCTCACCTTAATGTCTTAACGCTTAATTAGCGATGTTGTCCGGACAAATGGCATCTGCTATATCTGATCTTTAAATATAGCAGATGACTTTGCATTTAAGCTACCTTATTCTGCGGGTTTCCAACCCACATTCGCTGCAGTCGCTGTCTCCCCGTATTTTCCTTTTTCATTAAAATAATCTTTACCTCCAAAAGTATAAACCGGTTGTTTCACAAGATCCAGCTGTAACTGAGGAATTGGATATTCAGTGGGGGTTCCGCCTACCAGCAGGTTATTACGCCGCATAAAAGTGAAAGGGATAAATGCCCCCCCTGCCCCATCGATTTCTATCGCATATTCGTAATGCAGAGCCTTTCTCAAACTGTCTTCATCTGGAGCAACATTAGGCAGACCTCCGGCAGATTTTCTGGATGCCGTAGCTTCATTCAACAGGTTCGCTGCTCCCGAATAATCCTTTAACCAGAATTTAGCTTCAGATTTCAACAGTCTGAGCTCTTCAGTAAGGAAGTATGGATTTACTGCACCCGGGGTATTTAAGGTATTCGCTACATTAAACCATCTTACACGGGTGTAATTGGTAAACAAGCCACGTCCCCGGGACTCAATCAGAATTCCGAAACTGGTCGAATATCCAAAATATTTATAGAACCGCTGATCATCACTCTCAATAGCGGGCAAAATACCAGTCTGCGGATAAAACTTAGGTGTTTTTCCTGTCTTATCAGCAAGATAAGCAACTTTCAGATCCGGTGGAAGCCAGCCTGAGCCATCAGAATTACGCTGTAGCAAGTTAGTGAGCAGCTGATTATAATAACCGCCCGTAACAGTGCTTATCATATAATCCTGAGTGATTCCTTTTTCCGCATATTGCAAAACTTTCGTCCAGTGTGCGCTTCCGAGTTTTTCAGATTCTTCTATATCCCTGGACTCCGAGGACAGAATACGTGCCGCCATGGAATTGGCCAGCCTGATAAAGTTTGCTTTGTTTAATGTCTGACCTCTTAAAAAATCAAATTTAAAGCTCTGATTAGCTTCAGCCAATGTAATTGATTTATCTATAAGTCTGATACTGTTAGCAATAAGTGCTTTATAGGAGTCTGGAAAATCTTTAGTTGTCAGATTTGCATCATCGACAATAATACCTCTGTCGAAAATCACACCGAGATATCCCTGAGCCACGCCTTTTGCATAATAAGCCGCAGCAAGGCAATCATCAGTACGGTCTACGCCTTGAGTATCAAAAATGCGCTTGCCTTGTTTTTCTATGATATCAACAGCCAGTGTTGCATCCAGGTTAGCCTGGTATAAGTTGTTATAAAAGGTATTCCAAGTAACTGCGCCCCGGTAAGAAGTGTTATTATTTAAACGCAGACGGGGCTCATTAGCGAAGTCCCACCAGGACGAGTTACCATTGGTATTTGTAGTCTGATCTGCCAGCAAGCTGAAATGCGTTCCGGCGGAACTTGTCGAAGTTGAAAAAACAGTCTGAACACTGCTAGTGGTAAGTTTAAGACCAAGATCTCGGATCTGATCAATGGCTTCCTGATTAGTAAGCGTTGTTGGATTATCGAAGTCCGTTTTCTTACATGCTGTGAACAACAAAGGCAGTAGTAATATATAGTATGGTATTTTCATGAGTTCAAGGATTAAATCTTAAAAGTTAAGTGTCAGTTTCGCGCTGTAAATGCGGTAAGCCGGGTAATCGTAAAAATCCTGATCGCCTTCCGGAGTTACTCCCGTAAAAGAAGTCCAGGTATATAAATTACGTCCGACCAGAGAGAATCTTGCTGCGCTCAGTGCTTTATGAATGCCTAAAGATTTTAAAGGTATTTTGTAACTCAGTGAGACTTCCCTCAATGACACATAACTACTTTTCCTGAGCCAGTAATCTGTCGTTTGCTGCGCGTTGAAAACCCCTGTAGTAAAGGCTAAAGGTAGTCCTGCTTCCGCAGCCTGATCTGAAAATGGCGATCTATACTGGTAAGTGAGATACTGCTGGGTCTCATTATACTTCTGCCCACCTTGTTTCCAGTCCAGCACTGTATAAAGCGACAGTGGCCCAAGGTTGAACGTATTAGAAAATCCGATCACAAAATCTGGTTGTGCATCCCCTATGACTTTGGAGTTTCCGGTCGCTGCATTTTCGTAAAGTAAAGGAGTTTCAGTTGCAGTGCCCATCTGGCTCTTCAAAACTACAAAGCCTAATTTATTGACTGTAAAATCTGACAATGGATGAATCCCTCCAGCTGCGTTGGTAACAACGTTATTATTATTTGTCTCGAGTTGAGACAGATTTGTCAGAATACTATATCCGTAAAAGGCAAATGGGCTTACACCTTCTGCTTTCCGGAAATCACCGTCTGTAAACTCAGGGATCCCGCCTAAAGAGGTTATCGTAGAACGGATACGGCTAAATGTCAACCCTGAATTCCAGGTAAACCTGCTGTTGGTAATTAAATTACCGTTCACCTCCAGCTCGAGTGAATTTGATTTCACAGCACCCAGGTTGCTATAAATTTTTGCTGATCCATTCGTTGGGGCAAAGGGAGGCACAAGAATAAAATCATTTTTACTATTAGAGAATGCATAGTTAGCCTGCACATTGATTTTATTAAAAAACTGTGCGTCAATTCCAAATTCCAGTTCTGAAGTAATAGCGCGTTTAAGGTCTGTATTTTCGCGACGCTGATAGCTTACACCACCTGAACTGGTTAAAGAAACAAGACTTTCTTTAGCACCAAATGGCGGCAGACTTCCTGCTTTACCATAAGCTACCCGGAACTTAAGTTCATTAAGCTTACCAAGATTTACATCCTGAGTTAACCGGTAAGCTGCAGAAACTCTTGGGAAAAATGCTGTTCCTACAGCGGTTCCGAATCTGGAGCTGTTATCCAGACGTCCTAATACATCTAAAAAGAACTTCTCTTTCCAACCAGCTTTCAGGTTCAAAAAGTAACCGTAATTCACAGTTTGCTCCCATGTAGATTTAATATCACGCGTATCTGCTGCTGCTGCTTCGAGACTTTTAACGGGGGCACTCAGGTTGTAACCGGAAGCAGATAATGAGGTCTCCCGGTTTTCTTCATAAACTGTTTTTAAAGTGGCTCCAAATTCCAGATCACCGATACTGTTATTATAGTTTAACTGTGCCTGGCCGTTTTTGGAATTTATTTTACGATCAAGCTCACCATAATAACCGTTATTACGGGTAATATCTGCTGAGATTGTCTGATACCCGATAGGATAATAATCAGACTGATTATAATTCTCATTTTGTATGGATCCGTATACTTCTGCACTCAGCTTATCGGAAATCTTATATCTCACTTTCAATCCGGCAAGCAGGTTATCGGTATTATTTGCATATTCCCGGTAGCTAAGCTGGTAAAAAGGATTATTTACATTGAAATTCTGAATGTCAAATCCATAGGGTTTGAATGCATATTTACCGCTTGCATCTTTTTCCTGAAGGTTGATAAACGGTTCATATAATGATGTCGCATACAGTAAAGAACCGCTCCCGCTTGAGGTAATAGACGCCGATGGTTTCACAGTATTAAAATACTGCAGGGTCAGGTCAAATTCCAGATTCTTTACTGGTTTATAACCAAAATTGAACAATGCAGTCTGACGCTTATCGGCACCAACTGGTTCTGCAACCCCTCCTTTATACTGGTTCTGAAAGGATGCATATAAGTTATATTTCTCCTCGGAAGTGGATACCGAAACGTAATTGGTAAAATATGGATTGTTATTCAGCATATTATTTACGTTGTCATAGGTGTTCTGGTACGGATGCAGGTTTAACGAGAAACCGTTTTCTTGTACATCCAGGGTTCTGGCATTGCCGTTTAAGACGAATGACCCATCAGGATTAACTTTAAAGTGGTGAAACTTTGAAGTCGGAGGCACATTCTGTACATTACTTAACCCAAGTTCATTATCAATAACTATATTGACCTTACCCATTCCACGGCCTTTTTTTGTGAGGACCTGAATGATCCCGCCTTCACCCCTGGTTCCATATAAAGCGGATGCCGCAGCCCCCTTTACAATCTCAATAGATTCGATATCCTGGGGGTTCAGGTCTGAAAGGCTTAAAGCTGTTACAAATCCGTCTATAACCAGCAATGGTGCAATATTTCCAGACACGGATTTCGCCCCCCTGAGGTATACTGTTGCATCTCCGTTACCTGCAGACTGGCTAATCTGAATTCCGGCTACCTTTCCTCGCAAACTCTGGGCAGCATCTGTACCGGGAACCGTATTAATCTGATCGGTACTGATTTTTGTGAGTGCGAAGCCCAGTTTCTTCCGGCTGGTACCTTCGGCTACGCCGGTAACGACCACATCTGACAAAGTTTTTGAGTCTTCCTGTAAGGTGATTTGCAAATTCGTATTCCCCCTCGCTGGAAGAACCCTGGGCAGATATCCTATAAAATTTACGCTGATACTGTCTGAGCCAGCAGGTAAGTTAAGGGCGAATTCCCCTTTATGGTCGGTAATGGTTCCTGCTTTTGTGCCTTTGACTTTAATGGTTGCACCGGAAATGGGTAATTTATCGTTCTGTCCGGTTACACGGCCCCTTATTTCCTGGCCTGAGACCTGAAAACTAAATAAAATTACTGTAGAGAACAGCCATATTATCTTGTGGAAATGGCATAGCTGTTTCTGAACATGGAGAAATATTCGCATATTTAAAATGGTTTTTTAATGATTTAATTAATTAACTGGAAGATTCCGGTGCGTGATTGGCGTTACATTACCGGTTTCTGATACTAAGCCGGCAAGATATTCTTGCCGGTTTGTTTTTGTCTGGTAAGTTTATTTCATATGTTTCTTTAAGGTGGTTTAAAAAGTGGACGAATCCCTCAGTCTTTCTTTATAAGAATAATGATGAAGAATACAGTAATCGGCACAAATATATAAATAGACTACTAAATTACTAGTCTTTTAAGGGATTAAATATAATTCTCTTACAGACCAGGTTAAAGTGCATAAAAAACCCGGCTGATTGTGTAATCAGCCGGGTTTAAAAAGTTTGAAGGAACTAAGTATTAAAAGCTGTATCTCAAGCCAAACTGCATTTGAAAACGGGAACCAAAGAAGTCTTTTGAATAGGTACTCGTATTTGCCTGATCAAATGTATAAGTTGGATTTACCGTAGCGGAACCAGGAGTTGCTGCTTTTAAACCAATACTTGCCATAGAGTTATAAGTATTTGGAGAGAAATATTGAACACCCCAGTTTTTATTAAGCAGGTTCGTCAGGTTTACAATATCATAAGTAAAAGTAAGGCTCTGCTTTTTAGCACCACTTCCTGCAACAAAGATATCCTGTGAGAAACGAAAATCTGCCTGTACGTTCCACGGCGTGCGCGCTCCGTTGCGTTCTGTGAACTGACCTCTTCTTGTTTTCAGATACTTATCATCATCAATAAACGAATCGAAAGCTGCTACCTGACTGGCAGCCGTTACCAATACCGCTCCGTTCGCATCTTTCAGATCGGTAATGAAATTAGCCGTTTCTCCAGCTTTTGGAATATACATTAAACTTACGTTCTGCCCTGTTCCATTGATTGTAGTATTTAGTAATCCATAAGAATATGGTGAACCTGATTGTGCACTGAAGAACAGCGAGAAGTTCGACACATACTTACTCTCACGATCCCAGGCATGTCTGAAATTAAGGGTCGCCACAATACGGTTACGGATGTCAAAATTGGAATAAGCCAGTTGCGGATTATTCGGACTTAATGACTGGTTCAACTGCCAGTTGGATTCCATTGAGTTACGGATACCATTAGTGATATCTTTTGACTGTCCGTAAGTATAAGCTCCCATTATATCAAGACCGAAAGGGAATGATTTACTTACCTGACCGGTTAAGCTGTAACGATATCCTTTTCCTGTATTTGACAATAGATAGGCATTGCTATAAGCTGAATTAATCGCCTGGTTATTATTCGCTTTCTGATAAATCGGCTGCTGATGATTTACATCATAAGGATAGTAAATCGGGTTATCCAGGAAGTTAATCTGTTGAAATTTAAGATCGTGTATAACTTTAGTATAAATACCTTCTACCGTAAACTTCCAGTTATCATCTGTCTTATAATCAAATGCCAGACTTGTTCTCCAAGTTTTCGGCATTTTAAAGTTATTGTCAATCAGATCGACCTGAGTCGCCCCATTGGCATCATTAACATTTACACCTTGCTTAGAAACGTAACCTGCCTCACCGTTTCCGGTTAATGCGTCTTTAATCGGGTCTGAACCTGGTGCCGGCTTTACTGGTGAGGAACCTGTATAAGTATATTTCTTATCAAATCCGCCGTAAGTAACTCCATTATTATAATAAGCATAACCTAACCATGCGAATGGAACACGTCCGGTGAATAATCCGCTACCTCCGCGTAATACCATCTTCTGATCACCATTAATATCATAGTTAAAACCAACTCTTGGTGAGATCTGAATCTGTCCCAGGAAATCATTTTTAATATCTTTTGGAAGTGTGTAGGTAAATGTGTTGCCGTAATTAGGATCTACAGGCGCATTGACTGTTTTATCGCTCAAAGGCTGTTTGTTCGGCAGATCTGCCAGATCGAAACGCACACCGTAAGTTAATTTAAAACGGTCTGTCACCTGGTATTGATCTTCTCCGTATACGCTATACATATTCAGCTTAAATTCCGCCGGTGGATTAGACATAATATAATCCCTTGAATTGTCTGTATAATTAAAGTTTGTACGGACGCGGTTTGGTTTATTGGCCAGGAAATCTGCAACATTTGAATAAGCAACCCTACCGTTCCATGCATTTACAAAACCATAGTTGATATTATACAATTCATTGTGTGTACCTATTGTGAAAGTATGTTTTCCTTTGGTAAAAGTATAGTTATCCGTGAATTCAAAAGTCTTTTGCTTCATATTGAATATACTGGCTTCGCGGTCTGTGCCCAAAAAGATAGTTCCACCGCGTCCGCCGATTTCTATTTGTGGAATAGCAGGATCTGAAGTTGGGTCTCTGAAATCATGAATATTGGAATACCCGATTACCAGACTATTAGAAGCATCATTCGATAGTCTGCTTTTTAATTCAGCAACTGTGGAACTCTGATTGTTAGTTTGTTTATAGTCTATACCGCCAAATCTGAAGTTGGCCTGATCACGCTCTAAATTCGTCGCTGTAGAGCGAATGGTATTATTACGGATCGTTAACTGATTTTTATCGTTAATGTTCCAGTCCAAACGGTTAAAGAACTTATTTGATTTCGCATAGATATTATAATCTCCTGCTGAACCTGCATCAATTCCATAATTGGTCTTCATGTAATTGGTAATCAGGTTTGCCTCATCGGCAGTAATTACTTTCATATCGGGAGATCCTGCACCTAAAATAACCGGATCCTGACGTCTGGTGATCTCTTCATTAGTAAAGAAGAACAGTTTGTTTTTAATGATCGGGAACCCTAATCTGAATCCGGTCTGATAATCATGGAAGGACGATGGCTCTTTACTATTATCACCAGCTTTATTTCTGCCAATCAATGATGCGTTACGCCCATAACCATAAATGGATCCTGAAACATCGTTGGTACCGGAGCGTGTAACAGCATTTACACTACCGCCCGTAAAATTTCCAATTTTCACATCATAAGGTGCCAGCAGAACCTGAACATCCTGGATTGCATCTATAGACACCGGATTAGTCCTGGTACTGCTTCCTGGCATGCCCGAACTCCCACTTTGCCCACCTAAGGACGGGCTGAAGCCAATCGCATCGTTATTAATTGCACCATCAATAGTAACATTATTATACCTGAAGTTCGTTCCAACAAAAGAGTTGTCTTTACTCCCCTGTGGAGTAACCCGCGTTACATCTGTCAAACTCCGGCTTACTGTAGGCATATTTTTAATCTGCTCTTCGCCGATACGGGTACCCGCACCTATTTTAGTACCACCTCTTGTGCCTGCCACTACAACTTCGCCAAGCTGCGTACCTTCATCTTCTAGTGTGATATCAAGACGCTGATCTGCACCCAGACTGAGATTGATATTTTCTTTTTCCTGTTTACTGTAGCCTACATAACTGACCGTTACTTTATATGGTCCACCGGGGTTTAAATTATTTACCCGGTAAGCACCTTCTGCGCTGGTCATTGCACCGTATTTTGTACCGGTAGGTACATGAATAATGAGTACGCTTGCTCCCGGAATAGCTTCCCCTTTAGCATCGCGTACTTTACCGTTCATACTTGATGTAGTTACCTGTGCGCTTACGCTGAATCCTGCACATATAAGTACCATCAGGATTAAGTGTTTTAAGTTGATAGTAAGTATCCTCTTCATTTTGCTGATTTTGTTTTCCCAAAAAAAGCGACCCAAGATGATCTTAACATTAATTCCATGTTAATCTATTTCTGAATTAACATGGAATTAAAATGAGGTTAAAACGGAATTAAAACTAAATTAAAACAGGCCTCTGAAGTATTTATTGCAAAGATCGGTAAAACATCATTGAACGATCTTCTTAAAGAGCCCCTTTCCAATCCCCTTAATTTCCGGTTAAGTGTATATTAAATTTATGTTAACATGATCAGATTTGGAAGGAAACCTGCGGGAACCAATAAATTTCCGCTTAAAATTCACCTGATTTTATCAATTCATAGAGTGAAAACCAATCGGATTTCCTTCTGTGTCAGCGCAAATCCCGCAGAATCCATACTGCCCTATCGACATCTTCTGGTTAAGCACCTTTCCACCCGCTGCTTCGACACGCGATATTTCCAGGGCACAGTCGTCACATTCAAAATAAATAAGTGATCCACCTTTACCAGGCCCCATCATTGATGATTTAACTAGAGCCCCACTAATACCTGGTGCATCCATTACTCCTGGAAAAAACAGCATTTCATAATTTTCATCACACTCTTCTTCATTCCCAACTACCTCGGGTTTAGGCATATGCTGCATTTCAATATCCAGCACAGTCTGATAAAACTGTTGGGCTCTGCCCATGTCTTCTACATAAATCTCTGCCCATGCAAAAGGATTTTTAAAATTTGTCATCTCTTTAAGGTTTTTGTTTTGTCCACATATATTGTCCTCGCGCCAGAGGATTGATTTCTGTTCTATATAAAGATCAGTTTAATTCACCGGGAAATTGATAGGCAAAAAGGACAAAAGAAAGGTGTGTTTGAGTCAATCCTTAACGCTGTAAATTGATAGAATGGTTATTATTTGTTAACCTTGATAGTATATATTCCAAATGACTGTACACACTACAACCCAAAACACATTGCAAAGCAAAAAACACTTTGAAATTCTGGATGGCCTCCGAGGGGTTGCAGCTATCGCAATTGTGCTCTTTCATTTTATGGAAGTGGCTTATTCGGATTTCAGCCAGAATTTTATCGCACATGGTTTTTTGGCTGTAGACTTTTTTTTCTGCCTGTCAGGCTTCGTGATCGGATATGCATATGATGACCGGATTGGTAAAATGGGCCTCACCGCTTTTTTTAAAACCAGACTGATCAGATTACATCCGCTGGTTATTCTGGGTTCTGTACTGGGTCTGCTGGCTTTCCTTTATGATCCATTTGGTGGTCATCCGGAGTTATACAGTACCGGAAAAATTGTTATCATTTTCTTCAGTTCAATCCTGCTTATTCCCTATCCGGTTGTAGATGAACGTTTCTTCAATCTTTTTGCCCTTAATGCACCATCATGGTCTTTATTCTGGGAATATATGGCAAATCTGGTCTATGCTTTTATACTTTGCAGAACTGGCCGCAACATTATATTTTTACTAACAGCAATTGCGGCAGTTGCCGTATTTACCGTTGGTTATCAGAAAGGTTCTTTATTGGGTGGTTGGGATGGTTCCAGTTTCTGGGATGGTTTTATCCGGATTTCTTATTCTTTTCTCGCCGGGTTATTAGTTTACCGGTCTAACTGGATTATTAAAAATAAACTTGGTTTTTCCGGACTCGCTATTTTGTTACTACTTGCATTTATTATGCCTCATTCGGAGTGGAACTGGCTCACACAACCGCTTGTCGTACTCTTTTACTTCCCACTTCTTATTTCGTTAGGGGCTGGAGCTGCACTCAGTGAAGGGCTTAAAAAGATTTGCTTGTTCTCCGGACAGATTTCTTATCCTTTATACATGACACATTATGCCGTGATATGGATGTTCTTTAATTATTATACAACCCATAAACCCGGACCTGCACAGTTATTCTGGATTATTTCCGGCGGCATTATACTATTAATTACCTTTGCATATCTTGCAATGATACTTTACGACATCCCGGTGCGCAATTATCTGACCCGAAAATTTAAAAAAGGACAAATTACTCTTGCAGCATATGAGAAAAACAACAATAATCCACGATAATGAGTATGAAATCGTAAGTGCCTACAGAGATAATACGCTACTGAGGCACAGCTTCAATGACTTAACTCAGCAAACTTATAAATTTGACTTTGAAAATTGGTTTAACCTGGGATACTGGGGTGAAAACTATATACCCTACTCCTTAGTAAAAGACACTAAAATCGTAGCAAATATTTCCGTGAACATTATTGACTTTGATGTTCATGGAGACAGAAAGCAATATATTCAAATAGGAACGGTAATGACTGATAGAGATCACCGCAATCTCGGTATGAGCAGGTTCCTGATGGAGCTCGTCCTCAATGAATGGGAGTCTGAAACAGATTTGATCTATCTATTTGCAAATAATACTGTTCTGGATTTCTACCCTAAATTTGGATTCCAGTCCATCAGTGAATATGAATATACAAAGTCCGGTCCTTTTGGAAGAACTAACACCGGAGTTGTACAACTGGATATGTCCGATGCAACGGCCCGGCAAACCTTATATGATATTGTCGACAAATCTGTGATATCTGCAAAACTATCCATGCTGAACAATCCTAACCTTGTCTTATTTTACTGCACTTCTTTCATGCGGGACCAGGTTTTTTACATACCCGACTTACATGCAATTGCAATTGCAGAATTTGAAACAGGAATCTGCTACCTGCATGACATATTCTGCCGGGAACAAATTTCCCTGGATGATGTGATTAATTCAATTGTCCGTAGCGACACAAAAAAAGTAGTTCTAGGCTTTGCGCCTGCAGACTCTTCTGCCTATAATATTGAAATACTGACCACAGAACCCGATACGCTTTTTGTTAAACCGGGTATAGCTGAGCTTTTCGACCGGGAGCTATTAAGGTTTCCGGTCTTGTCTCATGCCTGATTTTAAGGCGTCTATTATTAGCTTTAAATTATAATATCATTATGGAACTTGAGGAACATTATACCAACAGGAGTGGATGGCTAAGGGCAGCAGTTTTAGGGGCTAATGATGGTATCCTGTCGACGACCAGTCTGGCTATCGGTATCGCTGCGGCGAGTACAACACGGGAACCTATTATCCTTGCGGCACTCGCCGGCCTTGTTGCCGGTGCACTCTCCATGGCGGCTGGAGAATATGTTTCTGTAAGCTCCCAGGCAGATATCGAAACCGCGGACCTGAACAGAGAAAAGAACGAACTGGATACAATGCCGGAAGTTGAGCTGAAGGAACTTGCGAAACTATACATAGAAAGGGGTTTGGATGAAGAGCTTGCCACGCAGGTGGCCATACAGCTTTCTGCCCACGATGCTTTAGGTGCACATGCTAAAGATGAACTTGGTATCAACGAAATTACCCAGGCTAAACCAATGCAGGCGGCCCTGGCTTCAGCAGCATCTTTTGTAACGGGTGGAATGCTTCCGATGTTGGTGTCGATCTTTGCCCCATTAGATCTAATGGTCGTCTACCAGTATAGTTTATCTATTATTTTCCTGGCCCTATCAGCATTGATCGCGGCTAAAGCCGGAGGTTCGAGCAAAAGCAAAGCAGTAATCAGGATCTGCTTCTGGGGAACCGCAGCAATGGCAATGACAGCATTGGTTGGCTATCTATTCGGGCAGTAAGATAATTTGCCTCACAAATTATCGCGCTTGAAGTATAAGAAAGAGTGCAAACCCTACGCGGATTACGATATAAAATGTATTATTTGATTCTTTTATTTTCTTTTAAAAACTGTTCCACTTTTTTTATCGTAATTGATAACATGATCGAAAGAATTGAAAGAGGAAACGTGTTTTTGTGTATAGAAGCTTTATATCTGAATTATATAGCTGTAGTATTTGAAAAAGGCAAAGTCTACTACGCACCAAAAGATAACACAATTGAAAATGAAGTCCACATTGCAGGATGGGATCATGACATTCTGAATAAACATTTTCAATTGGTGGAAATGTAGGTGAATTTATTCTGCATAGTTTTTTTTAGAATCAGAATTACTACAAATATCCCTAAAACAAATGCAGAACAGGAAATCATCATCCCTGCAACCAGCTGGAAAGGATTCATTTGATAAATTATCAATAAACAGGACACTATGACCATCGCAATAATCCATTTTCCCAATCGCTCCTCTTTTTTGTAGACAACTGAATACTTCACTTTGTAGCTCTGGAAAGTTATATATTTTAGTCGTTTTGAAAACTGCGCTGAAGGCTGGTCTTTCCCATATTTCTGTAAAATGGGATAAAGAGGCTCAGTATCAAATTTCATGTCTTTCATAGTTCCTTAGTTTCTGTCTGTAATAATATTTTCAACTCCGTTTCGAGCTGTTTCCTCGCCCTTAAAAGTCGCATCTTAACTGCCGATGTTTGGAGATTTGTTATTTTTGTAATTTCTGAAACCGATTGTTCAGCAATATAATAAAGTGTAATAATTAACCTGTCCTCGTCTTTTATTTTACTCAATGCCAGGTCTATATACTTTTTTCTATCTGCTTCCAACAATAAGTTCCAGCTTGCATTCCCCTGATCTATATATTCATTCCTTTCCAGGTCATCATAGATATCGCAAGTGACCGGTTTTTGGCCGCTGATCTTTGTTAAGGCAGTGTTATACACAATTCTGTAGAGCCAGCTTGAAAATTTAGCCGTTTTTTTAAAATCGCTTAAGGACCGGAATGCTTTAACAAAAGAATCCTGTACAATTTCCTCTGCATCTTCATTATTCCGAACAATTTTAAAAGCGATCGTATAAGCCATATTCTGGTATTCGTCTACAAGATATTCTAAACCTTCCCGCTCACCCCGAATTGCTTTGCCAAGAAAATATTCATCCTGTTTAATTTTCCCGTTGAATACCATCGTTTCATTAGACTATCATACGACTCATTTGGTCACAGTTGTGACCAATTATTATAAACCCAGGTCTTATAGGGAAATGAATTAATTAAAAGCATTATGCAAATCACATCGGCTGCACTTCTCATTTCCATAGCACTTGTTGTTTTTGGAATAGCGTATTATTATTTTACAACCAGGCACAAAGAGCGCATGGCCATTATTGAAAATAAATTATCATCGGATACTTTTAAAGGTACCGAGAATTATCTTCCATTTATTTTACTGCTGAGCACTATGAGTATAGGTATTTCCGCAGGAATCATGGCGGGTATGGCTATCATTTCTCTGGGTTTTACCACAAACGATTATGTAATGCCAGCTTGTATTTTTCTTTTTCTGGGCCTGGGCTTACTAACCGGATATTTTTTACTCAAGCCTAAAGGCTAGCGCTAAACGATTAAATAAAACCTTCTTCAATTTACGAAAATGAAAACATCATTAATGCTACTGATATGGCCTGTCATGGCCATATTTACACCAACATATACTTTTTGTCAGAATAACGAGAAGGTTTTTGACTCCTTATTACATGCGCAATTCCCAGCAAGCGGGCCTGGCGGAACAGTATTGATAGCCCGGGATAAAGAAATCATTTATAATAAAGCATTTGGCCAATCCAATATCGAACTCAATATTCCAATGACAGTTGATAATGTGTTTAGGATAGGCTCTATTACGAAACAATTTACTGCGGTTGCCATATTGAAACTAGCCGAGGAAGGTAAGCTCAATTTACTGGATGAAGTAACCAAATTTATCCCGGATTACCCTTCTCCTGGAAAAAACATCACCATCGCGAACTTACTTAGCCATACTTCGGGAATAAAGAATTATACCGGAATAAGCAAATTTACAAAGGAGTTGAAAAGAACTGATTTAACACCAAAAGCACTGGTAGAGTTATTCAAAGATGAAACTCCTGACTTTAGCCCGGGAACTGCTTACCGGTACAGCAATTCCAATTATGTACTATTAGGATATATTATCGAGCTGATTACCGGAGACAGCTATGGCAGTTATATAGACAAGACATTTTTCCGGCCTCTGGGGATGAAGAATTCGTACTATGATAGTTCTTCGAGAATTATTCCACAACGCACTTCAGGCTACAGGTATATAAATGGAGAATATGAAAATGCTGAGTTTTTAAGCATGACGCTCCCCTACGCGGCCGGATCGCTCCTTTCGACAACAGGTGACATGCTGATCTGGTATAATGCTTTAATGAGCGGCAAAGTTATACGCTTGTCAGACCTTAGCCCTGCACACCATTCTTATCAATTAATTAATGGAAAACTAACGGGTTATGGATATGGTTGGGAAATCGGGAATGTTCAGGGAGAAACCACTATTAAACATACCGGGGTTGTTAACGGTTATGTCACTTATGTAAGCTATCTGCCTGCGGAAAAAATATTCATTGCCATTTTCTCAAATGTTGAAAGTATAGGTGATCTGGATATTCCGGGGTCTAAAATTGCCGGATATCTTCTGGGCAAACCATTTAACTTTCGGCGCCTTAACGTGTCCGAGGACGACTTAAAAGTTTATCAGGCCGTGTACCACAATGAATACGATGGTGATAAAATAATAGCCTGTGAGAACGGACGCTTATCTTTTTTCACTAAGGGAGGACAGAAACAGCTATTGATCCCTTACAAAAAGGATGGATTTTATTTAGATCAGACATTAACCACTATTCAATTTAACAGAGACCAGAAAGGTAAAATAGAGGGATATGAAATGACCGGTACAGGTCTGACTACCAAATGGAACAAAATAAACCAGAATATAAAAGCTAAAAACAGGCTGAACGTGTCAGCAAAGGTTCTGGCGACTTATGCAGGCCGATATCTTTTTAAACCCGCTATGGTTTTCGAGATCGTTGTAGAAAACGATCGGATTTATGGCAAAGTAGGCGCCGACAAAAAAGAGCTCATTCCTTACGAGAAAAATAAATTCTATGCGCTGGATATTGATGCGACCATCATCTTTAACTTAAATGCAGATGCCAAAATAGTTAGTCTGACGAAAATTCAAAATAATGAAATGTTTGCTACGCGAATCGAAGAAACCGGTAGTTTAAAGAATTAATTTTAAAATCATATCGCCTCCGGACTGGTTGAATGTAACATCCCTCTGACGATTACAATTCTATTAATAGATATTACGCATTAATGAATAATTAATCCTTTATTAAGCGCTAATTATAAAATGATTAGCGCTTAATCGCTAAATCTTTTTAGCATTCCAGAAATTAACCAATTATAAATTAGAATTAGATGAGTTACACCAAATTCCACCTTGCGTGGATACTAGGGATTTTTATGCTAACCTGTGCCTGTAAAAGCAAAAACAAGATAAAGCGTGATGCTTCAGGGAACATTATTGTCAATACAGACCCTTCCTCTGACTATTTATCGCCAGCGGAGAGTATGGAAACTATACATATGCCAGAAGGTTATAGTCTGCAACTAGTGGCCAGCGAGCCAATGATTCACGAACCCGTCGCGATTGCATGGGATGCTAATGGTCGTTTATTCGTAGCAGAAATGAATACCTATATGCAGGATATTGATGGCTCAGATGAGATGAAGCCCATTTGTACTGTTAAACGCCTGGAAGATACCGATGGTGACGGCGTAATGGATAAAGCAGTTGTATTTATTGACAGCCTGGTTTTACCCCGCATGATACTCGCGCTGGATGACCGTTTGCTCGTTAACGAGACTAACTCAAATAATATTTATAGTTACCGGGATACCGACGGGGACGGCATTGCTGATGAAAAGAAGCTGGTATTTCGCAATGATGTGATTAGCACCTCTAATCTGGAACACCAAAAAAGTGGTTTAATCTGGAATCTGGATAACCGTATGTATGTGACCGTCGAAGATGTCAGATATAAATATGAGAATGGCATGCTCAAGGCAGAACAGCTACATGAAGGTCCGGGTGGTCAGTGGGGACTGGGAAATGACGATTACGGTCGCTTGTACTTCTCTGCTGCGGGAGGTGAAACTCCAGCTTTGAATTTTCAGCAAAACCCATCTTTTGGAAGGCTCGATTTCGAAGATCAGTATGATGATGAATTTCAATCTGTATGGCCAATTATTTCGACGCCAGATGTGCAGGGTGGTCTACCCCGTTTGCGTGCTGACAGTACGCTTAACCATTTTACTGCCTGTACAGGACAGTCCATTTACCGTGGCCATACACTTCCTGCCGATTTAAAAGGTGACCTGCTTATTTGCGAACCCGTAGGCAGACTGGTGCGAAGGGCTAAAATCACGAATACAGATGGGAAGATTACAATGCAGAATGCCTACGACAAACAAGAATTTATGGCATCAACAGATATGAATTTCCGACCGGTAAACAGTGCAACCGGGCCAGATGGATCTTTATATATTGTAGATATGTACAGGGGTATTATTCAGGAAGGCGAATGGACTAAACTTGGCACCTACCTGCGTACACAGATCCTAAATAAAAAATTGGATAAAAATATCGGGCGAGGGCGTATATACCGGGTTGTTTACGACGGGATAAAACCAGATAAAACAGCTCCAAAAATGTTAAGCCAACCATCATCCGAATTAGTACAGTACCTGTCTCATCCAAATGGATGGTGGCGAGACAATGCGCAGAAGCTAATGGTAGTTAGAGCTGACAAGAGTGTCGTTCCGGCACTGAAAAAGCTGGCATTAGCATCACCAGTACAACTGGCCCGGATTCATGCACTCTGGACACTAGACGGTCTGAATTCTCTGGATCAGGAAACACTGAAGGCCTCTCTTCGGGATAAAGATGCAGAAGTTCGTAAAACAGCAGTCTGGATTGCAGCAGATGCCGTAAAAAACGGTGACACTAAACTCATCAATATTTTAGAACCGCTTAAGGATGATCCTAGTGCCGATGTACGTTTTCAACTTGCGTTAACCCTGCGTTTCAACAAGTCAGATAAAGCACAGTCTATCATTCGGGAAATGATTGCGCACCGTCCGGGTAATGAGATCATGACAGCCTCTGAAAATAAGTATCAAAGCAGCCTGCATGCAAAAGCATTATCAGCGAAGAATGCTAATTTAATGGAAGAAGCAGACCGTAAACTGGTTTTACAGGGATCGCTTACGTTTAAACAGCTTTGTACGGCATGCCATGGTGCTGAAGGTAAAGGGGCTATTAATGGTGGAAAAGACATGCCTGCGCCTCCGCTTGCAGGCAATAAAAATGTGACAGGTGATCCCGAGAAACTGATTAAGATATTGCTTCACGGCCTGCATGGACCTATCAATGGCAAAAATTATACAGATGTCATGCCTGCACTTGGTGGTAATGATGATGAATATATCGCTTCGGCATTAAGCTATATTCGGAATGACCTTGGTAATAAAGCAAGCGTCGTCAAAGCTGATGACGTAAAAAAAGTACGTGAGGCTACAAAAGGAAGAACTTCCAGCTGGACCTGGGCAGAACTTAACGCAGCTAAGAAGTAATATTTAACCGCCGGTACCATGGTGCGGCACAATTCTGGTGCCGGCAGTTATAATTTATTTTTGAACAAGCTTATTATTATAGGGTATATAATTTTCCCATTTCCATGGTGTGTATTCATCACCAATTGTGGTCTCAAGTAAGTCTTTAAAAATGCTTTCGCCATTATCACTGTTGGTCATAATAATTATACCAGTGCCGATTTCTGGAAAGACAATACAATAATGCTGAAATCCATCGCCGTGGCCTTCCTTAAAAGCCCCCCAACCATAAGGTGATTTAAGTAAGCCCCAGCCTAATCCGTAACTTAAGGAAATAGCATCATAAGCAGAGGTATCTTTCCGGGACAGTGGACCAAATTGGTTAACTGAACGCAAACGGATCTGTGGCTTAAACATTTCATCCCTTAGCGTTTTCTTAAGCCCCTTTCCCTGCAGCAACGTTTCTACAAATGCAGTATAGTCGTCGAGAGTCGTCTCCAGCGTACTTGCAGAGCGTGCTTCATTATCCTTGTCTTTCTCATAAGATTTACCTTCCTGATTATATCCGAGCGCATAGTCTCCTTCAAATTTCGGCAACCATGTGTAGGCAGAATTTTTCATACCAAACTGCTTATATATTTTTGTTCCATGAGTTGTTCAAGAGACTTACCTGTAACCTTTTCGATAACAGTCTGCAAATAAACCAGGCCTTCTCAGGAATAGCTGTACCTGCTGCCGGGTACGGATGCGATCTTCAGTTTCTGGTCGGGATTGTCCCAACGCCAGTTAGGGAATCCGGTAGTATGATCAAGACACATTCTTGCGGTTATCTTCCTGTAAAGTGTATCTGTACGCAGATCGTTATAGTTATCCTGCCATTTCGTTTTCTGCGGATATTCATAAATTGGTTTAGGTAAATAATCCTGCAGTGGTTTGTCGAGATCAATTATCCCCTCTTCTACCAGCTTCATGACTAATACGGCGAACACAGTTTTACTGAGTGATGCACCATAAATACTCATCGATGAGTGTAATTTCGCACCAGAGTCATTAGCCGTACCAAATGCTTCTTTATAGATCAATTTATCACTATTGAAAATGGCCATTTCTAATCCTTTAACCTTTGCCTGCCCCATTAAAAAAATAACATGACGGCGAATAGAATCAGTATTTACTGAGGTTCCGTCAATCCTTTTGACAGACTGTCCCTGTATCATTGAGGGAGATACACGAAATAAAGAAATTAGTAGAGTAACCGCCCGCAGTTTACCTGCAATTTCAATTCTTTTCATCAGATTTTCTTTAATCTAATATATCATTTAATCGGCTGATTTTAACGAGCCAATTTATATGCGGTTAAACGCACCAAACACCAACAAGATAACAGGCAAAATTTAAAGTTATTTTTATTAACAATTACTTAACAAAAAGTTCGCTCGGCCTATCATTGCAATCAATACTTTTGTGTATAGATGAATTTAATTAAAAAATTAATGAATTTAAAAACAATTGCATTGTTCATAGTAATGACTGCTCTATGGTCATGTAAAAAAGATAACGAGAAAGAACAAGCTCTCAATCAATCCGATATTCATTTATCGATGGAAATAGCCAAGGACCTACTAAGTAACTTTGAAAGTCGAGAAAAAAGCAATCTTCGGGAATCTATACCCCGTAACTTGATTTCTTCGAAAAACAGAATTGATTGGCAAAAAGCTAAAGAGTATATGTTAAATGGTTATAAAATTATAGAGGTACCTTATAAGAGAGATACATTAACATTTCGGAATTACAGTTATGAACCATATTCAAAAAATACCGGATACAGCGAGATCAAAAATATCCAAACCAAACTACTTATTAGCGAAAAGAATTTAGGGTCAACGATATCGATAGATATAATAAATTATATCCCTAAAAAAAACACATCACTAAACACTAATATTTAGAGCAGACGCATTCAGACATGCCTATTTTCACTTATGGAACACCTATAGTTTAGGTCGAGATTTAGCCAAGCAATTAGGAGATGCACATGAAAATAACTTATATATATCAGAATTCGATGAATTGTCCAGATCGATGGATTTATTCAATAATTATGCAGGAAGAGAAGCAATAGAATCCATAAGCCCTAATTTTGTATTTGATAGGCAGACAGAATTTATTCAAATTATTAAATATCTAGTTGATAGTGGTCAAATGAGATATATAAAGAAGAATTCAGATGGTACTTATTATTTACAGGACACTAATGTATATTAACATATGAAAAACACGTATTTCATTTTTATCTTTTTGGTTAGTATCGTATTTGGATGTAGGAGTGATAAAAATCTGACAAAAATAGATCTAAATTCTATAGTTAAACAAAAGTGTATACTACTAAATAAGTCTGCACAAGATTCAATAAACTTAAACCTGTGTTCGATGATCCCGTTAAAATGGGATAGTATTATTGTGTTGACGCCATATATTCCTATAGCTAAATTAAGGGATTTACCGTTAAAGAACTCAAATTTATTAAGCAGCTTTTATAAAGAGCTGGATGATACAAGTCTGACCTTATTATACATACACAAAAATCAAATTTTAGGTTACAGTATTTACACAAGAGATATTGATATTATAGCTGTCAGTCAAAAAAAATACTATGGGCATATGATCGTAACTAAAGATCAGTGCAATTATTTATTCATTAAAAAAGACACAACCGGACAGGATAAGTATATTATTACGTACTCGAATGAAAGTAAGGAGACTTAATGATCAATGATAAACCAGCATACTCCCTGCCTTTCTCCCATCAACCCTCAGATATTATAGGAATGGAATATCGCTTTAATGGAACAGGCGCAATAAAAAATACGAAATTTATCAAAGACGGTCAGGTGACCGGTCTTTGAGTTTCGAATGACTGTCTATAAGCCAGAGGTGTGACACTGGTCTTGTTTTTAAACAACTTGTTAAAAGACTGAGGATAGTCAAATCCAAATCCATAGGCAATCTCACTTACCGACCTATTGGTTGTAGCTAATATTTGTTTTGCCTTCTCAATCAAATGATTATCAATATGCTGTTTTGTACTCATGCCGGTGAGATTTCTAAGCATATCACTTAAATAATTTGGTGAGACATTCAGTTTATCTGAAAGGTATTTAACCCCCGGCAAGCCAGCCTGCTGAATGAGTTCGCTCTCAAAATAATCAGAGAGCAAAATTTCCAGTGCGCCCAGCAAATCCCGGTTGACTTTTTTACGGGTAATAAACTGACGGTTATAATACCTGTTGCAATACGTCAGCAATAGCTCAATCTGCGAAATGATCACATCCTGCGAGAAATGGTCGATTACAGACCGGTATTCCTTCTCTATATTTTTAAAAATATCCGTTATTGATATCTCTTCATCCTGGGATAGATGAAGGGCTTCGCTAACGGAATAAGAAAAGTAACCATACTTTTTTATATTTTTTCCCAACCCGTAATTTGCAATGAAATCAGGATGAATGACCAACCAGTGACCAGATAACTTCAGCCCTGGCACAATATCAGTGGTGACTACTTGCATGGGCGAGAAAAAAGTCATCACTCCTTCATCAAAATCATAATACTGCTGCCCGTATTTCATCTTCCCCTCGAAATTCTTCTTAATTGCTATACAATAAAAGTTATAAGCAACGCTCCTCAATGTTTCTTCTTCAAAGCATTTGATCTCTTCGAAATTGATCACACTGACGAGCGGATGTTTAGGTTTAGCGATGTCAAGCAGCCGGTGCAATTCTGTGGTAGAATTGATAATATAAGGTTTATGAGCTGCTTTTTTCATTGGTTATTTTTAATCAAAATTTGTCGACAGTGTCAGATGTTTCCATAACTCAAATTCTGTTGCTTCTTTTTCACGGTGTTCTTTCAACAAATGGTATGTATCCGGCCCTAATAGTAAACGTACCGGCGGATTTTCCATTGCTGCTACTTCTGTCAAAATTCTCACCAGTTTTTCCGGATCACCTATTTGTTGCCCGCTGAAGCTGCTCCAGGTCTCTTCTGCCTTATCTAACCCATAGACATCAATTCTGTTTTTAGCGAACATCATAGATCCCTTCTCCATAAAACTCGTTCTGAACTGTCCAGGTGCGACTAAGGTAACTTTAATACCAAATGCACTGACTTCCTGTGCTAATCCTTCTGATAAGCCTACGACAGCAAACTTGGCCGCATTATAGCTCGTTGCATTGGCAAAGCCTACGTAGCCAGCATTTGAAGATATATTGATGATATGTCCGGAATTCTGCGTCCTCAGAGAAGGCATTACATTCCTGATGACATTGACGGTTCCGAAAAGATTCACATCAAGTGTTGCCCGAAATTCCTGATCCGACATTTCTTCCATGCTGCCTACCAGTGAATAGCCTGCATTATTTACGATAACATCTAATTTACCGAAATAAGCAATACTTCGCTCAATTGCATGCCGTACGTCTTTATCGGAGGTGAGATCTACTTTCAGCGGAAGAAAGTTTTCATCAGGCTGACTAATTTGTTCCTCAAGTTCTTTAATGCTTCTCGATGTTGCAACCACCTTATCTCCATTTGACAATGCCAGCTTAGCCAGTGCCAGGCCAAGCCCTTTTGAAGCTCCGGTGATAAACCATACTTTTTGATTACTCATAATTAAAATCTTAATGATGATACAAAGCTCGTATAGTCAAAAGTTATAGAAGTATCCAAATCTCTTGGGTTTGTATTCAAATGCCGGATCATTTCATTGGCGACCCGGCATTATCTTTAATATTTTACTTTGATAAAGAAGCAATTATTTTTTCTGCGACTAATTCTGCTGAAGCCGGATTCTGTCCTGTAATTAAAAGACCGTCCTGAACGGCGAATGGCGCCCAATCTGCACCTTTTTCATACTTTGCTCCTCTTTCAATAAGCATATCTTCTAATAAAAACGGAGTCATATCTACCGACTGTCCGGCATTTTCCTCGCTGTTAGTAAATCCAGAAACAGTTTTTCCGCTAATGAGGTAGCCACCGTCTTTGGTTTTTACGTTTTTCAATGCTGCGGGAGCATGGCAAACTAAAGCTACAGGCTTTCCATCATCATAGAACGACCCGATCAACGAGATTGAAATCTTATTTTCCGGCAGGTCCCACATCGGGCCGTGTCCGCCAGGATAAAATATCGCGTCATAATCTTCAGCCCGAACACTTTCCAGTGTCACTGTATTATTTAATAATTTCTGTGCATCCGGGTCATTAAGAAATTTCTTAACTGAAGCAGTGGCATAATCTCCAGTAATACTCTTAGGATCCAGAGGGGTTTTGCCTCCTTTGGGCGAAGCGATAGTTACCTTTATTCCTTTCTCATTAAAAATATAATACGGAGTCGTGAATTCCTCTGCCCACAATCCTGTTTTAGTACCATTTTTAACCTCACCGAAAGAAGTGACTACGATTAGAACCTTTTTATTTTTCATATAAATTTTGTTTTTGTTACTACTCTCTGGACTTTGCGCAAATGTTTGCAGCGTTAAGACCGAGAGCATGATCATTAGATATTTGATATTACTTTTCATATGCTTTTTTTACAAATCTCCTTACTCCCTTCCAATTTCTATAAGGACATTTATCACAAATACCTGGTGATAAATGTCACAACAGCCACGGTTAATCATGAAATTCGTTTTTTTACGTAATTGAATCATTAATTTTGTATCCAAATAGTTGTTATGTGCATAGCCTTAAGGCACCAGTTTGAAGAATTTATCCAGTTAACTGACGAGGAATTCGAATATGTGTGTTCATTTTTTCACGCTACAAAATTTAATAAACACTCTCTGATTATCCAGATCGGCGATGTTGTCGACCGGGAATATTTTGTCGTAAAAGGCCTGTTAAAGACGTTTGTTACAGATGAAAACGGGAAAGAACATATTTTACAGTTCGCCATGGAGAATTGGTGGGTCAGCGATTATCAGGCACTCAATACCAAAGAACGTGCGGGTTTTAATATTGAATGCCTCGAAGAGGTAGAGATCCTTTATTTTTCACTAGCAGATAAAAACAAACTCTGCGATGAAATGCCTAAAATCGAGCGGTTTTTCAGATTGAAAACAACTTCCGGGTTCCTAAACCTCCAAAAAAGAGTTATGGTTCTCATTAAAAATGATGCTTTGTCAAGATATAAACAGCTATACGAGCAATATCCCACCCTTTTTCAAAGAGTACCTAAATCTATGATCGCAGCCTATCTCGGGGTTACCCGCGAAACACTTAGCCGGCTATCTATTTAATTAATGTCCGGGCAACCACCCCATAAACTTCCGGTCTGAAGAGGCAGGCCTATTTAAACATTAATTCAGATGGCTCAGGTGTGGCGCTGAGTTGGATAACAGGTAGTAGGAATAGAAAACCTCGGTTTCATGATACTTGTTAATGACACTATCAGCCAGGACAATGTATCGGCCCTACAGGAAGAATTATACCGTGCAACATTACAGTAGTTTTTGCGTCATCTGCATACACTCTCATTTTGTATTCAATGACACTAAATTTTCGTATCAGCATTCAATTTTATCCAATCTTCCTGGGCATAATATTAACTGCAACAACCGGTAGCTTCGCACAGCATAAAGCGAATAGCAATGGCAATAGTCTTAAACAAAGTATAGCCCTAATCGACTCTGCATTTCAGCATAATAATGCCGAAGATTTCAATAAACTTGTTCCTATTAAAGGTGTTCAGGATTTTTACGCCTCCGTAGTTGAGGAAAAGATCAAAAAGCTGTCCGGAAAATCTAAAATCATTCTTGTAAGTAAAGACAGTGCCCTTGTCTTCCTGAGTGGAATACTTTTATATGGAAATTCGGGCGATGAAACTAATTACGCTGCTAATTATACCGGCATCTATAAATTCGAGCGGGTTGCCGGTTCCTGGAGCTTGAAAAGCCGGATCGAGATTGATCGCCTGAATCAAATAAAAAAACATCGTCTTGGAATAAATATTATACCGGGAAAAAGTATAACAGTTAAAGATACACTTACAATTGACATCAATGATTCTTACGGGTTTGCAACCAGACTAAACCATACTGCTAAATTGAAGAAACTGACACTTAACGGTGCTGAAACAGAGTTTTCTTTTGACGCCGGCCTACTTTTGTTAAAAGCGCGCAGGAAGAATGGTCAAACTTTGACTCTAGAGTATAGCATTAACGTTGAAAGAGAGGAGACGGACAAAAATTCGGCCTATTTTGGAGATGCTTACGGACACCTGCGTAACCAGTATGTCTGGCATCCGTTTTTCAGTTTTTCCAGTCCGAATGACCGAGCAGATTTTAGTTTGTACTGCACCATTCCAAAAGCTTACTATCTGGCAACGAGCTTACCCCAAAAAGAAATGGTTATTGGCGGGTCAAGAATAGTAGAAGCGAAATCCTTAAACCCAACTTTCGGTTTGTCTATTTATTATGATAAAGATTGGGAAGTAAACACATTCAGAAAAGATCATATTGACCTGGTTGTATATGCAACAAAAGATTTTCTACCAGAAAAGCGGGCATTATATGCAGAATTCTCAAAAAGTTATGATACCCTCCAAAAACACTTCGGGAAGCCGATAGGTAATTATTTGGGGATTGTCCAGGATAGATCAAATACAGATGGATGGAAAAACAGAAGCAACAGTATTGTTGTGGCCGGTGTAAAAGGAAGTACGCTAATTACCGATAAACCTAATCCGAGAGCAACTTTTGGACACGAGGTCGCACATGGCTGGACAAATCCCACAGGACCTGCAACAAATTTCCTGACAGAAGGATGGGCAACTTATGCAGAATCAATACTCTTAGCTTCGGTTTACGGAGATTCCATAACAACCACATTTTTTAAATCTCAAAAGCAGAATTATTTCAATGGAAAATTTGATGGGAAGAGTTCTCTCTGGGAAGACTATAGTAACAACGGGGTTTCCTATGCAAAAGGGGCCTGGTTATTTTATATTTTATCACATCAGTTGGGTAAAAAACATCTTTCCACAGCAATGACAAACTTTATTCAATCGGGAGATCAGTCGATTAAGTCCTTTACAAGCCATTTAAGTGCTGTTGCTCAAAGTGACATGAAACCTTTCCTCAACTCCTGGTTAAAAAGTAAAGAAATCCCGGTATTAGAAATTCTTCAGTCCGGGAATAGTATTGAAATCCTTCAGGCTGGAGATCTGTTCCTGTTTCCATTGGAATTTAAGATCAGATTGAAAGATGGAACCTATCTAACCAAAACCATAAATATGCAGACTAAGGAGCAGACATTAACGATATCTGAAGGCGTGATTGAGAGCTTCATAGTCGATCCCGGCAGCAAACTTTTGTTTACTATGAAATAAAAAACAGCCATCCAAAATAAATAAGCATGAGGCTGGCACTCAGTAATGTCATACGCATCGTATTTTCATAACTTGCATTTTTACCGTCTTTCATACATTGATAAAACCACCACAAAAAATAAAGTATCAACGGAATTGCAAAGGCTATAAAAACATAGAATTTGAATAATTGATGCTGCGTCCCCCAATAATAATATAACAGGAAAAATCCGGCTGAAAATACGATTGCAGAAAAGACAAAAGATCCGGGAATACCCAGAAGTATACTGAGGGTCTTATCCCCTCTTTTAGTATCTTCTTCATGTTGATAGATCTGCGTAAGCGGATAAGAAGCACCTATCAGACAAGAGCAGATCATTCCAGCTATGAAAATAGCTATACTGAACTGACCGGAATTGGATGAAACTCCTTTGTAACACGCATAATAAATGAAAAAACCCTGAAAAATAAAGATCACCAAAAAACTTAAAACAGGATACTTTTTTATTCTGATCTTAGGGTGACTGTAAGCTTTGGAAAACGAATTATAAACTATCATTGCAATTGCGAACTCTATATTTACCAATAGCGCAAGCGCCACGCCGGCCCATTCCAATATGACGGCGGTTTCAAACAAAGACTTATTTACCTGTGGCGGAGTTTTCAACAAGGCAATGCTCCCCTGGTCCTTATCGAAATAACTATTGTAGGCATTGCTTGCCGGGTATATGAACAAATGCAGTATAAAGAAAACCAGTATGGCTTTCTGATTGTTAATAGCAGGAGCCTGGGAAAGTGCAAAAAGAAAGATGGGAAGCAGGAAGAGTGAAAATGGAAGTCGTAAATGTAAAAGTACCGATCTTATATTTCCTGAAACCATAAATTGATATATAATCTGAATTTACGAAAACAATTCGAAGATGACTAGCATTATTTCCGCGATAGGTACCAGTAACCCAGCCAATAAATTTACACAAACCCGGATCCTCGAATTTATGATTGACGCTCATGAGCTTGATGCAATCAACTCTAGCCGCCTGGAAAAGCTATACCAGTCATCCGGTATTGCGTACAGGCATTCAGTCATCAGTGATTTCGGAAAGCGTAAAGGAGCGTATACTTTCTTTGGCAACAATAATAGTCTGGAACCTTTTCCAACCACATCTGTGCGCGGAAATTTATATGAACGTACTGCGCTGCCACTATGCCTGGAGGCCGTTGATAACTGTTTGAAACCTATTAATTTTCCGGCCGCAGCCATCACTCATTTAATTACAGTAAGCTGTACAGGAATGTACGCCCCGGGGCTGGATATTGAGCTTGTGGAAAGTCTGCAGCTTAATCCTTCGGTAGAACGCAGCTGTATTAATTTCATGGGTTGTTATGGTGCATTCAATGCCCTGAAAATAGCTGATTACATTTGCCGGGCTCAGCACGACGCCAAAGTTCTGATAGTAGATGTGGAATTATGTACGCTTCACTTTCAGAAAGAAAGCACCCTGGATAACTGGTTGTCCAATTCGCTATTTGCTGACGGCGCAGCTGCTGTTCTAATACAACATACCGATACAACAGATCAAAAACTTTTTGCTATTAAATCTTTTTACACAGAGGTCGTTACCGCAGCGAAAAATGAAATGGCATGGCGTATCGGAGATTTTGGTTATGAAATGCGGCTCAGTAATAAGATTGCGAAGCAAATAAAATCAGGAATTAAAGGGATCACCGATAATTTATTAAAAAAAGCAAATGTCACATTCGATGATATCGGACAATTTGCTATCCATCCGGGCGGGCGGCGGATATTAGAAGTATGTGACGAGGTTTTTTCTTTGGATAGCTCACAAAATGCACATGCGTACCAGGTACTTCGCGACTACGGTAATATGTCTTCGGCTACCATCCTTTTTGTTTTGGCCGGATTGGGTATGAAGTTAAAAACACAGCAACGGGAGCAGCAGATACTCAGCGTCGCTTTTGGTCCGGGTTTAACGTTTGAAAGTATGTTATTAGCTTATGCCTGATTTTACAGAACGAAGTACGCAAAAAGAGATCATGGACAATTTTGCGTTACCGCCGCAGGAGATAGATCCCGTATTGCGGGAACTGGAGATTATAAATAAACTGCTTGGAGGTTTCTCAGTCTTCTACAATGCTTTTAAGTATATTAAACTGGATAACGGCGACCGTATTTGCGACTGGGGATGTGGCGGTGGTGACAGCCTGAGAGTGCTTCATAAATATTTTTCAACAAAGCAGTTAAAGCTTAATTTTATTGGAATAGATGCAACACCAGCTGCTATAGCGTTTGCAAATCGTACACATGAAAAAATAAGCAATATTCAATTTAGAAAGGCCGATGTTTTGGAGGAAGAGTTTAGGCCAGACGAATTTGACGTCGTCATCAGCAGTTTATTTACGCACCATTTTGACAATGACGAATGGGTAAACCTGATCGGAAGGATGATATTTTCAGCAAAAAAAGCAGTTGTGATTAATGATCTGCACCGCCACTGGCTAGCTTATTATAGCATAGGAATCTTAACCCGGCTATTCTCCAAATCTCCAATGGTACAGCACGACAGCAAGTTATCTGTATTGCGTAGCTTCAGAAAAAAGGAACTGGAAGAACTTTTACAAAGGGCAAATGTCAGAAATTATCGCATCAAATGGATGTGGGCATTCAGATGGCAGGTAATTATCTATAAATGAAAAACAAACCGGATATATTTATCGTCGGTGGCGGACTGGCAGGTCTTACCAATGCCATCCTGCTCAGTAAGTCGGGTTTTGAAGTGAGCCTGGCAGAAAGAAAAAAATACCCATTTCATAAGGTCTGCGGCGAATATGTGAGTAATGAGGTCTTAACTTTGTTATCGGGCATGGGTGTGCTTCCCGGAGACATAAACGCATCCCATATCTCTAAATTAATAGTGAGCAGCCCTTCCGGAAAATATCTGGAAGCTGGCTTAACTATGGGCGGATTTGGCATTAGCAGATATACCCTGGATGAAGCTCTGTATCAGATTGCCAATAAACAAGGTGTGAAATTTATTACAGCTGAAAAGATTACCGGTATCAGTTTTAGTGAAAATAAATTCAGTATATGTTCAGCAGCTCAGGAGTATCAGGCAGATATAGTCATTGGAGCATATGGAAAAAGGTCCAATTTAGACCAGAAGCTAGACCGCAAGTTCTTCTATAACAGAAGCCCGTATATGGCGGTTAAATATCATATACGCTCAGACTTCGCTAAAGATGCTATCCGTCTGGACAATTTTGAGGGTGGTTATTGCGGACTCAATAAAATTGAAGATGATCTTTACTGTCTTTGCTATCTTTCAGAAAACAGGCACCTGAAAAAATATGGTTCCATTGCAGAAATGGAGAGAGAGGTTTTAATGAAAAATCCTTTTTTAAAGGATGTTTTTGAACATTCGGACTTCGTCTGGAATAGACCGGAAACAATAAATGAGATAGCCTTCGACAACAAACCTTTAATAGAAAATCATATCCTGATGTGTGGCGACACTGCGGGGATGATTACTCCACTCTGTGGTAATGGTATGGCTATGGCTTTTCATGCCGCAAAAATACTATCCGAAAATATCATCAACTACTGCAACAATGGATTCGACCATAGAATCCGCATTCAAATGGAACAAGCCTATCAACAGCAATGGCAGAAACAGTTCGCATTCCGGTTACGCACAGGAAGGTATATTCAGCGGTTTTTTGGTTCTGAAATTTTATCAGAAGCTGTCGTAGGAGGGTTAAAGTATTTCCCTGCAATAACACGTTATTTAGTAAAACAAACACATGGCAGCACGATTTAAAAGCCATAAAAAAACCCGGTATATAATTACCAGGTTTTTCGAAGAATATGTATATAAACTTAGTCTATTATCAACGCAGCAAGTGCCTCTTTAGAGAATCCTTTCAGTTCATCTGTACGTCCCTCTTTAATTTTTTTAACCCAGGAAGGATCAGCCAATAAAGGTCTTCCTACAGCAACCAGATCAAAGTCTCCGCGATCCATACGTCTGAGCAGTTCATCTAAAGAACTTGGATCGGAACTTTCACCTCCAAATGCAGCTAAGAACTCCCCTGTTAAACCTACTGAACCAACTGTAATTGTTGATTTACCTGTGATTTTTTTAGCCCATCCTGCAAAGTTAAGATCTGAATCTTCAAATTCCGGCTCCCAGAAACGACGTTGCGAGCAGTGAAAAATGTCAACTCCAGCATCAGCAAGCGGGTTTAGCCATGCCTCCATTTCTTGTGGTGTCTTAGCCAGCTGGCTTGTATAAGCTGAAGGCTTCCATTGTGATAAGCGAATAATCACCGCGAAATCCTCGCCGACTTGTTTACGCACTTCTTTAACAACTTCAATACCAAAACGGCTTCTTTCAGCAAGGGTTTTACCACCGTAGCCGTCAGTGCGCAGGTTCGTACCTTCCCAGAAAAACTGATCAATTAAATAACCATGTGCACCATGGATCTCCACACTGTCAAAACCTAAACGTTTTGCATCAGCTGCAGCTTTTCCATAGGCAATAATGGTATCTTCAATATCCTTCTCGGTCATCGTATTACCATTGTTGAAATCCGGACGGTTTAAACCAGACGGGCCTTCAAACGGTTGTGATGGAACCCAGCCAGATGCATGATTGTCCATAATTCCCATGTGCCATATCTGCGGGGCCATACTACCGCCTGCTGCGTGAACACCGTCTATCACTTTCTTCCATCCTGCCAGGGATTTTTCTCCATAGAAATGAGGAATGTTAGCGTCGTTTGAAGACGATACACGGTCTATAACCGTACCTTCAGACAAGATTAACCCGACTTCTCCTTCTGCACGTTTTTGATAGTAAGTTGCTACAGCATCTGTAGGAATACCGTCTGGAGAAAATGAACGCGTCATAGGCGCCATTACAATTCTGTTTTTTATGCTCAATGATTTCAGGTTAAAGGGCCTGAATAAGCTATCTGTACTCATCTTTTTAATGTATTTATTTAAATTTCTGCGCGGATCATTTGACTAAGAATTTCAAAAGCTTCCTCATTCCGCTGATAGTACGTCCATTGCCCGACTCTTGTCGATTTAACAAGGCCCGCACGTTGTAATATCACCAAATACTCCGAAACAGTTGACTGCGTAAGCCCTGCCTTCAGCTGTATTTGGCCAACGCAAACACCATGGTCAAAACCAGCGTGTTGCTTTTGTTCCGGAAAATTCAACTCAGGTTCTTTCAACCAATTCAGTATCTGCAGTCTTGTTTTGTTTGAAAGTGCTTTGAAGATTTCTACGTGATCCATAGTGCAAATGTATATCGGAAATTCCCGATATACCAATTAACATGACAGAGATGACGAAAAATTGATAATCACAAATAAATCATTGATATGACTTTATGAACCCTGAGTGCCTAGTGGTAGGATAATAAAGAAACTGGAACCCAGCCCAATATGACTTTCAAATCCGATTTGCCCACCCTGGCGCTCGGTAAATTCCTTACAGAGGACAAGACCCAAGCCCACCCCTCTTTCGTTGTTTGTGCCAAAAGTAGGTTCTGATTTGATAGAAAAAATGTTTTCCTGCTGCTCAGGTGTAATTCCTTTCCCGTTATCATTAATTGTGATCTTACATTCATCTGATAACGATTCTGCATGGATAGTAATGGTACCTTCAGCAGGCGTAAATTTCACTGCATTACTCACCAGATTACGTACAACCAGCTGAAGCATATCTTTATCGGCTATGACGTTCAACTGAGGGGGAATCTGATAATTAAGGGATATGCCTTTCTTCCAGGCATGTACCTTTTCCATTTCCAGTGACCCAAGCAGTGCAGATAGGAGATTCAATTCCACGAGATTCACATGAGATCCCTCCATTTGTGACTTAGACCAGTGCAATAAATTAGATAACATATCTACCGCATTATTCGTAGAAGTAAGCAGTGCTTTTTCCATCATCGACCGCTCGGCGTTATCTAACTCATTTTCATTTAGCAATTCCAAATAACTTTGAATATTCATCAACGGTGTCCGCAGGTCATGTGAGATGATGGACATTAATTTATTCTTTTCAACATTGCTTTGTTCGAGTTGATCTTTCTGCGAAGAAAGCTGTGCTTTACTTACTTCTAAAGCAACTGCTTTTTCTTCTGCTGCCTTCTTTTCTTTGTCATAATTTTCCCGGATGAATTTAATAATGATATAAATAGCCACAACAGGTATCGGAAATGCAGTAACCCGGTCAATAAACTGCCCCCTGCCCGCACTAAACGGATACCTCACCAAAAACGGGTAATAATACTCGACAATATGCAATGCTAAAAAACATAATAAATAGATTACCAGCCAAGTAAGGTGCTGCCGGTAAGGAGAGATTGTAAAAACAAGTAATAAATAGGCGGGCCATATCAGGTCCGTAGAACCATTAATACCAGAATTAGCAAAATAGTTGAACCCGAAAATCACCAGACCAATCAGACCAAATAAAGTATTGTTATGTGGTATCCCATGAAATCTGGAATGATAGTACTGGTAAAAAAAGAACAGGCCAATTCCAAACGCCGAAACAGATGCTATATACAGCCCCGCGTATAGATTATAAGGAACATATATGCTCAGCAGAAGAATTAATCCGACACTGATTGAGTGAAATATTCTGCTTTCCAGCGAAAATACAGCAGGGCTTCCGATCAGATCCAGCCAATACGTACTTTTACCCTTTAAAGAGTGATCGTCAGGCATACTAAAATTAGGTCTTGGCATGAAGAGGGTTAGAATAGCTATCAAATTTAGTATTATAATTTCAGAATATTATTATTCCTTAAACCATTCATTCGTCAGGCCATTCAATACGCTCCCAGTGCATTGCAGTACTCTGCCTTTCCCACTAATCTCAGCGTAAGACTGGGGTATATTCTTTTTTCGATCCTTGCGTTTTTGGGTTGTTAACGTCCCGGGTTGATATACCCAAAGTATACCCCTTGCCATACCCTTGCCATACCCTTGCTATACCCTTTAGGTATACCAACGGTATGGCAAGGGTATGGCAAGGGTATAGCAACCCCGAAGAACAGCAAAAGAAAAACAACAAAATATAGGGGGATAAACAGCACCAAAGCCGAATGTAAAACGCACAATTTTCTGGACGAAGTTCAATTTTCCGGGGGTTAATTAACCGGGCTCACACTTAGACGGTAAGAACGTCCATTAGATCTATTTAAAGATCAACGGCTTTTCAGCTTGCATTAAACTTCAAGTATGCCAATGGTGTTTTTCCGGTATAAGTTTTAAAATCTTTTAGAAAATGATTGGAATCGTAGTACCCGTTCGATACTGCTATTCGCATTAAATCAACATCGATACTCCCAACTAATTCAAGATACGCGTTAATAAAGCGCTGAAGCTGAATATATTCTTTAGGAAGTAGTCCGATATTCTTCATAAAACTTCTTTCCAGCCACTTATAGTTTACGCCAACTTCGTCGGTTACATTTCGCACAGTACTTTTACCTTTTGTTTGATGGATATAATCCAATGTTTGATGTAAAGCTCCGCAGACATTTGATACGGATGAAGAATCCTGAATATATTTTTCGATAAATGTTATCTTTTCTTCGATAGAATGATGTTTGAAGAATTCCGATATGCTAAAATTATTATCCTTGGCAAAATAGTCAAAGGGGGTAACTGGATTATTCCTGAAATATTGGGCATCTAAACCAAATAGTTTGTAAAAAGAACCCGGGTAAAAACGGACAATAAAAACCCGGTCTGTACGATTGTTATATTTCACATAAACATTCTTAATTGCGCCGGCGCTTGCCCATACAGCTTTAACTTCAGACACGTCTTTCTGCCCTGTGACCTGTACTGTATCTTCACTGTTCTGTAAGAAAACAAGCACGGGAAACCCATCATTGAAAAGCAGATCTGTATCATCCCGGAGGTCTCTGGAAAAAATATAGAATCCCTCGATAAAGGCGTCGACTGCTTCAGAAGGGCTAATTCTATACCCGTCTTCATTAAAATCCCCTAATTGTATCTTTTTCAGATAATTGATTGGCATGTCGCAAATTTACAGGAAATGTTAATGGCAACAGAATAATACCATGTCTAATATTTACTATGGGCACAGTTTAAATGCACCTAGCTTTGTACAAAACTTAACAACGTTGTATTTATGGTTATAAAAACAGATGAAGAGCTCCAGGGTATAAAAAGAGTGAGCGAGGCTGTGGCGCTTACTTTGAAGCAGATGCGAGCCTATGCGCAAATAGGGATGTCTACAAAAGAAATTGACGAGTATGGAAGGGGCCTGCTGGAATCCCTTGGTGCAAAATCTGCCCCATTCGAGACCTATGATTTTCCTGGGTACAGCTGCATAAGCGTCAATAAGGAGTTTGCCCACGGGATACCTTCAGACAAAGTTATTCTGAAGAATGGAGATATTATTAACATTGATGTCTCGGCGGAACTAGATGGATTTTGGGCAGATAACGGAAGCTCATTTATCGTTGGAGAGGACCTTCAGGGTTTACAGCACTTAGTAGATACTTCACAGGAAATATTAGCCGAGGCGGTTGCTCAGATCAGCGGTGGCGTAAGAATTTCTGATATTGGAAAGCTAATAGAAACCAGAGCCAGAAAAGCAGGATATACTGTTATCAGGGATTTAGGTGGTCATGGTGTTGGACGAAGCTTACATGAAGAGCCAGATGCGATTATGAATTATTACGACCGCTATGACAAACTGAGACGATTCAGGAAAGATTCAGTTGTCGCTATTGAAACTTTCATCTCTACCCTGTCTACAAATATTGAAACATCTTCGGATGGCTGGGCTTTTAGCGGCAGTAAAGGTGGATTTGTCGCTCAGCACGAACATACCATATTAATAACTTCCGGCAAACCTATCATTCTGACCGCAGCAAATGGAATATAATGAGTATTGACAATTACTTACCTGGAGGCCATCAGCCAAAGTTTTTCCGGGCAAGGGTACCACATGCCCAATCCCTAAACTTAAGGTTGCTGAAGCATTGTACTGAGCAAACGCAGCTATGTTCAATACAATGCTCAATTGAATAAAAAGCTTATTCTAGTCCAGTTCTTCCTAGTTTAATATTTTCTCTAACCTTTCTCGATTTCTTTTAAGCTATTCATTTTCTTGTAAGCAAGGAAACCTTTAATGTCTTCAAAGTGCTCCCGTACGCGTTTGTTACCAAACTCGAATACTTTCTCTGCCAACCCATCAAGAAAATCCCGGTCATGGGATACCAGAATCAAAGTGCCGTCAAAATCTTTAAGGGCATCCTTGATAATGTCTTTTGTCTTCATATCCAAATGATTGGTTGGCTCATCCAGTATTAATACGTTTACAGGTTCCAATAATAACTTGATCATGGCTAAACGGGTTTTCTCTCCCCCGGAAAGCACCTTAACTTTTTTTGTAGTATCGTCGCCACTAAACATAAAGGCACCCAAAAGGTCTTTGATTTTTAGCGTACCATCGCTTAATGGAATCTGATCGATGGTTTCGAAGACCGTTAACTTTTCATCTAATAACGATGCCTGGTTTTGAGCAAAGTAGCCAATCTTTGCATTATGGCCGACCTTTAAACTTCCCTCAAAATCAATCTCATTCATAATGGCTTTGATCATGGTTGACTTACCTTCACCATTTTTACCGACAAAAGCAACCTTTTCTCCCCGCTCAATTACCATTGATGCTTTTTCAAATACTACATGATCGCCATATACTTTGGTTAACTCTTCTACAATTACAGGATACTGACCTGATCGTGGCGATGGAGGAAATTTAAGCCGCAATGCCGAAGTATCAACTTCATCAATCTCAATGACGTCGAGTTTTTCGAGCATTTTTACACGCGACTGTACCTGCAGGGTTTTCGAATAGGTACCTCTAAAACGGTCTATAAATTCCTGATTATCGGCTATAAAGCGTTGTTGTTCTTCATAAGCCTTTATTTGATGCACACGGCGGTCGGCACGTAACTGCAGGTAGTGGGTGTACTTAGCTTTATAATCGTAGATTCGGCCCATAGTCACCTCAATTGTACGATTTGTGATATTATCGACAAAAGTACGATCATGAGAAATGACCACAACTGCTTTTGCTGAATTGATTAAAAAGTCTTCTAACCATTGAATGCTCTCAATATCCATGTGGTTAGTTGGCTCATCAAGCAAAATCAAGTCGGGTTTCTTTAATAGAATTTTAGCCAGCTCAATGCGCATACGCCACCCACCCGAAAACTCAGATGTTTGGCGGGTAAAATCCTTTCTTTCAAAGCCTAAGCCTTTTAATACTTTTTCTACTTCGGCATCGTAATTGACTTCTTCTACAGAATAGAATTTTTCACTCAGCTCAGACACGCGCTCAATTAACTTCATGTAATCGTCACTGTCATAATCAGTTCTGATAGTGAGCTGCTCGTTTAGCTCATCCAGTTCTTTTTGCATTTGATGCACTTCCTGAAAAGCTTTTAATGTTTCTTCGAAAACTGTAACATTGTCCTGCGTCAGTAAATGCTGCGGCAAATAAGCAATTACAGCATCCTTTGGCCCCGTAACATTCCCTGAAGTGGGTTTTGAAGCGTTAGCGATAATTTTCAGGATGGTAGATTTACCTGCCCCATTTTTGCCCATCAGGGCTATTTTGTCATTTTCGTTAATCGAAAAGGTTACATCACTAAATAAGGTCGTTCCTCCAAATGAAACGGAGATATTATTTACATTAATCACGAAATGGGGATATTAAATTTGAGTGATAAAGATAGTGGAATTTGATACAAATAAAAAAGACCGGCTGCCAAACAGGTTTTAGAGCCTATTTATCTCCGTTTACTTAAATTTATAGCTCTTTCTATTCGTGGACGATTATACCGTTGAAGAAGAATCGGATAAAGGTTTAGTAGGATATTTAACAGGAGTAGCCACAAAGATTGAAGAATTCCAAATTTGAGTGCCACAAAAATATTAAATCCCAGTACTATAAGCAGGATTATTAAATGACCCAATTCAGATTTTTTTGTTTGATGATGCAGGTCTGTCAAGGATTTGATGTTTCTCTCTACGGGATTAGATTTTTTATTCAGCCTTTCCCAACCAATCCAAACTAGTAACTTTCTAAAACCATTTATTCCAATTTGTTCGTATATTTTCCCGTTTCGTTCCCATCCTTTTTGGTTATAGTAGGAAGATTTAAGCTGGTTTTTTAGTGCTTCTATAAATGCAACTACACATAACATCAATAGGAAATTCAAACTCCACGCGAACGGAAAACCATCCATTGGAATGTAATTAACCAGCGCGCAAATTAAACCAATTGTAATTATCGTAATTAAAATTAATGTCAGCGTTTTTCTCATCGATAAATTCGCGCGGGATTTTCAGCTATCGCAACAATTCAAATATATAAAATAGACCCGCTTGCTAAAACCAGAAAAATGCATTTAAATAAATGAACGCGTTTGAGTAGTGTTAATTATTTCAGATGATAGCTCTGCTGACTCTATAGAAATATTTACTGGGAATATTCTTCAGGCTACAGTCAATTCTATTTACCAATAATTACTTTGCGATGCGCTTTCCCCCAGTCTGCCAAGCTGTTGATGATGGTCTGCAATGTTCTACCATATTCTGTTAATTGATATTGAACAGATATAGGCTGAGTTTCCAATACCGTTCGTTTTATCAATTTATTGATCTCCAGCTCCTTCAATTCTTTGCTTAACATTTTGTTTGATATCCCTTTTACATCAACCAAAATATCAGAAAATCTTCTTTTGTTGTAAAAACATATGGAAGAAATGATCGATATTTTCCATTTTCCACTTAGCACGTCCATTGCGTCGTGGACAGCCATTACCTCTTTTTTGTGTTCTAATTGACAAGTGTTTTCAGCCATAAGTTACTTTGTTACCCGGAAGTTACTGTTACTTTTTGTTACAAAGTAACGAATATAAATCAACCTGCACTAACTTTGCGGTATAAACAATAAAAAACTTAATCATGGACTACAAAAATAAAAATGTTGTTATCACAGGTGGAACTACCGGAATAGGATTAGCCACAGCAAAAGCATTTATCAACGCAGGAGCAAATGTTTGGATTACGGGTAGAAATGCCGAAAATCTCCAAAAGGCTGCGTCAGAAATAAACAATCCGAAATTGAGTACTGTAGTATCAGATACATCAAAACTTGCAGAGATATCTATCCTGGAAAAAGCGGTTGCAGAAAGTGGAAACAAATTAGATGTCCTTTTCCTGAATGCTGGAATTGCAACATTTGAGCCGATAGAAAAAGTCACCGAAGCAAATTTTGACGCTCAATTCAATACTAATGTGAAGGGGCACTTTTTTACATTGCAGAAATTACTTCCTTACCTGGCAGATGGAGCAGCTGTGATATTTACATCTTCAACAGTCGCAACAGCCGCAAATTTGGGAGCGAGTGTGTATTCCGCAACAAAAGGAGCATTGAATAAAATAGCGCAAATTGCGGCAAATGAACTGGCGGGAAGAAAAATCCGTGTAAATATCGTTAGTCCCGGACCCATTGCAACACCTGGTTTAGAAAATGCCGTACCTGCCGAAGCAAAAGAGTTTCTGGCTGGTGCCACTGCGCTTCAAAGGATTGGCGATCCTAACGAAATTGCAAAAACAGTATTGTTCCTGGCTTCTGATGCCGCAAGCTTCATTACAGGAACTGAAATTGTGGTTGATGGTGGTTACCTTAATTATGCATTGAAATAACTTTGAACATAGTTTGAAGACGTATTAAAAAAAACGGGATTGGAATATTCAATCCCGGTTTTTATCCGGTCCCTATCAGCGTACAAGCGATTTATCTGTTACCCTTCCAATTCTTTCAAATTAGCAGATAATCGTTCCACATCTTTAGCGAAAGCATACTTGTTCATCATGTTGCCCAGATAGTTTATTGGAAACACTAATAAAGCCAAGCCCAGCAGAACATATAGCAAATTCGGGTTATTCATGATGATCTGATCAACCGTTTTATATTTAAAAGCCAAAACGGCCATATAGCCTAAGGGCCCTGCGAAGGGGCCAAAAAACCAGGCCCAAATCCTTTCTATTTTAAGCGCCTTGTTTATAAGTTTAATCTGAAAGGCTATCATATCTTTAGTAACTGTTGAGTAGTCTATGTAATTCGGCAACTTCTTTATTTGTCGGATCATAAACATTCTCCCTAATTCATAGCTGATAAACATTCCTACGAGTAAATATTGCAGAAGTCCGGTTGTAAAAAATGCTCCCAAAAGCATCGGGATAGATAACACCCTAATCCAGATCATTTTGGCATTTAGGTTCTTTAACAAATTCAGGTAAACACTTTTTGAAGATTTCTGAACACTTGTTATATCTGCAGAAAGCAATTGACTTTTATCTGCCAATTCGCCGTTCATGTCATTCCATTCTTGTAGTAAATCCATTTTACTTCTTATTTAAAATATCTGTTAATTGCTGTTTGATCCGGTACAGTTTCACACCAGCATTATTTTTAGTGATTCCAGTAATCTCGCTAATAGACGCGTTATCATACCCATCAAGGTGAAGCATGATCAAACCTCGATCTACTTCATTTAATTGCCTGATTGCACGGTAGAGCCGATCAGATCGTTCAGAAAGCTCTTTAGGCATCTCATACGCCGGGATGCTAATGTTCTTAAAAGTCTTTACGTGCTTTTTTAATTTGCCGAGGTATGTAAGTGAAACATTCAGACTGATCTTGTATAACCAGGTAGAAAACTTAGCTTCACCTTTAAAACCCTGAACTGCCTTCCAGGCTTGGTAGATGATTTCCTGATATAAATCCTTTCTGTCCTCCGAATCATCTGCATATAGGTTTACGATCTTCAAAATAATCCCCTTATTCGCATTAATATTTTTGAGGAATAATTGCTCTTCCATCCCTAATTAAAATACTTGTAAAGATTCATATAGTTACTATTGACATTCATTTCCAAAGATTAATAATTGGCTTAATTACCAAACTATAGTCAATAAGTAAAGAAACGGTCTTAGAAATTACAAAAGAACAAATTTTAAATTTTGAGATTCTTGTTTAAACTGAAAATGACAGTAGTGGACGGCCTAACTTACTGCAATTCAAACCTTACATTGACACTTCCAGAACCCAATGCAGCAGAAAGTCCGGAAATATCATCCAATTTCCCAAGTCTAGTATAACTGTATGAAGTGTTAAAGCCCTCATAAAAAAGCACCAGGCAATTATTACCATACAGCATTAGATCTCCAACTTGAATATTACCTCCCGCTAATGCACTAGTTGGCAAAGTGCTAGAAAAATTATAAAACTTCTCATTAGAATTGAGATCCTCCATTGTAATACTGAGCGGCAACATTGCTTTGAATGTATTTGCAGCTTGGTTGTCATTGAGTGTCGCTGTAAATACAGCAGATCCTACTGTTATTTTCATCTTACCTCCCAGTTGATTATTGGGGTTTCGATTGTTATTCTCCTTCATGATATCCGCATCCTTGTCTTTGCCACAGCTCAACATGCTAAAAGAGAAAGAGGCAAACAAAATGAGAGTTACTACTAAATGTTTCATTGATTGTAACTTAAAATGTTGCTGCGTCAATTACATATCTATATCGCGCCCCTTTATTTACAACTTTAGTCCAGGCATCATTTATTTCTGAGGCTTTTATAACCTCGATCTCTGGATAAATTTTATTTTCCGCACAATAATTCATCACCTCCTGGGTTTCTGGTATACCTCCAATTAGCGAACCATTAAAGTTTACACGATTAAAAATCATGTTAAAATTATTGATAGTTAATTCGCCATTTATCGGCTGCCCCACCTGCGTGAAGTAACCGTAAGGCTTTACACAATCAATATAAGCCGACATTTCGTACGCATAGGGAACTGTGGAAATCATATAATCAAGCTTACCTTTCCAGGGTTTTAAAGCTTCTGCAGAATTCACTATAATTACCTCTTTTGCACCAAATCTCTTTATATCATCTGCTTTTGAAGACGAAGTGGTGAAAGCATAAACCTCAGCTCCCTTTGATACCGCGAGTTTGATAGCCAGGTGTCCTAAACCACCAATTCCAACCACGCCAATTTTATCACCTTTTTTAAATTTCGCTTTCATCATTGGAGAATAGGTGGTAATACCAGCACAAAGCAATGGTGCCGCATATTTCAGATCAATACTTTCAGGGATTTTTATAGCAAAATGTTCTGTGACTACAATATTATTTGCATAACCGCCTTGGGTAATTCCTGATGGCGATGATTTTTCTGGCGAACCGTAAGTACCTACCATTCCGGTAGTTTCACAATGGTGTTCTTCACCATTTTTACAACTTTCACATTCCATACAGCTGTTTACCATACAACCAACGCCGGCCTTATCGCCAAGTTTGAACTTAGTGACGTTTTTACCAACCGCAGTTACAATTCCTGCAATTTCATGTCCAGGTACTTGTGGGTATTGTTGTTGTCCCCAATGCCCTTTAATGGTATGAATATCTGAATGACAAATGCCAGAAAATTTAATGTCAATTAATATGTCGTTATCCCCAACCGATCTGCGTTCAAAGTTCCAGGGAACTAATATTCCTTGTTTATCTTTTCCTGCGTAACCTTTTGATGCTATATTCTTATTCATAATTTCTTTATTATCTGTTTGTGCTAAAATCTGCATTGGACCTGCAAGTATTAACCCTGCGCCAACGACGGCCGATTGCTGAATAAACTTCCTCCTTGAGGATTGATCTTTAGGTTCCATATTAAATATTATTTATTAATGCCTTTGTATTCTTCGTCTGTTACTTTCTGCAACCAGGTTACAACTGGCCCCAACGCACCTTTCGGGAAAATAAAATTCATCTTCTCCAGATCTGTCTTATTATTAATCTGGGCATTACATCCAATGCTTAGGAACGTTAAGATTGCGAATGCGGTTATCGGTAGTGTCTTCATCTTGTTTCTTTTAAATATTTAGCAAAGAAGGTTTCTAGCTTTTCGAATGGGGTATTGATCTGATAATTTTTGCTGGCACTCCCCCTACAACTATATTAGGCGGAACATCCCTGGAGACTACGGCACCTGCCGCCACTACTGAGTTTTCTCCAATGGTTACTCCCGGAAGTATAGTTGCTCCTGCACCAATCCACGCATTTCTTTTAATAATAATGGGCTTTGTAAGCAAAGCTTTTCTATCGCCTGGATCTAAAGGATGGTTCTCAGTTATCAGGTTAACCTTTGGACCGATTAATACGTCATCTTCTATTGTTATGCCGCCCATATCTAAAAATGAGCAGGCATGGTTAATGAAGACATTCTTACCGATACTGATGAATTTTCCGAAATTGGTATAAAATGGGGCAAAAATAGTTGTGCTATCGTCAATTCTGACACCAATTATTTCGCTAAGACAATCACGAATAGAATTGACATCGGTTGCGGTATTTAACAGCTGTGATAGTTTAATCGTTCTTCCAACTACTTCATTTATTTTGTAGTATTCAGGATCGCTTAACCGAATGGGTTCACCTGATCTTAACCTTTCAAAAACACCTATCTGTTCAATTGCTTTTGTCATTTTAGTTTATTTAATGTCGTATGTCATGCAAGAATTCCAAACTAAGGAATCCATATTGCAAATATCGGTAGAGGGCTTTGTTTGAGGCTTATACAAAACACTGTATTGTTTACCACTTTTACTGATTCTTAATCAGAATAAATAATACAGGCCCATTTTTATTAATTTTGAATTATAACTAAAGGCCATGGAAGAAGTGAGAAGACTGGACACTGTCCGTCAGTATAATGATTATGTTGGGATAGACACGCTGCACCCCTTGGTAAGCGTAGTTAATTTCAATGAATGTCCTACCATTATCCACTACAAGCATTATATGGATATCTACGCCATATTTTTCAAGAATATAAAATGTGGAAACATGACCTATGGCTGCCAGAATTATGATTACGAGGATGGAACTATGGTATTTGTTTCACCTGGACAGGTTTACGGAATAGACAGCAATGGCCAAGCAGTAATACCTTCCGGGTACGGGCTGGTATTTCATCCAGATCTTCTAAAGGGCACGCATCTTGGAAAGACCATCAAAGATTACTCTTTCTTTTCATATGAAGTTAATGAGGCTCTTCACCTTTCAAAAAAGGAGAAGAAGACTATAATAGAATCCCTGGAAAAGATTTCGGCAGAAATAGAGCAAAATATTGATAAGCATAGTAAGACGCTTATCGTTTCCAATATCGAACTATTCCTGAACTATTGTATGCGGTTCTACGATCGCCAGTTTATAACCCGCAGCCATGCAAACAAGGATATCCTTGTACGCTTCGAAAACCTGTTAATAGATTATTTCCGCACTGGTAAAGCTTCACAACTGGGCCTCCCAAGTGTGGCCTATTGTGCCGACCAACTGCACCTCTCCCCTAACTATTTTGGCGACCTGATTAAGAAGGAAACTGGAAATACAGCATTAGATTATATTCAGTCCAAAATGATAGACCAGGCAAAAACTTACATTTTTGACCGCTCAAAAACGTTAAATGAAATTGCCAGTGACCTGGGATTTAAATACCAGCAGCATTTTACGCGATTATTTAAACAGAAAACGGGATTGACACCAAATGAGTATCGGGGGTTGAACTAAGATCATCCCCCCTGGGGAAACTACTTGCTCATTTGTATGGAAAAGAAGGTGATCGTAAAAAGCCTAAAAGTTGATCGTAAGGAGAGGGTGTATTTCAATCTTAATTTCTTTATCGCTGCAACTAATTAAAATCAAAGTTGTCTTGTAATTATATTTAATAATCTCTGCTTAATCCTTATGAAATTTAGAAATTATCTATCGCAAGCTTCTTTAATGTTGATTTCGTTGAGCATGTACGCTCAAACTCCCTTACAGCTCAAACATATAGATTCTTTGATGAAGACCGCATCGGATCGAGGAGTTTTTAATGGCACTTTATTGGTTGCCAAACAAGGCAGGATTATTTATCACAAAGCCTGGGGTTATGCCAACGCGGATAAAACCCAACCACTTAATACGGCTATGCTGTTCGACGTAGGGTCCATTTCCAAAGAGTTTAATGGAGTTAGCATCATGCTGTTGAAAGAACGGGGTAAAGTTAAACTGGATGACCCTGTATCCAAATACCTCCCGGATCTGCCAAATTGGGCAGATAAAGTACAACTCAAACACTTGCTCAATTATACCAGCGGCCTACCAAATTTTAAGGCGCAGTCAGATGAGACAGATAATGAACTTTTAGATTCGCTTAAAAACCTGAAGAAGTTGAAATTCGAACCTGGTTCAGCCTATATTTATGCGCATGCAAATGTTTATTTGCAAAAGCGAATAATTGAAAAGGCTTCAGGATTATCTTATGCAGATTTTGTAGATAAATATATATTTAAACCCTGCGGTATGCAGCAAAGTATTATGGATGCCAATCTGAATAGGCCGGACCTAGCCAAAGCCTTCGATAATGATTTCCATTCCACACCATATATTCAGCTAACTACTGGCTTTCCCAGACTTACTCCTGCCGATCTCTATAAATTTATTACGCAGCTGGAAGCATTTAAAATAATTAATAAAGAATCGTCTGATCAGTTAGCTGTTAACTTTCCAGGTGGCGAAAGCAGCCTCGGTACTACAGGTTTTAAAGACGGAAAACTTCAATGGCATCGCCACCAGGGTTCCAATAGCAATTACGAAGCGCTGATCTATACCGATCATGTCAGTAAAATTTCGATGGTCATGGAAACCAACAACCAAAACTTCAAAGTGGATGCCATTAAAGGAGCTATACTTGCCATCTTACAAGATCAGCCTTTTAATATTCCTAAAAAATCTGTTTACCTGGATATCAGAGATAAGATCTTGAAAGACATAGAACAAGGTCTGTCATTTTACCGCCAAATCAAAGCGGAAGGACAGGATAAATATGACTTCGGATTCGAAGCTGGCGACTTGATCAGCACTGGAAAATATCTGCAGCGAAGGAATCGCTTCGATGACGCAATCCGCTTGTATAGCCTCGCCGTGCCACTATGTGCTAAAAAAAACGATCTTTCCTACGCCTATGAACTCACTGCCGAATGTTATTTAAAAAAGGGAGATAATGTACAGGCAAAAACTTGGTATGAAAAAGCGCTGGCGGCAGATGCGGGCAATAAGAATGCACAGGGAATGATTACGACCTTAAAATAATTATCGTTACCATCAGCAAACATCTCGCAGCTTTACGCAGGTGGACACTAAATTTCTGCTCATTGAAACATGTGCTGCGCTGCATTTAATGCTATTTGCCGGTCTCCAGGTGTGGAGCATCTACCGGCTTAGATTCGGGGGAACCCTTTTGGCGGAGATAAATGGTCAAAAAAACAATAGATGCTACAGATAGAAACTCGCTTTGCCAATTTTGAAAAGTTTCAAACCAGAATTCCGGCTGCCCTAAATAAGCGTACACTGTATCTTCAGGCAGGTTTCTCGCAAGTTGCTCTACATTATGGTTCTGCCAGCTTCCGTAAAGATGCAGTGCCCAGCTGATAAAAAATAGCAAACCAAAAGAGATTGAAAGCGAATTTTCGTAAATCTTCAGTATCCAGCCTCCTTTTCTAACAGGCCAGGGCGCATCATTACCTGGCACAGGTTCCCGGTCTACTTCCTCCGGCTCATTTAGCTTTTTAGATTCAGCCGAACCAATTTGCCGAAGAGAAATGGTAAGTAAAACATAAAGCGACATTTGCAGGAATTCACTTTCGAAGTTCTCAAACGTTGCCGAAATAAAATGTCCGCTTCGCAGGTAAGTGCCTAAGCCGATCTCGCGGGCATGGTCGTCTTTCAGGTCAGCATTATGCTGCTTCCAACCCGTCAGTGCCTGGGCGAAGAGCGTCAGTACAAATAAACCCATAAACACAATCGTCAGTCCGTTGCGGTAAAAAAAAGAATGTTTTTCCTTAATGCTATTCATAATACCTGATAAAAAATTGTTAGGCCTGAACATATGTTCAGGCCTATTGCATTATTCAGCTGCCGCCTGTTCATTAATAGCACTAACCGCTATTTCTGTAAGCGCAACATCTGTGGCTTTTTCATTATTGAGGGTCTGCTGCAAAAGTTCAGCAACATCAGTACGCCCCATATTCTGTGCGAATACAACCAGGGTACCATACGTTGCTATTTCATAATGCTCGACTTTTTGGGCCGCAAGAATCAATCCCGCATCACGGATCATCGTGCCAGCATCTGTGTCTTCAATAATGCCTTCCCCTTCAGCGATCAAGCCTTCCATAGCGTCGCATTTTTTTGCCTGGGCTTTTTCGTCCAACAATTCAAAAACCTGTTCCAATGTCGCGATATGGGTTTTAGTTTCCTCCGTGTGCTTTTCGAAAGCTGCTGCCAAGGCCTCGCTGGTCGCCGCTTTTTTCATTTTTGGAAGCGCTTTGGACAGATGTTTTTCTGCCCAGTAAATGTCCTTCAGCTCATCTACAAAAAATTCGTGGAACTCAGAATTCTCAATTTTTGCGGGTTTAGCGTCTTTGTTGGAGCTTACGTTTGTACTTTTCGCTGCAGCCGCCGCTCCTGTGGCTGTTTTTTTAGCCGTTGTTTTAGTTGTTGCCATTTTTCTAGTTTTTATGTTAATGATTGTTATGTTTTATCGTGGATTGCTCAAATATCTTTATCGAAACCTGGCAGTCTCCCGGAATGCAGAACTCCAGGTTCCCCCCTTTTACAGGTTTTCCTTCAACATGCTTCTTCTGCCCTTTGACCCTTACCTCAACCGCTGGGATTTTTAGGTTTTCGGTCTTTACCAACATCATCCGGCATTCCAGTCTTGCGTCACCCAGCACCTGGAAAGAAATATTTTTACCCCTTACAGCAGTAAAATCTGCGGTCGGGTAGTCAACATATACCATAAAGGCCTCACCGGGAATCTGCAGGTAGTGGCGGGGCAGGATTCCGAAAGCATTTCCAGCACCATAAACTTCCTGCCCAACAGTGCCTGACTTCAACCAGCCATCCTGCAAATCTTCCAGTGCAATCCATAATTTCGGGTCAACTTCACCGGTCTTGGTCTGCTCCTCTAACATTTCTGTCGGAAGCATAGGAGGATAATAATATATTGCGCGGTCAACCGTATAGCGGATAAACTCTGCAACCAGCAATTTGACCGATGGCAAAATCTCTACACCCTCTGCATGGTTTAAATAGTCATGCAGCGCGCAGAATACCTCTTGCTCTTCATAGGCAGCAGTATAAGGCGCATCGTTTAACGGGTAGAGGGCAAAAAATTTCGGGAAATTCTTACCATGTCCATAGTTACAATCCCACAACTGGGTATTGCGAAAAATGCTGGCCAGGCACATATAACTCAGCTCGAGGTACAGATTTTTACCTGTGATTTTAAATAACCGCAACAGCGCACCTGCTGAAAATGCTGTATTGTTGGCCTGGTAAAATATCTCAAAGCCATATCCTTCCAGGGTCCTGGCTGCTTTCTCTGCTTCGGCCAGATATTTTTTCTCTTTAGTCAGCTCAAAAGCCTGGAGCATGACATGGGCATACAAACCAGCCACATCCTTTTCTCCGCCCTTACCCTCCGCCGTTTCTGCTTTAATTACTTCAAGGGTATCCATTTTATAGAATACAGGCCATTTATACTTAAAATGACGCGCAACTTTAATGGCGAACTTCAACGAATCCAAAAAGAGCGTTTTGGCTACTTTGTCACCTTTCAGCGCCAGCCGCGACAGGTTTAATAACGGGTGATGCAGGTACCAGGAGTCCATGACCAGCGGTACCTTCTGTTCCTCTTCCCCTTTGAGTTTATCTTCCGCCGCCGGAAGCCAGCGCATAATGGTACCGAGCTGATCATTGTAAAATGCCGGTGATCCTTCTTTGATAACTTTCATGACTTCCAGCTCTTTACCACCCCACTCCACGTAATCCAATAGCGGAAGCAGAACGGCCAGCTGCACCATAATTTCCGGCGGGGTTTCATAATCACTGACGTAGGCGTTAAAATATTTGTGTCCGGCCACCTGCGACCAGCAGCCGGGACTTTCAATCAGATCCTTCAACCCATTTTCAAGGACTTCAGGCCATGAATGATATCGGGTATCGGGTCTGGGCATGAGAAGGTAAATGCGGCTGAGCAGGGTCAGGTAAGTTTCCATAACCTCGGCCTCACTTTCAGCTGCCTGGGCTTTGAAAGCAATAAAAGCATCAGAAATAGTAACTTTTTTTCCTGCGTTTAATGGCTTTTTGGATGGTGGCAGAGAAAACCCCAGCTCTGGCCATTCTCCACCCACGGTATCTCCCAGGGAAGTTTCGGTTTGATCACAATAGGCCGATATAGCCGTCAGGTTTTGCAGGTATAATATTGCTCCTGATTTTGGACGCGTCTGGGATAAATAGAGGAATCCGGAGCGGGTACCCCACTGACTAGCGTGAATTTTACCGGCAGAATTTTCCGGCTTTCTACTTTTGTCTGTGAAAAGGATATCCCTGGGCCAGTATGGAATATCCAGCGTTGTCGTAGGTTCCAGTGTAGTGGTATAACGAAGAACCGGAATATCTTCATCCGTGTCAATAATGATGTCAACAGTTTGTTTGCCGTAGACACCCTCTAGGGCCAAGGTGATCCCCGTGGTATTCACTTGTTTTTCTGCGACATCGAACCCACCTGGACTGTAAGCACATCTAAACAAACTAATCGCGCCATTAGGCATCCGGGCCTCCACTAAAATGGAATCTGAGGTCTGAAATACCTGAAAAGTATAGTTTTTGGTTTCATTTGAATACAGGGGCTCCTCCACCACCGCAAGATCATTACTTGCCAGGACTGCCCAGGGGGACATTGATTTCATAACAAGTGTTTTAAAAGGTTAATGTGATGCCAATAACAGAGTGACTGACATAATGTTTTCAGCGCCGAAGTTTAGCGTATTTACTACATCATCTTCGGGTGTATTCCGCAAATTGACAGCTGAAACTTTTTGTTACCGATCTTGTTTGCTTTGGAGACATTGATACCAGTTCAAACATGAAAGACCTTGCCCGCAGATTTCCGCAAAACCCACTCCTGATACCTAAAGACCTCTGCCCCAGCGCCGATGGCCTTCAGGTGATCTGCCTGCTAAATCCCGGCGTATTCACCTACCTGGGCAAAACCTGGCTGCTGGTCAGGGTGGCCGAAAGTATTAAACAGGTCGAAGGCTGGGCATTTATACCTGCTTTGAATGACCAGGGGAAATTGGAAATCATTGAAGTACCGCTAAATGATCCTGAACTTATCGCTACGGATGCGCGTGTGTTCAATTACCAAGGGCTGGACTACCTAACTACTGTCTCCCATTTGCGCCTGCTAAGCAGCACAGACGGCATCAACTTCAGGGAAGAAGAAGGGTTCCCTGGGATATTTGGAAAGGGCAGACTGGAACGTTATGGCATTGAAGACTGCAGGGTTACCTTCCTTGAAGATCTTTATTATCTCACCTATACCGCCGTGTCAGATAACGGCGTCGGCGTAGGTTTACAGACCACCCGAAACTGGAAAGATTTTGAACGCAAAGGGATGATCCTGCCGCCCCACAATAAGGATGTCGCTATTTTTGAAGAAAAAATCAATGGTAAATACTACGCCCTGCACCGCCCCAGTAGCAAGGACATCGGCGGGAATTACATCTGGCTTGCCGAGTCACCTGATGCCCTCCACTGGGGCAATCATCAATGCCTTATCAAATCCCGGCCCGGAATGTGGGACAGCGGACGGGTAGGGGCCGGAGCCGCCCCCATCAAAACCGATCAAGGCTGGCTGGAAATCTATCATGGTGCAACCGCAGAAAACCGCTACTGCCTCGGCGCATTTTTACTCGACCTGGATAACCCGGCTATCGTTCTGACCAGGAGTATCGAACCCATCATGGTCCCTACAGAAAATTATGAGCTCAGTGGTTTTTTCGGATTCGTCGTTTTCACTAATGGACATATAGTCAGGGGTGACGAGCTGACCATCTACTATGGTGCAGCAGATGAATTCGTATGCGGCGCGACTTTTTCCATCAGGGAAATCTTGGAATCGCTTAACCGGTAACGTACCGGAATAGGTATGTAATTCAAATTCCCGTGTCAAAAACAGGGATCTAAACAAGGAATTTAGGCCTACCCTATTGATATTTGGAATGGTCAACATGGACTATTTAGTAAAAATACTTGAGCTTAAAAGAACATGCTCATATGTAAATGTGTTATATCTTTGTGTTGTAATTGAGACGATTGAATTCAAGATTAATTATATTTTCCTTATTGCAGCTTTGGGAACACCACTAATCAAATAGCGTCGATCGTATAATGCCGTATTACATCAAAAAATAATTAAATGAAAAAAATGCTTAAAGTTCCAACTTCATTGATTGGTTGTGATGCTCCGCAAAACTCCTTGATGTTAGATGGTTGTTCTGTAATCGAGCAGTGCATACATAGTACGGAAGTTAAAGGCACAATGTACCTCGAACAGCATTTACTCCTTATCGTACTGGAAGGATCTGTCGTTCTCACTTATGGAAAACAAGAATATAAGCTCGGTAAGAACGATATGATTTTGCTAAAAAAAGCAACTGCTGTAAAATATCATAAATTCGGGAATGCAGATAATGATAATATCTACGACAGCTTAATGTTTAGCATCAAAGATGATCTTCTAAAGTCATTTCTGTCAAGCTCAGATATTAAGGTATCAAAACCTGAAGGTGAAATCAAAACTGGCGTTTACCCGATGAATGAATGTCTGGTTGCATTTGCCCACTCTCTTAAACCGTATTTTTTTGATCATTCCGTCGTTCATCCTGGCCAGCTTCGTTTAAAAATCATGGAATTACTATATGATGTAGCGGAATGTAACCGGAATATGTTTTTACAGATTCTCCAGTTGCACGAGCCTATAAGGACAGATATCCGAAATGTGGTAGAACAACATTATGCTTCCCCGGTCTCAGTTTCAGAATTGGCATACCTTTCTGGTAGAAGTGTATCCAGCTTCAAAAGAGATTTTCAAAATATATACAATGCTGCACCTGCAACGTGGATAAGAGAAAAAAGGCTAAACAAGGCAAAAGATATGCTGGAAACTACAATGATGTCTGTTTCAGAGATTTGTTACATGTTAGGATTTGAGAATATATCTCACTTTTCCAGGATATTTAAAGAGTTTCACGGAAAGGCTCCTACCGTTTTTCGACTTTAAACATTAAAATTATAAATCTATGAAAGTATTAGTGATCGGAGCAAATGGTCGGGTTGGCTCCCTTTTAATCGAAAAGTTAGCTTCTCAACATCAGGTTATCGCTGGCTCGCGGCATTCAAAAGCAATCAATAATTCTTATAACGTTGAGCATTCATATATTAATTTACTAAATGATGTAAATTCTATTACAGAAAGCATGAATGGTGTAGATGCGGTATATTTTGTATCCGGTTCCCGCGGCAAAAATCTTTTACAAATAGACTTACATGGAGCAATAAAAACTATGCAAGCCGCAGAAAGAGTTGGAGCAAAGCGTTATATATTGCTTAGTTCTGTTTTCGCATTGCAACCGGAACATTGGAAGGAATCTTTCCTAAGTGATTTAACAGATTATAATATTGCTAAACATTATGCCGACTTATATCTCAGTACTCAAACTCAGTTAGATTATACCATACTACAACCTGGGGCGCTTAAAGAGGAACAAGGCACTGGAAAAATAGAGACAAATGTGATCAGCCCGGGATCTAACTCTATAGCGAATGTTGTAGATACGCTTGTGGCGATATTGGCAGACGACTCAACAATTGGGAGGGTAATTCTTATGCATGATGGGGACACTCCAATTAGTGAAGCCATTCGTCCGGCAGAATAATATATCCATAAATACCCCACCATTGAATGTTATCTTACCCAGATATTCAGCCAATATATCTTCCTAATCCTTTTATATCAAAATAGGACTAATTAGTCAAAATCTTTGAGCTAATTAGAAAAAACATCAAATTCTTGTCATTGTATCTTTGTTAAAGAAAAAGAGATGAATAATCTGCTAATACCTGACAGTATTATTCTCATTTAAACGAGATAATTTATGCAAAAAAATCCGAAACAAAATGAGCTTACCCGTTCAGCAAAATTAAACGCTGATGGATCACAAAAAAGTAGTGGAAACATAGTTAAAAAACTGTTTTCATCAGTTCCAACTGCACTGATATTTTCTGCCCTAACAATTGGAAGCCTATTGGTTTCATGTCAAAATAGCTATAGTCAAAATAATAAAAAAGAAGTTATGCAAAACAATCAAGAACAAAAAGATGGCATCCTCAAGCCAATAGAATTATATATTGAAGCAGGACGAAAAGGCGATGGCAACATTGCAAATCCAGCATTTGCATCTACTGCAACCATGTCCTGGTCAGAAAATGGAGTATTAAAAAGCGTTCCTATTCAAGCACTGTTTGACGGATTTTCTGCAGCCGAGCCAATGGAAGCGAGCTATAAAATAACCACTTTGGATGTAGAAAGTGATGTAGCAATAGTGAGAATCGAATCTCAGTTTGGACCCGACAAATATGCCGATATGTTTACATTGGTAAAAGACGGTAACAACTGGAAAATCATTAGTAAAATTTACCATGTAATAAAATAAAAATCATGTCCGCAAATCAAAATATCAACACCGTTCAAGATTATGAAGATGTCCTGGCAGCAATGGAAGGCTATGTTCAGGGATTAAAAACCGGAAACGTAGATCAATTAAAAAAGACCTTCCATCAAGATGCGATTATGTATGGCCATTTAGGTGATGACCTCTCACAAGGCAGCATAGATAATCTTTATACCTACGTCGAGAAATTCGGATCAGCACCAAATATCAAAACCAATCTCACGGTTTTACACAAAACACCTACCACAGCAATTGTTCGAATTGAAATGGAACATGACGCTGCCAATGAAGATTTTACAGACTACCATTCTTTAATTAAGATTAATGGAGAATGGAAGGTAGTTGCAAAACTTTTTCATCTCTACACTAAGTAATCAAATTCCTAATGTTGAAGTTCTTACTGGGAGCATATATTGCTTTCAGCGGGACTTCGCGTTCAAAAAAAAATAAAAATGTCAAAATTATTCAGTCCATTGACTGTCAAATCTGTTACGTTCAAAAATAGGATTTTCACCTCGCCTATGTGTATGTATATGGCGGAAGATGGATTTGCAGGTGATTGGCACCTGATTCATTACGGCTCAAGAGCAATGGGAGGCGCTGGCGCAATAATGCTGGAAGCAACAGCTGTACGTGCCGATGGACGTATTGGTGTGGGAGATTTGGGAATATGGAAAGACGAACACATTAAAATGCTTTCTAAGATCGTCTCTTTTATAAAAAGTACAGGTAGTATTCCCGCAATTCAACTGGCACATGCAGGAAGAAAAGGAAGTACCTGGGCTTCTGGAGGTGAAAGCCGCCCGTTAATGCCAGGTGAAGAAAATGGCTGGGAGTTAATTGCGCCTTCTGCTATTGCATTCTCACCAGCAATGCAAACGCCTCGTGAAATGACCTTAAAGGATATTGAGGAAATTCAGCAAGCTTTTGTAGATGCCGCAATGAGAGCTTTGAAGTCTGGCTTTGAACTGATTGAAATTCACAGCGCACATGGTTATCTCATTAATGAATTTCTATCGCCTATTCCAAACAAAAGAACAGATCACTACGGTGGAACTATTGAAAACAGAGCAAGGTTTCTATTTGAAATTATTGAAAAAGTCAAAGCAGTATGGCCATCAGATCTTCCGATTGCTGTTCGTATTTCTGCTACAGATTGGACAGAAGAAGGATGGACGATTTCCGATTCAGTTTGGCTAAGTAAGGAGCTCTCAAAGAAAGGAATTGATGTTATCGATGTCTCTTCGGGAGGAATGATCCCAAATGCTAAAATAACAGTTGGTTCAGGCTATCAGTTGCCATTTGCAAGCACTATCAAACGTGAAGTAAAAGATCAGTTACTTGTAGGAACAGTGGGAATGATCACCAATGCCCATCAAGCCGAAACTATATTAACCAACGGAGATGCCGATCTTATTTTTATTGGCCGTGAACTATTGCGAAACCCTTATTTCCCTTTAGTAGCTGCAAAACAACTTCGTTCAGAAATACCTGTCCCTAAACCCTATGAACTTGCATTTAAATAAAGAAACAATTTTATGAGTATCTATTTAACTATCATTATAAAGGCACCGCCTGAACGCCAACAAGAAATCAAAGACCTTTTATACACTCTCCCGGAATTACTCCCAGGGACTATTTTCTGAAATTAAGACTATTAAGCGTTGGCTAAGATACCTTTTAACCTGCTTTCGGATTTTCAGGAAATAGAGAGCGATTAAATTCGACTATATCTTCGTGCGACGGCGGTGTAGCGCGTTCCGAGAATAGTTTAATCACAGAATCCCTGATTTGGGCTGCAACTTCCCTAATTCCATCCTTGAGTGCCTGTTTCAGTTCCTTCGTATTCAATTCTGTACAATAGGCTGGAGTTCCCGGTTGATGCCTCCATGAACTTTGTAGGTCACCAGCGTCGACGACGTCAAAGCCTGCTTCGTCAATTAGTCCGGATATTATATTTTTTGCTTGTATATCATCTCCCGATATTGCCATAGCTACACGCCCTTTTGCTCCCTGAGGTTTACCTCCAGATATAAGAGTTTCTGCAAGCAGATTATTAAATGCTTTAATCACAGGCCGGCCTATTTGTTCGGAAACCCAGATACTTTCCACTTTACCATTTTTTATTTCCTCGATATCAGCATCACGGAACGGATAATAATTAGATGTATCTACGATGATGGTTCCCTGAGGCACTTCGTCAAATAAAGTTTTAGGCAGGTTGGGAATGGCAATGGTTGGCACCGCAAGTATGACTACGTCCACCTCTTTTACGAGTTCCTCTAAGGTCGAAGGTAAGGCTCCTAATTCATGTGCACGCTTTTCTACTTGATCAAATTTAGCTGAACTGGTTACCGAAACCTCATGCCCTGCTCCTACCATTTTTTTTGCAATTGTGCCTCCAATGGCGCCTGTGCCAATTATTCCTATTTTCATCTTTTTATATTTAAAATATGTGTTGGTTTAGTAGATAAATAATTATTGCAAAGTTATCTTATTATACTTTCTTTTGTATAGCACTTTCTCAAAGGAAAGTGAAATTATTAACACGAACAATATGGCTCAAAAAAAAACACATTGCGATTGCCTTAATACCGTGAAGCCGGTAAGGGATGCACTCGATGTGATTAGCGGCAAATGGAAACTCCCCATAATTATTTCAGTCGGTGTTGGCAATGACCGTTTTACCGATATACAGGAAAGTATTCCAGGAATAACCCCTAAAGTCCTCGCTAAAGAACTCAAGGACCTGGAACAGCATAAACTTTTAAAACGTATTGTCGTAGGCGACTATCCCGTCAAAATCCAGTATACCCTGGAACCTTACGCCGATACCTTAACACCAATAATATATTCGCTAAAAGACTGGGGAGTCAATCATAGGAAAGTAGTTACAGAAAGATAAATGCTTAAAGATAAGCGCAACAATAAACTTTATTTTTGGCAGAAAGCTATCTCATTGACCGGGAAATTATAAATGGAACGAAGGCCGCTTTCTCCAAATCTAAGTTTACCACTTAATAATCACGAACATATTACCAATGTCCATTGTCCGCCGATGATACTCGAGGTGCATGCTCCGGAGATTCATCGCTCAGAGCAAGCTTCCGGAGATTCGTCCGATGATTGCTTGATTTCGCCCAATACTTACATTATTTATAGTACCTAACAATTAGCGGGCTATATACAAAAGTATATATGCAACCTTAACTTTGTCTTAAATAAAAGAATCATCAAAGTTGATTACCAACTGGCATTGCTTTTTATGGAATGGATTACAACTCATCTGAAGCAACATTGCTCTTGGTGTAAGATCATATTTGGTATTTCCGGATAAGTTGTGACCGACTTCACACTTAAAAAGAATTGCAAAAAGTAAGGTTATATAATTTAAAAATTTTAATATGGAATCACAGACAAAACGAATCTTAATCGTGGGCGGTTATGGAATGGTTGGAAGTAACATCGCAAGACTAATCAGACAAGCTGATAAGAGTATCGAACTTATTCTTGGAGGTAGAAATCCACAAAATGGAATATCTTTAGCGGAGGAATTAAATCATTCAGAAACAGCCTATATCAATCTCGAAGAAGGCTTCGATCTAAGTGAATTTAAGAAAATTGATCTGATTATCTCAGCGGTGGATGATCACAGTAATATATTAAGAGAAACTGCTATCTTAAATGGCATTGCATGTATTGCTGTAAGCGAATTAGCGGATCAAATTTCTCCCACAGCATTTTTGAGTCTTCACAAAACGATTGTTGCACCTGTTGTATACGCAGGTCATTGGCAAGCTGGAGTATTAACCCTTATGGTTAGGCAACAAGCTGATAAATTCAGTCAAATAGAAACTATCGAACTTGCAGGATTATATGACCCAAAGGATAGCGTAGGGCCGCTGGTTGCAAACGAAGTTAGTGGTTTTGTTGGTGAGGCGCTAATTCGCAAAGGGGGAAATTGGCTATCATTACAAGCAAAAGAAAACCCGAGAACTATTGATTTGCACAATAATTCATCAGCAATAGGTTACCCACTCAGTACGCTGGATGTTCCGAGTATAGCCGCTTTTACGAGTGCGAAAAATATTAGGTTCGACTTTATTACAGGAGAATCTATTGGGACTAGTAAGGGCCTGGAAGCTTCCCATGAATTATACTTTACTATTTATGGCACCCTGCTATCCGGCGAAAAAAGAAAACTCAGCACGATCGTATCCGGCCCAAAAGGAAATTCCCATCTCACAGCTGTGGGCGTATATTTAATCACGGAAAAGATATTGGGCCTGAATGGACAGTCTGAACAAAAAACCGGGGGATTGTATCTTCCAGAAACTATTATCTCAACTCATCATATCAGCAACCGGTTAAAAGAATTTGGAATCGAAATAATTGAAGAAACCCTGGAAAGTTTATAGAACTTAATCAGGATATCCTGAGCACAATTTAACAATTCACAAAATTGAGCTTAACTATTAAAATAAACAAATAACGTGAAAAAACTCACATTAACAATATCCATCTTACTGTCAGCCGGTATCGAAATCATAGCAAAACCCATAAGTTATCTTCCTGATCAAAATACATTTCAACCTGTTATAAATCCTCAAAAGACGAGGAACTGGAATGACGAAATACGAACCATTGATCTTGATAATTCCATTGCCGGAAAGGTAATTGATAACGGAGAGAGCTTAGCAATAAAATTATATGGAAGCAAACCTGATTCAAGCATTACTGAATCGATTCATATTCAAAAACAAGCAAAAATGAAAAATGCAATGATATTACACAAAGCCAACGAATTCGTTAAAAAGGGAAACTATGAAAGTTTTCTAGCTTATTGTACACAGGATACCAAATGGGTTTTTGTAGGCGAACGTATCCTTGAGGGTAGAGATAAAGTACGAGAGTATATGAAAGAGTTCTATTTGGAACCGCCCGTATTTACCGTGGAAAAAACCATTGAGGATGGTAGTTATGTAACGGTCACAGGTGAAATCACCTTGAAGGCTGCAAATGGAACCTATAACCACTATGATTATTGCGACGTCTGGCGCTTCGAAAATGGAAAAATTGCAGAATTGAAAGCTTTTGTCATTGAAAAAAAATCTTGACAAATGAATCAGAAAGTGGCAACTGAGCCTGATTGGGTTCCAAGCAATACAGGATCAAGTCAAAAACTTGTGGATCAGTTCTTATATTTTTAGCTTTGTTGCTTTAGATTTCTTACTTGATGCAGGACGGTTACCATTCTTTAATAAGCTTACTATTACCAGATTTTATTCTTGACTTTTTTGAACTTAAGGGAGTTCGGAAAGAAGAAGACGTTTTTCATTTGGACTTGCAGGAAGTTAATACTACTCCAAATGTGCCTGATGGAGAGAAATTACTATCTAAAGGTTTTTTTTCCACCATCACCGTACAGGATTTCCCCATTCGAGGCCACAAGGTATTTCTTCATATCAAACGTCGACGC
>NZ_FONS01000022.1 GCF_900112985.1 Pedobacter antarcticus
CAGACTACTACGTTGATAGGTTATAGATGTAAAGCTGGTGACAGCATAGTCGAGTAATACTAATCATCCGAAGCTTTCAAAAGCAGAATACTGTTGTTTGTTCTTCATACTAACTTCTTTCAATAATATGTCATTGTTTATGCAGCGAATTAATCTAGTGATTGGTAGCTGTATTAACATTAAAAACATTTAGGTGCCTATATCGGTGGTGTCCACCTCTTCCCATTCCGAACAGAGAAGTTAAGCCCACCAGAGCCGATGGTACTGCGGTAACACGTGGGAGAGTAGGTCGGTGCCAAATCTTAAAGAAAGCCTGTAGTGAGAACTACAGGCTTTTCTTGTTTATCAGGTTTTTTCTGCCGAAGCATATTCATGCTACAGTTCTGGTGAGGCAGCTCCGCTGCATTTCTTTAATCGCATTGCGAAATAACCTCTATTCATTATCTGGCTACAAGTACCAATGATCAAACTACATAATTATTTGTTGTTTACAGGTTGGTCCTTCTTAAAGCCTCCTCTATTTCAGAAGATTAGCCCCTCATTACACCTTGCGGTTTTAATGAGATTAAAACAGAGGCTGTAAGTTCTTTGGACGTCTTAAAATTTGATGGAGATATATATTTACCGTACGATTGTGTTATACAAAAAAACGAAGACTATATTAGTGTTACCAAATAGTAGCGTAACTCAATCTTTATGGAAAAAAAAGTCACTGTTCCTTATCCTTTGAATATTTGTGACGAGGATCGTGATAAGTATTTGCCACATTTATCTTACACATTAAATGAACAACGCGTAAAATACCTAAAAAACGTTTTTGTGACTTCTTCCGGCTTTTGTATGAACAATAAGGGCCTAATTAAGGAATGCCACCATAACTATCCGCTTCAGATTAATGATTATAGAAATGAAGCCGCAAAATGTTACTACGACGCTGTAGATAATCCGGAAAACTTGATCGTACTCGATGATGACAAAACTTATTTAACAATTCATCATCCCTGGTTTAACTACTATCATTGGATTTGTGAATCTATATTCCGTTTATGGATGGTCAGAAAGAAGCTTGATACACTTATTTTAATTTTGCCGGAATATTACAGAGACGCCGATTTTATCATGGGCTCAATTGAACCGTTTAATATTAAAAATATCTTTTTTGTACCAAACGGTAAAAGTGTGTTAGTCAAAAATCTTTGTTTACCGCAGATCAAGCCGGAATGTGATTCCTATAATGGTATGCACGTACGGCAAATTAGAAGATTTTATAGCCAATACGTTTTTACGGTTAAACCAGTAATTACGAATCGGATAGAAAGATTGTATGTCAGCAGGAAACTTGCCGGAAGACGTGCCATAATTAATGAAGACGAGATTCTAACTATAATCGAAAAGTATAATTTTGATATCTTTTATCCTGAACGTCATAGTTTTTTAGAACAGGTTGCCATTTTTTCTCAAGTAAAATATCTCGTAGGTACACATGGGTCTGGTCTTACCAATATGCTTTTCATGGCGTTGGGGACCTCGCTTTTAGAGCTGCATAAAAACAAAACCAACGAGCTCGACCACCCGAGTCCATTATTTTGGTATATGGCAGAAGCATTAGGCATTAAATATTACCATCAGCTTTGTGATACCTATGGCCGAGAGGACTATTTCGAGGGCGATTATATGATAGACGCAAAAATTTTTGAAAGAAACCTATTAAGTATGTTGAGCGACTAGCTTAAGTGTAAAAAATTGCCATTAATTTTCGCGAAACTGTATCTAGTCGTATTGTGTATATGGTTGTAACGAATATGTTATGTAACTGGTTAGTTAATAGCGGTTAACAGGTGGCCTGTCTTCGCACTTTAAATTTCACTTCTTATCTTACCATGTGAATTTTAATCTCAAATTAATTTTGCTTTTACAAAATGTTATTATTACGTTTAGTTAACCAAATATATTAAAACCAGATTATACTTCTTTTCTTCCGGATTCATTGCTGCTGTCCGTCTGTTTTGCGGTTATTTTTTAGTTTTTGAATATCTAACGGATATTATATGCCATTTTTTACTAAACGCTCCAATGCCGAAGCATCCGTAATAAATCTTTTAAAATATTTAAAGATCTCCATCAATCCGGATAGTGTTATTGATGAACTAGAGAAACACCCTGATTATCCCAGCATGCTTGCTGTAAGCGACGTGCTAACCGCATTAAAAATTGAAAATAGCGCCTTTAGAGCGGAATCAGATTTGCTGGGTGAATTGCCTTTGCCGTTTTTGGTCAACCTCAATACGAATGGCGGAGAATTTGCAGTTGTCACTAAAATGGATGCTAATTATGTTTATTTCGCCGACGAAAGGAAGGAGGTAAATAAATTGACCCTTGACAACTTTAAATCAGCATTTGGTGGCGTCGTGCTTATTGCGGAACCGAATAGTAAAATTGTTGCCAATCGCAATTTGCTGTTATCGGCTTCCAAGTTTAAACCGGCTGTGTTAACAGCAGGCTGTTTAACGATTTTACTATTACTTTTGTACGGCAGTGGTTATTTCTCAAATTTAACATGGACAATTGCGTCACTATCTCTCCTCAAAACCGCTGGATTAATTGTCTCCATTTTATTATTAATACAATCGGTTGACAGCAATAATCCAGTTATTCAAGTGCTTTGTCAGCCCGGAGATAAAACAGACTGTAACGCTATATTATCTTCGAAAGCTGCCAAAGTGTTTGATGGGCTTACCTGGAGCGAGGTAGGCTTTTTTTATTTTGCAGGAACCTGGTTACTACTACAATTCGGCGGAAGTTTGGCCGGGTCACTAACTGTATTAGCGATGCTGAACTTTGTTAGCCTGCCGTATACAGTCTATTCGATCTATTACCAAGCGCGTGTAGCAAAAAAGTGGTGTATATTATGCTGTTCCATACAGATCATATTATGGCTGGAATTTATACCGCTGGTCATTAATGCGTCTTCAACTCATTTTTATTTCGACTTTACAAATTACGAAGTTTTGCGATTAATGGGGGTGTGCTTTTTATCTCCCATTCTTTTGTGGCTGATACTAAAACCAGTGTTTTTTAAACTGCAGCAGGTAAAACCTCTTAAAGAACAATTGCGCAAGTTTAAATATAACAGTGAGCTATTTAACAAGTTACTTACTGAACAGCCGCAGTTTAAGCAGCCTGATGAAAATTGGAGTATAGTGCTAGGCAAAGCTGAGGCCGGTAACGTGATAACTATGGTAAGTAATCCTTATTGCCAGCCTTGCGCAAAAATGCATAAGCTGCTTAACGAAATTGTAGATCAAAATGGTGACGTGCAGGCGCGCATAGTGTTCACCGCGGAAAATACCGAAACAGATCTTCAAACGCCAATAACCAGGCATTTAATGGCTTTAAATGCACTAGAGGATAAAACAATGGTAAAAGATGCATTGCATGACTGGTACGAACAAAAGCAAAAGAATTACCAGGCATGGGCTAAGGCGTATCCGGTAACACTAATTGAAACCGACTATCATAAGCTGGATGCGCAAAGGGAATGGTGTGAGATGGCAAAAGTAGCATTCACACCAACGATGCTTATAAATGGACATTTAATACCTTCTAATTACCAGTTGACTGATTTGAAATATATGCTGCAATAGACACTTTGTTCAATTAAAGGAGTATGCGCTTTATAACTGCATATCGCTCAAATTACCGGAGCGTGGTTACGGTAAAATTTCCAAATTCTTATATTATGAAGATTGAAAAATTAAGCCTAAGTAACGTAAAAAACGTACTAAGCAGAGCTGAACTAAAAAGTATTATGGCTGGTAGCGGTACAGGTGGTGGTGGCGGTGGTGGTTTTCCTGATCCTGGCACCGGAAGTGGCGCATGCGGAACACATTATTCTTATTGCATTTCCGGACCTCAGGTAAATTGCTGTTCAGGATTGACTTGTTATCAATCGGCCTGTATCTAATAAGCCCATGAGCGTAGAGGCGGCGTAAACGTTACCTCTATGCTTAAAAGAAACTGAAAAGACACTTTTCTCAATTAAAGGAGTGTGCACTTTATAACTGCATATCGCTCAAATTACCGGAGCGTGGTTACGGTAAAATTTTCAAATTCGTAAATTATGAAGATCGAAAAATTAAGCCTAAGTAACGTAAAGAACGTGCTAAGCAGAGCTGAATTGAAAAGCATTATGGCTGGTAGTGGATCAAGTGTTAATGGCGGTGGTGGTGGGCCTGATTGGGGTACAGGAAGTGGTGGATGTTTGACACGGGGTGTTAGTTGTGTTTCTGGAAGATATTGCTGTGCAGGATTGAGTTGTAATGAATCGAGCGGGCTAATATATTGTTCATAATAAGTTCAAAAAATTAAGCCCATGAGCGTAGAGGCGGCGTAAACGTTACCTCTATGCTTGATTTTAAATAAGGCCTTGATCAAGGTCTAAGATGACGTTATACCATAAATGAAAAAGGTCTTACTATTTACTGATGTTGATTTTTGGGAACGATGCTCGGGACATAGGGTGCGAATAGGAGCTTTGATACAATATTTATCTGCTCATTTCTGTTTAACAGTGGTCGCCACTGGTCCTGCTCATGATAGCGTTGAAAGCCTGGTAAGAAATAAATACGGGATCGAATTAGTCATTCTGGAACATGCAAGACATTTGGATTCAAATGACTATGGTGCAAAGTTGAAATCTTTATTGGAAAGCAGACACTTCGATGTATTAATCGTCGAGTATATCCATAGCAGTTACTGTTTAAATTTCTTGCCATACGATTGTCATGTAATCCTGGATACCCACGATATTATAAGTGAACGTACCGCGCAATTTAAAAAGTTTAATTATGGAGGTAGCTTATATGAAATGCAGGAAAACGACGAAGCAGATATATTTAACATCTACGACCATGTGATGATGATAAACCAGCCTGATTTTGATAAGGCATGCTTAATGGTTGACAGGCAGAAAGTTTTGCTTTGCCCTCACCCCAGCGAAATTTATTGTCATGAATTGAGGCCTGAAGTTAGGAAAATTGCTTTTATCGCGAGCTGCTACTTACCTAATGTTGATAGTATTAACCATTTTGTGGCGCATTGTTGGGATAAAATAAGTGCAAAATACGATGTGGAACTTGACATTTATGGCACGGTATGCACCGAGCTCAATTGCTCAGACAAAAAGGGAATAAATCTGAAAGGCTTCGAAAGCGACCTTAATAAAATTTATGAAGAAGCTGATATCATAATCAATCCGGTACGCTTTGGGGCAGGGCTAAAAATAAAAAACCTTGAAGCATTGGCGCATGGTAAACCACTGGTTACCACCCGTCACGGTGCAAGAGGAATGGAGACAGGTGCAAATGGAGTTTATTCAATCGCTGATGACGACGACGCATTTATAGCGGCACTATCAGAGTTAATTCAAAACAGATATTTGAGAGAAACCAGGCAGCAGCATGCGCACGGTTTTATCACAAAAAATTTTTCATCATCAGAGTGTTTTAGGCCATTATACGATGCTATTACAGAATTTGATATTACGCAGTGATATCGTTAATCTACAATACTGTTTTAAACTGTGTCTATTTTGGTCAAAAGCCTTTTAAAGTGTCAAAATGAACATGAAAAGACTTAAGAGTATAGGTATGGTAATCTGTTTTTACGGGAAGTTACCATGGTACTTTGATTACTTTGTACATTCATGCGGTTATAATCCGACAGTCGATTTTTATGTTGTTACAGATAATTTCTCTTACAACAAATCACTTCCACTCAATGTCAAGCTCATATTTAAGCCATTGGAAGAACTTAAAGAGCTCATTAATACCAAACTTGGTTTTGACACCAACATAACGAACGCATATAAGCTCTGTGATTTTAAGCCGGCTTACGGACATATTTTTTCTGAGTTATTGGTTGGCTATGATATATGGGGACATTGTGATATCGACTTGGTTTTTGGGGACATCAGAGGATTTATGAATGATGATATTCTTGACCAGTATGATATAATCAGTTCAAGGCCGGACTGGATACCAGGTTGTTTTTTATTGTTCAAAAACACTTCAAAAATGAATTTGCTGTATACGCACAGTAAAGATTATAAAAAGGTGTTTAGCAGCAATGTTCATTACTGTTTTGACGAGACTAATTTTACTCACCGGCAGTTTGAAGAAGAAAAACCATTTAACGAAATAAAAAGCGAGATAGAAAGCATGATGCATGTTGTAAAGAAAATGGAGTCATGTGGTTATATTAAACCCTATTTTGATATGCATATTATAGAAGGTGGAAGCCCGGGCCGGCTAAGGTGGGAAAACGGAACACTCATTTATAAAAACAGGTTTGAGGTGTTATTGTATCATCTTATTGATTTTAAAAGACACTTTGTACCACCTAAAAGAGATCCTCAAATTAAAGAGACCTTTACCATAAGTCAAAAATACATATATAATGGGCGAAAAACTGGTTTAAAGACTATAACATCGTAGTTGCTAAAGATGGCACCCATTTCGATTCACCATACACTTTGTATAACGAGGTGTGTAATTTGAAGAAACATTTAGAAGATGAGCTTTCCCTTTTACCAGCAATTTGACAGCATGGATTGCGGCCCGACCTGCCTGCGTATGATAGCAAAGCATTATGGTCGTACTTATAGTCAAAAAACAATGAGCCGCCTTTGTGAAATTAACAGGGAGGGCGTTTCACTGCTTGGCATCAGCGATGCAGCCGAAAAAATAGGGTTTCGTACTTTAGGAGTAAAACTAAGCAACGAACAGTTAAAGGAGGCAGAATTGCCATGCATATTACATTGGAGGCAATATCACTTCATAGTCCTGTACAAAATCAAAAATAATAAATATTATCTTGCTGACCCAGCTGGAGGGCTATTCGTTCTTGATGAAAAAAGCTTTAACAAAAGTTGGCAGCAGGATAAGGATCAACTTGAAGGTATTGCATTATTAATATCTACAACTCCGCGATTCTATGAGCAGGATAATGAAAAAGCGATGGAAGTGCGGTGGTCGTTCCTGCTGAAATATTTAATCCTTTACCGTGGATTGATTATTCAGCTGCTTTTCGGACTGGGTATTGGCAGTATATTGCAATTAATAACGCCTTTCCTGACGCAGTCAATCGTTGACATAGGTATCAATACAAAAAATTTAAATTTCATTTATATAATCGTTATCGCACAGATAGCACTCATTATAGGCCGGGTAAGCGTAGAGTTCATCCGATCTTGGATCTTACTGCATATTAGTACCCGAATCAACATCGCTATCCTCACGGATTTTTTAATTAAGCTCATGAAGCTCCCGATGAGTTTTTTTGATGCTAAAATGACGGGAGACATTATGCAACGTATTAATGACCAGAGAACGATTCAATCTTTTTTAACAGGGGCAACGCTTACTACAATTTTCTCCATGTTCAACCTGATTGTATTTTCTATCGTTCTGGCTTATTATAATATGTCGATATTCTTTGTATTTGCTATTAGTAGTTTGCTTTATATCGCCTGGATAATATTGTTTTTAAAACATCGCCGTGAGCTAAATTATAAAAGCTTTGACGTATCTGCTAAAAACCAAAGCAGCATCGTACAACTAATTAGCGGCATGCAGGAAATAAAATTAAACAACTGTGAGCAACAAAAGCGCTGGGAATGGGAACATATCCAAGCCCGGCTTTTTAAGTTCAACGTAAAGACACTTGCCCTTAGCCAGTACCAGCAAGGAGGCGCTACCGTAATCAATGAGGGTAAGAACATATTAATCACTTTTTTGAGTGCCGAAGCTGTTATTAATAATCACCTGACTTTGGGCGCTATGGTTGCCGTGCAATATATAGTGGGTCAGTTAAGTAGCCCCATCGAGCAATTATTGGGTTTTATACAGGGTTTTCAGGATGCTAAAATCAGCTTGGAGCGGCTTAACGAGATACATCAAATGAATGATGAGGAACCAGCCGGTAAGGAATTGAGTCAGACGTTGCCGGAAAATAAAAGTATATCAATAAACAACCTGACTTTTCGTTATGCTGGTGCAGGTAATGAGCCAGTGCTGGAAAACGTTAGTTTGTATATTCCCCAAGGTAAAACGACAGCTATAGTAGGCATGAGTGGCAGTGGCAAAACAACGATACTTAAATTGCTACTCCGGTTTTATGAGCCGCAGAATGGTGAGATAAAAGTAGGGCAGCAAAACATAAACAACATCCGTTTTAAAACATGGCGAAGTCAATGCGGGATTGTGATGCAGGACGGCTTTATATTTTCGGACAGTATTGAACGCAATATAGCTGTGGGAGACGAATACCCGGATAAGAAAAAGGTTGCCCATGCCATTAAGGTGTCCAATATTCGTGATTTTATCGATGAGCTTCCTCTGGGCCTCAACACCAAAATAGGTGCGGAGGGCAACGGCATAAGCCAGGGGCAGCGCCAGCGTATCCTGATTGCACGTGCTGTATATAAAGATCCTGAATATTTGCTATTTGACGAGGCAACAAACTCTCTCGATGCCAATAACGAGCGTGTTATTATGGATAATCTGCAGGAGTTTTTTGACGGTCGCACAGTGGTTATTGTGGCGCATCGTTTAAGCACGGTAAGCAATGCGGATAACATTATTGTACTCAATAAGGGTCAAATTATCGAACAGGGCACGCACCAAGAGCTTACGGCGCTTAAAGGAGATTATTACAGCTTGGTAAGGAATCAACTGGAGCTAGGGACGTAGGCTATTTCAATCATAAACAAGATTAAAGATTCATTTGCACATTTGCTCCTATATAATTATTATGGCTTTAATATTCGATAAAGAAAAGGACGACGAAACCAGGCACAGCAGCGATGTACAGGATATTATTACAGCGGTTCCTTCATGGATCTTGCGCTGGGGCATCACCTTGTTTTTTATTTTGCTTGTATTGCTCATTGGTCTTTCCGCGCTTATCAGGTATCCGGATATAGTTAAAGCATCGCTAAAAGTCGTTTCTCCAAACGCGCCAAAGCCTGTTATTATGAACTCATCCGGCAAGCTTATAAAAATTTTAGTGAAAGAAAATGAAAGCGTTAAGGCAGGGCAACCATTAGCTCTTTTAGAAGGCACTGCCGACCATGAGGCAGTAATGAAGATGCTTGCCCAACTTCATTTACTACAAAAGCAATTGGCGCAAAACCAGCCTACTGCAGACAAGGAGCTCTTTATGGTCGATTATACACGCTTTGGAGAATTACAAATTGCTTACCAATTGTTTTGCCAGGAATATTTATTGTACAAATTAGCGGTACAAAAAGGATTTTATGGTGAAAAAAGTGTGTTACTACAGCGGAAACTAGTTGATATTGAAAAACAAAAAAATCAATTAAAGGAGAAGGCAAAATTCGCACAGGCATTAAACAGTATGATAACACAGGCGGAGGATTGGAAAAATAAATATGTTTTGACAGCTTCGCAAGCGGGGAAAATAAGGTTTGCAGGTATCATTCACACGAACCAGATTCTTGCTGTTAACCAAGAGGTGTTTTATATTAACTCTGAAGATGAGCAGTTTTTTGGCGAGATGGCCATATCGCAAAATAGCATGGGTAAGATTAAAGAAGGCCAGGAGGTGCTGGTAAAGCTTAAAAGTTATCCATTTGAAGAGTATGGTATGATTAGGGGGACGATCATTTATTTATCGGAGATTCCTAAAGACAGCATATTTACGTCAGTAGTTAATTTTAAGGTGACTAACTCTTCAGATCAAAACAAACCAATTCTCCTTAAACAGGGCATGATGGCCGATGCAGATATTATTACGCAGGATGCTACGATTTTTCAAAGGCTGAGCTGGAACGTTTTAAAAGCTTTCGGATCTAATTAGAGGAATATGTCAGCAAGAAACGGGATTTGATGTCCGCTCGAAAGCAGTTAAATGAAAATAAGGCAACCCCAATCGGGTCATTTGTGAAAGTGCAATCATTAACAATATTACCAGTAGCGGGAACAACCCTACTGGTAATATTGTTAATGACCAAGGCATTAAATGTCATATGACGTTAGGCATAATGATGAACACATCGCAAACTATTTTTTAACAGATCTACAAATATTTCTGCAGAGTCCTTCGCGTTGATCTTCTGATGTTGGATATTAATGTTGTGTATACGTATAGTTTTAATGTGCACTACCATCTTGTTTTCGATCGGGATTACATTTCGATAATCTTAAAGAAGAAAAGTATGGTGGAAAACGAGGTCACAGCTTATATTGATCCTCTTGGCAATTTTGGTTTTAAACGGATCTTTAGCAGCGAACCGAATAAGGCTTTACTAATCGCCTTTCTGAATAAATCTTCCAGGGCAAAAAACATATCATCGACCTGGTCTGTAACCAAATTGAATATCCTGGGAAATATAAGGACTATATATCACCGAAAAGAGGCAACAAATACTGATTGATGTTCAGAAAAGTAAACAAGAGAATTTCTCCTACCCACAGTGAACCCACACGCTACCCACAAGAATAGCTTAAATCGTAGGTAGTTTGTGGGGTATTAAATAGTAATAAGGCTTTCAGCCGAATAAGATGAGCAGATAACTTATATATACTATAGTTTATAATCTCATCGATCATGGTCACATTGTTCTTTTTGATTTGTTGACGAGTGCAATAATGATTTTTGCCTCTTAATAAATTATAAACGGCTGGTTGAAGAATTGAAATGTTTGGTGTCTATGTGGTTTTTACCAGATTTCTGAGGAGTC
>NZ_FONS01000020.1 GCF_900112985.1 Pedobacter antarcticus
TGACCGAGAATGGAAGTCCTTATGAAAATGCCATTGCAGAAAGGGTAAACGGGATACTAAAATCAGAATTTGATTTGCATAGCTCAAAAGTTGGTTTTAGGGAAACTACCCAAAAGATAAGAGAAAATATCCAAACCTATAATCAATTAAGGCCCCATGCTAGTTGTGATTATCTAACTCCAGAGCAGGCACACCTGAAACACGGGCCATTGAAAAAAAGATGGAAACCTAAATGGTGCAAACCAAATGAAAAGCAACTTGTATAATTGATACAGGAATAACAAATTTGCGTGTATAGTCTATCTAAAATTAATTCAGTAAACTGTATAGCCATTTCAGGATAAGACATATTTTCCCTGTCAATAGATTCCAGTCCCAGATTGTATCACTGGTCGCCTTAGAAACAATCTCGTATCGTTCTGCACTTTCCCGAAGCGCTGCTTCATTTTTAACGCGTGCAGTGACGTCCCTGAAACTGCATAGATATCCGCCAATTGCAGGATCTTCCGTTAAATTAACCAACAACGTTTCTACCCAGAATGTATCGCCTGCAAGATTTTTACATCTTAGAGGTTCAAGCCTGATCCTGTCAAAAGAATAGATATTTTCAAAATATTTAAGTAGTTTTTCATGGTCCCGCTTATCGACATACTGTAATGAGGAGTGCCCGATAAATTGTTCTGCCATGGCATCTTTACCGAGAAATTTCAATAAGGTCGGATTGAGATAAATGTACCTGAGATCTACGCCGACAACAGCGATCATGTCGCCCCCGTCTTGCACCATTTCCATGAACTTACGCTCCTGCTGCCCTAGTTCAATTTGCTTTAATGGTAATGGCCGGATGCTTGAGATCGTAACTAAAACAGCATTTTTAATTGGTGCATCGATGTCGCTCAGATGCAGTAATACAACCAGATTTTCACCGCCTTTAGTGGTATGAATCTGCTGCTGTTTACGCTCGCCAAACTGAATAGCCGACAAATTATCGTCATTGCCAGACCAAAGCTCGTTAACCTCCATTTGAAGGAATTCTGCTAAGCTGTACCCATATACTCTAACTGCAGCATCATTAACCAGCAGAAACTTCAGAGAGATACGATCATACACCCACATGGGGAGTGGTGACGAATGAAAAAGGAGTTCATTAGTCATGGTAATACAGGGTTATCATATTGTAATTATACAAAAAAATAAACAAAAGAACCCTTCCGTCTGGAAGGGTTCTTTTGTTTAAATGAAATGAATAGGGGGTGTTATTTATAGCTCGCTGCAAGCTTAAGTGCTTCATAAGCATTAACGATCCCACCGCTGATAGAAAGCTCTGCAAAAGGCATAACTTTAGCCTCTTCTCCTTCTTCACCACTGATCTCCACATCATGATTGACTTTTGTTACGGTCTTCATAATGATCTCTTTTACCTGAGCAGCTTTCAGCTTAGGATAGTATGACCTGATTAGCGATGCTAAACCTGCAACTACCGGAGAAGCCATACTCGTACCATTATAAGCCTCATATTTAGAGCCCGGAACAGTCGAGTAAATCTGCACACCTGGTGCAAATACGTCAACTGTTGTTTTACCATAGTTAGAGAAAGAAGCTTTCAGTGTCTTGTCATCTTTAGGCCCCGAAGCACCGACTACTATATAAGCATCGGCAATTCCGCCACCTTCATATCTGCGATCCGGAAAGCTTTTCTCTACGTCCAGGTTCTTATTATCATTTCCTGCAGCCTGAATGATAAGCACATCTTTTGACATTGCATATTTTACCGCATCATCGACTGCTTTTTTATCCCAGGAATATGCTTTACCAAAACTCATGTTTAATACCTTCGCGCCATTCTCTACAGCATAGCGGATTGCATTAGCTACATCTTTATCTCTTTCATCTCCGTCCGGAACACTACGCACACCCATAATCTGCACATGGTCTGCAACGCCTTTTATACCGAGGTTGTTAGTACGGTCTGCCGCAATAATACCGGAAACATGTGTACCGTGACTGGCATCAGGCCCGGCTACATCATTATTACCATAGAAACGCTCTTTGCTATCTGCATAATTATCGCCGACAAGCTCCGGACGCGGATCATAATTCATATTCAGATTGTATGCTAATTGTTTCTGATAATGATCTAATCCTTTCTTAATCTGTGATTCGTAAAAATCTTTATAAGTCGTATTTTCTAACTGGCTCACCATAATACCTTTAAGCCGGTCTTCCATACCTGTTTGTGTCTGAACATTTTTGAAATCTGCCTGATCCGGGTTGTCTTTACCCATCTTTTTCACCATTTCGTCCAACACACCTTTTAAAGCTGAAATATTAGCAACAGCGTTCTCTGCTTCGTCTTTCTGTTTGTCGAAATCTGTTTTAGCTTTCTGATAAGCTTCGAACGCGGGCAGGTCTTCTGCTTTTACGGTTTGTGCAGTCTGCTTATCAAACTTCGCAGAATCTCTTCTTAATATTCTTGTCAATTCAAGCGTTTCGTGGTCCACAGAGCCTTTCGCCGATCCCAGAAAGTTCCAACCATGTACATCATCTATATAGCCGTTTTTATCATCGTCCTTTCCATTTCCTGCAACTTCTTTTTTATTGGTCCAGATTACACTTTTAAGGTCTTCGTGTGTAGTCTCCACACCACCATCCAGTACGCCGACAATCACAGGAACGGCTTTCTTTCCTTTCAATAGTTCTTTATATGCTTTTTCTGTACTGATTCCAAATACGGTATCTTGTTTCAAATCCTGGTTCTGCCAGTTGTTATTCTGCTGTGCAAAAGCGCTAAACCCCAGTCCAAAGGCAAATACAGTACTTAAAGCAGCACGCATCATCAATTTATTCTGTCTTGTATTCATAGTATGTTATAATTAGTCTTAAAACGTAAAACCGGAGAATTATTGTCCCGCCTGACGGCAAGGCGCGAACTGTATTAAAGAATAGTTCCCAGGCCCGGTAATCAAAGTTAAGAATAGAGCTTATTATAAAATAAAAAAACCAGATATTTCTACCTGGTTTTAAATATTATATAGTTGTAAACGGATTATTTCTTCAATAAATCAAATTAAGCGTCAGCGAGTATCGCATAGAAATCACGAATTCTGTTAAAGGACGGATGCAGCGAAACGACATTGCCAAATACAAGTAAGGCCGGGGAAGATATTTTATGATCCTCTACCAGTTCTGCTATCGTGTCTACCACACCAACGAGAATATGCTCATCTACTGTGGAGCCATTTTCAATCACAGCTACCGGAAGTCTTTCTTTACCTTCTTTTTTGAATACCTCAGCAATTTCCCTAATTTTCTCAATTCCCATTAAAACCACAACCGTTGCGTCAGATTTCGCGGCTCCGGTTAAGTCAGCTGAAATTTCGCCGCGGGTATTTACCCCGGACAGAACCCAGAAACTTTCGCTCAATTCACGATAGATCATTGGGATTTTGTGTAAACCAGGAACTCCTGTTGCACTGGAGATACCAGGAATTATTGAAGTTTCAATGCTATAAGATTCCGCGAAATCAACCTCCTCGTAGCCTCTGGCAAATACAAAAGGATCTCCGCTTTTCAAGCGTACCACATGACCGTAGTTGAGTGCGTAATCTACCATAAGCTGGTTTACAGCCTGCTGGGAAAAAGCCTCATCGCCAGTTCTGTTTCCTACAAAAATTTTGATTGCTTTTTCTGGTGCATGATTGAGTAATGCTTCATTCACAAGTGCATCGTATAAAACCACATCAGCACTCTGCAATGCTTTAACACCTTTAAGACTGATCAAATCGGGATCACCAGGTCCTGCACCAAGTAGCGTAATCCGAGGTTCGAGTTGATTGTTTTTGATTTGATTTAAGACCATAAGTAGCTAGATTTTTGTGATTATATATGTCCGTTAACACAAATATAACAAAGTCTATCGATTTACTGGTCTTTTATTCAGAAATAATTTTAAAATCCTTCTTCTCCGTTTAATTCACGCGCAATCACGTCTGCTACAGAGGTTTTAGACAAAACTTCAAGGGTAGCATCCCGGACATCAATAAAAGTTTTACGTATACCACATGTTTTTTCATCGTGGCATTCATCGCATTTTCTGTAGAATTTTAGACTCGCACAGGGAACCATTGCAATAGGCCCGTCCGTAATTCTCAGAATATCTGCCAGATAAATATCAGCTGCATCCTTATTAAGATTGTACCCGCCGCCGGCTCCTTTTTTACTGTATAAGTAGCCTGCATTACGCAAATCCAATAAAATCTGTTCCAGAAATTTCCTTGGAATCATCTCCTGCTCAGCAAGTTTGACAATTTGCATAGGAGGATTTTCGACATTCTTGCCTAAAGCCACCAGAGCTTTAATGGCGTATTTTGTTTTCTTAGACAACATATAGATACAAAGCTAAGAAAAGATTTAGTTATTGTTGAAATACAACAGTTTCATTACCTGCAGCGCACAATATCCCGTATTATATTCTTCTATTTCTTTCACAGACAACAGAATTTGAAAGGGCAATAGTCAGCGTAATAGTCAATATTGGCTATAAAATGCCTGTTAAAAGGGCAAAGTGTGGAGAAAGTCGGCACCTATATGATCTTTAGATAACACTCAAAATACTGATAATCAACGGAATTAATAAATAATGGCACGCTGGCATTATTTTGAAACATGTCTTATCAGAATTAACTATAACATATTTATAAATTTAAAACATATTACTATGAAAAATTTCATTTTATCAGCAGCCCTTTTAGTATTCGCAGGAGTTTCAACCGTTAATGCAAATGAAATTAAATCGCCGTTAGCGATTACAGTACAGCAAGATAGTTCAGCTAAAGTACCGGTTAAACTGGAAGAATTACCACAGCCAGTACAAACTACCCTGAAAGCTGATGCTTATAAAGACTGGGTGCCTACTACTGCATTTTTAATTACCAATGCTGATAAGTCTACTTATTATCAAGTAGATGTGAAAAAAGGAAATGAAGTTGCTTTCCTTAAAGTTGGACAAGACGGTACAGTTATTCAATAACCTTATCCATTTTATTAAAATATAATGATATAAAAGCCGGAAGTTCTCCGGCTTTTGTATTTTTGCCATAATATCAAAGCGGATAATCATGGCGAAAATACTAATTATAGAAGATGACCTCACGTTCTCACAACTACTGGAAGGCTTTCTTAAAAAGCACGGCCATGAACCGGTCATCGTCCATGATGTCAAAAATGCATTCAAATTACTTTCCCAGGATGAATTCCAGTTACTGCTTATAGATTACCGTTTACCTGACGGAAACGGTTTTGATATTTTAGCGCATGTCAGAGAAAAAGGACTGCACAGTCCGATTGTAATCATGACAAGCTTCAATGATGTTCGTACAGCAGTTAAATCTATTCAGCTTGGCGCAATGGATTATATCACCAAGCCTGTCAACCCTGACGAACTGCTGATGATTATTAATTCGGCATTAGATAAGAAAGATATTCCAGATACTAAAGATACTGTTGAACATAGCGATTTTATTAAAGGTAAAAGTGCTACAGCAGATAAATTATATGCACATATTGACCTGGTTGCTCCCACTGACATGTCTGTAATTATACAGGGTGAAAGTGGTACGGGAAAAGAATATGCTGCACGTACTGTACACACACAGAGTAAAAGAAATGGCAAACCATTTATAGCAATAGACTGCGGTGCCCTTTCTAAAGATCTTGCTGCAAGTGAATTATTTGGCCATGTTAAAGGTGCGTTCACTGGAGCTGTTAGTGATAAAAAAGGACAATTCGAAGCCGCCGATGGCGGAACGTTATTCCTTGACGAAGTCGGAAATCTGAGTTACGAAGTACAGGTAAAATTACTGAGGGCACTACAGGAACGGATTATACAGCCGCTGGGCAGTAATAAAAGGATTCCAGTAGATGTCAGAATTATCACAGCGACCAATGATGACCTGCTGAACAGCATCCAGCAGGGAGAATTCAGGGAAGATCTGTATCATCGTCTAAATGAGTTTAAAATCCTTTTACCTGCCTTAAGAGAGCGGGATAAAGATCTGGAGCTTTTCATTGAACATTTTATTAAACTTTCTAATAAGGAACTTGATCGTAATGTAAAGCACCTGGCGCCTGCCGTTAAATCACTTTTATTAAATTATGACTGGCCGGGTAACTTAAGGGAGCTTAAAAATGTAATCAAAAGAATGGTATTACTGACGCCGGGAGATACCGCTGAAATGGAATCGCTTCCGGATGAAATGATCCTTGCAATCAAGCAAAGTCCTAAACCCGGTGGTTCAGATTTAAAAGCAATCAATGAAAGTAATGAGAAAACCCTGATCATAGAGACGCTGATTAAGGTTAAATACAATAAATCAAAAGCTGCAAAGCTGTTAAATATCGATAGAAAAACGCTTTACAGTAAAATGGAGCGCTACGAGATAGAATAATTTACTGCTGCTGTAAGTTTGCAATCTTCTGGTCTACCAATTCAATAAGGGCATTCAATTCTGTAACCATCAATCTGGTCGTATTTGCGTCTTCTACTGTAATAGTACCTGCCCGGTCCAGACTGATCTCCATTAAACGAAATTCCGCAGCTAGTGTTGAGGCCCCCATCTGAGCTGTCCTCCCGGCGATACGGTGGACAATAAGTCTGGCTTCTTCGAACTCTGTCTTTTTCAGTGCTTCCAGCAAGGTCATGCTGTCCTGCTCGCAGTCATCTCTGAACCGGTTTAAAATTTTTAAAAGCAAGTCATTGTCTCCAAAGGTCATCTTTTCGATAACGCTTGTGTCGAAGTCTACCACGCTGGTGGTTATAGCTGGTTGTGTAATAATTTTCTGCGTAACTGGTATTGCTACGGATCCCGGTACCCGGAATACACCTAAAAGATCAGTTTCCCGGAAAGGTTTCATTAGTAAGCCATCAAATCCCTGTGCAAGGACAGACTCCAGTTCTTCCGGCAGGACTTGTGCAGTCATCGCAAATATCTTTACATCTGCAGGAATCTTTCTGCGCATCTGCTGACACAATTCTCTTCCCGAAATTCCAGGCATCCGGATATCCATTAAAATATAACTGACTTCATTATCCCATGGGGCAGACAGCATATCAACAGGACTGTTAAAGCACCGGTACGCAATATTACGCCGTTTAAAAATCACCTCGCACAAGTCTAGAATGAGACTGTCGTCATCGACCACCCAAACACGGCCCTGAACAACCGGCCCCTGCAGTTCAGGCGTATTTTTAGGAAGATCCGTTTCTTCTCCAACCTCCATAGTCAGATATACTGTAAAAGTACTTCCTTCTCCAGGTTTGCTCTTCACATAAATCCTTCCGCCTTGATTCTCTACCAGCGACCGGACAATATTCAATCCCAGACCAGCACCAGCTTTGTTAGTAACCTCTTTATCCGGAGAATCAATCTGCTCAAACTCAATAAATATCCGGTTACTCTGCTCCTCTGTCATTCCGATTCCAGTATCGGTTATAGTGAAAATCATGTGGAGCTGACCACCCTGCCGTTTATCTTCTGCCCGTAATAAAATCTCACCATGAGGCGTAAACTTAATGGCATTACTCAGCAGGTTATACAGAATCTGCTTTAAACGGAACGGATCTCCCATCACAATACCAGAACCGGAAAGATCAACGTCAGTACGCATGATCAGTTTTTTCTGTTCTGCCTGGGGTTTCATAACAAGAATCACATCCTCAAGCAGATCGGCGAGACGGAAAGTCTTGGAACTGAAGGTAAACTTGCCTGATATAATCCGGTTATAATCTAAAATCTCATTGACAATTTGCAACAGGTGTTCTGAGGAACTATAAATCGCATTAATATCCCTTAACTGAGGGTTCGGCTGATTCCTGATAATTTCTGCATAACCAATAATAGATTGAAGGGGCGTCCTGATCTCATGACTCATATTAGACAGAAAGCGCTGTTTCGCCATACTGTGAAATTCGGCTTCATCCCTCGCTTCTTCGAGTTCCTTCCGGTAAAGGTTGCTTCGGGTAATATCAGTGAGAATCAGGTACAACAGAATAACGGTAAGGAGGAAAAATCCGATCATAATGAAGCTGATCCTGCTGATTCCGGTATTAACGACTTCTTTAGCGCGGATTCCATTCTGTTCGATCTGAATAACCACCTCTCCCTCTACCTTACGCAGAATATCCAGCATCTGGTTAATGAGCTTATTATTAGCTTCAGCTAGTACAGCCTCCCGGTCAAGAAACCTCGCACTTTTAATTTTCTGTTCTTCTGCGATTGTCCTCAGGGATTTTTCAAGTCCTCTCGCGATTACAGTATCTGCTGATAGTGAAATTGTATCTCTCTGGATCTTTTCTTCATTTGTCACCTGATAGGAAGTATTCTCTTCCTCTTTTTTCTTTCCAAAAATACGGTTAAAAAGTCCTTTCTTCTTGACCTCATCTACCGGGAAAATAGTTACTGTCGAAGTTTTTTTCTCTGTAGTAACTACAGTGCTATCCTGCGGGCCCGGGCCCTTATTTACCAATTGATTAAGCTTCTGTACTTCATTTCGAAAGGATTGGTTATTAACCAGGCCTTCTCTTACTTTCAGATAATTTACAAATTGCCTGTCACGAATAACCAGCAGGCCCTCAATGGACTTAATCCTACTCAGTTGTACGGAGTCATTCTTATACATACCAGAAAGGGAGTCGAGTAATACACGGAGCTGCCGGGACTCTTTAAAAAACTGATTGTATTTACCAGGGGAACTAAATGCCAGGTTCTTCTGCTGCTGATCAAGACTGGAAACTTTACGGGATACCATATTAACCAAACGGAGTTTATCATTCGGCGCCGATATAGAATTAACGGTATCGAGCATCTCGTCAAAGGCAACCTTACTGACTCCCCAGGCCAGGAACAGCGCACAGAACGCGAGTAAAAAACCCACTATGATTTTTCCTTTGGCAGCACTTAAAAAACTCTTCCTGGTTACATCTGTCATTCAGCCCTGGTTTTAATAATCCGGTAAAGATAACAAAGCCTGTTGTTTTTTGTTCAGTTTTGCCCAGCTTATAAAGCAAACGCTCAGCCCTGATCCAGCATAGTACGGAAGGTTAGATTGATACGGGGAGTTTTCACTTTTACCGTCGGCGGTAATCTATGCAGCCAATGTGTCTGTGTGGTTCCCTGCATAACAAGTAAACTTCCGCTTTCGAGCATCAAATACACGTACTCGCCGGTTGTCTTGTGTTTAAAGGCAAATTTACGAATCGCTCCAAAGCTCAGGGAAGCAATACAGGTGTCTTTACCGAGAGATTTCTCGTCATCACTGTGCCAGGCCATTCCTTCTTGTCCATCATGGTAAAGATTGAGCAGGCAAGAATTAAACTTCTGGCCGGTCTGTGCCTCTACATGATGTTTTAAAACAAGCAGGGCCGGAGTCCAGGCTTTAGCTATTTTTGTAGTCTTCGAATAAGTATACTGAAAAGCTTTGTCTCCATACCAGGCCGCTTTTCTTTTCGTGTAGATATGTTTACCAAATATAATAGCCTCATCGGGCTGCCATTCTATGTCTTCCAGCAGAATTGCAAAAAAAGACTGTGCATCGGCAATACTAAACTGAGATCCGTAATAAAAAACCTCGCCGTCATATGGTAGTATATTCTGCCTCTCCTTTTCTGCTAAAGCTGATTCCCATCCAATCATTGCGCTTTTCCTGTCTGCCCCCCAATGATATTGTCCGAAAGCTCCACTGGATTGAATTACCCGGTGACAGGGAATAAGAAATGCTACAGGGTTCATTCCTATCGCAGTACCTACAGCCCTGGAGGAACCCGCCGCTCCGACGCCAGCTGCAATCTGTCCATATGTGGTTAATTGTCCCGAAGGAATCTTCAGAAGGGTCTCCCATACTTTTAACTGAAAAGGAGTTCCTTTAAGGTGCAATTTTATCTGTTTGAGATGGCTCCAGTCCTGTCCGAAAATATGCAGCGCATTCTGTTGTATGGTGTCTGTCAGCTGTTTGAATACGGCATTCGGGAATCTCTTCTCCAACTGCTGAAACGCAGTTAACGTATCTTCAGCAAAAGCCATATAACAAATTCCAATGGCAGTAGATGCAACCAGCACCTGACCAAATGGGGTCTGGGCAAAGCTGTAATTAATAAGCAGCAAATTACCACCCGTTTTGAATTCTCCGGGGGTCATTCCTTCTATATGAACGAATAAATCATGCAATCTTCCTGTACCCGATAAACCGCTGTCATACGCGGTATCAAATAAACTGTATTGCTTATCCCGGAGAATGCCTTTAGCATGTTCTACTGTCAGGTACTGCAAAAACTTTTTCGGACTTACTCCTGCCCATTCTGTAAATAAACGTTGAAAATGAAATGGACTTAGATGTACACTCTCCGCTATCTCGTCAAGGTCAGGCTGAGTTTTAAAATTCCGGCTGATATAATTAATTGCGGCTTCGATACGTTCGAAATTTGTTTCTTCCTGTGTGTTCATAAGCTTCAGATATTATACAAAGATAAGGCAGGCTGAAACACCCGAAAACCCAAAACTTGCTAAAGTTATCCCATTATACAGGCAAAAACTAAAATCTTATGATTTGGGGAGTTGTTATTAAATATATTAAATTAGACGAACCAAATAGAAATCATGAGAAAACTAAAATTGCAATTGCAGATGAGTGCTGATGGTTATGCCGCAGGTCTTGAAGGAGAACTGGACTGGCTGGTATGGGACTGGGACGATAACCTGAAAGCACATGTCAGTAAACAAACAGAAAATGTTGACTGTATACTGCTCGGCAGAAAACTGGCAGACGGTTTTATCCCACATTGGCAATCTTTACAGGAAAACCCGGAAACAGCGGATGCATCCAGCGAAAAGATGGTCAATACGCCAAAAATTGTTTTCTCTGCGACTGCAAATGCACAGGACTGGAAAAATACCATGGTTATCAGCAGCGATGCGGAAACTTTTATCAGGCAGTTAAAATCTCAGCCAGGAAAAGATATCATGGTTTACGGTGGCTGCAGTTTTGTATCTTATTTAATAGATAGCGGTCTAATTGATGAGTTCCACCTTTACATGAATCCTGTAGCAATTGGTGGAGGTCTGCCTGTTTTCAGAAAGTCCACTGAAAATATTCAACTCCGACTAACTCAGTCACTTTCTTTCAGTTCGGGAATTGTACTGCTTCAATACGAGCCGAAATAATAATTATGCGCCCTTCTTCTTTTGAATATAAAAAATGGAATCATTCAGATAATATTGAAATGTTTTCCTCAATAAATGAGACTGACTACTTTCCTTTTCACTTTCATGATTACTACTGTATTTCCCTTATAACCGGTGGAACGGAGCAGCTGGATACACCAGATGAAAGTTTTTATGCGTTAACAGGGTCTGTGAGTGTAACCCAGGCTAATGAAGTACATAAGAACCAGGCGATTGATAGTTCGGGATACAGTTACCAGACACTGTATGTTAATCCTGATCTGCTGAAATATCACGGAACCGGGAAAAAACCGGAAAGACTAGAGCGCGTTATAAATGATAATATCCTTGCCGGTGAGCTCAGTAATTTATTTGCCGGTCAAAGTTCTCTGGCCAACTTTGAAACCGTATTAAAAAGACTTTCGCAGTACGCTACAAACGAAAAACCGGTAACGGAAAATAGGTTTGCACTGCTGGACGAACTCTGTGAAACCTCTCCTTATCAGCCGGTTAGCCTGGATTGGTTATCAAAACAGTTCTGTATGAGTAAATTCCATTTTGTAAGAGTTTTCAAAGCTGCCAGAGGCATTTCTCCTCAGGCTTATATGATGGTTAAAAGACTCAAAATTGCAAAAGCAATGCTCCTGAAAAGCCAGGATCCCCGACATGTTGCTTTTATGACTGGTTTTTATGATCACGCTCATCTGAATACTGCATTCAAGAGATTTTTTGGTATTACGTTATCCATGATTAAAAAAAGCTAATGAAATCACTTTTCGTACTGAGTACAGGGATACTATTTTTTCTGATCTCTTCATTAAATAATAACCTGCTTGGTCAAAGCAGAAAGTTAACCTATCGGGACAGCTTGATGATGGTTTCTGATAGTATAAGGGTAGATAATATTGTCGTTCATAATTTATTTAAAAGCCAGATTCTTGCGCATCAGAACGGGGCATACGACAGTCTGATGATTGTTAAAAACGTATACCGCCCGCATCAGCAACTTTGGGATGGTTGTTACGGAATGATCTTCGGCGACGAGAATGCTTCCAGGTTTAACAATCCATCGGGAATGATCGCCTGGAATAAAACGTTGTATCCGGAAAACAAAGCTGCTTTTGACCTGAAGACAAGGCAATTGATTTCTATGAATCTTGATTCTATCCTGAAATTTAACCTGCATAAATTCAATCAAATGGTAAAGGTTAAGCCTCAGGCCGTCATCAGCATTTTATTTACCCCATTACAAGGAATTGGTTTTGGTGGGTGTAATGCAGATCAGTTCGCACTGGAGCTCAATTACGCCAATAATAATCTGGACTATACAATCCACAAAGGAATTCCTCATGAATTGAACCACCTTGCTTACGAACCGGGAAGACTTAAAGACCCGCTTAATGAAACTGCTTTGGCACAAGTGATTGACGAGGGATTTGCCTGCTATTTCACCTGGGCATTTTTTGACCGGAAGATAAAAGAACGTGAAGCTGTAGAAAATATGTCAGAAAAAGAGTGGAACTGGTATCTCAAAAATGAAAAGGAAATCTTCAGGCAGGTTAAGGTGTATTTTAATTCCAAAGATGGTAACAATCCTTTGTTGAGAAATGACCAGTTCAAACTATTTCCCAACGCACCTAAAACTCTTTTCTACTGGCTGGGCTTCAGAATTATTCAATCTTATACGGATTTACACGGTCCGGAATCCTGGAAGGATATCTACAAACTACCTATAGCTGAGGTTTTAAATAAAAGCGGATACGAAAAGAAAATGCAGAAATAAAAATCGGCCTTTATACTTTTTGCATCAACCAGCGCTGTAATTATAAATGGATTTTCAATTCCATTTGAATATTACAGCGCTCATAAGGTGTAGCACGCCCCACTACTTTTTCAAATCCTAATTTCTGATATAAATTAATTGCCGGTTTCAACAGGGTGTTACTTTCCAGATATAAGTTCCTTCCACCTAATTCTTTTACCCGGTTTACTATAGTACTCCCCAATAACCAGCCGATATTTTTTCCCTGAGCTTTTGGAGACACCGCCATTTTCGCCAGTTCGTAATCGTATTGCGGGTCATTCATTTTAATCAGCGCACAACTTCCAACCACTTCATCCTGATATAATGCAATAAAGATTTCTCCTCCCCGATCCAAAATATATTCTTTTGGATGATCTAAAGACTGATGATCAGCACTCTCCATTTTAAAATAGGTTGAAATCCATTCTTCATTCAATGCTTTGAAGTCTTTAGCGTATTTTTCCTCAAAGGGCACAATTTTGACATCCTTGGCTTCTCTTAGTTTTTTATGTTCTACAATCCTTTTGTATAATGACTTTTGTTCTAAAAGATATTCCCATTCCTCTATCGCCTCCCAAAGATTGTTTCTGCTGCTTTCCAGAATTTCCTGAACTGCACTTCCAACGTCTACCACCTGCTTTTCAAATTTCTCTGCCATGTCCCGGCCTTTAGCAGATAATCTGATCACATTTCTTCTTCCGTCGTTCTTGTCTTTATTCTCAGTAACAATTTTCTTTTTTGCCATTTCAGAGACGATTTTGCTAACCGAAGGATGAGAATGCCCAATCTGCTGCGCAATTTCGGTAATCGTAAACTCCCCCTGCTGAAGCACATGAAAAACGGGAAACCATTTCGGCTGCAGGTCTACGTCAAATAATTGATATACCTGTGCAGCATCATCTGAAACTTTATCGGAGAGCATCCTAAGTCTTGTGCCAATGGCCATATGCCCTGTTTGATTAAAAAAATCCATTGTATATTTAAATATATTAATTACGTAATCAGTTACGCAAATATATGCAAGATTTACACTATGAAAAAAAATAAATTAGCACGATGATGATTTTCAGCAATTTAATTTAAAAAAAAAGATGTTATTTTTGTTGCGTTTTAGAGAATCGTTGCGTTTATAATAAAAACCTAAAACCAAATAATTATGCGCTACTTACCTCTCCTATGCCTGGTATTTTTCAGTTTCGGATGTTCAAAAGAAAAATTCGACCGGACCGATCCCAAAAACGGGCAGACAACTGAACTTTTTGTCGACCACTTCTATTCTACTGACAATAGCAACATCTACCTTTGGTCGGATAAAAGCTCATCTCCATTATCATTAACAGAGTTTTCGGAGAGGGAAATTGGTTACACTTATAAAGTTAAAGCAAAAGTATATGTGCCGGATGTAGCTCCCCAGGATGGTCCGGACAAGTGGTTCGTACTGGAACAGGTTCTCAGCAAAGAAAAGTATACCGGCAAGGACCCATTTGAAATTTCGCTGCAGATACATAGCATACTTGCCCGTGGACTGGCTTTCAGGAAACTGGACGGCAAATTCATCTACTCCGGTGCTTATGAGCTAAAGCCACTGAATCAGGAGATTGCCAGTCAAATGGATCAGATTCTTTCATTGGCGGAAAAAATGCAAAGCAATGCCGACTATAGTGCTAAAGCCAGAGTAAGGGCTTTAGTTACACATGATCCTGAAAACCCTAACAAAGGTTATATTGTACAACAATTGTTAACTGCTAATCTGTAATCTATTGTTTTGATTTCCGATCAGAAGAAAAATCACCTATTGTAATTGGTAATTTTTTAGCAAATTACAATTGGTGATTAATCTGCATTTAAACAACGCGCCATGTCAAATATTAACCTTATCATAGAAGAAAGAGCGGCAAGTATTGGGAATTTTATGGTGGGCCGGCTATTGCCCTTCCGGGAAAAAAGAATGGTGGGCCCTTTCATTTTTATTGACCACATGGGCCCTGTAAAAATGAATGAAAGGGAAAACTTTGACGTTATGCCACATCCACATATCGGCCTGTCTACGCTTACTTTCCTATTCGAAGGAAGCATTATGCATCGCGACACACTTGGTAACGAAGTCGAGATCAAAGCTGGTGCGGTAAACTGGATGACTGCTGGAAAAGGTATTGTCCATTCAGAACGAACACCTGAATATCTGCGGCATTCTGACAAGGTTATTCATGGTTTACAGATTTGGGTTGCCCTGCCTAAAAAACTGGAAGAGATGGAGCCTGAGTTTTTTCATATTGACGCAGGGCAGTTACCGTCCTGGACAGAGGGTGACCTGCAATATAAACTTATTGCAGGAGAAATATCCGGACACCGGTCTGCAGTCCCTGTGTACAGTAAATTATTTATGCTGCAAATAAAAAGTTCAAGCCGCCAAATCGTTAACATCGGCAAGGAACTTTATGGAGAAGCCGGACTTTATATTTTAGAGGGCAGCATCGAAAGCGACGGCAATACGTACGGTCCGAAACAATTACTGGTAGCTAAACAGAGTTCTTTATGTGAATTTGTTATGGAAGCCGACAGCACAATTTACCTTTTCGGAGGTGATCCTTTTCCAGAACAAAGATTTATAGACTGGAATTTTGTGGCTTCAGATAAAGAATTAATCAATACTGCGAAACAACGTTGGATTGACCAAGCTTTTGATAAGATCAACGGCGATGATACTGAATTTGTTCCCTATCCGGCATTATATAAAAAATAGACGCCATGAACTTATTTTGCGCTGCTAAATTGCTTTTTAAATTCAAGCGGCCCTAATCCAGTCAGTTTGTTAAAAAGCTTATTGAAATAAGACAAACTCTGAAACCCTACACCATAACAAGCTTCTGATACATTAATATCTTGCAATAGCATTGTTTTTGCAAGATTAATCCGGTACTGATTCACAAAATCTGTAAATGTCATATTGGTTTGCTTTTTGAAATATCTGCAAAATGCTGCCGTGCTTAAGCCTATTTTTTCTGCAACCTTATTCACATCTGTATGCTCATGGTAATGCTGATGGATATACTCATAAACACTACCCATCCGGACTTTATCATTTAAGAACAGTTTCAGGCTGGTATCTGTCTCATTAAGTTGGGTGTATTCTTGGCTCCCTGCCAGCAAATTAAAGATTTGAAGTAACTTAATGAGGCGCCCGAAGCTCTGGAGTTGCTGAATCTCTTTTAGTAGCTCTACAGCTTGCTTTTTAGTCTCTCCGTGAAATGAAATTCCAAAAGCCGCTCTTTTAAAAAGTAGTTTTATACTTGCAAATTCAGCGATCCCAGGCAACACATCATTTATAAAACTGTCTTTCAGCTGCACGACAATCTGTTGATAATCGGTCATCAGTCCATAGTCGAAATTAAGGTGTGGGATATTTGACCCGATAAGTACGAGATCACTTTCCATAAAACTCGATATATGCTGTCCAACATGCCTTATTCCGGTTAAGCCCTCAATAAATATCAGTTCAAATTCCGGATGATAGTGCCAGTAAAAATAATTCCTCAAACTCGGAGAAAAAATGCGAAAGGAATGTCCCGGCTCAATCAATACATCTTCTTTCTGAATTTTCATCTTCGTTGTATTATCAATAAGTCATAAAACAAATTTATATAATGATCAATATAGAGCAAAAAGGTGTCATTACGGAGGAAATTCGACATCGTGTTTGACGACAAATTTGTAGGAGCAAACTAAAAGTATAAAATTATGGAAAAAGAAACTATACCTCCAGCAACCAGATCAAATCTAATACATCATGATATTCCAGGAAATCCATCTACTGCGGCAAGTAGCAGTGTAAAGTTAAATGACCGCAGCAGTCGCGAGAAATTACGGGTTCTGTCTGAAGATGACTGGACGTTTTGGATCCGGAACGGATACGTAATCATCAAACAGGCTATCTCATTAGAACAGGCTAAAAAAACGGCAACCTTCTTATGGAACTTCGAGGGTAAAGACTCCGGCAACCCCGAAACCTGGTACACCGCACCATTATCAGAAATGAAAATGAAGGAACTGAGTAATACTGGTATGGTAGAAGTTTATAACCACCAATTATTATGGGAGAACCGTCAGAACAAAAGAATTTATGATGCTTTTTGCGATATCTGGGGGACTGAAAAATTATGGGTGACTATCGATCGCGCCAACCTCAACTTCCCGATTCGTCCCGGCCATGAATATAAAGGATTTATACACTGGGATTATGATCCGGAGACCAAGCCTCAAAATGTACAGGGCGTACTGGCTCTAGTGGACCAAACGGACGAAAATATGGGCGGTTTTCAATGTATCCCGGAACTATATCGTACCTACGATCAGTGGAAACTGACGCAACCTGATGACCGAAATCATTTTAAGCCGGACACGACCGGTCTTACACCGACAAAAGTAAAAATGGAGGCCGGTGACCTCTTGATCTTTAATAGTTCACAACCCCATGGGATCAGGGTGAACAATAGCAAGGATAAAGTCCGGATTGCACAATATATTTCGATGATGCCTGCTGAAGAAGATAACGAGGATATACGGCAATGGAGAATTTCCTCCTGGAGAGAACGGAAAGCACCTGAAGGTTTTGCTTTCCCCGGCGATCCCCTGCAACGGGAGCAACAGTATTCCGCGGCAGAACTTTCCCCTTTGGGTAAGAAACTACGGATCAAGTCAAAAACTTGTGGACTAAGGGTGTTTTTAAGCATAAAGTTGGGTGAGGCGATACAAGAAAAACTCAGTGCTTCTTACTCCTCTAAACTGGCTTCTAAATGCCTTTATCTTTGCATTGAAAGACTCAGCTGAAGCATTCGTGGAACGACTATCAAAGTAGTTTAGGATGGTTTCATAATGGTGCTGAATGGATCTTGAAATCGTATTGAACGACTTAAAGCCTGATTGCCTTACCGCCTCATGCCATTTGGCAAGTCTTGCCAGACCATAAAGTTTGTCGGTGGTTTTCTCGAAGATGTTACTCAGGTTTAGGCTTAAGTTGTAAGCTTGCTTA
>NZ_FONS01000009.1 GCF_900112985.1 Pedobacter antarcticus
GTATGACCGAGAATGGAAGTCCTTATGAAAATGCCATTGCAGAAAGGGTAAACGGGATACTAAAATCAGAATTTGATTTGCATAGCTCAAAAGTTGGTTTTAGGGAAACTACCCAAAAGATAAGAGAAAATATCCAAACCTATAATCAATTAAGGCCCCATGCTAGTTGTGATTATCTAACTCCAGAGCAGGCACACCTGAAACACGGGCCATTGAAAAAAAGATGGAAACCTAAATGGTGCAAACCAAATGAAAAGCAACTTGTATAATTGATACAGGAATAACAAATTTGCGTGTATAGTCTATCTAAAATTAATTCAGTAAACTGTATAGCCATTTCAGGATAAGACAATAGTTATATCATCTTTTGGTTTCATTCGGGTCTTGCTCGGGTTTGTTCACTAAGTACCCACACCATTGCAAATATCAGTAGGGTCTCGTGGGTAATGCATGTTAAATAGCGTGTAATTATAAACCATAAGTCTATTAAAGCAAAAAGCCGGACTCTTTTAAAAGCCCGGCTCTAATATAGTTTAAGCAATTTTTTATTTTTTAAGTCCTATCTCTCTGAGTCTTTCATCAAGATATTCACCTGCAGTCATATCAGTATAAACCTTAGGATGTGCTTCGTCAATACATGAATCCAAACTGGTCAGATCCATATCTGAACGGGGATGCAAAAAGAATGGCACAGAAAAACGAGAAGTTTTCATAAGCTCACGCGGAGGATTAACCACACGGTGCGTCGTAGAACGCAACTTGTTATTAGTTAGGCGCTGCAGCATATCACCTACGTTAACCACGATATCGGAATGATGGGCTTTAATCGGCAACCATTCATTACTTCTTGTTAAAACTTCCAATCCATCTGCACTGGCACCGATTAACAACGTAATTAGATTGATATCTTCGTGTGCGCCTGCCCGAACTGCGTCAGGAGCAATTGCATCTGGATTCTCAATCGGAAAATAATGAATACCGCGGAGAATTGAATTTCCATTATGTACATGCTGGTCAAAATAATCTACAGGCAGTTCCAAATAGGTTGCAATTGCAGAAAGCAGATGCTTACCGTTATCTTCCAGTTTTTTATAAATTTCCGTGGTAATTGAGTTAAATTCCGGGAGCTCTGCCAATACTTCGTTATCCGGATATTGAGCTTTTACCGGATCACCGTCAGTAACGGTCTGGCCAATTTGCCAGAATTCTTTCAAGTCTGCAGTTTTCGCACCTTTTGCAGTCTCCTTACCCGGGCTTGTATAACCCCGTTGTCCTGCAAGCTCCGGCTTTTCATATTGTGCTTTTTGCGCAGGCGACAAACTAAATGCAGCCTTAATCTGCTCATATAACTGATCAATCAGTTCCTGGCTTAGCCCATGGTTTGTAATGGTTACAAAACCAGAATCATTAAATGCCCGGCCAAGTTCGTCGGAAAAATTTTTACGCTCCTGCGATGTTCCGTTAATATAGGATCCCAGATCAAGGGTTGGAATATATGGTGTACTCATAGGTATGTTTTTGAATAGAAACGAAATTAAAAAAGAATTGTGGATAAATATCAGTTTTCAACATTAAAGTCCCGTATTTGATTTACAAACAGGAATTTAAGTTATTAACATTTCAACCACTAATTTTGATTTTATCAGGTAATTGTCAATTTAAGACGATTAAGCCATTCTAGGAAACCAGATGACGAATATGTACGTATAAATCAGTAAAAATCGTTTATTATCGTATAACTCCTATTCACATGAAATATTTAGCCACCATGATTCTTATTCTCTTAGCTTTCGAAGGCGCAGATGCGCAGAGTAAAACACAGAAAGCCACTTTCGGCATGGGTTGTTTTTGGTGTTCGGAAGCTCTTTTTGATCGCCTCGACGGCGTGACTGCAGTACGTTCCGGTTATGAAGGGGGTGCTATACCAAACCCATCCTACGAAGATGTGTGCACTGGTACCACCGGACATGCGGAGGTAATCGAAGTAACTTTTAATCCGGCGAAAATCAAATATGATGAACTGCTCGAAATATTCTGGAAGAGCCATGATCCTACAACGCTAAACCGTCAGGGAGCAGATGTTGGTACACAATACCGTTCTGTAGTCTTCTATAACAGTCCTGAGCAAAAAGCAACTGCAGAAAAATACAAAGCAGAGCTAAACAAGACGATGGCATTTGGTAAACCTGTAGTTACTGAGATCGCAAAGGCACAACCGTTTTATGTTGCGGAAAGCTATCATCAGGATTATTTCGCTAAGAACTCTAATCAACCTTACTGCCGTCTGGTTGTTCAGCCGAAAATAGAAAAGCTGGAAAAAATCTTCAAAGCAAAACTCAAAAAGTAAGCCTTCGAACAACAATAAGCATATCATACAGACAATAAAAAAGAGGGCTTGCATGCAAGCCCTCTTTTTTATTGTCATCTGTCAAAGATTTACAAACTAAGGAAACTTAACTCCTCTGTATTTCGTTACATCAACAATCGGGATACCAGACGCATAAGTTTTATTAATAGATCTTATAAATTCATTAGCTACGATCGCATAACCTAGTGGGGTTAGATGGATGCCATCCAGGGAGAAAATATTACCTGTAATATAAGCAGCACTTACCTCTGCGCCATTTACCATTTTACCGGCAGCGTATTCTTTAAAGATCGCATAGGTATCAACAACCGCCAGCTGCTTGGCCGCAGCAACAGATTTAATGGTTTGGTTATAGTAAGTAACATAATCGGCTACTTTAGCAGCTTCTGCCTCGTCCAGTACATATTGACTTTCTATTGGATTTAAAGGATGTAAACCATACGGAATACCCGATCCGTTTGGTTTCCCCAGAAGGCCTGCTGAAGAGAAGGGAAGAATGAAATAATCTTTAGCAGTTGCCGGCCTGACATCTCCTGCTCCCGTCTTAATATATAGAGATGTTACTGTCGGAGCACTCGCCTGTACACCTTTTAGCAAAGCAGCCAGTGTTACTGTTGTAAAATAAGGTGTGCTCAATACGTCTGGAATAGTTGCGACAACACCTTTTGCACCGTTTGCAGTCATTCTGCTGGCAGCTAAATTATATAGCGCAGTGAATGTTGCTTTATCGGTAGGCTGGTCTGCAGGTGAAGCACCACCCGTAGTCGCATAACCCAGGATATCGTTATTTCCAAGCCAAAGGCTAAAAAATGTAAATGGTTTTTCTGTTACGAAATCAATGTATGCTGTGTTATTAGTCGGAGAGTTTCCCGGAAGGAGGCGTTCGAAATATCCATTCAGGTTACCGTAAGGCTTATAAGTGATCTGGCCCAGTTTTATACCCGGAACCCCATAATTGTTAATTTCGCCGGAATACTTAGTCATCAGGGTGACCTTTCCAAAATCAGGAATAGTAATCACATCCCTAACGGCCTGAGCGGCTACATCTGTTATTACAGGATCGCCGGCTGCGGTAAAGGAAGACAACTTTTTATAACCTGTACCATCAGCCTGTGCGTCGGTAAAGAATGGTGTATAAAATTCTCCCCCGCCAACCGTTTTCATCTGTGTGGCTATCATGCCAGGAAACGAATTTTTCTGCCCATCCAGGTATAAGCCGCCGTCTGCAAATCCAGAAGTCAGAGAATTTCCCACGGCTATATAACGGCTGAAGTCCGCATTGCCCTGAGTTGGAGTAACCGTTTTCAATTCCGGTTTGCAGGATGCCAGCGAAAGCAGCGCTACTGCAAATATACTTTGATATATAATATTCGATTTCATGTTATTTATTGCTGAAGAGATTAACTACCATTTATAAGATAAAGAGATACCAGGGATATACGCGACTGTTTTAAATTCACCGCTTAAGCCTGTTTCAATGTTGGTTTCATTTCTTGCTTTCACGTTTTCATACAGGAAAGAAAAATCAATCTGGAATCTTTCAGACGCTTTATAACCCAGACCTGCACTCAGCAGAATACGGTTTGCATCCGGAACCTCCGGGGTGACATAACCCTTGCCTACCGGTGTAAAGGCATAACCTACACCCGCCCGTAATGCAAGTTTCGATGTCGCCTGATTTTCAATACCCACGCGAAGTGCGGCAGCATCATGATAGTTTCTCGGAGATACCGTGTTCTCGATTCTGTCATTATTATTATAGATAAAGGCGAGCTCTTTATATTTATTCCAGTGCACCCAGTTTGCATCGACAGCAATCGTTGTTTTCGCAGACGGGTAAAATCCTAACCCGATTGAAGTTGTAGCTGGTAAAGGTAAGGCCGCACTGAACTTTGTCGGGAAAGATGACCGTAGTGCATCGGGTACGTTAAAAGTTGCATCACCGTCTTTCACATTCGCAGTAACCTGCGAACGGTGGGTTATACCAATAGAAACTCCAGAAATCGTTTTAATATAAATACCAGCGTTCCAGCCAAAATCATGGGAATCACCCTTTAATTTAACATCTCCCTGTCTACCGTCATTCAATGTCAGCGGAACTGCCCTACGCAAATCGACCTTTCCCATCGAATAAACCAGACCACCACCAATACCGATCTGATCTGTAATTTTTATACTAATTGTAGGCTGCACGTAAATAGCCTGTAAATCCAAAGAGGTAATTGCGTATTTACCCGTCCAGTCTTCCTTCCAGTGCATCGCACCACCAAATGGTGTGTAAATACCCAATCCAAACCTTATCCGGCCCTGAGGGTTACCAAACACAGCATACCCCATGATCGGTGTAGCGATCTTATCCTTATTATACTCTGTTATATTAGAACCGTTTTCACGAAAGGCCGTTTTGAGATACAGCGGACTTATACCCGCCTGAACTCCATTTTTCTCCAGAAAGGAGACAGCCCCCGGATTAAAGAATACAGCTGCTTCGTCCATGGCGACGCCCGTTCCTGCCCCGCCCATTGCAGTTTGTTTCTGTCCCTGCAAGTTGACCTGAAAGGATTGTGCGAAACCCAAAACAGGTAGAACAAGCAGCACACTTAGTAGAATCTTTTTCATATTTGGTTAGAGTTAAAATGAATTGCTGATGATGTATAAAGCTAAAATTCAGCTGTTTTGTTTCATCAGAAACTTAAAAATGATTTTGCAAAGCCATCGTATACGTTATGCATGCATAGTATTACGAGTTTAATAAAAAATCCTCCATGATCCAAATGTTCCATCACATTTATTTTTGGAACTATCATTAGAAAGTAAAATCAGAAAATGAATTCTATCGATTAATATAACATGCATACATTTGTTAACACCGTTAGCTTAACAAGCCAAACTGCTACACTAGAACTCAAAAAATTATTAATATGACTACATTCTCAAACGCCCTTAACTGGCGTTATGCAACAAAAAAAATGAATGGCGAAAAAGTTAGCCAGGATAAGGTAGACCAGATTTTAGAAGCAGCTCACCTGGCTCCAACGTCTTCAGGTCTACAGCCGTTCCGCGTAATTGTTGTAACCAACCCTGCTCTGAAAGCTCAGATCCAGCCAATTGCATTTGGTCAGGCGCAAATTGTAGATTCTTCCCACCTGCTAATTTTCGCAGCATGGGATAATTATACAGAAGAGCGGATCCGTGGCGTATTCTCCCATGCCAACCAGGAACGTGGTTTACCCGATGAAACTCCTGGTGATTATGAGGTCATGCTAACTTCGACCTACACCGTCAGAACCCCGGAAGAGAATTTCCAGCATGCAGCGAGGCAGGCCTATATCGGATTCGGGATGGCCATTGCGCAAGCAGCTTTACTGGAAGTAGATGCAACACCAATGGAAGGATTTAATGGTCCGGAACTGGACAAGTTATTAGGTCTGGAGTCCAAAGGACTACGCAGTGTTACATTATTGCCATTAGGTTACCGCGATCCTGAAGGTGATTGGTTGGTAAAACTGAAAAAAGTACGTACGCCGATGGAAGATTTTGTAATTCATTTTTCTTAAGCTAAAAGAATCCCAGCCTGGAAATACAATGGCATAATTCAGACGTTAATTGGAAAAGAGGAGCCTTTAAAGGGCTCCTTTTTCTTATTTAAGGAATTTGTATATTGTAAAAATATGTTAAACATACCGGACTGATAAGGATGCTCTTACATTAATCAATATCTTAGTCCGGTTAAATCTGTATTATTAAGCCATTCATGAAATACTTTAAAACCTCCTTTGCCTTATTTATACTTTTCCTTTCTCTCGGTTATCAGGCATCTGCACAGCAGGATACGACGATTCTAAAAAACATACTGGACAAGTCTAAAATGATTGCAGAGCAATATCCGGCAGAAAAGGTATACCTGCATTTTGATAAACCTTATTACAGCGTTGCAGATACCTTGTTCTTTAAAGCCTACCTTACTTTCGACCAGAACCTGCCATCAGCACTAAGTAAAATCGTTTATGTCGATGTATTGAATAGTCAGGATTCACTGGTTAAATCTTTAAAGCTTCCGGTGAACAACAGCGTTGCATTCGGTAGCCTGGAGTTGGACATGACTAACTTTAAGCAGGGAAATTACTACGTCAGAGCTTATACACAATGGATGTATAACTCTAGTTCTGACTATTATTTTCATAAGACAATTCCTATAGGAGAAGCTATTGACAAAAAGGTGATTACACACTTTAATTATAAGTCAAGCCAGAGTGACAAGGGGCAGACTATAGATGCGCAGATTCAGTACAAAAATTTAGATAAAATTGCCATGGCCGGTAAACCTGTCAGCTGGTCAGTAACCTCCAATTATGAAGTTATCGGCAGAGGGCGGGGAGTTACAGACCAAAACGGTGTACTTAAGATCTCAATACCGGCTAAAAAGAACCAGGTTATTACGAAAGCTAATCTGGTTACCGATCTGAAAATTAACGATACAGACAATGCTTCTAACACATTTGTCATGAAACCCAAAACCGGGGCCAATGATATTCAGTTTTTCCCTGAAGGCGGAGAACTTATAGAAGGTGTTCCCACACAAATGGCTTTTAAAGCCGTTAATCCAAATGGTCTGGGTATAGATGCCACAGGGATAGTAACTGATGAAAGTGGAAATCAACTCGCAACTTTTAACTCAACTCATCTGGGCATGGGGTCTTTTTATCTCAATACAGAAAAGGGAAGAACCTATAAAGCCGCTATTACCTTTAAAGACGGCACTAAAAAAGTAGTAGAACTTCCAAAATCAAGTACATCAGGAATTACCCTGCAGGCTGTGAATACAAGTCCGGATGTAGTCAATTTTAAAATTGTCGCCAACGATGCCTATTTCCAGGCAAACCAGGGAAAAGGGTTATATATAGTGGCTCAGAACGGAGGCCGTGTTTACTATGCTGCACAATCTAAACTGCAAACACAGGTAACCGCAGCTAAAATTCCTGCTGAAAAATTCCCTTCAGGTATTATACAGCTAACCTTATTCTCCTCAACAGGCGACCCCATAAGCGAGCGAATGATTTTCATTCTGCATCAGAATGCGATGAAGCTTTCAATGAAATCTGATCTGCCTTCTTATAAAGTCAGACAAAAGGTAAAAATGACCATCTCAGCCAAAGATTCAACGCAGAACCTTGCCGGTGATTTCTCGCTGAGTGTAGTCGATCAGCAAAAAGTTCCTGTTGATGAAAATACAGAAACCACTATTGTGAGTTCGTTATTACTTACCTCAGATCTCCAGGGGTTTGTTGAGCGCCCAAATTATTATTTTATAAAAACGGATGCAAAAAAACGGGCAGAGTTAGATATACTAATGCTAACACAAGGGTATCGCCGTTTCTCTTATAAAGATATCCTCGCCAATCGTTTTCCACAGACAACTTATCTTCCTGAGCAAGGTATAAACGTAAGTGGTATTTTAAGAGATAGAACTGGTATGCCTGTGAAAAAGGGTGCATTGAGATTAACGGGGCCGGGAAGAAGTGTCTCAGCAGAAACGTTAACTACTAATTCAGGTATATTTAATTTCAAAAACCTCGTTTTCGAGGATGGTCTGGAGTTACTCTTAAATGCCAAATACAGCGCCAATGGCAGTAATCTGATGATCATGCTGGACGAACAGGCTTTCCCGGAAGTGTCCGGCAATCCTGACGTGGCTACTGAAGTAATGAATATTGACAGTACATTATCAACCTATCTGGATAATAGTAAAAAACAATATAGTAACCTGCGTACACTGAAAGAAGTTCAGATTACAGGCGCCACAGTTAAAAAACCAAGTCATTCAGATCACCCTGCATTAAGTGGTTTAAGCTCCGTTCCCGACCACCAGATTGACGGGGAAAGATTTAAAGACTGTAATGACCTGCTCACCTGTTTAAAAACAATGGCACTGGGCCTGACTTTTGACATAGACAAATTCTATGTTAACCGCGACTATCAGCAAGGAAACAGAACACCGGTTCAAATATTTATTAACGGTGCTCCTGTAGATGCCATTAACTTAAGCTCTGTAATGCCTGGTGAGGTAGAATCTGTCGAGATCTTTTTGAGAGACCAGTTGGGAATTACCTTTAAGAATTATAATGCCAATGGTATCCTGGTAATTAATACCAAGAAAGCCCCGAAATCTAATATGTCATTATCAGACTTGAAAAAAATGCTACCGGAAAACAATACCCTGAAGTTTATTCCAAGAGGTTACACCAAAGTGAGAGAGTTTTACGCACCGAAGTATACGACACAAACGAGTTCCTACACGGGTAATGATCTGAGAACAACTATTTACTGGAATCCTAAAATTCAGACCACCGAAGCTGGAGACACAGTAGTTGAATTCTATAATGCCGATGGTAAAGGTACTTACCGTGCAGTAATTGAAGGCCTGGATAAAAATGGAAACCCTGGTAGATTTATCTACAGGTATACGGTTAAATAAGTAAGCCGGTAATAATAAAAGGCAGTTTCTGATTACCCCCAAAAAGCTAAACACTTATTGGGGGTAATTTTTTTTATGGATAGAACAACATGACTTAGTTCTGGCACCTCAACCCCTCAGCGGTGATTATACCTTTGTAATAATATTCAGTACCGGAATGATCTTCATCGTCACGGCATTCCCATAAAGAATAATTACGGAGATAGCGATCCATTTCAGGATCTATTTTTACTCTTGTACCTTCCGGCAGACGCAAGATCAATTCTACCTGTTGATCTCTCCAATTTGCTTTTTGCATTAACTGCAGTTCAGGACTAAATTGCAGCAGAGAGTCCTGCTGTGTAAAATCATAACGGATCTGCTTAGCCAGGTTTAATGCCTGCTCGAAGCTCCTTCCCTTGGAGCTGTAATTCCGAATCAGCTCCGGCTTACCGCTTTCACTTCTTTCAATCGTTAAGGATACATTCTTTGGTAAAGTAAAAGGACTCTCTTCCAGACTTCTAACCACAGCTCCTGCTTTTTCGGTCGTATCCAGATGGTAACGTAAACTGTCTTCTTTGCTAAAAAACATGCGGGTGTCCATTTTCAAGGTAAATTCAGGATAGCTCTTCAACTCATAATTTCGGGTAAAAGCCGCAGTGTCCTTAAATTCTGTCGTGGTTCTGGCTACATAAAATATGGTGAAAGACAACCCGGCAAGCCAGATAATCAGCATTCCGAAGGAGAGTGCTTTAGGAATTGAAACGGTATTAAAAGCTACCCGTACCGCAAATAGAATCAGCGCCAGTAATGGAATGGCAATTACCACAAACACAGCCAGCAGTAAATTATTAATTTCAGCAGCATCAACTAAAGTAAAAGGAAAGAAGCTATTCAATCCAGTGTTCCAAAACCCCATAGATGCAGCCAGTGCCCCTATTGTCGCCAGAAAGGCAATTGAACTGAAAATCATAATCAAGATCGCAATAATCTGAAGTAATTTCTTTCCAGTACCTTTCAGGAAAATGTCCATGACCTCAATAAATTCGGTGATAAACGTACCCGAACGTTTAACCATTGGCTGGATATGTGCATTGGCGTGTTGCAGATTATCCTTCAACTGGGCCATTTCCTGGTCAAAATTCCTTTTGAACCCTTTCAGATTAACGGCTTCACCTTTCATTGCCATTCTTTCCGATCGGCTATGTGCCTTAGGGATCGTAATCCAGAGAATCAGATAAGCTAATATGCCGGATCCTCCCATCAAAGCAGTGATCACAGCGATTACCCTTAATATACTAACGTCTATTTTGAGATAATAACTTAAGCCGGAACAGACACCTGAAATCATCGCATCTTCTGTATCTCTATAGATCCTGCGTTCGCCAAAAACAGGTCTTTCTTCTTTGTCAGCAGTAAATACAGGTTGTTCTTCCTCTTCAGCATCTCCGAAATCACTTACGGACCCCATTAAACCAGTTACGACTTCGACGTCTTCTTTTTGAATAACTTGTTTGTGCTGTGCCTGCAAAATATCGGCAAACATTTCTGCGATTCTGTTCTCAATATCTTTTACAATCTCAAAATCGTCAGCACTTTTCCCAAAATGCTGCTTAACAGCGATCAGATATTGTGTGAGTATTTCATAGGCATCCTCCTCGATGTGAATAATGGAGTTCCCTATATTAATATTTAATGTCTTCTTCATCGGAATATATTTGTTTATGTCTTATTAATGTTTAGCCTGTTATCTATGGGGGCTTAGGATAGTGAAGCATTTTTTGCGTGATCAATAGCAAACGAGAGCTCCTGCCATGTCCCATCCAACTGCCCGAGTATTGCCGTGCCCTCGGGTGTTAGTACATAGTACTTTCTCGGAGGTCCGGAAGTCGATTCTACCCAGTTATAGCTGAGTAAGCCATTGTTTTTCAGTCGTGTTAATAATGGGTAAAGCGTTCCTTCCACAACCAACAGCTTGGCAGCTCTTAATTCTGCGATAATGTCCGAGGCGTATATCTCTCCTTTTGAGATAATCAGGAGCACACAATATTCAAGTATGCCCTTGCGCATTTGTGTTTGTGTATTTTCTGCAATCATAATACAAAGATATATGCTTTGTATAGTAATATGCAATACATAGTACTATATGAATACAAAATATAAATACAATTATTTGATAATCAGTGAAATAAAATTTGAATCAATAACTCATTTGATTAAAAATCATGGAAATTACATTAGAAAAATCCTTTTTTTAAATCCGAATTAAGAAATATTAGAGAAAAATTACTGAATTGAAGAATGATATTTAAGGAAATTAAGAGCTGGAAATAACAGGAATGTCATAGAAAAATTTAAATATCAACATCTTAGCAGATTCAAAGATTTTGGCGCACAGTTTGTTTATTCTTGATTGTACCTTTAAGAATTCGCTTATGTTAGTGAAATTAAGTTTATTATTTCCCCCTTTAGCCAGAAAGGACCGATCAGCAGAAAAAGCTGCATTAACCAAGAAACAATGGATCAATGCAGACCGGATAGTTATGCTTCTATTATTCCTGGGAGTGATTGCCGGAGCCATTTTATTTTCCTGAAACGGGACATAAGTCTTAAGATATAGTACTTATTTTTTTTAAGCGTTTGGAGACCCAAACGCTTTTTTTGTGTCTTATTTTCAGTCCATTAAGATTAAATGGACACAAAACATATTTTAAAGTAGTAACGTGTCAATACGATGTGCCTGAACGCGGCTCTGCAGGGTAGACCAGGAGTAAATGGTGAAGTGCCCATCCTGTGAAGCCACCAGCGCAATTGCACCATTCTGATCGTGAATAAACTGAGCGGCAGATAAATGTCTCGTTCCGCCAACTTTGGCTGGATGAATAAGGACAGCATCACCGCCGGCAATTGGCTCCATAAAGGATAGTTCCTCCACTGGTTCCTTTCCTTTTGCCCGCCCGATTTTAGCACCAAACGCGAGCAGTTCATAATCCGAAGTAATCACTGTCGCGCCGTCTACTGCAGTAAGTCCTGCCAGATGTTCCACTTCTCTTTTAAGTGCCGTCTGCCAAAAGATCTGACTTGCTTCCTTACGATCCTGCCTCAGCAAGTTTGACAGTCCGCCAAAAGCCGGCTGAACCCCGTATTGGATTGGCTTGATGATAGATTGCAACCAATTATTATTATCGCCCGGTACAACCAGTAAAGTGCCTCCACGCTGGTGCGACCTCATAGATACGGCGAGCTGGATCAATACATTAACGGTATCATTCCAATACGATGGCGCAGTAAGGTCAAGCAGGGAGAGCAGCATAGGCGGGCTGTCCGGAACATTAGCAGAGTTAGTATCTACAATTTTAATCTGATCTCCTTTAAGTACCGCAAGGTTCGTAAATTTACCGAATCCATATATTCTGCGGTGCTTAATAACCAGCAAAGCTGGTTCCGAAACGTCAAGAACAAAACAAAAATTAGGAATACTTGTGGTGGTTCCCCAGATGAATAACTCACCTTCTTCCTCCCAGATTCCAATATGGATACCAGCACGTTCCACTCCGGGTGCTATTTTAGTTAGTACCGCAGGATTAAGCGGAAGCCGCTGTTTAAACAACAAGGGATTTCCCGCCTGCGCGGGAGATAGAAAAGCAAGGGATATTTTAGGAGAATGTCCCTCTTCTTTCCGGATACTGGCCCAGAAAGTCACATCAATTATAGTCTCGACAATTTGTGCGGAGGGCAGCGGAGCCAGATCTTCTTCCCCGTTATCCCTGGCTTTCGCGAGGTGCTGCGCAAAAATAGCTTCTACTTTAGGAGCAATAATTCTGGCGGCCTGATACGTGGTTTTATCGAACATGGTTTAAAGTTAAGATATTAATTTGTGCTTCAAAATTTTTAGTTTTACCGGATCAGCAAGTCATTTCAGCATTATAAACATGATCTACGCCAATAAAAAAGTACAGGAGTCGCCTAATCAGGCCGCACAACATGCAAAAATCATCGATACTATGCTCCAGCTTCAGGAAAAGGAATTTGTGCGTATCGAAGGACAAACCGTTTGGCTCAGATCCAATCTGTGGAAGAACGTACTGCTTGCCCAAAACTGGATGAAATGTGCCCATATTTACTGTAACCTGATTCTGAAATATAATAAAAAATCCCCATTGGAGTTTAGGGATATTGAAACCGATGCAGTGATCGGTAAATTAAACGGAAAACAGGTGAAGGTATTACTCTTTCACTAACTTTTTTTAGTCAGCCTTTTTACACGCCAGTCCTCCAATTCTGGATCGTTAAGAAATGTCCAGGCTATAAATCTGCTTTGTTTCTGCCCTTGTGACATCGAAACCGTTTCAACCCTTGTCGCCCCTGCTCTTTCCAAAGCGGCATATAAAGGTGGAAGGTTCGCGCTTTTTGACACCAGGGAACTAAACATACAGCACTGATTTGCGTATTCTTTGCTTTCGGTAATCATATTACGGACAAATTCCAACTCACCGCCTTTGCACCAAAGTTCTGATTGCTGACCACCAAAATTTAATACAGGCACAGTTTTCTTGCCTTTACTCAGATTTTGCACCTTTCTTTTAGACCCCGCCAATGCTTCTTCTGCCGACGCGTGAAAAGGTGGATTACAAAGGGTAAGATCAAACAGTTCTCCAGGTTTAAAGATTCCCTTGAAGATAGCGGAAGGATAATGCTGCAGTCTGAAGTTTAAATCATGCTGCAATACTGGATTTAAAGCGGCAATATTTTCGGCTGAATGAATAGCTTTTTTATCTATATCTGTTCCCGTAAATGACCATCCATACACTTGATGCCCAATGATAGGATAAATACAGTTCGCACCTGTACCGATATCCAATATTTTGATTTGTTTACCGCGAGGGACTTCACCCCCATTTAGTGCAGCAAGCAGATCTGCCAGATAATGAATGTAATCGGCCCTTCCCGGAATCGGTGGACACAAATAGTTTGCAGGGATATCCCATTCCTGCAATCCATAAAAATGCATAAGCAAAGATTTGTTCAGCATTTTGACAGCTTCAGGATCAGAAAAATTTATAGATAGATCGCCATAAGGATTTTCTGAAACGTACTTCTCCAACTCAGGAGAGGTTTGAATTAATTCTGGAAAATCATACCTGGAACGGTGAAGATTTCTAGGATGGAGGGAGTTTTTTTCAATAGACATAAAATAACGCTTACCCAAAGGTAAGCGTTAATCTTATTTATTGGGCAAGATATCCGCCATCTGCTGCATAATAAGCTCCTGTAACGAAGGAAGCTTTATCTGAAGCAAGCCATAATACGAGCTCTGCAATTTCTTTGGATTCACCCAGGCGGCCAACCGGATGCAGCTGCACCAGATTATCCATTTGCTCCGGAGTGAGGTGTTTAGTGATTAATGGGGTCCGGATATATCCGGGGCCTACGGAGTTGACCCTGATATTCTGCTCTCCATATTCCAGCGCAGCAGATTTTGTTAAACCTACAACTCCATGCTTGGCCGCTACATAGGCACCTGATAACTTGGTGCCCACCTGCCCTAAGATGGAAGCCATGTTAATGATACTTCCGCCTCCGTGCTCGAGCATTGCCGGAATCTGATATCTCAGGCCATAGAAGACGCCGGAGAGATTAATGGCAATTACCTTATCCCAGCCGTCAACCGGATACTCTCCTGTCCGGGCTGCAGGTCCACCGATACCGGCGTTGTTTACAGCGATATGTAATGCACCGAACTGTTCGATTGTAATTTTAACTAATTTTTCATTGTCTTCTGGCTTTGAGGTATCAGCCTGCACAAAAATTGCATCTGCCCCCTGCGACTTAAGTTCTGCGACAACGCGTTCTCCATTTTCCTGGTCGACATCAGATACAACAACCTTGGCGCCAGCCTCAGCAAAAATATGGGCGACGGCTTCTCCGATACCGGAGGCAGCACCTGTAACTATAGCTACTTTATTCTCTAATAATTTCATGGATCTTAATTATGATTGTATTCTAAAAGAATAACAAATTAGAGTTCGAAAGGTTCCATAAAACAGAAGAGCCTGTTCAACTTTCATTGACCAGGCTCTTCTCACGCGTTTCCGCTATATAACTTTTTAATGGTTTACATTCACTTTCAGATCGGGGTCTACTTTAACCTTTTTCATACAGTATAATCCAAAGATCAGGATGTAAATATAGCAGGCAACAGGAATAAAGAAGGAATCCTGTATACCGGCAGAATCGGCAAGACTTCCTTGTACCAAAGGTAAGATTGCACCACCTAAAATAGCCATTACCAGTAACGAAGATCCCTGACTCACATATTTACCTAATCCGGCAATAGAAAGGGTATAGATATTAGAGAACATAATCGAATTGAATAATCCAATACCTAAAATTGGATACACTGCCATCTCACCTTTACTAAAAATAGAAACAAGTAGTAAGATCACGTTAACTACGGCAAACAACACCAATGTGCGTGCAGGTGCAGAGCGGCCTACAAAGAATGCCAGGATATTTAATACGATAAATACAAGGAAGAAACTCGTCTGTGCAAAAGTGAGGTCGACGATGCTAAAAATAACCAGGTAAACTACCGCTGCCGCGACTATCATATAAAGTATCTTTTTAGCCTGTGCCAGATTACTTAATGAAATCGCGCCCAGGAAACGACCAATCATAGCACCCCCCCAGAATAAAGCGAGATAGTTTTTACTAACAACTTCTGGCAGGCCCATTGTATCGGGTTTCTCCATAAATGCAATTAATAAACTTCCGATACCAACCTCGGCACCTACATAACAGAAGATACCTACGACACCTAATTTCAGTTGAGGGAATTTTAAAGCACCCAATCCTCTTTCTTCTTCTGCATCAGTACTGAACGAAGGCAATTTAACCTGGCTGATCACTATAGCTAGTAAAACCAGGATACCTGCGAAAATAAGGTAGGGAATTCGCGTAGAATCTGCAGTAACCTGTCCGTTCTGAGTGAACAGCGTAAAAATCAGGTGACCACCAAGTACCGGAGCGATTGTAGTTCCGAATGAATTGAAAGCTTGCGTAAGGTTTAATCTGCTGGACGCACCTTCTTCATCTCCAAGAAGCGTAACATAAGCGTTTGCGGTAATCTGCAAAATAGTAAAGCCCAGTCCTAGAACGAACAAAGCCGTTAGAAAAATACCGTAAACAGAGAATGATGCCGCAGGGTAGAAAAGACAGCAACCTACTGCCGATAATAACACGCCGGCAATAATTCCTTTTTTATAACCTACTTTATTAACAGGGTCACCTTTATAATAAGAGATCATAAAATAGATTACTGATCCGATAAAGTAAGCGCCAAAGAAAGCAAACTGAACCAGCATGGACTGCTGGAAATTCAATTGAAACTGCTGTTTCAGATGCGGAATAAGTATATCATTCATGCAGGTAATAAATCCCCACATAAAGAACAGCAGGGTCATAGTAATCATTGGGATAACAGAGCTTGGTTTTTTTTCGGCTAACTTACTTTCCATATTGGATTGAATCGTTGAAATTGATAATTATTTAATATTAATTAAGAAGAACGGAGCTTTCTAAACGTGCTTCAGGCTTCTATAATTGGAGGCACAAGGTACAAAATGACCTATTCATCTCATATAGCAAATATGCTTATTAATTTATATGTTTGACCAATATTTATGCTATGCACAAATTCATCAAAGGTTTTGGCTATGCATTCTCCGGAATTGCTTATACCGTCCGCACCCAGCTTAACTTCAGATTTCATCTTTTTGCAGCAGCTGCAATTATTTTAGCTGGCTGGTTTCTGAAAATCAGTACGGCTGAATGGTTCTCGGTAATATTAGTAAGTGGCTTAGTACTCTGTACAGAACTCATGAACACAGCAATTGAGGTTCTGGTTAACCTGGTATCTCCGGATTACAACGAGAAAGCCGGGCGTGTAAAGGATATAGCTGCCGGCGCTGTACTGATAGCTGCTGTTATTGCAATCCTGACAGGTGCGGTTATTTTCATTCCAAAAATCATCTGCTATGTTGTATAAGACGCGTGGAATAGTACTAAAAACGACACTTTACAGCGAAACCAGTGTGGTGGTACAAATGTTCACGGAGAAATTCGGTATCCAGTCTTATATGATCAACGGCGTGAAAAAACCGAAAGCAAAGATCAGGATGAATATGCTTCAATCTCTTCATCTGGCGGATCTGGTCGTGTACCATAAGCCCAATATCGGGATTCAGCGGATTTCAGAACTGCTGCCTACCCCGGTATTCCGCAGCATCCCTTATGATCTGATTAAAAGTGCAATGATCATATTCCTGAATGAAGTGCTGTATAAAAGTATCCGGCAACAGCATGCAGATGAGCATTTATTTAATTACATCTTTAACTCATTGTGCTGGATTGATGAAACGGCACAGGCAAATCCGAGTTTTCACCTCGCTTTTTTATTGAAATTGACCAGGTTTCTTGGTTTCGCGCCAAGTATGGAGCATAAAACAGATCAAAGTTACTTCGACCTACAAGAAGGTGAATTTAAATCCCTCCCTCCTTTACACCCGTATTTTATTCAGAAAAAGGAGGCTTTACTGTTTATTCAGCTTTTCACAACCTCTTTCGAAAATTTAAATGAGATAAAAATAGATAATGCCACCCGGAGAATTATCCTTGATAAAATACTGGTTTACTACAACTTACATACTGCTTCTTTTGGAGAAATTAAATCTCATCAAATCCTGGAAGATGTTCTCTCTTAAAAATATTAAAAAAGTTTTGGTGTTTTAAATTAGAGGTGTATATTTGCACTCCCAACAACGGGGAATAGCTTGCTCAGCTAGCCAAAAGGCGCAAAGAGCAGAACCAAGGGGAGATTAGCTCAGCTGGTTCAGAGCACCTGCCTTACAAGCAGGGGGTCACTGGTTCGAACCCAGTATCTCCCACCAAATAAATAACCGAAAGGTAATTATTTAAATCAGGACAGCCGGTCCTGTATAATAAATGGCAGAACCAAAGGGAGATTAGCTCAGCTGGTTCAGAGCACCTGCCTTACAAGCAGGGGGTCACTGGTTCGAACCCAGTATCTCCCACAAAAAAACCTTTCAGAATCTGAAAGGTTTTTTTTATGCCTGGTTTTTATCTGGCCTCCCACATATTATCGAGCGGATTGACGTCGGCATCAAAATTATCACCCAGCACAATTCGTTTCAATTGCTTTTTTGCAGAGAAATTAAAAGTGACACTTCGCTTACCATCCTTCCAGCAGGCTATACTGGCATTAAGAATTTGGGTAGTTCCGTCTTTAAATAAAACAGTGAGATGTATGGGTATTGGTGATGTACCTACATTACCAACAACGACTTTATGACTGGCGCCCTTACTACTAACTTTACTAATAGCCAGGTCAGGAACTCCTTTTTCAAAATACCAGCTTTTCCAAAACCAGTCCAGATTTACGCCAGTACCGGTATTCATCGTATAGAAAAAATCATAAGGTGTCGGATGTTTTCCTGCCCACTCTTTAATATAGTGTCTCAGTCCTTTAAGGAATATTTTATCCCCGAGCATTTCCTTCAGATAATGGAGCCCCAGGGCTGGTTTCAGATCTTTGTCCATATACCTCGCCTTACCGGAAAGCTGAGAAGTAAGTGTCATTAGCGGCAGATCTTCCTCAGTGCCCGAATACTTATTGATATCACTGATATCGTGCTTAAACTGACCGGTATCAACCATAGGATAGAGCAGAAACTCAGATAGCGTAGCCCAGCCTTCGTCCATAAAAGAATATTTTGTCTCGTTTACTCCGACATAAAAAGGGAACAGTGTGTGAAATATCTCATGCATAGTAAATTGAATGACTTCCTGTTTATCTTCAAAAGGCAAATTATTTACCATCATCGGATACTCCATGGCATCTAAACCTTCGAATATCGTAATATGGGGATAAGGGAAAGGCAGAGCCGGAAACTGATAGCTCATTGCAGCGACAGTTTTGTGGGCATAATTAATTACCGGTTCAAAAACTTTATGTTCTGGATTAAACACCGTATTCACGGTTGTACGTCTCTGCGTAACCGGGTCGACGACCAGGCTCGACGCTTTCCACACATAATGATTACTTATTGCAAATGCCAGATCAGTTACATGGCTGGCCTTAAACTTCCAGGTATTAGTCTTATTTTTTCTGGTCACCATACCGGATTTAAGATCCTGTACCGTAGTAATATCAAGAATTTCGCCGCTCTTTCCAGATTCGGCTATGCGTGCTGCAGTTTTCTCCGAATAAACGTCATTTGTATTCTGCAGCTCGCCTGTCGCCCATACCTGATAATCTCCGGGCACGGTAATCTCTGCATTGAAATTACAATAATCATTATAAAACTCGACCCGCCCGGTATAGGGATATTCATTCCAGCCGTCTATATCATCATAAACTGCTATGCGCGGGAAAGAATAAGCGATAAAAAAGGCGCCCGGCTCAACTTGGCCTGTCCTGACAAAAGAGCCTTCGTTTAAAATATAGTTGTAATCAATTTCTACATGTACCTTTTCATGAGGAGGTATTTTCACACCCCGCACATACATATTTGTACTTCTGATACTCCGCTTTGTACTGTCCTGCGTCTGGTTATTAATCGTAACAGCATCGATCTTCACGCCACTGGTCAAATCTTTTGCAGAAACCGGAACGGTCCGCATCGCCTCTTTCTGATATAAATTCGGATAGAGTTTAAAAACCAGTTGCCGCAAGGTATCCGGACTATTATTCATATAATCGATTTCTACTTTTCCTTTCAACAAACGGCTGGCTGGATCAAATTCAATCTTTAACTGATAATCTGCACTATTTTGCCAGTATTTTTTACCGGCGGCACCGGATAAATCTCTCGTGCCTTTTTTATAAGCTGAAGATATGTTTGGTGGAATAGGCAGTACAGTTTGGGAGACCGCGCCATAACCCGTAACAAAAAAGAGCAGCAACAACGGCAATCCGGCAACAAAAACACGACTCCTATTGCTGTTATTCATAATTCATAAGATTTTAATTGAACCTGGTATAAAACTAAACATTCAGCAGGATTATCCCGATAATAATGTTTTAGCTCTTTCACTGGTTTTTAAAAATTTGAAACACATCGAGATCATAAATGTTAAAAGAGTTATTATGGAAGAAGAAAAGAACGCACAACAAAATCAGGAAGATGTGAACCCAACAAGTCAGTTTGATAAACTTGTTAAAGAACAGGCTGAAGAGGCTCTTCCAGATACAACAGGTACAGGATCAAACAGAGAAGTGTTTAACGGAAGTTCCCTAATTATCAAAAAGGATGAGGAATCCGCTGATCAGGAATAAAACCTGATCAGCATCACTTATATTACTGACAGAAATCAACAACAAACAAATGCTGTTTTATAACTTTATAGTATGGTAGCACGTCTCAGCGGATATGCACCTGCTAAAATACAGCAATCATGAAAACATTGACCGTACTCACCGATTTCTCTCCAAGATCAGAAAATGCAGCAATCTACGCCTTGCATATGGCTGCTTCTATTCACGCGGATTTATTATTGTTTCATGCTTTTGAACTGCCGGTCGCAGAAAGCATGGGGATGCCGGTGGCCTGGCCGCCGGAAGTTTATGATGAATTCAGAGAAAGTGCTATCAGTGAACTTACTTTACAGGCGAAGAAACTGGAAACGTTGCTTACGCTGACTGACACCACCTATAAACCGAAAATCACTTACCAGTTCCAGGATGGCCCCCTGTTTCTTCAACTCGATAAATTATTCACAGACCGCAATAACCTGATGCTGGTAATGGGCAGTCACAAAAAAGGATTATCAGGCCTGATCGGGGGAAATCATATGGCGGCCGTAATGGAAGGCACCAACAGACCTGTGCTGATAGTGCCTGAGCATGCCGTTTATAGCAAACTTTGTAAAATCGGTTTTGCCACAGATTTAAGCCACAGTGATATTGCCGTAATTTCTTCCCTCGCGACATTGGCTACACATACTAAAGCAGAAATCATGCTGGCACACATTCATGCCCCTTTAACAGTAAACGCCAAACCAGGTGAACAGGTGAGAAATTTTCTGGAAGAGGTAGCTACACATATCAATTATCCAAAAGTATACTACCGCAGTGTAGAAGAAGAGCATTTACAAGAAGGACTAAGCTGGTTATCTACAGAAGTAAGCTGCCATATTCTGGTGATGGTACATAGACAAAAAACTTTCCTGGAAAATCTCTTTGGAAAGAGCGACACCAGCAAATTTGCCAGCGAGACCAGGTTACCTTTATTAGTTTATCCAGACCCGGCAATTCATCTACCTGTTTTTTAAGTTAAAACAAAATACAGTATCTGACAGTTAAAAGACAATCGTATTTTAGCATTCCGGCTTAAATCAGATATATTTGTCGTGCTGAATATAAACAGCTCATAAATATTGTTTTATGCGGATAATTGCACTTTTCTGTTTAATGATGGTCAGCTTGCTGAATTTCGTGCCTTGTGCCGATGAGCAACCTGTACCCTCAGGCATAGAAGTAACCCTCAAGGTCGCTGTGCAAAACCATGAAAACGCCTTATCTGCAGATCACTGTTCTCCCTTTTGCAACTGCACCTGCTGTGCAACGTCCAGTATTGCGAAAATTATGAGCCTCACTTCTACTCCGGTGAAGGAACACCAGACTAATACACGTCCTTACCAGGCAGGAAAATATATCGAAATCAGTATGCCCGTCTGGCAGCCGCCGCAAATAGCCTAAGCATCTAATCCAGCCAATTCATTGGCTTATCTTGTTATTTTTTGCTTATTGCAGCCCTTCTGGCTGCTATTATAACCATTTTTATGTTTGACCGTATTATCTCGTTCTCTATCAGGAACAAGGTAGCTATCGGGCTAATGACCTTTGGACTCATCCTTTGGGGCATTTATTCTATCTATCATTTACCGATAGATGCACAGCCGGATATTACCAATAACCAGGTACAGATTATATCCCAGGCACCAAGCCTGGGTGCACAGGAAGTAGAACAATATATTACCGCTCCTATCGAACTTTCCATGGCCAATATTCCGGGCATACTGGAAAAAAGATCTGTTTCCCGCTCAGGAATCTCTGTAATCACCCTTGTTTTTAAGGATGAAACTGATATCTACTGGGCACGTCAACAGGTCAATGAACAATTAAAAGAGGCGGAGGCCAATATTCCGCCAGCTCTCGCCAAGACCATCTTGGCTCCCATAACTACGGGATTGGGAGAGATTTACCAATATGTCCTCCACACTAAAAAGGGCTACGAGGGAAAATATAGTGCGACCGATCTGCGTACCCTGCAGGATTGGCTGGTGAGAACCCAGCTGGCAGGAACACCGGGCGTAGCCGAAGTAAGCGGTTGGGGCGGCTTTGTGAAGCAATATGAAGTTGCGCTTGACAATGACAAGCTAAATGCAATGGGCCTGACCATTCCAGAGATATTCACCGCACTGGAAAAGAACAACGAAAACACGGGCGGCTCCTATATTGAACAGCAGAATAATGTGTATTTCATCCGCGGCACCGGTCAGGTTGCTTCCCTGGAGGAAATCGGAAGTATTGTCGTCAGGAATATTGCCGGCAGGCCGGTTTTAATCCGTGATATTGCTAAAGTTCAGTTTGGAAGCGCCACCCGTTATGGCGCGGTTACCCGGAATGGGGAAGGTGAAGCAGTAGCAGGGGTTACTTTAATGCTGAAGGGTGAAAACTTTAATGATGTCATTAAGGCTGTAAAAACCCGTATGGCACAAATCCAGAAATCACTTCCCGAAGGTGTCGTTATTGAACCGATCATTGACCGGACGGAGTTAGTCGGCCGTGCCATGAGCACCGTAAAAACCAATCTGATGGAGGGCGCGCTGATTGTGATCCTGGTTCTGGTTTTGTTATTGGGTAATCTGCGGGCAGGACTTGTAGTTGCCTCTGTTATTCCGCTCGCCATGCTTTTTGCTTTCGCTATGATGCGGCTCTTCGGTGTATCCGGGAACCTGATGAGTCTTGGTGCTATAGATTTTGGGTTAATCGTGGATGGCGCAGTCATTATCGTTGAAGCTATAGTCTTCCGTCTAAGCACCCGAAAAAATGAAAGCGGAAAAATCAGGCTTACACAAAAAGAAATGGATGAAGAGGTCTATCAGGCGTCTTCCAGAATAAGAACCAGCGCTTCTTTTGGTGAACTGATTATTCTGATTGTTTATCTGCCGCTATTTGCCCTGATGGGCATAGAAGGTAAAATGTTCCGTCCCATGGCTGAAACTGTCGTATTCGCCATTTTAGGAGCATTTATCCTCTCACTTACCTATGTACCAATGATGAGCGCCTTGTTTCTCAGCAAAAACACCGTACATAAGGAGAGCTGGTCTGATCGTATGATAGTCCATTTACAGCGGTATTACCACAACGCATTAGTTAAAGTTCTGCGTATCCGAACCTTTATCGTTTCGATTACTTTAGTGCTTTTCGTCTTGTCAATCTGGTTTTTCAGCCGGATGGGCGGCGAATTTATTCCTGTTCTGGAAGAAGGCGATCTGACCGTAGAAATTTCGATGATGCAGGGTACCTCATTATCCGAAGTCGTAAGTACGTTTGGCAAAGCAGAGGCCTTACTGAAAGCTAAGTTCCCCGAGGTTAAACAAGCGGTTACCCGGATCGGAAGTTCGGAGATTCCGACAGATCCTATGCCACTGGAAAGGGGCGATATGATGTTGTCTATGCTACCTAAATCAGATTGGACTTCTGCAAAGACGCGCAACGAGATGATGGAAAAGATGGAGGAAGAGCTTGAACTGATTCCTGGAATTCAAGTAGAAATTACTCAGCCAATGCAAATGCGTTTTAACGAGCTCATGACTGGAATCCGCCAGGATGTTGCTATTAAAATTTTTGGGGAAGATCTGGATGTTCTGGCTGTCCAGGCAGAACAAATTTCTAAACTTATCGCACCTGTAAAAGGTGTATCAGAGCCTTATATCGAAAAAGTAAGTGGCCTGCCCCAGATTACGGTTAACTATAACCGGAATAAGATTGCCCAGTATGGATTGAATATCAGCGATGTGAATATGATCCTGCGAACTGCATTTGCCGGGAGCGTCTCCGGAGTTGTTTTTGAGGGGGAGAAAAGGTTTGATCTGGTCGTAAGGCTGCAAGAGGAACTCCGGAATAATATTACCGATGTAGAAAACCTGCTGATTCCGCTGCCCTCCGGACATCGCATCCCGCTAAGCCAGGTAGCAGATATCGGCTTCAAGGAAGCTCCGGCTCAAGTGAGTCGCGAGGATGGCAAACGCCGGATCTTCGTAGGTTTTAATATTAGTGGCCGGGATGTAGAGAGTACAGTGAAAGAAATTAGAACGCTGATTGATCAGAAAGTGAAGCTGCCAACTGGATACTTCATTACCTATGGTGGCCAGTTCCAAAACCTCCAGGCAGCCAAGCAAAAGTTATCACTTGCAGTTCCTGCCGCCTTGCTTTTAATTCTTGCCTTACTTTACCTGACTTTCCGTTCGGTGAAACAAAGTCTGCTGATTTTTACCGCCGTTCCTCTTGCCGCAATGGGCGGTATTGTTGCATTGCACCTGCGGGATATGCCTTTCAGCATCTCAGCAGGAGTTGGCTTTATCGCTCTTTTTGGCGTCGCAGTACTAAATGGAATTGTATTGATCGGTTCTTTCAACCAATTGAAAGCAGAGGGTGTAGCCGATATTTACGAGCGGGTATTGGAAGGTACGAAGATTCGACTTAGACCTGTCTTAATGACCGCAGCCGTAGCCTCGTTTGGCTTCCTGCCTATGGCTTTATCAGGTAGTGCAGGAGCAGAAGTACAACGCCCACTGGCCACAGTAGTTATCGGAGGACTGTTAATGGCTACCTTTCTGACACTATTCGTTCTACCTTGCCTTTATATCCTGTTCAGCGGAAAAGACGAGAGTAAAGGGCTGGGTAAAACAGGTAAAACCCTGGCAGTATTATTTCTTGTGCTGGCAGGTACGGGCACAATTCAGGCACAGGATTTCCGCTCTAAACCTGTACAGACAGAACTAGCTGCGGATACGCAGCTAAACCAGCTGCTGGAAGATGCCGCAACCGGTAACCGGCAGCTTAAGCAGGCCGGTTTAACCATTGAACAGGCCAAAGCCCTGCAAGGTTCCGGAACCGACCTCCCTAAAACTGTATTCACTCTCAGTCAAGACCCAACTGGCGGCGGAAACAATGACAATGCGATTAGCATCAGCCAGGAATTTTCATGGCCAGGATTATATACCAGTCAGCATAAACTATTGGAAAGTCAGACGGGTCTTGCTGTTAACGCCGGCAAAATGACGACAATGGAAGTGCGCAAAGCAATTACCCAGGCATATTACAGTCTGCTGCATGAGCTGGAAACTATCCGCTTGCTAAATTATCAGGATAGTATCTACCAGGATTTTCGGGAAAAGGCGGCTTCCAGATTTAAAACGGGTGAGACCTCCAGCCTGGAATTGATGACGGCAAAACAAAAATATCAGGAAATCCGATTGTTATTAATGAGAACTATCGCTGCCAAAGATCAGCAGCAGCGTATTCTGGAACAGTTGACAGGCAAATCTTTATCAATCAGACTGCCGGCTGCAGGTTTACCTTTATTACAATACAAATCTGTCAGTAAGGAAGTCTTAAGCAATAATCCGCAGCTGCTGTATGCACAACAGCAGATTGAGGTCATATCTGGAAAAATAAAAGTAGAAAAGGCCAGGCTTATGCCCGATTTTAATGTCGGCTACAGCCAGCAAATGCTTATTTCAGGCTTTAACCCGGCTAATATATCCAGAACCTATTTTCCAGGGACCAGGATAGCAGGCTTCCAGGCAGGAATTGCAGTCCCACTTTGGTTTAAAGCAGGCAAATCAAAGATTAGTAGTGAGAAAATTGCACTGCAGGTTGCCATGCAAACACTGGAGCAAGACAGGTCGCTGCTGGAACTCAAATATGTACAGGAGCAGGAACAAGCCCAACTTTCTGCCAAAGAGCTGGCATGGTACTTATCTGAGGGCCTACTTCAGGCAGAGGAACAGCTGCGTATTGCCCAGGTATCTTTCCGTTTGGGAGAAATCGGATACATGGAATATGTGCAACATCTGTCTGCAGTGGTCCAGACAAGACTGTCTTATCTGGAAGCCGCAGACCGCAGCAATCAATCGGTTATTCAGTTACACTATTTAAAAGGAGAAAAAAATGAAGCATCTAATTAAAGTCACCCTGCTCCTGCTTTTCGTTCCCTTCCTCTTACTGCAAAGCTGTCAACAGGGAAAAGGAGAAAATGCAGAAGCTTCTCATGAAGAACATGGGCATGAGGAAGAAGAAATAGCGCTGAATGAAGCGCAGATGAAAGCTGTTGGCATAAAACTAGGCACTGTGTCTATGAAAAACCTACATACCGTAGTCAAAGCGAACGGACAGCTTGCAGTTCCGCCGCAAAACAGGGCAAATGTAAGTGTATTATCAGGTGGGATAATCAGTAATATCTCTGTGCTGGAAGGCGAACAAGTGCGTAAGGGACAGTTCCTTGCCAGTATTGAGAATCAAGACCTGCTAAAAATACAGCAGGACTACCTTTCTGCAAAAAACAGTTTTAGTTATACGTCTGCCGAATATGAGCGGCAAAAGCAGTTGCGTCAGGCTGGGGCGGGTACCGGCAAATTCTTTCAGTCTGCAGAAGCGGCCTACTTATCTGAAAAGTCTGGTATTGCTGCAATTGAAAATCAATTACGCCAGCTAGGTATTTCTCCGGGAGAGGTTTCTGCAGGAAAAATGAAACATGGTTTTCCACTGCGTTCTCCAATCTCGGGTACCATCGGGAAGATCACTGCAAATACCGGCTCTTTTATTCAGCCTGGCACTTCAGTAATGGAAGTTGTTGATAATTCCAAGATTCATTGTGACCTGATTGTGTTCGAAAAGGATCTGATGAAAGTTAAAAATGGTCAGGAAGTAAACTTTCAGCTTACTAATCAGGATGATCAGCAGGTAACGGGTCGTATTACCGGTATCAACAAATCTTTTGAAGATGAAAGTAAGGGCGTAACTGTCCATGCTGTTATAGATAATCAGGCAGGAAAGAATCTTATTCCGGGGATGTATGTAACCGCATTAATTAATATCGGGCAAGAGCACACCACAGCCGTTCCACAGGATGCTGTAGTTAGATCGGCAGGACGTGAATATATTTTTGTAGTTGATAATCATCAGAAAGAGGATCAAGGTAAGCGCGAAACTAAAGCAGGTTCGAAAGAAGTTCATTTCAGAAAACTTGAAGTGAAAACGGGCACTGCCGAACTGGGCTTTATCCAGATCAGTCCGCTTGAAACGCTTTCTGAAGATGCAAGGATCGCAACTAAAGGTGCATTTTATCTGCTTTCAAAAATTACCGGCGGCAGTGATTCTCACTAATGGGTGAGGTAGCTATCTTAACAAAGATATATAATTAAAAAAGGCGCTGAGATTTTGTCTCAGCGCCTTTCACCTTATTACGAATGGTTAATCCAGCAGTGCTTTCGCTTTGTTGATCACATTCTCTTTTGTAAAACCAAATTCCTTATACAGATCCTCTGCCGGAGCAGATTCACCAAAGGTATGCATAGCCAGGATATCTCCTTCATCTGTAACATATTTATGCCAGCCTAAAGGGGAACCGGTCTCAACGGCGAGTCTTTTACGGATATTTTTCGGAAAAACGGACTCCCTATAAGCAGCATCCTGCTTTTCAAATAACTCCCAGGAAGGCATGCTTACTACTCTAACAGGAATTCCGGCAGCTTCCAAATCTTGTTGTGCTTCCAATATAAGCGCAACTTCGGAACCTGTAGCAATCAGTATCAGTTTCGCCTCGGCAGATGCTTCAGAAAGAATATAAGCTCCTTTTTCCAATCCTTCTGCTTTTCCATATTTCTGCTGATCCAAGACGGGAAGACCCTGACGGGTTAAGACCAGTACCACCGGACCATCATTATGTTCCAGCGCAACCTTCCATGCTTGTGCAGTTTCATTTGCATCTGCAGGCCTGATTAAAGTAATATTGGGAATTGCTCGTAATGCGATTAATTGCTCAACAGGCTGGTGAGTTGTGCCATCCTCTCCTAAACCTATACTATCGTGTGTATAGATAAATATAGGTCTGATCTTCATAATGGCGGCCAGCCTGATCGGAGGACGCATATATTCAGAGAATATTAGAAATGTAGCTCCGTATGGAATTACACCGTCGGTTAGTGCCATACCCACAAGTGCCGACCCCATAGCGTGCTCCCGGATTCCAAAATGAAGATTCCTCCCGCCCCTGTCTTCGCTGCTAAAGCTGGTGAATTTCTTCAATAATGTCTCAGTGGACGGTGCAAGATCAGCCGCGCCACCAATTAATCCCGGCAGCTTATCAGCAATCGCATTCAAAACTTTTCCTGAGGCTACACGGGTAGCCATTTTATCTTTGGATGGTTCAAATACAGGAAGCTGATCCTTCCAACCTTCCGGCAACTGTTTTTTTCTGGCAAGTGTATACTCAGCAGCCAGGTCGGGAAATTCCTGTTCATAGGCAGCAAAGAGTTCATCCCATTTCTGATTAGTCGTTTTACCTTTGTCTCCAGCTTTTTTATAAAAATCTGCAACTTCAGCAGAAACTTCAAAAAAGGATTCAGGGTCAAAACCGAAACCTTCTTTGACCAGTTTAATTTCATCAGGACCAAGGGGCGAACCATGTGCTCCGGCAGTATTTACTTTATTCGGACTACCATAAGCGATCTGTGTACGGACTTTAATCAGGGATGGTTTCTGTGTCTCGAGTTGTGCATTACGAACCGCATTCTGAATAGCTGTCAGATCATTTCCATCCTCCACCACCTGAACATGCCAGTTATAAGCCTCAAATCTTTTAGCGACATCCTCATTAAAAGATATTGCTGTATCGCCTTCAATGGATATATGGTTGTCATCATACAGATAAATCAGGTTACCGAGCTCAAGATGCCCGGCAAGCGATGCTGCTTCCGAAGTTACTCCCTCCATCATATCTCCATCGCTGCAAATGGCGTATATTTTATAGTTAAAAATCGGGAAGCCTGGTTTATTATACCGGGCAGCCAAATGCTTCTGCGCAATGGCAAAACCGACTCCATTAGCAAACCCCTGCCCAAGCGGACCGGTCGTGACATCCACACCATCGATCAATCCATGTTCGGGGTGTCCGGCAGTTTTACTGTGCAGCTGCCTGAAATTTTTCAGATCATCTATGCTGACATCAAATCCGGTTAGGTGCAATAAGCTATACTGCAACATACAGCCATGACCAGCAGAAAGGATAAACCTATCCCTGTTTGCCCATTCAGGGTTTCCAGGATTATAATTCATCGTATGTGCATACAGCACATGACCCATTGGCGCAGCTCCCATAGGCATTCCGGGGTGACCGGAATTAGCCTTCTGCACTGCATCTATTGATAACACGCGAATCGTATCGACCGCTTGTTGTTCTAAGTTGTTTTCTGACTCCATATCAAATAATTAGGTGTACAATTAAACAATCACATTCGCGCTGTTTTGTTTTCTAAGGTTTATTTTTTGACAGAAAACTTATAGACAGTTGTGGAATTAAGTGTTTTACCTGGCTCTAAAATGGTAGAGGGAAATGATGCCTGATTCGGTGAATCCGGGAAATGCTGTGTTTCCAGACAGAAAGCAGAACGGTATCCGTAACGGCCTTTTCCTTTTCCATTATCTTTTTCACCCGTCATAAAGTTTCCGGTGTAGAACTGTACGCCTGGCTCGTCGGTAAGCACTTCCATTTCGATCCCTGTTTTTGGGCTGCTTACTATCGCGGCCTGCTTCAGACCTGCCCCTTTTCTCAATACAAAATTGTGATCATATCCTTTACCATTTTTAAGCTGAGCATCGTCTGCATCAATCCGCTCTCCTATTGGCGTTGGTTTGGTGAAATCGAAAGGTGTACCCACAACTTTAGCCAGCTTGCCGGTTGGTATCAGAGCGGTATCAACAGGTGTATATTCATCAGCATTTAATTGAACGATATGGTCCAATACCGATGGATCACCAGCGCCGTTCAGATTAAAAAAGGAATGATTAGTGAGATTAACTGGCGTGGCTTTATCTGTTTTTGCTTCATAAGCGATCTTTAAAGAATGATCATCCTGTAGCGTATAGGTAACTTTAACCTGTAAATTACCAGGATAACCGCCTTCGCCATCTTTGGACGTATAACTAAGTTCCAGGGTTTGCGGATCTACCTGCACGCCGGTCCAAACTTTGGCCTGGTAACCATCAGTTCCACCATGCAATGAGTTTAAGCCATTATTTACCTGCAGCTGATAGCTCTTACCATTGAGGGTGAATTTCCCTTTTGCTATACGGTTCCCATATCTGCCGATCAGGGCGCCATAATAAGATTCCGGTTGTTCCTGGTAAGGTCCGATAGCATCATGGCCCAGGACTACGTCGACGAGTTGATCTTTATTATCTTTTACAAGCAGCGACACTACCCGGCCACCATAATTGGTAATTGCGGCTTCATCGCCACTTTTATTTTTTAATACGTATAAATGAGTTGCCTGTTCATTATATTTTCCCTGAAAAGCCAGCGAATCGGGCAGAGCTACTGCAGCAGAACTATGGTTCAGCGAGTCTACCGCTGATTGCTTAGCGGGTTCAGAAGTACAGGCAGTAGATAATCCTGCAAATAATACCACTGCAGGAAAGACGTAACGGTTCAATTTCATAATTACATGTTTATATTTAGCAAAAGCAAATTAGTCAAATTTATATTAACTGTCATAACAACAATTAATATAAATTCTTCATATTTTGCGTAAAAATTATTAATATCAAATTTAGTCATTATATCTAATTAGCCTAAAACACCACTAATGACCGACGCTACGAATAAAAAACGCATACTTGTTGCTATAGATTGTATCATCTTCGGTTTCGATGGTGAACATTTAAAAATCCTGCTGATCAAAAGGGGCTTTGCACCCGAGCAAGATAAATGGAGTCTGATGGGTGGTTTCATTAATCCCGACGAAGGCATGGATGAGGCAGCCAACAAGATTCTGCTTCAGTTGACCGGACTGGACGGAGTTTATCTGGAACAACTACATGCTTTTGGCCGTCCAGACCGTGACCCGATGGAACGTGTAGTTTCTGTAGCCTATTTTGCTTTAATTGATATTCATAAATATGAGACACAACTCAGTGACCAGTACCATGCCGAATGGTTTCTGATTAACGAAATGCCGAAGCTGATCTTTGATCATGATGAAATGGTGGAAATTGCCAAACAGAAAATCAGGTATAAAGCTGCACTCCACCCGCTGTTATTTGAGCTGTTACCGCGCAAATTCACTATCCCGCAGCTGCAAAGTTTATACGAAGGCGTATACAATACGAAAATTGACAACCGTAATTTTATACGTAAACTAACTTCTACAGGCCTGCTGATCAAGCTGGAAGAGAAAGATAAATCTAACTCTAAAAAAGGTGCTTTCTATTTCAAACTAGACAAGAAAAAATATAAAGCCAAGTTCCAGGCTTTTCTGAATTTCATTCCTAATCCGGAAAACCTGATTAGTTAATCTTTATGGCCGGCAATCGCCGGCCATTTCTTTTTTCGTCATTTCATCCCATAATCTTTCCTGAAACAGTAATCAGACAAGTTTTGATTACCAGTCCGCCGCATTTCTCTTGCGACACTGAAAAAAAATTATCTGCTTTTTTCTCAAATAATTTCGTTTACCAAATAAATAAACGTTAATTAGACATTTATAAATCTGATGGTATATCCATTAGCTAACCAAATTATAAAACTGATGAAAACAGACCAATATGTTATCGGGGTTGACTACGGTTCAGATTCTGTCCGTTCCGTCCTGATCAACGCAACGAACGGAAAAGAAATTGCTTCTTCGGTATTCAACTATCCCCGCTGGAAACAGGGTTTATATTGTGACCCCTCCGGCAACCAGTTTCGCCAGCATCCGCTGGATTATACGGAAGGACTCATCTATACGATAAAATCATGTCTGGCACAGGCGGAAGAAAAGGATATTGCCTCGGCCGTACGGGCTATTGCAGTAGATACAACCGGATCGACACCCGTAGCAGTGAACGAAGCCGGGGTCCCACTCGCATTATTACCAGGATTTGAAGATAATCCTCATGCTATGTTCGTACTATGGAAAGACCATACTGCTGTTAAAGAAGCTGCACAAATCAATGCGCATGCAGTCAAATTTGATACAAATTACCTCTCCTATTGCGGCGGCATTTATTCCTCGGAATGGTTCTGGGCAAAACTGCTCCGTACCTTACGCGCAGACGCAGCGGTTCGTGAAGCTTGCTATTCCTGGGTAGAACATTGTGATTGGATCCCTTTTCTGCTAACCGGAGGAACCAGCGTAACCAGCATGAAAAGAAGTCGCTGTGCTGCAGGACACAAAGCACTTTGGGCAGAGGAATTTGGGGGACTGCCACCTGAAGAATTTTTCAGTTCACTGGATCCCCTATTAAATGGCTTCACCTCAAGATTATTCAAAGAAACATATACTTCCGATATCTCTGCCGGTACCCTTTCAGAAGAATGGGCAGAAAAGCTAGGCCTGCACACTGCAGTTCAGGTCGGCGTAGGCGCTTTTGATGCACACATGGGTGCTGTTGGTGGGCAAATCGAACCTTATCATCTCAGTAAGGTAATGGGTACATCAACCTGTGATATTCTTGTCGCCCCTGCGGCTGATATCAACGGTAAACTTATCCACGGTATCTGCGGCCAGGTCAATGGATCTGTGATTCCCGGAATGACAGGTCTGGAGGCAGGGCAATCGGCTTTCGGTGATACTTATGCCTGGTTCCGACAACTATTGTCATGGCCATTAAAAAACCTGCTTGCGCAATCAACCTTGATCGATGCGGCAACTGCTGCTGCACTGGAACAGGAATTGACTGACCGGCTAATTCCTGAATTAAGCAGACAGGCTGCGCTACTGCCATTATCTGCTGACGATGAGCTTGGTCTGGACTGGTTTAACGGAAGAAGGACACCAGATGCCAATCAGGAATTAAAAGGTGCACTGATTAACCTGGATCTGGGCACCGATGCGCTCCGAATGTTCCGTGCACTAGCGGAAGCCACCTGTTTCGGTGCCAAAAACATTGTAGATCGTTTTACCAGCGAAGGTATCCCCGTAAAGGGAATTATAGGCATCGGCGGTGTGGCGAAGAAGTCACCTTATATTATGCAGATGATGGCTAATGTTCTCAATATGCCAATACGCATTCATCAGTTCGAACATACCTGCGCATTAGGCGCCGCCATATTTGCCGCAGTAGTTGCCGGGATTTATCCCACTGTGGAAGAGGCGATGAAGGGCATGGGAAGTGGATTCGACGCAGTCTATGAACCAGAACCAGAAAAGGTGGGGTATTATGAGTCCAGATTTGGTCAGTATCTGGCTTTGGGAAATTTTATTGAACAACATCAACCTTAAATCAAATGAATAACTACGAAGATATCAGGGAAGAGGCCTATGCAGCGAATATGCAGTTGCCAGCCTTTGGACTAGTACTTTTTACTTTTGGAAATGCCAGTGCCGCAGACCGGAAAAAAGGAGTTTTTGCGATTAAACCAAGCGGGGTTCCTTATTCAGAATTGTCACCGGAAAAAATGGTTATCGTAGATTTTGACGGTCAAACTGTCGAAGGGAATCTACGTCCCTCTTCAGATACGCAGACACATGCCGTACTTTATAAGCACTGGTCGGAAGTAGGCGGAATTGTTCATACCCATTCTACTTACGGAACAGCCTGGGCCCAGGCATTGGAACCAATCCCGGTCTTTGGCACCACTCATGCTGACCACACGACACTTGCAGTACCCTGCGCGCCGCCGATGGATGATAAAAAAATCAGTGGTAATTATGAATATGAGACTGGCTTCCAGATTATGGAACACCTGGAAATTTCAGGACTGAACTATAAGGAAACGGAAATGATTCTAGTGGGTAACCACGCCCCTTTTACCTGGGGTAGCACTGTAGAGAAAGCCGTTTACAATAGCGCTGTTGTAGAAGAACTGGCCAGAATGGCTTTTCTCACTATGCAGATAAACCCTGCTGTTCAGCCAATGAAAGCAGCATTAATTAAAAAACATTACGAAAGAAAACACGGCTCGGACTCATACTACGGCCAATAAAAAAAATCAGATGACTATAAATCTTAAACAATCAGAAGCCTGGTTCATTACAGGAAGCCAGCATTTATACGGTGAGGAAACACTGAGACAAGTTGCTGAACATTCCATGAAAATTGCAGCCGCGCTTAATGACGCATCGGAAATACCCGTAAAAATTGTGTTTAAACCAACTGTTAAGACACATGAGGAAATTTATGAGGTCTGTCAACAGGCCAATCAATCAGAAAACTGCATAGGCATTATTGCCTGGATGCATACATTTTCACCGGCTAAAATGTGGATAGGCGGGTTAAAAATATTGCAAAAACCACTTTTACACCTGCATACCCAGTTTAACCGTGATATTCCATGGAGCACGATGGATATGGACTTTATGAATCTGAATCAAAGTGCGCATGGAGATCGCGAATTCGGTTTTATCATGTCCAGAATGCGCATTAACAGAAAAGTAGTTGCAGGTCACTGGGAAGATCCGGAATTACGGGCAGGTGTAGGTGCATGGCTTCGGGCTGCGGCTGGATGGGCAGACCTCCAGGGAGCAAAATTTGCACGTTTTGGTGATAACATGCGTAACGTTGCGGTAACTGAGGGCGATAAGGTTGAGGCAGAGATTAAGTTTGGCTACTCCGTAAATACTTATGGGATCGGCGATCTTGTTAAAGTTATAAACCAGACCTCAGATGCAGATATTGACCGTCTGGTTAAAGAATATGCCGACTCCTATGAACTGGCTGTAAACCTGCAAAAAGGAGCTGCACAGCATGCTTCTTTACGTGAAGCGGCCAAGATTGAAATAGGTCTGCGTAACTTCCTGCAAGACGGAAATTTCAAGGGATTCTCCGACACTTTCGAGGATTTGTATGGCATTAGCCAATTACCTGGAATTGCAGTACAGCGTTTAATGAGTGAAGGTTATGGCTTTGCCGGTGAGGGAGACTGGAAAACGGCAGCACTAGTCAGAACCATGAAAGTAATGGGCAGTGGTCTTAAAGGTGCGAATGCTTTCATGGAAGATTACACTTACCATTTTGAACCCGGCAACTCTTTTGTCCTGGGCTCACACATGCTCGAAGTTGATGCTGCATTAGCTAAAGGACCGATCAAATGTGAAGTTCATCCATTGGGGATAGGCGGGAAAGCAGATCCGGTAAGACTGATCTTTAACGCAGAGAATGGTCCGGCATTAAATGCTTCTATAGTAGATATGGGTAACAGGTTCCGAATGCTCGTAAATGTAGTTGATGGCGTCCAGCAGGAGCATGAATTGCCAAAACTGCCGGTTGCCAGAGTATTGTGGAAACCACAACCCGATATGAAAACGGGGTGCGCAGCGTGGATTTACGCCGGAGGTGCACACCATACCTGCTATAGCGAAAACCTGACTGCAGAACACCTAACCGATTTCGCGGGCATGGCGGGCATTGAATACGTTGGTATCGATAACCATACGCAAATTCAGCAACTGCAGAATGACCTTAGATGGAATGATGCCTATTACCAGTTAAACAGATAAATCCAGGAATTACCTAACCAAATATACTTTATGAGCAATAGTTTAGTGACTGCAGATTATGTGGTCTTCATTATCTACTTTCTGGTTGTATCAGGATACGGCTACTCGATATACCATAAAAGGAAAAAAGATGAACAGGATGCGAAAGCATTCTTCCTGGCTGAAGGCACATTAACGTGGTGGGCTATCGGAGCTTCACTAATAGCATCCAATATATCGGCTGAGCAATTCATCGGTATGAGTGGCGAAGGATTTTTCCTTGGTATTGCTGTAGCTGCCTATGAGTGGATTGCAGCCATTGCCCTAATTATTGTGGCTGTCTGGTTTATCCCGGTCTACCTCAAAAATAAGATTTATACCATGCCACAATTTCTCCAGACCCGGTATAATGAATCCGTAGCCTTAATTATGGCTATTTTCTGGTTATTTTTGTATGTCTTTGTTAACCTGACGTCCATTCTTTATCTCGGTGCAGTCGCCATTAATGGCCTGACAGGAGGAGGTTATCTGCATATCATTATGATTGCACTGGCTGTCTTCGCACTGTTTATTTCATTAGGAGGAATGAAAGTAGTGGCGTACACAGACGTAATCCAGGTGGGCGTTCTGATTCTGGGCGGATTAGTTACCACTTATATCGCATTAACAGTAGTTGGTGAGAAATTCGGCGTGGGCAGCAATGCAATTGCTGGTTTTAATGTGCTGATGGAACAAGCTCCGGAGCATTTTAAAATGATTATTCCAAAGCCTACTGCAGAATCGACACAAAACGAGATCAGCAAATACCTGACGTTCCCCGGACTGGCTTCTTATGTTGCAGGAATCTGGATCATCAATCTAAATTACTGGGGCTGCAATCAGTATATTACACAACGCGCGCTGGGTGCCGATCTGCATACTGCAAGAACGGGAATTCTGTTCGCAGGGTTACTTAAATTATTAATGCCCTTAATAGTGATGCTTCCAGGTATAGCTGCATATGTTCTTTACAAAGGCGGCCATCTCCCGCAGCTGATAGGCGGCAAGGACGGTGCATATTCTGCAGTACTCACGTTCCTCCCTACCGGACTGAAAGGACTGTCTGTGGCAGCACTTACAGCTGCTATCGTAGCTTCTCTTGCCGGAAAGGTAAACAGTATCTCAACCATCTTCACATTAGACGTATATTCAAAGTATTTCAAAAAAGATGCGAATGAAAAAGAACTTGTATTGGTGGGAAGGACTACCGTATTTGCGGGGCTGATTCTGGCAATACTTTTCACTTGGAATGACGTCCTGGGCATTGGCGGTGTGGGTGGATTCACCTATATACAGAAATATACAGGATTTATCAGCCCAGGTGTATTTGCTATGTTCTTTTTAGGAATGTTCTGGAAAAGAACTACTGGTTCTGCGGCTATTGCCGGCGTCCTTGCGGGTTTCATTTTCTCTGTGTTTTTCAACGAGTTTGCCCCTGCGGTGATGGGTAATGAAAATATACTCTACACTGCATATCCGAATGGAAACGGCGGTTATGAAATTCCTTTTCACATCTGTATGGGATTATCGTTCGGCTTCACAATGCTGATTATGATTGTGATGAGTTTTGCAGGACCTAAAATTAATCCGAAAGCATTTGAACTGGACAAATCCATGTTTAAAGTTAAACCTTCAACCATGGCATTGATTATCCTTACGCTTTTAATCATCACTGCCCTTTACGTAAAATTCTGGTAAAGGCTCAAACTGTCAAAATTTCAACGAAATAAAAAAGAGCCTGTATCATTGAAGTAAACCCCAAAAGTTGGACAGATTAGAAAATTAAGTTTTTTGTGCAAGAGCTCGGTATTCCACCGGGCTCTTTTTTATTTCGTTGAGAAAGTATGGAATCTGCATTCACATTCGGATATCGTTAAAGGTTAAAACGGTGTTGATAGGGTATTGATACGGTGTTGAGTCGGTGTTGATATACCCAATTACCGACTGAATACCCTGTCAATACCGGCTCAATAGCCTTTTAGCGTAAAGCAAGCTAACCGGTATACTTATTTCAGGAATGAACAACATGGTTAAGGTTAGGCAGATCTTAAGTTCAAACATTGCTATGGCCTAAAGAACTAATTGTGAAAATTAAAAATAAAGGCTCCGGATTTATTCCGGAGCCTTTATTTTTAATTGAAATTCTATATATTTTAGAACAGGTTTACATTATTCTTGTAAATTCTGTTTTTCTTCAGCCTGTACCGGAACTTCAGGGTCAAGTTCCACACAGCCTTCTTTATCCTTACGTGAAAACAAGATTGGATAAAGAAAGAGGAACCCTCCTAGCATGAACAAAAAACCTGAAAGTTCAAGCAGGTATTTACTCCAGCTACTATCCTCATCGCTCATTAAATATGTCACAAGAGCCACAACAGCCAATAAAATAGCAATTAAAGCTTTTTGAAGTTTCATTGTTTTGATCATGATGCAGGTGTTGAGGTTAATTTCTGGCAGTAAATATATATATCAAAAATCAAACTAGCTGAAGAATCTGAGTTCCAATGTAATTCTTGACACTTCTACTATTTTTCATTCTTAATACGTAACTTTGCATCCTTATTTTTTTAAGATACTGGATTGATGTATAGGGAATTTAAACAATTAGAACTGCCTAAAATAGGTAAAGAGATACTGGAATTTTGGAAAGCGGAAAATATCTTTGAGAAGAGTATTTCTACCCGCTCTAAAGCTAACCCATTTACTTTTTATGAAGGTCCGCCTTCCGCAAACGGCATGCCTGGTATCCACCACGTTATGGCCCGTGCTATTAAAGATATCTTTTGCCGTTACAAGACCCTGAAAGGTTTCCAGGTGAAACGTAAAGGCGGATGGGATACGCATGGTTTACCAATCGAACTTGCTGTTGAAAAGAAACTAGGTATTACAAAGGTAGACATCGGTACTAAAATCACTGTGGAAGCTTATAACGCTGCCTGCCGTGAAGAAGTTATGCGTTATACAGATATCTGGAATGACCTGACTGAAAAGATGGGTTACTGGGTAGACCTGGAAAAACCATATATCACTTATGAAAATGAGTATATCGAATCACTGTGGTGGATCTTAAAGACATTTTACAATAAAGGACTGCTTTATAAAGGATATACCGTACAGCCTTATTCCCCGGCTGCAGGTACTGGCCTGAGCTCTCATGAGCTTAATCAGCCAGGAACCTACAAAATGTTGAAAGACACTTCGATCACGGCACAGTTCTTTATTAAAAAAGATCAGGAACATCCACTGATGTCAGTTCTGTTCAGTAATGAGCAGGAAGAAACAGCGATTATCGCCTGGACAACTACACCATGGACTTTACCATCCAACGGTGCACTGGCAGTAGGTGAGAAAATTGCTTATATTAAAGTGGCAACTTTCAACCCTTATACCTTCAAACCCGTTAGCCTGGTGCTCGCAAAAGATCTACTTGCCAAACATTTCAAAGCTGATGCGAAAGACCTTGATTTTACGGCCTATAAAGGAGGCGATAAACTGATCCCCTGGACAGTTACAGCTGAATTTACGGGTAAAGATCTTTGTGGCCTGAAATATCATCAGTTACTGGATTATGTAACTAATCCGGAACTGGAAGAAAAAGCATTCCGTGTAATTCCCGCAGATTATGTAACCACAGAAGACGGTACAGGTATCGTACACATTGCCTCTGTTTTCGGAGCAGACGATTTCCGGGTTGCCAAAGAGAATGGCGTACCGGCAGTTATGGTGAAAGACGAGCAAGGCAATGAACTTCCGTTAGTGAATAAACTAGGTAAATTCGTAGACGAAGTAACAGATTTCGCTGGGAAATATGTCAAGGAGGAATATTATACAGACGAAGAGCGTCAGGCATCCGATTTCAAACCGACCGATGTATTAATCGCGATTAAGCTGAAAGAAGATAATAAAGCCTTCGACGTTAAAAAATACGAACACAGTTATCCACATTGCTGGAGAACTGATAAACCGATCCTCTATTATCCACTGGACAGCTGGTTTATTAAAACGACTGCGGTAAAGGAGAAAATGGTGGCATTGAATAAAACCATCAATTGGAAACCTGAAGCTACCGGTACAGGCCGTTTTGGGAACTGGCTGGAAAATTTGGTAGACTGGAACCTTTCCCGTTCACGCTACTGGGGTACACCGCTTCCAATATGGAGAACTCAGGATGGAACGGAAGAGAAATGTATCGGTTCAATTGCAGAGCTGAATGCTGAAATTAAAATGGCTGTTGAGGCTGGGTTTATGGATGCCGCTTTTGAATTGAAAGATATGCACCGTCCTTTTGTAGATGATGTGATCCTGAAATCAGAAAAAGGTGAACGTATGTTCCGTGAGGCAGACCTGATTGACGTTTGGTTTGACAGTGGAGCTATGCCTTATGCACAGTGGCATTATCCGTTTGAAAATGCAGAAGAGTTTGAAAATTCATATCCTGCAGATTTCATTGCAGAAGGTGTAGATCAAACGCGTGGTTGGTTCTTCACCTTACATGCTATAGCAGTGATGTTGAGCGAAACCAGTGAAGAAATTAAAGCCGTGAATGCTCGTGTGGGTAACGGTGGAATCGCGTATAAAAATGTTGTTTCTAACGGTCTCGTACTGGATAAAAACGGCAATAAAATGTCTAAACGTCTCGGCAATGGTGTAGATCCATTCCATACGATTGACACTTACAGTGCAGATGCCACACGCTGGTATATGATCAGTAATGCTTCTCCCTGGGACAACCTGAAGTTTAACACAGAAGGCCTGGACGAAGTAAGAAGAAAATTCTTCGGTACTTTATATAACACCTATGCCTTCTTTGCACTGTATGCAAATATCGACAAATTCGAAATCGATCCGGAAAATGAGACACCTGTTCAAGACCGTAGTGAATTAGATCGATGGATTCTTTCTCTACTGCAAAAGCTGATCAATGAAGTTGACGAGAGCTACGCAACATATGAACCAACAAGAGCAGCCAGAGCAATCCAGACTTTTGTAGATGAGCATTTGAGTAACTGGTATATCCGTTTATCACGCCGTCGTTTCTGGAAAGGTGAAATGACAGACGATAAGAAAGCAGCTTATGAAACGCTGTATACTTGTTTGGTACGCATTTCTCAGCTAATGTCTCCCGTAGCACCATTCTTTGCAGACTGGTTATACCAGAACCTATCAGTAGGTAAGGCTGTTACTGCAGAACAATCTGTTCATTTGAGCCTATGGGAATCTGGCAACACCACACTGATCGACCAGGACCTGAACGAAAGAATGGAACTTGCACAACAGATCTCTTCAATGGTACTTTCATTGAGAAAGAAGATGAGTATTAACGTACGTCAACCATTAGCCAAGATCCTGATTCCTGTATTGGATAAAGGTTTTGAGCAAAAAGTTGAAAAGGTGAAAGATATCATTCTCTCCGAGACAAATATCAAAGACATTGAATTCATTACCGACACTGCCGGATTTATTAAAAAGAAGTTAAAACCAAATTTCAAGGCTTTAGGCCCGAAAGTTGGTAAGGATATGAAAACTGTAGCGGCTCTGCTAACTGCTTTGAGCCCGGAAGAACTGGCTGTCTTTGAAAAGGATGGCTTATTTAAAGTCCCTGGAACCAGCTATGAAATCCTGCTGGAAGACGTAGAAATTATCGCGGAGGATATTCCCGGATGGCAGGTAACTAACCTGGGCAGCCTGACGGTTGCACTTGATGTTACCATTACCGGAGAGCTTAAAGAAGAAGGCTTGTCAAGGGAACTGATTAACAGAATTCAGAACCTGAGAAAAGAGCTTAATTTTGAAGTTACAGACCGCATTACAGTAAGTTTACAACAGCATTCATTGATAAGTACTGCAGTAGAAAAGAATAAAGACTACATTTGCGCGGAAATTCTTGCCGATAACATTTCACTACAGACTGCTCTGGATGGAGGAAACAAAATAGTGATCGATGATGTTGAACTACAAATTTTGATTGCAAAACAATAATTACTATGGAAAAACCAACGAAAACACGCTACTCAGACCAGGAGCTTCAGGAGTTCAAAGAATTGATCCAGGAAAAATTACGCATGGCGAGGGAAGAATTCTTGTCTTTGACCAATTCCTTAAGCAGCCCTAATTCCAATGGAACTGAAGATACCTCTGGAACTTACAAAACGCTTGAAGATGGATCTGCTACTTTAGAGAAAGAACAATTGAACCAGCTTGCTGCCCGTCAGAAAAAATTCATCGAGAATTTGGAAGCTGCATTGGTACGCATCGAGAATAAAACTTATGGTATTTGCCGCGAAACCGGCAAACTGATTCAGAAAGAAAGATTACGTGCAGTTCCACATGCAACTTTAAGTATGGAAGCTAAATTGAAACAAGCATAATGAAAGGCTATACTAAACCGATACTTCTGATATTACTTGTGGTTTTGATTGATCAGCTTTCAAAGACGTGGATTAAAACCAATATGTTTATCGGGCAGGAATATAAAATTCTCGGCAACTGGTTTATTATCCATTTCACAGAGAATAACGGTATGGCATTCGGTATGGAGTTTGGCGGGGAGTTCGGAAAACTTGCCTTGTCACTCTTCCGTATTTTAGCCGTTGCAGGTATTGGTTACGGGCTTCATTATATGATTAAACATAAGTACCACAGAGGGCTCATCCTAAATGTGGCACTGATCTTTTCAGGTGCATTAGGCAACATTATAGATTCTGTGTTTTACGGAAGGATCTATGATTATGCTACACTATTCCACGGACGGGTAGTAGATATGCTCTACTTCCCCTTAATGGAGGGTGTATTTCCCAAATGGGTTCCAATCTGGGGAGGCGAAGAATACATCTTTTTCCGTCCGGTATTCAATATTGCTGATTCCGCCATATTTATTGGTGTAGTTACAATCCTGATTTTTCAAAAAACTTACTTCAAGGAAGAAGTCACAGAAGAAATTGGTCCTAACAACGAATTACTGGAAGACTAAACACACTAAAAACACTTATAGACTAAAGCTATCCTCCTGTAGGATAGCTTTTTTTGTGAATTTAAATCTAGTGTTATGGAAACGGCACGATTTTTACATCTATTCATTAAACACACAAAAATTAGTATCATGAAAAAATTATTAACCCTGGCTATCGTTGCCCTTTTCAGTTTCAATGCTCTGGCGCAAGCCGATTTACGTAAGAAAATATCTGTCAACGGTACTGCTGAGACCGAAGTTACCCCGGATATCATCTACCTGAGCATCTCACTTAAGGAGTATCTTAAAGATGGAAACAGCAAGAAAAAAGTTGAAATTAACGAATTAGAAACACAGCTTTTTAATGCCGTACAAAAAGCGGGGATTCCATCGGAAAACCTGATGATCAATAATTTATCCAGCTATAACACAATTGCTGAGAAAAAGAAAAACCCTGACTTTTTAGTAAGTAAACAATACCGACTAAAAGTAACTGACCTGAACAAATGGAACCAGCTAATGGCAGCGATTGACCCAAAAGGCATTGCTTATACTAACATTGAAAGCTTTGATTACTCCAAAATAGAAGCACTAAAAAAGGAATTAAAAATTAAAGCATTACAGAACGCTAAGGAGAAAGCTCAATATCTGGTTGAAGCAATAGGTTCTCAGCTTGGTGCGCCACTAGACATCCAGGAGATCAATAATGAGTCATTTCCACAGATGAACTACCGTTCAAGCCCAATGATGATGAAATCAATGGCTGAAGATTCTTCTGGTGGAATGGTATCCCCGGATATTGACTTCAAAAAAATCAAATTAAACTACCAGATGAATACTGTATTCGAAATTAAATAATGCCTATTGTAAACTACACTCCCTTCAGATAAATCGGGGTTATAGTAGCAATAGAATCAGTATAATGATTGAAAAAGGATGTTTATCACCCTTAAAAAGAACCTACCAGGAAATTGGTAGGTTTTTTGTTATCCAGAAATAACAATCATCTCCAATCAAAAATTTAGAACTATGAAAAAATTAATTTACTCCCTTACGCTGATTTTCATGTTAGGTATCAGTGTCAACACAGTTTCTGCTGCGACTACTAAAGATAAGGTAGAAATGACCGTCGAGCAGAAGGCAAAATTAGAAAGAATTACAAATCGTGTGGAAGAAATTAAATCCATGGATAAGTCTAATCTTTCCAAAGCAGAGAAAAAAGAACTGCGTAAAGAACTTAAGGAAATGAAACATCAGGCCCGTGCTTTAGGCGGAGGTGTTTATCTTTCTGTGGGTGCTATTATCATTATCATCCTGGTACTGATCCTGGTTCTGTAAGAATCACCAAAAACTTATAATAAAAGGCGTTCAGTTATTGAACGCCTTTTCTATTTTACATCGAATATTAACGGACATCTATATGTTCATTAATGAACACTTCAAGCGCAAAATCCGCATTTAAGAACCCCTGATAAGGGTATTCTATCATGGCATTTGGATTGGCATAGGCTCATCAAACATTACAAAAACTTATCGATGATGATCCGTAAAACCATTATGCTTGGCCTATTGACGCTTTGCGCACATGCAGGCTTTTCTCAACAGAATAAAACTGCAGAGACCCCTTTATATCAGGAAATTTTTAAAGCAGACAGCCTGATGTTTCAGGCCTTCAATAACTGTGACAGCATTACATACCGGAAGTTTATAAAAGACGACCTGGAATTTTACCATGATCTGGGGGGCTTCACAAAAGGAGCTGCCAATGAAATGTTATCTATTAAAGAAATGTGTGAAAGAGGTAACCACATTCGCCGTGAGCTTATAAAAAGCAGTCTTGAAGTACACCCGCTAAAAGGATATGGAGCAGTTGAAATCGGCACCCATCGTTTTTACCATACCAATAAAGGCCAGGAGGAAAAGATCAGCGGAACATACAAATTTGTACAGGTTTGGGAATTTAAAGACGGTTTGTGGAAACTTGCCCGGGTAATCAGTTATGGCCATGAGAACGTCAGCAATGATTAGAACAGGTTTCACATTGATCCTTTTGCTCCTATTATGGACAAATGCTTACACGCAAATCAGAACATTAAATGGAACTTATGTTTCAGAGAAGGCAATGGATGAGTTTCTAAAACAACAAATAGATTCAGGCGCAGTTCCTGGCTTATCCATAGCAGTAATCAATGATGGGAAAATTGTATTTCACCGTGCAATTGGCAGCGCCAATTTGGCTAAACATACACGGATAAACAAATCATCCATTTTTGAGGCCGCGTCCTTATCTAAAACTATGTTCACATATTTTGTACTCAGACTCGTAGATAAGGGCATTCTGAGTCTGGATACACCTTTACACACCTATCTGCCCTATCCTGATATTGCATACGACGAACGTTATAAATTAATCACGGCACGTATGGTATTGAGCCATACTGCAGGGTTTCCAAATTGGCGAACGCGCAATTTCGCCGATAGTAGCAGAAATATCCCAAAAGGGGACTTGTATTTAAAATTTAAACCGGGAACAGAGTTTTCTTATTCCGGAGAAGGCTATTATTATCTGGCCAAGGTTATTGCACAATTAACTAAAAATAGTCTGCAGACACTCGATAAATTATTCCAGCGGGAAGTCTCGGCACCTATGGGTTTACCATATGCCTGGTTTAGCACCAACCCTTTCATTACCAAACACAAAGTTACAGGTTATGTCGATGAGAAGGCACGCGACAACTGGCCAGCTTCGATAGTCGGCCAGGACTCAACTTGGTTTGGTGCGGCCGGAGGTTTACATACAGAGGCCCTTACGTATGCTAAATTTCTGACAGCACTCATGAATGACTCGGGCCTTTCCCGTCAAAGCATAGAAGAATTCTTTAAAGCTCAGGTCGTACTCTCTGATCCTGCAGATCATGACGGCGACACAGCCTGGTGTCTTGGTCTATCCGTCAGACCAGGTTTAACTACACCAGATAATAACCATCGCGGAGATAATGGAAATTTCCAATCCTATTACCGGATAAATATGGAGCGTAAAGACGGTTATGTATTTTTTGCTAATTCAAACCATGGTGGGGAATTCAACGAAAAACTTGAAGCTTTTTTCAAAAAAGGTGTTTATGCAGAATCCGCAGAACGCTTCGGTAATACCGGAAAGCTGGCGGTCTCTAAATAAAAAAAGGGCATTCACCAAAAATGAATGCCCTTTAAACTAGGAGTGATTATTAATCAATTCTGTCGAATCCTGTATATGCAGCCAATACTTCCGGCAGTATGATACCTTCCGGTGTCTGACAGTTTTCCAGAATAGCAGCGACAATACGTGGTAAAGCCAATGCACTTCCATTGAGCGTGTGTGCCAATTGAGTTTTACCCGTATGACCTTTATATCTCAACTTAAGTCTGTTCGTCTGATAAGTCTCAAAATTAGATACAGAAGAAACCTCAAGCCAGCGTTGCTGTGCAGCGCTCCACACTTCCATATCATAAGTCATAGCAGAAGTAAAGCCCATATCACCACCACAAAGACGTAATACACGATAATGCAGTCCAAGCTCCTTTAATAAGGATTGCACATACAGGCTCATCTCTTCCAATACTGCGTAAGATTGCTCAGGATGAACGATTTGTACCAGCTCCACCTTATCAAACTGGTGCAGCCTGTTTAATCCGCGCACATGTGCACCATAAGAACCAGCCTCTCTGCGGAAACATGGTGTATAAGCCGTGTTCTTGACTGGCAGATCTTCCTCTTTTAGAATAACGTCCCTGTACAAATTAGTGACAGGAACCTCCGCAGTAGGGATCAGGTACAGATTATCTTCAGTTACGTGATACATCTGCCCCTCTTTGTCCGGTAATTGTCCGGTGCCGAAACCAGAAGCTTCGTTTACCATTAAAGGTACCTGCATTTCGCGGTATCCACTTTCCGTCGCGCGGTCCAGGAAGAAGTTAATCAGCGCTCTTTGCAGACGTGCTCCCTTTCCTTTATAAACCGGGAATCCTGCGCCGGCTATTTTAGTACCAAGTTCGAAATCTATAATATCATATTTAGCCGTCAGTTCCCAGTGCGGAACAGCACCTTCGTGTAATACAGCAGGGCTTCCGTGTGTATAAACAACTTCATTTTCTTCCGGCGTAGTGCCTGCAGGCACAGCTTCAGCTGGAAGGTTAGGTAACTGAACCAGAGCCTGATGCAACTGCTGTTCGGCCGCTAACAATTGCTCTGACAGCTGTTTAATCTGTTCCTTGTTAGCTGATGTAGTTTGTTTAATCGCTTCTGCCTCCTCTTTCTTACCATTACGCATCAGTTCACCAATTTGTTTGGCGCTTGAATTTGCAATAGCAGATAGGTTATCCAGTGAAGTTTGAGTTTGTCTGCGTTCTTCATCAATTCTGATAATTTCATCAACCAGCTCTGGCTGTTTGAAATTACGCACGCTTAAGCGTTCTAAAACTTTCTCTCTATTTTCGCGGATATAGTTAACTTGCAGCATTATTTATTTTTTTCAGCAAATATAACAAGTTTTGGAGAATACCACAGGCGGCAAACTATTTCTGGTACCGACACCGATCGGGAACCTGGAAGACATGACATTCAGAGCAATACGTATCCTGAAAGAAGCTGATGTGATCCTGGCAGAAGACACCAGGACAAGCGCACCACTGCTAAAACATTTCGGAATAGACAAGAAAGCCTACTCCCATCATCAGCACAATGAACACCAGGCTACTGCTGAAATTATACGTTTTCTGAAGGAAGGTAAACAAGTAGCCCTGATCTCAGATGCGGGGACGCCGGCAATCTCTGATCCCGGTTTTTTCCTCGTACGGGAAGTTCTCAAGCACGATTTACCAATAGAATGCCTGCCTGGCGCAACAGCATTCGTCCCTGCACTGGTTAATTCAGGCCTGCCGACTGATTCCTTTGTTTTTGAAGGGTTCCTGCCAGTTAAAAAAGGAAGACAAACTAAACTGACTAAACTCGCTGCAGAAGAAAGGACTATCATCTTATACGAAAGCCCGCACCGCCTGCTAAAGACTCTGGAAGAATTCTGTACTTATTTTGGTGAAGACCGCCAGGCATCCGTGAGCCGGGAACTGACAAAAATGTATGAAGAAACAGTAAGAGGTACGATTCTTGAAATAAAATCACATTTCGAAAACAATATCTTAAAGGGTGAATTCGTAATTTGTGTCGCTGGCAGGGAGCCTCAGAAAAAGGAGAAAAGAAGTTACCGTAAAGATCAGCCCGAAGAAGACGAAGATTAAGATCCAGAAAAGCCTTTGCAGAGAATTCCCTGAAGAATCAAATTTCCGAATGGGACAACAGGTAAACAAATTAAAAACAGGGTAAACAGATAAAAAGGTATAAAATGAATATAACCGAAAGATTTTTAAATGATGAGCAAGATCCTAAAGCTGTTGAAAAAGTATTAGGCAAACTGAGTGATATGCTGGTTACCGGCGAAGAACTTCTTTATCTGGCTGTACAGAAAAAACCAGCAGTAAACTTGCTTCCCGACTGCATCGTAGTAAGTAATAAAAGGATCTTTTATTGTGAACCAGCTAATTTCGGTATCACTATGAACTTCAAGGATATTTCCTGGAAAAGCATTAAAGAAGTGTCCTTTAAAGAAGAACTCTTCGGTTCTAAGTTCATTTGTGTACCGCAGCACGGAGAGAATATCATTACAGAATACATCCCAAAAGTACAGGCACGTAAACTTTACCAGGCCGCCTACGAGCAGCTTGAGGCTTTTAAAGAACAGCAGCGAAATACAGAACTGGAAGAAAGACGTGCCGCACAGCAGCAGCAACCACAGCAACCGCTGGTTATCACAGAAATTCCGGTACAGGAAAGTATTCCGGAACCAGAACCCGTAGTTTACATCCCAGCTCCTGAACCTGCCCCGGAACCAGAAGATGAAACCACGCTGAAACTCCGAAAACTCAAAACACTTTACGATAAACAACTGATCACCCAGGAAGAATACGAAGCCAAGAAAGCAAGTATTTTAGCTGATCTATAGTCTCTGATGAAGATAAAATCAAATTATGCACTGGCACTATCCAGTGCTTTTCTACTTTGGCTGGCCTGGCCACCAATTCCCTACACGACCCCTTTATTATTAGTTGCCCTGGTTCCCCTGTTTATAGCAATCAGCAGGATTATGTCAGAACCAGGCCCGAAAAAAGGAAAGCAGGTTTTCCTGACAGCAGGATTAACTTTTCTGGTTTGGAATACAGCCTGCATTTACTGGGTATATAACGCCATAAGTGCTTATAACAATCCTGTGGTAGCCCTTCTGGTGTCACTCATTCCCTATGGTTTGGGTGCCCTATTGATGACCTTTGCCTTTTGGTTGTTCTACCGCCTTAAATTAGTTACAGCCAGCCCAAAACTAGCATATTTCGGGTTGGTCAGCTTTTGGGTAAGTATGGAATATCTCCATGCATCCTGGGACCTTGCCTTCCCCTGGATGACTCTGGGTAATGGACTCGCAGGAATGCATCAGCTTGCACAATGGTATGAAACTACCGGTGTGTATGGCGGTTCCGTATGGATCATTCTGAGTAATATTCTCGCTTTTGAAGCCTGGAAAAGTTATCAGCAAAATACCGGTTACCTGAAAATCAGGACTGGACTTGGCTGGTTGCTGCTCGTATTAATCCCAGTAGGAATTTCACTGGCCAAATATTACAATTACCAGGAAAAACCGATGCCGGTCAATGTTGTTGTGGTACAACCCAATATAGACCCCTATGAGAAAATGGGTGGTATGTCCACGGCCAACCAGCTAGATATCTTAACTAAATTATCCGATTCAGTTGCGCAGGTCAATACAGAATATTTCATCTGGCCAGAGACGGCACTCCCTAGCTATGTTGACGAAGAGAAGATCAGAGACAGCCGTGAGTTCCACAGCTTACAGCAGTTTCTAAACCGGTATAAAAACGGTACCCTGATAACCGGGATGGAAACCATGCGTTTTTATAACGAGCAAAAAACTATTTCATCATCCCTGGATCCAAACAGCGGACGTTATTACGATCATTTTAATACTGCTGTACAGTTAGAGAATTCCCCGAATGTGCAGTTTTATCATAAATCCAAATTGGTTCCTGGTGTTGAGAAAATGCCTTTCCCTAAATTATTATCGTTCCTTTCCCCTGTATTCGCAGGCCTGGGCGGGACAGTATCCGGCTGGGGATGGCAGGACGATCCTGGCGTTTTTTATTCACAGAGTGGCGTAGGCGTAAGCCCTGTTATCTGTTATGAATCACTTTGGGGTAGCTGGATCGGTCAATCCGTTAAAGACGGTGCGCAGCTTATTGCGATTATCACTAATGATGGCTGGTGGGGAAATACTTCCGGAAAAGATCAGCATTTCCTGTATGCCAAACTAAGAGCGATAGAAACCCGCCGCTGGGTAGTCCGCTCTGCTAACACTGGTATTTCAGGTTTTATTGATCAGCGCGGGGACGTTGTTAAACAATCAGGATGGTGGAAAAGAGATGCGCTGAAGATGGATGTGAATCTGAACGACCAGCTCACCTTTTATACCAAAAGCGGAGATATCATCGCTCAGCTGCTCAGCCTTTGCGGCATCGGGCTGGCACTATTGATTCCCTTGAAAGCATTCAGTAGAAAAAAAGCATAAAACACCCTTAATAAGAAAAGCTCATCGACATTCCATAATGGTTTGCTGATGAGCTTTTTTCGTAAATTTAATTCCGGTTTAAGGAAGATATTTCCCGACAAGAGGCATTCTTCTGCCTTGTCCGAAAGCCTTTGGAGACACCCTTAAGATGGGTGGGGTCTGGTAGCGTTTAAACTCTGCACCATTTACCATTTTTATAACCTTTCTGACCAATTCTGCGTCATACCCCTGTTCAATAATTGCGGCAGACGTCTTACGCAGTTCAATAAACTGATAAAGGATCGCATCCAGCGTATCATAATCAGGGAGACTATCTGAATCCTTCTGATCAGGTCTAAGCTCAGCAGAAGGCGGCTTAACTATCGTATTTTCAGGAATAAACTCCCTATCCTTATTAATATAACGGGCCAGCTCAAAGATTTGCGTTTTATAAACATCACCGATGACACCAATTGCGCCGCACATGTCACCATATAGAGTACCATAGCCAACTGCACATTCACTTTTATTAGATGTATTCAGCAGGATATAACCAAACTTGTTAGACATAGCCATTACGACTACACCTCTGGTTCTGGCCTGGATATTTTCTTCCGTCAGGTTAAAAGGTAAACCCTGAAAAGCAGGTGCCAGCATTAGGTCGAATGCGTCGGCTGCCTCCTTAATCGGAATGATCTGGTGCATACACCCAAAGTTTTCTACCAGATCCAGCGCATCTTTAATCGAATGATCCGTAGAATATTTAGAAGGCATTAAAACAGCCATTACATTTTCGGGTCCCAGTGCCCTGCAGGCTAGCGCACATACGATCGCAGAATCAATTCCACCAGAAAGACCCAGTACTGCTTTACTGAAACCAGATTTGCGGAAATAATCCTGAATACCAATTACCAGCGCATCATGGATTTGTGCAATATCACTTACAGGCTGGTGTGCTACCGGTTTTAAATCAGGAAAACCTTTTCCGTCAAAACGGTAAGTTCGGGAAGCAGTTTCAAAATAAGGCATTTCATCCAGCAATTGCCCCTGACTGTCATAGGCCATAGAACCGCCGTCAAAAATCAGCTCTGTCTGTGCACCCACCTGGTTGACGTATAACAGCGGCAATTTATACCTTGCTGCATTATCTGACAGTACCTGCCTTCTTTCCTCATCGTGAAGATAAGAGAACGGAGAAGCTGCAATATTAATCATTAGGTCTGGCTGTTGTAGAATCAGCTCATCCATCGGATTAGAGATATATAAAGGATTATTATTAATATTCCAGAGATCTTCACAAATCGTAAGCGCTATTCTGTAACCTTTGTATTCGATACAGTCAAATTCAGTAGCCGGCTCAAAATACCGGTATTCATCAAAAACATCGTAATTAGGCAGCAAAGCCTTTTTAACAATAGCTTTAACCTTGCCATCTTCAATAAAATAAGCTGCATTATAAAGATCCTTACCAGCAGGCTGCACATTCTTAACCGGCAATCCAATAATGCAGGCAATCCCCATACACTCAGCGGCTATTTGCGTAGCTGCAGCTTCACAAAGACTAATAAATTCCTCGAATTCAAGGAAATCCCGGGGCGGGTAACCGCAAACAGCAAGTTCCGCAAAAACAACCAGGTCTGAACCCTCTGCTTTAGCAGCGCTGATCTGCTCTATAATTGATTTTGTATTCTGCTCAAAATTACCAATGTGGTAGTTGAGCTGTGCAAGGGTAATATTCATGATTTGCTACTTAGAAAAACATCCCTAAATTAAGTCCGAAATAATGGTTCTTTACAGAACGGTTACTGTCAGAAGTTATATTCGTAAATCCGTTATTAAAAGTTAATCCGATCACGACGCTCGTATGGTTTGCGATATCATATTCCAAACCACCACCAATGATTAAACCAGCACGGTAGAATTTTGTTCCCTGATTTATTTCTCTTTTATCGACAGGATCCGGTCTGGTATCCATGCGGGATTTAGTTTTAAAATCGTTCGACAAACCAAACTGTCCATACCAGCGTGACTCTCCCATTTTATCAGTTTTTAATTTAACTGTCAACGGAACCTCCACATACTGCATCATATATTTCAGGTCGAATAACCTGTTTTGAGAACCGTCGGCAAAAGCGGTGTTTCTCCCAACTTCCGTTGTCCTGCCGTTGATTGTGGTTATTGTAATACCGGTAGCGATACTATAATTCTCTGCAAAATTGAAGTCGGCCATCATACCGTAGGCAAACCCTACATTAACCCCGTTACTTTTACCAGTTTCTGGCTTATACCAGCCGAAATTCGGGTGGGCAGTAAGACCTAAACGGAAACCATAATCCGGACCCGTAAAATTTTGTGCAAATACGCCGCTACCAAGAAGGGAAAATAAAAGGATAGTCAGTAATTTTTTCATCATGTGTAATTTACAATATTTAAGATTTTGTAATAATCAGGATGCGGATGCTTACATTTTAGCCGGATGCTATTGAGGTTTCCGCAACGTTCTGATTATATTTGTTAGTCATGAATAACGTTAATAGAGTTCAAATCTATCTATTTTTTCTATTTGTCCTGTCATTTATTTCGGGCAGACGGGGGAATAAACCAGTTACAAACATTATTCCGTGTCATAAATAGCTTACTAATGAAAATCAGGATACACCATTGACAATAGCAGTATCCTGATAGTAATGAAGAATTAACAAGAATAAAAGCAGCAAGAAAAGAGAGCAGATATGACTAAAGTAGGAATTGTATTATCCGGAGGAGGTATCAGGGGAATTGCCCATCTCGGTGTATTAAAAGCATTAATTAATTCGGGCATTACCTTCAGCCATATCAGCGGCACGAGTGCAGGTTCTATAGTAGGTGCATTTTATGCGGCAGGCATAGACCCCGAAGAAGCACTTTATATCTTTATGGAAACCAAATTACTGCGCTTTATTCGCCCCGCTTTAACATTAGGGACACTCGGACTGATTAATATTGAACATACCTCTGAGCTGCTCAAAACATTTTTTCCCGAAGACCGGATAGAGAAATTAAAGATTCCGCTGACTATTGCCACAACCAATTTCAGCGAAGGTAAACTCGTATATTTTAGTGAAGGCCCTTTAATTCGTGCAATTCAAGCTTCCAGCTGTATTCCGGGGATTTTTAAACCAATTATGATTGATGGACAGATGTACGTGGATGGTGCGATATTAAATAACTTTCCTGTGGAACCCCTGCTCGAAGATTGTGACTTTATTATTGGCTCTTCCTGCAACCACCTTAAACCAGTCGGTGAGATTACCAATCTGCGTAAACTCATGACCAGAACCGGTATGATGTCTGTCAATAAAGATATGGAGCGCAAAGCAGGATATTGTGACCTCATGATTGAGCCCAAAGGAATGGGCGAAATCAGCACTTTCGATATGAAAAAAGCAGAAACTATTTACTGGCTCGCCTATGAAGAAACGCTAAAGACCATTCAGCAGGACCTGGGTTTCAAGCAGCTGCTTAATAATATGAATAGAAGTAAAACGAAGAATTAGACCGTTTTCAACCGCACCAGACGCTCACCTTCCAGTACAGGTATTGCCTGGCAGGTATTCAGCTGAAGGCAGAACGCTACGTCCTTTTCTATATTTAAGGCTGCCATTCTGTGAGAATGGGACGATTTCCCAATAAAGGCTCTCAAATCGTCCTTAGCTAACTGATAAAGATCTGCTGCTGCAACACTTGCATCATCTGCCATGCTGAAAGTGTCCCTTAATGCACTAACCACTGCACCAGCAAAAACAGTATCCTCTAAATTAAACTGATCTTTCCATCCCGCGCATAGCAAAAGCACGTTTTTATCCTGTGTTTTTAGCCATTCGCACAGCGCATCCAGGTTCAGGAAGGCTCCGATAACCACCTGACTCGCATTCGGCCGGGCAAGTTGCAGAGCTTTGGTACCATTAGTTGTCGTTAAGACAACAGTTTTACCGGATACTTTTTCTGCAGTATAGGAAAACGGAGAATTGCCAAAGTCGTAACCCGGGACAACTTCTCCGTTTCGCTCCGCTGCCAATAAATAGCCTTGATCTGCATAACTCAGACATTCCTCCACCTGGGCCACCGGAATAATGGAGGTGGCACCATTTTCGATCCCATAGACAATCGAAGAGGTAGCTCTTAAAATGTCAATCACCACAACTATACTTTCTGTGATATCATATAGACCGATCAGGGCAGGTGTCAGGCAGACTTCAATATTTCTTTGCATAAAAAGAGGGAGGCAGCTATTTGCAATAATTAATTATTTATAAAAAGGGAATTTTACAACTTTGGCTTTAATCGCATTATTTCTGATGCTGATAAAAATCTCATTGCCTTCTTTCGCCTGATCTTTATTTACGTAACCAATACCGATTGCTTTTTGCAGGGATGGAGATTGCGTACCGGAAGTTACCTTACCGATTACATTTCCCTGTGCATCAACAATCTCATAGTCATGACGCGGAATACCACGGTCAATCATTTCAAAACCAATTAGCTTGCGTTTAACACCAGCTTCTTTTTCAGCTTTAAGCGCAGCAGAATTTGTAAATTCTTTCGTGAATTTAGTTACCCAGCCTAAACCAGCTTCAATTGGCGAAGTTGTGTCATCAATATCATTACCATATAAACAGAAACCCATTTCCAGACGCAATGTATCCCTCGCACCTAAACCAATAGGTTTAATCTGGTAATCGGCACCAGCTTGGAATACAGCATCCCAAACTGCTTCCGCATGCTCGTTATCGCAGTAAATTTCAAAACCACCTGCACCAGTATAACCTGTAGCAGAAACGACCACATTATCAACACCTGCAAACTTTCCTTTGGTAAAAGTATAATACTCCATAGAGGCCAGGTCAATTTCAGTCAGTGACTGTAAAGCCTCAGCAGCTTTCGGACCTTGTACCGCCAATAAAGATGTTTTTTCAGAGATATTGTGCATTTCCACCCCGTCAGTATTGAACTTCTGGATCCAGTTCCAGTCTTTTTCAATATTCGAAGCATTCACAACCAGCATATAAGTCTTCTCGTCGATTCTGTAAACCAGTAAATCATCTACGATACCGCCATTTTCATTCGGAAGGTAAGCATATTGCACTTTACCGTCATATAATTTAGAAGCATCATTGCTGACAACTCTTTGGATCAGATCCAGCGCATTGTCACCTTTAATAATGAATTCACCCATATGACTTACGTCAAATACGCCTACGCTTTTTCTGACTGTAGCATGTTCTGCATTGATGCCCTCGTATTGAACGGGCATATTGTATCCTGCAAATGGAACCATTTTGGCTCCTAATGAAATGTGTTTATCTGTTAATGCGGTGTTTTTCATGCGCTTTTACTCTTAAAAATTGAGGGCAAAAGTACATAATTTTTATCCATTTACTAATTGAGTGTAGACATTCAGCATCCTTTTGGAAATACCCCGCAGATCATGATCACGCTCTACAGTTTTTCGTGCATTTTCACCCAGCTCCCGCCAGCGGTTGGGCCGGGTCAGACATTGCAGAATACAACGGTAGAATTCATCGGGCGTATCGGCAATCAGGATGTCATAACCATTTTTACAATTGAGCCCTTCTGCGGCGAAACTGGTTGCGATAATACATTTCTTCATGGCCATTCCCTCGATGATCTTTACCCGCATCCCACTTCCCGAGAGCAAAGGCACAATCATAATTGCTTTGGAATTCATGAATTCAACGGCATCGAAGACCTCACCCTCTATCACCAGATTTTCGGAATCATATTCATAGAAATGCCGCTGTATCCGCTTTCCGGCAATATAAAACCGGAGCTCAGAATTCAGTTTTTCTATATCGGGCCAGATCTCTTCGATGAACCACTCCAATCCTTCTTTGTTTGGCCGCCAGTCCATCGCCCCAATATGGAATAATGTTGGAAAGCTCGTTTTGGATATATCAATAAGGTATTTTTCAAAGTCAAGTGCAACCGGGAAAACATCTATGGGTATTTCACAACCAAACTGCAGAATATTATGCCGGTCGGGTTCACTGATTGCAAAAATACGGTGGAAGCGGTTAAACTGTTCAGTTTCGTAAGTTTTGAGACGGCGGGCAAGAAATTGCAGGTATCGGCGCCGGGGTGTAAACCGCTCGCTGTTTGCCAGTCTTTCCCAGACATCAAAAACTATATTATGTGCCCGGTAAATCAGTTTGGCATTGCTATATTGCTTAACAGTATCCAGGTAAGGTACAACAAAGAGCCCCTCAAACTGTATTACATCAAACTCAGTTTCCCGGAGCAGATTCTCTAACATCTTAGCTGCATCGTCATCATAAAACCGGGAAACATTATAAGAATCGTTACTGAAAATATTGAAAAACGCGTCCCAGAGATTAACCTCCGTATCCAGTTCAAAAGAATGAAATTTGATCTGTTCAAACACCGGATCATAAATATCATCCACATCTACACGGTGAGAATTTGGGTTGATACAGAACAAAGTAATCTCTGCCCCCAAATTTAATAAGCCTTTCATTGTGTTGTAAACAACGATAGGATAACCACTGGTTGGAGGAAAAGGAACCCTGTTACTGAGAATTAGTGCTTTCAATCCGATCAAAATACAAATTATCTGTCGTTTTCGGAAAAGCTAAAGAAGTCTGGTGAAGAAATAGTAAATGTCTGACGGTGATATGGTGTATTTTACAACGATAACCATCTTGTTTATGCCAATTTAGGTTGACATCACGTAAAACTTCCGATAAACTCTGAACTTAAAGAAACAATCCAAAAGTTTTCTTGATGGCCGGAGTGATAGTTCGAGCAGCCTTAATTTTTTCTCTTATCTCTTTTAGGTCAAACCCGGAGACTTCTCCAATAATTTTTGTTGGATCTTCACCGATAATAGTTAATAGCCAATCTGCATCTCGTTTATATATACTTGAGCAATCTGCATAAGAATCGTGAGATAGATAAGGCCTGTCCTTCGCAGTTAATTCTAAGTTTAAATCTCTAAGCTCCTGAGTAGGAAATACATTTGGATTTATTTCGGAATTTATAAAAATGGCTGCAAAAATTAATTTGTCGTAAGACTGTCCAACTAAGACAAAACGTTTCTGTTTTGGAGGATTAGTATCCCTGACATATAAACGGATAACTGAACCAATTTTAAGATTCCTCTGAACAAATTCTTGTCTAAAATTTGCTGGGAAAGAGTCAGAAAGCGACATTAAGAAACTCTAAGATTATTATTCTCAGCATTGAGCAAAATATAACGAAGCATTTCTGGCGCAGTCTCAACAGATTCTGCAATATCTAAATAAGACATTTCTGTTTCACTGGATTTTTCCGCCTTAGCCCATGCCGAATCATGAGATTTATCGGTAATCTCTCTAAAACTCAACTGCTGATTCTCATCAATTGAGGTTAAAATCGCATCAATATTGGATTCTGATAATTCATCAATATCAGGTTCGCGATTGGGTGTGACGTAAGGAATTTTTTCATTGCGGGTTACAGTGAAAGCTTTTGACAACTCCAATGCCTCATGGAATGGTGAACTCTGATTTTCTGAAGCTTTAAAAATATCATAAAGAAACGACGGAACGGGACCGTAAGGCATCGCCTGATAAACGTCACCAGTTAACGGCTGACCATAATTCTTTAGATGTTGCTGTTCAGCAAAATACAAGATTTTAAAAACCCTATGGTAATCTGCCTTACCAAGTTTATTTAGAATAAGGAGCGCAGCGTTAAGCGTTTTCTCTTTATCTACATTAAATGCCTGCATAATACAAAGTTAATTAATATTTCCGAATAAAAATACTAAACTAATTAGCAAATACTTTTATCGTAAGTCAATCGGAAATACTGTTTATCAGGTCTTAACCAATATTTCATGCACCATTCTGTTTATTACCCATCGTTATCGGAAAAGCTAAAGAAGTCTGGTGAAGAAATAGTAAATGTTTGACGGTGATATGGCGTAAGCCCGTGTTCCAGAGCTGCAGAGCGGTGTACTCTGGTGGGGTAACCTTTATTTTGTTTCCAGTCATAAATCGGATATTCCAGATGCAGCTTTTCCATGTATTCGTCGCGGTGGGTTTTGGCCAGTACAGAAGCAGCAGCAATATTTAAATATTTGCCGTCTCCCTTTACAATACAACTATGCGGAATTTGTGGAAATGATTTAAAACGGTTACCATCAATGCTTAAATAGCCAGGTCTGAGCTGAAGCTTTTCGATAGCCCGGTGCATGGCCAGAAACGAGGCATTGAGTATATTGATCTCATCGATCTCGATATTGTCTACAGAAGCAACCGCCCAGGCTAATGCTTCTCTTTCGATTAAGGGACGAAGCGCAGCCCTTTGTGCATGCGTGAGTTTTTTGGAGTCATTCAGTTGTCCGGCAATAAAATCGGCTGGTAGAATAACTGCAGCTGCAAAAACAGGTCCGGCAAGACAACCTCTGCCTGCTTCATCACAACCGGCTTCCAGGTGTTCTATTTGAAAACAATTCAATAACATGTTGCAAATTTAAAAATATCAGCGGACAATCCTGCTTTTCCACTCGTACTTACCCGAGTTACCAGCAATACCGATGTAAATGATATATAGAATATGGAACAAATTGAGGACCGGTAATAATTTAAGTAAAGACGTCCTGCCTGCAAAAGCAGTGACACTCCGCAGGAAATAATATTCTATTCCAATCTTCAGGAGCAGCTGGCAGACCAGTACCGGCCAGAACTCCGGCATGAACAGTGCAGTAATCAGGTTAATCAGAATGCTGAGATTGAACAGCCATACAAATACGCCAAGCACAATAATAGACTTATTCTTATAACGGGTACTTTTAGATGCCCAGCGTTTACGCTGCTGCAGAAATTCCCGCAGATTAGGTTTGGCATGGGTATAGACAATTGCGTCCTTATTTTTAAGGAACCCTATTGAACTATCATCAGCAGCGGCCATTTTATGCAGCAACAGCTCATCATCACCAGAAGCCAGGTCATCTATCCCCTGAAAGCCGCCAACGGCATAGAACGCTTCTTTTTCATAGGCCAGGTTAGCACCATTACAAGTCGAAGGTTTTTTATTACCGATCGTGGAAGCACCCAACCCGATCAGGTAGAGGAACTCCAGGCTTTGTGCACGTTCGAAGAAACTACGCTCCTCATCATAGACCACCGGAGAAGATATCATTTTATAACCTTTTTCTTCATAGCACGCTACTACAGTACTCAACCAGCGGCTACCCATCCGGCAGTCCGCATCAGTAGTGATAATCAATGTACCACTTGCCTGCCCTATAGCAGTCTGGATAGCTTTTTTCTTATAAGAATTTGTCGCAGCATCAGCTTTCAGGGAAATTAACTTTACGCCACGGGAAGCATAAGACAAGACCACCTCTGCCGTACGATCTGTAGAATGGTCATCAATAAAAATGAGCTCCGTTAACGCCGGATCGTAATCCTGTGCCAGCAAGCATTCTATAGTTCGTTTAATACCGCCGGCTTCATTACGCGCAGCGATTATTACCGAAACCATTGTGCGGGCTTTTATACCCGCCGGTTTAAAACTGATCAGCTTGCCCCAGCCCCGGATAAATCCAAAGACAACGACCAGATAAACCAGCGTTAAAATAACAGATATCGTATTAATTACGTTTAAGAGTTCCAAAAAAGTTCAGTTTAAAAACAAAATAAGAGCCTAATATAGCAGGAATAATAATATTGATGAGCCAGATACTTGCCGTGCAGGCAATCACAGCTACATCCTGATCTGTGACATAGCTAAAGAAATAAGATGCCGTTACACTTCTGACACCAATATCAAACAAGTCCAATGAAGGCAAAGTACTTTGCACGAAGAACAAGATACAGGTCATCATCAGAATATCCATATAATACAAATCAGGAATCAGCCAGAAGAAAAGAATAAAATATTGCGTGCTAAATACCAAATAACGAGCCACGCAAAACAACAGAATCTTAAACAGCTCCTTTTTCTGATAACGCCCCAGGATACTGTAAAACTTCTTGTATTTACGGGTAAACCGCATAGACAGCAGAATACCATTTAGCCAGCGGATATTAAAATAAAAGATAATAAAAAACAGGCAAAACATGGTAGATAGCGCTATTAGCGCATATTCAAGCCGATAATCCAGATCTGCAAAACGATAGAGGAATATACAGATTGCAATGGCACCGAAGATATTGGTAAGTACCATCTGACCAATATTGCCAACGGCCATAGCCACTACCCCGATAATCCGGCGTTTAGGTGAGAGAAAAAACACCCTCCCTCCATACTCCCCGATCCTGTTCGGCGTAAACACCGCCCAGGTGAGTCCGCAGAATACAGATTCCAGCGACCTCCAAAGGCTAAGCTTTTCGATCGGCCGTACTAGCCGGCGCCATTTCAAAGCTTCCAGTCCCCAGTTAACGAGCATCAAAAAGACAACGATACCCAAAACCATCGTAATTTCCGGCTGCGGTATGGCTTCAATCAATTTTCTGAAGTCTTTCAGGTTACTGTTTGAACTTAGTTTGGTATAGATCATCCAGAACGCCAGGGTGACAATACTAACTTTGAGCAGTGTGGAGACTATGGTTTTATACTTAGATATCAAATTGCTTTAAATTATATTATGCAAATATGCTTAATATTGCGGTATGTTGGTTGGAAAAAAGGAAAGGGTAATCATGGGGATCGATCCGGGTACTTCGGTAATGGGGTACGGCGTGATCCTGGAGAAGGGGAGCAAAATAGAACTGATCAGTATGGGAATTGTACGGATGGACCATCTGGACGACCATTTCCTTAAATTACAAAGGATCTTTGCCAAAACTGTAGGACTTGTAGAACAATACAAACCAGATGTTATGGCACTGGAAGCACCCTTCTACGGGAAGAATATCCAGGTTATGCTTAAACTCGGACGTGCACAAGGTATTGCTATGGCGGCAGGGCTATCCAAAGACATTCCAATCTTCGAATACGCACCCAGAAAAATTAAACAGTCCATTACCGGAAATGGAAATGCCGGTAAAGAGCAGGTCGCTGCAATGCTGCAGACACTACTCAAGTTCAAGGAGACACCAGAATTCCTGGATGCAACCGACGGACTTGCAGTTGCAGTCTGTCATTCCTTTCAGCGAGTGAGTACTAGCGGCAGCGGAAAATCCTATTCCGGCTGGGAAGCTTTTGCAAAAGACAATCAGAAAAGAGTTAAATAATTCAGCGTTTAAGCAGGTAATCATTAATGGATTACCTGCTTAAACGCAAAAAGCCCCTGAACGAGTACGATCAGGGGCTTTTCTTATAAATATAAAGACCGGAATTATAAACCGGTATTTTGTCTTAAGAATTCAGAATTTTAAATACCGCTTTGAAGCAGATAAAAGCACCAAGGAATAAAATTATCCAGGAAACCAAAGATAGTATTGTAGAATCCATTGCAAAACGCAGATAAACTCCCACGATGCTGACAACGATACCGACTATCAATAATTTATATATTGAAGTTTCATTTGCATTTTGCATGCTTTTAGTATTGTGTTTTGGCGTTTGCTCCATTTTTGTGTGTTTTATAATTTGCTAGCAAAATTAAGATTATTTCTTTTAAAACGGCATGATTAAAAGAGAATTATTTAATTTCATACCCCTTCAAACCCTGCACACGCTGTGCGGATCTTTCTTCCTCTGTTAACCCCGAACCTTTATAAAGAATTTTCTCCCAGTCACCGTACATCGGATTCGGTAAAACGATAAAATGATTACCAAACTCCTGCCATGCAGCATCTACCTGTTCCCGGGTATCCTTGCCCTCGCGGTAAAACGCATTACTAAAGTCACTCAGATTGTCACCACAAAGCAGTAAAATATTATAATCTTTCAGCACGATCTGTCTGCGGGGCTCTTTATCTGAAGTTGCAGTGTTCAACAGCAAATGCGCTTCATCTGCATTAGGAAAACCCAGTCTCTGGAGATTTTTTAGGGTACCTGCATGCTCAGCTGCTGTACGGTTACTGATATAGAATGTTTCCACCTGTTTGTCCGCTGCAAATTTCAGGAAGCTTAAAGCCCCCGGAATAGTATCTGCCGCCCCCAGGCTGGTCCATTCACCCCAGTCTTTCAAATTGTAACTAATCCCTTTTTGTATTTCGTGACCTTGAAAAGGTGAATTATCGAGTACGGTTTCATCTATATCTACAATGACACAATTCTTTTTAGCCGGATCGGCCGATGTCAGTCTGTTTACCAGCGATAACCTTGCAAAGTTAAATGCCTGAAAAGACAAGGCCCTGAACTCACCTGAGTGCTGTTGCCAGGCCACGGCAATTGCATAATCATTAGCGGGCGAAGCAACTGTTGTTTGTTGCGCTGCCAGTGTTAAAGGAAAAAAGCAGGCAAGTGCTGCCATTCTAAGCATTTGTTTCATATTGTAATTCTTTTACCGGTGCAAAAATAAAGAAATTATACGGGCACAAAAAAAGGGCTCCATAAAGAAGCCCTTTTTCCAAAATATGTTTACGGTTATTATCCGTTCAGTGCTGCTGCACCACTGACAATTTCTGTCAGCTCTGTTGTAATTGCAGCCTGACGAGCCTGGTTGTAAGAAAGCTTTAACGCTTTCAACAGGTCTCCCGCATTCTCAGTTGCTTTATCCATTGAGGTCATCCTTGCACCATGCTCAGAAGCATGAGAATCAAGAACAGCTTTATATAACTGGATTTTAATTGATTTAGGAATTAACTCCTTCACAATTTCTTCCTGAGAAGGTTCCAGTATATAATCTACTTGGTGGTGTACATTTGTTTGTACAACAGGCTGCTCATTTTTAGGTAAAGGCAACAATTGTTCTGTGGTTAAAATTTGAACGGCAGCGTTTTTAAAGCGGTTATAAACCAATTCTACACGATCATATTTGCCTTGTTTGAAGCCGTCCATAATCATATCGGTGATTTTGGTTACGTTCTCAAAAGTAAGGGCTGCGTAAACCTCATTGTGGTTACCGATCACTTTGTAGTTACGTTTCTCGTAAAAATCCTGAGTCTTTTTACCAATAGCTACAATGCTTACATTACCATTCTGAAATTGTTTACTGTATTTCTCAGCTATCAGGTTGTTGGTTGTTTTGATAACATTCATGTTGAATGCACCAGCCAGTCCCCTGTTAGATGAAACAGCAACGATCAGTACTTTGTTCGGCTCACGTTCTTCAATAAAAGGCGATGAAGATCCTTCCAGGTTGGCAGAAAGATTTCCTAAGATTTCCTTAAGCTTGGTCGCATAAGGACGTAACTGTATAATCGCATTAGTAGCCCTTTTCAGTTTTGCTGCCGAAACCATTTTCATGGCTTTGGTAATCTGCTGGGTAGACTGTACCGATGATATACGAATTCTTACTTCTTTTAAATTAGCCATTCTTTTTTAATCTTCTTCCTTTTGTTATTAGTAATTAGGTGAAAGTTCTTTAGCTACGGTCTCCAATACAGATGTAATAGTATCATCCAGTTTACCAGCTTTTAAAGCAGCTAATGTTTGTGGGTGACGTTGTTCCAGTTGTTGCAGGTATTCTGCTTCAAAAGCTCTGATTTTGTTAACCGGTACAGAACGCATCAGGTTTTTAGTACCAATATAAATGATAGCGACTTGTTTCTCTACAGTCATTGGAGAGAATTGTCCCTGTTTTAAAATCTCCACGTTTCTTGAACCTTTATCCAGTACAGATTTGGTTGCAGCATCTAAATCAGATCCGAATTTAGAGAAAGCCTCTAACTCACGGTATTGTGCCTGATCTAGTTTTAAAGTACCAGCAACTTTTTTCATTGATTTAATCTGTGCATTACCACCTACACGTGATACAGAAATACCTACGTTGATCGCCGGACGAACACCTGCGTTAAACAAGTTAGACTCCAGGAAGATCTGACCGTCAGTAATGGAGATTACGTTAGTTGGGATATATGCAGATACGTCACCAGCCTGAGTTTCGATAATAGGCAAAGCAGTTAATGAACCACCACCTTTAACGATACCTTTCAGGGATTCAGGTAAATCGTTCATGTTTCTTGCGATCTCATCATTCGCGTTAATTTTAGCCGCACGCTCTAATAAACGACTGTGCAGGTAAAACACGTCACCCGGATAAGCCTCACGTCCTGGTGGACGACGCAATAACAGGGAAACCTCACGGTAAGCTACAGCTTGTTTAGACAAATCATCATAAACAATCAGTGCAGGACGACCTGTATCGCGGAAGTACTCACCAATAGCAGCACCAGAGAAAGGTGCGTAGAACTGTAGTGGAGCAGGATCAGCAGCAGAAGCAGAAACAACAACAGTATAAGCCATTGCACCGTTTTCTTCTAAAGTACGTACAACGTTTGCTACTGTACTTGCTTTCTGACCACAAGCTACATATATACATAAAACAGGGTTACCTGCTTCATAAAATTCTTTTTGGTTGATAATGGTATCAATACAAACGGCACTTTTACCAGTTTGACGGTCACCAATAACCAGCTCACGCTGACCACGGCCGATTGGAATCATCGCGTCAATCGCTTTGATACCAGTTTGTAATGGCTCATTAACCGGCTGACGGTAAATTACACCCGGAGCTTTACGCTCGATCGGCATTTCGTAAGTTTCACCAATGATTGGTCCCTTACCGTCGATCGGCTCACCTAATGTATTTACAACACGGCCAAGTAAACCTTCACCAACTTTGATAGAGGCGATTTTCTTAGTACGTTTAATCGTATCCCCTTCTTTGATATTGCTTGACGGGCCTAAAAGTACCACACCAACGTTATCTTCTTCAAGGTTCAAAACAATACCCTGCAAGCCGTTTTCAAATTCAACTAGCTCACCTGATTGAACTTTAGTTAAACCATAAACACGGGCAATACCATCACCCACTTGTAATACGGTACCAACTTCTTCAAGTTCGGCTTCTGATTTAAAGCCCGACAATTGTTGCCTGATAATTGCCGATACTTCGTCTGGTCTTACCTCTACCATAATTTTATATTATTTCTTTTGTAATTCTTGTTTGAATAATGGAATTAAACCACACCCTGGGCAAATTCCTTTTTTAATTTATTTAGACTTCCAGCGATGCTGGCATCAAATTGTTTATCACCAACTTTAAGAATAAAACCACCAATAAGTTTTTCATTAACTTTTTCGTTGACGATTACTTCATTTGCACCGGTTTCCCTTTTCACAACAGTTACAATTTCTGCTTTGCTCTCCGGAGTTAACGGTGTAGCTGAAGAAACTTCTGCAGTTACAATACCTTTAATTACATTGTATTGTCTGATGAAAGCTTTGGTCGTATCAAATAAAATGGCAGAACGTCCTTTATTAACGATCAGTTTAAGGAATGAACTTGTAATCGGACTTACACTTTTACTCAGGATTTCATTCAGGATAGCGTATTTCTTATCCAATGGAATAACCGGGTTCTGCAGGATAGCCTCCAGAACAGAATTCTGGTCAATAACCTGCTCAATCAAAACCATATCATTCTTCATCTCTTCCAAAGAGTTTTGCTCCGTAGAAAGGTCAATTAATGATTTGGCGTATCTTGATGCTGCTTTATTTTCTGACATGTTCATTTTAATTTGATGGCAAGGAATTAGTTCAATTCAACGTCTTTCAACAGTGCTGCAACTAAATCCTGTTGTTTAGCTTGATCTGCTAACTGGCTTCTCAATACACGTTCAGCAATATCCAGTGACAGGGAAGAAACCTGATTTTTCAATTCAGCTAAAGCAGCTTTCTTTTGATTCTCGATTTCAATTTTTGCTTTCTCGATTAATTTAGCGCCTTCAGTCTGTGCCTGAACTCTTGCTTCATTAACAATTGTGTCTTTAAGGTTTTTAGCTTCTTTAAGGATCAGGTCTCTTTCTGCACGGGCTTCCTTCATGGATTCCTCATTTTGCGCAGCCAGACGAACCATTTCCTGCTTAGCCAGCTCAGCTTTGTTCAAAGCTTCGTCAATTGTCTGTTCGCGTTCTTTAATAGCCGCCAGCACAGGTTTCCATGCGAATTTGGCTAAAATAAACATCAACAATAGAAAAGCTATTGTTTGAAAAACAACTAAACCAATTTCCGGTACTAATAATTCCATCTCAATATATATAGGTTAATTCTAATTTCTTGTTAGATAGATTGTACTTTGCAGCAACCCTGCAAAGTACAATACTATTATCTTTTAGTTACACTAATGCAACTACTACTGCGAAAAGCGCAACTGCTTCAACGAATGCAGCAGCGATTAACATCGCAGTTTGAATTTTAGAGGCAGCTTCCGGTTGACGGGCAATACCTTCCATAGCTGAACTACCGATTTTTCCGATACCAACACCTGCGCCGATAGCAGCTAATCCAGCACCAATTGCAGCAATACTTCCTGTAATCATGATTATATATATTAATTGTTAAAAATTCTAATTAGTGGTGTTCTTCTATCGCCATACCAATAAACAGGGCAGACAGAATGGTAAAAATAAATGCCTGGATAAATGCAACCAGTAATTCGATAGCACCAATGAACAGGGCAAAAGGAACAGATACGAAGGATACGTACACCGAGTTGAAAACGAAGATCAATCCGATCAGCGCCAGCACAAGAATGTGTCCTGCAGTAATGTTCGCAAATAAACGAATAGCCAAAGCGATAGGTTTAGTAAAGATACCGATAATCTCAACCGGAACCAGAACAATATACAACCACCATGGAACGTCCGGGGCGAAGATATGTTTCCAGTAATATTTGTTACCGTTAACCAGAATCAGGATTAAAGTAATCGAAGCTAAAACTACCGTTACTGCAATATTACCAGTCAGGTTGGCTCCTCCTGGAAGGAAAGGAATCAGACCAAGCATATTGTTAAACCAGATAAAGAAAAACACAGTTAACAGGTAAGGCATAAATCTTTCATATTTATGGCCCAGGTTTGGCTTAGCGATATCATCACGTACAAACAAGATGATAGGCTCCATCCAAGACTGCAATCCTTTCGGAGATAAACCTTTTCTTACTTTATAACCGTTGGCTACTTTCAGGAATACCGCAAGGATAACCAAAACAGAGATGAACAGTGTACAAACGTTTTTAGTTATAGAGAAATCAAGTGGACGTTTATTTAAAGAATGATGATTTTCATCTACCTCTACATACTGACCGTGCTCATTTGCCGCTTCAGATGCATAATAAATTTTCTCATGCAATTTCACGAAACGCTGACCACCTTTTTCAACAACCAGTTTCGCTTCATCATCATGATGGAAATCGTTGGAATTGAAAACAACCAGACCTGTATTCGTATACAGCATTACCGGAAGACCGATATAGGTATCTCCGATTACATGCCAGCTATGCGAATCCGCAATATGGTGCAGGGCAAACTTCCCTAAATTAAACTTCTTCTCTGCCTCTGGTTCGGCATGAGCGGTCGCTGTTACGTTCGATGTGTCTTCCTGTGCGTATAACACCGGTGTTACAAAGAAAAACGCTAAAAAAAGCGCAAATACAACAGTTAACCTATTAACTTTAAAATCAAAAACGTGGCTACAATCCATTTACTGGCAGATTTTTACTATTTATTTTGGTGGCGCAAGTTACACAACAGCGAGTATATTTCAAAGAAGCTGAACAATAAATATAAAGAAAAAAAGTTGAGTGCAAAAACTACCCCCTTTTCTTTGCTGTTCAGGCTGTAAATCAGCACAAAAGCCAATGAAAAAATCATTTTGAGTACAATCGAACCCATAATAGCCACTACACCGGCCTGAGGGTCCATTTTGATTCCGATATATGCAGTTAAATACGCGATATATGTAAGCCCGCCGAGGAATCCGAACAATAACCAGAATTTATCTACCAATAATCTGGTATCCGGAAATAGAAATGGAAGAGCAGCAGCGACCCCGGCCAGAACGAGACCATAGATCAGATAGAGGATAGTAAATCGGGGGAGTGTCAAAATAATTATTTTTAATAAAAAAGATTAGTAAAAAGCAAAGTTAAGCAAAACGATTAAATCCGTTGCTATACAATGTTTTATAAAGAAGTAGTCTTTATTTGGAACTCGGTGTCAGATAGGTTTTGGGCTTGAAATGACAAAGTTAAGTTACTAATTCGTTACCGATTAATAGAGGTTCCTTAATAGCTTAAACGGTTATATTTCAGTGTTTTGCACTTATTTTTATATTTCCTTGTAACTCAATGTAAATTAATTTTAAACATTAAACATTTGAGTTATGACGCAGACAAAAAAATCAACGTTCAAACTGCTTTTCTACTTGAAAAAGAACGAACTGAAAAAAAATGGTAATGCTCCAATTATGGCACGTATTACCATTGACGGAACACCTAAAACTTTTGGGACAAAGTTAGAAATTGACCCTAGCAATTGGGATCTAAAATATGGAAGAGTTGAGGGCAAAAGCGCAACAGCTTTAAATATTAATAAAAAGTTGGATAACATACGTGGGCGTATCGACAAAATTTATGAAGATATGCTGAAACACGAGGGCTTTGCTACTTCCCAAAAAGTAAAGCTCTCATTCTTGGGTGTTGGTGTAATGGATGATGCAATTCTAAAAGTCTTTAACGATAAAAATGAGGATTTTAAAAAATTAGTTGACAAGGAAGAACGTTCACAAAGCACCTACAACAAGTACATCACGGTTTATAATCATCTTACCACTTTTATCAAAGAACGCTATCATCGTGATGATATGGCCTTTCGGGAATTGACTGGAGATTTTATTAGGGAATTCGATTTTTATCTTCGGTACGATTTACAATCTACACATAATACGGTTTGGGTTTACACGATGCCCGTACTAAGTCTGGTAGAATTGGCTATAAAAAAAGGTTTGATACGTGATAATCCGTTTCAAGATTATGAAATTAATATGGAAGAAACCGACAGGGGTTATATTCTTAAAGAAGATGTAGAAAAACTGATGATGTGTGCACCGCCCCACCCACGGTATGAGCTTGTGAAAGATCTTTTTATTTTCAGTTGTTTTACCGGACTTGCTTATGCGGATATTAAAAAACTAACAAGGAACAATATTCAGTCTTTCTTCGATGGCCATCAATGGATCATCAGCAGAAGAAAAAAATCAGATATTGCTTCTAATGTTCGATTAATGGAAATCCCAAAACGTATTATAGAAAAATACCTCGGTAGCACTCGTAATGAGTTTATCTTTCCAGTTCCAACTAATGTAACCTGCAATACTCACATTGGCAAATTAATTGAAAAAGCTGAAATTATTACAGAACAAAAAGTAACTTTTCACACCGCAAGACACACATTTGGAACGATGTTTTTGACCGAAGGCGTACCTCTTGAAAGCCTTAGCAAAATGATGGGACATAAAAACATTTCAACTACACAGATTTATGCTAAAATTACCAGCCAAAAGATTAGTAAGGATATGGATTTAGTAGCTCCTAAATTTAAGGAGATTGAAGAAGCGTTTTTACAGGTTATATAGTTAATCACAATTTGATAATTACTAGCAGAACTTAACGGTTCTGCTTTTTTTATGCCCATATTTTATAGCCAAAGCACATTTACTTCGCTCTGCTATTCCCTTTCTGTAAAAGAGCTTTTCGGCTACTTCTGGAACAGAAGATTAAAAAATGTTGCCATCTACGCCTCCCACACAAATACATTTTCTAATCCTCTGCTAGTGTGGCTTTGATAACCCACCGCTTTAAAAAAGTGTTTTAAAAATTCAGCGAATTGGAAGTGTTATTTCAATTCACTGAAAACCATTTCTCAATGCCATCTTCTTGGCTTCCACATTCATTTTATCCAAAGACCCGTATGCTTTTTTGTCCCATTTCAAGAGCAAAGGTATTTCCGTGTTCTTAACGCATCACAAAGGTCAAGCAAGTTTGGAAAATAATCTCCACCCGTTGGGTAGTATTTTTTTCCAAAACCTTGGTGATGCTAAACACGAACCTTTTATGCTCGTGAAACGAAACATAGCATACTCCGGCTCTTTAAACGAATAAAAAAAAATGTCAGATATGAAGATTAAAAACATTGGAAATGGTAATGAAACGAAACAGCACCTCCTCTCATTGCCGAATAAATCAAAAAAAAATCAAAATCAATAACTAAAAATTAAAGAATATGAACATCACAGGAAGATTGACAAGGGATGCGGAAGTACGCATAACGTCACAGGACAAACAAGTAGTAAACTTTTCAGTAGCGACCAACGACAGCTACCGTAACAAACAGGGCGAACGCATAGAGCAAACAACCTATTTCGATTGCTCCTATTGGATAACCCCGAATGTAGCCAAGCTACTCACAAAAGGTACTTTGGTAGAACTATCGGGACGAGTAAGCACAAGAGCGTGGACAGGTAATGATGGAGAACCAAGAGCAGGACTGAATTTCCATACCTCTCAAATCAAATTGCACGGAGGTGGCAAAAAATCGGAAACGGCACAAGCTACCACAAGCACAAACAATAGCAAGGCAGAAGACGACCTCCCATTTTAATCAAGAACATTCAATCATTTTTAACATCAAAATTTCTAACATTATGGCACATAATATCAATTTTAACGAGAGAACAGGACGTTATTCATTTTTTAGCGTACAACAAAAAGCATGGCACAACTTGGGGCAAATCGTGAAGCAATACCCGACAAGCGAGGAAGCTATCAAACACGCAGGGTTAGATTACGAAGTCGTAAAATCCCCACTTTTTACCAAAGGTTCGGGCATTATCGAAACGGCTAACGGTATAGAGATAGGCAGTAGAGAATTAGAAGTTCCTAACTATTTCGCCAACATTCGCACCGATAACAATAAGGTATTGGGAGTAGTCGGCAAGGATTACCATATCGTACAAAACCGTGAAGCCTTTAATTTCTTTGATGCTATTGTAGGTGGTGGCGAGGGCATTCTGTACGAAACCGCAGGAGCATTAGGCAACGGAGAACGTATTTTTATCACAGCCAAACTGCCTGACTATATCCGTGTAGGCAATGGCGATGATGTTACGGAAAAATACATTTTCCTAACCACTTCGCATGATGGTAGCGGAAGTATCACAGCCGCATTTACACCAATCCGTATCGTTTGCCAAAATACCTTAAACGCTTCATTACGCAATATGACCAATGTTGTCCGTATCAAACACACTTCGGGAGCAAAAGGACGTATCGAGAACGCTCACAAGATTATGGGACTTGCCAACACATTGAGCAACCAATTAGAGGGAATTTTCAATGAATGGGCAAAAGTAAAGGTAACAGACCGAGAGGTTAAAAAGCTAATTCAATTGGCACTTTGCCCGAATAAGGAAACCTTTGATTTAATCAAAAAAGGTGCGGAAGATGAAATTTCAACCGTGTTCAAAAACACCGTTGAAGATGCTTTTGCATACGCAATGATAAGCGACACCCAACAAATGGATACGACAAAAGGAACATTGTTCGGAGCTTATAATGCGGTTACAGGTTACTATCAGAACGTAAGAAATTACAAGAATGATGAAGCCAAGTTGCAGAGCATTGTATTGGGTGGCACTGCTCAACTCAAATCACAGAAAGCATTTGAATTGTGTAATGGTTTTGCTTTAGATGGTGCAGAAACCCTAAACCTTAATTAAATAACAACAGGCTACCGCTTTAATCGGTGGTAGCCTACTAAAAACAAAAGTTATGGCAAATTGGTGCAGTAATACAGTTGTATTCGAGGGGAAACCCGAAACAATCACAGCAATACAGGAACTTTTTCAATCAATGAAGGAAAAGGAAGAAAAAATCGAAGAAGGACAATTACCCGAATTTATTTCTAAAGATAATGGTGGTTATTTCTTCAATATCTATTGGAATGAAGGCGATGAAGGACAATTTCAATATGAAACAAAGTGGTCACCAAATATGGAAATCATTCAAAAGATAGCGGAGCATTACGAAGTGAATTTCACACACGACTATGAAGAAATGGGCAATCTTGTATATGGCAGGGCAACATTTTATGACAAGCTACTCACAGATGTTTATTTGGAAGACGTGGATTTTGAGCAATACGAATTTGATGAAGAAAACGAAACCTACCATTTTGAGGGTAATGATTACGAAAGCGATTACGAGATATTAGAAAACTTGTTGGAGCGGAAAATTAAAATTCAAGAAACTTAAAACCAAAGGCAATGGAAACAAGAACAATAGCTACAAAGTTTGTACGCCAAGATGTACCCGAATTGGCAACCCTGCAAAATGCAAAGGTTTACCTATTAAGGGAAAAACTGAACAAAGGCGACAAGTTGAACCGAGCCGAAAAAAATTGGCTTGCCGAAGCAGTAAACCGAAACGCCTATTTCAAAAGAGCCGTCCCGCTTATGGGTTATCGTTTTGGTTTCTAGGATGTTTTAAAATCCTATATCGTAAAGCAGTACGGCAGTTGGGCAGAATACAACGCTCCCGACAAAACAAGTCTTAGAAGTATCATTTATGGTAGGATTGACCAAATAGCGGAAATCAGCAAATAACACTTAAAGCCAAGTACGATGAAAATCATAGATAAAAAAGGGAATTGGATTGAAGTTACCGACCTCATAAAAGCTATTCAACAAACAGGTTGGTATAAAGAATATCAGCACGACCCACCAACAGAAACAGACAAGGAAAGACAGGAATATTGGGCAGATATGCACGAGAAACTTAAAAAAGAAAAAAGTATTAACAATTAAAATTTTAGAACGATGAACACCAATTTTTTCAATCAGATACAGCAGTTAGACTTTACAGGAGTATTACAACTGAACATTTCAAAAGGAATAGAAAGCAACCTAATTGTAACAGTATTGCTCAATAACGAACAATGCGGAGATAGTGCAAAAAACCTAATTCCACCATTGACCTTTAACGCCACACCCCAGGAGTTTGACGAGGGATTTTTTGAGCAGATAACCACACCTATACAAAAGGTATCGAGCTTAATGGTGGATATGGAGAAATTTCAAAAGCAACTTGATGAAGCCAAAGCACAATCGGCAATCGAGAAAGCAAAAACCGAAAAAGAGAAAAAAGAAAAAGAAGTCAAAGACAAGAAGTTTAAAGATGCAATGGCAAAGGCGGACGAGTTGGAGAAAGAGGGCAAATTCCGTGAAGCGTGGATAAAAGTTCCCGATATAACGGAGTTTCCCGAAAAAGCAGACGAGATACGCAAACGCAAAACCTCATTATCAGACAAGTTTGCCACGCCGAGCCTTTTCGGAGCAATTGACGAAACAAAACCCAAACTTCTACAAGCGGAAGCAGTTGCGGACGATTATCCTATTGATGAAGCGGACGAAGAAGAATAAAAGTGTTAACCCCAAAATTAGAAAGTTATGTTATTAGCAACCCAATTAGAGCGAGTGTTTATACTCAAAGATAAAGGACAGGACATCAGACTGACCGACCCCGAACCACGTTGGAGCGTGGAAGCCGTAATGAATTTTTACGCCAATATGTACCCGATTTTGACAACGGCAAAAGTATCTGCACCACAAATAAAAGACGATGCAGTCGAGTACAAGTTTGAGAGTGTAATGGGTACGAAAGGTTAACCAAATATTAAAGCGATGAATTATGCAACGCAACATCATATCGGGAACTATCAGCATACCCGAACAGAAACGACAACGGCAATTGCACCGACAGTTGGGCGAGTTCGCCAATTTGATGCAAAGACCAAAGGACGCAAACCAAGTGCAGAAAGACAAGCAGAAATCCGTACCAATAGCAATGCTACCAATGGTATTCTAAAGTGTACGTTTCTGCCCAAACTAAAAACGGCATCATCCGTACAGGCTTGTCAGAAAACGGAGAGGGATTTTTACAAGTCCCTTTCCAAACTTGCCAAGCATTACAGGATTGAACCAATGCAGACCAACAGTTTTAAGTTTCCCTACAATATAACATTGGCTATGTGGGATATGGAAAACAAAGTAAAGCGTACCAACAGCAATTGGGATGGTTTCAGATTGGTAAAGGATAGCAGGAAAACCTATTTTATAGGCGAGGAACGATACAACACAGGAACAACCTTGTATTACATTCCCGTTGTGCCACTCTTTAAAATGCTCAAAGACCCAAAGCGTAAAAAGACCGCACAGCTTTTACTATCGGTATGTAGTTATCTGTATCATATCGCTCAAATTCCGTATTACAGGCAGGAAGAAAGTTATCTATATTGGTTGTACGAAATGATGACAGATTGGGTGGAACAAGACGAGGAAACGGCAGAAACCGAAACCAACAAACGTGAATTGAGAAATGCCGAATACATTGGCGATAAAATAGAAAAAAAGCTATTTAACCGTATCAATCTAAAGGTATTTGAACAGCGTTTGAACCGATTTAAAATTGCTGATGCGTTCGATAACGGATGCTGGCAAGTGGCTTGTAATGCGTTTGACCTTTTTACTGAATATCCGAATGCAAGCATTTTCCGAAACGCACCAATATCCGAAGAAGACCCTTATAATGATGATGACGAGAATGAAATAATCGGAATGGAAAAATACATTTCATTTATTGCAGATACTAAAGGCTGGTTGTACGAAAGTCTTTCAGATACCATCAACAATGAATTTAACGAGTACGGAGCAATGGCAGAACCTACTATTTCCAAGCGATTTGACGGAAGTGAAATACCAACAGCAAACCTTGATTTTGAGAACCGTTTATTTGGTTTATTGAATGATTTGAGTGGATTATTATATGAATACAAAACGATAGAAAAATGAACACCTTAAACGACATAACCAAAGACTTCGGCACATTGTACCATCCAAAATCTGCTTTAGTTTTCTACGAAGCCAATGGAAAAGATACCGATATGTTCGTGGAGCATTTTGATATGGACAACAATGGAATACCTATCAATGCGCATCCATTAACTGTAAAAGAAGCCAATGTATTGGCTAAGTCCTTACAGACCGATGATGAAAAGAACCAAGCTTTTTTAAAACCAAAAGGGATATTGCCCACTAATATTCTGCATATCAATCCGAGTGCTGAAAAAGCCACGGTATTATGGTACACGAAAGCAAAGCAAAGACAACTTTATTTTGTGGACAGTTTGGGCATACCCAACGGAAAAGCACAAGTACCGCCAATGCTTTGGTTGGCAAGCAAAAACAGCCTTTCTGTATTTGCTTTGGCAAACGACAGAAGACCCACCGAGAAAACGCCTTTGCATTATGCACCTTTCTTCAATATCTACGAAAAAGGCAATGTATGTATGGGTACTGTGGGTATTGACGTCAAAAATTCGGCTTCGGTTGAGGAATTTATACAGGCGTGGGAACATTATTTTTTCAATTCCTATTTCAGTCATTCATTATGCGAAAACGTGACAAGAAAAAACATTGTAACCCTTTGGAAAGACCTTATCAACACAGATAAACCCTTTCGTAAAGAGGTATTGAAAAAGAACAATAAAACCCTTAAAAATCTATTGTGATGAATACAGCAAAAACAGCAGTACATTTTACAGATAATTACCTGCTCAATCCAACCAATCCGATTTCGGTAAACCTTATCGGAGCAGGTGGCACAGGTTCAAAAGTATTGACCGCCTTAATGGAAATAAACGAAAGTTTGATAGCATTGGAACACGCAGGGTTACAAGTGTCCGCCTTTGGGATGATGATGTTATCACAAGTGCCAATTTGGGCAGACAGCGTTTTGCAGAAAGTGAAACAGGATTATACAAATCCGTTGCTTTAATCAACCGATGCAACCGTTGGGCAGGTACAAATTGGAAAGCCGAAACGGTAAAATTTGAAAAAGATAATTTTGGCAGATTGCCCGAAGAAGCAAGGGCAGTTATTACCATTACTTGTGTGGATGGCGTACAGGCAAGGTTTGGCGTTGCTGAAATTTTAAAAGAAATAAGCTACCGCAGACACTATCAAGATGAGCCAAAATATTGGGTTGACTTTGGAAATAGCCAACACACAGGGCAAGTTATATTATCCACCATCGGAGAGATAAAACAACCAAATTCTGAAAAGTACGAAACGGTGGCAAGCCTGCCATTTGTTACCGATGAATTTGGCGAACTATTGAAGCAATCTGAACAAGAGGACAGCACGCCAAGTTGCTCACTTGCTGAAGCGTTGGAACACCAAGATTTGTTTATCAATTCATCGCTTACACAAATGGGTTGTTCTTTGTTATGGAACTTGTTTCGCAGGGGAATGACTGAATACAAAGGATTTTTTCACAATCTGAAAGATTTCCGCACCCACCCGATAAAAGTTGCCTAAAAGCCGAAATCGGCGGGCAAAAATGCAATTCCTCCCTACGGTCGGAAACGCATTTTTGCGGTTTAAAGCGGATGCAATCACTTTGCAAAAATGCACCGGCTCACAATTCCATTTCCTTACATTTTACCAAACAGGTTGCGAGTTTTTTGCGTGGGATATTCAGTATCCCATTTTTTGTTTTTGGTAATGACTTCTTTTCTTTTCACACAGCGACCAAAGAAAAGATTCTGTGTTGTAAAACAATTTTTTTTAGTTTTTTTGGTGTTAAATTGTGTACAATAACTATAAATTGTACTTTTGCACCACTCAATGAAAAGAACAGTACAAATATCATCCCAAGTTACTCCGCCTTGATCTTAGGCTAACTGTTATATTTCCCAATTTTAATTTATTGGCTTTTTTATCGTACCCAAAGGTTTTTTCTTTTGGTGCATCTCTTTTTTATTTACATTTTTAATATTTAAACATACTTTTTTATGCAGAAAGTTATTAATCTGTTTGATTTCAAACAGAAAATTAATTACAAAAACGAAATTCTTGCGGGTCTTGCGGTGGCTATGACCATGATACCTGAGTCTTTATCCTTTGCTATTCTGGCAGGGCTTTCGCCTTTGACAGGGCTTTATGCAGCTTTTTTAATGGGTATTGTTACTGCAATTTTGGGAGGCAGACCCGGAATGGTTTCTGGGGGAGCCGGAGCAACGGTAGTAGTACTTATCGCATTGGCAGCATCACACGGTGTGGAATATCTTTTTGCTGCGGTTATATTAGCAGGTGTACTGCAATTTTCAGTAGGAATTTTTAAACTGGGTAAATTTGTCCGCCTGATCCCACAACCAGTAATGTATGGTTTTTTAAACGGCCTTGCAGTAATCATTTTCATGGCACAGGTAGCTCAATTTAAAGTTGTAGAAAACGGGATAGAAGGTTGGATGCAGGGGCCGGCGCTTTATCTAATGGCTGGATTGACATTATTAACTATAGCCATCGTATTTATATTGCCAAAATTTACAAAAGCGGTTCCTGCATCTTTAGTAGCAATAATAGTTGTCTTTGGTATTGTATATTTTTTCGGCATCGATACTAAAAAAGTTATTGATATCGCCTCTGTAGGAGGCTCTTTACCTTCATTTCACATCCCTGCTATTCCTTTTACTCTGGAAACATTGAAAATTATTTTCCCTTATGCCTTGGTAATGGCAGGGGTTGGATTGATTGAAAGTCTGTTAACGCTTAATATGGTTGATGAAATAACCGGCACAAAAGGACAATCTAACCGTGAGGCTGCCGCACAAGGTATAGCCAATATCACCAACGGTTTCTTCGGAGGAATGGGTGGATGTGCAATGGTTGCCCAGACTTTAGTGAATGTAGGAGCTGGAGGAAGAGCCAGACTTTCTTCAATAGTTGCAGCCATAGCAATCTTATTGATCATTCTTGTTGCTGGTCCTGTAATCGAGCAAATTCCAATGGCGGCATTAGTCGGGGTGATGATGATGGTAGCTATAGGTACATTTGAGTGGGTCAGCTTTCGAATTATTAATAAAATGCCTCGACACGATATTTTTATTGGCATGTTGGTAGCAGTTATAACCATAGTATTGCACAACTTAGCTTTAGCGGTTTTGATTGGTGTAGTCATTTCGGCTCTAGTATTTGCCTGGGAGAGTGCTAAAAGAATACGTGCAAGAAAATATGTAGATGAAGATGGTGTAAAGCATTACGAAATTTTTGGGCCGCTCTTCTTTGGTTCTACTGCCGCATTTATTGAAAAATTTGACGTACTAAATGACCCGAATGAAGTTGTAATTGATTTTAAGGAAAGTAAAGTAGTTGATATGTCTGCTATTGAAGCTTTAAATAAAATTACGGAGAAGTATCACAAGGAAGGTAAAAAACTACATTTACGTCATTTAAGCCAAGATTGCAGGCAATTACTTAAAAATGCAGAAACAGTTATTGATGTGAATATTATTGAAGATCCTACCTACAAAGTAATGACTAATAAATAGCATCGGAATACCCAAGTTTAATATTACAACTACAGCAATAATTTTAAAAAAAATTATTGCTGTTTAAATTTATTATCGTAATATTGCGATATATTTATTTTTATAAAACTGATGGGTGTCACAAAAACCGAAATTTTTACAGAACAGCAGAACCATTTAGCTAGTATTTTAAAGGCACTGGCTCATCCTGCTCGTATAGCTATACTGCAACATATCATTAAACAAAATGCCTGCATCTGTAATGATCTTGTAGAAGAATTGGGATTGGCACAAGCGACAATTTCACAACACTTGAAAGAGCTGAAAAATATTGGTATCATTAAAGGAAATATAGAAGGAACTAGTGTATGTTACTGTATTAATGAAACAGTCTGGAATGAGATTAAGAAGGAACTCAATAGCTTTTTTGTCGAGAATGTAAATAGTAAAGAATGCTGTTAAGCTTTTTTTTAACACCAAATCATCGTAACATTGCAATATAACATTTATTGAGTTAATATCAGAAATATGAAGCTATCAAAAATTAAAGAAATCCTGCCAACATTAGTAAATGTTGGATTTCAATTAGAAAACGGAACCTTAGTTCCAGAACATTTCCACGTTACCGAAGTGGGACAAATTACTAAAAACTTTATAGACTGTGGTGGCGTAATCCGTTCGGAAAAAGTTGTAAACTTCCAATTATGGAATGCAGACGATTTCGAGCACAAATTAAAGCCAGCTAAGCTATTAAACATCATCAAGCTATCCGAAGAAAAATTGGGCATAGAAGATGCGGAAATTGAAGTGGAATACCAAAGCGAAACGATTGGTAAGTATGATTTGGATTTCAACGGAGATACATTTGTACTGAAAAATAAAACAACAGCTTGTTTGGCTCAAGATGCCTGCGGTATTCCTTCCGAAAAAGTAAAGAAAAATTTGGCAGAACTGCCTGTAAATAATGCTAATGCTTGTACTCCAGGTGGCGGATGTTGTTAAAATTGAATTTTTATGTTTTCAAAAATCATTCATACAGATAATTCAAAGACAACAATCATAATCCGACTGATTGTTGGAGGTGTTTTTTTATCGGAGGGCATTCAAAAATTGCTGTTTCCTGCCATTCGTGGAGCGGGACGGTTTGAAAAAATTGGCTTGCCATCGCCTGAATTTTTTGGAAGTTTTGTAGGCATATTTGAAATCCTTTGCGGAGCGTTTATTTTGCTGGGGTTGCTTACAAGGTTAGCAAGTATTCCGCTCATCATCATTATGCTGGTTGCCATTGCCACGACCAAAACATCTATTTTGGCTAGCGAGGGTATTTGGGAATTGCTGCACGGCAGCCGTACGGATTGGGCGATGCTTTTGGGAAGTATGTTTTTGTTAATCAAAGGCGGAGGTAATTGGTCTATTGATAAAATCGTAATGAGAAATGGAGCGTGATATTCAAATAAAGGAAATTGCCAAACTCTTTCTAAAGCTCGGTTTTATTGGTTTTGGAGGTCCCGCGGCTCATATTGCTATGATGCAGCAGGAGGTAGTAGTGAAAAGAAAATGGATGAGCGAACAGCATTTTTTGGATTTGTTGGGAGCTACTAATCTCATTCCTGGCCCCAACAGTACAGAAATGGCGATACACATCGGCTATGACAAAGGCGGTTGGAAAGGATTAATCTTTGCAGGGTTATGCTTTATTTTACCTGCGGTTTTCATTACCGGGATATTTGCATGGTTGTATCAGCAATACGGACAATTGCCCGAAGTACAGCCCTTTATTTACGGTATCAAACCTGCAATCATCGCTATTATCATAGGAGCTGTTTTTCCATTAGCAAAGAAATCAGTAAAGTCCACATTCTTGGCGGTTGTAGGTATTCTTGTTTTGGTACTGTCATTATTCGGCATTAGTGAAATCTATTTGATGTTTGGAGCGGGATTGCTGGCAATGGCCTTGTATTACCTTCAGGATACAAAAAATACGCTCCAAAGTTTTATCCCGCTCGCATTCTTACAAATCGCACAAAGCCCCTTACTGTCTGAAACAAATACCAAATTATTTTGGATATTCCTGAAAATTGGTGCTATCCTCTACGGAAGCGGTTATGTTCTTTTCGCCTTTTTAGATACGGAATTAGTTGCAACGGGCTTACTCACCCGGCAGCAATTAATGGATGCTATTGCTGTTGGACAGTTTACCCCAGGTCCTGTTTTTTCTTCAGTTACGTTTATTGGCTATCAAATCAACGGACTATCCGGAGCAGTTATTTCTACGATTGCTATTTTTCTGCCGTCGTTTATTTTAGTAGCATTGCTAAATCCCTTGATGAAAAAAATGCGCCAATCTAAAGGACTGTCCATTTTTCTCGATGCGGTCAATGTGGCATCTGTTGCAATCATAGCCGCTATTTGTCTTACAATGGGCAAAGAAACTATTACTGATTGGCGGACGATATTAATTGCAATGATAAGTGCGATCGTAGTTTTCAAATTCAAAAAAATAAATAGTGCCTTTGTGGTTATTGGAGGAGCATTATTAGGGTATTTATTTAATCTTATCTAAAGTTATCTTAAACAAAATATTTAAACAATAAAAATTAGACAAAATGAAAATAGCATTATTCAGTGATATTCACGCCAATTTACCTGCATTAGAAGCATTTTTTGAAGATGTTGAAAAAAGAAAACCAGACAGTATTTATTGTTTGGGCGATTTGGTGGGCTATAATATTTGGCCAAACGAAGTGGTAAACGAAATCCGTAAAAGGAGAATACCAACCATTGCCGGAAATTACGATTTTGGCATTGGCAGAATGAGCAACGAATGCGGTTGTGCCTACAAAACAGACAGTGAAAAAGATAACGGAAATATTTCTATTTCATTCACAAATTCTTTGATGAAAGATGAAGAAAGAGCGTATTTGCGTACACTTCCAGCCCATATCAAAGTAGAATTTCAACTGAATGAAGATAAATTGAATTTGCTTTTGGTACACGGAAGTCCGAGAAAAATAAACGAATATCTTTTTGAAGACCGTGAGGAAAAAAGTATGCTTCGCATTATGGAGCAAGCCGATGCAGACATTATGTGCTTCGGACACACACACAAACCTTATCACAGAGTTTTAAATTCGGGTATTGACGGTCAAAATCATTTCAGACACGCCATTAATATCGGTTCGGTTGGTAAACCGAAGGACAGCGATGTAAGAGGCGGTTATGTAATGTTTACGATTAATGAAAACAGTTCTGTGTTGGACAAAGATAGTATCAGTGTAGAATTTATACGCTTTGATTATGATATTGAAAGGGCTGCAAAAGCAGTTGAAGAAAGCATTTTACCAAACGAATACGCAGAAAATTTAAGAAGAGGTTACTAATCTAAAATTTATAAAAATGGAATTTCCAACCGAAAGAAAGTATTCAAAAGAACATACCTGGATAAGCATACAGGACAACACAGGTACAATAGGCATTACAGAATTTGCGCAAAGTGAATTGGGCGAAATCGTATATGCGGATTTACCAAACGTTGGATATAGTTTTCAGCAGGACGAAGTATTCGGCTCTGTTGAAGCAGTTAAAACGGTCAGTGATTTATTTATGCCTGTATCGGGTAAAATCACTGAAACGAACGAACTACTTTTGAAAGCACCAACACTCATAAACGACCATCCTTATAAAGACGGTTGGTTGATTAAAATTGAAATAAAAGACATTACAGAATTAGAAGACTTATTGACATCAAACCAATATAAAGAACTTACAAATTAGCAATGCAACCAAAATTAAAATTCTTAGACAGATACCTTACTTTATGGATATTCCTTGCAATGGCAATTGGCGTGGGTTTGGGTCATTTCTTTCCCAATATTTCTAATGTTACCAACAGCTTATCTGTTGGCACTACCAATATTCCATTGGCAATAGGATTGATATTAATGATGTACCCCCCCTTGGCAAAGGTTGATTATTCCTTATTGCCCAAAGCATTTAGAGATAAAAAAGTAATTGGCATATCCTTATTGCTCAATTGGGTAATCGGCACGCTATTGATGTTTGGATTAGCGGTTTTGTTTTTACGTAACGAACCCGATTATATGACAGGCTTAATTCTTATCGGTTTGGCAAGATGTATTGCCATGGTCATCGTCTGGAGTGACTTAGCTAAAGCAAACAGAGAATATACAGCTATGTTAGTTGCATTAAACAGCATCTTCCAGATATTTACTTACAGCTTTTTAGTTTGGTTATTCATCAACGTATTACCTGCAAAATTAGGATTAGCCAATTTCAATGTAAGCGTATCCATGAAAGATGTTACCGAAAGCGTATTGATATATTTAGGTATTCCATTCCTAGCAGGTTTTTTAAGCCGTTACTTCCTTATAAAATCAAAAGGTATAGAATGGTATAACCGAAAATTCGTCCCCGCAATATCGCCAATTACCTTGTACGCTTTACTGTTTACGATAGTATTAATGTTCAGCTTGAAAGGCGATAAAATATTGGAATTACCAATGGATGTAGTAAAAGTAGCCATACCGCTAATCATCTATTTTGTGTTGATGTTTTTCGTGAGCTTCTTTATCAATAAATCTCTTAAAGTTCCTTACGACAAAAACGCATCCATCGCATTTACAGCCACAGGAAACAATTTTGAATTAGCAATAGCCGTAGCAATATCGATTTTCGGCATTCATTCGCCACAGGCATTTGTGGGTGTTATCGGCCCACTGGTAGAAGTTCCGGTACTGATATTATTGGTAAAGGCAAGTTTATGGCTAAAGGAGAAATATTATAGTAAAAAAGACTGAATTTAAATTTCAGTCTTCTTACTCTTTCTTCTACTTGATAAATTCAAAATCACATATCCTATTATACCCGCAATGAGTGATGTTATTAAAACAGATAGCTTGGCCTCTTCAATGAAAACCTGATTGTCAAATGAAAGCATAGATATAAATATGGACATTGTAAAACCTATTCCAGCTAATAATCCTAAGCCAATAATGTGAATAAAGTTACTGTTTGCAGGAAGTTGACCTATCCCTAATTTAGAGCATATCAAAGAGGTTACAACAATGCCAATGGGCTTACCAAAAATCAATCCCAGTGAAATACCTAAACCTAAAGGGGAAGTCAGTCCTTCTATCATTTCCTGATGAATTGTAATATTTGTATTGGCGAATGCAAAAATGGGAATAATTAGAAAGTTAACAGGTTTTACAAGTGCATGTTCTAGTTTCTCTAACGGAGATTCAACTTCTGTATCATTGGTTGGCAAGGTCATCGCTACCAGTACACCTGCTATAGTGGCATGAATGCCAGAATGATGCACAAAATACCATATAAACACTCCTGGTATTAGATATAGATAGGGATTCTTAATATTGAATCGGTTCATCAAAATCAGTACTAGTATTCCAATTCCGGCATAGCCTAGATAGCCTAACTCAATTCCGGATGAATAGAAAATGGCAATTACTAAAATAGCTATGAGGTCATCCACTATCGCCAAAGCCGCTAAAAATATTTTTAAACTGGTTGGTACTCTTTTGTCTAACAGCGAAATTACGGCCAATGCAAAAGCAATATCGGTAGCCATGGGAATACCCCAGCCGGAAGCTGTCGGGGTTCCTGAATTAAAATATAAATAAATCAATGCGGGGACAACTGCTCCACCGATAGCAGCAAGGATAGGCAAGATTGCTTTTTTAGGAGAAGAGAGTTCTCCTTCAACAATTTCTCTCTTAATTTCCAGACCTACCAACAGAAAAAAGATTGCCATCAATCCGTCGTTGATCCACATACTTACGGAATAATTGAGGTGTATGGCTTCATTTTCATACCCCAGCTTTGTGTCCAATAAATTTTGTAGCGGAACGGCCATTGATGTATTTGCCACTATCATTGAAATCACTACGCATAAAAAAAGGAGGAAACCTCCAAAATTACTTGATTGAACAAAGTCTTTGAAAATATTTAAATTGATCTTATCCTTCATGTTTTAAATGTAAAAGTTAAATATCGCAATTTACCAATATTAACTTACTCTGCCTCATAGATGGGTTCTAAATCTATGAAATAAGCTTAATTTGGGTAATAAATCCGTGTCACTTTGTAGTGAAGATCTATTAAAATTATGCATGTAAAATCCTGACATAATAGCTAGTAAGCTAATACACTTTAAAATTGTAAGGAACTGTGTTGGGGCTATTTCCTTAATTATGGTAATGTTATAACTTCTGATGAGATTATTTTGCGTTCATATTCTGAATCATAATAGGCATTACTTTTCCATAATATGTATGTCAATTCCAATAATTTCCTTTGGATGGCAACTATAGCCTTCATTTTAATCCCATGCCTTGAAACTATTCTTAAGAAAATATCTCTGAATCTTTCATCAGTCCTGATTGCAGCCAGTGCCGGAAAGTGCATTACTTTCCTTAAATTCCGATTACCCCGCTTGGATTTAAAGCAAAATCTGCTCTCGCCCTTCTTCACTTAGATTATATTATACAAACATAGGAGAAGCAAAAGAACGTCGCCTGATTAATGATGGTTTATAATAGAATATTTGCCATAACCCTAGCATCTAATTCATTAAATTTGTCCTTAAAACAAATAGACTAATTCCTAAACAAAATACCCAAATTTTCTAAATTAAGGGGTTAGCGGTAAAGCTATAATACAGGTCATAAAAGATGAAATACTTAGTAAAGAACAAGGAGCTCGAATTGAAATATGAAGCAGGTAAAGGTGCTTGGACATATCACATCCAAGTACCTAACACTAAACATATCGTAGGAAAATGGGGCTCATTGAAAGTATCTGGTACAATTGACAACTACACAATTGACAGTATTAATTTGTTTACGATTGGAGGACAAGACAAGCTAATTTCAATTAATGACAAAATCAGGAAAGCAATCAGCAAAAGTGGTGGCGACACTGTAACTGTGACACTTTACTTATTGACTTCAAAGGAGCCGATTACAGAAAAAGAAATATTAGATACTTTTAGAAATTCGGGTGTTTTAAAATCGTTCAATAAATTACCAAAAGAAGATAGGATCAAAATTATTGAAAAAATATCCTCTACAAAATCCGAGGACAAACAAGTAAATCTAATTTTGAAATACATTGACCAATTGGGTGACGACAATGATTAAGCAGTCTTCACTTGATTTCCTTTCTACTCTCAAGCACAATGGTTTGAACAAAAAAATGGCATTACTTTAAAACTGTCAGTAAAAATAAATTTCAAAATGATTGAAACTGAAATCTCAATAACCGTAAACAGGAAATCCGATATTACCTTATTAGAGCAAACAATCGTCGGTAACAAGTTCCAATTTCCGGTTTACATTCGGGAATATGAATTTAGCTATCAAATAAATTTTACAAGTGATTATGAGGAATGGGAATTAGACACGGCTATTCTCAATTCTTTTCCTGGATATGAATTTACCACCGACCTTGAAAAAGGACGGAAGGAAATACGGGTTCAAATATCCCGATACCAATCAGAATTATCGACTGATGGCTGGGGAAGACGGATTGAAAATCCTTTGGATGAAACGAAATATCTTGTAAAAGCATCGGTAAATAATCCTGAAAAGTTCAACCCTAAAATCAAAGTCTTGTTTGAAGATAAAGAGCAGTACTACTTTGTAAATATTGCAGATGGTGTTAACAGTGCTACTGAAGAAAAAGGTTTTTTGCTTCTGGATCATTTTAAAACCAATGAAACGGATGAAGCAACATTTTTTGATAGATTATACAAATCTCCATTAGAAGCTTTTCATTCAGGATACTATAAGTTATCTGAATTGGTTGACAAGGATTTTAGCACTTATCTTGAAAACAAAAAGAAAGAAATCAGAGAAATTCAAAAACAACCACGAAAAATCATCAGAGATTTTATAAACGCCTTTAACAGTTCCGATGAAAGTAGTATCCTGAAAAATCTTGACGAAAATATCATTTTTGAAGTTCGTAAAAACTGGAAAACATTATTTGAAATCGAAGGGCTTTCAAAATTCAAAGAGTATCTGAACTCATCCGATCAACAATTGTGTGGTAAGAATTTTAAAATCAGGTCATCTTGGAGTTTTAGTTTACCCAACGTGACTATTGGAATAAAATATTTTCCGCCAGCTACAGAACAGGATATGCTCCCTATTCAAAAATATGAGCAGATAAGGTTTGTACTAAATGATAAAAAAATCGCTAGTATTTTGTATGAGAATTAGTGAATTTTATCCTAATTGATAACGGCTTCTATTACTTTTCTAAAATATTCCGCATCATTACCAATCAGCAAGTAACTTGAAAAACCAATATCTAAAAGATATTTACCCACTTTCTCATCATCAATATCACTATGTGCAATAAGTTTTATAGTTGGATATTTTGTTCTTAATTCTTGAAGTTCAACAAAAACATTCTTGTTGTAAAAATCAAGGTCGATAATACAAATTTTTGGGAGTTCATTTAATGAAGATAATTGTGATAGTCCATCTTCAATGCTTTCCGAACGAAATAAGACTTCAGTTCCTGAAGCAATGAGGTCTTTACAAATGAAATCTAAAATTGGGCTTTTATCATTGATAAAGGCGAGTGTAATTTTTTGTTGGGATGTACCAGTTTTCATATCATCATACTTTTTTAAAGTTGATGTAGCCCTGCACAAAAAGAAAGCGCAGGCAACTACACTTACCGCACATTGAGGCACTGGTATACCCGACAACGAATAAGCGAGCGCCCACGCCTATGGCATGAGCGTTCTTCCTTATTGTCCCGTTGTCTAAAAATTACCAGTTTTCAATGTGGGACTTAAAGCAAAAACACTTTAAGTATTTCTATATTTTACATAGCAAAGATACTAAACTCTTGCTATTAGATGTATTAATGCAACAAAAAAGCTTAGTCTGAATTAGTTTTGTGATTGATATAATTCTGCTCCAATATTGTCATCAAATCTGTTTCCTTATAAATAATTTTGCCACCAATCTGAATATAAGGCAGGATATTATCATCACGATATTGCTGTAAAGTGCGTTTGCTAATGTGTAACAGTTTGCATACATCTTCGCCCGACAAATAAATTTCTCCATTCATTACAGGACGATAGTTTTTTAATATGCTTTCAATACGGTTTCTCAACATCAAAATCATTTCTTGATGGGAAATGATTTCTTCATTCTCATTCGTCAATAAATCCATTGTCATTGGTATTTTAAGGTTGGTGGGCTTCGAGCAAAGCCTGTACATCCGAGCGTTTATAATAATTCTTCCGGTTTAGTTTGGAATAAGGCAATAAGCCTTTGTCCTTGTAGGTCTGCAAAGTCCGTTTGGTAATATCCATCATCAGGCACACTTCCTGGTTATCGAGCCATTTTTCTTCTTTAAAAATTGAAGTGTATTTCAGTGTGGCATTTTCGGTCAATTCCAAAAGTGCTTTCAGTTCATTTTTCATTCCGTCCAATACGGATTTTTGTATTGCGATAACTTCCATTTTTTGCTCAATTTTGCTGTGGAAGTCGAATTTATCAAGGATTTGTAAAGGCTTGGAAAATGTTGTATTGATTGTCGTTGAAAGGTAGTATTTGTCGCCACGATATAAATTTCAAGATAGTTTATTTTGTAAATTTGAAGAATATAGGTTACTGATAAATTAATTTTAAATGGCAGTATTACAAAAAGGCAATTCAAATTATCCGTTTTGGGGAGCATCAATAAATCTAATCACTGGACTTGACCCGTTAGGCCTTCAAACAACCTCAGAAGCGACTTACGCCACTATGTTGCCTGGAATTTCCAATTTGACTAATCGTCTCCGTTATTATGGGTTTTATTGTTGGCTTTTAGACTTCTATTTCAAGACCGAGAAGAAAGGCAACTCAAAAGAACAATATCGTTTTATCCGCAGAGCTGAATTGATGATTGCCATAATTATGCAAAGCGAGCGTAAAGGAGTTCAACAGATAACAGGAAGTAACTTTGCTTCAAACCTAATAAATACAGCTGAGGAAACTTATTTTGACTTAGCCGAAGGAGCAGACAAGGACAATACCGATAAAAATGTTTATTGGAAATATCCGTCCGGTGCATTCGGACAATATTATTACGGAGCAATGCAGGCACTTTCCTTAATTATTACAGCAATAAATGATGATGGAGATGTTATTTACAACATTAGTAAACCACACCCAAGACAAAAAGTTTCTGGGGAACAATTAGCCGAGGCTTTTGAAGTTTCATTGTCACCACAAATAAAAGAGTTATTTTATAGTAATATTAAAAAAGGAAAACTTTACCACTCTGATATTTCAGAACTGATAAAATATTTTGCGATTGACACGATACAAACAGAAAATGCCGAATGGCAACTATATGTGGAAATGCTTTTGGACAAAGACGAACCAAGTCAAGAAATGGAAGAACGTTTTACTTTTCACAGAAGGGAAACAATTTTGTCGCTCTTAAATACAGCTGTTAAAAATGAAAATAATTACGACTGGTATAGATTTCTATTGGAAAGTTACCGAAAGAAATTGGGAACAAATGGTTATCCTGAAACGGAAACTAATATTGGTTGGTACTGCTATCAATTAAATGAGTATTGGCAGTACAGTTGCGGCACGATGTTTTGGGCTGTATTACAACATCTTTACGATTTCCAACAAGACCAATATCTACCATTGTTTGTAAAGAAATTTTCAAGCAGTATTACAAATGAAATATGCAAAGAGCTAAAGCAAGCTACAGAGCCAACAAGTTCACTTGCAGAAATTTTGGAGTTAATCCCTGACACAGAAGATGAGGAAAACATCAAAAAGGAAATTGATGGAACAAACGACCCTGTTATAGTAGCAAAATATGGCTTTATTCTTTTGCTTCAAATATTCAAAAATAATAGAGAGCAACTTCATCCATTGAAAGAATTTATGAGCAGAAAAAAGATAGAAAGGGATGGGAATATGGTTGATGGTATCTTGACAGTTCACACAGCAGAAAACGATACACTTCAAGATTTTGTTGAACAATTTATTTTACGCAAAATTATTTACAGGCACTCAATGGTTGCACTCAGAAAAATGGGCAACGGCTCACAGGCTACTCACAAATTTTTTATTGAGGAACAATACATCCGTTTCATAGATACATTTCCTCCAAGAAACACATCGCCAAGAATGAACGCCTTGCAAAACATAATGTTTGATTTACAGGTAATCAACGACCAAAGGGTTTTATCGCCATTACATAAGAAACTTTTGATTGACTGATGATACTAGAAAGAGAAAACATACTAACATTGATAGGAAGCAGAAGATATCATTCTGCAATTCTTACTACCTTCAGCTTTGACTTTTATTTTTTTGAAATGAAAGCAATGAAATGGTTGCGTTCTTGTGGCGTGAGAAACATCAACGTTTTTATTGATGGACATTATTATTCAGAGTTAATGCAACAAGCGACAGGAGAAGAAATGCAACTTTCTGCCGGTTATTCACTTTATCCTGTTTTTCAAAAGTCAGTATTCCATCCAAAAATTTGGATGTTGTTTGGTGAAAAAGAAGGATTGCTTATTGTTGGTTCTGGAAACCTTACAAATTCTGGAAATGGCAACAATGATGAGATTTGGGGAGCATTTCATTTTGATATTCGTTCAACCGAAAATTCATCAGTCTTTTCGTCAGCTTGGGATTATCTATCAATTCTTTCATCGTCAGTTAAAGGACAGATGAATGAAAAAACTACAAAATGGATACTTGAACATTCTAAATGGCTGAATGAATTGCCAAAGACAAAACCATTTCAATTTTTCGAAACGTCGCAAAAAGAGAAGGTTGCTTTCCTGTTTAATACTGAAACAACTTCTATTTGGAACGAACTTTTAAAACATCTTAGCAATGAGAAAGTAGTAGAAATAACTACCATTTCTCCATATTATGACAAAAATGGGAAAGTATTGCAAGAACTTAATTCTCTTTTTCCTTCAGCCATAGTAAAAGTCATATTGGATGAAAGTGGTTTAATCCCTTCTGCAATGCAAGTGAGCAAAGCGTTTACATTTTACGATTGGTGTGATGCAGGCGTAAGCAAAATCCAATATGCAAAATCTGGAAACTCAAAATCAAAACTTCACGGGAAGATTATTCATTTCAAGACAAAAAATGGAAAAGAGTTTTGCTTGTTCGGTAGTGCCAATATTACACCTGCAGGATTGGGATTATTGGGCAAAAATTCAAATGCAGAAGTTTCACTTCTTATTCAGTCAGAAAAAGGTGGACTGTTAAATCAATTAGGCATAAAACTGAAAACAAGCAATAGTAAAACCCTTGATGAATTTACAACGACTACAAGTAAATCAATTTATGAAACTATAATCGAGAATAATCAATTTAAACTACAACTGCTATCGGCAGAGTTGATTTATGATGAATTTATACTTCATTCCAATGGCACCTATACCGATGAATTTAAGGTTGTTTTCTTCGATAAACAAAACCGATTTTTGTATTCCAAAACATTCTCAAATTATGAGAAAGAACTAAAAACAAAACTCAATTTAGAATTAGGCACTTTCCAATATGTGCAATTGACAAATATTAGTGAAGAGATTATCTCTAATAAACTTTTGATTTCAGATTATTTCCTCTTGGCAAAAACGCATCCTAATCCAAAGACAGAGGAAATTGAAAAAATTTATAGCGAAATCCAAAATGGAGAGCTGAGCAAAGTTCTCGACTTGTTGCATTATGCAATCTTTGATGAAACAGAAAATGAAACAGGAGCCAGCTTTTTAGATAGTAGGAGAAGCACGTTTACAAAGCTGAATGATGACAAAGAACCTGAAAAACTTTACGATCTCTCTTCCTATAAAGCAATAGAAAATTCTGGATTTGAAAAAAACCTTCTACTCTCTTCTCTTTCCCTACGTGTTTTAGATGTTTTGAAGTTCATCAATTTAAATGGAAATTCAACAAATAAACAAGCTGATATAAGTATTGATGAGCAAGAAGACGATTTAGGCAACATAAATGGAAATGAGGAAGGAGAAGTGGCAACGGTTCGTAACCTCTCTTTTGTCATTCTTAAATCTGAAAAAAGAAAGTTGATGAACTACTTTGATAACCTTTACAATTACCAACAAGAAATTCTCTATGGGAATAGTCGACCAAAAACATATAGGCCTACACTTACAGATTTGACTAAATATTTAATCGCTCTTGAGTTGATAAGTGAATACGGAGGGAAATCTGCAAAGTATGACGAACAAGACACGCACCATTTTTTCAGTTATTTACCATTTGTAGACGATTATGACAATAACAATGTAAAGGATTGTTGTTTAAATTTAATTGGCGACTTTTTGATGCTGGCAAGAAGCGGATTTAAAGCGTATGAATTTGACTATACAAAAAAGAAAATCGAGGAACTAAAAAAAGAGGCACTCATAAATACAATTGTTTGCTTAATTAACAATCGATGGAAAGATGATGAATTACATTACTTTTTTACTATGGCTTTAAATGCACTTCATTATTTAGGTTGTAGGAATGTAGATGATTTCAATAGCAATTTTGTAGAATTAAAATCCAAAATTAATATTAGAATTTCCGAGCTGAAAAACAGAACAAAAGTATTTGAAAAAAACTTAGAGATATTTTACGAAAGACTATGTCCTTCGTTTATAAAAGTGATTGAACAGATTGAAGATAAGAACTTTGATACATCAGCAGTTAACGGGCAAATTATTTACAAATCGCCTTGGGGTTATAGCTACGTTCAGTACGTAAATAAAACAAACGATTTTACTTTAATCAGACCTGGCTTTATGTGGGACTATGATAAAGAAGATTACATAAAACACAGTCCAGACGAAATTTATTTACCTCTAAAACTCTCATCTTTTATATGCACCGATTTGTAAGTTAAAAAATCGGATAACTTTTGGGTTATCCGATTTGCGCTATTTAAGTCCTGTTTTATAAGTGTAATCAAGTTTGTTATGAATAATTGTAGCTACAACCAATACTTCAGTCATTTCTGAAAGTTGAGTGTCTTCTAATATTTTCGGGTTATGCGCTTTTGGATTTCGGTACATAGAAAAAAATCCTTTACAGAAGTTGCCGAAACCCTTATGCTCACTTTCTTCGCTTGGATTATTCAGCATATTAAAAGCAAGCATAGGTCTTTTGTCTTTTCCTAAAGCAAAACAATCATCAACCAGATCTGCTCCATCTGAAGTATAGCCACTTTTCTGCCTAAGTCTTTCCGCAACACTTTTTGTGATTTCTAGTATAGAGTGAAAATAATTTTCTTTCAGCCATTCGGCTTCGCAGTATGGTAAAATTTCTGAATGAACTCCGATACCGTGTACTTTTTCTTTGATTTTAAGTGACCTGCTTTTAGCTTCTGAAATGGTTTTAGCTTTTTCAACTAGTCGGGGTTGTCCGGTTTTATCAATTTCTATCCCTTCGTAAACTAATTTTTCATTGATAGTTGTTCTGTCTCTTTCAAATTCGTCTTCGGAATTATATCTTTTAGGATTTAATAACCTAACTACAAATGCCAATACATTATTTCCACAATTGTCTTGTATTTGCTTTTCTTTTAATGCATAAAAAAGTCTGTCGGTTTTGTTTGTACCAATTTGCGATTGAGAAATATTAGCACCAGCTAAATGTTCTGTGATTTTTGTATGCGTTAATAGATTTGATATAATGTCAGATATATTTCGCAAGGTTATGTCATCAAAGGATTTTGTCATTTAAAAATGATTAATTCTGTTTCTGGATTTCCATGTTTTGGATTTCCCTATCTTTTTTCTCACGAGAATAAACCCAAAGTGATAAAAGTCCAAATATAATCAATCCATAAGCTATCCATTTACCAACCTTTTCAATAAATTTAATGAAAACCGAACTTTCATAAGATGAAAAACCTTCGGCTCCCATCGGACCACGCCTGTAAAACTTTCGTCGGTTAAGCCAATAGCGAAGTCCTAAACCTGCAATCAAAAATATTATTCCTATAACCAATGATGCGACCATAACAAAACACTTAAAATCTACTTTTTAAATTTACAAAAAAAAACAGTTTTAATATCCCTTAAAAAGAGAAATCCTGCTTTTTGTGGCAGGATTTCATTGTTTTTAATCAGCACTATTAAACTGAAAACTTATCTGTTTTTCATTTCCAAAGCTGTCCGAAATCCAAACATCAAAGGATTGCGAAACGGCAGATGTTGAAGTATAGTACAACCGAAATTGCTCTGTGGGTAATGGGTATAAATCGTTCGGTAAATATGGTTGCTCATCGTAATACCGCAATGTGCCTTGTCCGTCAAATTGGAAATAGCGAAGAAAATACTGTGTGTTGCTGTAATTGCCTGTTCGCTGTATGGCAATGCGTATTTCTACCGTTTGTCCATTGGCTACATCTTTTGGAACTGGCATCACGTTTACCTCGAAAGGAAAATCGTTCTGTATTTCGAGTTCATCATCTTTACTACAAGATACTAAAGTTACCGAAGCTGTTAGGATTGCCAGCATTACATATATCGGCACTAATCCTATTCTGAATTTATTAAATATTGCTATCATTGTTTTAAGTTTTTAAAAATTAAACCTTAATCCCACACCTGCGGATGGTCGGAATTGCTCTAAGTCTGTACCCCAAAATACTTTTGTGCGTCCTTGCAGGATTAACACAAAACGGTCTGATAGATATGTTTCAAGAGTGAGCCGTCCACCAGCTCCGTAGATGAAGTTATCCTCGCTCAAAATCTTTGCTCCGTCATACAACATCGCTTCGCCACGATTGATGCTTTCATAACCGACAACACCTGTTATTCCGAAGTTCAGCGTAATGTTTTTACGAGTATCGCCCAAAAGGAAGAAACTGTAGCCGCCTTCGGAAGTGTAGGTTTCCTGCGGTATGCGGAGGTCTTTGTAGTCGTGGTATTGGTGGGTGTATTCCAATGCCCAAAGCTGATAGTTCCCGTTTTTACCGTTCACGGTCATTCCAATATTGAGGTAATAATCATTGCCAATTTTATCGTTGGATACTACACCTGTACTTACTTCCAGTCCTTTCTGTTTTGGGAGCATTCTTTGTGCCTGTGTAACCGTGATGGCCATCAAGATGAGCATCACGGTATAGATATACTTTTTCATATTATTGGATTAAAATGTTATTAAAATTTTAGGTGCATATCGTTTATTAAACGAGCTTTTATCAAATCCGAATTTTCTACCTGCAAAGTTTGATGTCTGCCACCGTTCTTCTCGAAAATCTCAATCAACAGTACCTTGTCATCGGCAATGGTAAATTGGTCTAACAGGAACACGTTTTGTTCGGTTAGTTTCCCGCCAATCTCGTCCAAAGGCTTGTAAGTTCTGAGGGGTATCATCGGGCGTTCTTGTACCACAGTACGTTTGGCTACCTTTTTATCTACTACTTTGAAATTGATAAAATCAATCTGGAAAGGCACATTGGTTTTATTTCTCAATTCCGTATGGAAATAGTATTTGCCGTTGTGGATATAAATGCCTTTGAGAATAAACTGAATGCCGAAACTCTTAGCCCCAATGTGCTTTACAATCCGATTATCATTTTTGTAAATTGTTTCTAATAGCAAGCCTGCTAGTGAAGGCGAATTATTGCCCAATTCTTCAAAAAGCACATCGTTTCCATTGGCTTTATCCACTGCCTTTTGCATTGTAAGTAGGTCGTAGCTCATTGCCTCCGGGTAAGAACTGTAATACACATTAAAGCTGTAAAAACGTCCGTCATTCGTAATGACCGAAAAATTGGTTTCAGGTTCGAAATCCCTTACCGTTGCTTTTACACGCAACACGTTTTCCGCATCTTCTGCTTTTCCTGCAATTAGATATTCGCTTCCCAAATCCACATAACGGATAGCGGTCGGAAAAATCAAGTGCGAAGTTTTATCGTAGGTAACTTCCATTTTATACGGTTCTATCTTGCCTAATGCAAGCGGAGTTCTGATGCTGTCTTGTGCAAAAGATTGTACGGCAAAGCCGAGTATGAGGGCAATAGCCCAAAAGGTTTTTAAAATATTTTTCATTGTTTTATTTGTTTGAATTCAACATTATTGTTTAGATACCAAGAAGACTTGATGTCCTGCTTTCAGCGTAACTTTTGGGGTTCTTACCTTTTTAGCAAAATAGCCCGAAATTCCCTGTACCACGCCACGACTAAGATCTGCTGCAACCTGCTGTCCGGCATTCTGCGTGAGCATTACGCTCGTTCCACCAGTTTGGCTCATATTGCCTGCCATTTCGGTAAGGGCATTCATTTCCGGCGAATACGGAACGTACAAGCCTTGCTGTCCGTCCAAATCGTAAATGGTTATATCTACCGGGATGATATTGCCCTCCAGTTCTATCGAGGTAACTTTTAGTTGTAAACGCCCTCCCTGAAATTTCGCATTAGCCGTTAAAATCGTTCCTTTTGGAATGGTACGGCTCGGTGTTTTTGCAGGCTCTAATAATCGTAAACGCACACCTGTTTCGCCAACTACTGTTTGGGCATCGTGTACACAGGCTTTGATACTGTTTTTGGGTTGTGCCATTTGTTCCAAAGAGCCAGCGGTATAAAACCCACGGTTCTTTGTTTCGCTCCAATCCGCTAAAAAAGCACTGTCCGATGGTTCACGGTAAAGGGCTGATACTGTATTTTTTCTTGCTGATGTGAACGATACAAAATGCTCTTTTTGGTTAGTAGCCATAGCACTAATAGCATCCGGAACAGCACCATTAGCAGGTGTTGAATTTTCGGTATTCGCATTTTTTGGCAGATACTTTGCTGCCATTTCATAGGATTTCTCCATTAGCTTCAATTGGTCATCAACTGTGGCCACAGGTGGCACATCCTTTTCTGATAATTTTTCTTTCAATTCGTCCACCTGCTTACGCAGTTCCATTGTTTCAGCGTTATCATCTTGATAAAAGGAACTCAATGCGCTTTGGCTATTTCGATAGCTGTTCAAAGCAGGGTTACTGCTTCTTGCCGAATTTCTCCCACTACCGCCAAAGCTGTTGTTTTCCTCTTCTTCATTAAACGGTTCGTCGGTTGGCTCTTCTTTGTCTTCTGTATTCCAGTAGTCTGAAAGTGTAGCCAATGCATTGCGTTTTTCCTGCTCTTTGCGTTCGAGCATTTCCTGTTCATACGCCTTGCCTTTGTCTGCAGGCATTCCAGTTCCAGTAGCCTCTGGTACCGCATCGTTCAGCCCTACATTTTCAATTGTCTTTTTGTCTTCGGATGGTTTAAATATGAGGTACATACAACCCACGAAAACAATCGCCATTAAGCCGAAAATTAAGGGCTTTTTGAGCTTCTCCTTATTATTCTGTGTGCCGTCTTGCAACACATCAGCAGTTGCTGTCGAGTTCCCCTCCGTTACCCGAACAACCGATTTTTTGTTCTCATTTTCTTTCATAAATTTGATTTTTTAAAATTGTTGATACACTATCCTGCAATCTTGCAGGACTTCCATTTTTTTTGAGGACAGGATTTTCGATATGCTCTATGATCATATCGTTTCCAGACTTTGAGGTATCGTACCAGACTTTGAAAATTACACCTGCGGTAAGCAGTAGATATCCCACAAAAAAGTACAGGGTATATTGGTGCTGCTTGCGCACTGGCAATGCCTGCCAACGTTCGTCGAGCTTATCAAAATACCTATCCATATTTGCTCTTAGTTTTTTCATACTCTTAATTTTTTATGATGATGTTAGAGCTTGAACCGCTTGGAGATTTTACCCACATTTTGCTTTTGTTCATCATTAACCAAAGCAATTACCTCAACTGCATTGGGTACGACTATTAAAGAGAGGTTTGTCAGTTCCGATTTTTTTAGCAATTGCCCAAATTGGTCTTTTCTTGCCACCTCCATTCTGTTGAGTGAGAATTTGCCGTTCAGATAATTTACCCACATACTGCATTCTACACTTGGCTTGTCTTCTCCCGACCATTGTAGGTAGCCTGTCAACAACAAGTCTTGTTTAGGCAAAGTATCTGCACCTTTTTGGCAGCTTTCAAGGTAATCGCTGATACTGTCTTTCAACTTTCCGGCATACGCACCCTGCGTATGGAAATAGCCGTTATATCCTTTTTCTGTAAGGGTTTTTGCGAACGTGTTTAAATCTGATAATGCTTCCATAAGATTATTTTTTAGCGTTCGATGACTTCTATATCCCTGTTTTCCACGACTGCAAATTTTTCGATATTGAAGCCTTGTGGGTTGTTGTCAGAGCGAACGGAGTTGACTAGGTAGCCGGAAGTAATTAAGTTACGTCTGGTTACATTGCTTGACCGAATGATGAATTGTTTTGCATAGGTTCGTACCGCATAAGGATGTGTATCGAAATTGCAGACCACACTATCTACTTCGATGCGTTGCTGTACATTTCCTGATATAATACGACTGTAATAGCCTTTTTCCGATAAGTCTTTATAGTAGTCGAAGGCACTTTTGTCGGCAAGATTGAATGCCCTGCTCATATTGCTTTCTATAGCGTTTTTGTCGGGAGCAAGTGTAAAGAACAGTTCGTGAAAACGTCTGACGTGTTCCCTTGCTTCTACAGGTCGGTTGATGCTCGCATCCTGCGATAAGGCAAGCATTAAAGATTTTCCGTTATCCAATACATAGATTTTTTGGCGTTGTTCTTCTGCAAAACGGTAGGACTGCCATACGGCATATCCTACCACGCCAATGCAGAGAACCGCAAACACAATGGCATATAATCTTATCTGCCTAAAGCTGTTTTCGATATTTCTTAGCGTTTTAAATTCCATTTTTTTAATGATTTATTGTTATTTATTCATCAGTTTACCGCCAATGTTTCCTACTGTAGATCCTGCACCAGCACCTGCAAGGTTTCCTGCCTTCATCGCTGTTTGATTTACATTACGAGTAAAGTTTCCTGCACCTCCGGCTTGGATTACCCAACCTGTTACTGTTGGAATTGTGAAGTAGCCAACGATACCGATAATCATAAAGATGATGTACACCGTATTGCTTGTATCGGGTATGTAAGTTGGATCGGCAAGCATTGCTATATCCCGTTCTAAAATGAGGGATTGTATTCTTGCCAACATCGAACTGAACAAATCGGAAACAGGAAGCCACAGGTAAACACTAACATACCTCGTGATCCATTGAGTGAGCGTGGACTGAAATCCGTCCCAAACGGAAATAGCAAAAGCTATTGGCCCCAGTATCGAAAGGACTATCAGGAAAAATGTTCGTATGGTATCAATAACTAAAGCCGCCGCCTGAAAGAGTATTTCCAATAAATTGCGAAACCAATCCTTTATTGCTTTCTCTATCTTGTAGGCTTGCCTGTCCATATACATTCCTGCCATTGTACCAACGTCCGATGGCGACCAGCCCAATTCATCCAGCTTTTTATCAAACTCTTCGTCTGATGCCATATAGGCGGTTTCGGGATTTCTGACCATTGCTTCGTATTCTAATTGGTCTTTCTGCTGTTGCAGTTTGTTGAGATCAAGCACCTGGTCTTCGAGTATGGCGTGGGTTCCTGTAACCACCGGACTTAATACTGCATTAATGGTTCCCAACACAATGGTTGGGAAGAACATTATGCAAAGCCCCAAAGCGAACGGACGCAACAACGGGAATACATCGATAGGCTCGGCTCGGCTTAAAGCCTGCCAAACCTTTAATGCTACATAGAACAACGCACCCAATCCAGCCAATCCTTTAGCCACAGCCGCCATATCACCAGCAAGTGGCATCATATCATCGTAAAGTGAACGAAGGAGTTCGTGAAGATTATCCCATTCCATTTTTACCAGTATTTTTGGTTAGAAGTTCCGTAGAGTTCAAGCACTCTCTGTGCGTCGTTTTTCTTTTTCGCTCTTAGATAGCTTACAGAAATGTTCTTATTCGTGTAGTAGCGAACAAGGCTGTGGTAATCCTTAACTTCTTTGTACACACGGTCAATTACATCCATACGTTCTTTATCGTTCAGGGAAAGACTTGACGAGGTTATAATCTGCTTCAATTCTTTCAGCAGTTCGGTACTTTCATTGAGCAGTGCCGAATAACCGTTGCCGATTGCAACCAATTCCTGTGGTGTAAAATTGGGGTCGTTCATCATTTTTCCAAAGTTCTGAACATATATTTCGGACACATCGCCTACCAACAATACGGTTTGCTGTACTTTACGGGCATCTTTCACAAGGTTGTTGATAGCTTTCAGCTTATCGTAATATTCCTTGCCCTGGTCGTACACTTTCTTCACTTCGTTGAAGTTCTTTACCACATTGCTCACGGTGGAAGAAGTCTGTATGATTTCGTTCGCACTGTTGATAATTCCTGATGCCAGATTTGCAGGGTCAGTTACTACAAATTGGGCTTTAGCTGACGGTGCTACGGCGAGCATTAATGCCGTACACACTGTAAAAAAGATTTTTTTCATTGCTTCTAAATTTTAAAATGTTAATTGATTATTGATTTATTTTGTCACGCCTTTGCATTGCGATATGCTTGATGGCGAGTTCTACATTGCCGTCCAGTTCAGCAGCAAGCTGCATCACTTCCATTTTTTCGGTTTCTTCGGTGGTGTAAGCAAGGTATTCCTCCAAACTAACTTCGGTGGCATAGACTGCCGAGTGCGTACCACCTAAGCCTATCCAAACCTCTTTGTAAAGTCGGCTTGCATCGTTGTTCATATTGATAGAAAGTACCTGCCCTTTTTCCTTATCTGTAAGCCCCAACATCGCCTGTATATCATCGAACTTGTTCATATACTTGCGTTGATCTAAGAGGATTTTACAGTCAGAGTTATTGATGATACTTTCTTTGACGATGGGCGATTGGATAATATCATCGACCTCTTGCGTTACGACAATCGCTTCTCCGAAGAATTTGCGAACAGTCTTAAAGAGGTACTTGATGTATTCTGCCATTCCTTCTTTGGCAATCGCTTTCCAAGCCTCTTCAATTAAGATGAGTTTGCGAATACCTTTCAGCCTACGCATCTTGTTAATGAAGACTTCCATAATGATAATGGTAACTATGGGAAAGAGGATTTTGTGGTCTTTAATCGCATCAATTTCAAATACGATAAAACGCTTACTCAACAAGTCTAACTGCTTATCAGAGTTTAACAGATAATCATACTCACCACCTTTGTAGTAGGGTTCGAGTACGTTCAGGAAATTGGCAATGTCAAAGTCTTTCTCCCTTACCTGTTTTTCTTCGAGTACCTTTCGGTAATCGCCTTTTACATACTCATAGAAGCCGTTGAATGATGGGTAAACATCTTCTTGTTTGATGCGTTCGATATAGCCTGATACAGCATTTGATAATGCTACTTCTTCTGAGCGAGTTGGTGGTTCATCATCACGTTTCCAAAGCGTCAATATCAAAGTCTTGACACTTTCACGCTTCTCAATATCGAACACGCCATCATCGGTATAGAAAGGATTAAAAGCAATCGGATTATCTTCGGTATAGGTGAAGTAAACACCGTCTTCGCCTTTGGTTTTACCTTTGATGAGTTCGCATAATCCTTGATAAGAATTACCAGTGTCAACAAGCAAAACGTGAGCGCCTTGTTCGTAATACTGTCGTACCATATGGTTTGTGAAGAAAGATTTACCAGAACCTGATGGACCGAGTATGAACTTATTACGATTGGTAATAATTCCACGTTTCATCGGCAAATCTGAAATATCCAAATGGATAGGCTTCCCCGTTAATCGGTCAGCCATTTTTATCCCGAATGGCGATGGTGAATTATGGTAATTGGTTTCTTCTGTAAAAAAGCACAAAGCTGGCTCTATGAACGTGTAAAAGCTTTCCTCACTCGGAAAATCGCCAGCATTGCCCGGCATTCCTGCCCAATACAAAGTAGCTACGTCTGTAGTGTTATGACGTGGCTTGCATTCCATTAAAGCCAAAGCACTACCGCAATCATTCTTCAACTGTTTCAGTTCAGTAGGGTCTTCCGACCACGCCATAATGTTGAAGTGTGCCCTTACGGAAGATAGACCAAACGAATGTGCTTCATTGAGGTACTTTTCTATCCACTCTTTGTTGATTTGGTTGGCACGGCTGTAACGAGCCAGTGAGTGCATATTCCTTGCGGACTTCTCAAACTTTTGTAGATTGGCTTCGCTGTTATCCAAAAATAAATATTGGTTGTAAATGTGGTTGCAGTTTAACAACAAGCCCACAGGTGCGGCGAATGACAAACGGCAATCGCTACGGTCGGTAGATAGCTTTTCAAAACGGGTATCAGCCGATACCGTTCCGGGTAAATCGTCAGTATCGGATAAAGTGTGCAGGCTCAACCTTTTGTTCCCGATACGGACTTCTTCTGTTCCGAGTGCGATGTCCTGCATCGGTGTTCCGGCTTCCCTCGAAAGGGTAAGGTACTGTTCCAGCAATCCCTGTTTTTCGTCCGTACCGATAATATCTTCTTCGGTCAGGCGTTTTAGGGTTACAAAACCGCTATCGTTTACGATACGTTCAAACTGTGCCACCGCTTCCATAAAACGGTGTATCGTTTCCTTGTTCCTGATTTCCTTTGGTATTATTGAACCTTTGCAAAGTGATGAAAAATTACTTTGCAAACGCATACGCTCTTTGGTTGTCTTGGTTAAAAAGAGATAGCAGTAATGATTTAAAAACGGTCGCTCATTGAAATGGCGTTGATAAGATTTAGCCAAAAAACTCTGGTCTTCTATTGCCAAATCGGGAGCGTAACTTTCTTTGATGTACCAATCCTGTTTGTGGATGATCGTAAAATCCGGCAAAGTCTTGATAGCTTTGTGCCAGGCGGAATGAATGGCCTCATATTCCGCAGAGGCTACCGTAAATAGTTCCGGTAAACGCACTTCAAAACAGGCGGTAATGTCTGCATCTTTGGAAAGAATGCAGTTGTTTTCTACTGCCAGCAAAGGAAACTTGCTTTCCAATGTGGTGGTCTTTGCTACATTTCTCATACGGCATTCTGTTTAGAAGTGAATTTTAAATAGCGGTGTACAGGCTTGCGACAGATGATGTAACGGGGATGCCGTTTATTGGCGGTTATCTTCATCAATCCGTGTTCGCCATATTTCCTATTCAGTGAAAAGGTTTGCCATACAATGAGCGAAGCTCCGCCTGCTCCGAGGAACAGGCAGATGTAAGAGTTTACGCCTGCCATATACAGTATCATCACGAGGATAAGCGTACCGAGCAGCCCACCTGCGAAAATGAATAGGTATTGTGCTTTCAACCCTTTAAATTCTACCGTCCTGCCAATGCCTTTGTTTATGTTGTAACTGTTCATAAAGCAAAGGATTAAAGGAAGAATGAACGCAGGATGGTAGCCGCCACGATTAAGAAGATACACGCACCGAACCAGCTCGCCGCAGTTTTCGATGTGTCGGGGTCGCCCGAACTGAATTTGTTGTACACCTTAACGCCTCCTATGAGCCCAACCACCGCACCGATGGCGTAGATTAATTGGGTTGCGGGGTCGAAATAGCTTGTTACCATTTGGGTAGCTTCGTTGATACCGGCCGAACCGTTTCCCTGTGCGAACGCATAAATTCCTGACAGCATAGCTACGGCTGCCAGCAAAACTTTTTTTCTCTGTTTTTCCATAATTGAAACACATTAATTTGTTACTGTTTATCCCGCACCTTGCGGGCTTTCAAGACAAAGATGTTTCAGAAATGAAGGCGTTATAACAAAGTGGCAGTCAGTGGAATTGTTTGGCGGTGAGTGGCGTTATAGAGATGGAAAAAAGAGGATATATATATTTATTGGACAATGTTTATTTACTATCTTCGCAAAATGAAATTTATATCTTTAATATTAGCCGTTTATGTATTGCTGTTATCAGCAGTACCGACTTTTATTGAGGATAAATGTATGCAGGAGCATACAACCGAGCAAGGACAAAACGGACAGGAAGACCAAGATTGCAATAAGGGTTGTTGTTCGCCTTTTTTTAGCTGTAATACCTGTACGGGATTTGTTTTAATTACTTTTCATTTTTCGGTTACACATTCAGTAAAAGAACCCCAAAGAAAATTAGGAACAATGCCAACACCGCCTGTTTCTGATTTTCCCTTTTCCGTTTGGCATCCCCCACAGCTTGTTTAATATGTAGTGCCTTCAGCACAGTTTATTACCTGCGGTGCATAGCACCGCTATCATTCATTTATTCATATTAAGCATCATTTTTACAATGAAAAAAATACTCATTTTGTCATTTTTTATGGCACTAAACCTTTGTGTATATGCACAAAATACGTTCAAAGCTGTAATTAAAGACAGTGAAAAAAAAGAGCTTTTAATGGGCGTAACCGCACAGGTTACGGGAACTACAATCGCAACAACTTCAGATGAAAACGGACAAATCATATTAACAGGTATTCCAAACGGTTTGCAGGAAATTCAATTTAGTTATGTTGGTTTTGCCCAACGTACCGACAGCTTTAATTTTCCGTTAAAAGATACAACCCCGATTGAAATCCTACTTTCTGAACAATCGGAAGATTTGGAAGAAATCGTTATTTCATCAACAAGAAGTACAAGAACTATCCAAAATATCCCTACAAGAATTGAATTTATCGGAGGTGAAGAATTGGACGAAAAAGGCAATATGAAAGCAGGGGATATTCGTATGCTTTTGAGTGAGAGTACAGGTATTCATGTACAAACTACATCGCCCACAAGTGCCAACGCAAGTATTCGTATTCAAGGGCTTGACGGACGATATACGCAAATCTTAAAAGACGGTTTCCCGATTTATTCGGGTGCTTCAAGTGGGTTAGGTTTGTTGCAAATCCCACCCCTTGACTTAAAGCAGGTGGAAGTTATCAAAGGTTCAACTTCCACGCTGTATGGTGGTGGAGCAATAGCAGGTCTGGTCAATCTGATTTCCAAAACACCAACGGAAGAAAGGGATTTACGCTTTCATTTAAACGGAACATCAGGCAGAGGTTTAGACATCAACGGTTTTTACGGACAGAAGTTTAAGAAAATCGGAACGACAATATTTGCTTCGCATAATCGCAACGGAGCTTACGACCCTGCAAAAATCGGGCTTTCTGCAATTCCCCAATTTGAAAGGTATGTACTGAACCCTAAATTATTTGTTTACTTCAATGATAAAACAAAAATGAACTTTGGTATTAACACCACCATTGAAAACCGTTTGGGTGGCGATATGCTCTACATCAAAGGCAAAGGAGATAACACCCATCAATATTTTGAAGAAAACAAAACACAGCGTTATTCCACTCAATTTGTTTTTGACCATACTGTAAACGAAAACAGTTTTGTACAATTCAAAAACAGCGTAAGTTATTTTAACCGCAATACGGCTATTCCGAATTACGAATTTGAGGGAACGCAGACCGCTACTTTTACGGAAGCAAGCTATACGCACAGCAAAGAAAAATCGGAATGGGTAACAGGCGTTAATATTTGGACTGATAATTTTAAAGAAAAACAGATTACTGCATTTCCGTTGAGGGATTATACTCATACCACATTCGGGGCTTTCGTTCAAAATTCTTTTAAGGCTACCGATTGGCTTCAATTGGAAGCAGGTTTAAGGACGGATTATGTGATTGATTATGGAGCTGTTTTTTTGCCAAGAGTATCGGCATTGTTTAAGATTGCAAATGGATTGACTTCACGTGTCGGGGGCGGATTTGGCTACAAAACACCAACCATTTTTACCGAAGAAAGCGAACGCATACAATATCAAAACGTAATGCCTATTAACGATAAAACCAATAAATTAGAAAGGAGCTACGGAGCAAATGCAGACATCAACTACCGTACTAATATAGGCGATGATTGGACATTCAGCATAAACCAATTGTTTTTTTATACTTATCTGGATAATCCTTTGTTGCTTCAAAATCCATCTGCTAATCTTTATCAGTTCATCAATTCATCGGGCTACATTCATACTAAAGGAACAGAAACCAACGTAAAAATAGGATATGATGATTTGAAACTGTTTCTGGGCTACACCTTTACCGATACCCGATTGATTGAAAACGGAACAACTACCGAAAATCCATTAACCCCAAAACACCGTATTAACTCTGTACTGATGTATGAAATTGAGGATAAATGGAAGATTGGTTTAGAAGCCTATTATTTCAGTCCGCAAAAGCTCAATGACGGAACAATAGGAAACGATTATTGGACCTGTGGCTTTATGGCTGAAAAGATTTGGGAAAGATTTTCTTTATATATCAACTTTGAAAACTTCCTTGATACAAGACAGACACGTTTTGATAACATTTATACAGGTACTATAACCAACCCTGTTTTTAAAGATATTTATTCACCATTGGACGGATTTGTAATTAACGGAGGAATAAAATTTAAACTTTAAAAGATGAACAAAACAATATTCAATATTACAAAAATGGATTGCCCAAGTGAGGAGCAGTTAATCCGTATGAAACTGCAAAACTTTGATACGGTAAAATCATTAGAGTTTGATATTCCAAACAGAAAGCTGAACGTTTATCACAATGGAAATCCCGACCCGATTTTAACGGCTTTGGGAACACTAAACCTGAATACTACATTGATTTCAACTGAAGAAAGCAATGCAATTTTTGAAACAGATACAAATAATAACCAACGGAAACTACTTTGGACTGTACTGATTATTAATTTCGTTTTCTTTGGATTGGAAATGGTGTTTGGCATTTTTTCCAATTCAATGGGTTTGGTAGCTGATAGTTTGGATATGCTTGCGGACAGTATCGTTTATGCTTTGGCTTTATTCGCTGTGGGTGGAACAATAGCAAGGAAAAACAACATCGCCAAATTTGCAGGGTACTTTCAAATCCTATTGGCTGTTATTGGTTTTGTTGAAGTTATCAGGCGTTTTTTAGGCTTTGAAAAAATGCCCGATTTTCAAACTATGATTATCGTTTCTGTTTTGGCACTAATGGCAAATATATTTTGTCTTTACCTGTTGCAAAAGAACAAAAGCAAAGAAGCCCACATACAGGCAACTATGATTTTTACATCAAACGATGTTATTATCAATTCGGGTGTTATCGTTGCAGGGCTTTTGGTTCATTGGCTCAATTCAAGCTATCCCGATTTGATTATCGGAGCAATTGTATTCTTAGTTGTGGCAAGGGGGGCATACAGAATATTGAAGTTGGCGAAATGAGTGAGAAAAAATTGAGCCTGAAAAACTAAATTTCAGGCTCATTTAAAATCTTCTATTTTTTTACACAAACTCCCCAATGTCAAAATCACTCAAATCACTTTTCCGCAAAGTGGAAGAACCGGCTTCCGTTTCAGATGAAAGGGTGCTATCCAAAAGCTCGGCTATTTTTCGGGAAGCATCTTCCATAGAATTTTCCAATAGGTTGAATAACTCAGTCCCCTGTATTTTTTGCACTATCGCTATCGCTGTTTCCTTTTGGGCTGGTTCCAATTCTTCTTTTTGGAGCAACACCCCCACGGAGCTTAGTTCGTCATAGGTAACCCCTTGGGCAAAACCGTTATCACCACCAGACATTCCGTACCTGTTCCATTCTTCTTCCTCTTCCTCCAAATCAGGCATATTTCTGAAAACTTCGTCCAGCTCTTCCTGCGGAATTTGAGCACTTACGTTTTCATTTTCGTCGTATTCAATGTCTAAATTAGCAGGGTTTATCTCCGGTTCCTCAATTTGGCGTTCATTGGCAGTGTTTGGCACTGAAAGGCGTTCTACAGGTTTGGGTTGCCCCATAATATCGGGCAGGTTCGGATTGACTTTCTTCTGCGGAGGTTCTTGTTTTGACCTTTTATGAATGACAATCTTATCTTGTAAAAGCAGGACAATGACTATCAGCAGGCATATCACAATTACTATTTCCATAGCTACAAAATGGGTTTAAAATGGTCGTTGAAATAATCTGTAATATCTTCCCCGAACTCCTTGAAGTGGTGGTCAAGAATATTGTCAATGTATGAGTAGAGCGTTGTTCTTTCCTCCCTTGTTAATTGTACAATACGCAGCAATCTTTCGTGGTATTCAGGGCGTATGTAAACGACCTTGCCGTTACGACCGGACGGAAACCGATTGACCAAAAACGTTTCCTCATAGTCCGCTTTCTTTGATAAACTGTTACGGGCTTTTTCCCTGGGCTTGTTTTCTTTTGGTACGTCCTGCTTTTTGTTAATGGTCGGTGGAGCAACAGGCTCATCGCCGCTTATGACGTTCATAAGGTATTCCTCATCAACATTGGGCTTTTCAAAATCGTTGTTTTTGTTATCTGAACTCATAGTTTAATGCTTTTATAGATGAGTGATTTTTAAAAATTCCTCGACAAACAAATCCATTTTGGTTGCTTTCATTAACTGTGGTTCGGCAGGCAGCAAACTTGACCGGAATACATAACTACCTGTATCGTCTGTTTCCTTTCGGAAACGCTTGCTATCCATTATTCTTGTTTCCATTATAGGCAGGTTGAGTTCTTTGATGACACTTTGATACGCATCATACAAACCTGTTTTTTCCCTGCCGTCCACTTGGTTCCAAAACAGCCACATCTCTTGTTCGGGATTGCCCTCGTCCGTTTGGGGAAGTCCGAGAAAGGCTTTGGTAAAGCCCAATGTACTTTCCACTACCAAACGGTCGGCAGTAATGGGCGAAAAGATAAAGTCCATTTTTTTTAAGGTAGTCAGTACGCCTTTGGTATTGGCAGTTCCCGGCAGGTCGAAGAAAATAACATCCGGTACAACCACCGACTGGCTTCTGTATTCCGATGCTTTCTCCAAAGCTGTTTCAGCTTTGCATTTAATAATCGGGTATGCTTTTTTGTTGATGGCTTGAAACTGCTTCATTGCCGCTTTTTTATGGTAGCCGTTCTGCATTATGGTTCTCTTATCCCGTTCACGCATATTGGTCAGGCTGTGTTGCGGAAAGTCGCAGTCCATCACCAGCACATTAAAACCCAAACGGTAGTGAAGTACACTTGCCAGCAAAGTGGTCATTGTAGATTTTCCCACACCGCCTTTTTGGGTGGAGAAGCTGATTTTTAAAGTTTTCTTTGTTGTTTCCATTATTTAAAAATTTATTGTTACACACTTTATTTGTTTTGCAGGATTGAATATTGGTTTATCTGATTATTACCTCATTCCTATATTCCTGCATTCCCTTTTGGGTACTTTCCTGCACAGGTATCTGCTTTCATTTTTGCCTTGTCAGGTACATTCTTTGGCAAGTGGCAAACCTTGCAACAGGTAAATTGCTTTACCGCTTTTATGCTTTTATGCTTTTACACTTTTATTGTTTTATGCTTTTAAAACCTTATGCTTTTATTCCAAACTGCCTGTTTACAAACCTTATTTTCTTCTTTGTTTAGATACATTTTTTACTACCTGCACTAAAATTATACGGCAAATAAAGCGATTGATTTGCCCTCTGATTGCGGTGTGGCAGTGTTTGGCGTTCAAAGGCAGTGTTTGGCACTGTTATACAATACAATGCTTTCGTAAACAGGGCTTTACTTTGTACAATGATTTTTATTAATGGATTTATGCAAAACACTTTTGACAAATCGGAGGGTAACGGGAACGGCATCGAGCCGTTTTTCCCTGTTACATTTAATCCGGTTCCGCCTTTTTTGGCGGACGGATTTTTGTGTTCAACAGAACACGGCAAGTTGTGTTTTGAGGCACTCGAAACCGAGTTAGTGCCTCAAAACAACTTGCCCTACTGGGAGCTTGAAAAACGTCTTCCGAAGTCAGCGTTTTGCGTGGATTTAAAATGGATTAGTGATGAACGAGAACAATAACAAAAAACAGAATAAGGGCGGACGGAGAGCTAAGACCGACCCAAGCATCCACCGCCACGTTTTCCGTCTTACAGACGAAGAAAATGCCAAACTTTTATCGCTTTTTGAAACATCGGGAATGCCCAATAAAGCAAAGTTTATCATTTCTCTGCTGTTCAGTAAAGAAATGAAATCGGTTAAAATTGACAAGGGAACGGTTGATTTTTATATGAGATTAACCTCGTTTCACAGTCAGTTTCGCTCCGTTGGTGTAAACTATAACCAGATTGTAAAGCTGCTGTACAAGAATTTTTCCGAGAAAAAAGCCGCAGCGTTCCTTTACAAATTGGAAAAACAGACGGCTGAAATGGCGATGCTATGCCAAAAAATCATTCAGATAACTGAAGAATTTGAAGCAAAACATCTAAAAAAACAGTCTTAGAAATGATAGCGAAAATCGGCAGAAGCGAAAATTTGTACGGAGCATTGGCATATAACAATCTGAAAGTGGAGAATGAAAATGGAAAAATTCTGTTCACAAATAAGATAATCGAAAGGTCAAACGGAGCATATACTGTTGCACAATTAGCACAATCTTTTGCCCCTTATTTGATAGCCAACCGTAATACCGAGAAACATACGTTGCATATTTCGCTTAATCCCGACCCGAAAGATAAGGTTAGCGATGACAGGTTTCGGCAAATGGCGGAGCAGTATATGCGGGAAATGGGTTACGGCGAACAACCTTTCGTAGTGTTTAAGCATACCGATATTGACCGCAGCCATATACACATTGTATCGGTTTGCGTGGACGAGCAGGGCAAAAAGATTTCGGACAAATTCGAGAAAATGCGGTCAATGAATGTATGCCGAGAACTGGAAAGGCAACACGGGCTGATACCTGCAACAGACAAAGAGCGCACTCAGAATGATAAGGTTTTCCGTCCGGTAGATTACAAAGCAGGCGATGTAAAAAGTCAAATTGCTTCAGTAGTCCGCCACCTGCCGAATTATTATAAATTTCAGACTTTGGGCGAATACAATGCTTTGCTTTCCCTGTTCAATGTTACTACCGAAAAAGTGCAGGGCGAATTGCAGGGACAACTACGGCAGGGTTTACTGTACATTCCTTTAAATGAAAAAGGCGAAAGAGCCGGGCTTCCGTTCAAGGCTTCGTTGTTTGGTAAAAATGCAGGGCTTCCGGCTTTGGAATTGCATTTTGCAAAATGCAAAGAGGATTTAAAAGACCACCCGACAAAACCAACCATTAAAGCTGTTGTAACTATTGCCCTGCAAACCACAAGTGATGAACAGGCTTTTAAAAAACAGTTAGGCGAACAGGGCATTAACGTTGTGGTTCGTAGAAATGACACAGGGCGTATTTACGGAATGACTTTTATAGACCACAATTCTAAAACGGTTTGGAACGGTTCACGTTTGAGCAAGAAACTTTCTGCCAATGCCTTTAATGATTATTGGAACAATAATATCAAACCCGATATTAAAGAACCTGCTATTTTACAACCCAAACTATCCACATCAAATGATGCGGATCTTCCTGCGGAAGAACCACACCATTTGTTCGACTTCCTGAATACTACTGAAAAACACGAAGACGGTTTGATTGAGGCATTTGGCGGTTTGTTACCCGAAGCACAGGGCGATGATTACGAGGAACAGGATTTTGCTAACAAAATGAAGAAGAAAAAAAAAAGAAGACTGTAAGAGGTCAGATTTTGGAATTAAAAATCTGTTTTTAAAAAGATTTATTGAGCTGTCACTTTATAATTCTGAAAGAATTTGAGTTGTATTTAAGTAATTGCTTAAATAAACAAATTGACTATCTTTGTGCTATGGACAATAATTCTTGCATACGACAACAAGCAGACATTAAACAAATAAACCGCTGTAAAGACCGAGTTTCAGAACTCAACGGTTCTTTTGACTATTTATCGAACGGACTTGAATTAGCGGGAAACAATGTAAGACTGAAAATACTCTTTCTACTTTATGAAGAAAAACGACTTTGTGTTTGTGATATAAGTGATATTCTTGGTATGACAATTTCAGCGGTTTCACAACACTTGCGGAAACTCAAAGACAGAAAACTTATTGAAACCGAACGAGAAGCTCAAACTATTTTTCACTCACTGACTAAAGAGTATGAAAAAATGCTGAAACCATTTTTCAAAATACTTGACGAAAACAAAATATTAGAAACAATATGAAAACTGACAAAAAATTAATTGGTGCAGGACTTTTGACTACAATTGCAGCTTCTCTTTGTTGCATCACACCAGTATTGGCTCTTATTGCAGGAACAAGCGGTCTTGCTTCCACTTTTTCTTGGCTTGAACCTTTTCGACCCTATTTTATCGGGTTGACAATTTTGGTTCTTGGTTTTGCTTGGTATCAAAAGTTGAAACCCAAAAAGCAGATAGATTGCAATTGTGAGACAGAAGAAAAACCAAAATTCATTCAGTCAAAAATGTTTTTAGGAATTGTAACAGCATTTGCAATCGTAATGCTTGCCTTTCCATACTACTCAAGCATTTTCTACCCAAAGACAGAAAAGCAAATTATAGCGGTGGACAAATCCAATATTCAAAAAGTAGAATTTACGATTAGCGGAATGACTTGTGCAAGTTGTGGCGAACACGTAAATCACGAAGTAAATAAATTGACAGGAATAATAAGTTCAAACGCCTCATACGAAAAAGGAAACGCAATCGTGGAATTTGACAACTCAAAAACGAATATTTCTGAGGTCGAAAAAGCAATTAACTCAACAGGATATTCTGTAACCGACAAAAAATAAAACCAAATGGAAATCATATTGCAATCAACAATTACTTGCCCCAACTGCGGACACAAGAAAGAAGAAACAATGCCGACAGACGCTTGCCAATATTTCTACGAATGTGAAAAATGCAAACAAGTTCTTAAACCAAAACAAGGAGACTGTTGTGTTTATTGTAGTTACGGAAGTGTTCCTTGTCCACCAATTCAGCAGGACAAAAAATGTTGCTGACGGACAGAAAACAGAAGAGCAACTAAAAGTATTTTTTATTTGGATGCTTCATAAATGTTACGATACAAAAGGATCATAGAAGCTACAACTCTTATCACTTCGCCAAACACTGCCACGCACCGCCATTGACTGCCACATTCTTATAGCCGCTGTGTAGAGCCTTTAAATTCACGCCCGAACATTAAAACTAAAAAAGAATGCAGGGAGAAGACGATTTAAGAGGTTTAGCCAAAATAATGGCTTTTATGCGGGCAGTCAGTATTCTTTTGGTGCTGATGCACCTTTATTGGTTCTGCTACGGGTTCTTTTTAGAACGTGGTTGGACGTTGGAAATAATCAACAAGATATTAGGCAATTTCGACCGGACGGCGGGCTTGTTTTCACATACCCTTTATACCAAGGCGTTCGCTTTGGTTTTGCTTGCTTTGAGTTGTTTGGGAACGAAAGGCGTAAAGAATGAGAAGATAACCTGGGCTAAAATCTACGTGGCTTTGGGCGTTGGTTTTGTGCTGTTCTTTCTGAACACGCCGTTGTTAAAGCTATCTCCGGTAATAGGCACATTTCTGTATATCCTTACTATCTCGTTAGGTTATATTGCTTTGCTGATGGCGGGCGTATGGATGAGCCGCTTGCTTCGTACCAACTTAATGGACGATGTTTTCAACAACGAGAACGAGAGCTTTCAACAGGAAACAAAGCTGATGGAAAATGAATATTCCGTTAACCTGCCCACCAAATTTTACTACAAAGGCAAATGGAACAACGGTTGGATAAACATTGTAAATCCTTTCAGGGCATCAATCGTGTTGGGTACTCCGGGTTCCGGTAAATCTTATGCCATCGTAAACAACTACATCAAGCAGCAGATTGAGAAAGGCTTTAGTATGTATATATATGATTTTAAATTTGACGACCTTTCCACCATTGCCTACAATCATTTATTGAAGCATCGGGATAAGTACAAAGTTCAACCAAAATTCTATGTGATAAATTTCGATGACCCACGCAAGAGCCATAGGTGCAATCCACTCAATCCCGATTTTATGACAGACATTTCCGACGCTTACGAAGCGGCTTACACCATAATGCTGAACCTCAACCGTAGCTGGATACAGAAGCAAGGGGATTTTTTCGTGGAAAGCCCAATTATCCTATTGGCTGCCATTATTTGGTATCTGAAAATCTATGAGGATGGTAAGTATTGTACATTCCCGCACGCCATTGAATTGCTGAATAAAAAGTATTCGGACGTATTTACCATTCTGACCTCATATTCCGATTTGGAAAACTATCTTTCTCCGTTTATGGATGCCTGGCAAGGTGGCGCACAAGACCAATTGCAGGGACAGATTGCATCGGCAAAAATCCCTTTGTCAAGAATGATTAGCCCGCAGTTGTATTGGGTTATGACTGGCGATGACTTTTCACTTGACATCAACAGCCCGAAAGAACCTAAAATTTTGTGCGTTGGTAACAATCCTGACCGTCAAAATATCTATTCCGCAGCATTGGGTTTATACAATTCAAGAATTGTAAAGCTCATCAACAAAAAGGGACAATTAAAGAGTTCAGTAATCATAGATGAGTTGCCTACGATATATTTTAGAGGACTGGATAATCTTATCGCAACAGCGAGAAGTAATAAGGTGGCTGTATGTTTGGGCTTTCAGGATTTTTCGCAATTAACAAGGGATTATGGCGACAAGGAAAGTAAGGTAATTCAAAATACCGTTGGTAATATTTTCTCCGGGCAGGTAGTTGGCGAAACGGCAAAAAGCCTTTCGGAACGTTTCGGAAAAGTATTGCAGAAACGCCAAAGTATGACGATTAACAGGAATGATAAATCTACCTCTATTTCCACACAGTTAGATAGCCTTATTCCGGCTTCCAAAATTTCAACGCTTACACAAGGTATGTTTGTCGGATCTGTATCAGATAACTTTGATGAACGTATCGACCAAAAGATTTTCCACGCTGAAATTGTAGTGGACAATGAAAAAGTTGCCGCAGAAACTAAAGTCTATCAGAAGATACCGGAAATCCTATCGTTTGTTGATGAACACGGAGAAGATAAAATGAAGCAGGATATTGACAGCAATTACCGTCAGATAAAACAAGACATTGTACAGATTATCGAAAAGGAATTGGAGCGTATCAAAAACGACCCAGATTTGCAGCATTTGGTACAGTAGAGATGATTAAATTCAATATAATTCTATTAAATCTACAAAGGTCGAAGTAAGAATTTTAAATTGTAATTTTGTTAATCAATTAATAAAACATGGTTAGCAAAAAATTATGACGACACTCTTTATTAAAAATATGGTATGCGACCGCTGCATTATGGTTGTGCAAGCTGAATTGGATAAGCTGAGCTTAAATGCTAAAAATATTAAGCTGGGAGAAGTTATCCTTGACAAGGAAATTACACCTGCCGAAAAAGATACTTTGGTCAAAATTTTAGCCCCATTAGGCTTTGAAGTCATCGACGACAAAAAAAGTCGTATGATTGAAAAGATAAAAAGCATTATCATTGATTTGGTGCATCATCAGGACAATGAAATTAAAACCAATCTTTCTAATATACTTAGTAATGCCTTGCACAACGATTACAACTACTTGTCCAACTTCTTTTCAGAAGTAGAAGGAACTACAATAGAAAAATACTTTATAGCCCAAAAGATAGAAAAAGTAAAAGAACTTTTGGTTTATGATGAGCTTTCGTTAAGTGAAATTGCGGATCGTCTGAATTATTCAAGCGTGGCTTACCTCAGTAACCAGTTCAAGAAAGTAACAGGATTGACGCCGAGCCATTTCAAACAGATACGGGAAGACAAACGCAAGCCACTGGATAAGGTTTAAGTAAATCTTACAAATCAATCCTATAATTTCACAATAGAAATCCCCTTTGTTATTGCCAATTTTGTATTGTTAAATAAAGCAATCGAGATATGGCAACGAATAGAGATACAATATATATTCCCTTAGAGGATGTAGAAAGTGAGCATTGTGCATTAATAGTAGATAAAGGACTGGCACAGGTGCAAGGTGTGGAAAGCCACAAAGTAGAGCTAAACAACCGCAGGGTGGCTATTACCGTTAATGATAACGAGGTAGTAGGCGAAGCTGTAAAGGCAATCAAAGATTTAGGCTACGGCGTTCCTACCGTTAAAAAGACTTATCCTGTATTGGGTATGACCTGTGCGTCCTGTGCAGGCAGTGCCGAAAGTATGGCAAAATATACTTCTGGGGTAGTAAATGCCGAAGTGAATTACGGTACAGGAAACCTCAACGTTGAGTTCCTGCCGAATATAACCAGTTCCGAGCAAATCCGTAAAGCGGTACAGGATGGCGGTTATGACCTCTTGCTCGAAGACGAGAACAAGCAGCAAGAAACCTTAGAAGCTATCCACGCCGAAAAATTCAAAAAACTTAAAAACAAAACCATTTGGGCGGTAATCCTATCGCTCCCAGTAGTCATTATCGGTATGTTCTTTATGGATATGCCTTATGGTAATGAAATAATGTGGGCATTCTCCACTCCAGTAGTTTTATGGTTAGGTAAAGACTTCTTTATCAATGCATGGAAGCAGGCAAAGCACCGTTCCGCCAATATGGACACGTTGGTTGCCTTGAGTACAGGTATCGCCTATATATTCAGTGTATTCAATATGCTGTTTATGGACTTTTGGCATCAAAGAGGCTTACACGCACACGTGTACTTTGAAGCGGCAGCCGTAATCGTTGCCTTTATTCTATTGGGTAAATTATTGGAAGAAAAAGCCAAAGGCAATACCTCATCAGCCATTAAAAAGCTGATGGGCTTACAGCCGAAAACGGTTATCGTAATAGAAGCCTACGGCACGGAAAGACAAAAAGCCATCGAAGATGTAAACGCAGGCGATATTATTTTGGTTAAGCCTGGCGAAAAAATTGCAGTGGATGGTATGGTCGTATCGGGCAATTCTTATGTAGATGAAAGTATGCTAAGCGGTGAGCCTGTTCCGGTACTGAAAAAGGAAAACGAAAAGGTATTTGCAGGAACCATCAACCAAAAAGGTAGCTTCCAGTTCAAGGCGGTAAAAGTGGGTAAAGAAACAATGCTTGCCCAAATTATCAAAATGGTACAGGACGCACAAGGAAGTAAAGCACCTGTACAAAAACTGGTGGATAAAATAGCAGGTATTTTTGTTCCGGTAGTAATGGGTATCGCTGTTCTGACGTTCTTTTTATGGCTGATATTAGGAGGCGACAACGGCTTAGTACAAGGTCTTTTAGCAGCCGTTACCGTATTAGTCATTGCTTGCCCTTGTGCTTTAGGCTTGGCTACACCGACCGCTATTATGGTAGGCGTTGGTAAAGGTGCTGAAAACGGCATCCTGATTAAAGATGCGGAAAGCCTGGAATTGGCGAAAAAAGTGAACGCCATCGTATTGGATAAAACAGGTACGATTACCGAGGGAAGACCCGAAGTTACAGGCATCCAATGGCTGAACAATGACGATGCTACCAAAGATGTTTTATTGAGCATCGAAAAGCAATCTGAACACCCATTAGCGGAAGCCGTCGTGAAGCATTTGGAGGGCGTTTCCACCACTGCATTATCAAACTTTGACAGTATCACAGGTAAAGGCGCAAAAGCCGATTACAACAACGACACTTACTATGTAGGTAATAAAAAGCTGTTAGCTGAAAACAACATTACCATTGCCGACCAACTGCAACAGCAGGCAGACGAATGGGGCACGCAGTCTAAAACCGTTATCTGGTTTGCAAACAGCAAACAGGCACTTTCTGTAGTGGCGATTTCCGATAAAATCAAAGAAACATCGGTAGCAGCTATCAAGGAAATACAGGATATGGGCATAGACCTGTATATGTTGACCGGAGATAACGAAGCGACTGCCAAAGCCATTGCACAGCAAACAGGCATCGGGCATTATAAAGCAGAAGTATTGCCACAGCACAAAGCCGACTTTGTAAAAGAACTACAAGCACAGGGCAAAGTAGTAGCAATGGTCGGGGACGGTATCAATGACAGTACAGCTCTTGCAACTGCCGATGTAAGCATTGCAATGGGTAAAGGTTCTGATATCGCAATGGACGTGGCGAAGATGACCATTATTTCATCAGACCTGACCAAAATACCGCAGGCGATTAGATTATCTAAACAGACCGTCGCGACCATCAAGCAAAACCTGTTTTGGGCGTTCATCTATAACCTAATCGGTATTCCGATTGCAGCAGGTATCCTATATCCTATCAATGGTTTCTTATTGAACCCGATGATTGCAGGAGCAGCAATGGCATTGAGCAGCGTTAGCGTGGTAAGTAACAGCCTTCGATTGAAGTGGAAGAGATAAATCAGTAAATCTCACAAATCAAACAGGAAATTACATAACAATAATTAACAGTACAACACGGAAATTTGTACTATCAGATAACTCTAAAATTTGTAAACGATGGAAAATAAACAATTTCAATTTAAGACCAACATTAATTGTGGTGGGTGTTTAGCATCTGTAAAGCCACATTTGGATAATGCCGATGGCATCTGCCATTGGGAGGTTGATACTAATGATAAGAATAAGGTGCTAACTGTGAAGTCAGAGGGCATTACTGAGCAAGAGGTAATATCAACCGTACAAAAGGCAGGCTTTAAAATAGAAGTTCTGCCTACAGAATAGCTTTTATTGATATACCTATTTGATTATTTTTGCAAATTTTAATGTAAAATAATCAAATAGGTTTTTATATGTGTGAAAATTATATCAATTGAAAAAAATAATTTCATACTTTTGAAGAGTTGAAAAATTTGAATATACATATCGGCATAGTCATACTTTTTTGTTTGGGCTTCCTTTTGATGCCCAATCAAAGTTATGCGTGTTCAAAAAAATCAACAAAAACTGAACAATCTTCATGTTCTAAAAAGAAAGCTTTAAAAGCCCAAGATTGCTGTAAGACCAAATCCTGTAAAAAAAGTAAGGAAGATAAAGGACATTGTAGTGGTAATTGTAAAGATAAAACCTGTACAAATAATGCCCCATCACCCTCTATCGCTATAATCTCACATTTAGAGATCAATAGAGACTATTTTGCAGAAATAAAAAAGCAAAAGTTTGGTTTCAAACAAATTCATTATTCTTCGGGATACTTTTCCATTTGGCAACCGCCTAAAATAAGCTAATACCATTGGCATGATAGCCATAAGTGTGCTTTATCAAAATCTGTTCAGGTTTTTGTAAATCCCTTATTTATATAATTTACTAAGAAATTTCAAACAGAAATAGGTTTTTATTATTCCCATTTCTCAAAATGTAATTATTATGAAATCATTATCAAAAATAGTGATGGTAATCGCTGTATTACTATCCTCAATAAATGCTTTCGCACAAATCAAGAATGCGAAAACTGAAATCGTAAAGATTTATGGCAATTGTGATCTTTGCAAAACCACCATAGAAAAAGCAGGTAACTTAAAAAAAGTAGCCAATGTGGAGTGGAACGAAGATACCAAAATGGCTACACTCACCTACGACGGCAACAAAACAAATCAAGATGAAATCCTGAAACGTATCGCTTTGGCTGGTTATGACAGCGATAAATTCCGTGCGCCGGATGACGTATATGCTAAACTTGCCGGATGTTGCCAGTACGATAGACCTATAAAGACGGCTACCAAAAACAAAGAAGCAGGAATGAACATGAGTGCCGGGCATGGCAATCACAACCATAGCGAAATGACAACATCCGCTAACAAAGAAGCAAGCCCAGACCAATCACAGTTAAAAGCTGTATTTGCCAACTACTTTTCAGTGAAAGATGCTTTGATAAAAACTGATGCATCCATCACGTCTGCCAAAGCCACTGAACTGGCTGCATCCATTAAGGCTGTAGATATGAATAAACTATCGGCAGAAGAGCATATAGTTTGGATGAAAGTAATGCAAAACCTAATAACCACTGCGGAAAGCATTGCAAAATCAAAAGATGTTGTAAAACAACGGGGTGCATTTGCAGCACTTTCGGAAGGCATCTACACACTTGCTAAAGTTTCCAAGCAGGATACTCCTGTTTATTACCAGCATTGTCCTATGTACAATGGAGGTAAGGGTGCAAATTGGCTAAGCAAAGAGAATGAGGTGAAAAATCCGTATTACGGCTCACAGATGCTTACCTGCGGCAGTACAGTTGAAACTATTAAATAACAGTTTTAAAGATATGGTACAGTATAATGACATGGTTCAGGCTCTCAAAGACCTTGAACAACGTGGTTACAGTATAGATTTTAGTCTGTTACCGGACTGCCTGTATTGTGCATCAAGTAACCTGAAACTAAAACCAGAGGACTTTACTGTTATGGAAACACATAGGTTTGAAAGCCTTGATAGCAGTCCAGATAACAATTCCGTGATTTATGCCATCTCATCCAATGATGGTAAGAATAAAGGGGTACTTGTTGATGCCTATGGTACCTATGCAGAGGAAATGACCTATGAGATGGCAAAAAGATTGAGTTCAACATAACTTTTAAAACTTCTTGTTATGAAAAAATACACATGCCCAATGCACCCACAGGTGCTAAAAGACGAACCTGGAAAATGCCCGCTATGTGGCATGACATTGGTTCCCATTGGAGGAGGGCCGGCTACTAATGGACACACATCCCGACATTCGGGACATTCTCCGCATGACTATGGTAACGAAAACTTTAACAAGCATGAGGGACATCATACAGGAGATTTCCTTTCACGCTTTTGGATAAGTCTTGTGATCACCATTCCTATCCTTTTGCTATCGCACATGATACAGCAATGGTTGGGGTTCAATATTACTTTCCCTGGTGACAAATATGTGCTGCTGGCTTTGGGCACGGTGATTTATATCTATGGTGGCTTACCATTCTTAAAGGGAATGATCGGAGAGATGAAAGCTAAAGCCATAGGAATGATGACACTTGTTGCCATTGCAATATCTGTGGCTTATATCTATTCGGTTGCCGTTGTTTTCGGCTTGCAGGGCATGGATTTCTTCTGGGAACTGGCAACACTTATTGACATCATGCTGTTAGGGCATTGGTTGGAAATGCGCTCCCAAATGGCTGCATCACGGGCATTACAATCATTGGTTGCTTTGCTGCCTAATGATGTTACCGTAGAACGAAACGGAGAAGCAGTAAAGATAAAACTTGAAGACCTGCAAAATGGTGAAACGGTAATCATAAAACCGGGAGAAAAAATTCCTGCCGATGGATCGGTACTGGAGGGACATTCGTATATGAACGAAAGTATGCTAACCGGAGAAAGTGTTCCAGTAAAAAAGGAAAAGGACGATAAGGTAATTGCGGGTTCCATCAATGGAGATGGAGCATTGAAAGTGCAGGTAACGGCAGTTGGAAAGGACAGCTATCTGAACAGGGTAATCAATCTAGTGCAGGAAGCTCAGGCTACCAAATCCAATACTCAGAACCTTGCGGATAAAGTTGCGAAATGGCTCACTTTCATTGCTATTGCAGTAGGCATAGCCACATTTGTTTATTGGTTTGCCAATAGTGGAGATATTGCCTTTGCACTTGAAAGAATGGTGACAGTGATGGTAACAGCCTGCCCGCACGCATTGGGCGTAGCAATCCCGTTGGTAGTTGCCATTTCCACAACGCTTTCTGCAACCAATGGTCTGCTTATCCGCAACCGAACAGCGTTTGAAACAACCCGAAAACTCTCTACAGTCATTTTTGATAAGACAGGAACGCTCACTAAAGGCTCACATGCTGTAGAAAAGGTCATTCCATTAACAGAGGAATATAATGCCGATGAGGTTATCCAGTACGCTGCCGCAGTACAGCAAAATTCAGAACACCACATTGCAAAAGGCATCATGGCTACGTTGAAAGAAAAGAGCCTCAACTTATGGAAATCTCAAAACTTCAGCTATATGCAGGGCATAGGTGTAAAAGGTGTTGTAAACGGTAAAAATGTCGTAGCTGGCGGTCCGAATTATTTCACCGAAAACCACCTTCAAATGCCAGAAGTTCCAGCCGAAATCAATCAGGAAGCCGAAACGGTAAACTTCGTTCTCATTGATGATCAGGTAATCGGCATCATTACGTTGGCAGATAGCATCCGTGAGGGTTCGGCACAAGCGATTGATGAGCTCAAAAAAATGGGTATTAAGTCCTTTCTCCTCACCGGGGATAACGACAAGATTGCTGCTGCGGTAGCAGAGAAATTAGGAATGGACGGATATTTAGCCAATGTGCTTCCACACAACAAGCAAGAAAAAGTAAAAGAGTTTCAAGATAAAGGCGAAGTCGTGGCAATGACAGGTGATGGTGTGAACGATGCACCGGCACTGGCACAGGCAGACGTCGGTATTGCCGTTGGTTCTGGTACGGACGTTGCTGCCGAAACAGCGGATATCATATTGGTAGACAGCGATCCGAGGGACGTGGTCAAATTGATCGACTTCGGCAAACTTACCTATAAAAAAATGGTACAGAACCTGATATGGGCGGTTGGCTACAACGTAGTGGCAATACCGCTTGCAGCAGGCGTACTCTATCCAAATTTTATTCTAAGTCCTGCCATGGGCGCTGTACTGATGAGTGTAAGTACCATTGTAGTGGCTATTAACGCAAGTTTTTTAAAAATCAAAAAATAAATAAAATGAAAAATCTAACATTATCAATTATTGCCGTTACCATGGCATTTATAACAGTATCATGCAATCAGGTGTCGAACAAGAACGAGCAATCTTCAAACGATACTTCAGATGTATCACAAGAACAGACAGTTTCCCAACCAAACGGAGGTGATACGATAGCTGCGCCTGGCGTAAGTGAAACACCGAACGGTCAGCAAACAACAGCAACTGAACAAGAAAAGAAATTTTCTATCGCACCCATCGTTACAGATTATCTTTCATTAAAGAATGCCCTTGTTTCAGACAATGACAAAGCTGCAGCCAGTGCAGGAAAAAAACTATTAGCCACTTTGAATAAAGTGGACTTGAAAGCTATTCCTGCCGATAAGCATAAACAGTACATGGAAATAGCGGACGATGCAAAAGAACATGCGGAACATATCAACGAAAATGTTGGCAACATTCACCACCAACGGGAACACTTAGCAGTACTTGGCGAAGGTTTGAAAGATCTGATTGAATTATTTGGGACAACACAAACATTGTATCAAAACCATTGCCCGATGTTCAATGACGGAAAGGGTGCTGTTTGGTTCAGCGAAAACAAGGAAATCAAAAACCCGTACTATGGCTCCAAAATGATGACATGCGGAAAGGTGGAAAAAACAATCACCGGTAAATAAATTCTCTGTGCCCTTGCTGTTCCTTCATGAAAGCATGGTCTAACAAGGAGAAGCCGAACAACCTCATTCAGCGTTTTTAAATGAAGCAACATGAAACATTTATGTCCCTAAAAAAGAAAATCATATTGGGGTTGGCTGTTATCCTAATCGGTATACAGTTTTTTCAGCCATTACGTAACCAATCGGACGAAGTGCCCGCAACCCATATCGAAAAGGTATATAGCGTGCCACAAAACGTAAATGCCATCCTTGCCCAATCATGTTACGACTGCCATAGCAACAACACAAGCTATCCGTGGTACAGTCGCATCCAGCCCGGAGCATGGTACTTGGCAGAGCATATCAAAAAAGGCAAAGAGGAACTGAACTTTAGCGAGTTTGGTGAATATTCTGCCCGCAAGCAGCGAAGTAAGTTAAGAGCTATGTCAGGACAGATCAAGGACGGGGAAATGCCTTTGTCGTCATACACATTAATTCATCGCAATGCAATATTGTCGGAAGAGGATAAGCAGATTTTGATGAAATGGTTTGGTGCAATGGAAGATAGCATTAAATAAAATTTTTAAATAATGATTAGATACAAAAAAATATCCATAAGAATATTGCAAACAGTACTGATACTGCTTTGCACACAAACATTATTCGCACAGAAAGTAGTGCGTTACGAATTGTATGTAAAAGACACATTGGTAAACTATGCCGGGAAAGAAAAAAGAGCCATTGCGGTAAACGGACAAATCCCAATGCCCACGCTTACTTTTACCGAGGGGGATACCGCTGAGATTGTTGTGCACAATCAATTAAAGGAAAGTACATCGTTGCACTGGCACGGAGTGTTTCTGCCTAATAAAGAAGATGGTGTGCCTTGGCTTACCCAAAAGCCAATAGCACCGGGTACAACCTACACTTACCGTTTCCCTATCATTCAGCATGGAACTCACTGGTATCATTCCCATTCGGGTTTACAAGAACAGATTGGAATGTATGGTAGTTTTATTATGAAAAAAGAGGTGATGATAAAACATTTAGAAATGGTATTGATGATCTGCCAACCGTCCCTATTATATTAAGTGAGTGGACAAATCTTAACCCAAATAACATCAACCGTATGTTGCACAACGCAAACGATTGGGCTGCTATCAAAAAAGGTGCTACACAATCATATGTTGAAGCGATTAAAGAAGGGAAATTTGGTGTGAAAATAAAGAATGAATGGAAGAGGATGCTGGCAATGGATGTTAGCGATGTTTATTACGATAAGATACTGATAAATGGAAACCATACCACTGATCTGAAAACAATTGACGGTAAAGAACTAAGAGCAGGCGACAAAGTTAGATTACGTGTCTCTAATGGCGGAGCTTCTTCGTATTTCTGGTTAAGATATGGCGGAGGGAAAATTACGGTAGTAGCCAATGATGGAAATGATGTGGAGCCTGTGGAAGTTGACAGATTAATCATCGCGGTTTCTGAAACTTACGATATTGTAGTAACTATTCCTGAAGATGGCTTGGCTTATGAATTTTTAGCGACTACTGAGGACAGGACACAATCGGCAAGTTATTTTATTGGTAACGGGGTCAAGCAACTCATTTTTCCACTTCCTAAATTGAAATATTTTGAAGGGATGAAGATGATGAACGATATGATGAAAATGAATGGCAATCTGGATGATATGGGTATGAAAATGAGCCTGAACCAAATGGATATGAATGTAGTGATGTATCCGGAAATTACAGGTGAAGGAGGTAAAAAAATGGATCATAGCCAACATAGCGGGATGAAAATGGACGACAACGCCAATAAGTATAATGCGAATGCTCTGGCTGACATTAAAACCTTGAATTATGCCATGTTGCAATCGCCGTACAATACCACTCTTCCTAATGATGTCCCAGTAAAAGAATTAAAATTTACGCTTACTGGTAACATGAACCGATATGTATGGAGTATGGATAATAAAATACTTTCGGAAACGGATAAAATACCTGTAAAAAAAGGAGAAATATTACGGATTACCATATATAATAATTCAATGATGCGACATCCAATGCACCTCCACGGATTTGATTTTAGGGTTATTAACGGTAAGGGAGAAAAATCGCCTTTGAAAAATGTATTGGACATTATGCCGATGGAAACGGATACTATAGAGTTTTTAGCCAACGAAGAAGGCGATTGGTTTTTCCATTGCCATATTCTTTATCATATGATGGCAGGAATGAACAGGGTGTTTGAAGTTGGAGATTACAAAAATCCCTATTTACCCGATAAAGCAAAAGCCTATAAAGAACTGCAAAGGGAAAGCAATATGCCTCACTTTATGATTGAAAACGACTTTGCAACGAATGGAAATGACGGTGGAGCGATGTTGCAAAATGCAAGATGGTCATTAGGTACAGAATGGCGTTTAGGATACAACAGTATGCACGGCTATGAAGTAGAAACCCATTTTGGAAGGTATATTGGTAAGATGCAATGGTTTATGCCTTTTGTCGGTTTTGATTATCGTTACCGAAAAATGGGAGAAGACGAGCATGAAAAAAACATATTTGGACAAACCAACAAGAAAGACACACGTAGAGCGGTCAGCTTAGGATTTATGTACACTTTACCTATGTTGGTCAATTTTCAGGCAGAAGTTTATCACGACGGTATTGTAAGATTACAGTTAATGCGTGAAGATATTCCTATTTCAAAAAGATTAAGGGGAGGTTTCATGGTCAATACCGATTTAGAGTACATGGCAGATTTGAGTTATATCCTTAACAAAAACATGGCTGTTAGAACACACTATGATAGTGATATGGGATGGGGCATTGGCTTAAGAATGAATTATTAATGAGTAATTAAAAAATGATTAGATTTTCAGGGCGGAAAAAAAATCAGACATTCCGCCTTGATTTCTTTTTGACATAGCAATTTAATTATGATACAACAAAAAATACATCAACACCTGTGGTACATTGCTGCATTTGTGTTTATATTGGCTATGGTAGGCGCAGCTGTTTATTTCAACGACCCCGAAATCATACTTCCGGAAATGGCTGCAATGGCAGTTGCACTTTGGGTTTGGCAAGAAAAATCCTGGATGCAACGCACCGAAATGATTTTTATTCTACCAAGCGTAACTGCACTATTAGGTTTCGGAATAAATTTTATAGAGATCGGTTATCTTACAAAACTAATGTTGGTATTAATAGCTATGATGATATTGATGGCCAGTTTAAAATTTACATTTCCACCGGCTTTGGCAACTGGTTTTTTGCCCATTGTGACCAATGCCACTCATCGGTCGTTTATTTATGCAATTCTCATTGCCAGCTTAGTATTGATGTTAGTTGTACTTGCTGGCAAACGCAATAAAGATATACCACGAAAAGCGGATTGGGATAGCAAAAGATTATGGGCTTATTTTGTTATTACGTTATTTTGGATGTTGGTTGCATATAGTACAGATTTGGCACCTATAATCATCATTCCCCCAATAACCGTAGTGGTTTTTGAAACGCTGGGTATGAAAATGTTTAACCTAAAAATGGCTCTTAAAATTAGTGCTGTATTATGCCTCTCCATCACAATCGCTGTAGCACTCAGAAATTATATAGAAAATTGGGTACTGCTTTCTACTGTATTGTTTGCAATTATGTATTTGTTATTGGCATTTTTCAAAATAAAAATCCCTGCGGTTTACGCATTTCCATTTTTGATATTTATCCTGCCCGAAGAAAAGGTCGCATATCTGCCAATAGCGAGTTTAATAGTCTCTGTTTTTTCCTTTGGACTGATCTTGCTTTATCACTACTACTACCCAAAATTGTCAATTTCAAAAAACTTTAAAATAAAATAATGAATATATTGATCAATATTTTAGCAAATAGCCAGCAATCTTTTATCAATCTGACTAGAATATCTATTTTCATCGTAATGGTCTGGATTGGCGGATTGAAAGCTTATCAATATGAAGCTGATGGTATCGTACCATTTGTTATCAACAGCCCTTTTATGAGTTTCTTCTACAATAATGCAGATAAAACCGTTATAGATAAAACGGGAAAACAAGTAGCAGAACATACGCTGTATAAAAATCCCGAAGGAAAAACTGTACAGAAAAATGTAGATTGGCATACCGGTAATGGCACATACTTATTTTCATACGGCTTAGGAACGGTCATTGTTTTGATAGGATTGGCGGTAATACTCGGAATTTGGTTCCCAAAAATAGGTCTAATAGGTGGCCTGTTGACATTCATAATGTCTATTGTTACCTTATCGTTCCTGATTACCACGCCTGAAGTGTATGTCCCCAATCTAGGTGGAGATTTTCCGACCCCGCAATATGGGTTTCCATATCTATCAGGTGCAGGGAGGTTGGTGATAAAAGATATTATCATGTTGGGAGCTGGGCTAATTGTTGCTTCTGATAGTGCAAAAAGAATACTTCAAAGAACCCCAAAATCTTACAATAAATTACCTAAATAATATAAGCTCTACAAAAATAAAGTGTTTATCTTTGTACTTTAAACTATGAAAAAACTGTTCGTCATATTTCTTTCACTTTGCTATTTGGTTTTGTCCTCGGGCTTTACCCAATATGCACATTTATGTAAAGGAACGGCGAGTAAAGTTTACAGCTTTTCAAACACCCAACAGCAAAATCAGGACAAACCTTGTCCAATTTGTTCTGCAAAGGAGAAGGGTTTAAAAGATCAGAAGAAGAATTGTTGTAAGCATGTATCGAAAATTATAAAACTTGATGACAGTGTAAAAAAACATAACAATTTTGATTTTTCGGTAAAATTCTGGGGCGATGCTATTCCTAACAAAATGTTGGGTACGGTTTTCGATTTTGAACCTATTGTTCTAGATATAGAAAAAAACACCGCTTATTCTTCTACTAAAGTCCCAATTCTGGGCAATCCTCTTTACATTTTACATTGCGTATATAGAATTTGATTTTAGGCTAAAATCTATGCGAGCGATTTCGAAAGTTTCGGAGTTGCAATAGTTTTTTATGTCCAATTTTTAAATTTTATATATAATGAAATTAAAATTCATTGCATCTGCATGTTTGCTATTTGCAGGCTATACCAATAGTTACGGACAAGTTTTAACATTGCAAGATGCCCTTCATCGTACAGAAAACCAGTACGATAAAATCAAAGCAAAACAACAAGTAGTCGACGCCTCGGCTCAAAATACCGCTTTTCAAAAGCAACAATACCTCCCCGATTTCACCCTTTCGGCACAACAAAGTTTCGGCACCATCAATGCATTGCATGGGCCAATGTATGCCTATGGCGGATTGGGTTCTGCGGCAACCTCTATGCCTTTGGCAGAACAAAACTGGAATGCCGCATTTGGTTCGCTTTACTTCGCAAATGTCAACTGGAATTTGTTCACTTTCGGACGAATTAAAAACCAGGTGGAACTAGGAAGTAAAAAAGAATTGACAGCTAAAGCCGATCTGCAACAGGAAGTATTTCAGCAACAGATAAAAGTGGCAGCCGCTTACCTCAATTTGCTGGCAAGCCAGCGAGTTAAATATGTGCAAGAAAAAAACACTGAACGAGCGCAGATTTTTTATGAAATGACCCACGCCAGAGCCAAAAGCGAGCTGATACCGGAAGTGGATGCACAGTTGGCAAAAGCGGAATGGTCTAATGCCAAATCGTTGCAAATAAAGGCATACGATAAAGAACTAATGTGGTCAAAGCAACTGGCAGACTTAATGAATGACGATTTTAAAACCTACAAGTTGGATAGCCTATACAGTACTACGCTGCCAGTAAAATCAATGGAAATAACAGCAATCAAAGTTTCCGATCATCCGTATTTAAAATTTCAACAAACAAAGATCGATGAAAGCGAACAAAGTGTCGAAGTGTTAAAAGCGCATAGAAAACCAAATCTATCGGCTTTTGGTGTAGTTCAAGGTCGTGGTTCTGGGTTCCAGTCCAATTATGCGCAAGATCTTTCAGCTTATTCCACTAATTATTTGAAAGGTGTTGGAATAGATCGTAGCAACTATTTATTAGGGGTTTCACTTACCTGGAACATCACCAATCTTTTTCGCTACAATACAAAAGTGAAGGAACAGAAATATGTTACACAATCTCTTCAATACACCTTTGATGCACAACAAAAGGAATTAAATACATTGTTTCATCAGGCAAATGCCCAATTAAAAAATGCCTATGACAATTTCGAGGAAACAAAAATTCAACTAGGTGCGGCTGCTTTGGCATACAAACAACAAACCGCTTTGTATGAAAATGGCTTAACTACTTTAGTTGATTATACGCAAGCCTTGTTTAGCTTGAACAGAGCCGAAATTGATTATGAAATTGCACAGAATAATGTGTGGCAAGCATTATTACTACTGGCATCTGCACAAGGAAACATTCAATTATTAACGCCATAATTTTTAAAGCATTCGTTTATGAATATGATAAAATTTGCCCTTCAAAAACCCATAGCAATTATGGTTTTGGTATTGGGATTATTATTTTTTGGTCTCAAAGCAACCAAAGATATTAAAGTAGATATTCTTCCCGAAATGAATTTACCGGTGGTGTACATTGCGCACACGTTCAATGGTTACACACCACAACAGATGGAAGGATACTTTACGAAAATGTATGTAAATATGATGCTTTTTACCAATGGTATCAAAAGTATCGAATCTAAAAATACGCAAGGACTTACCTTAATGAAAGTTACCTTTTATGAAGGTACTGAAATGGGGGAAGCAATTGCTACGATCAATGCACTGTCCAACCGTTCTCAGGTGTTTTTACCACCCGGGGCACCGCCGCCGTTCATCATCAGATTTGATGCTTCATCACAACCTGTGGGACAACTGGTATTTAGAAGTGCTACAAAAACTAACAATCAATTGCAGGATATTGCCAATTTCAATGCACGGCCTATTTTGATTAAAATTCCGGGGTTGACAACGGCTCCTCCGTTCGGTGGAAGCCCAAGAACTATTGAGGTTAATATCGATCCGTATAAACTTCGTGCTCATAACTTATCACCTGAACAGATCGTTGAAGCCATAAGTCGAAACAACATTACGTCGCCTTCTGGAAATGTGTATATCGGAGATAAAAACTATCTGACACCAACGAATAACACCGTGAAAGAAGTTGCTGAATTAGGCGATATTCCTATTTTTAAAGGCTCGGTTGATAATGTGTACATCCGTGATGTAGCCACGATAAAAGACGGAGCCGATATTGCAACTGGTTATGCATTGATTGACGGAAAGCGTTCGGTTTATATTAATATTGCAAAAGCAGGAAATGCATCCACATTGGATGTGGTAAATACTTTGAAAAAAGAATTACCCAGCATTCAACGAAATATGCCTGATGACGTACAGATTTCTTACGAATTTGATCAGTCGGTTTATATTACCAATGCGTTGAAAAGTTTAGTTATAGAAGGTGTTTTGGGCGCACTCTTAACAGGTCTAATGGTCATGCTTTTTTTGAACGATCGACGAGCTGCTTTGATCGTTATCATGACCATTCCTATTTCGATTATTTCCGGGGTATTGTTCCTGAAATTATTTGGACAAACCATCAACATCATGTCGCTTTCCGGTTTGGCATTGGCTATTGGAATTCTGGTAGATGAAAGTACCGTAACCATCGAAAACATCCACCAGCATTTTGCGATGGGGAAAACCCGAGCGCAAGCCATTTGGGATGCATGTAAAGAAATCGCCTTTCCGAAATTGCTAATTATGCTTTGTATTTTGGCGGTTTTTGCACCAGCATTTATGATGACAGGAATTCCAGGTTCGTTGTTCATGCCGTTGGCAATGGCAATTGGTTTTTCGATGATCGTTTCATTCTTGTTGTCTCAAACCTTTGTTCCAGTAATGGCAAATTGGCTCATGAAACACCAAAAAGATCATTGTGAAAATCCTGCACACAAAGAAGACTGGTTCTCCAAATTCAGAAGTCGATTTGTAGCCTTTTTATCGAGATTAACCAATCGCAAAAAAATAATTGTCAGCTTAAGCTTAGTTTTAGCATTGGTCGGAGGATTTGCGTTGTATCAAATAACAGGAAAAGATGTTTTACCTACATCCAATTCCCAACAATTTCAGGTTCGTATAAAAGCAGCCGAAGGAACCCGGATTGAAGTGACAGAAATGAAAGTAAAACAATTCTTAGAGCACCTGAAAAATAATGTTGGTGCAGACAATATAGCAATTTCTTCAGTTTTTATTGGCCAACATCCTTCTTCTTTTGCGATTAGCCCAATTTATCTTTACAATGCAGGTCCACATGAGGCATTGATGCAGGTAGCATTGAAAAAATCCACCGGAAACTCAGACGAACTGAAAGACAAACTGCGTGCTTATTACAAAGAAAAAATGCCGGAATTGTCTATTTCATTTGAACCGATTGAATTAACGGAGAAAATCTTAAGTCAGGGGACCAGTACACCTATTGAGGTTCGTGTTTCGGGGATGATGAAAAAAATGAACCGGATGTACGCTAACAAAATATTGGCGGAATTGAAGGAAATTGAATATTTGCGTGATCAGCAAATTCCACAGTCAATGGATTATCCTGGACTCCAAATCAACATTGATCGTACTCGTGCGGCACAGTTAGGTTTAGACGCACAAGATATTGCCAAATCTTTGGTAGCTGCTACCGCATCAACCCGTTTTACCAACAAAAATTTTTGGGTTGGAGGTATGATGGGCATCGCTTACGATGTGCAGGTGCAAACCCCTCAAGGTATTTTGAACAGTAAGGAGGAATTAGCCAACTTACCATTAAGTAAAAATACGGACAGACCCGTTTTAGGTGATGTTGCAACTATTACGCCTTCAAAGGAATTAGGAGAAAGTTACAATCAGGGTACGATGGGCTACACCACAGTAACAGCCAATCTGTATAAAAAAGATTTGGAACAAGCATCTAAAGATGTGCAAAAAGCAATTGCTTCCCTAGGCGAATTGCCTAAAGGAGTTAATATTGAAGTAGCAGGAATGGCACCTGTTTTAGAGGAAACATTGTCCAGTTTAGCCACCGGATTGTTAATAGCGGTTTTTGTGATTTTCTTAATGTTGGCTGCAACGTTTCAATCATTCCGTGTGTCAATCGTTATTCTATCAACAGTACCTTTTGTAGTAGTGGGAGCTTTACTCATGCTCAATATTACAGGTTCTACATTAAATCTGCAATCGTACATGGGCTTAATCATGTCGGTCGGTGTTTCAATTGCCAACGCGGTATTATTAATCAGTAATGCCGAAACGTTAAGAAAAGTAAATAAGGATTCTGTTCTCTCAGGTGTTGAAGCCGCCAAAGTAAGGATCCGTCCAATTATAATGACTACCCTTGCGATGATTGCGGGAATGCTGCCAATGGCAATAGGCTTTGGCGAAGGCGGCGATCAAATTGCACCTTTGGGTAGAGCCGTTATTGGTGGCCTTTTATTCTCTACTTTTTCTGTGTTAATCATTCTTCCATTAGTTTTTGGGTGGGTGCAGAAAAAAGCCAGTGTTATTTCTCCGTCTTTAGACCCTGAAGACCAAAACAGTATTCATTTTGTACAATCAAATCAATAAAAAATGCAATTAAAAAATATAATTCCGTTGGCAGCCTTACTTATTCTTTCGGCTTGCAATAACAACAATAAGAACGACAATAAAGACGCTAAACCAGCTATGGGAATGATGAATATGATGGAGACTATTGAGATTTCCAAATCAAATCCATTAGTTACTTTAAAATTAGCAGGCGAACTAAAACCGTATGAACAAACCGAATTATTTGCAAAAGTAAATAGCTATGTAAAACAAATTCGTGTAGATATTGGTGACAAAGTTATTGCTGGACAAACTTTGGTGGTGTTGGAGGCTCCGGAAATCGTATCGCAAATTGCAAATGCAAAAGCAAAAGTACAGGCGCAGGAAGCAATTTATCTGTCAACAAAATCAACGTATGACCGTATGTTAAAAGCTGATGAAACCAAGGGTGCAGTTGCAAAAGATGCGATCGATCAAATCAAGGCACGTAAATTATCCGACGAATCGCAATTGGCTGCCGCACGCTCTGCATACAATGAAATTCGCAATATCAATGATTATTTGGTAATTAAAGCCCCTTTTAGCGGAACGATCACCAATAGGAATATTGATCTTGGTGCTTATGTTGGACCAATGAGCAAAACGCCTCTTTTGGTTATCGAAAACAATCAAAAGTTAAGGTTAAACCTTTCTGTCCCCGAGGCTAATACTCCTTATATCAAAATAGGTGATACCATACGTTTCTATGTCCGCTCGCAGCCACAAGTGAAACATATAGCTCTGGTAAGTAGAAAATCGGGAAGTTTGGATGAAAGGCTTCGCTCCGAAAAAATAGAAGCAGATTTCATCAACAAAGAAAAGCTGCTGAAACCCTTTATGGTAGCCGAAACAAGTATCCCGTTACAAAATTCGGTAGCTACTTTTTTTGTCCCAAAGATGTCTGTTGTAGAAAGCGGAATGGGCACTTACGTCATTCGTATTGAACAAGGAAAAACTAAAAATATTCCGGTAAGTAAAGGCAGAATGTGGGAAGATAAAGTAGAAATATTCGGCGAATTAAGTGAAGGCGATAAAATCCTGAAAATGGCTTCAGAAGAAATTATGGAAGGAACAGATGTGCCTCCAAAAAATCAAACTAAAAAATAATTAATATGGAAAATATATTAAAAACAGTAAGTATCGTAGCATTTGCTACGGTACTTTTAATAAGCTGTACAGATCAAAAATCAAATAATGCAACAGAAGTAATCTCTAAAACTCAAACTACCGAAATCAAAAAGATAAATAATCCTAAAAAAGGAAAACATGTACCCAATAATCTTGTATGTATGGTCAATGACGCATATATGGGAAAAGAACAGATTGAGGTACCTTTTGAAGGGAAAATGTATTACGGATGTTGCAATATGTGCAAAGAAAAAATTCCTAAAGACCAAAGCGTACGTTATGCAGTGGATCCACATTCTCTAAAAAAAATCAGCAAAGCTGATGCTTATATTGTAGTTATTGGAGACAATGATGAGGTAGCTTATTTTGAAAATGAGCAAAATTATCAATTGTTTTTAAATGAAAATGCATTATAGAGAATTGTAAAGGGAAAATATGACTTTTTGAATATCATAGTTCATCAACCAAGTTATTAAAATTAACAATATTCCCTAAGTCTGATTAATTATGAATACCGTTTCAATTAGGTTTAGATCTAATTGCTATTGAGATAAATATTTTAGTATTAGAAGCAAACTCTAATTATGATAAATGACTAGGTACTCGAATAACAATTGCTTACTATTTCGAGTATCTGGTTTATTTCAAAATTTTCAAAAGCGTAATTAACGAAAATAAGAGATTGTATGGACAAGTTATATCATGAAACATATCTTAAATTGGAAACTGCAATCCAGGAACTGGAGATTGAAAGTGACTGCCCTATAAAAAGAATTGAAGCGGTTATACAGCTTGTCATTCAAAGTCTTTCGGATTTAAAGAAGTTTGTATTGAAAAACGACTTTAAGAATACAGAAGAAGAAATCCATTTTTTCAAGTATCAGAAACCTATTATTGTTTCAAAGCTCATTTATTATAACGCCGTTTATAAAATCGAAACCAAAAAGCCTTACGGAGAGAAGCAAATAAAAAAGTTCCTCAACAAAGAATTGAACAAGCTCAAAAAATTCTTTGACAGCAACATTGATTTTTACAAGTATTACCGTAGTGGCAACTCTTTTCTCGATGAGAATTTTTTTATTCGGGGCAAACACGATATAAGGTTGTGGTTAGATACGTTTTATTTTGAAGCCGACCACCGTTTTTCCACTTCCCACGACTATAAGGTCGCTAAGATATTGGCAAACGATTTAATACAAGTTTATCTTGAAGACCAGCTAAATAACAAACATTATAAGAAAGCAAATAGTAAATCTCCTTTGAGCTGGACGGGAAGTAAAACAGCATTAACCGAGTTGATTTATGCACTCTACGCACAAGGTGTATTCAACAACGGAAATACCGATATAAAACTAATTGCCAAAACATTTGAAAGCACATTTAATATTGATTTGGGCGATTTCTACCATACGTTTATGGAATTGAAAGCCCGTAAAATTAACCGAACGAAATTCCTTGACATCCTGTGCGAAGCCCTGATAAAGAAAATGGACGAGCAAAACGAGAAGTAATACTATAATACCCCTCTTGGCAAATAAGTACCTTTCGTCCGTACAATATTCTCCGAAATGTTTGGAGTTTCTTTCTGTTTTTCGATTTGTTCCACAGGTTCTTCTTTAGGTTCCGGAGTGATAGACAACTGTATCTTCCGTTCAACGGCAGCCAGTTCCGTTTTGAGTTCGCTCAATCGGCTCTCTTTAGACCACATACCGTTTACCACGTTCTGAAGAACAGGTAAATCCTTCTGTATTTCCGCAATTTTCTTTTGCTCCTGCTCGATATAGCCCGGCAATTTCTCCAGTGCATTAAGAAAGTTCATAGCCGCCAGCTTCTCATCTTTAGCAATTAAACCGTTGTTGTAGGTATATTTGATATTGCCCTCTCCCTGCACTAAAAAGCGGTTTACCCGTATATCCACGCCCTCCTTTTCGGACATTTCGGTTTTGACATACAAGGTAAATCCGTACAGGCTTCCTATTTCTTCATACTGACCTCCGGTGCGGGCTTTGTCCGCAAGCTGGTTAAGCTTTGCACCGATTTGTTTTATATCCGCATTGGGCGGTAAACCGTCCAACTGTACAGGATTTGCAATTGTACCATCCGAACGTTTTTGAATACGCCCTTGTAGATTATTCCAATCAAGGCTCATACGGTCAAAGCGGGATTGGGCTTTATCAAGTTCAGCCGTATAGTCTTCCAATTTGTACTTCGCACTATACTTTGAACGGTTGAACGCCTGTTTTTCGCTTTCTAACCCCGCAATCTGTTTTTCTAATTTAGCTTTATCCAACAGGTCGGTATTTCCTGATAGGATAGCCACATATTCCGAAAAATTCATTCCCGATTTTTCGTCCATACTGCCCTCGTCAATGGTTCGTTTGCCGAGATTGTTGTTTTTCAATTGGTCTATGAATAGTTGTTTATTGTATAGTAGGTTAAACTTATAGCTGTCCAATGATTTTTCTACGGCATAGATAATCACATCTACTTTATTACCTGCGAAGAACTTGGCAATTTCATTGCCTTTGCGAACAGCTCTGCCGTCCCTTTGGGCAAGGTCACTTGGTCGCCACGGTGTATCCAAATGGTGAACAGCAACGGCTCTTTTTTGTGCGTTAACTCCTGTGCCCAACATACTTGTAGAACCGAAAAGTATGCGGATTTTACCTTCATTCATTCCTTTGATAAGCTCTTTGCGTTGCTTGTCATTTTTTGCTTCCTGAATAAAACGTACTTCGTTCGCAGGGATACCGTGGTCTTCCACAAGCTTGCGTTTGATTTCGGAATACACATTCCATTCGCCTGGCTTGTAGGTTCCCAAATCGGAGAAAACAAACTGCGTTCCTTTTTGTGCATTATATTGGTTGTAATATTTAGCAATGTTGTCCGCACAATGCGAAGCCTTATTGTCGGGGTGGTCATCATACGCACCGCTTACCATCCGCATATCCAAAGACATCTTACGGGCATAATCAGTAGCGATGAGCATTTTTGCCTTTTCTTCAGATGGAGATAAAGGAGCTCTTCCTAATAAAGAAGCATTTCCCGATTTGGCAAATTCCATTAGTTTTTGAATAAACACTTCCTGATCGGGTGTAGGTGGTATGTTATATAATACCTCATTCTTGTTAGGGCGGTCAATGCCTATATCCTTAGCCGTTCGGTAATCCGTTATTTCTGAATAGAATTGCGCCAACTCCGGCACTTTGATAAAATAGCGGAAACGTTCTTTTGCAACAATATTATTGGCAACCGAAAATTCATAATCGGTTGTTTTCCTTGCGTAAATAGCAGCCCAGGCATCAAAAGAATGAATGCCCTGTTTTTCCATTGCTCTTGGTCTGAGGTATTTGAATAATAGGTACAGTTCGGTTAACGAATTACTGATGGTCGTTCCCGAAAGAAAGGTTGCTCCCATATCCGCATTGATACGTTCCTGAATGGTACGAATAGCAAATAGTAGGTTGATTGCCTTTTGGCTTCCGTCCACATTACCCAATCCTGCTACTCTTGAATGCCTTGTATTGAACATCAGGTTTTTGAATTGATGACTTTCATCCACAAATAAATGGTCTATACCCATCATCTTAAAATCTACCACATCATCTTTACGATTTTCAATATCGTGTTGCAGGGTTTTGAGTTTGACTTCGAGGTTTTCTTTTCGCTTGATTACACCGGCAAGCATTCCTCTGGTCACTTCCTTGCCTTGCGATTGCAGGGCATCAAGGTTACGCTCTACGCTGTCCAATTCAATTTCTAAGATTTCCTTCTGAATTTCGGGAGATTGCGGTATCATTCCAAATTGGTCGTGTGTGAGAATAACACAATCCCAATCGTTGTTTTTAATGTCGCCAAAAATACGTTGGCGTTTTTGGGGTGTAAAATCTTCTTTGCCCGGAAACAATATTTTTGCGTGTGGATAAGCGGTGCGGTAAGCTTCGGCAATTTCGTGGACATTGCTTTTTAGCCCGATAATCATAGGTTTATGAGCCAACCCTAAACGCTTCATTTCCTGTGCTGCCGTACACATTACGAGCGTCTTTCCTGCACCTACTTCGTGGTCGCAGATTGCACCGTTGTTCAGCTTTATCATCCAAACCGTGTCCTTTTGGCTGGAATACAAATCTTCAATTCCGAGTGCTTTGCGGTCTAACCCAGGAAAGTTCTGGTGAGTTCCGTCGTAATTCGGACGGACAAAGCAGTTAAACGTGTCGTTGTATTTGTCGGTAAGCCTTGTTTTAAATTCATCATTTTGGGCATGAAGCCAGTCTGTAAAAGCGGTTCGGATTTCATCAATCTTGGTATTCGCCATTTGTATGGCTTCCATATCCCGTACCTTGACTTCTTGATCGCCAACCATCACTTTTTTAGTAATATCAGGCGTAGTATTGACAAGGGCGTGTTTGAGCAGAGCAATCCCGTCAAACGTCCGGCTTTCAGCTTTTACGGCGTATTTATCCCATATATGAACATTCTTTTGTTTACAGCTTACAGAAAAATCATCAGAACTCTCCGAGTAATGAATGTTCACCTCCGTATCAAAAAGATGTGAAGCAAACCGGCCATAAATACCAGTGGGTATCCAACGCTCGCCGAGGTTAAAATCCAATTCTTCAAACTCAATTCGTCTTGGTCGGGCTTCTTCCAAAACGGTAAGGCTTGCTTTAGCCTGTGCATCATCGGGATTACTTTCGAGATACGCTTTGACTTCCTGGGCTTTTTCCACAACGTTACCTGCAATCCAGCGTTCGGATATCTCGTATTTCTTTTGTAAAGGATTGTAATAAATACGACCGTGTAAGGCTTCTTTCAAAGCGTCATCAGTCATACCGCTGATTTCGGACATATAATCCAAATCCACGTTTCCGTACTTATTGAGCGAGGCCGCTAATGCTTCTTCGGGATTGTCCGTTGTTATGGTTAAGGTAGAAAAACTTACAGGGCGACTGAATATATCGGCCTTGTGTACCACGCCACCAACCACACGTTCCAGATAAGGTATTTCCTTTCCGGAACTATCCGTTTTGATGAGCTTGATATTATCGGCACTGTTGAGGTTTCCGTGCCTTTTGACAAAGGCATCGTAAAGGCGGTTAAGCGTTTCCCTTTCTTCCTTGTATTCGGTCTGAAACTTTGCCTCTTTATTATAAAGGTCTTGGTAAACATCACGTACAGCAATGTACGCTTCGGCTCTTGCTTTCTGTAAGGTCGGTAACTGCAAAGGGTGGAAAACTGCCGTACCGTCTGATGTATCTACATCTTGCAGATGACCGACCCAACCATTATCCACAACAAGACAATCGTTACGGTGGTACGATTGCAGTTCGCCACTATAAGGAGCAGGTTCGGGAATGGTATTGGGAACGGCTGGCTTATCAGCTTGGCCATTCCCGTTTATTCCCGAAAACAGGTCGCCGATGGCTTCTTGTTTTTTACCGTTGGTTGATGTGCTTCCGTTGGCAGTTCTATTGGTAATCGGAGGCGTATAAGGTTGCTGCATCGCACTGCTGAACAGGTCAGGTTGGCGACCTATTGCACCTCTTCTTTTGTTGGTGCTTTGCCTTTTAACTTGTGTCGTTTTTTTGGGTGGAGCAGCAACCATTACAGGCTCGTCCACATTTTCAAACAAGTCGAAAATGCTTAGTTGCTTTAGTTCCTGGGGACTTTCCCGATTGATTATAGGAACAGATAAAGATTGTATTTCCGGTTGAATGGTTACAGGTTCGATAACCGGAGGTGTAACCGTTGGTTCAATCGGAATTTGTATTACAGGCTCATCGTTTCGTTCGCCTTTATATAAACTCAAATTCAGGTGCTTTCCAAAATCATCCGTAAGCATTTGTTTGAGGTCTTTAGCAATTCCCTCAACGCCGTCTTTGTGCGTATAAATTAATGCTGGTTTTCCATAAGGGTCGGTATCTAATTTGCGGTCTGTATGTACAATTCTTGTGCTGTCCTGAAAAAAAGCATTGCCAGGCGTATTGTATTCTGTTTGCTTGCTCTGACAAAAGAGTTCTTCCGCTACTGTCAAATTTTGTTTTGCCGTATTTTTTTGAAGGATAATCAAATCACTGCCAACTTCCGTTCCTGCATATTCAGTAAACAAATTGTTGGACAATCTGACCAACGAAACCAAATTGTTATCCTGCATTAATGCTCTGCGTATCGGTTCGTTCTTTGGGCTGTTTAAAATTCCTTGTGAAGTAATGTAAACTAACAAACCGCCTTCACGGAGCATATCAGTACCTTTCAGGAAAAAGTAATTGTGTATGCTTCTAGCAGCCTGTACTTTAGTTGTGTCTTTGCTTCTGGAATAAGAAAGGTCAAATACAGATGTATCGCCGAACGGTATGTTACTCGCAACCACATCATAGCTGTTTTGTTCCTTTTCTGGGATTTCCTCAAAACCACTTATTCGGATATTACTTTTCGGATAAAGCTGTTTTAAAATCTTGCCTGTGAGCAAATCCTTTTCATAAGCGGTAACATTTACCAATTGATTTTCCGAAAAGGACTGTATGAATGAGCCAATCCCTGCTGATGGTTCAAGAAATTTATCGATTTTCAGACCGCTTTCATTTAAGCTTGCTGAAATCTCATCTATGACCTGTGGCGGTGTATAGAAAGCCGTAAGCACAGAAATTTTCATACTATCTACATACCTGCGGTATTGCTTTTCGTCTTCGGAATTTTCTTTGAGTAGTCGGTGTAGTTCCTGCGTAATTGGGAAAAATTCGTGTTCCGTTTTTCTCCAATGATTGATGTCTATTTCATTCGCTATTGGGTTCAGAACGAATTTAAGACCGCCAAATCCGCTGTATTGCATCATTAGCAGTCTTTCGCCTACGGTGGCTTGTCGTTTCTCCTTTTCAAGTTTAAAAGCAATTCGTAGGGCATCAATGTTCTGTTGGAGATGTTGGCGTTTACTGAAGCCCATTTTCGGCTATCCATATTGCGATGGTTCCGGTTATTTCGGTATAGAGCAGGTCGTACTCTGTCTTATAAGCGAAATCATCGGTTAGTTGGTAGCCAGAGAAAACAGGCTCACAAACCGGGAACATTTTCAGGGCGAACGATCGCAGTTCCTCATCTGCCATTATGGTATCAAACTCATTGCATACCACTTGAAACACAGTGTCAAATTTGGAGAAGTGCAAGCCCTCAAACAGAATATAGTTGGCTATTTCATTACATTTTTCAATGCTATTTCCTGATTGAAAAGCACCTTCGTAAGCGTTGGTAGCCCACGAGGAACGTTGCTCAATAAATTTTTGGTCGTTTGCTTTTTCGGGGAAGCTGGTGTTTAATAATTCTTGCAGTCGTAATCTGAAATACGATAGGTCTTTTTGTTGTGTATTCATACTATAATTTTGTTTTGAATTTTACTTGAAACTCAAAATTATAGCAGTAGATAAGAGCCTTTAAAAATGTGGCAGGGTTTGGCTTTGAGAGGATGAGTTTGACGCAAAATTTAATAAAAATAATTATGACCTTACAGATAATCATAAAATTTAGTTTGCTTATATTTAACCTCTATTAAAAATCTTATTTGCACTATGGAGGTACCAGTAAAAAATTTAGTTGAAACAGTAGATTTGACAGCGGAAGATGTTCTTCTTCCTATGTTAGAATGTGTTGTTAATTCTATAATTAGTCTCCAAAAGTCTCAATTACCAGCAAACGAAAAGAAAATTCAAATTCAAATTACCAGAGGTGATTTGCCGGAGAAACTTAACTTTGACAATGTCAAAACAATTTCAGGATTTAAAGTTATTGATAACGGAGTAGGTTTTAATAATAACAATTACAAATCATTTCAAACTCCATTTTCACAAATTAACAAGGACTTTGGCTGTAAAGGAATAGGTAGATTTACAGTTCTTGCTGCGTACAAAGATTTTCTTGTAGACAGCAATTATTTAGAAGATACTACTTGGTATATTAGAAAATTTCGGTTTTCTACTGAAAAAGAGTTGGAAATAATTGAGTTTGGTAACTCTCAAGCTGAACAAGCGAAAACTGTTGTCGAAATTCAGAATTGCACTAATCATATTCTAATTGAAAAATCTGCTATTTCATTACTTCAAATAAGTGAAAGTATTATGCAGCATTGCTTTATATACTATTTGAATAATTCTTTGCCAAGAATTGAAGTTATTGATTTAGAAAACAATGAGGTAGAGGTTATCAACGAATTATTTCAAAAAGTATCAAAAGAAAAAGAGAGAGACTTCTCTTTAAAAGAAGAGGATTTTAAGTTCTATATTACAAAAACATTGAAAGAAGGTAATCGAAAAAATAATTACCTATATTACTGTGCAAACAACAGGACAGTTGGAAATCCTAAAAATATTAAGAACATCAATTCTATTTTCTCTTACCCTGTCTTAATAGATAATGAGTATTATTTTTTTGATATTTATGTTGTTTCTGAGTATTTAAATAAAAAAGTCTTTAAAACAAGAAATGGATTTAATATCCCGAAAGAAAGAGAAAATCTTTTGTTTGACGATGATAATACAATTACATTTCAAGATATTGAAGAATATATATCTTCAATCTTGGAAGTCGAATATGATAATTTTGTGAAGACGGCTAGACATAAAAATATCGAAAATGTTAAATACTATATTTCTCATAAAGCACCAAGATTTAATAGTTTTCTAAAAAATCCAGAAATCCTAAACTCAATACCACCAAATCTAAGCGAAGATAAACTGGAAGAGCACCTGTATAAAATTTCCTTTAATGCTAGAAGAAAGGTTGAAAATAACATAGAAAGATTTATAAAAACAAAAGAAGTAAACGAAGATGCTATTGGTCAAATAATAAATGATATTAAAGCAAAGACAGCTTATGATGTAGATAGTTTAGCTGATTATATGATGAGAAGAAAAGCTATTATCAATTTATTTGACAAATTTTTGGATGCTGATGAAAACGGAGATTATAAACTTGAAGAAGATGTCCATAATTTGATATTTCCTTTAGGGTTAACAAACAATGATTTAGAATATGAAAACCATAATTTATGGATTTTAGATGAACGATTTATTTCATATAAGTTTATTGCTTCTGATAAATCTATCACTTCATTCTCACAAACAAAAAGTAGAAAAGAAACAGATTTAATATTGATTGATAATCCACAAATGTTTAATAATCCAATCAGTTTTGGCGATAAAGCTAGTGGTGAGGTAAATTCTATGGTTATTTTCGAGTTTAAAAGACCTGGAGATGTTGCACATCAAAAGAACAAAACGGATTATAGATGGGAGTTTTCAGAACTTGTAGAACCTTACTTCGAGGAGTTTATTTATCAGCCAATTAAAAAAAACTATAAGGGAAATCAAATCATTTTAAAAGAAACAACTCCAAAATTTGGTTACATAATCCTAGATTTTATTCCAGAACCTCTAGCAAGATACAATAAGAACAAAGGTTGGAAAGCTACTCCTTTTGGGACTTATTTCAAGATAGAGGCTGAACTTAATTTACATTTGGAAGTAATGACTTTCAGGCAACTTCTTGATGCTTCCAAGCAAAGACATAATCCATTTTTTGATAAGCTATTTACATAAAATAGTTTTTTAATTCGAATTATGTAACAAACTTAACATTCTTACAACCTCAACATCCATCCTCGAAAAGGCAAACCATTTTTTGCCCAAGTCTTTCAGGGATGCTCCGATATGGTAAAGTTCCGTGTCGTCAATAATCAAAAAACGGTCGTGAGCATCAGAGAAAAGCTCAATTTCAATAGCTGGATATTGGCTGCTGTATCGTTGCAGATCAAGTTGTAATTGGTTATTGATATTTTTGGTGTAAATCTTGGCAGTTACTGACTGCTCACGCTTTCCGAGCAATGTGAGGACTGTATCGTCAACATAATTATCAATGAGTATAATGGAAATTTTGGCACTTCGGATAATATCGGAAACAAAGGTATAAGCATCGAAAATCTGTCCGTTGCAAAAGATACCTTTGTCGCTTTGGAGCTTGTCGCTTTCCAAAGCCTTAAAAATCTCTTCAAATTTTTGGTCAGCTTCTAATTGTTTCAGTTCAATTTTATCCAGACGATGAAAAAGCGAAGCATTGCTCATTAGCATTCTCCGCATTTCTACAAAAGCATTCATAATCTCAATGCTGACCTTTATAGCTACCGTTGAACGGAGTACCGAAGCCAGCATTGCAATACCTTGTTCAGTGAAAACGTAGGGCAGATAACGCCTGCCACCATAATTCAAACTTGAGGTCACAATTTGTGACCTCAAGTTGATGGTATCAAATTCCTGCTGTGCCAATTGGAAACGAAAGCTTTCAGGGAAACGATTTGCATTACGTTTTACTGCCTGATTGAAGACTTTTGTTTCTACCTGATAAATACTTGCAAGGTCGCTGTCGAGCATCACTTGTTGCCCTCTTACAGTATAGATTTGATTTTCTATTTCCTTGCTGGTAATGATAAGTTTATTTTCCATCACTTTTTGTAGCTTTTATTTTTATCAAACTCAAAGGAACTTTCGGCATTTTCATTCAACACGATATAAGCATCGAATTTTTTTCCTGCTTTGCTTTTCATTCCTTTGATAAGTGAAGTTTTCTTTTTATTGACAAGATTTTCAATATCGGTTATGCCGATTTGTATACCACACACATTACGGAACTGAACCCAATTACAAGCCTCATCAGTACACTTCACGATTTTATCACGGATAATGAGTTGCTGGCTTTTGCATTTCGGGCAAATGAGTTTTGGCAAGTTGTTTTGGGCAATGGAAGTCTGCAACAGCTCATTGGTAATAGATGAGGCGTAATTTTCCATTTCCTTTTGAAACACCCTTGCATCTGCTTCGTTGTTTTCGATTTTCTGCAATGTGAGTTCCCATTCGGCTGTCATTGCCACGTCTGCAATTTTGCGATTTTTGACTAATTCGTAAACCTGTAATCCTTTCTCAGTTGGTATTAAAGATTTCTTATCTCGTTGGATATAATTTCGAGTAAACAGGGTTTCGATGATGGAGGCCCTTGTAGCGGGAGTGCCGATACCGATGTTTTGCAACGCTTTCCGTTCTTCTTCATTTTCTATTTCTCTTCCAGCACTTTCCATAGCTGATAAAAGTCCTGCCTCGGTATAAAGTACAGGTGGTTTGGTTTTCTTTTCGAGAACGGAAGCTTCTTTTATTTTGAGTTCATCGCCCTTATTTAGTTCAGGTAAATCCTGTACAGGCTCAATATCATCATCGGAGAAATTCCCTTTGATGGAACGCCAACCAGGTTCAATTATCTTACAGCCTTTTGCGGTAAAATCATAATGCAATGACTGTAAAGCAACATCGGTTATCTCCTTGATGCAGGCTTGTGAAAGGGCTTCGAGCAATCGAAAGGCAATCATATCATAAACGGAATTTTCCTTTGCATTCAGTGCTGAAGGAATTTTATCTGTAATCAACAAACCGTGGTGATCGGTAACACGCAAATCGTTCACAATACGTTTATTGAAGCGACCCCATTTCATTTTTGTAATCGCTTGTTTGCAGCTTTCTCTGTCCTGTAAAGCCCTTACAAGATTGGGGATTTCTGCCCACATATCCTCAGGAATATATTTGCTTCCGGTACGTGGATAAGTGATAAACTTCTTTTCATAGAGGCTTTGAGCAATATTTAGGGTTTCGTCAGCAGACAAATTCAGTTTTTTATTGGCTTCTTTCTGCAATCCGGTAAGATCGAATAGCAAAGGCGGTTGTTCCGTAACGCTTTTGGTTTCTACTGATGTAATTGTTGTAGTTTCGTTTCGTTGAATGGCTTTCAGCGTATCAACGGCAAGTTTTTGGTCTTCCCATTTTGTTTTGGAAATACTTTTAAAATCTATCAACTCTTTATTATGCGATAGCTGTATCTGCCAATAATTCTTAACCTTGAAATTCTTGTTTTCCAAATAACGTTTGCATATCAAAGCCAAGGTAGGCGTTTGCACTCTTCCGAGGGAATAGATACCATTTCCTGCGGCAATGCTCAATGCTTGTGTTGCATTAATGCCTACCAACCAATCAGCTCGGCTTCTGCCTTGTGCTGCTTGGTATAATCCGTCAAATTCTTTTCCTTGTTTTAGGTTTTCAAATCCTTGCTTGATGGCTTTTTCGGTCAACGAACTTATCCAAAGCCGTTCAAACGGTTTGTTGCATTTCAGGTATTCGTAGATGTAACGAAATATCAATTCGCCTTCACGGCCTGCATCGGTAGCCACAATAATGCTCTCGCTTTTATTGAAAAGCTGTTCAATAATTTTTAGTTGCTTTAACGCTCCTGTATCGGCTGTATAGCCTTTATCTTTTTTTACTTTGCGAACAGTTAATAAAAAAGAATTGGGTAAAATTGGTAACGCTGTTTTATCAAATCCCGAAATTCCATAATCTTCGGGCATTCCCAACCCTATTAAATGTCCGAATGCCCAGGTAACAAAATAGCCGTTGCCTGTAAGGTAGCCCTCCTTTTTATCAGATGCTCCCAAAAGTCCGGCTATTTCCCTTGCTACGCTTGGTTTTTCTGCAATGATTGTTTTCATACTTTAAGATATTTTTTTGCCTCTGGTTTTTGCTGGAGTTTTGGGCTTTTCCTGTTGTTCCTGCTGTTGTTTGTTTTTCGGTGTTTGTTGACCATACTTCAAAGGCTCTTTGATATTTTTGGTCGCTTCATTGGTCTTGCCCTCCGAATTGACAGCAGTTTGCGTTTTATGGGCTTCGGTTGGTTTTACTCTTTCCTTGTATTGATTTGGAAATTCAAAATTGGTTTTTCCATTTTCTTTATTGAAAGTGATATAACCTTGATATGGTTGCCCTTTTTTATCTTTCAATCCATCAATGTAGATGGTTTGACCGGCTTTAAAATCCTTATGTTGATCATCGGTCAATTCTTTACCTCTGAATGTTTTTGGAGCTTCCTGAGATTGGTTTTGCTGATTGTTTTGAGTTTGTCCATTGCTTTGGGTTTGCCTGTTAGAATTGTTGCGGTCAAACAGAAACTCCACATATCGCTTGTCTGCATTGAATTGTACTGTTGCCGAAAATTCTGTTCCTTTGGTAGAAATCATACCCTCTAACTTTAGCGGTTTACCCTCCATTAAGGTTTGTTTCTGGGCATCGTCCAATTTCACGCCTTTAATTTCATCTGGAACTTTTATAAAATCCGTCCTCAATGCAATTACATCATTCGTTAGTCTGTCTATACTGATAATGGAAGGCATCAGTTCGCCAGTTTTGGAATTTTTCAAATCTACCACACGCCCCATATTACCAGTTTCGAGCAGGTTCTTTTTGTCTTCATCCGTAAACTTGTGCCCGAAAAATTCAAAATGCAAATTGGGTTCTTTTTTGATGCCGTGTATTCCTACCACAACTTTTCCGTCTTCGGCTTGCTGTAAAGACAAGCGGGCATCTGTACGAAGAATTGTACCACCGAGGTTGACACCAATCGGTAAGAGTTCATTCGTTTTGTAACCTTTCAATAAAGGTTCAAGTAGGTTTCTCTTTTCAAGGTATTCCTTGCTTAATCCGAGATTGGTCATAGTATCCCAATCAATCTGCTCCGGTTTGTAGCGGTATTCGCTTGCTTGCTGTGTTGTTTCTGTTGTTGCCATATTATTTTGATTTACTTGTTTTTTATCCGATTGCTGTTCTATTTTTACTTCGTGCTCTTTCATTATTTTTTCGCCTTCAGGAGTTGGCTTGTCAACCTGCTTTTGCATTTCCTGTGCTTTTTCAACAGCGACAGGTGCAGGCACTTTAAAGAATGAAAAATTGGTAGGGTTCTTTAGCTGGCTGAAAAAATTGGAGAAGAAGTTCGAAAAGAAATCACCACTTTTGTCCACACGCATAAACTGGTTTTGGTTTTTCTTCGTGGGATCAACAGTTTCCATTTTCCCGTTTTCGTCTATACTCTTTACGGCTTGGATTTTCATTTTTTCTTTATCCAGCACCAGCAATATGTCCGATAACTGTTCGGGCATTTCCTGCTTATTTGTTGTTTCTTCACTCATAGTCTGAAAATTTTAAAATTCAATGCCGAATGTAAAGGAAGCCTTCACTGAATTGCATTACTTGGCACTCAAAGGCAGTGTTTGTCACTTATTGACGTTCATCTTAATTGTGGGTGGGTTAAAGCTATCTCTGATGAATTGATGAACATCAGACAATTTGTAATAAAGCTTTCCACTAATAGTATAATAGGGCAGTTTGCCGATGGAGCGATACCGTTGCAGGGAACGGTTGCTGATTTTCAGCATCTGAAGTAAATCCTGGTTATCGAGCAGTTCCTCGCCATCTATGCTATTACGTTTCTTCTGTAAATCATCTATATTATCGCCCAGCATATCAAGACGTCCCATTAAGCGTTCCATCCACGCCAAAAATTCCATTCTGTCAATATTCATAATGATATTTTTAAGGGTTCATACCTATTTTTTATCTGTCTTTAGCTTTCTGCCTTTTTCTATATAGCTTTTACCTTTTGCCATAAGCTCCTGTACAAATTCCTCACTACTCTGTATGGTGTTGGCATTAAGCATATCTTTTATGGATCCCATGGTGTAGAAATATTGACCGTAGATTTTTGAATAACTAATCTCGCCTTTGGTTCTCATACGCCATAAGGTTTTTTCGCTGATATGCAGGTATTGGCATACCTCGTGGTTATTGAGCCACAGGTCATCATAGCTTTTATCTTCCTGTCTTTTCAAATAGTCGGCAATGGCATTGATACGGCTATTTAGCTGTATCCACACGTCTTCTTCGATGGTTATTATTTTCATTGCATAGCTTTTTAAAGTTCACTATGCAAAATTGTGAAAGGTGGCAGTGTTTGTCTGCCAAGCCTTGCCAATTGGTTTGTCTGTTTTTTTAAAATTTTTACAATTAGGGAAAACCCTTGTTTAACAAGGTTTTTATGGGATTTTGGATATTTTGTAATGAAGTTTTGAGAGCATTTGCCAATTGGCAGATATGGGCAAAGAAAAAAGCAGTACGTTTTGGTACTGCTTTCAAACGGTTATTTTTGATATAGCTAAAGGTCTTTATCCATATATTCTTCGAGGGATATTTTGAGTTGGTCTAAAAATGCAGTTCTTGAACCTGCTCTTGTTTTCATTCGGTGGAAAGAATGATGAATATCATTTAAGGGAGTTCGGAATAGCACTTGAAAAATCAAAGCTAATTTTCGGATGCCTATTTTTCCGTATGCAATGGAATTTGAAGCATACAGAGCATATATCAGTTCGATAAGTGCATTTTGAGAATTGGTCCACGAAATATCCTTGTTTGTATCTAAATTTTGTAATATTGTATCGGGATTTTCTTCAGGATTTATTTTAGTAAGAGTGTAAGTATAAAGTAGTTCATTGGCAATAATATGTGCTATTTTGTTGTCGTAATATGTGGAGAAGCTAAGGTCAATTTCAAATACGCCACTCTTTAATCCATCGTGATAGTTAATCTTTCCGAGCCTGAAATAAGTGTGATCACGGTCGGTTCTGCCAGCACGGTAATATCTGTAGAAATCTTCATTGCAAATACTTTCTTTATATTCTAACTTGAGATTTTTTAAAACATTTTCATAATAACTTTGATGTATTTTACCATTACTCACGGGACAGGTAGTTTCTATCCGAAATACTTTATTGTAATAAATAAGTTTTCCAAGGATTTGCGGTTTAACATTCTTAAAGAAATCAACCTCTTGATCTTCATTTAAAAATCCAACTTGCAATACTTCAGTTTTAATAGCACACAACATTTCATTTAGAAACAAAGTCATTTGATATGCTTCATCAGATGACCTTATCATTTGAGAAGAAATTTTGTCCTCCTTATGCCGAATTTCTGATAATATTTTACTCAATATAATTTCCATAGCATAGATGTTTTTAAAGTTTACAGAATTTTATTCAGAACTCATCTAGTTCTTGGTATGCCAAAATTTGGAAATAATATTGAAACCAACACCACAGGTTCCCCCATATTGGGAAAGATTTTTTTGAATATTGTGTGCAAAAAGGGTAAAGCCTTATAGACTTTACCCTTTTATTTATTAAATTTGCAAAGATGATTTACAAGGTAATTCAATGAAAGTAAGCGCAGTGTGCACCATTACTAAATCGTTACCGATAAGGTTTTCAACTTTTGTAAACTGCTCTTTATTAGCCAATTTTGGCTATATTAATCTTTTTTTACAAAAGTATTAAAAGGATTCTGCACATCCAGTCAATTTTTGTAATTTGATAAGCTAACTATCTTTATTGTTCAGTTGCCGGACCACCTGATAAAGAGAAATAATCACACCTATAAGCCCGAAAATAGCCATACAGACTGGTTTCGCATTCTTCAGATATTCGTCCAGTTTATACCCTCCGAACGCAAATATGCCTATGGTAGCCAGCATCTGAAAACCCAGACCTGAGTATTTTACGAAATTCGTTGTATTTTTCTTATTTTCCTGTTCTTCCATAAAGTTTAATGGCAGCTCGCCCGTACCGCTAAAGATACAGCGCTCGCCGAAGGAATGCAAAACCCGGCACAACGGATTTGAAAAATGCGTGTTTACCCGCCAAAACAGCACCGAATACAGTTTAGAGCGCTCTTTAATAGAAATTGATAATGACCAAAGATATATCTTCGGAACTTTAGTAGTTTTGCAGAGGTTAATTTTACTCCGGCTTTATCTCAGTAAAGAAACCATTATTCAGAATTCTACAAAAACAATTATACACAATGACCAAAAATATTTCAGCTGCGGAGATAAAAAGATATAACCTGACCCTCTGGAAATTACTGATTGGAGGATTGATCCTTTTCTCACTCTTCATTGTCGCTTTGGGTTTTGGCTTGTTCGGCACATTGCCTTCTTTCCGTGATATTGAACATCCTAAAAGCAACCAGGCAACAGAGATCCTTACCGAAGACAAACGTGTACTAGGCACTTACTTTGTGCAGAACCGGTCCAATGTTACTTATCCGGAAATCTCCCCGAATGTCATCAATGCACTGATCTCTACGGAAGATACTCGTTTCAAAGACCACTCAGGAATAGATTTTAAAAGGACATTTACTATCATATTCTATAATCTGATTGGTAAAAAGCAAGGTGCAAGTACCATTACCCAGCAACTTGCATTAAACCTTTTTTCTGAAGAAGGCCGCCAGCGCAATTTCGCTAAAAGACTGATGCAGAAATTCCAGGAGTGGATTGTGGCTGTTAAGCTGGAGCGGAACTATACGAAAGAAGAAATTATTACGATGTATCTGAATACCGTTGATTTCGGTAACCAGGCTTATGGAATTAAATCGGCAGCGAGAGTATATTTCAATACTACTCCCGATAAATTAACCGTACCACAGGCTGCAACACTGGTTGGCCTGCAGAAGGGAATTACGCGTTACTCACCTACCCGTAATCCGGAAAGATCCCTGGCCAGAAGGAATACAGTAATGGCTAACATGGTGAAAGAAGATATGCTTACGCCACAGGAATTCGAGCAGGAAAGACAACAGCCACTGAACCTCAAGTTTAGTGCTGCAACTGTGAATGACGGGATCGCCCCTTATTTCCGGGCAGTATTAAAAAGTGATATCAAAAAAATATTCCTGGAACGTTCTATTGTAAAAGCCGATGGTACACCTTATGATCTGGACAGAGATGGTCTGCGTATTATTACAACGATCAACTATGATATGCAGGTCTATGCTGAAGCAGCACAGAAAGAAGCTATGAAAGTTTTGCAGGATCAGTTTACCCAAAGCTGGAAGGGGAAAAATCCATTTAAAGGCAACGAAATGCAGATCGAACAAGGTATCAAGCGTTCCGATCGTTATAAAGCATTGCAACTGGAAGGTAAATCTGACGAAGAAATCAAAGCAGATTTTAATACGCCGACCAAACTGAGCATTTTTACCTGGAAAGGTAATATTGACACGCTGATGAAACCAGTGGATTCTGTTAAATACTATAAATTATTATTGCGTAACGCCATGATGGCAATGGATCCAAAAACAGGTTATGTGAAAGCATGGGTTGGCGGCATCAACTACGAACACTTTAAATATGACCAGGTTAAAATGGGTACCCGCCAGGTGGGTTCCACTGCTAAACCATTTACTTATTCTGTCGCCATAGAAAATGGTTATTCTCCCTGCTTCCAGGTACTGAATGAGCCGGTTACCATAGAAGTTCCGGGCAGTGCGCCATGGACTCCTAAATCGGGCGGAACATTACCGGGTTATGTAACTTTGCAGAAGGCGCTTGCTTACTCGCAAAACTATATTGCAGCGTACCTGATGAAACAGGTTGGTCCTACCGCTGTAGCTACACTGGCCAAGAGAATGGGCATCACCTCTAATGTACCCGCGTATCCGTCGATTGCCCTGGGTAGTTTTGACGCCTCAGTATTTGATATGGTGGGTGCCTACAGTGTTTTTGCAAATAAAGGAATCTGGACACAGCCTACCTATATCCTGAGGATAGAAGATAAAAATGGTGTCGTACTATTTAGTCAGACACCACAGAAACATCCGGCTATGAGCGAAGATGTGGCTTATGTAATGACCAGAATGCTCGAGGGCGTTGTGAAGAACGGTTATGGCTACAGCCTGATTAGTAAATATGGAATTACTACGCCTGTAGGTGGAAAAACAGGTACTACACAAAACAATTCTGACGGCTGGTTCGTTGGCATTACGCCAGATCTGGTTGCCGGTGTATGGACAGGCTGTGAAGACAGGGCATTTCACTTTATCAGTACCAGACAGGGTGAGGGTGCCAAAACTGCGCTTCCTATCTTCGGTGGATTCCTGAAAAAGGTGTATGCCAATCCGAAACTCAAAGTTGGCCGGGGAGATTTTGAACTCCCTAAAAACGGGGTTTCTATCACTTATGACTGCAACCAATATCAGCAGCAGCAAACAGACACCACAGAACTGGACGAGAAGTTAGGGTTTTAAATGAGCATTTTTGATCACAGGAAAGCATTAGCAGATATACCACACCGCCCCGGCGTTTACCAGTACTGGGACGCTGAGGATACTTTGATTTATATCGGCAAGGCAAAGGACCTGCGTAACCGCGTAGGCTCCTATTTCAATCAGGATAACCAGATGAATGGTAAGACGCGCGTCCTGGTTTCCAGAATCCGTCGAATCAGTTTTACTATTGTCGATACGGAAATTGATGCCTGGCTGCTGGAAAACAGTCTGATCAAAAAACATCAGCCGCGTTATAATATTATGCTCAAGGATGATAAGACCTACCCATGGATTATTATCAAGAAAGAAGCTTTCCCACGTGTTTTCTGGACCCGTAAAATGATTAAAGATGGCTCAACCTATTTCGGGCCATACGCCTCCGTAGGTATGATGCATACTATCCTGGAGCTGATTAAAGAAACATATCCCCTGCGGACATGTAACCTGCCACTCAGCCCTGAGAATATTGCTGCAGGTAAATTTAAAGTTTGCCTGGAGTATCAGATTGGTAACTGCAAAGGCCCTTGCCAGGCGCATCAGTCTTTACCAGATTATGAGGACAGCATCTCTGAAATTAAAGATATCCTGAACGGTAAGATCGGCAACGTGATCCGTGAGGTAAAACAAATCATCAAAACTGCTGTAGAAGACCTTAACTTCGAGCTTGCACACCTCTACCAGAAGAAGCTGCAGGTACTGGAAAAATACCAGAGTAAATCTACCGTGGTTAACAGTTCCATTACCAATGTTGATGTAGTGAGCATAGCTTCCGACGAACGCTATGCATTCGTGAATTACCTGAAGATCATGAATGGCAGCATTATCCAGACCCAAACCATTGAGATTAAAAAGAAGCTTGATGAATCGGATGAAGAGTTGCTGAGCATTGCGATCACGGAATTCCGCACTAAATTCAACAGTACTTCCCGCGAAATTATCGTTCCTTTTGAACTGAACCTGACTGACGAGAATCTTAAGTTTACCGTCCCTAAATTAGGAGAGAAAAAGAACCTGCTGGACCTGAGCCATAAGAACGTGCTCTTCTTCAAAAAAGAAAAGCTGAACCAGTACGAGAAACTTAACCCGGACCTTCGCACAGACCGCATCCTGGCACAGATGCAAAAAGATCTGATGCTGACACAGCTTCCTGTGCATATCGAATGTTTTGATAACTCGAACTTCCAGGGGCAGTACCCTGTATCTGCAATCGTAGTTTTCAAAGACGCTAAACCTTCCAAAAAAGATTACCGCCACTTCAACGTTAAAACCGTCGAAGGGCCAAACGATTTCGCTACCATGGAGGAAGCCGTTTACAGACGCTATAAACGCATGCTGGACGAAGGCGACCCGTTACCTCAACTCATTATCATTGACGGCGGCAAGGGTCAGCTAAGCTCTGCTGTGAGCAGCCTGAAAAAACTGGGCATCCATAACCAGGTAACGATTATCGGTATCGCCAAAAGGCTCGAAGAACTCTACTACCCCGGCGACAGCTATCCCCTGCACCTGGATAAGAAATCCGAGACGCTTAAAGTTATTCAGCAACTGCGTGATGAGGCCCACCGTTTTGGCATCACCTTTCACCGAAAAAAACGAGACCAGGGAACCCTCAAAACCGAACTCGAAGCTATTCCCGGCATCGGCAAAACCACCGCAGACAAATTGCTGCGCCAATTCAAATCCGTCAAAAGAATTAAACTGGCAACCGAAGCTGAACTCGCCGCGGTCCTGAACAAAAGTCAGGTACAAACCTTGCTCAAATACTTCAGTAACCCAGCAACTTAAAAAACTCTGCCTACCAATTTCTCATACGATGTCATTCGGGTCTGATTCGATCCACACCCTCCATATTTACACCTTTCCCTACATCAACCCCATCAACTTGTGGGTTCTTGTGGGTAAGATGTGAGTTCTTGTAGGTAAACTGTGGGTTCCAGTCGAAAAACACCAATGCGAGACCTGAATGAAACCAAAGCAAGACCCGAATGAAACCAAAGGATATCTCAATCCACTAAACTGGAAATTTGCCCTTCTCCGGGTCGACCTCGGGTCAGGTCCGGGTCGAACTCACCTGTTCTTCGGGTTCCAGTCGAACAATACCACCATATGGCCCGAATAAAACCAAAACATCAGCATATGAATGTCTTATCCTGAAATGGCTATACAGTTTACTGAATTAATTTTAGATAGACTATACACGCAAATTTGTTATTCCTGTATCAATTATACAAGTTGCTTTTCATTTGGTTTGCACCATTTAGGTTTCCATCTTTTTTTCAATGGCCCGTGTTTCAGGTGTGCCTGCTCTGGAGTTAGATAATCACAACTAGCATGGGGCCTTAATTGATTATAGGTTTGGATATTTTCTCTTATCTTTTGGGTAGTTTCCCTAAAACCAACTTTTGAGCTATGCAAATCAAATTCTGATTTTAGTATCCCGTTTACCCTTTCTGCAATGGCATTTTCATAAGGACTTCCATTCTCGGTC
>NZ_FONS01000012.1 GCF_900112985.1 Pedobacter antarcticus
CTACTACGTTGATAGGTTATAGATGTAAAGCTGGTGACAGCATAGTCGAGTAATACTAATCATCCGAAGCTTTCAAAAGCAGAATACTGTTGTTTGTTCTTCATACTAACTTCTTTCAATAATATGTCATTGTTTATGCAGCGAATTAATCTATGATTGGTAGCTGTACTAACATTAAAAACATTTAGGTGCCTATATCGGTGGTGTCCACCTCTTCCCATTCCGAACAGAGAAGTTAAGCCCACCAGAGCCGATGGTACTGCGGTAACACGTGGGAGAGTAGGTCGGTGCCAAATCTTAAAGAAAGCCTGTAGTGAAAACTACAGGCTTTTCTTGTTTATCAGGTTTTTTTCTGATGAAGCATATTCATGCTACAGTTCTTCAGATACGTCGTTTTAGTCTTATCAAAAAGATTAGCCTCTGTTTATTTCTGTCAATTTCAATGAGCACCTGTTTCCCGTCAGACGATTTCAATAGCTCCGCAAGATCACTTAATGTATAAGCATTTACTGACTTCAGGTCTACGCTCAATAACTGATCGTTGGTTTGTATGCCAGCAATATCTGCAGGTGATCCTGGTTCTATCCTTCCAACGTAAAAGACAGTATTCACATCTGACACTGTGTAAATCTCAATGCCGGACATATCATGGTCGAATTTTGTGTTCAGCCTTTCACTGGGTTTCAGGTATATCTTATTATTGTTATAATCAAAGGTCACCAGATAATGCCTGAGGATTTCTGCACCTAAGGTACCATTTCTGTCAATCCCCTCCATTTCAGTTCTTTTTGGATTAAATTCTGGAAAACCCGTTAAGACATCTTTGAAATTATCGTTACCAATTCGCAGTGAATTTATTCTGCCCATAACCCCGTTAATAACCCCATTAATTCCAACACCCAAATTTGCTGGTATATGTTTGTCAGGAAGCGGGAAAATTCCTTTATGCAATGACTCCAGCAGAAGTGGATGACTTGAGCCATTGTCTACGAGAAGTCTTACAGAATCTGTTTCATTTTCGCCCGTTTGAACAGTGGCTAATATATAAGGCTTAGCTTTAACAATTCGCATAGGATATGGTCTCCCTTTATACTTGAACTTCGAACCTGGTGTATAAAAAGTTAGTCTGTTACTTTTATAGTTTATTCTAACTACAAAGCTATTGAAGAAGTAGTAGCCAAGAACCCCGTGTATTTTAAGGCCCAGGTAACCGGAGAGGTCGAAAAGGTCGTCTTTGAATATTGCGGTAGGGATAGCGGAAATTGTTGCTTTGCCCACTTTTGCAGTGATATTTCTCGTCATATATGCAGAGATACCTTCCCCGATTCCATAGCCTTGTATTTGTACAGGTTTGTGTTGGCTGACATCTACGTATTTAAGTAATGCGGTGTCAGTAATAATCATTTGCCCGACTCCGGTGTCGAGTAGGAAATTATAGGGGCCCTGCCCGTTAATGATTACGGGAATGACCACCAAATTTTTGACCTGTTTAAAACTAATGGTCTGACGGGTTGTGTTGCCCTCAAAAGTAAATACCTGTGCGGCAGATAATCTGGGATTAGCCAGTATCAGATACACGGAAGCGATGATAATATGATATAGTCTAATTCTCATGAATTCTATCATCATTATTGCGGCCGTTTTAGCCCCCGTTTAAATAATATGGTGTTTATATTGGTGTATTAATATACGTAATTATTAGGTTATCAACTGCTTAACAATTATATATTATTCCGACTCGTAAACACGTAATTTTTCGTATGTTTGTACCATCCAATAGAGACAATTTAACAGCCGCTTAATTAGCTGTTTCAAAATATTCAGGTGTCTATATCGGCGGTGTCCACCTCTTCCCATTCCGAACAGAGAAGTTAAGCCCGCCAGAGCTGATGGTACTGCGGTAACACGTGGGAGAGTAAGTCGATGCCAGATCTTAAATGAAAGCCCGTACAAATTGTATGGGCTTTCTTTATTTTAGCCCTTTTGGAAATCTAACCGCCTGGCATTCAGTTTCTATTTCATTCGACTTTAGAATCAGTATAATATGACCTTTATAACACAAGATTATAATTAGTTTTGTGGCACAAGACAAAATTAGAATGATTTTAGCAATTAATGGATTTGGCAGGATCGGTCGTACATTTCTACGTGCCGCACTGGAAAAAAACATCAATATAGTGGCTGTTAATGATCTTACAGATCCTGCCACACTCGCTCATTTATTTAAATACGATACAGTGCACCGCGGATTTAAAGGAACCGTGGAACATACAAGTGATGCCTTGATTATAAATGGAAAGAAAATCCAGGTATTCAGGGAAACTGATCCTTTGAATTTGCCCTGGGCAGAATTAGGTATTGACCTTGTAATAGAATGCACTGGTAAATTTACCTCGCGCGTAACCGCAGGTAAACACCTGGAAGCGGGTGCAGGGCAGGTCTTGATTTCTGCGCCTGCAGATAAGGACATACCTATGTATGTAATGGGTGTAAATGATAAAGATATTGATCTCACTGCACCTTTGATATCCAACGCCTCCTGCACGACTAATAATGTTGCCCCTATGGTGCGTATTCTCGATGATAACTGGGGTATACTCGATGGGTATATTACCACTATACATTCGATGACGGGTGACCAGAGTTTACATGATGCTCCGCATAAAGATCTGCGTCGCGCAAGGGCGGCATCAGCTTCAATTATTCCCACGACTACTGGCGCCGCAAAAGCAATTACGAGTATCTTTCCGCATTTGGAAGGGAAACTTGGCGGGGCGGGAATCAGAGTGCCTGTTTTGAATGGATCTTTGACTGATTTTACATGCATCTTAAAGAGACCTGCGACAATTGAAGAAATCAACGCAGCATTTCGTCATGCATCCAATGAAAGCATGAAAGATATATTAGAGTATACAGAAGACCCTATCGTCTCTGTTGATATATTAGATAATCCGCATTCTTGTATATTCGATGCGCAGTTAACATCCATAGTCGGAGATCTTGTTAAAGTTGTTGGTTGGTATGACAATGAATCGGGCTATAGTGCCAGGTTAGCTGATCTGGTACTTAAAATCCAAAACTTAAAGGATAAAGAGGTTTAAGTGTTGGAATTGGCGGGTGACAGGTTACTACGGACAACTTATAAATTTTGCATTAGATGAACTAAAATATTCAAGAGCTGCTTATATTTGGTGTAGTACCTGAACGAAGCAAGTGGTTTTCAGCGCAAGCTGTTCCACAATAATATGTATTTGCTGTTCTGATAGCGTCTGCTATTGGGCTACCTTAACCATAAATAAAAATTAATACGAATGAGAACAATTGACCAATGCGATTTTAAAGATAAAAAAGCGCTAATCCGCGTGGATTTTAATGTGCCTTTGGATAAAGACTTTAATATTACGGACGACAAACGTATGCGAGCAGCATTACCAACGATCACTAAAATTTTAAACGACGGTGGTGCGGTAATATTAATGTCTCACCTAGGACGCCCTAAAGGCGGGCCGGAGAATAAATATTCATTGAAACACATCTTAGGTGATTTATCTAGAATGCTGGATCTGGAAGTGAAATTTTCAGCTGATTGTATTGGCGATGACGCGGTTAAACAAGCAAAGAATTTAGAGCCGGGACAAGTTTTGTTATTGGAGAATCTGCGTTTTTACCCTGAAGAAGAAAAAGGTGACCGTGCCTTTGCTGAGAAGCTGGCCCGGTTAGGTGATGTATATGTGAATGATGCTTTTGGGACTGCACACCGTGCGCATGCCTCTACATCAATTATTGCAGAGTTTTTCCCTCAGGAAAAATACTTCGGATACCTGATGGCTGAAGAACTAACGAATGCTGAAAAGATTAATCACCATGCGGAGCGTCCATTTACCGCTATTATGGGAGGAGCAAAAGTATCTGACAAGATTCTCTTAATTGAAAGTCTGCTTGATAAAGTAGATAATCTGATTATCGGAGGCGGTATGGCTTATACCTTCTCTAAAGCTCAAGGCGGTGAAATCGGCACTTCATTATTGGAAGCAGATCGTATGGAACTTTGTCTTGAATTATTAGAAAAAGCAAAGGCAAAAGGCGTTAACCTTGTTTTACCAGTTGATACAGTTGTTGCCGACCGTTTTGCTAATGATGCAGATAAAAAAGCCGTTCAGGCAGGAAATATTCCGGCTGACTGGATGGGATTGGATATTGGTCCTGAAACCGCAGAATTATTTGCTGGTATTATTAAAGGGTCTAAAACTTTACTTTGGAACGGACCTATGGGTGTTTTCGAAATGGAGAACTTCGAAATAGGTACGCGTGCTGTAGCTGAGGCAGTTGTAACTGCTACTAAGGAAAATGGTGCATTTTCTCTGATCGGTGGCGGAGATTCTGCTGCTGCCATTGCAAAATTTAATATGGAAGATGAAGTGAGCTATGTTTCTACCGGTGGTGGTGCGTTGCTGGAATATATGGAAGGCAAGGAACTCCCAGGAGTTAAAGCGATTAATAACTAAAAATAATTCTTCATTTTGGGAGATTCTCCCACCTTAAAGCCGCTTGTTCAAGCGGCTTTTTGCGTCTCAAAAGGCTTAAAACACAGCTTCTTCGATGTTGAAAACTTTTTTGTGGTAGATTGTGGTAAAAAGTGGTATAAGTGTCTATTTTTACACTACATAAAAAGTGCAGATATCAGAATGGTTCAGCTACTAGGAGAATTTGATTGTAAACTAGATGCAAAAGGACGGCTTATGGTCCCTTCAAATCTGAAAAAGCAATTGCCAAACGTTGAGCAAGAGGGACTTGTAGTGAACAGAGGTTTTGAGAAACATTTGGTCATTTACCCTAAAAAAGTCTGGGAAGGAATCGTTGAAGAGTTAAGTAAGTTGAATCAATATGAGAAAAAGAATCGTGAATTTGTCCGGTTTTTTACTCGCGGTGCAACTGAATTGACACTGGATGCGTCCGGGAGAGTTAATCTTCCTAAATCTTTGATGGAATTTGCTGGTATTGAATCTGAAGTAGTTCTGGCCTGTCAGTTTGATAAAATTGAGTTATGGTCTAAAGATGCTTACGATAATCTGCTTGATTATGAGCCGGAAGATTTTGCTAATCTGGCGGAAGAAGTGATGGGTAATAAAAATAGGGGGGAAGATGGAAAATAATTATCATGTACCGGTTCTTTTACAGGAATGTATAGACGGTTTGAATATCAAACCTGATGGCGTATATGTAGATGTTACTTTTGGCGGTGGGGGACATTCCCGGGAAATTCTAAGTAAGCTTGGTAAAGATGGTGTCTTAATTGCATTTGATCAGGATCCTGATGCTCAGCGTAATAAAATTGATGATCCGAGATTTCTATTCGTTGATCAGAATTTTGCATTTCTAAAAAATAACCTTCGTTTATTGGGGTATCGTCAAGTTGATGGAATTCTCGCCGATCTTGGTGTTTCTTCTCATCAGTTCAATGAGCCGGAGAGAGGCTTCTCTACGCGTTTTGAATCGACACTTGATATGCGGATGGATAAGCAGCGCAAACTGACAGCAGCAGATGTTCTGAATACTTACGCGGAAGATCAGCTGCATAAAATTTTCGGTATTTACGGAGAGGTGAAAAATGCTAAATCACTAGCCAGAGCAGTTGTGACTTTCCGTGCCGGCCAGCCGCTATTAACCCTTGCTGATTTTAAAACAGCAGCGGCAGCGCATATCCCAAAAGGAAAAGAAAATAAATATATGGCTCAGGTATTTCAAGCACTCAGAATAGAGGTGAATGCAGAAATAGAGGTCCTTGAGAATTTTTTAGCACAGAGTGCTGAGGTATTGAAGACAGGGGGGCGATTAGTCGTTATGTCTTATCATAGTCTGGAAGACCGGCCTGTGAAAAATTATATTAATAAAGGAAAGTTCAGAGGTGAAGCAGATAAGGATTTCTTTGGAAACGAAGAGAAACCTTTTAAAGCAATTACCCGTAAAGCCGTTATAGCTGAAGGGGAGGAGCTGATTAGAAACAGCCGTTCCAGAAGTGCCAAATTAAGAATTGGAGAGAAATTATGAGCAACCAGTTCCGGGAAGACTTAGAAGAAGAAGATGACGAGTTACAGGAGCCTGTAATCCGGATCAAAAAACCTAAAAAGGAGAAGGAACCGGAAGCAGCAGGAATTTTCTTTAAAAAGCTTTTTCTGGATGGCGTGGTAACTAAAGAGTCGGCTACTGCTTTACTTCCGTTCTTGATTTTTTTATCGTTGCTGACTATGCTATATATCGCAAACAGTCATATGGCAGTTAAGAATATCAGGGACATTGATAAGTTAAACAAAGAGGTTAAAGAGCTAAGTTGGGAATATAAGTCGCTTAAAGCAGATCTTATGTTCAAAAGCAAACTTACAGAAGTAGCAAAAAAAGTTGATACACTTGGAATAAAGGAGTTAGTTGAACCTCCTAAAAAAATTATTATCAGTAGTAATGAACATTAGAGCTAATATATTATTACGTGTTTATCTGGCCTTCGGAATGATTGTACTGCTTGCCGTGGCGGTATTAGTCAGATTAGGCGATGTACAATTTGTAGAGGGGAATAAATGGCGTGCCATGGCCGATAGCCTCTCTACAAAGTATATCAATGTAGAGGCTGCGCGTGGAAATATTTACTCTAATGACGGGAGTTTGCTGGCAACCTCAGTTCCGGAGTATGAGCTTCGGATGGATTTGTACGCTGGTGGGATTGTAGAAAACAAAGTGTTCTATAGTAAAGTAGATAGTCTGGCAATGAAGTTGTCAGAATTCTTTGGCGATAAAACAGCGAAAGAGTATTCAAGGCAGCTCCGGACTGCGCGCGCAGATAGTGCAAGGTACATGCTGCTGAAACGTAAGATAAATTATCAGGACCTGAAAATGATCAGGTCTTTCCCATTATATAATATTGGGAAATACAGCGGTGGCTTAATCGCTATTCAGCAGAACAAAAGAATTTTGCCATTTAAATCTTTGGCGGCAAGGACTATTGGTTATAAAAATGTTAACGTAGACAACGGTGTTGGTCTTGAAGGTGCGTATGGCTCCTATATTAACGGAGAAAGCGGTAAGCGGTTGGTACAAAGAATTGCAGGAGGGGTTTGGATGCCTGTAAATGACGAGGCTGAAATCGCACCAAAAGAGGGTGCTGATATTATATCTACAATTGATATTAATATGCAGGATCTGGCGCAAAGTGCATTGGAAAAACAACTTATCGCAAGTAACGCTGATCATGGTACTGTGATTTTGATGGAAGTTCAGACCGGAGAAGTAAGAGCGGTTGCAAATTATACAAGGGAGAGTGAAGGGGTTTACAAGGAAAAGTTCAATTACGCTATTGGCGGCAGCCAGGATCCGGGATCTACTTTCAAACTCGCATCTTATATGGCATTGCTTGAAGATAATAAGGTCGATACAAATTCAATGGTGGAAACTGGAAACGGGGAATACAAAGTTTTCAGACATACCATCAGGGATTCGCATGGTGGGATAGGAACGGTAACCGTGAAAAAAGCATTTGAGCAATCGGCAAATACAGCTATTGCAAAATTGGTTTACACAAATTATAAAGATAACCCAAGGCAGTTTACAGACCATTTGTATAAAATTCATATGAATGAGCGTCTTGGTCTGCAGATTCCAGGTGAAACTAAACCGGTAATTAAAAATCCGTCGTTTAAATCCTGGAGCGGACTTTCTTTAGCCCAAATGGCTTATGGTTACGAAATGCAGATTACCCCACTCCAGATTCTTGCATTTTATAATGCTATAGCTAATGATGGGAAATATATCGCGCCGATCTTTGTGAAAGAGATCAGAAGACTCGGTAATCCGATTGAACAGTTCCATGCCAGGGTAATCAGTGAACAGGTTGCTTCACCCAAGACGGTTAAAAAATTACAGGAGATGCTGGAGTCGGTAGTTACGCAAGGAACAGGAAGGTTAATGGGATCTCCTTTCTACCGTGTCGCTGGTAAGACAGGAACCGCGCAAGTCGCGGATGGTAATAAAGGTTATAAAGCTAAACGAAGTTATCAGGCATCGTTCTGCGGTTATTTTCCGGCAGACAAACCGAAATATGCGATTATGGTGTCTATCAACGGGCCTAAAAATGGGTATTATGGTGCCACTGTCGCCGGTCCGGTTTTCAAAGAAATCGCAGATCGTATTTATGCAAGTGATATACAGATGTATAATAATGTAACAGACCGTCTTGTAGGGAATACAAAAAGTCCTGAAGCTAAGGCAGGACAAAGTAAGGCAGTGAGAAACGTATATAATGCGTTAGGTATAAAAACATTATATGCTGCAAAGTCAGCTTACTTTAATACAGTAGACACCAGTAATGGTATTGTTTACGAAGAATATAGTTCGGTTAAAGGGATGATGCCAAACGTTAAGGGTATGGGTTTAAAAGATGCCTTATACCTGTTGGGTAATGCCGGATTAAAAACACAGGTAAAGGGAAGTGGTAAGGTTTATAGTCAGTCAATTCCTTCCGGAATGAAAATCGGTAATGGATTGATAGTACAATTAGAATTGAAATAGATGCATTTGCAGGATATATTATATGGCGTTAGTATTCAGAACCTTGCAGGTAATACCGGCAGGGAAGTTTCTGCGCTGAATTTTGACTCCAGAAAAGTTGGGAAAGGTGATATCTTTTTCGCTGTTTCCGGTACACATACTGATGGTCATCTTTATATTGACCAGGTTTTAGCCGCAGGGGCAGCAGTAATCGTCTGCGAAAGAATGCCTGCTGATTTACAGCAGGAAGTTACTTACATACAAGTTGAAAGCACTGCTGAGGCTTTAGGCCAAATGGCTGCTAATTATTATGGGAATCCATCGTCCGCGTTAAAATTAGTCGGAATAACCGGCACAAATGGTAAAACGACGATTGCGACGATATTATTTAACCTGTTTCAGGCATTGGGCTACCACACTGGACTGATTTCTACGGTGCAGAATCAGATAGATGAACAGATTATTCCGTCGACACATACAACTCCAGATCCATTGGTGTTGAACGAGTTACTACGTAAGATGGTTGACGCTGGCTGCAGTTACTGCTTTATGGAGGTCAGTTCGCATGCTGTTGTGCAGCATAGAATTGCCGGACTGGAATTTAAAGGTGGTGTGTTTTCAAATATTACACATGACCATTTAGATTTCCACCACACATTCGATAATTATATCAAGGCAAAAAAAGCATTTTTTGATATGCTTCCTAAAAATGCCTTTGCATTAACCAATGCCGACGATAAAAACGGGCACGTTATGCTGCAAAATACAAAGGCGCAAAAGAAAACCTATGCTTTAAAACAAATAGCAGATTTTCATGCGCGAATTGTGGAGAATAGATTTAGTGGGCTCCATCTGGAAGTTGACCTTACAGATGTGTTTTTTAAACTGGTCGGTTCCTTTAATGCTTACAATTTATTGGCAGTATACGGAACGGCTTTACTACTTGGGCAGGACAAACTCGAAGTGCTCACACTTCTAAGTAATCTGAATGGTGCAGAAGGCCGTTTCGAAGATGTACCTAACCAGGCACATATTACAGGTATTGTAGATTATGCACATACGCCCGATGCTGTTCAGAATGTATTAACGACTATCCATGACATCCGCAAAGGGAATGAACAGGTTATCACTGTAATTGGATGTGGCGGAGATCGTGACAAAGGTAAAAGACCTGTTATGGCTCAGGTGGCCTGTGACTGGAGTGATAAAGTCATTCTCACATCGGACAACCCCAGAACAGAGGATCCCCTCGCGATTTTAAAAGATATGGAGGCTGGCGTATCTCCTTCCAATCTGCGTAAAACATTAATTATAGCAGATAGAAGAGAAGCTATCAAGACCGCCTGCCACCTTGCCAACCCTGGAGATATTATTCTTATCGCAGGAAAAGGGCATGAGAAATATCAGGAAGTTAATGGTGTAAAACATCATTTTGATGATAAAGAAGTATTAAGGGAACAATTAAATCTGATAGGCTAATGTTGTATCACCTGTTTGAATATTTAAGTGCACATTACGAATTTCCCGGACTGAGGTTATTCCAGTATATCACGTTCAGAACTTCCCTGGCTATCATCATCTCTTTGATTATTACTACAGTATATGGCAGGAGAATTATTAATTATCTGCATAAAAAGCAAGTAGGAGAAACTGTAAGAAATTTGGGCCTGGAAGGACAAATGCAAAAGCAAGGTACGCCAACAATGGGGGGTATTATGATTTTACTGGGAATTCTGATCCCTACGTTATTGCTGGCTAATCTTACAAATGTTTATGTATTACTCATGATCGTCACTACGGTATGGATGGGAGCTGTTGGGTTCGTTGATGATTATATTAAAGTATTTAAGAAAAATAAGGAAGGACTGGCCGGAAGGTTTAAAATCGTAGGGCAGGTTGGTTTAGCGCTGATTATCGGTTGGACAATGTACTTTAACCCGAATATTGTTGTAAGACAGACTGTTGATGAGTCAGGTGCGACAAAGAATGCAACGCCTATGGTATTGCGTCAGAAGGGAGAGAAGTTTTATTATACACAGGATGTGAAGTCAACTATCACCAATATTCCTTTTTATAAGAATAATGAATTTGATTATGCTAAGGTGCTCAAGTTTATCGGGCCAGGTTACGAAAAGTATGCTGTCTTTATTTTTATACTTTTTGTGGTTTTTATTGTTACCGCAGTTTCTAATGGGGCTAATATAACGGACGGGATAGATGGACTTGCAACCGGTACCTCTGCTATTATCGGAATAACACTTGGATTGCTGGCTTATGTATCAGGTAATACGGTGATCGCCGATTACCTCAATATTATTTATATCCCCAATTCCGGGGAGCTGATGATTTTTGCGGGTGCTTTTGTTGGTGCCTGTGTTGGTTTCCTTTGGTACAATTCGTACCCTGCCCAGGTCTTTATGGGAGATACCGGAAGTCTTGCAATTGGCGGTATCATCGCCGCGCTGGCGATTATGATCAGAAAGGAACTATTGATTCCTATTCTGTGCGGTGTTTTCGTAATTGAGCTGATGTCGGTAATGATTCAGGTTTCTTATTTTAAGTATACAAAGAAACGCTTTGGCGAGGGGAGAAGAGTTTTTCTGATGTCACCGCTGCATCACCATTATCAAAAGAAAGGATATCATGAGGCGAAGATTGTAACCCGGTTCTGGATTATCAGTATTCTGCTGGCTATTATTACTATTATCACTTTAAAACTACGCTAATGGAAAAGAAAAGAATTGTGATTCTTGGAGCGGGAGAAAGTGGTGTAGGTGCAGCAATGCTCGCTCAGAAAGAAGGTTTTGATGTCTTTGTATCTGATTTTGGTACTATTGCGGGTCAATATAAACAACACCTTGAAGATCTGGGTATTCGGTATGAAGAGGCTGGCCATACGGATGGGTTAATTCTGAATGCTGACGAAGTTATCAAAAGTCCCGGCATTCCTGAAAAAGCACCGGTTGTACAGGCTCTGCGTGAAATTGGTATCCCTATAATCTCAGAGATTGAATTTGCGAGCCGTTATACTTCGGCTAAAACGATCTGTATTACTGGTTCTAATGGTAAGACTACTACAACTTCACTAGTATACCATATTCTAAAGAATGCAGGTATTAACGTCGGGCTGGCAGGCAATATTGGTTTTAGCTTCGCTGCGCAGGTGGCAACCGGTAATTTTGATTTGTTTGTTCTGGAGATATCAAGTTTTATGCTTGATGATATGTATGATTTTAGGGCTGATATCGCAGTTTTGCTTAATATCACACCTGATCATCTGGATAGGTATGACTATAAATTGGCCAATTATGCGGCATCTAAAATGAAAATTACTAATAATCAGCGTAGCGTTGATTATTTTATATACTGTGACGATGACGAAGAGACACTGAAAGCAATGCAGCTAACAGCTATCAAAGCCATCAAATGTCCTTTTTCTATCCAGCATGAAGTAGAAAACGGGGCTTATCTGGATGGCAGCCAGATCGTATTCAATCTTCAATCTAAAGACCCACTTACTATGTCAATTTCAGAGTTAGCCCTACAGGGAAAACACAATATCTATAACAGTATGGCTTCGGGTATCGTAGCTAACGTTCTGGAGATCCGTAACGATATGATCCGGGAAAGTATGGGGGATATGAAGAACATTGAGCATAGGCTTGAGCATGTAGCCAGGATATCCGGGGTGGATTATATCAATGACTCAAAGGCAACTAACGTGAATTCTACCTGGTATGCACTAGAGAGTGTAAATACAGATGTGATCCTGATTATGGGTGGCGTGGATAAAGGTAATGATTATAATATGCTGAAAGATCTGGTTAAACAGAAGGTAAGAGCGATCGTCTGCCTGGGTAAAAACAATAAAAGAATTCATGAAGCTTTTGAGGACGATGTAGAAATTATAGTAAATACACACTCTGCATATGAAGCAGTTCAGGTAGCTTATCACCTGGCGAAAAAGGGAAATACTGTGTTGCTTTCTCCTGCTTGCGCCAGCTTTGATTTATTCCAAAATTATGAGGATCGGGGCAACCAATTTAAGGTTGCTGTAAAAGAATTATAGATAATGGGTACAGTACAGGTATTATTAGAAAAAACCAAAGGTGACCGCTGGATATGGTTAATTATTATCCTGCTTTCATTGATTTCTATTCTTGCCGTTTATAGCGCTACAGGCACTTTAGCTTATAAACAGGGTAAGGCAGTGGAGAAGCTCCTGCTGACGAAGCATTTAATTTTCGTTGTCATGGGGATAGGGATGATCTATGTATCACATTTACTGGACTATAAATATTATGCAGGGATCTCTAAGATTTTGATGATCATTACGATTCCTTTGCTCTTCTATACACTGGTTTTTGGAACCAACCTGAATGATGCGTCACGGTGGGTGAAGATACCAATTATTGGATTGACTTTTCAGACGTCCGATTTAGCGAAATTGGCGTTAATTACCTTTTTAGCCCGGATGCTTACTAGAAAGCAAGAGAATATTAAAGATGTTAAAACTTCTTTTATTCCAATTATGGGATCAGTTTGTATCGTATTCGTATTAATTGCATTGGCGAATTTGTCTACAGCGTTAATGTTGTTTGGTGTAAGTATTCTGCTTCTGATCATCGGCAGGATTAGTATTAAACAAATTTTGATTGTTTGTGCAGGCGGATTTTTTTTACTGTTGATTGTCGTGTTGCTGGGACCTAGGAGGGAAACGTATAAATCGCGGATTGATTCTTATCTGCATCCTGAATCACAGCACTCTGATAAGACTTATCAGGCAGATCAGGCAAAAATTGCATTGGCTTCAGGTGGCTTCTTTGGTAAGGGTCCGGGAAATAGTACGCAACGGAATTTTCTGCCGCATCCTTATTCCGATTTTATCTTCGCCATTATTGTTGAGGAATATGGTGCATTTGGAGCACTGATTATTATAGTTCTGTATCTGGTGCTGTTATATCGATGTGTCCGAATTGTGACGCAGAGCCCCAAGGCATTTGGGGCATTGCTTGCTGCTGGATTGAGTTTCAGCCTGACGATACAAGCTTTTGCGAACATGGCCGTTGCCGTGGGACTGGGGCCTGTTACAGGTGTTCCGCTTCCTCTGGTAAGTATGGGAGGTACATCAATGATTTTTACCAGTATAGCCTTCGGTATTATTCTAAGTGTGAGCCGTGATGTAGAAGAGAATGGGAAAAAACTACCAAATGATCCTACCGAGAGTAGTGCTCAGAAAAGTAATAAAGTAATTGTTGGTGAAATACCAGCAATGATATAAATAGAAAAAATGAGACCAACAAGAATAATCATATCGGGAGGTGGAACAGGCGGACATATTTTTCCGGCAATTTCTATTGCTAATGCGTTGAGACGTATGGAGCCAGGGTGTGAAATCTTGTTTGTCGGCGCTGAAGGCCGTATGGAAATGGAAAAAGTTCCAGCAGCCGGTTATGAAATAGTCGGGCTAAATATTAGCGGAATTCAGCGTGGCTCACTCCTGAAAAACCTGGGGCTGCCAATGAAACTTGCGGGCAGTCTTGTTAAGGCAGCTCAGGTGATTAGTAGCTTTCGTCCCGATGTCGTTGTTGGGGTGGGTGGATATGCTTCTGGTCCGTTGCTTATGGCTGCTTCCTGGAAGAATGTACCTTACCTGATTCAGGAGCAGAACTCCTACGCAGGTGTAACGAATAAGTGGCTAGGGAAAAATGCAGCTAAAATTTGTGTTGCTTTTGATGATATGGCTTCATTTTTTCCAGCTGAAAAGCTCTTAAAGACAGGCAACCCTGTTCGCAAAGAGGTTGTTGATATTTATAATAAACGGTTTCATGGCGCAGAGTTACTAAAGCTAGACCCACTTAAGAAAACAGTCCTGGTTACAGGTGGAAGCCTCGGTGCCGGAACATTGAATAAAAGTATCGAAAAGCATATACAGGAATTTATTAAACAGGATGTGCAGCTGATCTGGCAGACAGGTAAATATTATTACCAGGGTATTATGGAAAGACTGGGACAAGCTTTTCACCCTAACATTAGGATAATGGAATTTCTAAATCAGATGGATCTTGCCTATGCAGCTGCTGATGTAATTATTTCAAGAGCAGGTGCAGGTACCATAGCAGAATTATGCCTCATTAAAAAGCCTGTAATTTTAGTGCCTTCGCCCAATGTGGCTGAAGATCATCAGACTAAAAATGCATTGGCATTGGTTACTAAAAACGCTGCTTTAATGATAGCAGATCGTTCTGCTGAGGATACGCTGGTGCAATCGGCGCTTGAGTTATTAAACAATGAGGCTCGTTGCGAAGAGCTCTCGGAAAATATTGGTAAGATGGCTTTACGGGAATCAGACGATCTGATTGCGTATGAAGTCATGAAACTTGCAGCTAAAAGTTAATTGATATGGAACTGGATTTGATTAAGCGTGTGTATTTTATGGGAGCCGGTGGTATCGGAATGAGCGCACTTGCACGCTATTTCAAGAACCGCGGATGTACAGTGTATGGGTATGATAAAACGCGTACCACACTGACTATTGCGCTTGAGAATGAAGGAATCCTATTGAATTATAACGATGATTTGTCGGCGCTTCCCGAAGGCATGGAAGAGCCTGCTGAAGATCTACTGGTCGTTTATACACCAGCTATCCCTAAGACATCCGTGTTATTGAATTTTTTCAAAGATCGTGGGTTTGACTTGCAAAAACGCTCACAGGTTCTTGGATTAATCAGTAAAGGACAATTCTGTATCGCAGTTGCTGGAACGCATGGCAAAACGACAACCTCCTCTGTGATTGCGCATATCTTAACTGATAGTGGGTTTGGCTGTACAGCATTTCTTGGCGGTATAGCGACGAATTATCAAACTAATTTTCTTCTTGGAGATAATCATGTAGTTGTCGTCGAGGCAGATGAATATGATCGATCTTTCCTGACTCTTCATCCGGATATTGCGGTAATCACATCAATGGATGCAGATCATTTGGATATTTATGGTGATGCTGCACAGTTACATGAATCTTTTTACCTGTTTGCAGGACAGTTAAAAGAGAAAGGTCAGCTCTATTACAGGGAAGGATTGCCTTTAAGTAGCGGAGAAACTTACGCCGCTAGTGATACCGCTGATATCTGTGCTAAAAATATTCATGTTCAGAACGGTCGTTTTGTTTTTGATTATCAGCAGGGAGAATTTAAGATTGAACGGATTGAAATCCAACTTCCCGGACGGCATAATGTTGAAAATATTACTGCTTCTATCGCAGTTGCATTAAAACTGGGAATAAGCGCCGCGTTAATTAAACATGCGTTGGGTAATTTTAAGGGGGTTAAACGCAGATTTGAAACTATAGTCCGAACCGACTCACACGTGTATATAGACGATTACGCGCATCACCCCGAGGAGTTAAGGGCATGTTTTCATGCGGTGAGGGAATTATATCCGGGACAGAAGCTTACGGTTATTTTTCAGCCGCATTTATTTACCCGGACCAGGGACTTTGCAGCCGGATTTGCAGAAGTTTTAAGTTCAGTTGATGAATTGTTATTACTGGATATCTATCCGGCTCGTGAGTTGCCGCTGGAAGGGATTAATTCTGCATATTTATTAGCTAAAATAACGCTTGAAAATAGTGCCGTATATACCATGGCGGAAGTGCTAAATTATGTGGAGAATGAAAAACCAGGACTTCTGCTTACTGTTGGAGCCGGTAATATAGATACGTTGATACAACCACTTAAAAAAATAATGGAAAATGCTTAAACAGATAAAATGGAGGTTGGTGTTCAAATGTTTTGCCTGGGTAATTACCCTTGGTGGAATTGCTGCGCTGATGAGTTTTGTCTCAGTTAAGAAACAGTCTGTTAAATGTACCAATATCAAAATTCTGATACCTGGTGCGGACAATTTTATCGAGCGTGAAGAGATTGACGCAATTTTAAAGCAGAATGAAGGACAGTTAATCGGAAGGCATCTCACCAGTATCAATCTGCATGCTATAGAAGAAAAAATTAAGGCCAATCCCTATATCGCATTGTCTACTGTTTACGCCGATATGGATGGTGTCATTCATATTGAAATTAACCAGCGTCAACCACTTTTAAGAATTATTAATATGACTGGGCAAGACTTCTATATTGATAAATATGGATTGAAAATGCCTGTGTCTTCGAACTTTACGGCAAATGTCCTTGTGGCAAATGGCCGTATCATGGAGCACTTTACTGGTAAGGTTGATACACTGATCACAAAGATGGCTTCGGATTTGTATAAAACGGCACTGTTTTTGAAAAAAGACAGTTTATGGGACTCACAAATTGAACAGATTTTTGTTAATGATAAAGACGATATTGAATTCATTCCCAGGGTCGGTAACCAGCGGATCATATTGGGTAATGCAGATTCCTTGGAAACTAAAATGAGTAATCTGCTTACATTCTATAAAAAGGCGATGCCTAAAGTAGGCTGGGACACCTATAAAACAATTAATATTAAGTACACCAATCAGATTGTTTGTGAGAAAAACAACCTTGATTCTGTATCTTCCAGATTGTCGGGGGCAAATGTGCCAAGGCCAACACCGCTGACTGTCAGAAAGGTTATGGATTCTATTGTCAAAGCTGAAATCGCAGCTGAACTCAGAAATAACCCTGAATTTAAACCGGCTCCGGTTAAACCTCCCGCAGAGGTAAAACCTAAGACTGAGGTCAAAGTTGTAAAAAAGCCTGCAGCTAAGCCGGAAAAGGCTCCAGCAGTAGCAAAACCTAAGGCTGAGGTCAAAGTTGTAAAAAAGCCTGTAGCTAAGCCGGAAAAAGCTCCACAGGCAAAGAAAACAGATAAGAAGTAAAACAGATACCTGGAAAACAAATAGTATATAATTCGACAAATTAATATAGTTATGGGCAAAGAAAAATCTACCGCTCAATCCCCGATAGTAGTGGGGTTGGATATTGGTACCACAAAAATCTGTGTGATAGTTGGTCGCAGAACACAGCATGGTAAAATAGAAGTTCTGGGCATTGGTAAAGCTGAATCCGCTGGTGTCACCCGTGGTGTGGTTTCCAATATTCAGAAAACAGTTCAGGGAATCTCACAGGCCGTAGAACTGGCCAGCGGACAGTCCAACGTTGAAGTGCGTGTGGTGAACGTTGGTATAGCCGGGCAGCATATCAAAAGTTTGCAGCATCGTGGTATTCTGACAAGAAGAGAACTGAATAATGAAATCAGTAAAAAAGATCTGGATAAGTTAATTGATGATATGTTCAAACTGGTTATGCCCCCGGGAGAAGAAATTATTCATGTACTGCCCCAGGAATTTACTGTAGATAATGAACCAGGAGTAAAAGATCCGATTGGTATGGCAGGCGTACGCCTGGAAGCGAATTTCCATATCATCTCAGGTCAGGTTACTGCGGTTAAAAATATTATGCGTTGCGTGACCAATGCAGGGCTGCAAACTCAGGAGTTGATACTTGAGCCTCTCGCTTCGTCAGAATCTGTTTTGAGTGAAGAGGAGAAAGAAGCAGGTATCGCCTTAGTGGATATTGGAGGTGGTACCACCGATATCGCTATATTCCACGAGGGAATTATCCGTCATACTGCAGTGATCCCTTTTGGTGGTAACAGTGTGACTGAAGATATTCGTGAAGGATGTTCTGTAATGCGAAATCAGGCAGAATTGTTGAAGACCCGATTTGGTTCTGCCCTTGCTGAAGAAAACAAGGAAAATGAGATAATCTGTGTTCCTGGTCTGCGTGGCCGTGAACCGAAAGAGATTTCAGTTAAAAATTTAGCTTATGTGATCCAGGCCCGTATGGAAGAAATCATTGAGCATGTTTATTACGAAATCAAATCCTCAGGTTATGAAAAGAAACTGATCGGTGGTGTTGTGATTACCGGTGGTGGTGCGTTGTTGAAACACCTGGCGCAGTTAGTTGAGTATGTAACAGGACTTGACTGTCGTGTAGGTTATCCTAATGAACATTTGTCGAAATATGAGGATATGCCAAAAACGATCTATGATGATCTGAAAAGTCCAATGTATGCTACCAGCGTAGGTTTGCTGATCAAAGGGATTCAGAAAGCAGAAGAATTAATGGAAGAACTGAAACAGCCTGGTGTGTATGTTGAGAAACCGGCAGCTGTTAAAGATAAAGTAAAACGAAGCGGAGGTGGATTGTTTGATAAGTTGCTGGCGAAGACCAAAGACTTTATTAAAGATGATATGAACGTTAGTGATGAAGATTATATCAAACCGTAATGTTATCAACATCAAACAATTTTTCCACATTTTTAACAGTTGTGGAAAACCTATGTTGAAAAAGTGTTAATATTACGTTGAGAGATGAACAGGTAAAACCAATTTTTAAGTAACTGATTCATAAATATATGTATTTTGAAATGTTAAAAGATAAGTCATCAATCATCAAGGTAATTGGTGTTGGTGGCGGTGGTGGTAATGCGGTTAACCATATGTACCGTCAGGGAATTGCAGGAGTAGACTTTATTATTTGTAATACTGATGCGCAAGCATTGGAGTTTAGTCCTATCCCTAATAAGGTGCAACTTGGCGCTAGTTTAACCGAAGGAATGGGCGCAGGCTCAATCCCTGAAGTAGGAAAAAATTCGGCTATTGAAAATATAGACGATATCAAAAGCATGTTAGGCAGTACAACAAAAATGCTGTTCATCACTGCTGGTATGGGTGGTGGTACCGGTACAGGTGCTAGTCCTATTATAGCCCAGGCGGCTAAAGAACTTGACATTTTAACTGTAGCTATCATTACCACGCCTTTTTCTTTCGAAGGTAAAAGACGTAAGATGCAGGCAGAAGACGGTCTTGATGAGCTTAAAAAATATGTTGACTCTTATCTGGTTATTTCTAACGACCGTCTGCGGGAAATATTTGGTAACCTTACATTGGGTTCTGCATTTGCGCAGGCTGATGATATCTTAACAACAGCTGCCAAAGGAATCGCAGAGATTATTACCGTGCCGGGTTATATTAACGTGGATTTCAAGGATGTACGTACCGTAATGAAAGACAGTGGTGTCTCCATTATGGGTAGTTTTGCTTGTGAAGGTGAAAATAGAGCATTAAATGCAGTCGAAGGCGCATTGGCTTCTCCATTGCTTAAAGACAATGAGATTGAAGGTGCAAGATATATACTTTTAAATATCAGCTCAGGTGTCCAGGAGGTAACGATGGATGAAGTCGCCATTATTACTGATTATATTCAGGATAAAGCTGGATTAACTGCAGACTTAATCTGGGGTAACTGTATCGATGAGAATCTGGGTGAAAAAATCTCGGTTACTATTATCGCTACAGGATTTCAGACGACTGAACAAAGAGCTCAGGATAAAAAGAATGTACAGAAGAAAATATCTTTATTAACTCCTGAAGAAGCTCCTTTGGTAAAACCACTGGAACCAGCAAATTCATTTATCGAGCCAAGGAATAATATTTATTCCAATGAGCCGGTTATGAAGCTTAAGGACGATAAAAAGCAAAATGATCTGTTCGGTGACATGTATAGCGGTAATATGAGCCGCAGAAATGAAGACACTGAGAATGGAATCATCAGACATACTCTTGTCGAAGAGGAAACTCCTGTTACAGAGAACAGACAAGAAAATGGAGCAGATTTTGAACTCAAGGTTTCTGAAACTGATTTTGTATTCGAAAAACCTAAATCTTCATTTGCAGACCCATCTGCATCTTATCAGGAAGAAAGAACCGAACCAGGGCTTGATGATGATAAAAGCGATGAGTCCATCGAAGATCAGCTTAAAAAATCTAAAGAACGCATAATGCGCCTGAAGGATTTAAGTATGAAACTTCGTACGACTAATGGATTACAGGAATTAGAGAATGAGCCTGCTTATAAACGTAAGCAAACACAATTGCAACAGGTTCAGCACTCCTCGGAGTCACAAGTTTCGCGCTTCACATTGAGTACCGATAGTGAAGGTGGGACTGAGATAAGACCTAACAACTCATTCCTGCATGATAATGTAGATTAACATAGAACAAACTTATAAAAAGCCTTAACAGAATACTGTTAAGGCTTTTTTTTGAACTAAATGGTTGATAAGGTTGACTATTACGTAGCGTATCACCTTGTATTTAAGCGCTAGAAAGCTTAAATTTGCAACATTAATTAGAACTTAATACACATCACATTGGATATTTTTGAAAAGATAGCAAAACATATGGGCCCGCTCGGGCAGCATCAAAAATGGTCGCATGGATATTTCTCCTTTCCTAAACTTGAAGGAGCAATTGCACCTCATATGAACTTTCGCGGAAAAGAACATTTGGTTTGGAGTTTAAATAACTACCTAGGTTTAGCGAATCATCCTGAGGTTAGAGAGGCAGATATGAAAGGTGCGGCAGAATTTGGTATGGCTTATCCTATGGGAGCACGTATGATGTCAGGTAACTCCAAATATCACGAGCAACTGGAACAGGAATTGGCAGCGTTTGTCGGTAAACCTGATGCTTTCCTGCTTAATTTTGGTTATCAGGGCATGTTGTCTATTATTGACTGTCTTGTAGACAGAAATGATGTTATCGTTTACGATGGAGAATCTCACGCCTGTATTATCGACGGTTTACGATTACATCTGGGCAAACGTTTTGTTTACAAGCATAATGATATCGAAAGTGCGAGAAAACAACTGGAGCGTGCTACTAAATTAGTAGAGCAGTCGGGTGGTGGAATTCTCGTGATTACTGAAGGCGTGTTCGGTATGTCAGGTGCACAGGGAAAACTTAAAGAAATCATCGAACTTAAAAAGGATTTTAACTTCCGTTTATTAATCGATGATGCGCATGGGTTTGGTACAATGGGTAAAACCGGAGCAGGTACTCATGAAGAACAAAATTGTATAGAAGGAGTAGATATTTATTTTGCAACTTTTGCGAAGTCTATGGCTGGAATTGGCGCGTTTGTTGCCTCTACAGAAGAGATGACTAACTTCTTCCGTTATAATATGCGGTCTCAGACCTTTGCTAAGGCTTTGCCTATGCCAATGGTTGTTGGGCTTTTAAAGCGTTTAGAGTTGCTTAAAAACAATCCAGAGCTAAGAGAGCGTTTATGGCATATTGCCACTTCCCTGCAGAAAGGGCTAAGATCACGCGGATTTGACCTGGGGATCACAAATACCATGGTTACACCGGTTTTTCTTAAAGGTGAGTTACTGGAAGCAACAGCATTAACAATGGATCTAAGAGAGAATTATAGTATCTTTTGTTCAATTGTTGTTTATCCGGTAATCCCTAAGGGTCTAATCGAATTGCGTTTAATTCCTACTGCTATGCATACGATTGATGATGTAGAGCGAACCCTTGAAGCATTTAGTGCAATAGCAGAGAGATTGAACAGTGGTTATTATAGAGATAACAAATTAAATATTGAAGCTTAATATTTATTGTCCCGGATAAGGGAATACTTATTTTACCTAAAAAAGAGCCTGAATCACACATCAATGATACAGGCTCTTTTTTTAAATGAATTTTTGAATTGGGTTTCCATATTTATCGAGGATGTCTTTTTCTTGATTTATTGTGGAAAAAAAACTGGATATAGTAATTATATTTCGCACGCTAATTTCATTAAATTAGATTAAAGAACTAAATTAGTGTAAGTGTTATAATAAATCCTAAACCAAACCAAAAAATATCTAGAAATGAAAAAATTTGACGAATTGAAGAATCTCTTGGCTTCCATCGAAGCCGATGCTGATAAGTTTTACAATAAGGCGAACAGTGCTGCGGGAACGCGATTACGGAAAGGCATGCAGGACCTTAAAAACCTGGCTCAGGAAATAAGGTTGGAAATTCAGGAGTCTAAAAACAAAGCTTAACAAAAAGCGCATTGTAGTTATACAATGCGCTTTTTGCTTTTATAAAACACTTCAATTGCTGTCTTTTCTAGCTGATTCTGTTCAGCTCAGCAATTATTTGCTCATTTAATCCAGTCGTCGCAGAAACTAATGGCAGACGTACCTGGTCTCCACACACGTTAAAATGCTTTAATGCAGCTTTTATGCCTGCAGGGTTACCTTCCGCAAACGCCAGCCTGGTTAACTCAATTAAGCGCAGATGCAGGGGCAGGGCCGAACTAAAATCTCCCTGAAGACATAGACGTACCAATTGCGATACTGCAGCAGGCAAAGCATTCCCAACCACAGAGATCAAACCGGAGGCACCTAAAGCAATCATCGGAAGTGTGATAGGATCGTCACCTGAAATTAAGAGGAAATCTGCCGGTTTATCTCTCATAATCTGGTTGAACTGTTCGAAGTTCCCGGAAGCTTCTTTAATGCCTATTATATTCTTAAAGTCTGCCGCTAATCTGCATGTAGTTTCTGCACTCATATTACTTGCCGTTCTGCCAGGTACGTTATACAAAAGTATTGGAAGATGGCTAACGTCACTAATCGCTTTGTAATGCTGGTATATACCTTCCTGCGAAGGTTTATTATAATATGGGCTTGCTGAAAGGATACAATCATATCCTGCTGTATCAAAATTCTTAATGGTATCTACCACTGACGCAGTATCATTTCCGCCAATTCCAGCGATAAGAGGTAATCTTCCGTTATTAATTTCTGCAGTATATGCCCAGATTTTTTTCTTCTCTTCCTTATTAAGTGTGGCCGACTCACCTGTTGTTCCTAAAGACACCAGATACTCTACCTGGCCTTCGATCTGGTAATTGATCAGGTTTTTAAGCCCTGTGTAATCTACCGATCCATCTGCATTAAATGGTGTAACCAATGCTACACCCGTTCCATGAAATCTGTTCATTTTTTTGTATTTACTTCAATAGCTTTAATAACTCTTCCACTGTAAGAAATGGAATGTTTAGTTTCTGTGCTTTTTCTAGTTTAGAAGGACCCATATTATCGCCGGCCAGCAGATAATTCAGTTTGGCGGATATGCTGCTCAGGATCTTTCCACCATGCTTTTCAATCAATTGTTTGAGTTCCTCCCTGCTGTGCTGTTCAAAAACTCCCGAAATTACGAATGTTTTTCCAGTAAGTTTGTCACTTTCCAGTATCACAGCAACATCTTCCGCTACAAATTGTAATCCATGCGTTCTAAGCAGCTCAATTTGCTGAATATGTGCGGGATCACCAAAATATTCAAGAATACTTTCTGCTATTCGTTGCCCGATTTCGTCAATGGCAGTAAGTTGCTCGGCATTCAGGCCCATTAAGGTGTCAATATTACCGGTAGCGATAGCAAGTTTCCTCGCGACTGTTTCTCCTACATAGCGTATCCCCAGACCAAATAATACCTTTTCAAAAGGCATCTGTTTGGAAAGCTCAATCCCCTTGAGCATATTGGTGATTGATTTTTCACCAAAACGTTCCATTGTCTTAAGCTCATCCTGATGATCTTTTAGTGTATACAGGTCGCTAATATGCTTTACCAGGCCCTTTTGGTAGAAAGCAACAATAGTTTCATCACCCAGGCCATCTATATTCATCGCTTTGCGGGAGATAAAATGCTGTATTTTACCAACAATCTGTGGCCCGCAACCCTCATCATTCGGGCAATAAAACGCCACTTCACCTTCTTTACGGATCAATTCCGTTCCACATTCCGGGCAGTTCTGCGGATAAATAACCGGTAAAGCACCCGGTTGGCGGGCTGAGAAATTCACCCTTATGATTTTTGGAATGATTTCACCTCCTTTTTCCACAGCCACACGATCACCGATATGTAGGTCTAACCGTTGAATTTCATTAGCATTATGCAAAGTTGCGCGTTTAACAGTTGTTCCTGCAAGCAGTATCGGCACCAGATTAGCAACCGGTGTTACTGCACCAGTTCGGCCGACCTGGTAACTCACGCTGTTTAAAACAGTTTCAACTTCCTCCGCTTTGTATTTATAGGAAATTGCCCATCTCGGTGATTTAGCCGTAAAGCCCAATTCCTGCTGCTGATTGAAGCTATTAACTTTAATCACAATACCGTCGATATCGTAGCCGAGTTCATAACGGCGTTTCTCCCAATAATGGATGAATTCCAGAACAGACTCTATATCATTGCAGAGTTTGGTGTCCTGAGAAATATGAAAACCCCATTTTTTCAATTCCTGCAGGCTTTCATAATGTGTTTTAAAATACTCTTTTTCTGTATTCAGACTATAAAAAAATGCATCCAGAGGTCTTTTTGCCACCTCTTTTGGGTCCTGCATTTTAATCGTACCGGAAGCGAAGTTTCTTGGGTTAGCATAGGTAATTTCACCTAGTTCTTCCCTTTCGATATTTAACCTGTTAAATGCAGCTTTATGCATAAATATTTCGCCTCTTATTTCAAATAATTCTGGCGCTTCCGCTGACTTCAATTTATGCGGGATATTACTTATTGTCTTGACATTCGCAGTGACATCATCACCTTTTGTTCCATCGCCACGTGTCACAGCCCGAACCAGCCGGCTGTTTTCGTAGGTCAGGCTGATAGAAAGCCCATCAAATTTTAACTCGCAGACATATTCGAAATTGCTGCCGAGTGCCTTTGTGATACGTTCATCAAAATCCCTTAAATCCTGCTCATTATACGTGTTTCCCAGAGACATCATTGGCCAGCGGTGCTTCACTGTAGTGAAATTTTTGGTAATATCACCGCCAACTTTCTGAGTAGGAGAGTCGGGATCTGCATATTCCGGATGTGCCAACTCCATACGGTTTAACTCAGCCAGCTTCTGATCAAATTCGTAATCAGCAATGGTTGGCATGGCAAGAACATAATAATTATAGGTATGCTGATTAAGCTCGTTAACCAGTGCATCCATCGTGTCTTTAATAGCAGTTGATGACATAATATGCGAAGTTAGGAAATCAGTCTGAAAATAGAGGGCTATTACCTCTTGACGGTAATAATTGTTCTATCTCAGAGAAGATCTCCATAGAAAGGTCGGCAGTATGCTCATGGTAGGAATTTAATCCGTCTATGAGCAATTGACTTTGGTCCGCGGTGAAAGGATCCTTCCATATCCTTTTGCAGATCTGAGTAAGCGCATAACCCACATTTTTAGTTTCATTATAGCTGAACAGGTAACGGCTTGATATAAACTTTTGATAAAAATTGTCAAATTTTCCAATATCAGGAATTCCCGCTTTCCGGAGGAAATCATGAAGCATTGGGGTGTTTGCTTCCTGTAACTGATCATAGAAACGGGACGTATTTATTTTTTGATGATGAAGCAGTTGTTGATCCAGCATTAGTTCCACGCCGATATGTGCCAGAAAGAAAGGCTTTACGGGGCTGTCCTTTAAAGCTGGAAGTAGAAATTTTTTAAGATTAGCTGTCTGGAGGGTGAAATAGCTGGAGTTATGAAACAGCCTGTCTACTTCAAGATGTGTATTCCATCCAGTAAGCAAGCTCAGGTCAGTAAAAGACTGGTTAAACAGATATTCATGCTTTTCAGGATGTGGGTTCCAGGTTTTATCGGCGTTTCTGATCAGATCCGGTAATACCATTCCCAGGACAATGTAAGGATTATCAGTATGTCTCTCGAAGTAATAGTGGGAAAGGAAATTCATCATTTAAAAGTAGAAATTTTTTAACAAGGCTTTTCTTATCTTTGGCGAAAAGTATAGAACGATGACCAATTTTGTTGAAGAATTAAGATGGAGAGGCATGTTACATGATATCATGCCTAATGCAGAAGAAAAACTAAATGAAGGCATGTGCTCCGGATATATTGGCTTTGACCCTACAGCAGATTCTTTACACGTTGGTCACCTTACTCAGATTATGACCCTGATCCATTTTCAGAGAGCTGGACACAAGCCGTTTGCGCTTGTTGGCGGGGCGACAGGAATGGTTGGAGACCCTTCAGGTAAATCTGACGAGAGGAACCTGCTGACTGAAGAGGTGCTGGAAGTAAATCTTGCCGGTATTAAACAGCAACTGAACCGTTTTTTAAAGTTCAGTGACGAAGGTAATGGTGCGGTTATGGTAAATAATGCTGACTGGTTCCGTGAATTCAGCTTTCTGGATTTTATTCGTGATGTTGGAAAACATATCACTGTTAATTATATGATGGCAAAAGACAGCGTTAAAAAACGTTTGACGGGAGATTCCGGTTTGTCATTTACCGAGTTCAGTTACCAGCTTATTCAGGGTTATGATTTCTATTATTTGTGGAAAAATCACAATTGCTCCATTCAAATGGGTGGATCAGATCAATGGGGAAATATTGTAACCGGTACTGAATTCATCAGAAGGAAAGACAGCGGTACAGCTTATGGATTAACAACGCAGTTAATTAAAAAAGCTGACGGTACTAAATTTGGTAAAACAGAGAGCGGTGCAATCTGGCTTGATCCAGAGAAAACATCTCCTTATAAATATTACCAGTTCTGGTTAAATGCGACAGATGCAGATGCCAAATCGTGGATACGCATTTTTACCCTTTTAGGTAAAGATGAGTTGGACAAACTCGAAGCAGAACATGATGCAGCTCCTCATTTAAGGATACTTCAGAAAGCGCTGGCGACGGATATTACAATCAGAACGCATAGTGAAGCAGCACTGGAAACTGCAGTAAAAACATCAGAGTTTCTTTTTGGCAATGGTTCAGTTGCGTTTCTGGAGAGTCTAAGTCCGGCACATGTACTGGAAATCTTTGAAGGTGTTCCTCAGTATACAATCAGCAAAGCTGAACTGAATGCAGGTGTTGATGTTGCTACTCTTCTAGCCGAGAAATCTTCCGTATTCCCGTCAAAAGGAGAAGTTAAGAAGACAATACAAGGTGGAGGGTTAAGTATCAATAAAACTAAAGTCCCGGAACTTACAGCTCAGTATAACACGGCTGATTTAATTAATGATCAATATATAATTGTGCAAAAAGGCAAGAAGAACTATTTCCTGCTGATCGCAGAATAAAAATGGATTAGAAAAAGATCCGGCCTGTTTTCCAGTGCCGGATCTTTTTATTTTAGCAGGATTTGAAATCCTTACTGTATAAGTAAATTACAACCTCTGATATCTGCATTGTCAAAACGACCCAGAACTTCGAAGGTTCCGTTTGAATAAACCCGGCCTAAATCCTGGGTAGCTATAAAAGCACAGGAGTTTATATTGGCGAGGTCAATTATATTGATACCTCCGGTTTGATTACCATGTACTAAAGAAAGTGGGTCGTTTGTGTCTCTGAGTACGATTTTCATCCACTGGGGACATTCGAAGATTCCTTCCCCAAGAGAATAAGCCTGTGAGAGCAATTCAGTCATTCCATATTCACTGTGAATCGCTGGAACGCCGAATCCTTGCTTGAGTACCGCGTGCAGCTCTTCCCTGACCATTTCTTTCCTTTTTCCTTTCATTCCGCCCGTTTCCATAATAATCAGTTCAGGGAAATCGATCTGATATTTTTCCAGAAAATCAAGTAAAGCGTAGGTAACTCCGATTAGAATTGTTTGCTGACGGGCATTTTTAAGCGCTATGAGCTGCTCATATAATTCCTGATGATTGTGTAAAAAATAACCACTTGCAGGATGTTTGCTTTGACTCAGCAGTGAATCGACCATATAGATTAAAGAAGATCCTTCTCTTTCCATATAAGACGGGAGTAACGCCAGGATACAAAAGTCGCCAGGGTTGCCGTAGAACTGTTCAAAGGCCAGATTAAAACTTTTTTCATACAGAGATAAATCCGTTACATAATGGCGGCTCTGTTGTTGCCCGGTAGTACCTGAACTAGTGAAGATACGAACAGGATCGATCGCCGTGCTAACAATTTTATGTGTTTTGAAAAAACTGATAGGTAAGTATGGAATCTTGGCGAGACAGTCAATCTTTTCTGGGGACACCCCTAGATTTTTTATAAACTGAGCATATGGATTACAGTTCTTAGCCTGAAACCTGAAAATATCCAGAGCTATCTGCTCAAACTGGTCACTGTTTGAAATAGAGAAAATTGAGTCAATTAACATATCAGCGGCAAAAATACATAAACAATCAATTTTTTAAAGCTGAAGAAGAAATGAATCTGCCGGTTTGCGGCAGATTCATTAATTATTAACCGAGCTATGACTTACGTGCACTTTGGTTAGGATTGTTTTACGGAATTTGTATCCGCAGATGCCACTGACGGCGACAATGAAACCACCCGTTAAAGCAGTAACAAACAAAATAAGCCACCAGGTTTGCAAGCCGAACATTTCGGCAACCCTGTCTGCCAGAATATGCTGATTCTGCAGGCTATAAGATAGAGCCACTCCTGTCCATAAAAGGAAGATGGCGAAAAAAGGTTCCCATATAGACTTTTTTGGAGTCTTGCCTATCAGACAACAAGTTATAAAAGACACCGGAACGATGATCCACCAGGGAAGTACCATCTGAAGCAGGAAAGATGCTATAAGCACAACTATAAAGACCATATTATTTTTTTTTGATTGTCAACTGATTTAAAACTTTTGCACGTTCGTCCTGAGGGGAATTCATCAGGTAAAGATCGTACAGTTCACCTTTGGTCCAAGTGCCTATCATATCTCTGTAGAAAGGACTGCCTGGGTTTCCGGATTGCCCTCCAGGATAAACTCCCTTTGCTACCGGACCTTTTTTACCCAGCTCCACAACCATTCTCCAGGATGGGCCGTTGCTTTCACTCAATGCATTGATCGTACTCTTTCCGCCACCATTCCATAAAATTTCAGATCCGAAGCCCGGAATATTGGCTAGGTGAGGGACGTGAGTGCCCTTCACATTTCCCCACTTCCAGTCTTTGCCGATAGGACCGTATTTACGCTCCAGGCTGTCACAAGTATAGGTTAATGCCTCAAAAACGAGGTCTGGCAAAGTTTCCTTTTCGGGCGTACGAACATTGTCGAACCATTTGGATCCCGGATCTTTCAGAATCAGTTCCACTGTTCTGTCACGGGAAGGATAGCGCATTGGTATATTTTCAATTGTAAAGTCGTCGTCCCAGATATTAAAGAACAGTCTTTTTGTCCACAGTTCGAATATAGAAGGGGCAATTGCATCAGCACCGTAAGACTTGTTCCATTTGTACATGACCTGTAATGCTTCTTTCTGTGTTGCATTCAGTTTTGCGGGGTCTAAGGCTTTGATTAGTGCTGGGAGTATATTTTCCGCGAAAACACTGTAGCTGTCAGACTGCATGATCCGCATGCTGTCCAATGTGATGTTTTCCATGCTTTTCAGCCTGTCGTTTATTCTTTTGCCTCTTTCATAGGGTGCAAATTCCCAGTTGATGTAATAAGGATAATCAGACGCAGTTGAACTTTGATTTGCAGAACTCACGAAGTTCCTTTCAGGATTTTTGACTGTTGGATTTTGTGCAGCAGGTATCCATCCTTTCCAGTCATTTGCAGGATTCGAACCATCCAATATAAATTTCCCCTGATTTTTCCATTTTAAAGGGAACTTTCCATTTGCAGTTATCGCAATATCATCAGTTGCGGAGGCAAATACAAAATTCTGGGCCGGGGCTGTATAGTACGTTAGTGCCTTTCTGTAGTCTTGATAGCTTTTGCCACGGTTCAGGTAATAAAAAGTCAGGAGTTCGTTAGAACGGTCATGGGCGATCCAGCGTAAGGCACTTCCGGTAGGAACGTTATTCGCCATTTTAAGGTCATCAGGCTTTTTAAAATAGACAACAGGGCCGTGGTGTGTGTAAATTACTGTGTCGGTTTCTGTCTTTTCACCCCTTATTTTTATCTTTTCCAACCGGCTGGTTGTGTTCTTCCAGCCATTGTTATATTGATACTGACTATGTGTGTCATCTTTAAATTTGACCTGGTAGAAGTCCAGGACATCCGCTGCAACATTAGTTACGCCCCAGGCTATATGCGCATTAAAACCAATTATAATTCCAGGAGCTCCAGGCAGGGAAACCCCGTAGCTGTTCATTCCAGGAGCATGAAGCTGAATCTGGTACCAGATAGAAGGCAAAGTTAGATTAAGATGGGGGTCATTTGCCAGTATTGGGTTCCCGGAGGCTGTTTTCGCTCCTGATACTGCCCAGTTATTACTGCCAATACCCTCTTCCAGTTGTTTGGTTTTTATCTGACTGGTCTGAATCACAGAATTAGCTTGCGGAGCCGAAGGAACCTGCAATGGTTTAAAGTCCCATTTGGTGCCTACGGGAATGATAGGGTCTTCTCGAAATGGATAATCCGGGAAAAGGTCTGCGGTAACAGCAGAACCAAATTTCTGCAGAATATTGGTCATGTAAAATTCGTCTGAGCCCATTGCCAGTACGGCAGACATCTGTTTTAGTAAAAGGGCACATTTTAACGGCGTCCAGTCCTCCGGTTTAAAATCCAGAATTTTGTATTCTACCGGTAATGTGCCGGAATTTAGAGAATGAATATAATCGTTAATTCCTGCGGTGTAGGCCAAGACCATTTCTCTGGACTTGGGATTCTCCATCATACCCTTCAGCGAATTCTCAGCACCATAGACCATACCCATTCTTCTCTGATAACGGTCGAGTTCAAGTGCTTTAACACCAACGACCTCCGATAAACGACCAGCTGCGTATCGTGTTTGAAAATCCATCTGCCAGAGGCGGTCACGTGCAGTAATATATCCCTGGGCGTAATAGGCATCATGGTCATTTTGAGCGAAAATATGAGGGATCATCCTGTCATCGAAAACAACCTCCACGGTTTCCTTCGTGTTTCGGAGAACCAATTTGCTTTTTTTAGGTTGTTTAATTGCGACCGAATTTTTCCAGAAACCTGTAAAAGGATTTAAGAACTTTAATATTGGGGGGACACTACCAAACTTAGTGTTCAGTGAGTAAGCGAGCAATATGGGTATAACGAGGTATATAGCAGCCTTAAATTTGTTCCTCATAGAATTAGATTCGCTTTGTCAATTTTTCCGTAAAGTCGGTTTGCTGCAATTTAATACAATTGTAACATCCTTACTAATCTATTTTGTAAAACAACATAGCGCTGATCCGGATCCAAAAATAAAGGCATAAATACGACGTAATTAAATATAAAAAATCTTGGGTTTTGATATAATAATTAACACTTTAGCTAGTATATCAATACTAATCAACAGAAATGTTGATACAGAAAACGTTTTATGGAAGAACCAGGAAAAGAAATAGAGAACAAAGAAAATATTAATGAGATTGTGGAAGAGTCTGTACAGCATCTCAATAATCCTGTACTTGCGCTCAAACCAATAGTAAAAAAATATCTGACACCGGTACAGAAAGTGGAGCAGGAAGATAATCGGTTTTATTTTTCTGACGGGGAAGCTAAAGTAGAAATCAGAGTCGTCAGCAATGAAATTATACGGGTGAGACTGGCGCCACACGGTGTTTTTTTGGAAGATTTTTCTTATGCTGTTCCAGTCGTAGACCAGAAGGTAAGTACTTTTAATCTGGAAGAACTGGAGGAGAGTTATGTAATTTCTACCAATACCGTAAGTTGCCATGTGCGGAAGGCCGATTTTCATATCTCTTTTGTAGATAACCAGACACACATGATCATGAGTGAGGATGCATCGCCAATGCACTGGGAAGAAAATGCCGACTTCGGCGGGTATTACGTATTTGCTACTAAGAAGTGCAATCCGGAAGAGAACTTTTTTGGGTTGGGAGATAAGTCGGGCAATATGAACCTCAGAGGCAGGCATTTCCAGAACTGGAATACAGATGCTTATTCTTTTGGCTGGGATCAGGACCCTTTGTACCGGACCATTCCATTTTATACCGGCGTGCATCAATCTGCAGCTTACGGAATCTTTTTTGATAATACATTCCGATCCTATTTTGATTTTGGAAGAGAAGATAATGATAAAACAAGCTTCTGGGCTGACGGCGGGGAACTGCAGTACTATTATATTCACGGCCCGCATATGATGGATGTAGTTAAACGTTATCAGTCTTTAACCGGAACGCATCCTATGCCGCCAAAATGGGCATTAGGGTATCATCAGTGTCGTTGGAGCTATTATCCGGAAAGCAAAGTAAAAGCTATTGCAGAAGGATTCCGGTCAAGATCTATTCCATGTGATGCGATTTATTTCGATATAGACTATATGGATGGATACCGTTGTTTTACCTGGAATAAAAAACACTTTCCCGACCCCCGTAAAATGATTAAGGAATTGGCAGATGATGGATTTAAGACCGTTGTAATGATAGATCCGGGAATTAAAGTAGACGATAATTACTGGGTTTTTAAAGAAGGTAAAGCCAATAATTACTTCTGCCGCAGGAGTGACGATTACTTTATGGAAGGCCATGTCTGGCCGGGCAGATGTCAGTTCCCAGATTTTACTAACCCTGTTGTTCGGGATTGGTGGGGTGGTCTGTATAAAGAGCTCGTAGAAATGGGAGTAGCAGGCGTGTGGAATGATATGAATGAACCTGCAGTATTTGGAGCAGGAACTTTTCCAAATGATGTAAGACACAATTACGATGGATTCAGAGGGTCACACCGTAAGGCCCATAATATTTATGGGATGCAGATGGTACGGTCTACTTACGATGGGTTGAAAAAACTCATGCGCAATAAAAGACCGTTTACTATTACCAGAGCTGGTTATTCCGGAATGCAACGTTATGGCTGCGTCTGGACAGGTGATAACGTCGCCAGCTGGGAACATCTGAAGATGGGTAATATCCAGTGTCAGCGTATGTCTGTATCAGGAGTACCCTTTTGCGGAACCGATATCGGAGGTTTCAGTGAGGAGCCGGATGGTGAATTATTTACCAGGTGGATTCAGCTCGGTACATTCTCGCCGTTTATGCGTGCGCACTCGGCCGGTGATACTTCAGAAAGAGAGCCATGGAGTTTCGGAGAGCCCTTTACCAGCATTAATAAGAAATTTATAGAACTTCGTTACCGTTTAATGCCATATCTGTATTCTGTTTTCTGGGAACATCACAGATACGGATTCCCGATTTTGCGCCCATTGGTAATGCTTGAGCAGGAAAACATCAGTAATCACTTCCGTCAGGACGAATTTGCTTATGGAGATAAGATTTTGGTTTGTCCTATTTTGGAGCAGGGTGCAGTTTCCAGAACGGTATATCTGCCGAAAGGGGAGTGGTATAACTTCTGGTCTCATGACCTGTTAAACGGAGATGCCGAGCATCATATTGAAGCACCGTTGGAAACAATGCCGATTTTTGTTAAAGCGGGAGCGGTGATACCAGAATATCCGGTTATGCAATATGTAGGTGAAAAACATATAGAGGAGGTTATGCTCAACGTCTATTTCACAACTCATGAAGTGAACTCCTTCTTCTTCGAAGATCATGGCGACACATTTGCCTATGAACAGGATATCTATTCCGAAAAGAAATTTACAGTCAAAGGCTCTGCTAATCATCTTGACATCTATCAGCAACTGGAAGGTTTATATACGCCGAATTATGAGTGGTATAATTTTAACTTCATTGGTATTCCGTTTGAAGTTAACAAAGTGTATGTAGATGGTGTGGAGGTCAAAGATTTTCAAGTCGACGAGCATAATTGCTTCAGATTCAAGACCAATAAGAATTTTAGTGAGATACAAATCAGGTAAGGCTAATTAATTAATCTATCAGCCTGCTGAATAATAAGAAAATAAATATGGCAAAGAAGACTCAAGGCAAACCAGTAAATACTACACCAGTTGCAGATCGCCAGGCACCCGTCTGGATTTATAGTTTGCTGACAGATTTTGATATTTCGCTTTTTATTTCAGGGAAGCACTTCAGGCTTTATGAAAAGATGGGGGCTCACCCCCTGAAGGTCGACGGTGATAAAGGAACATATTTCGCTGTTTGGGCACCAAATGCACATGACGTTTATGTCACTGGAAATTTTAATGACTGGCATAAAACCAGTCACAGATTATACCGGAGACTGGATTCCTCCGGTATCTGGGAGGGGTTTATACCGGGTGTAGAAAAAGGAACAGTTTATAAGTATTTTATTCATGGGTATGATGGCCATAATTACGAGAAAGGCGATCCTTTCGCAACACGGTGGGAGCATCCTCCACAGACCGCTTCAGTAGTTTGGGATACTGAGCATGACTGGAAAGACCAGCGCTGGATAAAAGTCAGGGAAAAGCTAAACGCAATAGATCAGCCGATGTCCGTATATGAAGTACATTTGGGCTCCTGGCAGCGCGATCCTGCGGACCATACCAGAATTCTTACCTATAAAGAAGTTGCCACCTCGCTGGTTCCTTATTTAAAAGAGATGGAGTTTACGCATGTAGAGCTGATGCCGGTGATGGAATATCCTTATTATCCATCCTGGGGGTATCAGATCACAGGCTATTTTGCCGCTTCATCCAGGCATGGTACGCCTCAGGAACTGATGGAACTGATTGAGGAGTTGCATGCAAATGATATTGCTGTAATACTGGACTGGGTACCTTCACACTTCCCCGGAGATGCCCATGGACTATTTAAGTTTGATGGTACACATCTTTATGAGCATGCGGACATGCGAAAAGGCTTTCATCCGGACTGGAAATCTTATATTTTCAATTACGATCGGAATGAGGTGAGATCTTTCCTCATCAGCAATGCGGTTTACTGGATTGATCAGTTCCATGCAGACGGACTGCGGGTAGATGCAGTAGCTTCTATGCTTTATTACGATTTTTCGAGAAAAGAAGGAGAGGCGGGGACCAATATTTATGGAGGAAGAGAAAATCTCGGAGCTATCCAGTTCCTGCAGGATTTAAATGAATATGTGTACGGTAATTTTCAGGGCGTACACACCATAGCAGAAGAGAGCAGCACTTATCCCGGCGTAACCAGGGCGGTAGAGGAAGGAGGATTAGGATTTGGTATGAAGTGGATGATGGGTTGGATGAATGATACACTACAATACTTCAAGACTGATCCCATTGACCGGAAATTCAAACATCATCAGCTCACCTTCAGTACAACTTATGCTTTTACCGAGCGGTTTATGCTTCCTTTTTCCCATGATGAAGTTGTGCACGGTAAATCATCTATGATTTATAAAATGCCGGGAGATGAATGGCGTAAACACGCTAACTTGAGATTGCTCTACGCCTACATGTTTACACAACCAGGTACTAAACTGTTGTTTATGGGGAATGAGTTTGCACAGAATGGCGAATGGAATTTTACCAGAAGCCTGGAGTGGGACCTGTTGCAGTTTGCCCCCCATAAAGGAATGCAGCGGTACGTGAAGGCATTAAATCATTTATACAGAGCAGAGCCGGCGCTATATCACTTTGGATTTTCGCATGAAGGATTTGAATGGCTGAGTGCAGACGATGCAGACCATTCCGTCTATGTGTATACGCGTAAAGGAGCTGCTGCCGAAGATACTTTAATTATTATACTCAATATGACCCCGGTTTACAGAGAAAACTACCGTGTAGGTCTTCCTTTTGAGGCAGAATGGGAGGAGATCTTTAATAGCGATGAAGAGATTTACTTTGGAAGCGGAAAGCTTAACAAGCAAACATTTAAACCCGAATCCTTCCAATATGGAGAGCGCGCGTTCTCCATTCAGCTGAATATTGCGCCTTTAGCGGCGATGGTTCTTAAACAGCCTGATAAACTGCATAAAAAAAGGATGGCTAAATAAGCCATCCTTTTTTTATAAATGAAAATATAATCTTATTTCAGGTTACCGTAGTACTCTACGAATTTAGCTAAAGCAGAAGAATATCCCCACTCGTTATCATACCATGAAACAACTTTAACGAAGTTATCATTCAATGCGATACCAGCATTTGCATCAAAAATAGACGCGTGGTCATCACCAATAAAGTCAGAAGAAACAACCTCATCTTCAGTATAACCCAGAACACCTTTTAAAGCACCTTCAGAAGCAGCTTTCATGGCATCTTTAATTTCCTGATAAGTAGCTGGTTTTTCCAGACGTACAGTTAAATCAACAACAGAAACGTCAGCAACCGGTACACGGAAAGCCATACCTGTCAATTTACCTTTTAGTGCAGGAATAACTTTAGTTACAGCTTTAGCTGCACCAGTAGCAGAAGGGATAATGTTAGAGAATCCACCACGTCCGCCTCTCCAGTCTTTCGCAGAAGGACCATCAACAGTTTTTTGAGTTGCAGTAACAGCGTGAACAGTACTCATCAGACCTTCAGCAATACCCCAGTTATCATGTAATACTTTAGCAATCGGAGCAAGACAGTTTGTTGTGCAAGATGCATTAGAAACTACAGTCTGGTCAGCAGTTAACTGATCGTGGTTAACACCCATTACGTAAGTAGGGATGCTGTCATCTTTCGCCGGAGCAGAAAGAACAACTCTTTTTGCACCTGCAGTAATGTGTTTCTCTGCATCAGCCTGAGTCAGGAATAAACCTGTAGACTCGATAACAGTTTCCACACCAACTTCATTCCATTTTAAGTTAGCCGGATCTCTTTCAGCAGTGATACGGATAGTTTTTCCGTTAACTACTAAATGACCGTCAACTACTTCAATAGTACCGTCAAAACGGCCATGTGTAGAATCATATTTTAACATATAAGCCATGTAATCCGGCTCAACAAGGTCATTGATTGCAACGATATCTAAACCTCTCTTTAAAGCAGCTCTGAATACTAATCTGCCGATACGGCCAAAGCCGTTAATTCCAATCTTTGTCATTATTATTAATTTGAATAGTAATTAAGTAAATTATATATTGGTTCTTTGGTAATCGAATTAATTGTTATCCCGTTTTTTTCGGCAACGAGTTTAAGCCTGTCTGGAAAATTACCGGCTACTATGCCGACAAAATGAACATCCTGTCCAGGGTGTTGTTTGATCATCGGCAACAGGTAGGTATCCATATAACGCTGAAATGCCTCGTCAATAATACGCTGTATATAGACGTGTTCCTGGTTTTCTATGTAAAAGTCCAGAAAACTACTCAAAAAATGCTGAGCCATAGATTTCTGGTAAACTCTTTCTAAAATCTGCGAGCGGTTCAGGTCGTATCTTTTTCGGAATTTTTTTAATAGTTCCGGGGGAAGTTTTTCCTGAAGATAGTGCTTCAGGATTATTTTACCCAGATAATTTGAAGAACCCTCGTCTCCCAGAACATATCCCAGTCCGAAATTGTTCTCCTCTGGCGCCAGGCCATTAAAGTAGGCACAGTTGGATCCGCTCCCCAGAATACCGACAATGCCAGTCTTCTGGTAACATGCCGCAATTGCCGCACCATAAATATCATCCTGCACAGTGATTTTACTAAACTTAAAAAAGGAGGCCAGCGTTTCCGTTAGCTCCTTACGTCTTGCCGGAGAATTAGCACCGGCAGAAAACACATAAATCTTTTTGATCCGCTCTGCATAATTGATCAGCGTGATTTTTTTATTCAGCTGCTGAAGCACCGTTTTGGCTTCTACAAAACAAGGATTAAGCCCGGGCATGCTACATTCTGCAATAAGCTTACCTTCATTGGCTATTTTCCATGCCGCTGTTTTAGAACCACTATAGACCACCGCTATCATATCAGATTGATAACACTTTAGTCATTTCCAGCAGGTCACTTTCCAGTTTAAAACTGTGTGCAGTTAATGCCTCGTCTAAACTTGTCAGCTGGATATCGTTTCCACGAAGACCAACCATCTGGCGTGAACTGCCTTTCAGTAACTCATTTACTGCTGCATACCCGAGTCTGCTACCTAAAATACGGTCAAAACTACTCGGGCTGCCCCCGCGTTGTAAATGGCCGAGTATAGTTACTTTAGTATCATAATGATTAAAGCGTTCCTTTACATGTTTAGCAATATCGTATGCGCCGCCCTGCTTATGGCCTTCAGATACAATAACGATGCTGGAAGATTTTTTAGTGGCAGCACCAATTTCCAGTGTTCTGATCAGTTCCTCCAGGCTGGTTGCTTTTTCCGGCAATAATACTGCTTCAGCTCCGCAGGCTATTGCGCTGCGTAAAGCAATACAGCCAGAATCCCGGCCCATCACCTCGACAAAGAAAAGCCGGTCATGTGAGTCAGCTGTATCACGTATCTTATCAATCGCTTCAATAACAGTATTGATAGCGGTATCATAGCCCAGTGTAAAATCTGAACCATATAAATCATTATCAATTGTACCAGGGATACCAATTACACTTACCGGGTGTCTTTCAGAAAAACGCCTTGCACCTGTAAAAGTACCATCTCCACCTATTACAACCAGCGCATCAATATTATGCGCCTTCATGTTGGCATAAGCCTGATCCATTCCTTCATCAGTTTTAAACTCCAGACAGCGGGCAGTTTTAAGCACCGTTCCACCCAGATGAATTATATTACTAACGGAGCGGGCGTCCATAGGGATAATATTATTATTAATAAGTCCCTGGTAACCTTGAAGAACACCAAACATGTTGATGCCATTATATATTCCTGTCCGGACAACTGCCCGGATGCATGCGTTCATTCCAGGAGCATCTCCTCCTGAAGTTAGTACTGCTATATTTTTAATATTTGGTCTCATCTGATACTACGAATATACTGTGTAGAAGTTACACTAAGTAATTTATTTTGTTTTTTTACCTAAATACCATATAAAGAATGAATTTATTCAGGTGTTTAATTAGGAAATGCGGGGTGATCAAAATTCTTGATGCCCATCGTGTTTTTCAGGGCATAAGTTAATATAAATTTATTAAACTAGTAAACCCCGACAATTCGCGTTAGGTGTGTTTGATGCCGGTAAAGTCTGATATTTGAAAAAATTGACATACATTTACGACAATCCGGTTAAGCAATAGAGATTTATGATCAGACAAAACCGGATAAGAAATATTATTATAATATTTGTAGAATTGTCCTGACCACCAGTAAACCTGTTTAATCTGTATTAAATGAGGTTTTTTTGTTTTAAGGGGAAAATGTTCAGTGTAGATTTATAAATTAAAAGAAATCGTTTTGAAAGAAGTATTACCACAGTTTAATTCAACCTTCTCCATTGACTGTATCCTATTCGGTTTTGATGAAGGTGAATTGAAAATTTTGCTGATTGAGAGAAATGAAGAGCCGTTTAAAGATTGGTGGGCACTACCTGGAAACCTGGTAAGTGAAAATGAAAGCCTTGACCAGTCTGCTTCAAGAATTTTGCATGAGCTTACAGGGATAGAAAATGTCTACATGGAGCAGTTTTATACTTTTGGAGATGTCGGACGTCACCCGCAGGGGCGTATTATTTCTGTTGCTTATTATGCAATGCTCCGGCTAGGGGGAGATAAAGCACTGAAACCAGTTAGCACCTACGCGAAACAGGCTTATTGGATCAATGTTAAAGACCTGCCGAAGCTAGCCTTTGATCATCAGAAAATATTTGACCAGGGACTGGAGAAAATTAAGCGACGGATTAAGCATCAGCCGATTGCATTTGAGCTGCTGCCTGAAAAATTTACACTTACACAACTTCAGAATGTATATGAGGTTATTCTGGGTAAGAAGCTTGATAAAAGAAATTTCAGGAAAAAGATGTTAAGTTTTAATGTACTGAAAGACCTCAATGAAAAACAAAAAGGAGTTTCCTTCCGTGCAGCAACCTTATACCGCTTCGATAAGCGGAAGTACGGTAAACTGTTTGGCAAAGAAATATCTTTCTAAATCAGCGGAGCCGCCGCCGGAATATATAACGCTGAATTTCTGACATAAAAAAACCGCTATCTTTTACAGACAGCGGTTTTTTTATGTCAGAAATTCTCCTGAATTATTTAATCAAAGATTTAGAATGCGCCATATGGTATTCAACCAGGTCATCTATAGGTGAGCGGATAATTTTTCCAACACCCATTTCGTAACGGTCAGCAACAATGCTCAGAATATCTCTGAAGCTGTAACCAACAGAACCTACACAGTTTAGTGAGAAATCTTTATAGTTCGGGTAGTGAATAACAAGGTTCTCAAAGAATGCCGTGAATGCATATTCAACAGTGGAGAATGTATAATCTTCATAGCTATCTTTGTAATCGTACAGGAATTTACTGAAACCTGCGCAAAAACGGTTAGGAAGCGGTTTATTGTAGATATTATCAAAGATGTCCTCGTTGGTCAGCGCGAAATTGTCGTAGAAACTTTCTCTCAGACCTTTAGGCATATAACCTTTCATATAGTCACTCAGAATTCTTTTTCCGATAAAGCATCCGCTACCTTCATCACCAAGGAAATAACCCAGCGAGTCAATGTTTAGCGAAATATCTTTACCATCGTAAAGGCAAGAATTAGTACCAGTACCTAAAATAGCGGCAAAACCAGGTTGGTCACCAAGTACGGCACGGCATGAAGCCAGTAAATCATGGCCTATATTAATTTGTGCGTTCACAAATACTTGAGCCATTGCCTCTTCGACGATTTTTCTTTTGCTATCTGTAGAGCAGCCAGCACCATAATAATATACTTCTGTAAGTTTGTCTGCTTCCAGGTGATCTGGTAAAGACTTTTTTAGCGAGCCAACAATATATTCAGTACTTGAAAAGTACGGGTTGTAACCTTCGGTGTTGAAATGAATTTTTCTACCAGCTTCATTAATTAAGCACCAATTGGTTTTGGTTGATCCACCGTCTGCAATAACTATCATCTTAATTTGTTTTATGGGGGGTAAAAGTAAATATTCCTGAACACTCGAACTGTATTTTTTCCATTTTATGTTTTTTATGCCGTTTAGGAATTTATTAATTTGGTTTTTTTCTCTGTTTAATAATTTTAAGTAACTCTTTTTCTGGTTTTTAATGTACTTGAAAACAATACATATTTATCTCAAATTAAGATATTGTTAAAATAACACTAAGCTAAAATTACACTTGTTATTTTAAATTCCAAATTTTAAAATAATTACTCAGGATCTAAATGTCCTTTTATTCTACGATAATAGCAAATCATTCCTTTTTAAATAGGGCCTATTTGGTTATAAAAGAACTCCATACCGTTAATGTAACGTTTTGGCGAATTATAAATGTTTTTATAAACAGTCTTTATGACAATTATCATATTGAATTCGATTAGTCGAATTTTTTAAAGAAATAGAAGAAATGCTCAGGTATAACCCGGGCTAAATTAATAAATTTGCTTTTGCAGTATTTTCATGCTGCAGAGCGGATAAAATAAAAAGATATGTTTACAGGTATAATAGAAACATCAGGAACCGTTACCGGACGCAGATCCGAAGGAACGAATATTCATCTGACAATTGCTTCAGCAATCACTGCTGAACTGAAAATAGATCAGAGCATTTCACATAATGGTGTTTGTCTTACGGTCGTTGCACTGGATGACAAGACACATACGGTAACTGCAATTCAGGAAACGCTGGAGAAGTCAAACCTCGGTGATCTCCGGGAAGGCAGCATTGTAAATCTGGAACGCTGTATGCAGATGAACGGGAGACTTGACGGCCATATCGTTCAGGGCCATGTCGACCAGACTGGTGTTTGTATTTTAAGAAGGGAAATTGATGGAAGCTGGGAATACAGATTCCGTTACGATGCCGCTCCAGGCAACGTCACTGTAGAAAAAGGCTCTGTTTGTGTCAATGGTATTAGTCTTACAGTTGTTAATTCAGCCGCTGATGAATTTTCTGTATTTATTATTCCCTACACTTTTGAGCATACTAATCTGAAAGAAGTAACAGAAGGAAATACGGTTAATCTGGAATTTGATATTATTGGTAAATACGTGGCCAGACTAATGCCTTTGAACCGCGCATAATTGATTGTTCTAAAGAATGTCCAGCTTCTTTTTTCTGGCACGTGCCAGTTATTTTAAGATTATTGGCAAGGTAATTGGTTGATTGACATTGTAATTAATCAGGTGTTAAACCATAAAGAAGCAGATATGAATACTTTAGAGAAGTTTGAGTTGATGGAGAAAATTGTCAGAGAGTTAGAAGATCTTCAACATTCTCAGCAAGCCATCATACAGAAAATAGGAAAAATAGAAGTTGATAATATAGAACTGGGTGATAAAAGATTGGAGCAGGATCTTCCCGATATGCACCAGCGTGTAGCAGACAATCTGGATACTATTGTTGGTATATTGGATTACTTCGCTGATAAGACTCAGAACTTTGGTAATAAAAATAATGTTGATGCGCTTAAAGAACAGCAAATCATTAAAGATGCTACCGGATAATAACACATAATCCGGAATTGAGAGAGAGCTCCTCTAGTATACTACCTCCAAAATTTAACACTATTTTTGGGACAGCATATTAGGGGGGCTTTTTTTATGCTTCGGGCTTTGGTATTTTTAATGAAAATGTAGTCCCTTCATCTCGTTTACTATCAATTCTGATACTTCCGCCGTTTTTGGCCATAAAGTCCCAGCAAACCATTAATCCGATGCCTGTTCCCTTTTCATTGCGGGTACCCCGGCTGGAGATATTTTCCTGATTGCGTATTTTCTCCAGGTTGTCGCTGTCAATCCCAATACCATTATCTATAATATGCAGGGCGATGAACTGCACTTCGTTCGCTGCGGATATTCGGATCGTACATCCGGAAGAACAGAATTTAATCGCATTGGCTATCAGGTTTCGGATTACAATCTGCATCATTAGTAAGTCGGCAAAAACTACAAGATCTCCGGCAACGTCCGTTAAAATTGTAATCTCCTTGAGGTTTGCTGCTTTCTGATGGTAGTTTCTTTCGGAATCGATGAGCCTTTTCAGGTTAAAACATTCCCGGTTAATCCCGTAACCATTAAGCTGGCTTCTGGACCAGTGGAGTATATTATCAAGAAGATCTGTTGTATACACAATATCTCTGGCCAATGCCGGAGAAAGGCTTTTGAATTCCTCCGGGCTAATCAGCTCATCATTATTCATTTTCAGGACTTCAGAAAGATTCAGTAAAGGTCCGCGCAGATCATGTGCCATAATAGAAAAGATTCTGTCCTTCAGCTGATTGAGTTTTTGAAGTTCGTTAGCCTGTCTTACCGTTTTCAACGCTTCCAGACGCAAAGTAGTGATGTCCTGAAAACGGATAATAGTAAAGTGCCGGTTAAGCTTATTTTCATTTAATATCCGCAGGTCTGCCTCCATGTATTGAATCCTTTGATTAACCAATATCTGGATTTCCTGTTTACCAGGAACACTCACCCTTAGTTTTTCCAGAAGCTCCGGCTGGTCACTTAGTACCGTAGAAAGAAGCTTCCCGCTTAACCGCATCTCTGAAGGCATGCCGAAATGCTTTTTAAATGAATTATTATAATCGATAATGGTGAGGTTGTCATCGAAAACCACAAATCCATCTTGCATCAGTTCGAGTATTTTTTCCCTGGCAATAGGTTGAATATCAAATAACCTGAATTTATAAATTGAAATAGTGATCAGTAAAGTGGAAATCAGAAAGGCAAATGGCGTTAAATCCAGGCCATATAAAGGAACTAAATTGAATACATAAATAATATTTGTTATCCAGGGTAAAGCTGCACCGATTAGTATCGTTTGATTTTGTTTCCGGTATATGGGGTCAGATTTACTGAATTTTCTGATTAGAAAGAAATTACTCAGCAGGAGTAAAGCATAAAAATAGGCTACAAAGAAATAATAGGAGATTCCTCTTTCTATGTGTAAAACAGAGTATGGCGGGCCTGGAACCAGGTAAGTTGACTTATAGTGCAAATGGTGAAAATCATTTGTCCAGACCAGTACAAGTGTAATTATAGGCACGATAGATGCGAGGAATAAATTACCGCGGTTGCGGATCCACTTTTCGTGTCCGGCCACGTCCATGCTAAATAGAAACCAGGATAATGGAAGACTTGTGATTCCCAGATATTGTACACCGGTAAGCCAGCTAATTTGGGATGTACTTGCTAGTTCCAGACCATAGCTTACCGACCAGATTGAATTTGAAAGAATAAGAAACCCAATCCACCGAAGTGTGCCGGGTTTATTACTTAAGATCAAACACGAAATTAAGAACGTAAAACTGCCGAGGATAATTAAAACCAGCGCGTAAAAATTAAAATCAAAATTCATTTAACAGTTTAGTCAGCCTTGAAGACAGACTCCGCGGCAAATTTATAATTAATCATCTTTGTAAAACTATGTTTAGCAGACAAATAAATAAATTTTAAACAGGCTCTGAAAATATTTCTAAATTTACATTTCAATAATCAATCTAAAATTAGTCTATCATGAAAAAAATTATTTTATCGGCAATATTTCTTTGCTTCAGTTCTGTTGCATTCAGTCAGTTGCTGCCTAGCTTTCAGTTCGGTTTGAAAGGTGGTGCAAACTTGTCTAAATTATCTACTGAAAACACTTTTAGCAGTGATAATAAAGCAGGTTATTATGCAGGTCTGTGGGCAAGAATCGGTGCCGCCGGCATTCATTTTCAACCCGAGCTTTACCTGAGTGGTAAAAACACTACACTGGTTAGTAATGTTGACCCTGTGGGCGTAGAAAACAAAGTAAGGTTCACCAGTCTGGATGTTCCTTTGCTTATTGGTACCAAGATTGGCGCAGCGGGTGTAGGACTTCGTTTAAATACAGGCCCTGTCGTTTCGTTTCTGTTGGATGACAAACAATCTTTTGGACAGGCAACAGGAAATGTATTCAATGGCAGATTTAAAAATCAGTCAGTTGGATGGCAGTTTGGTGCAGGACTGGATATCGGAAGCCTGGGTGTTGACCTGAGATATGAAGCTGGAATTTCTAAAATAGGAAAAGAAGGTTACAGCGATACTAGAATGAATCTTTTCACTTTAGGACTTGCGTATAGATTATTCTAGAATTTTTACTCCATCCGGAACACTTCAACGATTTAGTAGAAGAAGGAAGGATGACCATAAAAAAAGCAGATGTACCTCCGGGGCATCTGCTTTTTTTGTGCCTTTTGTATACGTCATCATTTTTATCTATATCTCTGATTCAGAACACTAAAAGAGATAGTTCTGGCGTTAAATTTGTATTCTTCCATTTCCAAATTTAAAATCTAATATCATGACGAGTGTAAAAGAATTGTTAATGAACGGTAGCAGCTTTCTATTGCTTTTAAAACAGTACGCAATTGATATTGCCGATGTTAGGATCAAAGATGAACAGGTTTTAAATGACCAGTTTTTACAACATCCCGAACAACATCAGGAGAGCGTGTGGATTGAAGGTAAAACTAAGGACGGGGTGATCAGCTTTTTTGGTACACTGCATTATAACTTACTGGAGAAACTCGCCGTATTTGAAATGCAGGGATTGGAGAGAACTCCGACTTCGGAATTAAATTAAGAAGCCGGTTGTCTTACTTCCTTGATTTCGTAGTTAAACGCACCTTTAATGGGGCGTATAGGATTGTTATAGGTTTCGCTCAGTACTTTAACATAACAGGCGCCGAAATAAAAGATCAGGGAAGAGTAAAATACGAATAACATAATCAGTACGATGGAACCGGATGCACCATAGATATTTCCAATGTTGCTCCATGGCAATGCAATCCGAAGGATATACTTACCGAGGGTGAATAATACTCCGGTAAGTAGTCCTCCCATTCTAGCATCTTTCCAAGATGGCCTTCCATTCGTCAGGAAACGGAAAAGAACTGTAAACCATATGGTTACAATTATCATAAATAAAAACTGATTGAGCAGGCTGAGCAGGAAATTTCCAAAATCTGGAGAAGCCGCGTTAATATAGGCGGCGAGAAATGTTTGGAAACTATCGGTCAGAATTCCTACAAAGAACAAAATACCAGCCAGCATAATGATAACCATAGATCTGCCCCGGTTTTTCATTTGGAAAACAAAACTGCTATTCTCCTTAAGCCCGATAGACCAGATCTGATCCATCGAATTCTTGATCACAGCAAATAAAGTTGTTGCTACGAAGAGAAAGAAAACGAAGCTGATCAAAGTGGCATACCATTTATGGTCAATCCCCCTTATATTTTTAAGTACCTCACGCATTTGCTGGATACTACTGTCTTCCAATATACTCGATAGCCTGTCGAATAGTTGGTTAAGCATGATCTTTCTGTCGATGAAAAATCCGAAGATCCGGATTAGGATCAGCAGAATGGGTGGTAATGCGAAATTAGCAAAGAAGGCGGTAGCACCGGCGAGCCTTAAAGGGTCATTTTTCTGGAATAAGCGGAATGCCGAAAGCAGATGAGTACTGAATATTTGAATGCTGTTGCTGATCTTTCTGAACATAATTCCTTTTACCGGATAAAGAGCCTGTTTCAAATATGTCCGGCGCCCTTTTTTTTGCAGCTAAGATAAACTTGAGCCAGCCAGGAGCGAACACAATTGAATTCGAAAGTACTTAATATTTTTAATACGGGGTAATATTCAAACAAAAAGCCGGTCTTTTGGACCGGCCTTCGGGCATTAATCTAAAAATTACAAGTTCCCTCTTTTCTCCTGCTCACGTTCCAGAGATTCGAATAAAGCTTTAAAGTTACCTGCCCCGAAAGACTGAGCACCCTTACGCTGAATGATCTCAAAAAATAACGTTGGCCTGTCCTGTACCGGCTTGGTAAATATCTGCAGCAGATAACCTTCCTCGTCATAATCTACAAGAATGCCCAGTTCCTGCAAAGGAGCAATGTCCTCATCTATTTTACCAACCCGTTCCAGTAAATTGTCGTAATAAGCAGCTGGAGGTGCGCTTAGAAACTCTACGCCACGCGCCTTCATCGCTCTGACGGTTTTAATAATATCATGCGTGGCAACGGCAATATGCTGTACACCTTCACCTTCATAAAATTCCAGGTATTCTTCAATTTGCGACTTTTTCTTTCCTTCAGCGGGCTCATTGATTGGAAATTTAACATAGCCGTTCTGGTTACTCATCACTTTACTCATCAATGCCGAATATTCAGTATTAATCTGTTTATCATCAAATGAAAGAATATTACGGAAGCCCATTACTTCCTCGTACCAGCGGACTGCTTCGTTCATCCGGTTCCAACCCACATTACCAACACAGTGGTCAATGTAAAGCAGCCCTGTATCCCCGGGGATGTAGTCACTATCCAGTGCCATATAGCCCGGCATGAAAGCACCTGTATAGTTTTTACGTTCTACAAACAGATGTATAGTTTCTCCATAAGTATAAATTCCGGCGGTACGCACTTCTCCGAATTCATCTTTTATGGTTTTTGGTTCCTGATAGGATATGGCGCCGCGTCGAATAGTTTCTTCGTAAGACTGGTAAGCATCGTCTACCCAGAGCGCCAGAATTTTTACGCCGTCTCCATGCTTGCGGACATGCTCCATGATTGGACTGTCAGAATGTAGTGGGGTTGTTAAAACCAATCTGATTTTGCCCTGCTGCAATACATAAGACGCACGATCCCGTATGCCGGTTTCGGGCCCTGCATAAGCAACAGTGGTGAAACCGAACGCTGTTTTATAATAATGGGCAGATTGCTTAGCATTACCTACGTAAAGTTCCAGATGATCTGTCCCATTTAAGGGAAGGAAATCTGTTGCTGCCGTTTTCTTTTCTACAACTAATGATTGCATTTTGGTTGAGTTTACAGGTTAAATTTTTAAGATTTATTCAATATTGATCTGCCAGCTTTTATGATAATTTTCATCTTCAATTGCCAGCGCGTCTTTTGTTAACATCAATGGACGGAACGGATCAATCATAACTGCCAGTTCTTCCGTCTTTTCTTTACCGATAGATTTTTCCACGGTGCCCGGATGCGGGCCATGCGGTATGCCTCCGGGGTGTAATGTGATTTGGCCCCGCTCTACACTTTTGCGACTCATAAAATCTCCGTCTACATAATAAAGCACCTCGTCGCTATCTACATTACTGTGGTTATAAGGAGCGGGAATGGATAGCGGGTGGTAATCGTATTTACGTGGAACAAAAGAGCAGATTACAAAGTTGTGGCCTTCAAAAGTCTGGTGTACGGGCGGCGGTTGGTGGAGCCTGCCGGTTATGGGTTCAAAATCATGAATAGAGAATGCCCAGGGATAATGAAATCCATCCCAGCCGACGAAGTCAAAAGGATGCGTTCCGTAGGTATAAGGGTACATAATACCCTGCTTTTTAATCAGGACTTTAAAATCTCCATAAACATCATTAGTTTCCAGATTTTCCGGTTTCCGGATGTCCCGTTCACAATAAGGGGAGTGTTCCATGAGCTGTCCGTACTCATTCCTATAACGTTTGGGCGTACGGATAGGGCTAAAGCTTTCTACAATAAAAAGTCTGTTCTTTTCATCTGTAAATTCCATCTGGTAAATAGTGCCTCTTGGAATAACCAGGTAGTCGCCGTAAGCGAATTTAATCTGGCCAAAGCCCGTTTTCAGCTTGCCGCTGCCTTCATGAATAAAAATAACCTCGTCTGCCTGGGAGTTCTTATAGAAATAATCTGTCATAGATTTCCTGGGCGCTGCCAGTGAAATATGCAGATCGCTGTTCACCAGAACAGGTTTGCGACTTTTCAGATAATCATCTTCCGGCGATATTTTAAAGCCAAGCAACGAAGTATGTTTCAGGTGTTTTTCCCTTGCAATTTCAGGCTCGACACTATATGGTTCGCCCAGAGATTTAACTATCGTTGGCGGATGACAGTGATAAACAAGTGAATATAAGCTTGAAAATCCTTCTGTGGAAACCAGTTCCTCTGCATACAGCTCACCATCTGGTTTACGGAAAACAGTATGCCTTTTAGGCGGAATGGTTCCTAGAGTATGATAAATAGGCATATCAATAGGTTTTATTATGGTTAGAAAAGGGGGAGAGCATGCTGCTTTAGAAAAACGCAGACATAGATTGCCTTAACAGGCAGGACTTAAATGGAATATTGAGCAAAAATGAGAACCGAGAGCATACCATACCTGAAGCCTGCCAGAACCTGGCTGGCTATACGATCCTGATATTTAAGTTTTCTCTTCGTCATTGTTGCTTAAGCTAAGTTAAGAATTATATAATCAGCATTCAAATTTATGCAGTAGATAATTTGGTGAATATTTAACTATATGAATGTATTGGTTGTTTATAGTATAAAAAGAAAACGTTTATTACCCCCCGCTTGTTTTAAATTTTCTAGCTTTGATAGCAGAGAACCATCTTTTCAACCAAATTTAAAATGTTATGAAATTAGTATCCTATAAAACTGAAGAGCAGGAACACCTTGGTGTATTTGTAGACGGACATATCTATAACCTGAATTCATGTGATAAACAGCTTCCTGATGATATGAATTCATTTTTGAAGGATTCGGAAGTTTTGATGGAACGCGCCATGAAGATCGACAGGCAAATTAAAAACGGCGAAATAGAGCCTAAAGAAGAAGCTTTTTATGAAGTGATCGCTCCGGTTCCACATCCGACTTCATGTAGAGACGGATATGCATTTCGTCAGCATGTTGCTGCCGCACGCAGAAACAGGAAACTGGACATGATCGCCGAATTTGATCAGTATCCGATTTTCTATTTTACCAACCATAACGCTATACAGGGACCCGGCGAAATAACCTGTATGCCTGATCATTTTCAGAAACTGGATTTTGAACTGGAAGTTGCCGTTGTAATCGGGAAGAAAGGACGAAATATAACTGCTGCGGAAGCAGATCAGTACATTGCCGGCTATATGATCATGAACGATATGAGTGCCAGGACTTTACAGATGGAAGAGATGCTGCTTAACCTCGGGCCGGCAAAAGGTAAGGACTTTTCAACTGTAATTGGTCCATGGTTGGTTACACCAGATGAACTCGAAGCTTATAAAGTTGCAGCCAAACCGGGACATACCGGTACTAATTACAATTTGGAAATGACTTGTACCGTTAACGGAAAACAAGTGTCTGCAGGGAATATGGCCGATATGGACTGGACATTTGCGGAGATTATTGAGCGTTGTGCTTACGGTGTTGATATACTTCCTGGAGACGTAATTGGATCCGGAACAGTGGGCACCGGCTGTTTGCTTGAACTGAATGGTACAGGTTTGCTAAATAATCCTGACTATCCGGTTCAGTGGTTACAGCAGGGAGACATCGTTGAGATGGAGATTACAGGTTTAGGAATTCTGAGTAATATTATTCGTAAAGCAGATACAGATTTTTCTATTTTAAACCTTAAAAAATAATGCTGAGTCTTTCTACAGCCGATTTAAGCCCGGTTGACTTACAACAATATCTACAGTACGCTATTGCGCCCAGACCAATCTGTTTTGCTTCGACGATTGACAAAGCCGGGCAGGTTAACCTGAGCCCTTTTAGTTTTTTTAACCTTTTCAGTACCAATCCTCCGCTTTGTATTTTTTCACCTGCAAGAAGGGTCAGAGATAATACGACTAAACATACACTGGAAAATATTCTGGAAGTCCCGGAATGTGTAATTAATATAGTCAATTATGCGATGGTACAGCAGGTTAGTCTGGCAAGTACCGAATACGATAAAAATGTCAATGAATTTGAGAAGGCCGGCTTTACAATGCTAAAGTCGGAATTGGTTTTACCACCAAGGGTAGCAGAGGCCCCGGTACAGCTCGAATGCACAGTCAGGGAAGTAATTGGCCTGGGAGAAAATCCTGGTGCAGGTAACCTGGTTCTGGCGGAAATTAAAAAAATTCATATCCGTAAAGACATTCTTGACTCAGAAGGAAAAATAGATCAGGCTAAAATAGATCTGGTAGCGAGATTGGGTGGAGACTGGTATTGCCGCGTGACTCCCGAAAGTCTCTTTCAAGTCAAAAAGCCATTAGTCAGTAAAGGGATAGGCGTGGATGCTTTGCCTGCTGGCGTTAGAAACTCCTATGTTTTAACGGGAAATGATTTGGGAATGCTGGGTAATATAGAACAGATGCCTGCTGAGGAAGAGATTGAAGACATCAGGTTTCATCCCGGAGTAAAAGAAATCCTGGATGCAACTATTGGTGACACCATTAACCGGCAAAGGGAGTTGCACGAACTGGCCCATGAATTACTCGGAAGAGGTCAGGCAGCCGATGCGCTGAAAATAGTACTGCTGGAAATATGGTAATTGATCAGAGCACACTTACAGCTTTCATAAAGCGCCGCTTATAATAGGTGTCCATCGTCGTAATAGTAACGCCTTTAGCTTTACCTGAACTGGAGTGGATAAATTCAATTTCGTCACCATCTACTTTATAGACAATACCTACATGACCTATCTTCCTGTTTTTAGGATTTGAGCCGGTAAAAATGAGAATATCGCCAACTTTGGCATTTTCCAGTTTTACCGGTCTTCCTGCTGCAACGAATTCAGGGGAAGAACGCGGAACGCTGAACCCAAAGTTCTTAAAGACATAACTCACAAAACCAGAGCAGTCAAACCCGATATTAGGATTACTGCTGGCATAGCGGTAAGGAATCCCGATCATTGTTTTTGCAAAACTGATTAATTTTGCGCCTGCACCTTCCTGTGGAGCATTTTCTACCGTTTTAGGCTGTACTTGTTTCTCGCCGGAAGTCTGGGCAATGGCTGTGCTGGTGTAAAGCATGCCAATCAGACTGCATAAAACAAAGGCTTTCTTCATTAGAATGATGTGTTTTCTGAACAATCAGGATCAGCAGCCTCTTAGAAAAGAAGCTGCCTTCAACCCGGGTTTTTTTAAAGATATAAAAAATTATGGTGTTGTCACTGCGACAGGAATAATCTTTCCATTAAAAAAACGATGACCTGTTCTGGCAAAGTCTGCGACGTACTTACCCATTTCAAAAGCCATAACAGGAGACTGATATCCAGGGAAAGCCTGCTCCAGCATTTCTGTTTGCGCAGATCCCAGTGCAAGGCAATTAATTTTAATCCCTGTTTCTGCAAGCTCAAATGCAAGGCACTCTGTTAAAGTATGCAGGGCAGATTTACTTGAGGAATAAGCGGCAAGGCCTGGAAATTTGACACTTCCCTGGAAACCACCCATGCTGCCAATATTCAGGATATGACCACCGCTTTTCATGAGCGGCAATAAATTCTGAATCATTTTAAAATGACCGGTTACATTGGAACGGAACATGTCATGGAGATCATCGGCAGAAGTTTCCAGAAAAGGCTTGTTAATTAAAGCACCTGCATTATTGATCAGGATGTCTACATGGCCTAACCTTTCCTTTAAGAAAGGGACCAGTGCTGCATAGTCATCATTTACGATGTCAAATTCTACCGGCAGCAAAGTACAATCAGGAGTTATGCTCTTTGCTATTTCCAGCAGTTTACGCAGTTTATCGGCCGATCTTGCGATACACACCACTTTGTTGGCACTTTGCAGGGTAAATTCTAAAGCGGCTTCGAAGCCTATGCCACTGCTGGCACCAGTTAGTACAATATTCATGTTATGTTAATCTTCTTCAGTAATTAATTGGGTAACAGGATTAGCGATTACATGCAGGCCATCCTGAATCAGTTTTTGATGCCCGGGTTCACTATCCTTTTTGAGCTCCAGATAGGCTTTAACTTTTCCTTTCAGGTCTGGATTGATCGCATTATAATGCAATATCTCTAAAATTTCCATTGCACAAAGCCAGTCTGCAGGATAATTTTCTGCCAGCTCTGTAAACAGGCGATCCAGCATTTCTGCTCCATGCTGCTCTTCGCGTATAATTCTTACCGTCTGGTATATCCTGTGCAGGTTGGCAGTATGATCATCGTATTGAATTTTTTCGGTCGGAATAAAGCTGATCGGAGAAATTTCTTCAAAAGCATCTTTATCTGCAGCACCATTAAATACGGAAATAATTTTCTCACCAACAGCCATGTCGTATGTACCCCATTCCGGCTGGAAAAGAATGTGTCCGCTGGATTCTTTGACTGTGGCATTCTCCAATACGATCAGGATAATTTTATCTGCAGCACGGGTTATTCTTTTTATAGTTCCGGATACGGTAATGCCGTTTTCGAATTCAAAATTAGTTTCATGGCCTTCGATCAGGTTAATTTCTTTCAGGTCTTCTGCACTGAAGTCTTCCAGTGGTTTGCGGCTGTTCTTTAACCTTCCCACAGGAGAAGAAAAACCATCCTTATGATAAATTTTACCGTGTCCCGCCAGTTCCTTATCCGCAAATGCGAGTGCAGAAGGACCAGTAGTTTTAATAAAGCTGAGCTCACCAGATTCCATTTTACCCATGTCTGTAAAAACACCAGTCACCTGCAGACCTGAGCTGTAAACCGCTGTCGCCGGATTACGGGAGTCAATCGCTTTGGCAATACTTTCCACTCCGCCACGTCTGAACGACATGGTGTCGGCAAACTGTTCGAGTACGTCGATCAGATTTTCGAAAGTTGGTGTCACAAACAACTGCGGCTGTGTTTTAGTGATGTCGTAAGCGTAATTTACGGTATCAATGGTATATGGAATCTTTTTAACGTTTTCGGACATGCAGCTTGAGCTTTCCCCGATAGAAGACAAAAGACCGGCCCCGTAGATTTTTGGATTGTCGAGACTTCCAATCAAGCCATATTCTACCGTCCACCAATGTAAACGGCTTAATAAGGCCATTTCGGATGGTTCGCCCATGTGCGCAGAAATATGACTGAGTTTTTCTTCCGCCCGCTGGATTTCGAATTCCGGTATGTTCTGTGCCTCTTTCAGGATAGATAAATTTCTGATGGCTTCATAGAGTTCAAAATCACGTGCTGAAAACATCGCTTTAGCCCCGATTGAACCTATATAGCTCAGGTAGGAATTGTAAGCTTCGTCTGCAATAATCGGCGCGTGTCCGGCAGACTCATGTATAATATCTGGTGCCGGTGTATATTCAATATGATTTATCTGGCGGATATCGGCGGCAATGACCAGCACTTTAAATGCCTGGTATTCCATAAAGGCAGCGGGAGGGATAAATCCATCAACTGTTACTGCACCCCAGCCCATTTTGCCCAGATTATCGTTCATTGTCTGCAGATCTGGAATATATTCAATACTCAACCCTGCGCGCTGAAGACCTTTGATATAAGGATAATAAGCAACATCTTTCAGGTAACTGTAATTCTGACGCATTACATAGCGCCATACGGCCTGATCCACCGGGGTATATTTCTCGTAATGCTGATCTACGATAAATTGCCTTAAATGTTTGGGTAAACCGGCTACCTGCGGATTATTAAAGTTGTTAAAGTCGCTCATTGCCATTTTTTATTTGTATTCTGCCTAAGATAAGTCTGTCGGAACGATTTATCAAGCGAAAGATCAGCTATGACTTCATTATGATCTACTTTTTGACTTTGAAAGAGAAGTGTTTCTGTATAAAATAACTGAAAAATGCTAATATTATTGTGGTAATGATTTTTGCAATCGTCGGATAAAAATGAAACGTTTCGACCATAACCTTTAACATGGCAAAGTTGAGCAGGATATTAGTGGCTACTACAGTGCCGTAGCGAAAGAGCTGTATTCTGCCTTTTAATTCACTTTGTGTAAAGACAAGATATTTATTGAGTACAAAACCAATAATAAATGTGATGAAAGACTCAATGATCAGTGCAGCTACCGGTGCGGTAATCATTCCGGGAGGGAAAGGGAGCAGAACGTGTTGCTGTTTCAGTATAAAGTTATAGACGATATAATAGACAACAATTCCACTGGCTGCTGTCGTACCACCGGAAACGATGTATCGGAAAGTATGCACCGTAAACCATCTTGAAAATGGAGGATAGAAAAAATCAATAAAACGGATAACGGCTTTACGCATATATAATGTGGGTACGCTTAAAAGCGGCAATTTAGGGAATGAGAATCACTTACCGAAAATTCCGTTTTATTTAATCTGCCGGCCCCGATATAAAATCCATTACAGCGCAGTATCTGTATCCGGGGTGGGTACCGATAGTTACACCCGTATATTTCAAATTGTTCTTTGTACTTAAAATCGTTTTTCTGTGGCCCAGATCATTTACATTCTTGTCCAGCAGCAGCATACAGATATTTGCAAATCCTTTTGAAAATCCGAAAGCAAGGTTCTCGGCCATTGCCCTGTTTGGATAATATGGGGTTATCCGGTCCTTAACCGATCTGCCATCACTTGAGTTATGTCCGGCCTTATTCGTTTTTTTAAGGTCTTTGGCGTGTTGCTGTGCAACCCAGGTTAAAGTTTCATCTGGTTCGAATAGGGGGAGGTTTCTAACATCTTTCAGGTCTTTTTCCAGCCCGCGGTAGTACTTGTCTTTCCGGTTTACCCGCAGGTCATTGTAGTTTCGGTATTGCTGCATCTCCTGGTTATATGCATTAGTAAAATCCTGAAAGTAGGTGTTGAAAAACTTCTCGCCATTGGTCCGGACCAGATTCATATAAAAGATTAGTTTTTTCTCTTCGTCATTTAGATACGGCGCATCTTTGGCAGTATCTGCGTTTTTAAGTTCTAATGCAGTCCAGGTATTCGCTGAAGACCGGCTTTGTGCGCAGAGTGTGTTTGATAGTCCAATCTGTATGAGCAGGAGAAGGAGCAGCCTGGTCAATAGGGTGTAGCTTAAGTTTTTCATCCAGCATTTGTTAGCAAAGAGTATTCCGCTTATTCCGGCTTAATTTTTTATTACTTTTTATTTGCTATTCTTCGGGGTTGATATACCGTTGGGATACCCTTGGTATACCCTTCCTTTACCCAAAGGGTATACCAAGGGTATCCCAACGGTATAGCAAGGGTATAGCAAGGGTATACCAAGGGTAATGCAACCCCGAAGAAAAGTGGTCGAAAAACTGGAATTACCTAAAATTTATTACAATTCATATAACTTCCCGCTATACACAGCCAGGGAAGTAATGTGATTTGCTAAGGCACAAAAAAGCCCGGTCATTTAATGACCGGGCGCGTTATTTCTATTTTATAATTTTCTCAGCAGGTTTTTCCAGCTTACTTTGCTTGAGATCAGTTCCTCCAGATCTTTAATTTCGATACGCTGCTGTTCCATGCTGTCACGGTGACGGATGGTTACAGTCTGATCTTCCAGGGTCTGATGATCGATTGTAAGACAGAATGGGGTACCTATAGCATCTTGTCTGCGGTAACGTTTACCAATAGAGTCTTTTTCCTCATAAACGACGCTATGATCGAATTTAAGCAAGTCCATGATTTCTTTCGCTTTTTCTGGTAAACCATCTTTTTTAGTTAGAGGCAGAATTGCAACTTTAATAGGGGCCAGGCAAGGGTGCAGGTGTAAAACAATGCGGCTGTCGGTTTTCTCGCCTTCAGAAAGATCCTGCTCTTCGAAAGCACCAATCATAGTGAGCAAGAACATTCTGTCCAGACCGATAGAAGTTTCGATGACATAAGGAATATAGTTTCCGTATGGCTTTCCTTCTTCATTCAGGTCATTATCAAAATATTGCATTTTTTTACCTGAAAACTCCTGGTGCTGACTTAGATCAAAATCAGTACGGCTGTGAATACCTTCTACTTCTTTAAAGCCAAATGGGAATTCAAATTCTATATCAACTGCAGCATTTGCGTAATGCGCAAGTTTTGCATGGTCGTGGTATTTATATTTTGCAGGATCTGTACCCAATGCTGTATGCCATTTTAAACGTGCTTCTTTCCAGTAAGCATACCATTTCATTTCTTCTCCCGGACGAACAAAGAATTGCATTTCCATTTGTTCGAACTCACGCATACGCATAATGAACTGTCTGGCAATAACTTCATTCCGGAAAGCTTTTCCGATCTGGGCAATCCCAAAAGGAATTTTCATCCGGCCGGATTTCTGAACGTTCAGGAAGTTCACAAAGATTCCCTGAGCCGTTTCCGGACGCAGGTAAACTTCTTCGGCACCTTCTGCCATTGCACCGAACTGGGTACTGAACATCAGGTTAAACTGACGTACATCTGTCCAGTTTTTTGTACCGCTGACCGGGCAGGCGATTTCATGCTGTTCAATCAGGACTTTAAGCTGTGGCAGATTCTCATCTTTCAAAGCCTGATCCATATCTGCCTGCAGCTGCGCAGCCTTATCTGTTTTGCCGTCCTTTTCATAACGGGCAATTTTATCTTCCAGTAACTGGTCTGCACGATAACGTTTTTTCGAATCTTTATTGTCGATCATAGGATCGCTGAAGCCGTCTACGTGACCACTTGCTTTCCATACTTTAGGATGCATAAATATTGCAGAATCAATTCCGACAATATTTTCATGTAGCTGAACCATCGATTTCCACCAATAGGTTTTAATATTATTTTTTAGTTCAGCACCTAACTGGCCGTAGTCATATACGGCACTTAATCCATCATAAATTTCGCTGCTTTGAAATACGAAACCATATTCCTTGGCATGAGAGATCACATTTTTAAATTGTTCGTCGTTATTCGTTTTGGCCATAATACTGCAAATATAGAATTTGAAGAGTAATTTAAAATATGAATAAACACCAATTTGTCGCTGGGTATGAATAGACTGCATGGAAAAACCAACATAAAACTGACTCTTTGTAAGATATATTCAGTAAATTAAATACTTGACTGTTAGTGTTTTGTGATGGTTATATCTGAATTGGCCGGCTTTTTGATTTAATCACATCAGCGTAAAAGCGCTACTAAACTTAAATACACATATTATGAAAAAGATCTTTTTACTTACCGCTCTTGCAGGAATGTTCGCTTGGTCAACCGCATCCGCTCAGGTACGTGACCCGGCTATGTCAGGCGCTAAGTTAGGTATCGGGGCCGATTTTGCTTTTCCAACTGGAAATACCGGTGACGTTTATAAATTAGGGTATGGAGGTTCGCTTGAATTCCAGACACCTATAGCAGATCGGTTGAATTTCACAGCAAGTGCAGGTTACCTGACTTTTACAGGTAAAGAATATGGTTTTGGCGGTATCACTATTAAAGCGCGTGATTTTAGCGCTGTTCCGGTAAAAGTGGGGATTAAATATTTCCTTGCGGAGAATTTTTATGCAGGCGGACAGGTGGGTGCGTCATTTGGAACCAGTGATGGTGCAGGTACGGCGTTTGCCTATACTCCTGGCATTGGTGTAGAATTTCCAGTTGCTGATAAAGGTTCAATCGACCTTGGTGCACGCTATGAAGGCTGGTCTGCAAAAAACGAGAATCAATTTGTACCAGTTAAAAATTTCGTAGGATTAAGACTGGCATATAACTTTGGTTTATAATAAATCAATTCATAAAAAAAGGGCATCTTCAGATGCCCTTTTTTTATGAATTGATTTTTATATCGCCGTCTTATTTTGTTTGATAACTGCCAAATAAACGGATAAGCCTATCTGGATAATTCGAAATGATTCCGTCTACACCCAGTTTTCCCAGTTCGACCATGTCTTTTTCTTCGTCCACAGTCCAGGGTAAAATCAACATTTTATTTTCATGTGCTTTTTTTACCATTCCGGCATCTACTGAAGAGAAGTGTGGGCTGTAAATATCAGGAGTAAAACCTAGTTTTTTAAGATCTTCATCGATACCACCTTTACCATAGGCCAGAATAGCCTGTTTTACTTTTTCCTGGTTTTCTTTATCAAGGCCAGCTTTTTTTAATTCAGAAGACAGATCCATTTTTCCAAAAGCCAGCAGAGAGAGTTTTAACTTGGGTTCGGTTTTATGCAGGATCTGTAAAGTTCTTACGTCGAATGACTGTATTGTAATGCGGTTATTGATGTTTTTAGGGTTTAATACCTTCATTAACGTAGTCACGAACACTTCTGGTGATGGATTATATACCCCGTCTCCTGCAGGAGAGATTTTTGTTTCAATATTATAATAAACAGGTTTCAGCTGATTCTTTTTTACATAATTTTCCACGCTGTCAATCAGTTCAGAAAGCAGTGGCTTATGTGTTTTCATTTTTACCTGCTGCGGGAACATCGGATGAGGTTTGAGCCCGGCATCAAAATGACTTATACTATCGTAGCTCATCTGGAAAAGTGCTATGCCGGCCTGTTCCTTTTTTGTAATTTCAGAACCATCAGGTTTAAGCATGAAATCCGCTGACATATATGGGTCATGGGACACTACCACTTTGCCATCACTGGATATAACAACATCCAGTTCGAGGGTTTTTACCCCTAGCTTTACACCGTTTAGCATTGCCGCAATAGTGTTTTCCGGCATTAAACCCATACCGCCACGGTGGCCCTGGACGTCTAATTTTTGTTGTCCGAATGCAGCGCCTGTCAAACAAACTGCTGCTGTTAGTATCATTAGTTTTTTCACGTCGCTAAACTAATCAACTTCCTTTCTGCTCAAGTTAAGGCAATATTAAATCATCATCGACGCTATGGTTTTTCGAGGTATTTCCAGTTCCTGATCTTTCCATCCGCTAGCCATTCTACGGCGGTCTGCATCCTTTTTTCACGCGTTGCTTTTGTTTTCGCTTCGGTAATCCATTGCAGGTATTCTTTCCTCTGAGAATAACTGAAGTTTTCGAAATGGTTTTTAGCCGCTATTGCCTGCGCCAAAAGGTTTGCAAAGTCTTCAGGAATTAGCAGTTCGGTCTTTGGAGATGCAGGTTTCTTTTTGAGTTTAACGCCTTCTTCGTTAAGCTGAACTGCAAACTTAATACTGGAAATCAACAGGTCGTCGGTAGGCAAATCGTTCAGTGAACATATCTTGCCCAGCTGTCCCATGGCATTTGCGGAAGCGCTGCTTCTTAATTCTTGCGTTGCCGGGGGAAGGAGTGCCGCTTTCCAGAAACCGAAAGCACAGTGCTGTTTAAAAGCCGCCATACTGCAGACAGTTCCCTTATATTCGAAATGAGGAAAACTCCATTTCATGGTCTCTTTCATTTCGGGACATGCCTGGTGAACCAGCGTTCTGAGATGGTTCAAAATTGGTTTGGCAAATTCTGCTGCATCATCTATATATTTATCTATTCTGGGATCGTATTTTTCCATAGGTCGATTTTGTATGACGATTAAAATAAGAAAACAAATAAATCATAATATTGATTTGTTTTCCAAAAAATCAGATAATAATGGCGGCGATTTTTCAACATTATTACAGCGAGTATAAGTATGCGAGGTAATTTTTATATTTTTGAGAACTTGACAAGATCATATTATGAGATTTATTGTATCCACATCAACGCTTTTAAAACATTTACAAACGGTTAATGGTGCCTCAAGCAGCAGCACTGTTTTACCGATATTGGAAAATTTCCTTTTTGAGATTAAAGAGGGTAATTTAACGATTTCGGCAACTGACCTTCAAACCAGTATGACTACGTCATTACCGGTTGAATCTAAAGAAGGGGGTAAAGTAGCCGTTCCTGCAAGAATTCTGCTGGATACTTTAAAAACGCTTCCTGACCAGCCAATTTCATTTAATATCGACGATTCGACTTTCTCCATTGAGATCAGCGCCGGTGATGGAAAATATAAACTGAGCGGTGAAAACGGAGATGACTTCCCAAAAATACCTGTAGTTGAAAACGCATCTTCAGTGAACCTGCCTGCAGCTGTACTGACAGAAGCGATTACCAAAACTATTTTTGCAGTAAGCAACGATGAGCTTCGTCCTGCAATGACCGGTGTATTCTGCCAGTTGTCAGATCAGTTCATCACGTTTGTGGCAACAGATGCACATAAACTGGTCAGATATAGAAGAATGGATAGCAAAGCTGAAAAAACAGCTTCCTTTATTCTTCCTAAAAAAGCTTTGACCCTGTTAAAAGCTGCACTTCCTTCAACTGATATCAATGTATCGGTCGATTATAATGCAACAAGCGCATTTTTTAAATTTGAAAATATTAACCTGGTATGCCGTCTGATTGATGAGCGTTATCCGGATTACGAAGCTGTAATTCCAGCGAATAACCCTAACAAACTGATTATCGACCGCGCTTTGTTTTTGAATACACTGCGTCGTGTGGTAATTTTTGCTAATAAAACCACACATCAGGTTAGGTTGAAAATCAACGGAAGTGAATTAAATATTTCTTCAGAAGATCTGGACTTTGCAAATGAGGCCCACGAACGTCTGAGTTGCCAATATGAGGGTGAAGACCTTGAAATTGGTTTCAATGCACGTTTCCTGATTGAAATGTTAAGTAACTTATCTGGTGAGGAAGTTACGCTGGAACTGTCTACACCAAACCGTGCAGGCTTGCTGATTCCTCAGACTAATAATGAAAATGAGGATGTGCTAATGCTGGTTATGCCGGTTATGCTAAACAGTTACAACTAAAATTTTTTACGATTTTTTCTAAAATGTCAAATGCGCTGGAATTTTATGCTGCATTTGACGTTTTAATACCAGACCTATGGATATCATCAATCAGCTTATACAATTTATTCTGCATACAGATGTAGAATTGGTAAAACTGGTCAGTAACTACCAGACTTGGACTTACCTGATCTTGTTTATAATAATTTTCGCGGAAACGGGTTTTGTTGTAACTCCATTTTTACCCGGCGATTCTATGCTTTTTGCAGTCGGAGCGCTTATTGCAAAGGGAAATACAGGCCTGGATATCTGGATTATGTTTTTCTTGCTTACTGCAGCCGGTATTTTGGGAAACAGCTTGAATTACAGACTGGGAAGTTTCTTTGGGGTTAAGGTGTTTAAACCGCAAAACAGGATACTGAAACTAGAATATTATAACAAATCACACGAGTTTTTCGAGAAACATGGTGGTAAGGCGATTATTTTCAGTCGTTTCCTGCCTATTTTCAGAACTATCGCACCGTTTGTAGCTGGTGTGGCTAAAATGCCTTTCGGCAGATTTACATACTACAATATTGTAGGTGGTATTGCTTGGATCGCAAGTTTACTATTTGCAGGTTACTTGTTAGGACAAATTCCGCTGATCCGTGATAATTTCTCTCTTGTTATCGCTTTCATCGCTATTGTGACTTTTGCACCGGTGGTCTTTGCCGCTCTAAAGTCAATGTTCAAGCCGAAAGAAACCATAGACTAATTAAATTATTCCAGCATGGGCTGACCCGCGTCAACCCATGCTGAATACCATAGTGACCCGGTCATGGCCACTGCACCACGCATTTGCCTTTCTACCATCCCGTTAAGTCTCTGGTCATATGCTTTTGCGTATTCAGGTGAATAATTTCTGGTCAGAAGCCCTTTTCTTTTCGTGAAGCTATATTTACGGTAGGCTGGAAATTCTCCGCTGAGCCTGGCTTCTATACGTAATACACTATCGGCCAATTCATAGCTTGTGGCTATTATACGCCACGCTTCTGCTAAAGGGGAAGCTACATATACGGCTGGCCCGGTTATCAAATCAAACTGTTTATCAAATAACTCAGGGAGCAAGCTTTCCCACAAAGCATGGATACCAGTCTGTCCGGTGTATTGTCCATTATGATTTCGGGTAGCATGTAAAGGAACATGAGCATCAGAAACATAATGTGCGAGATGGGCAGAAATGCGCAGGATACGACGTTTATTCTGTTCGCGAAAAGCGGCAACCAATTGCAGATAACTTTTTTGTATATGCCATGGGAGGATCCCGTTTTGCTGTAAATGTTCCAGGCCGTATTTTTCCAGCGCGTGTTCCCACCGGCGGGGAATACTGTCAATGCAATGATGGTAATTTTCCGTATCCAGGAAATGCCTTGGACCTTCTTGCGGATCAGTATATCTCCGCTTGTCAGGATCTATAGCATGCGCAGATAAATAACCGATATGGCTTTTATAAAAACGGATCATGCCTTCAGGTAAGGTGAGTACGGCAAGGTAGTTGATCCTCGTGTGTGCGTGAAAACCCCAGGAGCAAAAAAAAAGCAGGCAGAAGATGAGTGCTGCGAAGATGAATAAACTTTTCATTTTCGTAAAACTACTTCAGGCCTGCCGATATCAGTTAAGAATTTCTGTTTTGCTTTTTATTCTATTGATTTACCTTTCATGGCTTGAGAAACCGCAATGTCCATTAACCTTTCTGCAAAGGGACGTGTAAATTCATTGAGCTCATCAGCTTTTTTCAGGATCAGGTCTTTATCTCCATCTGCAAGTGCATCAGCAAGGTGCTGAATATAGTTTTTAGTATGGCTAATTTCTTCTGCAGTGAGTACATATCCGTTCTTCTCTACAAAACGTTCCGCGGTATAAAGTAATTGCTCACCTTCAGATTTTGCTTCGATTCGCATTCTCTCTGCAACATCTGCCTCTGCATGAGTAATGCTGTCCACCAGCATTTTCTCAACTGTATCGTCAGTTAGTCCATAACTTGGGGTAATGTCAATTTCCTGTTTTACACCCGAACGAAGTTCGATCGCCTGAACAGTAAGGATTCCGTCGGCATTAAGCAGAAAGTTAATATCTACTTTTGGAAGACCAGCCGGCATAGCGGGAATTCCTTTCAGTTCAAATTCTGCCAGTTTACGGTTTTCTTTAACCAGGTCACGTTCGCCCTGATAAACAGAAATTTTCATATTAACCTGTCCGTCTACAGAAGTTGTATACTGCCTGCCGCCTTTAGTCGGAACTTTGGCATTTCTGGGAATAATGACGTCCATAAGTCCACCCATGGTTTCAATACCCAGGGAAAGCGGTGTAACGTCAAGCAGCAAAATATCAGACCGGTTTCCGGCAAGAATGTCTGCCTGAATAGCTGCACCCAATGCAACGACCTCATCTGGGTTAAGCTGATCGTGGGGAGCTTTACCAAAGAAGGCTGCAACCTGCGCTTTAACGTACGGTGTACGTGTCGATCCGCCTACAAGGACCACTTCATCTATAGCACTCACCGAAATTCCCGCATCTTCAATAGCTTGTTTACAAGAGAGCATGGTTTCTGCTACTTTCGGTGCGATCAAGTCTTCAAAAGTTTGTTTATTAATCGTGCACCAGATCTTACCGGCAGATTCATCAGGGCTGAGGCCTGAAAATGAAGATATATCCAGGGTCTCGTTAAACAGGTTCTGTGTAGTCAATGCTTTTTTCGCTTCTTCCGCTTTCAGACGTAATTGCTGCATTAAGCCCGAATTTTTCTGTAATGCCTGCACATCTATTTTATTTTTTTCGATCCAGTAATGTACAATAGCTCTATCGAAATCGTCTCCGCCTAGAAATGTGTTGCCATGCGTAGACAATACTTCAAAAATCCCATGCTGTATAGCCAGAATGGATACATCAAATGTGCCTCCGCCAAGATCGTATACAGCAATTGTTTTATGTTCCAGCGGATCCAGTCCGATTCCATAGGCGAGACTGGCAGCAGTGGGCTCATTCACGATTCTCAGTACATCGATACCTGCCAGTTTTCCGGCATCGCGTGTTGCCTGACGCTGCGTATCATTAAAGTAAGCCGGGACAGTTATTACCGCACGGTTAACTGGTGTTTTTAAAGCGTGTTCTGCTCTGGTTTTGAGTTCTTTTAAAATGGCTGCTGAAAGATCTACTGGTGTATAAAAGCGCCCGCCAGATTGAATTTTAACCAGGGAGTCACTATCATCGTCAATGATTTTATAGCTAAAAGTATCCTGGTGGGCTGCAACATCTTTATAAGATCTGCCCAGCAAGCGTTTTACAGAAAATATAGTGTTGGCAGGGTCAGATATCAGAAACTCCCTTGCATCATGACCGACAACAGTTTCCCCTGCAGTATTGAAATGCACAATTGAAGGAACAAGTAAGCCCTTGCCTGTATCATTAATAACTTTTGGGTTTTTGTCAGGATCAATAAATGCGACCAGACTATTGGTTGTGCCCAGGTCTATCCCTACAATAATCTCTTCTTTTTGTAAAGAACCTGTAGCCAGGTTGATGGATATCTTTGCCATAATACAGGCAAATTTAGGAATGTTTACTGGTTTTTATGTCTGTAACCCGTACTATTTTCAAAGGCAGGAAACAGGGCAGGAGCGTGCTCAAGTTGCAGATTATAAACCCAGATCACAATATCCTGATAACTGTCAACGCCTTTAGTCTGATTGTTTATTTTCAGGAACTGATCCAGTGCAGTACCCATATAAGCAGACATATCGCCATTGTATTTTTGCCAGAACTCCTGTTCAGCCCGGTAATCGGCCTGAGTGGCTGGATTAATCTGGTCACGGAGCTTCTCTAATTTCTCCGGAGCGATCAGGCGGATTTCAAAAAGTACATTTCGAAGAATTGAATAGACCCCGGCATAGCGGAAATTCAGATCAGGACTGTTCAGGCAGGCAAGATATCCGGCCAGATTAGCTTCGTCTTCCCTTGCGATTCCCAGCTGATGGGAGATTTCATGACAGGTTACAAAAGGAAGGGATACCGGCGGGAGCCCCATATTAACATTGGCTTCTCCGGATACCGGACAATAATAACCTTCCAGACCGATTCTATTGATCAGGGCTTGTGAAAGCACAGCTTTAACAACCGGGTTCTTGTAGGTAAATAATGGATTTCTGCCAGCCAGATTTTTATACGCGATGGTTGCTCCATACTGGAGTTCCTTAATTGTATAGGATTTTCTGGCTTTTTGTTGATCAAGCTCAGCAGATAAGGTATTTACCTCTCTGATTAACTGTTCTCCGAGCGTGGTGAGCTGCTCTGCTGTATAGCTCTTTTTACTGATACCAAGGGTAGTGGCAACAGATGGGCGACTGTAATTGAGTCCCCAAAGAATCTTAAATACAATATATAACCAGAGAATAAGTTTTAATGCTTTGAACGGGGCTTTGTATAAAAGGGTTCTGTCGGGCAGACTCCGCCAGGCTTTTCTGGTAAAACGAAAGAGCGAAACACAAAGGATTCCAACTAAAATTAGATAGATAAAGTCTCCGGCCGCAAAATTAAACTGGCCGCTTAGCCAGCGTAAGATTGCTGAGAGCCCGGGATAGAATCCCAGGCTATAAAATTGTTCCGTCAGACTGCTGTTCAAGCCTATACACCAGATGATTGCAGAAAGCAATACCGGAAGCGCAAGCCAGCGCAGTTCATACCGGACCCGGCTCGGCATTAGCGGTTAAATGCCATGCGCTGGCCAGTTTTATTGGTTAGAAATTTACCTTTCATATAGGCCAGGTTTCCTGAAATAATCGTGTGGGTTATTTCAGACTGAAAAGTCTGTCCCTCGAAAGGAGACCATCCACATTTATAGAGAATATTGGCCTTGGTTACTTTAACCGGATCGTTTAGGTTTACCAGTACTAAATCTGCCCAGTAACCTTCGCGGATATAACCTCTGCGGTCTATCTGAAAACATACTGCCACATTATGGGCTGTTTTCTCAGCAATTTTTTCCAGTGTTATTTTTCCCTGATGATACATTTCCAGCAGGGCCGATAAAGCATGTTGTACAAGAGGACCGCCTGAAGGTGCTTGTATATAGGGTTGCAATTTTTCTTCCAACGTATGTGGAGCATGATCGGTAGCGATGATATCGATATGGTTATCCAGTACGCCTTGTAGCACCGCATCCCGGTCTGCACTGGTTTTAACTGCAGGATTCCATTTGATCAGATTACCTTTTTCGGCATAATCCTGGTCATCGAACCATAAATGGTGAACACAGGCTTCTGCTGTGATCCTTTTTTCGGCGAGTGGTGTGACCGCATCAAAAAGGCCAACTTCGGCTGCAGTGGAAATATGCAGGATATGTAATCTTGTATTGTGTTTTTTTGCGAGTTCCACCGCCATGGATGAAGAAAGATAACAAGCTTCTGCACTGCGGATGAGCGGGTGCATAGAAATGGTCAGCTGGTCTCCGTATTTTTCTTTATATACCGCCAGATTACGTTGTATTGTCATTTCGTCTTCGCAATGCGTGGCTACCAGTATCGGTGCTTTAGAAAAGATGTTCTCCAGCACAGTGGCATTATCAACCAGCATATTCCCTGTAGAGGAGCCCATGAATACTTTAATTCCGCAGACATTGGCCGGGTCAGTACGCAGCACTTCATCCAGGTTGTCATTCGAAGCGCCCATGAAAAAGGAATAGTTGGCCAGTGACATCTCAGCAGCAATCTGATATTTATCTGCCAGTAGTTCTTGTGTCAATGTATTGGGTACAGTATTAGGCATCTCCATAAAAGAAGTAATTCCACCTGCAACAGCAGCCATGCTTTCTGAAAAAATATCTGCTTTATGGGTCAGCCCCGGCTCTCTGAAATGGACCTGGTCATCGATCATTCCGGGGAATAGGTGGAGACCTTCCGCATTGATTTCCTGATCTGCTTTTTTATTGATTTCTGTGCCGATTTCTGCAATGAAACCATTTTCGATATACACATCTGCAACAAATACCCGGCCTTCATTAACCAGCGTTGCGCCTTTAATTAGGATGCTCTTCATAGGGCCAAATCTATTAAAAAATGAATTAGCCTTCCTATTATTTATAGTATCTTTGCAAAATGCCAAAATCATTTGAAGAGTTTAACCTGAACAGACAGATCCTTAATGCTGTTGCCGACGCAGGCTTTACTGTAGCGACACCTATTCAAGAAAAAGCAATTGCCCCGGTTTTATCGGGACAGGATATTTTTGGAATTGCTGAAACAGGAACAGGAAAAACTGCTGCATACGTATTACCTATATTAATGCAGCTTAAGTATGCACAGTTTGATGCTGCAAGGGCATTAATTCTGGCGCCCACACGTGAACTTGCCATGCAGATTGCAGAGCACGTTAAAATTTTCTCTAAATACACAGATCTGAGATCGGTTGTTGTTTTTGGCGGAATCGGACCAAAAACTCAGATTGAACAAATAAAAGCAGGGGTAGATATCATTATCGCCACACCAGGACGTTTCCTGGATATTTACCTGGCCGGACATATTAACACGCAATATCTTAAATTTCTGGTACTGGACGAAGCAGACAAGATGATGGATATGGGCTTTATCGGCTCTATCCACCGGATTCTTGAGATCGTGCCCCGCAGAAGACAGAACCTTCTGTTCTCTGCTACCATGAGCGAACTGGTACATAAAATTGCCGGAGATTTCCTGAAAAACCCAACTATCATAGAAGCGGGAGAGCAGGCTACACCAGCACAGACCGTTACGCAGATTCTTTACGAGGTACCTAATTTTAAGACAAAAATTAACCTGCTGCAGCATTTGTTAAAGAATGAAATCGATTTTAAAAGGTTGATTATCTTCTGCAAAACGAAAACAGTAGCAGATAATATTTTTAGTTTTATAGAACGCCGTTACGGAGCAGATGCAGTTCGTGTAATCCATGCGAATAAAGGACAAAACACACGTATCAACTCGATTAATTCTTTTAAAGAGGGTAGTATCAGGGTTCTTGTAGCTACCGATGTTGCTTCCAGAGGGATAGATGTTTCGGAAGTAAGTCATGTGATCAATTTCGATGTTCCTATTATCATAGAAGATTATGTGCACCGTATCGGGCGTACAGGCCGTGCTTATGCTAAAGGCGATGCAATTACGCTTTGTACAGAGGCCGAAAAGTATTATGTGACTAAGATTGAGAAACTGATGCGTCAGTCTATTCCCGTAATGCCACTTCCGGAGGAGGTCTTCATTGAAGAAACTCCTTATGAAGAACGTCAGTTCCTTGCCCGGGAAATTGATAACCAGAAAAGAAAGGATGATCCGGACTTTAAAGGCGCTTTCCATGAGAAGAAACATGCTGCAGCGATTGCGGCAAGAGCAGTCGAGTCGGCTAAAAAGAAAATGAACAAAACACCGGCCTGGAAGAAACGTAAATTTAAAAAGACCTAAATTGAAGCTTACACCGCTGAATATTGTGACTTCCGGATGTCTGGTCATGGGCGTGTTTTCGGGTATGACCGGTCTTTATATTTTAGGGGCAATTATTGCTTTTATTTCAGATTTGATTTTCCGGAAGTTTATACCTTTGACCCGCAATTTGTGGGTAGTAGAATGTGCCTTTCTGATTTTTAGTCTGGTGCTGATGATTATTTTTAAAATGGTTATCGGCTAAAGCCCGCGTGTAATTCAAATAAATGCTGTATAAAACAATTATATCTAAATGAAGACTGCTGAAATTAAAATAACTGTAGAGCTGGACGACAATAATGTACCGGAAAATTTAACCTGGGAATCTACTGATGCCGAAACTAAAGAAAAAGTTCCTGTGAAGTCGATGATGCTCGCTTTGTGGGATCATAATTATAAAAACTCCATGCGTATCGACCTGTGGACAAAGGATATGCCTGTGGATGAAATGAAACGTTTTTTCTATGAAACCCTGCAGACTATGGGTGATAGCTTCCTGAAAGCTACGGGTGAAAAATTGATTGTAGAAGACCTGAGAGATTATTGCGCGCATTTTGCAGATAAAATGGGAATCGACCAGCGTAAATAAATGAAACTTCAAGCTGTAACAGGAGTCCTTCTGCTCACCGCAGGGGGACTTTGCCCTTTAATCCGGGTTCCGATTATGGGTACATGGAATTATTTTGGTATAGACCCTTTTTTGGGAGGGGTCTATTATTTTTTCGTCCTGCTCGCTTTCTGGGCAATCTGGAAAAATAAACCGGGTACAATCCGTTTTGCAGGATGGGCCGCGCTGATCTGGGTAATCTTAAGCCTGGCTGCAGTGTGGTTTAAATCGCATGATCTTTTCGGCTTTATTCATTTTCGAAAGCTAATTAATCTGGCTGCCGGAATGGTTAAATATAAGTGGGGCTGGCTGGTAATAATTGCAGGTTCAGGTATATTGATTACAATGCGCAGACCTGTAAAACCAATTGCAGGATTATCTTTGTCACCGGATGCAGTTAATTAAAGAAGTTAAATTCCTGATTGGAAAAGAGCTCCTGCTGGAATGGAGATCTAAATACGCACTCAATGGCGTCGTTCTATACGTCGTTTCCACGATTTTCGTATGTTTTCTTTCTTTTGTATCGTTATCTGGAGTTACCTGGAATGCCTTATTCTGGATTATTATGCTTTTTGCCTCAATTAATGCAGTATCCAAGAGTTTTTTGCAAGAAAGTAAGGGCAGACAGCTCTATATTTATACTATAGCAAGTCCGTTGGCACTTATTATTTCCAAAACAATTTATAATGTGCTGTTAATGCTGCTGCTTACGTTAATTGCGCTGGCTTTCTATACGCTCGTATTTGATTATGTGCCACAGGATATGCTGTTGTATATAATTGCAACTATTTTAGGCAGCATCAGCTTTTCGATGATATTTACTATGGTATCGGCAATAGCGTCCAAGGCAGGAAATGGCGGAATGCTCATGTCTATCCTAAGCTTCCCGGTAATTATTCCGGTAATTACCGTACTGATTAAATTAAGTAAAAATGCAATAGACGGCTTAGACAGAAGTGTCAGTCTGGATGAAATTGGAATACTGTTGACTATAAATGTGTTGGTTGCCGCTTTTTCATTACTGCTTTTTCCTTATTTGTGGAAAGATTAAATAAGGGAATTAAGAGCCTGTTTAAATTTAGATGATCAGATGAATTTTAAACAAGCTCTAAGCTTATTCCTGAAGTTTTTAGTAGTTTTAAAGGTTCAATCCAGCGCGTTAGGCGGGGTTCATCCAATTGTACAATAATTTAAACTGAAAATAATAATTTTATATAAATGAATATTTCTCAATCCTGGTGGAAAATTTTAGGGGCGGTCCTTGTCATCTATTCAACGGTATACGGATTCCTGTCCACTGTTCCGGCATTGCCCATTTTACATCAAAGTATTAGAAACCTGTACTTTCATGTGCCTATGTGGTTCGCCATGATCGTTTTATTTTCGATCTCTGTTTTTCACAGTATTAAGTTCTTAAATAACGGGAATGAGGATAGTGATCTTAAAGCTGTACAAAGTGTAAACGCCGGTATTGTATTTGGTATTCTGGGCATTGTTACCGGAGCAATCTGGGCACGTTTCACCTGGGGACAGGCCTGGAGTTTTGATGTAAAGCAGAATTTCGCAGCAATTGCGCTGTTATTATATTTCGCTTATTTGATTTTACGGAATGCCATCGATGAAGAGCAGAAAAGAGCCAAGATCTCTGCAATCTATAATATTTTCGCTTTCCCGATGATGGTCGTGTTGTTATTTGTCCTGCCGCGTATTGGTGATAGTCTGCACCCCGGAAACGGCGGTAACCCTGGTTTTAACGCCTACGATCTGGACAGCAGAATGCGGATGGTCTTTTATCCTGCCTGTGCGGGCTGGATCATGATCGGTTACTGGATCTATACCTTGCTGGCCAGGGTAGCCAAACTTGAAAAAAAGAAGACGCTTTAATCAGCAGATCAAATTATCAAATCAAAATTGAAAATATTTAATTCTATATACATGAAATCTTTAACTACTACTTTTGTTTTACTGCTGGTCTCTATGCAGTTGTTCGCTCAGCCTCAGGAATCTGCGGTTGTGGATACACTGGCCGGATCGGAAAAAATCTATGTAGTTGCAGCATGCGCACTGTTGATTTTACTTGCGTTGTTGTTTTTATTGTTCTCTGTTGACCGCAGAGTAAAAAAACTCGAAAAAAAATCTGAAGGAAAATAATTTATTTAAATCCTTTAACACAGCTTTTTGGCTGATTTTTAAGCGTGTGTTTGTCTTACACTAAGCAATTATTTATTTGCATTAATCGTTTTTTTTAGTGCAATTTTGCGCTAACGAATAAGAACAATAATTCAAATTCTTAAAAAATCAATAATGGCTAATACAGCAAACGACACAAATTTTTTTACAGACGTCTGTAAAAATTTTGACGACGCAGCACAATTTACCGGTCACCCAGAAGGTCTGTTATCACAGATCAAAGCATGTAACAGTGTTTACCGCTTTCAGTTCCCGATCAGAAGAGGGAACGGATTTGAAGTCATTGATGCCTGGCGCGTAGAACATTCTCACCACATGAGTCCTACCAAAGGTGGGATCCGCTACAGTGAAATGGTCAATGAAGATGAAGTCATGGCACTTGCCGCTTTAATGACTTATAAATGTGCAATTGTAAACGTTCCGTTTGGTGGTGCAAAAGGAGGGATTAAAATTACTCCTAAAAACTACACTACCGGAGAACTGGAAAACATTACCCGCCGTTATACTACAGAATTAATCAAGAAAAATTTTATTGGTCCCGGTATCGACGTTCCTGCTCCTGATTATGGTTCAGGAGAACGTGAGATGAGTTGGATTGCCGATACTTATATGACTATGAATCCGGGTCAGCTGGACGCATTGGGTTGTGTAACCGGAAAACCTATTGCACTCCACGGTATCCGCGGACGTAAAGAAGCTACTGGACGTGGAGTTGCCTACGCAATCCGCGAATGTGTAAGAGTTACAGAAGACATGCAGAAAATTGGATTAACTGCTGGTCTTGGTGATAAAAGAGTTATCGTTCAGGGTTTGGGTAATGTAGGTTACCACTCTGCGAAATTCCTTACTGAATTTGGTGCTACGATTGTCGGTCTTTGTGAATACGAAGGTGCAATCTATAATGCAAATGGTCTGAATGTAGACGAAGTTTTTGCACACCGCAAATTAACAGGATCTATCCTGGGTTTCCCGGGAGCCACTGAATTTAAAAATTCAATGGAAGGTCTGGAGCAACCATGTGATATTTTAGTTCCTGCAGCTCTGGAGAACCAGATTACAGTGGAAAACATAAAAAATATCAAAGCTAAAATTATTGCAGAAGGTGCAAATGGTCCATGTACACCTGAAGCAGAAGATATCTTTACGCAAATGGGTGGTATTATCATTCCTGATATGTACTGTAATGCCGGTGGTGTAACTGTATCTTATTTTGAGTGGTTAAAAAACCTTTCTCACGTCGCTTTTGGCCGTATGGAAAAACGTTATGCAGAGAATTCAAATGCAAATCTAATCAATACACTGGAAAGTCTAACCGGACAAAGCATTCCTTCTGAGCATCGTTTAATGATCATTAAAGGTGCGTCTGAATTGGAACTGGTTAATTCAGGACTGGAAGATACAATGATCCATTCTTACCATGAGATCAGAGAAACACTATTAAGCAAGCCTGGAATTCAGACGCTAAGAACTGCAGCTTTTGTTGGTTCAATCGATAAGATCGCTGTATCTTATATGAATCTGGGTATCTGGCCATAGAGCTGGTATTTAGCATAAACTTGATCCGCCTGTGTTCTCACAGGCGGATTTTTTTTTAACAAAACTGATACAGTTCGCTTCATTTGTCAGACTACTATCAATATTTGGCCTTCTGGCTGATTAGATGGACAGTCCAGGTCTTTAGGTGCTTATATTTTTTATCTTTGTGTGTTGAAAAACTAATTATACTCACATGAAAAAAAGTGCAATTATTGGCTTGATTACAATCGCTATCTGCGTTGGTTTCCTGGTTAGCTTAAACGCAGACACCAGCAATTATTCGACCTTTACGGAAGCAGCCAAAGATTCCCGTGAATTTCACGTGATGGGCCATTGGGAAAAAGAAAAAGGAACTTATTACGATGCCCTGAAAGATGCCAATCACTTTGCTTTCTATATGAGAGATGAAAAAGGTGAAGTTAAAAAAGTTATTTACAGCGGCACCAAACCGCAGGATTTTGAACGTTCTGAAAAACTCGTTCTGATTGGTAAGATGAATAAAGATGTCTTCCATGCCTCCAAGATTTTAATGAAATGCCCTTCTAAATATAACAATGACCTTGTAGAGATACAGCAGGACGGACAGGTTAAACAATACAAATAATTTTAATGGACATACAATTTACAGGAGAGACCCTTCTTCCCGGCAAGGTTGGGCAGTTTTTTATTGTTTTAGCTTTTGCTGCAGCACTTTTATCTACTATTTCTTACTTTTTTGCTACCCGCAGTAAAGACCAGGCCGATCAGTCTTCCTGGACCCGTATGGGAAGAATCTCATATGGAATTAATGTACTGAGTATCATTGGAATCGGTGCTACACTGTTTTACCTGATTCTAAACCATTACAACGAGTATTATTACGTTTATTCCCATTCTTCCAAAGCGCTTCCTGTATACTATATTATTTCAGCTTTCTGGGAAGGCCAGGAAGGTAGTTTTTGGCTTTGGGCATTCTGGCAGGCCGTACTCGGTATTGTATTAATCAGAACCTGTAAATCATGGGAGAGTGGTGTGATGACTGTAGTTGGTCTTTCACAGGTGTTTTTAACCTCGATGTTGCTGGGCGTACAGATTTTTGGTGAACGGATAGGAAGTTCTCCTTTTATTTTATTACGTGATGCAGTGAACTTGCAGGAAATGGCTCCGGTTGTCTTCGCAGATCCTGAAAACTTTAAAAACTACCTTAAGTTTATAACTGACGGCCGTGGTCTGAATCCACTGTTGCAGAATTACTGGATGGTTATTCACCCGCCAACTCTTTTCCTGGGCTTTGCAAGTATGATCGTGCCTTTTGCGTATGTGATTACCGGTCTTTGGCAAAAAAGATATAAAGAATGGGTAAAACCAGCTATGCCCTGGGCATTGTTTGCTGTAATGATATTGGGTACAGGTATTATCATGGGGTCTTTCTGGGCATACGAAGCTTTAAATTTTGGTGGATTCTGGGCTTGGGACCCGGTGGAGAATGCCTCACTGATTCCATGGCTTACTTTAATTGGTGCAGTTCACGTAATGATCGCTTTTAAAAATACAGGTCATGCGTTCTTTACATCTATTGCGCTGGTTCTGGTCAGTTTTATTTTGGTACTGTATGCATCTTTTCTAACCAGAAGTGGTATTCTGGGTGAAACTTCGGTTCACTCTTTTACAGACCTGGGAATGTTTGGTCATCTGATCCTTTACAATGTTGTTTTTCTATTTATACCAGTTGTATTAATCATATGCCGCTGGAAAGAATTGCCTATTACTAATAAGGAAGAAGAAACTTATTCCAGAGAATTCTGGATGTTTATTGGTGCATTGGTGGTTACCGTTGCTTGTATTCAGGTAATCTTCTCTACTTCGGTTCCTGTATTTAACAAGGCTTTCGGTACAAATTTCGCACCTCCGATCGATGCGATCAAATACTATAATCAATGGCAGGCTCCTTTCGCGATTTTGATTACTATGATCTCCGGTTTCTCACAATTCCTTAAATACAAGAGGACAGACACTCGTAAGTTTTACAGCAGTCTGATAGCTACTTTAGTGATCGCTATTGTAGTTACTGGTGCATTCGTATATATCACAGATGTTTATGGAAACTTAATGTACATCCTGCTTTCATTTAGCTGTATGTTTGCGATCTTGTCCAATGCAAGAATCCTGGTGCAAGGGTTTAGTGGTAAAGGAAAACTGGTTGGTGCTGCAGTTGCGCATATAGGTTTCGCTTTATTACTGGTAGGTGCATTGGTTGCAGCTGCGACAAGCAAGCCTGTATCTCTGAATGCTGCGAATTTTATTCCGGTTAAGGATTTCGAAAAGGTAGAAAAACCAGGGGAGAACATGGTGCTGTACAAAAATGAGCCAAAGAAAATGGGCCGTTTTACAGTAACTTATACGAATGATACGACCATTGCCCCGAACACATTTTATACTTTGAACTTTAAGGTTCTTGATGAAAAATCTGGTGCAGTGAAAGAAAATTTTGACTTGAATCCAAGGGTTCAGATCAATGAGAAGATGGGTTTGATTGCGTCTCCTGACACCAAACATTATCTGACTTACGATATGTATACGCATATCACCAGTGCTCCTGATAAAAAAGATTCACATGCAGAAAGTGATGCACAGAGCGATGAAGAAAATTATAAAAAACCAAGAATAGTCAATGTAAGTACGGGTGATACCCTGCACACCAGCAGTGGAATTATTCATATTAAGGATCTGAACTTTAAACCAGTGGCCAAGAGTCTTGCCCTGGCAGAAGGAGATCTTGCTGTAGGATTACCATTGGAGATTGACCTGAATGGTAAAATTTATAAGACGGAGCCAATCTTCCTTGTAAAAGGTAACAATACATTCGACTTCGCAAGAAATATTCCTGAACTGGGCCTGAGATTAAGATTTACAAAAATTCTGCCTGATCAGAAAAAAGTGGAACTGCAGGTCTTTGAAAAACCACAGCAGTCTAAAGACTGGGTTGTATTCAAAGCAATTGAATTTCCTTATATTAACCTTTATTGGGTTGGTTTAATTGTGATGGTGGTCGGCTTCCTTATTTCCATTGTCAGAAGGCAAAAAGAAAACGTAAAAAATTAAGCTAATAAAATCAGAAGCCCGTGTACCCCTGGTGCACGGGCTTCTCATTTTATTGAATATTTTATAAAATATTACAGCGCATGAAACTTGTTTGTATTGGTTCGGGAAATGTTGCTACACATCTCTCTCTTGCTTTTAAAGCTATGGGCGCGGATATCCTGCAGGTCTGGAGCCGCGATGTTAAACGTGCCGGGATCTTAGCTGCCCTGACGGGTTCTCGAGCAACAAGCAACTGGTCAGAGATAGATCGAAATGCGGATTGTTATTTGATCGCCGTAAAAGATGATGCTATTGCCAGCGTAGCCGCCGAATTAAAAGAGGTAAGGGGTATAGTGATCCATACTTCTGGCACAACACCGCTAAGCATCCTGCAAGGAAGTGGGAGCGGATGTGGGGTTCTCTATCCGTTGCAGACTTTCTCTGCATCAAAGGCCGTGGAGATTACTAAAGTTCCTTTTTGTGTTGAAGCAAACAGTCCTCACAACCTGGAACTGGTAACTGCTTTAGCGAGCCTGATCAGTCCGAATGTTTACCCGGTAGATTCAGCCCAGAGAAAAATATTGCACCTTTCGGCAGTTTTCGCGTGTAATTTTACTAATCATCTTTACGCAATTGGGCAGCAGCTTTTGGAAGCGAATGGTCTTAATTTCGATATGCTTCGTCCTTTAATTCAGGAAACCGCACTCAAAGTGCAGTCTTCAAAACCTTCCGAGGTGCAGACCGGTCCAGCCGTCCGGCATGATGAGCAGACTTTAAAGGCTCATAAACAATTGCTTGAGGGCTCCGCTGAATGGAGTCAGATCTACGAAATTTTAAGTAATAGCATTAAAAAGGCACATCCCTAAGGTATTGCGGATTTTGCTGCTTATTTTTGAAAACAATTATGAATATTTATCAATTAAAAGTCAATTTTGAAGAACAGGGGAAACAGCAGGTAATCCTTCCGATAGCGGCGGGCGAATCTGTTCTTGATGTTTGTCTGGATAACGGAATCGAGCTTCAGCACAACTGCGGGGCCGTTTGCGGTTGCAGTACCTGCCATGTTTATGTAAATAAAGGAATGGACAATGTTCAGGATATTTCAGACAAAGAGGAGGATTTTATAGACAGGGCAGTGCGTCCGAGAATTACATCCCGATTGGGTTGCCAGTGTGTGGTCATCAACGGAGATATTGAAGTTACTATCCCTGACCAAAGTGAGTTCCTTGGTCACTAATTATATTTATTTTATTAAGTACAAATCAAACAAACATGCAGGACAAATTTGCTTTACCTATTCACTGGCAGGATCATGAAGATATTGCTCAGGAATTATATGAAAAATTCGGTGATGAGTTTAATGAAGCTAAAATCTACCGCATCCGTTTCACAGAATTGGTAGAATGGGTTCTTGAACTGCCTAATTTTAAAGGTACCAGGGAGCAGAGCACCGAAGGTCATCTGGAGCAAATCCAATCTGCCTGGGTTTATGAATGGCGCGATAACCAGGATTAGATGTTATTGCAGGATCTGGGTAAAATAACCACTTTCATCTTTGATATAGATGGTGTACTGACAAATGGTGAGGTAATGACCAGTACGTCAGGTGAATTGCTGCGTACCTTTCATATTAAAGACGGGTATGCTTTGCAGCTGGCTGTGAAAAAAGGTTATCGTGTCTGTCTGATATCGGGTGGCCGTGGACAGGCGATGCAGCAACGTTTTGAAGCACTCGGGATCCCTGATATCTATTTAGGGGTAGGGGATAAAGTTGAGGTTTTTAATAACTATCTGACTGAAAATAAACTATGTAAAGAAGAAACGCTGTACATGGGGGATGATATTCCTGATTTACAGGTTATGCAACTGGCAGGTATCGCAACTTGTCCGGCCGATGCTTGTGAAGATATAAAAGCAATTTCTGCTTATGTTTCTCCATTCAAAGGTGGTAAAACTGCCGTGAGAGATATCCTGGAGAAAGTTTTGAAGCTTCAGGGTAAATGGTTTGATGCCAATCCTTCTGCTGCTGATGCCAGCAAATAAATATTGCTTTTTCTTAATATTAACTAACGATGTTTAAACCTTCTATACCACTTATACTCGCTTCTAAATCTCCGCGCAGGCAGGAGTTAATTAAACTCATGGGCCTGGAGGTTGAAGTCTTGCTTAAAGATGTTGACGAAAGTTATCCTGACGGTCTTAGCCCGGCAGAAATTGCCAGTTATATCTCTGCGAAAAAAGCGGAAGCATTTCAAACTGAAGCACAAACGCACGTGGTGATTACCGCAGATACTATTGTGGCTTTTGAAGGCGAGATTCTGGGAAAACCCAAAGATGCAGCAGATGCGAAAGCAGTGCTCGAAAAACTATCGGGTAAATCACATCAGGTCTATACTGGTGTGAGCCTTGCTTATCAGGACCGGATCAAAACTTTTTATGATCTTACTGAAGTCACTTTCCGCGAGTTGACCCCAGAAGAGATCGTACATTATATTGCCGTATACCGTCCTTTTGATAAGGCAGGTTCTTATGGTATTCAGGACTGGCTGGGTAGTATAGCCATTGTACAGATTATCGGCTCTTATCCGAACGTGATGGGACTGCCCACGGAAAAACTTTATAAGGAACTCTCGGAGTTTTTAGCTTAGGAAATAACTTTATGTTTTATCATTCTTCGGCGGCAAGCTCATACAGTATTCCCATTTTTAAATCATAGGTAGATAAAGCGATTTGCTTTACAGCAGTATTTTTAAGGATATAACGGCAAAGTAAAGATGCCATAACGATCATGTCGACCCTTAGAGGGATCAATTCAGGAATAGCTTCTCTGGTTGCATGATCTGACAAAATCAGTTTAGTTAATAGGTCTGAAAAATCTTTGTAATCGAGATTTGCGGCTGCTATATTTTTAAGGTCTGTTCCGGGAAGCAGCATTGCAGCATATGTCTCAAAAGCGCCCGCAGAACCAATGAGGCATTGCGGTTGGTAGACATTGCATTTTTCGACCAGTTCATGCAGTTCCTTTTCAAATAAATTGGCAATAGCCTGTTGATCGGCAGCTGATACCGGGTCGGAATGCCAGTATGCTTGTAGTAATCGGGCAGCACCGACAGGGTAGCTTTTTTTCCAGAACTGACCTTCGGGACTGCAGAGAATAAATTCTGTACTGCCACCGCCGATATCCATGATCAGCGATTTCTGCCGGATCAGTCCTGTCGCCTGTACGCCTTTGAAAATATAGCCGGCTTCCTGCTCACCGCTAATTACAGTGATGGTTATTCCCGCTTTTTCAGCGGCTTCCCTGACAAATTCATTTCCATTCGACGCACTGCGTACTGCAGCTGTCGCAGTCGCCTTGATTAAGTCAACGCCATGCTTGTCAATTTCAGTTCTGAAAGTCTTTAATGCATTAATGCCTCTTTCAAAAGCTTCGGGGATAATCTCTCCTTCATTGATCTTTCCCTGGCCAAGCTGGACGGGAATATTAGTTTTATAGAGCACATCTACCTTTCCTGCATGGATGGTGGAAATTACCAGGTGGAAGGTGTTTGTTCCCAGGTCAATTACTGCTGCTTTCATCCCCGAAGATATTAATTCTGAGTTTGTGGCGTTAATTTTTATAAGTAAACCATTTGATCATTTCTTTCAGACTGGTTTTTTTACCGTACATCAGGATGCCGACGCGGTATATTTTTGAGGCGAACCAAACCGTTCCTACAAAACCAATAATAAGCAGAACCATTGATAACCCGAGCTGCCAGTCTGGTACCCCATACGGAAGTCTCACCATCATCGCTATTGGAGAAGTAAATGGAATCATCGACAGCCAAAATGCGATAGGACCATAAGGGTCATTTGATATTACGCTTAAAGACAAAGCGTAGCCTACAAATAAGGGCATCATAACCGGCATTACAAATTGCTGGGTTTCAGTTTCGCTATCTACCGCTGAGCCGATAGCCGCATATAAAGCACTGTAAAAAAGGTATCCGCCAAGGAAGAAAAAGATGAATACCAGGATAATTTTGGTTAAATCCAGGTGGGCCAGGCTTTTCTGAACATAAGCTACTGGTCCGCTTTCGCTCAGTTTATCTTGAATTTTAGCCTTTTTTGTCTGCTGACTATCTGTAATTGCCTGACCTGCTTTTTCTGTGTCTTTGTTATCTAATGTGCTGGCAGATTGCATAGTTTGAGCCGCTTTATCTTTACCTGTGAAAAACTGGACAGCGACAGTAGATATTGCGGTTGTCAGGATAATCCAAAGAATAAACTGTGTTAAGCCGACTAAAGCTATTCCAATTATTTTACCCATCATCAGCTGGAAAGGTTTAACCGAAGAGATCATAACTTCTATAATCCGGCTGGTCTTTTCTTCGATAACACCGCGCATCACCTGGATGCCGTACAAGAGAATAAACATGAACATAAGTATGCCTGCTGCCGATCCGATAATAGTGGTTGCACCGGCACTGGAGTCTTCTTCTTTACCATTTTGGCCTATCTTCATAGTATCAATATCAACACTGGTAGATAGCCTGTCTAAATCCTGCTGTGCAATTCCACTTGCTTTAAGTTGTTGCGTACGCAGTGTTTCTTCTAAATCATTGGCTACTTTGCTATTGAGTGCGAGGCTGGCTTGTTTATCTCCCATGAGTTGTATGCCCTTTGGTGCATCCAGCGTAAATTCTGGCAAATATAGAATATAGTCAAATCCTTCTTTTAGATAGTTCTTTTTCACGTCCTGCAGGCTGGTAGAAAAATAGGTGTAGGAGATGTTTTTACCGGATTTTAGTTTTTCGGTCAGTGCGGAATTATTATTGACAACCGCCACTTTATGGAATGTAGAGGTTGCTCCCTGAAGGGAAAAATAAATCATAATGCCGTAAAAGGCCGCGATAATAACGGGCGTCAGCAAAGTCATCAGGATAAATGATTTTTTCTTTACCCTGGAAAGGTATTCTCGTTGTATAATGAGTAGAATCTTGTTCATGAGTTTAATTTTGAGAGGGTTTAACTTTTTCAATAAAGATGTCATTCATCGTGGCAATAACTTCATCCAGGCGGTGGATATTAACTAAAGGAAGAAGATAATAGAGCAATTGATTGGCAGTCACGTTTGGTTGTAACTGGATTTTCATCCTGATCTTATTTCTGATTTCTTCTTTTTTGATTACCTGATATAGTGTCTCATGTCCTTCTGAAGAGAGTGAGCCATCGTATTCAAGCCAGTAAGTGTTGTTTCGGTATTCTTCTTTAATATCAGCAACTTTTCCATCCAGTATTTTTTTTGACTGATGAATAAGCGCGATGCTATCACACAGTTCTTCTACGGATTCCATTCTGTGTGTTGAAAATATAAATGTCGCTCCCTGCCGGTTAAGTTCCAGAATCTCATTTTTAATGACGTCTGCATTTACCGGATCAAACCCCGAAAAAGGCTCATCCAGGATAATTAGCTCAGGCTGATGCAGCACCGTTGCTACAAACTGCACTTTCTGCTGCATGCCTTTACTCAGGTCTTCGACTTTCTTATTCCACCAGCTGCCCATTTCTAGTTTTTCGAACCAATATTTGACACGCTTGGTAGCCTCAGCTGTACTTAGTCCTTTTAACTTTGCCAGATAAAGCACTTGCTCACCAATTTCCATTTTTTTATACAAGCCTCTCTCCTCGGGCAGATAACCGATCTGTGCGATATGATCGGAGTTAAGGCGCTGCCCGTTGAAAATGACTTCACCACTATCTGGTGCTGTAATTTGCGTGATAATCCGGATCAGGGAAGTCTTTCCTGCTCCATTCGGCCCTAGCAGTCCGAAAATCTGTCCCTGGGCTACTTCCAGGCTGACGTCATTCAGTGCACGGTGTGAGGCATACTGTTTTACAATATTGTGGACACTTAGCATATGTTGAGTTTTAGTTACAGAATTAGACGCAGTTTTCTGAAATCGTTACAGATTATTTACTAACTGGTCAGCCGGTCCTGTCTAATATGCCTGGCCCTGGATTAAGCCTTTTTGAAAATTTGTTTGATTTTATCGGTAAAACCAGACTTGGAAGAAGATTGATTGTCGGTTCCGATCAGAAAACCATAGGGTTGTAAAGCTGGTACATGATCGCAGATAATTTTAACCATACCCAGTAAAGGAATAGCCAGTACCATCCCCGGGATTCCCCATACTAGTTCACCGAGTACAATAACCATGATGGTAAACAGTGGATTAATATTAACTTGTTCGCCCACGACCAGGGGTTCCAAGATATAAGTCTGAATAAACTGAACCAATGCATAAGTGACTAAAACGGTAATAATCATCTTTGAATCTCCCCCCTGTGCAATCACCGCAAGGACCGTAATGGAAGTGCCTGTTAGGTTGCCAATAAACGGGATGATCTCGAGTATGCCGCATAAAACAGCAAAGAATATTGCGCTTTCCACTCCAGCCAGGCTAAAGCCAATTCCATACATAATCCATAAAAGACCAATCATTGCAGCTAATCCACTCAGATAATGCTGAGCTACTTTTCCGGTTTGATGAACAACTTTTGAAGCTTCTTCCCGGTTTTCTGGTGCAATGAGTTTGAGAATGAATTTTTTAATATGATTCCTGTACAGCAAAAACAGAAACATGTAGACGACAACAAGAATGGTGTTAACCGCCATGTTCATTACTCCCGAGGCAAATCCTGCCAGCATGCTTCCCGCACCGCCGCTTTGTTCCCCTTGCTGTTTGACAAGTTCTGATTGCTTACTTAAACTGATTCCTACTTGTTTATTTAGCCATTGCCGCAGACTGGCAAACATATCGGTGACTCTGTGTTTCATGCTATCCAGATTCTCCGTCAAACCGCTTAACTGCCATGACAGGAGTGTAAAAACTAGTGCAATGGCCGCAAGGAACAGAACGACACAGCAAAGGGCACTCATGCCTTTACTAAAACCGTGGTTTTCAAGCCATTTGCTTAAACGAATAAATAACATGGAGAATACTGCCGCTAAGGCTAGTGGAATAAGGAAATCTGCGGCGAAGTAGATGCCTGCGAAGAAAAGAAACAAGATTAATAGAATATAAACGCTGCGTTGAAGTTTTTCCATATCCTGCTATTCAACAAAATCCGGTAAAGAAAGTTTGGTGGATATAGTGCATAAAAAAAGAGGCTATCCGTGCAGATAGCCTCTTTTTAAATAGTTATGTGATAATTATCCTTCCTGGTGTAACCAGGCTTTTTTCTTTAAGAGTTCTTCTTCTGTTTCACGGATGTCTTCATCATCTACACAGCAGTCAACAGGGCAAACCGCAGCACACTGTGGTTCATCATGAAAACCTTTACATTCTGTACACTTATCCGAAACTATATAATATACTTCATCTGACACAGGCTCCTGAGCCGCTCCTGCATCTACTTCCTGATCACCAAAATCAATAATACCGTTTAAATTGGTACCATCGGAAAATCTCCAGGCTGTGCCTGCATCATAAATTGCATTATTTGGGCATTCAGGCTCACATGCTCCGCAATTAATACATTCGTCTGTTATTTTAATAGCCATGTCTTCGTATAAATCTATTGCTAAAGTTACCTTTGCACTGCAAATATAACATTTATACTTTAAAATTTTGTAAACATGTCTACGCTGAACTCCGAGAAGCTAATTATTGCATTTCATAAACTAAGTAATTTCCTGCTATCTCCTGACGAGGATTTTAATTCCGTCATCCGTTCTGCTCCCAATCATAATGCCTGGTTTACAGTGGAAGAAGTGACCCGGTCACTGGCTTCTTTACAAGAAATGCTTCAGTTGCCGGCACTGGAAAAATGGTTTGAAAATATTTCCGTTACCAGCAGTCCCAAAAAAGTGGGTTTAATTCTGGCCGGTAATATTCCAATGGTTGGTTTTCACGATGTGCTATCGGTACTGGCAACGGGTAATATTGCGCTGATTAAGCTGTCTTCTTCAGATAGTCAGCTACTGCCTGCTTTACTAAAAAAACTGGTTTCTTTCGAACCGTTGCTTCAGGATCAGATCGAATATGTAGAAAGACTTACTGGTTTTGATGCCATAATCGCCACCGGCAGTAATAATACTTCGCGTTACTTTGAATATTATTTCGGTAAGGTTCCAAACATAATTCGTAAAAACCGGAATAGTGTTGCCGTTCTGGACGGCCGGGAAAGTGTTGCTGAAATAGCAGCTTTAGGGCACGATATTTTCGACTATTTTGGTCTGGGATGTCGTAATGTTTCTAAGGTCTATCTACCGGAAGGTTATGAAATCAAGAACTTTTTTGAGCCACTGGAGTCTTTTTCTCCGGTGATCAATCACTTTAAATACAATAATAACTACGATTATAACAAGTCTATCTACCTGGTTAACTCTGTAACTCATTTTGATAACGGCTTCCTGCTGGTTAAACAAGATGAGGGGCTGACTTCTCCACTCGCTGTACTGTTTACCGAAACCTATACTGATCTGGATGCACTGTCTCAGCAGCTGGAGCAAAAAGAAGAACAAATTCAATGTGTATTAACACAAACTGAACTAAAATTCAGTAAAGGTACGTTAACACTAGGGCAGGGGCAGCATCCGGCTTTATGGGATTATGCAGATCATGTGGATACGATTGCCTTTCTAAATGGACTGCAGACGGTCTGATAGCTTTTATTTGTATCACAAGGTTTCTTAATTTCTCATTTTGAAACACTATTTTTGAAGAAATGTATATAATCAAAGTAAAAGGCATTGCCAAAATACCGGATTACGTTCAGCTCAGAGATGATAAGTTCACTCTGCTGGCTTATTTCAGGGTAGACCGGCCGGACAAGTCCCTTGATAAATTAGGGCTTGGCGATAAATTGCCCGATATAATGGATGTAGTAAAAAATCTGCCCTTTGGTCAGATTGCCAAATTAGATATTTAAGATATGACAGGAAACGCAGTTATCAATTTAAGAAACGTTGATGTATTTCAGCAAAAACACCTGGTGCTCTCAGATGTAAACCTAACTGTGGATAAAGGTGAATTTGTCTTTTTGATCGGTCAGACAGGATCGGGTAAAAGCAGCTTGCTGAAAATCATATACGGAGAATTGCATATCGGCAATGGAGAGGGCCAGATCGCTGGTTTTGACCTGAAAAAACTTGCAGAAAGGGATGTTCCATTTCTGCGCAGAAAATTAGGGATAGTTTTCCAGGATTTTCAATTACTCACCGATAGGACAATCGAAAAGAATCTGGATTTTGTGTTGAAAGCCACTGGCTGGAAAGACAAAAAGCTGATTGAAGAAAGAATTAAAGATGTACTCGAAAAAGTGGGGCTGCGTTCTAAAATCAGAAAAATGCCACATGAGCTATCTGGTGGTGAACAGCAGAGGGTGGTTATTGCACGCTCGCTTTTAAATAATCCAGATATTATTCTTGCAGATGAACCTACAGGAAATCTGGATCCGGAAACTTCTGAAGAGATAGTAATGCTGCTCAAGCAGATCAGCCAAAGTGGTACCGCAGTACTAATGGCAACTCATGATTACCACATCATTCGTACACTACCTTCGCGTATTATTAAATGTGAAGCTGGTATCGTACACGAAGATGCGACGATAAACTAAACCTTTTCTGACAAAATAATTAATTTTCAGCCATTCTGTACAGTCTTGTTCACACAAAACTGACAGCATGGCTGATATATGCTATTGGCAAACAATTTGCATTTATGACCTAAAATTCTACTATACCATGTTTAGCAAGAAGAAAACGAACGATACCCAAAATCCTGCAACGGAAAATACTGCAGAAGAGCAGTTGAACAAGGAGATTACTAATGAAAATCAGGAAGTTAAAGAAGATGCATCAGCAGAACCTGTAGTGGAAATTTCTGCTGAGGAGCAGTTAAAACTGGATAATGCAGCCTTGAATGATAAATATCTGCGCCTGTTTGCCGAATTTGATAATTATAAAAGACGTACACAGAAAGAACGTGTTGAATTACTGCAGACTGCAGGTAAGGATGTTATTTTAACGCTGTTACCTATTCTGGATGATTTTGACCGTGCTAATAAAGCCGCTGAAAATGCAACAGATATCGCTTCTATCCGTGAAGGTGTTCAGTTGGTTCATACCAAACTAAAAAATACACTTGCACAGAAAGGCCTTAAAGAAATGGAGAGTTTGAATACAGTATTTAACACTGATCTTCATGAAGGAATTACAAATGTTCCTGCTCCTACTGAAGAGTTGAAAGGGAAAGTGATTGATGAATTAGAAAAAGGATACACTTTAAATGACAAAGTTATACGCTTTGCAAAAGTGGTTGTAGGTAGTTAATTATGAGTAAGAGAGATTATTACGATATTCTTGGCGTATCAAAGAGCTCTTCTCCGGAAGAGATCAAAAAAGCTTATAGAAAGCTGGCCATTAAGTATCATCCCGACAAAAACCCGGATGACCATACCGCAGAGGATAAATTTAAAGAAGCCGCTGAGGCTTATGAAGTCCTGAGCAACGCCGAAAAGAAGCAACGTTATGATCATTACGGTCATGCAGGAGTAGGCGGAGCAGCTGGCGGTGGCGGCGGCTACGGTGGTGGCGGTATGAACATGGAAGATATTTTCAGCCAGTTCGGTGATATCTTCGGTGGTGGCGGTGGAAGCCCTTTTGATAGTTTCTTTGGTGGTCAGCAATCTCGTGGAGGTGGTCGTCGCGTCGCGAAGGGATCTAACCTGCGTATCAAGGTAAAATTAACTCTTGAAGAAATTGCGAATGGTGCTGAGAAAAAGATTAAGGTCAACAAGCAGGTAACCTGCAAACCTTGTGACGGAACAGGTGCTAAAGATAAATCGTCTGTTAGTACCTGCAGTACTTGTGGAGGTAGCGGATCTGTACGTCGTGTGACAAACACAATCCTCGGACAGATGCAGACAACTTCTACTTGTCCGACCTGTAATGGTTCCGGTTCACAAATTACCGCTAAATGTACTTCCTGCCATGGCGAAGGTACTGTACGCGGTGAGGAAACCATCAGCATCAATATTCCTGCTGGTGTGAGTGATGGTATGCAGTTGAGCATGAGCGGAAAAGGTAATGCTGCTCCTAATGGCGGTATTCCGGGAGACCTGATCATTCTTATCGAAGAAATTCCGCATGAATTTCTTAAACGTGAAGGTAATAATATAGTATACGATTTACACTTAAGTATTGTTGATGCAGCCCTGGGTTACAGCGCAGAGGTACCAACAATCGACGGTAAAGCTAAGATCAAGATCGAACCGGGTACACAAAGTGGTAAACTGCTTCGTCTGAAGGCCAAAGGTATCCCTGAGGTGAATTCATACCATCGAGGCGATCAGATTATCCATGTAAATATCTGGACACCTAAGATCCTGAGTGGTGAAGAGCGTAGCCTGCTGGAGAAACTCCGCGACTCGCCTAACTTTAAACCTCAGCCGGGTAAAAACGATAAGAGTTTCTTTGAGAAAATGAAAGAATACTTTGAGTAAGCGTTATACAGTATCATAAAAAAAGGTTGTCCCGAAAGAGACAACCTTTTTTGTTATAAATAGATTTTACCTTATACCTCTGCTTTGTTCGGAATAATCAATACCGGGCAGGCAGAATTCCTGGTAACATGCTCTGCAACGCTTCCCATCAAAAAATGATACAGACCTTTTCGGCCGTAAGTACCGATTACAATGAGGTCTGAACCCCATTCATCTGACTGCGCAATAATTCCGTGTGCTGCGCTATCCACTACGCTAAGATAGGTAGTCTTAATTCCCTCCCCATATGTATTTTCAATTTCACGCAATAAGGCCTGGCTGTTTTCTTCACTGTTATCGTAGGATTCAAGGAATACCGGTGCAAGTGTCAGATCCTGATTCATTGTGGCAGGCATCGGTTCAATAACATTAACCAGGGCAATCTCGGCTCCAAAGGTCCTGGCCAATTCATAACCTGTTTTGGCTGCTTTTTCGGAACATGTGCTGTTATCTACAGCTACTAATATTTTTTTGAGATTCATTTTCAGATAATTTAGGATGACGACGATTATAGGAACAACAAACTGAAGCCTCCAATGTTTATTCGGTATTTCATAATTTTAAACAGAACCTCAGGCTATTTATTAATTTAGCTTTATATATACCGGTTATGGAACAGAAATTTGCAGTATGCCGTGTTGCTGTGGCACCTTTAAGAGCCGACGCTTCAGATAAATCAGAGATAAAAACACAATTATTATTTGGCGATGAGGTTGAGGTGCTTGAGCAGGCTGAGCCCTGGTGGAAAATAAGAAATGCCTATGATGAATATGTGGGCTGGATGGATTTCAAACAACTCAAAGTTATCTCAGCATCGGATTATCGTGCTTGCAGTGTTCACAGATTTCTTGCGCCGGTAGCGGTGGTTAATAGGTTAACTGCTGCTGACGGCTCTGTATTTTATTTACCGGCTTCGGCTCAGCTTCCGGCTTATAAGGACGGGAAATGTTATCTGGGAGATGATGTTTATCAAGTGGAATTTGTACCTCATGATGTCGCGCTTTCCGATCCATTGAGAGACCTTGAGCGACTTTCTTTTTTCTTTCTGAATGCACCGTATCTGTGGGGCGGGAAGACGCTATTTGGTATAGATTGTTCGGGTATCACTCAGGCGGTTTTTAAAATGCTCAATATCAGGATAAAAAGAGACGCAATACAGCAGGGGGAGCAGGGAGTCATAGTAGATTTTCTACCGGAAGTGAAAATGGGTGACCTTGCTTTTTTTGATAATGCAGAAGGCAGGATAATTCATGTGGGAATTATGCTTGATGCCAACAGAATTCTGCATGCTTCGGGAAAAATCAGGATAGACCCGATCGATGATCAGGGGATTTATAACCCTGAGCTTGGACGTTATAGTCACAAACTCAGGATCATTAAGCGTTTTTTTTAAGGTATCCATTCCCAAACTATAACCAGCCTATCGTCTCCGGTTGATAGCAGGTACCTGCCATCTGTGCTCCAGATCAGCTTGTTAATAGAATGAGTGTGTCCATGCGTTCCTTTTTCGATACTAAGAATTTTGTAAAGTTTAAGGTCATCACTACCCCACAATTTAATACTCTTATCCTGACTTGCTGTTGCAAAATAGGGGAGTGTAGGATGAAAGGCAATGGCGTAAATGCTATAGAGGTGTGCTGGAATACTGTGCTTCAGCTCATAATCTGCCCGGGACCAGAAATGTAATTGTGCATCTCTGCCGCCTGAAACAAGGTATTTTCCATCAGGTGAATACTGAACTGAGGTGACAGGCCTGTCATGCTTTTGCAGAATATGAAGCAGGCTGTAATCATGCAGGTCATAGATACGGATGGCATGGTCTTTACAGCCAAATGCAAGGTGTCTGCGGTCTGGACTGACAGCGATGGATCTAACCGTCTGCGCCGACACCTGGATGCTGTAAAGGAGCGTAAAATCGGTCAGGGACCAGACTTTAACAGTTCCATCTTCTGAGGCTGTCAGAAATTCATTTTTCTCAGGAACAGGTATAATGTCAAATACTGGTTTTTCATGTGCCTGAATGCTGATTATGATTTCATTTTTCTGCAAATCATAAAGCTGGACTTCCCCGCTGCGCTGACCGTAAAGAAGCAAACTTCCATCGGAACTCATGCAGTAAACAGAGCTCTTTACAGGAATAAGTACTTTTTCAAAATTAAGCTTCTCCAACGACCATTCTACTATGCCTTTGTCGTTCCCGCCAGTGAGAAATATCTCATTCCTGTTTGAATTAGAAAGTGCATAGATGGGGTTTTGATGCCCACTAAGAGATCTGAGGTGCTGCAGCATAACTATTTTTTATGTCTTCCTTCCAGGTTCAGTCCGATATCTGCAAGTGTTTTTCCCTTTTCGCGTAACAGTACGAGCAAGTGGAAAACTAAGTCAGAGCTTTCATTGATAAAGTCTGTATCTGTTTCTGCCAATGCGGCAATGACTGTTTCTACGCCTTCTTCCCCGACTTTCTGTGCAATTTTATTCAGACCTTTCTTCCGGAGTTTATTCACGTAAGATTCCTCTGCTGGATTTGCGTAGCGATCAGCTATAATTTGTTCCAATTCGAATATAAAATTCTGGTTATAGTTGGTCTGAAAACAGCTTCTGCTTCCTGTGTGACAGGTTGGGCCAACCGGACTCGCTTTGATCAGGATCGTATCTTTATCGCAGTCAATATGGCTTTCTTTCACATAAAGGAAATTACCGCTTTCTTCTCCTTTGGTCCATAATCTCTGTTTAGAGCGTGAATAAAAGGTTACTTTTCCCTCCTGCTCTGTTTTAGTCCAGGCTTCCTGGTTCATATAGCCCAGCATGAGTACTTCCAGTGTCTGTACATCCTGTATGATTACGGGTACCAGGCCACCGGTCTTTTCAAAATCTATTTGCATAACCTTACGGGTATATGGTGTTTGTTTAATTCTGTTTTCAGGTCAGGAATAGTGATCTCTCCAAAATGAAAGACTGAAGCTGCGAGTGCTGCGTCAACACCTGTAGTACTGAAAACTTCTGTGAAATGTTCTGTTTTTCCTGCACCACCAGAGGCGATAACAGGGATGTTGATGAGTTTACAAACCTGATCCAGCAATTTGCAGTCAAAGCCTTGTTTGGTGCCGTCATGGTCCATGGAAGTAAGAAGGATCTCCCCGGCACCCAGACTCTCAGCCTGTTTAATCCATTGCAGGGTCTCCAGCTCAGTTAATAGTCTGCCGCCATTCAGGTGAACCATATTTCGTTGCTCCACTAGTTTGGTATCTACTGCTACAACGACAAACTGTACACCGAATACTTTTGCCAGATCTTCGATCAGTGTAGGATTTTTAACTGCTGCAGAATTGATGCTGATCTTGTCTGCACCTGCGCTGAGCAGGGCATCGGCATCAGCTATCGAAGTGATTCCTCCACCGATTGTAAAGGGGATATTAAGCTGTCTTGCTACCGATTTGACCATTTCAATCATGGTTTTGCGGCGTTCATGTGTCGCTGTAATATCTAAAAACACCAGTTCGTCGGCACCTTGCTGTGCATATTGCCAGGCGAGCTCTACCGGATCTCCGGCATCCTTCAAGTCAACAAAGTTTACCCCTTTAACTGTTCTTCCGTCCTTAACGTCCAGGCAGGGAATGATACGTTTGCTCAGCATGATCTATAAAGAAGTCATAGCTTTTAAATTCCATTCCTTAATCTCTTCGATGGTAATTCGGTTCTCATAAATAGCTTTACCAACAACTACAGATCTAATGTCTAATTTAGCCAGTTCCTCGATATCCTGCATAGAACTTACACCTCCTGAGGCTATCAGTTTGATGAATGGTGAATGTTCCAGTAGTTTCTGATAAAGATCTAATGCCGCACCACCTAATTTTCCGTCTTTATTAATATCTGTACACAGGAAACGGAAGAACCCTAACTGAAGGCATTTATCAACGTAATCCATAAGCTTAATAGGGGAGCTTTCCATCCAGCCGGAGTACTTGATGACTTCATCCAGTACATCTATCGCGATGACGATACGGTTAGCGTAATCATATTTTTTACCTACTTCTTTGCTAAGTTCTTCCAAAAAGCTGGGGTTGGTAATAGCTTGTGTGCCGACTATGACGCGGTGAATACCAGCATCCAGCAGGTTAGTAACTTGTTCAATTGTACGGATACCACCACCATATTGAACACGCATATCTGTTTTTTTGATGATATCAAATAGTGCTGCTTGATTACTGAAATCGCCTTTTGCACCATTAAGATCGATGATATGAATAAATTCAGTACCATTAGATCTGTAAGTTTCAATCATTTCAGCGATGGAAACTTCATAAACAGTCTTCTGGTTATAGTCACCCTCTCTTAGTCTGACTACTTTACCATCTAAAATATCAATAGCGGGAATAATGTACATTTTATGATTTTAAGTTTGAAAAATTCAATAATAAACGTTCGCCGGCCTGTCCGGATTTTTCGGGGTGAAATTGTACTCCGAAAAAGTTATCTCTTTGTATAGCAGCGGCATATTTTAAACCGTAGTCTGCAGTTGCTATTCCAAAAATAGGGTTATATTCAATAAAGTAAGAATGAACAAAATAAAACTGCGTCTTGTCTTCAATGCCTGCAAAAAGTGGATTGTCTTTAATTTCTATATTATTCCAACCCATATGCGGAATTTTAATGCCCAGTTTTTTATCAAAAAGTAACGTTCTAACAGGGATAATGTTTGTCAGAACAGCATCTCCTTCCTGGGAATGTGCAGTGAGTAATTGCATGCCGACGCAAATGCCTAGTACGGGTTTGGTAATTAATGGAATAACATCTGCGAGGCCGGACTGCTGCAACTTTTCCATTGCAGCGCCTGCATGGCCCACGCCTGGAATAATGATATGAGAATATTGGTCAAAATCCGATTCGGTATTGATCATTCCGTAATTCAGTTTCAGTCTGTCCAGTGCAGAGGTGAGGGAAAATATATTCCCTGCGCCATAATTTACTATTCCAATCATTTTACAACATGCCTTTTGTACTCGGTAAAACTAATTTCTCTGAATCTCTTTTGACAGCCATTTTAATAGCCTTGGCAAATGCTTTGAAGATAGCTTCGATCTTGTGATGTTCATTATCGCCTTCGGCTTTGATATTCAAATTGCATTTGGCAGCATCGCTAAAAGACTTGAAAAAATGAAAAAACATTTCTGTAGGGACATCGCCTACTTTTTCTCTTTTAAACTCTGCATCCCAGACAATCCAGCTTCTGCCGCCAAAATCTATAGCGACCTGCGCAAGGCAGTCATCCATAGGCAGGCAGAATCCATATCTTTCCAGTCCAAGTTTATTACCGATGGCACCTGCAAATGCTTCACCTAAAGCGATGCCGGTATCCTCAACAGTATGGTGCTCATCAATGTGCAGATCGCCTTTTGCCTGAATATTCAGATCTATACTGCCGTGGCGTGCAATCTGATCTAGCATGTGGTCAAAGAAATGGAGGCCGGTTTGTACTGACGCTTTACCAGTGCCGTCCAGATCCAGGTTAATATCAATATCTGTTTCGTTCGTTTTTCTTTTCAGACTAAACTGCCGGCTGCCGGCTCGGAGAAAAGTATAAATATCCTCCCATTTATTGGTTTCCAATCCGATATAAGGCTTCAACTCTTCTGCTTTTCCAAGCTGTTCGGTTGCGCCAAGCAGGTCATTGTTTCTTAGCCAGATTGCTTTTGCACCAAGATTCTTAGCCAGAACTACATCATTTATCCTGTCGCCGATTACAAAAGATCCTTCCATATCGTACTTGCTGGTCAGGTAATGCTGAAGCAATCCTGTATTCGGTTTGCGTGTATGGGCATTTTCATGAGCAAAAGTACGGTCGATGATAACTTCTGAAAAGTTTACACCTTCACCTGCGAAAGTATCCAGGATCAATTGATGTACCGGCCAGAAATTGGCTTCAGGATGAGAATCGGTTCCTAATCCATCCTGATTAGTTACCATAACTAATTCAAAATCAAGTTCTGAAGCTATTTTGGAAAGGTAGTAAAGTGCCTTCGGGTAAAACTGCAGTTTGGCAAAAGAGTCAATCTGCTCATCGGCAGGTTCTGTAATCAATGTGCCGTCACGATCTATAAATAGTACCTTCTTCATTTTAAATACTTAACGATTTTAAAGTGGATAATAATATTTCGTTCTCTTCTGGTGTACCAACGGTAATCCGCAGGCAGCCTTCGCATAGGGTCACTTTTGCACGGTTACGGACAATGATGCCTTTTTCGACTAGTGCGTCATAGATCTTCTCTGCATGTGTGACTTCAGCCAGAATAAAGTTTGCATCCGAGGGATAAACTTTGATTACTGATGGTATTTGCAGCAGAGATTTACTTAATGCCTCTCTTTCAGCCACAGTAATTTTAATCCATTCATTTACCTGGCCGATTTCCTGCAAAGCCGCAAGAGCAAGGTCCTGAGTGGACTGGCTAATATTGTAAGGCGCTTTTACTTTGTTCAGAATATCTATAACAGTGCTGGAAGAAAAAGCCATTCCCAGTCTCAGGCCTGCAAGACCCCATGCTTTAGAGAAAGTCTGGAGAATAACCAGGTTAGGGTATTCTGTCAGTTCCTGGATAAAGGTCCGCTGCTTAGCGAAATTAATGTAAGCCTCATCAATGATCACCAACCCTTTGAAATTGGCTAAGATCGTCTCTATGTCAGTCCTGATGATGGAATTGCCTGTGGGGTTATTAGGCGAACAGATAAAGATGAGTTTGGTGTGTTCGTCTATCGCTTCGGCAATTCCCTCCAGATCGAGCTGAAAATTCGGGAGCAGGTTTACTTTACGGGTTTCTACATCATTAATATTTGCAGAAACTTCATACATGCCATAAGTAGGTGGGAGCAGGATAACGTTGTCTTTTCCCGGATTGCAAAACGCGCGGTAGAGTAAATCGATAGCTTCATCACTTCCATTACCTAAGAAGGTATTTTCAATAGGCACACCTTTAATCCGGCTCAAGGCGTCCTTCAGATCTAGCTGAAGCGGATCGGGATAACGGTTGAAATTTTCAGGCAATGGTGAGCCGAAACTATTCTCATTGGCATCCAGAAATACACTGGCCTGACCTTTATATTCATCTCTCGCAGTAGAATAGGGGCGAAGATTTTTAATGTTTTCTCTTTGTAAATTCTTAATATCCATCTGTAGATTTTAAACGAATGGTGATTGCATTTTTGTGTGCCTGAAGTCCTTCTGCAGTGGCTAATATTTCTACTGCAGGGCCAATTGCTTTCAGTCCTGAAGGGGTAATATGCTGAAAGGTTATCTTTTTCAGAAAAGAATCCGTGGATACGCCTGAATAAGCTTTTGCAAAACCACTTGTAGGAAGGGTATGATTTGTTCCTGAAGCATAATCGCCCGCACTTTCTGGAGTTAGATTTCCCAGAAAGACAGAACCTGCATTACTGATTTGAGGAATAAGTGCTTCAAACTCTTCTGTCGCAAGGATCAGATGCTCCGGCGCATAAGCGTTGCTAAACGCCATGGCCTGCTGCAGATTCTCACAATGAACTGCGTAGGAGTTTGCAATTGCTGCTGCTGCAACTGTTGCTCTTGGTAAATAACTAATTTGATTATCAATCTCCTGCATCACTTCAGCGATGAGTTCTGTTGAGGTAGAAACAAGAATGGACTGACTATCAGAACCGTGTTCGGCCTGAGCCAGCAGGTCTGCCGCAACAAAGGCGGGTGAAGCGCTCCGGTCAGCTATGATTAGTACCTCGGAAGGTCCTGCAGGCATATCAATGGCTGCAATGCCTGATGCCAAAATCTGCTGTTTGGCCTGAGTTACGTAGCGGTTTCCAGGCCCGAATATCTTGTAAACCTGAGGTACGCTTGTGGTGCCGTAGGCCATTGCGGCGATGGCTTGTGCACCCCCGGCCAGATAGATTTTTTTGATACCAAGCAACTTGGCACAATAAGCCAGGTAGCAATTTGTCTTCCCATCTTTCTGCGGTGGTGAGCAAACGACAATCTCTTCGCATCCAGCAAGCATAGCTGGAATACCAAGCATTAGAAAAGTGCTGGGCAGTACGGCAGATCCACCTGGAATATAAAGGCCTACCCGGCTTATAGGACGTGACTCCCGCCAGCAGCTGACTCCCGGCATAGTCTCTATTTTGTCTTCCGTTTTAAGCTGGGCTGCATGAAACATTCTGATATTCGCATAGGCTGTTTCAATAGCTTCCCTTGCATCCTGCGGGATTTCTGATGCAATAGTTTCAATCTCCTGCTCATCGAGAAAAAGCCGTTCCAGTTTTACGCCGTCGAACTGACCGGCATAGTCAAGCAGCGCTTGATCGCCGGTAGTTTTTACCTGGTTAATGATCTGGCCAACACGTTCCGCGATAGCTGCATCATCCTCCAGTGTTCTCAGGCAGATATCCTCAATTTTCTGTTTAGATAGATTGGTATAACTGTAGATTTTCAATGTGTTATGTTTTTGATTTAACTTTTAGTTAACGGTTGTGGTCGGTTGTTTTATTGTTATGCGATGATTTTTTCGATCGGCATAACGACAATTCCCTCTGCCCCCGCTGCTTTCAATAAGTTAATTTTCTCCCAGAAATCCTGTTCTGTTATCACCGAATGTACAGCAACCCAGTCCGGCTCAAACAGAGGAACTACAGTTGGACTCTTAACACCTGGCAGCAGGTTAACAACTTTTTCGAGGTTTACTTTTGCGACGTTAAGCACGACATACTTATTTTCTTTTGCGCGCAGTACGGAACGGATTCGCTGCAGTAATTCAATAACGTCTTCGTTGAGTTCTGTACCTTTACTGCAGATCATTACTGCTTCGGAATTCATCACTTCGGCGAATGGTTTCAAACCATTACTTTTTAAAGTTCCACCTGTAGAAACGATGTCACAGATTGCATCACTCAGACCAAGTCCCGGACCAATTTCTACAGAACCTGAAATCGTTCTGACTACGGCATTCACCTCGTTGTCCTTTAAATACTTTTCGAGAATTACGGGATAGGAAGTTGCAATAGCTTTGCCTTCCAGCTGACTAATATCAGTCATTTCACTTTCGTTTGGAATGGCGATTTTCAGGGTGCATTTACCGAACCCTAATTTCTGCAGGTAGGTCACATCTGCATTGACTTCATGAATGACATTTTCGCCAACTATACCGAGATCGGCAATGCCGTCCTGCACATATTCGGGGATATCGTCATCACGAAGAAACAAGATTTCCAGAGGGAAATTGGTTACAGTTGATATAAGGGAGCTTTTGTAGTTCTCAAATGAAAGGCCACAATTTTTAAGAATTTCTACAGATTTTTCGTTTAGTCTACCAGATTTCTGGATAGCAATTTTAAGTGTTTTCAATGGATTGAAATTATTGAATGAGACAGGAAGTTAAAATTCGGAAACAAGTCTTGAAGTACAAAACATTACATATATATCGCCACTACTGGCGATGATGCAAATGTAAATGATTGTTCAAGTGTTTGTTCATAATTTTTTAGTCCTTATCCAATAATGCGTTGCACGCTGGGGAACACAAATATAACCATCAGGAGCACTTTTCAAAAATATATGGCATTTTATTTGATAAAATAATCTAAAATTCCTCAATTGAAAAGAATACTTACTGTTGTTTTTCCCTTTGTTTTATTAATTTCTTCATGTACCTGGTTCAAAACCACACCTGAAGTAGGGATTATACTTGCCGATCATTTTAAGAATAAAATCTATAAAAACTTCGATACCGCTGCCTATAATCAGGTTTTCAGGAAAACCCTAGACTCACTTAAGCCTAAGTTAAGTAACCCGAATACATTAGGTAAATTTTACGAGAGTGAGGACATGAATACGACCTTGGTTACACGCTTTTTCGTTGATGGTCAGCTGGATACACTTGCTGCTTATGTCGGGAATAGTAAACTACATGGATACAAACCTTCCTTATTTGGTTATACCCGACTCACAGATTTGTTGGAAGAGTTACGCGGGAACCAGTTTAAAAATATAGAAGAGGCTTATCCTGTGATCGCTGAATTGGAGCTGTTCAGTGCTTCTGCCTTGCTGAAGTATGACACTTTTGTCGGTTTTGGCAGCATTAACCCGAGGAAAGTGCTGAACAGGTATTATGTGACGACAACCCGCCCTGACTCCGTTTATCTGTCGGGTCTGTTGAAAGTTGAGAATTTGGAGAAACATCTTCAGCAAATACAACCCCGCAGTGCTAATTATCTCGCATTGCAGCGCAGTCTTGGGGATCTGGAAAAAAGCAGCAACCCCAATTCGGAATTAATTAAAACTACGCTGGTCAATATGGAGAGGCTGCGATGGAAGATTCCGGGGATCGGAAATGAATATGTCGAAGTGAATATACCTGATTACAGTCTGACCTGGTATAAAGATAATGATACACTCTCCTATATGAAAGTATGCGTGGGGTCCCGGAGGGAGCTTGCTTATGAGGAGAAGATCAAAGCGTACAATCGTACAGGAAAGCTGGATGATAAACCAAAAAATCATCAGACGCCTATCTTGCTTAGTAAATTTAACTCCATACAGGTGAATCCAATCTGGAATATTCCGGTAAGCATTGCCCAGAATGAGATTTATTATAACGCCGCGCGTGATCCTTATTATCTTTCCAACAACAATATGCGTGTTTATTATAAAGGCAAACTGGTTGCAGACCCAGATACGATTCAATGGAGTAAGTATTCCCGTGAACGTCTTCCTTTTCAATTTAAACAAGGTTCCGGAAGTGGAAATGCACTAGGTAAATTCAAATTTATTTTCGAGAATGGCTCGAGCATTTATCTGCACGATACAAATAATAAGTCTGCATTCAACCGCTCAGTTCGCGCGGTTAGTCATGGTTGTGTGAGGGTGGAGAAACCGCTGGAGTTTGCAGAAAACCTACTTAAGAGCAAAGCAGAATATGATCAGCTTCGCATGGAAGTAAATTTACCTCCCCTAGATACGACCAAAATGAAGGTTTATCAGAAGATTCTCCAGAAAAAGGCGGACACAGTGAATGCATTTCAACTCAAGCCTAAATGGTTTGGTACACGGAAAGGAATATCTATTTTCCTGAATTACAGAACCGCCTGGGTACAAAACGGCAAAATGGTTTACAGGAATGATGTTTACGGATTGGATGATGCTCTTTATAACGCTATGAAAAAATACAGATAATATTTCTACATTTGTTTTTTAATGAATTTCGTCTGCCCGGTTTATATATTTTCAGTACTGGTACCGGCCATTCCGATGACTATTCTATTCCTTTTTCCTATCTTTTTCATTTATTTCTTTCGCAATAATCCGTTGATAAGTTTTTCGGCTTCCGGGAGTCTTTCGACGTTTTTATTAATTGATTTAACAACGATAGCGTATGAAATGAATATGCAGCCGATGCTTGATGAAAATTACCTAATTTTGCGGGTAGTGCTGTCTAAAGGGAATTCAACTGATTCGAATTTTTTAACCATTAAAAACATAAGAAAACATGAACCTTCTGCTTAAAGGCGTAACCATAGCTGATCCTAACAGCCCTTTCCATGAAAAAAACTGTGATGTTCGCGTGGTACAGGGTAAAATTGCATCTATTCAAGGTAAACTGAGCCCGCAAAAAGGTGAAGAGGTTATCGACGGTAATGGTGCTGTGCTTTCACCTGGTTTTTTTGATCTGAACTGTTTAACAGGAGATCCGGGTTTTGAAGCAAAGGAAGATCTGGATTCTGTAGCTGCAGCAGCGCAGGCCGGTGGATTTACCGGGCTCACCTTAATGCCGCAGACAAAACCAGTCGTACATTCAAAGGCGCAGGTGGCTTATCTGGTCAATAAAGCGGCAGGATATCTGGTCGACATTCATCCTATAGGAGCAATCAGCCAGGATCTGGAAGGTAAAGAACTAGCCGAATTATATGATATGAAGCTTGCAGGTGCAGTTGCGTTCTCGGACGGAGCAAAGCCTGTGGTTGATGATGGATTTATGAGCCGGGCGCTACAATACAGCAAAGGCGTTAACGGCCTTTTAATGGTACACCCCGAGAATAAATCTATTGCTGGTAAATCCCAGATCAATGAAAGTAAAATAAGTGTATTATTGGGCATGAAGGGTGTTCCCGCACTGGCAGAGGAAATGCAGATATCCAGGGATATTTTTCTTGCCACTTATCATGATGCCCCGATTCATATCAGTACCATCTCTACCGCCGGCTCTGTTAGCCTGATTAGAAAAGCGAAGAAAGATGGGATAAAGATTTCCTGTGATGTAGCTGCACATCAGCTGGTCTTTACAGAGGAGCTTTTAAATGACTTTGATAGTAACTATAAGGTGAAACCACCATTACGGGACAAAGCAGATATCAAGGCTTTGCTTGCGGGCTTAAAGGACGGAACTATTGATGCGGTATCTTCACAACACCGCCCTCACGAACCAGAACATAAACAGGTAGAATTTGAAATTGCTGCTTATGGTATTATTGCTTTGCAAACCGTACTGCCTCTGCTATTCAAAGCCGGGCTTACCGTGAATCAGATCGTAGAAAAATTAAGTATCAACCCGCGCAGGCTGCTTGGTCTATCCATTCCGGTGATTGCTGAAGGAGAGCTTGCCAATTTTACGCTCTTTAATCCTTCTCAAACCTGGGTTTATGATCAGGCTCAAAACTATTCTCTTTCATCAAACACACCTTTACTAGGAGAAACATTAACCGGTAAAGTTCAAATGGTTTATAACAATAATCAATTTCAAGTATATGGATAATAAAGTTAACCGCGCATTAGTCGCTTCATTAGATAAATTTGCATCACTTTCTGGTCAGGATTCTTCCACTGTTAAACAAAGTCTAATTGAAGTATTCAGTAAAGAGCAGGGGTTCCTGGAAAAAGTAGAAGCATTTGACGCTGTCTTTGATGAGCATCCATCTTTTGAGGAGCTGAGAGAAGTATTCTTTGATCTGCTCATGATCAACTTCTTTGCAAGTGATATGAAGCGTTTAGAAGAAGATTACCTCGAAACAGAAGAATGGGCAAATATCGAAGAGGAAACAATAGACCGTGGCACTGAGTTGCTAAATCTGTTATTGTATATCAATGAATGCCATGACGAGCAAATCAAGCCTGAACTGGGAGATTTCCTGCGTGAATTCCTTTTAGTGGAAGAAGATGAATTCCAGGACGAGTTTCATATTTATGAAGATCTGATCAGCAATCAGCAGCTGGCAGAAAGCAGTATCGAAGATATTTGCGCCCATAAGGGTATGATCGACCTTGGAGAGGAAATGGAAGAGTTGTTTATACCTTTTATGAGTTTCTTCAATCAGCCAAAAGCGAACGATCAGGCTTACGAGGATTTGTCTAACTTCAGTACAAATAAAGAATTCGATACTGCGGTTTACGAACTGATTACAGTATTTAATCAGAAAAACTAAATTTACAGCTATGGAAACAAATCTGCTGAATCAAAATGGTCTGCTTAGATCTGAAGCAATTAAGAATGGAGTTATCATGGCTGCTGTCAGCCTGGTGATTTTTCTGGCGATCAATTACACTGTGCCTCACTTAATGGGGTCTACTGCATTATCTATTGTAAATATTGTTGTAGGAATTGCGCTGGCTGTATTCTTCTCGCTGGATATGCGCAAAAAAGCCGGTGGTTACTGGACTTTCAGCGAAGCCTTGTTACACATATTTATTATGTTTCTGGTTTCTGCGGCAATTGTTTACGTCTTTACAATCCTTTTTGGAAAGTTCATTGACCCTACTTATCCGGAGAGAATGAAAGAGCTTATCGCAGGTAAAACTGAAGATATGTTAACTAAACTTGGTGTGGATGACAGCAGAATGGAGGAGATGATTGCGACTCAAAATCAGCAGATGGAAAGTCAGTTTAATCCTACACTTTTCCAGGCTATCGTTGGGTTTGGTATTCAGGCAATTATGTATGGAATAGGGGCAATGATTTTTGCTGCGATCTTCAAGAAGGCCAGACCAATGTTCGTTTCTGACGAGAATTAGGCTAATAATTTTTTTTGCGTGCAGGTTTTATCATTATAAATGATAAAATTTGCGCGTTAATTATCAAATACATTTTTATACCTGCATGGATATATCTATTGTCATTCCCTTATATAATGAAGAAGAATCCTTACCTGAACTGACCGACTGGATCTCCAGGGTAATGGACAAAAATGGCTTCTCCTACGAAATTCTTTTCGTAGATGATGGGAGTACAGATACCTCATGGCAGGTTATTGAGAATCTAAAGGTTAGCTATCCATCTGTTAAAGCAATTAAATTCAGACGTAATTACGGGAAATCTGCGGCATTAAATGTAGCATTTGCTGCGGCTTTGGGCGATGTTGTGATTACGATGGATGCCGATTTGCAAGATAGCCCCGACGAGATCCCAGAACTTTACAGGAGAATAAAAGAAGAAAAGCTGGATCTGATCTCCGGTTGGAAGAAAAAACGTTACGATCCGATAACCAAAACCATTCCCACTAAATTATTCAATGCGGCGACCAGGCAGATGTCCGGTATTCAGTTGAATGATTTCAACTGTGGGCTTAAAGCTTATCGCAGTGATGTGATTAAGACTATTGAGGTATATGGTGAAATGCACCGGTATATTCCTGTGATTGCTAAATGGGCAGGATTTAAAAAGATCAGTGAGCAGGTTGTGGAGCACCGTGCAAGAAAATATGGTGTAACCAAATTTGGGTTCAGCCGGTTTATAAATGGCTTTCTTGATTTACTGTCGATCTTTTTTGTCGGAAAATTCGGTAAAAGGCCGATGCACTTTTTCGGTTCGCTGGGCGTATTGAGCTTTTTAATCGGCACAATCATGGCTCTCTGGATTATTGGTGAAAAACTTTATCATATTTCAATGAGCATCCCGATTAAAAGGGAGGTGACAGACCAGCCAGGGTTTTATATAGCACTGGTAGCCATTATCGTTGGATCACAATTATTTCTTACTGGATTTGTAGCCGAGCTGGTCACAAGGAATGCGACAGAACGCAATCAATACCTGATTGAAAAAGAAATTGTCTAATTTATGTTCTTTTCTATAATCATTCCACTATATAACCGGCCGCAGGAAATTGACGAGCTACTCTCAAGCCTGTGCTTTCAGACTTATCAGCAGTTTGAGGTGCTTGTTATTGATGATGGATCTGCTGTACCCGCAAAGGAGATTGTAGAGGCATACGCTGACAAGCTTGATGTGCATTATCACTACAAGCCAAATGCCGGGCAGGGTTTTGCGAGGAACTTTGGATTTGAAAGAGCGAAAGGAGATTACTTCGTTATTTTTGATTCTGACTGCTTGATTCCTGAAGATTATCTGGAAATTGTTTCTTCGTATTTATTTACTCATCAGCTGGACGCTTACGGGGGGCCGGATGCTGCACATGAAAGTTTTACTGCGGTGCAAAAGGCTATCAGTTATGGAATGACTTCTGTATTTACAACAGGGGGTATCCGTGGTAATAAGCAGCACGTAGGCCAGTTTCACCCTAGAAGTTTCAATATGGGGATATCGGCAGAAGTCTGGAGGAAAACGGGTGGTTTTATTTTAACCAGGCTGGGAGAGGATATAGAATTCAGCATTCGTATACATGAATCCGGATTTAAAATCGGGCTCATTCCCGGTGCGAAGGTTTTTCATAAAAGACGGACTAGTATGCTTCAGTTTTATAAACAAATCCATTTTTTCGGTCGTGCAAGAATCAATATCTATAAACACTTTCCCGCTCAATTAAAACCAGTTCACTTTTTTCCTGCACTGTTTACCATTGGAGTAGGTGTTTTAGTTTTGTTGAACCTTTTCGGTGCTCCGCTGGCACATACCGGGAATGTTTTTCTTCTGGTATACTTTATGCTGATATTTTTTCATTCCCTGTATCTAAACCATTCATTTAAAGTTGCTTCGCTGAGTATCGTGTCTTCATTTATACAATTGACAGCTTATGGACTGGGGTTTATTCAGGATTTTTTCAAGAGACTAGTATTTAAACAACTATGATAAATTATCTAAAGGAGAGTACGTTTACCGTTAACGAAGTAATTGGAAAGGCCTGGGAAGTAACCAAGAGAAACTATTTCTCTATCGCGACCCTGTGTTTTCTGATGTTTATTACCTCCAATGCGTCCGGGCTAATGGCCTTTTTAATCAAGGACGTCAACATCTATTTAAGCATACTGATGGCTTTCTTTTTTATGATGATGTATTTCACGCTCAATCTTTCTCTGTTGAAATACATATTTCATTTACTAGACGATGAGGAGAATGATGTCAGCATTGTGAGCACCCTACCTACAAGACAGCAAATTATTAGATTCATGGTAAGTATGCTTTACTTTATGCTGGTTATCGTTGGCGTGTACGCGATCGTTATTCTTGCAGCTTTCCCTTTTATATATACAGGTATAAGAATGGAAGTCATTACTAACATCGCGGTTTCGGTAGGTATAGTTGCGATTTTTATAACCTGGATCAGAATATCTTTCTTTCCTTTTTTTATTATTGACAAAAACCAGAGCCCTTTTGCAGCCATCAAGTTCAGTTTGGCTATTACCAAAGGTAACTTTACAAAAATTCTGTTACTGCTGCTGGTATTGGGCGGTTTTTACGTGATGTGTCTATTACTGATAGCACTCAAATTACCGGTTATCGCATTTTTTGTCAATATCCTAAGCTCATTCATCATTGTTCCGTTGTCAAGTGTGGCATTGACTATTGCTTATCGCTGGATGATGAGTAAATATGATGGCGAGGGAGAACCCGATATTATTCATAACATAGTTTAAATCCAAATGGGATTAAAAGCGGCATTAAGTAAACCCTTTGCAGCCTATGTTGTCTGGCGGATCAATCGCTGGAAGAACAACGCAGTTGCTGCACAGCAAGAGGTTCTCCATCATCTGGTAGCAGAAGCCGGCAATACGGCATTCGGCAAAGACCATCATTTTGAACAGATCCGTAATTATAAAGACTTTAAGAAACACGTTCCTGTAAGGGACTATGAAGAATTGCGCCCTTATATTGACCGCGTGGTGGCGGGAGAAGCAGATGTGCTCTGGAAGGGTAAACCGGCGTATTTTGCGAAAACTTCCGGAACAACTTCTGGTGCCAAATATATTCCGATCTCAAAGGAGTCGATGCCTGAGCATATAAAAGCTGCAAGAAACGCCTTGTTAACTTATATACATGAAACAGGCAATGCGGACTTTGTAAATGGAAAGATGATCTTTTTACAAGGCAGTCCTGTGCTGACGAAAAAGAATGGCATTAATGTAGGACGGTTGTCGGGGATAGTGGCAAATCTGGTACCTGCTTATCTGCAGAAAAATCGCTTGCCTTCTTATCAGACTAATTGCATAGAAGATTGGGAAGAAAAGGTAGATGCAATTGTAGCGGAAACCATCGATCAGAATATGACACTCATTTCTGGAATTCCACCCTGGGTACAAATGTATTTTGACAGGCTGACTGAGAAGTCCGATGGAAAAAAGATTAAAGACATCTTCAAAAACTTTGAGCTCTTCGTATATGGGGGTGTTAATTACGAGCCATATCGCGCAAAAATTGAAAACAGTATTGGGAAAAAGATTGATGCTATTGAGACTTACCCTGCTTCAGAAGGATTTATAGCCTATCAGGATTCCCAGCATGATAAAAGTTTATTACTACTTGTACAGGCAGGGATATTTTATGAATTTATACCAGCTTCGGAATATTACAATGAAAATCCGTCCCGTCTAAGTCTGGAAGAGGTGGAGTTGGATACGAACTATGCCTTGATTTTAAACACGAATGCAGGATTATGGGGATATAGCATTGGGGATACTATAAAGTTTGTTTCTAAAAATCCGTATAAGATTATGGTTACTGGAAGGATTAAGCATTATATTTCCGCTTTCGGTGAACACGTGATCGGGGAGGAGGTCGAACAATCTTTATTGTCGGTTGCGAATGAGCTGGGTGTTGGTATAACAGAATTTACCGTTGCTCCGCAGGTTAATCCTGAAGCAGGTGAATTGCCATATCACGAGTGGTTTATAGAGTTTTCAGCCCCCCCTGCTGATCTGTCTGCTTTTAGTAAAAAAGTTGATCAGGCGCTCCAAAAGAAAAATATTTACTACTTTGACCTGATTGAAGGGAAAATTCTGCAGCCGCTGGTGATCAGATCCCTTCAGAAAGATGCCTTTGTTACCTATATGCGAGCTGAAGGTAAACTAGGCGGGCAAAATAAAGTACCCCGTTTGTCCAATGACAGAAAAATAGCAGACGGGCTTATTCATTTGACCAGAAAGATTTGAAAAATATAGCAATACTTGGTTCTACGGGATCCGTAGGTACCCAGGCTCTGGAGGTAATCAGGGCTAATCCGGATTTGTATAATGTGACAGTTTTAAGTGCACATTCCAATGCAGATCTGCTGATCGCGCAGGCTCTTGAATTTAAACCTGAGCTGGTCGTTATAACTTCCGATGCTAAATATGCAGAGGTTAAAGAAATGCTTGCCGGACATGGCATTGCAGTTCATGCCGGAGAAGAGGCATTGTCAATGGCCGCGGCCTATGAGAATGTAGACCTTGTGCTCACAGCTATAGTGGGCTCCGTCGGACTTCGACCTACCATAGCAGCCATTCGCGCCAGAAAATCAATTGCGCTGGCCAATAAAGAAACTTTAGTGGTCGCCGGAGAATTAATCACAAGACTGGCAGCTGAATACGGCGTAGAGATTTTGCCTGTAGATTCTGAACACTCGGCAATCTACCAATGTCTGGTAGGGGAGAAAATTGATTCTATTGAGAAGATCTACATTACAGCTTCTGGCGGACCTTTCCGTGGGAAGGACAGGAATGATCTGCTTAAGGTAACAAAAGAACAGGCACTTAAACATCCAAATTGGGTAATGGGTGCTAAAATCACAATAGATTCCGCATCCCTGATGAATAAAGGACTGGAAGTTATAGAAGCCAGATGGCTTTTTAACCTCCGTTTGGATCAGATTGATGTAATTGTCCATCCGCAGTCTGTCATACACTCACTAGTGCAGTTCAATGATGGTTCTATCAAAGCCCAGTTAGGTGTCCCAGATATGAAATTGCCAATTCATTATGCAATGGCCTACCCGGACAGAATAGAAACGCAATTTCCACGTTTTAACTTCATGGATTATCCCGAACTTACGTTCTATAAACCTGATATGGAGACATTCCGTAATCTTGGACTTGCTTACACTGCCCTGGAAAAAGGGGGGAATATGCCTTGTATAATTAATGCGGCAAATGAAATTGTGGTTGACGCTTTTCTTCATGACCAGATCGGATTCCTGGAAATGAGTGACGTAATCGCACAATGTATGTCCGACCTGGAATTTATTCAACAACCAGACCTGAACAATTACTTAGAAACAGATCGTCATACCCGTATATTTGCCAGGGAACTGGTTTCTAAAAAACATCTAGCTATCTAAATTTTCAATTAAAAACTCTAAAATAATATATGAACGGATTAATTATGGTTGCCCAGTTATTATTGGGCCTATCAATATTAGTAATCTTACACGAATTAGGTCATTTTCTTGCGGCACGTGCTTTTGGTATTAAAGTTGAAAAATTCTATCTCTTTTTTGATGCGTGGGGATTTAAATTATTTAGCATTAAACGCGGTGGTGTCGAATACGGTATAGGATGGCTTCCCTTGGGCGGTTATGTAAAAATTGCCGGAATGATTGATGAGTCGATGGACAAAGAGCAGATGGCGCTTCCACCTCAACCATGGGAATTCCGGTCTAAGCCAGCATGGCAGCGTTTAATCGTGATGCTGGGTGGTGTTTTTGTCAATATTGTAGTTGGTATCTTTATCTTTTGGATGCTTGCCTTTAAATTTGGTGATACCTACATTCCAAACAGCTCTGTTAAAAATGGAATTAATGTCGGTGTGATCGGAAAGGAAATTGGGCTGAAAGATGGAGATCATGTGCTGGCGATAAACGGAAAGAAAGTGATTCGTTTTGATGAGATCACGAGTTCGAATATACTTTTAAGCCACACGACCTTAACAATTGACCGGAGTGGTAAAACACTGGAAGTTAAAATTCCCGACAATATTCTTAACAAAGTGGCGGATCTGGGTTTGGAGGAATTGATTAGTCGTACTCCGTTGCGTCTGCCTAAACTTGATACCATAATTGCAAACAGGCCTGCTGCTGCTTCTGGATTATTGAAAGGTGATTTAATTACCAGCATAAACGGTAAAGCCGTTAAATACGATGCAGATGTGTCTGACGCTTTAAAAGCCCAAAAGAATAAAGAGGTGCAGATAGATGCGATGCGCGATGGTGTTGCGAAGCAATTTACTGTGAAAACAGACAGTCTGGGAACGATAGGTATTGGTTTTACATTAGGCGATCTGAAGTTAGAAACTATTCAATATGGCTTCTTTCAGGCATTGCCGATTGGTGTGAATCAAGCCTGGGTAACTTTCACTGACAATGCAAAAGGTATTTCAAAAGTGTTAACCGGGAAGATTAAAGCTGATAAAGCATTTTCCGGCCCTGTAGCAATAGCACAGAAGGTTTATGGTGGAGTTTGGGTATGGTCGCATTTCTGGGCTTCTACAGCGCTTATTTCAATCGCACTGGCATTTATGAACCTGCTTCCTATTCCTGCTCTGGATGGTGGGCATGTTGTATTCCTGATTGTAGAGATGATTAAAGGGAAACCGCTTGGAGATAAATTCATGGAGGGCGCGCAAATGGTAGGATTTGTAATTCTGTTATGTCTAATGGTGTTTGTTCTTGGTAATGATATTTTCAAGGCATTTATTAAATAAATAGATGGACTATTTTAGTTTTTACGACTTGCCGGTGTCTTTTCATCCTGATCCTGCAAAAGTTAAACAGCAGTTCTATGCTTTAAGCAAGAAATATCACCCGGATTTCTATATCAATGAGTCTGAAGAGAAACAGGCAGAAGTTTTGGAATTATCTACCTTGAATAATAAGGCGTACCAGTTGTTAAGTGATCCGCAAAAGCGACTGCATTATATCCTGGAACTAAAAGGCATGCTCACTGAGGGAGAGCAATATAATCTTCCTCAGGAGTTTCTTATGGAAATGATGGAAGTTAATGAGGAACTGATGGATCTGCAGTTTGATCCTGATGCTGCTAAATTGGCCGCAATTAAGGCGCAGGTAGCCGAAATATCCTCAACTATGGACACTATGCTGGATAGACTTACAGACGGCTTCGAAGGACAGGATTCTGCTGCTCAGGAGGAGACGCTTAAAGAAGTAAAAGATTTATATTTAAGAAAAAAGTATCTGACCCGTATCAATGATAGTATTGTAAAATTAGATGCTGTAAGATAAGGTGTTAGAATAGTGTAAAAAAGAAAGATAACCGGTCAGAGATGAACCGGTTTTTCTATTTTTGGGACAAACTCAAATTATGAATACACTATCAATCTTTAGAAAAGTAGCCGTTGCAGAAGGTATATCTTATATCGCCTTGCTTTTTATTGCCATGCCGATGAAGTATTATATGGACATGCCTCTGGCTGTTAAGTATACTGGCTGGGCACACGGGTTATTATTTGTACTGTATGCCGCATTAGTAATCATATGTCTGGTAGAGTATAAATGGAGTATTGGTAAGGCTGCTTTGATATTTTTAGGTTCATTGCTGCCTTTCGTGCCATTTTATATAGATAAAAAGCTAAAGGAAGAGCCTGTAGATCAGCCTAAAGCATCTTAATTGTATTTTTATTGAAAATAAGCCTTGGAAATGCTGGTGCGAATATATAGATTTGCGTCCCGCTAATAAGGAAATGCCCGGATGGCGGAATTGGTAGACGCGCTGGTCTCAAACACCTGTGGGAAACCGTGCCGGTTCGACTCCGGCTCCGGGTACGACCCCTCTCTAAATCACTTAGAGAGGGGTTTTTGTTTTTTATCTAATTTACAATTTGCCTGTATTGCGGATCAAGTCAAAAACTTGTGGACTAAGGGTGTTTTTAAGCATAAAGTTGGGTGAGGCGATACAAGAAAAACTCAGTGCTTCTTACTCCTCTAAACTGGCTTCTAAATGCCTTTATCTTTGCATTGAAAGACTCAGCTGAAGCATTCGTGGAACGACTATCAAAGTAGTTTAGGATGGTTTCATAATGGTGCTGAATGGATCTTGAAATCGTATTGAACGACTTAAAGCCTGATTGCCTTACCGCCTCATGCCATTTGGCAAGTCTTGCCAGACCATAAAGTTTGTCGGTGGTTTTCTCGAAGATGTTACTCAGGTTTAGGCTTAAGTTGTAAGCTTGCTTA
>NZ_FONS01000021.1 GCF_900112985.1 Pedobacter antarcticus
ACATATTGTATCGGCTCAGGAGAGATGAAATGAATGGAAATATCATCAGTTATATAGATGGTTGGTAAATCATTTTTAGAAATCCCGGAGGGAGCATTCTGGGCACAGACTGTCATTCCTGCGCATAGCGTAAGAATGAAAAGAAACAGTATCTTTTTCATATTAATAGTTGCTTTGTTGGTTTTGTAGTTCCTGTGGATCAATTAAATAGATGTAAGTGTTGTACTTAAGCTTTGCCTTATTTTTACGGATCAGGCTAGCAATGGCCTGGGAAGTTGATGTAAACATCTTCTGTACAGCACTCATCATGAATTGGCTGGTATTCTGTGGATCTGACCCAAGATTTACACCCTGAATGGAGTTACCGCCAAGTTGTTTTGAAAACTCTCTGAATTCTGAAGCCGGAACATACAGGCCGGGCATACCGTCCAAGTCGTAAACCTCTAGTCGTACAGGGAAGATTTTATTTTCCTTGATAATTGAGATAATAGACAACCCAACTCGTTGTTCTGAAAAGCTTGAAATCTGAGCGTAGATATAAGTCCCTCTTTTGACAAGATGACCGCCAACGGTTATATCTTCAAGTAGCCTCAACCTGATCCGAGATCCTGCATAGCCTTTAACATTTTCATCTATGATAGCTTTTACGAAAGATTCTTTTTCTTTAATCCGTACAGTATTGAATACTTTAGGTGTTGCGTCGACTTTTACAACGGCTAGTTTAGGCTTATTTGCCATTTCCTTTTCAGCTTTTTCTATAGCCTTTAGCCGCATTTGTTCGGCTTTATACTCCGGATCACCGGCTCGGCTCATGCTATCAACGTAGGACATCTGCTTTTTGAATACCTCCATTGGATCTTGTTCGGCCTGTGATGGCTCACTTTGGTTGCTGTAGGCTTCAGATCTTTGTGGTGAATAGCTTGATTTATTCTGAGTTGATTTACTCCCCTGAGCTAGGGTATTCAGAGCCTGAGCGAGCGCCACATCTTCCTGGGACGTACTACGCCTATTGTTCTTTCCAGATGATGACCGGTTATAGGATCTCTTAGGACTAGATTGTGCATCCAGGGACGCTAGATATTCCTCATCAGGTTCTCCGCTAAGAGAATCTCCTAATTGAGAAGGATCGGTTTCGATTGTACCGATAGCAGTAGCCCCATCTCCTTCTTTATATTGATTACGGAACGCATCTAATTTGTTGGTTATGCTTCCATCCTTCACGGTTCCGGAAACATCAGCTATGTTTTCCTGTAACCCTTCTTGTTTCTCTTCTACCTTAACATTCTTTGCCGCAGAACTCTGAAAGACATAAAAAATTACAAAGATGGGAAGTAAGCAAACCAGTGGGAAGATGTACTTCCCTTGCTTGAAGTTGATTTTCATTTCTTAAGATTTAGTTGTTTTTCAATTGCCTCCAATTTTGTGATTGCAGATACAAGGGAGAGGCTATCTTGATGCGTCAGCACCTTCTTTGATAACAGACTATCAATACTCTTTCGCAGCATCAGTGTGCTTTGAAGCATATCGATTTTAGGTAGCAAACTTTCTTCTCTTTGATGAAGGTTCTGTACACCTGTAGCCGAAGGAAGAGGTTTATCCAAGGGATTATCTGGGGTGTCTAAAACAAAAAACGAGAGTACTGCTGATACGATTATCAGAACGATCATACCTGCATAAATAACTTTACCCTCCTTTTTCAGTATAGATGAAAAACCTGCATTAGCCTTGCTAAAGTAGGGCGAAACTATTGGGTGAACTTCACTCCAAATAGTCTTTTCAGGATCTCGGTTAGAACGAATTTTTTGAAACATTTTGCAAGTCTTTATTTTCAAGTGTTCTCCATGATGTTATAAGCACACCATGCGGGTTATTTTCACTTCTCGGAATTTCCTTTAGCTTACCTTCAGTGATAAGCGATCTTATTACACGAGAGCTTCGCCTGTCGATTGTTTGTTTACCGTAGAACCTGAAATATTTATTAGCTACATCCAACTGAATGGAATCTGTTTGAAGAGTTAGTACAGAACTTGATGAAATTATGGAGTTGAAAAAACCCTTTTCTTTGAGGTTGTTATATTGCAATGCTCCGGATTCATCAATCAGGTACATGGCTCTTTTCATTTGGTACTCGATAAACTTATCGTCTGGCGTTAGGCTGAAGAAGAATGAGTGAAAAAGATCTATATGCGCTTTGAACTCTGCAGGGCGGTTCATTTGTCCATCAGTTTGTTTTGCCAATAAAGGCACCCCGTTATCGAGTATATAAATGTTTTTCCTGGAGCTTTCTACCATCTTATAGGCGTAGACTGCTGTTGTGATACAAATAATAGTACAGGCGATTATAGTGGAGAAAGATACCCACCAGGATAATTTGATTTTATCTTCTATTTTTTTTACTAGCATGATGATTTTGTTTTAGTGGATAGAATTAAACCTTGGTAAAGGCTCTTGAAACAGCGGCTCCGGCTGATTGACCAGCTCCGGAGGCTGCCCTTCCTGCGGTTGCTGCTGCTGACGAAATACCGGAGGTTGAAATAATCCAGGTTGAAATGGATGGAACCGTGAACATAGCTATAGCGCCAATCAAGTACGATACGACTACTGTCCCAAAGCTTAGTAATCCGTTATTATTAAATACAGCAAGTGCACCGGGATTCGGGGTCATTCCATCTAGTCCGATAAGCTCCTGATATTTTGCAATTTCAGCTTTCATCGCAAAATTTTGCAAGACGGTAACTAATAGCATTATAATATAACCAATCCCCAGATAGAGGTTAACGGAAATAAAACGTGCAATCCAGGTTGATAGACTATCTCTAAACGCAGGCAATATACTGGCCGCAACAGCGAACGGGCCTAAAATGATCAGAATACTGGCATAGATAACCTGTATAACGAAAATGAGTAAAACGCCTGTACGCAAGGTCCAAAGGCCGAATAATTCGGTTATTTGAGTTGCAAGCAGCTTCATACTGATTTCTAATCTCTCTTGATATTCAATCACTGGATTGATTACAGCGCCTTTGAAATCATCCCAGGCAGAATCCAAAAAGCCAACATCCTCATTGGCTTTTTCGGCATCATTTTTTGCCACCTCTGCTTCTGCACTTAAGGCATACAGCTCATTGACAACCTTCATTTGAAGCTCTGCTCTGCGATATCTTAAGTCATTAACTTTTGCCTGTTCAATTTCAAATTTTGCTTTTGCTTTTTTAGCGATAACCTCCGTTGGGTAGGCTACTATCTGGACAAATGTTCCCCACCAAATGATAACCATCAAGAGTCCAAAAGGCCGTAGCAGTGGCATTACCTCTAACTGCTTGTCTCCTGACATCATCTCATAACTTTTGAGCGCAAAGAAGATAATCATAAAGACGGCAGCAAGCGCCTGAGCATCTTTGATAAAAACATCGAATATTGGAATTATAGCTTTCCGTAATTCCTCTACTAATACCATTGGACCAGACTCAGTTACTCCGTCACCCTGTAAAAAATTGATGGTTTTTTTATAGTCTTCATTAACGGCTGGGCCTTGAGAAAAGGCGTACCCTGTCTGCATCAGTAAGAGCAGACATATCAGGTGTATTTTTTTCATAATGATAGGTGTTAGTTTATATACTTAAATTCTCTTACGACCTTTTCTGCAAGCTCTTTATCAGTTTGCGGTGTCCAGTCCAGATTCAGACTTTCTTTATTTGGATCAACTTTCTTTTTAATACTCAATCCCTTGGGAACATGATTTCTGACGCTTAACCACCATTCGTTTGCTGAGCGGTACTGCAACATGAGCTTATGATAATATAAAATCCGATTCCCTCGTTCAGCCACAGCAGATCTGCTAAGATTTAGCCGTTCTTTTAACTCTGCCATTTTAATTACATGCCTTTCGTAAAGCTTGGTGTCTATAAGGTATTGCCTGGCTTCAGGAGATAAGCCTGCAAGAAAGGTTTCAGGGGTAGAATTTATTACAGGTGCAAGCTCTTTACTATAATAGAGATCCCAGAGAGGTTCATAAATATTATTATGAACCGTGTATTCTTTTAAGGCAGTGGTGTTTAATGTATCAGATTGCTTCTTATAATTATCGGTCGTGGTCTTCATGGCCGTTGTCAAGCCGATGCGCATGGTTTGAGGTCCTGCCGGACTTAATGGTCTATGATCTGTTTTGATGTAGTTCGGGTGCATTCCCCAAACGACAAACCACAAAGGGTTAACCTGTACCCCTAATACCTTAGTTGATGGGGTGAACTTGTTTTTGTCCCATTGTTTATATACCATACGCTCCTGCTGGTGGGTCATACCCTTATCGTTGATCTTTTTTTGGGCGTATCCGTTGATAGACAAAGCAATCAAGAAAAGAATGGCTAAATGTTTCATCGTTGCAGGTAGTTATAGTTTCGGAAAATTTCATTTACTAGATCCTTATCTCTTTCAATAAAATTCTTGTAGGGGTTCAAAGATTTAAGAAGGCCGTTTTGCTTTGCATAATGCATGGCTCGATAAGCCCTGTAAACAGAAGCTCGTAAAAGGATAAGTTCGTGATTGATCATATCAAGCAACTCATCCCGTTTGACATAATCCATCATGACTTCTTTGCCTCCTGTTAACACGAGCTTGTTTACTTCCTCCGTTAATGCCAGTAACCGGCGTTTAGACCATTGCATATTTTCTTCAGCAAATAGCAATAAGTAAGGCTCTCCTTTTGCCTGATCTATCATTTGATTACTATACTTCAGGACATCACTGACATATATCGCCATATTCTTAACTTGTAGACCATCTCGCAAACCTTCCCTTACCTCTGTAAGGGACCGGTAAATAACATCTTGTATCAAAACAACTGAAGCAACATTCAAATTGATGCTTTTAACACTAGTCTCGATGCTTTTGAGATTCGATTGGTGTGCCTGTTCAGCAGATAATCGAACTGCTTGATTTGCTAATACCTGGTTCATATGATTCTTATCATATACCACTCTTTGACCAGACACTTTAGAGCATAAGAGCATAAATAGGATGATGAATAAATTTTTCATAGGATCTTAATATGATTTCCAAATCCTCATTATATCCTCCACAATTGCCTTGTCTTTGTTGACCCAACCATGAAAAGGAGTAGCATTCTTTAGCTGATTCTGCCACGTGTTAAATGCCATTGTCATCGCAAGATTTCGGGAGATAGCTGCTATTTGTCGCAGTTCAACTATTACATGGTTAAAAAGAATCGTCCTATCACCGGCTTTCATTTGATTGATATCGCCTATTGTGGCAACCAGTCCGATCGTATAGTTTACCAGTCTGTTTGCCTTTTGAACAAATTGCTTCTCGGATTCAAATGCTACAGCATAAAGAATCGGATTATCGCCTGCCTCCTTGATAATGGCTTTTTGGTTATTGATGATGTTGTTGATGAGGGGATATGCATCGACACCGATTCTGGCAGCACTTATTGCGGTTCCGAGGGTTGAATAACGATCTTGTATTTCAGCATATTTTACCTGGAGCTTTTCAAGTTGTGTCCTGTTGACCGCTTCGTTGGCGTTTACCAAAGCCTGATTGTCCCGCGCCTTTTTCTGCCGTTCAAACTCATCTTTGTTGGCATCTACAAGCTGATGAATTCCAACAACGTTTGTCTGGCTATACCCTAATTGAACCAAAAGGAAAAATATAGGGATAACTATTAGTCGTTTCATTTATTTATATATTGAAAGTCCCTAACTGTTTCCCTGGCTATCTGCGCATCTCTATTTACCCATGTTTGCCAAGGATTCAATGATCGAAAGATTCCATTTTGCTTTGCATAGTACATTGATCTATGCATTCCGTAGCTAATGCCATTGAGAAGGATGAGTTCATTGATGATGTATCGCATTATTTTCGCTCGCTCTCCTGCATCCATCAAGTTGGCTTTACCCCCTTTAAGAGCAAATTCAGTCACATAGGTGCTAAGCTCCAATGATCTTTTTCTAAAGTCTCTGGCATTCTTTTCCGCAAACAGCAATAAGGCAGGATTGCCCTGAGCGACTTCAATTGACTTTCGTACATTATCGAAGATCTTGGTTACATAGTCAGCAGCTCGCTGAACACCCATCACCGTTTTTACTGCGCCTGATATTTCAGTCAGGCCGGTGTATATATCCCTCTGAATACCATTTGCAACAGCAAGTTCACTCGTTATGGCCATCTGCCCCCTTTGGATCAAAGTAAGCTGATCATTGGTCTTATTGAGGTTATTGTTATGCTGTGAGCTAGATGAAAGTATTGCAGCAGAAACTGCGGGATCTGTATAGACCTGTGCACTGGCAGAAAAGGCCAGGCATAGGCAGGTCATCATAAAAATTAATATTTTCATGGCATGTTTTTAAAAGGTAAATAGTTAGTGTTAGCTCACGAGGATGGCCTCTTGTGATTCATTGATTTGCGCATATACACATGCATGACGGTTGATCATCGAACAAAAATGATCTCTTTTCATCATGGCTGCTTTTTGATCTGCAACAAAGTGAATTAGTGCCTTTTGATAATTACCGTAGTGATTCACGTACACAGCCACAGCGGATTTTTCTGAATGCTCAGTAGTATAGGCTAAATATTGATAATCTGACACCTCTACCCCATATACCTCACCTTCAGACCCACGCCTAATGTATACCTCTTTAAATTTCCCCCTGTTTTCCTTATTTTCTAACTGGTTGATGGTAAAAATCTTCCTTCGCTCAATTTCACTGATACTTAAAAGCGAAGCGATATCATTAAAATTGTCTTTGAACTTTGTCTGATCCAAAAGAATAATGGTATCAGAGTTACTGATAATACTGTCCTTCACTACAGCATTTCCAACAATATCGCCCAGCTCCTGAGTTACCACAATCGCTTCACCCCAAAACTTTCTGACAGTTTTATACAGGTAAAGTATGTATCCGGCCATAAGCGGGGATGCAATAGCCTTCCAGGCTTCCTCAATAATAAGCGTCTTTCTGAAGCTCGTCCTATGACGCATCTTCTGAATGAAAACGTCCATAATGATTAATGTCACTACCGGAAATAGAATCTTGTGCCCTTTGATAGAATCGATTTCAAAAACGATAAATCGTTCTGAAAATAGAGAATCGTCAACTTTCTGGTTAAGTGTATGCCCGAACTCTTCACCAGTACAAAACTTACGTAAGACATACCTGAATTCGATGAAATTGAAGTTTATTGATTCTCTACTATTCGGGTTCTCTTCTTCTTCAGCTAGGATAGCAGGTATTTTATATACCGCATACTTATAGAAGCTGTCAAACGACAAGTCCCTGATAAGATTCTCATAATGTTCCTTACGTCTTACTTCATCAGCCTTCATCCGCTCCAAGTCATAAAGACGTGTGTACTCGGCATGATAGAACCTTCTGAAAAGTTGTTTCTCAACCCCAATAAAGAGCTCAGTTGCTAAATGGGAATATTTATGATTTATATAAGATTCAGAGTTGACAAGACTAGCTTTCGCACCAAAATAGGTAAGCGATCCAACCTTTTCAGAAAAATACGTTTTTACAGTTTTCCAGATCTGCTGATCATCGATTTTCGCCTTAACTTCCTTCTTTAGTCGCTCCTGCAACCTGGGCGTTAATCCTGTATACCCATCAAAAAAGCTGCTGTAATAGCTATTGATTACCTCTGCAATCAAATCCCTTTCAACTCCGGAAACTGTACCTTCAGCAGTCTTCCACAACAACCCTATTAATGTTCCTAAAAAGTCCTTTTTCTCAATGTTTAATTCCTCCCTTTTAATCACAAAAGGGTTCATTGTTATAGGGTTCTCTTCAGTATAGGTTATATACCTGCCGTTAAAATACTCGTTAATACCTTTGTAGCTGTGTCCAACGTCAACAATAACAACATCCATATTTTTATGCTGCATGTACTGCTCGATCATTGAATTGGTGAAAAAGGACTTTCCTGAGCCTGATGGACCGAGAGTGAATTTATTTCTATTGTTTAGTCGTGGACTATCAAGGGTGTCAATTGCTATTGGTATGCCCTGACGATCAGTGAATCTCAATTTGAATGTAGAAACCTCGTCAACCGCCAGGGCCTCCTTAAAAAGTAGGCATAGGGCAGCGTCCGAAGTGGTGAGGAACCAATCGTAAATACCTAGTTCATTAGCATTCCCCGCTAGTGCGCACCTGAATAATTCCATTTGGTTGTATGCATTCTTAGAAGGAGAAATGCCGTGTCTGAACAGCGAGCTAATTATGTAGTTGGTAGCTTTGTCTATATGAGGCTTTTCAGCACATATTAAGATATTGAAGTGTGCCCTTACTACAACCTGGCTATTCTTAGCAACATCTGCTAAAAGCGTATCGATGTCATTAACACAAACATAATTAGCGGCATCAGGAATTCCGGAGTGCCTCCGTTTTTTCTGTTCAAGTTTTAAAAGCTCTTTTTGCTGATTAGGAAGCGTCAGCACCTGATTGTACAGGATGGTTTTAAAATCCGGTACTTTCAGAAGAAAAGCGAAAATATCAGCAGGAAAATCCTTTACTGCATCCGGGCTTCCCATCTCCACATATGTACTGATCCGGTTCGGAAGCTCAATGTTGTCAATGTCTACCAATGATAAACTTCTAACAACCTTATCTCCAAAATCAACCTCTGAGGGAGTTGATTTCATGTTATTATATATGATGTGATCATCAGAAAAATTCATGGTAAGAATTCTTTTGATGAACGTCTCTGTTTCCTGTTTATTAAGAACCTTCGGGTTCGTTTTAGCGGTGATTAGAATGTCAACGATTTTGTTGATGCTTTGATCAAACTGCTTAGATGAACCTCTATCATAGATGAAAAACCGCTTCGGAGCAAGTTTGGTGACAGTAAGATAAGTCGATATATCTACATACTCTCGTCCAGTGAAATGTTCGTTGTACTTCTGCTGTAAAAACTCATTGGCCTCTCCTGCCTTATAAAGTTTTCGAGCAAGAATATCCTGCTTTTGAAACAGATACCCTTCGCCTAATACCTTTATCAGATTTGAATAAAGATCATGAAATGAATTGTAAGCGTCCGGAGATCCGGAATATTGAATAATTGGATTTGTTAATTTGATGGTTACGGACATATCCCCATTCTCGGTATAATATATGTCAAAGTCCCCTACCCTTTCGTAATTACCATCAATATAGGGTAATTCAAATACTTTCTTCTTTGCCATGTTTTAAATAGTCTAATAGATAAATCTTCGATCTGTATACTTTACCAAGTCCCTTTTGAAGGGTTATAGGAGGCGTGTAAATGACCCTATCACGAGGTTTGTTGTACAAGCCCCCTTTTTGACGGTTTCCAGTATAAAAGATACCTCCCACAGCGAACGCCAAACCAACAAAACCACCAAAATAGGTATTGATGGTAGATGAGGCTATTGCTCCCAGAATTATACCTCCGATTAAAAAACCTAGTCCCCAAAAGATAAACTTGCCTTTAAAACCTTTGTAAACAAGGGGCTTTTGCAGCCCCTTGGATACATCAAACGTGCGCTTCATGGATTAACCAATAAAGAAGGCTTTGATAAAGATTGGTACTACCAGAAGGAACACACATGAGCCGCCCCACGCTAAAATGTCCTTGTTGATGTCCTTGTCTCCACCATTCCATTTTTGGAATACCCGAATACCACCTACCAGACCGACAATAGCACCGATTACCATTAAAGCATTTGCAATTACATCGACATAACCACCTAATTCGGTAGTTGCTGCTTCGATTGCTGTTTGACCACCTTGCGCCATTGCGTTAGTTGCTGATACTGCCAATAGGCATGCTAGAACTACTACTTGTTTTTGATTTGTACTCATGATTAAAAAAATAAAGGGTTTTAAAAAAATTGATTGATTATTAATGATTAAAGAATTTGAAAGGGATTAAAAGCCAGTGAAGAGCTTGACCACAATGGAGGAAAGGACAAGGAAAATGCAAGCACCTGCCCATTTCCAAAACTCACCTGAAACGTCTTCCTCTCCGTCCTGAGCTTTGAAGTAAAGTCTAATGCCTCCGATTGCCCCTATGAAAGCTCCAATTACCAGGGTAATATTTGTCACTGGTCTGATATAATTTTGTAGGCCGCTATCCTCCTGGGCAAAGGCCGCATTAAAAAAAAAGGTTAATGCTATGATTAGCATTAACCTTCGGTTAATCTTTGTTTTCATAAGAATGAATGTTGTTTAGTCGCCTGAATCTGGAACCGGTAGCGCCTGCAGCTCGTTAACCTGGTTAACTTCTGTCGCCTGAATTGTATTTCGATAGCTCCGGATCTGGTGCAGATCCGCTCCGCTCCGGAAAAAGACTGTCGCCTCTAGATTATTTAAAGAAACATAGCTTTCATTGTTCCTCCGAGAAGACCCATAAAAATCGCAGCGAGTATCCATCTGGTAAGTGAGCGATCCATATCTCCCCTTCCTTGCTGTAATTGCTGGTAGATTTTAAATCCACCAACCAAACCGAAGCAGGCAGCAATTACTAACAAAAACGATGAAAAAGATGGGTACCATCCTTTAATGGTACTTCCTGCGGTGTTCATTTCTGATATACCGGGCTGCCCATAAACAGAAAAGCACATTACCGTTAACAGTAATGTGCTCGAATACACATAAGATATTTTCATAAGCCTTAGAACATAATACTGTTAGCTAATTGGGCGGCATCTTGCTTATGCATTCTAAATAAATCCTTTACCAAGATTCCACCTGTAGATGATGTTTCGTTAAAAGGTTCAACAACATCAAGCTGATCCTGATCCTCTTCTAACAATTCTGGTGAGTTTATTAAAACTGCTGGCTTTGCTACCGGAGTTTGAGTTGAAGGCTGCCCTTTGTAAGTGTTGGGAAGATCCTCAATTGATTCAGCATCCTTAGCAATGATATTTTCATTATGTACTAGCTCTACATCGTCATCGTCAGCACCTTTGGGCTTATTGAGAAACAGATCGTAAAGGATCACAACTGCATAATAGGTAAAATATGCTATACCTAACCATAGTAAGAATTGGGGCCATGTCCACGTCATAGTTTTAAGTTTTTATATTGTTTATGGATGAGTTTATTTATTTCCTCGCTTCTTCCTTTCAAAGCTTCGTCCAAGAAAAAGTTTATCAGGCACATAATAGAGGTCTTGCTCTCAGCTTTGATGGCCGATAGAATTCTATAATTAGCCTCGTTGATAATATAAGTCATGCGCTGAGTTTCCGTCCCAGGATCATATTCTTTGATGGCATTGATCAGAGGGCTATCCGTAAAAGCTTGAACCGGAGCCTTTACAGCCGGTTGCTTTTTTTCCTTTGTAGGCGTTTGCTTTTGCGCAGGCTTTTTTTCTTTAATCTCAGATTCATCGGGTACACCACTTGTATCGGATGGTTTATCTTCAATTTCAGGTTTAGCTAATGGCTCTTCAGTAACGTCCTTTTCTGTTTGTTTAGATGGCTGTCTTGCAATTTCCCGTGTCTGAGCCATTAAATTTTTAATATCCATCTTAGCCATTTTTACCTCCGTCCTTCTTATCTTGGTTAGTAATGAAAGGAAGTATAGCTTCCTTGTAAATCATATCCATTGTAGGGAGTATGTCTGGATACATCCTAGTAGGAATCTCATAAGTGGATACCCTTTGAAAGATTTGCTTATCTGGTATGGGTGGCGTAATTGGCCCATACTGATTAAGTACCTCCTTTACTTGGGCTTCTGTGTCGTAGACAACAGTACCTTTGATCCTGGAAGGAACGTACATCATTTTGATATTTGGATTGATCTTCTTTAAGACCATTGAAAATAATACGGTAGACTTAAAGGTCATCTTTTCATAGATGAAAGGACAAATTAGCAAATCTGCTTTTTGGAATACAGCGGCTAAATTATCATCATCAAGCTTTCCGGGTAAATCAATGATAACGATAGTTTCAGGTGCCTTGCTAAAAACTGCCTTGTACAGAGCTGGAAAATGACTGAGGTCTGAGCCTACAACTTCATAAAGTTCTGGATTCTCCAACTTCTGAGCATCCATATAATGATCTTCGACTGATCGCTGATCATCCATGTCAATTACAGCGACCGGTAAATCATGCACCAGTTTCAAATAATTCGCAAGTAAAATCGTTAGGGTACTTTTTCCAGCACCTCCTTTTTGATTACCTAATAGTATTACCATATCATTTAATATCTATACATACTATTATCTAGAATTTCCCCTGGCGTGTTTTTTACGCCGACGGTTTCGGCCATTTATCGCTTCATCATCAATATCACTAGCCATGAAAAACTGAAACCCTGATGAGAATTCCCTACTTTCTTCCTGTGATTGTGATTCGTAATCTGATAGCTCTAACAGCAGATCCCCTCCAACATTAACGGCCATATCAGCTTCCTGATTGGCCTTACCCGTTAAGGATTCTTGATAAATTATGTTCTTTGTTTCTTCGTTTACTAAATTATCAATGTTTGTAAATATGTTACTTTGGCTATCTAGCAAGTATAAATTGTTCCGATAGCCAACTACTGAAAGATTCATATCCTTCAAGCCTTCCTCTACAGTTGGATAGTTATAAACAGCTGCTTTTAATAGATCACTGTACATCCCTTTTTGATCATCCTTAAAGTCTATTTCGATCTGATCAATGGGGATATTAAGAAACTGATTTAATATCGCCCTGTCTTGCGCACTGAATACCGAATACTGCGATTCTTTCCTTTGATTATTTATAAGGTCAATTATATCCGATCTTTCAAAGGTATATACAACCTCTTTGTCTTTCGAAAGAACCTTTTCACCGTGTCTCTCAAACTCCTTTGTCTTAAGAATCTCATCAAGATCTATAACAGACGAATTTTCTTTTTTAAGCTCATCTAGTGATGTTTCAAACCAATTCCGGTCTATCAGTACATTTGAGGAAATAAACTCCTTTAAAGGCAGTATTTCGCTCCCTTTAAAGACATTCTTGTTTGCATTATCTATTAAGGTGTATCCGTATGGCGACTTGTCATCTTTAAAATGGAATACTGACTCTAATCCAAATTTTTTATGGAGATAATCGCTCAATGGTGATTGATATCCAATTATTCTACCTTGTCCACCACCAGGAAGATTCTCATGAACCGGCTTAACTGCTCCATCATAAACCTTTTGATATTTGCCGACTATTGCTTTCAGCTGAGATAGCCGTTTATCATCTACTTTATTCTCTTTTGCAAGCTGCTTAACCTCTGCTTTAGGGATGGTGCCTTGCTCCTTTCCAAACTTAATAACTCTAAGAGTATCACCGTCACTTTTAACGGTATACCCCATCTTTTCAAGAAGCATACTGAATTGAGCTTCTGTACGAAAATTATATTCTTGGGCTGATTTTAGATCTGAAGAAATCTTATCTCCGATTCCAAGAATTCGGTTGATAGCTTCCATACCCCTCACACGTTCAAAATCATGAGCAATCTTCTTCCCTGTTTCTTGATCAACACGAGTTGACACTATGTGTACATGATTATTACTGGTGTCATTATGAAAAACAATGAGAAATGGTTGTTGACCATAACCCATTTCGTTCATCCACTTTACAGCTATGTCCGTTAATTGGTATTTATCGAATTCACTTCCTTTAGCAGACAGTGCAACGTGAAGTTGTGGATTTTTTATACTGTTGCTTTTGGAAGATACAGCCTTTAAATAGTTCTTATAGTCTTCCGGTCTTAGATCACTTATTCCCTGTAATTGTCCGAAATTATGCGCCTCCATAAGCTCACCTTTCCCCGTGTCCATCTTATTGGTGTTGTACTCAACACCAGAAAAGCTAGGAGTAGAAGAAAGGAATTTGACAATCATATTTTATATTTTTTTGCTGAATCTCTTGTTACTTTCCGTAGCGTTTTTATCAATTCAGTTTGTACAACATTGTAACTTTCTATCAAAACATTAAATCTGGTTACAACCGATTCATTAAGCAACCCTGACTTTTCAAGCGTATTCGCGTGCTTGGCCAATTGGTTAATGTTGTTCCCTGCCCTACCTAATTCAGTTCCAATAGCCCGCAGTTCTTTTGCAAATTCCAGCCCATCTAAAATCAAAGGTTCGGCATTTTCAAGTACTCTTGTTCGTATTAGATTAGCTTTCGATAAGCTAAAAACACGTTCCATGTGCTCGATCAACTGATGTTCCTTTTCTGTAAACCTACAATGTATACTTCTGTTTCTTGGTTCTAATCCAACTGGTCTCCCACCTTTATTAGTTCCATCACTTGCTGCTTTGTTCATCTTCTTCATTTGGATGCTACTTTCTAAAGAAAAACGAGTTGCGAGTTTTTCTGTCTTCCTATGATTCCTTCAATCATAGGCAATATGACTTTTGAAGACAAAAATGACCGGAGGGAGGTTTTTGTCGCACAAAGGTACATCTTGCAACGTTAAAAAAACTTTTATGCATTCCTGGCTATTCGCCTGTCTGCCTCAATTCTAATCTAAGCTGCACATCCGCATTTTGAATGAACGAACCAAAGATATAAAAATTGAGTATTATGTACTTATGGTTTTATGCATTTATGCGAACATGCATTTTTAATTTATGCTTTTATGTATTTATGTGTTTATGCTTCAAAACATTCAAGCTTATTTTACAACCCGTGATAGAAGCATAAACATGACTTTATGCATTTATGAAATAAATCTAAACCCTGAAACTGTTAAGGTAAGGGGTTATGCATTTATGCATTTCGGTGGCATCAAAAATTCGTTTCATTAAGTGACATAAATGCATTATTATGACTTTATGCGTATA
>NZ_FONS01000007.1 GCF_900112985.1 Pedobacter antarcticus
CGAAAGAATTAATGGTATACTCAAGACAGAGTTTGGTCTCCATGAAACATTCGGCTCCTTTGAGCAGGCCAAAAAACAAGTAGAATCAGCCATATCCAAATACAATTATCTCCGCCCGCATTTCAGCTGTGGATTGAAGACACCACAGTACAAACATGCCTATGTAGAGCCGCGCACTCCCAAGCAAAATCAGGACTATTTGAACCACTCACAAGTAAATTCAGGAATACCAGTTACAGAATAAAGTAAATTCAGGAATATTAAATTGAGTTACCCTAATCTATCAAGTACTTTCAGTATAAGACAGTTAGAATTTGCAATTTGGAAGCTTTTGATTTTCTGTTGATTTTGTTCGGTGTTGGTATACCCTTGCGATACCCTTGATATACCGTTGGGATACCCTTGGTATACCCCTTTGGGTAAAGGAAGGGTATCCCAAGGGTATATCAACGGTATATCAACCTGGAAGAATAACGCTATAGATCCGGGCGGAAATAAAGTTCAAACCTTAAGATGTCTATAGCAAGCCAATTAAGATATATGGTGTAAAACATACAATAAGGGCTTTTTTGCAGTTTAAAATTCCTCTGGTTTTTTTTAAAATCTGCAGGAAAAATTTATCTTGCCAGAATGGATATCGAATTCAATACGAACGAGGATAAAAATAAACAATTGCTAACCTTCTTACACGCCCGTCTGCAAAAAATTGCCGAGGGTGGCGGGGCGAAGAATGCAGCGAAGCAAAAAGAAAAAGGGAAAATGCTTGCCAGAGAACGCGTTTCTTATCTGATAGATAAGGATTCTGAATTCCTGGAAATCGGAGCATTTGCTGCCGATGGTATGTATAAAGAACAGGGTGGCTGTCCTGCTGCAGGTGTGGTGTGCGGAATAGGATATGTATCCGGCAGGCAGTGCATGATTATAGCTAACGATGCAACTGTTAAAGCTGGTGCATGGTTTCCAATGACGGCTAAAAAGAATCTTCGCGCGCAGGAAATTGCGATGGAGAATCGTTTACCGGTAATTTACCTGGTAGATAGTGCAGGAGTATACCTGCCCATGCAGGATGAAATTTTTCCCGATAAAGAACATTTTGGCCGAATGTTTAGAAATAATGCAATGATGTCTGCAGAGGGCATTGTGCAGATCTCTGCAATTATGGGATCCTGTGTCGCGGGCGGGGCTTATCTGCCGATTATGAGCGACGAAGCCATGATTGTAGATAAAACAGGTTCAGTTTTTCTGGCTGGATCTTATCTGGTTAAATCTGCAATAGGAGAAGATATTGATAATGAAACCCTGGGGGGGGCAACCACGCATTGCGAGATTTCAGGTGTTACAGATTATAAACACCCCGATGATCAGCACTGTCTGGATAGTATCCGCCAGCTGATGAGTATGCTGGGCGCGCCGGAGCAGGCTGGATTTAGCCGGATTGAATCTGCAGAACCCAAAGCAGACCCTAAAGAGATTTACGGCATACTCCCTGAAAACAGGGAGAAACAATATGACATGCATGAACTGATCTATCGACTGGTAGATGATTCGGCCCTGGAAGAATATAAGAAAGACTACGGTAAAAGTATTATCTGTGGTTTGGCCAGAATTGACGGCTGGGCAGTTGGCATAGTTGCTAATCAGCGGAAGGTAGTGAAGTCTAAAAAAGGTGAAATGCAGTTTGGTGGAGTGATTTATTCGGATAGTGCAGACAAAGCTGCCCGGTTTATCATGAACTGTAATCAGAAGAAAATACCGCTGGTGTTTTTGCAGGACGTAACTGGCTTTATGGTTGGCAGCCGTTCTGAGCAGGGAGGTATTATAAAAGATGGCGCAAAAATGGTCAATGCTGTGGCAAATTCAGTCGTACCTAAATTTACCATCGTCATTGGTAATTCTTACGGGGCCGGAAATTATGCGATGTGTGGAAAAGCGTATGATCCGAGGTTAATTTATGCTTGGCCTACAGCCAGAATTGCAGTAATGGGAGGTTCTCAGGCTGCAAAAACATTGTTACAAATTCAGGCTGCCTCGCTGAAAGCCCGGGGCGAGACTATTACACCGGAAAAAGAGGCTGAAATGCTTAAAGAAATATCAGACAGGTATGATAATCAGACTACTCCGGAATACGCGGCTGCAAGATTATGGGTAGATGGTATTATTGACCCGCTGGAAACAAGGAAGGTAATTTCGATGGGAATTGAAGCTGCTAATCAGGCTCCTGTAAAAAGAGCGTTTAATGTCGGGATTATCCAGACATAGTTGCTAAATTTGATTTAATCAATGCTGCTATCCATGAAAAAGGTCTGGTGTTTTCTAGTTTTGCTATCTGTCTATTCAGTTACCTATGCACAGGTTAAAAATGTCTGGCTCAATGCAAAGGACGAAGTGATTGCCGACTCCGCTCAGGCTGTTACCTATGCCGTTTATGGTAAGCTATCTGGAGACAGTGTGTACACGTTTAAAAAATTCGATTTCGATGGGATTCTGCTTGCGTCGGGCTCCTTCCGCCAGGATAGTCTGGTCGAGCCACACGGGCAGTTTATTTATTATAACTGGATCACGCCAGATAATAATTATACCAATGATAGCTTTGAGATTAACGGGCGGGAACGTTTTATTGAACTGGTTGGCAATTACCGCAATGGGTTGAGGCAGGGGCGCTGGATAAGTTATTACACGGATAAAAAAATTAAACAGGTGATCACATTCGATCGGGGTATACTGCATGGTGCATATCAGTATTTTGCACCCAACGGCAAGCTCATTGCACAGGGTTTGTATGCATCAGGTAAAAAAAATGGAACCTGGATACTGAACGGAGGCAAACAGGAAGACGAATATGAAAACGATAAGCTCATTTCCAGTCTAAAAGGCCGTAAACTACAGCAAAAACAAGCTGAAAGACAACGAATTCAACAGTAGCGGCGGGTTTGCTCATCCCATTTTAAAGCCGTAAATTTGCATTTCAAAAATCCGGTTCCGGTCTCACCGGTGCAGGATATCTTATAAAATATAATCATGAATAATTCCCTAGAAACAGAACACGTACAATGCCTGATTATAGGTTCAGGACCTGCCGGATACACTGCAGCAATTTATGCAGCAAGAGCAGACCTGAAACCAGTTCTATATACCGGTATGGAAGCCGGAGGTCAATTGACCCAAACTACAGATGTTGATAATTTCCCTGGTTATCCGAATGGGGTAATGGGACCTGAAATGATGGAAGATTTCCGGAAGCAGGCAGAGCGTTTCGGAACTGATATTCGGTTTGGTTATGTAAGCTCAGTTGATTTTTCTTCTACACCACACCGTGTGGTAGTCGACGAGATTAAAACGATCACAGCCGATACAGTAATTATTTCTACAGGTGCAACCGCAAAATGGCTTGGCCTGCCTTCTGAACAAAAATATAATGGCTTTGGCGTTTCTGCCTGTGCAGTATGCGACGGATTTTTCTTTAAAGGCCAGGATATTGCAATCGTGGGTGCAGGAGACACCGCGGCTGAAGAAGCAACCTATCTTGCCAAGCTTTGTAAAAAAGTTTATATGCTGGTCAGAAGAGATGAGTTCAGGGCTTCCAAAGCAATGGTACACCGCGTATTAAATACGCCTAATATCGAAGTTATTTACAACTCGGAAGCTACGGAAGTACTTGGAAACGGTAAAAATGTAACCGGAATTAAGGTTTTAAATAATCAAACCGGTGCGGAACAGGAATTGGCTGTAGAAGGCTTTTTCGTAGCTATCGGGCATCAGCCTAATACTGCGATCTTTAAGGATTGGCTGGATATGGATGAAACTGGTTATCTGAAAACTATTCCTGGTTCTACTAAAACTAATGTTGAAGGTGTATTCGCTTGTGGAGACGTTCAGGATCATTATTACCGTCAGGCTGTTACAGCAGCTGGTTCTGGTTGTATGGCTGCACTGGATGCAGAACGTTATCTGGCAGCTAAAGAAGCTGTTTAAAATTATATAAATACAGTTCTACAGGCATATCTAATTTTGGATATGCCTTTTTTTTGTGGTTATTTCCCGCTGTAGATTTATGCGGATCAAATTTGGCCTGACCACTCATTATGACTAATTTTAATTTCTAACGGACCTTATTAAGCTCGTTCCGGTAATAAAAAAAAATAAACTCAATGAAAATAAAAAGTATTCTGACTGGCTCTATGCTAGTATGTACGGTGTGGAGCGTCAATGCGCAGACAGACAAAAATCTGGGAATAATTCCTGCACCTGTTGCTGTTTCTGTACAGACAGGTTCTTTTATACTTGATAAAACTGTCGTTCTGGTTCAGGGAGATGCTGCAAATGCAGCTACATCGGATATACTTAATGCATATATCGCTGCCAAAGGTGGCTTTGCCCTGCGTCCTGTAGCTGCTGTACCGAAGGGTAGTAAAGCTATTATTTTAAGCTCCAAAGGGGCAGCAGAATTACCTGAAGAAGGTTATAAAATTGTTGTGGGGAAAGGGCAGATTGAGATAACTGGTAAAGGTGCCGGACTTTTTTATGGCGTGCAGACACTGATGCAGATGATACCAGAAAAAACGGGGCAGGAGCTGATTATTCCTGCTGCCAGAATTGAAGACTATCCAAGATTTAAATATCGGGGAATGATGCTGGATGTAGCAAGGCATGCTTTTCCAGTTTCTTTTATTAAAAAATATATAGATCTGCTGGCTCAGTATAAAATGAATACTTTCCACTGGCATCTGACAGATGACCAGGGCTGGAGAATTGAGATTAAGAAATATCCTAAACTTACCGGCATAGGTTCCTCAAGAAACGGAACGATAGTCGGTCATCATCCCGGGGTGGCAAATGATGGCATCGTTTACAAACATTTTTATACGCAGGACGAGATAAAGGATGTTGTCGCTTATGCTGCACGTAAGTTTATTAATGTAATTCCTGAGATTGAACTTCCCGGACATAGTTCGGCTGCAATCGCTGCCTATCCACAGCTGAGTGCGTTTCCGGACCGAGATACTTTTATTGATGCTAATACTCCTTGGGCAGGTTCCAGAAAAGGTAAGCAGGTGCAGCAGACCTGGGGCGTTTTTGATGACGTATATGTGCCCACTGACGCTACTTTTAAATTCCTGGAGGATGTGCTGGACGAGGTTATTACATTATTTCCTTCCCGTTATATTCATATCGGGGGAGATGAGAGTCCAAAAACCTATTGGAAGGAGTCTGCGTTTTGCCAACAGTTGATTAAAGAAAAAGGGTTGAAAGATGAACATGAGCTGCAGAGTTATTTTATTCAGCGTATCGAAAAACATGTGAATAGCAAAGGCCGTTCGATTATAGGATGGGATGAAATTCTGGAGGGCGGGCTGGCACCTAATGCTACAGTGATGTCCTGGAGAGGATTACAGGGTGGAATAGCAGCAGCGAAACAGCACCACGATGTGATTATGACTCCTTCAAGCGATGGTTTGTATTTTGATCACGCGCAGTCAGCTTCTGCAGACGAGCCAACTAATATAGGTGGTTTAAATCCTTATACACGTGTATACGCTTATAATCCCATACCTGCAGAACTTACCGCCGATGAACAGAAATATATTTTGGGCGTTCAGGCGAATTTATGGACAGAATATGTGAAGACTCCGGAGAAGGTTGAATATATGATTTTGCCTAAGCTTTTTGCGCTTTCAGAGACAGCATGGACTCAGCAGGACAAGAAAGATTTGCAAAATTTTGCTGAAGAAAGGCTGCCTTATCATTTAGCTCGCCTGGATCTGACAGGTACTAATTTTTGGGTACCTACGCCGATTGGACAACCGCTTCAGGCGGTGGAGGGTGAAGTAATTGATATGCCATTGAAAGTACCTGTTAAAGGGGCTAAAATTTATTTTACACTTGATGGAACACGTCCAAATGCATTAGCGGCTCCTTATATAACAGGTTTAAAGGTTAAAGTCCCGGCGGGAAAATCGCTTGTTTTTAAAACAATTGTAATTACACCGCAAGGAAAAAGTTCTGTTGTTACAGAGACCAAGTTGACAAATCAGGTAAAATAACATAAATTGCTTCGCTAAACCCGATCAGCATGAAACCTACTAAATATATTTTACAGCAGTCTGTGTTTATAGCAGGACTCTTATTTTTATTGGCCTGTCGTCACGAATCACCTGCAACCCAGGAAAAGTCAGCTCATACAAATGCTACAGAAAAAGCTGCGAAGGCGGGTCAATTCTCTTTTTATAAAGATATAGAAGTTAAGCCAGGAATGCATTTCGAAATTATAAGCTGGGGAAAAGGAGTGGACAGTGTTGGTGGTTACCAAATATTAATGTCCGATTCGACAAAAAATAATTTTCGTTCTCTGGCTGTGGAAAGGGAGGGAGTTATTACAGATGTTTGGAATATGGATCTTGATAATGATGGCAATCCGGAACTCTATATCGAATTATTGAGCAAACAAAATGTAAAGGATCTGCAGGTGTATGAATATCAGAACAATAGTTTCAATAAAATAAACTTTCCGCCATTGAGTGCAAGAGCTAAAAAGAACTATGCAGGTGGTGACAAGTTTTTTATTAAGAATGGAGATCTCTTTAGAACCTATCCTTATATCGCAGATTCTTCCGATACAACAGCTGTTAAAGGAGCACTTAAAACACTGGTTTATCAGCTGCGTGGTAATTCATTTTCAGTAGATGAGATTAAAGTAGACTAGTCTGCTTTAATCTCATGATTTGTTAGCTTTTAAATTAAAGATCAATCCTGGTTAATCTATTTGTGCGCTGATTCTTTCGAATTTTTCTATTAGCAGCTCCAGTCGTTCTTTTTCTCTTTTGAGGAATGCTTTTCTTAAATAGGTTGCGCAGAAAACCATCCAGCAGAAAGAGAATACTATAATTGCAAGCTGCGTCCAGGGCTCCATACGTTCAAATGTTTCCATGAAATATAGGATCATTCCTGCAGAGATTGCCATTGGATAAAACCAATAAAGTCTGGTATAGAGCTGATAACGGCTGAACTGATATTCTTTCAGTCTTTCAATAAAAGATGACGGATTAATCGTGAAATCCTGTTTTGAAAGGATTGCATGCTCTCTGTAAAGTAGTAATGTATATATGGCTACTGTTAGCAAAATGATTCCGACACCAAGCATGGCCGTCCATGATTTGAAGTCATAAGTTAATAATAAGGTCGCAATTGCTGCAAGCGAAATGAGCATTCCCGCTATATTCAGCAAAGACTTCCGCCGGATAGCATTAACCTCCAGTTTTGCCTGTTTAAGCATTTCTTCCGCAGAGATACCGGGCTCTGGGGAATGTGATTGCCAAAGGGATTTTATATGATCAAATTCGTGCATGATGATTGTATAATTCTGTAAGTTTTTGTTTAATCCTGTGAATTTTTACCCTGAGGTTTCCTTCACTGATTCCTGATATCTCCGCAATTTCTGCGTAAGGAAGTTCATCCAGTACCATCGTTATGATTAGCCTGTCGTGTTCTTCCAGTTTTGCAATGGACTGGTATAGGAGTGCTACCTGTTCATTTTTTTCTGTGTATTCTTCAATACGGTTTTCGATAATGTGATCTGTCAGCTCATCTTTGGCCTGTCGTTTTTCTGAGCGTAACCAGGTTAGGCAGGTATTAACCGCAATGCGGTATATCCAGGTAGAAATCAACGACTTCTCCCGGAACTTATCCAGGTTTTGCCAGACTTTCAGGAAGGTTTCCTGCAGCAGATCATTCGCCGCGTCAGCGTCACCTGTATATCCATAACACAGGTGAAAAATTTTCTTCGAATTCTTGTCGAAAATCTGCTTAAATAAGAGGTCTTTCTGGTCCAATCTTCTTTAATTTTTGGGTTTTGACTTCATTGTCGAAATATTGTTACAGCTGTGCTATTTATTTTACGCTTCCTAAATAAGTTAATTGTTGTAGTTTTACTCCGCGAAAACACAAAAAGAAACAATATAATGTCAAAAAACAACCGGTTAACTTTTTTTATATTTTTAGCACTGATTCTTGGTGTGATTTTAGGCTACATACTCAACATTAATTCTTTTGATGAATACAATAGTAGAATAGCTACCGCCGATGTGAAGCTTAATGACATAGATTTAAAGTTAAGCCAGCTAAAAGACTCTTCTGCGGTAAATTATAAAAGCCTGATAGCAGAAAAAAGCAGCGTCGTGAATATTATTCATGAAACTGAAATTCTTCGGGAAAAGAAACTGGAACCGCTAACGCTGCTTAGTGATATTTTCCTCCGCCTGATTAAAATGATTGTTGCTCCGCTGGTATTTGCGACCCTGGTAGTGGGTGTTGCAAAAGTCGGCGATATTAAAGCTGTTGGCCGTATTGGTGGTAAAACCATGTTATGGTTCCTCTCCGCATCGCTCATGTCGCTTGTACTTGGCCTGATCATGGTGAACATATTCAAACCTGGAGAAGCAATGAACCTGCCTTTACCTGCAAGCAATGTAGATACTGGTATTCAAAAGGTGGCTTTGTCAATGAAGGACTTTATTTCTCATATCGTGCCTAAAAGTATGGCAGAAGCTATGGCCACAAATGAAATCCTTCAGATCGTAGTATTCTCCCTTTTCTTTGGGGTAGCAACTGCTGCAATTGGCGAGAAAGGAAAAATTATCATTGAATTTTTTGATGCGGTTGCACATGTTATCTTAAAAGTAACGGGTTATGTAATGAACTTTGCACCTTTTGCAGTATTTGGGGCAATGGGCGCGATTGTAGCTAAGCAGGGTTTAAGTGTCTTGTCTACATATGCTTTATTTATAGGTGAGTTCTACGGAAGTATGTTATTGCTTTGGTTCTTACTGGTTATGATAGGGTACCTGATTCTCAAGGGGAGGGTGTTTAATCTGATGAGCAGAATGAAAGAGCCTATCCTTGTGGCTTTCAGTACTGCGAGCAGCGAGGCCGCCTACCCGAAAACGATGTTGCAACTGGAGCGTTTTGGCTGTAAGGATAAAATTGTAAGTTTCGTATTACCGCTCGGGTATTCCTTTAACCTGGATGGTTCTATGCTTTATATGACCTTTGCCTCCTTGTTCATTGCGCAGTCATACGGTATTGATTTATCAGCTCAGCAGCAAATAACTATGTTATTGATTCTAATGCTAACCAGTAAAGGAATTGCGGGTGTGCCAAGAGCTTCATTAGTGGTAATTGCAGGTACGATCGCAACTTTCAATATTCCTGAAGCCGGACTGGCCTTATTGATCGGTATTGATCCGCTGCTGGACATGGGAAGGTCTGCAACCAATGTAATCGGTAATAGTATCGCAACAGCAGTAGTGAGTAAGTGGGAAGGTGAGCTTACAGGTCCATTAGATTAGGATTTTTCTTCGGGATACTATTGTATATTTGCAGCCATTATGAGTACTAAAGCAAAAAAAATATTTTTACTGTTAACGATTGTCATTCCTTTCCTGGCTTATTGCGTTATTTACTACACCCCGATTATACGCAATGCGCCGTTCAGATCGGACGAATTTGTGTCTTTCCAATTTAAATGGGGCCCGGGTAATGTAATGGAAAATAGCTACGACTCTGCTACGGGGAAATACGAGTATCTGAATGCCAGTGATTCACTGATGCGTACGAATGTTAAGCTCCGTCAGAATGATATTATTTATCTGCATAACAAAGCAAATGAACTGGGCTTCTGGAATTTTCCTGACGTTATAGCTAATGCCGGTACAGATCTGAAGACTTCCAAGGTACTGCGCTACGAAATGCAGTTTAACTATAAAAGGAAAAGTAAAAAGGTGATTCTGGTAGCAGATTATCAGGATATTCCTAAACTTCGGGATGTATCAAACCAAATGAAAACTTTGCTTGTTCAGACGATTAGTGATGCGGAACAGCGTTACGGAAAACAACAAAGCAGTGTTACAGAAAACAACAAATAGATTTCTGTTAAACAAATTGATTAGAATTATGCAATCACTTTGATTTTAGAAATATAAATTATATATTTGCACCTCAATAAAAAAATAAACAATTTAAAATACTAATTATTTAACAATGTACGCAATAGTAAATATAGCAGGACAGCAATTCAAAGTTGCAAAAGACCAGCACCTTTTTGTACACCGTTTGCAAGGAGATGAAGGCGCTAGTATTGAATTTGACAATGTATTGTTGGTTGAAGACGGAGGCAAAATCTCTGTTGGTGCCCCTTCACTAGCAGGTGCAGTCGTTTCAGCTAAAATCGTGTCTCATTTAAAAGGCGATAAAGTGATCGTTTTCAAAAAGAAACGTAGAAAAGGTTACAAAAAGAAAAATGGCCACCGCCAGTATTTCACCAAAATCCAGATTTCTGGTATCAGTTTATAATTAGTTGTTAAACAAAAATTGCAGTTTTATAGCTGTTAATTGATAAAATATAAAACAAAATGGCACATAAAAAAGGAGCCGGTAGTTCCAGGAACGGACGTGAGTCGCATAGTAAACGCTTAGGTATCAAAGTTTTTGGTGGTCAACAAGCTATTGCCGGAAATATCTTAGTTCGTCAACGCGGAACTAAACACCACCCTGATAAAGGAGTTGGTATTGGTAAGGATCATACTTTATTTGCTTTGGTAGATGGAACTGTGATCTTCAAAAAGAAACAAGATAACAAATCTTATGTTTCTATTTTACCTGCGGAAGTTGTTACAGAAGTTGTAGAAAAAGCTGCTCCGGTAGCTGAAGCAACTGCAAAAAAAGCACCAGTTAAGAAAGCAGCTAAACCTGCTGCTGAGACTGATGCAACTGCAGAATAATAGCTTATATATAATAATATTAAAAAAGCCATCCGATCCGGGTGGCTTTTTTTTGTTTATACTTAATCTGTTATTCCAAGCTTAATCCGGATTTGTAATAGCTGTTTCTCCAATCTTTTAAGGTTAAATGAGAAATCATGCAGCGTAGCCTGAAGGTCTTTAATTATAGCAGCTTCAGCAGTCTGAACTGAGATTGATGAAGTACCATGCAGCAACCAGGTATAGCTCTTCTGATAGTGTAATGAGATTGCTTGTAAAGTATTGTAGCTAGGATATTGATTGCCCAGTTCAATTTGTGAATAGTTGCTTCTGGATAGGTTCAGAATTGCCGCGACTTCCGATTGTGCATATGCTTTCTCTAGTCTCAGTGACTTAATTCGGTTACCTAATAATTTCTTTGACAGTATTTCTTGCATTAGTACGTAAATTTTTGTTGGTTTGTGGAATTCTCCCTAGTTGGGGAAAATGCAATTATCAAACCATTTTTGTCTTTAATGGTCTGCTTGTTTTTGGGATCGTAATATTTAATCTTTAAAATTTCTATCAATTAATAAGTGATTAAGGTATGGCACGCTTGTATTTATGTCACCACAATGGATTTCTGCTATGAAGCTTGAGCAATACTGTGCACCTTACGAAAAAAATTCTTTTTTTATTTTTGATAATAAATTACAGCTGCTTTCTTTTCACATAGAAAAGCAGGATCACGTCATTCATTTTCTTGAAAAATATCCCAAGACTGGGGAAAATGTTGTGGAAATTCTTGCTCATAAGTTTTTGGAAAGATTCAGATCGCTTGCGGCCGCCTGCCTGGGCGGAAGCGGACTAAGTCTGGAGTATCATTTTAAAACCCCAGGTAACGATGACGGAATTCTTCAGGTGATATTTACACCATTGCTGCTTGAGTCCGGGAAACATTATTTTTCTTGTATGATTAGCGGCAATATCGGATATCCGGATCAGGTGAGATTATTAGATCAGTATGCCCATATGGCGTCTCATGACCTGCGTGCGCCTATCACAAACATCTTGAGTTTGTCTAATCTGATGCATTTGCCTGAAATGGAACAGTATGACCGTTCGGCTATAATGGGAATTTTAGATGATATTAATTATCAGGCCGAGAAGCTGGATCATATTATCGGCGTATTGAATAAGATGAAATACCGGGAACCGGAACTGGTTGCTTATAAGAATGATACAGAGCGGAGAGACCTGAATCATATTATGCTGCTGGATGATGACATGCTAACGAATAAACTGCATGATATGATTATCTCCAGGTACTACAAGCACAAAAAGATTGTACAGTTTGATTGCGCAAAGGCAGCTCTGCAGTATCTCAGAGAGCATACACCAGAGTTAATCCTGCTGGATCTGAATATGCCGGAAATTGACGGCTGGTCTTTTCTGAATATTCTTCAGGAGCACGGCATTGGTATCGATGTAGTAATTGTTTCCTCTACAATCAATCCTTCGGAGCGCGTTAAGGCACTTTCTTATCCACAGGTTAAAGACTTTCTGACAAAGCCTTTAACCTACGATAAAATTAAACATCTGCTAACTGAGTAAGTTTAGTGTTCGCGATTCATCAACAATTTTGCCAGCGCTGTTAATTCTGCTTTTCTTGCTGTATCAACGTTAACACGTGCTAAAGCTTCAAAAGCAATATCCAGGCTTTTCTGCATTTCTGAAGCCGCGATATTTCTGATATCGTATTGATTATACAAGTCGGTAATTGACCGGATTTTAGATGGATAGTCTGATTGCAAACTCAATTCTTCCAGAGCGGTCAGATCTGCTGCTACTGCGATCTCTTTCAACTTAAGCAACATAAAGGTCTGTTTATTACTGATAATATCACCACCAACCTGCTTTCCAAATTTTAGCGGGTCTCCGTAGACATCGAGAATGTCATCCTGTAGCTGAAACGCAATTCCAAAGTTCTCTCCAAATTTGTACAGTAAATCGGCATCTTCAGCATCTGCACCTGCTACAATAGCCCCTAATTTCATTGCGCCACCAACGAGCACAGCAGTTTTAAGGCGTATCATATTTAGATATTCAGGAATGGTGACATCTTTCCGTTGTTCGAACTCCATATCGAGTTGCTGTCCTTCGCAAACGCCCTGTGCGGTTAGGTTAAAACACGCTAATGCATCTTTTAAGACTTCTACAGGGAGCTTTGTCAGATGTTTATTGGCCTCCACCATCATGACATCTCCACTGAGGATAGCATTATTTACGCCCCATTTAATATGCACAGTATCCTGGCCACGTCTCAATGGCGCATTATCCATAATGTCATCATGAATAAGGGTAAAGTTATGAAAGGTCTCTATAGCGAGCGCAGCTTCAATAGCTTCTTTCAAAAGATCTGTATTGAACAATTCTGTGGAGAGAATCAACAAAGCGGGACGTATTCTTTTTCCGCCCAGTTTCATGATATAACTGATAGGCTCATATAAACGTGACGGATGGGCCGGATATTCGACTTTGCTGACAGCGTTTTCTATTAATTGTTGTAGTTCAGAAATAGTATGCATTTTTGTGTATTGCTTATCTGTGTATTGCTTATCTGTGTATTGCTTTTTATCTGGGTATTCTTTCTAATTCTTTAATGGCTTCCTGCTCCTTTGCTGTGCGGATAATTCCTGGATTTTTTTGCCAGAACTCCGGGTCTGTATGCATTGAACGGATAAGGGACTGATCATTAATGTCTGGTCTCACGTCTTCGAGTGCCGCGGCAGGAAATGTATTAGGTAATGTCGTTAGGAATAACGTGTTGTAAAGTTCTGTATCCTGAGTGCCAAAACCCATTACCTTTAATCTGTTGATCAGGTTGAAGGTTGCATATTCCAGTACGTTGTCTCCCTGGTCATTCAAATGGAATTGTGCCGAAAACCTGGTTTCCTTGTTCTTAATTGACATAGGGCCGGAACTGGTAAATTTCATGTCCCTGATTATGCCGTCTATCATCACAATATTGTTAGTTACCGTATTGATATAATAATCTCCTTCGAAGCGGACGTCCTTAACACCGGTACGGGGAATACAGTTGATTCTGGCTATCTCTTGACCATCTTTTTCTGTGGTTCCGGTTAGCTTAAATGTATAGAGTGAATCGGCACTTTTACGCAGTGGTTTAAGCAGCAGGTTATTGGGGAGGTATCCGGAGAAGATCAGGGTGCTGAAGCTGAAATTAGTATAGTTAATTCCTTTGCCGGCAGCAAGCCGCCTGCTTTCTGTTGGGTTCCATTTTAAAAGCCCATAAGCTGTCCAGCTCGCGTCAAACCAGATCTCCTGCAGATAGGCAGGCTTTCCAGCCTGATAAGCAGTCTGCCGGAGAAAAGCTTTTCCGGGAAAAGTCTTTTTGTAGTTTTCCATTGCTTTTTTTGCAGCCTCCTGTATAATAGCAAGCGCTGGGTTGCCAACTTTTGCTTCGGGAAGTTCAAAGGTTTTGGGGATAAGCTGGATGTTTACAGCTGATGATTGTTTTTCTATCGTCAGCGTTCTGGTCTGATAACCCAGATGAGATACCTGCAGAGTGATGGGCAGGTTAGACAAGCTCAGTTCAAATTCACCTGTTTCATTACTTAATGTTTGCAAAGAAGCTGCGGCAGTAACCGTCGAAAAGGCAATTGGCTTTCCTGTTTCGGCATCCGTTACATGTCCCCCGATTATTTGCTGGGCACAGACTTCGGATGCACAGCAAATAATCAGAAAACAAAGGAATTTGGGTAAAGTCATAAATTTAGTCCTGAAGCAGGGTAAAATCAATCTGTCTTTTAGACAGGTCTACTCTTTTCACCTTGACGTTAACTTCATCTCCTAATTGATATTTTTTCTTTTTGCGCTGTCCCACTATACAGTAGTTTTTTTCGTCCAGAACATAGAAGTCATCAGCTATATCTTTCAGGCGGATCATTCCTTCACACTTGTTCTCCAGCAGTTCGACATACATTCCCCACTCCGTAACACCAGAAATTAATCCGCGATAGGTGCTGCCTATATTTTCCTCCAGATACTCAACCTGCTTGTACTTAATCGAAGCACGTTCGGCATCTGCGGCGCGTTTTTCCATCGCTGAGGAATGAGAAGCCGCAATTTCATATTCCTCTTCATTGGCGGAACGTTCTCCGTTCAGGTACGCAGCTAGCAGGCGGTGTACCATCACGTCCGGGTAACGCCTGATAGGAGAGGTGAAGTGCGTGTAATGATCAAAAGCCAATCCGTAATGACTTGTCTTTTTCGTGGTGTAAACTGCTTTCGCCATAGAGCGGATAGCCAGCTGTGTTAATACATTTTGTTCTTTTTTGCCTTCGACATCTTCCATCAGGAAGTTTAGCGATTTGGCAATGTCTTTATCTGTTTTAGTATTTATCTTGTAACCGAATCTGGCAGCAAACAACGCGAAATTACCCAGGTTTTCCAGGTTCGGAGAATCATGTGAACGGTATATAAACGTGTATTTGCTCTTGCCTTTTCCTTTTTTAGCAATAAACTCTGCAACCTTCTTATTGGCCAGCAACATGAAATCTTCGATCAGTTTGTGCGCATCTTTACGTTCCTTTACGTAAACGCCAACGGGTTTTCCTGTCTCATCTAATTTGAATTTTACCTCAGTGCTTTCAAAACTGATCGCTCCGTTTTTGAACTTACGGTCTCTCAGAATATAAGCGAGTTCGTTTAGTTTCAGAATCTCTTCTGCATGGTCTCCTGCTTTATTCTCTATAACTTCCTGAGCTTCTTCATAACTGAAACGCCTGTCTGAATGTATGGCTGTCCTGCCAAACCATTCGTTTAGTATATTGGCGTTTTCATCCAGTTCAAAGACTGCTGCAAAACACAGTTTGTCTTCATTAGGTCTGAGTGAACAAACTCCGTTGCTTAATTTTTCCGGTAGCATTGGAATAACCCTGTCAACGAGATAAACTGAGGTCGCACGGCTGTAAGCTTCTTTGTCTAAAGCAGACTGAGGTGTTACGTAGTGTGACACATCTGCGATATGTATACCGATTTCATAATTACCGTTTTCCAGTTTTTTAAAGGAAATGGCATCATCAAAGTCTTTGGCATCTGCCGGGTCAATTGTGAAGGTGAGCGTTTCTCTAAAATCCCGCCTGTCTTTCAAGTCTTCAGGACTCAACGTTTCAGGAATGGCTTCTGCTTCAGTTTCGACTTCTTTTGGGAATGAAAGTGGGAATCCATACTGGGCAAGAATAGCATTCATCTCGGTGTTGTTCTCTCCCTGTGTACCCAGAATGTTGATAATCTTACCAATTGGGTTCTTCGCCGCTTCCGGCCAGTCTGTAATTGATACCTGTACCTTCTGCCCACTTTTAGCGCCCGCGAGGTCGGTCAGGGGAATGAAAATATCGTGCTGCATCTTTTTGTCGTCTACTGTAACGAACGCAAAACGGTCTGATATTTTAATAACTCCTATGAAGTCCGTTCTCAGACGTTCTATAATTTCAACTACCTCTCCTTCGTTTTTCCGCCCGCTTTTCTTGGCATAGATATAGACCTTTACTTTGTCTCCATGCAATGCATTATGTAGTTTTCTGGCCGAAACAAATACATCTTTCTCGAATTCGTCATCGGGAATGATAAATGCTGCGCCATCGGCAGTCAGGTCTACTTTTCCAGTTATGAAGGTTTTGAGTTCTTTTAACCGGAACTTACCTTTTTGAGGTTCACTGAAGATGCCTCTGCGCGCTTCCTCTTTAAGGATTTCCAAAATGGTCTCCCTTGATTCGTCGTCTTTTATATTCAGCTTGGCTGAAACCTGTTTGTAGTTCAGGGCTTCATTATTGCTATTCTCTAAAACATCACTGATTAACTGCGTTAATACTACCTTTATCTGAGAAGATTTTTTTTTTGCCATAGGATTATTGTCAATATTCCGAAGGTAACAAATTGTATTGACTATCCGGGGGTTAATAGCCTTTAATTTGGTTGTAGACGCCCTTTTGCCGGTTGAAATTTGAATACCGCACAATTTTACGGAGATTTAACGGGATCTATATTGACCTATGTTATGATTGTAGAAGATAAAAGCCGTAAAAGAACAAATGAACTGGTAATGATTGCTTTGAAGACGCTGATCCTATGCGTACTGATCTATATGCTGAATGAGTACACCGAATTTGCTGACAAATATCCAAAGTTGACTGTGAGTGCAAAAGCACTGGTTATTTTCCTTGGACCGAGTCTGGCAGTTTCCTTTATCCGACAGGTTATTATTTACTGGTACATCAAAAAGCATGGTCTACCGCCTAATATCAAGGATAATTTTATTCTCGGAATTAACCGGATAGTCTCTATTCTGAATACAGTTTTTGGAATTGTAGCAATGATGATCTTCCTGGGTACTGACCCCCTTAAATTTCTGACCAGCATAACGATCGTTGCTGCCGCCATTGCTGTGACTTTCAAAGATTATATCAATAATATGATCAACGGGCTAATCATCATGTTTTCAGACCGTCTGTCCCTGGGAGATCATATCCGTGTCAATGATACGGAGGGTAAAATACTGGATATCACTTTAATCAACGTGATCCTGCAAAATGAAGATAATGATATGGTCATGGTACCGAATTCTGTAGTTTTTAGTTCTGTAATCGTTAATCAGAGTAAACAGAATATTAAAAAACTGAGTATCGAGTTTGAAATGGCATTGTCCTATGGTTATTTGCCTGCGCACCTGGAAGAAATATTGTCTGCATCTGTAAAAAGCTATGATGATTATATTGTTCGTGACGGACTGACGATTAAAACTCTTGCTGTGGGTAAGGATACTGTTCGTTTCAAAGTCCAGGTACTGCTTAACAGATATGACAAAATAAAAGAAAGAGAAATTCGCAGGGCTCTAAATACAGCTATTATCCGTTTATCTTTGCCCGCCCAGTAATTGTCATTCAGCGTATTTAGATCGTTTCTCTTTAGGTTTTTGTGGTATTAATACTAAAAAATAGGCCTTACTTTCTTTACATTGTCTTATTTTTGTACTATGGAAAGAGAAATTCTGGATACGAAACGAAAGGCCCTTAACATTAATTTATGCCCCGAAATCTACGGAACTTTTGCGGAGATTGGAGCAGGTCAGGAAGTGGCCCGGAATTTCTTCACCGCTGGCGCAGCGTCTGGAACAGTCGCTAAAACGATGTCTGCTTATGACATGACTTTTAGTGATGCGATCTATGGTGCCGAAGAAAGTGGCCGTTACGTGAGTCAGTCGCGGTTACAGAAAATGTTAAACCATGAATTCGATCTCCTCCGGGAAAGACTAACCGGTGAAAAATACAAATCCAGAACCTTCTTTGCTTTTGCCGATACCGTAACTACACTGAATTACAATAAATCCAATGATCCTCATGGATGGATCGGAATTAAATTTCAGACCGAACCAGGGGGCGAGCCAAATGAAATATTTTTTCATGTCCGTTTGCTTGATACTGATGCCGCTTTACAACAGAATGTGCTAGGGATAATTGGAGTAAATCTGGTCTATGCCGCGTTTAATTACTATGCGGATCCTAAAAGAATGATTGAATCTCTTGCAGATAACCTGACTATAGGTTCTGTTGAAATCGACCTTATTTCTGTAAATGGGCCTGCATTTGAATCCATTAATAATATCTTACTGAATCTTTATCTGATAGTGAAGGACTTTTCTGACGCTGCCATTTTCGATTCCAGAGGGAATCCTTGTCTGCCGAAAGATCTTTTATATAAAAAAGACATTATGATCCTGCGGACTAAATATGCGCAAAAATCATTGCCCAACTTCAGTATGTTCAATAAGGCTGTAGATCAGTTCAGAAGAACAGAAGATGTACAGAAAGATAACCTGAGCGTATTGATTGAAGTCCTACTTTCAAATGTATTAACTGCCGACGACGAAAAACCGGAAGCTATTGATTTACATGCCGTGGCGAAAAGGGCGGAAGAGATGTGCGGAACCGGTAACCTGGTTATAGTTTCAAACTTTGCAAGGCATAATAAACTGGCTAAATACTTCGACCGCTGTAAGCCTAAAAGTGTTGGTATTTCTACGAATATCAACAACCTGAAGTTTGTTTTTAATTCACACAACTTTGGTGGTAGTTATTCCAGCCAGCTAATGGCGTACGTTAGCGACATGTTCAGTAAAAATGTAAAACTTTTTGCTTATCCCTTTCTTGATAAAGAATCTGGACGCGTGATAACTACGGCAAACATGCCGGTAACACCCGAAGCTAAACCTTTATTTGATTTCCTGATTTTGAACGGCTATATTACAGACATTAAAGACTATAGCGAAACTGACGTTAAAACGGTCTGATGAATCTGTTTAAATTTGATTCGTTCAGATCGTGCTGATGATTCAGTTCAATCAAATTTGATATGAAAAAAATAATTGCTTTGCTGATGCCGATGGCGTTTGCCGTCTCAACTTCTACAGTCCATGCACAGGTTAAGTCCAGTGGAAATCCAGTCTTTCCTGGTTGGTACGCTGATCCTGATGCAGCCGTTTTCGACAAAACTTACTGGATATATCCAACATTTTCTGCGCCTTACAAGGATCAGGTCTTTTTGGATGCTTTCAGTTCCAAAGATCTGGTAAATTGGAAAAAGCATCCGCGGATTCTGGATACCGCCGGTGTTAAATGGGCTAAAAAGGCCGTCTGGGCGCCTGCTATTGTTAAAAAAGATAAAGACTATTTTTTGTTCTTCGGTGCTAATGATATTCAAAGTGATCAGGAAACGGGTGGTATTGGTGTAGCTGTTGCCAAACGTCCTGAAGGTCCATATAAGGATCATATAGGAAAACCACTGGTAGATAAATTTCATAATGGTGCACAGCCAATTGACCAGTTTGTGTTTAAAGATAAAGACGGGCAATATTACCTGATTTACGGAGGCTGGAAACATTGCAATATTGCCAAACTCAGCGATGATTTTAAATCCCTGGTTCCTTTCGCCGATGGTGAAACATACAAAGAAATAACTCCAGATAGCTATGTGGAAGGTCCATATATGTTCATGCGTAACGGAAAGTATTATTTTATGTGGTCTGAGGGGGGCTGGACAGGGCCTGATTATTCTGTGGCCTATGCAATATCGGATTCTCCCATGGGACCTTTCAAAAGGATTGGAAAGATTTTAAAGCAAGATCCGGCAATTGCCAGGGGAGCAGGGCATCATTCCGTTATTCACAATGAGAAAAAGGATCTCTGGTATATCGTTTATCATCGCAGGCCACTAACTGAAACCGATGGTAACCATAGAGAAACCAGTATCGATGTAATGTCTTTCGATGAGAACGGACTAATTCGCCCCGTAGTAATTACTAAAGAAGGGGTTGCTGCACAGAAATTATAAACGGATAGCGATTCCGTTAATTAAAAGGGAAGACAATTAATTGTCTTCCCTTTTTTCGTATGGGTTTGAAATGACTATCGCCATTTGGTTATCAGGGGTCTCTAGCGGCTTAAAACCAAACTGACTGTAAAGTCCATGGGCATCACGGGTAGATAGCTGATAGCGGCGTAAGTTCTGGAGATCGGGATGAAACAGCATAAGCGACATCAATTGTTTCATCAATCCTTTCCCACGATATTCCTCTTCTGTATATACATCCGCCAAATAGGCAAATGTGGTTTTATCGGTAATCCAACGCGCAAATCCAATTTGTTTACTGTCCTGATAAATGCCGAAACATAGCGACCCGTCTATTGCACGCATTACGGTTTCGAAAGGAATTTCTCTGGCCCAGTAGGATTGGGTGCTCAAATAATGATGCACTGCTGCAATATCTATGCGGGCAGGATCATCTGAAAAAATAAAACCGTTTGCAGCTATTTCCATTGCATTAGATTTTAAGGCACATTCTGATCTATAGGATGTGCTTTTGAGGGAAAGAAAAGTCTAATTATCGTTAGTTACGCATGTTGATATACTGGAGTGGCTGTCCGAAGTTTTCTCCTTTGCAAAGCGTAATTACTTTTTGAAGGTCGTCAATACTTTTGCTTTGTACGCGCAGCTGATCATCCATAACTGAGGCTTGTACCTTGAGTCCGCTGGCTTTGATCTTCGCGACTATTTTCTTTGCAGTTTCTTTGTCGATTCCTTCTTTAATACTAATCTCTTTACGGATCATATTTCCAGACGCATATTGCTCTTTGCCAAAGTCAAGGCTTTCCGGATCCAGATTTTGTTTGACCATACGAGATATAATCGCATCCTGAATAGCTTTTAAACGCATATCGTCTTCAGTTACGATAGTGATGACATTAGTTTTTTTATCATGGTCAACTGTGCTATTAGAACTTGAAAAGTCATAACGGTTAAGAATTTCTTTCTTTGCGTTGTTCATCGCATTGTCTAATGTCTGCGCGTCAATTTTACTTACAATATCAAAAGTGGGCATGATTATAGCTTTAAAATAAAAATTATGTTAAATTTAGTTATATATTGGATTTAACCTCAGGCTAAAATACAGATGATGAAAACCAAGCAGTCAAAAGTGCAAAAAAAAGTTGCTAAAAAAGCAGTTAAAAAAGATTTAGAACAAAGTTTGACCCAGAAAATTCTTGAAGTCGTAATTCATTTGGGACATGACGCGGGTAAAATAGGTACGAGTATCTCCAGAACAGCAAAGGATGCTGCGGCTAAAATAGCGAGAAAGATCAAAGCAGATCCTAAGGTTAAAAAGGTAAAGAAAGATGTTAAAAAAGCGAAAAACGAGGTCAATAAGGCTAAGGCAAAATCGCTGAAAAAGACAAAGTCAGTTGCAGATAAAGTTTCTAAGAATACTTATAAGGTTGCTAAAAAAGCCGCCGGAAAAACTAAGGCGACTGCACGTAGTGTCGAAGTGCCTGTAATCGAATCAGAGGCTAAAGCTGCTGATCTTTTGAATAAGCAGAAAGCTAAACTGAAGAAAGAGGCGGCAATCGCTAAAGACAAAATTACAGAGGCTGTGGAACCCGTTAAGCGTACACCAGTTAAAGCTGTTGCTAAAGGTAAACAACCTGTTTCCAAGGCTGCGTCAGCGACAGCAGCTAGCTCCTCGAAAGCTGCAAGTACAGTTAAAAAAGACAATGCAACTGCCCAAAAAACGCCAGTACGTAAAACAGCTGCAGCTGGGAAGCCGGCTTCTTCGAAAACAGATAAGACAGAGTCATCTGATACGTCAGAATAATTAATAAAGTATTTCTGATTGTAGCGTTCTCTACTTAATGCCAATATTTCAATTTGATCAGTTCTTCCTGTGAAGCCAGATCTGATCAATTGAATGGCTATTACTATAACTTGATTACATTGTTCCGGATCTGCGTGTTAAGTAATTGTTTGCTAATGTTTACTTAACATTGAATTAACAGTAAATCCGCAGATTTGATCTGATCCGGTTTTCCAGGAAATATTGATGTTAACCCATGACAAAGAAGAAGATCCCATTTTTAAACAGAGAAATCAGCTGGTTATATTTCAATGAACGGGTATTGCAGGAGGCCGCAGATGAAACTGTTCCCCTGATTGAGAGAATTAAATTCCTATCTATTTTTTCATCCAACCTGGAGGAGTTTTATCGTGTAAGAGTCGCGACAATGTCCAGGCTTTCTGATCTGAATGACAAAGCAAAAGAGTTATTAGGGTTTAATCCTAAGAAGGTCTTGAATGAAATTAAAAATATTGTTATTAAACAAGAACGTAAGTTCGAACAACTATTCCAGGCGACATTAATCAATGAGCTGGCACAGAACAGAATCTTCATTCTGAATGATACGCAGTTAAATGTAGCCCGGGGCGCATTTGTTAAAGAGCATTTTCGCGATAAAATCCTGTCTAATCTGGTGCCTATTATGATAGACCCCGAAAAGAGCTTCCCTGAACTTAAGGACCGTAATTTATACTTTTTTGTGCGTCTAAGGAAGACGAGCGGTAAAAAGACAGAAAAGTTCGCTCTAATCGAACTACCAAATGATTTGCCCAGATTCCTGGTTTTACCCGAAACTAATGGACTTAAATTTATTATTCTTGCAGAAGACATTATAAAATATTGTCTTGATGATATCTTTTATGTGTTCACTTATGATGAAATGGATGCTTATACGATTCAGCTAACGCGTGATGCTGAGTTGGATATCGACAAGAATATAAGTGAGAAATTTATTGATGAGTTAAAGGCCAGTCTTGATAAAAGAAAGAAAGGTAAACCGATGCGCCTTCTGTACGACACACAGATGCCTTTTGATATGTTGGGGATACTCATCTCCAAGTTGAAAATAGAAGCCGAGAGTTTAATTCCCGGTAACCGGTATCATCGTTTTGGTGACTTCATCCGCTTTCCGAATGTAGGCGATAAAAGCCTGGAGTATGCACCACAGGTGCCTTTGAAGGTTGTAGGTCTGCATCGTACCCAAAGTATTTTTAATAAACTTAAAGAGCGTGATTATTTAATTAACCTGCCTTATCAATCCTACGATTATATCATTTTATTTTTGAGGGAAGCGGCTATTGATCCCCAGGTAACGGCTATAAATATTACACTTTACCGCCTGGCTGAGAACTCGAGAGTTATCAACGCATTAATCAATGCAGCGAAAAATGGTAAGAAGGTAAATTGTCTGGTAGAGCTTAAAGCACGGTTTGATGAACAAGCCAATATTTATTGGACGAGTAAGCTGGAAGAGGAAGGAGTACAGGTTAATTATGGTTTAACAGATTATAAAGTTCATTCTAAGATCTGTTTAGTTACCCGCATGGAAAAAGGCAGAGCTGTCTATTATGCAAATCTTGCCACAGGAAACTTCAATGAGAAAACAGCAAGACTCTACGGCGACCACAGTATTTTTACTGCTAAGAAGGAAATTACAACTGATCTGATTAAACTCTTTGCTGCACTGAATAAAAAGACGGTGGCTTCCGGGTTTAAACATCTAATTGTTTCACCTATAGAATCAAGAAGTAAATTCTACAAATTGATTGACAGGGAAATACGTATAGCCAAATCGGGTAAATCTGCCTACCTTATTTTTAAAGTGAACAGCCTGGCAGACGAGGGAATTGTATCAAAATTATATGACGCCAGTAATGCAGGAGTTAAAATACGGTTGATTGTAAGAGGAATCTGCTGTCTTGTGCCTGGCATTAAAGGTTTTAGCGAAAATATTACCGTAATCAGTATCGTAGATAAGTTTCTCGAACATGCACGTGTATTTATATTCGGCAACAATGGAAAGGAGGAGATGTTTCTTTCTTCTGCTGACCTGATGAGCAGAAATTTTGAGCATAGGGTGGAAGTTGGCTTTCCTGTATTGGACAAAGAAGTTAGGCAGGAAATCAGAGATATTATAGAGTTTCAGCTGCAGGATAACGTTAAAGCCAGAGATATCAACCGGTTGAATACAAATAAGTATCATAAAAACCGGTTAGTTACTAAAGTACGCGCACAGGTGCAGACTTATAATTATTTAAAAAATAAACATCATTAAAATATATGCTCAGATACGCCGCGATTGATGTGGGGTCAAATGCAGTAAGACTGCTTATTGCTGACATCACGCAAAATGAAAATGGGTACTCCTTTAAAAAGAATACTTTAGTCCGGGTCCCGCTTCGTCTTGGTGATGATGCTTTTCTGGAGCAAAAAATTTCGAAGAAAAAATCGGGAGATCTGGTTAAAACGATGATCGCATTTAAGAATCTGATGGAGGTATATCAGGTATCTGCATACCTCGCGTGTGCAACGTCCTCTATGCGGGAGGCTACTAATGGGGCGGAAATTATAGAGATAATCCGGGAGAAAGCAGATTTGAACCTTGAAATCATAGAAGGCCAGCGTGAAGCAAACATTATCTATGCAAATCATATCGAAGATAGTCTGGATATTCGGAAAAACTATCTTTATATAGATGTTGGCGGTGGTAGTACTGAATTGTCGGTCTTTGTTAACAAGATTCCTGTAGCATCCAAATCTTTTAATATTGGGACTATCCGGATACTGGATAATCAGGATAAGGAAGAGACCTGGGAAGAAATGAAAGCATGGCTTAGGGAACATACCCGGGATTATAAAAATCTCGCAGGCATTGGTACAGGTGGAAATATCAATAAGATCTACCGGATGGCCAATGAAAAAGACGGTGTCCCCTTGAGTTTTCTAAAGCTCAAATCCATTTATAATCAACTGAATATCCTTTCTCTGAAAGAAAGAATCCAGATCTATGGATTAAATCCAGACCGGGCTGACGTTATTATTCCGGCCAGTGAAATTTTTATAACCATTATGAAGTGGACCGGAATCAAACAGATTTATGTGCCCAGAGTGGGTATGGTAGATGGTATAATTAATTTGCTGATCGCGGAGAATCTGGAGTAAGAATAAACAACTGGTCAATTGGGAGCGAGGGCTCTATAATTGATAAAGAAGGGGAATATTAATCTAATATTCCCCTTCTTTTATTAAATACTAGTCCTGCATCTTAGCGGTTACCATTCCGGATATATTTCCTTTAGAAACTATTTCTCCGGCCTCGTTTTTCATCACTACATTACAATTTAGTTTCTTAAACCGGAAGTAAACCTTTTCGGCGGTAACCGTTACTTTTTCACCTGGAAAAACTGGTTTCATGAAATCCATTGCTGTTGATGTGAGCATAACATGTGCCTTCATCTCCGTATTCTGCTGACCATACAGGTAAATGCCCAGGCAGACTAAACCGATTTGTGCCATAGTCTCTGTTAAGATTACTCCAGGCGTAACAGGAGCGTCTTTAAAGTGCCCTTTATAAAAATCAAGGTCCTTTGAATAAGTATATGTTCCTGTTGAACCGTTTTCATCAATATGAAGTAACTCGTCTACAAATAAAAATGGTTTAGTGTACGGTAATTTATCGAGAATGTCTTGTGTTGTCATGTGGTTAGATTTAAAAAAGCCCCGCACAAGTGAATCTGCGGGGCTGTAATGCTATATGTTATTAATTAGCTGTCTAGTAAAGATGCTGCTTCATCATCAAGGAACCAGGTTAATTTCCCATCAATAGGTGTAATTAGCTGTGAAGGATATAACTCGGGGTTCTTATCGGTATCTTCAATTACATGTTTAAGCGCTTCCGCTTTAGCTTCTCCGAAAACAAGGAAAGCAATGTTTTTTGCCTTATTAATTAAAGGCGCAGTGAATGTGATCCTATAAGTCGACAGTTTCTCGACATATACGGCTTCTACGCCAACTTCTTTGCTTTTTAAAGCGGTTGTTCCAGGGAAAAGCGATGCTGTATGTGCATCATCTCCCATGCCAAGAAGTATAAGATCAAAACTTAAATCTGAACCGTTAAAATGGTCTGCGATTGCTTTATAATAGTCAGCAGCAGCTTGCTCGGGCTCTAGTGTTGTATCGACGAAGAAGATATGTTCTGCAGGTATATTTAAAGGGTCCAACAAAGTCTTTCTGGCCATTAATCCGTTGTAACTTTCATGTCCTGGTGGCACATTACGTTCATCACCGATAAAGAAATAGACCTTAGTCCAGTCAATGGTCTCGCGGTAAGTAGTAGCAAGTAAGTGGTACAGGTCTTTTGGTGAATTGCCACCGGTTAACACGAAGTTAAAACAGTTCTGCTGCTCTAAAGCAGTTTTGGCTGTCGCTATAACATACTCTGCAAGATCATGTATTAACTCGTTTTTAGCTTTATAAATCAGTAAACTCATTAATCTTTATTTTTTAAGGGTAAAGTAAACCAATGGAATCCATCTCTCGCAATCAGTGCTTCAGCATCCTCGGGGCCCCATGAATCTGCAGGGTAGTTCGGGAAGCTCAGGGAAGTTTTACTTTCCCATGCATTGATTACCGGCATTAATAACTCCCATGCACTTTCTACCTGGTCAGCACGCATAAATTGTGTCTGATCGGCTATCATTACGTCAAGTAATAAAGTTTCGTACGCTTCAGGAGCCTGGGACTCATAAGTACCTTTGTAGTCGAAAACCATATCCACAGGATTAAGTACCATATCTAGTCCAGGTCTTTTTGCCTGAACCTGAAGACGGATACTCATTTCCGGCTGAATACTTATGATCAACCTGTTTTGTTGCCAGTGCTCAGTTACGCCTGTCGGGAAGATCTGATGAGGGACATCTTTAAACTGAATTGTAATCAGTGAAGAAGTTTGGAAAAGACGTTTACCGGTACGTACGTAAAACGGAATTCCCTGCCAGCGCCAGTTATCCACGAAGAATTTTGCAGCTGCAAAAGTCTCTGTGTTTGAGTGGTCATCAACATCCTTTTCTGAACGGTAACCCGGAACCTCTTTGCCTTCAACCCATCCTTTTGAATACTGACCTCTTACGGTGCTCATTCTAATATCTTCAGGACCAAAAGGGCGCATGGCTTTCAACACGTCAACCTTTTTATTCCGGATCTCATCTGCATCAAAATTGATGGGTGTTTCCATACCAATTAAGCAAAGTAATTGCAGGATATGATTTTGAATCATATCACGTAATGCACCCGCGCCGTCATAATATCCACCACGATCACCAACACCTAACTGCTCAGTAACAGAAATCTGAACATGATCAATATATGTTCTGTTCCAAAGCGGCTCGAGGAATGAGTTCGCAAAACGGAATGCCATGATATTCTGAACTGTTTCTTTGCCCAGATAATGATCAATTCTATAGATTTGTTTTTCTGTAAAAATACCAGTCAGTAATTTATTCAGTTCTTTAGCAGAATCCAGATCATGTCCGAAAGGTTTTTCAATTACAATACGGCAATTGTCTTCATTACCAGCAAGGTCGTACTTGGCCAGACATTCCGCGATAAGAGGGAATAGATTAGGTGCTACTGCCAGGTAATAAATTACCTGTGTTTTAGGTCCGTATTCTTTTTTAATCTTTTCAATACTCGTCTTTAGCACCTGAAATGTCTCAGGGGCAGATACATCTACAGAGTTATAATAAACATTCTGTGCAAATTCATCCCATTTAGCCTGCTTAACTTTACCCGCTCTGGAAAATTGATTAACACCATCCATAATGGTATTGCGAAACTGCTCATCAGTCAGCTTCTTTCTTGCGGTACCGATAATTGCATAATCCTTTGGCATAAAACCATCAGCATATAAATTATAGATAGCAGGCGCAAGTTTGCGCATATTCAGATCACCAGTGCCACCGAAAATGACAAAGATGGTTGGGTTGAGGCATTTACTAGTTTTCATTAGAATAATCTTTTATAGGTTAAGACAAAACAGGATTCCAGATTGCATGGAATGTACCTTCTTCGTCTGTACGTTCAAATTGGTGTGCACCGAAGAAATCCCTCTGTGCCTGAATTAGGTTTGAAGGCATTCTTGCAGTACGCAAACTGTCAAAATAAGCCAGGGCAGAAGAGTAGGCAGGAGTTGCCAGTCCGGTTTGTACGGTATGACTTACCACAGACCTCATTCCTGGCAGAATTTCCTGCATTTTAGCTGCTATACCAGCATCAGCATACAGATGCTCCAGTTCAGGCTGGGTACTGTATGCCTGATAAATATCTTCGAGTAATTCTGCACGGATTATACAGCCTCCACGCCAGATCTTCGCAATTTCATGCAGGTTCAGATCGTATTCGTAAGTTGCCGAAGCCTGCCATAATAAATGCAGTCCCTGTGCGTAAGATGTAATAACGGAGAAATATAAAGCCTGTTCAAGCTCAATTATGAATTGTGCCTTGTTCTCAGCTGTAGGTTTTTGTTCAGGATAGATTTCAGCTAATTGAACCCTTAGTTTTTTATATTTAGATAAATCACGTGTAGTAACCGCTTCATTAATCGTTGGAATTGGTAACTGCAGGTCCATTGAAACCTGCGAAGTCCATTTTCCGGTACCTTTAGACTTAGCTTCATCCTTGATATAATCCAGCAGGAAACCGCCGGTTTTTGGATCTTTAACTTTGAAAATGTCCCGGGTAACTTCAAGGAGGAAAGATTGCAGACGGCCATTATTCCATTCTTCGAACACACTGTAGATTTCCTCATTTGAATAATCCAGTGCGTTTTTAAGAATGTCATAGGTTTCTGCGAGTAGCTGCATCATAGCGTACTCAATTCCATTATGTACCATTTTAACGAAGTGCCCGGAAGCTCCAGGGCCAATATAAGTAACACAAGGATCGCCGTTTACTTTTGCAGAAACAGCTTCCAGAATCGCTTTCATTTCGCCATAAGCTGTCTTATCGCCGCCAGGCATAATGCTCGGGCCGAATCTCGCACCTTCTTCACCGCCAGAAATCCCCATTCCAAAGAAATGCAGGCCTTTATCAGAAAGCTCTAAAGCTCTTCTGCTGGTATCAGTAAAATGGGAGTTTCCACTATCTATAATAATATCGCCTTTAGTTAGTAAGGGAGAAAGTTCCTGTATAACACTGTCTACAATTGGGCCAGCGGGAACAAGTAACATAATTCTTCTTGGCAACTCCAGGCTCTGTACAAAATCTTCCAGTGAAGCAAAAGCTTCCAGGTTATGCTTTGATCCGTCTTCACGAAGTTTGGTAATCATTTTTGCGTCCTTGTCGTAGCCAGTAACCGCGAAGCCGTTATCGGCCATATTTAATAAAAGGTTACGACCCATTGTACCGAGGCCGATCATCCCTAATGTATATTTACTTTCCATTTTGTGTGTGTGATTTAGGATAAGTGGTAAAGATGTGGTATTTCTCAGAAGCGTCCCATAATTTGGCGCCACCTTTGATACCGTCCCTGTTAGAGACAACGTGTATATTTGAATCCAGTTCAAAGTTTATATGTTTGGCATTTCCGCCACCCAGATAAAGCTCATCATAATTGAAAACCGTTTTATAGATTCCGATTATTCGCTGAAGCCTCTCATTCCATTTCTTTTCGCCTTCTTTAACAAAGGCTTTATCACCAATATAGTCGTCGTAATCTTTGTTTTTGGATACCGGAAGATGGGCAAGCTCCAGATGGGGCAGCAATTCACCGTCGTAAGTGAGCGAGGTACCGAAACCGGTGCCTAATGTCAGGACAATTTCAAAACCTTTACCCTTTACTACACCCAGTGCTTGCTGATCGGCATCGTTAATAAGACGTACAGGTTTATCAAACAAATCACTTATCGTCTGTGCCAGCGGATAGTCCGGCCATTTACTTTTGGCAAGATTGACACCCGTTTTTACGATTCCACATTTAACATATCCTGGAAAACCAATAGCAATTTTGCTGAAAGGCGTAAGATCTGCAACAAGCTTAGAAATTACTTCTATTAAATCCTCTGGAGTCGCGTCTTTTGGAGTGGGCAGTTTTGTATATTCGGAGAACAATTCGCCATCTTTTGTCAGTATGCAAGCTTTAACGCTCGTTCCGCCGATATCAAGAGATAAAATATTTGTAGTGCTTTGTTCTTTTGTTGTGTTGGACATATAGCATGTTTAAAGAGGATTGCTCCAAATATATAATATTCCAAATTAACAAATTTCCAACCATAATAAATCCTTAAACCTGCTAAATTCTCGAATTAACCTGCCGAATTAAAGATTTAGCAACAGAGATAAGCCCGTACAGGCGGTATGCAGATTTAATTTGATGATAAGATGACGATTTCTTTATACAGTTAGGGTTGATACCTTCCTGCCATATCTATCTTATCAGAAAGCGATATTCCTCCAGGGTTGCAACCTGGAAGTCCCTCAGGAACAGGTTGTTTTAAGTTGTCGAAATAATCCTTCCAGACAGGAAAGAAAGAATTAGACCCGGGAACTTTATAAGTCATCGGCTGAAGCTCAAAGACCGGTTCACCACGATTTGCAGATAGAAAAGCATCATAAATCAACTCAGAACAATAATATTTACCATTTTGATAAAGAAAAGCATCGTCATATGGGGTGCCTAACTGGTCCAGTGAGAAATGGACAGCCGCAGGGATGAGCCGCTGATATTCCTGTTTTAACCGGCCCGTGTGAACTGGGTTTGCAGAACGTTTCAGGAAGTCAGTTATAGAACTTAGATGAACATCTTTGCCAATTGCTTCTACGATCATGAGGCTATCCTGCTGCAGAATTACCATACCCATATGATTAAACTTTTGCCCTTGGTAGCCGGACGTGACCGCAAGTATAGCATCACATAAAGGACCACATGAAATCTGCTGGAAAAGAAAATCCCCTTCTTTCAGTATTGTTTTTTCCTGAGCAGAACCTTTGTTTGTGCTGAATATTAACAGCAGGGCGAATACCAGGTAGATAGGTGATCTGAAGATCATTTTGTGATAGAATTAAAAGGTGTAAGTATTTAATGTATAATCAGCAGGAGGAAGAAAGAACTTTTCAGGGATGTCCAGTTTTTCTATCCGCTGGGCTTTAATACCTATTTCAAGATTACCACTTTTTGTAGTAATAGCCAGGGCACATCCCGGGACGGCTTTCAGATAGCTGTATTTTTGCCAGTAAAGCGTAGGAAGCTCAGTGGTGTACCATACATTGATTTTATATTCTTCTTTCTCGGGATGCTGAAAGACTGCTTTCTTGCAATGCATACCCGCTATAGTCATTGTGTCTGCTGTCAGATGAATCCGCAGGTCATCTGTACTGAGGACGGCGACACTGTCTCCCAACTCCTGAATTTGCAGATTGGGCATTTCAGCCGGATAGCTGGTAACCGTTTTTTCCAGGGTGTCCAACATGTAGCTTAAGGTGTCCCTTTTATCGGCAAGTGTTATGCCACCACCTAGCCCCATTTGCTCCACCCGGATATAGGTATTGCTAATATAACAAGTCAGCGGAGATTCCCCTTCCGCACTTCCCGAAAGGGCAGCAGAAAGCTTGAGTAGCAGATCTTTTTCAGTATCACCAGGGGTATCTTTACTTTCTATAGCAGGAGTACCATAATCCAGGTTATAACTGATTTTCCAGGAGGGAATCAGATTTGTCTCACTCTTTTTCTGCGCTGGTGAAGAAAAGTAAAAGAGAAGAAGAAATGTGCTGAGTACTAAATTTTTCAAGGATAAAATATTTAATCTGCAATATTACAAAAAAGGCCGGATGAGTTTCCATCCAGCCTGTATCTGTATACAGATTTTTTATTGACCTGTGCGGGCCTGTTGCATAGGATTAGATCCTACTGACTGGCCTCTGGCCGCTGCACTTTTTTGTTTGAATAAATCAAATTTAGAAGCTTTTGCTTTACCGCCCCAGGTATTGTTACTTTCGTCGATATCTGCAGTTTCGCGCATAGGGTCGAGCTGAATAGATGCAATCTCCTGATCAAGGACATAGAATTTTGAGGCCTTTTGTTCATCCAGACGCCAGATTTGTGCAGGGATCCGGTCCATCATTTTGCTGCCGTCTGCAAAAGTAAATTCTACGATGACAGGCATGACAAGGCCACCCTTGTTGCTAAAAGACAATTCGTAGAAGAATTTACCTGCATACTTCGCTTTATCTTCCTCACTCAATGTTTCATAGGGGAATGGGATTTCGCGCTTACGTTCCGTATCGTCAACTTTTTCAAGACCACGGTCATATCTCCAGTAGAAATCCTGTGTTTTTTTATCACGGTCTGTGTAGAAGCTAATCTTCTTGTCTTCACGGTTTCTAATTTTGGAAATATCTTCGAAAACATTTACCTGCGGACGGTCTAGTTTAACCATTTTAACGTTTGGTGAGCCAGGTTTTGCATTCACATCCGCTTTAGCAAATTTAACTTCATCAAGAGCAATGTCGCATGGGTCGGTGCCGTAGAACCATCCTCTCCAGAACCAATCCAGGTCTTCACCACTTGCATCCTCCATGGTACGGAAGAAATCTGCTGGGGTGGGGTGTTTGAAAGCCCATCGCTTTGCATATTGTTTAAAAGCGTAGTCGAACAACTCCCTGCCCATAATAGTTTCCCTCAGGATATTTAAACCCGTAGCCGGCTTAGAATAAGCATTTGGGCCAAAGCGAACAATGTTTTCGGAATTGGTCATAATTGGTTCCAGCTGATCTTTTGGTAATTTCATATAATCAACTATCGTGTAGGCAGGGCCTTTTTTGACTGGAAATTTATTATCCCAAAGTTCCTCTGTAAGATATTCAAGGAAAGAGTTTAAGCCTTCATCCATCCAGCTCCACTGACGCTCGTCGCTGTTAACGATCATTGGGAAGAAGTTATGCCCCACTTCATGAATAATTACACCGAGCATTCCATTTTTGGAACTTTCGCTGTAGGTACCGTCTTTTTCTGTTCTGCCGTAGTTAAAACAGATCATTGGATATTCCATTCCGTTGGCCGCTTCTACACTTTGTGCAACAGGGTACGGATAAGGGAAAGTGAAATCCGAATATGTTTTTACGGTATGGGCAATAGCTTTTGTCGAATAAGGTTTATATAAATTATAGGCTTCCTTACCATAGAAACTCATACACATTACAGACTTACCCTCTACAGGCTGTGCCATGGCATCCCATATAAATTTACGTGAAGAAGTCCAGGCAAAATCCCTGACATCATTAGCCTGGAATACCCAGGTTTTAGTAGCCTTGTTTTTTACACCTTCAGCTTTTTTAGCCTCGTCCAGCGTTACAATTTCTACAGGTTCCTTCGCTGTTTTTGCCTGATTATATCTGGAGAGTTGTGTAGGATTCAGCACGCCGGAGTAATTGATACATTCACCGGTACCACCAACAATATGATCTGCAGGAACTGTAATCTGCACTTTATAATTACCAAAAGTTAAGGCAAACTCACCTCTACCTGTGAACTGATGATGCTGCCAACCCTGAAAATCACTATAAACGCATAATCTAGGGAACCATTGAGCCATCGTAAACAAATAGTTCCCATCTTCAGGGAAATACTCGTAACCACCACGGCCGCCCTCAACCATGCGGTCACTAATTTTATACTTCCAGTTCACATTAAACACGAACTGCTGGCCAGGTTTTAACGGTACCGGCAGATCCACCCGCATCATTGTTTTGTTAATTGTGTAGCTGATATCCTTACCTGCAGCATCAGTAATCTTTTGTATTTGGATCCCAAGACCATTATCAGTCTGTGTGATTACTGCTTTTTCTATAGCCCGGGTTGTGGTCATTTCGGGCAAGGTCGTACTGCTTTGATAATTTGCGTTACGCAGATTATTATGCTCATTTTCGTCCAGCTGCAGCCAGATATAGGAAAGCTCGTCAGGGGAGTGGTTAAAATAAGTAACCTTTTCAGAACCGGTAAGGATCTGATTCACTTCATCTAATGAACATTTAATATCATAATCGGCCCTTTGCTGCCAATATTTTGCACCAGGAGCGCCACTTGCCGTACGCTGTTCATTTGGCGTGGTTAGTATAGTACCTAGCTGTTCAAATTTGTTTCCGTGATTACTGCCGGGATTATTCTGAATATTCTGAGCATTGGCATACTGCAGAGAAGAGCCAAGCAGGAGCAGCGCGGTTAAAGATTTGTTCATTTGAAGATTTATGTTGAAAGTCTAAATTTAAACCGTTTTTTTGTATTCGAAAAATTAAATGTTTCTATGTTATTAATCGTCAGGCAATGTCTGCTAATTTGTTACATGTTCTTCAATTTAAATGCTGAAGCGCCTCTAAATAAAGGAGCTGCAGCCTTGCGGCATCCGTTGCACCTGAGTTCTACAGAAATCAACCAAAATATAAAAACCGGAAGACTGGAAATCAGCTGCAGAATTTTCACCGACGATTTTGAAGATATTCTGAGCAGGAATTATAAAATAAAAGCCGACCTGATCAAGCCTGTAAGGCACAAGGATATGGATGCGGTAGTCGGAAAGTACCTGCTTGCACATTTACAGCTGGCAGCAAATGCCACGAATATTAAGCTTAACTATATTGGCTATGAAAACGACAACGAAGCTGTCATCGTTTATTTGGAGTCAGAACCTGTAAAAAATATCCGGTCGCTGGAAACAAGCAGCACTATTCTATACGACCTTTTCAATGATCAGGTTAATATCTTCCATATCACTTGTCAGGGTAAACGTAAAAGTGCTAAACTTGATTATCCTTCTAAAAAACTACTCACAACATTCTGATAAACCGAGCAAAAAATCACGTTATTTCGCTTCAAGCCCTGGTCACCAGATTAAATTATCGCTGCTACAAGCGTTATTTTTGAAAATAAATCAAACGCAACGTTAATGTTTACAGGGTGTTAGCGTTTTTTGACAGTTCGCTGATGCTCAATATTCAAATTACTTTTACATTTGCTTAACGCTGTTAAATAGTTTATCACTTTAATCATATAAGGACAAACTTAATTATGGGAAGCAAAGAAAGAATTCAAAGAATTAAGGAAGAAACCAGATCAAATATCCTGGACGCTGCTTTGCAGATTGTCAGGGAAGATGGCTGGCAGGCCTTAAGTATGCGAAAAATTGCAGATAAGATTGAATACACTGCTCCTATAATTTATGAATACTTCGCTAATAAAGAGGGGATACTATTTGAACTGACCCGGATCGGGCATCAGTTACTTTTGCAGGATGTTCGGAGTGCGAAAGCTGCTCAGACAGAACCAGACTTACAATTGGAAGCTATCTGGATGGCTTACTGGAATTTTGCATTTTCACAGACACAGTTATATCAGTTAATGTACGGTGTTGATATGGTCTGTTGTGAGCAGAAGAAAGCGCTTCCTGAAGCAATAGCATCGGCAAAAATAATTAACGATACAATTTCCGAACTGATGGTTAAACCAACGCCGGATATGATCTGTAGAAAATATTATACATTCTGGTCTATTATTCATGGACTGATTTCCATTAACCTTTTAAATAAAGGTACCGGAGATGAAATGAACCAGCATATTTTAAAAGATGCTATTCATGGAATTATTAATACTATAAACGACTAAAAATTTTTTACCCAAATATCTAACGCTGTTAAATAAACTTATGAGCTTAAATGCTTTCGGGAGTCAATTAACAGTTTTTTTACAGCTAATCACTTAACGACGTTAAATAACTTTACTTCGATAGAATGTCTCCTTAATCCTCTTTTTCTTCCACTATTTTTTATCCATTCACTTAACACTGTTAAACAGTTAATCATTGTTATGAAATCTTCAATTTTACTTATAGCACTATTTATTGCCGGTTGTTCAGGCAACCAGCAAAACAACGCACCGGCGCCTGCACAGGCATTTCCGGTAATTACATTAAACGAATCCGATGAAACCACCTATGTGGAATATCCGGCTTCAGTTCAGGGGGTCTCAGATATAGATATCCGCCCTCAGGTATCCGGAATCCTTGACAAAATTTATGTCGCAGAAGGTGCGAGGGTAACAAAAGGGCAACCCTTATTTCAAATTAGCCCTTTACCTTTCCGGGAAGCATTAAACACTGCTAAAGCAACTTATCAGGCTGCAGAAGCTGCATTGGTCAGTGCAAAGCTAGAAGTTGAAAAGCTAAAACCACTGGTGAGCAATCAGGTTGTTTCAGACTTTCAATTAAAAACAGCGATGGCTGCCGAACAATTAGCGAAAGCTAATACGGAACAAGCAAGAGCAGGCGTTGAAGCCGCCAAAATCAATCTTGGTTATACCACTATCGCAGCGCCGGTTTCGGGTTTCATTGGCAGATTGCCGAAAAAACAAGGAAGTTTGGTAGGTGTAAGCGATGCAATGGCCTTAACTACGATCTCCGATGCGCATGAGGTTTATGCTTACTTCTCTTTAGGTGAAGATGATTATATAGACTTTAACTCTAAATATCAGGGAAAAGACGCAGCAGAACGTTTTAAAAATATGCCAAAGGTGTCACTGATTCTGGCAGATAAATCTGCCTATACAAGCCAGGGTAGAATTGATATGGTAGATGGACAGTTTAACCGACAAACAGGATCCATTACACTGAGAGCTACTTTTCCAAACGAAGCGGGTGTGTTGAAATCGGGAAATACCGGGCGCATCAGATTAGGTAAGAAGCATGGTTACACGGTAATGGTGCCTCAGGCTTCTACTGTTGAAGTACAGGACAAATTGTTCGTATTCACGGTCGATGCCAAAAACCAGGTTAGCAAGCAACCAATTCAGATAATTGGAGCCAGCGGAACAAATTATCTCGTCCAGTCCGGTCTGAAAAAAGGAGACAGAATCGTCTTCGACGGCATTGACAAACTCAAAGAAGGAGATCATATCCAACCGGAACAAGTCTCCAAAGACAAACAAACCGCATTGAATTAATTCACGAAATTATGTTTAAGAAATTTATAGACAGACCTGTTCTTGCAACAGTAATCTCGATTCTGCTGGTTATACTCGGTATACTGGGTTTAAGCAGATTACCCTTGCAGCAGTTTCCGGATATTGCCCCCCCGGCCGTACAGGTAACTGCCTTGTATCCCGGTGCGAATGCGGAGACTGTGCTGCGGTCTGTGGCACCCTCGTTGGAAGAATCTATCAACGGGGTTGAAAATATGAGCTATATGAGCTCAACAGCGAGTAACGATGGTTCCCTGGTTATTACTGTTTATTTTAAGCTGGGTACAGATCCGGATCAAGCTGCGGTTAACGTACAGAACCGGGTTTCACAAGCGACCAGTCAGCTTCCTGCAGAAGTAATTCAGGCTGGTGTGACCACGGCAAAACAACAGAACAGTTTGATCATGGTACTCGATATGTATACCGAGAATGAGCAAAGCTACGATCAGACATTCCTGGCCAATTATGCAGCAATCAACCTTGTTCCCGAAATTAAACGGATTCCTGGAGTAGGGCAGGCAGCAATTTTTGGCGGTAATAAAGACTACTCTATGCGTGTATGGTTAAACCCTGCGCAAATGTCTACTTATCAGCTTACTCCTAACGAAGTAATGGCTGCGATTAAAGACAAAAACTTAGAAGCTGCACCGGGTAAATTTGGTGAGAGCAGTAAGAATGCCTTTGAATATGTAATTAAGTATAAAGGGAAATTAAATAAACCCGAAGAATATGAAAATATGATTATCCGGGCAAATTCCGATGGCTCATTCCTGCGCTTAAGGGATGTTGCGAGAGTAGAATTTGGTGCTTACACTTATGGTAGCCAGACCCGTATAAACGGTAAAGCCGGTATGAATATCGGTATTCAGCAATTAAGTGGTTCCAATGCGAATGAGATTCAGATCGCAATTATGGAATTCATGAAAAAAGCAGAAAAAGATTTTCCAAAAGGCGTAAAGTATGATATCCTTTATAGTACAAAAGTAGCACTGGATCAAAGTATAAATCAGGTAATTCATACACTGATAGAAGCTTTTATCCTGGTATTCATTGTAGTTTTCTTGTTCCTTCAGGATTTCCGATCCACGCTGATTCCGGCTATTGCAGTGCCGGTAGCGATATTGGGAACTTTCTTCCTGATGCAAGTATTTGGTTTCTCTATCAATTTGCTGACACTCTTTGCCCTGGTACTTGCTATTGGTATTGTGGTCGATGATGCGATTGTCGTCGTCGAGGCCGTGCATGCGAAAATGGAGCATCAGCATCTTGCACCTAAAGCGGCGACAGTATCTGCTATGCATGAAATTACAGGTGCGATTATTTCCATTACATTGGTTATGAGTGCGGTATTCTTACCTGTCGGTTTTATGGAAGGGTCTACAGGATTATTCTACCGGCAGTTTGCATTTACACTGGCAATTGCGATTGTAATTTCTGCGATTAACGCGTTAACATTGAGCCCCGCTTTGTGTGCGCTGTTCTTAAAACATCAGGTTAAGGGTGGTGAGGTAGAAAATCCAAACTTTAAAACCAGGTTCTTCAACTCATTTAACGCTGGATTTGATACGATGACCAACCGTTATATGAAAAGTCTTCAATTCCTGATCAGAGCAAAGTGGGTAAGTATGGGTGGTCTGGCTATTGTTATTCTGGCTACGATCTGGATGGTTAGAAAGACTCCTACAGGATTTATTCCTTCAGAAGATCAGGGCTTTATTGCTATTTCGATGACTATGCCAGCCGGTGCTTCATTGGATAGGTCTGCAGCAGCCATGAAAGAAGCTGAAGACCTTTTAAGGCCGTTAGAGTTCACTAAATTATATAACTCTCTGGCAGGTTTTAACTTGCTTACAAGTTCTACCAGTCCATCCGCAGGCGCTTCATTCATCTTATTGAAACCGACTGAAGAACGTGGTAAAGTCAAAGATATCAATGAGATTATGGGTATTGTGAATGCTAAATTAGCATTAATTAAGGGCGCCAGTTTCTTTGTGTTTACTTTCCCAACGGTTCCTGGTTTTAGTAATGTCGACGGATTAGATATGGTTCTGCAGGATAAAACTGGTGGAAAACTGGACAAATTCAGTAAAGTAGGTAATCATTTTATTGCTGAACTGATGAAGCGTCCTGAGATTGCTGTAGCCTTCACTTCGTTTAAGGCAGATTATCCGCAATTGGAGCTCCATCTGGATGAAGCTAAAGCTGAGCAGTTAAATGTATCGGTTAAAGAAGTACTGCAAACTATGCAGACTTATTTTGGTTCATCACAAGCCTCCGACTTCAACCGTTTCGGTAAATATTATCGTGTTATGGTGCAGGCAGATATTGCAGATCGTGCAGATCCATCAGCGCTAGATGGTGTATTTGTTAAAAACAGAGATGGTGAGCCCGTTCCTGTAAGTACATTGGTTCGTTTGGAAAGGGTATATGGCACCGAGACTGCATCCAGATATAACATGTTTAATTCAATCGGTATAAATGCGATTGCCAAACCAGGCTACAGTTCAGGTGATGCTATCCGTGCAGTTGAAGAAGTAGCAGCGAAGGAACTGCCATCTGGTTTCGCTTATGAATTTTCTGGTCTGACCAGAGAGGAGATCAGTTCAGGTGGACAGTCAGTAATTATCTTCCTGTTATGTCTTGTATTCGTTTACTTCTTGTTATCGGCTCAGTACGAAAGTTACATCCTGCCTTTGGCGGTTATCCTTTCTATCCCAACAGGTGTATTCGGTGTATTTGTCGCTATCGGATTAACAGGTATTGCCAATAACATCTATGTACAGGTAGCCTTGGTTATGCTAATCGGTTTGCTCGCCAAAAATGCGATTCTGATTATAGAGTTCGCTGTTCAGCGTAGAAAAGCAGGTAAATCATTAGTATCAGCGGCTCTTGAAGCGGCGAAACTCAGGTTGAGGCCAATTATCATGACTTCACTCGCATTTATTGCAGGTATGGTACCGATGATGCAGGCAACCGGTCCATCGGCTCTTGGAAATCACTCTATTAGTATAGGTGCAGCCGGAGGGATGTTGAGTGGGGTAATCTTCGGTCTGTTAATCATCCCGGTTTTATTTGTCATTTTTCAATTCCTGCATGAAAAGGTCAGCGGAAAAGCAGACCATATCAGTTCGGAAACTTTAGCTATTAAACATCCATAATATGAAACTGTATTCAAAATATACCCTTTTTGTATTGACCGCAGTACTTTTGCTGGCTAGTTGCAAAGTGTCACGCGATGTCGCGCTGCCTGAGCATACCACTCCCGCACAATTTCAGGGCGCATACAGTTCACAGGTTTCCGGTATAGCATCATTGTCTTATACCGAAATCTTTAATGAACCTGAATTGCTGTCGCTGATTGATACGGCAATCAAAAAGAATTACGATTTGCAAATTGCCATGAAAAATATGGAGGCTGCCGGCATCTTGCTGAAACAGCAGTCCTTCAGAAATATTCCTCAATTGAGTTTACAGGTTAATGCGAACACCAGCAGACCCTCAGACCATAGTCTGAATGGCGTAACGATGTCGCAGTTTATCGGTAGTTCACATATTGAAGATTATAACCTGGCAGCAGGTCTGAGCTGGGAAGCAGATATCTGGGGTAAATTATCTCAGCAAAAAAATGCCGCTGCAGCTACTTATCTGCAATCTGCAGAAGCAAGAAAAGCAGTACAGACCAGGCTTGTTTCCCAGGTTGCAACGATTTATTATAACCTGCTGATGCTGGATACACAATTAGAAACCGCCCGTAAAAACCTTGCACTTAATACCAATACATTACGGATTATTAAGATGAAGTTTGAAGCAGGGCAGCTTACTTCATTAGCTGTTCAGCAGGCGGCAGATCAGCAGTTAACGGCTTCGGCACTTATCCCGAATCTGGAACAACAAGCTGCACTGGCAGAAAATGCATTGCATGTGCTTACTGGTCGTTTCCCTGGTAAAATGAACAGGATAAACAGATTAGAGAATATTCCTGTGGACAGTAGTAAAGTGACTGGTGTTCCTGCCGAAATGTTAAGCCTTCGTCCGGATGTGAAACAAGCAGAACTAGAGCTTGTTAAAGCGAATGCAAAAGCAGGATATACTAAAGCAAGCATGTATCCTTCACTCGTTTTGAGTGCAAACGGAGGTCTGAATTCCTTTAAGGCGAGTAACTGGTTAAACATACCGGCTTCCTTATTCGGAAACCTGGCAGGCGGATTAACCCAGCCCATTTTTCAACGCAGAGAACTGAAAACACAGTATGAACTGGCACTGAAAGACAGGGAAGCCGTAGTACTTAAATTCAGAAGTACCGTACTGGAGGCTGTTGCCGAAGTTACCGATGAATTGGTGAAAACAGACAAACTGCAGCAGCAATACCAATTAACTGCACAGCGTGTAGGCTTAGCCAGGGTAGCGTTGAAAAATGCAGATCTATTATTTAACAGCGGTAAAGCAGATTACCTGGAAGTGATTAATGCTCAGCGAAATGCATTGCAGAGTGAATTGGAATTGGCTAGTCTTAAAATGGCCCGCTTACAGGCACATATTGGTTTATACCGAGCCTTGGGTGGAGGCTGGAAATAAGCCAGATCACAAATGAAAACAAAAACCGGATGCAGTAGAAGCATCCGGTTTTTTTGTTTTATGGAACACTTTTTGAACAAAGCTTCTGAAAATGAGCTATGGAGCCAAAAACTACTTTTGAAAATAATCCACCAAAATCCAGAAGCAAAATCTGGATTACCATAACTCTGGTTATGCTCGTCGTGTTATCGGGATTTTTATATTACCGTTATTATTTTGTTTTCGGTGAAGGAGTCAAAGCCGGACAGCTTAATTATTTCGTTAAAAAAGGATACCTGTTTAAAACTAGTGAGGGGCGTTTGATTCAGACTGGTATTCGTTCCCAGGCACCCGGAAATATCGCTTCAAATGAATTCATGTTTTCGGTATCAGATCAGAAAGTTGCCGATCAGCTAAATAACAGCGCAGGCGCAGATTTAGAATTACATTATAAAGAGTATCTGAATCCGTTGCCCTGGAGAGGCGTAAGCGAATATGTGGTTGACAGTGTAATCTCTATAAACCGAAAATAGATATAAGCTTTTGCAGGGGTCATTGTCTGTCTGATTAATTCCTTAAATTAGCCTCGACAATGAGAATTCTGCACACTGCCGATTGGCATTTAGGAAAAAGACTGGAACAGAGTGAACGTACAGATGAGCATCAGGCTTTTCTGGATTGGCTTATCCTTACACTGGATGCGCAGCGCATCGACGTTTTAATTATTGCAGGTGATATTTTTGATACTGGCAGCCCCTCAAATACGGCTTTGGAGCTTTACTACGCATTTTTACGGAAGGTAAAAGATACCTGCTGTGAAGAGGTCATTATTATAGGAGGAAACCACGATTCAATTAGTACGCTCAATGCGCCTCAATCACTCCTCAAATATTTTAATGTACATATTATCGGAGGGGTTCCGGAAGAGTTCACAGACCAGATTATTCAAATTAATAATGAAGCAGGCGAACCCGCGCTTCTGGTTTGTGCTGCGCCATTTCTCAGAGACCGTGACATCCGGTTGTCCATTGCGGGTGAAACGACACTGGAGCGTGAACAGAGACTTAAACAGGGAATAACCGACCACTATCACCGCTTTATCCCCCATATTACCCCGTTTAAAAACCAGGGAATACCAGTAATTGCTACTGGACACTTATTTGCCGCGGGCTCCAGTACATCAGACAGTGAAAAAGAAATTCATGTAGGTAATCTTGGACAGGTTGGTGCAGACCAGTTTCCTGAAGCATTTGATTATGTGGCGCTGGGCCATATACACCGGCCGCAAAAAATAAATCAGGTAAATCATATCCGGTATTCTGGTTCGCCAATTCCTTTGAGTTTTTCCGAAACCTCTGACCGTAAGATCGTCATAGTTATTGAATTTGAAGGCCCGGCTCTAACCGTCATCGAAGAAATAGAAGTACCGTGTACCCGAAGATTACTACGCATTAAAGGAGATTTGGTGCAGGTAAAAAATAAGTTGACCCAGGTAGAGAATACGGTTGCACTTTTTCCGGCCTGGATTGAAATTCAAGTGGAAACAAACTCTTTTATTTATGAACTGGAAGATGAACTTCAGACACTGATAGCTGGAAACAGTCATATAGAGCGCTTATTTATTCGCCAGGTAAGAACTGGAGCAATGAAGAACCTCAACGAACAAACTGAAGAGCTTGCAGCACTGAACGAACTGAATCCCGAAACTGTTTTCGAAAGAAAATGTGAATCTGCTTATCCGGGAGAGGATCATACCGGGCTGCTGGATACATTCAAACAGGTAATGTCCTATATGCAGGAAAAAGAACAGGAGTAAGGAAACCGAAAAAAGAAAGATCCCCCAATGAAAATTACTGCTATCAGATTTCTTAACCTCAATTCGCTAAAAGGAACGCATGAGATTCGTTTTGACCAGTTTCCATTGGACCAGGCGGGTATTTTTGCCATAACCGGACCTACCGGTGCCGGTAAAACTACGCTTTTAGATGCCATTACAGTAGCACTTTATGGCCGCGTCCACCGGCATCAGAAAGATGCATTCGAAATCATGACCCGGCATACTGCAGAATCCTATGCAGAGGTCGAATTTGAAGTACAACAAGTGCTTTACAGATCAAGATGGTCGGTTAGGCGGGCGAGAGGAAAGGCAGACGGACAATTGCAGACGCCAAAGATGGAAGTGGCAGAAGTAGAAAGCGGAAAAATAATTGCCGAACATCCCTTACAGGAAGTAAAAGATATCATTGTTAAGATCTGCGGATTAGATTACAGCCAGTTTTTGCGTGCTGTGATTTTATCGCAGGGAGATTTTACGAGGTTCCTCAAAGCCGATGAAAATGATAGGAGTGAATTACTGGAGAAAATTACCGATACCGGTATTTACTCCGAAATTTCCATTGCGGCTTTTGAAAAAGCCAGGACTGAAAGAGTAAAATTAGAACAGTTGCAGCAGCAGCTTTCCTATGTAAACCTCTTAAGTGCAGAAAGCAGGGCAGAATATACGACGGCATTGGAGCACACTTTAAAACAGGAGATACAACATAAAAAAGCGCTGAATTCGACCCGGATACAACTTGAGTGGCTTAATCAACTCGACAAACTGACCCTGCGGCAAAAAGAACAGTTCAATCTGCTTGAACAAGCAAAGGAAAGATTAAAAATAAATGAGCCTGACTTTGTACGGTTAAAAAAGCATGAAGGAGCATTACGTCACAAACCCTCTTTAATGGTACTGCAGAGTGTTTCCACTCAACTATCAGCTATGGAACAGGAACTGGACCAGTCAGCGCTCAATTTACCTGCATTAAATCAGGAACAAGCAGCACTTTCTGAGATCCTGGTTCGCAAGAGCGAAGAACTGGTGGTGTTGCAGACCGAGCAATCACGGTTAGAACCTATTATCGAAGAGGTTTTTAAACTAGACACGGCTATCGGTCACGCTTTAAAACAGAGTGATTTGTCTGCTGCCGGTTTTAATCAAATACTTTCTGAACGAAACAATCTTCAGTTGCAGGCGGAGCAAATTACTGCGCAACTGGAAGATATTAAAGCTGCGGCAGAACAAATTAAAGAATGGCTTCAGGCTAATCAGGCCGATCAAGGGCTCGACCAGGCACTTGGGATTTGTAAACAGTTACAGGACCAGTTATCTAAAAATCAGCATCAAATCACCTCCCTTGAACAGCGGCGCTCTGATCAGCAAAAAGAACTTCAAGAACAGCAAAATGCTGCTTCTGCATTACAATCAGGACTTCAGGATCTCGCAGGTGGCGAGCAGGAACTAATTGGAGGGCTTAACAAGATGCAGGCAAACCTGACTAATCTGATCGCAGACTTTTCAATTGAACAAAGGGAAGAAGAACTGCGCAAGCTTCCTTTAATTATTGAGCTCGTCGGGCAGCAGGTAAAACTTGCGGCCTCCATTCTTAAAAATGAAGAAGAAGCTGTACAGTTGGAAGTACTACAGAACGGATATGAAAAACAGGTTTCAGAATTGCACAGGCGTTCTCAGGATGCGGAAAAAGAAACTTCAAAAGCACAGGAACTTTTGGAGTCTTTGCAGGCAATCTATGAACTAGAGGTAAAGGTCCAGGAATTTGAGCCGGCCAGGCAATTACTGCAAGCCGAACAACCCTGTCCTTTATGCGGCTCCCTTGATCATCCTTTTGTAAACGGTCATTATATTGGTAAGGTGAGCGATGCTTTATCCCGGAGAAATCAGCAGCAGGAACAAACGAATAGATTCCGGCAGCAACATTCCGCTATCGGTTTAGAATTAAATACCAGGCAGCTTGAACTGAAGAACACAGCAACGCAGCTGTTAAATTGTAAAAATACCTTAGCAGCTAATCTGCAGGAGTTTCAGGAAATTAATCTGCGTTTACCAAAACCATTAGATTACAAGCGAATATCAATCATAGAAGCTGTAAGCCGGAAAAAACAACAAGAGCAGCAGGAACAGGCGTCCGAACTTGCTCAGATTAGAGTGCAGCAACAGGAGATAAAAGCCCAGGAACTCCTGATTGTCCAGCATAAAGAACAATATACTATAACGCAGAATAAGCTGGCCCAAACTAATCTAAAGATTAAATATCTAACAGACAGGGAGGAAGAATGTAGTAAAGAATTAAAGCAGAGCCGAATCCAGCTTGATGAGTATTTACAGGGAATACAGGCGCTGGTTAAGCCATTTGGATTAAGTGCCGATACTGCGTCTGCAGGAGAACTGATACCGAAGATGGAAGAACGCCTGCAGTATTTTACGCGCAAGGGCCAGGAATACCAACAAATTCAGCAAAAATTAGGTCAGCTGGAAAGTACTGCGCTCCATACGGCATCTGTGCTGCTGGAAAAAAACAGGAATCTGGAACTGGCCAACGATCAGATGATCAATGACAAACTCAGCCTGGATAAATTGAGAAGCGGGCGAGTCGCGCTATTTGGCCAGGGCGATCCTGTGGCAGAACGAGAAAAGGCCAGGAATACTTTGAAATCATATCAGCAGGAATATGAAGAATTTCAAACTTCGGTACGTGCTAAACAAGATGCTCTGCGTCTGCTGGAAGACCGGACTGCAAATCTGAAAAAGACTGCCGGGGCATTAAAAGATAATTATCAAAAGCAAACAGCAGCATTTTTAACCATCCTTGCCGAAGATGATATTGATTCGGTAGCTGCGCTGGAGTCTCTTTTTCTGTCTGAAGAAGAGGCATCGGGATTGCAGCATCTTATTCGGGACATACAACAGCAAATTTCAAATATGGAAGGTATGTTGCGGGCTACTCAAGAGGAGCTGGAATTGGAGAAGGCCAAAGAATTAACTGCGCATGATAAACAGGTTATAATACCTCAATTACAGCAACAGGAGGAAAGTCTGATCCAAATTCTGGAAGAGAAATTTAAGGTCAACCGCATCCTGTCAGACGATGATGAAATGAAAGCAAAACATGCTTCCGTTGTATTACAAATGGAGCATCAAACATCGGAAACAGAACGCTTTGCGAAACTTTCTTCACTAATCGGGTCTGCTGATGGTAAGCGGTTCAGCAGATTTGCTCAGGGACTAACGCTGGCCCGTCTGACTGCATTAGCTAACAGGCATCTTTTGCGGTTAAGTGACCGCTATCAGATTCTGAAAACTCCGGAGCGAGATCTGGACTTGCAGATCATAGACAGCTATCAGGCCGACGTTGTTCGGCCGATGACTACTTTGTCCGGAGGAGAAAGCTTCCTTGTGAGTTTGAGTCTTGCCTTGGGTTTGTCCGATCTGGCGAGTAAAAAAGTACAGATCAATTCCTTATTTATAGACGAGGGCTTCGGAACACTGGATGCAGAAACACTGGATATAGCCATTACTGCGCTGGAGAACTTACAGGCAAATGGAAAAAGTATCGGCATAATTTCCCATGTTGAAGCACTGAAGGAAAGGATTAATACGCAGATCAGATTAACCAAAATGCCTGGTGGCAGCAGCCGGATCAGCATCACTAGCGGAGGAAGGATTTAAAGCTAAATCCTTCCTGCTAATTCCGTGTTTTTTCCGGTGAGTGTACTGTCTTTATCAGATAGTACTGCATTTGCAGCCAGATGTGAATTAAGATATTTGGAGGCATAGGACTGGGCACTTCCATTAATAAAAATAACGGTTTTTCCTGCTATGGTATTAATAACCTGGTCACTTAGCTCTGCTGGTACTGCAGGGCAACCATGACTGCGGCCAAGCCTGCCCAGTTCATTAATAGTTGCCTGGCTCACATAAGGAGCCCCATGTACTACAATGGCGCGTTTTCTGGCATTAGCATTATAACCTTCGTCCATACCATCTAATCTTAATGAACGTCCGTGTTTGCCCCTGTAAATTTCGGCAGTCACATAAAAACCAAGACTACTTTCGTTGGAATCGTTCGTATCCGAGAAACGGGTGGCTAAATCTCCACCACTTTTTTCACCATGTGCCACCCAGGTATGGAGCAATAAAGAGTCTGTTTCCAGATCTATAATCCAGAGCCGTTTTTTCGTGCTGTTCTGATCAAAATCTGCAATTGTCAGAATTGATTTCCCGTTGCCAGCTTTACCTGTATTTTTAAGATTGTAATATCCAGTAAGTGCTTTTTGAAATACTTCTTCACTTAATCCCGCATCCTGAAGGTGAATACTTTTGTACTTATTAGCTACATAGGTTTGATAAAGTGCATCCTCTGTAATAGTTTTAACCTGAAATTTAGGTTGAACTGGAGAAACCCAGCTGATAACTGAAAAAGCAATGGCTACTAATAACATGCCGGCTACGCCTAAAAGGTGTTTTTTCATTAGCAATTATTTGGTTTTTGTTGAACTTTCTTTTGTTTAATGTTTAACCAATATAACGAAATTAATACAGTTCAAAATTTGATACGTCCGATAATTACGTGGAAATGACCGATATAACCTGATGAAATTTGTTTTAAATTGAACTGATTGTCCATTAAGACGTGATTTTGGCGACATTTCTTGAAATGTATATTTTTTGTTTTTTTTTCTTGCCGGATCGCGGTTGCTTCAGATATCCGAGTTTTATCCGCTCATCGGCAAATTGCAAAACTTAAACAAAATCACCTTATTAACACTGTTTAGGCATCGGCAGATACACTTGGTAAATGGATTGAAATAACTGACCAAAACCAATGAGTATAGAAGGCTTATTTCAGTAAACCATGTTTTTTTATAACATCTTGTTCATCTTGATTTAATATTGAGAATCTACTTTTGTGATAGATAATATTTGGTTAGTATTTTCTAAAGTTTAGGTTTAGTTGATTGAAATAACCCGGGTGGATGTCCGGGTTTTTTGCTTTTAATAACCTTTTTTTATTTCCCCTTTTTATTTTTATACTGTCCTTGGTTGGTATACCCTTGCCATACCCTTCCTTTACCCTTGCGATACCCAATAGGTAAAGGAAGGGTATCCCAACGGTATGGCAAGGGTAAAGCAAGGGTATATCAACACCGAAGAGAATCAACAGAAAATTAAAAGCTACCATATTGGAAATATTAACCTGTTTACGCCTATCTCAACTCTAAAGCACCAAATAAATTTAATTGATAATTTGTTATACGCTGATATACAGCGTGTATGCGGATTATCGTAATTTTTTGATTTAAAACTACTATTTCTATATAGAATCTATATATTTGTTATTGCGGGGTAAAAACCGCAGAACAAAACAACCTATAACCAAGATTTATTGACATGCAGAGTTTTAGAACGGAGCTGGAAAATCCGGTAGTCGAAAAAGATATTATCGATCTTGAACAGAAGATCCGTGCCTTTAGAGAAGGAAAAATCCATGATGAAAAATTCCGTAGTCTTCGTCTGGCCAGAGGTGTGTACGGGCAAAGACAGCCGGGTGTACAGATGGTCAGGATTAAGTTACCCTTCGGTAAAGTTACCTTTAAACAGCTTTTAAGGATAGCAGACGTTTCCGATGAATATGGAAGTGGAAATCTCCACCTCACGACACGCCAGGATATTCAGATTCATTATGTCAGTTTAGACAGGACTCCGCAATTATGGGCAGAGCTGGAACGTGACGATATTACTTTAAGGGAAGCCTGTGGGAATACGGTCAGAAATGTGACTTCTTCCCCAGACGCAGGAATCAATCCTGATGAGCTGTTCGACGTGTCTCCCTATGCGCAGGCTACGTTTGCGTATTTCTTGCGTAATCCGGTTTGTCAGGAGATGGGTAGAAAGATTAAAATTTCTTTTTCAGCCAACGCTAAAGATACCGCCTTTAGCTATATTCATGATCTGGGTTTTATACCTAAACTGGATGATCAGGGAAACAGGGGCTTTAAAGTTATGTTTGCCGGAGGTTTAGGTGCACAGCCATTTCTGGCAAGTGTGGTAAAGACATTTTTACCGGAAGACCAGCTCATTCCCTATACAGAATCTGTACTACGCGTTTTTGACCGTTATGGAGAGCGCAGTAACAGGAATAAAGCAAGAATGAAATATCTGGTTCAGAAGTTAGGCCTGGAAGAAGTAACCAGACTGATCGAAGAAGAAGTAATTGCTAATAAATCCAGAACATATCCGATTAATCGTGATTTAGTACCCTTACCAGAAGCCCCGCCTGAAATTGCGCTGGATGCAGAATTGAAACCTGCAGATCCGGTTCATTATCAGCAATGGCTGGATACGAATGTTTTCCAGCAGAAGCAAGCTGGTTTTTACGGAGTTTATTTAAAAATACCAGTAGGGGATATTAAAACCGACCGTGCCAGATTACTGGTAGAAGCAATCAGGCCTTATGTGGCAGATGAAATCAGGATCACGCAAAATCAGGGATTGCTGCTCAAATTCGTAAGAGCAAATGGTTTGCTGCCACTGTACAATAATCTGCTGGAATTAGGTTTTGCTGTTAGTGGTTTTGATAGCCTTGCCGATGTAACTACCTGCCCCGGAACAGACACTTGCAACCTGGGCATAGCCAATAGCATGTCATTGGCAGTCGTACTGGAAACAGTGATACAGGATGAATTTCCAGATTTGATTTATGATAAAGACATTAAAATAAAAATAAGTGGTTGTATGAACTCCTGCGGACAGCATGGACTTGCACATATCGGCTTTCATGGAAGCTCAGTAAAAGCAAACGGCCAGGTCGTACCAGCAGTTCAGGTCATGCTTGGTGGCGGAACAGTTGGAGATGGAGAAGGGCGTGTGGCAGAACGTGTCATTAAAGTGCCTACCAAGCGTGCTCAATACGTTTTAAGAACTATTCTGGAAGACTACCAGCTACACGCTGCCGGTAAAAGTTTCCATGAATATTATGACTTCAGTGGCAAAGATTATTTCTATCAGTTGTTAAAACCACTTGCAGATCTAACGACACTTACTCCAGAAGAATATGTAGACTGGGGACATGAAGAAACCTTTCAAACTGCCATTGGAGTTGGAGAATGTGCGGGAGTAATTGTTGATCTGGTTGCGACACTATTATTTGAAGGAGAAGAAAAACTACTTTGGGCTAGAGAAGCATTTGAAGCTGGAGCTTGGTCAGATGCAATTTATCATGCCTATAGTGTTTATGTGAACACAGCCAAGGCGTTATTACTCGATAAAGGAATCAGTGCGAGTACACAAATCGGTGTCATTCGCGAATTTGATACAAATTTTGTCATTACCGGAGAAGTGAAGCTGGAAGGCACTTTCTCAGATCTGGTACTGCAGATAAATAAAAATGAGCCAGGTGTAGAATTTGCGGCAGCCTACTTAAAAGGAGCAGGTGAATTTTATCAGGAATTAAGAGCGAAAAGGGAGGCGCAGGTTAAAGCATGAAATTAGACAGTCAAAGACAAATTCCGGAACCCAGGATTACCCTGGTGGGTGCAGGTCCCGGAGATCCGGATCTGATTACCATGAAAGGTGCAAAAGCACTGGGAGATGCAGATGTAATTCTTTACGATGCACTCGTCAATGAAGATCTGCTCGATTATGCAAAACCAGGTGCAGTTAAGGTATTCGTAGGAAAAAGATCTGGGCAACATTCCAGTACGCAGCAGGAAATTAATCAGCTGATGGTAGATTATGCTTTAAACTACGGGCATGTGGTTAGGCTGAAAGGTGGAGATCCCTTTGTTTTCGGCCGTGGATATGAGGAAATGAATTTCGCTGCAGGTTATAATATACCTGTTAAAATAGTACCTGGCTTATCCAGCTCCATTGCAGTTCCTGGATTACAGCAGATTCCTGTTACACACCGTGGTTTAAGTGAAAGCTTTTGGGTAGTAACAGGCACAACAGCGTCAGGAGCGATGTCTAACGATTTATATGAAGCTGTCAGGACTAAAGCAACGGTTGTAGTGCTTATGGGAATGAATAAACTGAAAGAAATTGTCAGGTTATACCAACAGGAAGGCAAAAGCAGACTGCCCGTAGCTATAATTCAGAATGGAAGCACCGATTTGGAGAAATGTGCTGTAGGTATTGTAGATACAATCCTGGAAGTAGCGGAAGAAAAACGCATTGCGGCTCCTGCGATTATTGTATTGGGCGAAGTTGTGTCTCTGCATCCGGATTTTCAGCCAATCAGAGATTTCTTCGAAACCATTCAAACAGAAATCAATTAAAATATGCCGCTGGGTAACCAATTATTTCCTGTATTTCTGAAATTAAACCAAATGCAGACGCTGGTCATAGGGGCCGGCCCTGTAGGTCTGGAGAAACTCCAGGCCGTGGTCAGGCAGAGTGAACAGGCGCGAATTAAGGTAGTTGCAGCCGAGATTTCTGACGAAGTGTATGCTTTTGCAAAAGAATATCCACAGATTATTCTGGAACATAAAAATTATGAAGCTGCAGACCTGGCAGGAGCAGACCTGGTTATTGCAGCGACGAATAACCCGGCACTCAATTTAAGAATAGTTGAAGATGGGCATCATGCGCGTCTTTTGGTAAATATTGCAGACAAACCAGAACTCTGTGATTTTTACCTGGGTTCGATAGTGAAAAAAGGCGATTTAAAAATTGCGATCTCTACCAATGGAAAGTCTCCGACCATAGCGAAAAGATTAAAAGAATTATTTCAAGAACATCTACCTGACGGATTAGATATAACACTGCAGCAAATGAGTAAATTTCGTCAAACCCTGGATGGAGATTTTCAGGACAAAGTACAAAAGTTAAACGAAGTGAGTGCCGTTTTAGTGAGACCCGCGGCTAAGTCGCCGTCTTTTCCATTTTTTAAATGGCTGGTATGGTTAACCATTATGTTATCACTGGCGATCCTGTTGGCAATCTTTTGGCACCGGGAACCGGAGTTTCAGGAGTATCTGATCAATATAGATCCTATATTTTACTGGTTTTTACTCGGCGGATTCATCTTTGCCATGGTTGATGGTGCTATTGGTATGTCTTATGGAGTAACCTCAACTGCATTTTCACTTTCTATGGGGCTACCACCAGCTTCGGCGAGTATGGCCGTTCATTTATCAGAAGTGCTAAGCAATGGAATCGCTGGTTGGATGCATTACAGAATGGGGAATATTAACTGGAAATTATTTCGCCTGTTAATTATCCCCGGTGTAATCGGAGCTGTTGGTGGCGCATTTCTACTCTCTTCCCTGGAACATTACAGTGCCTATACCAAACCGTTGGTCTCGGTGTATACATTAATTCTGGGTGGAGTGATCTTGTCAAAAGCATTCAAGAAACCTGGTAAGCGCAAGAATGGAAAGATAAAACAGATTGTTCCATTAGGGTTCTTCGGTGGTTTTATTGATGCTGTTGGTGGTGGTGGATGGGGCTCTATAGTGTTATCCAGTCTAATAGCAGGTGGTAGAAATGCCAGGTTTTCTCTGGGAACAGTGAAGATCACCCGTTTTTTTATCGCATTGATGAGCTCACTGACTTTTATCACCATGTTAAAATATGTTCATTGGGAAGCGGTCGGAGGATTAATTATCGGGAGTGCACTGGCAGCGCCTATTGCTGCTAAAGTTTCCAACCGGATCTCGGTAAAGAGTATTATGGTGGCAGTAGGTATCATAGTGATCCTTGTGAGCTTAAGAAGCGTAATTATGTTTATTTTAAAAGTATTATAATATGAAAGCACTACTGGAAGAAATTGCTGCGGAACTGGAAGGCAAAGATCCGGTATCGGCTATCAGTTTGCTGGCAGACAGATTTCCGGGAAAGATTACTTTTTCTACCAGTTTCGGCTGGGAAGACCAGGTAATTACCGATTTTATTTTCAAGAATCAATTGCCCGTAAGCGTGTTTTCACTGGAAACCGGCCGCTTATTTCCGGAAACCTATTATGTATGGAACAGAACGCTGGAGAGATATAATCAGCCGATCCATGCTTATTATCCGGATGCAGCGGAACTGGAAAAAATGGTAAGCACCAAAGGGCCTTCGAGTTTTTATACTTCGGTAGAAAACCGGAAGGAATGTTGTGCGATCCGTAAAATGGGTCCCTTGAAACGGGCGCTTGCAGGGCAGCAATGCTGGATTACGGGTATTCGGGCAGAGCAGTCAGTTAACCGGACGGATATGAGTAACCTGGAATGGGACGAACAGAATCAGCTGATTAAGTTTCATCCGGTTTTTAATTGGACACTGGAAGATTTGAAAGCTTATATCCGTGAAAATAATATTATCTATAATCCGCTCCATGATAAAGGATTTCCGAGTATCGGCTGTGCACCCTGTACCAGGGCTGTACAGGAAGGAGAAGATTTCCGTGCAGGGAGATGGTGGTGGGAAGATCAGTCGAAGAAAGAATGTGGTTTGCACGCCACAAAATAATTTGTAAAAAGAACATGCAAGCACAAAAATTAGATTATTTAGATGAACTGGAGGCAGAAGCGATTCATATTCTGCGGGAAGTTGCCGGGCAGTTTGAAAAACCTGCACTCTTGTTTTCAGGTGGAAAAGATTCTATAACACTGGTAAGGCTGGCTGAAAAAGCTTTCCGTCCAGGTAAGTTTCCGTTCCCGCTGGTACATATTGATACCGGACACAATTTTGAAGAAACTATTATTTACCGTGATCAAATGGTCGAACGTCTGGGCGAAAAACTCATAGTCGGGTACGTGCAGGATGCTATAGATCAGGGAAAAGTTTTGGAGCAAAAAGGGAAAAATGCCAGCAGGAACGCATTACAGACGGTTACCCTATTGGATACCATTGCAGAACATGGTTTTGATGCCTGTATAGGTGGTGCCAGAAGGGACGAAGAGAAAGCCAGAGCCAAGGAAAGAATATTTTCCGTGCGTGATGAATTCGGACAATGGGATCCAAAAAGACAGCGTCCTGAACTGTGGAATATTTATAACGGTAGGATTCAGAAAGGTGAAAATGTAAGGGTTTTTCCTATCAGCAACTGGACAGAGTTGGATGTGTGGAATTATATCCGGCGTGAAAAAATGGATCTTCCGAGTATCTATTTCGCACATCAGCGGGATTGTATCACCAGAAATGGCCAGTTAATGGCTGCCTCACCTTATTTAAATATGGATGAGGAAGATTTGATCGTGAGCCGCAAGGTTCGTTTCAGGACAGTGGGAGATATGAGCTGTACAGCAGCAGTAGCATCAGAAGCAGACCAGATTGATGACATTATTGCAGAGATAAGTGCATCAAAAATTAGTGAAAGAGGGGCCAGACTGGACGATAAAGTATCAGAAGCAGCGATGGAAGACCGCAAGAAAGGAGGGTATTTTTAATGGATATATTAAAGTTTTTTACAGCCGGAAGCGTTGACGATGGCAAAAGCACATTAATCGGGCGGTTATTATACGACACCAATTCGATTCTTGCAGATCAATTGGAAGCATTGCAGGCTTCGAACAGGAAAAATGACGACGGTACTATCGACCTTGCGATTCTTACCGATGGACTTCGTGCCGAACGGGAGCAGGGTATTACGATAGACGTGGCTTATAAGTATTTCCAGACCGAAAAGCGTAAGTTTATAATTGCTGATACACCGGGGCACATCCAGTATACCAGAAATATGGTTACCGGAGCCTCTACTGCCAAACTAGCGATTATTTTGATAGATGCCCGAAAAGGTGTTGTCGAACAGACTATAAGACACTCTTATCTGGTATCTCTGCTAGGCGTGTCCGAGCTTGCCGTTTGTATTAATAAGATGGATATGGTTGATTATAGTGAAACTGTATTCCGGGAAATCACGCAAGCCTATGAAGCCCTGGCTGCCAAACTAAACCTTAATAAAGTAAACTTTATTCCGGTAAGCGCTTTAAAAGGAGATAATATTGTCCATCGCTCCGACCATATGCCATGGTATGATGGTTCCAGTCTACTCTATTTTTTGGAAAACGTCGAAGTAACTGGTCATTTGCCTTCAGTATATGCACGAATGCCCGTTCAATGGGTAATCCGTCCGCAGACTGAAGATCTGCATGATTATAGAGGGTATGCCGGTCGAATCCTAAGCGGAACCTTTAAAAAAGGCGATGCGGTGACCGTTATGCCTTCAGGCCAACAATCTGTAATCGACCGGATAGAAGTGTTTGATAAGGAGCCAGAGCAAGCATTGACTGGCATGTCTGTTACACTTCATCTTAAAGATCAGGTAGACATCAGCAGGGGAGATGTTTTGGTCAGTTCTGCCAGACTTACTCAGCAGACCAAAAATATTGCTGCAGATTTATGCTGGATGGATCAGAAACAGCTCGATCACTCTTTAACTTACCTGCTGCAGCATAACAGCAAAATCACGAAATGCAAGATTGCCGATATCCAGTATAAAGTTGATATCAACACCATGAAAAAAGAAGGAGCCGATACTTTTCATCTGAATGATATCGGGAGGGTCGAACTTAAAACGGCAGACGAATTGGCATTTGACTGGTATGATGAAAATCCAGCCAATGGCGCAGCCATTTTGATTGATAGCAGAACTAACCTTACCGTAGCTGCACTGATGTTCAGAGAGGCAGTTTAATCTGGAGAATATATGTTGCATAAAAAAACAGGCTTAAGGCCTGTTTTTTTATGCAACATATATTCTCTACTTTGCCGGAAGCCCGGAATTTATCGGGACGATAAATGATAGCTATCGGATGAAGAAATCAGACATATATGAAATAGCGATCAGAATTTTAGGTTTATACCTGATTACAATACTGATCACGCAATTCCGGGATGTACTGATGTTCGCCAGTATTGTTATACAGAACCCGAACCATAGCGAACAGCCTGGAGAAATAGATCAATGGCCAATTTTTATAATTACTATCGCCAGTTTTATCTTACTGTCTATTTTTGCAGCCTTACTGATCTTCAAAGCGAAGGACATCACAAATCGGATTTGCCGCAAGGAAGACATGGAAGTGGAAACAGGTGCCGGAATGGAACGAAAAACAATTTACGAGATCGCATTGACTTTGCTCGGTTTGATTACCATTGTCCAGGCCTTGCCCGAATTTCTTTTTAAATTCAGACAGCATTTGCAGTTGATACAGGGCGGGCAGGCCAATAGAGATGGCGAAATACAGCTTCTGGTTATTTTGGGACTCAAACTGGTCATTGGGGTACTATCGGTTGTATATGCAAAAGCGATTTCAGTCTCTCTTGGAAAGAAATGATTTGGTATTCTAACTCTAATTTCTATCTTTAAATCCGCAATTTCCTTGCAGGTAGACATTTAAAATATTCATGAAAGCTACACCGCAGCAGCAAGCACAAAAAACACCCGGTATATTTAGTCTGCTCAGGCCATACAGTGGCTTAATAGGTTTACTCATACTATTTGCCTTGATTAGTAATGGTTTAAACCTCTGGCTTCCGCGTTTAATCGGACAGGGCATAGATGCGTTTGAACATCATTCTTTTTCGTTCCCGAATATGATCGTCAGTTTCGTATCGGTCGCATTTGTAATTTTCGTGTTCAGTTTACTGCAGGGAGTCGTTCAGACTTATGCGTCTGAGAAAGTAGCCCGTGATCTAAGGACACGGATCGCTGAACGGATTTCAGTGCAGAACTTTACATTTATTGAAAATACAACCCCCGCCAAATTACTTACCAATCTCACTTCCGACGTAGATTCTATTAAGCTCTTTGTTTCGCAGGCAATTGTTTCCATTGTTTCCTCGCTTTTTATTATCATCGGGGCAAGCGTTTTACTGCTAAGCATAAACTGGAAATTAGGTTTAATGATTATTGCCATTATTCCTATTATAGGCGGAGCATTCTACCTTGTACTGAGAAGGGTTAAAGTTTTGTTTAAAAGGAGTCGTGAAGTAATAGACTGGCTTAACAAAGTTATTAACGAAAGTATTTTAGGAGCGGCACTCATCCGGGTGATCAATTCACAATTCCTGGAATATGAAAAGTTCTTTAAGGCTAGTCAGGAATCGAGAGATATCGGCTTAAGTATTCTCCGGTTATTTGCCTGGCTTATTCCAATTATTGTATTTACAGCGAATATAGCAGGGCTATCCATATTGGTACTCGGTGGTCATTTTGTGGTCAGCGGGAGTATGAGTATCGGAGAGTTTGCTGCTTTCAATAGCTATCTGGCTCTTTTGATCTTTCCAATATTGGTTATAGGTTTTATGAGTAATGTGATTGCACAGGCCACGGCATCCTATAACCGGATAGTGATAGTACTGGAAGCTAAAGATCCGGCTGCTACCGGAGTTGTAAACCAGGCGCTGGAAGGTGCGGTGGAAGTAAAAGATCTCAGTCTGCGTTTTGGGCAGAAATATGCCTTGAAAGATATAAGTTTTAAGGTAGAACCCGGTGCGCGTGTGGCTATTATCGGTCCTACTGCGGCAGGTAAAACACAGTTGTTGTACTTACTGACAGGCTTAACTATTCCCGAAAGCGGACAGGTATTATATGATCAACAGCCTATTTCTGCTTATCAGCCGGAAGCATTTTATAAACAGATTGGATTTGTATTTCAGGACAGTATCTTGTTTAACCTGAGTATCAGGGAGAACATTGCTTTCAGTGATACCGTTACCGATGAATCCTTAGAGAAGGCAATCCGCACGGCCGAACTGAGAGAATTTGTAAGTGGTTTATCAAATGGACTGGATACTAAAGTTTCCGAGAGAGGCTTAAGTTTATCTGGAGGGCAGAAGCAAAGAATTATGCTTGCCCGGGCATTAGCTCTGGATCCTAAAATTTTATTACTTGACGATTTTACTGCCCGTGTGGATTTACAGACCGAAGCGCGCATTCTAACCAATATTTCCCGGAACTATCCAGGTATGACCACGATTTCAGTTACACAGAAGATTGCTGCGGTACAGCATTATTCACAACTCATCCTGCTCATGCAAGGTGAAGTGCTTGCCAAAGGCACACATCAGGAATTAATGGAAAGCAGTCCTGAATATGTACAGATTTTTAACTCCCAGCAAAGCACAAGCAATTATGAACTATGAGCTTAAAAATGCAGATAGATCTGCGGAAAAAGTATCTACCTGGGCTGGATTAAAAGGTTTACTGAAATTAGTCGAGCAGGAGCGGAAAACTTTGTTACTCGCTTTATGTGCCATACTAATTAACGCATTTCTCAATCTGCTCGGGCCGCTTCTGATCGGGTATACCATAGATCATTACATCATGGAAAAGAACTTTAAAGGTGTGCCGCTTTATGCAGGCATACTGCTTGGTTTATACATGATTGCTTTCATTGCCAGTTATTTCCAAACCAAATTGATGGGAGGAGTAGGTCAAAGGATTATTTTCGAACTGAGAAACTCCATCTTTGGTAAGATACAACAACTGCCACTGGCTTTTTTTAATGCAAATAAGGCCGGAGATCTGATCTCCAGAGTAAATAATGATACCGATAAACTGAGTCAGTTTTTTTCTCAATCGTTAATGCAGTTTGTTGGAACGATTGTAATGATGATCGGATCCGGTATCTTTCTATTGGTTATTCACCCCGAACTGGGGTTGGCTACACTGGTACCAGCCTTATTTATTTTGGTGTTTACTAAAGTAATTTCGCCTTGGGTAAAGTACCGGAATAAACGAAATCTGGAAAGTACAGGTGCGATGAGTGGCGAAATTCAGGAGAGCCTTAATAACTTTAAAGTAATTATTGCTTTCAATCGCAGGGATTATTTCCGGGAAAAATTTGAACAGGCAAATACAGATAATTATAACACTGCAATCAGATCGGGTATGGCAAACATGCTCTTTATGCCCGTATTCGGGTTATTTTCATCGATTGCACAGTTGGTTGTGCTCGCATTTGGTATCTATCTGATTATACAGGGAAATTTTACCGTCGGTTTGCTAGTCAGTTATCTGGCTTATGCCACAAATTTTTACAACCCTTTACGGCAGCTCGCCGCACTTTGGACCAGTTTGCAGGTGGCACTGGCCGGCTGGGAAAGGATAACTCAGATACTCGCTTTACAGAACAATCTGCTTACTTTATCTGCAGGGACTGCCGAAAATGATGACCACAGCCCGGTTCTGGAATTCAGGAATGTACATTTTGGCTATCCCGGAGGTTACGAGATCCTGCATCATATTAATTTTTCATTGGAAGCCGGTAAAACTTATGCACTGGTAGGGCCAACAGGAGGAGGTAAAACTACAACTGCTGCAATGATGGCTAGATTATATGATCCTCTGGAAGGAGAAGTCTTATTGGATGGTAAAGATATCCGAACTTATACCGATGAAGAGCGCACTGCGAAAATCGGCTATATCCTTCAGGATCCTTTTCTGTTCTCAGGAACAGTTAAAGAAAATATGCTTTACCATAATAACCTGTATGCGGGATTTACTGATGAGCAATTTAAAGTGGTTTTGGAGAAAGCCAAATTGGAGGGTTTGCTAACTACATTTGACCAGGGGTTGGAAACACCGGTCACGTCCTCAGGTGACAGTCTCAGTATAGGGCAAAAGCAACTTATTGCTTTCATGCGGGCAGTATTAAGGAAACCAAAAATATTAATCCTGGACGAAGCGACTGCAAATATTGATACCATTACCGAACAGTTACTCGGACAGATACTGGATAATCTGGCTCAGGATACAACTCAGGTTATTATTGCGCACAGACTCAACACGATTGAGAATGCAGATGAAATTTTCTTCATTAATTCAGGTGAAGTAGTCCGTGCGGGTTCCTTTTCAGAAGCTGTTTCGCGGTTAATGGAGGGTAAAAGATCCAGCTAGTTCAGCCGCTATTCTGTTTTACAGGGAACAGGTTCAAAAATGAATCTGCCACGGTCGTAATTAATGGGTACATCGGGGCGGAAATATGTTCTGCCCATCATAGTCTCCATTTCTCCTATTCCCAGCTTAAGTACGCTATCCTGTTTTAAAAGGGCCAGTGGATTAGTAAAAGTTTCTTTTGATTGACCATTGCGTAGATAGAAGTTAACCAGCAGGGTGTCGCCACTGAATTTACCAGCTATTGTACCGTGCTGATCATCTTTCCCTTTGTATTTAAAATGAAGATCACCTTCTGCCTTTTTCTCGAATGTTTTGAGTTGCAGGGTTGCGGTATCCTGACCATCTATAGCCTGGTAGCAGGTTGTTGTCCAGGCGGTATCAGTGATTTTTTTCTGGTTACTATCTGGCGAAGAACATGCCTGAATGAATATTAAGGCAAACAGGAGACCGGAGATTGGGGCTAATTTTTTCATAGTAGACTTTTCCTTATGATGTATAAAACCTCCTGTTTCCATAAATTGTTTGCGCATAAAAAAACAGGCACGGGGGCCTGTTATATGTAGGTAAGTTTATGACAGCGCTAAACGCTAAGCTTGAGCGATGTCATAAACGATTACTTTAGACCATAAATGGCTGTATTTTTCAATAAAGGCGAGATGGATAGGGTGGGTCTGATAGACAGCCTGACCCGCAAGGTCGTTGAAAAAAAGTAGTTCTGATACGCCCCAGCTACTGTCAATAACGTCTCTTTTCTCTGTGTCGGCTACTATGCCCACGTGGAGACCTTTAACTGTCTCGATTTTAGATAGTGTTTTAACGCCTGCTACAAGCAGGTCTCGGTCAGCTTTAGAATCTGGGTTTTTTAGCCAGAAGAAAACATGATGTACTACCGGATACTGTTGTTCCATAACATTAGTTGATGATGAAAAAGGCATTGCTGTAGCTACAGTAGTTGTAACTGCCATTGCTGCTGCTGTTCCAATGAATTTTCTGCGTGTTGAATTGGCCATAAATTAGGTTCGGATTAGATTATTTGACTTTAATATATCTGATGAGGCAGGCTTCGATACATGCGCCCTGCGTCATTATCATTTCTTTATTGTTAGCCAGGGTATAAATCAAACTTATTTTCGAATTATCAGCCTTGGTAAAGATTATGCGTCCTTCATCCTCGAGCGTGTAACTTTTATAATCATTCAGCCCCTTTGCGGTTCCGTTTGCATAAAGATAAATCAGTGTGCGGTCTTTGGCTGGAAGATCTCTCCAAGGAGTTTTACCGTTTCCAATATCGTTGAGTACCGCTACAGACTGCCAGGTGCCAATGACGCCATCACCGGAGGAAGCATCTCCCTGGTTGTCATGTTTTTTGCAGCCGGCTAGTATTACAGTAAGAATACTTAGTGCGAGTATAATTCTTTTCATACCTAAATTTAAAGTATTGAAAGATAAGAAAATTATAGTTTAATTCATGTATCTAAGCGCATATCCGTCGGTGCAAAGACCGTTGGAAATGATTAAGATGAATTTACCGCTGATAAATATTGAGGCGGCTATTTTTAGATTTAGTAATTTGTACCAGCTGTCTTCTCGGATTTCGACTGAGAATATCTGTTACCCTTGCTGCACTGGCAGTAACCCGGTATCTGGCAGCAATTTCTTGTGCGATCGCTTTTGCAGTCCTGGGTTTGTCTAAGAAATCAGAATTTAATATCATGTCGACGTAATGAGAGAGATTTGGCGTTTCTTCATTAAGCCATGCCGGATCTATCTGTTTGCTGATTAGGTATTTTCTGATATTATCCCTTAATATTTCTCTGGCTGGGATGGGGAATTCCGGATCGGCAAGCTGATAATACCTGACGCCAAAAGTCTGACCTATAGTTTCCTGGATCTTTATGCCGATATTAAGGTCGCCGTTCTCAATAGCGGCTATATAGGGCTGATGGACTTCGGTAAACGTAGCAAGTTCTTTCTGGGAAAGCTCTGCTGCTTTTCTGAATGCCCTAATACGCTGACCGTATTCTTTAACCGCACTATAATCTTTCTTCGACACAGACAAATAAAACAGTATCGGTTATCTTAACCGATACTGTATAATGTATAAATGGCGATAGAATTTCGGGTGAATTATCCCTTGTTAATCTTTATTGTCAGTGTCGTATGCTGTCTGATATTTGATTTCCTTCATTACAAAGGAACTCTGCACATGGGCAATATTCTCTATTGCAGCCAACTTATTGGATAGAAAGTCCTGGTAACATTTCATATCGGAAACAACAACTTTCAATGAATAATCAAAATTGCCGGCGACATGGAAACACTCCATGACTTCAGGAATTGCTGCTACGGCCTGCTCAAAATCTATAATCATCGCTTTAGAATGCAATCGGAGTGAAACCTGTATCAATGCTACAATGTCTTTACCTATTTTATCTCTGTCCAGGACGGCTACATAACGCAGAACGACTCCGGATTGTTCAATCTTTTTAAGTCTTTCATAGGTTGGCGTAAGGCTGAGACCGATTCTGCCGGCTATTTGTTTAGCATTCAGGCGGGCATCCGTCTGTAATTCCTTTAAAATCTGATGATCAGTTTTGTCAAAAATAGCTGGGGTAGTCATTTGTTGCTGTGTTCTTTAATTTTCTATTCCTTAGCAGTATAAATTTACTGTATATCCTGTAAATATAATGTATATTTTCTTAAATGATGTTTATAGTGGTTTTTTTGAATGTGATTGACTTAATTTACAGAATTATATTTTTACTAACCCTGTTATGAGAACGAGTCAATTGCCGGACGCTGAGATGCTTCAGTTAGCTGAGTTGAAAAAGAAATTAACTGCAGACGCAGAACTAATGCTGGGCTATCCGGTGTCTAAAGATTTCAATTATGATGAACTTGCTGAATTCCTGAAGTTTCCGATAAACAACCTTGGTGACCCCTTTATAGAATCCACCTATCAGGTGGGTACGCGCGGACTGGAGGTTGAGGTACTGGAATTTTTCGCGGCACTTTTTCGTGCGCCCGTAAATAATTGGTGGGGCTATGTGACTAACGGCGGATCGGAAGGTAATTTATATGGTTTGTATCTGGCGCGTGAAATTCATCCTAAAGGAATGGTTTATTTTTCGCAGGCTACGCACTATAGTGTACAGAAAAACCTGCACTTATTGAATATGCAGAATATTGTTATCAGAACACAGCGTAGCGGAGAGATAGACTATGAAGATCTTCGGGATACTATCCGTATGAACCGACATATGCCTGTTATCATTTTTGCGAACATTGGCACTACAATGACTGAAGCCAGAGACGATGTCCGTAAGATTAAGGCCATACTGCAGGATCTGGCGATTCAACATTATTATATTCATGCTGACGGTGCGTTATCGGGAAGTTACAGTGCTTTCATTGAACCAAGACCGGCTTTTGACTTTGCAGATGGGGCAGATTCCATTGCGATCAGCGGGCATAAGTTCATTGGTTCACCAATTCCCTGCGGTGTAGTCATAGTGAAAAAAAATAACAGGGATAGAATTGCCCGTTCTGTCTCATATACAGGTAGCATGGATACGACGATTACCGGCTCCCGAAACGGACACAGTCCTTTGTTCCTATGGTACACGCTCAAAAAGCTGGGAGAGGATGGCTTTCGTGCACGTGCCCTGCATAGTCTTAAAGTGGCAGCTTATGCGGAAGAGCAGCTCAGGGAGAATGGTATTGAAGCCTGGAGAAACCCTAACTCAATAACGGTAAATATGCCGGCTCCAGGCGAGCGTGTGCGGTTGAAATGGCAGCTGGCGATGGAAGATGGGTGGTGCCATATTATTTGTATGCCCAATGTGACGTTCGCCCAGATAGACCAGCTTGTCGGCGAACTCCTTGAAGATCATAAGAAGATTAATGCAGCGTAATCTGTTTCTTAATCTTGTATAGAATCTCATTCAGATCGAACGGTTTACTTATGAAATCATTTGCACTACATTGTCCGAAGATATTTTCGGGCCTTGCATGTGCGGACATTACAATAATGGGAATATCTTTTATTTTCTGATTAGTCCTGATTTCACGACATAACTCAAGTCCGTTTCCATCCGGCAGCATTACGTCTAGCAGGTAAAGATCAGGTCTGTCATCTGCCATGACTGCCTGAAAAGAAGTGACGTCTGGAAAGAGTGTGACTTGATAACCTTCTTCTTCCAGAATAAATTCAATAATCTGTCTAATATCCTGGTCGTCTTCTACAACATAAATTTGCTTAATCATTTTTATCGGGCTTAGAGGAACACACTCCTCTTCTTTCATAAAGATTGGGTTATGTCATTAATAACTTCGTGTTAAGTTTTCATGGACAAATCATGTACCAATTTTCAAATAAAAAAAGCCGGCACATAATAAAAGGGCAGAACCTGTTGGTCTAACCCTATTATTATGTGCCGGCATCCACCCGCTACTGAATAAATTATCAGTCCAAATATAATTCCATCTGATAGGTGTAAAAAATGATCTTAGTCATAATTCGTGAAAAATAAAAGCGGAGATAAGTCTCCGACCTATCCCCGCTTTCTAAATTAACGCTCTCAGATATATAGACGCTTCTGCATTCATTTTATTATTCTATGTTGTAAAAAAATATTTTTCATCCTTGAAAACCGTTCTTTTTACTTTTGTACGGTACAGTTAATCAGTTTATTAGAGAGAACTGAAATGTGCTTTAAAACTATCTAAAGGCTATGTTTTCTTCGGGTAGGCCGCCTGTAATCTAATTATTTCTTTAATTTCGGCGTTTATAGGGAATCTGATTTATGGCTAATAACGTCCACATTACTTCTGGTGGCATCCAAAAGGTGCTTAGGAACTACAATGAAAAACAAGCGGTTGCAGAATATATATGGAATGGTTTTGATGCGAAGGCAAACCAGATTAATATAGATTATTCAGCTAATAGTCTTGGATTTATTGATTCGCTCTCCATTACCGACAATGGATATGGTATTAATTTCAAACAGTTAAAGCCAAAATTTGATCATTTTTATGAATCTGAAAAAGCCCTCCAGCTTGCCATACATAAAAATCGTTCTGCTTTACACGGAAAAAATGGGGTCGGGCGTCTTACCTTTTTTAAATTTGCGGGCCAGGCAGAATGGGAAACTACTTTCATGCTGGCTAATAAACTTAAAAGTGGTACAATCCGTATTGATGGTTCCAATCTTAATAATTATCAAGCTGTCCCGGTCGAAGTTCCATTGCACCCACAGACTGGTACTATAGTTCGGTTTACCAATTTGAAGATAAGCGAGGCGCTCCTTGAAAAAGAAATCATTCCTTTTCTTAAGGCAGAATTTTGCTGGTTTCTTGAACTGAACAAGAAAAAGAAATTTGTCATCAGCATTAACGGTAAAAAACTTGATTATGAAGATCAGGTCGCCGAGCGTGCCGAAGATATCATTTACACCTTCGATGAGAGTCGTACATTGTTCCGCGTGAAATTTATTCAGTGGAAAGAGAATTTGCACAGGGAGCTTTCTAAAGTTTATTATATTTCAGAAAAAGGGGAGGAGCTTTATAAAGATTATACCTCATTGAATAAAAAAGCAGACGATTATTTTCACAGTGTCTATATTCAGAGCGAATTTTTCACTGATTTTGATTTTAGCAACCTGGAAGTAGAGACCCAGTTTAAGCTTTATAACAGATCTAAATCTTCTGCTGAATACAGATACCTTAGTAAAGAAATACATAACCTCCTGGTGGCTAAAAGAAAGATTTTTCTAAAGGAGAATTCTGGAAAACTGATAGACAGGTATGAAAGCGAGGGTGTCATCAAACCTCAGGAAGGTAAAGCAAGCGGTGCTAAACAACGTAAGTTATTGCATGATACCCTGAAAGCAATGTATGAAGCCAGGCCCAAATTGTTCAGCAATCTAAGCCTGGATCAAAAGAAAACAGTTGTATCACTGGTTGACGTTCTTTTACAATCTAATCAAAAGAATAAAATCAGAACGATTATGGAAAATATTACTGAACTGGAAACTGAGGAGAGAGCTGAATTTGACGCCTTACTTAATTCAAAAGCTTAGCTGCCGCTTTAGCGGTTAATACCCTGGCATTAATGACCACCGGAACCTCCGGGAGATCATGTTTGTCTGTTTTAACCTGATTTATCTCGTCGGCTACTTCCATTCCTTTTACAATTTCTCCGAAAATGGTATAATCTCCATCCAGACGGGGGATTCCTCCTTTGGATTTATAGGTTTCTCGTTGTTCAGGGGTATATTTGAAACCTTTTTTTGATTCTATTTCGTCTAACTGTATGTCTGTTTGTTTTTTGCCGGTTACCAGGTAAATCTGGTTTAAAAAAGACGCCTTTTGTGCGTTATCATCTCGTCCGGCACCTAATGCCCCTTTAAAATGATATAGTTCCGGAAACAACTCAGATTTTAACCTTTCTGGCTTTTGATCAGGATGCTGTTTTTCCCGTTCCAGAATAGGATCGTCCAATTCGCCTGCCTGACTCACAAAATCTTTAATCACCCTGTTAAATAATGCAGACTTCCACCAGCCTTTGCGAATTCCGCTGACCATATTATCTCTATGCAGCGGAGTCTTATCGTAAAGTTTAACAAGGATATCGCCTTTGGAAGTTTCAAGGCTTATGAAAGTAGACTGTGCAGATGCTGCAGTAGTAAGCAATAACAGCGATGTAATTAATCCGGAGAACTTCATAAATTATTTATTCTATTGGTTTATTTTCGAATCATCAGCACCTACGGCCTTTTGCGCCGCCGGTGTTTGTGGAAACAACAAAGCGGCCATTTTGGAGTCATGACCGTATACATCATCCCTGAAGTTAAGCAGGCCATTTTTGTCTACCCAGGCAGTGAAATAGGTGATGAATACAGGCACGGGCTGTTTCACCTGAACCCAGGTTTCTTTAGATTGCTGCATCGCTTTTGTGATTTTTTCTTTCGTCCAGGAAGGGTCGTTTTCTAAAAGGTATTCTGCGAGTGTTTTTGGCTGTGATAAACGAATACACCCATGACTGAAGGCACGTTTCTGTTCGGTAAAAAGAGACTTGGCAGGTGTATCGTGAAGATAAATATTGTAGGAATTAGGGAAAAGGAATTTTACTCTGCCCAAAGAATTTGTACTGCCTGGTTTCTGCCGGATAAGTGGAAGACCGCCGCTTTTACCATATATTTCCATTTGATGTTGGGCAAGGTAATTTTTATTTCTATTGATGGCAGGAAGAATTTCGGCCTTAACAATACTCGGTGGAACGTTCCAGTATGGGCTGAATACTATATTTTTAAGTGTATTGCTGAAAATAACCGTCTGGTGCGCCTCTTTTCCTACAACAATGCCCATATTAAGTACTTCTTTGCGGTCCTCAAATATGTGCAGTTTATATTCCGGTATATTAACCAGAATTACCCTGCCTTCCGGCATAACGGGCACCCAGCGCATTCTTTCCAGGTTAATTAGAATTTGTTCGATTCTTTTTCTGACCGGTATGTTAAGTGATTTGACCAGAGAGGCTGTAAGTTTGCCGGTTACCTGCTGCCCGAATTGCTGTTGTGCGAGACGTAATGCAGTGTCTACCGCAAGTGTATACAAGCCGCTGGAGTCTGTAGGAGCCAATGCCCCAAAAGCAGCAAGCCGGGTTTTTAGTGTGCTTATTATTGCTGAAGAATCACCTGGTTTCAATTTTTGCAGAGCAGCGAATTCCAGATCCGGCCATGAACCTTTTTTAGCAATGGCAGACCAGTGCGATAATTCTTTATTTAAAGTCACGTAATAAGAGTTTAACGGTGCATTTCCGTTAGTATCGTTCCCTTTGTTTTTAACCAGTGAATCCAGAACTGCAACCGCATCTATTTTTTTTCGCGGAATATACCATTGTAATTTTGCAGGATCTACTTTGCCTGCATAGGCATCGGTAATGAAGCTAAAGAAATGGGAGGTCAGATTAAATTCCAGTAGCGTAAGACTGGTGTCTGCCTTTTTGATTACAGTGTCAATGGTTAGCAGATGGTCTATGCGGGTCTGAAGGTTTTTTAATGTAACACTACTATCGCCGTTAGAACTTCTAAAATTTTTATCCAGATCATACAATACTTTGGTTTGTTCGGCCAGTCCTTTTTCGGAAAACCAGGCGAACTGGAAGTTTCTGCTGTTATAAAAGTTTCGCATCCGGTTTGCAGCGCTATCATCCAGTTGTTGGCTGCTGATAAATTTTTCCATATCCAGACTGTCTGTATAAAGTTTGGTCACCGCATTTACAGGTGTAATGCTGGTATCTCTGATTACTTTATTTTCTGGTTTCTGCTGGCATTGAATAAACAGAAATAACAGGGGTGCAATAACGATAAATTTTAGTCTCATCGTGCTCAATATACTGAATTTCAATAAAAATGACATTTTTAATCACATTTTAATGGGCTATTTTAAACTGTATGTTAAGCAAATATTATCTTTGACCACACAACATAACATGCAATCTAAACAAGCCGCCTGGCGCTTTGCCTGGGACATTCCTGCTTTTCGTTTGAAATTAGTATCCGGTTTGCTCTGCATGGCCGCCATTATTTTCTATTTACACGATTTTTTTCAATTTATACAAGGCAGAAACGGATTGATCTTACATGATTCAGTTCTGCGTGCTATACCTGCAATAGATGTGTCTCCACTGATTTTTTTAATACTTTATCCGGTTAGCGGATATTTAATTTGGCGGATAAGGAAAAACTCAAAGTTGTGTATTACTGCGCTCTGGGGATATATTTTTCTATGTCTGGGTAGGATGATTACTATATCGCTGATACCGCTCAACCCGCCGGTGGGGTTAATTCATCTGAGTGATCCATTTTCTGTTATATTTTATGGTGATAACTTGATTACCAAAGATTTATTTTTCTCGGGGCATACTGCCACCATAGTACTTATCGGTCTTTGCCTGGAAGGAAAAAGGGAAAAGTATATTGTTTTTACGGCAGCTCTGGTACTCGGTATTCTGTTGCTGGTGCAGCATATCCATTATACCGCAGATGTGATTGCAGCCCCCTTTTTTAGTTATCTGTTCTGGTATTTGGGTAAAACAGTTGCTAAGATATAGGTTGATAATCCTTAGTTTTGCCATTTCTTTTTAAATTATTTTACATTAAACCCTGTCTCAGGGATTCCCATCCGAACTGATTATGGAATTGAAAAATTTAGAGCCCCAGGAGATCTGGCAGCATTTCACTGCGCTAAACGCAGTGCCCAGAGCTTCAAAAAAAGAGGAGCGTGTCATTGCTTTTATGCAGGAATTTGGTCGATCATTAGGACTGGACACCAGAACAGATAAAACTGGAAACGTTATAATTCTTAAACCTGCAACTCCGGGTATGCAAGATAGAAAGACGGTTATTTTGCAGTCTCATCTGGACATGGTCCATCAAAAGAACAGCGATACTGTCTTTGACTTTGAGCATGACGGAATAAAGATGTATGTTGATGGTGACTGGGTAAAAGCAGAAGGGACCACACTGGGTGCCGATAATGGTATTGGCGTGGCTGCAATAATGGGACTGCTTGCAGCGAAAGATATTGCTCACCCTGCCCTGGAAGCCATGTTCACTATAGACGAAGAGACCGGAATGACCGGTGCAAAGCATCTGGATCCGGTTAATTTTACAGGCAAAATCCTGTTAAATCTCGATACAGAAGAAGATGATGAACTGACTATCGGATGTGCGGGTGGCATTGATACCAACACAATTCTAACCCTTCAGACGGAGGTTTCTCCAGCAGGATACATAGCCCTTGAAGTTAAAATTTCCGGTCTGACCGGCGGGCACTCCGGTATGGATATCCATAAAGGACGGGCCAATGCGAACAAATTGATTACCCGTCTCATTAAAGCGGTATCTCTACAATTTCCTTTGCAGTTGTCAGTATTGGATGGCGGAAGTCTGAGGAACGCGATTCCCAGAGAAGCATCAGGTACCTTTATTTTGCCGGCATCTTCATTAGCACAGGCACTTGATTTTATTGAAGCTTACGCGCTGAAATTAAAAACAGAATATCAGGCAATCGAAACATCTTTGCAGATTGTTGCCAGCCAAACTATATCTCCGGAACAGGTTTTCAGCCTTAGGGATACCAATCAGATTTTAAATGCACTCTACGCGGTTCCGAATGGTGTTTTTAGAATGAGCCCAGATATTGATGGTTTAGTAGAAGCATCCAGTAATCTGGCCAGGGTAATTCTGAAGGACGGCGAATTTATCACGAAATCACTGCAGAGAAGTAGTGTGGAGAGTACTAAAGATGATGTATCGGCAGCTGTCAGGGCGGCATTTGAAAGTATTGGTGCAGTGGTTAGTCAATCTGGGGATTATCCCGGTTGGAAGCCAGATGCTGATTCCGATATTCTTAGATTAATGACTAATTTGTATGAGCAGAATTTTGGTAAAGCGCCTAAAGTTGAGGCTTGTCATGCAGGTTTGGAATGCGGTATCCTCGGTGGTCATTTTCCGGAAATGGATATGATTTCTTTTGGTCCGACCATTCGCGGTGCACATTCACCGGATGAAAGAGTACAGATTTCTTCTGTACAGAAATTCTGGTCTTACCTGCAGAATGTGCTGAAAGAAATTCCAAAACAGACGAAATAAAAAAAGAATACCTATTTTAGACCTCTTTAAAACAAGATTTATGATTATTGCACCAAGAATACGTGGATTTATCTGCCTGACTGCGCATCCTGAAGGATGCGAACAAAACGTTGTCAATCAAATCAATTACGTTAAATCAAAAGGAGATATCGCCGGCCCGAAAAGGGTACTTGTAATCGGCGCATCTACAGGTTTTGGACTTTCTTCCAGAATTACAAGTGCTTTTGGATCTGAGGCATCCACAATTGGCGTGTATTTCGAAAAACCACCTGCTCCGGGTAAAACCGCTTCACCAGGCTGGTATAATACTGCGGCATTTGAAAAAAAGGCCCACGAAGCCGGTTTATACGCTAAAAGTATTAATGGAGATGCCTTCTCTGATGAAATCAAAAAACAAACGATAGACCTTATTAAAGCCGATCTTGGTCAGATAGACTTAATTATTTACAGTCTTGCTTCACCAAAAAGAGTTCACCCTAAAACAGGGGTTGTACATAATTCTGTATTGAAACCAATTGGTCAGGTATTTAGTAATAAAACAGTAGACTTCCATACTGGAATCGTTTCTGAAATTTCTATTCAGCCTGCAAATGAAGAAGAGATAGAAAATACAGTTGCAGTAATGGGTGGAGAAGACTGGGCTTTCTGGATTGATGCGCTTAAAGAAGCAGATTTACTGGCTCCGGGTGCAACAACGGTTGCTTACTCTTATATCGGTCCCTCTTTAACCGAAGCAGTTTACCGTAAAGGAACCATCGGCCGTGCTAAAGATCATCTGGAAGCAACTGCATTTAAAATCGCTGATCAGTTGAAAGAGATTGGTGGAAATGCCTATGTGTCCGTAAATAAAGGTCTGGTTACACAGGCCAGTTCAGCTATACCTATAATTCCGCTTTATATTTCGTTGCTCTATAAAGTGATGAAAGCAGAAGGGGTACATGAAGGGTGTATTGAGCAGATACAGCGTTTATACAGCCAAAGACTGTTTACCGGATCAGATGTTGCCGTAGATGATAAAGGAAGGATTCGTATAGACGATCTGGAAATGCGTCAGGATATTCAGGACCAGGTTTCGGCGCTTTGGATAGAAGCTACCACCGAAACTCTTCCTGAGTTAGGTGACCTTGCAGGTTATAAAAAAGACTTCCTGAAGTTATTCGGATTCGATGTTGCCGGTATAGATTACGACAAAGATGTAAATGAAGTAGTAGAGATTCCTGGACTGGTTTCTTAATCCAACCAGATAAAATAACAAGAAAAGCCTGTAATGAATTTACAGGCTTTTCTTGTTTATTGATTTTCCGTTTGAATAAGCTGTTTTGTGCTCGTTTAAGCATTGCGCTGGATGAGTAACGTCTCTATCTCTTTAAGTGCATCCAGAATGCCGGTACGTTGTTCCTGAAGTAAAGGCAAATGGTCGACATGATCCTGACGGTCTTTAATTACATCATCATATTTCTCCAGTGCCGCTTTCTCTCCGGTAACCACGGCCTCAAGGATCGCTGTATCTTCTTTACTGCTTAGTGCCTGCTTAATGTCTATCCATGTTCTGTGCAGGGCACCAAGGATACCTCCGCTTTCATTTTCAGATTCTCCTCCATGTGTAAGGATATGGGTTTTTAATTGCTCTGCATAGGCGGCACGCTGCGCAGCATATTTGAGAAATACACCTTGTAATTCAATTTTGTCGGTGGCTTCGCTCGCGGATTGGTAACCTTCTTTACCATCGTTTAAAATTGCTATCAGACCTTGAAGGTCGCTTATAATCTGCTGTTTATTTTCCATATTCAATTTGTTGTTGGTATGTGTTCCTATTAACCGGAACCGGAATGAAATGTTTTAATAAAAATCAATAAAAGACCTTGTTTTCGGCTTGTCTGCAAGACACGTGCTGAACCTGGGCTATGAAGCGCAAATGCAACATTTTTAAACGTTGTATTTCATTAATTATACGTTTTAATAAACCTGATTGTGAATTTTGTTTAAAACATGTACCAGATGTAATAAATCTGGTTTTTGAAATTTTAAGATCGAGATATGTAGTGCTCCCTGGAGCATATATTTAGCCAGATAATTCCCAATGATAATGAGATTTGAATTCATCCAATGTATTTATTAATTATATACAACTAAAAATCAGTAATTTACTCGTCTTATTTGAAGTTAAAAAGAATGACATTTGGTCAGGTGTGTTAAATTACCTATTTTTAAAACGGTGAAAACTTATTAAAACAGGCACGATTTTTAATAGAATGCCAGTATGAATGGAGTCTTCAAAATTCGGAGTTATTCACAGCTATTTTTCAATGTTGATAACTTATCCACAAAAACCTCGAATTTCTATACTGTATTTGTTTGCCTGTTAACGACTTACAAAATAGCTCAGTTTTTATGTTTTTTTGTTGGTATTTTTTGTGATCTTCGCATCCCTAAACGACGCACCGTACGTCCGTTTTTTTAAGACCCGACAAACAAATTTATTTGAACTATGCATAAAACTTGTACTGAAGTATGGAATAACTGTCTCCAGATTATAAAGGATAATATTCCGGCCCAAAGTTTTAAAACTTGGTTCGAACCTATTACCGCAATGAAACTGGAAGGCAGTGTATTAACCGTACAGGTGCCGAGTTTATTTTTCTATGAATGGCTTGAAGAGCATTATGTTGGACTGCTTCGTAAGACAGTTAAACAGCAGCTTGGTGAAGAAGGTCGTCTGGAATATAATATAGTTGTCGATAAATCTTCAAATACGGGATCTCCTTATACAACAAGCATGCCTTCTAATGGTAATGGGGGAGCTTCTAAAATGCAATCTATGCCTGTCCCGGTATCTATTAATAAAGACATTAAAAATCCGTTTATTATTCCAGGACTTAAAAAACTGAATGTCGACCCTCAGTTGAATTCAAATTATACTTTTGAAGGATATGTTGAAGGTGACTGTAATCGGCTGGCACGTTCGGCAGGATTCGCTGTAGCGGCAAAACCGGGAGCAACCTCATTTAATCCACTAATGATTTACGGCGCTGTAGGTTTAGGTAAAACTCACCTTGTCCAGGCGATTGGTAATGAAATAAGAAGGACCCTACCAGATAAACTCGTGATTTATGTATCCTGCGAGAAGTTCTGTCAGCAGTTTGTAGAATCATTAAAGAATAATACGATTAACGACTTTGTTAATTTTTATCAGGCGATGGACGTTATCATCATGGATGATGTACATAATTTCGCAGGTAAAGAAAAAACACAGGATATTTTCTTCCATATTTTCAACCACCTGCACCAGAGTGGTAAACAAATTATTATTACTTCAGATAAAGCTCCCAAAGATCTTTCTGGTCTTGAAGAACGGTTATTGAGTAGATTTAAGTGGGGTTTATCAGCAGATCTTCAAATTCCTGATCTGGAAACAAGAGTAGCTATCCTGCGTAAAAAAATGTATGCAGACGGAATAGAGCTGCCTACTGAGGTTGTAGAATATGTCGCACATAACATTGACAATAATGTAAGAGAGCTGGAAGGGGCAATGGTTTCACTGCTTGCACAGTCTACATTAAATAAAAAAGATATTGATCTGGCACTGGCGAAGTCAATGCTGAAAAATTTCATCAAAAATACCAATAAAGAGATTTCTATGGATTATATCCAGAAACTGGTTTGTGAATATTTTGAAGTTCCGGTGGAGATGGTTAAATCTGCTACTCGTAAACGTGAAATCGTACAGGCGAGACAGATCTCTATGTATCTTTCGAAAAGCATGACGAAATCTTCGCTAAAAAGCATCGGTGCTTTTTATGGTGGAAGAGACCACTCGACAGTGATTTATGCTTGTCAGACGGTAGAAGATCTGATCGATACAGATAAAAAGTTCAAAGGTTACGTGACTGATATTCAGAAAAAGCTCAAAATGAGCTAATAACGAATTAAATTTTCATAAATAAGAGGCTGATCTCAATCAAGTATTTTCTCCATTTTAACCTGCAATTTTCTTTTAAACATCGCTATTTGTGTTTGCCCTGCGCAAAGGCAGAATACACCTGTTTATCCAAATTAAATTATTAATATTGGTAGTTACAATATTATCCTGTCTAACAACCACGATTTGAGTATTACGACTGGTCTGTTACACTAGGTGCCAGGTAGCGCTCGGTAGCGGGCAGCCTGGGTTTTTATTGAGATGTGAATAAAAAGCTTGTTAATTTTTAAGGAAACTTATGAAAATTACAGAAAATCAGATGCCGGCCGGGAGAGTTATATCCCTTGATGTAATGCGTGGACTAATTATGATCCTGCTTTGTGCTGAGAGCTGTTTAGTATTTGTGGCCTTTGAAAAACTTAATCTTGTGCAGCCATTTGCACTTATCGTGGAACAGTTTTTCCATCATCCCTGGCATGGTTTGCATTTCTGGGATTTAGTACAGCCCTCGTTTATGTTTATTGCCGGAGCTGCTATGTACATCTCTTATAGCAGTAAACTTAAAAAGGGAGTTACCTGGAAAATGAACTTTAAACATGTTTTGTTAAGGAGTTTCAAACTATTTCTATTTGGGGTTGGTTTGCACTGTGTTTACGCCGGGAAACCAGTTTGGGAACTCTGGAACGTTTTAACTCAGCTGGCTTTTACCAGTATACTGGCTTATCTTGTGATTAACCAATCCTACAAATTCCAGATTTTATTTTCTTTGGGGTTGTTACTGTTAACCGAAGTATTATACCGTTACGTACAGGTGCCAGGTTTTGACCATCCCTTTCTAGAAAACCATAATTTCGGTGCCTGGCTGGATATGATTTTAATGGGTAAGATTAATACAGATGGCTGGGTTGCCATTAATATTATCCCGACCGCTGCGCATACCATCTGGGGGGTACTTGCGGGCAAACTTTTAGTTTCCGATCATCCGAGTCTGTACAAGATCCGGACTTTGATGTTTACAGGCTGTATTGCACTTATTGTTGGATTTAGCCTTGATCTGCTGGATATTACGCCGATCATTAAAAGAATAAGCACTAGTTCTTTTGTTCTTGCATCAGGCGGCTGGGTTCTGATCATGCTGGCTGTAACTTATTGGCTGGTAGATGTCAAGAAACAAATGAAGTATGCCTGGATCTGCACGGTCATCGGAATGAACGCGATATTCATTTATATTTTTTTCGAAACAGTTGGTCTGCAATGGGTAAATGGAACCATAGCCATTTTTACAGGCTCTATGATCCATTCACTCACTGGTCTGTCAATTAAAATAACAACGCTGGTTTCTGCATTGTCTGCCTTGCTGGCAGAATGGGCACTATGTTATTGGTTATATAAACACAAAATATTTTTTAAATTATAAAATAAGAATCGCAGGCGCTCTTTCATTTTACCTGCGGGATCTAGGTTTCTCAGGAACTGCAGGATAATGTCGAACTGCCTGGTTGTGTAGCTGCCCATACAGGTCTGCGTATATTCAGCTCCGGGAAAAGATCCTGGTACGGTTTCTTTATAGCTTGCTGAAGCCTGCTGAACTTTTCGTTGTTTCCTTTTTCCAGATCTGCAATAGCCTCGTATAACAGATAGTTTCTCAAGATAAACTTTGGATTCACCGCTTCCATTTGCTGGATCCGCTGCTCATCAGAAATGGAATTCAGCTGCAGTCTTTCCTGATAACGTTTAATGATGAGCCAGAATGCTTTGCTGGTTTCGGGGGCAATGAGATCATAGAGAGAGGGGCTAAGATATTCCACAAGAGCATCTGGATCCTGTAATGCTGCCGGTAGTTTCTCCAATAAAGTATAAAATATGGTCATATCCGGTTTGATCTGCCCCAGTAACTGTTCCAGCTGATCGATCAGTTGCTGGTCGCCCGGCTTCAGCTGATCAAAACCTAACTTACCAGCCATCATGGCATAATACTTATCCAGGTAGATATCTTTATATTTTTCCAGCCTTGCTGACAGTTCGTCTGTAGATTCCAGAAGGGGAGAGAATGCAGCCGCAAGACAGCCCAGGTTCCAGTATCCGATTGTATGCTGTGCACCAAATGCATACCTTCTGCCAGGAAGGTCAGTTGTATTAGGGGTGAAGTCGGGATCGAAATCGTCGAGAAATGAAAAAGGGCCGAAATCTATAGTAAGACCAAGGATTGACATGTTATCTGTATTCATCACACCGTGTACAAAACCGACTCTCAGCCATTCTACGATCATTGTCGCTGTTCTTTCCAGGATTTCTGAAAACAGGTTTAATATTTTTTCTTCTCTTGTTCCCTGCAGATGCGGGTAGTAGCGGCTTATTGTCCAATCGGTTAACTGCTGCAGAAGTTCTTTGTCCTGTCTGGCAGCCAGCAATTCAAAATTACCGAAACGTAGAAAGGAAGGTGCTGCGCGGAGTACAATAGCACCGGGCTCTGGTGCAGGGTGCCCATCATAAAAAAGATCCCGCATGACCTGGTCGCCAGTACGGACGAGGGAAAGGGCACGGGTTGTAGGAACACCCAGATGATACATAGCCTCACTCATCAGGTATTCTCTCACTGAGGACCTTAAAACAGCTCTTCCGTCACCTCTTCTGGAGTAAGGTGTCGGGCCGGCGCCTTTAAGTTGCAGTTCTATACTTTCTCCATCAGGTTTTTCCCATTCTCCCAATGTAATTGCCCTGCCATCGCCGAGTTGTCCTGCCCAGTTTCCGAACTGATGCCCAGCATAGCAGGCGGCATAAGGAACCATTGACGGGTTTAGCTGATTTCCAGACACAATAAGTATATCGGTTTCATCAGGTGCTGCGATATTCAGTTCTGTGGCAAGCTCTTCGGACCAGGCCAGCAGAACCGGAGCAGATACCGGTGTAGGAGTTGTATCACTGTACAACATTCCAGGAGTCTGCCTTGGCATTACGTTTCCACTGTGATCTCCCGGAAAGGATGCAGTGAATTCATTTTTATATATTTTTGACTTAAGTTGTTCCATCATTTGAAGAGCTAAGATAAGCGGTGTAGAGCAGGAATAGACCATCTGGATGTCAATTCCTGCTGTACGCCGCTAAATTTGGATCTTACTGGAATACCTCAATCTCAGCCAGGCGGAAACCTTGTCCGCCACCTGTTACCCCGATTGCCCTGAGCATAACAAATCTGGCTGTTACCGGCGCTTTCAAGGTTGTACGCTGAAGGATGGGGTTGGCTTTGATATTAGAGAACTCGCCTGAGGCTGCTGGTGTCCATTGTTTTCCGTCCTCACTATACAGGTATTCAAATTTTTCTATTCTTCCTGCTGTTTGTTCATCCTGGGCTGGTAAATAGCCGAAAGCTGAAATTAAATGCGGGTAGCCCATATCTAAAATCAGTTCATTGGTACCGGTTACTGCTGCGCTGGTTTCGGCCAGTTGATCAATTGCTTTTTTAAGATCATCTGATGATACCGGGCTTATAATTTTCCAGTCATTTTTGGCATAGGCTGACATAACCTTTGCGATAGCTTTTGTTTTAATTTCTGGCGCAAGATATAAACCGATCTCACTCAAAGCAGGGGATACGGGGGCGAAAATGGTTAATCTAAGTTTTTTAGCGGTTATTGTTTCCGGTAGTCTGATCAGGCGGTTAGCACCGATACTCGTGGCTTTTCCTATTGTTTTCCATTCGCCGGCGATATAGTTCTCTAATTTTATGCTGTCTACGCGCTGGCCAAGTTTAATATTTTCCCTGATCTGAACCAGATTAATAGGTTTTTCAGCTGGAAGATTCAAGACCAAACTCGCTTGGTGTACCTGGTCATCGGTTGCCCAGTAACTATAGCGGTCATTGTCCTGCAAATTCTGAGTGTCAAATGCCTTTTGTTTACCTCGTACGTTAGAAGCCGTTATTTTTGCATTTTTTGCTACGTTCTCAGCGAAAACTTGTTTTAGGTAGGCTCCGAAATCTTTGAGTGCCGCCACATCGTTTGCGTGCAGCAGACCATCTGTGTTTGGTGAAAGGCCAAGATCCAGTGAGCCACCCCGGCCTACAGAGCTGCAGTAAATTTCAAAGAGTTGCGCAACAGTTTTAACCTGTCCGTCCTGCTCAGGATGATAGAACCAGCCCGGTCTTAAAGGAACGTCCCCTTCAAATGGTAACCATTGCTTTCCGTTGCGGGTTCCGCTGCCCAAATTCTCATCGTCCATATACCCCGGCATAGGAGTTTTTCCATCTTTACCCTTAAGATCTATTGTTGACCAGGCTGTCTCCGGAGCCATTCCTTTTTCATTACCTACCCAACGGACATCCGGACCTATATCGCTGAATATACTTGCCCCGGGCTGAAGCTTCCTGGTAATAGCCCAGGTATTCATCCAGTCATAATAAACAGACTGATCTACTTTTTTAACTTCTTTTCTTCCGCCATAATAACCGTCCCCACCATTGGCACCATCATGCCAGCTCATAAATAAAGGGCCGTAATTGCTATATAATTCTTTTAGCTGGTCTCTGTATATAGTGATATATTCCGGGGTGCCGTAAGCGGGGTTATTCCTGTCCCACGGAGAACAATAAATACCAAATTTCATGCTGTTTTTTTGCGCTGCCTGCTGAAATTCACGTACCATATCTCCTTTTCCTGAACGCCATGGGCTTTCGCTGATATTGTATGCTGCAGTTTTAGTTGGCCAGAGGGCAAACCCATCGTGGTGCTTGGCAACCATCACAATACCTTTAAACCCACCAGCGGCAGCGGCAGCTATGATCTGGCCGGCATCAAACTGAGCAGGGTTAAATATGGCAGGGTCGGCGTCTCCATAACCCCATTCTTTATTCTGAAACGTGGTGGGTGTGAAATGGATCAGGCAATACATTTCGGTTTCATGCCATTTTAGTTGCCTTTCTGAAGGTATAGCGCCATAAGGCGCGGGAGGTTTGGTGCTTTGCTGTGCAAGAGCCATTAATCCGAAGAAATTAATTCCTGCAAAAACTACGGCCGACTTCACTTTATTTTTCATTTGGTTCTGGTTAGATAGGTTATGTATTTGTAAAAAAAATAAAACTATTCAAAATATAGCTTGTTACACAAACAAACAAGAGAAATAGAATAAATCAGGTTAAAGCGGGTACCTGGTACCTGCTTTATATTTTAAATATAAACAGATAACTATGAAAAATTTATTGAAAATCATGAGTATTGCTTTCAGTGTATTCCTGCTAGCCGCATGTGGCGGAGGGAAATCAGATTCTTTAGCAGATTCAACTGGTACAGGTATGTCAGACTCATATACCGATTCAATTCATGCAGATACTTTACCAGTTAGTGAAGCAGACAGCTCGCATTCGTACAGAAATGACCGGGGTACCGACAGTGTGAGCGCAGGCGCATACAAAGGCGTTCCGAGAAACCCATAATATATTTATACAATCCGCCGGATCCGCTGCATCAATTCTTGAAGGAGCTCTTCCCGGCGGATTAATTTTTCGTGCCCGGTGCCTGAATAAAGAGTTGTTTCTATCGCAGGATGAAGTTTTAAGAACTCAATTAAAAAGTCGGTATTCACTACCGCATCCTGGTCATCATACGCTATCCAATGGTCTATTGAAGCGGCAGATAAAGTATAACTAGTCAGATCATATGCATTGGCAGGTACTTTAAATCTTTCAAAAAACCTTTCGAAAAAGTTCTCCCTGATCTTAACAGGTACATCGACAGCCTCCATCATGTTATTGAATAAAGCTTTAAGATTAATGACCGGTGCAATACTGATCAGTAACTCCGGCTTAATATCTGCCTGTTCAAGTGACATCATATTGGCCATTGCACCTAAAGAATGCCCGATTACGATATCCGGATTTCCAAATTCCCGGTAAATTGCCTGCAGTGCTTCAGTATATAAGATTAAATTAGATAACTCTCCAGGCGAACTTCCGTTTCCAGGTGCATCGAAAGCGACTACAGTCGCATTCTCAATTGCTATTAAAGCTGTAATCAGAGAACTGAAGTCTGCTGCTTTAGAGCTCCATCCATGTGTAATCAGAATTAGTTTGGATCCGCTGCCCCATTTAAAAACATTAAAAGGGAGGATTCCGCCTGAAAAATAGGTGTCGGGCGCCTGAAGTGTAATCTGTGCCGCCCGGCTGATCAGCTCTTCCTGGTTTTTTCTCAATGGCATCTTTGCTGCGTAGCACAATAGTTTCCATAATATGGTTTCCTGTTCTGTGATGCCCGAAGATGTCAGCTCCCTGGCTTGTGCAACAATTTCTTTGTATACTTTCATGGTTGGCAGTGTCTGCCCGAAATATAGGCTAATTAGACCATCCGGCATTTCATTGTATTTGATTTTTACGTCATCCTGATAATTGAAGAGGTACTGCTTAAATCCGGAATTCTTTTAAAGCTATCTTTGCACAAATGGAATATTTTAATCAACTGACAGCCTTATTAAAGATAGAGAAGGAAGCCGATCAGCGGGCTTATATGCAGCTTACAGCTTCGGCCTCTGCAGCGGAAAGAAGAGAAAATGGGCTAACCTGGTATCCGGTTGCAATTAGGGGAACGGAAACCGGCAGAGGTGATTATCTGACTATTGAAATGGAACGGACTACACATCAGTATATTAGCCACCAATTACGTTTTGGTAGTTCAGTAGCTATATTTTCAAATCATAATCCCAAAGAAGATCGTCTGGAAGGTATTGTAGCACATCAAAGTGGCAATATGATCAAAATCTCTCTGCGTACAGATGAACTTCCTGACTGGTGTAATGACGGAAAGCTTGGCGTAGACCTGCTTTTTGACCAGAATAGTTATCAGGCTATGGAAGATGCGCTTAAACAGGCGTCCAAAGAAGCAATTGCCGGTGAGTCAAAACTAATCCAGGTGCTGACAGGTGAACAAAAACCTGTATTTCATAATGGTGGTAATGCCTTTGACAGTGATGCGCTGAATGCTTCTCAACAGGAAGCGGTAAATAAAATTTTGGGTGCTGCACAATTATCGATCATTCATGGGCCTCCGGGCACCGGTAAAACGACGACTTTGGTGGCTGCTATTCAGGCTTTGTTAAAGCAGGATGGGGGCCAGATTCTGGTTGTAGCTCCGAGTAATACAGCAGTTGATCTACTTAGTGAAAAGCTCGATGCAGCAGGTGTTAAAGTGTTAAGAATAGGCAATCCGGCCAGGATCAGTTCCAGGCTTAATACTATAACACTGGATGGACAGCTATCTCAGCACAGTAGTATGAAGCTGATGAAAGAACTCCGTAAACAGGCGGCGGAGTATAAGAAAATGGCGCATAAGTATAAAAGAAACTTTGGCCGGGCAGAACAAGAGCAACGAAAAGCTTTGTTTAACGAGGCTGCCAAAATAAATAAAGAAGTAGGAAAGACTGAACAATATATGGCTGATGACCTGCTGGACAAAAATCAGGTGATTACTGCAACACTGGTGGGTGCGCAGCAATACATGGTTCGCGACCGCAGATATAAAACTGTAGTGATCGATGAAGCGGGGCAGGCACTGGAGCCAGCTTGCTGGATTCCGATTTTAAAAGCCGGGAAGTTGATTTTGGCTGGAGATCATTGTCAGCTTCCACCAACAATTAAGGCCCAGGGTGGAACTGCTTCTGCTTTGAGTAAAACGTTATTGGAAAAATGCGTCGCTCTTCATCCTGAAGCGGTCAGTCTGCTCGAAGTTCAGTACCGGATGCACGAACAGATAATGGCCTATTCCTCTTTATCATTCTATCAAAACAGGCTGAAAGCTCATGAGAGTGTCGCTAAGCGATTGATTATGCCGGAGGAAAAACCTTTTCAGTTTATAGATACGGCCGGGTGTGGATTTGAAGAGAAAAGTGAAGGCAGTAGTATCGTAAATCCGGAGGAGGCTGCTTTCCTGATTAGGCTTTTAACTGAGATGGTGCTGCGCCTGGAAGAATTTGGATGTAGCGAAAATTTCCCCTCTATCGGAGTAATATCTCCCTATAAGGAACAGGCACGACTGATGGAAGCAGAAGTGCAATCCAGCTTGGAACTGCAGAAATACACTTCAAATATTACCGTTAATACAGTAGATAGTTTTCAGGGCCAGGAAAGGGATCTTGTATATATCAGCCTTTGCAGAAGCAATTCAACTGGTGTAATTGGGTTTTTAAATGATACCCGGAGAATGAATGTTGCAATGACCAGGGCAAAAATGAAATTGGTCATGATTGGTGATAGTGCCACGCTGGCCAGGTCTTCATTTTATGCTGATCTTGTCAGTTTTGCGGAAAAGCATGAAAACTATCATAGTGCCTGGGAATTTTAGAAAAAAAATAATTAGAAATGTATATTTAGATCATGAATAAGATAGAATTAGTTACCAGTCATTTTCTGGAGCTCGCCATAAGTAAGATCCCGGACCTTTTTATGGCAATTGTCACCTTGTTGGTTGGTTTATGGTTAATCAAAAAGCTCGGTACTATCATTCAAAGTCGTTTTCATAAAAACAGGGTAGACGTCACACTAGGCGAATTTCTGCTTAGCATGATTAAGGTCGTTTTTTATGTGCTGCTAGTAATTTCTTGTGCTTCCATGATTGGTATTCAGACCAGTTCATTTGTAGCATTGCTTGGCGCAGCGGGACTGGCAGTGGGATTGGCTTTGCAGGGAAGCCTTTCAAATTTTGCTGGCGGCGTCTTGATTTTGCTCTTCAAGCCGTTCCGGATTGGCCACCAGATTACTTCCAGTAATAATGTTTCTGGTTTGGTTATGAAAATTGATATCCTTTATACGACCTTAAAGGCCGGAAATGGAACTACTATCTATGCGCCGAACGGTCCTCTGGCAAATTCTGTAATTAATAATACTACTGATAACGAGATCAGGCAAGCCGAATATAAGGTCAAACTATCTTATAATACAAATATTGATACGGTCAGAAAGATTGTCCTGAATATTCTGGATCTGGACAGCCGTATTTTAAAAACTCCTGCACCCACAGTACTAGTTTCCTCTTTAGAAGATAATGCTATTGTACTGCTAATCCGGACATGGAGTAAAAATGATGTGTTCTGGGCTGCGTATCACAGCAATTTTCAATTAATCAAAGAGACACTGGAAGTTAATGAAATTCAAATGGCGGGTGCTAAAACAGAGATCCATGTGATCAATGAACCGGCATCGAATTCCTGATCGCTCCTGCTAAAATATAAAAATGAACGAAGAATTTTATAAAGCATTGTTTTCCAGGCAGCAGGCTATAGACCCTGTTCCCGCAAACAACGAGATCTCGGCTTGGGCAACCCGCTTACTCAATGTGCTTTTTCCGGAAAGATTAAGCTCGCCCGACTATTCACTCAACGAGATCAGGCGCTTTTTTGCAGATTCTGAAAAGAATTTGCTGCGGTTACTGGAAGCCACAAAAGCCTGTGAAGACTGTAGCAACGAGGATATCTGTAAAAACTTCTATCTGGAACTTCCGGAACTTTACAGGAAAATGAGAACAGATATCACCGCAACTTTAAATGGTGATCCTGCCGCAAAAAGTGAGTTTGAGATCATCAGGAGTTATCCAGGCTTTCTGGCCACGGCAATTTACAGGATTGCGCATTATCTGTTGACTCTCGGAATACCGCTCGTTCCCAGAATCCTAACGGAATTTGCACATGGGGAAACTGGAATAGACATTCATCCGGGTGCGCAAATAGGTGAATACCTTTTTATAGACCATGGTACAGGTATTGTGATAGGAGAGACTACAATTATTGGGAACTATGTTAAGTTATACCAGGGGGTTACCCTTGGCGCGCTCAGCGTCGAGAAATATATGGCCAACACTAAACGACATCCGACTATAGATGATCATGTTATTATCTATTCCGGGGCAACCATACTAGGTGGTGATACCCATATAGGAGAAAGAAGTATCATAGGCGGAAATGTGTGGCTTACAAAAAGTATTCCGCCGGGCTCTACGGTTTATCATCAATCCGCAATGAAAGTAATATCAAAACAATAAACCAGAACGAATGGGAAGTATAATTGACTGTATAGGGAACACGCCCTTGGTGGAGATCCGGCAGATGAATCCAAATGCAAATGTGCAGATCTTTGCGAAACTGGAAGGTAATAATCCTGGCGGCAGTGTAAAGGACCGCGCAGCATTAAATATGATCCGGAGTGCTATGGACCGGGGAGAAGTAGATCAAAAAACTAAACTTATCGAAGCAACCAGTGGAAATACAGGTATTGCTTTAGCTATGATAGCCGGTATTTTCGGACTGGAAATTGAATTGGTAATGCCTTCAAATTCAACTGCTGAACGTACTCAAACCATGGAGGCATTCGGTGCGAAGGTTACTTTACTTGAAAGTATCGAAGTCTGCCGGGACTATGCTGAAGAAAAGGGTACTAAGGATGGGTATTTCCTGTTAAACCAATTCGCAAATCCAGACAATTATTTAGCGCATTATAAAAGCACGGGACCGGAGATCTGGCGCGATACCGCAAATCAAATTACCCATTTTGTAAGTTCTATGGGAACCACAGGGAGTATTATGGGAAATTCAATGTACCTGAAAGAACAGAATTCCGCTATTCAGATCGTTGGCTGTCAGCCGACTCCCGAATCATCCATTCCGGGAATCAGAAGATGGCCGGAAGCCTATCTGCCTAAAATATATGATGCTTCCAGAGTAGATCGTGTAATGGACGTTTCTGAGGAAAATGCGACACGTCGTGCACGTGAAATGGCGCGTAAAGAGGGTATATTTGCAGGAATGAGTTCGGGTGGGGCATTACATTGTGCGCTGGAGCTGGCCGAAGAACTCGAATCGGGGCTTATTGTGTTCATTGCATGTGACCGCGGTGACCGTTACCTGAGCAGTGACCTTTTTGGCGGCAAAGAATAATGCTGCGTAATATATAAAGCGAAAGGCGGCCTGTAATTTAACAGGCCGCCTTTCGCTTTTAACTGATATATTTTGCCTATTGTGCGTCTACAACAGCAATAGTAACCATATTCACAATTTCCCTTACAGAACTGTCCATCTGTAAAACATGCACTGGCTTGTTCAATCCTAATAAAATAGGACCGACAGCTTCTACATTACCTAGTTCCTGTAATAATTTATAAGCAATGTTACCCGACTCCAGATTAGGGAAAATCAGCGTATTAGCCGGGCTTCCACATAGCGTCGAGAATGGATAGTTATCCTTCAGTAATTCTGAGTTCATCGCAAAGTTACCTTGCATTTCACCATCAACGATCATATCAGGATACTGTTCTTTCAGTAAAGCAGTTGCAATTCTCATTTTCTCAGGAACAGGTCCGGAATTACCACCAAAGTTAGAGTAAGAAAGCAGCGCAACGCGTGGCATAATATTAAATCCTTTGATACTTTCATGGATAAGGCCTGTAATATCTACCAGGTCCTGTGCGGTAGGATCGGGGTTAACGGTAGTATCTCCCATAAATACAGGACCTTTTTTAGTCAGCATCATGTACATGCCCGCAATTTTCTTAACCCCTTGCTTTGTACCGATTACTTGTAAAGATGGCTTTAAAGTTGATTTGTAGTTTTTTGTTAAACCCGAAATCAGAGCGTCAGCTTTACCAAACTCTACCATACTTGCGCCATAATAATTTCTGTCGCGGACCAGTTTGCGTGCTTCATATAAAGTAACACCTCTGCGTTTACGTCTTTCGTACAGGTGGTTCGCAAATTGTTCTGAATCTTCAGTTCCCTGCCAAGGATCAATAATTTCAACCTGATCCAGGTCAATTTCATGGTCTATAATAATCTGCTGGATACGGTTTACGTTTCCTAAAAGGATAGGAGTAGCGATACCTTCATCTTTTACAATCTGGGCAGCTTTTAATATTTTGTAATTATCTGCTTCTGCAAATACCACACGTTTCGGTGCCGATTTAGCTTTTGAAGCTATATTTCTAAGGAGTTTATCATCTGCACCCAGTCTCACCTGCAGTTCTTCATGATAAGCATCCCAGTTAGTGATTTCTTTTCTGGCCACACCGGAATCTATTGCTGCTTTAGCTACTGCTGAAGAAACAACACTCATTAAGCGGGAGTCCATTGGCTTAGGAATGATATAATCTTTTCCGAATTTGAAATTCTTTGCTTTATAAGCCAGGTTGACAATTTCAGGTACAGGTAATTTAGTCAGATCTGCAATCGCTTTAACAGCAGCGATTTTCATTTCTTCGTTAATCGTTGTAGCACGTACATCTAAAGCACCTCTAAAGATATAAGGGAAGCCTAAAACGTTATTTACCTGGTTTGGGAAGTCTGATCTTCCGGTCGCCATGATAATATCTTTTCTGACAGAAACAGCCAGGTCATAGTTAATTTCAGGATTCGGATTTGCCAATGCAAACACGATCGGATTTTTAGCCATAGACTTAACCATGTCGGCTGAAAGAACGTCTGCTGCGGAAAGCCCAAGGAATACATCTGCACCTTTCATCGCTTCTTCCAACGTATTTACATCAGTTCTTGGCGTTGCAAACTCCATACGGATCGGATCAAGATCTGTACGTGAGCTGTTTACAATACCGTCTTTATCGAAAACAAGCATGTTCTCCTTTTTCACACCTAATTTCAGGTATAATTTGATACAGGAAACTGCAGCCGCGCCCGCGCCACTTACTACTAACTTGATTTTTTCTAATTTCTTGTTCTGCAGCTGACAAGCGTTTAATAATGCGGCACTGGTAATAATTGCAGTACCATGCTGATCATCATGCATTACAGGGATATTCATTTCTTCTTTAAGCCTGCGCTCAATCTCAAAACACATTGGAGCGCCAATATCTTCCAGATTCACACCACCAAAAGTGGGCTCGAGTGCTTTAACTACGTTCACAAATTCATCAACAGTAGTTGCATTGATCTCTAAATCGAAAACATCAATATCTGCAAAGATCTTAAATAGCAGACCTTTTCCTTCCATTACTGGTTTACTCGCTGCCGGGCCGATATTGCCTAATCCTAAAACTGCAGTTCCGTTACTGATTACTGCGACCAGATTACCTTTAGCTGTATATTTGTAAACATCTTCCGGAGTTCTGTAGATTTCCATACATGGCTCTGCTACTCCAGGAGAATAAGCTAATGCTAAATCACGCTGAGAATTCGTGGGTTTGGAAGGAATAACTTCTATTTTACCTGGCCGTCCCTGTGAATGATAATCCAGGGCATCCTGTTTTCGGTTCGTTGTGTTTTTCATTTTTTGTGTGTTGTAACCTGCTGCGGTGTAACCGCAATTTTTCAAAAACAATGATTGAAGGGCCGAAATTACCTTTTTGTTTAAAATAATACGACAAAAAAACCGATAAATTAAATACGAATGATTAAAATGTTAAAAATGATACATGCCGGTGGCATTATAAAAATATAGTATATATGTATTCGAAAGCTCAGACCGCCCAGTTGAAACAAGAATTCTGGACTATTTTTGGTCAGTATATCGCACCTCAGCTCTCTGCTGATGGGTTGAAAATTAATTGGGTTAATTATAAAACCGGATTTAAACATCTGCATTTCAGGATGCAGGCAGATCAGCGCGAGGCGGTGATCGCTATAGAAATGGCGCATCCCGATCCCGGTATTCAGGAACTGATGATGGAGCAGTTCCGCACTTTCTCAAAATTACTTGCTGCCAGCACAGGTGATGTTTGGGAATGGCAACTCCACCATACAGACGAGTATGGGAAAACAGTAAGCCTCATTAGTCAGACTCTAACCGGTGTTAGCGTATTAAATAAAGCAGACTGGCCGGCTTTAATATCTTTTTTTAAGCCAAGGATAACTGCACTGGATGAATTCTGGAGCAGTGCGCAGTATAGTTTCGAGCTTTTCCGTCAAGGCTAAATTAACGCGTTGAGAGAGTGCTAAAATCCGATTGTTTATATTTACCGTTCAAAATTATTTTTATGACCCCGGTTTCTTATCAAATCTGCTGTGTAGGGCATCTTACTCAGGATCACATTATCAGTCCGGTTTCTGATCAGTATATGGCTGGCGGAACTTCTTATTATTTTTCTCATGCGCTTTCTGGTTTCCAGTTGAATTATGGTCTTGTGACCTCTGTAGCGGAATCTGAGATGTCTTATGTAAATGAGCTTCGTGGGCTGGGTATTCAGGTGCATGTGTTTCCAAGTAAACAGACTTTATATTTCGAAAATATTTACGCAGGTCATCCTGATGATAGAAGCCAGCGGGTATTGGCTCAGGCCGATCCGTTCCGTGCAGAGCAGCTTTCGGACATCAATGCCGGGATCTTTCACCTTGGACCATTGCTGGCCAACGATATCCCCCTGGAACTCTTAAAGGTTCTGGCCGCAAAAAGCAAAGTTTCCATAGATGTTCAAGGATACCTCAGAAAGGTGGAGAACCAGCAAGTTTGTCCTGCAGAATGGGAGGGAAGCAGAGAAGCCTTAAGCCTGGTCCATACTTTAAAAGCCGATGAATCTGAATTAAAAGTTCTGACCGGTTGTACGACGGTTCGTGAAGGAATAGCGCAATTAGCAGAACTTGGTGTAAAGGAAATTGTAATTACCAGTGCCAGTCTTGGATCGGTAGTTTATTGTGATAACCGGATTGACGAGATCTGTGCTTTCAAACCGGCACAGGAAGTAGATGCTACCGGTTGTGGAGACACGTACATCGCAGGGTATCTTTTTCAGCGGGAAAAAGGCGCTTCTCCAAAGTTCGCTGCAGAATTCGGAGCAGCAATGGCAAGCTTAAAAATGGAATCTGTCGGATCTTTTACCGGTTCCGAGCAAGAAGTGCTAAATTTTATCCAAACTGCAGAAAGAATCGAAAAGGCCTTTGATATAGGCTAAAACAATGATTTAAAGGGAAATGAAGAGCGGCTTCTTAACTAAGAAAAGTCATAGAAATGTTTTTTGTTAAAAAAATCATAGTGTAATTTGTACACTATTGAAATGGGTTGTATATTTGTATTACAAAACAAGAAATAATAAGCTTTCTGCAAGTCGTTCACCGACGCAAAAGCTATAAAGGAAAACCCGTTCATACAGGTTTATATTTGGTTAGAATAGGGATGTGTCTGGATGGAACACCCCTTTCTTTTTTTAGAAACAAATCGTAATTTCACATATATAGCATACAAACCGCGTCTAAATATATTTAGATGCGGTTTTTTCGTTTATAATGATTAGTTTCTTTATTTTAAAAACTAATAGGATCAAGCGGAAGAAGATTGTCCCTGGGAATGATCCGGTCATATAACCTCGAAAAGGAACTGAACTGTGGTTTGATTTTCTAAAAGTACTAGAATGTGATTGCTCTTGTCGAGGGTAAGATATTTTCAAAGCCCTTATTTGATAGTTTTTAATTGTAGAGTAGCCATCAAAATGCTACGCAACAATTTTCCTGAATCTAAAAACCGGCTTATTTTTTCGTAAATTTGAATTGAAAATTAATTTATCAATGAGCAAATTAAAGATCAGTGATTTTGGCCCTATAAAAAACGGTTATCAGCAAGATGATGGATGGTTCGATATAAAAAAGGTAACAGTCTTTATTGGTAATCAAGGTTCTGGGAAAAGTACAGTAGCTAAACTATATTCAACAATTAGCTGGATAGAAAAAGCCTTGGTTAGGGGAGATATACGTGAGAAGGACATTCTCAAAAAAGGACAGTTTATTACTTACTGCTCTTACCAAAACATTGGCGATTATTTCAAGCCAAATACGGTTATTGAATATAAGGGTAGAGCATTTCATCTATCTTATAAAAACGAGGAGGTAACTATTCTTAAAAATGAGAAAAACGGTTATTCTTTTCCGAAAATCATGTATGTTCCAGCTGAAAGGAATTTTATCAGTGCGGTACGCAATGTGAAGAATTTGAAAGGTCTGTCCAGTACTATTTATACTTTCTCAGATGAATTCATTAAAGCCGTTGAAGAACTCCGTGGACCCCTGGATTTGCCGATAAATAATGTCAAATTCGAATATCAAAAGCTAAACGAATTATCTTCAATAGTAGGAGAAGATTATAAAATAAGGCTCTCAACTGCATCTAGTGGTTTTCAGTCCTTTGTACCGCTTTACATTGTGAGTAAATATCTGGCTGAAACGCTAAAAAACAGGAACAGCCATGCGGTTCGAGAATTAAGTATAGAGGAAGAGAACAGAATTAAGAGCGAGATAGAACAGATACTTTCGAATGAAAATCTGTCTGATGAGGTAAAACAAGCTTCTTTAGAATATCTTTCTTCAAGATTTAGTTATTCATGTTTCATAAATATTGTTGAAGAGCCGGAGCAGAATTTATTTCCATCTTCGCAACAACACATATTAAATAGTTTGTTAGGTTTTAATAATCTAAATAGAGCTAACCAGTTGGTGATGACTACGCATAGTCCTTATCTAATCAATTATTTAACATTAGCAGTAAAGGCTGGGATTATAAAGAATAATCTAAGTGACAATGCGATTTCCAGACTTGATGAAATTGTTCCTATAGGGTCAACAATTTTTGCTGATGATTTGATAGTGTACGAATTGAATGAACTTGAAGGTTCGATAGCTAAGTTGGAAACTTACAAGGGGCTTCCTTCTGATGAGAATAAATTGAATGAAGAATTAGGCGAAAGCAATGAACTTTACGCCCGTTTATTAGAAATTCAGAAAGGTTTATGAGTATAGATTTTTCAGTAGCTAAATGTCAGGACAGTTCTAGGAAAAGGCTTTTTGGTATTTGCGATGACCCAGCGCCAGCGACCAACAGAGCCTATTTAGATGAAGAAAATGGTGCTAAATGGATAGTAGTAGTGCAAAATGAATATGAGTATGATGTTTTGTTTACCGCGATTGATCATTGTATACAAGTACCTCCAAGACCAGACAACGGTAGACCATCGAAACGATGTGACGGTATGCTCAGCTATAATGAAACCGTAATTTTTGTTGAACTTAAAGAGCGAGCTCAATTTGGAACAGATTGGATAAGGGATGCTGAAAAACAACTAAAAACAACAATTGCTCACTTTGAGACGACGGAGCTAGTCGAAGACTTCAAGGATAAGAAAGCATATGCTGCCAATAGCGAACATCCTAAATCAAAACAAGGCCATTTGGTGCGCATAGAAAAGTTTTTTGAAGATACTGGTTATGTACTTAGGCTACAAAATAGGATAACTGTAGAGTAGAGCTTAATCATGGATTATGAGCTTTTTGATCAGGATCAGGTAACATTATAAGAATCAGTTCTGTTCATGTCATCATACCCATACTGCAACAACATCCATGAGCACATTCCTTGCCTGCTGGTCAATGTTATCCAAGCCAAATTCATCTCGATAAGCAGTTCAGTTTTTTGAATCTGCATGTACTTTCAAGACTCTTCATAAATTTAAATGAATTGTTCTTTAAGTAACAGTACACCAACCTTTAACATCATTAAAATCTTTTAAAGACAACTCGTACTCTATTGGTTTTAAAAATATCTTTGCATCTTCCGTAAAGCTGGAGGAGGTCACTAGAATGGCTTGGGTGTATCTTCCAGCACTTTTAACGCCATATATGATCCGCGAACCAATTCAACACCTACTTTAGAATCTTCTTTATGTTTTTCACATTCCACCTTCAGGCTTATCTGTAGTGCACCAATATTCTCGGCATCACCAGAAGCGAATAACAATGGATAGATATCCTTTAAAGGATTATATTTAGAAAGACCCTTAGTTCCGTCTATCGCGTTAATCTTTCATTTAAGTTAGTTTTGGGTTATCAGCGAAATTTGTAGCATGACTTTGATTGAATCCGTTCTAGATCTTAAGAAAAAATTAGATGAATTATGTCCCATAACCCCTGAAACGGAAGCTAGAATTATGGAAAAATTCCGATTAGATTGGAATTATCACTCTAATAAAATAGAAGGTAATATGCTTACCTATGGTGAGACAAAGGCCTTATTGCTATTTGGAATTACTGCTCAAGGCAAGCCTTTACAAGATCATATCGAAATAACAAGACATAATGAAAGCTATAAAATGGATTTCAGATATAATTCATAGAGAATTTCCGCTGAATCAGAATTTTATCAGAGAACTTCGTGTTTTATTGTTGAAGGAATCATATGTGGTTGATGCAATTACTCCCAGTGGCTTGCCTACAAAACGTGCTGTTCAAGTTGGTAAATATAAAACAAGTCCAAATCATGTACTCACAAAAACGGGAGAGATATTTAGATTTACCTCTCTGGAAGAAACCGCAGCATTAATGAATGATTTAATGGATTGGTATAAAGAAAAATCTATTTCTGGTGACATAAATCCAATACTATTTGCAGCGGAATTTCATTATAAGTTTATAAGAATTCATCCATTCGATGACGGAAATGGGCGAACAGCCAGGATTTTCAGCGTCTGTTTCCTTATGATTATAAGGTATTTAAGATGCCGAATGGTGAATTTGACTATCAATCAAAAATCACTTTTGAATTTGGCTTATTTGAATTTACAGTAAAAAATAGCTCCGGTGAAATCGTTTATGTGAGAAAATACGGAGAGCAGCTAAGCAATTTGGAAATTGAAAAAATTGTGAAAGAAGAAGCGAATAAGCATAAAAAAATGATAGAAGATAAATTGAAACAATTGAACCAATCAAAATAATTATCAGTCACTTTGTAAGGATTTTAAATATGTGATCACCTTTTGACTTAAGGCGATCACATATTTCCCTATTTAAAGGAGTTATTTAAAGCTTTTCCAATTTTGTCGACATCAGCCTCAATTGTTTTTTTGACAGCAGGTTTAACTGCGCTGTCAATCTTAGCTTCGAGCTTAATTGCATCTGCATTATTTACAACTGTGATATCGAATTTGTTATCACCAAATTTGTAGCTTGCAGAAAACTCTTCGATATTTTTTTCTGTTGTTTTTCCGAATTCATAGCTGTCGCTTAATTCATCAAATGCAGCTTTAACTTCCTGTAAGATAAATTCAGTCTGAAGGCTCAGGTCATTTACAATGATTTTTGTAGCTTCTAAAGCTTTCTTCAGGTTAGCATCAGATTTAGCAGTCTGGGCAATATCTTCCAGTGTCTCTAATAAATCCTCGCTATATAAGATTTCTTTTTTATCGGTAATAAAAATGGAGGCGATTTTATCGGTATCATCAAATAATTGCTTTACATGAATTGAATCGTTCCCGTCTTTGATAATTGATACACTTTCTGACTGCTCGTCAACTTTGGAATCCGCTATCGCATTTTTGATCACGTTTACAATATGTTTCAGAACAGGGTATTGTTTAATTTCGCTCATTATTTTTAGATGTTATTTTTAGCAAAGATAGCTAAACGGTGAAATTATTCTAATTGATTATAAGATCTTATGCGCTGAGTGCAATAATGGGATTGTGTTTACTCCGTCTGATCAGTTTTAATGTTTTATTTTTTCAATACTCCCAATTCATTTAAAATATTGTAAGCTATCTCTGTACGAGCCGGTCCGAAGTTTGGAACCTTGTCTTTTGACTGGACGCAATTTGAAAAATAATAAACATTGTCTGCAGTTGTAATATAGCCAACGTACCATCCAACATACTGCTCATTCTGTTTACCTGAACCCGTCTTTGATCTGACTGTGGAACCTGAATGCTCCTGGACGATCATTATACGCTTCACAATATCCATACTGCGGGAGGAGAAAGGCAGATCATTGTCATTTAGTTTTTTTAAGAATCCAATTTGCTGTAGAGGCGAAATACGTAATCCACCCCATAGCCAAAAGCCATCTATTCCGCCTGAAATATCTGCGTTACCATAGGCAGCCTTCTGAAGCCAATATTGCATACGTTTTTCTCCGACACGTTTAGCTAATTCCTGATAAAACCAAACAGTAGAATTTTTGAAAGCATTTTTCATGTCTGTATCTGCATTCCATTCCCGATTTTGTCTCGGTTTTTTATCCCATTCAAGCACAACATTTTCATTTTCGATTACACCTTCTTCCAATGAGATTAATGAATTGCATATTTTAAATGTCGATGCCGGTGTAAATGGTGTGTTGCGCTGACTTTCATTGTATATGGTGTATTTATCGTTTTTCTGATCGTACAAAATAAAAGAGCCCTCAACCTGGTACTGATCGTAGAATTTTTGAAGATCGGGCCTATTGTTTGTCTGTCCTGTAGAATAAGTGGAGCTCAGCAGGGCAGAGGTGAACAGAATTAGTAGTAACGTATGTTTGGAACTTAACCAGGCACTCTTCATATTTCTGGTTTAAAAGCGTGTGTATACTGCTAGTTGAGCAATGTTATTCATGGTATTACGACTTGCACCTTTGGACGACTGATTCATATAACCTAATTCTATATCCAGTTTTGGACTGAATCTGTAACCAGCTGCCAGATAAGCTCTATTTTGGTCGAATACATATCCATTTAATTCATTTTTATGCTGAATGTTTAAGAATACTTCATTCTGTATGGCAGCGAAAGGTCCTTTATTAAAGTTTTGTTTGTCTTTTTGAAGTGGTAAAATTATCCTGAAGAAATATCTGAAGCGCTGTGCAAATAAATCTTCATTATTTGCGCGTTCTATAAAACGTTGTTCTAATCTGAACCGATGGCTAAAGTTTGCCGTACTGACTTTATGCTTATAGATGTATTGTTCCCAAATTCTATGTTCGGTTAAAGTTCCGATTCCAGAGGAAGAGGGGTTAAACGTTTCGTTCAGCAAGTAACCCAAAGTAAGCTGACTTTTTTTGTTGATATCATAGGTGACACCCGGGCGGAACATCAGGTTTCTAACGCGGTCGAATTGATCTGCTGAGCGTAACTGGACATCCATATAGGCACCCCATTTGTCGTTTATTTTGGTGTTATTCATTAGAAACAGCCAGCCGGAATGCTGTTTGATAGTTTGGGCTAATAAGGTCGTACTAATTGTACAAAGGAGCGTGATCAAAAATAAGGTAAGGCGCATACGTGAAATGTAGTTATAAAGGTTTCAATTGCTTAATTAGCTAAGATAATAAATTCCGTGAATCGGTTTTCTAAGTTTGATCGGATATCGGTTTTAGTTGAGATGCTGTTGAGTCGGTGTTGAGTCGGTGTTGAAAGGGTATTGAATGGCTAAATTACCCACTCAACACCCTTTCAATACTGTCTCAATAACCTCTCAACTCAGGACTAAACCTTTTCCAAACGCAAAAGCTGTACTTTATTCGATGAAATTATTAGCTTTGATTTTAACCTAAACCAATTCATGAAAAAAATTACGTTGCTCCTGCTGATGCTTTTATCAGGTACAGGTGTGTTCGCCCAGGGCATGTTTGCACTATTTAACCGTTCAGAGGATTTTTTTAAACTACTCGAGGAAGGTAAGTTTACTGATGCTCAGAACTATTTTGATCCGACGCTGAAGGATAAAGTGAAAATCGAAGAATTACAAAAGTTATGGTCCGATCTTAGAACTAATCTGGGTGAGTTTGAACTTGCAGATCCGGTGAAAAGTAAGACTGAAGGGGAGTACTTTACGGTTACTGTTGAGGCGAAGTTTGCCCGTGCCACACAGGCTTTTTTGCTCGCTTATAATAAAGAGGAAAAAATGGTTGGCTTTTTTCTCCAGCCTAAATCAAACGCTGCTGTATATCTGAATCCTGCCTATGCTAATCCTGCATTATACACGGAGAAAAACATTAGTGTTAATACGCCGGGCCATGAACTTGCAGCGGTATTAACAGTGCCGGCAGAAGGAACTAATTTTCCGATGGTCGTACTTGTACATGGTTCGGGGCCGTCAGATATGGATGAAACTATGGGGCCTAATAAACCTTTTAAAGATCTTGCTGCCGGACTAGCTGCCAAAGGAATTGCCAGCATCCGTTATGTAAAACGTACTATGGTTTATGCCGGAGAGTTTTCTGGCGTATTTACGGTGAAGGAAGAAACTATAGATGACGCAGCCGCAGCTCTGAAAATTGCCTTGCAGACACCAGGTGTAGATAAAAAACAAGTTTATATATTAGGGCACAGTCTTGGAGGAATGCTGGCGCCAAGGATCGCAGCCCTGGTTCCTGAAACCAAGGGGATTATTCTTGCAGCAGCGCCGGCAAGAAAGATGGTTGACATTCTTATAGAGCAAAACCAGTATTTGTATGATCATTCGAAAGACACTACCGCACAGACCAAAGCGCAGCTTGATTTTGCACTTAAAGCTTTAGAACAGGGGAGAATAAACCAGCTCGGTCAGCTTAAAGCAGATTCAGTGATACTTGGGCTGCCGGCTTCTTATTGGGTAGATCTGAATCAATATAATCAGGTTGAAGCAGCTCAGAAATTAAACAAACGCATTCTTGTCATTCAAGGCGAACAGGATTTTCAGGTCGGTGTTAAGGATTATGAAATTTGGAAGGCCGCATTAGATAAAAAGAAAAATGCGACGCTCAAATTGTATCCTGACCTGAACCATTTGCTCAGTTCTCAGGTGGAGAAAGGTGACCTTCGTCAGTACGATTCACCTTCGAGTGTCTCAGAAACTTTTATTAATGATATCGTCGCCTGGATCAAAGGCGGATAGACATAAAAAAGAAAGCCTGAATTTTATAAATTCAGGCTTTCTTTTTTTACAAGGATATTATAAATACGGGCCAGGCTTATTGTTTTGTCCACAGACGGATAATCTGATCAAATAATACCTGACTAATGATGCCAGCAGGTTCAGCTATCCATTCTTCTTGCTGATTTTTACTGATTTCAAAATTTTCAAATCCATCTATAGAGACAGCATGGCTTGTCTGGTCATCTTCGGTCAATGTGTGGATCGCTACGGGTAAAGTCTTTTTACCATCGATGATCTCAAACTTCTCTACTTTATAGCCCATATTAGATTAGGATTGTTGACGGTCCTTATAAGTTTTAAGCAGACTTAACAGATATAAATCTGGCTTAGGCATAGTAATGACTGTGCCTTCTTCCTTATCCTGTGCTTGTTTTAAATACTGCGCTTTAATCTTTCCCCAATCTCTTGAGTATTGTTTGATAAATGTTTCTACGAATTGTTTATCTGTGAAATTTTCTGGAAGCTCATCAAGTACGGTCTTGATTTTTTCTTCTTTTCTGCTAACGATTGCCATATATATTGAATTGAGAAGCTCCTGATTATCCCGGAACTTCTGTCCTTTTTACGGGATAGCTGTAAAGGTATAACAATCCTGGAAAACACAACATGTCAAATTTTGAGAATGGAAATATTTATTATCTTGTGAACAATGTATCTCCGGTTTTTATTATCTGTAATTTTAGCATCATTGACTTGTTTTCCTGTTTTGGCACAGCAGGAGCAGATCCAATTTTCTACGCTGGATATATCAAGAGGTCTTTCACATAACCAGGTTAACGCAATTCTCAAAGATGAAAAAGGTTGGATGTGGTTTGGAACTCTGGCCGGACTTAACAGATTCGACGGTTATTCTGTAAAGGTGTTCAAACATGATCCAAGAGATAGTACATCTATAACAGACGATTTTATTACCAGGATATTTGAATTGCCATTCGGCATGCTTTATCTGGAAACCAGAGGTGGGCCAAGTATTTATGACCCGGTTACTGAGACATTTAGCAGGGATGTCAAACCGTTTTTTAAAAGGATAGGAATTCCAGTCAGCAATATATCTGATGCAGTAAAAGATTCCAAAGGTAATTTCTGGTTCAATGCCGGTGTTGAAGGTCTTTATAAATATACCACTGCTACCAAGCAGGTATTCAGTCTGCAAGGGAAAAATAAGGTTGGAGCTGGTTTTTTAAAAACGCCGGTTGTCGCCCTTTTTAATGACGATAACGGTTGGGTCTGGACTATTCATGAAGATAAAACGATACAAAAGCTGGATCCTGGAACAGGTAAGGTTGTAGAACAAATTCTGCAGTTTAAACAACCTTTAACTGGTTTTTCCAAAGATTACAGGATGTTTGCAGATAAAAAAGGAGGTCTGTGGATTTATACACTGAATAAGCAGGATGGCATCCAGTATTATAATACCAAAACCGGCGAAAAGAAATTTATTAATAAAGGGCCGGGAGGATTAAATAACAATCTGATTAATCATATCCTGGAAGACAATAACGGCCTAATCTGGATTGCCACTGATCATGGTGGGATAAACCTGATTGATCAGAAGAGTTTTAAAATCCGTTATCTGGTCAACAAAGAAAATGATCCTAAAAGTATCGGACAAAACAGTGTATTGAGCATGTACCGCGACGATACGGGTATTATCTGGTTGGGTACTTTCAAAAAAGGGATCAGTTTTTATCATGAAAAAATACTAAAATTTCCACTTTACCGGCACCAGGATGCTCCTGACGGACTTACTTATGAAGATGTAAACAGATTTGCTGAAGATCAGTCGGGCAATCTCTGGATTGGCACCAATGGAGGTGGGCTGTTTAATTTCAATCGCAAAACCGGGAAATTCAAACGGTATAAGCACGAATCGGGTAATGCTAACAGTCTGAGTAACGATATCATTGTTAGTTTATACATAGATCGGCAGCAAGTCCTTTGGATAGGTACTTATTTCGGTGGGCTGGACAGCTTTGACGGTAAGAAATTTAAAAATTATAAGCATCAGCAGGGTGTACCCGGCAGTCTCACCGATGACCGGGTCTGGGATATATTAGAAGATGGAGACGATAATTTATGGGTTGCTACGTTAAGCGGCGGTTTAGATAAACTAGATCGCAGCACCGACAAGTTCAGTCATTTAAAAGCAGGAGTGAAAAATAGTATACGTTCTGATTTTATTTCCTGTCTGCTGGAAGATAAAAAGGGAAATCTCTGGATCGGTACTTCTGAGGGGATTGATGTGCGCAGTAAAAGTGGGAATTTCAGACACTACGACAGTAAGGATAAAAAAAACTACGCGCTCATTAATAATATCGTATACGACCTGATGGAGGACAGCCGGGGTTTTATCTGGGTGGCCACACGTGATGGTATTAGCCGCATTAATCCTGTAAACGGGCATATTCGTAATTTCGATTCTAAAAATGGCCTGACCGAACAGGCCACGCTGAAGATTATAGAAGACAATTCTGGAAACTTATGGATTAGTACCGCGAAGGGTTTATTTAATGTATTGATTAAACCCGACGGGCAGGGTGATTTTAATTACTCTTTTCGCCGTTTTGATGAGCATGATGGATTACAGGGCAGTGCTTTTAATGCTAATGCCGGATTTAAGACCAGGGCCGGAGAAATCTTATTTGGCGGGGCAAATGGATTTAATTTGTTCAAACCCGAGCAAATTCTGAGTGATCAGACGACGCCTCAGATTGTACTGACCGGATTACAGCTAGCCAATCGCGATATCGCAATCGGGGAACCGGATGGTGGAAATATCATCCTGAAATCTGCAATTAATAATATCCAAAAGCTCGAACTACATTATGACCAGAACAACTTTGCCCTGAGTTTTGCTGCATTAAATTACTTTAGTCCCAGCAAGATCCGGTATCAGTATATGCTGGAAGGTTTTGATGATTTATGGCAGGACCAGCAGGCAGGTAGCAGAATAGCAACTTATACCAATATAGATCCTGGAGAATATGTATTTAAAGTACGATCGACAAATGCTGGTGGGGAATGGGTTAAAAATGAGATCCGTCTACCTGTCCGGATTTTGCCGCCTTTCTGGCGTACACCTGCCGCTTATTTTATTTACTGCTGCGCATTTGCAGGGACGTTACTGTTTATCCGTCACCGGGGAATACAAAAAATAAAGAGGGCCTATTTGCTGGAGCAGGAAAGACAGCAGGCTAAAAGGATACACGATCTTGACTTGCTTAAAATTAAATTTTTAACCAATGTCAGTCATGAATTCAGAACACCTCTTTCCTTGATTATTACACCGATGGATAAGCTCATCCGGCAGGCAGATGAGCGAGAGAAACCACAGCTTCAAATGATTTTACGCAACGGTAAACGTTTGCTGAATTTAGTCAATCAGTTACTGGATTTCAGAAAGATGGAGGTAAGTGAGCTCAAACTACAAACCCGAAAGGCAGATTTAATTGGGTTTATCAGAGAACTGGTTTATTCCTTTAGCGATGTGGCAGAAGGTAAGCATATCTCGCTCAGTTTTCAGACAAACGGCAATGAACTGATAACTTCTTTTGACCAGGATAAAATGGAGAGAATTGTCTTCAACCTCCTATCTAATGCTTTTAAGTTTACACCACAAGATGGGGTGGTTCAGGTTGATCTGGAGGTGAAGCCATTACAGGGGAATGAGTTTACGGTAGTTTTGAAAATAACCGACACAGGCATTGGTATTTCCGCTGAAAAACAAAACAGAATATTTGAACGGTTTTTTCAGGATGATGTACCTCATTCTTTGGTTAACCAGGGGAGCGGTATTGGTTTAGCGATTACCCGTGAATTTGTTAGACTGCATGGAGGTACAATTGAGGTAGAGAGCACGATTGATCAGGGAAGTATATTCACAGTCATATTCAAATTTACACAGGAACTTGATGGCAGTCCAATAACACAACGCTTCTCTTCTGCATCTGAACGTATCGAAATCTCGCGGGAGACACCCGTCATTATCGCCGACATTAACAGGAAGAATAAAAAACCGGTTGTGATACTTATTGAGGATAATGAAGATTTCCGGTTTTACCTGAAAGATAATTTACAGGAGTATTTTCAGATCGCAGAGGCGGGAAATGGGCTGGAAGGCTGGCAGAAGATTATTTCAATTCATCCTGATTTGGTGGTTAGTGACGTAAGTATGCCAGAAATGAACGGCATTGATCTTTGCCGTAAAATCCGTGCAGACAAACGGACAACACATTTGCCTGTAATCCTTTTAACTGCGTTGAGTACAGAAGACCAGCAGTTAACAGGCTTGGATACGGGTGCAAATGATTATATGACCAAGCCGTTTAATTTCGAAATCCTACTGTCTAAAATAAAAAACTTGTTGAGTCAGCAGGAGATCTCCCGGAAAACTTATCTCAAACAGGTGGAATTGAAACCCGCCGATGCGGAGATTGAGTCTGTAGATGATAAATTCATTCGTCAGATCGGAATGCATCTGGAGAAAAATCTGCAGGACTCAAATTATACTGTAGATCAGTTGAGTGCAGATATGAATATGAGCAGGGTAGGTTTATACAAAAAAATTCTGCCGCTTACAGGCCGTTCTCCACTGGAATATATTCGTTTTTACAGACTACTCAAATCTAAGCCCCTGTTGCGTAAATCACAGCTGACAATTGCGGAAATTGCCTATGCTGTCGGCTTTAGTAACCCTAAACAATTTAGTAAATATTTTAAACAGGAATTCGGTACGCTTCCTTCGGTATATGCAGGCCAGGACAGCGAATAATGCCTTTTACATTACTATTAGGTTGGTTTTGTTAACATTTGAATACCTAATTGTTATCATTTGAATGCCCTTTCGGGATATTCTTACTGATACATTAGCCATCAAAACAACCAAATATAAACTGTAGATGTGCTATGCGTAAAATTAGGGTAAACTCCGTAATCTTTATCTGTGCTGTATGCTTATATACTCATGTAAGCGGACAAGAAAGTAAAAACTTCGTAAGAACTGGAACCGGTGTAGAAATTGACATCAGGAATTCTTATTCAGGTATCAAAAAGATCCGTCTTGAACCTGTCAATGATCAAATTATTCATGTAACCCAAATCAGTGGGCCGGTGTTTAACACCAAGCCTAGTCTGATGGCCGTATGGAAAAAAAATACCGGCCAAAAATTCACCGTGAAAGAGGAAAACGGTCAGGTTCGCCTGGCTACCGGAGCTGTAAATGTTAATGTGTCATTAGAGAATGGATTAATTTCTTTTCATGACGATGCAGGTAAATTGTTACTCGAACAAAACCAGCAGATGGGGGCGGCAATGGTGCCTAAGGTATTTAACGGTGAATCCTCTTATCAGATAACCCAGCTTTTTAATGCTGCTGATCAGGAAGCCTATTACGGTTTAGGACAGCATCAGCAAAGTATGATGAACTACCGCGGCCGTCGGGTAGACCTTATTCAGTATAATACAGATATCGCGGTGCCGTTTGTCGTTAGTAACAAAGGGTACGGCCTTCTTTGGGACAATTATTCAATTACCCGTGCTGGAGATATAAGAGATTATGAACCGCTTAGCGCATTGAGATTATTTTCGGGTAAACAAGACGGCTGGATTACTGCAACCTATACTTCGCGTAAAAACCCGGAAAAGGTATTATTAACTGAACCAGTCTCTGAAATATCTATGAACTGGCTAACAGACCAGCATAAATGGCCAAAGGAAATCATTATGGCCGACGCAGTCGTTACCTATGAAGGTTTACTCGAAAGTGATCTCGAAGGGCTTTATCAGCTTCAGCTAAAATATGCGGGGTATATCAAAGTGTGGTTTGACGATAAGCTGGTGGCAGATTATTGGCGCCAGGCCTGGAATTCAGGTTCGTCAACTATCGATCTTCCTCTGGAGAAAAATAAAAAGGTAAAGTTTAAAATGGAGTGGATACCCGACGGTGGTGAATCCTATCTGGGACTAACCTGTTTGCCTCCTGTTCCGGAAAATCTGAAGAATACTTTTGGCCTGCAATCTGAATCAGGGAATGCAGTTGATTATTACTTTATTCAGGGGAATAATGCAGACCAGGTAATTAGCGGGTATCGACAGGTTACGGGTAAGGCCGTATTAATGCCGAAATGGGCAATGGGATTTTGGCAGAGCCGCGAACGCTATAAAACACAACAGGATATACAACAGACAGTTAAGGAATTTAGAGACCGGAAAATTCCGCTGGATAATATTGTGCTTGACTGGTCCTACTGGAAAGAACCGGAATGGGGAAGCCAGGAATTTGATCCCGCCAGATTTAAAGCGCCAGAGCAAATGATTAAAGATCTGCATGCACAACATGTAAATCTGATGATCTCTGTATGGCCAAAATTTAACAGTGGCCATGATACCTATGCGCAAATGGATTCACAAAATTTCCTGTACCGCAGAAATATTGCTGACGGTAGAAAAGACTGGATCGGCAAGGGATATGGTAATACTTTTTATGATGCATTTAATCCTGAAGCCAGGACAGCCTTTTGGAATTTGATGAATAAACGGCTGTACAGCAAGGGTATTGATGCCTGGTGGATGGACGCGACAGAACCGGATATGCATTCTAATCTACCAGTGGAAATCCGTAAGGATTTAATGAACCCTACTTATGCGGGCTCTTCAACTACTTATTTTAATGCATTTCCTTTAGTGAATGCCAAAGGTGTTTATGAGGGGCAGAGAGCGGTGAATCCTAATGACAGGGTTTTTATTCTGACACGATCTGCCTATGCTGGTCTACAGCGCTATGCTGCTGCCGCCTGGAGTGGTGATATCGCCTCCAGATGGGAGGATATGAAAGCCCAGATCAGCGCGGGTGTTAATTTCTCTCTTTCCGGAATGCCTTACTGGACAATGGATATTGGTGGTTTCTCTGTTGAAAAACGCTATGAACAGCCGAATACAGCAGATCAGGAGGAATGGCGTGAATTGAACACCCGCTGGTTCCAGTTCGGTGCATTTGTTCCATTGTTCCGTTCGCATGGGCAATATCCATTTCGTGAGATTTATAATATAGCACCAGAAGGTCATCCGGCTTACCGGAGTATGTTGTATTACAATAAACTCCGGTATAGGTTAATGCCATATATCTATTCACTTGCCGGGCAAAGTTACCATCAGGATTATACCATAATGCGTGGACTGATGATGGATTTTCCAAATGATATGAAAGCGGCCAACCTGAATGATGCATTTATGTTTGGTCCATCGGTACTGGTGAGTCCTGTACTGGAATATAAAGCCACTAAAAGAAAGGTATATCTACCTTCAGGACAGGGTTGGTATGATTTCTATACTGGACAATTTTTAAAAGGAGGTCAGGATATTCAGGCAGACGCACCTTATGAACGGATGCCATTGTATATTAAAGAGGGATCTATTTTACCAACTGGTCCGGACCTGCAATATACAGCCGAGAAAAAAGCAGATCCACTCACTATCCTGGTATACACGGGTAAAGATGCTGTGTTTTCTTTATATGAGGATGAGGGTACTAATTATAACTACGAAAAAGGAGCTTTCTCACAAATCGACTTCAGCTACCAGGAATCTACAGGTAAACTAACGGTTGCAGACCGGAAAGGAGAATTCCCTGGCATGATGAAGAGCCGCACATTTAAGGTAGTTTTCGTTTCTCCAGGAATGAATGTGGCTGCTGATCAGCAGGACCATAAATCTGCTCAGACGCTTAAATATACCGGCAAAAAAGCAATACTATCCAAAAACCAAATTAAATAAACCATATATGAACTTAAATTTTACCCTTACAAATGGACGGGTTCCGGACAAGTTGTATTTACTGCTGCTGCCACTGTTGATTTTATTGGTCTGTACGACCGGTGCGGTCGCACAGCAAAGGCAGGTTACCGGAAAGGTAACAGGAAGCGGTGACGGACAGCCAATTCCCGGCGCCGTTGTCAAAGTCAAAGGAACCGCTTCTGGAACAGGAACGGATAGTTCCGGAAGTTTTTCCCTAAGCGCAAAGACGGGAGATATACTTCAGATCAGCTCAATTGGCTATGCGCAAAAAGAATTGCAGGTGCCCGCCAGCGGATCTGTTAGTATTAAATTGACTGAAGAAAATCAAGACTTGAATGAGGTTGTTGTTGTCGGATACGGTGTGCAGCAGAAAAAGCTGGTAACTGGTGCCACTGTTCAAGTTAAGGGAGAGACACTGCAACGGCAGAGTACTACCAATGCGCTGCAAGGTTTACAGGGACAAACGCCCGGTGTCCAGATTGCATCGACTTCCGGCCAGCCGGGAGATGGTATGAAAGTAACGATACGGGGTTTAGGGACTATCGGTAATTCAGGCCCCCTGTATGTGGTAGATGGTGTGCTGACAGGTGATATCACCTATCTGAACGCTGCAGATATCGAATCTATAGACGTCTTAAAGGATGCTGCATCCGCCGCAATTTATGGTTCCCAGGCTGCAAACGGTGTGGTACTGGTTACTACCCGTCAGGGAAAACGCGGACAGTCTGGCCAAATTACTTTCGATGCGTATGCAGGGATCCAGAACGTTGCTAAAAAAGCACAGCTATTGAATGCAAGTCAGTATGCTGCCATTATGAATGAGTCTGCTATTAATATGGGTAATCAACCTGTTTTTACCAATGCGGAGATTGCTGCATTCGGTGAGGGAACTAACTGGATGAATGAAATGTTTAGTGATAATGCATTAACGCAAAACTATGCATTTGGTGCATCCGGAGCTTCTGAAGCTTCTGTATACTCGACTGGCCTGTCTTACACAGGGCAGGAAGGGATAGTTGGTGGCAAATCATTGTCTGATTATCAAAGAATCAATTTCAGAATCAATTCTGAACATAATTTCTATAAAGACATAATTAAAATCGGACAGCATCTAACTTATAGTGATATTAAAAGTAAAGGGATCGGTGTTGGTAACCAGTACAATAATTCGCTGCGTGGTGCCTTTAATACAAGTCCTTTTGTTCCTATGTATGATGAAAATGGTAATTTTTATGATAACAGTAAATCTACCTGGAATACTGGTGAAGCGAATCCATATGCGCTAATGGCATTAACGAATCAGAATGTGACTAACAGCCAGCGTTTACTGGGAGATATCTATATGGTAGTCGAACCGATTAAAAATCTGAAATTCAGAACAAGTCTTGGGCTGGATTACAGCAATTCAGATAACCGCTCTTTCACACCAATCTATATTTTGTCAGCCTATGCCAACACTTCTGTAACTAAGGCAACCCAATCGATGAATAAAGGCAAATCTTTAATCTGGGATAATTTGCTGAGTTATAAGTTCGATCTTAAAAAAGATCATCATTTCGAAGCAATGCTGGGAACTTCTACCTACCGTGCGGATGGTTCTACTTTGTTTGGCACGAATACTAACCTGATTTTTGAAGATCTTGATCATGCCTGGTTAAGTAACGCGACTAATAAGCAAGTAGCCGGTATTTCGATTGGCGGTGCACCGTATGATGCAGATCGCAGGCTGTCGTATTTTGGCAGGTTAAATTATAGCTATAAGGACAAATATTTGCTGAACGCAACTTTCCGGGCTGATGGTTCTTCCCGTTTTTCTTCACAGAATCGCTGGGGTTATTTCCCGTCGGTCTCTGCAGGATGGGTGGTAACCAGCGAGTCGTTCATGGCTGGCACACAAGATTGGCTGGACTTCCTGAAAATCAGAGCCAGTTGGGGACAGGTAGGTAACCAGAGCATCGCTGCATTCCAGTATCTTGCTCCGATCTCTTTAGCCAATACTAACTATACGTTTGGAAATGAAGAAGGGGTACTCACGCCAGGGGCATATCCGAGCCGACTGAGTAATGCCGCATTAAAATGGGAGACTTCAGAACAAACCAACTTTGGCTTTGATGCGAACTTTTTGAAGGGCAAATTTACCGTCAATTTTGACTGGTATAAAAAATCGACCAAAGACTGGTTAATCTCTGCACCTATCTTGGCCACTGCCGGTGCTGATGCGCCTTTTATAAACGGGGGTAATGTAACTAATTCGGGTATCGAGTTAGCTCTTGCTTATAAAAACAGAATAGGTGAATTTAATTATGCTGTGGGTGTTAACGGCGCATATAATAAAAACAAGGTGGGTAATATTCCGACTGCAGATGGTATCGTTCATGGTGCTATTAACCAGTTGTTTGATAATTCTCAGGAGTTTTACAGGGCCCAGAGTGGTTTTCCAATCGGTTATTTCTGGGGTCTGAAAACTGCCGGAATCTTCCAGACCGAAAACGAAGTTAATGCTTACCGTAATACAGATGGTAAATTAATTCAACCGGCTGCCGCACCAGGTGACGTGAGATATGTAGATGTGAACGGTGATGGTGTGATTGATAATCTTGACCGGACGCAAATTGGTAACCCAAATCCGGATTATACTTTTGGTATTACCCTTTCGGGTGATTATAAAGGTTTCGATTTCTCTATCGTAGCATCGGGTGTTGCCGGGAATGAAATTGTTCAGTCGTACCGTAATCAGGCAAATCCATTAGGTAACTACACCACAAGAATTCTGGATAGATGGCATGGTGAAGGATCTTCTAATACGATGCCCCGCGTGACTTCTGATAATAGAAACTGGACTAATTTTTCTGATTTATATATCCAGAAAGGTGATTATCTGCGGATTAGTAACGTAACTGTAGGTTATGATTTTGGGAAGGTATTCAAAAAGAGTTACCTGAAACAGGTGCGTATTTATGCAGCTGCACTTAATCTATACACATTTACTAAGTATGATGGTATGGACCCTGAAATTGGTTACGGCACAGAGGGTTTTGCTTCTGGTATTGATCTGGGATACTACCCAAGACCAAGAACGTTTATGTTGGGTGCTAATCTGAGATTTTAATCTAAAAATAAAAATTATAAGCTGATGAAAACGAAAGCTATAAAAATATATACATTGACAATCTTCCTGTTTGCGATGGGAAGTTGCAAAAAAGGTTTTCTGGATACCGAACCAATTACAACGGTAACGGATGAAAATTTTTATAAAACACCTAAAGATGCTTTTGCAGCACTGGTTGGATGTTATGATGGTCTTCAAGTAGTGTGGTCGGAAGGTGTTGCACTGCCCGTGGCAGCTGAGGTGATGTCCGATAATACGTTTGGTGGAACCGGGAATTCTGATGGTCTGGGTTATCAGATGATTGATGAATTTGACAAATCCAGATCACCTTCTGATCAGAACTTATATGAGCGGAACTGGATCTTATATTATAAAGCACTTTACCGCTGTAATGTCCTGCTTAGCAAAATGGATCAGATTGCCTGGGGGAGTGATCCGCAATTGCGTAAAACGTACGAATCTGAAACGCGTTTTTTACGCGCCTACCTGTTATTTGATATGGTTAGATTATGGGGGAATATTCCGCTGCTGACTGTGCCTACTGCAGAAAATGTTCCGCAGGCATCGCCGGATGAAGTTTACCAGGTAATTGCTTCAGACTTGAAATTTGCAGCGGAAAATATGCAAAGTATCCCTTACGCTGCTCAAGCGGTGAAAGATCATGGTCGTGTAACTAAATATGCTGCAGAGGCATTGCTAGGTAGGGTTTTCTTGTTTTATACTGGTTATTATAACAAACCTGATCTGGTTGGGCAAGTGAATAAATCTCAGGCTTTGAGTTATCTGGAGGATGTAATTACTGCGGGGGGATATGGCCTGGTAGAAGATTTTGCCCATTTGTGGCCTGCTGCATCTGTAGCAGATTTCGCAGGAGAGGGTAATAAAGAAACAATATTCAGTATCAGATATACCTATACAAGCGATTACAATGGAAATACCGATGGGAACCACTGGATGATTATGACTGGTATCCGTGAGCAGGCAATTTATCCCTATGGTAATGGTTGGGGTGCGGAAACAGTAAATCCTAAATTATGGAATAGTTATGCCGCGGCCGATACCCGTAAAGTTGCGTCGATAATCTCCATTGTTGATGAGAAATTGAATTTTACGAATCAGGCGGGGCAAAGGGAATATACCGGCTATTATGCGAAAAAATATAGTCCTATGATTGGGGAAGACGGCAAACCATTACCGGAATCTTTCGGTAATAATTTGTTTCAGATCGGTCAGTTTCAGGATTATGTATCTATCCGCTATGCAGATGTATTGTTAATGGCAGCTGAATTAGGCAGCCCGAACGCACAAACCTATTTTAATACAGTCAGACAGAGAGCTTTGCAGGGTGGATTTACACCTTTAGTAATATCTCCTGAAAATATTGTCAGGGAACGTCGTCTGGAATTCGCCTTTGAAGGTATTCGCTACTATGATTTACTCAGACTGGGCGTTAGCCGTGCGGCACAGGAAATTGCAGAAACGACAACAGTACTGAATGGTGGAAAGTCTGCACAGAAATCTATTAATGCAGGTAATATCATCCTTACTCAGGGCTTACAGCAGATTCCATATACACAGATTACGCTGTCTAACGGAACACTTAAACAAAATAATGGCTGGTAATTATAACCTTATTCTAATGAAATTATATAGAAAATTAGCGGGGCTTTTAATGCTTCCACTGCTGTTTGCAGCTTGTAAGAAAGATGAGCACAGCATCGGCCGGGTGCTCGATAAGTCAGAAATCAGATATTCAGTTGACCAGGATCTTAAAGCAGATGACGGTGGTAATACTGTAATTCTGAAAAATATGACACCTGGAACAATTTCCATGTGGGATTACGGTACCGGTACCTCAACGAGAATGACTGATACGGTTAAATTCGCTTTCGCGGGTGACTACGTAATTAAATTTTCGGCTGTATCTGGTGGTTCGGTAGTTCAGATGGATTCGATAGTGGTCAAAGTAACCAAAGACAATTTTAATTATGTTAATGATCCTTTATGGACTGCTTTAACAGGTGGTGTAGGGCACGAAAAGGAGTGGGTTCTGGACACTGATGGTAAATTTTTTGGTGGCCCTTTATACTATTACGGTGTAAATAATGGCTGGTTAAAAAGCGGTGGTGAATGGGATGGTGGTGCTACCGGTTGTTATGGTGGTGATTGCTGGACCTGGGCTGTAGGCACGGCCGATGTCTATCCGAATCATATGTCAAGGGGAGATTATGGCTCAATGACCTTCAGTTTGAAAAATACAGCAAGCTTCAAAGCAGTTAAGCCTATGGAAGGTGGTGTCACGCAGAATGGTACCTATGCTTTGAACGTGAACAGTAAAATGCTGACCATTAATAACGCATCTATCCTGCGCGGATATAAAAATGAGAAAAATGGTTTGAAAGGTATTTCAAACTGGACCAATTATACCATTCTTTCTCTGGATGAAAATAGTATGCAGCTAGGCGTTATCCGTGATGCAGATGTAGATGGAGAAGGGAAAGCAATGCTGGTATATAATTTCGTGACTAAGTCTTTTATCGACAGTTATGTGCCGCCTGAAACGGGACCAGATCAGGGTTTTGACCCCACTTTTAAAGCTGGTGAACTATTGAAAATGCTGACTGGAAATTCTTCCGGAAGGATTTGGAAATTGGATGCTGCCGGTAACCCTATTGACTGGATTGCCAAGGGTAAGGGCTGGACTAAATCTCATGCCGATTCAAGAGATTGGGGCTGGAATGACTCCTGGGATGCAGTAGCGAATAATTCCTGGATTTTGTTCAATAATATTGGTGGACAACAGTATACCAGAAATCAGAATGGCGCCATTACCACCGGTACTTTTACGGTTAATGAACAGACAAATGAAGTGACATTAAAGGGTAATACGCTGGTGCAGAATCCAGATAATTGGATGAGCCCGGCATCTCCAACGTTTAAAGTTGTCAAAGCATTTCCAGGGGCTGTAGAAACTAAGGGTATCTGGTTTGGAACTTCTTACGATGCAGCGAAAGATGAATGGTTCGCTTTCCATTATGTTTTATAATTAAAATGAATGTTTGTGTTTAATGACCAGGGGCTTGCCCCTGGTCATTAGCAATAAAAGGCTATAGTGAAAATATATTTTAGCATATTACTCCTTTTTGTATTGAGTACATTCAGTATGAATTTGGCGGGACAGGATAACAGTCGTACAATCGAAAATTTTAATGCGGACTGGAAGTTTTTTAAAGGTGATGTACCTTCTGCGTCAAATATCGGTTTTAAAGATTCAGACTGGAGAAAACTGGATTTACCTCATGACTCGAGTATTGAAGGCAACTTTAGTAATTCGCATCCTGCCACCGTCGGAGGTGGGGCACTCCCTGGAGGAACAGGGTGGTACAGGAAGACTTTTAAAATACCACGGTCGGCTGTTAACCGTCTGGTTTCCATTTTATTCGATGGTGTTTACCGGAATAGTGAAGTCTGGATAAACGGACATTATTTAGGTAAGAGGCCAAATGGTTATATTTCTTTTGAATATGATCTCACTCCTTATCTAAAGTTGGGTAGTGAGAATTGCATCGCGGTTCGCGTTGACAATAGTCAGCAACCTAATGCCCGTTGGTATACAGGATCTGGAATTTATCGGGATGTTAAATTGCTAATCACTAATCCGCTGCATATTGTGAATTCAGGGACATTCGTCTCCACTCCTGTAGTAGATAAAGGTCTGGCTAAAATCAGAATGGAAGCAGTTATCGCAAACAATTTGAAAAGCAGGAAGATAAATCTAAGGCATCAGATTATTGACGCTGAGGGCAGGGTTATGCTAGAAAAGATTTCCCCGCTAACTGTCACTGGTAAGCGTACCAATTCTGTTGTAAATATGGAACTGCCAAACCCCAGACTCTGGTCTGATATCGATCCTTATTTATATAAAATAAGAACCAGCCTGATAGAAAAAGGGAAAATTGTGGACGATTATGAAACGCCGCTAGGTATACGTAGTTTCAGTTTTGAGGCAAAAAATGGTTTCATTCTAAATGGTAAAAATATAAAAATCAAAGGTGTTTGTAATCACCACGATCTGGGCGCACTAGGTACTGCTTTTAACCTGCGTGCCGCAGAACGCCAGCTGGAGATTTTAAAAGCTATGGGTTGCAATGGATTGCGGACTGCTCATAACCCGCCTGCAGCAGCGCTGCTTGACCTTTGCGACAGGATGGGCTTTATTGTAATGAACGAATCTTTCGACATGTGGGAGAAAAAGAAATCAGATTTTGATTACCATCTTGATTTCGGACAATGGCATAAGAAAGATCTGGAGGATCAGGTGCTGCGTGACCGTAATCATCCTTCTGTATTTATTTGGAGCGTCGGAAATGAGATTCAGGAGCAATGGGGTACAGGTGCTGATACATTAGGAAGGGTATGGGCCAGAAAACTGGTGAAAATAGTAAAAGACCTCGACCCTACCAGACCGGTAACTACTGCAAATAACGATGTAAACAGTTACAATAATCTGATCAGTTCCGGAGCAATGGATTTGATTGGCTATAATTATAATCATAAATCATGGGATGATTTTACAAATGCCCATCCCGGTCAGAAGCTCATTGCAACCGAAACGACTTCTGCCTTACAGACCAGGGGACATTATGATGCACCTGCAGATAGTATGCGCATCTGGCCGACCGCCTGGGATAAACCTTTACTAACCGGAAATGCAGATTTTAGCTGCTCCGCCTACGATAATTGCTACACGCCCTGGGGTTCTTCACATGAAGAAACACTAAAGGCTTTTTACCGTAATCCTGCAGTTTCGGGAATGTATGTCTGGACTGGTTTCGATTATTTAGGAGAGCCAACCCCTTATACATGGCCGGCAAGAAGTTCGTATTTCGGAATAATCGACCTTGCAGGTTTTCCGAAAGATGTTTATTATTTGTACCAAAGTGTATGGACCGATTTACCGGTATTACATTTATTGCCACACTGGAACTGGTCTTCGGGAAAAGAAGTGGATGTTATAGCCTATTACAGTCAGGCAGACGAAGTGGAACTTTATCTGAATGGTGTCTCCAAAGGAGTACGCAGAAAGGATGGAGAAGAACTCAAAGTTTCCTGGAAGGTTTTATATCAACCAGGAACTCTAAAAGTGGTATCGCGTAAGAATGGGAAGATCATTCTGGAAAGAAATGTATCTACTGCGGGGCCGGCGGCGAAACTTGAGCTAATTGCCGATAGAGGGGTATTAGATGCGAATGGCGAAGATTTGTCGTTTGTGACGATTCGTGTTCTGGATTCTCAGGGAAATCTGGTTCCTGATGCAGCACAAGCTATACGGATATCGGTAGAGGGCGCAGGCAGGCTCGTGGCTACAGATAACGGTAGTCCTGTTAGTCATGAGTCTTTTCAGTCTGATATCCGTAAGGCTTTTAACGGACTTGCGATGGCAATTGTCCGAACTTACCAGGTCCAGGGGGAGATTGTAATTCAGGCTTTTAGTGAAGGTCTTGGCTCTGCAGAGATCAGGTTACAGTCTAAGTAAATGATCACTACAGGAAGTTTAAATGTGCTGCAATTTGCGTGAAATCAAACTTTTGAAAATCTGGTTTGTTAATTCACACAGGTTGTTTTAAGCATCCTGTTAACAGCGTTAAAGATGGAAATGCAAGGAGATCAAACAGGATTGCAGCTATTTTATAACAAATGTCTGCAAGACCTTAAATACGGAGAAAAGAGAGTGGTACAGTGTGCCACTGCATTATCTATGGCTGCCTATACGGAGCCTTTACAACGGCAATTGCTTTTTCAGGCAGCAGCAGCTGAAAAGCACGCGGTACGTTTAGAGCTGATATTTGATATTTTGCAGATGCCCGAGGCTGAGGGAAAGTGCCAGGTAATCGAAATATTGACAGAGAAGGCAGGGGAGCTTGTAAAAAGTATGGAGACGGGGACCGCATTAAGGGATGCGGCTATTATATATGCTACACAGTTAATTTCACACTATAAAATAGCCAGCTATTCCAATATGATAGGATTGCTTCAGGAAAGTATGCCAAAACAGGTTCTTGATCTGCTGAAGTTTAATCTTGACGAGGAGCAGGAATTTGACCGTGTTATTTCTACCCTTGCCAGTGAAGTGATTCATCCGGCAGCTAATCGTGAATCTCGCGGGATTTAAAATATCAATATCGTCTGATCAGTTTCATTAGCGTTATCCAGGAAATTCGGGTAATTATAGTTTCGTCTGAATTTATTTGTAAATTGTGTCATTAATTAAGTGATACCGACCTCATAAAGCTTTGCACAACCTATGCTGATAAGCTTTTGTAAACCCGGTATGCTATAAAAAAATCCTGGTGTAACCTTTATCCAGGTTACATCTAACAAAAAAAATTAAGCTAATGAAAACAAAATTATCCCTGGGTGTTCCGGTTTTAGCCGGGTCCCTATTGTTGTTTGCCGGATTTCAGGCTATAAAAACTGAGGATCCCCCAAAGTCTGGTATTATCGTGTCCAATATGGATAAACAAGTCCGGCCTGGTAATAACTTCATGAACTATGTTAATGGAACATGGATTAAAAACACTGAAATTCCTGCCGATAAACCTGCTTACAGCGTCGGAGCCATGGTGAGTGATAAGGCGCAGGAAGATGTAAAAGCTATTATTGAAAAAGCAGCATCCGGAAAATTTGCGCCAGGTTCTGAAGAACAGAAAATCGGTGATCTATACGGTTCTTACATGAATACGGCGGCTAGGGATGCTATCGGCGTTAAACCACTGGCGGCTGATTTGAAAAAAATAAACGATCTTAAAAATTACGATGAACTTGCTTCATATTTCGCCTATGCAAGTAAAATTGGTAATATGGTTCCCTTTAGTGTTGGTGTATCGGAGGATTTCAAAGATCCTTCCAATTATATGTTACTAACCTGGCAGGGTGGACTGGGATTACCGGAACGAGAATACTACTTTAAAACAGACGAGAAGTCAAAGGAGATCCGTACCAAATATGTGATCCATATTGAAAAAATGCTGACTCTTGCGGGAATTTCCGGAGGAAAAGTTAAAGCGAGTGAAATTATGGCTTTGGAGACTTTACTGGCTTCCAAGCAAATGAAAAAAGAAGAGACCAGAAATATTGCCGGCCTTTACAACAAATATGGTGTCAGCCAATTAAAAACTCTTATGCCCGACTTCAACTGGACAGCCTTGCTGACAGAAGCTGGTATTAAGAAACCTGACAGTCTTGTTATTGCGCAGGTACAGTACACTAAAGACCTGAATGCAATTATTAAAGAGACACCTATCAGTACCTGGAAAACTTACTTGCAATGGAGTCTCGTTAACGGCGCTGCATCTGCTCTGAATACAGCCCTGGATGTTGAAAATTTTAATTTTAACGGAACGATTTTAAATGGGGTACCGCAACAACGTCCGCAATGGCGCAGGGCCGTTGGTGTAGTCAATGGGTCCTTAGGTGAAATGGTAGGTAAACTTTATGTGGAGCAACACTTCTCACCTGCGGCCAAAGCAAGAATGCTGGAACTGGTAGGCAATTTATTAAAAGCCTACGAACAAAGTATCAAGGGTTTGGATTGGATGAGTGAAACGACAAAACAGGAAGCGCTTAAAAAAATAAGCAAGTTCACACCTAAGATCGGATACCCTGATAAATGGAGAGATTACAGTACCTTAAAGATTGTTAAGGACGATTTATATGGGAATTTGACAAGATCTACTGCATTTGAATATAACAGGATGATTGCTAAATTAGGGAAGCCTGTTGACCGCTCCGAATGGGGGATGACTCCACAAACTGTAAATGCTTATTACAACCCGCCACTGAACGAGATTGTATTTCCGGCAGCAATCCTGCAGCCTCCGTTTTTTGATATGAATGCCGATGACGCCGTGAATTATGGTGGTATTGGTGCAGTAATCGGACATGAGATCGGTCATGGTTTTGATGACCAGGGAAGTACTTTTGATGGAGATGGTGTAATGCGTAACTGGTGGACGAAATCGGATTTGGATGAATTCAAAAAGAGAACAAACTCATTAGTTGCACAATACAATGGTTTTGAAGTCATGAAAGATCTGCATGTAAATGGAGAATTCACACTTGGAGAAAACATCGGTGATCTGGGTGGCTTAACTATCGCTTTGAAAGCATATCATGCTAGCCTTGATGGAAAAAAAGCTCCTGTACTTGATGGTTTTACTGGTGATCAGCGTGTGTTTTTAGGCTGGGGACAAGTATGGTTAAATAAATCCAGAGCTGAAGCTCTTCGTAATCAGGTTGGCACCGATCCACACTCGCCGGCTAGGTTCCGTGTAAATGGTGTGGTAAGAAATATACCTGAGTTTTATACGGCTTTCGATGTGAAACCTGGTGATTCTTTATATCTGGCTCCAGATAAAAGAGTGAAAATCTGGTAAAATTCAGATTATTGAACATAAAAAATCCCGCTTTCGGATAATTCCGGAAGCGGGATTTTTTATGTTCAATAAAATTAGTTTTTTATAAACTCCGTGTTTGCTGTCAATTCTACTTCATCGCTTAAAACTGCACCTGGATACTTTGTTCCAAAGTTGAAGTCAGATCTTTTGATAGTACCGGTAACTTTAAATCCAGCAACCGATTTTTTAGTATTAGCATTTGTGTTTACACCTCTCAGCGTAGCGTCTAATTCAACCGGCTTAGATACACCATGGAAAGTTAAAAGGCCATTTACTTTAAATTTATTGGCAGATACTTTTTTAACTGAGGTACTTTTGAAAGTTAATTTTGGGTATTTCTCAGCATCAAAAAAGTCTGCATTTAATAAATGAGCATCTCTTTTTTCATTGTCTGTGCTTACTGACTTCACATCTGCGCTCAGGTTAACCACTGCGTCGCTAAAATCGTCTTTAGAAGCGGTAACTGTCGACTCAAAGTTTTTAAAAGATCCTTCAACGTCGGAAATAAGCATGTGCGTAACACTAAATCCAACTTTTGAATGTGATTTGTCTGCAGTCCATGTATTTAACGCAATTGGCGTAAATGCAAATAATGAAGCAGAAGCGGCTAACAGAAGTACAAATATTTTTTTCATAAAATTTAAATAATTTATAAATCAAAGGTGTTACAAAAATTCCAACGTTGTATTGATTTATGATAAGAAATATGAGCAGATACTAAAATTTTACAATTCTATACGGATTAGCTGCTGATAATATTTAGAGAATTGAAATAATGTCATCAGTTTATTTCAATTTAAAATCTTAGTTCATAGAACGTTATAATATTTATAATTCATTGTTTGTAATTAATCTAAATAACCTATATACTTGTAGTGTTATTTAATCTTATTCTAAATAGTGAATATATGAGACTTGCTTTACTGTGCTGTGCATTAATTTTTTGTACTGAAATCTCCGTCGCACAAACCGTGAAACGAGTAGAAAAAATTCAACAGGATAGCACCCGGGCAACCTTAAATGAAGTTGTCGTTACCGGCGAGTACCAACAGCAGTCTTTAAAAAATTCAGTTTACAGAACACGTATTATCGATTCCGAAAGAATCAGACTCAGAGCTGCAACCAATATACAGCAGGTACTTAACACAGAACTTGGGTTTCGTTTTTCTAATGATATGACTTTGGGAACAAGTGACGTCCAATTAATGGGAATGTCTGGACGTAATGTGAAAATACTACTCGACGGAGTGCCTATGATAGACCGGAACGATTCCAGAGAAAGTCTTAATCAAATTGATATAAATACAATTGAACGTATCGAAATTGTAGAGGGGCCTTTATCGGTTTCTTACGGGAGTGACGCTCTTGCCGGAGTAATTAATATCATCACTAAGGGGCCTGGAAAGGAAAATTGGAATTTGAATGCACGCGTTCAGGAGGAGACTGCCGGATCGGAATATAAACCTTTTGGTGATCAGGGAGTGCATTTGCAACATCTGGGGGGCGGGTGGCAGCAAAATCGCTGGAGCGTTATGGCTGGTTTAAGTCATCAGGATTTTACTGGTTTTAATCTGGCGCCAGCCACTGCTACTGCTGAAGAAGTCGCATCTGTTATCAACCGGTGGAAACCCAAAGAGCAATGGTTAGCCAACACCCGGATCGGCTACCGCAGCGCGAAAGCCAATGTCTGGTACAGAGCGGATTATGTAAATGAGGTTATCGACAGTAAAGGGGCGCTCAACCCAAATACTTACAAATCAATTAATCAGAAATATGTTACTGACAGATGGACACACCAGGTTCAGGGCGATTTCAGATTACAGGATAATTTGAATCTGAATGGTATGGTTGCTTATTCTAACCTTAAAAGGGCAACGCAAACTTCTATACACGATTTCACGGACGGCTCAGATGTTACTTCGACCGGACAAGCAGAACAGGATGTTTCTAAATTTAATACAGTAACTGCCAGGACAACATTAGTTTATAAACTATCTCCAGGTTTATCTTTTCAACCGGGCATGGAGTTCAATAGGGATGCAGCTGATGGTGCAAGAATTAAAGGTAGTCCGGTTATTAATGATTACTCCCTGTTTCTTTCTTCGGAATGGAAGGCAATCGACTGGCTAATGTTAAGACCAGGGCTGCGGTTCACTAAAAACTCTGTTTATGACGCGCCTCCTGTCATTCCTTCCCTGAATGTAAAAATTAAATTGAATCCGTTATATGATTTCAGAATTGGTTATGCGAGTGGATTCCGCGCGCCTGCTTTGCGCGAATTATATTATGATTTTATTGATGCCAGCCATACAATCATTGGAAATGAGAATCTTAAAGCTGAACAATCCAATAGTTTTAACGCTTCTCTAACCCGCAGTAATGACGATAATGCAGCTGTCCGCACCCGAATCGTCCTCACAGGTTTTTACAATTATTTCCGTAATAGAATAGATTATGGTCTTTCCGCTGAGGATCCGACTGTAACTACCTTGATTAATATAGATAGATTTAAAACAACTGGTGGTACAATGGAAGGCACCGCGATCTGGAAAGATTTTCAAGCCAGTCTGGGCTTCTCCATGATCGGAACTTATAATAAATATGCTGCCGATGCCGATGCCTATGGCGAATCGCCCCAGTTTGTCTGGTCTCCTGAAGTGAATACCAATCTGACTTATACTTTTCCCAAGTGGGATGCTACGGTAAATTTCTCCGGCAAATTCACAGGAACTAGAAGGATATATGTACTGGCGACTGCTGGTGCGGTAGAGCAGGCGCAACTAACTAAGACCGGTTCATTTACACTGGCGGATCTGATGTTCACCAAAAAGATTTTTAATGGTTTGAATCTGAATGCAGGGGTTAAAAATTTATTTGATGTTACTTCTCTGAGTAACACAGGAACTGACACAGGCGCTGCACATAGCACCGGAGCCGGGCCTGTTCCTTATCAGTATGGGAGATCTTATGTTGTTGGGCTGAACTTCAATATTTCGAAATAATAAATTATAAATATTCAATACACAAATTATGAACAAGTTTACTCCATTTTTAGCGCTTTTCTGCGCAGTTGCTGTGTTTAGTTCCTGCAAAAAGGATAGTGATCCTATTATTATTGTACCACCCTCATCCGGAAGTACTTTAACATTGAATGGTCTTATTGGTGAAGAGGATGGCACCGGTGCTGGAAATAGTGTCTTTGTTGATTTCAGTAAAGACAAACAAGTTTCCGTAGCGCGTACTTCCTGGGATCTTGGTTTTTATTCGGGCACTGAATTCCGGGTGATTCTTAACCATACTGTTGGTTCAACAGCTATAGCGCTCGACAAAACCGATCTTAATACGGTTACCGCCGCTGATACCATTGCTCTAGCAAGTGTTAATACATTGGCTCTGGGTCAAGGTGACGGTGGATTTTCTACCATTGATCCTGTGAGTGGTGGTGCTGCTGCTTATTTAGGGGGTACTGTTATTAAAGAGGTATCTGCAGCTGAAGTCAGTAACAAAGTGTACATCGTAAACCGCGGAACGGCTGGTGTAACTGAAAAACGAGGCTGGGAGAAAATCCGTGTAATTCGTAATGGCAATGGATATACGCTGCAATATGCGAAAATTAATGAAACTACTTTTAAGACATTGAATATCGTGAAGGATCCTGTTTTCAACTTTAAGTTTGCTTCGTTTACTGCTGGTGCTGTAGAAGTGGAGCCTGCAAAAGCTGACTGGGATATTCAATGGACGCTGTCTACTTATATGGCAAGTGCCACTGTTCCATATACTTTCTCAGATTTTGTATTAATCAATTTCGTTAGTGGCGTTACAGCTGCTGAGGTCATATTCTCGGGAACAGAAGCAAATAGCAAAGTCAACTATGCTGATTTCAAAGAGACTGATCTTAATGGTATTGCATTTAACGGTAACCGTGATGCAATTGCTGGCAAATGGCGGGTGACATCGGGAAATCCTGTAGGTGTTAAGACAGATCGCTTCTATTTGGTTAAGGATGGAGCGGGTAATGTATATAAATTGAAATTCGTCAGTTTCCATGCGAAAGATACCGGGGTACGTGGTAAACCGGTTATTACTTATGAACTGATAAAAAAAGCATAAAACTTGGTTAGTTTTTGGTGAAAAGCAGGCTTTCAATAAGATTGAAAGCCGCTTTTTTTCTACAAAATTCAATCTTCCGCCTGAAAATTAACGTGCTCTTAATTGTTAACCTGAATAAAATCAATCCAATGATAAAATCCTATATACTGGCAGCATTCGTTTTAGTTTCTGCCCTGACTTCCTGCCAGAATAATGCAAAAGATGAAAATGGTACCGACCACCAGCTTGATAGTTTGAAAATAGTGTCTTTAAACGGCCCTGTTACTGAAGTGCTTGCTGCGATTGGGTTAGAGAAGAATATTGTTGGTACAGATATTACCAGTAATTACCCGGAAAGTATTAAGGCCAAACCTAAATTAGGGCATAGTAAAAGTATAAATGCCGAAGGTGTGATGGCACTGAGGCCGGATCTTATTGTCGGTTTATCGAAAGAAATTACACCGGCTCTCGCTGAACAGTTTAAAACCGCGGGTGTGAGGTTATTGTTAGTTGATCAGGAATATAGTGCTGAAGGTACTAAAAAACTGATTCGTACACTTGCAGATAGTCTTCATCGTGAGAAAGCAGGTGACTCTGTTATCCGTCAGCTGGAAACCGATCTTGCTGTTAAACCTGCTGCAGCTCAGTCTAAGCCTAAAGTTTTATTTATATATGCCAGAGGTGCGGGGACAATGATGGTTGGTGGTACAGGTACGCAGGTGGCCAGTATGATCGAACTGGCAGGCGGTCAGAATGCTGTGACCGAATTTGCGGATTATAAACCGCTCACTGCCGAAGCTTTAGTAAAAGCTAATCCGGATGTAATTTTATTATTCGAATCTGGATTGCAAAGTCTGGGTGGTGCTGAGGGGATGGCAAAAGTTCAGGGCATCAAAGAAACCAATGCCGGCAAAAATAAAAAAATTGTCAGTATGGATGGTGAACTGTTAAGTAGTTTTGGTCCAAGGTTAGGTGTGGCTATTAAGGAATTAGCAGCGAAAATACATGATTAAATCAAGGGCTGTTGTCTTATCATCGCTCTGCTTACTGCTCATTGTTGTACTGATTGTTTCGTGTTGTGTAGGAGCAGTGAGCATTTCGGCAGCTGAGTTTTTTTCTTTAGTGGGGCATAAGACAGGTCTTTCTGCAGAAAAACTGTATTCCGACCAGCAGGCTGCGGTTTTATTACATATTCGTTTGCCGAGGGTCGCTTTAGGTGCACTGGTAGGTGCAGCTCTGGGTGTTTCGGGTGCCGCTATTCAAGGTTTGTTTCGTAATCCGCTTGCAGAACCAGGTTTAATTGGGATCTCTTCAGGTGCTACTTTGTTCACCGTGCTGATGATTGTCCTGGGGGCTGGTTTTTTTAAAGTGATAAGCGGCGCACTGGGTTTTTATGCCTTGTCTATCTCTGCATTTGCAGGGGCCTGCTTTACTACGATATTGGTTTACCGTTTAGCTGTTAATAATGGTAAAACTGTAATTACAACTTTATTGCTATGTGGAATTGGGATCAATGCACTTGCGGGCGCATTAACTGGTTTGTTAACTTATATGGCCACTGATGAGCAGCTCAGAACCATTACGTTTTGGAGTTTGGGTAGTTTAGGCGGTGCATCCTGGGAAACTGTAGTCTTAATTGCCCCGTTTGTTTTTATTCCTGTTTTTATACTACCGTTCTTCTCTAAGTCTTTAAATGCCCTGGCTTTAGGTGAGGCGCAGGCAATACATATGGGGATAAACGTGGTTAAGCTGAAACGGATAATTATGCTTCTGGCAACTATCGCGGTAGGCGCATCTGTCTCTGTGGCGGGGATGATTGGTTTTATCGGACTTGTAGTGCCTCACGTACTGCGAATTTCTTTCACATCAGATCACCGTCTGGTTATTCCTGGAGCTGCTATCGCAGGTGCTGCATTGTTGACCATGGCAGATCTTGTGGCGCGGACGATTGTTATGCCTGCTGAGTTACCGATAGGAATATTAACTGCTTTAATTGGTACCCCCGTATTTTTATATATGGTTATATCTGAACGTAATAAAAATAAACAATTATGATTACCATAACCGGATTGAGTTTTAGAATTGGCAACAAATTGCTGGTGGATGATCTGAATTTTTCGATTGCAAAAGGAGAAATGTTGGCGATTCTTGGTGCAAATGGTGCCGGAAAGAGTACTTTCCTGAAAATGTTGAGCGGTGAATTAAAGCCGTCAGTTGGCACCATCAGAATTCGGGGTAAACTTTTGGACGATTATAGTCTCCAGGAACTCGCCAGACAAAGGGCGATTCTCGTACAACAACACACGCTTTCTATCTCTTTTCTGGTTCATGAGCTGGTTATGATGGGGCGATATCCACATTTTGGAAATCAGCCTCTTGAGAATGACAAGGTTATTGTGCGTCAGGTTATGGAGGACACTGGTATTTTACATCTGGCCAACCGCGATTATCAGACTTTATCCGGAGGGGAACAACAAAGGGTTCATTTATCAAGAATTCTGGCTCAAATTTATGATTGTCCGGAAGCCTGTCTTTTTCTGGATGAGCCGACAAATGGTCTTGATTTGCTTTATCAGCAGCAGGTTATGGAATTAGCCCGGGGTTTATCAGACAAGGGTTATACAGTGATCTGTATTTTACATGATATTAATTTTGCTTCTACATTTGCAGATCAGATTCTTCTGCTCAAGCAGGGGCGGATGGTGGCAATGGGCAGACCCGAGGAAGTTATAAACTTCGAAAATTTAAAAGAAACTTTTGGGGTATCAGTACGGCTGGTCCCTATGGATGGATATAAATGTCCGCTGGTTGTACCTGCGGCAGTAAAAATTTAAAAGAACGAATATGAATCAAATGACGACATTAAAAAGCCAGTGGGAGGCTTTAAAAAAAGAGGATGAAAAATTAAGAATTCGTGACGCAGCTAAAAAATTAGAGGTTACGGAGGCCGAATTAATTGCAACAACAATCGGTGAGTCTGCAATCCGTCTAAAGCCGGATTTTAAAGATATTCTTGTCGATGTTGAATCGCTAGGTAAAGTTATGGCGTTAACACGTAATGATTATTGTGTGCATGAACGTAAAGGTATCTACCATGGTGCAAGTTTTTCGGGACCGATGGGTCTGCTTGTGAATCCTGATATTGATCTGAGAATATTCTTATCTCAATGGGCTTCTGCTTTCGCAGTGTCAGAAAATGGTCGAAAAAGTCTTCAGTTCTTTGGTAAGGATGGAGATGCAGTTCATAAAATTTATGTGACAGCTGACAGTGATGCAGAAGCTTATGAAAGACTGGTTGCGAAATTTACAGATGGGAATGAACAGGAATTTGTTGTTCAGCCGAAGAAGACTGCTGCTGATGAGCAGCCTGATGACGAGATTGATCAAAAAGGGTTTGCTGAAAAATGGCTTGCTCTAAAGGATACGCATGAGTTTCATGGTTTGCTTCGTGAGTTTGGTGTTTCCAGAACACAAGGGCTTAGACTGGCTCCTGCAGGTTATGCATCACGTATTACAGTAGAGTCAATCGGTAAGATCTTAGAGGAGGCCTCGGCTACGGACCTGGAAATTATGGTGTTTACAGGCAGTAAGGGGTGTATTCAGATCCATACAGGACCAGTTAAAAAAATAGTGAGAACGGGACCATGGTTAAATGTTCTTGATCCTGACTTTAATATGCACCTGAGAGAAGATGCTATTGATAAAGTTTGGTTAGTTAGAAAACCTACAGAAGATGGTGTGGTAACCAGTATTGAAGTCTTTGATCAATATGGAGAAATCATAGTTCAATTTTTCGGTAAACGTAAACCAGGAATTCCTGAAAATGAAAAATGGCGTCTGCTAAGCACTGAGAATGCTGTCTTAACTGCCTAGAATTTAATGTAAAATTTTGTGCTATCATTTATTAAAAGCTGTACTGCCCTGGTACAGCTTTTTTCGTATACACGGAATAAATCCAGTTGTTATCCTGTCTTTTTTTATAAATTTATACGAATCTTGAGCTTATGCTTAATAAAGAATAATTTATGGAGAAGCAGATGAATTGGTCTGAACAGGAAAAAAAGAATTCAGCATTAGAGGCCGTAAAACAAATAAAGGATCATCAGATTATCGGTCTTGGTACAGGTTCTACTGCCTTTTATGCTATTCAGGCGGTTGGAGAGCTCGTTAAGTCTGGGATGAGCTTGCAAGCTGTTGCCACTTCAGTGCACACAGAAAATATGGCAGCTGAGCTGGGGATAAAACTTTTAAAACCTGAAGAGGTTAAAGAAATAGATCTGACCATAGATGGTGCAGATGAATTCGATTCTGCGCTTAACTTGATTAAAGGTGGCGGCGGGGCTTTATTCAGAGAAAAAATCGTGGCTTCCTTAAGTAAAAAGGAAATTATTATTGCAGACTCCTCTAAAATGGTGGAGAGGTTAGGAAAGTTTAAAATACCTGTCGAAGTGGTGCCATTTGGTCTATCTTATGTTACACAGCAGTTAAAGAAGGCTGGCGCAATCTGTTATTTAAGAGAGCGTAACGATAAGGTGTTTTTGACTGATAATCAAAATTATATTATTGATGCAGATTTTGGACTGCTTGATGATCCTGCTGCGCTTGCGGAGAAATTAAATCAGATTGAAGGAGTTGTTGCGCATGGTTTATTTATTCATTTAGCCACCCAGGTAATTATGGGTAAAGGCGATCATGTTGTTATATATGATGGAAATTAATTTTAGCCCGTTTCCGGTCCTTAAGTCGGGAAGACTTACTTTAAGAGAAATTACTTCTGCTGATGTCGATGCTGTTTTTGCACTTCGGTCTGATCCCGATACCATGCGTTATATCCCAAGGCCACTGGCTAAAAATACTGAAGATGCACTAACGCTAATCGGAACTTTTGAGGAGATGCTCATTAAAAAAGAATGTATTAACTGGGCCATTACCCTTAGTGATAATGAAAAATTATTAGTCGGAATGATTTGTCTGATCAGAATCCAGCCTGAAAATTTCCGGACTGAAGTTGGTTATATTCTCCATCCTGATTTCCGCGGGAAGGGGATCATGCTTGAAGCTGTAAACCGGATTGTTAAATATGCGTTCGCAGATCTTAAGTTTCATACATTGGAAGCAGTTATTGATCCACGTAATATTGCCTCTCAAAAAGTTCTGGATGCCGCAGGTTTTATTAGGGAGGGGTTATTCAAAGATAAGGTTTACTATAATGGCCAATTCCTGGATTCTGCAGTCTACTCCATGTTGAACGCAGATGAGTCCTGACCTTTTTATGTATTATCTTTTTTATAAAATTGGTATGTTTGTATCATAATAATGAGGTATGGTTAATCTGGAATGGTATAGGACTTTCAAAGCAATTTATGAGACAGGGACACTCACAGGAGCTGCAGAAACGTTGTTTATTTCCCAGCCGGGGGTAAGTTTGCATCTGAGTTCTTTGGAGAATTACACCGGTTATAAGCTTTTTGACCGGACATCCCGTAGGATGGTTCCCACTGAAAAAGGTAAAGTGCTTTATAATTATGTGCTGGAGGCAATTTTGAAGCTGGAGACGGCCGAACAGCACTTTCACCGTAACAGTACAAAAGAAAAGCCGACGCTTAGTCTGGGGATGTGTTTCGAGACTTTTCAGCTAATATTGGAACCACATTTATCTAAACTTCCGTTTAATGTAATTGTTAAATTTGGAGATTATCAGCAAATGATCAATGAACTGGATAACGGGATTCTGGATTTGATTATCACGCCGCACAAAGACTTATCGAAAAATCTTACTTATCATGGTTTTGGTACGGAACGGATTGTGCTCATTGCAGGTGCTGCGACGGATACGACCGATTTTGAGCGGTGGATGCAACAGAATGACAGGTCTGGGATGCAGGCTTGGTTAAAGCAGCAACTTTGGTTTGGGACTGCAGGGGATATGGAACACCTGCTGAAATTCTGGTTTAAGAACTTTAATTCAAGGATTGACTTTAAACCTAATTTTATTGTTCCAAATATGAGATCTATTATCAGGTGTCTAAGTGGTGAAAGAGGACTGGCTGTTATTCCTGATTTTCTTTGCAGGGACGAAGTGAATTCTGGTAAAGTGAAAATACTCTGGGAAGGTTTTCTTCCAATGGAAAACACATTGCACTTTGCATCTAGAAAAAAAACTATTTACTCGGATGAAATTGAAACGATTAAAAAGGTCTTTATTCAGGACATTTCTCCGGTCCGCCCGCTACCTGTTTCTTCCTGAGGTCTCACGGATTCTTAAGCTGATTTAATTTTCTTTACCTGAATACAGCTTAAAAAATTACCTTTGTATTTGCTGAAATCACCTTGTAAGTGATGGCAAAACATATATTTTTTTTTATCATATTTAAAATCATAGTTGTAGATGATTAACATTACACTTCCTGATGGCTCTGTCCGCCCTTTCGAAAAGGGGACTTCTGCTCATCAAATTGCACTTTCTATTTCTGAAGGACTTGCCCGCAATGTATTGGCTGCTGAAGTCAATGGCGTAGTCTGGGACTCTGTCCGGCCAATTGAGTCGGATGCAACAGTTAAATTGCTGACTTGGAACGATACGGCGGGTAAAGCGACTTTCTGGCACTCTTCTGCACATATAATGGCGGAAGCTTTAGAAGCTCTATATCCGGGTACCAAATTTGGTATCGGTCCGGCGATTGAAACCGGCTTCTATTATGATGTTGATTTCGGAGATCATGAGTTTTCTTCTGATGACTTTAAAACGATTGAAGCGAAGTTCATGGAACTGGCAAAGCAGAAAGAAGTTTTTACCAGAGAAAATGTCTCAAAGGCTGATGCTGTCGCCTATTTCACAGAAAAAGGAGATGAGTATAAACTAGACCTTATTGACGGTTTACAGGATGGTCAGATCACTTTTTATAAACAAGGTGAATTTACTGATTTATGCCGTGGCCCACACATTCCGAATACCGGTTTTATCAAGGCTGTAAAGCTTATGAATGTTGCTGGTGCTTACTGGAGAGGAGATGAGACTAAAAAACAGCTCACCCGGATTTATGGCGTTACTTTTCCGAAAGCGAGCGAGCTGACTGAATATCTCCATATGATTGAGGAGGCTAAAAAGCGAGACCACCGTAAGTTAGGTAAGGAACTTGAGCTTTTTGCATTTTCAGAAAAAGTAGGGATGGGTTTACCTTTATGGTTGCCTAAAGGAACAGCACTAAGAGAAAGATTGGTTAATTTCCTGACTAAAGCGCAAGCTAAATCTGGTTACGAACAGGTAATTACACCGCATATTGGACATAAAAATCTTTATGTGACTTCAGGTCACTGGGATAAATATGGTAAGGATTCTTTTCAATCGATAAAAACTCCGCAGGAAGGTGAGGAGTTTCTGTTGAAGCCGATGAACTGCCCGCACCATTGTGAGATTTATAAAGTAAAACCACGTTCTTACAAAGACCTTCCTTTACGGTTCGCTGAATTCGGTACTGTTTACCGTTATGAGCAAAGTGGGGAACTGCATGGTTTAACAAGGGTAAGAGGGTTTACTCAGGATGATGCTCACTTGTTCTGTCGTCCGGATCAGGTTAAAGAGGAGTTTAAAAAAGTAATCGATCTTGTACTGTATGTTTTTAAATCTTTAGGTTTTAACGACTACACTGCTCAGATCTCACTTCGTGATCCAGATAACAAGGCTAAGTACATCGGTTCTGATGAGAACTGGAAAATGGCTGAAGACGCTATTATCGAAGCTGCTGCTGAGAAAGAGCTGCCTACAGTCGTAGAGCTGGGAGAAGCAGCCTTTTACGGACCTAAACTGGACTTCATGGTAAAAGATGCTTTAGGAAGAAAATGGCAGCTCGGAACGATCCAGGTTGATTATAATCTACCAGAGAGATTTGAACTGGAATATACCGGTAGCGATAATCTAAAGCACAGACCAGTCATGATTCACCGTGCTCCATTTGGTTCACTGGAACGCTTTGTGGCTGTGCTGATTGAACATTGTGCAGGAAATTTCCCTTTATGGCTTTCCCCGGAACAATTTATCATACTTCCTATCTCAGAAAAATATGAAGATTATGCTAAAAAAGTTTCAGATGAACTAAATAATTCCGATATTCGCGGTTTGATTGACTTTCGTGATGAAAAAATCGGAAGAAAAATCAGGGATGCTGAGGTGAAGAAAACGCCTTATATGTTGATTATCGGTGAGAAGGAAATGACTGAAGGGAAGGTTTCGGTAAGAAAACATGGCGAGGGTGATCTCGGAGAGATGACTATCCAGGATTTCAGTGAATTATTAATTAAAGAAATAACAGTTTAAATAGTATATAAATTTGGCATTAGGCAGACCAGGATTTAACAGGGGACCACGTCCTCCTTTTAAGAAAAAAGAAGCAGAACATAATATTAATCAGTTTATCAGAGCCCAGGAGGTTAGATTAGCTGGAGATAATGTTGAACCAGGGATCTATCCTTTGGCAAAAGCTTTAGCCCTTGCCGATGAACTGGAACTGGATCTGGTTGAGATATCTCCTAACGCGGTACCTCCGGTTTGCAGAATCATTGATTACAGCAAGTTCGTTTACGAGCAGAAGAAAAAGCAGAAAGAGATTAAAGCGAATGCTAAGCAGACCATTATCAAGGAGATCCGTTTCGGACCGAATACAAACGATCACGATTTTCAGTTTAAACTGAAACATGCGGTAAGTTTCCTTGAAAACGGCGAAAAGGTTAGAGCATACGTTCACTTTAAGGGTAGAGCAATTGTTTATAAGGAGCAAGGTGAGATTTTGTTACTTAAATTTGCACAGGCTCTGGAAGATATTGGAAAAGTGGAACTTCTACCTAAATTAGAGGGTAAAAGAATGTTCCTTACGCTTGCTCCAAAAGTTGCGAAAAAATAAATAAATTACATAAATAAAGACAGGTTATGCCAAAAATGAAAACCAATTCCAGTGCTAAAAAGCGTTTTTCGCTTACTGGAACAGGTAAAATCGCAAGAAAGAACGCATACAAAAGCCACATCTTAACTAAGATGTCCACTAAACGTAAGCGTAATTTAGGTCACACCTCAATGGTGTCTAGTGCTGATATGGGCAACGTTAAGCGTATGCTTGCTATCGGAAAATAATTAATTTTAACCAGGTACCCGGTAGTAAGTTTGCTGAAATACGCAACACCGCTTATCAAAAAACAACAACACTATGCCACGTTCGGTAAACGCAGTAGCTTCGAGAAGAAGAAGGAAAAAAGTCCTAAATATGGCCAAAGGCTATTGGGGATCAAGAAGTAAAGTATTCACTGTAGCTAAAAATACGGTAGAAAAAGGTTTGCAATATGCATACCGTGACCGTAAAGTTAAGAAAAGAGAATTCCGTGGATTATGGATCCAACGTATTAACGCTGGTGCACGTCAGCACGGTATCTCTTACTCACAACTGATTGGTAAATTAGCAACTAAAAACATCGGTTTAAACCGTAAAGTTTTAGCTGATTTAGCTATGAATCACCCAGAAGCTTTCAAAGCTGTGATTGATACAGTTAAATAGTGAAATGATAATATATCAAAAAAGGAGAGCATTTGCTCTCCTTTTTTTTGCCTCATAATTTATATATTATTGGCTTTTGTACTATATACTCCGGGCCTAATCTGAAATAAATAGTGATTATGCTTTAGTCGCTGTAGAATCGGCTCTCAGTCCTCTTTTTTTACCTTTCATACCATGATGAGATCTTTTTTTCTCTTTATGGATAGTTTCAAGTTTAGTCTGCTGCTCTGCAGTAAGAACTTTATTTAACTGTTCCCGGTTTTCTTTCATGCCCTTCATCGCCAGGTCCTTTTTTTGATCCCTTTCGGCTTTTGCTTTTTGATGCCAGTCCTGGTTTTGTTTAAACTTGTTAAGTTCAATCGCGTAAACTTTTTGTTTCTGGTCAGCTGTCAGGCTCAATTCTTTCTCCAGTTTTGCAGTGCTTTTTTCCGCCCTTTGCTCTGGAGTTAATTGTTGTTTTTTACCTTGTTGTGCATAAGTTGCAGTGAATCCCATCAGTGCAATTGCGAATGTTAAAAAGATCTTTTTCATCTGTGTATGTTTTAATTTCCATGTGGCAACGCTATGTAAGCCGTTGCCTTGTTTTTATGGATAGAGTGTGAAAAAGCCAAACGGTTTAATCCGCATATGTTAAAAGATGTTAATTCTTGTTGAGCTGAGATAAAGATTTTTGCATTTGTGACATCATATTACTTAATGTTTCTATTGTTGGTTCTGGCGCAGGATCCGGGAGGGAAGTACTGATAAAAGCTTTGGCTTTCCATATTTCCAATATATCGTCTGCGGGAATGAGATACGGATCATATAGTTTGTTATCGGATACTAATTTTAATTCTTTCTTCTCCTTAAAACGGTTGCCTGCACGTTTGTAGACAACGCCTTCATTTTTACTGATAATAATATAGGTTTCACCTATTTTAACATCGTTCCAGTTATCCATATACTCACCTATAATAACACTTCCAGGCTGGATGGGTAACATAGAATCTCCCATGATTTCAAATGCCCTAAAAGTACCGTGGTTGAGAGAGGGGAGCGGAAGGTGAAACTTAGGCAAATCTTTAATGAACTCAGGGTCTGAGAATCCATTTAAGTAGCCTGCACTTGCTTTCACCGGTACCATTTCAATATTCTCATTATCCTGAGAATCGACTGAAATACTTAGAATCCTAAGATTAGTTCCCTGGCTTTTTAACTGCGGTTTCCACTTATCGGTGATTTGTTCATTGATAAACTCATCTATAGTCAGTTCGTAATGTTCTGCTATTTTTTTTAGTAATTCATATTTTGGTTCAGCCCGGTCTTCTTCATATGCACCCACTAATGATCTTTTAATTCCCATTATATCAGCGAATTGTTGCTGTGTGTGGCTGTTTTTCTTTCTGAGGTATTTGAGGTTGCTGGAAATATTAGACATAAAAATAAAATTAAAAAAAAGTTTGTTTATACTAAAATAGTTAGTAATATTGTACCAATAAAGTTAGTAATATTTAAGACTTGAACAAATCTTTATACTAAATTAATTAGTGGTCCTTTTAAACTGAATGCTATGAAAAAATTCGTCTATATCGTTACCGACAGAAACAGAAATAGTTTACATGTAGGTATCAGTGCTGATCTGATTAAAACTCTTGATTTTTATAAACAGATTCCAAGTCTTTTCTTTGACAGCTCACAACATTTGACCAGACTGGTGTATTTTGAAGAATTTAAGACTGAGATGCAGGCGCTTAGTAGATTTAAACTGATTAGCCGTTTCACCAGAATGCAAAAGGAGCGTCTAATTCGTTCCTGCAACCCGGATTGGGTTGACCTTACAATAGGTTTGGACTTTGAACATATTACGATGAACAGACCTTTATCTAATCAGGTGAAATTGCCGTTGGCCATACTCTCCTGACTCAATTGAAGATTATGGAAGAAGTATCTCTCCATATTGATCAGTTGAATTACGGCTATGGGCTGATTGATAAAGTATATAGCTTGAGAAACCAACTTGTTATCGTTGAACAGGATATCATTGGATTATTTAATCTCAACTATCCTATGATTCAGGATCTGATGTTTTTATGTCGTCATAACTTCCCGGATTCATGCGCTTTCCTGATCAATGATTTAGAGCAGCAATCACTCATAGAACAGGGATATGGGCTATCGACTAACTCGTGTAGAGTTTATACAGAGGAAGGGGCTATCTTAATTGGTATATTAATAAATTCAGAAAAAGCAGACCAGATTAGCAATAGTATTATTCAGATATTTGCTTCTTTGCGGGAAATGTCTATTTAACAAAAAGAGGGGGTTCATTGGAACCCCCTCTTTTTGTTTTTTAAGCCAGTATATCATTAATTATTTTTGACTTCATTTTTCTTTCTTTCTTTTTCTTCTTGTCTTTGTTTCCTTCTCAATTCTCTTTCTTCTTTTCTGGTTAAAGGAACTGTTGGAACTAATTGTTTAGGCGCAGGCTCCGCGGCTTTTTTCTCTGAAGATTTTACCTCTTCCTGCTTTTCAACTGCTGGCTCACTCTCAGAAACAGGTTCGGTCTGGAGTGAATCCGTAACGAGTGTGTCTGTAGCGACTGTATCCTGAACATAAACCGGTGTAGGGCAATTTATATTTCTTGTAATGGGCACGGTTGCTTTTGGAAACGGGCCGTAAGTGTACCCCGTAGATGTATCATGATATACTTTTTCCATGAATTTAGCGAAAATGGGCAATGCTGTTCTGGAACCTTCTCCGGTTTCTCCATTTTTGAAGTGTGCCGACCGCTCATCGCAGCCTACCCAAACGCCTGTAACCAGATCTTTGGTAACACCCATATACCAGGCATCAACATAGTCGGAAGAAGTTCCGGTTTTACCACCGATCTGATTGTTGTTTTTCCATAAATCCCACTCCCAGAGTGCTCTGGATGTTCCTCCCGGTTCTTCCATGCCACCACGGAGCATATACAACATTAACCATGCTATTTCCTCTGAAAGTACTCTCTTGGTTTTGGCCTCGAAATCTTCAATCAAATTATTATCCTGATCGGTGATCTTCTCTACAAGAATCGGGTCTGTACGCACTCCTTTATTCAGGAATGTGCCATAAGCCCGTACCATCTCATAAACTGACACATCATTAGGGCCCAGACTTACTGAAGGCACAGATTGAAGCGGACTCTCAATGCCGCATTCATGTGCCCATTTCACAACATTGTCCCAGCCAACATGTTCAGTGACCTGTGCAGTTACTGTATTAACAGACCTGCCTAAAGCTGCACGTAAGGACATCTCCCGGTAGGAGTTCTCCCAATTTGCATTTCTAGGTTCCCAATACTCTGTTTTGCCTTTTTCTTCGTATTTAATTCTAACAGGTTTATCTATAAAAGTGTCACAGGGGCCCATTCCGCTTTCCATAGCAGCCAGATAGGCGAAAGGTTTAAAGGTTGATCCAGCTTGTCTTTTAGATTGATTTACGTGGTCATATTTGAAGAATTTATGATCAACACCTCCAACCCATACTTTGATTTTACCAGTGAATGGATCTAATGTCATCATTCCTGTATTCATTATTTTCCCGTAATATCTGATTGAATCCAATGTAGAAAACAGGGTGTCACGGTCACCTTTATAAGAGAAGATAGTCATCTTCTTTTTCTTATTAAAGTAGGCTAATACTGAGTCTGGATTATTAGGGTACTTTTTCTCTAGCATAGCGTATATCGGCAAGCCTTTCATGGCTCGCGCCGGATAATCAATCTTACGCTTTTCAGAATCCTGCCACGGGTCTTCATTCCCCCATACGTTGTAAAACCGTTTTTGTATTATTCGCATTTGATCAGCAACTGCTTCTTCTGCGTAGTTTTGTAGTTTAGAGTCAATTGTGGTGTAAATTTTAAGTCCGTCCTCGTAAAGGTCGTATCCGTTTTTTTCACACCATTTCTCCAGGTATTTGGAAACCGCTGCCCGGAGATAGGAATCGCCATCACTACCGTCATCTACGCGGCCTTCTTTTAATTTCAATGGCTTTTTCTTAAATTCTGCTAATTCTCCGGCGCTGATATACCCATATTTGTTCATCTGGGACAAAGAAACATTTCTCCGGTCTAAAGCTCGCTGCGGATATTTGATAGGATTAAACATAGATGTACCCTTTAACATACCTACCAATAATGCCGATTCAGGAACAGATAAAGAATCACTCTGCTTATCGAAATATACTCTTGCAGCAGTTTTAATCCCGTAAGCATTATTACCAAATGATACCGTATTCAGATACATGGTTATAATATCTTCTTTACTGTAGTTTGATTCCAGCTTTACTGCCGTCATCCACTCTTTTAGTTTAGTGATGATTGTTCTTACAACGGGAATATGTTTGATAAATCCTTGTGATTTATTGTACCTGGTACGGTAAAGATTTTTAGCTAGTTGCTGGGTTATGGTACTGGCTCCACGTTTGTCTCCCGTGGCAGTAGAAACGCCACTTGAGATCAATGAACGAAAGTCAATTCCAATATGCTTGTAAAATCTTGCGTCTTCAGTGGCGACTAAAGCATTGACTACACTAGGTGAAATTTGCTTGAATGTCACTGGAGTCCGGTTTTCTTTATAATATCGGCCGATAAGTTTACCGTCAGATGTGTATAACTCCGATCCGACACTTAACGTTGGGATCTTTATATCGTGATACGATGGGGAGTAGCCGAAAAGCCATAGGAAATTGAGCTGTAGACTTGAAAAGAATAAAATTATACAGAATACAAATATGGCGAAATAACGTAGGTATTTGTTTTGTATTTCTTTGAACATATGACCGGGTCTAAATTTTTGGTTATCAGTTTGAGCAGATCCCCTCTCGTGGGGAGGATTACAAATTAACGCAAATAAATCTCGAAAATTTCAGCCATTATTAAATACGTTTATCAATGATTTTTATACAGCATTAAATTTTAAAGCGGCCAGGATTTGAATTCCACAATGTGACCAATACTTGCAATCGTGTTTTGATATTAATTTAAGTTATTAAACTGAAATGGTGTAATTATTTAAATGATTTGATATGTCAATTTGTTTATTTATCGATTGTATTTCAGTCGATTAGGCTATATTTATTTCGAGTGTAATGGATTGGTTTTTTCTTTTTTGTATAATAATGATATAACATTTTCATTACAATAGAAATAATGTATTTATTGATGCAACATACCGGGACAAAATGTGTCTGATGATAAAGAACCAAATTTATGATGAAAAATCTAACCTGTATGATCATTTTTTCTTGTTTGTTGAGCTATGTTGCTTATGCGCAAGAAAAACAAGGAGTAATACGTGGCTTTGTTATGGACTCAGTTACTAAGAAACCTATTGAGTATATGACCATCGCGCTGAAAAAAGAAAATACCGTACTTAAATCAGTAATTGTAGAAGCAACCGGTGAATTTAATTTCAAAGAAATTTCTTCCGGTAAATATGTCGTCACTGCAATAGCGGTAGGGTATGCCCCGAAAAATTTCCCTGTAGAAATCACTGCATCTGCTAAGGATATTAATTTAGGCAGAATATTTATTGTTGGTCAATCTAATGACCTTAAAGAGGTTTCAGTAACAGCAGACCGCCCTATAATTAAACAAGAATCAGATCGAATTATTTACGATATACAGGCAGATCCGGAGGCGAAGATTATGACAGCATTAGATATGATGCGTAAGGTGCCATTACTTTCTTTAGATGCCGAAGATAACATTCAATTAAAAGGTAGTGGCAACTTTAAAATACTCATTAATGGTAAGCCTTCTGGAATGATCGCCAGAAGCCCTAAAGATGTATTACGGAGTATGCCCGCCAGTTCGATTCAAAAAATAGAAGTTATCACTACACCACCTGCCAAATATGACAGTGAAGGGTTAGCTGGGATCATTAATATTATTACAACTAAAAAGATTGATAATGGATATAATGGAAGTTTAAACCTCAGACATCAAGGACCGGTAGGGGGACCGTCAATCGGGACGTATTTTACCGTCAAACAAAATAAACTGGGGATTACTGGTTATGGAGGAACCGGGTTTTACAGTTCTCCAAACGTATTTAGTGAAACTAATAGAACAACCACAGGTGAAGATCCGACACAACTGAGTAATATTGGCTCCAGAAAGTTTGATAACAATTTTAGATATGGGGGGGCAGAAATTAGTTATGAGATTGACACACTAAATTTAATTACAGCAGAACTAAATCCTTATAGTGGTTACAACAATTCCTCGAATGACCAACGTATTTCATTAACCGGGAACCAACAGAATAGCTCTTATGATATTATAGGGAAAAATAAATACAGATGGTCCGGATTTGATGCTACTGTAAATTATCAACTTGGATTCAAAAGCGATAAGAGCAGGTTACTTACCTTTTCTTATAAATACACGGATAATTCAAATCCTCAGGATAATGCATTGACATTTATGAACAGACAGAACTTTTTAGAGCCGGATTACAAACAGCACAACGAAAGTAAGTCTAGAGAGCAGACCTTACAGCTTGATTATGTACATCCGGTGAAGAAAGTAAATATCGAGGGCGGTATTAAGGGGATTCTGAGAGATAATAATAGTAATTATGAATACTTGGTACAGGATCAGGGTACGGGAGGATTTAATGTTGATCCGGAACGCACCAATAAGTTCGACAATAACCAGGATGTAATAGGCTTTTATAATTCTTACGCCTTAAATCTCGATAAATGGAGCTTCAAAGCCGGTGTACGTGCAGAGGGAACTTTTGTAAAAGCTAATTTCACAAGCGCAGGTACCAATGTCAATTCCGATTATTTTAACATTATACCGACCTTATCCATGAGTCACAAATTTAAAGACATGAGTAATATGAATTTTGGATTTACGCAAAGGATTGAGAGACCTGGTATTGAAAACCTGAATCCGTTCGTTGACCGTTCCGTACCGAATTTCGAATCTACGGGAAACCCCAACCTGGAAGCGGTGGTCAGCAATAATTTCGAATTGACTTACAGCAGATTTAAAAAAGGGAATATCAATATTGGTGTGAATTATAATTATGCAAATAATACGATACAATCAATCTCGATTTATAATGAGGCAGATCAGATAACACGTTCGACATTTGAAAATATAGGTAAAAATAAAGCGTTGACCAGCAATATTAATATCAATTTCCCGATTACACCGAAATGGAATATAAGTATGAATGGTAATTTTGGATACACCTGGTTGGAGGGGACAATTAATGGGAAAATAACCCAAAATGAAGGCGTTACCGGATATGGCTATGTAAATACAGGCTATAAATTTGCGAACACCTGGAAAGCAAATGCAAGTTTCAGTTACAGTGCGCCATGGGTACAGCTACAGGGTAGCTCAAGTTCCAACTATTATATGTCATTAAGTGGAAGTAAAGAAATAATTAAAGACAAGCTTACATTATCAGCAGGAATTAATAACCCATTCACTAAATACAGATATTTCACCAGAACTACCGAAGGTGCGAACTTTGTTCAGACTATGAAGTACCAGAATTATAACCGGAATTTTAATGCCAGTCTGAACTGGAAGTTTGGCAAGCTAAAGGATGCCATTAAAAAGAACCAGCGTAGCATTAACAACGATGACGTAAAAAGCTCAAGCAAGTCAGGAACATAGTCTTATATCTAATAAATTATCTTTTTAGAGCTACACTAAAGAGAAAACCCCTGTCTGATTTAGGCAGGGGTTCTTTTTTGACCTGGTTTATCATACCGTGAGCACATCGTATATTTCTAAAAGAAAAGAGACCTTACACGTCTAATTAAAGAAAGCACGATGATACTTTCGGAAAGTAACCATCTTAAGCTAATGGAGTTGTAAGTAATAGTATTCATTAAGAATGGTAATTGACAAGAAGAAAACCCCGGTAAAGCAAAAAGGGCCGTTCAATTTGAACGGCCCTTTTTATAGAACAAAATCAGGGATTAATATCCAGGATTCTGAGGTCTCAGGTTTGGATTGTTACGATATTCAGCTGTTGGAAGTGGAAACAATAGATGTTTTTCTCCCAATACAACAGATGCGTTATCAGCAAATTTGTGTCCTACAAAGTTGTCAAAACTATTTGTGGCTTCATTATATGCTTTTTTCAATCTGATCATGTCAAACCAGGTTACGCCTTCGTAACACAGTTCATGCCAGCGTTCTTTTAAAACAGCATCCTCAAACTGAGCTTGGTTTAAACCTGCAACAGGGGCTAATTTAGCACGTGTACGTATTGCGTTAACAGCTTCGTATGCTTTAGCATTAGGTGAACCATCCGCACGGTTTTGTGCTTCAGCATAAACTAACAATACGTCTGCATACCTGATTTGTGGCCAGTTCAAGTCAGATTGTGTTGTACCAGCAACTCCCAAAGTTCCATTAGCTACGAGATCGAAATGTTTGAAGATATAAGGCGCATTCAACTGTTTCAATGGTCCATTCCCACCGCTGTAATAAGAAGTGTAGAAGAATCCTTCACGATCTTTTGCTCTTAAATCTCCGGCTTCATAGGAGTTGTAGAACTGAACTGTTGGAACAGTACTACCGATCTCATCACTGTAAGCCGATACATCTTTAAAGTTAGGTAACAATAATTGTTGCATTGGATTTCCTGCAACTGTTGCTAAATACTGAATTTCAAAGATGTGCTCACCCGAATTTTCATCGGCAAGATTATGTAAATCTGCATACTTAGGAAACAAATTGATACCAGAATTATTAATTACGTCCAGTGCTTTGTCACTCGATAGCTTATAATATTCCGCACCTTTATTCAGTGGGAAACCTGCCATAGTCAAATAAACCTTAGATAGTAATGATTTGGCAGCAGCTTTATTTGCACGGCCACTTTTATCAGTCCATGGTAAACCTGCTTCTTCAGCATCTTTCAAATCTTTTATAATCTGATTGTACACTTCTTCTGACGATGTTCTGGTAGGATAAAAGTTTTCAGAAGCGGCAGTTTGCGGAGTAAGAATTAATGGAACGTCTCCGTATAATCTAACCAAATAGAAATATGACCAGGCACGAAGAAATTTGGCTTCACCAAGGATCTGATTCTTACGTGTCGCATCCATTGGGTTAATGCCAGGAACTCGTTCTAATACCAGGTTTGTTTGCGCAATAACACTATATAAACCCTGCCACCAGTTTCTAACTAATAGGTTATCTCCTGTATAAGATAAACCCACAAGGTTGTTTAAATCGGAGTTCTGACCAGTTTCTGTTTTTGCTGTTCCTGTGACCAATTCGAGCATAGAGAAGTTCGCAGCAAAAATACCTGCCCCATTACCAATAAAACGAGTTTGCGCATATGCAGCAGCAACAGCAGCCTCAGCGTGTTCAGGAATAGTGTAATAGGTGTCAGGTGTTAAATTTGACGGGTCCTGCTCGTCAAGGAATTTTTTACAGCTCCCGCCCAGTACAATCACAGCAAGTAATATGAGTGTACGTGTGTATTTTATATTTAATCTCATGATAATAAATTTAATAATCCGCTATGTAATTATAAACCAATATTTAAGCCCAGTAAGAAAGTAGTAGGCTTAGGATAATCGTAGAAGGTCTGACCTTGCGCAAAAGCATTATTATAGGTAGTAACCTCCGGATCATTTCCTCTGTATTTAGTAGCCAGGAAGAAATTCTGAACGCTGGTGTAGACTCTCAGTCGGCTTAATTTCATTCTTTTAACTACTTCGGCTGGGAAACTATATCCTAACACTGCATTTCTGCCACGGATAAATGAACCATCTTGTACCCAGCGGCTATCAACGTTTGTTACATAACCAGCTCTTGTATCGCGAATAGCAGCAATTGGTGTATTTTGATTAGTTGGAGTCCAGGCACCTAGTACAGTTTTGTAACTGTTCGCAATACCAACGCGATCTTCCGCAGCGTGCGTACTCATATCTAATACATCATTACCGTAAGAATATTGAATATCAATAACTAAATCTAAGTTTTTATACTTAAATGAATTGGAGAATGAACCCCATCCTTTTGGATTACCATTACCGATAATCATACGATCATCATCGTTAATTTGGTAATCGCCATTTACATCAAGATATTTCACATCACCAGGCAGTACTGTTTTACCACCACGATAGTTATACTTGGCAGCTTCAGCTCTTTCGCTTTCACTCCATGTACCTAAACGTTTTAGTCCCCAGAATGAACCTACAGCTTCGCCGACACGGATAATACCTGTTTCGTTAGTGAAACCAGGGTTACCAACGCCGAAAATATCAGCAGGAGTAGCCAGAGATAATACTTTGTTTTTGTTCAACGATATATTAAACGATGTATTCCATGTGAAATCCTCAGTAGAAATATTAACTGTATTAATAGCGAATTCAAAACCTTTATTTTCCAGACTACCTACGTTTTTGGTAATAACGCTGTAACCACTTGAGAAAGGAACCGGCGCGTCTAATAACATATCGGTAGTTTTTCTGTAGTATACGTCAGCCTCAATATTAATGCGGTTCTGCAATAAACCTAACTCGATACCAATATCAGACTGTGCTGTTTTTTCCCATTTCAAATCAGGATTAGCCAAACGGTTTGTTCCAACACCGATAACTCTGGTGTTTCCAATAATTGCATTATATCCGGCACCTAAAAGACCTAAAGATTTGTAAGGATCGATCTCGGAGTTACCAGTTACACCATAACTAGCTCTTAATTTTAAGTTCGATACAGTACTGTTACCTTTCAGGAAGTCTTCCTCAGAAGCTTTCCAGGCGAATGCAGCTGATGGGAAGAATGAAAATTTGTTATTTTCTCCAAATTTAGACGATCCGTCCGCACGACCTGTTACAGTTAATAAATATCTGTTTTTGTAAGCATAGTTGATCCTTCCGAAATAGGAGTTCATTGTATAACCTGGGAATCTGGAGTTTCCAGGATTAACTTTACTTGCAGCGCCGAGATTGTTATACTCGAAATAATCTGTTGAGAAATTCTCCCCGCTTGCACCAAAACCGAATGTTCTTGTACCTTGCCATGAAGTACCTAATAAAGCGGTAAGATCGTGATCAGTACCTATTTTTTTGTTATAAGTCAGGTAGTTTTCAAATGACCAGTAATTATCTCTGTTCACGTCAAGATATGCAGTTCCTTTTTGGTCATAAGAAATTCCATATAGGCTACGGCCATTGTATTCATTTCGGTTGCGCGTAACGATATTTGCGCCTAATACACTTCTGAATTCCAGACCTTCGGCCAGATTAATATTTGCATATGCATTTCCTAATACATTCTGAGTTTGAAGAATATACTTTCTATCTGTTAAGATATGCACCGGATTTGATCCGCCTTCAGCACCAGGATAATTTTGATTATCTGCCCAGGTACCGTCAGCATATTTTACAGGAAGGAAAGGGAAACTTTCAGTAATCATCCTTACTGCATTTAATCCGCCCGTACCTATATCCACCAAATTCTCTTCCTGGTAAGTGTAAGTTAAGCTTCCGCCAACTTTCATCCATTTTTTAATTTGGCTGTCCACATTAAAACGACCTGAATATCGTTTTAGGTATGAGTTTTTAAGTAGACCATTGTCTTCACGATAGTTTAGTGAAATACCATAAGTAGTTTCTGCATTTCCACCTGAAAAACCTAATTGGTGATTTTGAGAGAGCTTATTTTGAGTAGCTTCTTTTAACCAATCAGTGTCGTAAAGTGGATTTCCACTTGCATCAAAAAGTAATGGCAATGATTTTCTTTTGATTCTTGGGTCCACGTAGTTACCTGCAGCCCATCCGGTTGGATCATAGATTTTGGCATTCTCGTAAGCCAGATTTTCAGTATCAATATATTCCTGAGCATTTAACATTTCAACCCTTTTCGGACCAATTGTTGGCACACTGAAATCTACATCATAAGTAATTCTGTTTTGGCCTGAAACTCCTTTCTTGGTTGTAATCATGATTACACCATTTGCACCTCTGGCACCATAAATTGCAATAGAAGATGCGTCTTTAAGTACCTCTACCGATGCAATATCACCAGGGTTTAAGAAGTCAATTGCGTTACTTCTTTGTGTTTGCGTACCAACAGGTAAAATAACACCATCAATTACGTATAATGGGTTATTCGATGAATTAATCGAACTGAAACCACGTACACGGATACTAGTTTGTCCACCTGGACGGCCTGAGTTGGTATTCACTTGAACACCTGAGATCCGACCAGCTAATGCCTGGTTTAAGGAAGCAGCAGGACGTTCCTGAAGTTGTTCCAGTTTTACGGAACCTACAGCACCGGTAACGTCAGATTTTCTTCTTGTACCATAACCAACTACGACAACATCGTCAAGATTTACACCCTCAGCAGGAACGAGTTTAACACTCAGTGGTGAACTTCCGGAACCGGCTGCTCTTGTCTGAGGCGTATAACCCATAAATGTAAAGGTTAATTGTTCTGTAGCAGAAGTTACGTCGATCGTAAATTTACCATTACCGTCGGTAACAGTTGTTTTGCCAGATTTAGATTTGATCCCGACACCAGGAATTGGTTGGGAGTTTTCATCGAGTACAGTACCCGAGATGCGGATTTGCTGTTGCGATCCCTGGAAATAAGCGGAACTTATCGCCGAGAAGCTAAGCTCAGATTTTACTGCAGACGATGCAAAAACCTGATTGTTCATCAATAGGAGAACAGGAATCCCTGTACAGAGTAAACGTTTAATATTCATAAAGATTTATTTTGGTTAGTGGATATGATTTGTGCAGATCAGTGCACATTATTCGGCTGACAAAAAGGGGCTTTTGTTTACTTGCTGTCAGTAATGAAATTGTTGATTTTGAGGGGTTAACACTAAACCGTTTTAGCTTTTGTTCACAAATTTAACTGCTTGCTAAGTACATTTAAAATAAATAAATTAGAATCTATAATTGAAAAATTAAAAAGCCGGATGTGTTTTTGCCGCTTGAAAGGGGCTGTAGAGTAACTGAATGAGGCATAATCAGATATATTTGGTTTGAAATTGAATTAACAATTATTTATGCAAGCTTAATTTCGTTATTCAATTATAGCAAACACAATATGAATATCAAAATTATTTTTTTAACATCTGGATTTTATGCGCAACTTTTTTGTGTCAATTGCTTTCAGTCAGAATAGCCATTTAAAACCTTTTAGCTAGATTTGTTACAAACTTTATAATATGATTATTCAGTTTTGATAAATAATTTTCTACTTTAGGCAACTAAATCGTTTTAACAATAGATGTTGTCAGCGATAACAGATGAGTTAAAATACCGGTTTTATTCAAAAAAATATTTAACGGGTATTATTGAATAATTCCTTGAATTTGAAAATTACAACCAAATAAACCAATGAAAAGAAGAGTGTTTCTTAGAAATAGCGGGATTCTCGGTGCCGGAATTCTTGCTTCAAAAGTGTCATTTGCTGCCGCACCAGCATTTCCTATAGTACGTACGGCACCTGCAAAGCGTAATTTCCAGAGTAAATCTGTCGAAGCGGCCATACGCACATTTCAGTCTAAAGTTAAAAATCCTGAGTTAAGCTGGTTATTTGAAAATTGTTTTCCAAACACTTTGGATACGACAGTTTTTTATAAAGAAATTAACGGTAAACCCGATACGTACGTAATTACCGGCGACATTGATGCGATGTGGTTGAGAGATAGCTCTGCCCAGGTATGGCCGTATCTTCAATTTGCAGGAGAAGATAAAGCCTTAAAAAATCTGATTGCCGGCGTCATCAATCATCAGACTAAGTGTATTCTTAAAGACCCATATGCAAATGCATTTTATGGTGATCCGCAGAAAGTTGGAGAATGGAGTACCGATAAAACTGATATGAAACCAGGCATTCATGAAAGAAAGTGGGAAATAGATTCTTTATGTTATCCTATTCGTTTAGCTTTTCACTATTGGAAAAAGACGGGTGATACAGCCCCTTTTAACGCTGATTGGAAAAACTCAATAAAGAGTATACTTCAGGTTTTTAAAGAACAGCAACGTAAAGAAGATAAAGGGCCTTACCATTTCCAGCGCGTTACGCAACACCCGACAGATAGTTTACCAATGGCCGGTTACGGTTTCCCAGTGAATCCTGTAGGCCTAATTGTTTCGGCATTCCGCCCAAGTGATGATGCTACAATTTTCCCTTTCCTGATTCCATCAAATTTCTTTGCTGTTATTTCGCTTAAACAAGCTGCAGAAATGATCAGTGTTTTACAACCTGACCAGCAGCTCCAGTCAGATCTGCTGGCTTTAGCTGCCGAAGTTCAGGCTGCGATACAGAAACATGCAGTAGTAGAGCATCCGGAATTTGGTAAAATTTATGCCTTTGAGGTTGACGGTTTCGGTGGGTCATACATTATGGACGACTCCAATGTTCCAAGCCTGCTTTCACTACCTTATCTTGGTGCGGTGGAAGATGGAGATGTTGTTTATCAGAATACCAGAAAATTTGTTCTTTCTAAAGCTAACCCATATTTCTTTAAAGGTACTGCAGCAGAAGGTATTGGTGGACCACATGCAGGGCAGGACATGATCTGGCCAATGAGTATTACGATACGTGCTTTAACCTCAAAAGACAAAACAGAAATAAAACACTGTATTGAAATGTTGCAAAAAACTCATGGCGGGAAAGGCTTTATGCATGAATCATTTCATAAAGATGATCCAGCGAACTTTACAAGGTCCTGGTTTGCCTGGTCAAACACCCTGTTTGGCGAATTATTGTGGAAGACTTTCCACGAAATGCCTGAGCTTTTAAAGGCTTAAAAAGAAACACAAGTTCCTGATGAAGCCTGAAACGGCTTTATCAGGAACCATATATAACTTTATACATTAAAAATTAATGAAAAACACATTAGCATTAGGGGTAGATATCGGGGGTTCGCATATAACAGCAGCACTGATTGATCTCAATGACCGGATGCTTGTCGCAGGAACAATAAAAAGAAAAGATGTTAATTCCGTCCAGGCAGCTGATGTGATTCTGGAATCCTGGTGTGGACTAATGAATGAGGTACTCAGAGATATCCCGGCTCAAGAAAGGTTAGTGGCGATAGCGATGCCGGGACCTTTTGATTATGAAAATGGAATCTCATTGATTAAAGATCAGGAAAAGTTCCGAAACCTATACCTGCATAATGTTAAAGCAGAAATAGCTACACATTTAAATATAGCGGAAGAACAAATCAGTTTTATAAATGATGCAGCCGGGTTTCTTCAAGGAGAAATTTTTAGCGGAACTGCAGATGGAAAACAAGATATCATAGGACTTACACTTGGAACCGGCTTAGGGGCCGCCAGAAGTATTGGCGGTATTGCGACCGATGCCGCGCTTTGGAATACACCATTTAAAACAGGAATTGCCGAAGATTACCTATCTACACGTTGGTTTGAAGCCCGTTATGAAGCTTTAAGTGGAAAGAAAATCAGTGGTGTAAAGCCTTTAAACAGTACAGCGCACCCAGATCAGTTTGCGGGACAGATCTTCCAGGAATTTGGAGAAAACCTGGCAGAATTTCTTGTGCCACTTATCCGCAAATGGGAACCCGAAGCTGTAATTCTGGGGGGGAATATTGCAAATGCTTACAAACGATTTGTACCATATCTGGAGGCCGTACTGCGTAGCCATGGCTTACACACAGAAGTGTTGCCGGCTAAGCTGAAAGAAGATGCTTCGTTAATCGGGGCAGCTAGTTGTTGGGAAATGAAACCGAAACATAAACTTTGACAATTTAAAACCATGAAGAAAATTCTAAGTATGATGCTGCTTTTAGGCAGTACCTGTGCATTTGCTCAGTTGACAGGGAAGATAAATGACCCTGTAGAACTGGTTAATCCACTAATGGGAAGTCAGTCTAAGCCGGACTTGTCCAATGGAAATACCTATCCAGCAGTGGCCGTGCCTTGGGGAATGAACCTTTGGACACCACAAACAGGTAAAATGGGGAATGGCTGGGCCTATACCTATGACGCCGATAAAATACGCGGATTTAAACAAACACACCAACCCTCGCCATGGATGAACGATTACGGTCAGTTCGCTATTATGCCGGTGACAGGAAAGTTGAAATTTGACGAGGATTCCAGAGCGAGCTGGTTCAGCCATAAATCGGAAACTTCAAAACCATATTACTATAGCGTATACCTGGCAGATGCAGACGTAACAACTGAAATTACGCCAACAGAACGTGCTGCTCAGTTTCGTTTTACTTTTCCTAAGACAGACAGCTCTTTTGTCGTTGTAGACGCATTAAATAAAGGTTCTTATATTAAGATTCTGCCTAATGAGCGTAAAATCATTGGTTATACAACCAAATATGCAAGAGGACCGCTACCTAAGAATTTTAAAAATTACTTTGTAATCTATTTCGATAAAGACTTTGCACTTTCGAAAACCTGGTCAGATAAGAAGTTGAAAGATGGACTTGAACTGGAAAGCGATCATACGGGTGCTGTGATTGGCTTCAAGACTAAAAAAGGAGAACAGGTAACTGCTAAAATTGCTTCGTCATTTATTAGTTTTGAACAGGCCGAAATTAATCTTAAACGTGAGCTTGCCGGCGATAATTTCGAGCAGACTAAACAAAAAGCTAAGTCAAAATGGAATGAGGCTTTAGGTAAGATACAAGTAGAAGGTGGTACAATTGACCAGGCACGTACATTTTATTCATGCTTGTACAGAACACTTTTCTTTCCAAACAAATTGTATGAAATCAATGCAAAGAATGAAGTTGTTCACTGGAGTCCGTACAATGGGAAAACGCTCCCAGGTTATATGTTTGCAGGAACGGGATTCTGGGATACTTTCCGTGCGTTGTATCCATTCTTGAACCTGGTTTATCCTTCGATCAATAAGGAAATGCAGGAAGGGTTAGTTAATGCCTATAAAGAAGGTGGCTGGTTGCCAGAGTGGAGCAGTCCGGGATATGCTAATATCATGGTTGGAAATAACTCCGCTTCAGTAGTGAGTGATGCCTATATTAAAGGTATGAGAGGTTATGATATCAATACCTTATGGGATGCAGTAGTACATGGCGCAAACAATGCCGGGCCGATGGAAGCAGTAGGTCGTGACGGTGTTGAGTACTATAACAAATTAGGTTATGTACCATACGATGTAAAGGTAAATGAAAATGCGGCCAAGACATTAGAATATGCTTATGACGACTTTGCAATTTATCAACTGGGCCGTGCATTAGGCAAACCAGAAAGTGAAATCGGGATCTATGCGAAACGCAGTATGAATTATAAAAACTTGTTTGATCCGGCATCTGGTCTGATGAGAGGCAAAAATAAAGATGGTAGTTTCCAGACACCTTTCAGCCCGTTCAAATGGGGTGGTGCTTTTACAGAAGGTAATAGCTGGCACTATACCTGGTCTGTATTCCATGATATCGCCGGTCTGTCTAAATTAATGGGTGGAAATGAGAAGTTTGTTGAAAAACTAGACTCAGTATTCACTATGCCACCTGTTTTTGATGAAAGCGCTTATGGTGGAGTAATCCATGAAATCAGAGAAATGCAGATTGCTAATATGGGACAATATGCACATGGTAATCAGCCGATTCAGCATATGATTTACCTGTACAACTACGGCGGTGCTCCCTGGAAGACTCAGCACTGGGTGAGAGAAACGATGAATAGAATGTACCAGGCTACTCCAGACGGATATTGCGGAGATGAAGATAATGGTCAGACATCTGCATGGTATGTGTTCTCAGCAATGGGATTCTATCCGGTAACACCTGCTGTAGATCAGTATGTTTTAGGTGCTCCTTTATTTAAGAAAGTTACTTTAAAACTGGAAAATGGAAAAGAAATTGTTATCCAGGCTCCAGAAAACAGCGATGCAAACAGATATGTAAAATCTTTACAAATCAACGGTAAAAACTACAGCAAAAACTGGTTAAGCCATTCAGATTTACAAAAAGGAGCAGTGCTTAATTTTAACATGACTAATCAGCCAGATAAAAAAAGAGGTATTAATCCAGCCGATTTCCCTTATTCATTCTCTACAGAGAAAAAATAAGAAGAATATATGCTGGTGTGAACCCCAAAAATTGGACAGATCACAAAATTATTTTTTTACGAGAGCCCGGTATTTTACCGGGCTCTTTCTATTTAACCTGTTTTATATTATTCTGCATACTCCAATTTTATGAGATGTTCTTTTAATAGAATGATCTCCAGGTTGAAAGATCTCTTGCTTATTCACAGTCAACGGATGCATCACTATTCAAAGTTGAAAACCTTGATATAACGGTATAAGTATATTAAAATCGTACAATTAGTATAGAACTACACTTATTAATCACAAGAAATGTAAAAAAATGCGAAATCCTGTTTTTTATAGAATAGCAGTATTTAGAATGGACCCATATTTGTTTAAGTTTACACGACATACAATTTCCGCGAAATAAATGAGTAAAGTATTTACAATCGCTGAAGGACTGGAAAACATGGGTGCTTTGCGCACCGGTGGCCAGGGTTCAGTATATAAAGGCAGGAGGTACGGGCCTATAATTACAGCGGTGAAAATTCTACCTACACCAGTACATGCTGAAGGCCCGGAAGATAAAAATTTCAGTAGTTTTCAAAATGAAGTTGAGAAACTTAAGAAGGTTAACGAACAGCCTAATCCGAACATCGTTAAAATTCTAAATTCCGGAATAACAGAAAGCGGTTCTTTTCCATTTATCGAAATGGAATTTATTGCCGGCCCTGATCTGGAAGAATTACTGGGAGCTCCGCATGATCCGGTTTTTACTGTCAAAGAGGTAATTAAAGTGGCCGATCATCTAGCCAATGCCCTGGCACATTGCCATGGATTTATGGTTAGGCATGGAGATATAAAAAGTAATAATATCAAATTTAATGTACACACTGGTAATTATGTCCTGCTTGATTTTGGGCTGTCGGTCATGTCCGATGAGCAGCGGCGTACCAGTATACGACATGCCGGGGCGATAGAATTCATGGCGCCGGAACAAAGTGAAGGGCAGATGCTCGCCGAGACAGATATCTATAGTTACGGTATTATACTCTACGAACTACTTGCCGGCCAGGTTCCGTTCCCTTTAAAAGATCAGGGACAGAAATCCAGAAATGAGGTGCTCGTCGGGCATCTGGAGCTGGTAGTTCCGGACTTGCTGGAACTAAGAGCGAAAAATATTCCCGCAAACTGGTCCGAAGAAAAAAAACAGCAGGAAATGCAAGTTCCCGCCTGGCTAATGGCTATTATCAGCCGTTGCCTGGAAAAGAAACCATCAGACCGGTATGCTGACGGCCTTGCTTTGCAGGAAGCACTCATCCGTGACAGTGTAAATGCCCCGGCAGACATTGTAGCCGATCAACATGCAATTCAATTACTGGAGCAGGAAAATGCGCGTTTACAGACCCAGTTAAGAAATATGCAGAACGCCCAACAGGAAAGAAGGGCGGAAGAGGGCGTTGTCGTTCTTTCGAAAGCCGTTTTTTTTGTGTTGATTCTTGCAGGTGCATGTATGTTCGCTTTACTTTGCTATTTCCTTTTAACAGGGCCTGCCAAAAGTACTAAACCGGTTAAAGTTCCAGTCGAAACCAGGAAAGAAAGTCCGGTTCAGGAAGAAGAACAGAAGGACCATGGCTATAGCTGGGATAAGGATACTGTTGAGGATATCAAGCCAAAAGACACTTTACCAGTACAATTAAAGCCCGTACCTTTACCACAAACAGATACAACCCTTCTTAATTTAGATACAACCATCCATTTTTAGTCCGATAAATCGTTATGGCTGATAAACCTACATTTTGGAAAAGAACAGGCTTACAGGATCTGTTTCTTCCTTCTTCAAAAAAATCGTTGACTCCGGAGGTGAAAAGCTTGAGTCCTGATGAAGTATACCAGTACATTTTGGAGAAATTCAAGTCCTCGATTGAAGAGTTGTCTTTTGCCAATCGTGTCGTGTTTTATCACGAATATATTATCTGCTTCAATGAAGCAGATTACAAAGAATTTCTTGCGCATAAACAAGGCCTGTTTGGGATTATAGTACATGAATGTGTACGCCAGTTTTATGCAATATTAGCCGCTAAGCGGAAATCCGGACAGACAGTGATGCCCTCAGGTTCAAAATGGGTTTTCAGGCTGGTCTCTCATCCTGATTATAATCGTGGTGATAAAGGATTTATTGGTAAATTATTACCAGAAAGCCATCAGAAAGAAGAAAATTTGCGGGTTACATTTATTCCCAGACAAACGGGGATAGCAGAAACCTTAGATCTTAATCAGGAGATGTTAAGTGGTTTCACTTACTATAGCGAAGGATATTACGAACTTCCTTTCGAGACCGGTTTACAGGTTCCGGAGGCTGCAGATATGCAGAAAACAAAGCGGTTCTCAGGGAAGAAAGGTTTCGCGAAACTGGAGATTATGATGCCTGATGCCAGGTTCAGAGGAAAGAAAGTAGAGTATCTGATGGAGAAAGAAGACCTGCTGGTATCAGGGCAGGAAGAGAATAATTCAAATCAGGACAATTTCTATATCCCTTCAGAATGGGTAAATAGCCCTCACTTACGTATTGTATACAGAAAATCTGAAGAAAAACTGTATTTAGCTACCTTTGGCGAAAAGACCTTGTTAAATGAACAGGAACTGCCTTTTTCGAGCCCGGCAGCCCCGGTATGGACAGAATTGCCTTATAACTCGAAAGTCTTGCTTAACGGGATTATCGGAATGAATATTTACAAACCATAGGATGGAAAAATATCTTTCAATAGCGTTATTTTTATTAGTGCTGGCCATGCTGGTCCTACATTTTGCAGAAATTAGAAAATCACAAAGATAATGACCGATCATCTTTTTGGAATAACAGATCCCGGATTAGTAAGGGATAATAACGAAGACGTTTTTATTGCTGCGGAACTGATGCAGCAGAAATACCAGATTGCTGGAGTGATAGATGGTGTGGGTGGTTATGCAGGTGGAGAGATTGCGTCGGCATTAACCAAGGATTGTCTGCTACGCGAACTAACCGGCGAAATAGCGGAGCCGCAACTTGCCCTGCTCCAGGCTTTGTTTCTCGCTAATGAAAAGATATTGTTTGAAAAAAAGACAGACCTGGAACTGGCAGATATGGCCTGTGTAGCGAGTGTTGCAATTATTGACTGTGCACAAAATATACTGCATTATGTCCACGTCGGTGATACACGCTTATACCTTTACCGGGATCAAAGCTTGATTAAGATTAGCCAGGATCAAAGTTTTGTAGGCTTTCTGGAAGATTCCGGGCGACTGACAGAAGCCGCTGCAATGCAGCATCCAAAAAGGAACCAGATCAATCAGGCTTTAGGGCTGGTACCTGTTGCGGACATGCCCGATAATTACATCGAAACAGGAACTTCGCCTTTTTTACCGGGCGACCTGTTATTGGTTTGCAGTGACGGGTTAACTGATATGATCAGTCAGCAGGAGATCAGTGCTGTACTGGAGCAGGATATCCCAATCGAAGAAAAAGCGGTAAGTCTGATTTACCTTGCCAATGCTGCCGGAGGAAAAGATAATATTACAGTAGTGCTGGCCAAAAACACCAAAATCCCAGTAAAAACTATTGTCGAAGATGTACCTGTAAACCGTATACGCAATGCAGATGAACAGATTTTCGAAAAAAACAGACAAGAAGAATTACCTTTTGTTTTCGAAACTGAAAACCAGTTCAGAACCGAAAGTACATTACCAGCAGATCTCACTGAAATAGAAGAGCCCGTTATAACCCTGCCTTTACAAAGTAACAGGCATCAGCAAACTAAACCGGAAATGCCAGGAGAAGAGGGAGGGAGTCACCAGCGAAATCATAATATCATTATGCTCGCTTGCTTTTTGGTTATCCTGTTATTGGGCGTTGCAGGATGGTGGTTCTTTAGAAGCCGGACCGAAAGCGACAACCTGGAGAAAGTTGTCCGGACGGCTCCTGTTTTACTACCTGCTGAGAACAAATTGTCAGCATTGCTGGCTGGATTTAAGGGCGACACTTTAAAGCTGAATACAAAAGATTATAATGGAGTTATCAGACTAACCAGAACCATAGAAATCAGCAGGGATAGCCTGGTGATCCTAGCTGAAGGACCGTTGTCTTTAGTTAAGGATAGTCTGTTCCAGGGTGAGGCTGCAATTAAATTCACAGGAAATCAACGTTCGGTTCATTTGAATGGCATAAAAATTACTGGATTTGCAACAGGAATTATTGCCCCGGAGCATGGATTGGTACTTAAGAATGTAATATTCGAAAACTGTGGTATAGCATTGGAAAACCGGTTTGCTTTCAAAAATAATGAGTCTGTTTCCGGCAGTATCTCAAAGAATAGTTTCCGGGTAGATACTTCGGGTAAAAAATAGAGATGCAGAAATTGAGTAAAGCAAATTCCGGAAGGTTCACAGAACGTTTGCTACTGATAGCCGGTATAATTATTTTGGGTACGTTTTTCTTCAGACTCCATGTGAAGCTGGAGGAGAAAATGTTTAATGTACCTGAAAAGCTAAAGGCTGGCAAAATTGTTAATTTGAATGCGCCGGATCTAAGGAAGTCTTTTAAAATTCTACTGAAGCAGGAATACTACCTTACTGATCAGAAAGATATAGAGCTGATAAGTACCATAGCAGATAGCGTGATCACTTCATCTGGAACAAAGCTGACAACGATCGGGGAACTGAATAAAAGAAGGTTTAATATTGATGCAGACAGAGCTGAGCTCCAGGGAGGTAAAGTAGTTAAAAGCAGGCTGGATTATTCCCGGGCTCTTCTTGGGTTTAATTTTAACGGACAGCCAGCAGACCTGCCGCAAGAAGTTCAGGTGGGAACAGGAGCTGGAGAAATCTCCGGGCGGGTTACACAGGCAACCGGTGCGGCAGTGGGCGTACTGATAAGGCTAAATGCCGTTATCCCTGCCGACAGTTTAGAACAGAAACCACTTACAGCTTATGCAAGAACCGGCTCAGACGGAACTTATCGCTTTAGTGGACTATCTGAGGATATGTCATTTGAGGTATTGCCCATACAGCCCGGAAAAGAATTTGGGCAAGTAAAAGGCGTTCAGGAACTGCAAGGGAGTAAGCGGATTAACTTCAGATCTGAACAGCATACGATCCGGCTGATTGCCCCTTCAGTGTATAACCAGTTAAAGAAAGACGGCGCATTGATTGTTCGTACACCAGAACAGTTCCGGAGTGGTTTTTACTGGATAACTGGACTGTTTTTCGCTGCATTTATAGTACTCCACCTGTTGATGAGTATGAGGTTTCCGACTGCCGATCAGTTTATTTTGCCCATTATATTTTTGTTAAGTGGAATCTCGCTGCTTACTCTACTGAGCCTGCAAGATCCATTAAGGGACCGCTTTCTGGCAATTGATTCGGTCAAATATTTATTGATCGGACTATCGGTATTGTCCCTTTTATTGTTTACCAATCTGCGTAAATTTCACCCGGATTCTGCCTTCTACCGGCTATATCTATTCCGGATGCCAGGTGCGGCAAACGGATGGCCCTGGATCGCAGGAGCTATGTTTATTCTAGCGCTGACTTTGCTTTTCGGTGCTGGCCCTCAGGGAAGCGGAGTCCGGGTTAACCTGCTTGGCATTCAGCCCAGCGAACTGGTTAAATACCTTACTATTATATTTCTTGCAGGATTTTTTACCAGGAATGAATCATTTATCTCTTCTTACACCAGCTGGACAAAGAGGTGGCAGTTTTTCTCTTTTGCCTTAGTGGCCATTGTGGGTACTTTATTCCTTTTCCTATTACTTGGTGACCTCGGACCAGCTATGGTCATTTGTTTCACTTTTATATTTCTGTTTTCATTTTCAAGAGGAGACTTTATGCAGATGGCTGCGTTCGTGCTGCTATTTGTCCTTTGCTGCTGGATAAGTGGAAATATCTGGTTGAGTATCGGGTTTACAGCTGCTGTACTTGTTATCCGGACCAGATTATTGAAAAAAACAATAAGCGAGTCTGCCCTGATGGCTTTGGTTGTATTATCTGCATTTTTGACGATAGATCAGCTGCCATTATTAGCTAAACTAATTCCAGGTCCTGTAGCCAGACTTTCAGACCGGAAGGCGATATGGCAGGATGCCTGGGACAATGAAGTTTATGGCGGTGACCAGGTTGCCAATGGTCTGTGGGCTATGGCAAGCGGAGGCTTGAAAGGACAGGGCATCGGTGAAGGTTATGGGAAGACAATACCCGAAGGACATACAGATATGATCCTTCCTGTTATCGCTGAAGAGTTTGGTCTGGCCGGAATTGCCTGTGTATTTGCATTATTTATGCTCTATCTGCATCGTTCTTTTCTCATTGGCCGGGCAAGTGGCACTCCATTAATTTTTTATCTCTGTGCGGGTATCGGGCTGAGCACATTTGTACAATTTATATTGATAGCCGGGGGCTCAACTGGCGCATTGCCGCTGAGCGGAGTGTCTCTTCCACTACTCAGTTACGGTGGGTCGTCTATGGTTATCAACTTGCTGGCAGCAGCATTTCTACTGTCCTCATCTATGGTTAATGGAACAGCTGTTCAGCTCAAATATATGCAGAACAATCAGGACCATAATCTCGTTCCTGCATTATTAACCGCATTGGCTGCTGTTACTTTACTTACTGTGCATGCTTCAAAATATAGTTTATTTCCATCTGGTTGGATTGTCAAACCCGCACTGGTAGCGGATCGGAGTGGTAGCCGTCTTTTTAGCTATAATCCCAGAATAGGCATCTTACTACAGAAATTAGAGGCGGGAAATCTATACGACCGCAACGGGCTTTTACTGGCAACAAGTGATCCTAAAGAAATTAACAGGCAGCATTCCGCCCTTTCCGCTGCTGGCATCAACAGTTATGATCTGGATTCAGCAGTACATAGCCGCTCAACAAGATATTATCCTTTTCAGGAACAGCTGTTTTTCTGGACCGGCGATGCTAATACAGGAGTGTTTAATGGCGGAATTAACGGGTATTTTGCAGAATATCAGCATGCTGCGGAACTCAGGGGATTCAAGTTGCCGGCTGTAGATATATCCATTACCGCATCAAAATATAAAGAAGACAGGTTCCTGCCGGCAAGTACTAAAGAAATGACGGTCAGCCGTAAAGATTACAGTGAGTTGCTCCCAATTCTCCGCTCAGGACTGGATACTAATGAAATTGCAAAATTTAAAAAGAAAGATCGTAATGTTCGGTTGGCTGTAGATGCAGCTTTGCAGACCCGGTTGCAACAGGCGATGATTGAAAATTCTGCAATCAGCGGAAACCGCGTATCAGTTGTGGTCATGTCATCCTCTACTGGAGACGTATTGGCCTCTGCCGCCTATCCTTTACCGCCTGTTCACGATTGGGAAGCCCTTACGATGCCTGTTGTTGAGCAGCGTAAACTCTCTGCCTGGTATAATACAGCAGACCCGGGTTTTACAGTAGCCACACAGCCAGGTTCGACGGTTAAAATATTAACTGCTCTGGCAGGTTTTAATAAGCTCGGTATTTCAGCTGCTGAAAAGACATTTCTGGTCAGAACGGCAGAAAGAATACGTACCGGGGGAGCGGAACCAGATGAAACCGGAAACATAAATATGGAACAGGCTATTGTGCGTTCAAACAACGTCTACTTTATTAAACTCGCCAATGAAGCCAAGCTGGGGGAAGAGCTGGCCTCGCTCTATCTTAAGACAGGAATGTTCCTGAATGGCGTAGGTGGATATTATTACGGGCGTAAAACAGTAGATCCGGAACAAATTGAGAAATGGACAAAGTATTGGAATAAAACCGTTTTCAATCTGCCATATCATCCAGAAAATATTTATAAATACAGGGCTTCCGGCATCTCAGGAATTGCATGGGGACAGGGCGAACTGATTGCTACTCCTGCAGCTGTGGCCAGAGTGGCTTCCGGTATTGCAAATCATGGAGAAATGATTCCAAACCGCTATGCACTAAGTTTAAATGGTAAAACCGTTCCTGTTGGAACACCTGTGAAACTCGCAGACAAAGCAAGCTATGCTAATTTGATCCAATCTTATATGATCCGGCAAAGCGCACCAAGATCTGCGGCGTTCGGGATTTCGGTAGCTGGAAAAACAGGTACGCCTGAAAGAATGTTGAAAGGAAAAAAAGTAAACGATGGATGGTATGTATTCTTTGCTCCCGATGGGCACGGAAATGGTGAAACCGTTGTTTGTATTCGTATTGAGGCAACCAGAGGTTCTTCAGATGCTACACGTCTGGCCGCGGAGACCGTTGTCCCTATACTAAGGCAGCAAGGATATATAACCAGTATTCAATAAAATATGATCAATTATGTTCTCTAAATTTTGGAAAGATAAACAGCAGGACCAGTCCGATCCCAAACAATTAAGGGCCGCTATACTCGATTTTGTGAAGTCAGAAATTCTTCCGCTGGAAGGTGGGGAAGGACGGCATATGCAGCTATTAAAGCTGTTTTTGTTTCCACAGGCAGAGGATAGATTTTTATACGAGTCGGCTGTTCAAGCTGCAGACCCGTCTCTTTTCAAAGAAGAAGTACAGCGTATTGCAGATAATTATGCTGTTGATTTACCATTAGACTGGCAATTGGAAGTTCATTTTACAGCTGATTTACCTTCAGGTAGTAAAAAGAGTCCGCTTATGCCTGTTAGCCTGGAATTTGGCAGTGTTCCGGTTCCGGAGGTGTTGAAAACAGAAAAAGCGATTTTAAAAATTTTAGCAGGTAAGGCTATTCAGGAAAGCTACATCATTCTTCCCGGTAGCAGGATAAATCTGGGACGGGAAGAGCGTGTACAACTCAGGGACAATAGTATCCGTATCAACGATATCGCCTTTCCGGCAGAACTTCAAGAAGGAAATAAGTACATCAGCAGGCAGCATGCACATCTGGAATGGGACGAACCATCCCGGACCTTTCGCTTGTTTGCCGACGAAGGCGGTGTGCCTCCTGGCAATAAAACAAAAATAAGGTCTGCAGCCGATGAAAGTTTGCATAAATTAAATTCTATACAGGTTGGTTATACATTGAAACCTGGAGATCAAGTGATCTTGGGCGATCAGATAGTTATTTCCTTTAATTCATGGACAGAAAAGTCTAGTGTATAAGCTTATTTCGTAGTTTAGCGGATATTTTGAGAAAATCCCCTTTATGTCTATGATCTGGCGTTATCTTTTACTCTTGTTTTTTTTTTCAGGGCTCTCCGTAGTCCATGCCCAAAAGCGGTATACTATTAGTGGTTTTGTCAAAGATTCCACCACAGGTGAGCAGATGATCGGAGCGACTATCAGTTCGGTGGGGGCTGTTACAAGTGGTACCAGATCAAATGAATATGGCTTTTTCTCTCTTACCATTCCAGAAGGCGAATATCAGTTTAAAGTCGGCGTAGTAGGTTATGCTATCGACACACGGACAGTGCAGCTTAACAAAAATATTCAGCTTCAGATTGCATTAAAACCAGAAGATAACAATCTTTCAGAGGTTGTGATCCGCTCCGGTGGAAGTACACAGAAAGTCAGTTCTGCGCAAATGGGCGTCGAAAAATTGAGTATGAAAGAAATTGATCAGGTTCCTGTATTATTTGGCGAACGTGATCTAATAAAGGTTGTACAACTACTCCCTGGTGTCAAATCGGCCGGGGAAGGAAATAGCGGATTCTTTGTCCGGGGTGGTGCTGCCGACCAGAATCTGGTATTATTGGACGAAGCGATTGTTTACAATCCGTCCCATTTATTAGGATTCTTCTCCACCTTCAACTCCGATGCGATTAAAGATGTCACTTTATTGAAAGGGATTAATCCGGCAAATTATGGTGGCAGATTATCTTCGGTTATGGATGTCAGGATGAATGACGGAAATAATCAGGAGCTGCGCGTAAATGGGGGTATAGGAATTATAGCATCAAGACTAACTATAGAAGGACCGATCGTTAAAGATAAAGGGTCATTTTTAATTAGCGGAAGAAGAACCTACGTGGATATGTTCATGAAACTGAGCAGTGATACGGCGATTAAAAAAAGTGCATTATACTTTTATGACCTGAATCTGAAAGCTAATTATCAGTTGGGTCAGAGAGACAAAATTTATCTGAGCGGCTATCTGGGTATGGACAAGCTTGGACTAAGTGATCTTTTTGGTTTGAATTGGGGTAATAAGACGGCTACGTTGCGCTGGAATCACCAGTTTAGTCCTAAGTTGTTTTCCAATACATCGATCATTTACAGCGACTACAAATATGATATAGATATTAATACATCGGAGAGCTTTGAAGGAAAAATCAGTTCACAAATCAGGGACTGGAATCTGAAAGAAGAATTGAGTTTTTATCCAAACAGCAATAATACATGGAGAATGGGCGTGAATTCCATTCACCACACGATACGGCCAGGTGAATTCTCCGGTGATTTCTCAATGGACAACCAACCGCTTACTTATAGTTGGGAAAATGCAGCCTATGTAAATAATGAGTGGAAAGCATCTGACCGGTTGAAAATAGATTATGGATTGAGATTAAGTGCATTTTCCGTTTTAGGAGGCCCACAGCAGTTTTATGAATTAGATCAGCGAGGTGCAATTCTCTCCTCACGTCAGTATAGTAAAAATGAAATTGTACAAACCTATTTTAATCTGGAACCGCGAATTGCAGCGGCTTATCAGTTAAATGAAATTTCATCATTAAAAGTCGGATATAGCAGGAATACGCAGCCATTGCACCAGCTGTCTAACTCTGCAACAGGAAGCCCGACCGATAAATGGGTGGCAACCAACAATATTATACGCCCCGAAACAGCAGGTCAATTTTCTGCCGGATATTTCAGAAATCTGAAAGATAATAAGTATGAATTCAGCGCCGAAGCATATTATAAAGCAATGCAGCATCAGGTTGATTATAAAGACGGAGCCAATATCAGAAGTAACGATCCGATTGAACCACAGCTGCTTTTTGGCAAAGGTAGGGCATATGGAGTTGAGCTCCTGCTGCGTAAGAAAACAGGTAAGCTAACAGGATGGATAGGTTATACGCTTTCCCGTTCCGAGAAACAGATCGATGGAATTAATGATAATGAGTGGTATGCAGCAAGGCAGGACAGAACACACGATATATCCATTGTCGGAATTTATGCACTTAATCCTAAATGGAACCTATCTGCTACATTTGTTTACTATACTGGAAATGCAGTTACTTTCCCGACCGGAAAATATCAGGTTGATGATCAGGTTGTTTACCTGTATACCAGGAGAAACTCTTATCGGATGCCGGCATACCACCGTCTTGATTTAAGCGCGACCAGACAGCTTAAAAAACGCGGGAGATTCACTTCCGAGTTAGCCTTTGGACTATATAACGCTTATGGAAGAGAAAATGCTTATACCATTTCTTTCCGTGATAATCCAAATGACAGGTCTAAAACAGAGGCTGTACAAACTTCCCTTTTTAAATTTGTACCGTCTGTGTCCTATAATTTTAAATTTTAATTTATGAAAAACACGATATATAACTGGAGCCTTTCATTGGTTATTTTGCTGTTCTTCGGCTCTTGCGAAAAAGTGATACCTATAAAATTAGACAACTCTGATAAGCAGATTGTGATTGAGGGTGAAATAACGATTAAAAAAGAACCATATTTCGTCAGAATATCATCTACTAAAAATTTCGATGAGAATAATGATTTTCCGGGCAGGACAGATGCGTTAGTCATCATTACAGACCTGAGCACAGGTAAAGCCGAAAAACTAGTTCATACCGGTTCAGGAGTTTATCAAACCAGTACCTTACAGGGCGTTGCAGGGCATACCTATCAACTGGATGTCACTGTAGACGGTAAAAATTATAAAGCGCAGTCTACGATTCCGATGAAGGTTGTTAAGATAGATAAACTAAGCATCCGTAGCTTTGAATTAGATACCGATAAGAAGTTTATCGTACCTGAATTTACAGATCCAAAGGGAGAGGTTAACTTTTACCGCCTGAGACAATGGATAAATGGTGTCCTTGTTAAAGGTTCATGGGCCAGAAACGATGAAGCAGCAGACGGCAGAGTCTTTGACACACCGTTTTATTACGACACTTCTGACGAAGCTGGTAATCCGCTTATAAAAGATGGCGATGAGGTCACCGTAGAATTGCAATGTGTAGATAAAGGTGTATATGATTATTTCCGGACGCTGAGTGAAACTATCGAACAGGAAGCAGCTGCACCTGCTAACCCTTTAAGCAATATTTCGGGAGGAGCTTTGGGTTATTTCAATGCCTGCCGTACGTTTAAAGTTACCTCAACAATTAAGTTGTAAATTGAAGAATAAAAGATAAAGATGAATAAAGCCGATGTTGAACTGGTCGTAATTACCGTTAAATCCGGAATAGAAGAAGCTCTTAGTTTAAAAGTTTATAAAAATGGTACCCTGGCCAGAAGAGGCTCTGGTGGATTACCCGGAGTTAAAATATCGGGAATGAGCCTCAATGCAGGCCCTGGTTTTTTCCTGGGTGTAATGAACAGCGTTTCCCAGCAGGTACTGGACTCACCTGTTAATTATGAGGAAGAGATTACGAAAACCGCATTGGAATATCAGGTTTCATTCTACGGACAGAGCAGTAATGGCGATCAGGGTGAGCGGGCCGAGTGGACGCAGTCTGTTACGCTGCGATTTTTCATGGATGAAGGAACCATGTATAGAAATCAGCTGCTTGGATTTGTAGATGGTCTGGCCATCGAAGCGATGAAATTAACAGACTCCTGGTATTTTGACCTGGTTATGCTGGCATTGGAAGGTAAACGCTCTTCTGTGCTTCCCGAACATACAATAGTTAGTAATTTTAAGAACGAAGATGAAGCAGAAGCTGCATTTCAGGCATATTTTCAGCAGGTAAATAAAAAACAACTTCCCGAATTTGTGAAGGACAAAGTGTTTACTGATCCCCAGGGGCTGCAGTATAAATTATTACTGCAAATGGATGATCAGTCGTTAACTTATACATTTGAACCAGCAGGGGTCGTTTAAACCGGTGCAATTTATTTGAGTAGTTCCAGGAGGTCCTTTTTTGTCATTGTATTGAAAAGAGAACTGTCAGTGTGAATAATGTCGCTGAACAGATTCTTTTTACGCTGCTGTAATAACATTATTTTTTCTTCGATAGTATCCGGGCAGATCAGTCTTACTGCAACGACATGTTTCTCCTGTCCAATTCTGTAACTTCGGTCAATAGCTTGATTTTCAACTGCGGGGTTCCACCAGGGGTCCACTAAATATACGTAATCTGCTTTCGTGAGATTGAGGCCCGTTCCGCCAGCTTTCAAACTGATCAAAAATACACGGACATCGTCATTTTCCTGAAAATTTGATACGCTCTTTTGGCGGTTTGCAGATTGGCCGGTCAAATATTCATGATTAATATTTTTGTTTCTCAGCTCTTTACGAATCAGATCCAGCATACCTACAAACTGGGAAAAAACCAGGATTTTATGTTGTGGAGCATGATTTTGAATTTCTTCCATCAGCACATTAATTTTAGCTGAAGAGTTTCCATGGAGCAGATTATCCTGCAGCAGGGCCGGGGAATTACAGATCTGACGGAGTTGGGTAAGTCCTTTTAAAATATGTATGGTGTGTCCGGCAAGATCATCTGATTTGACATGATTTAAATAGTCTTTATATTCGTTTTTACAAACATCGTAAGCTTTCCGCTGACTTTCATCCATTTCACAATAGATGACCATTTCCGTTTTTTCCGGTAATTCTGTAGCCACTTCCTTTTTTGTTCTTCTGAGAATAAACGGACTGATTTTCTTACGAAGTTCAGCAGCTTTTTTTGTGTCATTAAACTGGTCGACCGGGGAAGCATACTGCTCTCTGAAATGCTGCTTGCTACCTAAAAGACCGGGGCAGGCAAAAGACAATTGCCCATACAGATCATAAGTATTATTTTCAATTGGCGTTCCTGTCATACAGATGCGGTTTCTGCCTTTAAGCAGTATAACTGCTTTATAGATTAATGACTCCGGATTTTTAATCTGCTGAGATTCGTCCAGGAATATATGTTCAAATACAAAATTTTTAAGCCATCCTATGTCCCGCAGTAAAGTTCCGTAACTGGTAAGCACAACGTCAGCTTGTTTAAATTGTGCTGAATCTTTTGATCGTTCCGTACCATATAACGTATAGGTAATCAGCTCAGGTGCGAACTTTTTAATTTCTGCCTGCCAATTGAATAGCAGTGTCGCGGGTACCACGACCAGAGAAGCGTTATCCTTAGTTTTTGACCGGCTGCTGAGTATGTAGGCGATAACCTGTAATGTTTTTCCAAGCCCCATATCATCTGCCAGGATGCCCCCGAAATTAAAGGTGCCCAGGAAATTAAGCCAGTTGATTCCCTGCTGCTGATAGCTTCTTAAGATTGCGTTTAAGCCCGGTGGCTTACCAATGTTCTCGATTTTATTAAAATCGGCCAGCTGCCTGTTCATCTCGGTCAACTCCATTTTCACCTGATCGGAAAGCATATGTGCATCGAACAAATCGGGAATAGCAGTAAAACTAGTTTTTGGCAAGCTAAGCTTTTCCTCATTCAAGGTGGCCAGCTGGAAAAGTTCATTTAATCTGGCTAACCATTGTTCCGGCAGTAATCCATGTGTACCATCTCCCAGTATTACGAATTTGCTTTTGTTGCGGATAGCGCGGTGGAGCTGTTTCAATGGAACCCGCTGATTACCATAGCTTAATTCCAGTTTAGTGTCAAACCAGTCCAGTCCGCTAATGATTTCTATGTCTATTTTAGCCTGATTATGATTTAATTTATTGCCTTTTAGATCTTGAAATCCCAGAATTGTTATTCCACTTTCCTGCCAGGTCTGGAAAGTTTTCAGAAACCAGGTTTCATCAAGGAAATGTTTTTTGTGCAGATAGAAAGCATCTTGCTGAAGCTGATCTTCAAAATGCGGATGTTGTCTGGAAATCAGTGTAAGAAAGCGAAGTTCTGCTTCCTCATCCCTGTTAATACGGAATACTTTTCCATTTCTGTCCTGTGTAAGAATCTGTTTTCTGGAAAGCACCGGGATTTCGGTTTCATTGTAGCGGATTACAGGATTGAGTAAAACGTAATATTCGGAATCGGTCAGATATATCAGTAACTCACTATCTGGTTGAGGTCCGTCGTGGTTTTTTTGCTCTGACTTTAATTGCCTGACAGTCGCTTTTTTGATATAGGTATAATTAATGTGGATACGTTGCTCCAGACCAGCTAGAACATCCTGATAGAAAGATTCATATCTTGATTCATGGATTAAAATATGATTGTGATGCTTTTTGAAAAAATGAATCAGATTTAGCAATTCTGGCTGGTCTATCAGATAAAGATTCTTATGATGCAGAATAAAATAATGCAAGGTTACCGGAAGCATAAGCAGATCAAAGCGCTTATCTGCTATGTTTATTGAGGCACTTATTGTATAGAAGTTATCTTTAAGATCTACCTGTAGTTCTATTTCCAGTTTGTCCTTTTGCAGATTTACTGGTTTCAGGGCAGCTGCAGTCAGGTTTTCCGACACCTTAGGATCATGCAGATAAACTTTTAGTTTTGCCGGATTCAAAAAGAGTGCCTTTAGACTGTTGAGCTCCAATGCAAAGTCAGGTTGATCATATCGTTGCTGAAAGCGGGACAAAGCTGTATAAAATTTAACTTCAGCAGGGGCTTCCGCCGTCCAGATAAAGTCAATAGCGGGTATAGACTCCAATGGGTTTTTGGGTTTATCCTGCATGGTGAAAGCAGCTTCCATGAGCTCAGCCTGGAAATGATTATAATATTTATGTTGCCTGAAGACAAGAATATTCTTCTTGTCGGGAGCGGAAAGGAGATGCTTTGGTAAGTTTCTACTGTTTGCAGGGACGAGAAGCGCTTTTAACTGGCTATTTCTTTCTGTGGTTACCGGTAATAAATATTCTAAAACGGGGGAAACCTGTAATTCCTTACCCTCCAGTTTAATCCTGAAAAAAGCTTCCAGATCTTTCTCATTTTCAAGGCCATAACCCGTCGCTGTATGTTGCAGTTTTTTAATACGGATTTCCCAGTCAAAAAAAATGCGCAGGTAATTTTGTTCCAGGACGTTCATCAGAACCCGGGACTGATGAACGCACAGAAGGTTTTTTTGTGCGTTACAGGAGCAGGAGATAATTAGCTGTTTCGTATTTATTCTCAAGCTGATAGAAACAGGCATAGCCGACTGGTCCTGGATAAGAAAAGAGGCATAGCCAATTTCAATTTGTTCTGGTAAGAGCTGGAAATATCCGGCACTGGTCAGGTCTACCTGTGCAGCGCTATGTCTAATAATCCAAACCCTGTCCAGTTGTCTGAAATTGAAATCATCGATGATAAATGGTGGGTTCACTGTCATTAAGCTCTAAAGGTAAGATAAGCACTTAAAATCAGGGGGCAAAAATATTTAAAAATAAATTCTACTATTTCAGTAGACATTATTATATTTGTGAAGCGAAGGAAGTAGAAAAATCCTGAACATATAGTCATGTGGCCGAGTGGTGAGGTGCGGGTCTGCAAAACCCTAAACGGCGGTTCGAATCCGCCCATGACGTCGAGGCGTTCAACGCCTACAGCAACTTGATTTTTGGTTAGATCTAGTTTTGTTTTGTTCATACTCCAGGTTGGATGGCCTGGAGTATTTTTTTGCAATTTTTTCTGATTAATAATTTATCATGCGTATTAATTACGGTTATTCAGAATTTATACGTGATTTTATCATTTTAGGTATATAAACCCTAAAACCGGTTTCGCTTTTGTGTTCCACTTATCCTATTCAAAATCTCCTTATTTTTCTAGTTTTTCTTCATCTTGTCCAATATACGGGACAGATAAATTCAAGGAAATCACTACAAATTCGCATATAATTTATTTTTATATAAAATCCAAGTTAATTTCAGTACTGTAAGTTAATTGCCTATATAAATATGACTTTTTGGTATGCAGTTTGTCATTATGTTCATACCTAATCTGAAAAACATAAACATTATGAACAGTAACGATTTTAATTTCCGGCTTTATAGTTATAAAGATTCATTGCAATCTTTTGCTATCTCTTTTACACGTGACGTAGAAGACGCGAATGATTTGGTTCAGGATACAATGCTTAAAGCAATCAATTATTCTAACCATTTTAAAGAAGGCACTAATTTCAAAGCGTGGTTATATACCATCATGAAAAACACCTTTATTAATAATTATAGAAGAGCAACCAAAACGAATTCTATCATGACTGTGAGTGATGAAATCACATCAGATAAGCTTCATTACAGTGCGACTATAAATGATAGCCAGGGTAAGTTTGTAATGGAAGACATTTATAAAGCATTGGGAAAACTTCAGCCGGAATATTATGTTCCTTTTCTTAGATATTTTGAGGGATTTAAATATTATGAAATCGCGGAGCAACTAAATATTCCAATCGGTACAGTTAAAACAAGGATACACGTGGCGCGACAACTGCTTAAAAAGAGCCTTAAAATGCATTATAAAAATTTGCCAGGAAACTAGGACTATAGATTTTAATCAGCGTTATTTTGTTTATTATATAAAGGGTGTCTGCCGGAGTTAAATCTGGCAGACACCCTTTTTTCATTTGTATATCACCGGTCCGATTTTTTTGATTTAGGAAAAACTAATCTTTTTTGAGCCTGTTGTCAAAGAAACAGAGGGGAGAACCTATGAATCAGTTAAAAAACATATTGCCGGGTTTAATTTCGCTTCTGACAATAGTTGGATGTGGTCAGTCGGGGAAGGAAAACGAGATGGGTACAACCACACTACCTGCTGACACAAATCTAGGGCAGGCAAAAAGGCAGACTATCGGTGATAAGAAAAGTGTAGCTGCAGAGCAAATTTTTCTGGAAGAAACAGGGAGAATTCTATTACTTGAACTTGAATTGAGTAATGTGTCACTGCAACGTGCAAGCCGTCCCGAGCTTAAAGCTTATACAGAGAAGATGATGGGTAGCACCAGAAAATTTCACGAACAGTTGCAACAGCTAGCAACGAGTCTTTCTTATCAACTTCCAGGAGCGTTGCCTTCCAGATCGCAGCTGCAGGTAGATGAAATTAAAAAGCTGGAAGGTCAGGGCTTTGACCTGGAATATATTAAGTCTATTCTTGAATTGCAGCATAAAACGCTGGATAACTTACATGGAGCCATTCAGTTCAAAAAAGGGCCTGTTCAGGAATTTGCCAGCCATCAGCTTGAAGGCGTAAATAAGATGCTGGATGAAACCGTAATTATAGATTCACTAATCAAAAAAGTAAATCCAGACCAGCCTGGAGATGATTTATTAAGAATCGATCGTAAACATATCAAATAAGGAGAACAGAAGATGTCAGTTAACAGTCAAACACAAAATCCGCACGATAAATACCCCGTTCCTCCGTTTCCGAAGCAAGAACAGGAAGTGCCAGGAACAGAAGATCAGATGCAGCCAAAAGCAGACCATGGAGAAGAATCCTATATCGGGTCTGGTAAACTAGAAGGTAAGAAGGCCATTATCACCGGTGGCGATTCTGGAATCGGTAAAGCGGTAGCCATTGCTTTTGCCAGAGAAGGGGCAGACGTGCTGATCAGCTATCTGGATACCACAGAAGATAAAGATGCAGAAGAGACTGCTGCGGTAGTTGAAGCGTGTGGCAGGAAGGCTATTCTTATTAAAGGAGATATCAGATCAGAATCTCATTGTAAGGCTATTGTCGACAGAGCTGTTCAGGAATTTGGTCAGATTGACATTTTAGTAAATAATGCCGCATTTCAGATGTCCAGGAAATCACTGCAGGAAATACCAACTGCCGAATGGGAGCGTTCATTCGATACGAATATTACGCCAATGTTCTTTTTATCCAAGGCTGCGGAACCACATATGAAGCCTGGCAGCAGTATTATTAATACCACTTCCGTAAACGCATATTCACCGAGTGAAGTGCTGCTTCCCTATGCCGCGACTAAAGCGGCAATTCAGAATTTTACGGCTAACTTAAGCCAGATTTTGTTGGAACAAAAAAAGGGGATTAGGGTTAATGCGGTCGCGCCGGGTCCGGTATGGACACCGTTAATTCCTTCTACTATGCCAGATGCAGAGAATTTTGGCAAAGATACGCCGATGGGCCGTCCCGGGCAGCCCGTGGAAATTGCAGCCGCTTATGTGTTTTTGGCTTCCGACCAGGCTAGTTATGTCGCTGGCGCAACCATTCCTGTAACCGGTGGAAGGATAACAATCTGATGACTTTATAATATCCGTTAAAATCGTTAATTTACCAGGAGATTTTAACGGATATTATGGAACATACAGATATAAAAATACTTTTTTTCGATATCGGAGGAGTCCTGCTTACCAATGGTTGGGGACATGAGTCGAGGAAACTCGCCGCTAAACAGTTCGATCTGGACTATGACGAGGTAAACACCTTGCACAATTATATTTTTAACGTTTATGAGATCGGGAAAATCAGTCTTGACGAATATCTTGATACTGTGATCTTCAATAAACCCAGGGAATTTACCAGGGAAGATTTCAGGGAATTTATGTTTTCACAGTCAAAAGAACTTCCAGGCCTCCTGTCGTGGTTAAAAGCGTGGAAGAAAAATTGTGATTTCCGCATTATATCCATTAATAATGAAGGAAAAGAGTTAAATAGTTACCGGGTTAAAAAATTCAAACTTCATGAATGCTTTGATGCATTCGTGTCATCCTGCGATGTAGGTATTCGCAAGCCAGATCCGAATATTTTTAAATTAGCACTTGGTATAGCGCAAGCCAGACCGGAGCAATGTTATTATTTTGACGACCGTATTTTTCAGGTAGGAACAGCTGCCCAGCTGGGGATCCATGCGTTTCACCATACGAGCTTTGAACAAACTAAATCCATTCTTGAAGAAATTGGAGGAAAGGCTTAATAGTATTTGAAAGCCTGGTCTAGGCTGTTTTCACAAGACCTTTGACCAGGCTTTTCCATTGTGGATAGGATAATCCTAATTTTGCTGTCCAGCCAACAAATGTATTTCGAATGTTATCCAGTGTATTTTCTGTATGTACATTTGGAACTTCATTTCTTCCATGCTCTTCGGCAGAGACGACCTTTCCTCTGAGTTTTACCTGAAAAGTGGAGCTGGCAGAAGGTTCGAAAAAATGGGCTGTCTGATCTGTAGAATTAACCGGATTTGCACATGGTCTTGCCCTTAAACTTAGTGTTTTCTGATCTTCAGATATTTCTTCGGTAATTTCCTCGATAACCACCCAGTCGTAACCTTCACCAGCAGAAGTGCCCGGTCCGGGAATATTTATTTTAATGTAGTCACCAATTTGTGCAGGTCGGGTGAGTGTCCTGCCGGAAAGATCTGTTAATGTAAACGTTGATAGTGGCACTTCGCAGACTTCCCACCATTGTGATACCATCAGAAGCCTTTCTTTCGCAATTTCATAAAAATCTGCAGCTTGAGCGCTATCCTGGAACTCGGCCAGGGCATTGGTGTCCAGTTGCCCTCCGGTATATTGTTGTGGTATTTGATCTTTCATGGCGTTTTCTTTCTGAAACGCCTAAACTGTTGAATTGTTTACTATTTAACTATCCAATATCCGAAAGCCAGCCACAATAAACCCTTGACTAGAAAGAACATAAACCCCCAAAATCCCAGTTTACGAAACCATTTTAAAATAAGTGCCTTTTTCTCCTGATTCATTGCTTAAACATAATGATTCTAATTTATTTTCGTAGCAGGATTATTTTATTTTACGTACCGATGGTTCAGGCTTCGCGGAACCTTTCTAAATTGTAATCATTTTCCCACGATCTATTCTTTTAAATTATGTTTGCGGCAAATTATAAAATATGTCAAAGACTAAACTTACTATCAATAATAACGGATCTGTTAAGATCGAAGGTGATTTTGAAATTGTAGATAGAAACGGAAATACTTATGGATTACAAGGTAGAACTGTATTATCTATATGCCGTTGCGGATTATCTAAAAACAAGCCATTTTGTGATGGTGCTCACAATGGTAATTTCGATCATGAAGCTATCGCGTTTGATCTTCCACCAAAAAAAGTATAATCTTTTGGGCTGAACCGCCTGAATATTATTCTTTTAAACATTTTTTGTGCCGGTCTGTTTTGTTTACCTGTTTACGTTAGATTCTAAAACCGGGAAGCCATGAAAAAACACGAAGAGGAACCTAAGCCGAAAGAAAAATCCGAGATTCCAAAAACTGAGACAGCGCAACCTCTTTCTGAAAAGGATGAGGTTAAAAAAGCGGAAGATGAACTTCGGATAAGAATGGATAAAAAATACAAATCTTCCGATCAGTGAAAGAAGCCCCCAAAAATTATTATAATTTTTGGGGGCTTCTCTATTTTATTGCATTTATGATCACCTGGTTGAACTGTCCGTTCCTGATATGAGTTTACATAAGAAAGTTTTTCAAAACAGAAAAATGAGTATAAAAAACGAACGTCCAAGTAAGGGCAAAGGCGGGAGGGTTTCTCCCCATTCAGAAAGTTTTAGAGTTCAGTTAGCTTTGGAATACATTCAAGGTTCCTACAGCTACCCCCAGGTAGCAAGAAAATATGGTTTGCCTGAACATACTATCATATCCTTCGTATCTTGGTACCGAAAGACCCAAACCCAGCTTATGCCAGAAGAACCGCTTATCCCAAATGAGCCTTTGAGCTCCGAGGATCGAAAAGGGTTAGAAAAACGACTTGTATTGGCCGAGATGAAGATTGCAGCTCTTGAAAAGGTAATTGCAATCGCTAACCAGGAGTACAATACAGATCTTAAAAAAAAAGCTGCTACCAAGTGATCTATGAGTTAAAAGGAACACGCAAAGATTATAGTATCGATAATCTTTGCGCTGTCTTTGGCTATACCAGGCAGGCCTGGTATAGCCATTTAAGAAGCGTACGGCTGTGTTTTTTAGAACAAGAAATTGTATTGGAAAAAATATACGAGATCAGAAAAGAGCTCCCTAAAACCGGATGTATCAAACTCTACAAAGAACTTAACAATGGCTTCTTGCAGGGACACGGCATATCAATGGGTAGAGATGCTGTATTTAACCTTGTACGTTCTCAGGGGATGTTGATCAAAACCAAAAAGAAATGGGTATATACCACCAATTCCTTTCACAGGTTCAAAGTGCATGCAGATCTAGTTCAGCGAAGAGCTGCTCTGTGCGCAGAGGAAATATGGGTAAGTGATATCACTTATTTACGTACCAGCGCCTGTTTTGTATACCTCTGTTTAATTACAGATG
>NZ_FONS01000005.1 GCF_900112985.1 Pedobacter antarcticus
CCGGTGGCCAGTCCGATCACTGCCTTTTCCTGCTTTTCCTGTTTGTCGCGGATGATTCCGGCAATACGCCTGGCTACGTTGACAGATGCAGTTGCCGGATTATCAAATACAGAAACGGGCAGTTTTTCAAAACGCGTTTCTTCCAGAAGATTTAATCTTGCCATTCTATAGATTTGGTTTTTAATGGTTTAAGGAACATGAAAATATAAAATATATTTGATGTTTGACGGCTCAAAAAGCAAATGAACAGAACTGGATACGTGTCTGTATATGAATATTGACTTCCTGCTCTAACGGATGGGGGATGTGCTGTTTTTTTTTCTATTTTTGCAGCAAAGAAATTATTATGGCAAGCTTTACATTCACTCCTGAAAGTGCAGAAAGAGTTAAAATCAAAGTACTCAGAAAATACAGAGATCTGGCTAAAGAAAATTTACAATTTGTTCCCGGGCAGGAAGAGCAGTTAGTAGAACAACTGATGGAACTGTTAAAAAGAGATCGTGCATACGTAGAATTCACAATCAAAAAAGGACTGGCGGATCCGGAAGGTAACCGTCTTTAATCATATATCACCGGTTGTCCGGTTAAAAAGAAAGCCCCTGCATAAGTATGCAGGGGCTTTCCTGTATTATTATTTCGTGGATTTTACGTGCCGTGTAATTTAACTATCAGCCCGTCCATTGCAGGGTTAAGCTGTAGCTGGCAAGCCAACCTTGAGTTGGGCAGAAGATCTGGTAAGGTATCCAGCATGGCGTATTCGTCATCTGTCATTTCATTCAGCTTTTCTTCACCTTCCAACACATCTACACAGCAAGTTGCGCATAGCGCCATTCCGCCACAAGTGGCAAGGATATCATATTCACACGCTTTTAAATATTCCATCAAACTTAATCCCATATCAACCGGAGCTTCCAGTGAAGTAAGGGTGCCGTCAGGATTTTGTACGTGTACTGTTATATTATTTTCTTCCATTTTTTAAAATTCAGCAACGCCATTCACAGTAGTATATTTCATAGTGTATTTAACACCAGGATTCATATACTGATAAGCGCTGTGGCTCATTAAAGCAGCCTCATGAAATCCGCAAAGGATCAGTTTTAATTTGTTTTTATAAGTATTGATGTCACCAATAGCGTAAATACCTTCAATATTTGTAGAGTAATCTTCCGTATTCACTTCGATTGCACTTTTACTGATATTAAGGTTCCATTGTTCGATTGGGCCTAATTTAGGACTTAATCCGAATAAAGGGATCAAATGATCTGCATTAATATTAGTAACTTCCAGACTACGGTTGTGCACCACTTCTACTGTTTCCAGCTTACCGTTTCCAGAAACAGAGTTGAGGTTACTGTTCAGGATCAGATTAATCTTCCCGCTGTCAGCAAGTTCCATTACTTTATTCACGGAATCAGGTGCACCCCGGAAGCTTTCGCTGCGGTGTACCAAAGTCAGTTCATCGACAATATCGGCAAGGAAAATAGTCCAGTCCAGTGCTGAGTCACCGCCACCGGCGATAACCATTTTCTGTCCTCTGTATTTTTCCGGATCCAGGATCATATAATTCACCCCGCGACCGTTTTCGAATTGTTCCAGTCCGGCAACAGCAGGTTTACGAGGCTCAAAGCAACCTAGACCACCAGCTATAACTACAACTTTAGATTCAATGACTGTACCCATGTTGGTTGTCATTACGAAATCTGCTTCACCGCGTTTTTCCAGGCTTTCGATACGCTCACCCAGAGTGAAACCAGGGTGGAAAGGTTTAGCTTGTTCCATCAGGTTGTCAACCAGTTCCTGCGCCAGGACACTTGGATAACCCGGGATATCATATATAGGTTTTTTAGGATAAATTTCAGAAAGCTGTCCGCCTACCTGAGGAAGATAATCAATTAAATGACAACGCATTTTTAATAAACCTGCTTCGAAGATGGCGAATAAACCTACGGGGCCTGCGCCAATGATGGCTATATCTGTAGAAATCATGTATTTAAATTTGTGGCGAATTTACGAAAATTGTTTGTAATGATTCTATATTGTGTGGATTTGGTGGTAAATATAAGGTGCTTTTTGTAAACCTGACCAAAATGATCGTATTAATCGTCAAATAGCTGCAATTTCTTGCAATAGGAGGAAATAATTTTTTATTCAAAAAAGCATAATCGTTGGTATCTTTGACCTATTGATGGCAAAAAAAATATATTTCGCTTCAGATTTCCACCTGGGCTCACCTAATCATAAAGAAAGCCGGATCCGTGAAGACCGGATTGTCCGTTGGCTGAATAATATTGAACCGGACTGTTCGGAGTTATTTCTGATGGGGGATATCTTTGATTTCTGGTTTGAATATAAAACAGTGGTTCCCAAAGGATTTATCAGGCTGCAGGGTAAACTTGCGCACATGTCAGATTCAGGTATCAAAATATACTTCTTTAAGGGTAATCATGATATGTGGGTAGAGGATTATTTTACCCTTGAAATGGGCATTACCATTATCAGTGATGAAATGGAGATGGAAAGAGGAGGGAAGAAATTTTATCTGCACCATGGAGACGGTTTAGGGCCCGGAGATTCAAATTATAGGATGCTGCGCAAAATATTCCGGAATCCGGTATGCCGCTGGCTTTTCTCAATACTGCCACCAAGAATAGGTCTTGGAATAGCGACAGGCTGGTCGAGCCAGAGCCGAATTGTAAATACGCGGGTTGAAGAGGTTTATCTGGGCGTAGAAAATGAATGGCTGGCTGTACATTCAAGGGAGGTTCTGCAGAAAAAGCATTATGATTATTTTATTTACGGGCATAGACACCTTCCCTTAAATATAAAACTTAAAGATAACAGCCTTTATATAAACATAGGCGAATGGTTTACCTTCAATTCCTATGCTGTATTTGATGGAGAAGAGCTTCGCCTGGAGTTTTTTGAACCAATAGACCAGCAGCATCTCGTTGAGCTCCATGAAAAAGCAAATAAAAATTAGATGATTTTGTTTAATTTTGTAATCCTATAAAAATCAATTGTCTATCCAATAATAATAACGGTTTTCCCATAAGATACGATCTTATTAAACCCGAAAGAATGGAATGAGGCAATTATCTGCTGAATAAAATATTATGTTAGAAAAATTAGAAGCTATAAAAACCCGCTGGGAGGATGTTGAAGAACAATTAAGCAATCCTGATACTATGCAGGATATGAAGCGGTTCGCCCAGCTTAATAAAGAATATAAAGACCTGACCAAAATTGTAGATGAATATAAAATCTACAAAAACATCATGAGTAACATTGAGGCTAATAAGGAGATCCTGACTACGGAGAAAGATGCTGAAATGCGTGATATGGCTAAAGAAGAGCTTGATATTTTGCTTAAGCAACAGGAAGAACTGGAAGAACGTGTACGTTTAATGTTAATACCAGTCGATCCTGAAGATGCTAAGAATGCGGTGTTTGAGATTCGTGGTGGTACAGGTGGAGATGAGGCGGCGTTATTTGCTGGAGATTTATTCCGTATGTATACCAGGTTCTTTGAACAAAAAAGGTGGAAGATAGAAGTTGTAGACGTCACCGAAGGTACTGCAGGAGGCTATAAAGAGGTCATCATGAAAGTGTCCGGTGAAGATGTTTATGGACAGCTTAAATATGAATCTGGCGTTCACCGCGTGCAACGTGTTCCGGATACAGAGACACAGGGGCGTGTGCATACATCAGCTGCATCGGTTGCTGTATTACCCGAGGCAGAAGAAATTGACTTCTATTTGAACCCCGCGGATATTGACCTGCAAACATCACGTTCAGGTGGTGCTGGTGGACAGAACGTAAATAAAGTAGAAACTAAAGTTCAGTTAACCCACAGGCCGTCAGGAATGGTTGTGGTTTGTCAGCAGGAACGTTCTCAGTTGGGTAACCGTGAGATTGCAATGGAAATGCTGAGAAGTAAGCTATATGATATCGAATTGCAGAAAAGAAACGGGGATATCGCATCCAGAAGGAAGACGATGGTATCCACAGGTGACCGTTCTGCAAAGATCAGAACCTATAACTATCCGCAAGGCAGGGTAACCGATCACCGTATTGGTTTAACTTTGTATAACTTGAATGGTGTAATGGATGGGGGTGTGCAGGAGCTGATAGATGCTTTGCAATTTGCTGAAAATGCAGAAAAGATGAAAGAGGGTTCTGTAGCTTAATTAGTTAGCTGTTTTTTCAAAAATAATTGAAATACTAATTTTGAAATGCAATTATCATTCCTATATTTGCATTCCCGAAAGGGAGAACGGACCGGTAGTTCAGCTGGTTAGAATGCCGCCCTGTCACGGCGGAGGTCGCGGGTTCGAGTCCCGTCCGGTCCGCAAGACAAGACGTCAAATAAACTAGAAAGCCTGCAAATCATATGATTGCAGGCTTTTTTCATTTTCCAGAAGTGCCCATCATGCATCTCACATAGCTGATAAAACATATCTCGCCACAGGTATTTCATCCGGGCGTGTATGGATACGATAGGAGCCTGAGTATCCGTGCATTTATACAAAAGATCCTTCCAGTTTTAAGACAAAGGCAATGTTTTCGCTGGGCCGCTCAGGGAGGCTAACGTTTAGACCGTCAGTGGTTTGACTGAAATCCAGTTTATTACTATGGCCCAACATGCTGACTTTTGCTACTTTTCCGTATGCCCCGGCTTTCAATGTTTTAATTACTGCCTTTTGATTTTCAGGCCATCCGAGTAGGGTTGCGTAGAGTATTGCTCCTTTCTTTACAAACCGGATGTCTGAAGATCCGAAAGGTTTTCCTTTGCCTTCATTGAAGCCTTGGGCGCTCAATGGAGCTGCAGATTCCATGGCTGGGCCTTCGCCGAATACTTTCCATGGGCGCGTCCCATATACACCTTCACCATTTATGGCGATCCATCTGCCGATTTCCTCGACAATATCCAGTTCCTTATCGTCAATTGAACCATCGCCTCGTAATGGGACGTTGAGCATCAGGTTTCCGTTTTTGCTAATGACATCAACCAAGGTATGAATGATTGTTTTTGCAGATTTATAATCGTTATTGTCGTAGATCCGGCGGTCGTAGTGCCATTGGCCGAGGCAGGTGTCGGTTTGCCATGGCAGTGGCTCTATGGCGTTGCTCTGCCCGCGTTCAATATCCCATACCATGCATTTACGCTGCTGCTCATCCAGAATTTTCCCGAAAATCACGGTGTTTGCTTTGCCATGCTTCTTAACACTCTTATTATATAAATGTGCTGCTATACGTAATCCTGCATCATCGACCGGCCAGAGCGGTAGCGCCGTATCATCGAAATAAACCAACTCCGGATTATATTTATCAATTAGGTCAATGGTGCGGTCGTAAAAATTATCACAGTACTCCTTTGAAGGGGGATACACGCCGTTGCCCCAATTCCATTGGCCATGAATAGACCCGTCGTCTTTGCTGTTTTGACTTAGAGGGTGGTTCTGGGCATACAATTTCTGCGGATCATAGCCCTGCCACCACTTTCCAATCCCGTCGGCGGCAGTTAACTTGCCATCATAAGGAACCCCGGTCAATGCGCCTTTTTTATCTGAGAGTTGGGCGTTTTCGTACCACCTCCAAGCATGCGCTGCATGAACACTTACCCCAAGTGGCAAGCCTTGTCTTTTTGCCGCTTTGGCCCATCCGGCCATCAGATCCTTTTTTGGTCCAACATTAGTAGAGTTCCATTTTTGATGCTCACTGTCATACAGGTCAAGGTTATCATGATGGTTGGCCAGCGCCATAAAATATTTTGCTCCTGCTTTTTTATACAGGCCAACCAGGTATTCAGGATCCCAGCGTTCGGCATTCCATTCGTTTATAACGTCCTTAAAACCGAATTCCGACGGATGTCCGTATTTATCGCAATGGTATTTATATTGCTCGCTGCCTTCTTCATACATCCCGCGTGCATACCAGTCGCCGCGCTCTGGCTGGCATTGCGGCCCCCAATGTGCCCAAATACCAAACTTAGCATCCCTGAACCAGTCGGGAACCTGGTATTGTTCCAAGGAATCCCAGTTAGGCAGGAAAGTTTTTTTATCAGTAGTCGGGAGGAAATCCAGCAACTGTGCCTGTGCAAAAGTTCTTGAGGCGCATAAGGCGGCAAGCCCAGAGAGACCGCCTTTGATCAATGTTCTTCTTTTCATCAGTTATATACTTGGTTTTTAATACTTGCAATCTGACAATTGATGGTCAGTATTTTCAACTCTCAAATATAATTCTTCAGATTTTGTTTATTTTAGACAAAAACAGACCTCTTTTTACTGAAAACAGACCTTTAGATATTTGTTGCTTAGAACTATGATCAAACGCATACTTACGCACAGTTTTTCCCTGATGAATGTAGATCTGGTATTATTGGACAAAAAGTAGAATTATAAGAATGTGATCAGTCCTTACCACCGCATTTATTACATTAGCTCTGGAACAGGAGAAATATCCCATTTTGAAAAAAAACTGAGACTGGAACCAGGCTTCCTGTACATTATACCTAGTTTTACCTTGTGCAATTTATCTTGTGAAACCTTCCTGGAGCAGTATTTTGTGCAGTTTTTTGAGGAGACCTCGGATGGGAAATCACTGTTTGCGTCAAATAGGTCAATATTCAAGGTGGAGGCTAACCCTGTTGATATATTAAATTTTGAGCGGCTTAAGCTCATCAATCCGGGACGCGGCATTAACCGCTCAGACGATCCGAAAATTTACGAAAAGAACATCTATTATAAGGAATATCAAGAACTAAATATGCAGCAAAATACTAATCAGTTTCTGGAAACCCAGGGGGTTTTGTTACAATTGGTTGCCAGATTTACGTCGCCCGAAATAATTGCACAAAGAGAACGTGGACACATTCCTGTAAAAATACTTGATACCATTAGTTACATTGTAATGAACCTCCAGGCTTCGCTTTCTGTTAAGTACCTGGCTGAACGGATCCACCTGAATTCAGAATATTTCTCCCGGCTTTTCGAGCAGTATACCGGTTCCCGTCCATTGGCATACATTACTGAAAAGAGGATTGAGCGGGCTCAGTACCTGATTATGAGCTCAGGGGCAAAACAAACAGAAATCGCAAAAATGACCGGGTTTGAAAGCCTTTCCCATTTTTCCAAAACATTCAAGAAAATAACTGGTATGAGTCCTCGAGCTTACGGAAAATACTTTTCATTAGTTTAGTCGCCATTTTTACTATTTGTGCAACAAATCAACCGATCCAGCGTGTCGATCAATACCAATTACTCTTTCTTCTTTAGTCAGAATTAATTCAGTTTTTTACCCTTCTGAATAAAATTTGTACTCGACATCAAAAAAATAATTGCTCATTTTCAATGATTTATAAGGAATGTTTGAAATAGCTGCATTTTAAAGCTGTTTTTAGGATATTTACCAATATCTTCGCACCACGATACGAATCAAAAGCATTTTTGCCCGTTCGCTATTGAAAACGGACCGGTAGTTCAGCTGGTTAGAATGCCGCCCTGTCACGGCGGAGGTCGCGGGTTCGAGTCCCGTCCGGTCCGCTGGTATTAAAGTATTAAAGCGCCTGTTTTCGTAAGAAAACAGGCGCTTTTTGTATACACCAGATACACATAAGCCTGAACTTCTACATCTCAGGACCACTTTTTCAGCAAGGCAGTAAATCCGTCCTTATACTGGTCTGTTACCGGTATTGTTGTATTTCCGATCTGCACCGAATTTTTGGTGACCGATTTAATTTGATCAACTGCGACAATAAATGAGCGATGAATCCTTAAAAAGGATAAACCACTTAATTTTTCTTCTAGACCCTTCAGGCTGGTCAGGGTGAGCAGCGGCTTATCCTGACTTTTCAAAAACAGTTTTACATAATCCTTAAGCCCTTCAATATATAAGATGTCACCGGTGTCTATTTTTACCAGCTGATAGTCAACCTTGAGATACAGATAGTTTTTCTCAGGCTGTCTGGCGTTATTTAATGTACTTGCTGGATTCAGGGAATGCTCAAGCATTATAAAGTAATCATATGCGCGGGTTGCCGCTTTAGAAAAGTCTACGAAATTGAAAGGTTTCAGCAAATAGTCCAGTGCATCCACTTTAAATCCCTCAACAGCATACTGGTCGTAGGCTGTAGTGAATATAATTCTCAGGTTCTTCTTTTTTCCCGTTTGCTCGACGATCCTTGCCAGTTCTATACCGGAAAGGTCGGCCATTCGGATATCCAGAAATATCAGCTGTATCTCTGGTTGCTCATGAATGGCTTTTAGCGCTTCAACGCCGTTTGTGTACTCGCCAATCAGATGCAGGAAAGGCGTCTGTTTAATGTAGGAAGTGATCAGGCTTAAAGCAAAAGGCTCATCATCAACGGCTATACAATTAATTTTCATTTGAAATCCAGTGTTAAAGTAACCGTATATTCCTTGGTCGTAATGTTATTCTCTGCATTCAAGGTGTACTTGCCAGGGTATAAGAGATCCAATCGTCTTTTGGTATTAACTATCCCAATGCCATTGCTTTCTTCCAAATGCTTTCTTTTCTCAAAAACAGAATTTTTAATTTCTATTATAGTTGTTTGCTCAGATTGGGATATATCAATATAGACATAACTTGGATGAAGTGTGCTAATCCCATGTTTAAATGCATTCTCGATAAAAGGCAGCAGCAGCATAGGTGCCACATCGTAATTTTTCATATTGGCCTGTTTTTCGAAAATGATCTGTACATCACCCGCAAGCCTTAGCTTCATCAGGGTGATATAGTCTTCAGCAAATTTGATCTCATTATTCAGGTTTGTGAGGTCGTTTTTAGTGTCATAGATAACATAACGCATCATATGAGACAATGTGTAGATCGCATCTTTGGCTGTGCCGGTGTTGCTATCCGCGAGGGCGTAAATCGTATGAAGCGTATTGAAGAAAAAATGAGGGTTAATCTGTGCCTTTAAGAATGATAGCTCGGAAATAATCTTTTCGCGCTCTGTCACCTGAAAAGCCAGTTGATCGGTCTGCATCTTTTTGGAGAGGGAAATTACCGTACTTATTCCGTAGACCACCATGGCAGTAATGATATTAATATAGTTTCCTGTATGATCATCTTTGTTGGAAGGCTTGTGTCCGATTGAGCTGAACAATTTTTCCATGGCTTGCGGCAGTCCCAGTAAACTGTCTACCCAATTGCTGAAAAAAACAACTGCAAACAAAGTGAAAATGACCAATATAACGAAGAACCCTATTTTGTGCCTGTATAATAGTTTAGGGGTGAAATAAAAGAAATTGGCATAAAACAAGCCAGCCCATACCAGATAGATTAGGATTTGCTTTACCCAAAATTCCTGGGGTAGTTTAAGTGGCCAGGTCAGTGGAAAGAACATTAATGCAAGCCCGGCCACACCTATAAAGTAGTGGATGGATGGAAGTTTTCTCATGATGCCTTTATCTGCTATACTCATGTAAAACAAATATGGAGCATTTATCCCGGCATATAAAGCACATTAGACACAGGGCGTTGTTTTATAGATAGAATGGCCGAAATTATCTATTGCTCATCGGTTTAAACTTGTATTTGGTCGATTTTTTAGATTAAACCGTCTATAATCAAAATTTGACATCTTATAATTTCTTTGATTTGTTCCCAAAGACCCTAAAAATGGAAACTAAAAGGAGTAAAGCAACAATTGAAATTTTAAATAACCTAATGAAATCGCCGCTAAGGTTCGCATTGGTTTTTATATTCCTGATGACAGGAGCATTTTATGTCCGTGGTCAGGCTCCGGCCGGCGCTGCTGCAGGTGGCACCGTCTCCGGTATCGTTATAGACTCCTTGAATCAGAAACCAGTAGATTATGCTACCATCAGCCTGTTTAAGAACGGAGCTTCGGCTCCTGTTAACGGAGGGCTAACAGATACCAAGGGCAATTTCAAAATAAATAATGTACCACCCGGAGAATACCGGATACAAATAGATTTCGTGGGATATAGCCGGAAGACAATATCGGGACTGATATTATCGACAGGGAAACCAAATAAGAACGTTGGGCAGATCATTATTTCTCCAAATGCCAATATGCTGGCTGCCGTTCAAATTACCGGACAACAGGCATTGATTGAAAATCGGATTGATAAACTGGTTTTTAATGCCGAGAAAGATGTGACAAGCTCCGGGGGAAATGCGACCGACATTCTACGTAAAGTTCCTATGGTTTCAGTAGATATGGATGGGAATGTTGCTTTGCGTGGCAGTCAGAATGTACGGATACTCATTAACGGTAAGCCTTCAGGGGCACTCACTACAAATGCGGCAGATGTGTTAAAATCTATGCCCTCAGATCAGATTAAAAATATTGAGGTCATTACCGCTCCTTCCGCCAAGTATGACGCAGAAGGATCAGCAGGGATCATTAATATTATCACTAAAAAGAAAAACGTATCCGGAATTAGCGGATCTGTCAGTACCGGAGTAGGAAACAGACAGAACAATGAAAATGCAAATTTGAATTTTAATAAAAATAAACTCAGCATTACTGCGAACGTAGGTTATAATTCAGCCTGGCCGCAAACCACATATTCATCCTTTAGCAGCCAGAATTCAGAACTGGGTACCTCGTCATCATCGACGGGTGAAAGCACTTCGAAACGCCATTTTTTGAGTGGTTCTGCCTCATTGGGTTATGATTTTAATGATAATGACAGCTTCTCTTCGTCATTCAGTACCCGTGGAGGTGCATTTGAAAATAACGGAAATACGATTAACAGTAATTATTCACCATCACAGGGAACTGTTGATTATACAGCCACTAACAACAATAAGAATAGCTTTTCCAACTTTGACTGGAATAACGACTTTACACATAAATTCAAAAGAGAAGGAGAAGAATTAAGCATTGCCGGACAATGGACGCATGGAACTAACGATGTGAATTATTTGTCAGAATATTCCGCATTTACGCAGAATCAGCGTGCAACAAATCTGGGAACGAACAATGAATATACCGTTCAGGCCGATTATGTATTGCCGCTGAATAAAGTCTTTAAAATTGAAACCGGTGCCAAGACCATTATCAGAAAGATTAAAAGCGATTATGACTTTTTTAACCCGGATGAATCAGGCCAGTATATATTTAATGCCAATACCTCAAACACCTATAACTATGGGCAAGACGTTTATTCCGGATATGGATTACTGACTACGAGCCTGAGCAACGGCATTACCATCCAGGCAGGCGCAAGGGTAGAAAACACCAGGATAGACGGGAACTCTGGAAATACCAGTGTCGGACTATCGCCCTTTAAAAACGACTATACCAATTTTGTACCCAGTTTAGCCATTTCAAAAGCACTAAGTCCATCGCAAACTATAAAGCTGAGCTACAGTAAACGGATCCAGCGGCCTAGCTTACAATATTTGAATCCATTCAGAAACACCAGTGACCCATTGAATCAAAGCCAGGGAAATCCGGCCTTATCACCAGAGATTGCGCAAACGGTAGAATTGAACTATTCCACATTTGTTAAAACCTCCGTTATTAATGCCTCAGTTTATTATCGCAGGACAGCCGATATTATTGAGAGCGTCGTGAGCACCGTACCTTTTACAACTGTAGATAATAATGGAAATGAAGTAACCCGCGACGTGTCACTAACCAATTTTCTGAATGTAGGGAATAACAATTCCATTGGTACTAGCCTATTTGGATCAGTCCAGCTATTTGGTGTCCTCACCTTAAGAGGGAATATTAATGCATTTACTTATAAACCTCAAATTATCAGCAGTCTGCAGCAAGGTAAACAGTCTACCTATATACAATATAATGCATTCGTCAGCGGGACTGTAAAATTGAGCCCAACCTTAAATGCAGAAACCTTTCTCATGCAGAATTCTGCCAGAAGAACTTTCCAGGGGACCAATCCGGCATTTAACCTTTGGGTTGTTGGGTTGAAACAGGAAGTATGGAAAAAGCGTGGAACAATCGGGTTGAATGTGACCCAGCCTTTTAAAGATTATAAAGATTTCACGTCCAATATCAATAGCGGACCGCTAACACAAAGCAGTAAATTCTCTGTTCCTTTCAGATCATTTGGTGTCAGCTTTGCCTATAACTTCGGGAAGATGAATTTCGGTCAGCAGGCTCCTAAAAAGAAAAGAGGCGTCAACAACGACGATTTGAAACAGGGCGAAGCGAATACGGGGCAGGGAGCAGGTTAATTCAGATCACTGCAGGCTAACAAAATGGGAAGAAGCCTTTCATTATGAAAGGGTCTGTCAGGCTCCGAATAAACCGTTTATTTTTATTTTCCACGATTCTAGATTCCTGAAGCTCTTTTGTTCCCGTTCTGACAGCGGGGGCATTCCTTTTGAAAGGTGCCTGTTCATCAAAACATAAAAAGATGAACAATCACATCATATTTGTGCGAATTGCCACATTAAATGATATCAGGTATACCCTTGAAATTATCAGTGAAACAGAAGCTTCAGCTATTGCAAGAGGAACGGGGATTGCTAAACGGAGCGCGCAGACTGTCAGTCAGAAGATGCGCGAAGGAAAAGCCGTTATCGCGGTTACCAGTTCAGGAGAGTGGGTAGGTTTTGCTTACCTTGAAACTTGGGAACAGGAACGTTTCATTTCCAATTCCGGATTAATTGTATCCCCTGACTTTAGAAATACAGGGGTGGCAAGGGCAGATCTTCAGTATAACCACGGGTACAGCTGTAATGAAAATGAACAGCAGACTAGGCTTTCAGCCGGTTGCCTTTTCCGGAATCACACAAGACAGCACCTTCTGGGAAGGTTGTAAAGGCTGTATAAACTTTCATATTCTCGAAAGCAAGAAGCGCGCGAACTGCCTGTGTACGGCAATGCTTTTTATCCCTGCCAGCGACAACGCGGCTTTAGATTTCAGCGGACACGACATGCTTCAGCATTATAATCCTGGTTTAACTCAACCCACTCATCATGAATATGGTAACTAAAAATCAGATCAGCTTAAAAGAGCTATGTGCCCATTCCATTAAACTTTTGGGAGAAATTATTACGATTCCTTCCTATAGCGGCGAAGAAAAAGCAGTCGCAGATCATCTGGAAGCATTTCTTAATCTGCGGGGATTGTCGACGATCAGAAAATACAATAACCTTTGGTGTTACAACAGATTTTTTGATCCGGACAAACCATTGATCCTGTTAAATTCACATCATGATACCGTCCGGCCTAATGATCAATACAAGAATGACCCCTTTCAGCCTGTTTTAAAAGATGGTAAATTGTATTTATGAAGACCATGACCTGCCTTTTAACCTATGCCTTGCATTAACAGCCGAAGAAGAAACATCCGGTACTTACGGTATTAAATGTATCCTTCAGGATTTGATGCCCGTTTCATTCGCTATTGTAGGAGAGCCAACCGGAATGCAGATGGCGGTTGCCGAAAGAGGATCGATGGTGCTCGACTGTGTATGTACCGGCAGAGCTGGACATGCCGCGAGGGAAGAAGGCGATAATGCGATCTACAAAGCCCTCAAAGACATCAACTGGTTTGCCGGGTATCATTTTCCAGTGGACCCTGGGCAGCCAGAATCCGTAAAGCTTACCGTTACCGGCGTTCATGCCGGTATCCAGCATAATATTGTTCCCGGGGAGTGCAGCTTTGTCGTGGACGTCAGATTTGATCATAATTATACACAGAAAGAAATTCTGACGGTGATAGATAACATACCTTTTGTGAGATCACGGTCAGGCCAAATGTGCTTTACCCTTCGGACATCGCTGTCACACATCCGCTGGTGAAAGCAGGCTTGCAGAGCGGCAGGAAGACCTATATGTCTCCAACCAGTTCAGATATGGGCTGGCTGCAAATTCCGGCAGTAAAGATGGGGCCTGGAGAATCGTCGAGGTCACATACCGCAGATGAGTATATCCTGCTTCAGGAAATCGAATCCGGTATCTCCATTTATATCCAGGTTTTATCATCTTTATCTCCATATTTGGAGAGTCAATAACAAGCCCCCATAGATATGGCTAATTCAGTCCTGATCATAGACGACGAGAAAAAAATCTGCAGCCTGCTGGCCCGTATTATCGGGCTGGAAGGTTTTACTGTTTTTCAGGCCAATACCGGTAAAGAAGGCCTTAAAATCCTGAAAGCTGAGGATATTCAGGTGGTACTGAGCGACGTAAAACTACCCGATATCAATGGCGTAGAACTCGTTAAAGAGATCAAAAAGATCCGGCCCTACACAGAAGTCATTAACCTTACTGCTTTCGGAACTATTGCCGATGGAGTAATGGCCATGCGGAACGGAGCCTTTGATTATATAACTAAAGGTGATGATAATGATAAGATCATTCCGCTGGTTTATAAAGCAATGGATAAGGCGAGACTTAATTATCGCGTATACGAGCTTGAAAGTAAGATTAGCAGAAAATATAGCTTTGAATCCATTCTGGGGAAGTCCAGGGCAATTACCGAATCCATAAATCTGGCCAGGAAAGTTGCAGTAACAGACACTACCGTTTTGCTGCTGGGAGAAACAGGCACAGGAAAAGAAGTATTTGCACAGGCCATTCATCAGACCAGCCCCCGGATTAGCAAGCCATTCGTGGCTGTTAACTGCAGCGGTTTCAATCCAGAGCTTCTGGAGAGCGAGCTTTTCGGTTATCTCGCAGGAGCCTTTACTGGTGCAGTGAAAGATAAAAAAGGCTTGATAGAAGAAGCCGATGAAGGCACGATCTTTCTGGATGAAATTGGCGAGATGAATATGGATCTGCAGGCTAAATTACTACGTGTACTTGAGAATCAGACCTATATCAAAGTAGGTGCAACGCAAACCAGTAAAGTCAATGTAAGGATTATTGCTGCTACAAACCGAGACCTTAAAAAAGAAGCAGAAAAAGGTAATTTCCGTCTGGACCTTTATTACCGCTTATCTATTTTTACGATAGAACTGCCTCCTTTGACTCATAGAAAGGAAGATATTCTGCTTATCGCACAGCATTACCTGCGGGAATTTACGGCAAAGGTTAATAAACCGGAGTTTAGTATGGAAAAGGAGTTTTCAAGATTACTGCTTAACCATAACTGGAAAGGAAATATCAGAGAGCTTAAAAATGTGATGGAGCGTGTAGTGATTCTTGCAGAAGAAAGCCAGTTGGGTGCGCATCTGCTGCCCTATGAATTCCACAACGAGCATACAACAGACGACCCCTTTAATATGCAGGCGGTAGAAAAACAGCATATTGTTAAAGTTTTGCACTATACACACGGGAACAAAACTGAAACTGCCCGTTTACTGGGAATTGGTTTAACTACCTTGTATAGGAAGATTGAAGAATATCAGCTCGAAAAATAAAGCAGGAATTTCATATTGAAAAAAACCCTTCCAAAATGGAAGGGTTTTTTTATGCCCAAAAATTCTAAAAAGAAAAATACGGCACGTAATATACAGTATATCAGGTATTTGAATACAAGTTTGGTTTTCTGGCCTCCAGATTGGATAAGGTCTGGAAAATACAAAAACTATGCTCACCATCATCTTACTTCTGGCCCTGCTACTGCTCTGCCTCATCATTTACAAATCCATCGACTGGTTCGAAAAAATCTGACAATTATGATTGCATTATTCATTATCGCTATCAGCGTCTTTATCTATATGATTTACGTGCTGATCAAACCCGAAAAATTTTAATTAAACGTTATGAACACAGAATTACTTGGAGTAATAGCCACCTACCTATTAACACTGGTTATTGCAATTCCACTCGGCCGGTATCTCGCGAAGGTATTTGCCGGAGAAAAAGTCTGGACAGACTTTCTAAAACCCTTAGAGGCCGGGATCTTCAAACTGTCCGGCATCAATACAAAAGAAGAAATGAATTGGAAACAGGCAATGAAAGCCCTGTTAACTATCAACCTTGTCTGGCTCATCTATGGTTTCTTCGTATTAATCTATCAGGATAAATTACCTTTAAATCCAGATGGTAATCCGGGTATGTCGCCAGATCTATCATTTAATACCATTATCAGTTTTGTGGTCAATTGTAACTTGCAGCACTACTCCGGTGAAAGTGGCGTTACCTACCTGACCCAGCATTTTGTGCTGATGTTTCTTCAGTTTGTAAGTACAGCAACAGGTATTGCTGCGAGTGTTATCTTCTTTAAAGCCTTCAGGGACCGTACTACTGAAAGACTCGGGAATTTTTGGGAGTTTTTCGTCAAATCTATTACCCGGTTATTGCTGCCGTTATCCCTGTTGGTCGGGTTAATCCTGGCATTTAACGGTACACCGACCAGTTACGAAGGAAAAGATCAATATATATCAGTGCAGGGAGATACAGTAAACGTCTCCAGGGGCCCCGCGGCCGGGTTTATTGCCATTAAACATTTGGGTACAAACGGAGGAGGATGGTTTGGTGCGAATTCCACTCATCCGCTGGAAAACCCGAATTACCTGACCGGTGTAGTAGAACTGGTTTCACAATGTATTATCCCTTTTGCACTGGTTATTACCTTTGGTTACTTCATTCGCAGAAGGAAATTGTCCTGGATGATTTTCGGCGTAATGACCATTGGGATGCTGCTGCTGCTCATTCCTATGCTCCAATCAGAACTCGGAGGAAATCCGGCGCTGGCTAAAATGGGTATTTCCCAGCAAACCGGTGCTATGGAAGGAAAAGAAGTTCGCTTCGGGCCGGCCATCTCTGCTTACTGGAGTACGATGACCACTATTATATCCACTGGTTCAGTAAACAACATGCATGATAGCACCATGCCAATGTCAGGTACATGGCAACTGCTCGGTATGATGATTAACTCATTCTTTGGCGGCTGTGGGGTAGGCTTGCTTAACTATTTCGTCTACCTCATTATCGCCGTATTCATTTCCGGACTGATGGTTGGTCGTACACCCGAATTCCTTGGACATAAAGTAGAAGCCAGGGAAGTGAAAATTGCCGCTTTAATTGCGTTGCTGAGTCCATTTCTGATTCTCGCAGGTACAGCTGTTGCCAGTTATGTTTTTACGACACATGGCGAGGCAGCATGGGCTGTACAACCTAAAAGCTGGCTAAATAATCCGGGCTTCCATGGTTTCTCAGAAATGCTTTATGAAATAACTTCATCCAATGCCAATAATGGCTCCGGATTCGAAGGACTGGCAGACAATAATGTATTCTGGAATGTGTCTACAGGTATCGTATTGATGTTCGGCCGCTTTTTGCCAATTATCGGACCAATAGCGATAGCAGGATTGCTGGGCGCTAAAAAATATATCCCCGAATCTGCAGGAACATTAAAAACAGATACACTGACCTTCAGTCTGATGACGCTGGCTGTGATTATAGTACTGAATGCCCTTTCTTATTTTCCTGCGCTGACCCTGGGTCCATTGGCAGAATACTTTACCATGCTTAAATAGAATACGAGATATGAAAACCTCATCCAATAAAATATTTGATCCGGCGCTGGTACAAACCGCACTGAAAGAATCCTTCATTAAACTGGACCCCAGGACGATGATCAAAAATCCGGTTATGTTTACCGTGGAGATCGGAACCTTAGTTATGGCCTATGTAACAGTATACTCTGTTACCCATACAGGCCAGGGATCTGCCCTGTATAACTTCTTTATATTTTTTATCCTGCTGTTAACCGTGCTGTTTGGAAACTTTGCAGAAGCCATTGCCGAAGCAAGAGGGAAAGCACAAGCTGATTCTTTACGTAAAACACGCGAAGAAACACCCGCTAAAGTTGTGGGTAGCGACGGAACGATTATTATCCGTTCATCCAGTCTGTTAAAGAAAGGGGACGTTTTTCTGTGTGAAACCGGCGATACGATCCCGGCAGACGGAGAAATTATCTCTGGAATTGCAACGATTGACGAATCTGCGATCACCGGCGAATCTGCACCGGTAATCCGCGAATCCGGGGGAGATAAATCATCAGTTACCGGTGGTACTAAAGTCTTATCAGATCAGATCCGGGTTCAGGTGAATACAGAGCCCGGAGAGAGCTTCCTGGATAAAATGATTGCACTGGTGGAAGGTGCATCCCGTCAGAAAACACCCAATGAGATCGCGCTAACTATTTTACTTGCCAGCTTTACGCTGGTTTTTATCATCGTCTGTATCACCCTAAAACCATTTGCAGATTACGCTAATACGCCAATTACAATTGCCGCGATGATCTCGCTTTTTGTTTGCCTGATCCCTACTACGATCGGTGGGTTACTCTCCGCTATTGGTATTGCCGGGATGGACCGGGCTTTAAGAGCCAATGTAATTACCAAATCTGGAAAAGCAGTAGAGACCGCAGGTGATATTGATGTATTGCTCTTAGATAAAACCGGTACGATTACTATCGGTAACCGTAAAGCAACCAGCTTTTATCCTGCAGCAGGTATAACTTCCGCAGCTTTTATCCAGGCCTGTGTAATGAGCTCACTTGCAGATGAAACACCCGAAGGGAAGTCTATTCTGGAATTAGCAGCATTGCAGGAGCACAAGATTATGGCTGTACCCGAAGGTGCTGTCTTTATCAAGTTTACTGCAGAAACACGGGCAAGTGGGCTGGATACTCCCGAAGGTGGAAGAATTCGCAAAGGGGCATTCGATTCTATCCGGAATATGGTTTTACAGGCAGGAAACCCTTTCCCTGCAGACACTGCCGAACAGGTTAAAATGATCTCCAGTAATGGTGGCACACCACTGGTTGTGTCGGTCAACGAAAAGGCAATGGGCGTAATTGAATTACAAGATATTATCAAGCCAGGTATTAGCGAACGTTTTGAGCGACTGCGTAAAATGGGAGTTAAAACTGTAATGGTTACCGGAGATAATCCGCTGACAGCCAAATTTATCGCGGAGAAAGCTGGGGTCGATGACTTCATTGCCGAAGCCAAACCCGAAGATAAAATGAACTATATCAAAGAAGAACAGGCTTTGGGTAAGCTGGTCGCCATGATGGGTGACGGAACTAATGATGCACCTGCCTTAGCCCAGGCAGACGTAGGTGTGGCCATGAATAGCGGAACACAGGCGGCTAAAGAAGCCGGGAATATGGTCGATTTAGATAATGATCCGACCAAGCTAATTGAGATTGTGGAGATCGGTAAACAATTGCTGATCACAAGGGGAACGTTAACCACTTTCTCTATCGCTAATGACGTTGCTAAATACTTTGCTATTGTTCCGGCCCTGTTTATTGCATCTATACCAGCCTTAGAGAAGCTTAATATCATGGGGCTGCACAGTCCGGAAAGTGCGATTATGTCCGCGGTTATTTTTAACGCCATCATTATTCCCATACTCATTCCACTGGCACTGAAAGGCGTCGAATATAAACCCATTGGCGCAAGTGCCTTATTACGCAGAAACCTCCTCATTTACGGTGCAGGCGGTATTATTGCTCCTTTTGTGGGCATCAAACTCATTGATCTGATCGTAGGCTTATTTGTTTAAAAAATAGAAATCATGAAAAAATACATTTTACAATCCATTCGCTTAACAGCTGTTCTACTGGCACTGCTTTGCGTAATATATCCATTAATATTAGCTGCTGCGGGTCGGTTTAGCAAAGGTGGAGGAGGCGGTGAAAAAGTGGTCAGCAAGGGAAAAGTCGTTGGTTATGTACAGATTGGTCAGTCCTTTACCGATCCGCGTTACTTCTGGGGAAGACCGTCTGCGGTTGGTTATAATGCTGCCGGATCCGGAGGGTCCAATAAAGGCCCTTCCAATGAAGATTACCTTAAGCTGGTAGCAGACCGTATAGATACACTACAGAAATATAACCCGGGTTTAAAAAAAGCCGATATACCTGCAGATATGGTTACGGCCTCAGGAAGCGGGCTGGACCCGGCAATTTCTCCGCAGGGGGCAATAATCCAGATTAGAAGAGTTGCCAGCTACAGAAATGTGGAAGAAAGCAAAGTTGCCGAACTCGTCGCTGCCCATATCAGCGGGCCACTCTGGGGAATGTTTGGGCCCTCCACCGTCTCGGTATTACAACTTAACCTGGCCCTCGACGAGCTCAGTCAGACAGCCGCTAATCAGCACCACTAAAACTTATATCAGGTATTCCATGAAAAAATTAATATTATCAGCAGCACTATTCACAACCGGTTCATTCGCTTATGCACAGGACGACTCGAAAATCCACTTTAGTGGATATGTAGAAACCTATTATAGTTACGATTTTAATAAACCTGCAAATCATAACCGGCCCGGATTTATTTATTCCCATAACCGTAACCAGGAGGTAAACCTTAATCTTGGTTATCTCAAAGGGAATTATGACGACGGGAAGATCCGGGCAAACCTGGCCTTAATGGCCGGTACTTATTCCAATGCAAATCTTACTGCAGAAACCGGGGTACTCAAAAATATCCTGGAGGCTAATGCCGGGATCAGGCTGAGTAAAAATGAAAGTCTTTGGCTGGATGCAGGTGTTTTCTCCTCCCATATAGGATTTGAGAGCGCAATTTCTAAAGATTGCTGGGTCTTAACAAGAAATATTTCGTCGGAAAACACCCCTTACTACGAGGCAGGGGCAAAACTTAGCTATGCCACACCGGACGGGAAGTTTACGGCAACAGCTTTATATTTGAACGGGTGGCAGCGGATTACACGGCAAGATGGAAATAACAAGCCTGCCGCTGGTGTGCAGCTAAATTGGAAACCAACTGCAGGTATTAGCCTGAATTATAGCAATTATATAGGTACTGAGGGAGCGGACTCTATCGGAGTCAACCGGGTATATCACAACCTCTATGGCATTTTTCAACTTAGTGAAAAACTAGGGCTGATATTGGGTGTTGATTATGGAACCCAGCAGCAGACAAAAGGTGGCACTAAAAAGAACAAGGTGTTTTCACCTGTGGCTATCGCCCAGTATAAATTTGCCGAAAAATGGGCATTGGCAGCAAGAGTAGAACATTACCAGGATAAAAAAGGCGTTTTTATTGCATCAGATACGCTGCATGGCTTTCGCACAACCGGTTATTCCATGAATGTTGATTATGCGCCTGTTAAGAATGCGCTGCTCCGTCTGGAAGGTAAAATATACGACAGTAAAAACCCTGTATTTGTAAGGGCGGGGCGTGCCGTAAATTACAATGCAGCAATTACAGCAAGTCTGGCTGTTTCCTTCTAAATCCCATACCTGTTTAATCCTTAAATTAAATGATGAAAAGAGAAGATGATACCGCAGGGCCCGTCAAAAACTTTCTGGAACTGGTCAAAAGATCAAGAAGGGGTAAGTTTAAGGTCTATATAGGTATGAGTGCAGGAGTTGGAAAGACTTACAGAATGCTGCAGGAAGCACACACCCTGCTAAAGAGTGGTATTCAGATCCAGATCGGCTATATCGAAACGCATAACCGTGCCGAAACTCATGCGCTGCTGGAAGGAATTCCTGTTATAGCCAGAAGGAAGATCTTCTACAAAGGCAAAGAGCTGGAAGAAATGGATCTGAATACCATTTTAAATATACATCCGGAGCTCGTAATTGTCGATGAGCTTGCACACAGCAATATCGGGGGCAGTAAAAATGCTAAACGATGGCAGGATGTTGCCGATCTGCTGGACGCTGGAATCAGCGTGATTTCTGCCGTCAATATTCAGCATCTGGAAAGCATGAATGAAGAGATTGAGAAGATTACCGGAATCGCAGTAACCGAAAGAATTCCGGATAAAATTCTCGAAATGGCCGATGAAATTGTCAATATAGATTTGACAGCCGATGAACTGATCGACCGCCTGAAAGCTGGAAAGATCTATGACCCCATGAAGGTAGAAACTGCTTTACGTAATTTCTTTCAGCCAGAACGGATTTTGCAGCTTCGGGAACTTGCCTTAAAAGAAGTTGCGCATCATTTAGAAAGAAAGATTAATATTGAAGTGCCAAAACAGGTTAAGCTCAGGCCGGAAAAATTTATGGCCTGCATCTCGACGAATCATTCAACAGCAAAAGTGATTATTAGGAAGACGGCCAGGCTGGCATCCTATTATCACTCGCCCTGGCTGGTTCTATATGTGCAGCGTAGTGCAGAAAATGGCAACAATATCAAGCTAGACCTGCAAAGGCACCTGATTAATAATTTGAAGCTGGCCACAGAAATGGGAGCAGAAGTTCTAAAAATAAAAAGCGACGATGTCACGGCAACAATAGCCCGCATTGCCGCAGCAAAAGAGATAACGACTATTTGTATTGGAAGGCCGCATTTCAGCTTGTTTCAGATCATGATGAAAACATCGATATTTAACCAGTTACTCCGGCAAATTGCAGAGACAGAAACAGACCTGGTGATCTTATCCTAATTTATAAAAAGAATCAAATGAAGATTAAAACAAAATTACGACTTGGATTTGGGTTCCTTTTCCTGGTCGTTCTGTTCTTCGGGAGCATGTCTCTGTACTATATGAACAAGATCTCGGTCAGTTCGAAAGTTATTTTAAAAGATAATTATAAAAGTATCCGGTTCACCGGGGAGATGCGTACTATACTCGATGATTTTCAGCTTCCACTTCCTGAGCCTGTCATCAGAAAATTCCGTGCATTTTTGGCCGAGGAACAAAAGAATGTTACTGAAAAAGGGGAAGGTCAGGCAGTTCTCGCACTCACCAATGCATTTAAGCGGCTTTCCGATCCTTTAACAGATATGCGAGAGAAAGAGCAGGCATTGCAGCAGGCCAGACAACAGCTCCGACTGATTGACCAGTTTAATATGGGCGCGATTGTGCGGAAAAATGATGCAGCACAGCGTGGTGTGGAGCAGGCTGCTTCTTATCTGATTTTTACCGCATCGATGTGCTTTCTCATCCTGTTTTCCTTTATCGTGAATTTTCCCGGATTCGTGGCAAATCCGCTGCGGGAGCTTTCTGAAGCAATTAAAGAAATCAGCAGAAAAAATTATAAACAGCATCTGGATTTCAAAGGTACCGATGAGTTTGCAGAACTTGCAGACGCATTTAATGCGATGGCTTTACAGCTGAACCACTGGGAAAATAGTAATCTGGCTAAGTTGCAATCTGAAAAACTCAGGATTGAAGCAATTATTGAACAGATGCATGATGCGATTATCGGGCTGAATGAGAAAAAAGAGATTCTATTCCTGAATAAGGAGGCCGGACAACTATTGCAGCTGAACCAGCAGGAAACGGTAGGAATGGATGCCGCCGCGCTTATGGAAAAAAATGATCTGTTAAGGGGTATTCTTCAGATTGAAAATACCGATAAGCCAATGAAAATCTATGCTGATAATAAGGAGTCCTATTTTCAGCTGGAACGTCGGGTCATTATGGTACAGAACTTAGATGATCAGTCCGGGCAAGTACTCACTCAGACTGGAAAAGCAGCCGGCGAAGTTTATATTCTTAAAAATATAACACGATATAAAGAACTGGATGAAGCTAAAACCAATTTCATCGCCACGGTATCCCACGAATTAAAAACGCCTATTTCCTCTTTAAAGATGAGCCTGAAATTGTTGGAAGATGATCGGGTAGGCCAGATGAATACAGAACAGGGAGAGCTGGTTCAGCATATGAAGGACGATTGCGGACGTCTGCTAAAGATCACCAGCGAACTGCTTAACCTCGCGCAGGTAGAAACCGGAAAACTGCAGCTTAATTTCGTAAGGACAGATCCGCGTAAAATCGCCATTTATGCAATGGATTCCGTCAGGTTTCAGGCAGAACAAAAATCGATAGAACTGGAATTGATTAGCAGGAACCATCTTCCTGAAGTGAACGTAGATACCGAGAAAACGGCGTGGGTGCTGGTGAACTTTCTATCCAATGCATTGCGTTACAGTACAGAAAATTCCAAAGTCGTTATTCAGGTGATCGAAAGTGGTCATGAAATTGAATTTTCTGTACGTGATTTCGGTAAAGGAATAGAAGAACAGTATCTGGAACGCCTTTTTGACCGGTATTTTCAAGTGCCGACCGATGGACAGAATAAATCAGGCTCAGGCCTGGGATTAGCCATTTCCCGTGATTTTATTGCCGCGGAAAATGGACGGATCTGGGTAGAATCTGCGCTGGGTGAAGGAAGCCGGTTCTGTTTTGCGCTGCCTTTGGCAGATTAGATAATTAATGCTAATGAGATATAGTCAGCATTAATTTAAAATGTATCGACTTTTAGAAAGACCCTGTTTAAAACCCCATTTTTTTCTATACCATGAACAGTTAAATTAAAAGGTCTTTTAGTTTTACTGAAAATCCTGCAATGTATGGTTTTTATATAGCCTAAGATAATACCTTGTGTTAAGACCTTGACTGCATTTTTATCAAATTCGTTTTTAGTATCAATTTGGTACTGCAACCTATCTCCAATTTTAATTGTATCACTCGGAATTTTATGATGAGACAGACCTGTAATTTCAGTGATGAAACCTAACCCTTTTATTGGGTTAAAATCAGCTAAAAACTCGTAATTATCGGTTGGTAGTAAGCCTTGAGTATACGCGAGCATATAAAATTTGTCCTCCTTATAACTTAAATCTATGCCCCAAAATTTATAAAAATCCTGAACATCATTTCTCTCATTTCTTATTAACCGTTGGCCAAAAATATCAATAACATTTTCGGTATATACTTTGTCCAAGTCTGGAAATCCCTCATAGGGAACAAAACCATGCACTTGTGCTTTCGCTACTACTTCTTTATTATATTGAAAGCGAACACCCCCAGTGGCACTTTTTTTAATAGTACCAACTGGAAATCTACTACTACCTCTACCTGTCCTCCAAGTGAGATATATATTTCCTATTGCTTTCATATATGATTGAATAATAATTCGAGCCGCAAAGTTACCAATTTAAACATCAATTCCTTCCGATGTTCCTCTAACTTAAATTGTCTTAAATCATCCGGTAGTTTTGAATCCGCATGATTGATAATGTGTCTAAGAGCGTCTAAACTATATTTTTCTTTAATATTCAGTATTACTGATAATACCTTAGCCCGATGTTTAGTCTCTATGAGTTCAATTAAATTGAAATGATTTTTTTTCTTCTCTTCCCCTTCCCAATGAATCTCAGATACACCCTTTTTAACATATGCATCCAGCATATTTTTGTCATTTAGTAATTTAAAAATTTTCTCATCCAAATTTTCCCTTCCTAAGCAACAACCACTATCATAGATTGGAGCAAATTCATTTGGGAGTATATCTGATTTTACAACTAAGTGCGGTTTAATAATTTTATCACCAATATCAGAATTGTTTGAAAGAAATCTATTTATTACTTTTTCCAGCTTGGTAGTTGTTTTTGAAAAAAATGCGACGCTAGTTTCTTCTGAAGGAGTATGTATTGCACCTCTGAAATTTGTGATTATTCCCCAGTTTTCTTGGTGACGGTCTGAATTACCTATAATACTATCAAAAATGATGACCTCAACAAGATTTTCTATGTGATTCTCCAGATGAAAACTCTGCAAAGCAGAACAAATGAACTGAAATGTATACAATCTCTTATGTTGGAGGATATCCGGTCTATATTTTGAGTCGAAACCTGTTAGATATGTAACACCCTCAGTAAGTTTATTATCTGAATGTACAACCATTGATTTTGAAAGACAGCCAATTTCTTGTTTTTTATTTTTATTGTAAGCTATATTGTAATCTAGCATTTTGAAGCCTAATAGTTGCCCGATTTTTGACGCCACTATTTCAGACCAAAATTCCTGTGGATACCTAATTTCTCCTTTATCAGTTTCCTTAGAGCCTTTAAAAAAATATTGATCACCTGTTTCTGGATGTATAGCAATATTTTTACTCCTTGTTCCACCCGTACTTTGGTACACTGGTATTTCCCAGCTAGTTATGTCTGTAAAGGTTGGTATAAGTTTCTCCATGTTTTATTTAGCTATTCAACTATCGCCGCTTAATAGATAAATCAAATACCAATAAGTCTTTTATGCTGCGTTTTTAAGTATTTGATCTGCAATTGGCAATGGTAACCTTTTTTCTCGTTAGTGGGAGAATTTCTGTTAAATTATATAATTTCCTCAGATTATTGTGCAATTTGGCGTATCCACTTTAGTTGGATTTATTTTCCTACTTAGCCAAAAAAGCCGGGTATCACCCGGCTTTTTTGGCTAAAATCATTAACATCCGGATCGGAATGTAAGATTATGCAATAACATTTTGGTTCGTATCGGTTTTCGGTTTCTTGGTAGATTTCTTCTTCTTGCCCCACCAGATATAGAAACCTGTAATTGGCAGACTCGCACAGATCAGACTGGCTAAAAAATAAAGTGTTTTACTTACCATTCCGCCGAATGCGCCAACATGGAGTGTGTAATTTAACTTTCTGACCTTATCAGCAAATGGCAGTTCATCCATTGTCTTCCCTGAGCCCGTCATCAATTCGAGCGTTGCCGGGTCAAAATACAGATCTCTCCAGTGACCGTTAATCATGTCGGTACAGGCATAAATAGGATGGTCAGCTTCCTCTTCAAAATAAACGATTACCTGGTCTTTATTATGCTGTCCAATTTCTTCAGTCACCTTTTTATAGATCATGTCTGCATTGTAAAGCGGTGAATTTACCGACGGTGCAGAAACTTCCATTTTCTGTCTTCTTGGTTTGTTGGTATCGCCACCTGTAAGGAAATAGACACTTTTACTAAACCAGGTGAAAGACATAATCAATCCTGTAATGGCCATTAACACTGCGAGGGTAAGGGAATAGAAACCCAATACGTTATGCAGGTCATAATTTACCCGTTTGAAACGTGCTTTCCATTTTACTTTAAAACTCTGTTCACGGCCTTTTTTGTTCCATTTTTTTGGCCACCATAAGACCATCCCTGTAATGAGCAATCCGAAAAAGATGAAAGTAGCCCAGCCAATAATAGGTCTTCCGATTTTTACGGGTAGCCAGAGATGCCTGTGCCCTTCGTCCATGAAATGAAAGATATCATCATGATCGACCATTGCGACTACTTCGGCTGTATATGGATTAACATATACCATAGAATCCGAATTAAGACTGAAGTGGGCAGTTTTATTTTCTCCGTGATACCATACCGAATGAATCTCTTTTTCCGGCAACACCTTTTCTACCGCTTTATACAAAACAGACGGAGCCAGGACCTTTGCACCCTCCGGTTTTTCTGCATGTAACCAGGGAGAGGAAAGACTTTGGATCTCTTGTTTAAATACAAGTACACAACCTGTAATACTTAGAATTACGACAATAATGCCGGAAGCCAGGCCTAACCAGAGATGCAGCCATGCATTAATTTTTTTTAACATTTGAGCGGGAGTTTAGACAAGATAAAGACCCGTTCAAGCCTGTTAACAGCGCGAACGGGTCTTCATTTAATGGATAATATTTAGTTTAATTTGAAAATGATAGGAGTATTATCACTACCACCTTCTACTTTTAAGCCTTTCTTAAGTGTATCGGCAATTGGATCGTATTCCCATAGATAAATTGCATCTGCGTTAGGATCATTAACTGCGATATAAGCTTTACCGTCATGAACAACAGCTGATCTGGAGTTCAGTAAAGGCGGGAAGTTCAGTGTTTTTACAATTTGTTGTGTATTCACATCTACCACCATGTATTGCCACATTGCAGCGTACCACCAGTCATTCCATTCTTTGACGTTTGTTGCAGCATTATGTGCATTGATCAGGATCACTTTACCATTACCCAGATCACAAACGCCTAATTGATCGTCATTACCGGTTAATGCAGATACATTGAAGAAATATCCCGGATCTATAACGTCACTACCTTCTTTAACTCTAAAGAATCCTGTCGGCATATTTGGCATGTTAGCGCCTAATGCGATTGGATGAGTTAAGATGAAGGTATTACCCTTGTCAGTTAACTGACTGAAGTATCCGTTTCTCAGTGCGCCGATTGGAGCAGAACGAGAGTCATCACTGGTCACTTTGAAGTTTTCCAATGAAGGGAAGTCCGCAGAAGCCATGTATGATTTTTCGATATTTACTTTTTTCACCTCATCATATAAACCAAATCCGATTAACAGTTTGTTCCCTCTGGGAATTACAGAATATATTCTTCTGCTTTGTCCTGCAGGAATTGATTTAGTGTCGAATTCACCTGTTTTAACCACTTTCATGGTCGAAGTATTCACAATCGCGTAATTGTTACCACCTCTTGAGCCGAACATCACCTGATCTGCATCCAACCATATATGCCAGCCCAGATATGGATAGGAAAAAGAACTGAATGGAATCTCACTGATAGTACTTAACTTATTATTCTCAAATAAATATTTACCGAATTTGCCTTCATTAGGGTCCAGGTGGTAGAAATATTTACCCTTTTGAATGATATTCTCACCCCAGGTAAAGATATTCGTTACATCAACACCACTTCCTTTTGGACTGATAGAACCTTCAGTTAGTGAGTTTGCACTCAGGAGGTAATCACTTTCACCAACGGTAAATAACACAGCGTATTCGCCTTTTGCACCAGGCTCAGGTTCTCCACCGCCACCGTTATCACTTTTTTTACACGAGCTGAAACCAGCAGCGACTGCTAGTAGCGCAGCCAGGATAAAACCTCGATTTTTAATTGTAGTAAACATAATTTATAAGCTATTGATTTAATTAATTTGATTGACTGAATGCGTAACGTAGTTTAATAAAGAAGGATCTTCCTGGTTTTTGCAGCTTGAAATTGTCATAAGCAATGACGTTAGTCAGGTTGCGGCCTTCCAGTGAAATATTGTATCTGCCGCCATGCGTTGAGTACGTTAAGGTGGCATTTTGAATGAATTGCTTAGGAATATAATCTTTGGTGTTTTTATCGCCTAGTTTAGACCAGGTTACAGAATAATCGTTAATGAACTGCGTAAACCAGTTAAATTGCACGCGAGTGTCTTTGCCGACCAGATCATTTTTTCCAATGCTGAAATCTGCATTTCCGTATAACCAGGGTTGATTAGGAACTCTGCTTAGGTAGGTTATATTTTCTCTGACTGTTCCGGCACTATATTGCTGACGATTTACCGCGTTCTGATAGCTCATATTCACTAAAACACTAAACAGGTTGTTGTATTCATAGCGAACCTCACCCTCCAGACCGCTAACTTTAATCCCGTCAGTATTGTAGTATTGAGAATAACTGCCGACAGATCCTGAGGTAGAAGGTGTGGTAATGATATAATCATTGGCATCACGATAAAAACCTGTAGCTTCTGCCGATATTTTACCTGACCCGATTTTATGGTCATAGTATATACCCAGATTATAATTATTACTGCTTTCTGGTTTCAGGTTCGGGTTGCCCAGGATATCTTCCCTGTTACCATACAATTCGACCAGTTCCGGTAGACGGTAAGCATGTTCGTAAGAGGCCTTAATACCCAGATTGGAAACGATTTTATAATTCGTCGCGATTCCATATCCGAAATATTGTTTGCTTTGGCTGGTCGGTACATTATCTGGAGAATAAGTGGTTCCATCAAGGCCGAAGCGTTTTCCGAAGAAATTAGTGGTCAATCGCTGTCCGAATAACTGTTGCTGATAACTCAGTCCGGTAATGTTTTTGTTCAGACTGTTCGATCTGTCGTAAGTATTGTTATAAGGATCTATCTCATTATAACTTTCGCGGTAGGAGCGGTTAAAGTTATGACTCAGGTTAATCTGGTGATTCTCTCCAAGCACATAGCCAAAATTTACTTGTGCAAGGGCGTAGTGTCCTGTGATGTGATTAATCATTGGTTTTTCACCCGATAATTCACTTCCCACACGTCTCTCGCGTACCGTTCCATCCCAGTTGTATACATTTCCACTAGTATCGGTTACCACGGTTTTATTTGCGGAGAAATTTGCAAAAACACTAGCTGATAATCCGGTAACAAGTAGATTCTCTTTGCGGTAGCGGATGGAAGGAATAATATTATGTCCGCGGGTAAACATCTGACCGATGACTTTCTCTTGAGTTGCCCCTGTTTGTCTTTCCTTGTAATTAGATGTATACGTAATACCAGCCACAAAAACGTCAGCCCATTTTTTATTAGATACACCAGATTCTATCTGACCCATGAAAGATTCATAACCATCATGGAAGCGATTGAGTTTGTCTTTGGTAACGAACTGGCCATTCTCTACAACCCTAAGCAATGCATTCGCCTTAGGATTATTATACATTGTATAATTGTTATCTGAAAAGTTATAGTAAGAGGTGATGTTGGTATGGATACCAGTTTTTTTATCCGTAAAACTTCCAGTTAAAGCTGCACGGTGCGTATTAAAAGAACCGTAACTGTAACTTGCATCTATAGATTTGCCACTGTTGCGCTTGGTTATAATATTAACCGCCCCACCTAATGCGTCTGAGCCCAAAAACGCCGGAACAACTCCTTTATATATATCTACCCTTTCGGCCAGGTTAACCGGAATATTATTTAGCGTCATGCCGCTTCCGAATGACTCAAGAGGGATACCGTCAATAAAGAATTTAATATGACTGCCCGATAAGCCGTTAATAGAAAAGTTGAAATCGGATCCCAGACCGCCTTGTTCACGGACTTTAACTCCGGCAGAACGGTTAAGCACCTGATTGAGGTCTGCGGTTGTATTGGCATAGTTTTTCAGTTCTACTGAAGTAACCGCAAAACCGGTTTCCTTTACTTTGCGGACTGAGGTTTTCGCACTGATGGCGACATCGTTCAGCTGCTTAGCGTCTTTCTTTAGTTTGAAGTTCAAAACCAGCTGCTGACCTGTTTTTAAAGAAATTTGTTTCACTTCCGGGAGATAACCCAGGAAAGAAACCTGCAGGGTGTAGTCGCCCGCTTTTAAATTATTCAACTGGAAACTTCCATCCTTATCGGATAGCGTTCCTGTTTGTGTGCCTTTGATAGAAACAGAGGCACCGGTAATCAGCTCATCATTATCTCTGATCTGGCCGGAAATACCTGCATTTTGTTGTGCCAGGACCGGAACTGAGAAGGCAAAAAGAAAGAACAAGAGTATAAATTTTCGATAGCGCATTATTTTTATTTAGAATGATTATATACTCAGCTAGTAGCGCAACTCTCGCTTTCCGGAAGGTGGTAATCAAAAAAAAATAAAAGATTATGACTATTTTTTTGTCAAATCAGATCGTTTTATGGTGTATGATTTTGATAATTAGTGTTTTATGTGGTTTATGAAAAATATTTCTTTCTGAACCAAAAAGCAAGATTAACCAGCGCAATGAGCGCAGGTACTTCTACTAAAGGACCGATCACCCCTGTAAAAGCCTGCCCCGAGTTAATTCCGAATACACCGATGGCAACAGCAATGGCAAGTTCGAAGTTATTACCGGTTGCGGTAAAAGCGATGGCTGTGCTTTTGGAATAATCTGCACCAAAATATTTTCCCGTAAAAAAACTGATCACAAACATCAGTGTAAAATAGATGAGCATAGGGATTGCAATTCTCACTACGTCCATAGGTATCTGTACAATTAGGCTTCCCTTTAGACTAAACATAACCACAATAGTAAAGAGCAGTGCAATCAGCGTAACCGGTGATATAAAAGGGATGAATTTTTCCTGAAACCAGGAGATACCTTTCCATCGGATCAGTACGTTACGGCTGATTATTCCCAGTGCAAATGGAATACCTAAATAAATTCCTGTGCTTTTGGCAATTTCAGCCACAGTGATATCCACACTTAACGATTTGAGTCCAAAAAGAGGAGGGAGGACAGTTATGAAGAGGTAGGCAAATACACTATAGAAAGCAACCTGAAAAATGCTGTTCAGTGCAATTAGTCCGGCCGCATACTCTCTATTTCCCTCTGCCAGTTCATTCCAGACTACTACCATAGCAATACACCTGGCAAGTCCGATGAGAATTAGTCCGGTCATATATTCAGGGTAGTCACTCAGAAAAATAATAGCCAGAAAAAACATTAGAAACGGGCCAATAATCCAGTTTAGGATCAAAGAGACACTCAATACGCGTGTATCGTTAAACACTCTGCCGATCTGACTATAATTTACTTTAGCCAGTGGAGGGTACATCATAAGGATTAATCCGATTGCAAGCGGGATGTTAGTTGTTCCTTCCGAAAACGAATTGATATAGTTTGCCGAAGAAGGAATGAAGTTTCCGATGGAGATTCCTGTTACCATAGCCAGGCCGATCCAGAGTGTCAGATACCGGTCCAGCAGAGTCAATTTTTTTCGTTCGGCAGCGGGTGCGCAGTGATTGGCAGACATTTTAGTTTTTTTACGTTTAATAAAATCTTTCCGGCCTAATTATCGGAAAGATACTTTTTGGCGAAATCAGCACAATAAGTTTTGATCTGATCTCTTACGTTCCTGAACTCATCGAATATTTCCTCTGGGGTTCCCGTAGCTTTTGCCGGGTCAGGGAAATTGAAATGGAATCTGGTAGCATCGGTTATGAATAACGGGCAGCTTTCCCGGGCATGATCACATACTGTGATCAGATAATCAAAATCAATCGCTTTGTATTCATCCAGCAGATTAGAGGTATGTGCTGAAATATCTATTCCGCTTTCAGCCATGACAGCCACAGCCTTTGGGTTTACGCCATGTTTCTCTATACCTGCGCTATATATTTCGGCGCGCTCTCCTGCAAAATGACGCAGGAAACCTTCAGCTAACTGGCTGCGGCAACTGTTACCGGTGCACAGGACTAATATCTTTTTCATTAACAGCAACCAGATCCAGGTGCACAGGAAGATCCTTCTCCTTCGGCATTATACATTTCTATTTTTGGGACCGAATTTGCAGCTGGTTTAGCTGAATCTGCTTTTGGCCCACAAGTGTCTCCTCTTGATAATGCTTTACACTGTGTAAAATCCGGAGAAAGACTAATTATGAGATCTTCACCGCCTACTTCAAATTGCTGCGGATACAACTGGCGGGTCTCGAAAGCGGTATTTCCGAATTCTATTTTAACGATGGCGTCGGGATTACCCCCACAATCCACCGAAACAATCGGAGCCTGTTTAATTTCGGTAATATGATAAGAAGGTTTAGCCAAGTTCTCCCCGGCATACCGGAACTGCAGATGCAAATCAGGATTTTTTTGCAATGTTGATTTGAAGTTCCCCCAGGTCATTTGATTTTGATTGTTCATAATATTGCAATTTAACGATTGATTTAAATAAAAAAAAGGCTTTAGCAGCAACTGTCTATTCCTTTATAAGAATTCAGAAATCCTCCGATGAGATTTTCCATAGTTTTCCAGTTTTCCGGATGGATACAATAGCAAACACTGACGCCTTCAATCGTACCCTGGATAATTCCTGCATTTTTTAATTCTTTCAAATGCTGGGATATGGTTGCCTGTGCGAGTCCAAGTTCTTCTACAAGGTCGCCGCAGATACAGGTGTCTGATTTTAGAATCCTCTGCAGGATCGCAATCCGGGCAGGGTGGGCCATAGCTTTTAATAATGTAGCCAGCTGGTTTTGCTCTGCGGTAAATATTTCAGTTTTTGTAAGTCCCATAATGTATATCGCAATATTACGATGCTTAATCGAGATATCCAAATTTTTCTGAGAAACGTCCGGCGGCATTTTAAACAATTCGGCGTTCTGAATGTTAAAAAAGCATTGGCGGCTGATCAAGAGCGCTTTAGCGCTTGTCCGTAAGAAATGAATATCAACCTTAACTACAATAAAGATGAAAAGAGAAACATACTTTTTACTGATTCCAATGGCTTTATTAATCATGCAGTCCTGCAGTTCACCAGATAGAAAAGATCGTGATGAGAGTGAAACTGCAAAATCTGCTGTCGTTGCTAGTACCGCCGACACAACTGACAGAGCTCAGGCCGCTACAGCCGACGTGTCAATGAATGGTGACGAAAAGAAATTTGTGCTGAATGCAGCGTCTTCCAGCTTATTGGAAGAGGCAGCGGCGGCAGTGGTTGTTCAGAAATCTCAAAACCAGGAAATCAAAGGCCTGGCTGACCGGTTAAAAAAGGAATATGCTAAAATTAATATGGATGTGACTAAAATCGCTAGTGGAAAAGGTATGGAAGGGCCTGCACTGTTGTCTGAAGTGCAGCAGAAACAGGTAGACGATTTAAAAAATCTAAGCGGACGCGCGCTGGATGTCCAGTATCTGAAAATGCAGATTAAAACACAGGCAGATGCAGTGGCACTTTATACAGACGGTGCAAAATTGAATAACGCAGACTTACGTTCATTTGCGGCACAGGCCCTGCCGGCAGTTAAAGAAAATTGGGAGGCAGCTAAAAAAATAGGTTCAAAATTAAACCTCAGTAATACAAACAATGGTGATGACCTGTTAAACATTAGTCAGGAAGATGTAAAAAAATAAGAAAAAACATCGCTTTTAAAGTAGGCTTTATAATGATAAATTCATCATTATAAAGCCTTTTTTGTTTTTGTCCAGCTTACTGCTGCATCAAATAATTTCAAACCATTCTCTTTGAGTAAAGGGAACGTTGTGTTATCCAAAAACAGCATAGTCCTTCTGGCTGGTGCAATGAAATCATAATCCATTGTTGCACCTTTTTCATACCCGAATATAATTGCTTTATCAGGCTGGCCTGGCATGGTAGCAATTGTAGCTGCTCCTAACCCGGGTTTCCCCCAGCCCATCGGTTGATCTTTCCTGTAAACCGAGTTAATACCCGGTTCCAGCCCTGCAGCAAGCGGATGCGGAGCATTAACTATATAGATATAATGTTCTTTTTCTACCTCTCCAAAATCTACACCTTTATGTTTTCCGGTGAAACGCAGATCATCCAGGATATCATTTTCCCAGGTTAGCAGCGGGATAGGCAGGTCTTTATATGCACCTCCAAAATCCTGAGAACTCACAGTAGACGAGATGATAATCAGGTCATATCCTTTCGCTTTACTGACCGGTTCTGACTGGTCGGCAAGAGTAACCTGATAACCCAGCGAATCGAGTCTTTTTTTTACTAATTCGTCTACAGGACGGTCACGGTAATCCATGCGTAAAACATAATATATGCTCCCTTTTGAGGCTTTTTTCTGTGCATGCGCCACGCTGAAGGTTAATAATACAATGAGTAAGGTTAATGTCTTCTTCATAATTTATTATTTAAGTTTTATTCTTTCAAACTAAAAGTCGTAAGTAATGGTGGTTAACAGATTCCGCGGAGCTCCGGGATATAGTCTGGAGCTATCATAACCGCCAACCCAATGGGTTTTGTTAGTTAAATTGTTCAGATTAACCTGAATCTGTGCACGGTCTAATCTGTAATACATAGCTGCGTTCAGCAGTAAATAAGATGGTCCTTTACTCGGTAATATGTTTTTCTGTCCCTGGAAGCCGAAAGTACGGTCACCTACGTAATACGCACCTGCTCCAAACCCAAGCCCATTCAGCAAACGACCTGTGAACATATATTTAGCCCAGAGACTACCCTGATTTTTTGGCGCATTGGGCTTTTGCTGGTTATTGTAAAGACTATCGGCGCCGCCCTGTGCACCCCGCAGTACAGCATTGTTATAGGCATAAGTAGCTATGATACTCAGGCTCGGGGAAACATTACCCACAATGTCAAACTCGATACCTTTAGAAATGTCTTTTCCAATCTGAATCATTTTGTCAGGATTATCCGGATCTAATGCATTATACAGTGCATTTTTTTGTTGGATTTTGTAAACTGAAGCCGTTGCGCTTAACCTGCCGCCAAACCAGTCAGTTTTCAGCCCAGCCTCCATTAAATAGCTCTCCATAGGATCAAAAGGGCCACCTGCCAGCGCGTTCTGGCTGCTGGCGTTTTGTGGGCTATAACCAGTTGTGTAGGTTGCGTAAGCATTGATATTCGCATTAACCTCATAGGTAGCGCCAATTCTTGGCAGTAGTGCATGTTGTCTTATGCGGGATACATTTGGCGTCAGATAACCCAGATCGGAAAGAAATACATCATATCTCAGACCCAATAATACTTTCAGCCGGTTAATCGAAATCTGATCCTGAACATACATACTGTGTTGCTGAGACTGAAATGGTACGACTACGTCTGTATTGTTCGCCTCATAAACGTATCCGTTAATATCTTGCAGGGAGTGTTTATTGGCGCTCAGGTCAAAAGAAGATACATTTGGTTTGGGAATCATTTTGCCTTTGTAGTTGTAAAACTGATATTTAGTGGAGTCTTTCGCCACATATCTGGAAGCAATTGTTCCGTCAAGCAACCGGTAACCAGTTGCATCCTGCTGAGATGAACCCTGAGGAATCAGACTTTTATTATAATCATAGCCAACCACAAGCTGATGTTTAACCTTTCCGGTATTGATATCTGCATTGATATAACCGGTGAAACTATCACTAAACTGTTCATTATGTCTCATACTGGCCCTCCTGAAAGCAAGTTCCTGAATCTCTTTCCCTTTTTTGTCTACGGCAAAGGCAGTGCTTCTGTGTTCAAACAGATCCTGGCGGTAACCGGTTCTCAAATAGGAAGTATTAAAAGATACTTTTTTGCTGATTTGGTGCGTTAAGGACGCTGTCAGCATATAAGTTTCCTCATTCAAATAGTCATTGATATCTGCTACGTTTAGCGAAATAGGCGTGGAATAAAGATCTGTCGAACCAAATATTGACTGACCGCGGTCCAGTCGGCTGTTAGATTTATTATAAACCGCGTCCAGGTTAATTCTGGTCTTTTCAGAAGGGAGGTAGGAGAGGGATGGCGCAATAATAACATTTTTATCAAAAAGCAGATCGCGGAATGAATTTGCATTTTCATAGCCGAGGTTTAAGCGGTATAATAAACTTTTATCTTTATTCATGGGACCGGTAAAATCGGTATTTGCGCGAACCGTATTATTGCTTCCTGTTTGAAAGCTGATCGATTTTCTGTCGTTTTCCAGTGGCTTTTTGGTAACCTTATTGATGGTTCCTCCGGGATTGGCATTTCCGAAAAGTGCTGATGCCGGGCCTTTAATCACTTCCACGCGTTCCAGGTAATTCAATAAATTCTGTCTCCAGAAGCCATTGAAAGTGCGCAGTCCATTTAACAGCTGATTCGAACTATTGCTTCCCACGCCACCCTGATTACGGAATCCGCGGATAGAGACATCGTCATAAAAGGTATATTGATTTACACCGCTGACATTTTTCACGATGTCTGTCATGCGCACCGCACCCTGATCCTGCATAAGTTCTTTACTCACATATTGGATAGATTGCGGGACATCTTTGATAGCTGTTGCAGTTTTCGTTCCCCCGAAGCTTACGCTGGTTTTATAGTTTTTTTCTACCCTTCCTGTAATTTCTACAGTTTGTAAACTTTCGTTAACTGCCTTTAAATGCATATTGACAATCAGATCGTTGGTTTCTATCTGTATTGCTTTTTTTTGAGTTTGATAGCCCACCACAGAGACGATTAAAGTGTACTTGCCGGGCTTCACCTGGAGCAATTCAAATGTGCCGTCGGAATTCGTGCTGGTACGGTAGCTCGTGTTTTCCAATTGTATAGTTGCACCTGCAAGGATCTCATCTGTGTCATTAAAGATTCTTCCGGACAACCGGTTGCCCGTTTGCGCTTCTGCAAAGAAGGAAAAAGTTAAAAGAAAGATTAATAGTAGCTGTTTTTTCATATGATGTGTGAAAATTAAAGCGGCGAAATTATGTTTTATTTAGAATAATTAAAAATAAGACTGTGTATTTTTCACACAAAGGTTTGAATGTAACATTCACAAGAAAATTTCTATGAGCCGTCCTAATCCGGATTCAGCAATATCCTGTTTGAGTTTTGCTCGGGTTTTGCCCGGGTGAGCTGTTACTGTTGTTATGCAAAATCCCACACGAGCCCACATCACACCCATAGTAACCCACAAATAACCCACACGAGTATGTGAAATGGTATTTAACCGGTGAGAATTTGTGTTTTTAGTAACACCATCCCCGATCAAGACTTTAATCTAATTTTTTTGACATCACTGGCAAGGTTTTGTTAGAGTCTTGTTAGAGTCTTGTTCGGGTGAGGGGTATAGTTGACCCGAAAAAACGTGGGGTTTACCCATGGTTGACCCGAGTTATTAGTTAAATAATCGTGTTAAAATGTATTTGTTGAAGGGATGATGACTTGCCAGTAAGGCGAAATCAAACCAGGATCAGAATGGATATCCTGAGGGAAATGAAGATTATAAAGGTATAAAAAAAGCATAAAAAAAGGGCGCTTTTAAAGCGCCCCAATCCCTTTACCATTTGTTTTTCTATTTAAATAACTCCTGCATATCTCTGTCTGCAGTAGGGATTTTTTTAAGAAAATCATCAAAACCAGTTCCTTCATGTGAACTGTACATGCCGTAGGCATCAATGATATATCCGATCTGTCCTTCATTGTCTTCCAGCAGATAAAGTACCGAATTATCTCCCGGGTCTGAGTCACCCTCAAAACGATATGTTTTTATGATGGTCAGATCTTCTGGTTTATAAATTTTATTCAAACCCACTCCCTGCATCTTGCCATGGTCGGTCATTTTGATTTCGTTGTCTAAACCTTTTTGCCTTAATTTTTCCAAAATCTGGCTAAGGGTATTCATTTCTACTGGCTGTTCCATAATAAAAATTGTTTTCATGTTTAACAACCGTTTTTGGGTTATGGTTTTATTTATCGCATAAAAAAACCCGGAATAAATCCGGGTTTTTTAAGCTTTATCAAAAGGGATATGGAGTGCCCATTTAAATTAACGGGCATAAATTCCGAAGTATTATAAACTGAAAGCTGTTTTCAGCGCATCGATATAATCAAGTTTCTCCCAGGTGAATAATTCCACCTCGACTTCTTTCTCTGTGCCGTTAGATGCCTTAAATACTTTTTTGACGATTTCATTTTCTTTACCAAAATGCCCGTAAGCAGCTGTTTCTGAATAAATCGGGTTACGCAGTTTAAGCCTGGTTTCGATACCGTAAGGAGTCATGTCAAAAAGCTTTTCAACTTTTTTGGCAATCTCTCCGTCCGTTAGTACTTGTCCTGCGGCATCTTTTACTTTAGCAGTGCCATAGGTATTTACGTAGATAGCCATGGGCTGTGCTACACCGATTGCATAAGAAACCTGTACCAAAACTTCGTCAGCAATACCAGCTGCAACAAGGTTTTTAGCAATATGTCTGGTTGCATAAGCAGCAGAACGGTCTACTTTAGATGGGTCTTTACCAGAAAATGCACCACCACCATGTGCGCCTTTACCGCCGTAAGTATCAACAATGATTTTTCTTCCCGTCAAACCAGTATCTCCATGAGGACCGCCGATTACAAATTTACCGGTAGGATTAATATGATATTTAATATCCTTATTAAAAAGTTTGCTGAATTGAGGATATTGGCTTGATACACGTGGAATCAAAATATTAATCATATCCTCCTTGATTTTTGCCAGCATAGCAAACTCCTCATCGAAATCATCATGTTGAGTGGAGACAACGATCGAATCAATTCTTACTGGTTCGTTGTTATCGTTATATTCCAGAGTCACCTGTGATTTTGCATCAGGTCTGAGATAAGTGATTTCGGTGTTTTCTCTGCGGATTGCAGCCAATTCAATTAGAATCTTATGCGCAAGGTCTAAAGCAAGCGGCATATAATTTTCTGTTTCTCTGGTTGCATAGCCAAACATCATTCCCTGATCACCGGCACCCTGCGTTGTTTTGTCTGCTTTATCTACCCCCTGATTAATATCAGGTGACTGCTCATGGATTGCGGAAAGGACACTGCAGGAGTTACTGTCAAACATGTATTCACCTTTTGTGTAACCTATTTTACTGATCACTTCCCTTGCAATCTTCTGGACATCGAGATAAGCTTTTGATTTCACTTCGCCGGCAAGAAATACCTGTCCGGTTGTGACCAATGTTTCACAAGCTACCTTTGACTCCGGGTCGAAAGCTAAAAAATTATCTATGAGTGCGTCCGATATTTGATCCGCAACTTTATCCGGATGACCTTCAGAAACAGATTCTGACGTAAATAAATATGACATTTTTAATGATTAATTTTTATGAATTAATAATTCTTTAAAAATGGAATATGACCCTGATAACAGGCAGTAAAAGGAAGTGTATGAATGGTTAGCACTTTTTTTTACGTGGTTGCAATCCCGTTATGTATTAGATAACATCGCAAATCAGTCCACCTTTGATGCGCAAAATTACTATATATATTCAAATTAGTCAAAAAATATCAATTATTTTGTAGACTTAAGAACCTCATTCCCTTGGCAAAATCGAATATATTATTTATCATAAATCCCATTTCAGGTGGGAAGGATAAGCTGAAAATTCCGGCTCAAATTGACGCTGAGCTTGATCGTACGGTGTTTAACCCTAACTTTAGTTTCACTGAGTATGTAGGTCATGCAGCAGAGATTGCAGAGGAGGCTGTACAAAAGAATTTTGACGTTATTGTGGCGGTTGGAGGCGATGGAACTATTAATGAAGTCGCTTCGAAGGTCATGGAGCATGATAAAATACTGGGAATTATTCCGCAGGGTTCAGGTAACGGGCTGGCAAGATTTCTTAAAATCCCGATGAACACCAGAAGGGCAGTCAGATTAATCAACAAATTTCACGTAGACCGCATCGATACCGGAAGACTGAATGAGAAATTCTTTTTTAATATGGCCGGTATGGGGTTTGACGCCCATGTAAGTTCAGTTTTTGCCGGGAATAAATCAAGGGGATTTTCTACCTATCTGCAGCTGGGGCTAAAGGAAATGATCCATTATAAACCCGAAACTTACGAATTGTATATTGATGGTCTACTGTACACCAGGACGGCTTATGTGGTGAGTATTGCGAATTCATCGCAATATGGGAATAATGCGCACGTATCTCCGCGAGCCTCGGTTACCGACGGTTTATTGGATGTCTGTATAATTAAGGAATTTCCGCTCTATAAAATTCCAATGCTCGCTTATCATATGCTGAACGCAAGTACGGATCGGTCTGGAATGGTTGAGATTATTAAAGGCAGAGAAATCAGGATTGTACGTAAGGCAGATGCGCCTATTCATCTGGACGGTGAACCTGGATTAATGAGTGCAGAACTTCATATAAAAGTAGCTCCATTATCCCTAAAAGTCATTGTTCCCGAAGATAAAGCCATAGTTTAAAATTTGACAGGATATGAAGCCAAATAAAAAATCATTAAGTGATCTAAGCGGAATTATGTATTCAACTGATCCGGATTTTGTGCCTGCACAAGACCAGGATATACCCGAAGAAGTAATCCCAAATAAACTACAGGATCTGCGTGTAACGCTGGACAAAAAAAATAGAGGAGGGAAAGCAGTCACCCTCATTACAGGTTTTCGTGGTAGTCAGCAGGACCTGGAAATTTTGGGGAAAATGCTCAAGTCGAAATGTGGTGTCGGAGGAGCGGCAAAGGATGGAGAGATCATTATTCAGGGAGATTTCCGTGATAAAGTGGTTTTACTACTGCAAAAAGATGGCTATAAAGTAAAAAAATCAGGCGGCTAAAAAGCCTTTTAAATATCTGTTTTTCAGGTTGTTACGCGTTAGTGTAAATGCTACAATAATGAATTTTTTCCTTCTGTAAAGCTTGTTTTATCCATAAATAACTCTTTAGCTTTGCCAGACAAATATTCATTTTATGAGCAAGGTTTTACTGCCCGAAACAAACTTTTTAGAGTTAAATTTAGGCACAGAGAATGCGCTTTTTCAGTTAAGCGTACCGGAGTTAATTGAAGAGGCACTATTAAACGGAGAGGGAACACTTTCCAATACTGGTGCCCTGGCAATAGATACCGGTGAATTTACCGGTAGGTCACCTAAGGACCGATTTATTGTCCTTGATGATATTACACGTGACACGGTCTGGTGGGGGGATATCAATATTGGTTTTGAACCCGCTAAATTTGATGCGCTGCTGGAAAAAGTTTGTGCTTATCTGAGGGGTAAAAAGTATTATGTCCGCGAGGCCAGCGCCTGTGCCGATGAAAAGTACAGTCTGTCTTTACGTGTGGTCACAGAAACCGCCTACCAAAATCTTTTTGCGCATAATTTATTTATCAGGCCGGACCAGCACAAGGATTCAGAACCGGAGTGGACTATCATCGCGGCTCCTGGTTTTTTTGCGGATCCGGAACTCGACGGCACCCGCCAACCGAATTTTTCGATCCTTAACTTTAGCAGGAAAATGATTTTGATAGGAGGTACTGGCTATACCGGAGAAATTAAAAAAGGGATATTCTCGGTGCTGAATTTCATTCTGCCGCAACAGAAAAATACGCTGTCTATGCATTGCTCTGCAAACGTAGGAGTATCCGGCGATACCGCTATTTTCTTTGGTCTTTCCGGAACCGGTAAAACTACACTCTCTGCTGATCCGGCGAGAGGCCTGATCGGTGACGATGAACATGGTTGGGGCGAAGATGCCGTTTTTAATTTTGAAGGCGGCTGTTACGCGAAGTGTGTAGATCTGACTGCTGAAAAGGAACCTCAGATTCATGCAGCCGTTCGTTTCGGTGCACTTTTAGAAAATATCAACTATTTTCCTGGCACCAGAGAAGTGGATTATAGTAATATTATTAAGACAGAAAACACCCGGGTGGCCTATCCGATAAACTATATAGATAATGCAATCCTTCCTTCCCGGGCAGGAAATCCAAAGAATATTTTCTTTTTGACAGCAGATGCGTCCGGAGTGCTGCCACCGATTTCAAAACTGAATAAAGGACAGGCGATGTTTCATTTTATATCCGGTTATACAGCCAAGGTAGCTGGTACAGAAACTGGCGTAACAGAGCCTCAGCTTACTTTTTCCGCATGTTTTGGGAAAGCATTTCTTCCACTTCATCCGACAAAATACGCGGAGCTTCTTGGAAAAAAAATGGAAGAGAATCAGGTAAATGTGTGGTTAGTTAATACTGGCTGGAGCGGAGGTGCCTATGGTACGGGGCAAAGAATGAAACTGGCCTATACCAGGGCGATGATCACTGCGGCACTGGACGGCGAGCTGGATCGGGTGGCCTGCGAAATTCATCCTGTATTTGGTCTGCGCATGCCTGAAAGCTGTCCAAATGTGCCTTCTGAGATCTTAAACCCTAAAAATACATGGGCTGATCCTCTAAAATATGATGGAAAAGCACAGGAGCTTGCGATGGCATTTATTCTCAATTTCAAACAGTTTGAGGATGGCGCCAGCGAGGAAATTCTGAGTTCACTCCCTAAAATCGTCAAAAACACGGTTTAAATCATTTTTTTTAATCAAAAATTTGCATTTGAATTTTTTTTTAGTTTTCATTGTGAAAGATTGTCTCCTGGCAGAGGCAATCTTTTTTTAATATAGACCGGTTGTAAAGAATATTTTGCAAAGAATCAAATTAGCGACTAAAATAATTGAAAGCAATTTGTAAATTTGTTTAGACAACAAATGATTCTATCAGCCGTTGTGTGTATTACAGAATATTAATCTAAATTTAAAAAAAAACAAGTACTAAAAACTCAAAAACTAAAAAAATGGCAAACGCACCAAAACCAACAACAGTTCAAAAAGAAAGCTCATCAGCTTCAAATTTATTCGCTACACTAGTTATCCCTATTTGTATTATCATAGGTGTTAGTATCTGGAAGTTTATCTTCGGTGATGCAAACAACTTTATTGACAACAATGCTGACAATTTACCTAAAGTTGGAAATTATGCTGGTATGGCATTTAAAGGTGGTCCAATCGTTGCGGTCCTGGTAGGTATGTTTTTAATGGTAATCGTTTTCTCTGTAGAGCGTTTCATTGTTATCGGCAAAGCAACTGGTACTTCTAGCTTAGACGCTTTTGTTAAGAAAATTCAGGCTCTTTTAAGTTCAAATAATATTGAAGCAGCTATTTCTGAGTGTGACAAACAAAAAGGTTCTGTAGCAAACGTAATTAAATCAGGTCTGAAAAAATACCGTGAAATGGAAGTTGAAGCTAACATGGACACAGACCAGAAATGTTTAGCTATTCAGAAAGACATTGAAGAAGCGACTACATTAGAAATGCCAATGTTAGAGCAAAATTTAACAGTTATCGCAACGTTAGTATCAGTTGGTACATTAGTTGGTTTATTAGGTACAGTAACAGGTATGATCAAGGCCTTCGGTGGTTTAGCTAACTCTGGTGCACCAGATTCAGCAGCATTAGCAACTGGTATCTCTGAAGCATTGATCAATACAGCAACTGGTATCGGTACATCTACTTTAGCGATTATCATGTATAACATCCTGACTTCTAAAATTGATAAATTAACTTATGCAATTGATGAAGCTGGTTTTAGCATCATCCAAACTTATGCTTCTACGCATAAATAAGAAATAATGAATTTTTTTTTACCGGCTTTATGGAAAACCGGAAGAATTAACATCATTATATAAAACATAAGTAATTTTTAAAATTATGCCAAGAGCGAAGGTTCAAAGAAAAAGTACAGCAATTGATATGACCGCGATGTGCGACGTATCATTCCTGCTGCTTACTTACTTTATATTAACAGCTACTGCAAAACAGCCGGATCCTTTGAATGTGACTATTCCTAGTTCCACTTATAAGATCAAGGTTCCTGAAAAGGATATCGCTGTATTGAGTATCGGTCATGGTAAAGTGTTTTTTGAAACTGCAGGCCAGGACATCAAGGTTGCTACCTTGGAGAAAATTGGTGAGCAGTACAAAATTGATTTTACCCCGGAAGAGAAAAAACGGTTTAGTGTAATTGGTTCTTTCGGAGTGCCAATTCAGAGTCTGAAACAATTTATCATGTTAGATAGTGATAAAAGAAAGGCCTCTGGTCTGGAAACAGGAATTCCTGCAGATTCTGCCAATAATCAGTTAGCTGACTGGATTCTGCAATCACGTAAATCTGTTGCTGAATTACATTCCGAAGGAATGCGAGTAAGTATCAGAGGAGATGCAGATGAAGAATATTCTACAATGAAGAAGATTATAGATATCCTTCAAAAACAAAAAATTAACAAATTCAGTTTAATCACATCTGCTGAGGGCAGCTAACTAATAAAATCATGGCAGAATTAGATACCTCCAGCGGGGGTGGCAAAAAGGGTGGAAAAGTAAGGAGTAAAAAAGTTTCTACAAAGGTCGATTTAACCGCAATGGTGGATTTGGCTTTCTTACTGATCACTTTCTTTATGCTTACCACCACGCTGAATAAGCCCATAGCAATGGATATTGCGAAGCCGGATAAGGATGATACGTCTGATGCTCAGTTAGAGTTAAGGGCATCTCAGACAATGACTATTTTATTAGGTAAAAATAATAAGGTAGCCTGGTATATGGGTGTTGCTGGTGAATCAGCTCCTGAAATAGAAGGAATTGGTGATATCAGAAAAACTATTCTTGAGAATAAGAAGAAAGTAATGGAAACTACTGGTAAAGATATCGTAATGGTTATCAAGCCTACTTCCGGCGCTAAGTATAAAAACTTTGTTGATATCATGGATGAATTGTTAATCACAGGCATTAAAACTGCTCCTGCGATTGATGATGAAAACATCCTTGACAATGAAAAAGCTTTCATGAAACAACAAGGGATTTTATAAAAATATTTTTAACATTTTAAATAACAAGCAATGTTCGGTTCTAAAATAGATTTATTCAATAAGGAATGGCTTGACGTTGTTTTTGCTAAAAAAAACAAAGCTTACGGCGCTTACGAGCTTCGTACGCAAAATGGTGCAAATACAACCAAGGCATTATTTTTGGCATCGATAACTTTCATCTTGTTGTTTCTCCTTCCAAAGATCCTGACTCTTGTTCAAGGTCAGATGCCGGAAGAGGTTATTGAGAAACAAGTTGAAGTTGTTGTTGCTCCACCACCGCCAGTGGATCCAGAAACACCTCCACCGCCACCGGTTGAGCCACCGCCACCAAAAGTGGATCAGATCAAGTTCCCTCCTCCGATTGTAAAACCGGATAATCAGGTTCGTGATGAAGAGCCACCTCAGATTGAGCAATTAAAGGCTGCTGACCCAGGTCAGAAAACAATTGAAGGTGATCCTGGAGCTGATATCGTTGTAGTCGGCCCTGTTGGGGAAGGCCCTAAACAAGCAGCTGTTGTGGAAGATACTAAAGTCTATGACTTCGTAAGTATCGAAACTCAGCCAGGTTTCCCAGGCGGAATGGACAAATTCTACGCTTACTTAAATAAAGCGATCAGATATCCTCCTATGGCTCAGGAAAATAATATTCAAGGTAAAGTGTTCTTATCTTTCGTAGTTGAGAAAGATGGTAGACTTACAGATATTAAAGTAGAACGTAAATTAGGTGGTGGTACCGATGAAGAAGCGGTAAGGGTATTAAAAGGTAGTCCAAAATGGACTCCAGGTATCCAGAATGGTAAACCGGTTCGTGTTAAATATAACATTCCAATCAGTTTCACATTATCTAACTAATACCAAATAGATGTTAGACTTCAATACATTATTTAAACAGAAATCGCCTCAACAGCGATTTCTGTTCATTTTAGGCCTAGTGATGTTTACGATGTACCTGGTACTCGGAGTAGCGTTAATCTTCTGGAAAGACATTCCATTTGATATAGAGCCTACTTATCGCATACTCTTTGGCCTGTTACTGATCGTTTATGCGGTCATCCGGTTCTTTCGCCTGATCAATCAAAAAGATAACTAGTTTAAGCATTCTGCGCTTTTTATCGGAAAATTCATACCTTTTCTTCCTCATCATGAAACGACTGTTGTTTATACTGCCCTTATTTCTATTTGCTGCCTGCAAACCTAAACCTAAAGCGGAAGTTGCAGCAGATACCAGAACCTCTGGTCAGGTACGCATGCTGGTAGATGAAAGTTTTTCCAATGTTCTTGCGGACCAGATAGAAATTTTTAAATTAGATTATCCGGATACGAAATTTGAACTGATTCAGGGTAACGAAAACAAGATTTTACCTACATTTCTTAACGACAGTGTCAGGGTAGCAATCCTATCCAGAATGCTTACCCCGGAAGAAGAGCAGGCTTACAAAAAACGTAGTATCCCCATCTTTACTACCAGATTTGCAATTGATGGTATTGCAATGATAACAGGGAACAGTAACCCGGATTCTACTATTACTGCTGATGAAGTCGTGTCTATTCTGAAAGCAGAGGGTAAATCTCAAAAGAAATTAGTTTTTGATAACCCGTATTCAAGTACGCTACGTTATTTTATGGTACTTGCGGGTATAAAAGTTCTGCCGAAAGATGGAGTTTATACCCTGCAGAATAATAATGATGTTATTAAATACGTTGCAGAACATAAAGACTATATCGGCGTTGTAGGCGTTAACTGGCTTATTCAGGATAACCGGGATGTGGCAAATTTCACTTCCGAAATTAAAGTCCTTGCGGTAAAAAACACTAAAGGTAAACCGGGCGATGATGCTTTTTATAAACCTTCGCAGAAGAATTTGATTGATGGCATCTATCCGTTCCTTAGAAACGTATATATTATTAATGCGGAAGGTAAAAACGGTTTAGGCACAGGTTTTGCAACATGGTTAGTGAGTCAACGTGGACAGCTTATTGTTTTGAAATCTGGGTTAGGGCCTAATAAGATGGTTCCGAGAGATTTAAATATTAGAACTAAGAATAAAAATTAAAATATTTATATTGCCTTTCTATGACCACAGGAAGGGTCATATGTGATTAAAATAATACATAAACATTGAAAAAGCTTTTCAGCGGCTTCATAACCTTTAAAAAAAAATAGATAAAACAATGAAAATGACAAAAAAAGCAATAACCTTAAGTTTAGGTTTAGTAGTGATGGGTTCTGCCTCTTTTGCTCAAAATCTATCTGATGCAAAAAAAGCTATCGATGCTGAGCAGTACGCTAAAGCGACTTCTATGCTTAAATCGCTGGTAAGCTCGCAGGCTGGAAAGGGAGAGAATTATTTTAATTTAGGTGATGTTTACCTGCTTAACGAATATGTAGATTCAGCTAAAGCTGTTTTTAACAAAGGTATTGCAGCTGAACCTAAATATGCGTTAAATTATGTAGGATTAGGTCATGCAGATCTTGTTGCGAATGACGCTGCTTCTGCAAAAACTAATTTTGATAAAGCTATTTCATTAGCAAGCAGAAAAGATCACACACCATATTTATATATTGGTAAGGCTTACCTTGCACAGGACAAACCTGATTTTGATGCAGCATTACCAAACCTGCAAAAAGCAGATGAAGTAGATGCAAATGATAAAGATCCTGAGACATTTTTGGCTCTAGGTGATTATTATGCTTTGCAAAAGAAAAACTCGGAAGCTTTGAGTAATTACCTGCGCGCAATTAATATGAATGAAGGCTTGTTAAGAGCTAAAGTTCAGATTGGTCGTATGTACAAAGAATCAAGAGCATTTCCTGAGGCTGAAACTCAATTAAAAGAAGTAATTGCAGCTGATCCTAATTATGGTCCTGCTTACCGTGAAATTTCTGAGTTATATATGCAGTGGGCTAACTTTGAGCCAGCTAATTTTGCAACCAAATCTGCAGAAGCAATCACTAACTTCAAAAAATATATCGATTTAACTGATACTTCTTTTGATTCAAGATTGCGTTACGCTCAGTTCCTGTACTATGCTAAAGACTATAAAGCATTAGAAACTGAAACTGCTGATATCGCTAAATTATACCCAAATAACCAAAAAACTTTAGTTATCAACCGTTTGCAAGCTTATTCAGCTGCTGAAAACAAAAGCCCTAACGCTGCACAGTTACTGAAAGATTTCTTTGCTAAAAACACGGATACTACACGTCTTTTAGCGTCAGATTACCTTTATTTAGGTAAAGCTCAGTTAGAAGCTGGTGAAGATGATCAGGCTTTGATTAACATCACTAAAGCTGTTTCTAAAGACTCTACAAATGTTGAGGCACTGGAAGAAGTAGGTAAAGCATTATACAACAACAAAAAATATGCTCAGGCTGCTGCTGTTTATAAAGACGCGATCAGATTAAACCCTAACGGTAAAGGTTCATTAACGAACTATTATTACCTGGCATCTGCTAACTATTATAACTATGCATTAGCTGATCAGGCTAAAGAAAACCCGGATAAAAAGTTATTGGTTGAGGCTGACTCTGCGCTGGCTCACTTGAATACGACTTCTCCTGAGTTTACGCTGGCTTATATCTTCAGAGCACGTGTTGCGCGTTATATGGATGATGAAACTAGTCCAAAAGGTCTTAATGTTCCTTACTACGAGCAATACCTGGACCTGGTTACAGTTAAAAAACCTGAATTAGGTGCAGCTGATGCAGAAAAAAGAAATCTTGTTGAAGCTTATACAAACTTAGGTTTCTTCTACTCAGCGGCCGATAAAGCTAAAGCAACTGAATTGTTTAACAAAGCATTAGCTATTGATCCTGCAAATGCAAATGCAACTGCTGGTTTACAACAGTTAACGCCTGCTAAAGCTCCGGCTAAAGCGGCCGCTGCTAAAAAGAAATAATATAAATTAGCTTATAAATGAAAAGGCAGGGTTGTTATCCTGCCTTTTTCTGTTACTTTTGTGCTTTAATCTAAAATTTATGGAAACACAAAGTTTACCTTCGGATTTTGTACCTATTATCTTCCAGGTTATAGTAGCCCTTGGCTTTGTTGTCGTGACGTTAATCGCTACGCATTTCTTAGGTCCTTCCCGTAAGACTAAAGATAAACTGGCAACATTCGAAGCCGGTGTTAAATCAATTGGTAATGCGCGTCAGCCATTTTCAATTAAATACTTTCTGGTTGCGATTTTGTTTGTCCTTTTCGATATCGAGGTGATTTTCATGTACCCATGGGCGGTTAATTTTAGAGAGTTTGGCTGGGCTGGTATCTCGCAGATGTTTGTCTTTATGGCACTGCTTTTATTAGGATTTATCTACGTGCTGAAAAAGAAGGCTTTAGATTGGGATTAAACTATTTAGATCGTTTCTAAATCCGTTACAATACCTCCATTTGGCTCTAATTATTGTAGATTTGTGGTTCATTCTATGCAGAATGAGCCTTTTTTGTTTTATAATATGAGTGACATCAATATAGTAGACGCGCCTCCAGGCATTGAAGGATCTGGCTTTTTCGCCACCTCTTTAGATAAAGTTATCGGCTTGGCCCGGTCCCATTCTTTATGGCCTTTACCTTTTGCGACTTCGTGCTGTGGAATTGAATTTATGGCAACCATGGGTTCACATTACGATCTAGGTCGTTTTGGTTCAGAAAGACTTAGTTTCTCACCCCGTCAGGCAGATTTGCTGATGGTGATGGGTACTATTGCTAAAAAGATGAGTCCGGTTTTGAAACAGGTCTATCTGCAAATGGCAGAACCCCGTTGGGTGATCGCTGTAGGTGCCTGCGCTTCAAGCGGGGGTATTTTTGATACTTATTCTGTACTGCAGGGGATTGATGAGATCATTCCTGTGGATGTTTATGTTCCTGGATGTCCGCCAAGACCGGAAGCGATTCTGGATGGCTTTGGAAAGATTCAGGAGCTTGTTAAAAACGAAAGCGGCAGAAGAAGAGATTCTGAGCAATACAGAGCAATGCTGGCTTCATACGGAATAGAATAATGGCAGAGATTAAGAATACAGCAATTACCGAACTCTTAAGCGCTAAATTCGGACAGCAGGTTAGCCGGTTTGAAGAACCTTATGGTTTACTAACCTTTTCTGCAACACCCGATGTCATTACAGCAGTATTAGAGTTTCTGAAAAATGATACAGCAACCGGATTCAGTTTTCTGACCGATATTACAGCTGTTCATTATCCGGAAAGCAACCATATCGCGGTGGTTTACCACCTGCACAATATGCGGGCAGGAATTCGTGTCAGAGTAAAAGTTTACCTGCATGAACATACACCTGTTATTCCTACAGCGACTAGCTTATGGAAAGGTGCAAACTGGATGGAAAGAGAAACATACGATTTCTTCGGTGTGAAATTCGAAGGTCACCCTGACCTGAGAAGGATCTTAAACATGGATGAGCTAAACGTGCATCCGATGTTAAAGCAATATCCGCTGGAAGATCCAAACAGAGTTGATAAAAAAGACGAATATTTTGGTAGATAAGCACATGAATCACAATCAGCCAGTATTTACAGATAATGATCCGCAGGAAGAATTGGTAACCCTAAATCTGGGACCGACACACCCTGCAACACATGGTGTATTCCAGAATGTACTTCAGTTAGATGGAGAGCGGATTGTCAGTGGTATTTCTACCATTGGTTATATTCACCGTGCATTCGAAAAAATCGCTGAACACAGGCCATTTTATCAGATTACTCCTTTAACAGACAGATTAAACTATTGTTCTTCACCCATTAACAATATGGGCTGGCACATGACCGTCGAAAAATTGCTCAATATTCAAATGCCTAAACGTGTTGACTATCTGAGAATTATTGTGATGGAACTTGCGCGTATTTCAGATCATATTATTTGTAATACGATCATTGCGCAGGATACTGGTGCTACGACAACTTTCCTTTATCTTTTTCAGTTCAGAGAACATATCTATGAAATTTATGAAGAGATCTGCGGTGCTCGTCTAACGACTAACATCGGCCGGATCGGCGGATTTGAAAGAGATTTTAACGATATCGCTTTTGCGAAAATCAATAAATTCCTGAAAGAATTCCCGGTTGCACTTAAAGAATTCGAAAGTTTACTGAACCGGAACCGGATCTTTATTGACCGTACTGCTGGTGTAGCTGCCGTTACTGCGGAGAAAGCTCTGGAATATTCCTGGACCGGTCCGTTACTGAGAGCAACTGGTGTAGATTATGACGTGCGTGTAAGCGAGCCTTACTGTTCTTATAATGAATTTGATTTTGAAGTTCCTGTAGGTACGACTGGTGATATCTATGATAGATACCGTGTTCGTAACGAAGAGATGTGGCAGAGCGTAAGTCTGATCACACAGGCACTCGAAAAAATAAAAAATGAGCCTGCAGGTGTATTCCATGCAGATGTTCCTGATTTTTACCTTCCTGCAAAACAGGAGGTTTATAATAATATGGAGGCTTTAATCTACCACTTCAAAATTGTAATGGGTGAGATTGATGCGCCAAAGGCCGAAGTTTACCATGCTGTTGAAGGTGGAAACGGGGAGCTTGGTTTTTACCTGATCAATGACGGTGGAAGAACACCTTACCGCCTCCATTTCAGAAGACCCAGCTTTATCAATTATTCCATGTTTGCAAACATGAGTGAAGGCATGTTATTATCTGATGCCATCATTAATATGAGTAGTATGAACATTATTGCCGGAGAATTAGATGCTTAAAGTAGAAGAAACACAACCTGTAGAGTTTTCGCCAGCTTTGAAAGCAAAGTTCGCGGAGATCTCCAGTAGATATCCGGAAGGAAAACAAAAGTCGGCTTTATTACCGATACTGCATGAAGTACAGGCCGAACTGGGCTGGCTGAGTGCAAATGCTATGGACCAGGTTGCTGCCTGGCTTAAAATTGAACCGATTGAGGTTTATGAAGTAGCGTCTTTCTATAGTATGTATTTCCTGAAGCCTCAGGGTAAATATGTACTGGAAGTATGCCGTACCGGGCCTTGCTGTCTGGTAGGTGCGGAGAAAGTAATGGCTCATATTGAGCACAAACTGGGTGTGAAGGAGAATGAGGTCACTGCAGACGGATTATTCAGCTGGAGAGGTGTAGAATGCCTTGCAGCATGTGGATTTGGTCCTGTTTTACAGATCGGTCCCGAGTATACATTCTATGAGAACCTTGACGAACAGAAAGTAGATACATTGTTAGAAGAATTACGCAAAAAATAATGGCCCGTAAACTCTTATTAGAACATATTAACGTACCAGGCATCAATACTCTTGATGTGTACCGCCAGAAAGGTGGTTACCGGTCTGTGGAAAAAGCTTTGAAAACCCTAAGCCCGGATGACGTGGTTGAGGAGGTGAAGAAGTCTGGTCTCCGCGGTCGTGGTGGTGCAGGATTTCCTACGGGAATGAAGTGGAGCTTTCTGGCTAAGCCTGAAGGTGTGGAACGTTATCTGGTCTGCAATGCAGATGAGTCGGAGCCAGGAACTTTCAAAGACCGTTACCTGATGACATATATTCCTCATGCACTGATCGAAGGAATGATCGTTTCCAGCTATGCGCTGGGTGCGAAAACTTCTTATATCTATGTACGTGGTGAAATGATGCCGCAGATCAGAATTCTGGAAAAGGCTATTGCTGAAGCTAAGAGTGCTGGTTTTCTGGGTAAAAATATTCTGGGATCGGGTTATGATCTGGAGTTATACGTTCAGCCTGGTGGCGGTGCTTATATCTGCGGTGAGGAAACTGCCTTACTGGAATCATTAGAAGGAAAAAGAGGAAATCCAAGGATTAAACCTCCGTTTCCGGCTATTGCTGGTTTATACGGCTGCCCTACTGTAGTGAACAATGTAGAATCCATTGCTGCTGTTGTACCGATCATTAACGATGGCGGTGAAGAGTATGCTAAAGTTGGAATCGGCAGAAGTACAGGTACTAAACTGATCTCTGCTTCTGGTAACCTGGTTCGCCCGGGTGTATATGAAATTGAATTAGGACTTCCGGTTGAGGAGTTTATTTATTCTGATGAGTATTGCGGTGGTATTGCCAACGGAAAACGGTTGAAGGCTACTGTGGCAGGCGGATCGTCTGTACCGGTATTACCTGCTAACCTGACGCTGAAACTGGCTAATGGCGATCCGCGTCTGATGAGCTATGAATCTCTTTCTGAAGGTGGTTTTGCTACAGGTACCATGATGGGTTCCGGTGGTTTTATCGCGTTTGATGAAGATCAGTGTATTGTTAGAAATACCTGGAATTTTTCTCGTTTTTACCACCATGAAAGCTGTGGTCAGTGTTCTCCTTGCCGTGAAGGTACTGGCTGGATGGAAAAAGTACTGCACCGTATTGAACATGGTCATGGTAAGATGAGTGATATCGACCTGCTGGTTGATGTTTCGAAGAAAATCGAAGGAAATACAATTTGTCCGCTGGGTGATGCCGCTGCTTGGCCGGTTGCCAGTGCAATCAGACACTTCAGGGATGAATTTGAATGGCATGTAAGGGAACCTCAGAAAAGTCAACAGACTAATTACGGGATTGCCCGCTATGCTGAGCCGATCGCAAGCGGATTGAAACAGGAAAATTAACTGTCGGCCGGCTCCGTTCTGAATGGAAATGGGCTGACTGATAAAAGAATATCTTTAACAATGAGTGAAAAAGTTAAGGTAACCATAGACGGAATAACTGTCGAAGTAGAACCAGGTACAACTATACTGAATGCCGCAAGGCAAATCGGGGGGGATATTGTTCCGCCTGCAATGTGCTATTATTCCAAGCTTGAAGGAAGTGGCGGGAAATGCCGTACCTGTATAGTTAAGGTTAGCAAGGGTTCTGAGAAGGATCCAAGACCTATGCCTAAATTGGTTGCATCCTGCCGTACTACTGTTATGGACGGTATGGAGGTGATGAACATTACTTCTCCGGAAGTACTGGAAGCCAGAAGTGGGGTAGTCGAAATTTTATTAATTAATCATCCGCTGGACTGTCCGGTATGTGATCAGGCCGGTGAATGTGATCTGCAAAACCTGGGTTACGAACATGGTTTACAGAAAACAAGGTATGAGTTCGAAAGAAGAACTTTTGAGCGTATAGATATTGGTGATAAAATCCAGTTACACATGAACAGATGCATTTTATGCTACCGTTGTGTGTTTACTGCAGATCAGATCACAAATAAACGTGTTCATGGTATCTTGAACAGGGGTGATCATTCGGAAATCTCTACTTATATCCAGACTGCCGTGGATAATGATTTTTCCGGTAACGTAATCGACGTTTGCCCGGTTGGTGCATTGACTGATAAAACTTTCAGATTCAAAAACAGGGTATGGTTTACCAAACCTGTAGATGCACACCGTGATTGCCCAACTTGTAAGGGACAAGTTACATTATGGTACAAAGGTGCTGATGTACTGCGTGTTACAGCTCGTAAAGATATTTATGGCGAGGTAGAGGATTTTATCTGCAATACCTGCCGTTTTGATAAAAAGAAAACTGCCGACTGGGTTATTGAACAACCTACTCATATCAGCGATACTTCAGTAATTGCATCTAATCACTATGAGACGATGAAACCACTGCCTGTTATTCAGACTGATCTGCGTCTACAGCAGGCTAATAAAGTTGAACTGGAAAAAACCGCTAAATTCTAATGGATATCTCATTCGTCATAGAAAAATTTATACTTGTAGCGATCATTTTTGGTATAAGTTTAGTCATCGCGATGTACTCTACATACGCGGAAAGAAAGGTTGCAGCATTCCTGCAAGACAGGCTAGGTCCTGATCGTGCCGGTCCTTTTGGTATGTTACAACCGCTTGCTGATGGACTGAAAATGTTCATGAAGGAAGAGATTGTACCGACCAACTCAAATAAAATGTTATTTATGGTGGGCCCTGGTCTGGCAATGTTAACTGCTTGTATCGGTACTGCTGTGATTCCATGGGGATCTGATATTACAATAGGTGACCGCGTTATTGCTTTGCAGGTTACTGATATCAATGTAGGCCTGTTATATATTTTCGGGGTAGTTTCACTCGGTGTTTACGGTGTGATGATCGGAGGCTGGGCTTCCAACAATAAATACTCTTTGCTGAGTGCAATCCGTGCAGCTTCTCAGAATATCAGTTATGAGGTGTCTATGGGACTTTCTATTATTGCCCTTTTAATGGTCACTAATACGATGAGTCTGAAGGAAATCGTGGAGCAGCAGCACGGCTGGCACTGGAACGTGCTTTATCAGCCATTAGGGTTCCTGTTATTCATTATTTGCTCTTTTGCAGAAACTAACCGCGCACCTTTCGATTTACCGGAATGTGAGACTGAACTGATTGGTGGTTACCACACGGAGTATTCTTCTATGAAACTTGGTTTCTACCTGTTCGCAGAATATATTAACATGTTTGTTTCGGCGACGGTAATGGCGACGCTTTATTTCGGTGGCTATAATTACCCTGGAATGGATTGGGTACTTTTACATACTGGCCCAGTAATCGGACCTCTGATCGGAACTGCAGTTCTGTTCGCGAAGATCTTTGCTTTCATCTTCTTCTTTATGTGGGTAAGATGGACGATTCCTCGTTTCCGTTACGATCAGCTGATGCACCTGGGATGGAAAACATTAATCCCGCTGGCTATAGCTAATATCGTTATTACCGGTCTAGTGATTGCAATTGTAGAAAAGTTTTAACTGTCCGCCCTGCGGAATAATATAAGGAGGTTTAATGGAACCATTAACCAATAAAAAGAAAGTATTAATACAAAAACCACTAACCTTTTCGGAGCGGATTTATTTACCTGCGCTTACTAAAGGTCTTTCGATTACGATCAGTCACTTTTTCAAAAAAGAAGCGACTATCCGTTATCCTGAGGTGCAGCGTGAAATGTCCATTAACTGGAGAGGTATGCATTCCCTTAAAAGGGATGAGAATGGTAAGGAACGTTGTACTGCTTGCGGGCTTTGTGCTTTATCTTGCCCGGCAGAGGCTATCACTATGATCGCTGCTGAACGTAAACCTGAAGAGAAAGATCTGTACAGGGAAGAAAAATATGCATCAGTATATGAAATCAATATGCTGCGCTGTATTTTCTGTGGTCTTTGCGAAGAAGCGTGCCCTAAGGAAGCAATTTACCTGGATGGCCCGATTGTTCCTTCGGACTACTTGCGTAAAGATTTTATTTACGGCAAAGACAAACTGGTCGAACAACCACTGGAGAAAAAATAACCGGAAGCCTCGCTTCTGCTATAGTATACACCCGCCATACAGGCATAAAACAAACAAAATAAATGGGTACATCAGTATTCTATTTGGTCGCTTTTCTAAGTATATTCTTTTCACTGATGGTGATTTTCGCCAAAAACCCAGTGCATAGTGTACTTTATCTGATCGTTACATTTTTTACGTTCACAGTTCATTATATTCTGTTGAACGCACAATTCCTCGCCGTTGTAAACTTTATTGTTTATATGGGGGCTATTATGGTGCTCTTTCTCTTTGTGCTAATGCTGCTCAATCTGAATACCGATAACGAACCGCTCAAATCTGTGCTGGTTAAAGTTGTAGGTATAATAGGCGGGTGCTGCCTGGTCGTAACACTGATCGGGTCACTTAAAGCTACTGCAGCTTCTGATCCGCTGATTCTGGTTAATCCGAATCTGGGTCTGGTAAAGAACCTGGGTAAAGAGCTGTTCGGGCCCTTTATGCTGCCTTTTGAATTATCATCAATTCTGCTCCTTACTGCCATGGTAGGTGCTGTTTTATTAACTAAAAAAGAAAAGGTCTAGCGCTTAGCTATTCCCGATATAAGAAAATAGATACTAATGGACAACATTACTCAAAATCTACAGGGCGTGCCGCTTAACCACTATATCTGGTTAAGTGCCATTATTTTCTCGATTGGTGTGATCGGCGTATTGACACGCAGGAATGCCATCGTGATCTTTATGTCAGTTGAACTGATGCTGAACGCGGTGAACTTATTGCTTGCGGCTTTTTCTGTACATAACAACGATCCTTCGGGTCAGGTCTTCGTATTTTTTATTATGGTACTGGCAGCTGCCGAAGTTGCCGTCGGCCTGAGTATAATCGTAATGATCTACAGAAATACACAGTCTACAGATATTAATGTGTTGAATCGCCTTAAGTGGTAGTTATAAAGAATAGATAATAAAATGATAAATTTAGTTTGGCTGGTCCCGTTAATTCCTCTTTTAGGCTTTGTTATCAATGGTCTGGGGAGAAACACATTGTCTAAATCCCTGATCGGATTTATTGGAAGTGGAGTGATATTTATTTCTTTCCTGATCAGTGTGAGTATCTTTTTAGCCCTGGGTAATGATCCTGTAAAATCTCATGAAATTTTCCTTTTTGACTGGATTAGCGCTGGTACGCTTCAGGTTCCCTTATCTTTTCTGGTAGATCCGCTGAGTTCAATCATGCTGTTGATTATAACCGGGATCGGATTCCTGATTCATATTTATTCTATTGGTTATATGCACGATGATGCAGGTTTCGGAAAGTTTTTCAGCTATCTGAATCTGTTTATCTTTTTTATGCTTCTACTGGTTCTAGGATCTAACTACCTGGTGATGTTCATCGGATGGGAAGGGGTAGGACTTTGTTCTTACCTGCTGATCGGCTTCTGGTATACGAACAGTAGTTATGCAACTGCAGCTAAGAAAGCTTTTGTAATGAACCGTATCGGTGATCTGGGTTTCCTGATCGCAATATTTATGATCTTTACGACCTTTGGCAGTATCGAATATGCAAAGGTCTTCCCTCAGGTTGCTGAGTTAATGCCTGGCGACAGCACACTAGCTTTAATTGCACTTCTACTGTTTATCGCTGCCTGCGGTAAGTCTGCTCAGATTCCATTATTTACCTGGTTACCGGATGCGATGGCTGGTCCAACGCCGGTTTCGGCTCTGATTCACGCGGCTACAATGGTTACTGCAGGTATCTATATGATTGCTCGCTCACACATTTTATTCGACCTGGCTCCGGTAGTGCAGCATCTGATCGCTATTATTGGTTTGGCCACTGCCGTACTAGGTGCACTGGTTGCCCTGACACAAACTGATATTAAAAAAGTACTTGCTTATTCTACCGTATCTCAACTCGGATATATGTTCCTGGGTCTGGGCGTTGGTGCGTATACTGGTTCTTTCTTCCACGTTATTACACATGCTTTCTTCAAAGCGCTATTATTCCTGTGCGCAGGGTCTGTCATTCATGCTATGCATCACGAACAGGATATGCGTCATATGGGTGGTCTGCGTAAGAAATTGCCGGTTACTTTTGCTACCATGCTAATTGGTACTATTGCTATTGCCGGCCTACCGCCTTTCTCGGGTTTCTTCTCCAAAGACGAGATCCTGGCGCATGTATATGAGCATAACCAGTTCATGTGGGGTATTGCAGTGTTTACTGCATTCCTGACTGCATTTTATATGTTCAGAATGTTATTCTTAACTTTTTATGGTACTTATCGTGGAACCCATCATGCCGAAGAGAAGATTCATGAATCTCCTTCAAGTATGACTATTCCATTGATCATTCTGGCGGTATTATCTGCAGTAGGTGGTATTATTGGTATCCCTGAAGTACTGGGTGGCCATCACTGGCTTGCCGGGTGGTTATCTCCGGTAATTCCTGCACATGGCTCTGCTCTGTCTCATGTTACGGAATACATGCTGATGGCTGTTTCTGTGGTGGGTGTGATCGTGGCAATTGCTTATGCTTTCGTGAAATACGTTAAACAAAGTGATCTGCCCGTGGCAGACCAGGGTAAACGATCGGCACTGGCTAACCTGTCTTATCATAAATTTTATATTGACGAGGTCTACGATCTTTTAGTGAGAAGACCTCTTGATGCGCTGTCCCGCTTCTTTTACAAAGTTGTGGATACGAAAATTGTTGACGGGATTGTCAATGGATTAGGCTGGAGCACCAGTGAAGCAAGTAAGGGCATCCGTTTGCTTCAGTCGGGTAATATCGGTTTCTACATCTTTATGATGGTCGCCGGAATTATATCCCTGTTATTGTATACATATTTATCTCTATAAAAGATCGTCCAAATAAACATAATGGAACAACTTTTAATACTTCTAATATTTCTTCCCCTTGCCGGAGCGCTGGTTACAGCCTTCACCGGTAATGCCGCCAAGTACGTGGCGCTGGTTTCCGGATTGCTTTCACTGGCTGTTGGTCTGATCATCACTGCACAGTTTGTACCGGACGCAAGTACGCAGTTTGAAGTTAATGTACCCTGGATCGCTGATCTGGGTATTCATTTTCACGCTGGTATTGACGGAATCAGTTTAATCACGATTTTACTGACTAATGTCCTGATACCGATTATTATTCTGGCCGCTTTTAAGCATGAATATCCTAAACCTCAGTCGTTTTTCGCGCTGATCCTGTTTATGCAGGCTGGTTTACTGATAGTATTCACTGCACTGGACGCCTTTCTGTTTTATATCGGATGGGAAGCTGCTTTAATTCCAATATACTTTATCTGCGCTATCTGGGGTGGAAAAGACAGGATTAAAGTGAATATGAAATTTTTCGTTTACACGATCGCTGGTTCACTGTTTATGTTACTGGGTATTATTTACCTGTATCTGCAGAATCCAGCTGACAATTTTGAAATCCAGGCTTTCTATCAGCTTAACCTGGATGCTGAACAGCAGGGCTGGATCTTCTGGGCTTTCTTTATTGCTTTTGCAATTAAAATGCCTGTATTTCCTTTCCACACCTGGCAGCCGGATACTTATACTGAAGCGCCTGCAGCAGGTACCATGTTATTGTCGGGTATTATGCTTAAGATGGGTGTATACGGTGTAATCCGCTGGTTACTTCCAATTGCCCCACTAGGTCTGAATGACTGGGGTTCTACAGTAATGGTGCTTTCTGTGATTGGTGTGGTTTACGCTTCGCTGATCGCTTTCACACAACGTAATGCTAAAAGATTAGTTGCTTATTCTTCCATTGCTCACGTAGGTATTATCGCTGCCGGTATCTTTGCTTTAAATGCGCAGGGTATGCAAGGTGCTATATTCCAAATGTTGAGTCATGGTATTAACGTAGTTGGTCTTTTCTTTGTGCTGGACATTATTTTCAGCAGAATGAAAACCAATACGATTGCTGAACTGGGTGGTATTGCTAAAACGGCCCCGAAATTGGCAATTGCTTTTCTGATCATTGTATTGGGATCAGTTGCTCTGCCGGGAACGAATGGTTTTGTGGGAGAATTCCTGCTGTTGACCGGAATCTATCAATATAATATCTGGGCAGTGGTATTTGCAGGTCTTTCAGTGATCTTCGGAGCGGTTTATATGTTCAGAATGTATCAGCAGATCATGCTTGGCGAGACAAATACATTAACAGCTGGTTTTAGAGATATCCAGGGTTCGGAACAATTGGTTCTGGTAATTATCTGCGTGCTTGTTATCGCACTGGGTGTGTATCCTAAACCTTTTCTTCATTTGTCTGAAGCTTCAGTACAACAATTATTAGAACAGGTCAATCAAAAATTAACATCGGTAAAATAAGGAAATGAATATCATTATAACAATTGTTGTTACTGCTCTTGCGGTGCTTTATGCGGGTTTATTCAAAGCAAAAAAAGCTTTATTACCACTTACCCTTGTCGGGCTGGTGACTGCTCTGGCATTCGCAGTGACGGCATGGGATACCAATATAGTTTATTATGGAATGATGGAAATGGACAATTTTGCGATTGCCTTCTCGTCATTGATCATTCTGGGAACGATATTTATCTTTTTACTGACTCAGAATTATTTTGCCGAGCACAGTGAAAATGTAGCTGAATACTATACGCTGATCCTTTTTGCGCTGTCGGGTATGGTGATTATTCTATCCTACACCAACATGTCAATGCTATTCATTGGTATTGAGATCATGTCTGTAGCGCTTTATATCCTTGCGGGTATCAGAAAGAAAGATTTCGCTTCGAATGAGGCTTCTCTGAAATATTTTCTGATGGGTGCTTTCTCTACAGGTTTCTTATTATTCGGTATTGCTTTGATATACGGTGCTACAGGTTCATTTAGCCTGGATGCTATTAACAAATATCTAATTAGTAACCACCAGTCAGTTTCTCCTTTGTTTTATCCGGGAATGATCCTGATCATGGTTGGATTATGTTTTAAATTGGGTGCTGCTCCTTTTCATTTCTGGACTCCTGATGTTTATGAAGGCTCTCCTTCACTAATTACTGCTTTCATGTCTACAGTAGTGAAAACTGCGGGTTTTGCAGCTTTCTTAAGATTATTCGGTGGTACTTTCGCACCGCTGCATGATTTCTGGATGCCGCCTTTGCTGGCAATTGTATTCATCACTTTATTTATTGGTAATGTGACGGCTTTATTCCAGAAGAACTTCAAACGAATGCTTGCTTATTCCAGTATTTCGCATGCAGGATACTTGCTTTTCTCTTTGGTTACTTTAACAGGTAACTCATCGAATAATGTAATTGTTTATGCTGCAGCTTATACGTTTGCAAGTATTATCGCTTTTGCCGTATTAATTCTGGTTAAACAGAAAACCGGGGGTGACGGATTTGAAAGTTATAACGGTCTGGCTAAAAAGAATCCATTTGTGGCACTCGCTTTAACTATCTCCATGCTTTCGCTGGCTGGTATTCCACTTACTGCTGGCTTTATCGGTAAGTACTTGATGTTTTTGAACGTAATGACAGAATACCACATTTATCTGGTAGCCTTTGCTATTTTAAATGCACTGATCGGATTCTATTATTACCTGAAAGTTATTGTCGCCATGTACTTTAAAGAAGGTCCTGAAGTGGAGTTGAATGCACCTGTTCAATACAAGCTTGTTCTGATCCTGTCGGTTATAATTACCCTTGTTCTAGGTGTTTATCCCGCAGTAATTTTAAATCTGATATAAGCATATCTCAGGAAAATTATTTGTAGTTTTACGAATACTTGAATTATGCACGACTTCTGGAACACCTTACATCAGTTCATTGATCCTGAAAAATTACTTAAAGAAGGTGGTTTTTATGTAGTCATGTTCGTCATCTTTGCGGAAACAGGTTTATTCTTTGGTTTCTTTTTACCGGGGGATTATCTTTTGTTTCTGGCAGGAATGTTTGTCGCTACCGGCAAACTTGATGTAAATATTTATGTGCTTATAGCCGGCCTTTTTGTAGCAGCTGTTTCTGGTAATTTTACCGGATACTGGTTTGGTAAGAAAACAGGGCCGGTTTTATATGATAGAAAGGACTCATTCTTCTTCAAGAAGAAGTATCTGAAAGCAGCAGAAGTATATTATAACAAGCAGGGCGCCTTCGCGCTTATCATGGGTAGGTTCGTGCCTATCGTCAGAACTTTTGCACCTATCTTTGCAGGAGTAGTTAAATTGGATTTTAAAAAGTTTGCATTATATAATATAAGTGGTGGTTTTTTATGGATCACTTCTTTAACTTTGCTAGGTTATTTCCTTGGCAAGAAGTTTGAAAAGGAAATTAATGATTACCTGCTGTATATTATAGTAGGTTTTATTGTGATTACAACTATCCCGCTGATTATCACATTTTTGAAAAAAAGGGTAGAAAAGAATAATATCGAAGAAAATTCAAACACTGAGTAATAGAAAATGAGTATAGACAAAAACCACCCCTGGCATAGCGTTTCGCCGGGAGCGAACTTACCGGAATCGGTAAATGCAATTATTGAAATTCCAAAAGGATCAAAAGCGAAATACGAAATTGATAAAGATTCCAATCTGATTAAATTAGACCGCGTACTTTTCTCTTCTGTAATGTATCCGGCTAATTATGGATTTATTCCGCAAACCTATTGCGATGATAACGATCCGCTTGATATTCTTGTTTTGTGCTCTGTTGACGTTTATCCTCTATCTTTGGTTGAAGCTAAAGTTATTGGTGTAATGCATATGGTTGACAATGGCGAGCAGGATGATAAAATTATCGCCGTTGCCAAAAACGATATGTCAGTTAATTATATCAATGATATTGATGAATTGCCGCCGCATACAATGAAAGAAATTGTTCGCTTTTTCCAGGATTACAAAGCTTTAGAAGAAAAGAATGTTACAGTTGAAAAACTAATGGGTGTTTCATATGCTTATAAGGTAATTGAAGAAAGTATTGAACTTTACAATAGTACATTTAGAACAAACTCTTAATGGGCTTTCAAATATTTTTAACCTTCTTCCTAGTCCTGTTAAACGGCTTCTTTGTTGCCGCTGAATTTGCAATTGTAAAAGTCAGGGCATCACAGATTGAAATTCAAGCTAAATCCGGGAACAGGGTTGCTAATATTGCCAAATACATTACACAACATCTTGATGGATACCTGGCTGCAACGCAGCTGGGTATTACATTAGCTTCATTAGGCCTTGGTTGGGTCGGTGAATCGGTTATGGAGCATTTGTTGCATAATCTATTGACTGCATTAAACCAGACTCCACAATTTATTGAGTCATTCAGCAAAACTGCATCACCAATTATTGCATTCGGTTTTATTACCGTTATGCATATTGTATTCGGTGAGCTTGCACCTAAATCTGTAGCGATACAGAAGCCGGTGGCAACAACGTTATTTGTCGCTGTTCCTCTTCAGATATTTTATGTGGTTTTCAGACCATTTATCTGGGCGCTGAATGGCTTTGCAAATATTATTTTAAAAGGATTTGGTATCTCCAATGTAGGTGGGCATGATACTGTACACAGTACAGAAGAACTGTATTACTTACTGGATCAGGGAAAAGAAAGTGGTGCCCTGGATACCAACGAACACGAACTGATCAGAAACGTATTTGATTTTAATGAACGTGTCGTTAAAAATATCATGGTACCCCGTACTAAAATACAGGGTATTGAATTGGGAAGTCCGAAGGAAGAAGTCATTCAGATGATTATTGCCGAAGGTTATTCCCGTTTACCGGTGTATGATGACGTAATTGATAAGATTATCGGTATTATTCACGCTAAAGACGTACTTCCTTTATTGGCTTTTAATAAGGAGTGGTCTCTGAAAGATATTATCCGTAAGCCTTACTTTATCCCGGAGACCAAAAAAATTAATGACCTGTTAAGTGAACTGCAACAGAAACGCATTCAGATCGCTATTGTAATCGATGAGTTCGGTGGTACAGCAGGTATGGTTACTCTGGAAGATATTGTGGAGGAGATTGTTGGAGAGATTCAGGACGAATATGATGAGGAAAAACCGACAGTAGAGCGGATCTCTGAAACAGAATTTGTAATCAATGCATATGCAACGGTCTATGATGTGAATGAGCATCTCCCGCATGATTTACCCGAAGATCTGGACTTTGATACTGTAGGTGGACTGGTTTCGCATGCATTTGGCAAAATTCCAGATGTTGGAGACAGCGAAGAGTGTTATGGTTATTTATTCACCATCCTGAAGAAAACCGAACAGAATATAGAAACCATTAAGCTCGAGCTGGTGATTAGACCAGACGACATGGTAGACAAACACTAATTTTCAATGCACGTATTTTATACCCCGGATATCAGTGGATCTGATTATATCCTGAACGAAGAGGAAAGTCGGCACTGTATGAAGGTGCTTAGACTGTCCACTGGACAGCTGGTACATTTAATTGACGGAAAAGGTGGTTTGTATGAGGCTGAAATAACCGCACAGACCAAGCGTAATGTAATTCTGAGGGTTGTAAACCATGTACAGGATTATCAAAAACGAAATTATAGTCTGCATATCGCAGTTGCTCCTACTAAAAATATAGACCGGCTCGAATGGTTTCTGGAGAAAGCTACAGAAATCGGCATAGATGAAGTAACACCGCTGATCTGTGAGCGTTCCGAAAGAAAGATCGTCAAGGACGAGCGCCTGAATAAGGTAATTACTGCTGCAGTGAAGCAGTCTTTACAGGCCTTTCATCCACAGCTAAATGCAGCTGCTACTTTCAAAGAGCTTATTGATGCACAGTCTAGTCTTAATGGATTTAAAATGATTGCCCATTGTCTGCCTGGAGAGGAAAAGCAGTTTATTCAGCAAGTTGCAGTCCCTGGAGGTAACTACTTAATTCTAATTGGTCCTGAAGGTGATTTTAGCCCGCAGGAGATCGAAATGGCATTGGCGGCTGGATACAAAGCGCTGAGTTTGGGAGAGACGCGCCTGCGTACGGAAACGGCAGCATTAGCTGCTTGCTTTGAAGCGAGTTACATCAACCGTTAAAAGACACCTTAGTTTGCTATCTTTGGCTGTTTAAATTAATAGGTATGAAAATTAAGGTAGGTTTTGGTTTTGACGTTCACCAGTTAAAAGACGCGCATCCTTTTATCATAGGTGGTGTTGATCTTGGCCATCATAAAGGAGCTTTCGGGCATTCTGACGCTGACGTTTTGTTGCATGCGATTTGTGATGCCTTGCTGGGCGCCGCTAATCTAGGAGATATCGGCTTCCATTTTAAAAATACAGATCCGCAGTGGAAAGGTGTAAGTAGTATACTACTGTTGCAGGAAACCGTAAAACTGATAACTGAAAAAGGTTGGGAGATCGGCAATATAGATGCAATGTTATGTCTGGAAGCACCTAAAATTAACCCGCATATTCCGCAGATGAAAGCAAATATCGCTTCAGCAATAGCAATTTCAGAGGAAGATATCTCAATTAAAGCTACAACAAATGAAACTATGGGTTTTATAGGAAGAGAAGAGGGGGTGGTTGCCTACGCAGTTTGTCTCATCCAGAAAAACTAAAAACAATTTAAGGTTGCAGAAGTTATATTTTCTGATGATATCATCTCTGAACCTAAATTATTAAAGATGAAAATTCCTATGATTTACAGCGTACTGGTCACAGCGCTATTATTTTCGGTAAGCTCTTGTACGATGGGCGATAAAGGAAGTGAGCGCGTGCCTGATTCCATTAGTATTGATACTGTAGAAAGACCAAAAGTCCAGGAGAATTCACAGGATTCTTCGGGCAAAGCCCTGATTGATAGTTTACAGACCGATACAGGTCAATTCCCCGATAAGCCAAAAGCAACGGAATCCGGGGTGAAAAAATAATAATTCTTAAAACAGAAATCTGCTCAGCTTTTCGTAGCTGAGCAGATTTTATTCCAGGTATCCAAATTTACCTTCGTTATAGTCACTTATAGCCTGTTTAATTTCTTGTTGATTATTCATCAGAAAGGGGCCATATTGGGCAATTGGCTCTTGAATAGGTTCGCCGCTAAGGACCAGAATTAAACTGTCTTCTTTTGCTTCCACACTGATTTCCTCGCCATCATTTTTAAAATAAATGAACTGGCTTGCGCCTGCATTCTCCTGTCCGTTGATGCTGATTTCACCTTCTATCACTAGAAAACCAGTATTATAAGCCGCCGGAAAGTTGAAAACTGCGCTCTTACCGGCTTTGATTTTTGCATTATAAACGTGTAGCGGAGTGAAAGTTGTAGCCGGACCGGTTACGCCATTATAAGTTCCTGCAATAATTTCTACCTCCCCGCCATTGTCTGTAAGCTCCGCTATAGCCAGGTCTTTGTGCTCAATAGCCTGGTATTTCGGTTTGCTCATCTTGTCTTTTGCCGGTAGGTTTACCCACAGCTGCACCATTTGAAAAGGTCCTCCTTTTGCACTGAATTCTTTTTCGTGATACTCCTTATGTAAAATACCTCCGGCAGCTGTCATCCATTGAACGTCTCCCGGGTAAATGATGCCACTATTGCCGGCGCTGTCATGATGTGCTACTGCACCGTGATAAGCAATAGTTACGGTTTCAAACCCCCGGTGAGGGTGTACGCCTACACCGCGTAGTTCATCGGTTGGCGGCAGTAAGACTTTTGCGTTATAATCCAGCAAAAAGAAAGGGCTCATTTTTATTTTATAACCTCCGGGAAAGAAATTACTTACCCGGAAGCCATCTCCAACCATATGAGGCTGTGGTGCATCTAATATGGAGAAGACAGATTTAATCTTGTTTTCCATGATTGTTGCTTATGCCTGCTGAGCAAACTGAAGCTCACCAGCGATTTTAACTTCTTCACCTAACATTACGCCACCTGTTTCCAGTGCAGCATTATAAGTAAGGCCGAAGTCAGTACGGTTGATCTTACCTGAAATGGTAAAGCCAGCTTTAGTATTTCCCCAAGGGTCTACAGCAGTACCTCCGAATTCAGCCTGAAGTTTAACCGGTTTGGTCACACCTTTTATAGTTAGATCGCCCTGAAGAATATAGTCGCTGCCATCTTTTTCAAATGAAGACGATTTGAAAGTAATTTCAGGATGTGTTTCTGCGTCAAAGAAATCGCCACCTTTTAGATGTCCGTCGCGATCTTTATTACCTGTATTAATGGTGTCAACTGAAGCTTTAAAAGAAACTTGTGCATGGTTGAAATCTGCATCTTCTGTTGTTATCTCAGCAGAAAAATCACTGAAGCTACCAGTTACAGTAGAGATCATTAAGTGTTTTACTTTAAATTGAAGCTCGCTGTGTGCGGGATCAAGTATCCATTTTTGAGTTGCCATAATCTTATTGTTTTTTTTTAATAAGACAAATATAGGGCCGGTTTTATAAACGGATGTTGATGTATGATAAGAAATCTACTTGTTAAAATGTTTGTGGGCGAGGTCTTTACGAACGCGGCTTAAAGACTCAGGTGTAATCCCAAGATACGAGGCAATCATCCATTGGGGTACTCTCAGCGTGAGATTCGGGTACAGCTTAATAAAGTCAAGATACCTTTCTTCAGCAGTGGCACTAAGCAGCATGTTAATTCTCTTTTGCATGAAACGGATCGAATTATTCAGCATAGTGATATTCAGATCTTGAATACAGGGCACATGGACTGAGGCTTCCATAAAGAAGTTTCTCGGAATTACCAGCGCTGTAACGGGCTCCGTGGTATCGATATAAAAATCTGATGGTTGATTAAAAAAGCTATTTCTTTCAGACAGAAGCCAGTGCTCAGGTGCAAATTGAATGATATGTATTTTGCCTTTGCTGTCCATTGAGTAAGAACGCATTAAGCCTTCAACAACGAAATAGGTTTTGATACTGGTTTCGCCTGGACTAAGGATCACCTGGTTTTTTGCAAATGTCTTCACAGTTATTCCGCCTGAAATCAGCTCAAATTGTTCGTCTGTTAAAGCGATCTTCTGCTGTAAATAGGCTTTAAACTGATTTATGAAGGGCATATAGATATAATCTATTTTTTAGGTGTTTCGATATTTGAAAAATCAACTCCGCATTTGCAGTTAGATCCACATCCATTGCTTTTAGGTGAGACAGCCCTGTAAATTATTCTTCCGATGTAGAATAAGGCAGCTGCAAATAGTAGTCCGACTAATATTGTTTGTAAATCCATAATGTATATTTTGAAGGTCAGATAAACATTAGAGACAAATCTATGTAATCCTATTGACCCAGTAGTCTTTAAAATGTCAATTTAGACTCTCCATGAGGCCCACCGTTCCACCCACCCAGTCAAAGTCCTGATTATACCTTACGCCAATCATTTTCCCCCTGCTTAGTCTGGCCAGGTTAATGCATAACGTAGGCTCCTTTCCATCCGGCCACAGATAGAGTAACCGGATTTCTGCTTTTATTAACCCATCTGGTGCCTGAACAATAGGCTCGTAGTTAACCTTTCTCTGCAGGATCCAGTTCTCCGGCTGTTGAATATCTGTAATATCCTGCTCAGTTACATCTATAATTACGCCCATCCCGGCGAATGAAAACAAAGGTTTTAAGACATAGTTTTCCAGGTCTGCAGGAATCTCCTGCAACTCGCTGACGAAAGTCGTTTCAGGTACAAACTCATTTTTAAGCAGGGGCATGGTATATTTGCTGATCCGGTAAAACCAGTTTGGGTGTGTAATCCATTCAATATCCAGTTCTTCCCTGGGGTCAAAGCTTTGGTTGAATAAATCCTGCTGGTTTGCAACCTCGTCAAAGATCAGGCGGTTGTAAATCCGCTTAAGCCTTATTTTTTGTCCATCCTTTAAATAAAAAAGCTGTTTATCTTCCTGGAAAATATCAGTCAGTGAGAGCACCGGTATCCCGAGAATTCCGGCGGTAACGAAGAAGTCGATAGCCGTCTTCTGTTCTGCTGCATTAACGTCCATCAGGGCAACTTCCTCTGGCTGACATGGCCCAAGTATAACTTCCCGCAGGAGCTCTGTGAAGGAAACACTATCCATTCCATTAAAAAACGGAGTTAAATGCGCTATGTCCTCCAATTGAAAAACCTTTATATAAGTCTCTGCCAGGTGCATCTGAAATGCATAAAGGGAAGGAAATCCCTGTAATTCAATTAATCTGGGCACTAGTTCTCCTCCCTGATCCCGGCATACTGCAAAATCGAAGGCCAGAAAATGTGGGTGATCATTTTCGCCTGGTACAAACCATTCTGCTGGAATAGCATTTTCCGTTTGCGCTTTAAAGTCCGGATTCTTGATTATTCGGAGAATTTCTGCTCCGGCATCGATCAGCTTTTCTTTAAAAGCATCCGGCAAAAATATAGGTGTCTCCGCAAAGCGAATTGGAACAGGGCGATACCCAGCCTCCAGTTCGCCAATAAATTCAGCATATTTCTCTTCAGAGAAGGATTCATTGAAGGCTTTCCGGTATTTAGGTATCATAGTTAATTAGTCAAAGGCCTGAAATTGCAGCCGCTAAAAAATTTGGAAGGATATGGGTTTGAGTCAGGTAGATATGTTCCGGGTTTTCCAGGCTATCCATCATATCCTGATATTTTTCTTCTCCATGGACAGTAATTATAGCTTCCTTTTTTTCTTTTTCAGTCAGGTATGCTTTCATGCGTACAGGGTCGGCTTCCGGATGAAACTGCGTACCTACCATATGTGGTGAAAACCTTACGGACATCATGCAGCGTTCCAGATCAATATGCGGCCTTTCTTTTTCGATTGCCAGCACTGTCGCCGTGGAAACAGATGAGGGTTCGTCTGAATTATCAATTACCTGCCAGTCTCTGCTGTCAACTGCGTAAAATGGATTTTTTAAGCCTGCGTACAGTAAATCCTGTTCGCCTTTTTCGGTGAGGGTCACTGGAAATATCCCGAAAGAATTGGATTTTCTCTTGGTGACCAGACCAACATTATATTTTCGGCAGGCCATCTGAAAGGAATGACAGATTAAGAACACGTGTTTTTTGACGGGGTTCAGATTGTTATAGTCGTCCAGTTCATCCAGCAGTCTGAAAAACACCCGTTCCCACTCTTCCCCTTCGCCATCAAACGGGCTTCCAGGACCACCGCTTGAAATATATATATCAAAATCAGTTCCGGGAAGCTCATGTTTTGCTCTGAGATCGAATACGCTAGCCTGGAGTGTGAGTCCATGATTCTTCTCGAAGGTTGACAGCACCCCCAAAATCCCTCTCAGTCCCTGATTTGGGAACTGGTTATTCATATCTATTACGGCAACTCTTACAATTTTTTTATCTGTCATCTTATCCGTTTGTGCCTATCAATGTCTGGCTGGTTATATAGTCTACTACCGATTCAAAACTTCCTGTTTGATTGTAAACAGCAAGTTGCCTGTCAGCTCCTGTGCCATTTTCTAATATTTTATGCACATAGTTTATGTCGTCCCTGCAGCCCAGTTCATCTACTACGTCATCTACAAAATCTAACAATTCAAGAATCAGATTTCGTGCATTAATCTCCATCTCTTTACCAAAATCGATTAGATTTCCGTCGATTCCATACCTTGCTGCTCTCCATTTGTTTTCATTAATCAATGCCCTGGAATAGCTAATGTACTTCATGTTCTGCAAACGCAGCTTATAAAGTTTAGCACATAAAGATTGAAAAATTGCGACAAAAGCCATCGTCTCATCTACCAGCATTGGACAGTCACAAATCCGGAATTCAATAGTTTCAAAAAATGGATGTACACGAATGTCCCACCAGATTTTTTTAGCATTATCGATACTATTGGTTTTTATCAGCAGCTTCACATAACTATCATAGTCTTCTATGCTATTAAAGATATCCGGAATTCCCGTTCTTGGGAACTTATCAAATATTTTTGTCCTGAATGACTTATAGCCTGTATTTCTTCCTTCCCAAAAAGGTGAGTTGGTCGAAAGTGCGAAAACGTGTGGAAGGAAATACCGAACCTGATTCGCAATATGAATGGCTAATTCCCTGGACTGAAATCCGACATGGACATGCAGGCCGAAGATTAGGTTTGAGCGTGCAGCTTCCTGTAGTTCGTTAACTATCTCACTATATCTCGGATGTTCTGTGATCAGTTGTTTTTCCCAAAGAGAAAAAGGGTGCGTGCCGGCAGCTCCAATACGCAAGCCCTGTTCGCCGGCAAGCCTGGAGACAGTATGGCGTAGCATGGAGATTTCTTTTCTGGCTTCTGTTGTATTCTTGCAGATTCCTGTGCCCACTTCTACCACGGCCTGGTGCATCTCAGCTTTTACCTGATCTTTATGGATCTTTTGTGCAGCTTCAACTATTTTCTGATCATGGGATGTCAGTTCCCGGGTCACCGGGTCAATCACCATGTATTCTTCCTCTATACCCAATGTAAACTCATTCATCTGGCTATCCTCCTGCTGTGTACTGTATTTGGTTGTTATTTAGTATTCTTTGTGGTTTTAGCACTTTTTACTGTGCTTTTTTTTGCTGCAGGTTTGGGTTTACTGACCAAAGGGATGCCTGATGCCGCTGCTTTAATATAGGCTCCCCAGGTTAAATTATCTTGTCCGTCCTGGTGTAATTGTGCCCTTTCTATTGCATACTTTGCCGCGGTATCAACTACCCAGTCAAAATTTTCCTGGCCCACACTGGTCACTTCAGCATCGGGTGCCGGATTACAGAAGTCGATTGCGTAGGGAATACCGTCCCGTACGGCGAATTCAACAGTATTAAAGTCGTAACCCAGGTATTCATTTAACTGAATAACATATTTCTCTATTTTCTTTAATAACTGGGGGCTGGATGGCGGTGAGTCGACCACGTAACGCAGGTGAAATGGATTACGTGGTTCATATTGCATAATACGCACGTATTTTCCGCCTATACAGTAGCACCTGTAATATTCATCAAATATAATTTCTTCCTGCAGCATCATGACATACTGCTTGGTTTTACTATGCTTATCAAAGAAATCTTCTTTATCATGCAGTTTGTAAACCTCCTTCCAGCCGCCGCCATCAAATGGTTTCATATAGGCGGGAAATCCGGTATATTCAAAAATACCTTCCCAGTCCATAGGGAATGCGAGATTACTGAATGATTGTTCTGAAGTGTCGTCCGGTCTTTCATAAGAAGGGATCAAAGCGGTTTTCGGTACCGGAATTCCCAGCTTCACGGCAAGGGCATTGTTAAAGAATTTTTCATCTGCACTCCACCAAAATGGGTTGTTAATCACAGCTGTTCCAGTAATTGCTGCATTTTTAAGTGCGGCTCTATAGAAGGGTACGTCTTGTGAAATGCGGTCAATAATCACTGCATAATCTAAAGGCTCTGCCTGCAGGATTTTGTGAATATTGACAAATTCAGCACGAAATTCATCGCCTCCTAGTTCGTTGACCCGTTTGACAAAGGCTTCTGGAAAAGATCTTTCCTGCCCAAATAGAATACCTATTTTTTTCATGTGTTTTAAAATTGAATTTTAATGCTTAAGATATCTACAGGCTATATATTAAGAATTATTTATAAGGGTTGGATACGGGAAAGATAATCGGGAAACTGTGTTTTCCAGAGTGGCCAGTCATGTACGGCATTTGGTCTGACATCCAGCCAATGCTGGATTCCCTTTTGGGATAATATGGAAGACATTCTTTCATTAAAGGGTCGGCAGATATCTTTTTCTCCTGTTCCCAAAATAATATTGAGATTCCAGAGTTCCGGGTCCAGATCATTTGGCAAGAAATCTACCGGGTTATTGTAGTAGATATCTCCATTATAGAAACCATCTGTCTGCGAAGTAATGTCAAATGTGCCACTCATACTGAACAGATGGCTGACCAGCCCGGGGTATTTAAAAGCAAAGTTCGCTGCATGATAACCTCCAAAACTACACCCGGCTGTGATTACGCGTTCCATACCGGTGTCCTGACATGCCATGGGGAATAGCTCCTCCTTAAGCATTTTGTCATACCAATAATGGTTTTTAGCTCTGTCTGCGGGGTGTAGAGACCTGTTATACCAACTCCAGGCATCAATGCTGTCTGGGCAATAGATTTTAACTATACCTGCGTCGATATAGTGTTGGGCTGCTTCGATTATTCCGAAGTCTTTCTGCTCATAGTAACGCCCCTGACTCGTTGGGAAAAGTAGAACAGGGTGTCCGCTATGGCCAAATATCAAAAGCTCTGTTTCAGTGCTTAGGTTTGGACTATACCATTTTTTATATTCTTCTTTCACGCCTAAACGATTTATATAATGAATATATGTAAATCCGGTTCAAAGCGCAAATGTTTTAAGATTTTCTCCTAATAATCAGGATAATACTAAGAAACACACATGTTTTCTTAATTTTGCCCGCGGAAACGAATAAGTGTAAACGATAATTTGAGTGAAAATAACATGCTAAATCAACATTCAGGACATCAAAGCAGGACGCTGAATTCCGTATTTTTAGACAGGGAGGTGCAATTGGATCTATTTTTCCCTGAAGATTTGATGGGAAATGAAAAACTGAATCTCCTTTTATTGAATGATGGGCAGGATGCTGAGCAGATGGGCCTTGAGGAGATGCTGGCAGCTCTTTATTCAGATCAGAAAATAGAACCATTACTGGTAGTTGCGGTACACGCATCGGCAGACAGGGTTATGGAGTACGGTGTTGCCGGTATACCGGATTACGCTGGCAGGGGAGCTAGGGCCGGAGCTTATGCCTCTTTTGTAAATCAGGAATTGTTACCCTATATCGCGGCTTTCTGTGGCATGCCTATACAAGGTAAAAAGGGGATTGCGGGTTATTCTTTAGGCGGATTAGCGGCTTTTGATATTGCATGGAAAAATCCGGAAAATTTTGATCTTACAGGCGTTTTCTCCGGTTCGTTCTGGTGGCGTAGTAAAGATTTGAAAGAGAATTATACCGAACAGGACAGGATTATGCATGAGGTGATTAGGCAGACTGCAGGTAAGCCTGCGCTTAAATTCTGGCTGATGACTGGAACTGAGGATGAAACTGCGGATAGAAACAAAAATGGAATTATTGATTCCATTGATGACACGATCGACATTATCCGGGAGCTGCTAAGCAAAGACTATAGCAGACCTGGTCATATATTTTACTATGAAATGGTTGGCGGTAAACACGATTTGAAAAGCTGGGCGAAAGCTATGCCTGCTTTTTTAATATGGGCTTTCGGCAGATAGGTTTCCTGGCTTAGCTATCGCACGTTTTCTGAATCTGATCAGATTTATGTGTAAAAATTCCTTTTTTCTGTTCCAGTGAGTATCGAAGCATGGCCGTAGCTACGCATTCGGCCTTAATACTCCTGTATTTTTTCAGTCCACCGACCAGCAATGGATTTACGACGCGCATAATCCGGTTTAGCAGATCTTCGGCGAACCTGTATTGCTGTCTTTTAGCATCCAGCAATGAAGGCCGGTATATGTGAATACTTTCATAAGGTATTTTCTTGAGTTCTTCCTCGAGCTGGCCTTTGGTTTTACTATAGAACACTTTCGATGTTACATCTGCGCCCATTGCTGAAACCAGGTGATAACTTGTAGCTCCATTTTCCTGTGCAATCCAGGCGAGGTCCAGCGGGTATTTGAAGTCTATTTTCCGATATTCATTTTTGTCCGGGGTCTGCGCTGCCGTGGTGCCGATACAGCAAAAGACCGTGTCGCCTTTAATCTGATCTGCGTAATCTTTAATCTTATCGAAGCTGATGAGTAACTGTTTAAGCTTCGGGTGACTTAATGGCATTTCGCGCCTGAGTAAAACGAGTACGGTGGAGTAACGTGGGTCATCAAGTAGTAAGCGGACCAGGGCTGTACCTACGGATCCGGTCGCGCCCATAATTATTGCAGTCTTTTTCATTTAGCTATACTTAGGATCTTTTTATCAGGCATATTTAAGCAGAAATAGAACAATATAATGATGTTATAGTTTGAATGTATTTTTTTTTAGAGTTTTATAAAGACCGGTTATAAGGGTGAAAAAAGGCAATGAGCGGCATGTATTTTTTTGAAGAAAAACACGACATTACCCTAATTGATAGGCTGATATGTCAATTATTTACGTTATCTTTGCGCCAAAATTTAGGCGCATTTTATGCAAAAAATAAGAAACATAGCTATTATAGCACACGTTGACCACGGTAAAACTACATTGGTTGATAAGATTTTACACACTTGTTCGATTTTTCGTGATAACGAACAATCAGGTGATTTAATACTTGATAACAACGACTTGGAGAGAGAGCGTGGAATTACGATCGTATCCAAAAACGTATCTGTTATGTACAAGGATATTAAAATCAATATTATCGATACACCTGGTCACGCCGATTTCGGTGGTGAGGTTGAGCGTGTATTGAAAATGGCTGATGGTGTACTGTTGTTGTGTGATGCTTTTGAAGGTGCAATGCCTCAAACGCGTTTTGTAACGCAAAAAGCTTTGGCTTTAGGATTGAAGCCAATTGTTGTTGTTAATAAAGTCGATAAAGAAAATTGTCGTCCGGAAGAAGTTTACGAACAGATTTTCGAATTGTTCTTCAACCTTGAAGCAACAGAAGATCAGTTAGACTTCCCTGTAATCTACGGTTCTTCGAAACAAGGCTGGATGAGTACAGATTATACTAAACCAACTACAGACATCTTTGCTTTAATGGATGCTGTTGTTGAGCATATTCCTGCTGCACCAACTAACGACGGAACGCTTCAGATGCAAATTACTTCATTGGATTACTCTTCTTTCGTTGGTCGTATCGCTGTAGGTCGTGTACACCGTGGCGTGATCAAAGAAAATATGCCGGTTACCCTGATCAAACGTGATGGAAAAATCGTTAAATCAAGAGTGAAAGAATTATATACTTTCGAAGGTTTAGGTAAAGTTCGTGCTACTGAGGTTCACTCGGGTGATATCTGTGCAGTAGTAGGTATTGATGGTTTCGATATCGGTGATACTATTGCAGATTTCGAAGCTCCTGAGCAATTACCTGTTATTAAGATTGATGAGCCGACTATGAACATGCTGTTCACAATCAACAACTCACCTTTCTTCGGTAAAGAAGGTAAATTTGTAACTTCTCAGCGTATTAAAGAGCGTTTATACAAAGAGATGGAAAAAAACCTTGCTTTAAAGGTTGTGGAAACGGAATCTCCTGATTCATACCTGGTATACGGAAGGGGTATTCTCCATTTATCAGTATTAATTGAGACTATGCGTCGTGAAGGTTACGAAATTCAGGTTGGTCAGCCACAAGTTATTATCAAAGAAATTGATGGTAAGAAATGTGAGCCGATTGAAACTTTAATCGTAGACGTACCTGCTGAAGTATCCGGTAAAGTAATTGAGCTGGTTACACAACGTAAAGGTGAATTATTGGTTATGGAGCCAAAAGGCGACCTGCAGCATTTAGAATTTGAAATTCCTGCACGTGGTATCATTGGATTAAGAAACAACGTATTAACTGCAACTGGTGGTGAAGCTATCATGGCTCACCGTTTTAAGTCTTACGAGCCTTGGAAAGGTACTATCCCAGGCAGGTTGAATGGTGTATTGGTTTCTATGGAAAAAGGCAGTACAACTGCTTATTCTATTGATAAACTGCAAGATCGTGGCCGTTTCTTCGTTGATCCGGGTGTAGATGTTTACGAAGGACAGATTATGGGTGAACACATCCGTGATAATGACCTGGTTGTTAACATTGTTAAAGGTAAAGCGTTAACGAACATGCGTGCTTCCGGTACTGATGATAATTCACGTATTGCTCCTGCAATTAAATTCTCTTTAGAGGAAGCAATGGAATACATTCAGGCAGATGAGTATATTGAGATTACTCCTGTTAGTATGCGTCTACGTAAGATTTATCTTACTGAAAACGAGCGTAAAATCAACGCTAAAAAATTCCAATAGGATATATTGATATTTTTATTTAAAGCCTGTAAGTTTTCTTACAGGCTTTTTTTATAAGCTTTTTTTTTCTGGCAGATAATCTGCTAATGTTTTTTTAACATAGCACGTCAGGTAGATTTCGTATTTTGTGCAGCAGTACTAATACTGGTTTATATGCTTCGGAAATTTTGTGCAGTCCTTGCTTTTTTGTTAATCAATACGGCTAGTGTTTGGTCGCAGCAATCCAACACCGGTTTTAAAATAATTCCACTCGGTGTTAAAGGCGGAGATGATGAAAGCAATTTATCTGCTTATATGGTCGCACCTGCCGGTAGTGAAAACTATGTTTGTCTGGATGCCGGAACCATAAAGGCAGGAATACAGAAGGCAGTTAGCCGCAGGACCTTCAAAGGAAATATCGAAGAAATTCAGCGAAAAAAAATAAAAGGTTATCTGATCTCGCATGCCCATCTGGATCATGTGGCTGGATTAATTATCAATTCACCAGCAGATACATCAAAAAATATTTATGGAATATCTCCTGTACTTCATGTTCTCAGAGATAAATACTTTACATGGGATGCCTGGGCGAATTTCACAAATGAGGGCGAAAAGCCGCAGTTGAAAAAATATTCATATGTCACACTGGAACAGGGTGTTGTTTATCCGCTTGCAGATACAGAAATGAAAGTTCAGGCTTATGAACTCAGTCATGGAAATCCTTATAAAAGCACAGCGTTTTTAGTTAGTTCAAATAATAGTTTCCTGTTATATCTCGGGGATACCGGTGCAGATGAGATTGAAAAATCCAATAAATTAATTACGCTGTGGAAAGCGGTTGCTCCATTGATTAACTCAGGTCAGTTAAAGGCCGTATTTCTTGAAGTTTCCTTTCCGAACGAACAACCAAACAATCAGTTGTTCGGCCATCTGACTCCAAAGCTTTTTCATGCTGAGCTTAGTCAGCTCCGTGCGCTGACTGAACCCGAAGCTTTCAAAAAGCTTACTTTTATTGTAACGCATACTAAACCTCCTCACGCAAACGCAGAAAAAGTAAAGAAGCAACTGATTGCAGACAATCTGCACAAGCTCAAACTCGTCTTTCCCGAACAAGGAAAACAGTTAACAATAAGGTAATATAATCCAAACATTTATCCGCTGTTCATGCATGTATTTTTGAAAAAAATGCATCCATGAAAAAAACATTACTTCTTTTTACAGCTTTCTTATTTTTACTCTTCTTAAAGATAGATGCTGTAGCACAAAATGAAACAACCGCCTCTATAAATGGTCTGGTCACCGATACAAAAGGACCAATTTCAGGGGCTACAGTTATTGCCATTCATGAGCCATCCGGTTCGAGATACGCAACATCAACCCGGCTGGACGGACGCTACAATTTACCGGCAATGCGCATCGGCGGCCCGTACTCAATTACAGTGACTTTTGTCGGCTTTCAAAATCAGACCCAGCGTGTTGAAAAATTAGCATTGGGCCAAAGTTCAACTTTAAATGTCATCTTAAATGAAGATGCCAGTACTTTATCTGAAGTCACTGTGACCGGTAAACAGAGTAAAGTTTTTAATTCCGGGCGAACGGGTGCATCTCAGAATATCTCGAGAACTGTTATACAGAATATGCCAACTTTAAACAGGAGTTTTACCGACTTTGTTAAACTTACCCCTCAGTTTTCACTACAGTTCGGAAGTCCCAGCATCGCAGGCAGAAGTAACCTGGCTAATAATTTTACAGTGGATGGAGCCTTATTTAATAATGCATTTGGCTTGCAGGGTACAATTGGCAGCCAGACCGGATCACAGCCGATCAATATGGATGCTTTTGAGGAAATTACGGTGAATATCGCGCCTTATGATATCCGTCAGAGCGGATTTACAGGAGCGGCAATTAATGCCGTAACCAGAAGTGGTACAAATGAGTTTCAGGGATCTTTAAATACCTATTACCGGAACCAGGACCTGGTTAGTGATTATAACTACGCCGGACTAAAAACACCCGTAAATAACTTTAGTCTTAAAGGTTATGGATTCACTTTAGGCGGGCCCATTATAAAAAATAAATTATTCTTTTTCGTAAGCGGTGAGCTGGAAAGACGCTCCGATCCAGGAACAGGATTTATAGCCTCCAGAGGTGGAAGTACCGGCCCCAATGTTTCTCAGGCAAAAGGAGAGGACCTGGATAAATTGAGTTCATATCTCCAAACACTGGGTTATGAGGCAGGTGCGTATGAGAATTATGCACTGAACACAAGAAGTGATAAATTATCTGCCAAACTGGATTATAATATTGACGACAAGAATACCTTAAGTTTAAAGTATTTCTACTTCCGGTCCTTCAAAGACATTTTACCGAGCAATAGCGGCGCACCAAAGAATAATCGCCAGCCCTCACAGCTCGGTCTTCCTTTTCAGTCTGCCGGATACGGTATTAATAATAACATGGATAATGTCAACCTTGAATTCCGAACACGTTTTAGTAACAAGTTCTCCAATCAGCTGACAGTAGGTTACAATAATATGAATGATTTCCGGGAGTCAAAGGGTAACAAACCTTTCCCTCTTGTAGATATCATGAATCCTGACGGCAGTTCCTATACTGCTTTCGGTTACGAGCCTTTCACTGCATTTAATACCTTAAAAACCAAGGTTTATCAGGTTACCAATAACTTTAATATCTATGCCGGCCGCCATGAAATTACAATCGGCGCTAATTACGAGGGCTACAGGACGCGCAATGGTTTTGCTCCGAACTATTATGGCGCTTATACTTTTAATAGTCTGGCAGACTTCTATAACAGTGCAAATACCGGAGTTTCAAATGCATCCAAATACCAGGTTCAGTATTCTGTGACGCCTGACGGATCATTCCCTTATGCCGAAATTCAGTCAAATATGTACGGATTATATATCCAGGATGCTTACACAGTTAGTGACCAGCTAAAAATAACCGGTGGGCTACGTGCAGACTTAACGCATGTTTCTTCACCCGCCTCGGTCAGTAACCCGAATGTAGAGAACCTGTCTTTTGAAAACGGCGAGAAAATTGACGTCGGCAGATTCCCAAAAAGCTCAATTTTATGGTCACCACGTCTGGGCTTTAACTGGAACGTGAATAATGAGGGGCTAACACAGGTAAGAGGTGGTACCGGTTTATTCACGGGAAGGCCTCCTTTAGTTTGGGTTTCCAACCAGGCGGGTAATAACGGTGTTCAATTTGGTTCGGAATCAATCACAAATCCAAAAAACAGACCATTTACACCTGATGTTGATGCCTACAGAAATGTGAATAACTCAACTTCTGCCAATAACACCACCTACAACCTCGCAGTAACTGATCAGAATTTTAAATTTATGCAGGTATGGCGGTCCAATCTGGCGATTGACCAAAAACTGCCAGGCGGCTTCACAGGAACAATCGAGGCTCTATATTCAAAGGATATTAACTCGGTTTATTTCAGGAATGCGAATTTAAATACTTCAGCCTACACGCTTTTACAAGGGGCAGACAACCGTCCTAGATATACTAGCCCAAGAATTTACGGCGCTGCGGCACCTACGCCAGCAAATCCTAATATTTCCGATGCGATTGTAATGACCAATACTGATAAGGGACGTAGCTTGTCGCTTACAGGAACATTATCCAAAGAATTCGCGGGAGGCTTCTTCGCAACAGCTGGTTACACTTATACAGATTCAAGGTCAGTGAATGACGGCGGCTCTATTGCACAGTCTATGTGGAGAGATCGTCAAGTGTCCGGCAGCCCGAATACAGACGCGCTGTCTTATTCAAGTTACATGGTTAAAAACCGGTTTATCGCTTCGGTCGTTTACAGAAAGGAATACATCAATCATTTGGGTACCACAGTTTCAATGTTCTACCAATTACAGGACGGTTTCAGATATTCCTATACTTATGGTAACGACTTGAATAATGATGGTTTAAGTGGAAATGACCTGATTTTTGTACCTGCAAATAAAGCTGATATTGTACTGGTACCGGAGAATGCGAATGATTCCCGTACACCAGACCAGCTTTGGAATCAGTTAAATAGCTATATCAGCCAGGATAACTATCTAAACAAAAAGAGAGGACAATACGCCGAAAGGAACGGGCTTGTAGGCAATATGATCGGAACGCTTGATATTCGCCTGGCCCAAGACTTATTTACAAGTGTTAAGGGTAAAAAGCACTCCCTGCAATTTACTTTTGATGTTTTCAATTTTGGAAACATGATTAATAAAACATGGGGTGTTCCGAAATTTGCCAACCGGGCAAATGGATTGCTTAATTTTAAGGGTGTCGATGCTACTACCGGCAAACCATCATTCTCTTTCCCTTACTTAAACGCAGACAACAGTGTGCCGCTGGTAAACACTTTTTCAAGCAGCATTGATGAGACTGCACGCTGGAGAATTCAGCTCGGTCTGAGATATAGATTTAATCAATAATCTTTTAAGTAAATAGCTTAAACAGGGGTGTCTGTATTTACAGGTCACCCCTGTTTTGCTTTAATTAAATCTCATCTCAATTTCAGGATGTCTTTATTATTCTGCTGGCCCCGATTTTTATTTATTTTTACAGTCTATTCAATCGATTATGGAATCATTACAAGGAAAAAATGCACTGATCACCGGTGCTGGTAAAGGAATCGGACGTGCCGTAGCTATTGCTCTTGCACAGGAAGGTGTAAATATTGCATTGCTCGCAAGAACAGAATCTGATCTGAATCTTGTCGCCGATGAATTAAAGGCTTATGGTGTTAAAACGGTCGTTGTCACTGCAAACGTTGCTGATATTGACGCTGTTAATGCTGCCGCAGAACAGGTTAAAAGTGCTTTTGGGCATCTGGATATCTTAGTTAATAATGCCGGCATCAGCTCGTTCGGTTCTTTTATGGAACTTGAGCCTTCAAGGTGGGAAGAGATTGTAAAGGTTAACCTTTTTGGGGTATATTATGTTACGCGTGCCTTTCTTCCAGAAATGATCGAACGTAAAACCGGAGATATCATTAATATTTCTTCTACCGCCGGTCTTCGTGGCGCCGCCGTCACAAGTGCTTACAGCGCATCTAAATTTGGACTGATCGGCCTTTCTGAATCTTTAATGCAGGAAGTTCGTAAGCATAATATCAGAGTAAGCACACTAACTCCAAGTACGGTCTCCACAGATATGGCAAAGGATCTTAATTTAACGGACGGTAACCCTGACAAAGTAATGCAACCGGAAGATTTTGCCGAATTTATTGTCAGCAACCTGAAACTGAACCGCAGGGTTTTTGTGAAGGATGGGGGGGTGTGGTCGACTAATCCTTAATAATAAAATCTTCAATATGTTTCAAGACGGCTCCACCTCGCGAAGAGCTCGCTAAGGCCTTTTGAAACATATTGAAGATTTTATTATTAAGAGAATCATGCCGGTCTGGGAGTAAGTTAGGTAGGTAATGTGGTAGGTTTTTTAAGTTAGGCAGGTTGAGAGGCTTTATGGAAGGCTTTTAGGGTTTTTAGTTAGGCAGGTTGAGAGGCTTTGTGGAGGGATTTGTTTACTGCTTTTTTTCATACCAGATGTGAGGTATGCCCTCGTAAGTAAAGGTCTCGATCGGGGAGGCCCATCGGCCAATTCCGTTTTGGATGTATTGGGTACGGATCAATTCAATGCTTTTTTTAGCATCTTCGATGCTGCTTATAGGATTTCCACCGAGGAATTGATGGACTTCAGGGTCGGAGTCAAGCTCAAATATTCCAGGATAATCGGTATGGGTAAGCTCTCTTATAAGTAGTCTGCTGGTTTCAATAAATATTTTCATGGTTTTATTTAAGGTGTTGTGAAGAACTAAATATAGCGCCGGGTGCTGGTATCGGGGGGTAAGGTTAAATAAAAAAGGAGATTTAGCTATAAATCTCCTTTTTTATTTTGGTTTTTATTTAGTCGGAATGTGATTAGGCATGTTGCCCGTCATGCACACCTTCTGCAAATTCTTCTACGATTTTATCGTTGAAGGCAGGCAGGTCGGCGGGGCTGCGGCTGGTTACCAGACCTTGGTCGACCACGACCTCCGAGTCTTCCCATAGGGCCCCGGCATTTACGAGGTCTATTTTAATGGTTTTGGTGGAGGTTAGTTTTCTTCCTTCCACAACTTCCGCAGAGATCAGCACCTGTGGTCCGTGGCAAATGGCTGCGACCGGTTTACCAGCTTTGAAAAAGGCCTTTACAAAGTTAAGGGCATCTTCATTTTTACGCAGGCTATCCGGATTGAGGACACCTCCAGGAATCAGCAGACCCTGGTAGTCATCTGGATTGGCAGTTTTCACTGTCTGGTCCACGTTAATTTCCACGGTCCATTCCTTATCGTCTTTCATTCCTTGTATTTTACCTGTTTCCAAGGAAACTATATGTACGGAGGCACCTTCTTCTTTAAGTCTGGCAACAGGGCTGGTTAACTCTGATTCTTCGAATCCATTTGCTGAAAGTACAGCTATGTTGCGGTTATTTAATCTTCCCATAATAATTGAATTTTGATGTACAATTACTACAAGTCAGAAAAAAGATTGTTTGTCATTATCTGAAATTGGGAATTATAGAGGGGCTCGGTTTCTTTTTCTGTTAGCATTCTGAAACCCATAATAGTTCCTGCAAACCCTGAGCAGTCTTGCTATCGCTGGAATTTAATCATTCGTTCTGCGGTTCTTAACATAATAAAGAGCCAGATTGAAAGCAATAATGCCATGGTTTATCAGGTTAGGAACAAAGCCGTAGTATTTACTGAAGATATGGAACCGTTCTTTAAGGCTCTCCCGGTGTTTTTGCTTGGATATGCCGCCAACGAGGTATTTTGCGACGTATTGGTGGGTATTAACGATAACCTTTGCCTTTTTTGCGGCCCTGATTATCCAGTCTATGTCCGCGCTGTATTTGTATTCCAGATTGTAAGGTTCTGCAATTTTCCGGCTAACATAAATTGCCTGGTGACTGATATTCATGCCGTATTTGAAGCTCTTCCAGGTGAAGGATTGCGGTACTTGATGTCTGCGTCTGCCCAGACTTTCCCAGTTGTCGTTATACATTTCAGTTTCACCGTAGTAGATGTCGGCACCAGGACGAGTTGCAAAGACGTTCTCGACAGTATTTGCTGCATATATTTCATCACCTGAATTCATGAACAGGATATAATCGCCCTTTGCCATTGCTATCCCTTTATTCATCGCATCATAGATTCCTTTATCCTTTTCTGAAATATACTGGCTGATACGATTCTCATATTTCGCAATCACCTCTCTTGTACCGTCTGTAGAGGCTCCGTCAATTATTATATACTCGATCTGCGGATAGGATTGACTCAAAACAGAACGGATAGTTCTCTCGATGTCACGGACATTATTATAGACAATGGTAATTACACTCAGTGTAGGCTGCATTTTGAATTTGGATTAATATACATGGGCGTCTATTAATGACTGATATAATTGCTGATGTTGTTTAGCTACTACTTCCTCGGAAAAGTATTTCAGTATAGTTAATCTCGCTTCTTTCTGTATTTCAGGCGCGTGCTCTTCATGGTATAACCATTCCATTCCGGTAGCGAGATCTTCTGCCGATTCATATTCTGCCAGATAACCATTTACGAGGTGATTAACCATATCCGGGATGCCACCCGTTTTAAATGCGATTACCGGCGTAGCACAGGCTAGGCTTTCCATTACTGTGTTGGGTAGATTATCCTCCAGTGACGGTGTAATGAAGGCATCGGCGGCCGAATAACATTTCGCTAGCTGCGTATCATCACTGATAGTTCCCAGTAGCGTGGTTTTAAAAGGGAATTCGGGCATTTCTATGCCATCTTTATTACCAAAGATTAGCAGTTCTATATTTCCCGGGTCGATATCCGGACGTTTAGCCAAATCGTTCAAAGCTTCAACAAGATATGCTGTCCCTTTATGTTTGTCATTTTTTGAGGGCATAAATCCGCTCAGAATTACAAATTTCTCAGGTGCGATATTAAAGATTCTCCGGGCTTCTGATTTAACATACGGTTTGAAGACGTTTGTTTCAATGGTGTTTGGGATAACCGTTTGCGGCCTTACACCCATCAGGCTGCTAAACCTGACAGAAGATGCCATCCAGTTACTGGGGGCGATAATATGAAAATCGAGGTTTGCATATCCCTTCTTCTTTTTTAGCCAGTTCCAGTGAGACAGATCATTTTTACCGCTCATTTTTAATAAGGGGCAGTTACCGCATTGTTTATGGAAATTTTCACAAGCATAGCGGACATGGCAGCCACCGGTAAAGGCGTTACTGTCATGAAAAGTCCAGACGATCGGCTTATTTAGTTCCTCTAGATCAGCCAGGTTAGATGGCTTAAGAAAGCCGTGGTTTACCCAGTGCAGGTGGATAATATCAGCTGATTGTACCGCAGGATGACTAGCTATATTGCTGCCGAACCATTGTAGGGAAAAAGGGGTTTTGAGCGCTGCTTTTGTCAGAAATTTAGACAGATAACGCTCTGCAAGTATATGATAAACAGCGCTGATTTTTTGGAATATGGAATGGCTGAATGCCCTGGATTTCTCACTCTTTTGAAACTGATAATATACCAGAACACTAGAGTCAGTACCGTGTGCTTTCAGTGCGTCACTAAGCCGGAGACAGGCACGTCCTGCTCCGCCATTCCCTTCGTATGTATTGATATGGATAACTTTCAATGCGACTAAATTACAAATAATTATATTTTCCAGTGAATTCCCCGGACAGGAAGATATATATTTAGCTTCATATTACGTTCTCTTTGTCCCGGCATGATTATAGGTAGAGGGGATAATAATCAGAAAGCTAACAAATTGAATATGGTAAATCTATTAACAGATAGAGATTTTTGGGTGAATTATTGGACTAGTAAAAAAGGGCTTTCATTTCGAATACCGGAAAACTATCTGTTTCATAAAGAACTAGAGGAAATTATTGACAGGGAAAAAATTAAAACTGCCATTGAACTGGGTGGTTTTCCTGGATATTATGCGGTCTTTCTGCGTAAATATTTTAAGCTGGATGTCACGTTGCTGGATTATTTTATTCACCCCCCGGTAACTGATGATCTGCTGGAGACCAATGCATTGCAGGCCGGAGATATACACGTTATAGAAGCAGATTTATTTAATCATCAGGAGCGGGGTAAATATGATATGGTGCTGTCCTGCGGTTTGATAGAACACTTTAATGATACCGGGGATATTATCAAAAAGCATGTGGAGTTTCTTAAACCTGGCGGCACATTATTCATCACGCTCCCGAATTTCAGGGCGTTAAATGGTTGGTTCCAACGTAAATTTGATCGGGAGAATTACGAGAAACATAATATCCATTGTATGGATCCGGAGCTTCTGGCCAGTATTTGTAAACAGGAGGGACTAACCGTAAAAGAAGCCCGCTATTTTGGACACTTTAGTTTATGGCTGGAACAAGAGAAGGAAAAGCCGGTGGCTGTAAGATTATTCAAAAAAGCCACCTGGATTGCAGGCAAAGTGCTTACGAAGATTATTCCTTTTAACTCAAAAGCACTTTCTCCTTATATCCTGATAGAGGCAAAAAAGGAATTGTAAGCCGCTAAGCTTTAAAATTATGTAATTTTTGTTTGACGAACCTTTTTAACCTCTCCCAGATATTCCCTTTTCTGTTACCAAGGAATGCTTTGATAGCGAGGTAAGCTTCCTTATTCTCTGCGACCTTTTCAGGGAAAGTCCGGATAGGCTTAGGGTTAATGATTACATTATAAATTTCATTGATACCGGAATGCACACCAGTACCATCATGGCCAATGTTATTCACCAGGGAATGTGATGGGTTTAAAGTTAAGCCACCCTGCAGGAAAATTGATGCATACCATCGGATCGCCCAGCTGTTATTCTTTCCTTTTTTAAATTCTATCATCTGCTTCCAGAAATTCATCTGATTGTCAATCGAAAATGCAGCTTTTTGCTGATGACTGAATTTAGATATCAAAACATCTATATCAGGCTCGAAGTGGTTCCATGCTCTTTCCCAGGTTGCCCATCCCCAACTTGACGCTGCTCTGTAAAAAAATGTTTCAGGCAGATCCGTACCTTTCAACGGGTACATATAGGCACCGATATGCATGACTTTTTCTTCTTTTTTGTACCGTTGCAGTGCTTCGTTGAAGTAAGTAAGCGTATAGGGAGAGGTGATCAGATCGTCTTCCAGGACAATTACCTGTCCATAGTTTTTAATAAGCTGGCTTACGCCTGCAATTACCGAATCTGCAAGCCCGAGATTAGTCTTGCGTTCCAATATTTCAACGGATTTAAATCCCTCAGTATTTTTTAAGATTTCCCGTACTTCGGCAACCAGTTCTTCATCACTTTCTTTTGCAGGCCCGTCAGAAAAAATAAATAAACGACTCTCTGCTGCCAGCTCATTCTGTTGCAGGAACTTTAAGGTACGCGCAGTATGCTGCGGTCTGTTATATACAAAAAGGGCTATGGGAGCGAAAACCTGCATAAATTATTAGATAGCTAAACAATTGTCTGAACGATAAAACACGGATGTAGCCTTAAGATAAAACAAACCTGGTGAAATACCCGAGAAGGAAAGTTCTCTGAAGCCTGCATTAATCAGAAAGTCTCTCGCCGGTTGGTATTCCGGACGTTCGGAATCGTCCAGGACGATTACTCCGCTACTGCTTAATGCGCTGACACCATGTATACAACAATTCACACGATCACGGCCATCGACAATAATCAGATCAAACGGGCGGTCAAGAGATGCTGCTTTACGTGCATATTCTCCATCTGGTTTAAGGGCACAGTAAATCAACTCTGCATTTGCAGGTTTAGTGCCTTTTATTTTTTCGAACCAGGCCTGATCATGTTCAACTGAGACCACTTCCTTAACTCTTTTGGCATAAAATAAAGTAGAACTTCCAGATCCGTATTCGAAAATTCGCATTTCAGGAAGTACGCGCGGGGTTATAAAATCAATAAAAGAATACGTTACCCAAGGCAGTGGATCGCCATTGGCAGCTACCGCCTGTTGCTGATCAAAAGCCTTGAACCAGCCAATGCTGGCCAGATAGCCCTTATGCCCGTATGATAACAAGGCTTTCAGCCTGTCCGGGTTAGTGATTAATGTGGCAAATGCCTGAAGTTTATTCAACGTTTAAATATTTTTTGAAATGCGGTAAACAAAAATAATGATTTTAAAAGCATTATGCCCTGAGCCCTTGTTTTAGGAATCAGCAGCAGGTAAAAGGTCGAGACCATACAAGCTATCAATGTTGCAACGGATGCACCAACACCGCCATATAGCGGTATAAGCCATAAATTTAAAAGAATATTTACAATTGCCCCCATGGCAGTACGCTGAAATGAAATTAACGTAAACCCCTCGGCAAGCAGATATTGTGAACTCGCACTACCCAGGAAAACAAAGATCCCGGACCATATATGTATGGAGAGCATATCTCCGGCACCCTGATACTTATCTGTATATAAAAAATGTATGATATCAGACCCAAAAAAACTCACGATAATAGCAACAGGCAGACTAATAAAGACCAAGAGATCGTAAAGGTTCCTCAGCCGTTTTAGATAACGTTCGGGATCTGTTTTTCTTGCATGAATGATTGCCGGAAATACAGAAGTTACAATAGCAATTGGAATAAAGTACCAGGCTTCACTGATTTTGGCTGCGGCGCTGTAAATCCCCACTTCAACGCTGCCTACTTCTTTTAACATGACCTGATCAATTTTCATATAAATAGAGACCATTACTGCAGACAGGATAAGGGGAAATGACTGTTTCAACAAGCTGTATGCCCGGGTTTTACTAAAGGTCCAGCGCAAAATATTTTCACCTCTGGCCTGATACATGATGATAAGTCCGACGGCCAGCATTACGCTGTCAAAAGTGAGGGCAACGGCAAACCAGATGAGGGGTAAATTCATGTAAACCAGGAATACCTTAATCGCCGCGGATAGAATTACGCAGATATTCTGCACTTTGACGACGTATTTTGACGCAACCTGAGACTGGAAGTAGGAGTCAATTATATTAAACGATTTAAAGAATGATGCGAATGCGAGAATTACGATGATCCAGATTAACGGATCGCCAGGTTGTTCAGAATTGCGATGAAAAAAGAGATAAATACCTGCGGTAATGGGAATAAGCAATGCGTTTATGCTCAGTCGCAACAAGAGAGAAGTCCCCAGGATCTCTTCCTTACGTTTCGGGTCATTAATAATTTCACGGATAATAAAACTGTCCAGACCGAGTGCGCCGACAGCAGCAATAATAGTTGTAAAGGCATCTGCAAAGCTCAGTTCCCCGAATGCACTTGCACCGAGATACCGTGCAATGATAAAGCCGACGAACATACTCAGGATCTTGCCGAACATTAGCCATCCCGTATTCTTTACATATTTCTGGAATGCAGCTTCATCAAAACCTTTAAGACCGGGTATCTTCATCTGTGCAAAGATGTGAAATTAACTTCTTTTCTCAATCCGTCTAAGTTGTTTCATATGATGCTTCAGGTGGACTACAGTAAATCTCATCCATTGGGTGGCATTCAGAAAACCTAAACGCGGATGTTTAACTTTTAAATTGCTTCCTGCATTCTGGATTACCGGAGCAAATTTTTCGAGCTGTACCAGGAAACTATGCATTAAAACAGAGGCTTCTTCCGGACTGATTTTATGTACCCTGGATTCTAGTCTTTTCGGTACTTTATACCGGGCAGCCGGTGGAAAACTTCCAAAAAAAAGGACAAGCTTAACCGCAAAAGATGTAGGTTTATTGAGCTCACCGTTAGTTTTACAGGACGCTGCGGCCTGAATTGATAAAATACTGGAATCAAATATATGCGAATACACCTCACTGTAAGACCAACCTCCGAAAGCAGGAGTCTGCTGGAAGGCTGCAACCGGAATCTTTTCCAGAAAGCGGTTATAGGTCTGTGTAATTTCTTTCAGTTCATCGAATACCTTGTTGTGCTGCATAGATTGGTTTTGTCGCGTTAGCTGATTATGTTCATCAGATAAACATCAAGATGCTAAAAGAGTTGTATCAGTTCTTCAAGATGATGGATCTGCTTGTTTACATAAGCCGGTTTTTCGAGTTTCATCGGATTAAAGAAAATCGCATCTATGCCGTAAGATTGTGCACCTTTAATATCTGCCTCCAGGCTATCACCGATCATGATACTTTCTTCCTTGGTTGCACCTGCAAGGCTTAATGCATGTTCAAATATGGCCGGGTCTGGCTTGTTTACTCCCACATCTTCCGAAATCACAACATTGGTGAAATAAGGATTCAGCTGGCAAAGATCCATTTTCATTAAGGTAGTTTCCTTGAAGCCATTTGAAATAATGTGTAAAGTATACTTATCCTGCAAGTAACCTAACACATCGAACGATCCATCAAATAAGTGTTTTTTTGTCGGGCTCAACCGTACATAGTCGGCTTCAAATTCATGAGGAACTAATTCCGGCGCAATTCCAAGCTCAACAAATGTTTTATAAAAACGCTCTGACCTTAAAGTCTCTTTAGTGATCTGGCCCAAATGATAGGCAGACCATAAAAGCTGATTATTGTGGGTATATGTTTTTATGAAATCTGTACAGGAGTTTAAACCATACTGATCCAGGCAATAACGGCCATAAAGTTCAGTAAGTGTTTCTTCTGCATTTTTATCAAAATCCCAGATCGTATGATCAAGGTCGAAAAAGATATGTTTTTTCATGAAGTTCTATAGTTTTTTGCCGTAGGCCAGGTCTCCAGCATCTCCCAGTCCGGGAATGATGTAAGATTTGGAATCCAGATCTGCATCAACCGCACCAATCCATAATTTGGCTTCGGGTAGATGTTCTCTTACATAGGCAACGCCTGCGGCACTTGCAATGGCAATTACAAGATGTAATTCTTTAATTTTAAAACGTTTCAGGAGTTCTTTGCAGCAAAGTACCATAGATAAACCTGTAGCCAGCATCGGATCTGCCATGATCAGGGTCTTGCCGGTAAGGTCTGGGGTGGAAACGTAATCGACCATGATCTCAGGTATGCCATTGTCATGCGTTTTCCGGTAGGCAGTGATAAATGCAGAAGGAGCACGGTCAAAAATCTGGATAAGTCCCTGCTGCATGGGAAGCCCTGCACGGAGAATGGTTGCCAGTACCGGTTGTTCTTTTAATTTTACAGCCGGGGCCATACCAAGCGAAGTCTGTACATTTATCTGCTCATAATCCATTGATTTACTGATTTCCAATGCGAAATAGGCAGCAATTCTCTCCAGATTGTAACGAAAGCGCATTGCGTCTTTCTGTATAGTTTCATCACGAAGTTCAGCTACATATGTATTAGCAATGGAGTTTGTCTTACTCAGTTCAAATATCATGGTGCAAAGTTAGAAAAATCGGCTAATAATTGTGCGTATAGCTGCCTCCCTGCTTTTCCTTTACCGTATTCTGGCAAGGTGTCTTTATGCCAGACCATATAAAAACTGCCTTCTAGTTTTCTGACGTGGTTAATCATAGTTCCCCACTGATCGTGGATTTTATCTTTATCGAATGTTCGGGATTGCTTCAGAATAAGATCATTGACAGGAACCGGATGAATGCGTAAATGTGTCATCTTTTCCAACTGCAGATCATACCAGTAAAAAGGCGTGCAGGTACCTGCACGAAACCCTGGTTTATTCAGATAACCCATTCTGTAATCCTTCTGCAGGCCGTGTTTTATTAAGTGCAGATAACTGTTAGGGAAAACCAGCTGCCTGTCGGTCACACTGTCTACTTCCAGTGCGGGACGATAAAAATACACAGCATCGAGATTGTGCTGCGTATGCTGCCCTACCAGAAAAAGTTGCAGGTTACTAAGCTTTCCTGGTTGTGTCCTCACTTGTTTTTTGAATTTCAGTAAACTTCCGAAATGTGTAAAAACCTGCTTGAACAGATTGAAAGAGGAGCCTGCTGTACTTGGATAAAGGCAAATCAAAGGGGTGATCTCGAATTTCTTTTTGCCAAAATGCAGACCCGGATACTGTTTAAGTAAAATGTTTTTGAGTAACATTGCCCATCCGTCTATAACCGGAAACTCAAGGAGTTTAAGTTTACTCTGCAAACTCTGCTCAGCGGGAAAATTACCATTTTCATCTGCCTCAAACGGTAGGTATTCTTCAAACCGGCTGACAAAATAAAAAGATGCGGCAAAAATATCGAAAGGCAGTATGCCACCCTCCACTGCAAAGGGGACTATCATATCGCCATAAATGGACGTGCGGATCGTAGGAGGCTTTATACTGTGTCCCAGTAGGAATTCATCCTGTTTGAAAAAGAGTTCATCTTTGACCGGTCTGCTTGCATAGGAAATTTTAGGCAGGTCCGATTCGTTATACTCCTGCAGGTTAGAACTGAAGCCAACCTGTGTATGAAGTATGTCAGTGAAAATAAAGTTAAAAATATACTTTATTCTGGGTGTAAGCAGCGGGACATATACCAATAGCTTCATGGCCAATAAATTTAGGATATAATCACGACATATCAATACATCAATATTCCTTATCTTTGAATACCTATGAAATTTCAACTGACTTCTGAGTACAAACCGACAGGCGATCAGCCCGGTGCCATAGAACAGCTGGTAACCGGAGTTCGCAATAATGAACACTATCAGACCTTACTGGGAGTAACCGGTTCAGGAAAGACTTTTACAGTGGCAAATGTGATTGAACAGACTCAGAAACCGACTCTGATTCTCAGTCATAATAAAACGCTGGCTGCTCAGCTTTATGGCGAGTTCAAGCAGTTTTTTCCGGAAAACCAGGTCAATTATTTCGTTTCCTACTATGACTATTATCAGCCGGAGGCTTATATGCCGAGCAGTAATACGTATATCGAAAAGGATTTGAGTATTAACGAAGAAATTGAGAAATTACGTTTACGTACAACATCGGCTTTAATGTCCGGAAGAAGGGATATCATAGTTGTATCTTCCATTTCCTGTATTTATGGTATGGGAAATCCGGAAGACTTTTCCCGCTCTGTATTCCGTTTCGCTGTAGGTACGCGAATTTCCAGAAACTCATTTTTGCATAGCCTTGTTGAGATTCTATACGCAAGAACAATCAATGATTTTAAACGCGGTACGTTCCGTGTAAAAGGCGATACAGTCGATATTTTTCCGGCCTATCTGGATACGGCATACCGGGTTTCGTTTTTTGGTGACGATATAGAAGAATTGAGTGTCATCGATCCCGTTACCGGAAAAACGTTGGAGAAACTGGAAGATATGGCTGTCTATCCGGCCAACCTTTTTGTAACGCCGAAAGACCGGTTTGCTTCTTCGATCTGGGGAATTCAGCAGGAATTAGAGGTGAGGAAAAACCAACTGATCGAAGACAGGCAGTTACTGGAGGCGAAGAGACTCGAGGAGCGGGTGAATTTTGATGTGGAGATGATGAAAGAACTTGGTTACTGTTCAGGTATTGAGAATTATTCCAGATTTTTTGACGGCAGATCACCTGGGATGCGTCCTTTCTGCTTACTGGATTACTTCCCTGATGATTACCTGATGGTTATAGATGAAAGTCATGTGACCGTGCCGCAGATCCGCGCAATGTACGGTGGAGACCGGTCCAGAAAGATGTCTCTGGTAGAATATGGTTTCCGTTTGCCTTCTGCACTGGATAATCGTCCACTGAATTTTGAGGAGTTTGAACGTTTGGCTCCGCAGACCATATATGTCAGTGCCACTCCTGCAGACTATGAACTGCAGAAATCTGACGGTATTGTAGTAGAACAGGTTATTCGTCCTACAGGATTGCTGGATCCACTGATTGAAGTCAGACCGGCAGTTAATCAGGTTGACGATTTGCTGGATGAAATTGATAAAACTATTAAGATGGGTGACCGCGTGCTGGTCACTACGTTAACCAAGCGCATGGCAGAAGAGCTAACCAAATATATGGACAGGCTTAATATCAAGTGCAGATATATTCACTCCGAGGTAAAAACCCTGGAAAGGGTGGAGATTTTGAGAGGGTTAAGACTTGGTGAATTTGATGTGCTGATTGGGATTAACCTGCTGCGGGAAGGTCTGGATCTTCCGGAAGTTTCCTTTGTTGCTATTCTGGATGCAGATAAAGAAGGTTTTCTGCGTTCCGAACGCTCCCTGATTCAAACAATTGGACGTGCGGCAAGAAACGACAGGGGTCGTGTAATTTTGTATGCCGATAAAATCACGGATTCCATGGCTGTTACTATGGATGAAACCAGTAGAAGAAGAGAAAAGCAAATGGCTTATAACCTCGCAAATGGAATTACTCCTAAAACGGTTGGGAAAAGCAGGGAAGCAATTCTCGAGCAAACTTCTGTGCTTGATTTTTCTGCGAACGCGGAAAGGAAAAAGGCTTACGTTGAAGTCGACCAGGCAAGTATGGTTGCGGACCCCATCGTACAGTATATGACGCAGGCTGAGATGCAGAAGTCAATTGATAAAACACGAAAAGATATGGCTAAAGCAGCCAAAGATATGGACTTCCTGATGGCTGCCCGCCTCAGGGATGAAATGTTCGCAATGGAGAAAGTTTTTGCGGACAGATTCGGGGCGCAAACAACAAAAAAGATTAAATTATAAGATGGACGGAAAAAACAGAGCAGATATTTATCCTGGACTGGAAGTGGAAATAATATTAAAAAAAGATCAGCGTACCGGCAAGTTAACCAGGGGTATAGTGGCAAATCTGCTGACCTCATCACCTTATCATTCCAGAGGGATAAAGGTTCGTTTGGAAGATGGGCAAGTCGGTCGCGTTGCCGAGATTGTGGAAGATTAGGCTTCAAATTGTAATTCTTGTGCAAGAATTGGAAGTTATTTGTAATAATCAGCACAGGTTTCTGTCTATATTTGAAAGAGCCTGTTTAAATTTATAGGTGAAGATGTTTAAGGCCGGTACCAACGGCTTTCTCTTCACGATTTATAAAGCAGCGACAGTTTTTTGAACTGAGCTGGCAGGAGCTAATCTTTTGCTATATAGACAGAAGAAAATTTTAAAGTAAAAAACAAATGGGATTATTGAAATTTCTTTTTATCACTATACTGATCCTGTGGGTAATACGCATTCTTTTAAGATTGATATTCCCGCTACTGATCAGAAATATATTTGGAAAAATGCAGCAGCAGCAGAGTGGTTACACCGGTCAGCAGCAACAGCAGCAACGCCGCCCTTCTAAACCAGAAGGTCAGATATCTATCGACTATGTACCACCACAGCCAAAGCAGGGAAACGCAGATAAACTGGGTGATTTTGTCGATTACGAAGAACTGAAATAAAGTATTTCTGCCGAATGCATAAATTTCCTTTCTAATCTGTATCAATTTTATATTTTTGGGATTAGTTTAAATTAAACAAGCCTTAATGAATAATTGGTTAAAAAGGAATGGCATACACCTGGCCATCTGTGCGTTTTTTGTAATTTTATGTTTCGTTTATTTCAGTCCTGTTCTTCAGGGAAAGGCTCCTGCACAAGGTGATGTGCTGCAGGCAAAAGCCATGCAGAAAGAGATAATGGATTACAAAGCCAAAGACGGCAAAGGTCCGTTATGGACCAATCAGATGTTCGGCGGAATGCCTGCGTACCAGATCTGGGTTCAATATCCACTAAACTTAACAACTTACGGGATCTCAATAATTAAGGATATACTACCTGATCCCGTCGGAACAGTGCTGGTTTATCTTTTGGGCGCCTATCTGCTATTCTGTGTAATGAAAATAAATCCCTGGCTCGCTGCAGCCGGTGCGATTGCTTTTGCATTCACCTCCTACAACTTTATTATTATTGCTGCGGGGCATAGTAACAAGGCCCTTGCTATAGGTCTTTTTGCACCGATTCTTGCAGGTATTATTCTCACTTTCAGAGGCAAGTATCTGATGGGTGCGTCACTTACGGCACTTTTTTTAGCATTAAATCTGCGTGCGAACCACGTTCAGATGACCTATTATTTCCTCTTGGCTTTGCTAATTTATGTCGGAATTGAAATCTATCACGCAGTAAAAGCCAATAAAACGAAAGAACTAACCAAAGTGTTGTCTTACCTCGGATTAGCTATTGTACTTTCCGTTATGGTTAATGCAAGTAATCTCTGGACTACTTACGAGTACGGTAAAGAAACTATACGTGGTAAATCAAACCTTACTGCAGACTCGTACGAGCCAGATAACGGCTTACCAAAAGATTATGCCTATCAGTGGAGCCAGGGTGTAGGTGAATCTTTGACTTTTCTGATTCCTGATTTATATGGAGGGGGTAATGAACGTCTGGATGCTAATTCCAATGTGGCTAAAGAACTGGCCAAAGTAGGCGCTACACCTGAGCAGGCTGCGGGTTTCGCACAGCAATTGCCTGTTTACTGGGGAGAGAAACCATTTACCGCAGGTCCTTATTACTTCGGAGCAATTATTTGTATGCTTTTTATATTCGGCCTTTTTATCGTAAAGAGCAGAATGAAATGGTGGATTTTATCGACTACGATCTTGTTCCTTCTCCTCTCTTTTGGTAAAAACTTCCCGTTTATATCAGATATATTTTTCGACTATGTGCCGCTGTATAACAAGTTCAGGGCTGTTGAGTCCATTCTCGCAGTTATTGGGCTTTTGTTCCCAATACTGGCTTTACTTGCAGTTAAAGAGGCACAGGAAGGGCAATATGATAAAGCATATATACTGAAAAAGTTATATTGGTCTTTCGGAATTACGGGTGGCTTTGCGCTGATTGTTGCGGTGGTCCCTACGTTATTTTTCAGCTTTAAAACATCATCTCATCAGCAGTTTCTGGATGCACTTGCACAGAACTTCGGCAATGACAGGAATATCGCTTTGGCGATTGGAAATGCATTGGTAGACGATCGCGCTGCATTTGCACGCGCAGACGCTATGCGTACTTTATTGTTCTTGATTATTGGTTTCGGATTAATCTGGGCATTAATTACAGATAAGATGAAGAAGGAAGCCGTGTTCGGTCTACTGGCTTTTGTTACGTTGATTGATATGTGGCAGGTAGATAAAAGATATCTGAATAATACAAATTTCGTTTCTAAAGCGAGTTTAAATAATCATTATCAGCCAAGGGATGTCGATACTTTCATTATGGCCGACAAGGATCCCGATTTCCGGGTTTATGACGCCTCAATCCCAACCTTCACTAATGCAGATGCATCCTATTTCCATAAAACAGTTGGTGGTGCACATTCGGCCCGTTTAAAACGTATTCAGGAATTAATCGACCACCAGTTCACGAAAAGTGTAAATCAAGACGTGCTGGATATGTTGAATACTAAATATATTATTACTCAGGATCGCCAGACAGGCGCCTATAAAATGCAGCGTAACGCTACAGCTGCTGGTAATGCCTGGTTTGTAGATCGCGTTCAGTTTGTTAAAAATGCAGATGAGGAAATGAAAGCTGTCAGCAGTTTTGATCCTAAAAAAGAAGCGATTGTAGACATCGCCTTTAAAGACAGACTTGATACCGCACGCGCTGGTGTTCCTGGAAATTCTGCCTTGATTAAACTGGATAGCTATCATCCTGATCATATGGTGTACTCTTACAGTGCGCCTAGAGATGTTGTTGCTGTATTCTCAGAAGTATATTATGATAAGGGCTGGAAAATGCTGGTAGATGGTGTCGAAAAGCCTTATTTCAGAGCTGACTATATCTTGCGTGCTGCGCAACTGCCTGCAGGAAATCATAAAGTAGAATTTGTCTTCCATCCAACTTCTTATTATCTGGGTGAAAAAATATCACTTGCCGGATCTTTGATCCTGCTTGCAGGTTTAGGCTTTGCATTCTACACAGATCAGAAGAAGAAAAAAGCTTAAGACATTCCCTTTTAGAAAGGCCGGGAATTTGCGGCGACTTTTATAATAAATAGAAACTAGATTTTAAAGCAGTAACGATTCGTTACTGCTTTTTTTTTGAACTGAGCTGAGACAAATTCCTGATTTTGTTTTGATTTGGGAGTACATTGAAAGGGTATTGATACGGTGTTGAGTCGGTATTGATACGGTAAAATGGTAAATCAACACCGATTCAACACCGTGTCAATACCGACTTAATACCGCGTCAGTATTCAGCAATGTTAACAAGTTCGTATGATCATCTCTATTTAACATTCACTTAACCTGCCAAACTGATCTTTGTATAAGTTAATATGTGTTAGTGTATAATCCTAATTATCGTAAACGGATGATATCTAAAAGAGTAGTCGAAATTGTCGTGATCTCCGATGTTCATCTGGGTACTTATGGTTGCCAGGCCAGAGAGTTGCTCAGGTATCTGAAAAGTATCAAGCCGAAGATGATTATTTTGAATGGCGATATCATTGATATCTGGCAGTTCAGTAAAAGGTACTGGCCGGAGACGCATATGAAGGTGGTACGAAAGCTAATGAAATTTGTTGTGGAAGGTGTTCCGGTGTATTACCTGACGGGTAATCACGACGAGATGCTACGCAAATTTGCGGGGATGAATATGGGCAGTTTTCACTTGGAAAATAAGCTTGTGCTGGAATTAGACGGGAAGAAAGTCTGGTTCTTTCACGGCGATATTTTTGATGTCACGATGCAGCATTCTAAATGGCTCGCAAAATTGGGCGCCATAGGCTATGACAGTCTAATTTTGTTAAACAGCAGTGTGAACTGGTTTCTTAAATTAATGGGAAAGGAAAAAATGAGCTTCTCAAAAAAAATTAAGGCGAAGTTTAAAGATGCAGTTAAGTTTATCAATAGTTTTGAACAGACAGCTGCAGAGGTTGCAGTAGAGGAAGGCTATCAGTATGTGGTCTGCGGACATATCCATCAACCGGAGATGAAGCAGGTGAAAACAGATGGGGGGCAGGTTGTTTACTTGAACAGCGGCGATTGGGTGGAAAACATGACCGCTCTGGAGTATCAGGACGGGGCCTGGAGTATTTTCAGGTATGAGCAGCATGACTTCGGACAAGATGAGCAGGAAGAAGGTTTACTGTCTGATAGTGAAGATCTGCGCAGTAAACTAGATATAGGTCTTTTGCTGCAAAAGATGAAAGTAGGCTGAGATGAAGATACTCTATGCCATACAGGGAACAGGAAACGGTCATATAAGCCGGGCCAGGGAAATTATCCCTGTTTTACAGCAGTATGGTGAGGTGAATCTTTTAATCAGCGGCACACAGGCCGATGTGAAATTAACTCAACCTGTGCGGCATCAGCTTCACGGCTTTAGTTTTATTTTCGGAAAAAAGGGTGGCGTTGATCATTATGCGACATGGAGGCAGATGAACCTTCCGCGCCTGGTTAGAGACATGCGTAGTATCCCACTTAAGGATTATGATCTTGTGCTGAACGATTTTGAGCCGGTGACAGCCTGGGCATGCAGATTGAAGGGCATTACAAGTGTGGCTTTAAGCCATCAGGCTTCTTTCTTTTCACCACTTGTTCCAAAAGCGACGGGCGCAGGCTGGGAAAAAATGATCCTCAAATATTATGCACCAGCCACCAGGCACATTGGGTTCCACTTCGAGCCCTACGACGACTTTATTCATACGCCTGTGATCCGAAAGGCAATCAGAGAGCTCAAAATAACCAACGCAGGACATTATACAGTTTACTTACCAGCAATGGATGAGAAGCATCTGTTACCCTTACTGCATCAGTTTTCAGATCAGCAGTGGCATGTGTTTTCTAAACACAGCCGTCAGGAGTATGTTAGTGCTAACGTGTGGGTGCGACCCGTTCATCATGATCAGTTTAATGCGAGTCTGGCTTCTGCTGCCGGACTGCTGACCGGAGGCGGGTTCGAAGGGCCATCTGAAGCATTGTTTCTAGGTAAAAAACTCTTGGTTATTCCAATGAAATCCCAGTATGAACAGCATTGTAATGCTTTTGCACTCGAGAAAATGGGTTTTCCTGTGATCTGGCCCGGTCAAAAGAAATGGGAGGGAATTATACGCTCCTGGCTTGCTATGCCGGAAGGCCGGTGTTATAATTTTCCAGATGAAACATCGGTTGTGATTGACAAACTTGTCAGTTCTTTTGCCAGATAAATTTCTTTACTTTGCCAATCTATCAATGGCATGATCAATCAATTCAAAACTTTAAACCCCATAAACCTGTTGCTGCTTTTTGCATATACATTTTTTATGCGGATTGCTTTTTTAATAAACCCACCGCCAAGGCTGAACTTCGAGTTTTTGGAATCGTACACTAAATTTATGATTCAGATTCCGCTGGGCAGTTCGATGTCTGTGACTGGAAATATCATGCTCGCCGGCGTTTTAATCTACATTCAGGCGATTTATTTTAACCGGATCGTCAACAATCATCAACTTCTTGCGAAACCAAGTTTCTTACCTGCATTGCTTTACATTACAGGTGCAAGTTTATTCGATCCATTTCTGATACTGAGCCCTGTTCTGATCTGCAATTTTTTGCTGATTCTTGTGATGGATAAATTGCTTAAAATCGGAAAAGCGCCGAATGCAATTATGCTCATGTTTGATGTTGGATTGTTTATCGCATTAGGGACACTGATCTATTTTCCTTTTGTGATGATGTTGCTCCTGATCTGGCTGAGTTTATTGTTGTACAGAAGTTTCAACTGGAGAGAATGGATCTCCGGACTCGTCGGTTTTCTCAGTATAACGTTCTTTCTGGCCGTATTTTACTATTGGAATGACAGTTTGAATATGTTTTATCAAATCTGGCTACCATTAAAAAATAAGTTCCCTTCGGTGTTTACAATCCACTATAATGATTATCTGGTTCTCCTTCCGGTGGTTATCATGATGGTTCTTGCCCTCATTCAGCTGAGAGAAAACTTTTTTAGAAGTTTTATTAGTACAAGAAAGGCTTTTCAGATGCTTTTCTTCATGTTTCTGATTGCAATTTTAAGCTGCTACACGAAATCTAACTTTAAACTTTATCATTTCCTGTTATGTGTTCCTCCAGGTGCAGTTTTGCTCGCTTATTATTTTTCTAATGCTACAAAACGCTGGTTCTATGAAAGTTTGTTCCTGATACTCGTTATTGCGATCCAATTCTTTTTGTTTGTTTAACCTTTTTTAACAATTTGATACCTTGAAACTTGGTAAAGATTAATAGCTTTGTAAAATGAAGTTTGGAGTTGTCAATTTCCCGGAGCAGGTTACGTTCATACAGGCTAATGCATAATCTGGTTATTGATATAGGCAACACTAATACTAAATTAGCTGTTTTTAAAGGTAAACTGCTGGTTTTTTTTCAAAGCGTTCCCGAACTGAATAAGGCCACTCTGGCAAGTTTTATAAAGGAACAAGGCGTAGAATATGCTGCGCTTTCGAGTGTGAAACCTGAAGATCCTGAATTGATCTCGGTTTTAAAAGCCAATACGAAATATTTGCCTTTTTCGACCCGGCTGAATACCGGTGTCCAAAACCATTACCAGACCCTGTCAACGCTGGGTCAGGACAGGTGGGCTAAAATTATAGCTGTTCATCAGGGTTTTCCGGGGCAGAATTGCCTGGTTATAGATGCAGGAACCTGTATAACCTATGATCTGCTCGACGATCAGGAAAGATATTTTGGAGGAAGTATCAGTTTAGGCGTGCAAATGCGCTTCCAGGCTCTTCACCATTTTACCGGTAAATTGCCTCTGGTGGGCTGGGACAGGGAAGTTCAGCGTATTCCCGATGGGATTAGTACCGATACTGCTATTACCAATGGCGTATTACAAGGAGTAGTAAATGAAGTAGAGGGTTTTATTGCCCTGCATAATAATAAATATAAAAACCTGAAGGTTGTGATTACAGGAGGAGATGCCGCATTTTTGCTTGATCAGTTAAAAAACAGCAATTATGCCTCTCAAATTAGTCATGATCCTTATCTGGTATTAAAAGGATTAAACGAAGTCATTGCATTCGAATATGTACAAAAAGATTAATTATATCACTGCAGTTTTAGTTCTGCTGGCCAGCATTTCTGTAAATGCACAAATTACTAGTCAGTCACCTTACTCAAGGTTTGGAATTGGTAATCTTATGGGTTCTCCGCTTCCGCAGTTTCGGGCTATGGGAGGAGTATCTACGGCTATCAATAAACCAACAGGCTACAACAATATTAACGTACAGAATCCAGCGTCTTATGGTGGAATCCGTTTAACAACCATTGATGTGGGGCTGGCAGGAAGTATTGTTAACCTGTCCAGGGGGTCTGATAAAAGCAGTTCTTTTAACGGAACCCTGAGCCATTTGACGATTGCAATGCCAATTACTAAAAAGTCGGCAATGAGTTTTGGTGTAATGCCTTATTCTCAGGTAGGTTATGATTTTGCAGAAAAAGGTACAATTTCCAGTGGTTCAAATACTGGAAATCCCGCTACTCAAAATGTGTCTAATATTTATACAGGTGAGGGTGGTTTAACAAAAGCTTATATCGGTTATGGTTACCAGATAGGCGATCATTTACGTATCGGAGGTAATGTTGAGTACCTTTTCGGAAATATTATTCAGGACAGAAGAGTTGAGTTTGAAGATCCTGTAGCTATGGCTACCCGTCTGAGAAATGAAAATAGTATCGGAGGAGTTAACTTCTCTTATGGTATTCAGTATGATATCAAATTAAATTCAAAAACATCACTGAACTTCGGGTATTCCGGCTCATCGGCAAATGATATTAATTCAACCCGCAGCTATGTTGCTTCGAAATACAGGATAGGCAGCGAAACTGATGGAACTGGAAACACGACGGTAGAGTCAATTGATTCTTTAAAATCGGGAAAGTCAAGCCTGAGAGTGCCTTTAACGCATAATTTTGGTATTGCCTTACAACGCGATAATAAATGGGTTATAGGTGCTGATTTCAGGATGGGTAGCTGGTCTAAATTTAGCTTAAACAAGGTTAATCAGGGATTAGAAGATAGTTACGGTGTATCGGTCGGTGGCCAGATTACTCCAGATATTACCTCCATTAATAGTTATTTCAAAAGAGTCGATTACCGTTTTGGCTTGAGCTATGATAAATCTTATATTAAACTTGCCGATAAAGATGTGAAAGAAATGGCACTGAGTTTCGGTCTGGGATTACCTTTGGCAAACGCGCTGACAACAAGAGCGTTCTATAAAGTGAATTTTACAACTGAGATCGGTAAACGCGGCACAATGCAGGCAAATGCATTGCAGGAAAACTTTATCAATCTGCGCCTTGGATTCACACTTAACGATATGTGGTTCAGAAGATTTAAATTTGACTAATGCAAACTGCCGGTATACTTTTCCGATTGGCTATACTGTGCATGATCCCGCTTTTTTTAAGTTCCTGCAATGAAGACGACTTAAAAAAAGCGGCTAAAATATCCGCAAAAAAAGTTACGCTCACCAGAGACCGATCCCTGCGCGTAGACATTACATTTAGTGATTCTGCCGTTGTTAAAGCTAAAGGCTATGCGCCTGTACTGGATCAGGTTAACCCTTCTGAAGGAAGTAAATATCAGGAGATGCCGGGAGGAGTTAAAATAACATTCTTCGATCCACTGCAGAAAGTTACTGGTACAATCACTTCTGATTATGCTATCCGTAAAGAGACAGAAGGGATTACTATTTTCAAAAAGAATGTCGTAGTAGTTCGTGAAGATCTGACCTTTAACACGGAAGAGCTCACCTGGGACGAACGCAAAAAAAAATACTTCTCTCCACGTGGAATTGTGACCAGACCAGACGGTACAATTCTCAACGCTGTTAATTTCAGTGCACCCGAAGATTTCAGCTCTGTAGATTTCGAACAAGGCTCAGGGGAGACCTTTGTTAAGGGCGATCTGACTCCATAATAGCTAGATTACATAAACCCTATTCCCTTAATTTTTAAATACTTATTCAAATACATTTTATTGTTTTCTTTTTTTGGCAAAAGTTGTATCTTGCGCGCTCTTAAAAAAAATATAAATAATAGATATTATGGGTTTTATGACATTTTTGCGGAATCGCATGGGCATCATCTTAGTTGGCACCATCGGTTTTGCAATTGTTGCATTTTTAGTCGGTGATGCAATTAACGTAGGTAAGCCATTTTGGGCTGCTTCTCAAAAAGTTGTCGGAACTGTGGATGGTGAAGATATCAACATTGACGATTTCGGCCCTAAAGTAGATCAGAATTTACAGCAGTTTAAACAACAATACGGCGGTAGTGCCAATCCTCAAATGACAGCTATGGCTGTTGACAATGCGTGGAATGGTGAACTTGCTACGATCTTGCTTTCAAAAGAATACCAGCGTTTAGGACTGGATATTTCCGGTGATGAATTATTTGATCTTTATCAGGGTAAAAATCCCAGCCCGCTTATCGTTCAGTATTTCGGTAATCCTCAGACAGGACAGGTAGATCGTGCCGCTGTTATTAACTCGTTAAAGCAACAATCATCTAACCCGCAGTTAAAACAACAATGGGATTTGCTGGAAGCTGAAATTGAGAAACAGGCTTTACAGCAGAAATATGCTAATCTGGTTAAAAATTCAATTTATGTAACCACTCTGGAAGCTACTGATGAATATATCAACAGAAATAAACTGGCAGATTTCAGCTATGTAAATCTTGAATATGCGAGTATCCCGGATGCTGCTGTGAAACCTACAGATGCAGACTATTCAGCTTATTATAACGATAACAAAAAGAAATTTGATAATCCTGCAGAAACACGTTCATTTGAATATGTCGCTTTCAGCGTAAATCCTACTAAGGAAGATTCAGCAGCAGTAAAAACTCAGGTAGAGAAATTGGCTGCAGATTTCAGGGCATCTAAAACGGATTCATTGTTTTCAGCAATCAATTCAGATGTTAAAGTTCCATATACTTATATCACTAAAGGACAATTGGACCCACAAGTTGATTCGGCAGTATTTTCACTTCCTGCAGGTTCATTTTACGGGCCGGTATTCTCTGGAAGTTCTTATAAAATGGCTAAAATACAAGATGTGCGTTTTTCACCAGATTCGGTAAAAGCCAGCCATATTCTGCTAGACGCAGCAAAATTGGGTGGTGTTGATCAGGCGGTAAAAATGGCTGACTCTTTGAAAACATTAATTCAGAAAGGTGCCGACTTTGCAGCATTAGCTAAAATCTATAGTGTAGATGGCTCGAAAGATAAAGGTGGTGAATTGGGTGCTTTCTCCAGAGGTATGATGGTTCCTGAATTTGAGAATGCAGCATTTAATGGCCAGGTAGGTGATCTTAAAGTTGTTACCTCACAGTTTGGTGTACACCTTTTGAAAATTGAAAAACAAATCGGATCTTCTAAAGTAGCTAAGATCGCTTACATAGAAAAAAACCTTACACCAAGCAGCAGAACAAAAGATCAGGCTTATAAAAAAGCATCGGCTTTCCTGAATGCAGTTAAAGACGATAACTTCAGTGCTGAAGCAAAGAAACAAGGATATACAGTTAGTGTGGCTGAAAGAATTACAGGTAGCCAGGGTTATGCTCCGGGACTTGATAATCCGCGTCAGTTAATCCGTGATGGATTTGCAGCAAAAAAAGGCGATGTGTTAACTGAAGTGTACCAAATGGATAATGCGTTTGTTGTAGCACATGTTACTGACGTTAAGCCAAAAGGAGTTCTTCCATTGGAATCTATTAAAAAAGATATCGAACCATTGGTTATCAATGCCGTTAAAGCGAAGATGCTGAAAGATAAATTAGCTAAGGCTGCTCAAGGCGCTGCCAACCTGAATCAGGTTGCACAGAAGGTCGGAAGAACTGTTACACCAGTGCAGAATATTGTATTCTCAAACCCTGTAATTCCAGGAGCTGCTCAGGAAAACAAACTGGTAGGAACCGTATTTGGTTCACCGGTAAACAAAATTTCTAAACCAATAGATGGGGAGCATGGTGTTTATGTATTTACCGTAAATGGTTTTGCAAATCCTGCACCAATGGGTAATACGTTTAAACAGAAAGAAATGATGCTGCAAGCATTGGGACAACGTACTTTAGGTGCGGCTTTCCAGGCTCTGCAAGATAAAAGCGAGATAAAAGACAATAGGGTGAAATTCTATTAATCTTATTTTACGTAATTTTGAAACCGGGAGCTGATGCTTCCGGTTTTTTTTATTTAATAATGTTATGGAAATTCAGGAAAATATAGTCAACAAAGTTGCTGCCAGTGGATTAATTACGCTGAACCTGGAATCATATTATGACCAGGGAGAAAGAATAATCTACGATATAAAAGATAACCTGTTTCACGGTTTAATGTTACGTGAAAAGGATTTCAGAGAGTTTATTAAGACACATGAGTGGGAAAGCTATGCCGGCAAAAACGTCGCAGTGATCTGCAGTGCAGACGCGATTGTACCTACCTGGGCGTATATGCTGCTCGCTACAAAACTGAAACCTTATGCAAACGAGGTAGTTTTTGGTAATCTGGAAACACTGGAAGCGGTATTATTTACCAGGGCTCTTGCAAAAATAGATCTGGAATCTTTCAGGGACGAACGTATTGTAATCAAAGGTTGTGCTGACGTCACCGTTCCGGTTGCCGCCTATGTGGAGATTACAAACCTGCTTACGCCGGTTGTTAAAAGCATAATGTATGGTGAACCTTGTTCTACCGTACCTTTGTTCAAACGAAAGGCCTGATGATTTTGGATTACTTTTTGTTTTACAGGGGTATGAGAAAAATTACCATGCTTTCCTTTTTCGTTTTGTTATCCTTTTGCGGATTCTCTCAGGAACTTCCTTTAAAGAGTGAACCTGTGTTTCAGGCGGGGGAGGAGCTGGAGTACAAACTGCGCTATGGTTTCATTACAGCCGCAGAAGCAACGATTAAGGTTTTAAATTCAGATATGAAGTTTGACAATCAGCCGGTATATAATCTGGTTGTAGATGCAAAGACTTCAGGCACATTTGATGTGTTTTACAAAATAAGGGATCATTACGATTCCTATATAGATAAAAAGACACTGACTCCATATTTCTATCAGGAAAATATCAGGGAGGCGTCTTATAAGAGACAGGATAAAGCCAGGTTTACTCAGGGAAGTAAAAAGGTAGTAAGTAACCGGGGTACGTTTACAGCGCCAACAAATCAGACATTTGATCTCGTTTCAGCCTATTATTTTGCGCGTAGTCTCGACATATCGGGTTTGAAAATAGGAGATGAATTTAAACTGAATTACTTTTTGGGCGATAAGATCAGTAGCCTTACGGTTAAATATGTTGGCAAAGAAGTAGTTAAAAGTAAACTTGGGAAGATCAGATGTCTGAAGTTCAGTCCAAGCATCCAGCCAGGAAGAATCTTTAGAAAAGACAGCGCATTATATCTCTGGATCACAGATGATGGCAACAGAGTCCCTGTAAAGGCACAGGTTGAGATCTTAGTCGGTGCTGTTACAATGGAAATTAAATCGGCCAAAGGTTTAAAATATCCTTTAGTCCAAGAAAAATAAATCATGATAGAAGTACAGAACACTCTGGTTCACGAAGATGTTATCCGCGAAAACTTTGTGTGTAATTTAAATAAATGTAAAGGTATCTGCTGCGTAGAAGGAGATTCCGGTGCACCATTGGAACATGCAGAGACAGCTATTCTGGAAGAAATTTACCCGAAAATTAAGCACCTGCTTGCGCCAAAAGGCATAGCGGCGATAGAGGAATACGGAACATCGGTGATAGATTCTGATGGAGATCTGACCACCCCATGTGTAGATGGAAATAAAGAGTGTGCGTATGTAACCTTTGAAAACGGAATTACCAAGTGTGCAATTGAAAAGGCCCATGAACAAGGTATTGTAGATTGGCAGAAACCGATTTCCTGTCACCTTTACCCTATTCGGGTAACCAGCTATCCGGAGTTTGATGTTTTAAATTATGACCGTTGGCATATTTGTTCCGATGCTTGTGTATTCGGGCGTGAGCTTAAAGTACCAGTATATACGTTTCTGAAAGGACCGCTGATCAGAAAATATGGAGAGGAATGGTATGCTGAACTCGAAAATAGTGTATCTTCAAATCTATAACCAAAACTAAGACGTCTTGAAAGGAATTATTTTAGCAGGAGGGAGCGGTACGCGATTACACCCCCTAACATTAGTCATGAGTAAGCAGATGATGCCTGTTTACGATAAACCCATGATTTATTATCCATTATCAACCTTAATGCTGGCTGGGATTAAAGAGATATTAATTATTTCTACCCCTCACGATCTGCCTAATTTTGAAAAATTATTGGGAGACGGAAGTGCTTTGGGATGCAAATTCAGTTATGCTGTGCAGCAGGAACCAAATGGACTTGCGCAGGCCTTTGTAATTGGAGCTGACTTTATCGGGACCGACAAAGTTGCACTGGTACTGGGTGACAATATTTTTTATGGAGACGGGATGGCCAGATTGCTGCAGTCCAGTAGTGATCCCGAAGGCGGAGTCGTTTTTGCTTACCGCGTTTCAGATCCGGAGAGATATGGAGTAGTTGAGTTTGATGCGCATAAAAATGCAATTTCAATCGAAGAGAAACCAGCCGTTCCAAAATCAGATTATGCAGTACCCGGTTTATATTTTTATGATAATAGCGTAGTAGAAATTGCGAAGAACATAAAGCCGTCACCACGCGGAGAATATGAGATTACAGATGTAAATAAAGTATATCTGAAACAGGGTAAATTGAAGGTAGGCGTTTTGAGCCGTGGAACAGCCTGGCTGGATACCGGTACATTTGCCTCTTTGATGCAGGCCGGACAATTTGTACAGGTGATCGAAGAAAGACAGGGCCTGAAGATCGGATGTATAGAAGAAGTTGCTTACAGAATGGGCTTTATCAGTAAAGAACAATTAATCGCTATTGCTACACCGCTTGTGAAAAGTGGTTATGGCGCTTATCTGCTGAAACAAGTCAAATAAAATATAGATAACTCGCCTGTTCAACCTACATGCAGGAGTCAAATCGTAACTTAACAAAAAGAGAGGGATACCTGATGTGTCCCTCTCTTTTTGTTTTTGCTAAATAGCTTTGGTTGCTTCTTTTAACCAGGCTGCTTCGGCAGGGTTTAGACCCGGGCTTAGTTTCTCATAAACAAGCTCATGGTAACTGTTTAACCATTCTATCTGTGCTTTTTCCAGTAATTCCATTTGTAATATTCCGGTATGGATAGGGGCAAGAGTTAACGTTTCAAATGCAAGGAAATCATTAAATTCATTCTTCTCAGCCGGGATGGTATATACCAGGTTTTCAATTCTGATTCCGTGTCTGCCCGGACGATAAACACCAGGTTCAATAGAAGTAATCATCCCTGGCTCTACAGCTACTGCATTTGCGGCAGGGTTAAAAACCTGTGGACCTTCATGCACGTTCAGGAAATATCCAACACCATGACCTGTTCCGTGGCCATAGTTGATTCCGTGCTCCCAAAGCGGTCTTCTTGAGACAGCATCAACCTGGTATCCATTAGTACCTGCAGGAAACTTCAATCTGCAGCCTTCGATCATACCTTTCAGTACCAGCGTATAATCTTTTTTCTCTTCTGCGGTCGTTTCGCCGAGAGGTATCGTGCGTGTAATATCAGTCGTACCGTAGAAATATTGGCCTCCTGAATCCACCAGATACAGACCTTTGTTTAAAAGGGGCACATTGCTCTCTTCAGAAGCACCGTAATGCGGTAATGCAGCATGAGCAGCATAGGCGCTGATTGTGTTAAAACTATCGCCCGCATAGGCGGGGTCAGCAGCACGGTATGCTCCGAGTTTGGCCGCTGCCGACAGTTCGTTGATCGTCGTTTTGCCAATGTTTTCTTCCAGCCAGATCAGGAATCTCGTGATTGCAATACCATCTTTGCGCATGGCTTCACGTGTATTCTGAACTTCTGTTTCATTTTTAACCGCTTTTAATACTGTAGACGGGTTGGTTGCGCGTTTTATTTTAACCGACTCAGGTAATAATTTGAGGTAGGCATAGCAATTTCTTTTTGGATCAAGGAGGATTTTACTTCCGGCAGGAATATGACTGATAGAACGTTCAATTTCGGTATAAGCGAGAACCTCAGTTCCACTTTTCAGCAACTCAATCTTATCCTCTTCTGTCAATTTATCGGGTTGGATAAATATAGTCGCATGATCCTGGCTGATGAGTGCAAAACTCAGTACAACCGGGTTATAATTCACATCTTTTCCACGGATGTTGAATAACCAGGCCATATCATCAAGGGAAGAAACCAGGTGAAAATCAGTACCTGCCTGCTCCATTGCTAAGCGGACTGCGGTCAATTTCTCCTTCACAGTTTTTCCCGCTGCTTCCGCGCTGATTAAATAAGCCGGTTCAACAGGCAATTCAGGACGGTTCTGCCAGATCGGGCTGATATAGTCTTTATGGCTCAAATGAAGGTCGGCCAGACCAATTTCTGTAGTTATTAATTCACCCAGAAGAATAGATAATAATTTCTCATCTGCAGCTACAGTAGCACCTGCAGGTAATGTATCCTTTAACCATTGAATATATTCTGGCGCATGTTGCACTTTTTGTTTAACCAATTCAAATCCACTGCCACTAAGTTGTTCAGTAGCCTGTTCAAAATAGCGGAAATCCGTCCATAAACCTGCGAAATCGGCAGTGATAACCAAAGTACCGGCAGATCCGTGAAAACCAGAAAGATAGGGGATACATTCATAATGTTTGGGAAGGTATTCACTGATATGCGGATCGGCAGAAGGAATAATATAGGCGCCCACCTGGTCGGCCTTCATCTGTTTACGTATTTCGCTTAATTTTTCCTGATATGTCATATACAAATGTTCTGGTATGTATGTAAAAGACCAAATTTAAATAATTAATTGACACCTCCGAGACATAGCTCCTGCGAGTTTTTTAATTCCTTACTATTTTATTTCGTTTTTTCTCCCTGATCTGTTATATTACGCCCAATGAATTATGCCATTACTGGTCCTGAGTGTTGTTTGCCCTACTCAGGAAAAGTAATGGTTTTTTAATTACCTTTGGGGTCGAGAAGAAGATTATGGGACTGAAAATGCGAATCACGTACAAAGACACAGATTATGTGTACGAGATTATAAATGGCGCCGGAATAACAAAGGATACGGCCGAGCTTAAAATATTATTAAACGGAAAAACTGTTACGTTGCATAAGAATACAAATAAAGTATGGATGCAGGAAGAAGGCGAGTTTGCAATTGAGCCCGAACTGGCACAGGCTTTAGGCCGCTCTGTATCTTTACGTTACCGGATGTAGTTTTACGTTATGGATGCCCCGGAAATCAGCCCAGCAGATTTTTTATTGATCAAGGATAATCCCTCTTATCTTGTGATTGACGTAAGGGAGCCAGGTGAAATGCCGGAAGCGAAAGGATTCCCTTTCGTTAAAATTCCCCTTTCAGAATTGCAACGGTCCATCCCATTCCTGCTGCAGAATCAGGTTATTTTATTCTGTCATGCCGGGGTACGCAGTTTAATTGCCGCGGAAATCTTGAAAGAAGCCTATCCGAATAAATCTTTCTTTAGTTTAAAAGGCGGAATTCTTCGTCTTCCATCTTTATAGTAAGCTTACTCATGCCCGGCCATCTTTAAAGCTGCCTCAAGTATTTCGTCCCGGCCGGAACTTATGCCTTGTATCGTCGGATTTACAATTACATCAGGAATAATTCCTTTAAGATGATGTTTGCTTCCATCATTACAAGATAACTATTGGTGTCTTACTCAGATTTTTTTTCGAAATGATTTAACAGTTTTTAACCTTAGCGCAGGTTAAAGAACAAAGATTTGTGGTTGTGCCATGGGTAATACAGGTTTTGGGTCTGAGTATTTCCTGGAAAGCAGGCAAAATGTTCCTTTTAGCAAAAATAATACGTGATTTCTCTATTAAAAACGATTTTTTTGATTTGTATCACGGAATTATGGATGAAAAAAAATTACATTTAGTATACCATAAAACCTTTATCTAACCAAAAACATGAAATATAGCAATATCCTGATGGTTCTCCTTCTGGGAGGAAGTCTGAATGCGCTGGCTTTTCAATCTCCCGATAGTACGCAATACTTTCAGGTTCGGCAGCTTACAGAAAACACCGGTAAATTATTGGTGCCCGACAAACGTACAGATGTGTTTCAATACGAACTCGAAGGAACAAATCCCGTAACCATCAATCTTGAAACTACCATAGCCGGCGCTACTACAGCATTACAGGCCGCTTATAACCAGGCTGGCCTTCGTACCATTATAAAGCAAACTCTGTTACCATTGGCAGAGCCAGGTGCAGTAACACGCGGCGTAGTTAAACTCTCGGTCGGTAATAATCGTAAAACACCAGATCATGCTGCGGAGATGGTCACACAGACTATTTTAGGTACACCGCTGCAGATTCTTAAAAAGCAACGTGGCTATTCCCTGGTCCGGTCCCCGGATAACTATATCTCCTGGCTGGAAAATGAATCTATTGCATTGATGGATGACGCCCGTTTCAAAGAGTGGGAACAAGAGAAAAAGATAGTTTACATTGCTGATAATGGGTTCTCTTATACAGAGCCGGATGAAAAATCGCTGCGCGTATCAGATCTGGTTAAAGGAAATATCCTGAGTATAACCGGAAAGAAAGGTAAATATTATCATATCCTTTATCCAGATGGGAGAGCAGGATATATCCATACCAAAGATGCTGTAGACTATAATAAATGGCTTCGCAGACCTAATCCTACTGCAGATCAGATTTTGGAAACTGCTAAATTATTTGTCGGTGTGCCCTATCTCTGGGGTGGTACCTCCATTAAAGGTGTAGACTGCAGCGGTTTTACCAAAAGTGCCTATTTTCTAAACGGAATTGTTTTGCCGAGAGATGCATCACAACAGGCACTGGTAGGAGAAGCAGTCGATATTTATGAAGCAGACACCGTAAATCTGCAGAAGAGTCTCCAGAATCTCAAAGCCGGAGATTTACTCTTTTTTGCATCGTCCAAAGGAAGAGTGGCGAATCCCCGGATTACACATACAGCCATTTATATCGGAGAAGGCGTATTTATTCAGGCGGCAGGCTTAGTTAGAATCAACAGTATGATCCCATCGGCTGCTGATTATGCAGATTTTCAGTCCCGCACACTGGTGAGTGCAAGAAGAATGTTAACCGCAGTCGGCAGTGCACAGGTCAGCCGGGTAGAAGACAATCCTTTTTACCAGAATACCGGCAAAAAATAAAATAAACCAAAACAACCTAAACCAAAACTTATGAAAAAAACCATTACTCTACTCATTCTATTCTTTTGTTGCGCCGGTCTTTTACGGGCGCAGGAAAAAGACATCCGGGGTAAAATCACTTCCTCAGAAGATGGACAACCACTTCCCGGAGTTAGCATTACAGTTAAAGGAACCAGCAATGGAACCTCTTCCAATTCACAGGGAGAATATGCGATTAAGGCCGGCACTGGAGCCGTTCTTGTTTTCCGTTCTATCGGATTCCAGTTGCAGGAAGTGGCAGTTGGTTCGGGTAATACCGTAAATATAGCGTTGAAATCAGATGACCAGAATCTCTCAGAAATTGTCGTTACGGCGATGGGAATTAAACGTTCCGAAAAGTCACTCGGATATGCTACTCAAAGTGTCAAAGGAGAAGATCTTACTATAGCCAAACAACAGAATGTATTAGGTTCACTGGCGGGTAAAGTTGCAGGTGTACAGGTTACCGGGTCATCCGGTGCTAGTATGGGTGGTACGCAGAAGATTAAGATTCGTGGAGCCAACTCCCTTTCAGGGAACGATCAGCCCCTGATGGTAGTCGATGGAACGCCTATTTCCAATACCAATTTCTCTAATACTACCTCTAACGGTGCCGATTATGGAAACCTGGCGCAGGATATCAATTCAGAAGATATAGAATCTGTGAATGTCCTGAAAGGACCGGCCGCTTCTGCACTATACGGTTTAAGAGGCCAATATGGTGTAATTCTGATTACGACTAAAAAAGGGAAAAAAGGTCCTAAAAAAACAGACGTACAGTTCAGTTCTGCATTTACCATAGATAAGACCGGTAATTTTATGCCATTACAAAACACCTATGGTGTGGGAAATAACCAGACCTTCCTGACGCTGGCTAACGGACAGAAATATGTAAATGGGAATGACGAAAGCTGGGGACCAAAAATGGATGGCACACCGGTAAGAATGTATTATAGTTTCTATCCGCAGGATGAACGTTTCGGACAGCAGACTCCATTTGTACCTCAGCCAAACAACATTAAAGATCTATACCAGACCGGATACACTTTCAATAATAATATTTCGGTAGCCGGAGGAAATGAAAATGCCGCTCTGCGCTTCAGTTATAATAATGCTTATACACAAGGAGTACTGCCAAATACCTGGTTAAAAAGAAATAACCTCGGTGTAAACGGATCACTGGATCTTACTCCGAAACTGAGCGTTGGTGCTAACCTGAATTATGCGAATAATAATGGACAGCGCCCTGCAGAAGGTTATCAGGGTTCAGGGACAGGTGCTGTACAGTGGTTCCAGCGGAATATAGATATGAACGAACTCAAAAACTATAAATACGCAGATGGAACGATCAAAAACTGGAATGTAAATCCTAATACGACTACCGGATTAATCGCCAATAACAAACCGAGTGACTGGAATAATCCGTTCTTTGATCTTTATGAAAACCTGAATAACGATAACCGTGACCGTTTCTTCGGAGATATCAACGCCACTTATCAGGTTATACCAGAGTTAAAATTAAGCGGATTTATCCGTTCAGATATGTTTACGCAGAATATTACCAGTAAAAGAGCCTTAGGCGGGTTTGAGACCGAAGGATATACAGCCGGTAAATATCAGAATACAGAGAATAACTACGAATTCTTAGGTCAGTATACCAAAAGCTGGAATGACCTTTCTGTAAGTGCAAATGTAGGTGCAAACATTCTGACCCAAAAATATACTTACCTCAGACAAGCCACCAGAGGCGGCCTGTCCAGCCCTGGTTTTTATAATATAGAAGCTTCTATAGACAGACCGGAGACCGTATCTTATCAAAGAAGAAAAGAAGTAAGGAGTGTATATGCAACAGGATCAGTTGGCTATAAAGACACTTACTTCCTGGATGCGACTATCCGTAATGATGTTTCATCAGCACTGCCAAAAGACAATAATTCCTACTGGTATCCATCCGTCAGCGGAAGTTTTGTGTTCAGTGAGCTGGTTAAATGGGCACCTTTAAGTTATGGTAAAATCAGAGCAGGTTATGCAATTGCAGGGTCTGATCTTTCTCCTTATCAGACTGCGTTCTTTTATGAGACGGGTAATACCTATAAAACAGAAACCTCCAACACCAATACACAGTATATTCCCGATCAGCTGAATAATCCGCAGATTAAGCCCTCATTCTCACATTCTGTAGAAACAGGGATCGATTTGAGATTCCTTAAGAACCGTGTGGGCATAGAATTTACCTGGTATAAACAGCAGAATACAGACCAGATTATTCCGCTTAAAGTGTCAGGAGCGAGTGGGTATGAATCTTCAGTAATTAATGCCGGAAAGATTGAAAATAGAGGTATTGAGATTGCCTTAAATGGAAAACCGGTCGTTTCTTCTGGTTTTAGCTGGGATGTCGCAGTTAACTTTAGCCGTAATAAGAGTATGATTAAAGAGTTATATCCGGGAATCGATATCTATCAACTGGATGCAAACGTCTATTCAAAAGTAAACGTATACCTGAATGCCACCACCGGGCAGCCATTTGGTAACCTGGTTGGTCAGGCTTATCAGCGTGATGCAGCTACGGGTAAAATACTGCTGGATGCTAATAATCTGCCGCTTTATGAAGCCAACCATGACTTTGGAAGCGTATTACCTAAATTCACGGGTGGTTTCTCCAATACCTTTCATATCGGCAGGTTTGATGTCGGTGCAATGATTGACTTCCAGTCCGGGGGTAAATTCTTTAGCTGGAGTAAGATGCTCACTGTAAAATCAGGTCAGGCACCAGAGACAGCAGCACTGAATGATCAGGGTAAAAATGTACGTGATCCGCTTGCAGAAGGCGGGGGTGTAAAGGTAAATGGTATCTCTAAGGCAACAGGGCAGGAAGTAACAGCCTATGTCGATGCCAAGAACTATTACCGGAATACACTCGGTACACAGGTTTATGAAGAGTGGCTTATGGATGCCTCCTACATTAAACTTCGGGAAGTAAGTATTGCTTATAACCTGAATCAGAAAATGCTGACGAAATTACCGTTCAAAGCAGTAAGAATTGCGCTGATGGCTAGAAATCCATGGATGATCTGGCAGAAAGCACCAAAAGGACTGGATCCTTCAGATCTCTCTGCCGGTGCAGCTTCTATCAGCTGGATAGAAAAAGGCCAATTACCAACAGTTCGTTCTTACGGCGTAAACCTGAACCTGACATTTTAATTGACGGCATGAAGGTCCGACCTGAATGCATAAAAGAAAGACACATGAGAAAAATTAATAAATACATACTCATACTGGCAGCCGGTGTATGCTTTACCGGATGTACCAAATTTGATGATGACATCAATACAAACCCCAATAAACCCGCAAAAGTATCCGGTACGCAGCTCATTGCAAATTCAGAAATGTATCTGCCCGGAATTGCAAATAATGCATATGGCAGTTTGTATCCTCAGTACTTAGCCAATACCACCTATATTGATGATGCCCGTTATACAACTGTTAATTTTAATTTCTATTCCTTGTATTACGGCCCGCTGATGAACCTGGAAAGTGTAATTAATTCCAAGACGCTCGACGGAAATGAAGGCCCGGTAGAGAACCAGGTCGCTGTAGCTAAAATCCTGAAAGCGTATTTCTTCTGGCATCTGACGGATCGTTGGGGAGATTTGCCTTATTCTCAGGCCCTGAAAGGCAGTGAGAATTTAAATCCGGCCTACGATAAACAAGAACAGATCTATGATAATCTGTTCCTGCTGCTGGACGAAGCAAATGCGACTTTAACCAATTCAACAGGTGCTATTAAAAATGATATCGTTTATGGTGGAGCATCTTTAAGCTGGAAAAAGTTTGCCAATACGATTCATATGCTGATGGCTTTACGCCTGTCCAAGGTGAATGAAAATAAGGCGAAAACGGAGTTTAATAAAGCATTGAATGCAGGGATTATAGATAATAATGCTGCCAATTTCGTTTATAAGCACCTGGCAGAAGAAACTAATGAGAACTACTGGTATACTTCTTACACCCGTCAGGGGAGAAACTGGTATGCACTTAGTAAACCGCTGGTAGATCTGATGCAAGGCACTGCCGACCCGCGTCTGGCCACTTATGCAGATAAAAATGCGAAAGGGAATTACGTAGGCCTGGCTTATGGCTTAAGTGACGCGGTAAAGGTAGAAGAATATTCGCTGCTGGGTTCCAATCTTCGTAAGCAGACTTCCCCCGTTTATCTGGTTACTTACGCACAGGCGCTGTTTGCGAAAGCAGAAGCTGCTAAAGCCGGCTGGATTCCGGGAGGAGATGCTGCTGCAGAAACTAACTATAAACAAGCTATTGAAGCGTCAGTCAGACAGTGGAATAATAATGATGTCACCGGACTTGATAACTTCCTTACGCAGCCGGAAGTTGCTTATACCGCAGCGGAAGGAACCCGTAAGATTGCAACCCAACGCTGGGTGCATCTCTTTTTAAATGGGTATGAATCCTGGTCTGAATGGCGCAGAACCGGCTTTCCGGTATTAGCACCGGCACCGAATAATAATAACAAGCAGATTCCCAGGAGAGAGGGTTACCCGACTCAGGAACGTTTGAATAATACCAATAATTATAACCAGGCGGTAAGTTCCTTCCCTTATGGAGGATCGGATAACCTCGATGCGAGAGTATGGTGGGATAACCCAAATAAATAAAGCCGGATCTGAAAAGCAAAAAAGCGCCTGAAATCATTTTTCAGGCGCTTTTTTGTTTAAAAATATTTAAAGTTCCTGCTGAACGAACCATGCAATGTACGCAGGCAGGCAGGTAGCCGCATAGTAAGGTAAATTCATCAGTATATAGGGTTTCTTACCTGGTGTAACTGCTTTTTCAATATTAAAACTACCTCCATACATACGGACAGCATAATGATGGTCTGAAGCATTAATGAACTGGTGAAGTGATTTCAGACTCCCAGTACTTCCTGATTTTATTTCTATGGGTATAATCATATTTTGATGACTATAAAGTAAATCAACCTCTGCATTTGATTGAGATTTTTCTCTTACCCAAAAATTAGGTTTATGTGCTGAAATGCTTTGGATTGATATAAGTTCCTGTGTTACTAAATGCGGTATAACGGCACCTTTATAAGCACTATTCAAATCATTCATCGCCAACATTTCCAGTTGTATACCAAGCGAATAGTTGACTAGGCCTGTATCTAAAAATTGTAAACGCGGTGATTTCTTCAGATCAGTTTTAAGAGGTGGAACCATGTCTGTTGTAGGGTAAATCAAACGTATAATTTTTGCATCCTCCAGTGTCCTGAATGCTTCTCCTACTTCGCGTGATCGGTAATTGGAGTTACCGAAGCCCTGAAACTTAATGCGTTCATCGAGATATAACGGAGCGGTATCCATTAAATGCTTAATAATCTTCCTTTCTGTGTCGTTAGAAGTATATTTCTCCACATCATTTTTATAAGTAGCCCAAATACTTTCATATGTCCTTGGTAAATCTGAAAGATTCTGATGTTGAACGTCTCTTTTTATTACCTCTGGCATTCCGCCGATGATTGCATAACGATGAAAGGCATCCATTAATAATTGATGGGCGACTGGTTTTACCGGAACAGAATTCAGATATTTCAGCAACTCTTGTTTGCCTGTAGCTTCTAAATATTCCTGAAAATTTAGCGGGTATAGGTATAGAAATTCTACTCTGCCTACCGGAAAGCTATTTACCCTTCTCATCGCAAACTCTAAAAGTGAACCCGCGCTAATTACATGAAGTCCGGGCACTTCTTCATAGAAGTATCTTAATACCTGAATTGCTTTTGGACTTTCCTGTATTTCATCGATGAATAAAAGTGTATCTGCAATATCGGATGAGGGAATATTGTTAGCTAAAAGCAGGGCTTCTAAAATTGTTTGAACATCGTCAAAGTTCTCAAAATAACGGCGGTCATTAACCTTTTCAAGGTTAAGTATAATAGCATGTCTGTAAGTTTTTGCGAAACTTCTTATTAATGTCGTTTTTCCGACCTGACGGGCTCCTCTTATAATAAGAGGTTTTCTATTATCACTTAGTTTCCAGTTGTTTAGGTAAGTTTCAATATTCCTTTTAAATGACATAGTACGATTAAAGTTCTAATGTATGTAACAAAACAAAACCAAATTTAAGTTAATTTTGTAACAAAACAAAGTCAGTTTAGGGCTGTTATTGTAATAATACAAGCTCGTTTGTATTGATTCATATGTTCTTTAAGATGAGTATTTCTGAAATAGTAAGGTATTCTCCGTTAATACCTTACCTTTGTATCAATGAATCCAACAAAACGGACATATGATATATTTTTTGCTCAGTTTGCCAATCAAATGCTGGCAGCTGAAGCGATGTATCACCGTTTTTTATCGCAGCAGTATAAACTGGGCGACTCCTTTCTGAAAAGCAGCAAAGACTTTATTTCTTAAACCCCATCCTTTGCGGTATGGGGTACACCTTCTGGTCTTAAAGAAGCTATCTATTTATGAAGAAATATTTGCGGCATGCCCTCAACAGGGCATGTAACCCTATGCTGTTAATTATCACATTTCTATTTTCAATAACCGCATTCATGCTGGAGAAACCGCAATGGAGTTTACTATATATAAAAAAGCAGAATTAAAAGAAGACCAGAGGCTTACGATTAAAAATTCAATTTAATTATAAACCCGGAGCAGGCCGCAGGGCAGCTCTAAATCTTTAAAATTATGCAAACAACAGCCGTTAAAATTACAGAAACACCAATCATTTTATCACGTGGAATTTTTGATCTGCTGAAAGATCACCTGAGAAGAAGAAAACTGAGCAAGTACAATGAAGATAAGCTGGAACTGGAACTACGTTCCGCGGAGCAGGTATTGCGCAAAGCAATCCCGGCAGGAACAGTAACTGTAGATACTAAGGTTACCGTAAAAGAAGTATCAACCGGAAGTATTCATGTTCACCATCTGGTGGCGCCTGCTAAAGCGAAAAGAAAACATAATACAATTTCAATTCTTTCCCCGATAGGTGTAGCCATGCTGGGTTATCAGGAAGGTGCTGAAATCCAGTGGGAAATGCCCGAAGGCCTGAAAGTATACCGGATAGAGAAGGTAGAGCCTTTCGATCAGACTGCTTAAACGCAGAAGAATTCCAATTGTAGAACTTTAGGCCCCCTTTTCCATAAAAAAGGGGGCCTTTTTGCATTCGTGTAACTAAATTGTTGAACCCTGTTCCTTCATAAAAAGGTAATTTAGGCGAACAAACCAAACTTATCGAAAATGAAGACCTTTCTTCTCAGTATTTGCCTGGCTACGGGACTGACAGTCACCGGTTATGCACAAGAAAATTTAAGCTATCAGCTTCCACCAAAAAGTATTGTAGACCTGGTAGACGCAGCCACGAGTCCATCGGTCCAATTCAGTCCGGACGGTAAGCTGATGCTTATTTTGCAGACTCCCGGTTATGCCTCTATCGAACAGGTTGCACAACCCGTTATTGGCCTGGCAGGACTAAGAATAAACCCCGCGAATAACTCCACAGAGGGTGAGCTTTCGGGCGTTTTCAATGGAATAACCGTTAAGAACCTAATTAGTAAAAAAGATCAGCAGATCAGTGGATTACCAAAAGAATTACGTTTAACTAATATCAGCTGGAGTCCAGACGGTCAGCATTTTGCATTCAGTAACAATACGCTTAAAGGCGTAGAACTTTGGTTTGTAAACCTGCAGTCTATGGCTGCAACAAGATTAACCAGCGATCATTTGAATGATGCTTTCGGAACTACTTTACAGTGGAGCCCGGACAGCAAGTCTATATTAGCCCAGTTTATCCCTTCCCGCGGAGCTGCGCCGGTACAGCCGATTGTACCAACAGGGCCGGTGGTTCAGGAGAACCTGGGTGTGGTAACACCTTCGAGAACCTATCAGAACCTGCTTCAGAATAATTACGATCAGGAGCTGATGGAATATTATCTCCGTTCGCAATTAGTTCAGGTAAACCTGGATGGTGGCGTAAAGTTTATTGGTGAGCCGGCAATTTACCGTTCGGCATCTTATTCTCCTGATGGAAAATACCTGCTGAGTGAGGTTGTACAAAAACCATACTCGTACCTGGTGCCTGTATATTACTTTCCTTATCAGGCGAGTATTCTGAATCTGGATACTAAAGCAGTTAAAGTATTGTACGATGCTCCATTAGCAGAGAAATTACCCTCTGGCTTCGATGCGGTAGCTACCGGACCAAGATCATTTGAGTGGCGAAAAGATGTGCCGTCAACTATAGTCTGGGCAGAAGCTCAGGATAAAGGAGACCCTTCGGTAAAAACAGAAGTACGAGATGCACTGTTCACGCTTAAGGCACCATTTACGGAAGCGCCGAAAGAACTGATTAAACTAAACCTGCGTTATGGCGGTATTAGCTGGGGAAATCAGCAGTATGCTATCCTCAAAGAAAACTGGAGAAAAGATCGTACTGTAAAAATGAGTCTTATTAATCCCGAAACCGGTAAAACTGTAAAAGTCATTGCGCAGCGGTCTTCAGAAGATACTTATACAGATCCGGGAGATTTTGTTTCCAGCAAAGGAATTATCAGCAGAAGCGGAACTCTTTTACTGGATAAAGCAAATCCTGTGGTTTACACCATTGGAGGTGGCGCTTCACCACAGGGAGACCGTCCATTTTTAATGCGCTGGAACCTGCTTAATAACAAACAAGATACCTTATTCAAATCTAAAGCTCCTTATTACGAAGAGCCGGTATATTATAACCATGCCACAGGGTCTTTATATTTCTCCAGAGAATCTGCAGAACAAGCACCAAACTACCTGGTTTCAGACCTGAAAAGCAAAAAAGAAACTGCATTAACCCAATTCGCAGACCCGTATCCATCTTTACAAGGCGTACAGAAATCACTGTTGTCTTATCCACGTAAAGACGGTGTAAAGTTATCTGCAACCCTTTATTTACCAAAAGGATATAAGAAATCAGACGGGCCATTACCAGCACTGGTTTGGGCTTATCCAAGAGAGTTCAAATCACTGGCAGCAGCAGGACAGGTTAAAGGGTCGCCGTATCGCTTTACAAGGCTGGCTTTCCGCTCTCCGGTATTCTGGGTAACCCGTGGTTATGCTGTCTTAGACCAGGCAGACATGCCTATTGTGGGCGAAGGTAAAGAAGAACCAAATGATACTTTCCTTGAGCAGATAGAAGCCAATGCAGTAGCGCTCATTAATTACGTATCCGATGACCTGGGTGTTGTAGACAGAAAGAGAATTGGTGTAGGAGGACACTCTTACGGTGCTTTCATGACAGCTAATTTGTTGGCGCATACAGATCTGTTTGCAGCAGGGATTGCAAGAAGCGGAGCTTATAACAGAACCCTTACGCCTTTTGGTTTCCAGGGTGAGTCCAGAACATTCTGGGAGGCAGAAGATGTGTATAATAAAATGTCACCATTTAATTATGCGAATAAGATCAAAACTCCGATTCTGCTAACACATGGTATTGATGACGAGAATTCAGGTACGTTTCCAATCCAGAGTGAACGCTTATATAGCGCGATCAAAGGCCATGGAGGTACAGTACGCCTGGTGCTTTTACCTAAAGAATTCCACGGTTACAGAAGCCGTGAATCTATATTGCATACCTTCTATGAGCAGGATAATTGGTTAGAGAAATATGTGAAAAACAGGAAGTAAGATGTTATTAACATGATGTTAATAACATGTGGAAAAGAGGATACCTAAAAAAGGCATCCTCTTTTTTTATCTCTGAAACTCTGCGGGAAATGCGCTGAACCAGAGATTGAGAACCCGGAATTGTCAAATTAAAAGCACTGCTTTATAATTGGTTCATAAATTGCTGTTGCTGTTGCAGATGCAAAACAATATAAATGAATAATAATTTGGGGATGAGTATTATCCCGGACAATGATAGTCAACGTGTTGAAATTTTGGAGAAATATCAGATCTTAAATACGGCAGCGGAAGCATCATTTGATCACATCGCAGGTCTTGCGGCTAAAATATTTCAGGTTCCCATCGTGCTGATTACCTTTATTAACAAAGAAGAGGTGTTTTTTAAAGCGAATGTTGGTCTGCCCGGAGTAAAGTCTGTTCCGCGTGCAGAAAGCATTTGTGCACTGTCCATTTTGCGTCAGGATCCCACTGTATTTACACAGCCCTTATCAGAACCATTTATCAAAGATCTTCCGTTGGTTACCGGACCGGTTCAGCTGCGGTTCTATGCGGGAGTACCCATATTAAACGGCGCAGGTTATGCTTTAGGAACATTGTGCCTTATCGATCAGAAAGAAAGAACATTCAGCGATAATGACGCTGCGGTACTTCAGGATCTGGCTCAGCTGGTCAGTAATGAAACAGAAGCGAGATTAACGATTCTTCAGCAGAAACAAAGCGAAATTAAGTTTCAGGGCCATGGCCGTAAGCGAGAGCAGGAACTCAACGAAGAATTGATTACTGCGAACGAAGAACTCTTCGCAATGAATGAAGAGCTCGTGCATACCAGCCAGGAAAGATTTAAAGCCGAAGAATTACTGCGTGTAGCATTAGATACTGCATCTATTGGTACCTGGCATATGGATTTGGACAGCAGGGTATTTACAGCCTCGGCAAGAATGAATGAGTTATTCGGATTTGATGCAGGATACCAGATCAGCGAGCAGGATATTATTAATCAGATTGACCCCGCTTATCAGGAAGATGTCAAACGACTGGCTTACGAATCAGTTAAAAAAGGGGCGCCGTACCGGGTAGAATATCCAATCATCGGATTTAATGATCAGAAAATTAAATGGCTGCTTGCTGTTGGCAGATTATATGATAACCCTAAACATCAGGTCCGGCATTTTTCCGGTGTGACTATCGATATCACAGAGCAGAAACAAGATGAGATCAGGAAGAATGATTTCATCGGTATGGTGAGCCATGAGTTGAAAACACCTTTAACATCACTTAAAGGGTATATCCAAATGCTGCATCAGAAAGCTGTGAAAAAAGAAGATGAGTTTAGCAGTAATACACTAAGTAAGGTCGAGAAGCAGGTTATTAAAATGCAGACGCTAATTAATGGTTTTCTTAATCTCTCTGGTCTGGAAACCGGCAAGATTAAGCTTAATATTAAAGAGTTTGATATTTGCCAGTTAGTTTCTGATACTATCGAAGACGTGAAAAGTAGCAGCAGTACAACACATGACTTCATTCCAGAAACGTCTGAAGGAATCATGCTGGTAAGAGCAGACAGAGATAAAATTGGTCAGGTTATCTATAATTTTATGACCAATACTATCAAATATGCCCCCTTAAGCGGGGTAGTGAATGTGGGTTGCAGACAGGTCGGCGAGCATATTCAAGTGAGTGTCAAAGACCATGGAATAGGAATTCAACCAGAAGACATACCGAAGATCTTCGACCGTTTTTTCCGCGTCGATAATCTATATACTCAGCATATATCTGGTTTTGGTATCGGACTTTATCTGAGTAAGGAAATTATTCAGCGCCATCATGGTCAGATCTGGGTGGAGAGCAAGCCCGGAGAAGGCACCACATTTTTCTTCAAGTTGCCGGTTTCAGGAAGTTAAACAATGGGCCGACCCGCAGATCAACCCATAATTCTAATTATTTCAGTGCTGATTTAATTACTGCTGCGGCCTGCAAAACTGAAGTTTGTATAGCAGGCACTCCGGCGATTGGATTTAATAGTCCGTAATCATGGATCAGGCCACCATATCTGGTTAGCGTTACAGGAACTCCTGCCTCATCCAGTTTTCTGGCATAAGCTTCACCCTCATCTCTTAAAACATCATTTTCTGCGGTCTGAACCAGAGCAGGAGGTAAGCCTTTTAGCCTTTCAGTATCAGCTTTGAGCGGAGCGGCATAAATCTCATTTCTTTTTGCCGTATCCGGCAGGTAGTTATCCCAGAACCATTTCATCATATTTCTGGTCAGGAATCTTCCTTCTGCGTAAGTATGATAAGAATCGGTATCAAAATCTGCATCGGTAACCGGCCATAATAATACCTGCAATTTAATCTCCGGACCCTTTTTGTCTTTAGCCATTAAGGCGACGACAGTAGCCATATTTCCACCGACACTATTTCCTGCGATAGCCATATTTTTGCCGTCTACACCTATTTCTTTACCATTTTCGGCCAACCATTCAACTGTTGCATAGATTTCATTAATGGCAGTTGGATATTGCGCCTCAGGCGAGGGCGTATAGTCTGGGAAAACAGCTACTGCACCACTTTGAACGACCAGATCACGTACCAATCTTCGATGGGTATCATAATCTCCGAGCACCCAGCCGCCACCATGAATAAAGACGAACACCGGAGCATTTTCGACTACATCTTCTGGTTTGGTAATATGAATTTTCACGTCATATCCACCTTGAGAGATTGTGCGTTCCGATTCCACGATGTCCGAATAATCGAATCGTACCGATTTTTGCGCGCCAACCAGGACTTGCCGGGCATCTGCCGGACTTAATTCCTCCATAGGCTTACCGCCGGCAGAATTAAGACCTTTTAAAAAGGACCTTACCTCAGCAAAGATCTGTGGATCCTCTTCTGCCTTAAACTTTCTTTCCTGTGCCATAAAACTGTTTTTTATCAATGAAATATTAAATGATTGGTCTGTCCGCTTTATTGAATCCGTGGTTTATTGAATAAGAGTAGCCTGCAGAACAATCTCAAAGCTGAAAGCCTGGCTAACCGGACATGTTTCTTCAGCTTGTTTAGCAATTTTCTGGAATTCTTCTTCTGTTATTCCGGGAACTTTGGCCTCAAGGACCAATAAAGACTGGGTAATTTTTCCATCCAGCAGGGTAACGGTAGATTCTGTTTTTAGTTCATCAGGTACATAACCCGCCGTGGTAAGATCCAGACTTAATTTCATAGTAAAACAACCGGCATGGGCGGCAGCCAGCAGTTCTTCCGGGTTAGTACCGGTGCCTTCTGCAAAGCGGCTGTTAAATGAATATGGAGTTTGATTTAAGACGGTGCTTGCTGTTGTCAGATGTCCGTTTCCTTCTTTAATGGTGCCATTCCAGACGGCGTTTGCTTTACGTTTCATTCCTTTAAATTTTAAATGTTTTTTATAAAACAAAGGTAGGGTCGTAAGGTTCGCAGATAAACGTCGTTTCCTGCTTTTTTCTAAAAACATGTAAATATTTTCAATGTGCTGTAACGAAAGTTAAAGATGAGCTACTTATTGAGTATAAAAAATCTTTCAGGGCCCGAGAGTAAACCAACCTAAAATAAAAACAGAACATGAAAAAGACATTCAAAATATTCGCAGCAGGCATCGCACTAATTGGTTTATCTTTAGTAAACGGCCCTGCACAAGCACAGACTAAAAATAAAGCAGCTCTGGAACCTATTAAAGAGAAGGCTATGCTTTGGGAAATTAGCGGTAAAGGATTACAGAAGCCATCTTACCTTTTCGGCACTATTCATTTGATTTGCGCTGAGAACTTTGAAATTAAACCAGTAGTGGCAGAGAAAATCAAATCAAGCGACAGGCTGGTTATGGAGCTCGACTTCAGTAATAAAGAAACGCTTGCAGAATTACAGAAGGGTATGATGGGCGAGAAACCACTAAGCCAGACCTTGAGTGCCGCCGATTACCGGACTGTAGATTCCCTGGTGCAGCTTAAAGCAGGCGCGCCGCTTAAGAACTTTGATATGCTAACCTTGCAAACAGTTTCAAGTCTGCTTTTAGCTAAGGCAGCACCCTGTAAAGAGAGCAAATCCTTCGAATTCGAGTTTCTGAAGATTGCTGCGGACAATAAAATTGCAACCGGTCAGATCGAGCGTGTAACCGAGCAACTCGACTATCTCAAAAAAGCGTATTCGGACGAGCGTACTATTGCAGATTTCAAAAACTATGACCAGCTTACAAACATGTTAACAGCAATGGGCAAGAAGTATCAGGCGGGAGAATTGCAACAGGTCTATGATACGATAACAGCACCACAGTTTATGGATGAGACTGCCGTGAAATATATGTTGACGGAACGTAATCACAATTGGGCAGAGCGGATGCCGCAAATGATGGAAAAGGAAACAAACTTCTTTGCAGTAGGCGCGGCACATCTGCCTGGCGAAAATGGTATGATCCATTTGTTAAGAGCTAAAGGATATCAGGTTAAACCTATATTTAAATAGACATTGGAAACCCGGGAAAAAGAATTTCTTTCATTGATTGAGCAGCATAAAGGCATCATTCATAAGATCACCAAAATGTATATGGACGATCGGGATGATCAGCAGGACCTGTTTCAGGAAATCGTATACCAGCTTTGGAAATCATATGCAGCTTTCAAGGGCGATAGTAAATTTTCTACCTGGATGTATCGTGTAGCACTTAATACGGCGATTATCTTTCTTAGGAAAGAGAAAAAGAAACTAGATACCAGTGGCGAATTTCCCGAAAATATAGCGCAGGAAGAAGATCAGCATAACGAAAAAGAAGCCAGGCTTAAGCATTTCTATCAGGCAGTACAACAGCTGGAGAAAGTCGAGAAAGCGATTATCTTTTATCATCTGGAAGACTATTCCTCCCGGGAAATCGGTGAAAGTCTGGGTATAACAGAAGGAAACGTCCGGGTAAAACTAAACCGGGCAAAAAACAAAATTAAAGAACTGATAAAACTACAAGGATATGAATTTTGATGATTTTAAAACAGCCTGGAATGATGAGCAGGCAGCAGATATAAAAGTACCGGCAACAATAGAGAAATTAAAAACTGCACATATGCCGGTGGAACAGTTAAGAAGGAAAATGCATGGAGAATTTTATGTGCAGGTGATCTCCGTGATATTGATAGCCTTTATCCCCCAACTTCTAAATTTCAGCCAGTCATTGTACTTACCATTTTACGGTATGTATGCCGTATTCTTCAGTTTGTGTACATATTACCTGGCTAAGCTAATTATTTTTTACAAAACATTGGATGTAAGTACATTAAGTACTAAAGACAGTCTGTATGAAACCTATTATAATCTTAAACTGAATATTGAAGTGTATAAATCATTTACCTATTCACTTTCACCTTTTGCCCTGATTTTTGGTGCATTAGTTATTTTAAATGCAGGCGATGGTAAACTGATGAAAATGATTGTGGAACATGGCCTGAAAGATACACAGGTAATATGGGCAACCACGACCTTTATCGTTGTGATGGTCTCAGTTACCATTATTACAGAACTATATGTCTCTAAACAGTACGGACGCTACGCCAGTCAGCTTAAAACGCTGATTGACGAGCTTAAAGAAGTATAAACTTATTTTAGCGCCTTCCGCTGACGTCTTTTCCAGAACAGATACCATTGCTTATTCGCAGGATAGGAGCGGTGGCTGGTTCTGTTATTAAAGAAAATCGCTACCATCAATAAGATTAATGCACCTGAAAGTACAGGACTTAAAACGTACCAGTAACCCAGGCTTAAAACCTTTTCGGAACCAATATTGGCCAGCAGTGCAGTAGCACCACCCGGAGGATGTAGTGTTTTGGTTATTTGCATCAGCACAATTGATAAAGAAACCGATAACGCAGAAGCAAGCCATATCTCCCCCGGAATCAGCTTGTGGACAGTAACCCCGACTATTGCACAGAGCACATGGCCTCCGATAAAGTTGCGCGGTTGAGCGAGCGGACTGTTAATAATTCCGAAAATCAGGACTGCTGACGCACCGAATGAAGCAATCAGAAATAAGTTGTCATTTGCCGTGAAGTGGTCGCTGTGCAGCAGACTCAACAGACCGATTCCGCAGAATGAGCCTAAGAAAGTCCATAGGTGCTCTTTGAAATCAATTAATGTTTCCTTGTACAGAATGTAACGTGCCTTCCTGGCATGCCGGCGTATTTTTGTTCTCATCTTCGTGTTGCAAAGAAACGAAATAAGGGTAGGATTATCCGCTGATCATCATCATTTTTCACCTTAACGGACACGAAAAATGTAATTGCTTTAACAAGCTTTCGAATATTATGCATATTATTGAGTAAACCATTCCTAAGCTAACCAAATGTATAATCCTGAATCCAACCCTTTTGATAGGGAACGCCTCTTGTTGTGCAAAATCGTTTTAGGTGATCAAAGAGCCTTCACTGAGCTTTTTCATCAGCATCAGGCCATGGTTTACAATTTTGCTTTCAGGCTATTAAAATCTCAGGATAAAGCTACTGAAGTCGTACAGATTATCTTTATCCGAATCTGGCAGGGCAGGGAAAGATTGGGGGAAGTAGAAAATTTCGGCGCTTATCTGAACAGGGCAGTCAGGAATGAAAGTTATACCGCACTGCGCACTATCGCAAAGCAACGGATTAGGGAAACAGAGCTTTCCGGGGAAGACCCTGCGAGTGAAGTCAGCACCGATGATAGAATTCTCTATGATGAATCTGTGAACCGTCTCAATACCATTGTGAATATGCTTCCGCCGCAAAGGAAACTGGTTTACCAGTTATGCCATGAACAAGGTTTGAAATACCAGGAAGTAGCAGACCGGCTCAATATTTCTTCAGGAACCGTGCATAAGCATATGAAGCTTGCCTTGCAAACTATCCGTTCAAACTTTGGTGTGGCAGAGCAGGGAATTTTATTATTACTCCTTTACCGTTACTGGTAAACCCACCCGGTAAAAAATATTTTCATTTCCATTACCCGTGTTTACTTTTTGCTGCGTCAGTAGTGTGAACCAAATTCAAACTATATGAACGCCGAAAGGAAAGATTACTATCCTCTTTTCAAAAAATACCTGGATCAGACTGCCTCTGAAGCAGAAATCCTGGAATTTATGCGGTTTGCTTCCGACCCGGCAAATGAACTCCTCATCCACCATTTTCTGGTTGCGATACAAGATGAACAATACTCAGGACACGGTTTAAGTGAAATTCAGCAGGAAGAAATACTGCAGGAAATCTTCAGATCCGACAGCAATAGTGCCACTTTCAATGGGAAAACTATAAAACTTAAACGCTTAATAATCGGGATAGCAGCACTGCTTTTACTAGCCGGAGGTTATTTATCACTAACCAATACTCCTTCCAGAAAAAACATCAGCTTTCAGCAATATACAGGTAACGTGAAACCGGGAACTAATCAGGCAACCCTAACTGTGGAGAACGGTAAGATCATCACACTGACGGAGTTGCCCGAAGGAGAATTTCTCCGGAATCAGAACCTTAAAATAAGAAAGCAGCAGGGCGGATTACTGGTTTACGTTCCGGTTGATGCCAGGCAATCAGAGAGAAAGATACCCGCCATACATACTTTAAAGACACCTGCCGGCGGAAAGTTTCAGCTGCAGTTACCCGATGGAACACGCGTTTGGCTTAATGCATCTACAACATTCAGCTTCCCGAGTTCATTTGTTCCGGGAGAACCAAGAAAGGTCAGCTTAGAGGGTGAGGCTTATTTCGAGGTGGCTTCATCTATAGGAAAAGCAGGAAAAGTCCCGTTTATAGTTAGCACCCAAAATCAAGAGGTGGAAGTGCTGGGTACCCATTTCAACATTCAGGCCTACACAGAAAACGATAAAACTTTAACCACACTGGCAGAGGGGAGTATCAGGATTCACCAGCAGAATCAGTCTTCCCGTAAGATTCGTCCCGGGGAACAGGCCACTGTGGGAAGAGGGGCGGCCCGTCAGCAGATCGAAATACATCAGGTTGATACCAGTATGGCACTCGCCTGGAAGAACGGTCTTTTTAAATTTAAAAATGCAGGGATCAAGCAGGTAATGCAAGAATTCTCAAGATGGTATGCAATCGATGTTGCCTATGAAGGTAAAATACCCGATCTGAAGTTTAACGGGGAAGTTTACAGGGATATGAATGCTACACAGGCACTCAGGCTGCTGAGCATGGCTAGTATAAATTTCCGGGTCGTTCAGTCTGTGCGTAATCCGGAAATCAAACGAATTATTATAACCGGATCTAAATAAACCAAATATTAACCAAATATAAATTATGAAGAGAATAGACACAAAGCCGCGCTAAGGCCGGGCCAGGGTAGCCAAAAAAAAACCGGACAATGTTCGAGCATTGTCCGGGAGTATGATTTGAGCTAACCCATCCAGAAGGATAAAACAGTATTGCCTATTAACCCAAATCAACCAAAAGTAGGAAACCTTACCATAGCATACAATAGCCTTAAACAGCTATTAGTATCAGGTTCCCTGCGCCCAAACCCATTGTTTTCTATGAAAAACCAAGCTTTCAAGCCGGGTAAAATACGACACCCGACTTTATCGAAATTGCTACTGCTCATGAAATTAACCACTTTATTTCTGCTTTTTGGCCTGCTTCAGGTCAGCGCGGCAGTTCGTGCACAGCGGATCTCGATCCGGCAAAAAAATCAGCCGCTTTCGCTTGCGCTGGAAGCTATTAAACAACAAACCGGATATGTTTTTCTCAGCAACAGCTTTGACACAGAGAAAGAATCCATCACAGTAAATGTTAAAGATGCAGGCCTGGATCAGGCGCTGAAGGCATGCCTTGGTGACCTGCCCGTAGACTACCATATTGTAGACCGGACAATTGTGCTCACCTTACGAAAAACAATCCCGCAGATTTCCGCGCAGCAGATCCTGCGTGGAATTGTGAAAGATGAAAAAGGAGTCACTATTCCCGGAGCGGGTATTAAGATCAAAGGAACGCTGCAGACGACGACAACAGACATTAACGGTGCGTTCAGCATTGATGTACCCTCGCCCCAGGCGGTGCTGATTATCAGTTATGTCGGTTACCAGAGCCAGGAGATAGTCGCCGGAAACCAAAAAGCGCTCACAGTAAACCTGGTGCCATCAGAGAATGCGCTGGAAGAAGTTGCTGTCGTTGGTTTTGGCACTCAGCGTAAAGTATCCTTAACCGGAGCACAGTCCACTATTGATGCGAAAGAACTGAAACTACCCGTTGCCAGCATTACACAGTCACTGGCCGGCCGTATCGCTGGAGTTGTAGGTGTGCAACGCAGCGGCGAGCCGGGCAGGAGCACTGCTGACATCTGGATCCGCGGAATCTCTACCTTCGGTGGAAATTCCAGTGCACCCCTTATTCTGGTAGATGGAGTCGAGCGGTCTATCGATAATATCGATCCGGAAGATATTGAATCATTTACCGTCCTTAAAGATGCATCCGGTACCGCGGTTTATGGTGTCAGGGGTGCAAATGGTGTCATCATTGTAAAGACTAAAGTAGGGAAAGTCGGTAAGCCCTCTATTTTTCTCGATTATAATGAAGGCTTCAGCACGTTTACCAGAAGACCGCAGATGGCAGACGGCGTCACCTATATGAATATGGCTAATGAGGCCACAGCTGGCAGGGGAATGGATCCAAAGTTCTCGCAGGAACTGATTCAGAAGACCGCTTCAAGAGAAGATCCGCTGCTGTATCCCAATGTAGACTGGATGAAAGAAATCTTCAACAGGTTTAGCCGCAACCGCAGGGCCAACCTGAATGCAAGCGGAGGAGTCGATAACGCACAGTATTATGTTTCCCTTGCATATTATAATGAAGATGGATTCCTTAAAACTGATGACCTTTCCCAGTATAATTCCAAGCTGGATTATAAACGTTATAATTTCACGAGTAACCTTAACCTGAAACTAACCGGAACTACTAAAATGGATCTCGGGCTGCAGGGCTTTGCATCCAATGGAAACTATCCCGGTGAGAAGACAGAAGATATTTTTGGTTCGGCAATGGATATCTCACCCGTAGAATATCCGGTTATGTATCCAGGCAATTTCATTCCGGGTAAAGCTTCCAACGGTGGCTTCAGGAACCCGTATGCAGACCTGACACGCAGAGGATACAGGACTGAATTTGATAACCAGTTGTATACCAATTTAAGAGTAACGCAAGACCTCAATTTCCTGACCGAGGGCCTTACTGCGACAGCAATGGTTGCTTTTGATGTTAAGAATAATAACTCTATCAAAAGATCAAAACGCGAAAGCACGTATTTCCCCGATACTAATAAACCCTATAACGAAGATGGAAGCCTGAACCTGGTACAGACATTTAACAGCGGTGGAAATTATCTGAGTTATGAACCATCCCGTGGAGGAAACAGAAAATTTTATACAGAAGGAGCAGTTAATTACGATCGCGCTTTTGGTAAGCACCGCTTTGGAGGTTTAATGTTGGGTTATACGCAGGACTATACCAATCCATTTGCTGGAGACTTTACCTCCTCCATTCCCGAAAGATTCGTTGGTTTGGCTACCCGGGCTACTTATTCTTATGATGACCGCTATTTCGGAGAATTCAATTTCGGGTACAACGGCTCCGAACTTTTTGCGCCAGAGAATAGATTTGGCTCCTTTCCGGCATTAGGTCTGGGCTGGGTAGCGTCCAATGAGAAGTTTTTTGAAGGGCTCAAGAAATCGATATCCTTTCTGAAATTCCGGTACTCCATTGGTACCACAGGAATTGGTAAAATTGCCAATGGAGATCTCGTCGGGCGGCGATTTGCCTACCTCACGTTACTTTCCGATAATGCCCCCGGCTATCAGTTGGGCAAGAACTTCAATAACAGCGGTGGAATTAATATTACCGACTACGGCGTGGAGATCAGATGGGCAGAATCAAGAAAGCAAGATCTGGGCATGGAGATCAGGACCCTTAATGACAACTTATACATTATGGTTGACCTGTTCCGCGAGAAAAGAACCGGAATCTTTCTGCAGCGCCAGTCTGTTCCCAGCTTTATAGGTTTGGTAAACTCGCCTTATGGGAATTTGGGTGTAGTGGATAACAGAGGTATTGATGCCACTGTAGAATACAATGTTAAGGTAGGATCTGTCGATCTCGGCATTCGTGGAAATGTCACGTACAATAAAGATAAACTCGTTAATGATGACCGCCCCGAACAAGCCTATCCCTGGATGAGCCATATTGGTGATAATATCCTGTCCCGTTACGGTTATATCGCCGAAAAACTATTTGATAGCCAGGAAGAGATTGATGCCAGCGCTGTACCCGGATCAAAGCAGCTTATTAAACCAGGAGATATCAAATATCAGGATCTCAATGGCGATGGACTGATCAATGATTACGATAAAACCCGTATCGGCCGTGGTGACGTACCCAATCTGATTATAGGCTTTGGCTTCACTGCCTCCTATAAAGGCTTCGCTTTGAGTACCCTTTTCCAGTCTATGCATAATTCAGATATCATGTTGGGTGGCTCGGCTATTTTCCCTTTCAATGGCGGTGGCGGGCTGAGCAATGCCTATAGCAATATCACTAACCGCTGGACAGAAGAGAACCCCAGTCAGGACGTCTTCTATCCCAGACTGGCTTATGGAGAAGACCAGAACTTTAACAATACGCAGGCAAGCTCCTGGTGGGTGAAAGACAATAGTTTTATACGTTTAAAAACCGCACAGTTAAGTTATAACCTGCCGCCCCGTTTTTCCGAGAAACTGAGACTGAAAAATGCGGCTGTTTATTTAATCGGGACCAATCTGCTCACCTTCAGCAAATTTAAATTATGGGATCCCGAACTGCAGACCTCCAATGGAAATAAATATCCGCTGACTGCCAATGTATCCTTAGGACTCAACATTAAATTTTAAAACTGGAAAACATGAAAAAAGCTATATATATCACTTCACTTCTTCTGCTGATTCAATTCAGTTCCTGTAAAAAAGGATTTCTGGATCAGGTACCGAATGACCGGCTTACGCTTGATGAAACTTTTGCAAACCGTCAGACCTCAGAGAAATTTTTGAATAACATTTATAATAATATCCCCGATGAATTCGGGCAGCGCAATCCCGGTGGAGACCGTAATGCAGGATTATGGACAGCCGGATCAGATGAAGCAGAGTTTCTTTGGGGAGGTGTGCAGTCCAATAGCATGAACATTGGGAACTGGGATGCCACTTCTGGTTTTGTAAACGATTACTGGCGTAATTATTACCGCGGAATCCGTTCAGCAACCTTTTTTATGGCCAATATTGACAAGGTGCCTCAGATGTCACAAATGCTGAAAGACCAATATCGTGCAGAGGCAAAAGCACTGCGCGCTATGTTTTACTTCTACCTCGTACGCTTATATGGCCCGGTTATTCTCATGGGAGATGAGATCATCGAACCCGATGCGCCAGCCTCAGACGTGCAGCTCGCCAGAAGTTCTATGGATGAGTGCATCGCCTATATCACTAAAGAACTCGAAGAAGTAGCAGTGCAACTCCCGGTCACGCCGGCTAACGACGACAGCTACGGAAGAATTACACAAGGAATAGCACTGGCCTTCCGCGCACAGGCACTTTTGCTGAATGCCAGTCCATTATTTAACGGCAATGCAGACTTTGCAGCTTTGCAGAACCGCGATGGAAAACAATTAATTAATTCCAGCTTTGATGCCGGTAAATGGGCCGCAGCGGCAGCAGCTTATAAAGCCTTTATCAGTAAATACGTCCCCGGTACATACGACCTGTTCCGTAAGAACGATGCCGATGGCAAATATGACCCTTACCTTTCCTGCAGAGATGTGTTTTTAACAGACTGGAATAAAGAAGTGATTCTGGCCAGACCGGAATCTTCCCTTTCAGCCAGACAATATGAGATGACCCCTTACCATAGCGGATATGCGCGTGACTTCAAAGGTTCCGGAGCATTAGGGGCCACACAAGGACAGGTAGATGCCTTCTTTACGGCCAATGGAAGAGATATTAATGATGCAGGATCCGGTTATCTCACTACAGGATTTGCAGAAAAGGCAACTAAATATACTAAGGCCGGAATTTACAATCAGTGGGTAGGGCGCGAACCAAGGTTCTATGTAAATATTACCTATAATGGGAGTACCTGGTTAAACACTAACGAAGGCGAGATTACTACCGAATTATATAATACCGGTAATTCAGGTAAAGCAACCGGCGGAAACGACTATTGCCCCACAGGTTATGTTGTCAGAAAGGCTATGGGTCTGGGCAATTGGGATGTCAGCAGACGACCCGTTATTTTGTACAGGCTGGCTAATATATTTCTGGACTATGCCGAAGCGATAAACGAAGCAGAACCAGGAAGCAGTGAAGCTCTCAAATATGTAAACCTGATTCGTGAACGTGCTGGCATTCCTATCTACGGATCTGCAGATTTACCAGCACCAGGCGGGCAAAGCCAGGTACGTGACGCGATTCGCAAAGAACGCCGCTCGGAACTAGCATTTGAAAATGTCCGCTTCTTTGATACCCGCAGATGGAAAATAGCAGAACAGACAGACAATGGACCGATGAAAGGACTGGATATTGGTAAAAACCTGCCCGGTTTCCTGAATGTGGTTACTTTCGAGACACGCGTGTTCACTAAAAGACATTACCTGTTTCCAATTCCTTCAAATGATGTCAACGTAGACTCAGAATTAATACAAAATCCCGGATGGTAACAAAGAAAGCAATATTATTACTGGCCATCGGCCTGAGCAGAGCCGGTCTTTCGGCACAGCAAAAAAACCTCGTTCAGTACGTTAACACTTTACAGGGAACCAATTCCACGCATGAGCTCACCAGGGGTAATACCTATCCGACTACGGCATTACCTTTTGGCATGAACACCTGGACACCACAGACCGGTAAAAATGGAGATGGCTGGAAATACCAGTACCACAAAAAAACGATCAGAGGTTTTCAGCAGGCACATCAATGCAGTTCTTGGTCAAGAGATTACGCTGTATTCTCCTTAATGCCCGTGCTGGACAGTCTGGTTGTAGACGAAGACAAGCGGGCAACTGCCTTCAGTCATGATCAGGAAACCGGGAAGCCCGATTATTACCAGGTTAAATTTGCGAACCAGCTCCAGACAGAGATCGCGCCTACAGAGAGAGGAGCTCATCTGCGCTTCAGCTATCCGAAAGGTAAAAAGAGTTTTCTCGTATTAGACGGTTATACTAATTTAAGCGGCGTGCAGATAGATGTCGCTAAGCGGATCATTACAGGTTATGTAAATAATGGCGAAGGATTTAAGGAAGGTTTCCGGAACTTCTTTGTGATGCGCTTTGATCAGCCTTTTAAAGCTTATGGTACTTGGGAGAATAAGCAGAATACCATTCAAACCGGTAATCTCAGCGCAGAAGGGAAAGGTAAAGGAGCGTACCTCGAGTTTAAACCCGGTCTGAAAGTACAGGTTAAAGTCGCCTCTTCCTATATCAGTCCGGAACAAGCTGTGCTTAATCTGGAAACTGAACTCGGAAACGATAAACAACTCGAAGATACCAGGCGAAAGGCCGCTGCGGTGTGGAATGCCTCATTAGGTAAAATCGAAGTAGAAGGAGGAACGAAAGAAGACAAGGAAACTTTTTATTCCTGTTTTTTCCGTGCAAGCCTGTTCTCCCGCAAATTCTATGAGCTGGATAAAGATGGGAAACCCTATTATTTCAGCCCTTATGACGGTAAGGTACATGAAGGCTATATGTACACAGACACTGGGTTCTGGGATACCTTCAGGGCACAATTCCCACTAAATACGATTATGCATCCCGAAATGCACGGACGCTATATGCAGGGACTTATTTCTGCCTGGGAACAGTGTGGCTGGCTGCCATCCTGGTCTTTCCCCAGTGAAGCCGGCAGTATGATCGGGAATCACGCAATTTCTCTGCTAACAGATGCCTGGGCAAAAGGCATCAGGACATTTGATCCGCAGCAAGCGCTAAAAGCTTATTTACATGAAGCAACCAATAAAGGGCCATGGGGGCCTGCGAACGGACGGGATGGCTGGAAAGATTATTATCAGTTAGGTTATGTCCCTTATCCTGAAGTCCGCGAGGCGACTGCTAAAACGCTCGAATACAGTTATGACGATTTCTGCGGTTTTCAGCTTGCTGAGATGACCGGTCAGACATTTTACTCGGATATCTTCAAAAAAACAGTCTATAACTATAAAAATGTAATGGATCCTCAAACCAAATTTATGCGTGGGCGAGATCGTCAGGGGAAATGGAATGCCTCATTTGACCCCTATGAATGGGGTGGGCCTTTTACCGAAGGCAATGCCTGGCACTGGCAGTGGTCTGTATTCCATGACGTTCAGGGCCTTATCGACCTGATGGGCGGAGATGATGCCTTTAATACCCGTATGGATTCCGTATTTACTGCACCAAATACAGTTAATGTGGGCAGTTACGGCGGTATGATTCATGAGATGACCGAAATGGTTATGGCAGATATGGGGCAGTATGCACACGGTAACCAGCCCATTCAGCATATGCCTTATTTATACACTTACTCCGGTCAGCCCTGGAAAACACAGTATCAGGTCAGGAATATCATGTCCAAACTTTATAATGCCACTGAGAACGGTTATCCCGGAGATGAAGATCAGGGCCAGACCTCATCCTGGTACGTATTGAGTGCATTGGGCTTTTACAGCGTCACGCCCGGAACAGATCAGTATGTTTTAGGCAGTCCGGCATTTAAAAAGATTACTATTAACTTAGAGAACGGTAAACAGTTTGTTATTCAGGCAGATGGGAATGATGCAGAACATGTATATATCAAATCTGCGACGCTGAATGGCAAACCTTATGCAGCTAACTACGTTAAACATAGCGATATTACCAATGGTGGTTTGCTCCGTTTGGAAATGTCCGCTTCGCCTGAGAAACAGCGAGGTACAAAACTCGCAGACCGGCCATTTTCGCTAAGTACAAAACCGTAAATCATATAAAAATTAAATTACAGATACTTCATGAGAAAGCTATTCCTTTTACTAACCTGCCTCATTCTGAGCGGCAGGCTTTCAGCTCAGCAGACCGACCGCGCACCAGCTTATCCGCTGATTACCCACCATTCCAATTTTAGTATCTGGTCTTTTACCGATCAGCTGAACGCTTCGGTAACCAAACACTGGACGGGGAAAGAGCAGGCATTGTCCGGTATTTTAAAAGTCGATAATAAATCCTACCGCTTCCTGGGTAAACAAACCTTACAATATGAGCCGCTGCTGAATCTGGATAAGACCCCAGACGCTGCTTTCCGTTATACCTTTGAGCATCAGGAGTCCGGCTGGTATACAAATGATTTTGATGATCAGGATTGGAATGCAGGCATAGCCCCCTTTGGAGATGACCCTGTCAAAGCTAAAACCAGCTGGGATATGGACGAAATCTATCTGCGTAAGACTATCGAAATTGCCGATGTTCCAGAGCAGGATCTGTTTCTGAAAATCAGTCATGACGATAATATAATTGTCTACCTGAATGGCGAGCAGATCTTTAAGAAAGATGGGTGGGAAGATGATTATATCTATGTCCCCCTGAAAAAGTCTGTATTGAAAAAAGGAAAGAACTTACTGTCCATGCACGTGAAAAATACTGCTGGCGGCAGACATATAGACGCAGCACTCGTAACCAGTATACCACAGAAAAGCGGCGAATTAATCGCAAGACAGACATCAGTCAAAGTAGAAGCTACCAGGACCATTTATAACTTTACCTGTGGTGGGGTTAACCTCGAAGTCACTTTTCTCTCACCTTTATTACTGAACAGCCTGGAATTAACCGAACGGCCGGTAAGTTATATCAATTATATGGTACGTGCTACCGATGGCAGAAAGCATCAGGTCAATGTCGTATTTACAGCTTCATCAGACCTGGCCGTGAATACGCCCGATCAGGCCGTGTCTGCCTGGAAAGGTAAAGCAACTGGCATCTCTTATCTGAAAACCGGTACAGTAGCACAGCCCATGCTGCAAAAGTCCGGGGACAATGTCAGGATAGACTGGGGTTACCTGTATGTAGCCGTTCCGGAAAAGTATAAGGCTGTACAGACCTTGAACAGTTTGCCGGCCGGTCAGCTGAAATTGCTGAACAAAAAATCGGTTAACCTAAATACCAATATCAATTTTGGCCTGGTAGCTGTTGCTCCGGTCGAAAAACACATCATGCTCGGTTATGATGATATCAACCCAATTCAGTATTTCAAGCAGAACCTTAAGCCGCTCTGGAAGAAAAAGCAGGCACAGACTTTCATCACGCAGCTGCAGCTTGCGGAAAACCAGTATGAAAAGGTACGCGCGCAAAGCGTCGCTTTCGACAAGGAGCTTTATGCCAAAGCTGTGAAAGCAGGCGGAGAGAAATATGCCGCGATCTGTAAACTCGCATACAGACAAAGCATTGCTGCGCACCGTTTAGTTCGTTCCCCTCAGGGAGAATTGTTGTTTATGTCGAAAGAGAATTTTAGCAATGGATCCATTAATACGGTGGACATTACTTATCCCTCTGCACCGCAATACCTGTTATATAACCCCGATCTGCTAAAAGGAATGATGAACGGTATTTTCTACTATAGTGAAAGCGGTAAATGGGCAAAACCATACCCTGCACATGATCTGGGTACTTATCCACTTGCGAATGGCCAGACTTACGGGGAAGATATGCCTGTAGAAGAAGCCGGTAATATGCTCATTTTAACTGCAGCGATTGCCAAAGCAGAAGGCAATGCTGCTTATGCAGAAAAACATTGGAAAATCTTAACGACCTGGACGGACTATCTCGTTAAAGAAGGCTTTGACCCCGATAACCAGCTTTGCACAGACGATTTCGCCGGTCACCTTGCACACAATACCAACCTTTCAATAAAAGCTATCGTTGCTATCGGCGGTTATGCACAGCTTGCCGAAAAATTAGGTAAGACAGCAGAAGCGGCCAAATACCGTCAGGCGGCGCAGGAAATGGCAGATAAATGGGTTAAACAAGCAGATGCAGGAGATCATTATGCCCTGGTATTTGATGATAAGAATACCTGGAGCCAGAAGTATAATCTGGTATGGGATAAATTATTGGGGTTAAATCTTTTCCCGAAGGAAGTATACAAAAAAGAAGTGGCCTGGTATCTGAAGAAGGGTAATAAATTCGGGATCCCGCTCGACAGCCGCAAGACCTATACAAAATCAGACTGGATCGTCTGGACAGCTACACTGACAGATGACCGGAAAAATTTTGAAAAGCTGGTTAACCCGGTTTACCGGTTCGCCACCGAAAGCGAAAGCCGTGTACCACTTAGTGACTGGTATGAGACTACTAATGGAGAAGTCATGAATTTCCGCGCCAGAAGTGTCGTGGGAGGCTTCTTCATCAAGATGCTTGCCGATAATTGGGGGGTTAAGTAAGCAGCAAAAAGGGCTTCCGGTTTTCCGGAAGCCCTTCAGCTAAATTTAATATATAAACGGGTACTTAGTAGCCCGGGTTTTGTGTGATATTCTCGTTCAGATCACGTTGTCGCTGCGGAATCGGGAATAAGTTCCGATTTGTAGCAGATGGGTTATGATCCCACCATGATGCTGTCGTAAATTTACCGAAACGGATCAGGTCATTTCTTCTGAAACCTTCGAAGATCAATTCACGTCCACGCTCTGCTAATAACTCATCCATAGTTAATGTACCAGTAGTATATGCTTTCTTCGGCCACTCTTCGGCAGTGAATGCACGTTTTTTAGTTGCATTAACTAATTCTACAGCTTCTGAAGTTGCGCTACCACCACTTTTTCGCATGATTGCTTCTGCTTTAGAAAGGTACACCCAGCTTAAACGATAAACATTCCAGTCATTACTGTTGTATTTAGGGTCAGCAGCAGACGCTGTCGGACCTACTTCCTGATTCCCTAATTTATATTTATTAAAGCGGACACCAGAATTCTCTTCACCTTCACTCATGTTAGAAACAGTTGAGTTGGTTTTGTTTCTACGGATATTATCTACGAAAACTAATGGCTCTTTATTATATTCTTCAGAACCCAGTACAGGTTGACCATTAGAAAATTTCACCATTGGGCCTTCGAGGAACCAACCTGTTTTACGGGCATCAGCCGCATCGTAAGTAGTGAATACACCTGGAATCAGGACGACGCCATTATTCCCATTTCTACCGCCACCATAGATTTCTCTTTGCAGGAAGTGAAAGAATTCGCCAGGAAATGGAACCTGTGTCTGTGCAATCTGGTAATCATACACCAATGAAAATAACACTTCCTTAGACAGGTCATTGGTGGTTTTGAATTGATCAGTGATATTAGCATCCAATGCAACCGGACCGTTTTGGCCGCCAGCCGCACCACTAATCAGCTGATTTGCTGCGGCAATACAATCATCCCAACGTGCTTCGCCAGTGTAGACTTCTGCATTCAGATATAATTCAACGAGCATGGCATAAGCACCAGCCTGCGTCATTCTGCCCATCATGTTTCTAGAAAGCTTAGGGGCCAGATTGATATTGTCTTTAATTTCCTTCTCTACAAACTCAAAGACTTCTTTACGTGAAAGGGTTTCTGGTTTAATAGGAATACCTACTTGGGTAACTACAGGAATATTACCGAACATATCCATTAGTTTTAAATAATGGAATGCCCTTAATAACTTCAACTCTGCCAGATATTCCTGCTTCTCGGTTGGAGTAATTCCCATTGCGGCAGGTTCTCTTTTTTCGAGATTACCGATCGGGTCGTTACAAAGACCCATTCCCCAGAACATGAGTACCCAGGAATTATTCAGACCTGCTTCATCTACGGTCCAGGTATGGTAATGTAATCTTTTCCACTTACCGCCGTCTTCACCGTGACGGCCTTTGGTTGGCCAGGCTAACTGATCTGCAGAAAGCTCTGATGCACGCCAATAATTATCCTGACCGGAAGGTGAAACCCAGGCTGCAGCATGCGTATAAGGACGCAATACCGCAGAAAGAACCTCAGTTTTATTATTATAAAAATCATCTGCAATGATCTGATCGTACGCATTTTCATCTAATTTCGTACAGCCATTAGCAAGACTTACTACGGCAATCAGACCAGTATATAATATAGCTTTGTTTATCATTATTTCTTTAATTAAAATCCAACATTAAGACCAACCAGGAAAGAGCGGGAATTTGGATACCTATTTCTAAGATCGATACCAGGGCCAAGGCCAGTATCCTGAACGAAATCGGGATCATTTCCAGAATAACCGGTAATGGTCGCCAGATTTTGTCCGGTGATATAAACTCTGGCATTACGGAACCAGTTAGATTTAGACTTGATATTATAGCCAAGAGTTACTTCATCAATTTTTACATGGGAACCACTTTCCAGGTAGTAATCAGAATACATATAAGTATCATTGATATCAGCGTATTTACCGAATGTTTCTTTTAAGACATTTCCGCTCCAGGTTTTGTTACCGTAAGTAAGGGCCGTCGTGTTCAGGATTTTGTAGTCAAATTTACCGCGTAAGAAAATTCGCAGGTCAAAATCTTTATATCTGAAATTATTGGTCCAGGACATATAGTATTTAGGTGTTGCTCTGCCAAGCGGAGCTAAGTCAGTTAGACCTTCATCATAAGAAACATTAATCTTGTCGTTCGTTACAGCTTCGCCATTGCGGTTATAGAATAACCATTTCCCTTCAGGTGTAAAGCCTGCAAAACGTTTACCGTAGAAAATTCCGACCTCACCGCCTTCGTAGGTTGTTATAGCCTTACCCAGGTCACCAGCCCCTTCGATATCACCGAATGGTTGGTATGGTACTTTGAATTGATCGTTGGAATAGGAATCCAGAACGTTCTTGATTGTACTGGCAGTAGCGTCCATGCTCCATGAAAAGTTGTCATTTTTAATCGCAGCATAACTAATAGCCAGCTCTATACCTTTGGAAGAGATTGTACCCACATTTGCAAAGATTTTGTCTTGCACATAAGGTGGCTGCGGAGATGTATAACGATCTAACAGATCTTTGGTTGTTCGTTTAAACACATCTATGGAACCCGATAAACGGTTGTCTGCTAATTTGAAGTCTAAACCAATATTCAGCTCTCTTTTAGTTTCCCACTTCAAGTTCGGGTTGGGGTTAGCATCTGGTCCGTAAGTCTGGTACCAGTTACCATCAGGGAAAAGGTACTTGTTACCCGGCCCCATAGTTACCCTGGATACGTTATTATCATTGGGCGTGTTACCAGTCACACCATAACCACCTCTTAATTTCAGGTAATTAATGAACTTGATATCTTTCATGAAGTTTTCCTCAGAGACATTCCATCCTACGGAAACCGCAGGAAAATTACCCCATCTGTTGTTCACTCCAAATTTAGATGAACCCTCACGGCGCATGATTACTTGCAGGAGGTATTTATTATCTAATGCGTAGTTTATTCTACCAAAGAAGGCTGTTAAAGTGTCATCCTGTTTTCCACTTTCCATTTTTGCCAGACCTAAGCCTAATGCGGCACCTTCCTGCATGCGGTCTTCATGGAAATTATCATTGATAAATCCACGGTTTTCCATCAAGGAAGTCTCCCTTATATTATAGCGGTAACTGTAACCACCAATAGCCGTTACGCTATGTCTTTCGGCAAAAGTTTTCTGATATTGTATAGTAGGTTCTAAAGCATACTTCTGCTCCAGCTCCATTCCCCTCATCGCAAATCCACCACCTGGGAAATCTGAGTTTTCCATAGAGTCTTCGCCAGCTTTTAAACGGTAACCTCCATCGTTGAAGTTATTGCGGGTAACGGATCCAAAAACCGAAGCTTTTAAACCATCAATGATCTCCATGTCTATCTTTCCATCTGCTGAGCTGGTTTGTTGTTTGCGATACTGAGTTTCCTGTTTCAGGCGTGCAAAATAATTCGTGCTGGTTAGATCAAAACGATAAGTACCGTCTGGATTGTAATTGGATAAAGTTGGGTTTTTGGCCATTTCACTTTCCCATATCGGTGTCGTATTCAATTCATCGTTTCCACCCAGCATATTGGCTTTGTTTATATTTGTAGCCAAGTTTAACTGCACGTTCAGGCGGTCATTCAGACCTTTTTGATTAACATTTAAACGCAGAGTATATTCTTCACGACCATTCTCTTTAGCAATACCTTCCAGATTCCTGTAATTTACACTGGCACGGTAACTGCTCTTTTCGGTACCTCCCGATAATGAAAGATTATGGTTCATAGATAGATTGCTATGATTAATCATGTCATCATAAAAATCTGTGCTGCTGCCAAAATCCTGCTGTTTCAATTCTCCCGAAGCAATTTTCTCACGATATTCATCTGCAGTAAGAAATTTCTGCCTGTCTCTTATATACTCTTTACGGAAATAGCTGCTGTAATTAAATACAGGAGGTCCTGGCTTGCCTTTTTTGGTAGTAATCAAAATTACACCGGCATTTGCACTAGTACCATAGATAGCAGCACCAGAACCATCTTTTAAAACGTCGATCGATTCGATATCATCTTGTTGAAGTAAATCTGGATTACCACCCGGAATACCATCAATTACATAAAGTGGTGCTGCTGCACCCTGTACAGATACTGCACCCCTTAATTGAGTAGCAACACCCGAATTCGGGTTAGATCCACCAGTTCTGGTTAATTGTAAACCTGCAACTTTACCCTGGATCAGATCCAAAGGATTACGTGAACCACTCTGATTGAATTTCTCTGCACTAACGTGGGTAACTGCAGAAGTCACTTCTTTACTCGAAAGTGTTCCGTAACCAACACTCACAATTTCTACGTTCTCTAAAGTTGTACTGCTTGGTTTTAACTGTACATCTATAGTTGTTTTAGTGCCTACAGGTGCTTCCTGAGCTTCATATCCGATAAAGTTAAATACTAAAATCGCAGCTGAAGTCGGAACTTTAATGCTATACTTACCATTGGCATCAGTAGAGACCACGGTTTGGGTACCTTTTACCTTAATACTTACACCCGGCAGGCCTAAACCTGTCTCGTCTTTTACTGTTCCCTGGATGGTCAGTTCCTGGCGATAAGGCATGATGCCTGTAGTAGGGTTGAGTTCAGCCGGCAAATTTGCCGCCCGGATTTCCGGGGCGCATAAACCCAAAGAAAGCAAGGCTATTCCACTGTAAAGCGGCAGTCCAGGCTTCATTAATCTGGTAAATTTTTGTTTCATAAATTAATTTTTTTGTTTAAGAAGTAGAAGCGTCAATTGACTTTTAAGAATGCGTTTATCGCCACAGAAATTATCGCAGAAAAACGATTTAGTGCCACTCAAAAACGTATGCATCGGACGTAGTTGGTTCATAAGTATTTATATTTGGAAATTCGTGTTAAAACGTTTTAGTGACGTCAATATATTATTAATAATTAATTTCTGAAAATCTAACATTCATATGGGTGTGTATTTTTATTCTCAACTACCCTTATATATAGAGCTTGATTATCTGTTGTACAGTGAGTTATGATTGTTTTAAAAAAACTGTTATTTACCATCCTGTTTTTACCATTTTTACCCAATCTGCTGTACGATAACTAGTTTTTGTATGGCGCTTTCTTCGGTAAACTCCGTCACCTTCAATAGACCCGTACAGGTTCGTATTCCCCTCAATACTCAGGTACCAGTCACCTTGAATTCTTTCAATTATACCAGCATGTGCAATCCGTTTTTTCTGCGGAATATAGATGCCAAATACCTGTGCCGCTTTTAACTTAGACGTTAAACGAGAGGCCGGAAACAGTGAAGGCGACCATCCGGTTATCGGCTCATGAAAACCTTCCTGACGGAATATCCAGCTTATGAAAGCAGCGCACCAGGGTTGTCCCTTTTTTAGCCCCGCTACCGCTAGATATTCCTCTACTCTTGGGCCGTCATTTTTGCCTGTCAGCTCTCTGACGCCGAGTTCTGCGCGGGCGATTTTAAGGATTGCGGCCCTGCAGTTATCCTCGGTGGCCGCATCAGCAGTGTAAATTTCTGCCCGTTCCTTTAACAAATTGCCACCAGGCATATTGATGCTGTTAGCAAGAGTAAAGCAAAACAGGCCCAATAGAAGCTGATTTGTTGCCATAATGTGAGGGTTTTAAAATGTAAAGCCAGTTGATGCGGAGTTGGCATAGTTTTGCTGCTCCAGAGATATTGCATTAGCCACCAGCAGATAAGTAGTATTAGCAAGAAAGTAATCAGGCTGAGAATAATCAGCAGCCATACAGACTGGTCTACAGACGCAGCTGTTTCATCCAGCCGGTGCAGCCATTCCGGTGCGAAGATCCAGATGGTTAACAGCAGAAGCAGCAACCTGATTACCGGGTGAATAGATTGCTGGAGTTTAAGAGAAAAGCCCTGTTTTTTGAGACTTAGCGGAAGAATTATGGGATTCTTATTAAATAATATAGACATGTGAATCTTCTTTAAGAGAAATGTGAAATAAACATTAAAGAACCCCGGCCAGGCGATCCGGCCGGGGTTTGGGATTTTAATCTATAATCAGATGTTTACCCAGGTAAGTACTTCTCGAAGCAGACTTACCATCTTCGGCTACGAGCATGAGCCATGCATGAACCTCATGACCTGTATAGGAATAAGGAAGGCGAAGCGTAGCCGTCAGATCTTCCCTTTTGGCTACAGACTGATGAGTCAATGAAGATCCATCTTCAGGATTGTAGACCATCATGCAGATGGTATCTTCCGGCTTCGTTCCCCGGGCATCAATCTCGTTGATAGACCAGTCTACTTTTAAAGCAGCCTCTGCAGGAACACTTTCTGCGAGCGGGTTAAATACACCATTGAGTTTACCATTTCCCAATAGAACCTTTGCGAAATCAATCACATAGGCCGGGGCAATTCCGCCGATCGCATTTCTAATGTTCAGGCTTGTAGCGACATTTCTCGCAGACAGGTTTCCGGTTAAGGCCGGAAAGCCAAGATTTATAGCTTCTGCAAATTTCCCGAGAAACGCAGTCATCAGACCGAATTTAGAACGTTGCCTGGCCTGCGGCTCTGTAGGACTCTTTCCCGATTTTTTTGGAGCACTGCGGCCGACTGTTAATTTTCTCCATTTTGCGATCACAACCTGACCGATTTTACCACTGAAGTCACCTATCTGACCTGGTTTAATTTTTGACATAATTTTAAATGTTTAATGATGAATAATAATTCAAGCCTGTTTGGCTACCGGTAGCTTCCGACTCGTTAAACGAATGTATGTCAGTGTATTTTAATATCCTATAAATCAGACTGTTGTGTCCTTGTTTGTCTGGTGGTGTCCAGCTTTGTCCGTGAGATAGGCGAAAGAATCAATTTTGTATTGAAATTATGAACTCGTATCTGATGAGTTAATACAGAATTAGGATAAGCTCTGGAGGTTGATGATCTTTTAAAGATGAGGCTAGCAGAATTAGCTAGAATGGGAAAGTATCTATAATTAAAATTAGTGTTAGATTTAGATTAATTATAATTACATTTTAATTAAAATTAGTTTATTCCTATGAAACGGATCAATAATTATCGCTCTTGGTTTAATTTGCTATTCTTAACTACATTTTTAGCTTTCGGATGTAAAAAAGATCATTCAATAAATGAGTTAAAACAGAAGTATAATGGCAAATATGCAATTGTGAGTGCAACTGTAGACAAACAGGTGGATGTTAACTTTGACGGCGTTGCAAATACTGAGCTGTTAAAAGAGATAACAACATTAAAAGATTCTTATCTTGAATTAATTATCCGTGATAACGTAAAATCGTATGTTTTCTCACAGTTTTGGCAGAATCAATATTTCGATAGTGTAGATGGTAAAATGCCAAGCGTTTACGATCCCAGTATTATCGTCAACTATGTAAATCAGGCTACAGTGTCTTCTTTTACTATAAATCCAGAACAATCAAAGCTAATATTGACCAGGGAAAATATAGATTCATCCTTCCCATTGCCGGATTCGGTAGAGATTTTACCCAATCAGAATATAAAAGTAAGGACCTCCAAATCTTTGTATACAAGTTCTGGCTGGCAAAAATTAGCTCTAACGGTAGTTTATGAAAGGTTTATTGATCAAATTTAAGATCTGTTTCAGAGATACTGGATCAGTCACCAGCAAAAAAGTCGCGGGCAATTCCACTAATCCATTTTTAATGTTCAAGATGAGTAAAACTACGCCGTTAGTGGGGGCAGCTGGGGCACCTGACCGCATCAGGTGATCTCGGGCGTAACTAATCTCTGTTCAAGCTTAATCCTAAGTTCCTCTAGCTGAAAAGGCTTTTGCAGATAATCATTCATTCCGGCACTTATTACGCGCTTTTGCACTTGATCGGAAACTGAAGCTGTTAAAGCAATAATATAAACAGTGGCTTTTAACGGATTTGTTAATTTTCTGATCTCCTGGGTTGCCTGTACACCATCCATTACAGGCATATGCATATCCATCAATACCACATCATAATCGTTGGTCGCCAGCAAGTCAAGTACTTCAGCTCCGTTTTCTGCAATGTCGGCAGAAATATTCCAGCGTTTGAACAGCTGTTTCATAAAGTAAATATTCATCATGTTGTCCTCTGCTAACAAGATGCGCAGGCTACTCAGAGATATTTCAGCAACCTCGGGAGCAGAGCCTTGCGTATCAGGCAATTTTTGCTTGTCCAGCTGTAACCGGATACTGAAATGAAATTTCGTTCCTTTACCCAACTGGCTCTCTGCCCATATCTGACTTCCAAACATCTCCACTAACTGCTTAACTATAGCCAGTCCTAATCCTGTCCCGCCAAACTTGCGGGTAGTGCTCGCTGTAGCTTGTTGAAAAGGTTCGAATACAAGCTTTAACTGATCGTCAGAAATTCCAATCCCTGTATCAGTCACATTAAATCTAACTGTTATATACGAAGCGTCACTTTGCTCGACTTCGGTACTTAAGGTAACTTCACCATGCTCTGTAAACTTTACAGCATTACCAATCAGGTTGTAAAGGACCTGACTAAGGCGTGTGGGGTCACTTATGAAGTTTTTACCTTTAATCTGGTTATTCACAGACAAGTTAAATTTCAATCCTTTCTCCTGTGCATTGAACTCCATCCCTTTAGCAATACCATTCAAAAGTAACTCCAATGAAAAAGAAGTGGACTCTAGTTCCAGTTTTCCCGATTGCATTTTATTAATATCGAGGATATTATTGATCAGTGTTAAAAGGCTTTCCGCAGAAAATTTAAGTACGTCAAGCTGCTCTCTTTGCTGGACATTAGTATAGTCACTTTTTAAAAGGCCGGCTATACCAATCACCGAATTTAAAGGAGTCCGCAGTTCGTGAGACATTGTCGATAAGAAGTTGCTTTTGGCGTCGGCCGCCTCTGCAAGTTGTACATTCAAGAGTTTGCTTGCCCTCATATTTTCATAAAGAACCCCGTAGAAATAAAAACATGAAAGCAGGATCACCAACCAGTTAACCGAAATATAGAGATCACTTAAATTTTGCGGTAACGGCTGTAGCCCGGCGAATTTTGAAGGAATATAGTGAACAAGGATCACCGAGGCAGCAGATATTAATGTGTAAAAGGTACCCCATTTTTTACCTAGTCCAAAAAATGAAGAAAGGATAACCATAAAAATAGCTTGCATCGCAACGATGTCCGGTCCGACAGATGGCGTAAATACGCGATAGTAGACGTGAGCGATGGTAGCAATCACTGCATAATGTATTCCCCAGGGTACAATTCGGGGGAACTTTCGCAGGAGAAGAATGATCAATGCCGATGAAACCATTAGGCGTATCGCACGGCCACTGCCATTGTTAGCATGGTTAATTACAGCATCATAAAGATATAAGCCTCCCTTGATAATGTTGGCGCAGAGCATCAGGGTAAATAATCGTAACTGAGCACTAAGAAGAGAGGTGTCGCTTAAAGCGCTACTCATATACTTATAGCGCCGAAATATCTTCTTTTTCATGTATAAACAAATAATGTACGATTATGACGTTCCAGAATTTGTGAAGTTAGGTAAATAGGATCTAAATACACCTGCCGCAAAATAACTGCACAACAAGGCAAACGCGATAGATAGGAAAATTAGTATGTAGGCGTAATCATTGTGTTGGAAGCAATTTTTATCATTTCGTCTAGTTCCTGAACACTAGTTTGCAGCATTTTGAATAAATCGCGGCTTTCTTCCGTTAGTTCTTCGTATTCCAATAGTTGCGTTAAGCCTATTATGTTTGCGAGTGGCTTCCGTATCATGTGAGAATGACTGTAGGCCAAATTAGTGAACAGCTGCCTGTTTTCAGCCAGTGTTTTATGAGCGCTTGTGAGGCTGAGACTGAGAGAGGAATAGTTGGCAATCTGGAGCATTTTCTGCTTGTGGATATTTGTACATGAACCAAACCACGATTCTATTTTCCCCTCTTTATTAAAATACGGGATTATAGAAACAAAAAACCATTCTTCTTTTTCACTTATGCCCTTCAGCCTGATTTCCCTTTCAAAAATTTTCCCTTTCTCCAGAGAAGATTTCCATGCTTCGTGACATTTGGCCCGGTCTGCCTCCGCTACACCACCAAATTCAGTATAGAAGCTCATTGGCTGTTCACCAAAATAATCTTTCACTTTTTCATTAACAAAAATACACTCACCATCAGCAGAAATCGTCCAGATCTGGTTTGGTAGCCTATTGGACAGTAATTCATGATTTTCTCTGTATGTTATTTTTGTTATGCTAGCATTGATTAAAATCAGGCCGCCCGACTCATCTTTATAACTCACTGCATTAAACAAAGCATCAACTTCTCCATTTGGAGAATCAAAAGTAAGACTGACTTCATTGGCCGCACAATTTATATTAAGGATAGGATTGATTACCCGATCATAATAACGTTCCGAAGCTTGGTTAAGAATAGACCTGAAGTTTAATTTACAAATGTCCTCGTTGCTAATATTCATCCATTTGCAGAAGGTCTCATTTACGCGTAAAATACTGCCATCAGGGAGGTACGAAATGAATCCACCCGGCAGTTGGTCATATAGGAAGTCCGTTTTAAGATATTTGCTGAGCGTATCCGTATTCATTAATCCTTTTGCATAAATTTTCGTTAAAAACTTCTTCGGATAAATCAAATTCGGACGGCGACTTTAACAAGTAGCATAATATCCTAATATTTAATTGGGGAAAGACGTTGTTTACGAAAAAGCAAAAATAAAGCCAAATAACGCTTTTTTTTAATTTTTTTTTCAATAAAATCCCATGATATATTAAAACATAAATTATTCATTATTAGATTATCATGATGCTGGTATCATGCAAAACTTCATTTTAAATTTAAAGACCTGACACTGAATTGGCCAGGTCTTGGTAAAATCTTAAAATTCTGCCGGTACAGACTTCAGCTTGTATATTTCGTGTTTGCTGTAGTAGGGCATATTGGCAATTATCACCTGACGGACCAGTCCTGCTCTTACATACCTGCGGATAGTTCTCGGGTCTTTACGGAGCAGGTGTGCAGCTTCTTTCTGGCTCAGCAATTCATCTGTAGGGTCATATGCAGGTTGTAGATTCTGGTTAATAATCTGCTGTTCGGCCAGTTCGATCAGATAATAGATCAGGTCTGTGAACCTATTAATTTTCATAATAATTGCTTTTATAGTCATGTTTAGGGTTTTTAGTGGTAATCTGGTTAGGGGGTTAAAGGAGTTTGCCAATCGAACTGGCCTAAATAAGTGCTGTTTGAAATGGAGCCATGATCCGCAGATATGAAAGACATATAAGTATGTACTTCTGTAAGATTAACAGATGCGGGTAATTCTAGTAAGTGCTCACCTTTGTGACGTTTTTCTCCGTTTAACAATTCAATGCCATAGCCTTTCTCTGGGAAATAGGCCACCAGCATTACTTGATCATCAGGTTTGCATCCAGGGATATTGGCGTCATAATCCCATTTAAACAAAATTCCAGCTATGTGTAATTCGGCGTGCATATTTGGAGCCATTCGCATTTGGCCGACGGTCAATAATGCTTTTGAATAATCTATAGTTAGGGTTGGATATTTGCCGCTTATTATTAAAGAATGATTTTGGGCCTTTGCTATATTATGTGGCACCTGGCCATTTTTTCTAGCTTCTAGCTCAAATCCCTTTCGGATAAAAAATTTTAGATGAGACATAAAAGTGCTAACTATAACGATAGCTCGCTGACCGGATTTCTCCTGGTCGGTAATTGGAGCTGTCCTTTCGCCTGCTCTTCGTTTGACGCCTTTATTGTTTAGGCAATACTCAATAGTTCGATTCGGGTCCTTTGTACTTCTCTTGATGCGTTTTTTAAATAGCATTTCTCTTGATCATTTAATAAATACTCTATTGATTAAACCCAAAGTAGATATTATTTATTGATTAACGATTATTATTTTTTAATAAAATGACACGTTCAGTGTATTTTGAGTTATTAAATAGCTTAATAAGCTATATATTATTTATATTATTAATATGCTGTTGTTCGGGTCGACCTCGGGTCAACCTCGGGTTAAGTCCAGGATTGGACCGGGTTTTAGTAGGACAACGGTAGAATAATGCTCTAACAACACTCTCAGGAGACTATAACTTAACTTAATCAGCATTTTTATAAAGTAACATACCGATTTAATTACCTAAATTTTGAAAAGCTGTATTAAATGTTATTTTTGGATAACAGAAGAATTCAACTCATATGAAAGCGCTTAGGTATTATAAATGGATTGGCTTTTTCCTGTTATGTTTTATTTCTTTTACCCCCTTTCAGGGGAATCTGAATGCACAGACACAGCAAGTATCAAAAGTCCCGCAGAAAGTATATCGTATCGCCGGATATATCGAACGTAACGGGCGGCCAATGGACGGATATGTTGGCGGACGAAGATTTCAAAACAGAGAAAGATTGCTACCTGTACAGGATTCTTATAAAGAATACGATGTAAATCCGAAAATTAGGGGGAAGAACAGGGGGCCGGAACGATTGATCTTATCTGCCCGGGGATCAAGATATTACACTGCAGATCACTACAGGCATTTTATAAAATTTTGAGAGATATGAAGAATGGTTTTTATATATATGATTCTGCATCACTAATTAAGCCCCTGCATAATATGGCTGTCGCCGACGGTGAAAAATGCAGGGACCTGAAGACATTTGTAGTTTTGTTAGCGGAAAAATTCAGCTTTCCAGATTATTTTAGTGACAACCTGGATTCCCTGGAGGAAATATTAAATGATATGAGCTGGCTAGAGGATAATAACTTCGCGATCATGATCAGTAATTATGCTGATTTCCTCAAGAGCGAGAAACCATCCCGTAAGGCAGCCTTATTGAGTTTGTTTGCAGAAACCGCTTCGCAATGGCAGCACGTACCGAATTATCCCGGAGAGGAAGCTTACCGGGACAGAGCAGATTTCCGGATTTATATAGAACGCTGTCCTGAGGCTATTGAAGATCTGGAAGAACTGGATATTCCCGTTCAGGGATATCTCGGTTAAACAATTAAGGGCATAGAATTTGAACTCATTTTGGACTAATAAACCTTACTAACCTGTTATATGATCAAAAAATTACTACTGATAGCACTTATGTGCTGCTCTACATTTGCATTTGCACAGAAAGATGGCGACGCTAAAATTAGTCTTGGTGTCCGGGGCTATAACTATATCGAGCTTCCTCAACTTTTCAATCAGGTGAAAGATCATCAGTTTATCAATACCAAATTCAATAGTTATATCATTAAATTTAATGACGGGCTCTTCAGTTACAGGCTTAACGGTAATTATATCAATAAATCCCTGCAGTTTGATAATAACTGTACCGGCTGCGATCTAACCAGTGGTAAAGTGAAAGATTATGCTTTTAAGGCTGGTTTCGAAAAAAACTTTTCTTATACAGGTATCCAGCCTTATTTCGCCTTTGATTTAGGATACCGTTCAACTGAATTTAATGGCAGAGGATTCCAGGCAGAAAGAGTTCCTTCTGCAGTAGATTTCAGAAAACGTGGAATCACCGTTACGCCGGTACTCGGAATTAAGATTAGTCCGATAAAAGAGCTATCCATCTTTGCGGAAAGTAATATGGAATTCTTCTATGCTTTCGGAAAAGAGCGTTCAACTGCTGACGGCGCAGACCAGCCAACGAATTCGCATAAGTTTAAAAAAGGAGAGTTCTTATTGAATCCGGTCGCAGTAGGTGTCCAGTTTCATTTTAGGTAAAAAATAACGACTAAATTTGTCAGATATTATTTTATACTACCCTGAATATTATTTTTTTCACAAAAAAAATAGGGTTTTAGTTAAAACATAGCGTCTTACTCTGTTAATTTGATATTTTTGCAGGGAATTACGTTTTAATTTTAATTAATGAGCATGAATATCATAGTGGTTGGTGGTACGGGCCAGCTGGGGCAGTGTTTGCAGGAAACTACCCGGTCGAAAAAATGGGATTATAATTTTGTTTTCCTGTCCAGTAAAGACTTGAACTACACAGATAAGGATCAAACGGCTGCCATTTTCAAGACTTACTCCCCTGTTTTTTGCATTAATTGTGCTGCTTACACTGCAGTTGATCTTGCCGAAGATGAACAGGAACAGGCGTTTGCAATAAATCAGTATGCTGTGAAGAATTTAGCTGAACAATGCAGGTTATATGATACGACACTAATCCATATTTCTACCGATTTTGTGTTCAACGGCGATTATAGTATTCCCCTAACCGAAGAACTTCCAGTAAATCCAGTTAATGTTTATGGTCTTTCTAAATTAAAAGGCGAACAAGAGATTCAAGGGATACTGGAAAAATATTATACCATCAGAACAAGTTGGTTATATTCCGAAAAAGCCAATAATTTCGTTAAAACCATGTTGAATCTTTCTAAAAACAGAGATCAGCTCAATGTAATTTACGATCAGGTTGGTACGCCGACTTATGCAATAGACCTCGCAAAAGTTATAATCAAAATTATATCATTAGAAAAGCCAGTATATGGATTATATCATTACAGTAACGAAGGCGTTGCTTCCTGGTATGATTTTGCAAAAGCTGTATTTGAATTTGCAGAAATAGATATGAAAATCAGTCCGGTTTCTTCTGCTGCTTTTGTCACAAAAGCTAAGCGTCCGCACTTCTCGGTACTGGATAAATCCAAAATCAAAAAGGCTTTAAATATTGAAATCCCTTATTGGAGGGATAGTCTGAATACCTGTATACAAAACTTATAATAGATGAAAGGAATTATTTTAGCTGGTGGTAGTGGCACCAGATTGCATCCGCTTACGCTGGTAATGAGTAAACAAATGATGCCTGTTTATGATAAACCGATGATCTATTATCCGTTGTCTACATTAATGCTGGCAGGAATTAATGAGATTCTGATTATTTCAACACCCCACGATCTGCCTAATTTCGAGAAACTATTAGGCGATGGCAGTAAATTGGGCTGTAAATTCAGTTATGCAGTTCAGCATGAGCCAAATGGACTGGCACAAGCCTTCGTTATTGGAGAGGAATTCATTGGAACAGATAAAGTTGCTTTAGTACTTGGAGATAACATCTTTTACGGAGATGGAATGGCTAAATTGTTACAGTCGAGTGCCGACCCTAATGGCGGTGTCGTTTTCGCCTATCGGGTTTCAGATCCGGAACGATATGGTGTAGTGGAGTTCAATGAAAATAATCGGGCTATTTCTATTGAGGAGAAGCCGGTTAATCCTAAATCCGATTACGCAGTTCCTGGTTTGTATTTCTATGATAATAGTGTGGTGGAAATTGCGAAGAATATTAAACCCAGCCCAAGAGGTGAATATGAAATTACCGATGTAAATAAAGTCTACTTAGCCCAGGGCAATTTAAAAGTGGGTATGTTAAGCAGAGGGACAGCCTGGCTCGATACCGGAACATTTGCTTCTTTAATGCAGGCTGGAGAATTTGTGCAGGTGATAGAAGAAAGACAAGGCTTGAAAATAGGGGCAATAGAAGAAGTTGCTTATCGAATGGGTTTTATTAACGAAGAGCAATTAGGTGAAATTGCAACCCCATTGGTTAAAAGTGGCTATGGAGCTTATTTATTAAAATTATTAAAGTAAAAATGAACAACAATAATATTATCATTATTACCGGCGGAGCAGGGTTTATCGGATCACACGTAGTACGGAGGTTTGTTAAAAATTATCCTGAGTATCAGATTGTAAATTTGGATAAGCTTACTTATGCTGGGAATCTGGAAAATCTGACAGATATTGAACATAAAGATAATTATTCCTTCCTGAAGGGAGATATTACCGATGCGGCGTTCATACTAGATACTTTTAAAAAATTGCAGCCTTATGCTGTTCTTCATTTGGCTGCCGAGTCACATGTAGACCGCTCTATCGCTAATCCTATGGAATTTGTCATGACGAACGTCATCGGTACGGTTAACTTGCTGAATGCTGCCCGTGAAGTCTGGAAAGATAATTATGGCGCTCACCGTTTTTATCATGTGTCTACAGATGAGGTTTATGGTGCATTAGGAGAGACTGGTATGTTTACAGAAGAAACTGCTTACGATCCGCACAGCCCGTATTCGGCATCTAAAGCAAGTTCTGATCATTTTGTGAGGGCCTATCAGGACACTTATGGTATGAATGTAGTCATATCAAATTGTTCTAACAATTATGGCTCGCACCACTTTCCGGAGAAACTGATTCCTCTGGCAATCAATAATATAAAGAATAATAAGCCTGTACCAGTTTATGGTAAAGGAGAAAACGTACGTGACTGGCTTTGGGTAGAAGATCATGCGCGTGCTATTGATGTCATATTCCATAAAGCAGAATCTGGCCAGACTTATAACATTGGTGGACATAATGAGTGGAAAAATATTGATCTCATCAATCTCCTTTGCAAAATAATGGATGAGAAGCTGGGCCGCCCAGAAGGAGAATCTGCGAAATTAATTACTTATGTAACAGATCGTGCCGGCCATGATTTGCGTTATGCAATTGACAGTTCCAAATTACAGGAAGAACTAGGATGGATACCTAGCCTGCAGTTTGAAGAAGGTTTGGCTAAAACAGTTGACTGGTACTTGAAGAATGCAGAATGGGTAGACCAGATTACTAGCGGAGAATATCAAAAATATTATGAATCTCAGTATCAAGATAGATAATAGCTGGACTGTTACCATTTCGTTGGCCCAATTGTACTCAAATTGCATCATTAATAATTCTATATTTGTTTCTTAGTTAAGAAATCATTTCGAAGTCATTTATTCAATAGCGCCTATGCACGTTGAAATGACTTTAATTAATTTAATAATATACGCTGATGAAAGTTGCCTTGATAACGGGTGTTACGGGACAGGACGGGGCCTATCTGGCAGAGTTTCTCTTGAAAAAGGGTTATTTTGTGCATGGATTGAAAAGACGTTCTTCATTATTTAATACCGAACGTATAGATCACCTGTACCAGGATCAGCATGAACATGCTGTGAGGTTTAAACTTCATTTTGGCGATTTGACTGATTCTACTAACCTCATTCGGATTATCCAGGAAACGCAGCCAGACGAGATTTATAACCTTGCTGCGATGAGCCATGTGCAGGTGAGTTTCGAAATGCCGGAATATACAGCTAATGCAGATGGAATCGGAACATTGAGGTTACTGGAAGCAGTAAGGATATTGGGGTTGGAGAAGAAAACAAAAATATATCAAGCCTCTACTTCAGAGCTTTATGGCTTAGTTCAAGCCGTACCGCAGAGTGAGACGACACCATTTTATCCACGTTCGCCATATGCCGTTGCTAAATTATATGGTTATTGGATTATGGTTAATTATAGGGAGGCCTACGGGATGTTTGCGACCAATGGGATTTTATTTAATCATGAAAGCCCGTTAAGAGGTGAAACATTTGTGACCCGTAAAATAACCAGGGCTGCTGCTAAAATAGCTTTAGGTCTGCAAAACTGTCTTTATTTAGGTAACCTTTCTGCGCAACGCGATTGGGGCCATGCTAAAGATTATGTAGAAGCGATGTGGCTAATTTTACAACAAGAAAAGGCCGAAGATTATGTAATTGCAACTGGTGTAACAACAACTGTTCGTGAATTTGTTAAGATGAGCTTTGCCGAATTAGGAATTGACGTAGAGTTCTCGGGTAAAGATGAACATGAAAAAGGTGTAATCATTGACGTTGATACCGACAAAGTTATTGCACTGGGTCTAAATGACGCCAACCTTAAATTAGGTACAACCATTGTACGCGTAGATCCAAGATATTTCCGCCCGACAGAAGTTGACCTTTTATTGGGAGACCCTTCTAAAGCAAAAAAACAATTAGGCTGGGAACCTAAATATGATCTGGCTATGCTGGTAGAGGATATGGTGCAGGCAGATTTACTATTGATGCGAAAAGATGAATACCTGAAAAAGGGTGGTTTCAACACTTTGAATTCTTTCGAATAATATTTTAATACGATTACGTTATATGAATTTTCAAAAAATTATTGCGTCTTTAATTCTGGTGATAGCTATAGCTTTCTCTACTGGAGCTTATGCACAGACAAATTATTCTGATGTAAGGGTTGACGATTTAACTGATGCCCAGATCCAGCAGCTGATTCAAAAGGCCGAATCAGTTGGGTATACTGACGTGCAGCTAGAACAAATGGCTGCAGCTCAGGGAATGAAGCCGGAGGAAGTTCAGAAATTAAGGCTGAGAGTTGAAAAGCTTAAGATACAAACTGGTTCTGATAAAGATCCAAAGAATAAAAATCAGACAAAAAATGAATTTTCAGAAGTTGATGATACTTTTGAAAGATCATATGGTGATGATGAACCAAGAGATTCCACAAAAACAAAGTACGATTTAGAACAGAAGAAAAAGAAAGAATTGAAGGATGCTTTTGGCAACCTAATACCAAAGATTTTTGGGGCAGAGCTATTTGCAAACAGCAATATTAAGTTTGAGCCAAATTTAAGAATGGCAACACCAAAAAGTTATATAATTGGCCCTGATGATCAGTTGCTCATTGATTTGACTGGCGATAACGAAGCCAATTACAAATTGACTGTAAGCCCAGACGGTAATGTCAGGTTACAGTATGTTGGCTTAATTTCAGTTGGTGGTCTGTCTATCGAACAAGCAACTTCTAAATTACGCTCTTTAATGAGTGGCACATACCCTGGCTTAAAAAGTGGAAGAACTCAAGTTGCAATAAACCTCGGAAATATCAGAAGTATAAAAGTAACGATATTAGGAGAAGTAGTTAAACCAGGATCCTATACCTTATCCTCTTTATCTACAGTTTTCAATGCTTTAAATGCATCAGGCGGACCGAATGAAAATGGATCTTTCCGTAAGATACAGGTTGTCCGTAATAATAATGTTATTGCCACCATCGACGTTTATGACTTTTTGCTGAATGGAATTCAGAAAGGTAACGTTAGGTTACAAGATCAGGATATTATTAATATTCCGGTTTATCAATCCAGAGTTGAAATGTCCGGAGAGGTAAAAAGGCCTGCCTTATTTGAGGTTCTGAATACCGAAAGTCTGGAAGATGTAATCAGATTTGCGGGCGGTTTCTCAAATAAAGCTTATACCGCAAGAATTAAGGTTCTGCAAAACACAAATAAAGAAAGAAGGATAACTGATGTATTTGCTGATGATTACAGCAAATATAATCCGTTGAACGGAGATAAATATGTTGTAGAACAGATTCTCGACCGTTTTGCAAATCGTGTTGAGATTACCGGAGCTGTATTTCGTCCCGGGCAGTATGAACTGGAAAACGGCTTGACTTTAAAACAACTTATTCTGAAAGCTGATGGATTGAAAGAAGATGCATTTTTAAATAGAGGTTATATATCAAGATTGAACTCAGATAATACATTGGCACTGCAATCATTTGATGTAAGTAAAATTTTAAGTGGCGCTGAACAAGATATTGTTCTTAAGCGTGAAGATAAAGTTACAATATCTTCTTTATTTGACTTGCGGGACGAGTATAAGGTCGATATTAAAGGTGAAGTGAGAAATCCGGGGAAATTTGATTTTGCCGAAGGAATGACGCTAGAATCGTTAATACAGATGGCGGGTGGATTTAAGGAAGGTGCTACTCCGAATAGGGTGGAGATTGCCAGAAGGATCAAAAATAGTGATGCTACCTCTGCTAATGCAATTACCGCCGAAGTTATTAACGTAAGCATTTCACCAGAGTTACAAATAATGGAATCTGCCCCTGTATTGCAACCTTTCGATATCGTGTCAATACGGAGTTCCGAAGGGTATCAGGTACAGCAGCAGGTTAAGATTGAAGGTGAAGTCTTGTACCCTGGTATTTATACGATTACTCGTAAGGACGAACGTATTTCTGATCTGATCAAACGTGCCGGCGGCCTAACAGCTTTGTCATTTGCCGAAGGAGCCTCGCTAAAAAGACCCGGTCCTGATAAGCCAGAGGAAGATGAGGAGGTAAAGTTAGATAAATATGGTAATCCTATTTTGAAAAAAGAATCCAAAACCTTGATAGCTGCTTCGAAGAAAAAAGAAGAGGAAGAAATGCAAAAGCTTGCTAATTTGAAGCGTTTACAACAAGGCGAAGGGGCCGTTGTTGATACAGCTCAACTGGCTAAGGAAGTTAAAACCTTAGGTAGCGACTTAGTCGGAATTGATTTAGTTAGAATTTTGAAAAAACCTCTTTCTAAATATGATCTTCTGCTTGAAGATGGCGATGTAATTAAAGTTCCTAAGCAATTACAGACCGTGAAAGTAACCGGTGAGGTACTTCGCCCGATAAATATAGTTTACAGCTCAAATAAGAGTATGGTTTCCTATATCAACGGTGCGGGAGGGTTTACGTATAATGCAAATAAGAAAGGCGCGTACATCCAGTATGCCAACGGTGCGGTTGATGCGAATCATAAATTTCTTTTCTTTAACAATTATCCAAAGGTTAAGCCTGGAGCGGAGATATTTGTGCCTAAACGTGCACCCAGGGAAAAACTAGGAGTAGCTGGTGTGGTTGGTATTACATCCGCGCTTGCTACAGTGGCTGCGGTACTTATCAGTGTACTTAGATAATATAATTTAATAGGTCAGAATTAGCATATGTCACATAGAGAAGCAAGCACTAATTACGAAGAAAAATATACTTTAAAGGAGCTGCTGCAAAAAATCGGAGAGTGGTATAATTATCTTGTTTCAAAATGGGTAACTATAATATTATTGGCCATTGCAGGAGGAATATCCGGATTTATCTATTTTTCCTTTCAGAAGCCAGTCTACCGTGCAATTACGACGTTCGTTTTGGAGGAATCAGATAAAGCTGGTGGGGGCCTTGCCCAGTACGCAGGACTTGCCTCGATGGCTGGCATTGATCTCGGCGGCGGCGGGGGCGGTTTGTTTCAAGGAGATAATATTCCTGAATTATACAAATCGAGGTCTATGATCGAGAAAACGCTTTTGACTGAAGTTAAGTTTGGCGGTAAGCCTGGTTTGTTAATTGACGCTTACATTGATTTTAATCAGTTAAAGGAGAAATGGGCTAAAAAAAATAATATCCATGATGTTCATTTTCTTAAAATGAGTGATACTTCTTTTAGATCATCAAGTGGTAAAAGCAGGGTTCAGGACAGTCTGTTAGGTACAATAGTGAAAGACATCAATAAAAACTATCTGGACGTATCTAAACCAGATAAAAAACTGAATATTATTCAGGTGGAGGTTAAGTCTAAAAATGAAGCATTTTCAAAAATGCTGAATGAACAGCTGGTTGAGAATGTAAATGACTTTTATATCCAAACAAAAACTAAGAAGCAGTCGGCTAGTATTGCTATTCTGCAGCATAAGACAGACTCTGTACTTGCTGTGTTGAACGGAGCAATTTTCTCTGCCGCGTCAATTGTCGATGCGACACCAAATCTGAACAGTGCTAGACAGGCTCAAAGGATTGCTCCTGTGCAGCGATCGCAAGTGACCACTGAAACAAATAAGGCTGTATTAAGTGAATTAAAGAAGAATTTGGAGCTTTCAAAATTAAATCTGCTGAAGGAGACACCATTAATTCAGGTAGTTGACGCACCTATTCTTCCTTTAGAAATAAAAAGAATAAGTCCGCTCATTGGTTGTGCAATAGGAATGGTATTGGCCGCTTTTCTAACAGTGTTTTTCTTATTGATTCGGAAAACAGTAGTTGATACATTAAAATAAACAGGTTGTTTGTTGGTTTTATATAAATATTTTGAGTTTAATTAAAAAAAATTTTTTATACAATCTCGCTTTAACGATTAGTACAATCATATTTCCAATTGTCACTTTCCCTTATGCCTCAAGGATATTAGGACCAGAAGGAATCGGGAAAGTTCAATTTGTAACTAGTTTTGGGCAATATTTTGTTCTTATTGCAGCTCTGGGTATTCCGGTATATGGGGTACGCGAAGTGGCTAAATTAAGGCATCATTCCATAAAATTGAAGCAATTCTTTACTGAAATGGTGATGCTTAATTTTATTACTAGTGTACTTTTTTTGAGTGTATATCTTGTTTTAGTTATCAATATTAAATCTTTATACAAAGACTTCGATTTCTATCTGGTAGCTACCTTAATGGTTCTCCTGGGATTTTGTAATATCGATTGGTTCTTTTCTGGATTAGAGCGCTTTAAATTTATTGCTATCAGATCACTCCTGATTAAGTCTATAGCACTGATTGCCTTATTTATCCTCGTTAAACAAAAATCAGATGACATTTATTTTTTATGGATCACTATTGGAACCATGGTCTTAAATAACATCTGGAATATATGGTCAGCAAGAAGTTATCTTAATTTAGGGTTGATTAGGAAGATTTCGTTAAAAAAGCATGTTAAACCTCTAATATATATATTCAGTACAGTTGCCGCTATTAGTGTATATGCGTTCTTGGATACCGTAATTCTTGGTTTTCTGAAAGGTTATACAGACGTGGGTTATTATACGGCGGCGTCGAAGATTAACAAAATCACTATCCCTGTTTTAACCTCGCTGGGTGTAGTTCTAATACCGCAAATCTCCCAGGCGTTTAAGAGTAAAAATATGGAAGAAGTTCAAAGATTGGCGAAATATAGTTTTGATTTCGTCATTTTTTTGGGAATTCCAATGACTTGCGGATTAATAGCGTTGGCTCCTGAGTTGATTATCATGTTTTCAGGGGAGGATTTTTCAAATGCTATATTACCCATGCAGATATTTGCCCCTGTGGTGCTGATCATCGGATTAAGTAACGTGTGGGCAATTCAGATATTAACTCCAGCGGGACGAGACAGACAGGTAACGATATCAGTTGCGATCGGTGTTGTTGTCAGTTTAGTTCTTAATTTTGCATTAATACCTCATTTTGCTTACCTCGGTGCTGCTGTTGCAAACGTTCTTTCGGAATTAGCTGTCATGTGTGGGTTCGCATATTTTTCTTCATTTGTGATTCAGCGTCTTTTTAACTATAAGCTGATCATAAAAACGACTCTTATTTCGCTTACCTTTATACCCATTACTTACATTTTAAGACACTTCTTAGTATCTAACCATCTTGTTATTTGCCTCCTGTCAGTACCGTTATGTGGGGTTGTATATAGTGCAGTTCAATATTTCATTGTTAAAAATGAACTAATGATTATACAAATTGCTAACGTGAGAAATAAATTTCTAAATAAATAAATGGATGTTTCTATAATAATTGTTAATTACAATACACGGCAACTCTTACATGCCTGTATAGAGTCAATTTATGCGCAGACAGAACAAGTCGATTTTGAAATAATTGTGGTCGATAATGCTTCATCTGACGGTTCTAAAGAATGTGTTAAAACTAATTTTTCGCAGGTAAAGCTTATCGACAGTATTGAAAATCTGGGATTCGGCAGGGCCAATAATTTGGGGGTAACTTTTGCAAAAGGGCAATTCATATTTCTTCTAAACTCAGATACCTTGCTTATTAATAATGCTGTAAAAATTCTTTTGGATTTTCTCAAGCAAAATAATGAGGTAGCAATCTGTGGCGGAAACTTATATGATGTTAACCTTTTACCTGCTACTTCATTTTCACAATTGATGCCTGGGTTTGGTGCTGAATTAGATTATTTTCTGGGGAACTTGATTTCTAGATTGAAATTTGGTAAGAATCTGAACTTTAATTATACAGACTCTCCGCTGTTAGTAAATGGTTTTATTTCAGGGGCTGACATGATGATAAGGAAAAAGGTATTTCACGATGTAGGCGGGTTTGATAAAGACTTTTTTATGTATTATGAAGAAACCGAGCTTACATACAGGATTCGTAATAACGGACACAAGGTGTTTTCTGTGCCGGAAGCCAGAATCATTCATCTGGAAGGAGCATCTGAAAATATTAAAGAAAATTCGATCAAGCGATCCTTAGATAGTAAATATAAATTCTACAAGAAGACAGGTAAACTGAATCAGATATATTTATCCCATTTAATTTATCGTTTGATCGCATGGCAACGTTTAATTGCATTTTCATTATTAGGGAGAAAAAACAAAGCGATTTATTGGAAGAGTTTGCTTAAATGGGAAAATGAATCTTTTAAAGATTATAGATCAAAAAAATAGGCGGAGTTATGGTTTATTATATCTTATTTGTATTTCTTATGCTCTTGAGTATTCTAACGCAGGTTAGATTATCCAAAGAACTGAAATTACTGATATTTATTTTAGTAAACCTGATCTTAATAAGTTTCGTAGGCTTACGTGGCGATATCGAACCCGATTATGAAAATTATCTCGACATCTATAATTTTTCAAAGTCCAATCCATCAAGTTTGGGAATAGAATTTGGGTATTATTGGATAAATAATATTTTTAAAACATTAGGAATACCCTTTCAGGGTATTGTGTTTTTTATGGCAGCTGTGTCTGTTGGGCTGAAAACTTATTTTTTTAATAAATACTCGCCTAACTTCGGGCTTTCTTTATTAATCTATTTTACAAGTTTGTTTTTTCTATTTGATTTCATTGCTATAAGACAAGGAATTACACTTTCGATATTTATGGTTAGTATTCCATTTATATATCAGCGTAAGTTTCTTCCCTTTTTGCTACTAATGCTAATAGCAGCGCAGATACATGTCACGGCACTTATTCTAATTCCAGGTTATTTTTTGTTCAATATCAAGTTTTCGCAAAAAATCCTGCTTGCCCTGGTTGCAGTGTGTAGTGTTATTAATGTATTCAAAATAACTGTCCCTCTGGTAGAGATGGCTTTAACCGTTGTTTCTGTGCCAGGGGTATCTGCAGATAAAGTAGCCGTGTATTTAGCCGAGAAAGAATACGCCTTTGTGTCGGTCAAACAGATCTTATTAGGTTTTATTTTCATATTTCTTAAGTTTAGATATAAACCAAAAGACGAGATGATTAATCTACTCGTCAATTTGTTCGTTTTTGGAATCTTATTAGGCACTGTCTTAAATGGCTTGCCGCAGTTAGCTTATCGCATGAAATGGTATTTCTTCTGGACGGAATCGATTCTTCTGGTCCACGTAATAGATTACCTTTCTAAGGGAAGCCTGAAAACCACATATTTATTATATGTTGTGATATTTGGAGTATATGGGTATAGTCTTTATAGTCTTCTTGCTGAAGTTGCGGGAAGAGGCGACTATATTTTTCCATATAAAATCTTCTTGCAATAGTACTACTACAAATCATGGAAAAAATTTTAATCTATTTTAATAGTATGCATCCCGCGGGAGGTATAGAAAGAGTTATCGCAACGTTAAGTGACAAACTAAGTGTTAAGTACGATATTACAATTCTTGTCAAGGATGAGCCTAATTCATTCTATAGACTTAATGAATCGGTAAAGATCGTCACGCTTAATAATGAGCTTAAATTTAATATGCATAATAGAGTAAGTAGAATTTTTGCTGCATTTAAAAATGTTGTGCGCAATTCAGGAAAGTTGAAGGCCTACCTTAGGTCAAATCAGTATGATTTCTATTACCTGGCACATCCATTAAGCGTACTTGAGTTTAGCCTCGCTGGAAGTGATATGCGTAAGGTCCTTATTACAGAACATGGTGCGAAATCCGCTTACAACCAAGTATATAATCTCATTAAAAAGGTGCTTTATAAAAGGTGTAGAACATATATTGTTCCGACAAAGACAGATACTGAATTATATATCAAGGATGGTATGCCCGCAATCTGTATTCCTCACTTCCGATCGAATTTGCCATATTCATTGGCGTCAAAAACTAACAAGAGAGTTTTAAACGTGGGCCGTTTTACTCCCGATAAACAACAAGAAATTCTGTTAAAGATCTGGAGTAATATAATTTACAAACGTGGGTGTAAGGATTGGACGCTGGATATAGTAGGAAGCGGTGAATTAGAAAAAGAATTAAGGGAGCTTGTAGCAAAATATAAACTTGAAGAGTTTGTTAAGTTTAATGCTACAACTAAGTTAATTGAGACCTACTATGAAAGTGCGTCGATTTTTGCTCTTACATCAGTTAGCGAAGGATTTGGAATGGTTCTGCTTGAGGCTATTTCCTTCGGCATACCATGCGTAAGTTTTGACTGTCCCTCAGGACCGAGGGATATTATCGAGAATAATGTTAATGGATATTTGGTACCGTTGAATGATTCAGGGAAATTTGAAAATAAATTGTTTGAATTAATTCAGAGTAAAAATCTAATTACTGAAATGGGTAACAATGCGTATGCTCGAAGCAATGACTGGTCAGACGAAGTGATCTTAGAAAAATGGTTTAAAATATTAAGTTAAAAATGAAGATCTCTGTAATAATACCAATGTATAATGCCAGTTTATCAATTAGGAAGTGTCTTTATTCGGTATTAAATCAAACCTTCGCTGGTGAACTTGAAGTTATAGTCGTTAATGATGGGTCAACTGATAAGTCTCTTGATATTGTTAACAATATAATTGATAATCAGCTAAAGGAAAATATCAGTATAACTATAATTAATCAGAAGAACTCAGGGGTTTCGAAGGCCAGAAATGTTGGAATGATGCAATCAACTGGAAAGCTAATTGCACTGCTTGACTCTGATGATGAATGGCTGCCACGAAAAATAGAACGGCAAGTCGAGATATTAAACGATAATAATTTAATAGACTTTTTGGGATGTAGTAGAAATAATGAAAATCTAAAAATATTGGGCAAGGAAATTAGCACACTTCATAAAGCTTCGGTAAATGAGTTACTTATTAAAGTTTATCCACAAACATCTACAGCTATTTTTAAAAGAGAACTATTTGAGAAATTCGGCGGATATAATGAACAAATGACGCATGGAGAGGATGCTAATCTCTGGGTTCGCTACTGTGCTAATTCAAATTTCTACTATTCACCAGAGTCATTAGTTTTTACTGGAGATGGCAAGCCAAGTTTTGGTCATAGCGGTCTTTCTGCCAATTTGAAAGCCATGCAACGAGGGAGTGAGTTAACACTAAAAGAGGCTCGTTTAAATCGGTTAATAAGTTTGCCATTTTATTATGCTGTATACGCATTCAGTAAAGTGAAATATATAAGAAGGATAATAATAACTAGTCTAAGAAAAATATGATATATAAGTTGTACTGGGGCATAATAACATTGTGTTACGCGCTATTTTTTAGGAAATTTTCATTTCCTTCACATATTGGAGTGCCGATTTTCACATTGGGTTTAAACCGAGTTACCGTTAACAGGAGGGTGAGAATACTACCGGGGTTACGGATAGAGACGCACCATAACGGGACCATAGAATTTGGAGAAAATATCTCTATAGGACAGAATTTTCACATTACATCTGCAGGAAGTTTAGTGATAGGTAGTAATACCACAATTTTGGGGAATACATTCGTGACAAACATTGATCATGATTACCAGGAAATTGGAAAACATATACTTGAGCAAAAAATGATCGTCAAAGAAACACGCATAGGTAATAACTGCTTTATCGGGTACGGAGTAGCAATTCAAGCTGGTACGATATTGGGTGATCAATGTATTGTTGGTGCAAGCTCAGTTGTAAGAGGTGTTTTTCCTGATTATTCGGTAATAGTGGGTATACCTGCGAAAGTTGTAAAGCGATACAATAAAACGACACTAAGTTGGGACAAGACAAATCCAGACGGTACATTCTTGAATTGAAGAATATGAGGAAATTATTATATACTGGATTAATTGTACTTGTGTGTTTAACTTTAAATGCACAGAGTAGTCTGACGTTGACAAACGAAGGTAAAACCCTGTATTCTATTGTACTTCCGTCGTCGGCAACTGTCTCTGAAATAAAAGCTTCCCAGCAGCTTAAATATTATTTGGATAGCATTTCGTCTTGTAATTTTAAAATAATCACGGAGTCTGAAGTTGATGCCGGTAGTACGCAAAATTTCATATTTATTGGAAGCACAAAATTTCTTAAGAAAGAGGTTAAAGCTGGAGAATTACAGTCTTTGGAGAATGACGGAGTAATGATTAAAAGAAGCGGCACTAATTTACTCCTTTACGGTGAGGGAAAAAGGGGAACAATTTACGCAGTATATGAATTTTTATCCCGTAATCTAGATTGTAGATGGTGGACACCTGAAGTTAAATACATTCCTGAGAGAAAAAATATAGTATTATCGGATATAGATTATTCTTATTCGCCGCCATTCCGTTACCGTAGTCATTTTACTTATAATTCACTAAATGGCGAAGAATATTCATTATCGCTGCATGAAAATGGAGATCGGTTACCCCTGGATCAAACGTCTGGTGGTTCGATAAGTATACTTGGATTTGTACATACATTTAGCGTCATATTACCTCCTTCAAAGTATTTTTCGACCCATCCGGAATGGTATAGCGATCCAAATAATAATGACCTGCCCTCGACTATAAAAACACCTTTGCCAGCTCCTCAGGCTACGCAATTGTGTTTGACTAATAAAGAGTTACAAAAACAATTTATAATTAATACCCTCGAATGGATAAGAGAAAACCCAACATATGACATTGTATCTGTTTCTCAAAATGATAATAGAGAATATTGTAAATGTGATAACTGTCAGAAAGTTATAAAGGCAGAGGGATCTGTTTCCGGATTGCTCATGCAGTTTATAAATAAAGTTGCACAGGCAGTAGAATTAAAGTACCCCGAAAAAAGAATTGAAACTCTAGCCTATTATTCAACAGAAAAGGCACCTGCAATAACTAAACCTCGCGCGAATGTGATTATTCGTTTTGCACCGATTGATGCAGATGTCGGTCATTCTATTAAATCGGAAAATAATGCCAGAGTAAGAGATAATATAACTGAGTGGGCTAAGCTATCAAAAGATAACTTCTATTGGGGGTATCAGTCAAATTTCGCACATCCGCTATTGCCGCATCCTGGCCTACACCATCTCAGGGAGGATCTTCAATTTTTATTGAGTAATAACTTTAAGGGTGTATTCATAGAAGATAATACTAACCCGGAAGGTTACGGATATTTTACTGATATGCAAGCTTGGGTAACTGGACGTTTGCTATGGAATCCTAATTTAAATTACAAAGATTTGGTTAATGAATATATGGATGGTTATTATGGAGCGGCCTCTGAATATATCAAATCTTATTATTATCTGGTGGAAAAGGAATATTTGGAATCAGGGTCCAGGTTAAATACATTTAATGAAGATGTTTCTTTTATTACGCCTTCTGTAGTAGAACAAGGATTGTTACTTTTTAATAAGGCATTAAGTGCAGTTTCAAAAGATCCTTTATTGCTATTACGCGTTAAAAAAGAAAAAATTTCATTAGAATTTACCGCAGTATATCTATTTCCTGGTCAGAACTTTTCTGAAAGAGAAAAGGCTAGTTCAAATTCTATCGCATTAGCTGGCCAGAATCAAATAGATTTGTTTATTCAGAATTTGGAAACCTTTACATACGATAATATTTATGTTAAAAATGCTCTTCATACATATAGAAATGTCTTAAGAGCAGATTTGGAGAAAAAACATAAAAAATATGTTTCGCTTTATGGAAATAAGTATATTCTTCAGCAGGATAAGTTCGATTTTTATCAGGAGGGAAGGTTGGCAGAAGTTGTTTCCGATGTAGAAGCCTCTGATAAAAAAGCAGCCAGCATTCTTGGGTCTACAAATGAATGGGCCGTTCGGGTCAACTTGAATGGGTTTGACGAAGCGATTTTTAAAGAGAAGGTTAAGATAAATTGCTTTATGAAAATTAACTTAAACGCTGAAAATCGTAAAATCGATCAAAAAAGTACTGTTTCAGTCGGAGTTTATGATGAAGTACACAAAAAATATTTAATTTCGAAGGAAATTCCAATTGCAGATTTAATTGGGGGCTACCGGAAAGTATCATTTGGCAAAATGTACTTGATGCCAAATTATATTATTTGGTTTTCAGTAAACGCTCAAAACAAAGAAGTTCAGAGATTTTTGATCGACAAGGTTGAACTTGAAAAATAAATCAGTAAGGAAATAAATAGGTATAGGTAATAAATGAAAAATATATTAATAACAGGTGGGGCGGGGTTTATAGGGTCCAATTTAGCTTTAAAATTAATTTCTAAGGGTTATCAGGTGACAGTACTTGACAATTTATCTCCACAAATTCACGGAGAATATCCAGATAAAAGCTCTGGGTTATATAATCAAATTAAAGACAAAGTCAACTTTATAGAAGGATCCGTCACTTCAAAGAGTGATTGGATGTTGGCAATTAAAAATCAGGACGTAATTGTTCATTGCGCTGCTGAAACAGGGACAGGACAGTCAATGTATGAAATTGAAAAGTATGTAAACGTTAATATAAACGGCACGGCTATTATGTTGGATATACTTGCAAATCAACCGCATCAGGTTAAAAAAGTGGTAGTGGCGTCTTCCAGGTCCATTTACGGCGAAGGGAAATATAAACATGCTGATTTTGGTTTCATTTATCCTAAGCATCGTACATCTGGTGATATGGATACCAAGCACTTCGATGTTAAATATTGCGGCTGTGATAATCTCGAACTCGTAGCAACTGATGAAGAGTCTAAAATTCATCCGTCATCTGTATATGGAATAACTAAGCAAAATCAGGAACAGATGATTATGACTGTATGCCCGACTTTAGGCATTGCACCAGTTGCTTTCCGTTACCAGAATGTTTATGGTCCGGGTCAGTCTCTGAAAAATCCATATACCGGTATATTGTCGATCTTTTCCACTCAGATAAAAAATGGTAAGGGTATAAATATATTTGAGGACGGTAAAGAAACCAGAGATTTCGTTTATATCGATGATGTCGTAGATGCAACAATACTTGGAATAGAAGAAGATGCTGCTGATGGAGAAATATTTAATGTTGGGACAGGAGTTCCCACTGATATAATCAGCGTTGCCAATGGATTAATCAGTAATTATGGTATTGATACAACTGTAACAATTACTGGTAAATATAGAATAGGAGATATCCGACATAATTATGCCGATCTAAGTAAAATTAGAAGTAAGCTTGGTTTTGAACCTAAATATTCTTTTGATAAAGGTTTGAAGAATTTTACTGAATGGGTTGCTACGCAGGAAATAGAAGATGATAACTATGCGAAATCTATCGAAGAGATGAAATCACGGGGTTTATATAAATAACTGGTTTACAAATGGAAGATCTTTGTGGTAAAAGCATTTTGTTTTTTTGTCCAACTTTTTTTGATTATGAAAAAGAAATCAAAAAAAATTTGGAGAAACTTGGGGCAACTGTTATCTGGTTTGACGACAGGCCATCAAATGATTTTTTTTCAAAAGTTATTTTGCGACTCAATAAGAACTTTATCAGTTCTAAAATTGAGAAATATTACGACTCTATATTAAACGATCTGATTGCAAAAGGGCAACCTGTTGATTATGTTTTTTTTCTTAATCCTGAGTCTATAAATCTCAGAAGTATAAAAAAAATCAAGAAACAGTACAGCCAGGCTGAATTCATATTATATATGTGGGATTCTCTAAAAAACAGACGCAAGACCCATGAGTTACTACCGTTTTTCGATAGAAAATTTACGTTTGATGCACAGGATGTAAAACCTTATAGCATGGTTTTACGACCACTCTTTTTCATTGATACTTATAAATCTGAAATAATAAGTCCTGTTTATGACCTTTTGTTTATAGGAACGGCCCATACTGACAGGTATAAGTTCGTTAAGAAAATTATAGCTGCAACCAATAGTGCTAAACTCGTTGTCTACCCTTATTTTTTTATGAGTAGTAAAATTCTTTTTATAGCTAAAAAGATTGTTGACTCTGATTTTCGGCAGGTCGTATATAAAGACATCTTATTTAAATCTCTAAAACACTGTGATGTTTCTAATTTGATAGCTCAATCTAGTGCAGTTTTAGATATTAATCATCCCAAACAGTCTGGTCTTACAATGAGAACTTTTGAAACAATGGGCTCTCAACGAAAGTTGATTACAACAAATTCCGATGTGAAAAATTACGATTTTTATCAGGAGAGTAATATTTTAGTGATTGACAGAAAAAATCCAGTTATTGATATGGAATTTTTCAAAAAACCTTTCGTTCCTTATTCAGAATCTGTGCTAAATAAGTATAGTATAGAAGGATGGTTACGAACAATCTTTAATTTATCATGATTTTATTAACCGGCCATTCAGGATTTTTAGGTACTGAGATAAAAAAAAATCTGCAAGCACAAATAGTTACTTTAGGTAGGGGGCAGGCTGATATCCAATGTGACCTTTCTAAGTCATGTCCTGAGCTGCCGGCTGTGGATCTGGTTATTCATTCTGCAGGTAAGGCCCATTCCGTGCCCAAAACGGCTGAAGAAAAACAATCGTTTTTTGATGTAAATGTAAAAGGAACAATCCATTTATTGAACGCACTAATACATAATCCTCCCAAATCTTTCGTGTTTATCAGTTCAGTTGCTGTTTACGGAAAAGATAGTGGAATTGATATCTCTGAAAATGAACCGCTTGCAGCTACAGAACCATATGGCAGTAGTAAGATTGAAGCGGAAGAGATTGTAAAAGAGTGGTGTGACAAAAACCATGTGAGTTGTGCAATCTTAAGGCTACCTCTTATTGCAGGTCCTAACCCACCTGGCAATTTAGGCGCGATGATTAAAGGTGTAGCAAAGGGCTATTATTTAAATATTGCTGGTGGAAAGGCTAGGAAAAGCGTAGTTTTGGCTCAGGATGTCGCGCTTATAATTGAAAAAGCCGGACAAATCGGTGGTACGTATAATTTAACAGACGGTTATAATCCGTCTTTTGCCGAGCTTTCTGAGAATATTGCCGGACAACTGGGAAAATCAAAACCAAATAATATCCCTCCGTTTATAGCGAATTTAATGGGTAGGATTGGTGATTTAATTGGTGAAAAGTCACCTGTTAATACAAATAAAATACGAAAAATAACTTCGGACCTGACTTTTAACGATAGTAAGGCCAGAGAATTTTTGAAATGGAAACCCACTCAGGTATTGGAAGGGTTTAAAATTAAATAATATTTATGTCTTTAGTTTCGGTACTCATAGCTCTTGCTCTTCTTTTTCTGATTGAACTTATTTACTTCCGTCTTGCAGACCGTTTTAATATTATTGACAAACCTAACCACCGCAGTTCCCATACTGCCATAACTTTAAGAGGTGGTGGCATTATCTTTTCTTTATCCCTATTGCTATATCCACTTTGGTTTGGATTGCAATATGAATATTTCCTTTTAGGACTTTTAGCAATTGCGTTCATCAGTTTTATGGATGATATGAAACCCGTCAGCAATAAAATACGGATCGTATTTCATTTGCTGGCAGTTGCGCTAATGTTTTATCAGCTTGGGTTGTTTGAATTACCATTTTACTGGACAGTTCTTGCCCTGGTATTAGTTATCGGAAGTGTGAATGCAATTAATTTTATGGATGGCATTAATGGAATAACCGGACTTTATGCGCTGGTTACCCTGCTGACACTTTATTATATCAATCTGCATTTTACAGCATTCACAGAGTCTTCCTTTTTAATGGTTGCTATTCTTTCTGTGATTGTTTTTAACTTTTTCAACTTCAGGAACAAGGCCAAGTGCTTTGCAGGAGATGTAGGTAGTGTAAGTATTGCTTTCATTCTCCTATTTTTCATCCTTGCGCTAATTATCAAGACGGAAAATTTCAGTTATTTGCTGCTGTTGTTGTTTTATGGGCTGGACACAGTAACAACCATAATCTTCAGGTTAATCCGTAAAGAGAATATTTTCGAGGCACACAGAAGTCATTTTTACCAATACTGGGCCAACGAGCGTAAATACTCGCATCTGCTGGTATCGGGTATTTACGGTATAGGACAATTGCTGTTTAATGTGGCTCTTGTGCTTTGGTTACCTTATTCCGTACTGAATATAGTACTTGTACTCCTGGTTTCAGTAGTGCTGTTCACTGCGTTACGTTTTCTTACAGAAGGAAAAGTACGATTATTAGGGCACTAAATTTGCTCGGCAAATGGATTTGCTTTTAGCAATTCATCTTATATCTTAAATATGATAAAAAAAGTACTCTGTATACTAGCTTTACCCTTCTTTTTTTCCTGTGCGAAGAGTGTAAACAGCGACGTTGAGGTTTATTCGAATGACTTTCAAAGTGGCGATCTGACCGGTATAACCAAAGCTGAAATTGGAACATTTAATGGAGGCAAAGTTTTAGGGCAGTTTAATAATGGAGGTTTCGACCTCGCTTTAAAGGACCTGCCTGCTCATGATATGGTTGAAGTAACCTTTGATCTTTATATCCATGATAACTGGGATGGAAATATACAAATGCAGGATAACGTTGCCGGACCTGATATCTGGAGAATGCAGGTTGATGGTAAAACATACATTAATACTACATTTTCTAATGCTGAGTGTGTTCCTGGTAATATTTGCCCCCCTCAATCTTATCCTGCAGACTATCCAAATAATAACCAGAATCCAAGAGTCGGATCAGTTAATGTCAAACTTCCAGGTGTCTGCGCGCAGGCGAAAAGTCCAACCGGAACATCTTTGTATAAAATCAAAAAACGTATTGCTCATACTTCTGCCAGCTTATTGATTCAATGCGACGACAAGCTGCTGCAGAAAAATGTTAGCGATCCTAAATGCGACGAGAGCTGGTCAGTGGATAATATTAAAGTCAGGGTTATTAACCTCAAATAAGAATTTTCATGAGATATTTAAAAATAAGCCTTTCTATCCTGCTATTTTGTGTTACGGGACAGATTGGTTATACACAGACTATCCCGGTAGGCACACCTGGAATAGAAGATTACTATCGGAGGGCACAGCTGATGGGTCTGGCAGATTCTTCGGTTTCTTTTATGATCAGGCCAATTTTACCGAAACTAAGTTTTAAGGCTAAAGATGTTTTCTATCCTGATTCTTCGGAAACAAGGTTTAATCTAATGGATGTCGAAAGTGCTTTTACTTCCAAAAACGGTAAACTTAAAGTCAGTTTATTACCTTTAAGTGTACAAACACAATTCAACTCACACCACCCTTATGGATGGAATGACGGGGCTATGATTCCTGCCAAAGGATTGCAGGGTCTAGTAAGTGCGGGTGTTTATCTGGAGTATGGAATATTAAGTATTCAGTTCCGCCCAGAGGTTGTATTAGCCACAAATGATAAATTTGATACGTTTGATAAAGATCATTATCCAGTTATTGCAGCCAGATATTATGATTTCTATAATAATATAGATCTACCAGCGAGATTTGGTAATGGAGAGTACTCAAAAGCATATTGGGGGCAAAGTAGTATCCGGTTAAACTATAAGGATGTTTCCTTCGGTTTGTCAACAGAGAACCTGTGGTGGGGGCCGGGAATGCGTAATTCATTATTAATGAGTAATAGCGCACCTGGTTTTAAACACCTTACTTTGAATACCCGCAAGCCGGTTAAGACTGCAATCGGTTCATTTGAAGGGCAAATCATCGCGGGAAGACTGGAAAGTTCCGGTTTCGGCGTATTGGAGCCAGAAAGAGACTTTTTTGGAGACAACTTATACGTCCCTAAAGGGAATGAGTGGAGATATCTTTCCGGCCTAGCTGTAACATATCAGCCGAAATGGGTTCCGGGCTTATTTTTAGGCTTAACCAGAAGTGCACAGTCCTATCATCAGGACCTAAATAGTTTCGGTGATTACCTGCCTTTCTTTTCCGGAACTAAAAAAGTTAATGCAGACGAGCCAACAGAGCAAAGAGATACTCGCAGCTCGGTATTTATGAGATGGTTATGGCCGGAAGAGCAGGCAGAGATATATTTCGAGTACGGAAATGATAATAATAAGGGAAATAACCGTAACCAGATGCTTGAGCCCGCAAGGAATAGAGCTTACATCTTCGGAATGCGTAAAATGATTCCTTTCAATAAGAGTCGCAATGAGAATTTATTATTCAGCATCGAAGCGACACAAATGCAAATGACTTCTCCGGAGGATATTCGTTCTGCCGATAGCTGGTACGTAAATAAACACGTCAGACATGGTTATACAAACAGGGGTGAAGTATTGGGTGCAGGTATTGGCCCAGGTGGCAATATGCAGTCGCTTGATGTTAGCTGGGTAAAAGGTCTGAAACGTTTAGGTATACAGTTGGAGCGCTATGTGCATAATAATGATTTCTACTACTATGCTTATGAAGATAGTCTTGATCCGAGGAGACATTGGGTAGATTTTAGTCTGGGTTTTAATGGAGAGTGGAATTATAAAAACTTCATATTCAATGCCAAATTGCAAGGGATTAAGTCACTAAATTATCAGTGGTACCTGCTGCAAAAGCCCGGGGATATTATCTGGGTAAATGGTCGTGATGCTTTCAATTTACAAATGCAGGCTGGTTTAACCTACCGCTTCTAATTCGCTATTACATGAATAAGATATACAAAGTAATTTTTGCCATCGGGCTTTCAGTTTTAGCAGGTAAAAATGCATACACGCAGACTGTGCCGGTAGGCACACCTGGGCTGGAAGATTATTACCGTCGCCAGCAGTTATTAGGTAAACTAGATTCATCAGTTTCCTTTTCCATTCGTCCTTTGATGCCGTCGGTGGCATTTAAAGTCAGGAATGTTTTCGATCCTGATAGTAGTCTGGTTAATGAAGGAATCACGAAGTCATCGGGACATTATCGTTTTGCTAATGGACATGGAGAATTTCAGGTTCTTCCATTTACATGGCAGAATCAATTCAATTCTCACCATCCTTATGGATGGAATGATGGCGCGATGATTCCTGCAAGAGGTTATCAAACGATGGTTAGTGGAGGGTTTTATGCGAAGATAGGACCGTTAACTATTCAGTTAAGACCGGAATATGTCTACGCTCAGAATAGGAGTTTCGATGGTTTTGCCGAAGGCCGGAGCGATGCGGAACTTAGTGATTATTATACATTTTATAATAAAGAAGATTCTCCTGAGCGTTTTGGTAATGGGAGTTATAATAAATTATTCTGGGGTCAGAGCAGTATCCGGTTAAATGCAGGACCTATGTCCTTGGGCCTGAGTAATGAGAATTTATGGTGGGGGCCGGGTAGAAGAAACTCTATAATGATGACTAACAATGCGCCTGGTTTTAAACACCTTACTTTAAATACAATAAAACCAATTCGCACACCAATAGGTTCATTTGAAATGCAGGTTATTGCTGGGAAGCTGGAGAATTCAGGATTTACACCTTTGAACGTTACTGCTAATTCTACAGGAAGAGAATTATTTAAGCCATATAGAGATGACGAAAGATATTTGACCGGGTTTAACATCAATTATCAGCCGAAATGGATCCCTGGTTTATTTTTAGGTTTTACAAGGGACTTTATGTCTTACTACGACGATCTGAATGGTTTTAAAGATTACTTTCCTTTTTTTACCCCAGTTCAGAAAGTTAATTCCGGGATTGACGGAGACCCGTTTGACCGGGATCAAAGATTATCATTTTATGCGCGCTGGTTGTTTCCAAAAGCTCATGCCGAAGTTTATTTTGAATACGGTGTAAATGACAATGCATATAACCTGAGAGACTTTGCCGGATCGCCGGAACATAGCAGATCATATATTTTTGGATTCTCGAAGATGATACCTTTGAAATTGAAAAAAGACGAATTTATAGAAGTTAATGCAGAAATAAATCAGATGTCGCAGACTGTTGACCGGTTGGTGAGACCTGCAGGTGGATTTTATCAGCATTATCAAATCAGACAGGGCTATACCAATCTTGGGCAGGTACTGGGCGCAGGTACAGGCTCCGGAGGTAATTTGCAATCTTTTGATATCAATTGGGTAAAAGGCCTGAAAAGTATAGGTTTTGGATTTGAAAGATTTGAACACAACGCAGATTTCTATGAAGAGTACATTGAAGATCTGAATAGTAACAGCAGAAGATGGGTTGATTTTGCATTTGCAGCAAAAGGAACCTGGAATTATAAAAACTTAATTTTTAATGCAAAACTCCAGGGAATCAAATCCCTGAATTATCAGTGGAAAATGAAAGATCCTATACCTGGAGGATATTATATTCCTAATAACGATGTCTTCAATTTTCATGGAGAATTAGGGTTAACTTACCGTTTCTAAATCCTACAGAAATTAAAAAATGAAAGCTTGCTACCCTAGGGTAGCAAGCTTTCATTTTTTAAAAGGCCACTGTCTACTAATCTGTTGAAGTGTTTAGAGGAAGGAACCTGTTTCAATGTTTCTATATGTCTGAGATGATGTGTATCTGTTCCAAAGTAATCAATCATATCTGCTTCAATTAATTTCTCTGCGATTTTTTTAACATGCTCACCATAATGTTTGGTTAGCGACAGCGCATTCACCTGTAGATCAACTCCCATTTGTTTGAGTCGTTTGTAATAACCAAAGTCTCTATGAAAGAACAAATACCTTTCCGGGTGTGCCAGAATCACCTGGTACCCTTTAATACCTAAATCAAAAATAGTTTCTTCCAGATCGTGTGGGCGTGAAATCTGACTAAATTCTACTAAGATCCGATTATCCTTCATCGGCATTAGCTTCCCAGCTTCCAGTTGTTCCTGAAATTGCCCGTCTAAATAATATTCCGATGAAAGTTCTAGCGTAATATTTTCAGGGAGTTTTCCAGCTAATGACGCGTGCGCACTCTGTAAAATTTCTGATGTATTCGGGTGTATATCCTGGAGTGTATGTGGGGTCGTAATGAAGTGGTGAAATCCCAACTCTTTTAGCCCGGTGAGAAGGGCAATACTGTCTGTAACATCCTTTGCTCCGTCGTCTACGCCGGGAATTAAGTGGGAATGCATATCTAAGCCGATTTTACTGAAATCGGAATGGGAAGGTTTATTTCGCTTGAAGAAGAACATGGAATGGGTTGATTTATTTTACATTCCTAAGATAAATAAAATTATTTCTAAATTCCGGTATGGTAATTGCTTATTGCAGCGAAACTACCAAATGTCTAGTTGAAACGTCAAAAATAGTCTCATTTCGAGTATATTTGGAGGAAATTATTGTACAAAAAGCGCTAATGAAAAGAAACATCTACTTATTAACCATAATCTTATTTCTAAGTTCTTGTGGTGTCAAGTATAAGTCTGTACCCTATTTCCAGGATCTCCCACCTATGGAGAATGTACAGGAAGAAATACAAAATAATGCAGTTCTGAAGATTCAAAAGGACGATATTCTAGGTATCACAGTCTCAAGTTTAAACCCCGAAGCATCTGCTATCTTTAATATGGGTAACACCAGTTCTGCTCAAGGAACTTCGGCTAGTAATATAAATCCCGCTTTAACAGCTAATGGATTTCTAGTGGACAAAAATGGACGTATTCAATTACCCCTCGTCGGATCCGTTTCGGTCGATGGGCTAACTACTACTTCTGCTCGAGAATTGATTCAAGGCAAGTTAACTACTTATCTTAAAGAGCCTGTCGTTAGTTTACGGTTAGTGAATTTTAAAGTCTCTGTTTTAGGAGACGTTGCTAGACCCGGCGTATATCCTGTACAAAGTGAGCGTGTATCTGTTGCTGAAGCTCTGAGCATGGCTGGCGATTTAAGTATAACAGCACTGCGCAATAATGTGTTGTTAATTCGTGAAAATGAGGGAAAAAGACAATATATCAGATTAGACATGCATAGTAAGGAGATATTTAATTCCCCTTACTATTACCTTCAAAATAACGACGTTCTTTACATTCAACCCGGTAACGCGAAGTATGCTAGCGTGGACTCAAGTTATCGAAATGTGAGTATTATTCTCTCAGCCCTATCTGTAATTGCGCTAATCATTAGCCGTTTTTAAAATATCTATAATGACTAACCAAAATAATACTAACCAAAATAACGAGGACGAAGAACAAGGTTTGAATATTAAAGAGTTACTTGGTAAATATTTATACCATTGGCCATTATTCGCAATTGGTATAATATTGTGTATAGGCATCGCTTTTTTTTATCTCAGATATAATAGTCCTATTTATCTTGTCAATTCAACCTTGTTGATTAAAGATGACAAAAAGGGGGCGACTGCAGGCGCTGCAGACTTATTAAACGAGCTAGATATGTTCGGATCTACAAAAGTAGTAGATAATGAGATTGAAATATTGAAATCTAAGACGTTGATGCGAAAAGTTGTTGATCGCTTAAATTTGTCTGTTACTTATAAATCTGAGGGACGTGTTATTGATTCCGATATTTACACAAATAAACCTGCAAATATTACTGTAGTTAAAATAGACAGTAGTATATATGGTGTGCCGTTAAACTTGACATTTCCATCAACTACAACCTATCAGTTGGAAGATAAAGAAACTGGAAAAAAAGCTGGTGGTTTAATAGGCCAATTACAAAGAAATATTTTCGGAGTTTATAGGGTCGATCTTATTTCAAATCCAATTAAATTCCAGAATTTGTCAATTACTTTTTCTGATCCACAAATTGTCACCGATGGCTTTTTAGCTAATCTAAATGTTGTTCTTTCATCTAAACAATCAACTGTTTTAAATTTGAGTTTTGAATCTAATGTTCCTCAGAAAGGAATGGACGTCTTAAATACCTTAGTTCAAGTTTATAACGAAGCAGCGTTAACGGACAAGAATAGAACTACCCAAAGCACAATTCAGTTTATAGACGAGAGGTTGAAGCTAATAAGCGGAGAATTAACCGAAGTAGAGAAAGATGTAGAAGGTTTCAAAAGTAGTAGAGGTTTGACTGACATTAGTAATGATGCAAATTTGTTTTTGGATAACGTTAAAGCTAATGATGCCAAATTGAATGAAGTAGAGTTGCAAATTAGTGTAATTAATGATGTACAGCGTTATGTTAATTCAAATTCAGCACAGGAAAAGCTTCCCAGTACACTGGGGATAAATGATCCTGTTCTACTGAGTCAAATCAATCAGTTGTCAGAGCTACAATTGCAAAGAGATCGTTTACTCGCAACTACAACAATTGACAATCCGTTAGTACAGCCTATTATAAAACAGATCGAGACAACCAGAGCTGGAATAAAGGCCAACATTCAAAATATATCCAATTCACTAAATAATACTAAAAATAGTTTACAAGGAAATAATTCCCAATTTCAAGGATCTATTAGAAAAATACCAGGTCAAGAACGGCAACTAATTAGCATTAAGAGGCAACAGACAATTAAGGAAACTTTATATCTCTATTTACTTCAGAAGAAAGAAGAGGCGGCATTATCATACGCTTCCTCGGTTGCTGACAGCAGAATAGTGGATCCGGCTTATTATGGTAAGCAACCCATCAAACCGAAAAAGCCGCTTATTATTCTCGTGGCCTTTATTATGGGAATTATATTGCCTGCAGGTTATATCTATGGGAAAGAAATTATTAATAATAAAATACAGAATAAATCTGATATTTTAAACATTACCTCGGTACCTATTTTGGGTGAAATATTCTTCAATGAAAATTCTGGTGCCATCGTTGTGGATTCAAAAAGCAGAACGGCTATAGCTGAACAATTCCGTTCAATCCGTACTAACATGCAGTTCCTGCATGGAAAAGCTACTCCAGGACGCGGAAAAGTTACCCTGTTAACATCTAGTATGTCTGGCGAAGGAAAAAGCTTTGTAACTAGTAACCTTGCTACAGCAATGGCTATAAGTGGGAAGAAAACAGTTCTACTTGAGTTGGATTTACGTAAACCAAAGGTCAGTCAGTATCTAAATTTAACGAATAAAAGAGGATTGAGTAATTACTTAATAGGCAAGGCTGAGATAAATGAAATTATTCAATCATCAAATGTTCATCCCAACTTTTTCGTGATAGGATCCGGTCCGATACCACCGAATCCTTCTGAGCTGTTAGTAAATACTGAAATAGAAGTTCTACTGGATTATTTAAGAGGAAATTTCGATGAAATATTTATCGACACACCTCCAATCGGATTAGTAACCGATGCACAAATTCTGTCGCGTCTTGCTGACGCAACGCTTTACTTAGTCCGTCAGGGTGTAACATATAAGGAACAAATTAATAATCTAAACTTATTATACAGGGCTAATAAATTCCCTAAAATGAATGTAATATTAAATGGAGTTGTAGTCGATGGAAAATATGGCTATGGCTATGGCTACGGATATTATTCTGATGATGTTACACATGAAAAGTTCAATCTTAAAAAAACGATTAAGTCGCTATTAAAACGACTTTAAATATTATATAAGAAACATAAAATGACAGACGTAAATAGTACAAAAATTGCAATTATCGGTTTAGGTTATGTTGGCCTTCCCTTAGCCTTAGAGTTTGCTAAAAAACATGACGTATTAGGTTTTGATATTAATAAAGAGAGAGTTGATGAGCTTAGCTCAGGTAAAGATCGTACGCAGGAAGCTAATTTGAAAGAATTAAAATTGGTAATCTCCTCTAAGAAAGAATCTGCAAAAAACATCGGATTATCGTTTTCTCACAAAGTTGAGGATTTGGCTAATTATAATACTTTTATTGTTACAGTCCCAACTCCGATTGACCAGTTTAAGTCACCAGATTTAACCCCTTTAATTAAAGCATCAGAAATGCTTGGGAGTATTTTAAACGCAGGTGATCTGGTTATTTATGAATCTACGGTTTATCCAGGTTGTACTGAGGAAGATTGTGTACCTGTTCTAGAGAAGTTCTCTGGACTTAAGTTTAACCAGGACTTTTTCGTGGGTTATTCTCCTGAAAGAATAAATCCAGGAGATAAGATTAATACTTTAACCAAAATTATGAAGGTTACTTCAGGCTCAACTCCTGAAATTGCCACTAAGGTTGATGATTTATATAAATCAATTATAACTGCTGGTACTCATAAAGCGCCTAGTATTAAAGTTGCTGAGGCTTCCAAAGCAATTGAGAATGCCCAAAGAGATGTTAATATATCATTCGTAAATGAATTAGCATTAATTTTTGATAGGATAGGAATTGATACGAATGATGTAATAGAGGCAGCAGGTACTAAGTGGAATTTTTTAAAGTATCAACCGGGGTTAGTAGGTGGACATTGTATCGGTGTAGACCCATATTATTTGGCACATAAAGCTCAATCATTAGGGTATCATCCACAGGTTATCCTTTCGGGAAGACGCGTAAACGATAATATGGGCCCATTTGTGGCTGATAAAGTAGTAAAGCTTATGATCCAAAAAGATCATAAAATAAAAGGATCAAGAGCATTGATTATGGGGATTACCTTTAAAGAGAATTGCCCAGATGTAAGAAATACACGTGTAGTAGATATTTATCATGAACTAATACAGTTTGGACTAGAGGTAGATATATACGACCCATGGGCAAATATTGCTGAAGTTAAACATGAATATAATGTAGATATTTTAAATAGCCTTGATGATTCCACAGTTTACGATGCTGTTATTGTTGCAGTAGCGCATTCTGAATTTTTAGGGTTTGATTATCAGAAGATTAAACGGAATAATGGAGTTATTTTTGATACAAAAGCTTGCTTAGATAGAAGTCTTGTTGATGGCCGTTTATAATTTGTAATGATGAAAAAAATACTAATTGTATTCGGTACAAGGCCAGAAGCAATAAAAATGGCGCCTGTAGTTAAGGAATTTCTAAAATTTAAGGATGAATTTGAGCTTAAGGTCTGTGTCACTGGGCAACACCGGGAGATGCTAGACCAAGTCCTTAGGATTTTTGATATTAAGCCGGACAAAGATCTAAATATAATGAAGCATGGTCAGGATTTGTTTGACGTGACTTCTACTATTTTAAATGGTTTAAAAGAATATTTCAAGGAATATAAACCGGATTATGTCTTAGTACATGGTGATACCACAACATCGATGGCTACGGCGTTAAGTGCTTTTTATATGCAGATTCCTGTTGCGCACGTAGAAGCCGGGCTAAGAACTCACAATAAATATAGTCCTTGGCCGGAAGAGATGAATCGATCTATAACAGGAAGGATTTCAGAGTTCCATTTTTCTCCCACCACTACTTCTAAGGATAACTTATTGGCGGAAGGAATAGACGAAAAAAATATTTTAGTCACTGGAAATACTGTCATAGATTCTCTATTCCTTGTGTTAGAAAGAATTAAGAAAGATCAGGTGTTACTGGAATCAATACATGAAAACCTTGCAGATGCTGGAATCAGTAGTGCTCTTCTAAATGAATGGATAGATAAGAAAAGGAAACTTGTTTTAATTACTGGTCATAGACGTGAAAATTTCGGATCTGGTTTTGAAGCTATATGTAACGCAATAGTTGAATTGGCAAAACAACATCCGTTAGTAGACTTTTTATATCCGGTTCATTTAAACCCTAATGTTAGAAAGCCAGTAAATGATATAATTGTGTCGTCTAACTTATCCAATATAATCATTATTGAACCTCTGGACTATTTACCCTTTGTCTATTTAATGGACCTTTCATATATCATTATGACTGACAGTGGCGGGATTCAAGAAGAAGCTCCGAGTTTGGGGAAACCAGTTCTTGTCATGCGCGATACTACTGAAAGACCAGAGGCTGTAGCGGCTGGGACAGTTAAGCTAGTTGGAACTGATTATGACGTTATAATAGCCGAAGTCAATAAGTTGATTTTGAATGAATCAGAATATTTAGATATTAAGACAAAGAAAAATCCATTCGGAGAAGGAAATTCTTCTGCCAAAATTGTTGAGTTCTTTAGGTCACTGTAAAATGAGCGTTATTGATAAAATAAGGCAATTAAATAACAAATTAACATCGAGTAATCTAATAAGAGGAATATTCTGGAATTTTTTTGGAAATATAGTTGCAAGAACTGCAAATCTTATCGCTTCTATATACGTCGCTTATTTTTTGACAAAGGAAGAATATGGACAATTGGGATTCTTAAGATCAACTATTAGCACATTTGTAATTTTTGGAACTTTCGGTTTCGGTATTGCCGCGACAAAATTTTTTGCCGGAGATGAATTTAAAGATAAAAGAGGTGATTACGGTATAGTCATTAGAACTTTTTCATTTCTTGTAGCTTTTATCATATCACTTTTCCTAGTAATTTTTGTCGAGCCTATAGCTGTAAAAATGGGTGGTGGACCAGAGTTAATTCTTCCCTTAAAGATTACAGCAATAAGTGTGCTCTTCCTCTCTCTAAACGGGGTGCAGAACGGAATTTTAGTCGGATTACAGAAGTTTAAAGATGCAGCGAAGTCTTTATCAATTTCTTCTATTTTATCGGCTATAATTACGATCGTACTTACAAAATATTATAAGCTCGAGGGGTACGCAGTTGGATTTGCAATAGGTAGTTTGTTTAACTGGGCAATTTGTTATTACTTCATAAGAACTTATTCCATCGATTTTAAGATTCATTTCTCCAACTTAAAAAAAACCATTAATGATGTTTTGAAAATTAGTATACCTGCCATTTTAAGTGGGCTGGTAGTTATGCCAATAACTTGGTATTCTAATTCTGTTATAATTAATACGAGTAATGGTTTAGAAAGTTTGGGTACGTACAATGCGATATCGAATATTACCGCTATCACCTTGGCTGTGATAAGTATAATTAGTCAAGCTGTTTTACCATTTGCGATTAAAAACTTTAATAAAAATAATCTTAAGTTTGAATTATTTAATTATTACGCACCGTGGTTAATAGGTGTCGGCTTCTCCATACCGCTGATATTATTTCCAGAAATTGTTGCACTTGTTTACCATAATAAGTATGCAGGCTTGGAGGTCGAGCGTACAGCGATATTGGTCGGCTTATGTACAATTATAATTAGTCAACGGCAAGGTATAGCTAAGAACTTTGTTGCTTCAGGAAAAATGTGGATTTCTTTTTGGGGGAATGCAGTTTGGGGAATATTATTGATTATTTCATTGTATTTCCTTAAGGATCTTAAAGCATTTGGCTATGCACTGTCATTTTTGATTGCATATTTAATAAATAGTCTTGTTTTCATACCTCTGTACATTAAATTAAAATTGATTGACCGATCTCTAGTGTATTCGAAAATTGGCTTTCTTCTATCAATTCTTTCTATAATTGGCGGATTTGCTGGTTACTACTTACCAATTGTACCTAGAATTTTGATTTTCGTCATTATAATGGTATGCTTGGTTAAAATTGTTCAAAAATTAATAAAAGAGAAATGATAAAGTTTTTTTTTAAAGCCTTCTCCAAATTAGAAGGGTTTTTTTATAGAAACCTTTATACTTATAGAGGACTCAAGATCCCCGAAGATGCCAAAATAGATATAAAAACGGTATTCTTAAACGCATCAAATATTCAAATTGAGGATTTTTGCTATCTAGGACCATTTGGATATTATAATGGGGTCGGGGGAATAATAGTTAAACGGGGGAGCTTAATTGGGCCTTATTTTAAATGCTTAAGTGGGACACATAATTTCAGATCGGATATTTCTATTCCCTATGATAATATAATAATTAAATCTCAGATCATTATTAACGAGAATGTCTGGATTGGAGCTGGAGTCACTTTATTACCCGGTGTAAATATTGGAGAGGGTGCAATTATTGGAGCGGGGTCAGTTGTTACAAAAGATGTATTACCGTTTTCTATTGTTGTAGGAAATCCTGGCAAGGTGATCGGCACTCGAGATGCTAGTAAATACGAAGAATTAAAATCAAAAGATAGAATCTATCTTAAAATAAAAAAATATGGTGCCTTCTCAGAAGAAGTATAAAAATATAATATCAGGTGGTTATGGACTCTTTAATTTTGGGGACGATGCGCTGATGTATGTATTGTATAAAAAATTCGAAAAGCAGTTTGCAGAGCGAAATATGATGTTTCTATGTTTAAATCCCACATATCTTAAGAAGCTTGTTCCGAGAGCAACCGTACTTCCCAGGTTGACCCGAAAAAGCGTGACATGTGATAATTTTATTCTCGGTGGAGGGACTTTGTTTTATTCCTTTACTGGTGAGAAAAATAAGACTAGAAAGAGTCTTGCGTCGAAGGTTAAGATGATATTAACTGATTTTACTCTTGCTGTTGGGAAAGTACTCGTTAAATTAAAGATCGCTTCTATGAAATACGAACCTGATCAGTATAACAGAATTTACTCACTAGGTATCGGATTGGGGCCATTTGACAATGGTGATGATTCTAAAAAGATGTATGCCAAAAATTTTTGTAAAGAAGCTTATTGGTTAAGTGTTAGAGACCGAAAAAGCAGCTCCTATCTAGAAGATTGGGGAATTGAGAATAGTTTTTTTGGTGCGGATATCTGCTTTTTACCTGATATATTCGAGTTGCCGAAGGCAAAGAGTGTTGGGGTGAAGAAAATTGGAATTGTCGTTAGAGATTGGGATAAAAATGAAAATTCCTATAAAGATCAGATTTTCCGAAGTCTTAAAGACTTAAGAAAAGAATATGATGTTACATTTATCGTATTCTCTAAATTTTCGGATGTTTCTTGGGTTGAAACTTTAGAACAAAAAGGTGAGCGATTTATATGTTGGAATCCTAATAAGGAAAATATATCGGATTTTCTCAATGTTTTAAATGAATTTGATCTTTTTATTACGGCTAGGTACCATGGATTTATTTTTGCATCATTATTAAATATCCCTTCTATCTGTATTGATATTGAACCCAAACTTTCTCTTGCTCATGAAACATTTAAATCAAGTTCCTTTTTATGGTCATCACCTTTTAAGGCGGAGTCGTTAATAGGGTCAGTAAATGAGATTGAACTTAACCATAGCCAGATAAAAAAGCAGTTAGTTATCGACGTAGATCGACAAGTTGAATTATCTGTGAAAATGTTTGAAGAATTTGAAACTCAATTAGTGAATTAAGATGAATATTGGAATAGTTACAACTTGGTTCGAAAGAGGAGCTGCATATGTGTCCAAACAATTAATGGATACAATAGAGAAAGGTGGAGATAAAGTTTTTATTTACGCAAGAGGTGGGGAAGGAACAGGAAAGGGTGATTCTAAATGGGATAAAGACTATGTTACATGGGGAGAAGAGCTCTGGTTACCGACAGTTGCGACTCCAATTGCAAAAAAAGATTTTTTAGAGTGGATTGAAAATACAAAAATTGACATAATTATTTTCAATGAACAGCATTGGTTGGAACCGTTATTATGGTGTAAGGAGTTGGGTGTAAAAACAGTTGCTTATGTTGATTATTATAAGGAAACTACTATAGATTTTTTTGAAATATATGACTACCTAATTTGTAACACTAAACGGCATTACGATACTTTTTCATGGCATCCTGGTGCGAGATTTATTCCATGGGGGACAGATACAAGCGTATTCATACGTTCAGCTATTCCATCTAGTAACTCATTTTTTCATTCTTCTGGTATGGCACCTGTTAGGAAAGGAACTGATTTGCTGATCAAAGCATATTGGAAATCAAAAAGAAAATGGAAATTGATTATTCATTCTCAACTACCATTAGATTTAATTGGGAATAACGATTTGTCTTCTATTATTAATGAGCTAATAAACGAAGGAAAATTAGAGATAATCGTTAAGTCTGTTCCTGCACCAGGACTTTACCATTTAGGTACGGCTTATGTTTACCCAAGCAGACTAGATGGAATCGGCCTGACTGTTGCTGAGGCTATGGCATGTGGTCTGATTCCAGTTGTTACTGATAATCCACCTATGAATGAATTTTCTCCGGACAATTATAAATTTAATATCCCCGTAAAAAAGTATTACTCTCGGGCGGACGGATACTATTGGCCGGTCAGTGAGGTGGATGTAGATGATTTAACTAAAATTTTAGATGAGGTGTCAAGTTTGTCCGAAGATGAGGTAAGTTTTCTTCAGGATGAAGCATATGATTTTGCAAAGAATAGGTTAAGCTGGGAAAAAAATTCTGTTAAACTTCTGGAGTTAATCGATGAAGCTAGAAACAATCGTGTTTTATCACCAGTAAATAAGACGTTATCCAATTCCATTATTAAATTTTCTAGATTTGGTTTAAATCGCTATAATAATATTATTATTCAATATAATTTCATTCTGCGTCCGCTTTTTAAATTATTTAAAGGTAAATGATTGGAAATAAAATAGTACACTTGGTCAATGGTGGCACTTCAGTAGGAGCAATTACTTCGATTAGGAAGCTTGCTACTAGTCTTAGTAAACTAGGCATTAATGTTTCGCTATTATCTTATAATAAACATTTAGATAGGGAAGATTTAGATGATGCCGTCGAAAGTGTTTATTGCGACTTAAGATTCAACCAAGTACTTAATAAGTATTCAAATAATGAATTAAATAAGTTTTTTGGGCTTATTTTATTAGTGTATCATTTTATTTATGATGTTTTAAAACTTAATAGTTTTATTAGACATAATCATGTTAAGGTGTTACACACCCATTATCTAAATGATAATTTTATAGCATGTTTTACGCCCAGGAAAGTTAGAAAGGTATCTCATATTAGGTCCATCGCAAACACTAAATTTTTAGGGGGAATTGGATTTAAGATTTATAGAAAGGTAATCTATAGCAGATCTAATTTGATAATTGGTATTTCTAATACGGTATTAAAAGTATTTAATTTTCCGCATTCCGATAAAATAATTGTATTGTATAACGGAATTGCGAAACATACCATTTCTGCGGATAGTAACGAAGAGAATGTTCTGTCAAGATTACAGGACATAAATAGAAATAAGATTGTAATCGGCACAGTAACCCGATTTTCTAAAGACAAAGGGCTCGAGTTCTTATTAGATATAATCAAAGAGACAACATTAGACAATTATAATATTCATTTTGCTATTGTAGCACCCGTTAATAATCCAAAGGAATTAGCATTTAAAGAATTTATCGTTAATAAAATTAATGCATTAAGTATTGGAGATAAAGTAACGATAGTAGGTAGCTTTAAAAAACCGGTTCTTTTTATGCCATGTTTCTTTCTGCTTGTTCATCCAACTTTATCTAGAGAAGGATTTGGAAATGTTGTGCTCGAAGCCCATTCTTTTGGAGTTCCCGTGATAAGCACCAATTGTGGTGGACCGTCAGAAATCATCGAAAATGGACATTCTGGATTTATAATTAACCAATTAGATCCAAAAGAATTTTCTAGACATATCAATTTATTGGTGAACGATAGTAATCTATATAATAAATTCAGGGCTAAGGCTTTACAAATATCTGATCTTCCAAGATACAATTTAGAACAGAGCGTTACCTGTTTAATAGAAAAATACGAGATGTTATGCTTGAAATAATATTTTCAATATTTTATGTTTTTTTATTTGCTATTTCTTTTTATAAAAAGAAATATGTTCTTTTCATATTGCCAATATTTGTGTTCTGTTATCCCAATAAGTTGTCATTTATTAACATAGGAGATGGTTTCGGACTAGACGATATCTTTATCTTATTTCATTTTGGTTTGGCGATAGTATCAAGAAAACCTAAATTTTCGCATATAATAGAAATACGGCATTGGAGACTCTTAAATCTCATGATATTTTTGACTTACGTAGTCACAAATTTAGTTGGTTACGGGGCGGATTCATTTTCTAATTTTGTATTAATGGATTTTGTGAAATCGGCCTTATTATTTGCTTATACATATTTTATTTGTATTATATATTGTTCTAGTATAAATAGGCAAGAGCAAATAAGGTCAGGGAAAATAGCATTAATTATCGCAACAGTATTTCAGTCCATTATTGCTATTCTTGTTTATCATTATACGAGTAGTTTTTCTTTCTTTTATGACTCAACTGAAGTGCTTTTGTCTGGAGACGTGGCATTTCGAGCAGTCGGGTCGTTAAAAGGACCGTGGGAATTAGGTGGGTTTTTGGCAATTGGGTATGTTTTAATTTACACCGAGTTGGTATTTGGGCGAAAAAGTAGTCGTTTATTGACGATAATGTTAGTATTTGGCTTATTATTTACCATTTATGCATTAGTGATATCAACGTCTAGGGCTAGCTGGCTTTTTGTATTGGCATCAACAATAGTTTTATTCTTCAAAAAACCCTCAAAACAACTCTTTTATTCATTTATTCTAGTAATCGTAAGTTTTTTATTATTCCAGAATTATTTGGATCGTGTAGGTGAGCTAATTATGCATCGCTTTTTACAAACAACTGCTTCTAACAATGGTGCATTGGACAATTCTTCTGAAGAAAGATTTATTATCTGGAATAAACTGTACAACAATTATGATTTCACTTATGCTCTATTTGGATACGGGTGGCAGAATTTTATACGTGTTTTTAAAACAACACCTCATAATGGATTTCTATCATGTTTTCTTGCAGGCGGAATCATCGGAACATTTGTCTATTTTAAATTTTTCTATTTTATCTGGAAGAATCAAGTTGTAAAAGTAACACGGAAATTTTCTAACGTGAACTTCGGTATTCCTGCTATAATGGCTGGTTTGTTCGTGTTTAGTATTACTACTGATACTCTTTTTACTAATTCTGTATTTAAGATGTTAACTATTGTAGGAACTCTTTCTGTGCATGATTATGTTTTTAAACTTAGTGCTGGCATGAATTTAGTTGAACCAGAGAGAAATATATGATTATGGTCAGAGTAATTACACTAGCATTATTTTTATTGCAATCAGTTTTTGTATTCGGTCAGAACCTGGCTTTAAATAAGCCATATTCAGTGGCACCCAACCCTAATTATAAGGATACCGCACTTCCTAATGATAAGACTTCACTTACAGATGGTAAGAGAACGCAAGGTTATTTTTGGAAAAGTCGAAGTACTGTTGGATGGAAAAATACTGGTAAGATAATAGTTAATATAGATCTCAAAACTCCAAATGTCGTTGGTAAAGTTAAATTTAGTACAGGGAGTTATAATAGAGCAAATGTCTATTCTCCCTCTAATGTTTTTGTATTTGGATCATTAGATAACAATTCATATTCCTATTTAGGAGACTTATCTGCGAACTTTAAAAATAGCGATGATAAGTACAATTTACATGAACTGGAACTTAATATTAAAGCGTCAAATAAATTCCGTTATTTTCAGTTAGTTATAATTCCTCAGGGCCTTTATGCTTTTGTAGATGAAATAGAGATTATTAAAGCAAATAGCGCAAAATCAGGTAACATCGCCAATGATATTCAAAGATCAGATATAGATATTAAAGTGAATGCACTTTTGGGTAGTAATGATTCAACTCAAAAACAGTCGTTTGCAGTTTCTTCTAAAATGAAAAAAGTCCAGGCAACTACGATATTTGATTGGTGTTCACAGTGGTCTTCCTTAACTCAGGCATCATTCAAGTTTGAAAATTCGACTAGTACAGATCCTCTAATCTCTTTTCCTGTCAATGGTGAGGATTACAGAACATTCGTTCTAACAAATAATGGTGGAAACGACACAAAGTATACCCTTAAAATTAGTGAAGCAAATACGTTTAATGCTCAATTATTTTTGCTCCCTTATGTCACTTCAATGGTAGGTAAGAAATCAATTCCCGACCCTCTGTTAGCATTTGGTAGTGATATTTTGATAAAAGCTGGTGAGTCCAAAATTTTTATGCTGAAATTAAAAGGTGTTAGTAAAGGAAAAGACGAATCAAATATTTTGATCTCGTCAAGCGGCGGGAATATTAAAATTCCATTTAATACTTCTGTTCAGGGTACCATTCCTACTAATAATTTAAGTTTAAATGCTAATGTCTGGGCTTATTTAAATAGCCCTGTTATTAGCAAGTATAAAGTTAAAGCTGTACAAAATTTATCTGCACACCATGTAAATACTATTGTGGTTCCACCCGAAAAGTTAGGGAGGCTAAATGGTAGTGATTTTTCTGAGTTCAAAAACTATCTTGTAAATTTTGTTCCGTCAAACACTAAAAATATTATTCTGTATGTAAATTTTCTGTCGAAAGAGAATGTAGGCTATTTTAGCCAGAAGGGTTATCTATCTGCTGAGTCCAAAGAAGATTTTAAGAACTGGTTTAATTCTATTAAATCGATTGTTTCGGGCGCTGGGTTTAAATCGAATATTTATATCTATCCATATGATGAGATATCAGATCTCCATGTTAAAGATTTAACAGTTCTTATGGAATGGGCGAAAAAAGAGATTCCTGGGATAAAATTTTATACAACGATAGGTAATAAAAATATACAGCCAAACAGCTTTAATAAAATTGCCAATAACTTAGATATAATTCAGTTTGCTGATACTAAACACAATATGGAGTTGGCGAATACTATTACGGATCCAAAGGTTCAGAAGTGGATTTATGATGCTAAACCGCAAGCTGAGTTATTATCACCTTATTCATATTACAGATTGATGGCGTGGAAGGCCTTTTATTATAATTTGAATGGCGTTGGATTCTGGAACTATTCAGATTATAAAGCAACACCGAATGATGACGTAATTAAAACCTTAAAATTGAAATCCTCTGTAAATTATTCCGTTATTTATATTAATGATCAGAATATTATTAACTCTAGACGTTGGGAGGCATTTAAATTGGGAATCGAAGATTATGAAATTATTAATAATTATTCATCAAATGTGGGGATAGCGAAAGCTAAAGCTCTCGTAAAGAAAGTAATCGATAACCCTGATGATCTTACCTTAGCTGACGAATCGAAACGAATTATGCTTAATGCGCTCTAATTTATGAAAAATATAGATGTGTTAGTCATCGGTTATTTTGGTTTTAAGAATAATCAAATAGATGGTCAAACAATAAAAACTAGAAATATATACGATTTAATAGTTCAGGAGTCACCAGAATTGAATATTGAGTTTTATGATACACAGGAGTTTCAAAGTAGTAAATTTAGTATTTTCACTGCCATAGGGAAACTTCTACTGACAAGAAAAGTAGTTTACTTACCTGGACAAAATAACTTAAAGCATTTTTATCCCATTATTGACGTCATCCAGAAAATTAAGAAGTTCGGAATAGTTTATATTGCTGTTGGAGGTTGGTTAAATGATTTTCTTTTAAAAAATCCTTCAATGGTCAAATCCTTTAAGAAATTTGACGGCATTCTCGTTGAAAGTGATGCCTTAAAAAATCTGCTTATTTCGAATTTTAATTTGATTCAAGCAGATGTTTTAACAAATTTCAGAATCCAAGCATTTCAGCCTTCCTCTAATAATGATGATGACTTTTTTAGAGTTGTTTTTATGGCTAGAGTTACCAAATTGAAAGGAATTGATTTGGTTATAGATTACGCAATACATACAAAGGCAAATCAACAAAATCTTCGTAAAAAAGTATTAATAGACTTTTATGGACCTATTAATCATAAAGACAGTCTGGATTTTTTACTGGATGTAGAAAAGTATGATAATGTGAGATACCTTGGCGTTGTTGAACCAGAGGTTGTATTTGAAACATTACAAAATTACGATGTACTAGTTTTGCCAACGACTTATCCAGGAGAGGGATTTCCAGGAACTATAGTTGATGCTTATATCTCTGGAATACCAGTGGTAGTTTCTAGGTGGAAGTATCTTCCGGAGTTTGTTGAGGATAAAAAAACAGGCTTTTTATTTGATGTAGACGATAAAAATGCATTCTTCGCTCATTTAGATAAATTGTGTAACGATCCTGAACTTTTAAGTGAATTCAAGATTAATGCTAAACTTAAAAGTGACGAATATTCCCATCATTCAGCTTGGCCAATTCTTGAAGCAATTTTAAATAAATAATAATTAGTTAATGAATATTACGATAATCGCTGGCGCCAGACCAAATTTCATGAAGATTGCACCTATCATTCATGCTATACAACAAAAGAGAAGTCTAAAATTTGATATTGATTTCAGATTGATACATACCGGTCAACATTATGACAAAAAGATGTCTGGCGATTTTTTCGAGCAATTGGAAATTCCCGACCCGCATTCAAATTTAGAAGCTGGTGGTGGTTCACAGGCTGAACAAACTGCAGCGATCATGGTACGTTTTGAGAAAGAGCTGATAGAAAATCCTACCGATCTTGTATTAGTTGTCGGTGACGTGACTTCAACTATGGCTTGTGCTATTGTAGCACAAAAACTTCATGTTAAGGTGGCACATGTTGAAGCGGGGATACGTTCGGGTGATTGGAGTATGCCAGAGGAGATTAATCGACTAGTAACAGACAGCATAACTAATTATTTCTTTACGACCTCTGATGTTGCGAATATAAATCTTTTAAATTCCGGTGTTGAATCAGAAAGGATCTTCTTCGTTGGAAACACGATGATTGACACGTTGTTAAAGAACAGGCCTAAATTCAACAAACCTGAGATTTGGGATGAACTGAATTTAATGGAGAAAAACTATATCATTATGACTTTGCATCGCCCTGCAAATGTTGATGAAGAATATAAGTTGAAAAATCTTATCGAAGAAATTATAAAAAACACCCATGGTTTACCTCTGGTATTTCCAGTTCATCCTAGGACAGCGAAAATTTTGGAGGGTTTAGGCATAGCTTTTGATAACATGCACTTGATTGAACCCCTAGGATATCTAGAATTTAATTATTTAGTTGAGCGAGCAAAGGCTGTTGTAACTGATTCAGGCGGAATTACAGAAGAGACAACTGTTATGGCTGTTCCTTGTATGACGCTTCGTGACAATACAGAGAGACCTGAAACAATCACTATTGGAACCAACGAGTTATTGGGGACAGATCCGAATGCAATTGCTCCTGCAATGGAGAAATTATTTGCTGGCGATTGGAAAAAAGGGGCCATACCAGAACTTTGGGATGGGAAGACTGCCGAAAGAATAGTCGATGAATTGGTTAAATTATATCGAATTAATAAAAAATAAGATTAGAATATGGAATTATTCGCCAATGTAAACTCATGAAGATAGTATATTTTTACCAATACTTCTCTACTCCAAAAGGTTCTTGGGGTACAAGAGTTTACGAGTTTGCAAAAGAGTGGGTTAAGGAAGGTCATGAGGTTACAGTGGTAACCAGTGTTTACAGCAAGTCAGATCTAAAAGCTGAACAATTTATAGAAGACCAATATTTTGAAGGAATTCATGTAAAAGTGTTAAACGTCGTAATAGATAACAAACAATCTTTTCTGAAAAGGATCAAGTCCTTTTTACTTTACAGTATTCTTTCCAGCTACTATGCCCTAACACTTAAGGCAGATGTAGTTATTGCCTCTTCTGGGCCTATAACCGTAGGTTTACCAGGTTTGATTGCCAGATATATTAGAGGCAGAAAATTAGTATTTGAAACCAGGGATCTTTGGCCCGAAGGAGCAATTGAATTGGGAATAATCTCTAATCCACTAATCCAGAAGTTTTCTTATTGGTTCGAGCGGGTTTGCTATAATGCATCTACGCATATAGTTACACTTTCGCCCGGGATGACCAAGAATATTAAACGACGATTTGGTATATCAAATGTTGACGACGTGACTAATGCGGCAAATATCGAATTGTTCTCCACCCCGGTACCTTTTAAATCTAAATTGGTTAAGTCTAAAACTTACGCAATTTATACAGGAAATATAGGGATGGTAAATAATTCTTACTGGCTTTACGATGCAGCAAAGTGCCTTAAAGATAGAGGAAGAGAAGATATCGTTATTTTAATGGTAGGTGAGGGACAGCAACGAGAAGAATTGGTTGAACTCGCAAATCAAAATGGGGTGAACAATTTCGTGAGGCTCGGTTTAATGCCTAAGAATGATTTGATTGCTTACATACAGCATTCTTTTGTTTCGTTAGTGCCGTTAAAGGGAACTCCTGTATTGGATACTTCATCTCCTAATAAGTTCTTTGAATCCCTTGCTGCAGGTATTCCTGTGATACAAAATACGGAGGGATGGATGATGGACTTTTTAAATGAGCATAAAGTGGGTTACACTTTAGACCCGAACGATCCGGAACAATTAGCCGATACACTTATTCAAATGAAAGATAATCAGGAGAATACGGCCGAAATGGGACGTAATGGTTTACTCGTTGCAAAGAAATATTTTGACAAAGACTTTCTGGCTGATAAAATGTTAAAGATGTTAGTTAGCGTCCACAGTTCGAAAATTAGTTGTTTATTGTTTTGTTCATTATGTTCACTAATATAGTCAATACTAGCTCTTTATAAGCGTAAGTCTGTATTTAGTCAACGAATAAAAAATAACAGGTAGTAATGTATAGTGATATTATATATTTGTATTTGAATGTAGGCTTAACTATTAGTTTTTAATATAGTAAAAAAGTTGTTATAAAATAATCTCTTTCAAGAATTATCGTTTCAACATCATTTTTGGTACGGTTTTTTTAGGTAGTTTTACCAAAACATAAATATCGAGCATTTTGTTTACACAAATAAATATAGTTCCCCGTTGGATAATCTTTACGCTTGACTTAGCGATCTGTATAGTTTCACTAACGTTCGCGTACCTATTGAAGCTAAATTTTGATCTAAATGCCCTGGATTATGTGGAGTTTAGCAGAAATGTGCTAATACTAACATCATTGAATGCCGTAGTTTTCATACTAATGAAAAGCTACTCCGGTATTATCCGATATACAAGCGCACAGGACTCTTTCCGCATTGTATACTCAATCTTATTTTCAAATTCCTTATACTTCGTAGTGAATATGATCTTTGTGGCCACCGGTTCACATGCTCTTATTCCAACAACGGTATTAGTGGTAAATGCATTAACCTGTTTTGGTCTGCTTATCACTTACCGCATATTGATTAAATACTTCTTCATGTATATCAAAAACATGAAGCTGGATAAGGTAAAAGTAATGATCTACGGTGCCGGTGAAGCTGGTATTTTGACGAAACGTACATTTGATCATGATCCTAAAGTGAACAAAAGGATTGTTGCCTTCGTGGATGATGACACCCGTAAAGTAGGGAAAACTATTGAGGGGATTATAATTCTGGATGCGAAGAACCTGGAACAGATTATCGCCAAGCACGAGTTAGAAGAAATTATATTCGCCACTTACTCTATACCTGCCGATGTACAGGCTAATATTGTTGACATCTGTCTGGAGAATGGTATTAAAGTCTTAAATATCCCACCTCCGAATGCATGGACGGGTGGTAAGATTCAGCCGGGACAGATAAAAAAACTGAATATTGAAGATTTATTGAACCGTAAATCTATCACTATAGATATTGATGGTATAGGTAGTCAACTAAAAGACAAACGTATTTTAATTACTGGAGCTGCCGGATCTATCGGATCTGAAATTGTAAGGCAGTTAAGTAAGTTTGATGTCGGCCTAATAATTCTATGTGACCAGAGTGAAACTGGTCTGCATGATCTGTACCTGGAGCTTACTGAAAGTACCAAGAATAAGAACTTCCATGCTTTTATTGGTGATGTAAGAGATGACAAGCGGATGGAAAATCTGTTTAGTACTTTTAAGCCGCACTACGTATATCATGCCGGCGCATATAAGCATGTGCCTCTAATGGAAGACAACCCTAGCGAAGCTATTAAAACGAATGTGTTGGGTACGAAAACTATTGCAGACAAAGCAGTCAAATATGGCGTGCAGAAGTTTGTGATGATCTCTACCGACAAAGCCGTGAATCCGACGAACGTAATGGGCGCTTCTAAAAGGATCGCTGAAATTTATGTACAGTCTTTAAATAACTCCCTGCATCATAAAGACCATGTTTTTAGTAATGGATTGAGTTATATTAATGATCTAGATGTTAAACCTATCACAAAATTCATTACGACCCGTTTTGGTAATGTATTGGGCTCTAACGGTTCTGTAATCCCTAGGTTTAAAGCGCAAATCGAAAAAGGTGGGCCAATCACGGTGACGCATCCTGAGATTACACGTTACTTTATGACCATTCCTGAGGCTTGTCGCCTGGTATTGGAAGCCGGTTGTATGGGTGAGGGTGGAGAGATCTTTGTTTTTGATATGGGCAAGTCAGTTAAGATTGTTGATCTCGCTAAAAAAATGATTCAGCTTGCTGGTTTAGTGCCTAATCAGGATATCCGCATTGAATATTCGGGTTTGAGGCCTGGTGAGAAGTTATATGAAGAGTTATTAAATGATAACGAAAATACAATGCCTACGCACCACTCGAAAATTATGATCGGTAAGGTGCGCGAGTACGAGTTTGATGAAATTCAAAACCAGATCTATAACCTAATTGATTCTGCACGCAGGTCTGAAGATATGCAAGTTGTAAGATTAATGAAAGAGCTGGTTAAGGAATATAAGAGTCAAAACTCTATCTTCGAAAACCTGGACGCTAAAGTTTAACGTTCCGGCCTTTCTAAATGGCAAAGAACTACTTCTATAACCTACTGCTTTCCCTAGCTAACTTATTATTTCCCATTTTAAGTTTTCCATATGTGTCCCGGATACTGGGACCGGAAGGGATCGGTAAAGTCCAGTTTATTTATTCTTTTGCCATGTATTTTGCCCTGGTTGCCAGCCTGGGCATTCCTATTTATGGTATGAAAGAGATTGCCAGGCGCAGGAATGACCCTGACGCTCGTTCTGCTGTCTTCTCTGAGCTTTTCATAGTGAATGTGATCACTAGTGTCGTTTTGACGATTGCGTATCTCCTGGTGATCTTTTTCTTCCCTTATTTCCAGGCAGACAGAAATCTCTTTATTGCTGCCGGCTTGCTTATTCTGCTGAGCTTCTCCTACATTGAATGGTTGTACACCGGAATGGAAGAGTTCCGTTCGATTGCCCTGCGCTCTGTATTGTTTAAATTGATCGGTCTGGTATTAATGTATACTTTCATCAGGGACCGCAACGATTTCGGCATTTATCTGCTCATCATGATCTTCTCCTTTATGGGAAATAATCTGCTGAGTTTATTTTTGTCAAGGTCGCGTGTGAAGCTGGTGCTCAGAGATTTGAAACTGCGCAGGCACATCGTTCCGCTCCTCATGATTTTGAGTACTACTTTTGCTACAAGCATGTATACAGAAATGGACACCGTGCTGCTTGGATTATTAGCAAATAATAAAACTGTGGGATTATATACCGCCGCCGTCAAATTAAGTAAAATAATAATTCCGTTCGTAACCTCCATGGGTGTAGTACTCATTCCGCGTATAGCAAAGTATTTCGCCGAGGAAAATTTGGAAGGCGTACAGGAGACCTTAAATGAGAACTTCCGTTTCCTCGCTTTTTTCTCTGTTCCTATCGCCATGGGGCTAATGCTCTTCGCGCCAGAATTTATTGCACTTTTCTCAGGAAAGGAATTCTTGCCTGCAACCCTGAGTATGCAGCTTCTATCTTTTCTGCCAGTGGTAATTGGTTTCGGCCACTTATTCCTATGTCTCATTCTAATCCCCGCCGGTAAAAATAAAGAAATGCTTTTTTCTGTGATCTGCGGTATGGTGATCAGTGTACTGCTCAACTTCTTACTGGTACCCGTCTGGAAAGAGGTGGGTTCTTCAATAGCGAACTTATCGGCGGAGACACTGGTTTCTGTGATGTACTTCTACTTCATTAGAAAGCATTTTAAATTTACTTATCAATGGTCTTTAATGGGGAAGGCATTATTAAGCACCATACTTTTCATACCGGTAATCTGGATGGCCAGGATATATGGAACTTCGCTCATTCTAACGCTCATTCTGGGGATCGGCGGCTGCGCAATCTGTTATGTAGCCACCCAGCTGTTCTTGTTCAGAAATTATTTTGTGTTCAGCGTTCTCGACTTTCTGAAAGCTAAGCTGATGCTTAAGAATAAGGTTTAAGTACTGCTAAGGGGCAGCGTAAAGAAGAATGTAGATCCTTCTCCTGGGATGCTCTCTACCCAGATCTTGCCGGAATGACTTTTTACAATTTCAGCACTGAGGTATAAACCAATTCCGAACCCGGAGATTAGCTGTGTCTGCCCATTTCTCACCCGGTAGAATCGTTCAAAGAGTCTTTCTGAATCTTCTTTTTTAATACCCATTCCATGATCCTTAACCCCGACTCTGACTTCTGACGGGCTCACTTCGCATTGGATCTCAATTAATTTTCCTGCTGGAGAGTATTTGACAGCATTACTGATGAAATTAGTGATCACTGAGCTGATCTTATCCTTATCTGCCTCTACTTCTACGGGCGGACATGGTGTGAAGAGAATTTGATGTGTTTCGGTAAGCAGCTCGGATTCTTTAATGTTTTCGGCAATGAGCTCATCAAGGTTAAATTTCTTTTTCTCCAGATGTATTTTTCCGGATTCCAGACGCGAGATATTTAAAAACCCATTGATTAGTGCGGTCATCTTGCTCACCTGCGTTCCAATCTTTTTAAGGGCATTTACCGAGAACTCATCCTGATTCTTCTTCGCCCGGCTCTGGAGTATTTGTGAATATCCGTTTAGAGAGGTGAGGGGTGTTTTAAGTTCATGGCTAACCATTCCAATAAAATCATTCTTACGTAGCTCATCTTGTTTACGTTCGGTAATATCCATCATCGTACCACTGAATTTGAGTGGTTGCTGCTGAATATTGAAACTTGCTTTTCCTTTAGCGGCGATATACCTCGGTAAGAGTTCTCCGGGAATATTTAATTGAAATTCTACATTAAACTTCCCACTGGAGTGCTCCCTTAATGCTTCTTTTATTGCCGAGGATACATGAGCGTAATCGTCTTTATGAATTACTTTATAAAGCTCACTGAGCGATATAGCATCTTGCTCGGATAACCCAAGCCACGATTTAAAACGGTCATTACCGGATAACTGCAGATTGCGGAGGTCCAGATCCCAGATGCCTATTTCTGCCGCATCTATAATAAACTGCAGCTGGTCTTCTCTTCGATTCAATTCTTCATTGGAGGCATGCATCTCTTCATTAATCGCAGCGAGCTCATTATTACTGGCCGTTAATTCTTCGGCAAGTGATTGTTCCCGCTGAAAGCTTAAAGAGTGCTCAGTTACGTCTGTCGCGACAATCATAACCCCTATAACCTCATTCTCAACGTCCAGGACCGGCTCATAAATTAAATCAAAGTATCTTGTAATTACACTGAAAGGGGATAGAATATTGATCTTAACGCTAAAACCGTAGTAAGGGTCTTGGGTTTCATATACCCGGTTGATTAATCTAACCTGCTCGGGGTCTATTAAAGGATTGGTCTCATCCAGAATGGAAAGATTAATTACTTGTTCTTCTCTGCGGCCCCATATTTCGAGCATTTTCTTATTGACGAGTTCTACCAATAACTCCGGCCCCTGAAGAAAGGTGATGGCCACAGGTGCATTTTTAACTAGAGATGCAAACTTATCCTGGCTTTTTCCTAGGCTGGCATTCGCAGATAGTAGTTTCCTGTTGAGTTCCTGCTCTCTGAGCAAGCCTGTATCCAAGGCCTGTTTTGCCAGGTTTAGCTGCGTAACATCTGTAGCGGTATGTAATATGGAGTAAACTTCTCCATGCTCATTTTTAATGGCCTTGTACTCAAAGTTAAAGTGAAACCGTTGCAGTTTTCCATTTACCCGGAGTTCAGCTGACTGATTTTCGGCTGTATAAGTATTTCCCGTCCGCCAAACCTGTTGCAATAGCGCAATAAACGGCTGCCCTTTTAATTCGGGTACGGCTACCTCCAATTCAAGGCCGATTACGTTCCGGTCTTTACCCCAAAAACTGATCATCTGATCATTGGCAAATTCGATGACGATGTTTTCGGAAGTGTAAATTGCGGTTGCTTTTCTGGATAAAGACAGGATATCCAGAATTTCCTCATTACTCAGACTGCTTGCAGGTTTGTTCATTTGGCAAATCATAAAACCAAAGATATATCTTTAAATCTTATGTCAAACCTTCCGCCACCCGTTCTGGATATTTTCATTTACTTCCGGAATAATCAGCTGTGCAATCTTTCTGATAAGCTCTTGTATATCATTTCCTTTTGAAACAAAATGGTCTGCACCATTTGCCATTATCTTCTGGAAAGCTTTGGGATCTTCAGTGGAAGAATAGGCAATAATCTTAATTGCCGGCCAGCTCGCTTTTAAATGAATAGCAGTATCATATCCATTCATGACAGGCATATCCAGATCTAGGATAATGAGGTGGGGCAATACCACGCTTTGTCGCAGTTGATCCAGGCAATCCTGGCCATTTTCGGCTTGAAACAGAATGTTATAGCTATTCTGCTTTAGGCTATAACTGATAATACGCTGGTAGATGAGGTTATCATCTACAATGACGATATTCAGGGTAGTGGTTGATTTCATTTGCTTAAATTTCTGATGCGTGTTTTCCAGTTGTCTTTTTAAACCAGAAATTAAAGGTGCTGCTCTTCTTAAATCCAAGATTGAGGGACAGATCTTTTATTTTAAGTTCTTTTTTTTGAAGCATATCCATAGCGTATATCATTTGTAATCTCCTGAAATACTCTAGCGGAGTTACTTTATAGGTCTTCTTAAAATGACTCTTGAGCTTGGTAGGCGATACGTGACAATCTTCTGCTAATGCAGCAATGCCGGGGAATTTATCCTGAATGTGTCTTTCGAGCAGGATGGCGGCCCTCGCCATCACATCTGATTTATCTCTCAGAGAAAGGTCGGCAGAGGTTTTAGGAAATGATAGTTTGAAGAAAGTATCAGTTATTTCATAGGCACTTTTTATAACAGATAAATGGTAATCGAAGTTTTTTCTCTCGTGTTTCTGGATATAGTGAAGTCTTCTCAGGATAATATTTTCAGACTCTTCAATATTTCTGGAATAGGCGGCATGGGTTCCCAGGATCGTCTTTGCTAAATCAAAATCAGATAGGTCTCCGGCTGATAGATCTATAAGCTTATCGAGATAGTCCTGGGTAAATACCAGCCGGCAGCATTTAAGGATCATTCCTTTTCTGAGATAGATTTTATGGGTTGTATCTGGATTGGCAAAAATCACAACTTTATTAGTCCAGTGCAGGGATCCATTCGCTTCATATCCTAGTTTACCTGTTGAATGGTAATAGTTGATGGAATAATAGTTTTTCATTGATTTCTTTGGCTGAAATACATAACAGGTATCTCTTCTTTCTTCGGTTTCCATGGAGAAAAGCCAGAATCCTTCATTGATTTGTTCATAGTAAATGTCTGACCACGTGAAGTGGAGATTTGAGTAGGCATGTCCTTCTGATGATAAATTTGAGTAGCTTTCTTTTCTTTTCAGGTAGTTTATATATGCTTTAGGTTCAAGCTTTTTAAAAAATATAAATCTCCAGTTCCTTTGCATAGTATCTCATGTTGTTCGGGCATAAACTAACCATTGTCAATTTTATCAATCTTTACTCTCTTATAAAGACTAGTATTTTACCGGATAGGACAGGTTTGCTATCTTTTGATAGATTTTTTATAGATATTCTTCTTAGTAGTTTATCTTAATTAACCATTTGATGTGATTTTATATTTTATTGATAGTTTGTGATCGAAATTCTGTCAAAAGCCTGATGCGCATTTTTTATGTCTTATTCGGTCGGGTTTATACCGCAAATTGCCTGGCTGATACACAAATATGGAGCTTACAATGAGCCAAAGCCGAACACAATTAGAACAAGCAGCAGACCAACATGATGGAGAAACTTAAATTGTTGTCTTCTCTGGCCAACAGCGCACCTGATATACCGCCCTGGTTTAAGGTAGACATAAGACCGAAGCCAATAGTTCCGGAACCGCTCGATGAAGTATATGGGCTACAGTCGAAACATATATATTGCAGCTACTTCAGGTATTTTTGTGAAGCAGAGTTCTCCTGGAAAAAATATGATTCTTTTACTTTGGATATGGAAGATATTTCGGATTCAATCCCTCCGGAATATAAAGCTAGTGTCGAGCAGCACCAGCAGAAGATAAACGCCCAGAATGATTTATTAGTACAATGGGAACTGGAATATGAAGAGCTGCGTTTCTTCAGCTGGCGGGAGTACTACGCTAAAGAGCTGCTGAAGCAGCTGTCTGCCGGGGGTAAATAAAAAATCCCCTATTCGGGGATTTAATCTATGCTTTGTATTTTACTTTCGTGTTGTAATCAGGTAAATGGAATAAATACCTGTAAATCCTATCATAAACATTAGTATGGTCGATGCATATTTCATCCTGTTCTTTTTAAGCGGAAACTCCGGCTCATCTACAATCTGAACAGTTGGGGTTTCCTGAGCAAGCATCATTTTACTGGCTTCGAGGTTTTTTACGGTTTCACTAAATACAGTGCTCAGAATAATCTTATCGCGCTCTGTTGTTTCTACATTGGCATTAGCACTGGTATAGGCCGGATTAAGGTCGAGCAGGCTCTGACTGGCCGAAGACGCAGCGAGTGTTTTCTTATTCAGAATGCGGCCGATACTGTCTGCCCTGTGCTGAAGGCGTGTAACATTATTACGCATCCTGCCTGTTTTAGTCTGAATAAAGAAGTCTGTTCCCTGCTTAATCATCCTGGTACAAAACAGGTAAGCGAGTTTCTCGTCGCGCATAGTGGAGTTGACTTCAAAAAAACTTAGCTTTTTATCTGTTTTAGCGACGCCGAACTGGCCTTCTATAATCGATTTTGTAATCTCATGCAGCAAGCTGTCCTGTGTGCGTGTATAATTTTTGCCGCCGACAGGAAAACGGATCGCCTGACCGTTGGTACTATATTTTAACCACTTTTTATCTAGTTTATAAGCCTTTGCATATTGATCGGCCAGGGAAAAATCGCCTTTATCGTTATAAGGTGATAGCAAGGTGTTTTTAATTAGTCTTCTGGACTTGAGCAGTTCCTGCACATTATCTCCTGCCAATACTCCGCTGGCACCACTTAAGCCATCGAGGTTAAATCCGAACTGCCCGGCGATAGCGGCCAGGCCACCTCCGCCACTGGATTTAGTGTCGTCTATTACAAAGGTTAATCTCGCTGTATAGGTTACCGGCCATTTCCAGGCAAATAAGGCGCCTGCCAGTGCCGCAAGCAGCAATACAAGCGCCAATGATTTTTTAAACTGCAGTACATATTTTAAGTCATCGATCCTATCGCTAATCAGTTTCTTAAAGGAGAATTCAGGCTCGTATGGGTAGGGTGTATTTTCAGTATTCATGTTATTTAGATAAAATAGCGATCAGACTGATTAAAGCAGTTACTGCGGAAGTAATTCCTCCGATTTCGCCTAATCCCATTCTCCAGATTGAACCGTTTTTGCTTTTCTCAGGTACAACGATTTTACTACCTGGTTTTATAGCTGGATAATTGCGGAAGAATAAAAAGTTGGTAACTGGTTTATTCAATCCATCCGGATATTTTACGTAGGCTCCTTTTAGTCTCGCATTCTCTGTTTTACCAGCTGCCGCATTGAGATAGTATTTAAATCTGCGACCATTATAACTGATAAACTGCGGATTGTTCACCGCACCTGCAACTTCTACGAAAGAGATAGTTCTTGGTACATAAATACTGTCTCCGGGTAAAAGGATCATACTTTTTTTAACCAGTTCATTATTACTGGTGCTGGACAGATCGAGGTTTACGCGGACACCGTTACGGAAGGTCTGTGCATTTTCTAAAGAACCATAAGGTGTAATGCCTCCGGCACGTTTCAGGAAGTCCTGTGCTGTCTCATCTCTGCGTTGCACGGCATATTCACCGGGGAACAAGACTTCTCCTGTTACAGCGATATTGCCGAGTGTTCTATAGTTAACCAGGCGTGGAATATAGATATAATCCATTGGCATTAATTCTATATCAGGAACAGTTCCGCTGGCAGGGTCAAGGTTAACAGTAAAAGTTTCTACCAACTGGTTGGCAACGCTGTCTTGTTTGTTCTCAATAATCCTTGAAATTTCAATATGGTGTTCTGCCGCCGATTCGGTAAAGCCACCTGACATAGCGATCACATCTGCCAGTTTCATACCTTTTCTATAAGTGAAAACGGTCGGTGTACGAACGTTTCCGTTAACGGTTACCTGCTGATTCCTGACAAAGTCTGAGCGATCCTGGATCATTACGGAGTCATCGCGCATTAAAGGGATATCGCTGCCGCCATTGAGAACCAGGGCCGGGTTAAAGGAGATAAATTCTTTTTCGAGGTTTGGAAGGGTTCTTTTGATATAACCTCTTTCCATATACGCTTCTGGTTTTAAGCCTTGTGCATTTTGCAGTAATGCACCCAGGCTGAAGCCTGCAGTGAGTTCATAAATACCAGGGCGGTAAACTGATCCTTCCAGGATTACCCGGTTGGCAAAACGGTTGGTAATGGCACCGATTTCTACAATATCTCCGTTTCTCGGTGTATAACCGCCGAATAAATTGGAAGGGACGTCTTTAACTTCTCTTTCAATAGCATTGATCTGTTCTATTTTAGCAGTTCCGCGGTAAGCGATGTCTGTATAGCCGCCTGCATATTCCAGCAGGGCATCTAATTGTTCACCGGCTTTTAATTCATAAATAGCTGGTTTTTTAACTTCGCCGGTGATACTTACTCGTTTGGTATAAACAGGAATGCGAATAACATCCTGATCTTCTAAGCGAATATTTCCATCCATCAATCCTTTCTGAAGGAAGGTGTAAAAATCTACTGTGCGGTAAACTTTGTTATTTCTGATGAGCTCTATGCGGCGCAATGACCCGTTAACGCTTGGTCCGCCTGAGTTATAAAGGGCATTGAAAAGTGTGGAAACGGATGATAGGGTATAAGATCCTGGTGTTTTAACTTCGCCAATGAGTGTTACTTTAATACTTCTGGTACTCCCCAGGTTTATAGCTACTTGTGTTTGTCCGCTATTCAGCGCAGGGTAGATCTTCGCTAGTTTGCCGCGGACCTGACTTGTCGCTTGTTCTATAGTGAGTCCGTTTACATGAACTAATCCAGCATATGGAATCTGAAGGTTCCCATCCGGACTTACTTTAGTCTTAATGGTGGTTTCATTCATTCCGGTTACCAAAACAATTACTTCGTCACCAGAGCCTAATACATAACCTTTTGGTGTAGCTGCATTGGTGTTTGGTTCAAATTTAACCGTACTCTGGTTAAAGAAATCCATTCCGTAAATATTGAGTACTGGTTTTGGAGCTGCGGGTTCCGATTTTTTCTCGGGTTTAATGACGGTAACAGCGGTATCGCGTGTGAAATTGGTCGTCTCTTTATTTGCTGAGACCGGTGGTTTCACTCCTTTTTGGTTTAAGCCTAATAAAGTGACCCTGTTTTTGAATTCTTCAACTTCTCCTGGCGGCAGTCCTTTCTGCGCCATTAATTTATAAGCTTCTTTTTCTGGAATGCCGGTTTCTTCTAGTTTCGTCCAGGCCTGAATAATCTGCTGATCAGTAAGCTGACTGATTTTCACATTCTGTATATTACTCAGGGACAATTCCTGGGATTTCCCGGTTTGGGTAAAAGCAATACAGATCAATAAAAGTATAGTGAAAAATTTAATGCGCATGGAGGAGGTGTGATATTAGTTTTTACAAATATATGATATTCGGTACATTTTTCTTAAAAGCCGAATGATACGGCCAGACGGAATTCGTTTGGTACTGCTGATGTCTGTACTTCGGGGTTAATTACACCGGTTTGACGCTGGTAACTGGTCCTGATATAAAGTTTATGCAGCAATTCGTAGTTGGCCTGAATAAGTAATTGTTTTTGTGTTTGTACAGGTCCTTCGTCCAGGAACTTTGCCTGAGGTTCTGCCCAATACTGGTCAAAAAGGTCACCGTCTCTGCCTTTACGGATATAAGTGAACTGAACTCTCGTACTTAAACGTGGTAGTGGGTTATAGGAAGCCCAGGCCATAATCCGGTCTGCATTCTGTCCCATCCAGTCTCCCAGCAAATAGCTCTGGTTAGTATAAGTCTGTGCGGGTATCAGGTTGTTATAAGCATATGGATTGATCCGGGTATATTCCCCGCCTATTGTAAGGTATGGGATTACTGCATCTGTACGGCTTGCACCTACGGTATATCCGAGCTGATTTCTGCTTTTCTCTTTATCGAAAATACTTCCTGTACGAATCTCATCTATGAAAAGGGAAGCATATAAATGTGTTTTGGGAATAAAGTTTCTGGAGCTGACATTAAAGAAGAATTGTCCGTTAGCTCCGGTCGTTAATTTATACCTGCTCTGATATTGGTCATATGCTTTAAAGAACATGACCGGTAAAAGATATCCGGCATCAAAATCATCGCTGTACACCATACTCTCCCCAACACTCAGGCTAAGGCCTTTTGCGGGTAGAAAGGTTAGGGTGTGACTAACAAAGTACTTGCGGATATATAATTCCCTGTTCTCACCGAATAACGCGTTGCCTTTATCATATGATCTGGCAGAGTCGATTAGTGCAGAGTTTAACCAGGCATGCATATAGTTAAAGCGAAGCCATTTTACCGGGGCATAATCCAGGCGGATCATCGGGTAGGATGGAGCTTTGTCTGAGAGTACAATGCGGCCACCTTCTCCGTAGCCCCACAGCATCTGGTCTTTACCCACGCTGATGGATCCATTCTTCCAGGCATAGGTTACCGATCCTCTGACATCACTGAAGTTAACGGTTTTAGCATTCGGATTAATATTGGCTGTACGCAGGATTCCGGTTTCAGGTGTAAATCTTTTCAGACTGTCAATTCCATCCCCTTTCTCAGTAATATCCTGGAAGTAGGCCTGAAAGGAAAAGTGCTTTCCGGCATGTCCGTAAAATGACAGACCCGTGGCGGTCCTGAATACGTTTTTGCCTTTCCCATTTATAGTCTCGAAGCTCATTGCTGGGTCTCCGCGTAAAAAGAAGTCATCGTTTTTAACAGAAAGAAATCTCCATCTGTCGTACTGGTCCTTCCGAAAAAAGGTAGTTGTATCTTTTAACGGGCTATCAAATTCTGAGTATTCCTGCTGATAAAAGGCAAGTTCTTTCTGCTCCCTGGAAGACAGTTTGTCTTTTTGTTCTTCGAGTTCTTTCAGATATCCGGCAATGTCTTTTCTGCTAATAGGTTGAATCAGGTCATTATATTCAATACGGCCAATCTGTGCCTGTCTTGATAAATACTGATATACCGGGCTCTTTGGATTCTCGAACACAACCTGGCCAATTGCGTTGAGTTGCTGAAACACGAGGCAGGTAATTATGATTAGACTGTATTTGATAAATTTCATCGTATAATTGGAAGATGTTTAATTTTGAGGTTATAAAAACGCAAGTATAGGACAATAATCGCAGACCCACGTAAATTTATTTATAGTCCGGGTATCAATTTTTGTAATCCGGCATAGTGTTTTTCTGAGTTGATCAGGTTGTGTATGTGTGTTTTAGCATTTTTTCCCATCTCCTCAATCTGCTCTGGCCTGTCGTAGAGTTCGCGAATTCTACCGGATAAAACAGTGACGTCTCCGTGTGGGAAAAGCATGCCTGTTTTACCTTCTATAACCATCTCCGGAATAGCTCCGATTGCTGAACCGATAACGGGTTTACCCATCGCCATTGCCTCAACTACGGTGAAACCCAGCACCTCGTACCATTCTGAGGGGCAAACTAAAAATGTTGCGTTTCCAATTTCTTTAAGTGTCTCCGCTCTTTTCAATTTCCCTAAAAAGGTGACGTTCGTTAATTGCTGCTCTGCTACATATTGCCGGAGTTCTGCTTCCTGCGTCCCTGTTCCAATTAATCTGAGCTGGATGTCGGGATGGTTAGCTACGGCTTTAATTAATGTATAGGGTCCCTTAATCTTTTCCAGCCTGCCTGCGAATACAATATACTTCTGAGCCGGTGCCGGACCAAGGTTTCTGGTTGCGCTTTCAACTTCTGCATAATCGTACCCATGATAAAGTTGTACCAGTTTTTCTGGAAAGAAGTTAAATGAGCGAAATTTCTGATATAAAAACTCGGAAGGACATACATAGTGATCTACATATTGATAGCAATTCAATGCTGCATGTACATAGTTTTCTGTAGCAGCAACCAGGCTTGCAGGTAAGGAGCCTTTCTTACATTTATTGGTTATACAATGATAAAAGGCACCGCCTTTGCATTTTTCACAAATCTGACCATGACTTATAAAAGTGCTCTCCGGACAAATAGGTGTGTATTCGTGTAAAGTCCAGATAACCGGGATTCCTCTTTCTTTTAATATTTTAAGAATAATTGGCGTAATATAATGATGAATGACATTGATATGCGCAAAATCTATTTTAACAGTATCGAGTAATTTCTCAAGTTGCTGCTGCGCCTCTTTTGACCAGATACTTGTTTTAATGACTTTATAGGCAGCACCGGGACTGGCCTTATTGACCTTTTTATAGTCTATATGGCTAATAAAGAAGGGTGAATATGCATTGCTGAAGTTCCTTTCGTCCTGCATAGAGAAAGGAATAATCTGATGTCCATGAGCTATATATTGCCTGGTTATATTTTCTACGTATGTCCAGTCACCACCGCTCGGATACCATGTCCAGTTTGCGACAAGTATATTCATATGTCTTATTTATACTTATTGAGAAAAAATGGCATAATTTTTATACCTGTGTGGATGAAAATGATCTCCAAAGATGCCTGATTTAATCAAATTATTGAAGAAATAATACATTTTTGATCGTAATTGCTACTATAGTATTTAATGATTAAAAAAAAACGCTAATTTTGGAAGGACGATAAGACTCAATATTTTAGATTCGCCATTGGATCGTGGTTATGATATTGATCCAAATGACCTTAATTTCGTAATGAAGAAAAAAATTTATATCGCTGGTGCAGGCGGAATGCTGGGTGAAGCTTTTTACCGCGTATTCAAAGAAGAATACGATATTAAATGTACGGACAAAGATGTAAATGAAGACTGGCTTAGTCTGCTTGATTTCAGAGACTTTGATAATTATAAAAAAGATGTAGTCGATTTTAAACCTGACTTTCTTTTCCATTTAGGCGCTTACACAGATCTAGAATATTGCGAAGTTAATCTTGATGATACTTATCTGACTAATACTACTGCGGTTGAAAACGCAGTAATTATCGCAAACGAGCTTCAAATCCCTGTTTTATATATCAGTACTGCCGGAATTTTTGACGGTAAAAAAGATTTCTACGACGACTGGGATGAGCCTAATCCGCTTGGCCATTACGCGCGTTCCAAATATATGGGAGAGCGTTATGTCCGTGAACATGCAGAAAGATACATTATCTGCCGTGCTGGCTGGATGATGGGAGGCGGTCCTAAAAAAGATAAAAAATTCATCAATAAAATTATAAAACAGCTGGCTACGGGTACCCGTGACCTGCATATTGTGAATGACAAGGATGGTACACCGACTTTCACGGTTGATTTTGCAAAAAATGTAAAGCTGCTGTTTGAAAAAGAGTACTGGGGTTTATATAACCTGGTCTGCAATGGTGAAACCAGCCGTAAAGAGGTTGCTGAAGAACTGGTTCGGATTCTGGGTCTCCAGGACGAGGTGACTATCCATGAAGTGACTTCTGACTATTTTAAAGATACTTATTTTGCACCCCGTCCGCCTTCAGAACGATTGATCAACAAAAAGCTTGATCTGCGTGATATGAATAAAATGCGTGACTGGAAAGTGGCTCTGGATGAGTATGTCAACGACTATTTCGGAGACTTTGTGAAAGAGCACTTCGAGAGTAGCAAATGCGTATAGCTGCCTTCGGATTCAGATCTGTTCCACCTGCAAAGGGCGCCGCTGGTGCTGATAAATTTGCATTGGAACTTTTTCCAAGGCTGGTAAGCAGGGGCCATCAGGTTGTTGCTTATAACAGACAGTATCCGGACGTGTTTGTAGATATTAATGTATACAAAGGTGTACAGATTAAAACAATCAAAACTATTAAAAGAAGTGGTTTTGATACGTTGCTCCATTCTTTCAAATCTACTTGTGATATCATCTGGAATAATACAGCTGATATTGTCCACATCCAAAACGGCGGAAACAGTATCTGGGCATTGCCTTTAAGATTGTTTGGTAAAAAGGTTTTTATTAGCCAGGATGGCGTCGACTGGAAGAGGGACAAATGGTCCTGGTATGCTAAGCTATATCTTCAGTTTTCTGCATATATGACCGCATATCTGCCTAACGAGGTGATATTCGATAATGTTATTGCTAAAAAATTATTCGAAGACCGCTTCCGCAAGACTTTTGCTTTCATTCCATTCGGAAGTGAAATTGCCGCCTGGCCTGAAAATAATGATATTCTGCACCGACTGAACCTGACACCGGGTGATTACTATTTATTTGTGGGCAGGTTTATTCCTGATAAAGGGCTTCATTACCTGATTCCGGGTTTTACAGCATCTTCTAGTAAAAAGAAGCTGGTGCTGATAGGTGGTTCTCCGAATCCTTCTCCTTATGAAAAGGAATTGACTGATCTGGCAAATGACCGTGTTTATTTCCCGGGTTTTCTATACGGAGATGAGGTTAATACTTTAATGAAAAATGCTTACTGTTATATCCAGGCCTCTGATGTGGAGGGTCTTTCTCCTGTTGTGCTTTCTGTAATGGGATTAGGTGTACCGCTTATTGTAAGTGATATTGAGGAGAATGAATATGCTGTTCAGGATACTGCGCGTATGTTTAAAAAAGGGAATATAGCTTCGTTAACAGAAGAAATTAACTTTGCTGAGGATAATTACCCAGAGATGCAGGCGCTTGCTTTAAGAGCACAGGCGCGTGCACTGTCAGTCTTTAACTGGGAGCACGTAGCCGACGAGCATGTACGTATCTTCGAAAGAAGCTAATCAGATAAAATTTAATGAAAATAAAAAAAACGGGAATCTCTTTAAAAGATTCCCGTTTTGCTTTGCTTAGGGTTTATTTATCTATTTATTCAGACGTTTTTGTTCGTCATCTGACCCTGTACTTCTGTTTCTTGCAGATTTTACACTCATTTTTCCAAAACGGTAAGTGAAGCTTAATCTCACACTTGTAGTGGTACCATATTGTTCCAGGTAGTAGTCATTTCCAGGAAGTGTACTGCTGATTCTTGGTTTTTGTGTATGAAACACATCGCTCACACCTAGTTTGATATTTCCTGATTTGTCAGGGAAGTTATAACGGAGGCCTGCATCGGTATTAAACATGCTCTTTAGTTTTAATGCACCCTGAATTTGCGGTGTGCTATACATTATACCGGCATCTGCGCTGATTAGCTTGGTAATGGTAAAGTTGTTCTGCGCGTAAATATTAGCACTGAATTGTTTGGAGTCCAGATTGGAACCGCTTAATCCTGGCGCTTTAATTTCTTTGTAATAGCCTAATACGTTGTTATTCATATTCCACCACTCAGTTAATTTAACCGGGAAGTTCAGCGTTAAGGAAGCAACTTGTTCTGATGCGAGGTTTAATACGGTCTGGAACATAGATTTCCTGACTTCATCCTGTAATAAAACTTGTGTGATGACATCTGTTGTTCTGCTGTAATTTAAAGCGACACTATATTTTTGTTTATATAGGTAAGAGGCTTCCAGGTTATTGGAGTATTCTGGTGTCAGGTTAGGATTACCCTGGTTATAAGTATATTGATCCAGATAGAATACGAAAGGGTTCAGGTTTCTGTAATTCGGGCGGTTAATCTTTCTGGAGTAAGAGAAGTTCAATACGTTATCTGCATTGAAGTTTTGTGATAAACTTAAGGATGGGAACAGGTCTGTGTATTTGCGGTCGGTAACCAGATTCTGAGTAATTGAATTGCCGGTTGAATGTGTATTCTCCAAACGCAAGCCTGCCTGAATTGATGATTTCCCGAAGGTTGCATTGAACGTGGTATAAGCAGCATTCACTTTTTCATCGTATTTAAACCGGTTACTTTTTCCAGCGTCAAATGCCCAGCCGTTTTCTGCGCGGTTCTCATAAACGTAGTCGTTATCGGTCTTCACATCGGACAGTTTAAATCCTGCATCGAGTTTGTATTTTTTATTGATAGGTAAGGTGTAATCTGCTTTAAGTGCCTTGATATCAATATTTGATGGTGCGAAACTTCTGTAAATTTCACCGTTCTTATAAAAGCTTCCATTAGGGTTATAGAAGATATTGCTATTCGTCGCATCGTCATCGGAGATGTTTTTTGAATAGTCGGCATCTATAGTAATTTCCTGACCTGCAGTATCCAGCACTCCTTTATAGTTAATATTGTAAGAGTAATTTTTACGTGGATTTATATTGGTTGCAGTACTTCTGAGCAGAGAGTCGGTTTCGGTAAAAGATCTTCCGATGTTTACTTTACTGAACCCGTTGGAGTGATAGTTACTGATATTTCCTTTGAACAATGCACCGATCGTATGGTTCTTAGTTAGAAAGATGTCTGTACCGATCTTGAAGTTATTGGATTCGTAAACCGAGGTATCTTTATTTCTTTGACTGAAGTAAACCGGATTTGTGATACTAGCTGTTTTTCGGTCGATGGTAGTATATTGTTCTTCTTTATTGCGATAGTAACCATAAGATCCGAATAAGTTAAAGTTCTTTTTACGGAAGTTCAGGTCTAATGCGCCATTACCATTCAGATATTTGTTGAATCCGGTACCCGCATTCAGACTTCCGTTAAATCCTTCTGTCTTGCTCTTTTTGGTTTTGATATTAATAATACCACCGGTAGCATTAGCTTCATATCTCGCGCCGGGATTATTGATAATCTCTATACTTTCAATCTGACTGCTCTGCATTGACTTAAGCAGGTTAACCACATCTGCACCACTGAGGTAAGATTGTTTTCCGTCTATAGTAACCAGGACATTACTTTTTCCGGCTAACGCGATATTATCATTCTGATCTACGGTTACCCCAGGTGCCTTTTTAAGAATCTCTAGTCCGGTAAGTCCTGCGGATGATGGTGTCGCATCTATATTGAAAATTAATTTATCTGCCCTGCGTTCCAAAACCGGTTTAGTCGCCGTGACTGAAACTTCATTAAGTTGTTTGGAAAGTTCGGCGATTGTTATTGCAGGTACCTGATAGGCTGCTGTGGCTTTAAAATCGAAAGCCGGAGAGCTTACTTTGGAATAACCGACTGAGGTTGCAACGATATAATATTTATTGGCTGCGGCATTAAAACTGTACTTACCGTCCATATCTGTCATTGCTGTAGTTACCAGGCTGGAGTCTTTTGCTGAATACAGTAAGACAGTAGCGGAAGGAATTGTTTGTGTATTATCTTTTACAATTCCGCTGATCTTAGCACTTTGCTGCGCGCTAAGTTTTAAAGGAATAATATAACAAATAAGAAGAACGGCAGGTAGAAATATTTTCATTTTAATAAGCGTTTATTGAAAAGCAGGAACTTTATATAATCTTTTATTCAATACCTATCTTGAATGTGAATTATCTGTGAATTTCTTGAGCTTTTCTGGTTCGTTTGTAATTAAGACGAAGGCTTTTGAGAAAAGTTACATGCATCTTAAATTTTTAACATTAAACGCTATTATTTAACATCTTAGAAAGTAAACAGAAATGATTTAGTTGCCGGAATATAAGGGGCTGCGATGCTAAGAACGCTGATTTTCGTTAAAAAGCTGAATGATTTCTGCAGCTGCCTTATCCCATGAGAATTGGGTGAGGCGTGTTTTTCCGGCCTGAATGAGTGTGGATCTGAGCTGCGCATTTTCCTGAAGAGACTGCATCTTCTCCGTAATGTCGTTATCGTCTTTAGGGTTGAAGGTTAAGACTGCATCACCACCTACTTCAGGCAGGCAGGTATTATCTGCAACCATAACTGGAATTCCATATTGAAAAGCTTCCAGTACCGGAATTCCAAAGCCTTCATTTAACGATGGGAATACATAGAACAGGGCATAGGTATACATTCCAGCTAGTTCTTCTTCACTGAGATAGCCGGTTATAATAATATCCTGTGCATAATCTGAATTTTGGATTTCATGCTGAATTTGCAGGAATTCGGTATTGTCCTGCAGCCCCTGATCGGGACCGGCAAGTACCAGTTTTATTGAAGAGGGATTCTGTTTTTTTAAAGCTGCAAATGCGCGGATCAATGCGGGAATGTTTTTACGTTTAAATGGTGATCCGACATGCAGGATATATTGTTGGGGTAAGAGACTGAATTGTTGCAAGACTGCTGCTGAAGGGTGATTTACACGTGTTTTTGGACCTTCGTAAACGACTTTAAAATGCTCTTGCGGAATATTAGTATAATGTGCCAGTTGTTTTTGCGCATAGGCTGTGGGTGTGATCACAAATGCAGATTTACGGGCAGCTGGTAAGGCGGTTAAATGGTAAAGCCTGAGCCAGAGTTTTCCATAATGTTCTGGGTTTTCAAAGAAAAATGCATCGTGAAAAACGGGCACAGTCTGGTACCCCAGGTGGATAAGCGGTACAAAATTGTCTGTGCAAAGTACAAAGTCACAATGCTTCCTGGCAGCTTTGAGTGGCAGAACAACTTGTTTCCAGAGTTGGTAAAAAAAATGGTTACTGTATTTAGAGAGTTTTGATTCTCCGGGTCCGGCGCTGAGTTTGGTATCCAGGAAATGTATAGTCAGATTTTCTCCGGAAAGTTTATACAGGGCTTTGCATAACTCTTCGAGGTAAGTTCTGGTTCCGGTTTTTGCAGTCTGGAGGTCGCGGATGTCGACACCAATAGTCAAGTGTTTCTTATGCATGTTCACCGGTTATTCTGTTTTTAATAATTTTAGCGGGAACGCCGGCTGCTATCGAGTTTTCGGGAATAGAACGGCTCACAATACTTCCGGCAGCAATGACGCATCCCTGGCCCAGGTTAACGCCGTCCAGAATAGTGACCCCGGCACCAAGCCAGCAATTATCACCGATAGTAACGCCTTTACGGGTTACACCCTGGGCTTTAATGGAAAGCAACGGGTCTGAATAATTATGGTTTTCAGAGAATATTTTAACATCGGGTCCGAAGATGACGTCCTTTCCTATAGTAATACCGCCCTGTCCTGCAAGATATGCCCTTGCATTGATACCAGTTCCACTGCCTATAGTAATGCCTTTACCTCTTTGGGCAATGACACCGGTACAGATTAGTATCGAATCGCGTGCAATGGAAACGTTATCACCGAACTGAATTCCTTCTTCTGATAAGGCATTGATAAAAACGTTGTCTTCGAGAATGAGATTCTTACCGCACTGAAGCTGATAGGCATGACTGATCTTTACGCGGCTTCCTATAAAAAGAAGTCCCGAGGATCGCTTAAGCCATATTTTCTGCCACATACCTCTGATGACTTGTATAGCTCTCCGGCCACTGATAATACTGAGATCCCGGGTGCTGTAAACACTTTCCCATTTATAATCGGGGTCGTTCTTCAGTCTTCTTATAATTTTCTCAATTAGCATGTTGGATCTCCTTTGGTTTGGAGTATTGCATGACAATACTGATAAATAATCCCGAAAAGAACCAATTCATATAGGATATATAAGATGAAGACTCTACTTCTGAGGTTAACAGAGGAATAAAGATCGCAATTTTCAATAAGAGAACCAGCATACAGACTTTTCTCTCTTTGCCTCTAAGTGCGGGTAACCATTTTAACCCGGTTCTGATAAAGCCTATATAAATAAAGAGATAGCATAGAAGTGCGAGAATTCCTGCTTGTACGCCAATGATAATAAACTGGTTTTCTCCGCCGGTGTTCTCTCCCAAAGATCCGGCAACACGTCCTGATGTGCCCAAACCAAGCCCAAAGGGGCTGCTGATCATCGCATCGATACCCTGGATCCACTCTACAACGTGCCCGACACTTGAAGGGTTACTAAAGTTAAGGGTATTAATAACGACTTCAACGATGCCATCTGCCTTGTCTTCAAAGCTGCTCAGGACCCAGATAAAGTACAGGGCGACTGCTGCAACACCCAGGTGAATGGTGTGCGTGATATATTTTTTGCGCGTAAGTAATGCGTAGATATAGATAACGAGAAAATAACTGGCAAAAGGGGCTCTGGAAATGGCAAACGTAATGCAGGCAAAGGTCGAAGCGAGGGCAAGTAACCCGGAAACATTTGGCATGAAGCGGTTATCATCTCTGGTATACAATGCGCCGATTGCACATAGTGCGAGTAAGGTTGCTGCCGCATTTTCCAATGGATTGGCAAAGAAACTTGCAAAGCGTTTAAATCCGCCTTCGGATTCAAATGTCCAGCTCAGCCCGTAATTTCCACTTGGTTCAAAGTTGAAGAAATAATAACTGTAGTCTGCATATCCGGTAAGGGTTTGCAGGTGCTGATTAAATAATACTTCCAGGCATATCGTAATTCCGGCAGCTATGGTTAGCAGTACAATGTAATTTAGATATTTATTAACGTAAATCTTTTTAGGGTCGAAAAACCTCCCAGCAAAGTATACAATTACAAAAAAGGATGTACTTTTCAACGCAACTAACCGGTTCACAAAACTTTGCTCCCCCAAAGGTAGAATTGCATAAAGAGATGTGTAAAGTAAAAAGGAAAGGATCAGGTAATCTATGAGATGAAAGCGAGGTCTCTCCCGCAGGCTCATAATTCCTATGCCAAGGACAGTAAGTATAAGTAATTCTTTGAAGAACTGAAATGCAGGAATGATATCTTTTAGCCCAATCATAAAGGCCACGGACATAGCTGTGGTATAGATAGAAAGCCCGAAAATCAGAAATAGCAGGAATTCCTGGGTATTTCCCCTGATGATTTCTCTTACTGCAATTATAAAAGATAACAAGAACAACAGTGGGAAAACAATCATGAGTTTGGTTTAAGCGCAGTGCCGATTTTTGGCCAAATTACTTTTTCTGATTCGAATAATCCATCTTTCAGCCCATTAAATAAACTTAAAGCCTTTTTTTTACGTCCCCGGAGCAAAAAATAGGTTAACAACGCAGTATAGTATGGTGTGTAAAAAAGAAACATAACGGGATAAAATAGGGGATTACCATATTTGCGCAAAAACCAGAGATGGTTCCTGCTCACATAATAATGAATTACCGGGTTGAGTGTTCCTTCTTTTTGCGCACTTACCTTTCCGGATGCTCCTGCCTCATGATACATACTCAGGTTTGGGAGATAGTGGAGCTCATATCCGGCAGCTCTGAGCCGGAATGATAATTCGACGTCTTCATAGTAAAGAAAGAATCTGGAATTAAACAGGCCGCACTCTTTAAGTACTGTATTCCTCAGTAAAATACAGCATCCGGTAAGCCATTCTGCAAGGATCATCTCTTTAGTGGTTGGCTTTTTTACTGCATAGACTTTTCCAGTTATCTGTTGAAAACGTCCTTCGGCATTCCATAGTTTTTCGGGTTCATGCATCCAGTAAATAGCAGGTTGTGCGGCTGCGGCCCGGGGATGTTGATCGAGATGGTTCATTAATCCCCTGATCATGCCGGGGCCTACCGTAGTATCGTTATTCATAACCAGGGAATAGGTATATCCATGGTCTAATGCATATTGTAATGCTGTATTATTACCACCTGCATATCCGAGATTGGTTTGATTATCTATAAAAATCAGATCGGGAAACTGGGTGCGGAGTTTGCCTAGTGAGCCATCGGTAGAGCCGTTGTCTGCAATGATCAGATCGTAATCTGCGGCGTCGCAATTTTGTTGTACGGAAGTAATGCAACTGGCCGTATATTCAGGAGTATTCCAGTTCAGCAGGATCAGAGCAACGGGCTTAGGCATGTTTCAAAGTTCTGCAAAAACTACCGTATTGCCAAAAACGACATACTTTTGAACTCACGAGGAAATAAATATTTATTGTAAGTTTGCGCATATTCCAATCTCATGACCGATAAGTACGGTGCCTATTACAGGACTATAGGTATCTTCCTGGATTTAATTCTGCTCAACCTTTCAGGGGTTATCGGCTATTTTATTGTGCTTACTTTTCCGGAAAGTCTGGACCGTCCTCAAATTTCGTTTTTGCATATCATGCTGGCCAATGTAGTCTGGTTTAATATGGCGCAGGTTACGGGATTGTACCGTAATATGTTTATTAAGGACGCGATACCGACGATTAAAGAGGCTTTAGGTTCGCTCTTGTTATTTGGTTTAGTGTTGGTTCTGCTTATGGTCACAGTCACAGAACTGGATGTTTTCAGCAGGACAATATTACTTACATTCTTATTATTCGCAATACTGTTTCTCACCGGTAAAATTGGCTTCCTTTTATGGAGACGGGCATGGAGGGCACAGCTAATTGATTATAAGCCTGTAATTATTATTGGCGCCAATACACTAGGTCAGGAGTTAAAAAAACACATGGATGGGCAGATGATTCTCGGTTATAAAGTCGTGGGCTTTTTTGACGATAATTCTCCAATAGATTTAAAACAACCTTTATTGGGTAACCTGGATGAGGCAATCGTGTACGCAAAAAAGAATCGTATTAAGGAAGTTTTCTGCGTTCTGCCGGATAGCTGTCTGCCAAAAATTCATTCGTTGATGAGGGAAGCGGACCGGGAAATGATCCGGTTCAAAATGGTGCCCGACATTCAGGATTACTTTAAAAAGAACGTAACTGTACAGTGGTTTGGGCATCTTCCAATCTTGAGTGCCAGGACCGAGCCGCTGGAAATTAAGATTAACCAGGTTTTGAAGAGAGGTTTTGATCTGTTAATTTCTTCATTGGTTATTATCTTTATTTTAAGCTGGGTAATCCCATTGCTTGGTTTATTGATAAAACTTGGTTCACCCGGGCCTGTCTTTTTCAGGCAGCTGCGATCGGGTAAAGACAACGAGCCTTTTTATTGTCTGAAATTCCGGAGCATGGTTGTCAACGCCGAAGCTGATTTAGTTCAGGCAACGAAAAAGGACGATCGAATTACGCGTCTGGGTGCGTTTATACGTAAAAATAGTATTGATGAATTACCTCAGTTTATAAATGTTTTTCTTGGCGAGATGTCAGTTGTAGGACCGAGGCCGCATATGCTGCAGCATACGGCCGAATACTCTGCACTGATTGATCAGTTTATGGTGAGGCATCTCGTGTTGCCTGGAATTACAGGATGGGCTCAGGTGAAGGGCTTCCGGGGTCAGACTATCGCACAGGATTCAATGGAGGAGCGGGTGAAAGCCGATATCTGGTATCTGGAGAACTGGTCTTTACTGCTCGACATGAAAATTGTGTTTCTAACTGCATGGCATGTGATCATTGGTAATGAGAATGCCGCCTAAAGGGTTTCTATAGTTATTCTGCCCGACGAATGACTTTGGTAACGATCTCATTGAGCTCGTTGGCAGAGATATCAAGATAATTTAACATTTCCTGGCTTTCGGGTTGAGTCTCAATGTCTTTTAGCAGTGTAACCAGGCTCATGATTCTGGCAAGTGGTGCGCGTACTTGATGGCTCTGGATCCAGGCGATGTCTTGCAGTCGTTTATTGTGCGCTTCTATGCTTTTGATGTAGTGTTGTCTTTCTGTGATATCTGTGGCCAAAACAAGTCTTCCTTTGCGACCATTGATTTCTATGGGATTACTCCTGATTTCTACCGAAAACTCAGTGTTGTCTTTTTTGCGATGTACAGTTTGAGTCAGATAGGGTGCTTTGGTTTTCCCAGCCTCCCTGACCTGTGCTTCAATTGATTCACGGTATTCCGGTGGCCGGATATCCAACATTGTCATCGTTAACAATTCGTCCCGGGTATAGCCATACATTTGAATAGACGCTTCATTAACCTGCATAAAATGGAATGTTTCTACATCGAAAACGTACATTGGAATTGGATTGGACGCGAATAAATATCTGTAGTAATCTTCTGATTCTTTAAGCCGGTTATTTAATTCTGCAATTTCTAATGATTCATCTGCAAGCTGTCCTAAAAGCTCATTTTCATTGTTTATTATCCTTTCCAGACGCGAAATTACACGGCGTATAAGAACAATCGACGCAAGATTTACGAAGAGCAGGTTCGCGCTGTAAAAAAACCAGGTGATCGGTTCATATTCGCTCGAAACGTAAGAGGAGAACCAATTCAAGCGTAAGTCCATGCCTAATACAAATAGAATTAACACATTCACCAGCAAAGTATAATATGCATAGCTTTTGTGGAATAGGATCGAAGAAAAAACAGAGGCGAGTACAACGTATAAAATTCCGGGTCCTTGTGTCCCGTTCTGCAAAAGCAGATTAATAGAAAACAGGTAGATCATCCCTATAGAAAAGACTTTCTTACTGTTAATGCCGGGTCGTTTATTTAATAAAAAAGAGAATAGAAAAAGCAGAAATAATGCACCAAAAAGCGCGTTGTAAAGGTCAGACCTGCCAAGGCTGTAAATGATTCTCGGCACAATGGCAAGCAGACAAAAAGGGATAGAAAATGCAACAACGTAAACAAAAGACAATCCTGACCACCCGGAGTATTCTCCATTTTCGACGGCCGGTATTCGATGTCGGATAAATTTCAAATACTGCAGCCACCAAATTCTTGGAATTTGTGATATAGGTTGTTTCATGGCGAATCTGGTAAATCTGCTGGGATTGTCATTTTAAAACAACTTAATGTTGTATTTGTTCGTTTTTCGAGTTAACTATTTTTAATCCAGAGGATTAGTGGATTTCCCGGACGATGGTTTATTTTTTTATAACTGCCGGGAATATAATGTTCATCGGCATGGTAGGTAGCCAATCGTGTACCCGGTTTCCGGTCTTCCAGTACATCCTGAAAGGTCTGGAGATACTCGGTGTAAATCTCTGCCGATGTTGGAATAAGGTTATCTATAGGGATATGATAATCGAGATTCTCCATGAAGGAATTATAAAAATAGAAGTGGTCGAATTCTTCCATTCTAAGGTTGTTAAAATTCCCCTGAATAAAGTTTACGTTACCGGTGTTTGTTGCTTTTTGGGCAATTAATGCCTCGTCTGTTAGAGACTTCCTTTGTTCTATACCATGGAAAACGAAATCATTGTTGAAATGTGCAGCAATAATGCAAAACTTACCAACACCGCTGCCAATATCCAGAATATGCTTACCGCCGTCAGCACATAAAAATGCGCCTGCTTTTTTAGCAATTTCCATTGGAGTCCAGTGAATGGCCGATAATTGCCTTGCCCTCAAGGAATATAAGCTGTCAAAAGCTTCATCTCCGGAAAATATATCTTTATTCATAATTGCTGCTTTTGGCCAGGAATTCATCTTTTCAGAAGCCAAAGATCGCGTAATCAAAAAAAATGGAGTAACTTTTGCATATTTATTTTACTTAATTATCATTCTATGGCGTTAAAAAAACCTTCCCTGGTAATACTTGCTGCTGGTATGGCAAGCAGATACGGTGGAAACAAACAAACTGAATCTTTCGGCCCTTCGGGTGAAACGATTATGGAGTACTCCATCTATGATGCAATTAAAGCAGGATTTGGAAAAGTAATATTTATTATCCGCGAGGAATTTGCTGAGGCATTTAAGGGTGTAATCGAGCCGAAATTGAAAGGCAGAATAGAGACTGAGTATGTTTATCAGTCTTTGGAAAAATATAGCGGTGGCAGAGCAATTCCTGCAGAACGTGTTAAGCCTTTTGGAACTTCGCATGCACTATTGTGCTGCAAAGAAATTCTGGATGCGCCTTTTGCTGTGATTAATGCTGACGATTTTTATGGATTTGATGCTTTTGAGAAAGCCGCAGATTTTTTAAATACCGCGGTTAGCAACGGTGTATATGCTTGTCTTGGCTACGAGCTGAAAAATACGCTGAGCGATAATGGATCGGTAACAAGGGGAGAAATTCATGTCAATGCTGCGGGTGAAATGACCGGTATCACTGAAAGAAGAGAGATTTACAAGAGAGAGGGTAAAGCATTTACTAAAACTCCGGAGGGAGATGTTGAACTGCCCCTTGACACCAAAGTAAGTATGAACTTTTTCTGTTTTACACCAGATTTTGTGAACTGGTCGGCTTTAGAATATGAGAAGTTCCTGGACAAGAATTTGAATGAACTCAAAGCAGAATTCTTGATTCCGGAAGTTTCTGATGAATTGATAAAATCCGGAAACGGAGTTGTTAAGATGATTCCTACCCAGGCGATCTGGTTTGGAGTTACTTTTAAAGAAGATGCGCCTGTTGTGAAAGCAGCTTTGCAGGAACTAACGGATAAAGGGCTTTATCCGCAAAATCTGTGGATATAAAAAAATGACTGGTCTAAAAAAGTATTGGTGGAGATTTAAAGCATTAATAGAAAGTGCTGTACTGCTTCATCCGGATCATAAGGAAGCGGATCATGTGTTCTGGCGAAAGAGGTTATTCACAAACACAATCACCTATGGTTTGATATTCAGTATCATTGTGATGGTTTCGTCGATGACATACAGCTTTTTTGCCGGGAGTTATTTTGTGCAGTATTTCAATATTATTTTTGTTGTTACTTTAATTCCAATAATTTTTAATAAAAAAATTATGATTCAGACCAGAAAAGTGATAGCGCTTTTTTTGCTTTATGTGCTCGCCATCGTGTACATCGCATTTCTTGGGTCTGAAGGTCCTGGTGCGCTTTACTTGATTGTACTGACCATATTTTCAACAATGATTTTCCCCCGCCCGGCAGCTTACTGGCTGGTGGGGGTTAATGCATTGATTTGTGCTGGATTTGGGTTGGTAATCTACTATAAGATTTTCGACAGTCCATTGCTGTACAGTTATGATCTGCCATTATGGGTCTCTTATTCGGGTAATTTGATTTTCGTTAGCTTATTGAGTGTAATGTTAGTGAGCAAGGTACTGAAGGGGCTGGAGCAAACTATCCAGAAGGAAGCTACACTGGCAGTTAAATTAAATGCTTCAGAAAAGTATTATAGAAATACTTTTGAGGCTAATCCGGTTCCGATGTACGTATTTGACATGGAAACCAGCAGATTCTTGCACGTAAATAACGCGGCATGTGAAAAATATGGTTATTCTAGAGAGGAATTTCTCAGCATGAAAATTACTGATATACGACCGGAATCTGAGCATAGTAAATTAATGGATTTAACCAGCATGATCCGTAACAGGGATTATTCAGGTATACTAATCCATAGAAAAAAGAACAGTGAAGTCTTTCCGGTTGAAATTGAAACAAACCTGATTCATTTTGAAGATAAGGAAGCAAGGCTTGTACTTGCAACAGATGTTTCTGAACGTATTAATTATATCAAAGAAATTGAACGGCAAAATCAGGATTTGCGGGAAATTGCCTGGATCCAGAGTCATTTAGTGAGAGCACCGCTCGCCAATATTATGAGTCTGACCGAATTTTTGATTAAATATCCAGGAGAGGATACTAAAGAAACTTTAACTTTTCTGAATGATTCATCTCAGAAACTGAATATGGCCATCAAATCTATCATCGGCCAGGCAGATGGTTCAGGACTCAGCTAATAAATCCTGATTAATAAGGTCATTGCAAAATGTAATACTAAATGTCGTACCCTGGTTAACTTTGCTGCTTACTTCTATATTTCCGCCTAGTGAGGTAAGCTGAGCTTTAGTAATAAATAAACCAACCCCATTTCCATTGACATGTTTATGGAAACGCTTGTGCAAACCAAAAAGTTCATCCTGGTTTGTGTCAAGGTCAATTCCCAGACCATTATCTGAAAACTTCAGTACACGTTCTCCATTCTGGTCGGTCGTGAGACTAACTCCAATCTCCAGTGTCCGGGACTGATCCCTGTACTTGATAGCATTTGACAAAAGATTAGTCAATATGCTTTCGAGGTAACTTTTATTAAACAGTACATGTTTATTAGTGAAATTTAAATGAAGAATAATTGGCAGATTTTCAATCTGTTCGGTAAATGACGAACAAACTTTATCCATAATTTTAGAGACATTTATCCTGGATATTTTAACTCTTTGATCATTCTTCCGGTTGAGAATATAAGTGAGGTCTGTAATAGTCTCGTTGAGTCTCTCTGTCGAGGTTTTGAACAGATCAATTATTTCTTTATTATGTTGGTTAAGATGGTCTATATCCAAAATGTCAATCAGGCCGGAGAGGTTAGATAGGGGAGTTCTTAGGTTATGGGAAACAATATAAACAAACTGATTAAGGTCAAGGTTTCTCTTAGTCAGGTTTTGAATAAGTAACGCCTGCTCTTTTTCCTCATGGATTTTTTTGTCAATTTCGCTAAAATGCGAGACCAACGCACCTACCTGCTCGTCTTCCAGTAAATTGGTTACCCGGCCTTCGACCCAATGATAGCTTCCACGATTATCTAAAACCCTGATTCTGTATTCAATTGTTCTGCCAGATACCGCTAAAACCTGACGCATTTGCTCTTCGGCAAGCTGGATATCTTCAGGGTGAACAATATTCATAATCTTAAGTTGTCGATATTCTGCCTTGCTAAAACCGAATAGAGCAGTGATTTCCTGAGTAGAATGAGTAATCTGACCATTTTTATCTATTAGAAAGACTTTTTCACGGCATTTTTCCATGAGAGTCAGGTATTCATTATTCATTTCAATATCTTCCTCACCGAGAGAGCTGTCGGCTGAAGGATGATCCCTAAAGTTTTGTGTCATAACGTTTTAAAACTCTAATTTATCGAATGTAACTGATAATTTCCTTGTTTTATGAACAATGATTGCAAAAATAATAGTCTTGCAGACCCTACATTCGTTCTGTTGAACAAAATGAACAGTGCTTTGTTTTGGAACTGGTTTAAATTTGTAGAAAAAACAATAACTTGCTTTGTGTTGACCGTTTTATACAAAAATGCCCATGATAAATCAGTCTCCAACTCCTGATCAAGCAAATACCCCGGCTATTCTTCATTTACTTGGGATTATAGATGCAGAACCAGAGGACGAATTCGACAATATCGTTCGGCTCGCTTGTCTGCTTACAGCAGCTCCGGCGGCAACGCTAACTTTTATAAATCAGGATAGAAATTTATGTAAATCAGCCGCAGGAATTGACATAGCTGATCTGGAAAGAGCTGATCAACAACTTAAATCCTATTCTTCAGTTTACAGGGAACCTATAAAATTTAATGAAAATTTGTTACTAGGTCATTTAACAGTCGCCTTTACTCAACCTACGGATTTAACAACCGGTCAGATGGAAGGACTGAAACTGCTTTCTAAACAATTAGGTTACCTACTGCAAATGCGTCTTCCGGTAGCTAATAGAAGCGTTAGGGACTTTTATGAAAGTATCTTAAATAATATTCCTACAGATATCGTCGTATTTGACACGGAACACCGGTATCTATTTGCCAATCCTGGTGCTATTAAAGATGAGGAACTCAGGAAGTTTATAATTGGAAAAGACGATTTCGAATACGCGGTTTACAGAAAGCGGGACCCTGCTATAGCTATAGAACGCCGGGCTCAATTTCAACAAGTTAAGGATACAGGGAATACGATTAGCTGGGAGGAAAATCAAAAAACTGCCGACGGTAACATAGTGACGCATCTAAGAAGAATGTTTCCTGTAAATGACGATCAGGGAAAACTTGTAATGGTTATAGGATTTGGAATAGATATCACGGAAAGAAAAGAACTGGAGAACAAGCAGCGTAAGATTATGGAGCAGCTCGCGGTCCAGCACAAGCAATCTATTGATTTTTGTAATGTTGTTTCCCATAACCTGAGAGGGCCCCTCATTAATCTGGGGATGTTAACGGAGTTTATTCGTGAATCGGAAGATCCGGGTGAGCAGCAACTGCTGATCTCGAAAATGGAACCCGTGATAGATAATCTGAAAAGTACTTTTAATGAATTGGTGGAGTCTATCCAGGTTCGGCAGGAAACGGATCTGAAGATGGATGAGCTGAATTTGAACGCTTGTCTTAGTGAAACTGTAAGAAACTTGTTTTTCGAACTTAAAAAAGTTGATGGAAATATTCATGCAGATTTCTCAGATGCCCCGATTCTATACTGTCCGCAAAAGTATCTTTCCAGTATTTTTCATAATCTGATCAGTAACGCCATCCACTATCATTCTCCCGAAAGGCCTTTGTCAATAAAACTCTTGACACAGGCTAAAAAGAATAAAATAGTTTTAACGGTTCAGGACAACGGGCAAGGGATAGACCTGTTGAAGCACAAGCATAATATCTTTAAAATTGGAAAAGTGTTTCACCGCCGGCCTGGCGCAAAAGGGTTGGGTTTGTTTATGACCAAAACACAGGTGGAAGCAATTGGGGGAACTATTTGGGTAGATAGCGAGCCTGACCAGGGTGCCAGATTCTCCATTGAGTTTGTTAATCAATCTTCCGAAGCCTTGTAATCTAAAATCGTCAATGTACAGGTCGCCTCTAAATTCTTATTGAGCTAAATGATATGTATCTTAATGCTCTAATTGATAATTAATACGAATATGAAGAAGTTCATGCTGATCGATGATGATGAGATTTTTGTTTTTCTGACAAAAAAGACCATTTTGAAAGTGTCAGCAGATGTTGCAGTCCAGGTCTTTGCTGACGGGCAACAAGCGATTTCTCATTTACAAGATATTGCTGGTAATAGCGAATTATTGCCTGACGTTATATTTTTGGATTTGAATATGCCGGTTATGGATGGCTGGGAATTTCTGGACGAATACCAAAAGCTAGACGGGTTTCCTCTTGACGGGGTACCACTCTACATTGTATCTTCTTCCATTTCTCCATATGAAATGGATCGTTCGGCAGGTATTCCAGTTGTCACCGAATTTATAATTAAACCTCTTGTGAAGGAAAAATTTCTTGAAATACTGGAGAATTTATAGGGTTTCATTTTGATCGTCTGATACCTCAGCAATAAGGCTGCTCAGTCTTCTCAACCTGCGTTAATTTAATGAACATAATGAATAATACTTTGACCTGTAGTATTGCTTAGTTTAGTGGCAAACGCAAGATTGTCTCGCACTAAATAACGTAATTTATGATCAAAGTTGGCCTTATCGATTTAAATCTGCAATGCAGATCCAGGATAAAAAGCTTACTGGAACTTCAACATAACCAGCATTTCCGGGTTACACTGGACGTTGGAACGACAGATGAGCTCAAAACTGTAAAGCCGGCGCTAGGACCGGATGTAATCCTACTTGATATATCCTGTGGGGGCGCTGCAGTGATTCCTTATATCTATGCGCGTTTTCCTCAAACTCATATTATTGTTTATAGCGATATTAAAGATCAGGAAAGTGTGCTGGAATGCGTAAGGGTGGGGGCTATGGGTTACCTCCTTAAAGAAACCAGCATCGCTGATGTTGCTGCATCCATAGTTGTTACCTATGAAGGAGGCTCGGTGTTCAGTCCATCTGTATCACGGTTAGTGGTGAAACAAATACAACAGAGTCTGGATTATCAGGCAAATTTAAGCCGTAGGGAAAGGCAAATTGTCGATGGATTGAGAAATGGACTGAGCTACAAGCTAATTGGTTATAAATATGGTATTTCTCTTGATACCGTTCGTCAGTATATCAAAAGAACTTATAAGAAACTTAACATAAACAGCAAGGGCGAGCTCCTCGCACACTACCGTTCCTGACGGGTAGGCATTTTAGTTTGCTGTAAATGTTGGTTTTGCGTTGACGGTTCTTTGATGATGAAAGGTTTCGCTAAAACAAAAATCCTTCTGTTTATTTTGCTTTTTAGCGGGTTGTACGGCTCCGCACAAGTGAAATATGCTTTTTTGAGAGATACAATCAGTATACAGAGTGATCAAACCTTCACGAATTTTTTAAATGTTCATAATGAGAGTGGTCAGCGGACAGTACTTTATTACGACCGGCCGAATTCTAATTTGCCAAAGGCTCTTATTGGCTTACCGGACAGTCTGGTGCTACAGGCTGGTGAAGCCAAAAAATACCCGCTGAAATTTCTGGCCAACCGGCAGACAATCCGACAAAATCTGCAATCTTTCATCATAAGTCTACGCAGTGCGGCTCCATCTGATAAATCTTTAATGCAATCCGATGCTAGTTTTTACACGCAGCTTACGGACGCAGAGGGCTTAAGCTTAGGGCTCGAACAGGATGAGGTTTACCTTAGTCAGCTAAATGACCGTGCGCAGGTTATGGTGCGACTAGTCAATCACGGATATGTTCCGCTTACTTTTACTTTGAATCTTAGTGGTGTTCCTGATGGCCTGGAGTTCACAGGACAGACTATGCGTATGACTCTTGAACCTGGCGAACAACAGATCTTGCCTTTTGAGGCTGCCTACCGAACTAACTTTAAACGCTCAGAGGATTTTATTGTGACTATTAAAGCAATAGATGATCTTGGAAATCAATTAGCTGTTAAGATGCTAAAAGTATTCAGTATCACGAGCTCCAGAAACCTGGGGCAGTTCAGTACGCTATTATCTAATCCTCCTAATTCGGTGTCACTTCTATATGGTAACCTTAATGGTAGTTCTGATTATTTTCAGTTCCGTACAAATGGTAAAACTGTGGTTAATGGTAGTTCCACCCTGGAATACAGATTGAACATGGATCGTTATAGCCAGCAGGATAGTAAAACGGTAAATGTTTATGATTCTTATTTGGATTATCAGACTAAAACCTGGGGCATAAAAGCAGGCTCTATTTACGAAAGCTCTGATTTTCAGTTGTATGGACGGGGTCTGAAAGTCAATATGCGTGTAGCACAAAGCGGTGTTCTATCGGCAATGGCATTGGAAAACAATTATCTTCTTTTTAACGGCAATAATTTCAACAGGCAGGGGGCACGGATTCTAGGTGCAGATTATCAGGAGAACAGTCCGGGCAATAATTTGCGAAAGGCTTCATATATCTATAGCAACGATCGTTATACCGGTTTAAATGCTCATCAGATCGGATTTCGGTCTGACTTTATCTTATCTGGACAAGAGAGATTAGCCTTACAGGCTGCTTATACGGTTGAACATAATTTTATAAAAAATACTAAAGCCCAGCAGGGTGCTTCCGGAGGATTTAATTACCGGCGTCAAACTGATAATATTAATATCTCTTTTAATAGTTTTTACAGTACACCATATTTTACGGGTTTACAGCGTGGTTTGTTTTTTAGTGATCTGCGAGCAGACTGGAAGTTAGACCAGGAGGGTAACAAAAGCTTATATGTTTTTGGTAACGCAATGATTAACCGGCCTAAATTTCAACCGCAAGAAGGAATACTAATGTTTAGGGATTTTAAAAATGCAATTTATAACTACGGACTGGGCTATCAAATCCGCAAAGGGTCCGTTTATACGAATTTTAGTCCTTACCTGATGAGGCAAAGTTTGCAGACTAGTGGATATGAATATAAAAATCCGGAAAATACAGACTGGGATGCTTCTTCTATCCGTATGAAATTGTTAACGGGCTATACAGGCGGATTATATAATGTTAGTGTAAATGCCGATTATGGTTACACTTATCTCAATACGTCGGGAAATCCGGTGGCACCTTTTCATTCATTGAAAATCAACGCATCTTACTCAATGCCCCTGCTTGGGTTTACAGGTACCATGCAGATTAACCCTTATTATCTGACAGATGTACTTAATATTGGTAACCAAACGAAATACAGAATGTATAATTTCGGACCGAATGTTCGCATTTATGCCTGGGAGCGGAAATTAGAATTCGCCCTCTCTGCATTATATAATTATTATGGGTATACACACAATAATAATTACACAACTAACGCTTTTGCAAAGTATGAGCTTAAAAACAACTGGATAATCACAGCCGAGATGCAATATGCTGTAAACAGGCAGCGGATTTTCAGACAGGAATATGCATCGGCTGGAGGAGAGCGGTTAGACTTGGAAAATCCTGTGGAAAACTATGTGAATAACTTTAATGTTGACTACCGGCAGTTGAGATTTGGAGTACAGAAAAAATTTGGAAGATCTATTAACACTGCTTTAAGAAAGCTAAAATTAAATTATTTTGAGGATCATAATGGAAATGGAATCAGAGAGAATGACGAACCTTATGTTTCTGGATTAATCGTGAAAATTAATGGAGAAAGTGCACAAACGGACAGAAAAGGGCATGTTGAGTTCGGTGTTGAAGAAAAAATACGTTACGTAATTAGCGTAAATAATACTAAAGGATGGAGTTTGCAGGAGCCAACAATCGTATTTACTGATAAAAATAAGAGCTTGCAGATACCTCTTGTAAAAACACAGGCTTTGCAAGGCAAGTTAGTCGTGAAGAAAAATAAATATGTGGATAACTTTCCTGTGCTTGCTGGAATAAAGGTGAGTGCAACTGATCCATTCGGGCGTGTTCATCAAACCTATACGGACGACCGGGGTAATTTTATATTCTACCTGCCTAGAAATAAATATATGGTCTCTATTGAAACGAAGGGTCTACCTTTTTCTATTGAAAACGCGGCTGAAGAGGTTACGTTAAAAGGATCACCATTGGATATACTCACTTTCATTTATACTGATGAACGCCGAAAGATAGGTGTGACGCGTTTTTAGTCAGGCAATAAACTATATCTGAGATTCTAGGGAGCGACAATTGTGTAAGTGACTGTTGTCGTATAATCGCCGCCTGCTTTATTGAGGAGCTGTGCAGCCTGCGCAGATGGAATACTGTATTTGATACTAAGAAGGCGGTCTATGGCAGGTGCTGAAGCATTCATTAGTTTTTGAGCCGTGGCCGATAATATGATGGGCGTTATACCCGACTGACCTGATGCTCCCTCTATCCTGATAAGATTTACCGGTAAGGTATTACCCGAGGTAGATGTGAGCGTAGCTCCGGAAGCTTTAACAGTAATATCGTAAGGAACAGTACTGCTGACCCTCAGATGATTGGTCATTGTTACGCTAACTCCATTTTTATAGTCATTAGCACTGCCAAAAATAAGTTTGACGGCAGGTTGAGATATAATAAGTTCTGACATGCTTGCGACGTTAACCGTTGCATTGCCCGATACTGAAGCCGTTGTTGATTCATTTGTTGTCACCGGAGGTATTGAATATGTTATCGGGAGGGTATAGATTCCTGCCTGAATAAAATTAGTCTTCAAATTGGCTGCAGTAATCGTATAGGCAGGGGCATTTAGATTTTTGTTGCCGATTGGAACAACTACGTTTGTCGCGACGTTCTGATCGGCAGTATTTGGATTGACGGCAGTAAACGTCGGGATCTTAACATTAAGCAATGTGGAGGCATTCACGGGGACAGGCAGGTTCGGGTAAGTTTTATTGAAACTAAAGTTGGCAGCGGTACTTTTAAGTCGAATATTAGTATTGACGGTTGTAAAATAATTTAAGTTGCCATTTGCAGTAACGCCTGTTGACCTGAATTGATCTAAGGTGTTGACGTTTAAGGCGATGTCCGCTGATGTAGTTTCCATGGTAATAAAAGGAGGAACGACAATATTAATCAATTGATTTGGAGTGCCAATTGAACCCAGAAGACCTGCTAACGAAAAAACAATTGTGTTCGAAAAGGTCCCGGCATGCCATGCATACCCCCCAATTTGAACCCTGTAGTTACTTTTGATAGGTCCGGGAGATACGCTCGCAAGCCCTCCGTAAATTGACTTGGTCTCCGTATTGGAAGGAAATTGTTCAACGCTTGAACCCAATAATATGAGTGTACCTATGCTATAAATTTTTACGAAAAAACGCGAGAGTGGTACTGCAGGGATACTTGTAGCGCCGCTTGATATTGGGAAGTTAGCAAGATTCGATTTTATATTTATATTGGGAACCAGACTTAGCAGACCGTTAAGAGAAGGTCCGCCAATAGCCTCTGCTGTATAGTCTGATTGTGTGCGGATACTAGATTCAGGAAGATTAATTGTTACCTGTGCTATCGCCGTACTTGTCAGCATAAGGCTGTATATAAGGCTAAGGAGTGTATATAATTTCTTTTTCAGCAACTTTAAGATCATAAGATTTTCCGGCATCTAGTAAGGCTACGGCCAAGTAGTTTCCTTTTAGGTTTGTAGGTAATTCTATATATACCCATTGCGTTGCCTCAGGTAACATCGCCAATGGGACAGCAGCTATCTTGATTTCTTCTCCTGTCTCCTTATTCGTCAATTCCATTCGCACGAAAGCATCTTTATTAATTGCTCCGGTATTATGAATTTTTAAAGCAACTTTTCTGACTTTAGAGTCGGACTTCAAACCGAAATCTTGAAAATCAATAAACTCCAGATCGCCATGATTTAATGCAGGCGGTATGTAATAGAGCTGAACTCCTACTTCCATTAATACGTTTATACCAATTTTTTTATTAGGGTCATTGTTTTTCTCCTGGGGTGCAATCTGCGTAAAGAACAGCATACTGTTAGTCGTCGCCCTGGCGTCATTGGGAACATGCATAGTAAGTGCAGCCTGTATAGTTTCTCCAGGGCCAATTGTCACTGTGTTTGTAGTTAGTGAAACCCAGTTTGAATTGGAGTTTGGTTTTGTTCCGGATGCGTAGTAAATTTTAGTTCCCGTACTGTCCCGATCCCAATCTTGTAACCTGGTGTTAAAGGACAGTTGCTGATCGGAAGAGTTACTGATATTAATGGTAGTACTAAGTGTTTCTCCCGGATTACCTGTTAAAAATATACGGGCCGGGGAAATTGAAAAGCCCTGTGCACTGCTATCCAAAGCGGACGCAAGCACAAGGCCAATACTTGAAAGCAGTTTGAATAATTTCATTGAAACTATAACTGCGTTACCGTATAAAGTACGTTGGTAGTATAATCTGTAGCGGCTGCGGTAATTAAAGCCTGAGAAGCAGATGTTGGAATGTTATAATTAATATCAAATTCTGTTCCTGTAGATGCCGGTGCAGTAGCAACCAGTTGAGCCAGAGTTTGGTCTAATGCCACAGTAGTTGTTCCTGTAACTGCAGGTCTGGCTGCTGTTACAGATATTTGGACGGTACTTAATGGTACAACTGAAGTACCTGTCGCCGGAGTAAAAGGAGCGTCTGCATTTACCCCTAATGTATAAGCTCTGTTACTAACTACCGTGAAATGATTTACTTTAGGAACATTCGGGCTTGAATTGAAACTCGCAGCAGAATTGTATTCAAACAATACGGCCGGGGTTCCGCCTAATGTGATAGAGATTGCGTCCTCAATTGAAATTGTAAGCGCTACTGGTCCAGAGGTCGCAGTTTGTTGCGCTTTGGAGTTGATGCTGCACAGTGTAAAAGCTATCGCAATGACAAAGGATGATAAGTACATTTTTTTCATAGGAAATATTATTTACCTACAAATTTAATCAATTGCAATATTCTCAGTTGGGCGTTAAAGACACATTTTGATGTTACATATCGAATAAGGAAGGAAGCGTAATTTTGAAAGTAGTTCCTTGATTTACACAGCTTTCTACTTCAATTGTGCCTTTTAAGGACTCAATTTGAGTTTTAGTAATATAAAGGCCTATTCCTTTTCCTTCGACGTGTGTATGAAAACGTTGATTAAGCCCGAATATATTATCCTTATGTTTTTCCATATCAATTCCAACTCCATTGTCTGAAAAAGTTATAATAACTTCTTTACCTGGGCCGCAGATAGATGTTATTGATACTTCAAGTAACCTTTCAGGATGGGCATATTTAATCGAATTCGATATCAGATTATTTAATACACTTTCCATATAACTTTTGGTAAAATGTATTGTATCACATTGAAAGTCAGTGTGTATAATAATTCCCAATGTGTGGATTTGTTTGGTGAAATCAAGACATACTTTTCCGAAAGAATCTGATATACTAACTAACTCGGCTTGTTGAATAGGGGTGTTTTGCGCACTGAGCATGTGTACCAGATCTTCGATTGTTTCATCCAGATGTTGAGTGGAATCGCCGAAAAGTTGAATAATAGCCCTGTTATATTCGTCTAATAAATCAAAATTAAGCAAGTCAAGAAGCCCCCGAAGGTTCTTTAATGGTACCCTGAGGTTATGGGAAGTGATGTAAACAAATTGGTTCAGGTATTGATTCCTGGTGGTTAGCTCCCGAATAAGCTGGTCTTTTACACTGTCTTGATTTGCTCTGGATTTAAATTCCCTGAAGTTTACAGCCAGCAGGGAGAGATCGGTGTGGTTGATATTAGGGTTATTCATACCTTTATTGAGGCAAACATCTTGCCACCTGAGAGCCCCAATCTCAAGATAAATTCTTTTAGCAGCGATCTAACCATTCATTTAACTGACCAGCTTCCGCTTCATTTCTTGCCGCTACACTTAGTATATACTCATCTCTTGAACCATCTCCCAGAAATTCCGTATTGGTATTACCCATCAAATCAGTGACGCTGTTTAATGGATTGAAAGGTGTCACCCGGATCGAAGATGGTGATACGTTTTTCTCCAGTAGAAACTTAACAGCCGCTTCTGCAGTTGCCTCTTCATTATATGTTCTGGTAATTAATTGATAAGGTGTGTTTTCAGAAGATAAGGGTATACGAACCGGTTTTCCAGGTTCATATCCTGGTAATTCATCAAGATAAACGGCAGATACCGATTCTAGTATTACCCTGCTAGTTTGTTCGTCTAATAAAATCGAATCTACAGGATAACAAATTGATCTTGAAACTGCAGCCCATTCGTTGTCACTGAGATCAAGGACCAAATACCGGACTATCGACTCTGTCGTACTAATTAGTAATTCGGTAACAACCCCGACGAAAGATTCGTCGGGGCTGAAAGCTTTCCAACCGATAATATCTGGTTGTCCATCACGAATTTCGTATTCACTTTTACTGATTTCGAGTAATTGAACCAGTTCCGGATGCTGACCCTGTTCCATAGTTTCTGGTGTTAAAAATTTCTGCTGTAAAAGTAAAAGACGAATAAACCGATAAAAATTATGGCCATCAGCCAGTAAAAGTATCCTCTGTATTTTTTCGGTTGGATTTCTAATCTGGTCATGTTATTTATTTTTAAAGGATGAATTGATTTAATGATAGATTTCGGTATGACTAAGGATCTCCGCTCCCGCGTGGTTGCCTTGCTGGATTGCCAAGTCCAGTGCAGTTAAACCGCGGAATTCTACAATATTTGGGTTTGCACCATTTCTTAGCAGGATTTCCATTATATCATTTCTTCCGAACATGGCTGCAAACATCAATGCTGTACCTCCATTACCATGTTGCATATTCAGATCTGCTCCATGCATAATGAGCATTTCTGCGATTTCTGCATAACCTTTAAAACTCACGCCCATTAATGCAGTATTGCCACCGGCATCAACTGAATTGACATCGGCACCCGACTGTAAAAGTAAAGCGGCGGCTTCCGCCTGATTATTATAGCAGGCTATAATTAAAGGGGTATAACCTTTAGCGTCATGTACATTTATTGTATTCCCATTTGTGATCATGGCCTGCAGAAAATGTGTGTCACCAATCCTTGCTGCCTGAAGTAAATTATCTGTTAAATTTCCCATGATAAAGATTTAATTAGGCTGGAACATCTGGTTTTTTCTCCCTTTCCCAGAACCTGTGCTGGGACACTGCATTAAGAAATTTCTGTACAGGTTGATTTGTGATAACACCGGCAGGCTTACCATTACTTCCATCTGGCAGTAATTGGCTAATCCATTCAGTCCCTTCGGCCTGCGATCCGATAGCTTTACAGTGCTTGAATGCTTCCACTACAAAATGCTGTGCATCTGCTTCCGCCTTGATAGCATTTACGCTTAATTTTCCACCTGGTACGTATACTGCGTCAAATAATACCGATGCAGTAGTTAGAAATGTAAAATCTACCTTATGAATTACGCCCTTGTCATCTTTAATATGACCGTTGTGAGTAGCAACTATCTTAGCCTGAGCGGAACCCGCCTGAGCAGCTTTAATCAGCTCTTGTAATTGCTCACTATTTACACCATCAGTAGCCAAAACTGCAATTTGTCTGCTTTTTATGGTGTCTTTTATTGTGTTTTCCATACTTAGGGCAGCAGATACTTTAATCTTACTCGATCCCGTTTTGCTTTCATAGTCTTCTTGTGATGCATCTGCAGGTACACTATGATTAATAGGTTTTTCTGGGCCTGAAGGCACTTCCAGACCGAGTGCTTCAGCTACTTTTGAAGCCAGTTCTAAATCTACTTGTGTAAGGATTCCCACCATTCTTTTCCGTATTTCCTCTCTTTCCACTTTACCAAGTTCGAAACGAAGGGCATCAGTCAAATGATTTTTTTCAGCTTCAGACTGGCTGTTGTAAAATAACTTAGCCTGACTGAAATGATCTCGGAAACTTTCACTTCGCGCTCTTATTTTGCGGGCATCTATTCGTTCTTCATACGAACTGAAACCACCATCTGCAACTTTAGCCTGCGCCGGATAGTTTTCCGATATACTATTAGGTTCATAGCTGGTTTTACTGGTATTAATGGTTTGGCGCATATGGCCATCCCGCTGATTATTATGAACACCGTTTATAGGCCTGTTTATTGGGATTTCATGGAAATTTGGGCTGCCTAAACGTGAAAGTTGTGTGTCGGTGTAGGAAAATAAACGACCTTGTAAGAGTGGGTCGTTGGTGAAATCAATGCCTGGTACAATATGTCCCGGGTGAAAAGCAACCTGTTCGGTCTCCGCAAAGAAATTATCCGGATTTCTATTTAAAGTCATCTTTCCGACTGGAATTACAGGAACGAGTTCTTCAGGAATTAATTTTGTCGGGTCCAGTATGTCAAAATCAAATTTATGTTCATCCTCTTCAGATATAATCTGTAAGCCTAGTTCCCACTCTGGAAAAGTCCCACTTTCTATCGCGTCCCACAGATCTCGGCGGTGAAAGTCTGGATCATTGCCTGAAATCTTTTTCGCTTCGTCCCAAACCACAGAATGTACACCTAATAAAGGTTTCCAGTGGAATTTAACGAATGAAGATGCACCGGCTTCGTTAATTAGTCTGAAGGTATGGACGCCGAATCCTTCCATCATTCTAAGACTTCTTGGTATAGCACGGTCCGACATTAACCACATTACCATATGTGTGGATTCGGGCATTAAGGAAATAAAGTCCCAGAAAGTATCATGAGCAGATGCTGCTTGAGGTATCTCATTGTGTGGTTCTGGTTTAACAGCATGGATCAGGTCGGGAAATTTGATTGCATCCTGTATGAAGAATACAGGCATATTATTTCCTACAAAATCATAAATTCCTTCTTCTGTATAAAATTTAACGGAAAACCCACGGACATCTCTGGCCAGATCTGTCGAACCTCTGGAGCCTGCGACAGTAGAAAACCTGACAAATACCGGTGTCTTACGAGAGGTATCTGTTAGAAATCCGGCTTTTGTATAGTTTTGTTGTGATTCATAGAGCTCAAAAATTCCATGTGCACCTGATCCTCTTGCATGGACAATCCGCTCCGGGATCCTTTCATGATCGAAATGCGTAATTTTCTCACGCATGATAAAGTCTTCCAGTAAAGTCGGGCCTCTTTCGCCGGCTTTCAAAGAATTCTGATTGTCATTAATCTTTAAGCCCTGGTTCGTACTTAGGTGCTCTTGATCACCGTTTTCCGAGAAGGGTTGCAGTTTATCAACTTTTTCATTTTGACTGTTTTTTTTATCATTTTCTTTCATGACCGAAGAGATTTGAGTTCAGCTGCTTAACAAAGCCATAACAAGGAATGTTTCAAATCTTTCAATATTATAATATGAATGGGACAGACGTTTGAAATTTATTTCAAAATTGAAACATTAGAAGAGTAATTATGTTAATGTGATGTCTACCGATGAAAAATAGTGAAGGGCCGGATTGCGTATGCAACCGGCCCTTCTTTTTGTGGATATCAACACGTTTTCCACAGGGAAATGTGGAAAACCCTAAATTGCTGATATAGTATATTTTGATTTAAATTATTGGATCACTACACCATCTTCCCCAATTTTAATTGAAGCGGTTTCTTCTCCTTTTTTTGCATCTACCTGATAATAAGTCGGTTTATTTGCTTCCGTTATTTTGAAAGCCCCTGTGGGTGCCCAGTCTTTATACTGGTCTCCTGATAAGGTTGATTTTACTGCGTCTGGAAGCTCTTCAATTTTAACGGGAGTTTTAGTACTGCTATCCTGCTGCGCAATAATAGCAACAGGTGTACTTACTTCTGATGCTTTTACTGTAGAAACTCCTGCAAACGCTAAAATGGCTGCACCTAAGATTAAATTTTTCATAATGGTAGTTTTTTATAGAATTCCTGTTTTTTGGTATGATTACTGTGTACAGGGCATCAATTGGTTAAAATGATTGTTGCTATGCCCAGCGTAGTGTTCATAATAATGCCTTGTTGCTAGAATTATAGTAAACACTTGATATTCAGTAGTTTAATTGTTGCCCATTTTGGAAGGTGGTGTAGATAAATTCCACACTTTGTCCATATAGGTAGCAATAAAATAACTTTCTGTGTTTCAGTAGGGTTACATCGATAAATTAGGGTTTAAATACCTGAAAAAAAACATTGAATTTGAAGTAGCAGAATTTCTAGAATTGTTTAGCTTTACAAAAATTTTTATAAAAGTATGTGTGGAATAGTAGGATATATAGGACATAGACAGGCTTGGACAGTGGTCCTGAAAGGCCTCAAGCGATTAGAATACCGTGGATATGATAGCGCAGGTATTGCATTAATTAACGAAGCCGGAGACTTAAATATTTACAAAAAAGCCGGTAAAGTTGTTGAACTTGAAAAATACAGTACAGATAAAGATAAATCTGGTACTATTGGAATGGGACATACCCGTTGGGCTACCCATGGTGAGCCTTCGGATAGGAATTCTCATCCACATATATCCAATAATGGTAGATTATCTATCATCCATAATGGAATTATAGAAAACTATTCAGTTCTTAAAGAAGAGCTGTTAACCAGGGGACATGAATTTAAAAGCGATACTGATACTGAAGTATTGATTCACCTGATAGAAGAAATTTATAAACTGGAAAATGTTGACTTGCTTGAAGCAGTTAGACTTGCTTTGCAGGAGGTGACTGGTGCTTACGCGATTGTAATAGTTGATCAGGATAATCCGGATCAGTTAATTGCTGCCCGTAAAGGAAGTCCAATGGTAATTGGTGTAGGCGAAGGTGAATATTTCATTGCATCAGATGCTTCTCCTATTATAGAGTACACTAAAAATGTAATCTATATGAACGACAACGAGATCGCTCTGGTAACCAGAGAGGAACTGTTGGTGAAAAGATTAGACAACGTAGTTCAGACACCCGTTATCCAGGAGCTTGAAATGAAACTTGACATGCTTGAGAAGGGCGGTTACGAACATTTCATGCTCAAAGAAATATATGAGCAAAGCAGATCAATCCGTGATTGTATGCGTGGACGTATCTACCCTAATGAGGGTTTGGTGCAGCTAGGTGGTATAAAGGAGTATGCTGATAAGCTTAAAAATATTGATAGAATTATTATCGTAGCATGTGGAACCTCATGGCATGCCGGTCTGGTTGGCGAGTATCTGATTGAAGAATATGCCCGCATACCGGTGGAAGTTGAATATGCTTCTGAATTCCGCTACCGTAATCCAATTATTACTGAGAAGGATGTCGTAATTGCAATTTCCCAGTCCGGTGAGACTGCAGATACGATGGCTGCTATAGAGATGGCTAAGGAAAAAGGAGCGACCATCTTCGGTGTTTGTAATGTAGTTGGGTCGTCTATTCCACGTTTGACTCATGCAGGGGTTTATACCCACGCCGGACCAGAAATTGGTGTTGCTTCTACAAAAGCATTTACTGCACAAGTAACGGTCTTGACGCTGATGGCGTTCTATATGGCTCAGCAAAAAGGTACTTTAACCCAGGCTAAATTAGTTGAATTACTAACTGAACTGGACTGCATTCCTGATAAGGTAGCGAAGGCCTTGGAATCAAACGCGCTTATAGAAGAAATTGCTGCTAAGTTCAAAGATTCCCGTAATTGTCTTTTCCTCGGACGTGGAAGTGGTTTCCCGGTAGCTCTTGAAGGTGCATTAAAACTGAAAGAGATCTCATATATCCATGCTGAAGGTTATCCTGCTGCAGAAATGAAACATGGTCCAATTGCTTTGATTGATGAAGAGATGCCAGTTGTAGTTATTGCAACGAAAAACTCTTCTTACGAAAAGGTAATTAGTAATATTCAAGAAGTAAAAGCCAGAAAGGGTATCGTTCTCGCTATTGTTACCGAAGGCGATACAGAAGTTCGTAAAATGGCTGATTACTGTATTGAAATTCCAGACTCAAGTGAAGCATTTTTGCCTCTGCTAGCTACAATTCCATTGCAGTTATTGTCTTATCACATTGCATTGATGAGAGGTTGTAATGTAGATCAGCCGAGAAATCTGGCTAAATCTGTTACCGTAGAATAGTATAGCTAATCTAAATTTTTAAAGAGGTCGCATCATTGATAAAATGATCGACCTCTTTTTTTTTTCACAATTAGGGCTTTAGGCCATAGCGATGTTTGAATTTAAGAGCTGCCTGACCTTAACCATGTTGTTAATTCCTGAAATAAGTATACCGGTTAGCTCGCTTTACGCTAAAAGGCTATTGAGCCGGTATTGATAGGGTGTTCAGTCGGTCATTGGGTATATCAACACCGACTCAACACCGTATCAATACCCTATCAATACCGTCTCAAGCTTTAACAATATCCGAATGTGAATGCAGATGTCCATACTTCTTCAGCGAACGAAAAAAGGTCGGAAAGAGAATTCTTTCCGACCTTTTTTGGTCTTAATCCGATAAATAAGTTAGGATGCTATTGTTGCGGTTGTTCTGCTTACAGTCATTTTGCGGATAGTCTGCATAATTGCCTGTTTATCGTAACCACATATATTCCATAGCTCTGCCTGCTCTCCATGCTCAATGAATTCATCTGGAATTCCCAGACGTACAACCTGAACATGATAGTTATGGTCAGCCATAAATTCTAACACTGCTGAACCCATTCCGCCTTGGAGGCAACCGTCTTCAACGGTAATTATTTTCTGGTATCTTTTGCATACATCATGCAATAAAACTTCGTCAAGAGGTTTAACAAAACGCATGTCATAATGTGCAGGATGTATACCTTCACTATTTAGCTCTTTGCAGGCCTGTACAGCGAAATTGCCAACATGTCCTATCGTAAGAATCGCGACATCTTCACCATCGCATATTTTCCTGCCTTTACCAACTTCCATCGCTTTTAACGGGCGCTTCCAGTCTGTGAGCACACCATTTCCTCTTGGGTAACGAATAGAAAAAGGACCTTGATCTTCCAGTTGAGCTGTAAACATCATGTTTCTTAACTCTTCTTCGTTCATAGGCGCAGAAACAATCATGTTTGGTATGGAGCGCATGTAAGCGAGGTCGTAAGCACCATGATGTGTTGCACCATCTGCACCTGCAAGACCTGCGCGGTCAAGGCAGAAGACAACATTAAGGTTCTGTATAGCAACGTCGTGAATTACCTGGTCATATGCCCTTTGCATAAAACTGGAATAAATATTACAGAAAGGAACAAGTCCCTGAGTAGCCAGGCCAGCTGAGAAGGTAACTGCATGCTGTTCGGCAATACCGACGTCAAAAGCACGTTCAGGCATCGCTTTCATCATGATGTTCATGGATGAACCGGAAGGCATGGCTGGTGTAATACCTACTATTTTTTTATTTTGTTCTGCGAGTTCGACCAACGTATGGCCGAATACGTCCTGATATTTTGGTGGCTGAGGTTTGTCAGGTAGAGATTTTTTAATCTCACCAGTAATTTTATCGAACAGACCGACTGCGTGCCATTTGGTTTGATCTTTCTCCGCTAGCGCGAATCCTTTGCCTTTTACAGTTACACAATGCAGTAGTTTTGGGCCAGGAATATCTTTCAGATCTTTTAGGATAGCTGCCAGGTTTTTAACGTCATGACCATCTACCGGTCCGAAGTAACGGAAGTTAAGCGCTTCAAAGAGATTACTCTGTTTGAGCAGAGTACCCTTAATACTTTTCTCAATCTTCTTTACAAATTTATGGGCGTTAGGTCCGAGTTCCGATAATTTAATCAGTACACTGGAAATATCATCTCTGAAGCGATTGTAAGACTTTGACGTTGTAATGGTCGTTAGATATTCCTTTAATGCACCAACATTGGGGTCAATGGACATACAGTTATCATTGAGGATAACCAGCAGATTAGAGTTTTCAATCCCTGCATGGTTGAGCCCTTCAAATGCCAGGCCTGCAGTCATAGCACCATCTCCGATAACAGCTACATGCTGCCTGTCATTTTCTCCTTTGTAATGGGATGCGACAGCCATACCTAAAGCTGCAGAAATAGAAGTTGAAGAATGCCCTACGCCAAATGTATCATATTCGCTTTCTGAGATTTTCGGGAAGCCGCTGATACCGTTGAGGATCCGGTTCGTATGAAATAAATCCTTACGGCCGGTAAGAATCTTATGTCCGTAAGCCTGATGGCCAACGTCCCAGACCAATTTGTCATAGGGTGTGTTTAATACATAATGCAGGGCTACTGTAAGCTCTACAACACCTAAACTGGCACCAAAATGACCGCCATTCGTGCTCACTACATCTATGATATATTGGCGCAGTTCCTGACTGATCTGTTCCAGGTCTTCTTCTTTATACTGCTTAAGATCAGCAGGATAATTTATGTTCGGTAGTAATGGAGAGTTGAAGTTTTCCATGTAATTTTTAGTAGACAACAATATACAAAGTACGGTATTATTGTTAATAAAACCGCAAACTATTAGGCAATAAGGTTGCCAGAACTGATTCGAATTGATTAAATGCGTTTTTTGACTGTTATTTTAAGCTAAAAATTGATTAATTTTACGAAAATATACTTTGATAAATGGAACGAGATACTTTAATTTTTGATTTGATTGACAGGGAATTAGACCGTCAGGAAAATGGCCTTGAACTGATTGCTTCAGAAAATTTTGTGAGTAAGCAGGTAATGGAAGCTGCGGGCTCAGTATTAACTAATAAATATGCCGAAGGTCTTCCGGGCAAACGTTATTATGGCGGTTGTGAAGTTGTCGATGAGGTTGAGAAAATTGCAATAGACCGTGCTAAACAGTTATTTAATGCAGCTTGGGTAAATGTTCAGCCACATTCTGGTGCACAAGCAAATGCCGCAGTAATGCTGGCAGTATTGCAGGCAGGAGATAAAATCCTGGGTTTTGATCTTTCACATGGGGGACACCTTACACATGGTTCACCTGTTAATTTCTCTGGAAAATTATATCAACCGTTATTCTACGGGGTTGTTAAAGAAACCGGTAGAATTGATTATGCAAAATTGGAAGAAGTAGCTTTGGCAGAACGTCCGAAACTAATTATTTGTGGAGCATCTGCCTATTCCAGAGAGTGGGATTACGCATTTATCCGTAGTGTAGCTGATAAAATTGGTGCTTTGGTGTTGGCTGATATTTCTCATCCGGCCGGCTTTATTGCACGTGGATTGTTAGAGAACCCACTACCACACTGCCATATAGTGACTACAACTACCCATAAAACATTACGTGGCCCTCGTGGTGGAATGATAATGATGGGTAAAGATTTCGAAAATCCTTTCGGACTGAAAACGCCTAAAGGTGAGACCAGAATGATGTCTTCAGTTTTGGACATGGCTGTATTCCCTGGTACACAAGGTGGTCCGCTTGAGCACATTATTGCGGCTAAGGCGATCGCTTTCGGTGAGGCACTTTCAGATGATTATCTGGTTTACATTAAACAAGTGCAGTCCAATGCTCAGGCGATGGCTAAAGCTTTTGTAAGCAGAGGTTATGGTATTATTTCAGGAGGTACAGACAATCACTTAATGCTTATCGATCTTCGAAATAAAAATATAACAGGTAAGGTTGCTGAAAATGCACTTGAAAAAGCAGATATTACTGTAAATAAGAACATGGTGCCTTTTGATGACAAATCACCCTTTGTTACTTCAGGTATCCGTGTAGGAACTGCTGCGATTACTTCCAGAGGATTTAAAGAAGCAGATATGGAGAAAATTGTAGACCTTATCGATCAGGTAATCAGTAATCCTGAAGATGAAGCACACCTTGCAGCTGTAAAAAGCCAGGTTATTGCTCTGGTATCCGATTTCCCACTTTATAAATAATAATTAATTGCAGGTCCAGCATGTCTCTCAGTTCAGGTTTATATTCAGGTGGCGATAGAAATTTACACGCTGCAGATGCAGTGGGTTCCGGATATGCTGCTGAAGACAAATCTTTCGAAAGGCTAACCCAGCTTACGTCTGCAATTTTTAATATACCCATTGTCTGTATCACCTTATTGGATAAAGACAGGCAATGGGTTAAATATTCGAACTGCGTTATCCCGCAGGATATCTCTATCGAAAATTTTCTATGCCGCTATACACTCAATAACCTTGAGCTTTTTGAAGTTCCGGATGCATTAGAAGATAACAGATTCTCTAATCTGCGGCTGGTAACTCAGGAACCATTTGTTCGTTATTACGCAGGAGTTCCATTGACAGATGCCAAAGGCGAAGTTTTTGGTACACTTAGCCTGTTTGATATCAAACCCCGCGAACTTCATGAAGATCAGAAAGAAATTCTAATGGGTCTGGCTAGTCAGGTCATGGTTACAATTGAACTGGTTAAGAAGCAACAATTACTGGATTATAATACCTGGCGTTTTCAGGAATTACTTGAAATAACGAAGGTTTCACCTGAGATCCACTGCGTAATGGATTTTAATGGCAAAATCAGATATATCAATGAGGCTGTAACTAGCTTGCTGGGTTATGATATTGAGGAGGCCATGAATTTGAATCCGCTTCATATTTGCTATGAAGACGATATTCCGCTGATGCTTGAGACCATCCGAAAAGTTTTTAAAGGGAGGGAAAGAGAATTCAGAGTTGACTTTCGTCTGGTGACTAAAAAGAATACAGTGAAATGGATCAGCTGGAACCTTGTCGCTAAAAGTAACCGCCTTTATATATATGGACGGGACATTACTGTAAGTAAAAGAGTAGAGGCGGAGCTGACCAAATTATCTTTTGTGGCTAGTAAGGTGAATAATGGTGTGATTATCAACGATGCTAATAACCGGGTGACCTGGGTTAATGATGCTTTTGAAAAAATCACAGGGTTTACTCTTGAAGATTTGAAAGGGAAAAGACTTGGCGATATGATCAATGGTCCCAATACAGATTTAGCACTTCTGGAAAGAGTGAGAGAACTGACCGAGCAGCGGCAGTCCTTCACGATTGACATGTTGGCTTATCGGAAAGACAAACAAGAGATCTGGTTATCTGTATATAATACAGTCGTGATGAATGATCAGGGCGAGGTCGATACCGAAGTGGAAATTATTATTGACATTACAGAGAAAAAGAGAGCTGAAAAAGAGCTTCAGGTACTTTCGCTGGTAGCTAGCAAGACTGATACAGGAGTTAGCCTTCAGGATAAGGAAGGGAATATAACCTGGGTTAATCAGAGTCTGGAAAGACTAACTGGTTACTCTTTGGAGGAACTTCGTGGAAGGATGCTGGGAGATGTAATTTCCTCGCATTTTGAAGATCAGGAACTGATAGCGGATGCGCGAGCTAAAAGCAAAAATAATCAAAGCTATACTATCGAAGTTCTTGCTGAGAAGAAAGATGGTTCTGCTGTCTGGCTGTCTGTCTCGAATACACCTATTATCGATAGTAAGGGGGTTGTAGAAAGACAGATCGAACTGATTTCTGATATCACGCAACGTAAACAAGTGGAAAAGGAGACTATTGAAGCGAAGGAGCAAGCGTTGAAGCTGAGTCAGGCAAAAGAAATGTTCCTTTCAGTAATGAGCCACGAAATTCGCACGCCATTAAACGCGGTGATAGGAATGACTCATTTACTATTAGATAACGACCCCAAATCGTCTCAGATTGACGACTTGAATTTGCTTAAATTCTCCGGGGAGAACCTTTTGCATATCATAAATGATATTCTTGATTTTACTAAGATGGAAACAGGTAAAATGGAACTCGAAGTCTTTCCTTTCAACCTGAAAACACTAGCTAATGATATTATCAATAGTTTACAGGTAAACGTCAGGAAGAGGGGAAACGAGTTGGTGCTTAAATATGATCCTGCTATTCCTGATATGCTAACCGGCGACAAAAGCCGTTTATACCAGATTTTGATGAATTTTCTGGGTAATGCTATTAAATTTACAGATCACGGTGTGGTTCAGTTGAGAATGATGCTGCTCGAAAATCATGAGCGAAAGGTCAAAGTGCGTTTTGAAATAGAAGATAATGGGATTGGAATTCCTAAGGATAAACAGCATTATATATTTGAGGTTTTTACGCAGGCTAAAACGGATATATCCCGCAAGTATGGTGGAACAGGATTAGGGCTCGCAATTACCAAAAAACTGTTGAAGCTTTTTAATTCAGAAATAACTGTTGAAAGTGAGGAAGGCCAGGGTACGACCTTCAGCTTTGAAATTACTTTTAATAAAGCTGCAGAACAGTCCGATCAACCTGGTTTGGACAACGGAATATCTATATTTATAGGCAGACGGATTCTTGTTGTCGACGACAATGACATCAATATTTTAATTGCGAAAAGAATTCTTAGTAAATGGGGGCTAGAAGTAGAATCTGCAATCAATGGTTACGAAGCCATTGAAAAGATCATGAAAGAAAACTTTGACCTGATATTTATGGATATAAAAATGCCGGGAATTGACGGTTTTGAAACGACGAGTATAATACGAGATATTCGTGGAGATTATTACAAATCTTTACCGATTATAGCACTTACCGCTTCCACTTTGAAAAATGATCACTTTAAATTTATTGAATGCGGAATGAATGGACATGTTCTTAAACCATTTAATCCTGATGAGATTAAGAATTTGCTGTATGATGTTTTTTCAGAACAATACCCTCTTTATCAGAAAGATTGAGGCTATCCTATAAAAGGATAAAGGGCCGATATTCCCATTAGAAATATCGACCCTTACCATCTAAATTAACGCTCTCATATATATAAACGGCACTTATTACGATTTATTCTGTTAACCGGTTTTTTATTTATTGTAGCACTTTAATTGCGAGTAATGCAGAATCAGGATGTCCAGGCGAGGGCAGCAATACTGATTCGACTGAAGCCTCTTTCCTGTAAAGTTCTTGCACAGGATTCCAGTGTTGCGCCAGTGGTAACTACGTCATCTACAATTAAGATGGAGAATTCCTGATTTTCCTCAGCTTTTGATATAAAACCATCCTTTACATTTAAGTATCGTGCGTACCGGCCTTTTCTGGTTTGTGTGCTTTTACTTTTTCCCGTTTTAAGCAGATCTTCACGTACATGACTGTTTGCGGCGTCTGCCACACCATTAGCGATATATGTACATTGATTATAGCCGCGGCTTCGTATTTTTGAGGCACTGCCTGGCACTGGTACGATAAAATCAGGGACTTCGAATATATGGGATTGTTTTATCGTTAATCCGAGCATGAAACCCATTTGATAAGCAAGGTCCGACTGACCTTTATATTTTAATTGATGAATTATTTTTCTTGCTTTTCCGCATCGCTTAAAATATAGTAAAGCAGTGGCTTGCTGCAGCATAACCCTACCCCAGAATAATCTGTAGAGTGGGTTGTTTTTATAAAATTCAAACCGTGTAAGGGGCAGGTCGTACAAGCAGTATAGGCAGATATGCCTTTCTGATGTCTGCAATACTATGGAACATGCGCTGCAATATCTTGGCAAGAGGAGTTCCAGTAAGTCAGAATATATAGAAGTAAAAAGGGGCATCTACGAATGTAGTGCCCCTTTTTATTATAATGTTAACCTCATTTAGTTTTGTTCTTCTTTTACAGCCAGTTGTCCGCAGGCAGCGTCAATATCTTTACCGCGGCTTCTTCTGATATTTGTATTTACACCCTGGCTTTTAAGATATTTTGCAAAGGCATCTATTTTATCTCCTTCTGCGTTGATGAAATCCGCAAATTGAATAGGGTTATATTCAATCAGGTTTACCTTGCAGGGAACATGTTTACAGAACCTGGCTAAATCCATTGCATCCTGAATTTCGTCATTGAAATTATTGAATACTATATATTCATAAGTAACAGGATTCTTAGTTTTTGCGAAATAATATTTTAAAGCATCAGCCAGTGCCTTCAATGAATTATGTTCTGATATTGGCATAATTTCATTTCGTTTTACATCGTCTGCAGCATGTAAAGACAAGGCAAGGTTAAACTTTGCACCGTCGTCCCCAAGTTTACGGATCATCTTAGCGATACCTGCAGTAGATACAGTGATTCTTTTATAAGACATATTCAGGCCATCCGGAGCGGTAATGCGCTCAATGGATTTCATCATATTAGCATAGTTCAGGAGCGGTTCGCCCATACCCATGTATACAATGTTTGTAAGCGGGAGTTTGTAATTGAGTTTAGCCTGCTGGTCAATAAGGACGACCTGATCATAGATCTCATCTGCATTGAGATTCCGTTTTCTGTCCATGTAGCCAGTTGCACAAAATTTGCAGGTAAGACTGCAGCCAACCTGTGAACTTACACAGGCAGTCATTCTCTCTTCCATCGGAATTAGCACACCTTCTACAATGTTTCCATCGTATAAACGGAATGCATTTTTAATGGTGTGGTCATTGCTGAATTGCGACTGATGCACCGACACGACATTGATAGCATAATTTTCATCAAGTTTCTTGCGAAGATCTTTAGAGAGGTTGCTCATTTCTTCAAATGAACGCGCAGATTTTTCCCATAACCATTGGTAAACCTGTTTAGCGCGGTAGGCCGGTTCTTTCATTTCCGCGAAATGCTGTTGTAATTCGGGAAGGTCCAGAGAACGAATATCGATTTTTGTAGTTGCAACCATTTGATGCAAAAATACTTAAAAATAATTATAAAAATAGTAAACACGCAGGTAATCAGCCAGTTTAGTGGGCTGATAAATAATCCGGATGTCAGTTTTTTAGCTTAGCGCTTTGGACTTTTGACTTTTGCACCAGGTGCGCCTTGTCTGCCCTTACCGGGTTTTACAGGCCTGCGGCTTGGTCCGTTGCTTTTATTCCAGTCTGTAGCTGCGGCTGCCGGTGCTTGAAATGAAGAACCACCCGATGCTGGTTTGCCTGAACGAGGAGAAGAAGGTCCTTTGCCACCTCTTGCGGTACGTCCGGCAGGTATAGATTTACCTTTTCCTGGTGCTGACGGGCGCTTTCTTCCGGATTTTGGCGTAACGTTTACCAAATCTTCCTCTACTGCTTTTTCTTTTGATTTTTTTACAACTCTTTTTGGCGCTGCACTTCCACTTGATTTGGCGATCATCTGGTTAATTTCGGCCTGTTCCTCCGATGTGAGCTCACGCCATTCTCCGACAGGTAAACCTTTCAGACTGATGTTCATAATTCTCACTCTTTCCAGTTTGGTCACTTCAAATCCGAAATGCTCGCACATTCTTCTGATCTGTCTGTTGAGACCCTGAACCAATGTGATTCTGAAAATGAAAGGACTTTCTTTAACAACCTTACATTTTTTAGTCATCACGCCTAATACGGGAACACCTTTAGCCATATTTGTAAGGAACTGTTCTGTAATAGTTTTATTGACCGTTACGACATATTCTTTTTCATGACTATTTCCAGCACGAAGGATTTTGTTAACCAAATCTCCGTTGTTAGTCATGAATATAAGGCCTTGAGAATCCTTATCAAGTCTTCCGATTGGAAAAACGCGTTCACTATAATTAACGTAATCTACTATATTACTTTTTACGTCTGCTTCTGTCGTACTGGTTATCCCTACCGGTTTATTGAAAGCGAGCAGAACTGAATTCTCTGCTTCTTTAGGTTCAATAGTTTGTCCGTTTACAGAAACTACATCTCCAAAAAAGACCTGGTCTCCAACCTTGGCTTTTCTTCCATTAATAAATACATTTCCCTGTTCAATGTATCTGTCTGCTGCTCTCCTAGAGCACAGGCCGCTTTCGCTGATGTATTTATTTAATCGGGTTGTAGGATCGGACATAATTTTATTTAAAATAATATTTCGCAAAAATAATCAATTTATACAGCATTTACTGTATATGAGCTGTTGTTTAACGAATAAGTGTGTTTACATGCTATTTTTTACCTTTTTTATGCTAATTAAACGAATCTGATAAAGAAGTATATTTATTGTGCATTCTTTAAGCTTTCAGCAGAATAACCGTTATTTGCAGCATGAGTATTTATTTATCGGCATCTTTAGTCTGCCCTGTTAGCAGCCCTCCACTGGAGAATGGCGTGATTTCGGTAGATGATGACGGCAGGATTCTTGAACTTATTCCTGCCTGTATGGCAAAGGAAAGGAATTTGGAAGATGTCCGGTTTCTGGACGGAGTGCTAGTTCCCGGACTGGTGAATACCCATGTTCACCTTGAGCTTTCGCATCTTAAGGGCAAGGTTGAAGAAGGGACAGGTTTGCCCGGATTTGTCCGGCAGATCATAGAGCAGAGAGCTGCCGATGACAATGAAATATCAGAAGCTATGAAACTGGCTGATGCAGAACAGTATAGAAATGGTATTGTCGCTGCGGGAGATATATCAAATCAGTTGATTTCGAGGTCAGTAAAAATGGATAGTGCTATTTACTATCAGACCTTTGTAGAAACCATGGGGTTTAACCCGGCTATGGCAGATGAAATTATTGCACGTGTAAGGAAGCTTAAGCAAGATTTTCTGCCATTGACAGCTGCTATTGCTCCACATGCGCCTTATTCTGTGTCCAGACCACTTTTTGATCTTATCCGTGCTGAAGGTAATACAACATGCATCACTATTCATAATCAGGAAACAGCTGAAGAAAATCAGTTCTTCCAAAGGAAAGAGGGTCATTTCCTAGACCTTTACAAGTTTTTGGGTTTGGACATTTCTTTTTTTCAAGCTCAGCAACTCACATCCCTTCAATATTTTTTGCCTTTAATGCCCGACGACGTCCGGATATTATTAGTGCATAATACATTTACCAGTGCTCAGGATATAAAATTCGCTGTAGAAAGTGGAAAGGATATTTATTGGTGCCTATGTCCAAATGCTAATTTATATATAGAGAAACGTTTACCCAATCTGAAGCTGTTCAGACAGGAAGGGTTGAAGGTAACTTTGGGAACAGATAGCCTAAGCAGTAATCATCAGTTAAGTATTTTGGAAGAAATGAAGACTTTACATTTTCAGGCTGCTATACCTTTTGATGAATTGCTTCGTTGGGCGACGCTGAATGGTGCGAAGTTTTTGGGATTTGATCAGCAGTTGGGAAGTTTTGAAATAGGAAAGAAGCCTGGAATTAATTTGATTACCGATATGAAAGAAGGAACTTTACAGCCTGAGACTGCGATTCAACGTATTTTATAAAATGATAAAACAAGTCACCGAATTATTTCAAATCCGTTATCCGGTAATTCAGGCGGGTATGGTCTGGTGCAGTGGATGGAGATTAGCTGCGGCGGTATCAAATTCTGGTGGGCTGGGTGTTATTGGCGCAGGATCTATGTATCCCGAAGTACTGCGGACACATATCCGTAAAGCTTTTTTAGCGACGGACAAACCATTTGGTGTAAATGTGCCGTTATTATATCCGGATATAGATCTTCTCATACAAGTATTGATTGACGAAGGGATTAAAATTGTAATTACGTCTGCTGGAAATCCTGCAACCTGGACCTCCCGGTTAAAAGCAGAAGGGATGACTGTTGTACATGTGGTGTCAAATACGAAGTTTGCTTTGAAGGCCGAATCTTGTGGTGTAGATGCAGTGATTGCGGAAGGATTTGAAGCAGGTGGCCATAATGGTCGTGAAGAAACAACAACTCTGTGTTTAATTCCGATGGTATGCGCAAAGCTTAAGATTCCGGTAATAGCTGCAGGAGGGATCGGTTGTGGTAAAAGTATGCTTGCGGCGTTCGCATTAGGTGCTTCCGGGGTACAGGTAGGTTCTGCTTTTGCTGTGGCGGCAGAATCATCTGCACATGAGGCATTTAAAGCACGTATAATCGCTTCAGCAGAAGGCGATACCCGGTTGCAGTTAAAAAAGCTGGTGCCTGTAAGATTATTGAAGAACGAATTTGCAGTTCTGGTTGCTCAGGCAGAAGCTGCCGGGGCAGATGCAGATGAACTTGCCATCCTGCTTGGTCGTTCCCGTGCTAAAAAGGGAATGTTTGAAGGCGACCTTAAAGAAGGAGAGTTGGAGATCGGACAGGTATCAGCAATGCTAGGTGAGATCAGACCGGCCGCAGATATATTAAATGATATCTGGAGCGGATTCCTTGAGGCAAGAAAAAGGATTTGCAATCAGGATTTTAACCAGCTCTAGTAACATCATATAGATTAGAAATTAAAAATAATGAAACATTTAAGAATAAAAATTACCGGCCGGGTGCAGGGTGTATCATTTCGTTATACAACTAAGGTTGTGGCCGATCAGATGGGGATTCGCGGAATTATTAAGAATGAGAAAGACGGAAGCGTTTACATTGAGGCTGAAGGAGACGATACGTTACTGGAAGTGTTTTTGGAGTGGTGCAATGAAGGTCCGGACCGTTCAATAATCGAAAAGGTTGAAACTGAACCCGCTGAACTCAAAAACTATCGTAATTTTGAGGTTATTAAAAAACAACGCTAAACATCTAAGCCCCGCCTGTGTCAGTCATTAAGAAATTCCTGGGTCAAACTGCTGTTTACGGCATTAGTACCGTCTTGTCCAGGCTGCTCAATTTTATCCTAACGCCCATATACGTGAAAGTATATGCTCCGGCTGTTTACGGGATTTTCACAACAATGTACAGTTATGCTTCTATGATCAATGCAATACTTGCATTCGGGATGGAAACGACTTATTTCCGCTACCTTAATAAATATGAGGATAAGAAACAAGAGGTTTATAACAACACATTTATATGCATTGCATTTATTGCGGGCTTATTCCTCATCAGTGGCTTAGTCTTTACCGATTTAATTGCCGGCTGGATTAATAGGGGTACTGTCGCTAATCTTGAAGAATACAAAGGCTTTATACGACTGTTCGTGTGGCTGTTGTTCATCGATGCAATTTGTGTGATCCCTTTTGCCAAGATCAGGGCGGACGGAAGAGCATTAAAATACAGTTTGATTAAATTTTTAAATATTGGCGGATTTGTAGGCTTTAACCTGATTTTTATTTTCCTTATTCCTATGCTTATCCGCCAGGATGGGGCATTGGGCGTTTGGTTAGCTAGCTGGTACCAACCAAAATGGGTGGGTTATGTTTTTATATCCAATTTGATGGCTAGTGGGATAACAATGATTATGCTGCTTCCGGAATTTCTTCAGCTGCGGTTTAAATTCGATAAAAAACTCTTTGTAAAGATGTTCTCTTACAGCTGGCCGATACTCATTGCCAATCTTTCCTTTATCGTAAACGAAAATCTCGATAAAATAGTCCTTAGTCAGTTACTGCCTAAAGCTATTGCAGACGTAGATGTTGGTATTTATGGAGCGGTTTGTAAGATCGCTATGTTTATGAGTATTTTCATTACAGCCTTCAGACTCGGGGCAGAGCCATTTTTCTTCAGCCATGCTAAACAAGCCAATGCCCGGAAAACCTATGCAATGATACTTCAATATTTCGTCATTGTACTGGCGTTGCTTTTTGTTGCGCTGGTTGCTAATATTGAAATCCTTAAGTATTTTATTGTCCGGGGTAAAGGCGATCCGGGCAGTTATTGGGTTGGTTTGCCCGCGGTACCCTTTTTGCTTTTTGGGTATGTGTGCCTGGGTATTTATACAAATCTTTCCATCTGGTACAGACTTTCTGATCAGACCCGTTTCGGTTTATACATCTCGGTGGTAGGAGCCGTGTTAACAATCGTGCTAAATTTTCTACTGATTCCAAAGTTCAGCTATATGGGGTCTGCCTGGGTTTCTATGATTGCATACCTCAGTATGATGGTCATCTCCTATGTACTGGGGCAGAAATATTATCCGATACCCTATCAATTAAAAAGAATCATTATCTATCTTTTGACATCAGTGATACTGGTGATCCTCTCATTTTGGGTATTCCATAGGAATATCTATATTGGAAATGCGATGCTGATAGCCTTTATGGCGGCTATCTGGTGGGCAGAAAAAGAACAGCTCCGGACGTTGCTGTTCAGGAAAAAACAGAATTAATAAGAACTAAATACATATATAATGCAGATTAAAATTATCAACAAATCAGGAATGGCTTTGCCACAGTATGAAACAGCTCATGCCGCAGGGATGGATATGAGAGCTTTTGTTGAATCAGAAATTATAATTAAACCTTTACAGCGTATTTTGATTCCAACAGGTCTGCATATTGAACTTCCGGTTGGATTTGAAGCTCAAATTCGTCCACGCAGCGGCTTGGCTTATAAGCATGGAATTAGCATTGTTAATGCGCCCGGAACAATTGATGCAGATTATCGCGGTGAGATTAAAGTTTTGTTAATTAATTTATCTGACACGGATTTTGTGGTGCAAAACGGAGACCGTATTGCGCAGATGGTAATTGCAAAACATGAAACGGTGCAGTGGGATTCAGTAGAAGAACTGTCGGACACAGACCGTGGAGCCGGCGGTTACGGTCATACCGGAAAATAAACAGCTCTCCTGAAAGGGAGGAGGATTAAAGGGAGGAAAAGATGAGAATAGTGCATAAAAATTATTGGCTTTTGCTACTGGTTTTTACCACGCTTACTGCGTGCAAGGCCAAAAAGCAATTAGTGAAGGTACCTGATGAAGGGGCAAAAGTGCCTGTGAATAAGTTGAAAGAGGAGAATCTCAGGATGTTGCGTTCGAAAGATATTCCATTTAATACCTTATCTATGAGGGGCAAAGCTACCCTGGACATGAATGGTAATTCAAACCAGGTAACTATGACAGTACGTATTCAGAAGAATGAAAAGATCTGGGTAAGCCTGACGGCAATTGCAGGTATTGAAGTAGCCAGAGCATTGATTACACCCGATAGTATTCTTGTGCGTAATAATATCCAGGCGGTTGGAATCAGAAAACCATTTAGCTATTTATATCGCTTTAGCACAGCGCAGCTTAACTTCAATATGCTACAGTCGGTACTTACAGGCAATACGATTGCTGAGCTTATGCTGCCCGAGGTCGATCTTCAAAGTGACGCAGGTGTTTTTAAGCTTGACGGAAGACAAGCCGGACTGGGTTACTCAATCCTTTTTAATACTTTGTTTAAACCCGGGGAGCTTTTGCTTAATGATGTCAAAGCAGGCCAGGCAATGAAGGTCGTCTACTCAGAATACCAGCAGGTAACCGATGCAGTTTTGCCGACGGTATTGAGGATAAATTCGCAAAGCGGTAACAAAAAGACCAATATCTCATTGGACTTCACAAAAATAGATCGCAATGTTCAATTAGATTTTCCGTTTAGTCTTCCAAAGAGGTTTGAGATAATAAACTAAAAAAATTTATACTTTTGATGTAATGAAGCTACACAAATTACTGTTATTTCTTTTGTTTGTTACGTTTGCGTCTTCTGCTGTAGCACAAAGCAGTTCCCAACTAAAAAAGAAGAAAGAAGCTATTCAGCGCGAAATTGAACTTTTACAGAAAAATCTGAATAAGGCCGCACAGAGTAAAAAACTAACTCTAGGTGAGATTAATGCGCTGAATGCGAAGATTCGATTGATGCAGAGTAAGATTGGCGTGATCAATTCTGAAATCAAGAATCTTGATAGCGAAATCCATGAGAACACAAATACCGTACATTCTTTACAGACCCAGCTTTCTCAGTTGAAGAAAGAATATGCAGGTATGATCAGATTTGCGCAGCGAAACAGAAACTCGTATGATAAGATGATGTTCATTTTCGCTGCGAGTGACTTTAATCAGGCATATAAGCGGATTAAGTATCTGCAGCAGTTCGGTCAGTATAGAAAGAAACAGGCAGATTATATTCAGGGTACAGAAAAAAGCCTGAAGTATAAGATCGTTATTCTAGATAAAAGTTTGAAAGAGAAGAGTAATCTTCTGAAAGAACAGGAGAATGAGCAGAATAAATTGGCTAAGAACAAAACTGAGCAGGCTTCAGTACTCAATAAGTTCAGCAGGCAGGAAAAACAATTTAGTAAAGATATTGCTACGCGGAAGAGACAACAGGCAGCAATAGACAGGCAGATACGGAATGCAATTCAGCGTGAGATTGCTCTGGCAAGAAAACGTGCAGAAGAAGAAGCCAGGATTGCTGCAGCTAAAGCTAGAGCAGACAATAAACCTGCTCCTGCAGAGAAGCCAAAGACGACAACAAACTATTTGACTGCTACACCGGAGGCTGCGAAGCTTTCTGCAGGATTTGAAAATAACAGAGGCCGTTTACCATGGCCCGTAGGATCTGGTACAATTACAGAGAACTTCGGCAGGCATACGGAAGGACAGGCAGGTTATACTAATGATGGAGTGAATATAATGACTGCAGATGGCGCCGCTGTACGGGCTGTTTTTAGCGGCGACGTTTTATTTGTAACGATGATGCAAGGAATTTACGTAGTCGCAATCCGTCATGGTGATTACTTCACTATCTATCAAAATTTACGTTCTGCAAATGTTGCAAAAGGCGATAAAGTAGAGACGCGTCAGACTATCGGTACCGTTGCCACGACCTCTGATGGCCCTATGCTTCACTTTGAAATTATGAGAGGCCAGGTAAAGCTGAATCCTGAGGCCTGGATAGCTAAATAAAAATTGCAGCTAAAATGTTTATATTTGTATATAATAAATGATAATTAATAATATGTATTCAGGTACGATAACAGAATTTTTAAATATGGGAGGCGGAGAAATCATGCTTATCCTGGCCGTTGTTTTACTCCTTTTCGGAGGAAAGAAATTGCCTGAGCTGGCCAGAGGCCTTGGTAAGGGAATTAAGGATTTTAAAGATGCTTCTGAAGGTGTCAAAAGAGAAATTCACCGGAATATCAATGCGATGGATATTGATGATGAACTGAAGAAGGATGAAACTCCTGCTTCTTCGTATACGGCAGCAGCCACTGCTCCGGTAACAGAAGAGCCGGTTGTTTACCCAGCTCCGGAAGGTGCAGTACCAGTTGATATGTCAAGAAGTACAGTACAGGAAGGGGATGCTTTAACGGAAGATCCGTCAGCTCCTGCCACCGCGGAACATACTACAGAAACAGAACCACAGAAAAATAATATTTAAACCAAATATCATGTTAAACACAACAATATTAGCAGCCCTGGGAACTCCAGAAATCGTAATCATTTTAGTCGTTGTCCTGCTGCTTTTTGGCGGTAAGAAAATTCCGGAACTGATGCGTGGATTAGGTAAAGGTGTGAAAGAATTTAAAGATGGAAAAGATGGTGCGGATGAAACCGTAGAATCAAACACCAACAATACACAAAAACCACTTTAATCTTAACCGGGAAACCTATTTCACCTCACCTGACAATTTGAAAAAGTATAAATCTCTTACGGAGGTACAATCACTGATCGAAAGTAAACAGCTTAATATGCCCGATTTACTGGCTTATTATCTGGATAAGATTCGTGAACAACCGGAACTCAATGCTTTCAACGAAGTGTTTGTCTCCTCTGCAACTGAACAGGCTGTAGCTGTACAGGAAAAGATTAATGCTGGCAAAGCCGGGCGTCTGGCTGGAATGGTGATCGGGATTAAAGATAATATTCTTTATAAAGACCATCAGACAACAGCATCCTCAAAAATGCTGGATGGATTTATAGCGCCTTATTCTTCTACAGTGGTAAGCAGGCTTTTAGCTGAAGACGCTGTAATTATAGGCAGACTTAACTGTGATGAATTCGCCATGGGCGGATCAAATGAAACCTCTTTTTTTGGTCCGGTGCGTAATGCGGCGGATAACCAGAGGGTTGCAGGAGGTTCTTCCGGCGGTTCTGCAGTGGCGGTTCAGGCAGATCTTTGTCTGGCTGCATTAGGTACCGATACAGGTGGTTCAGTACGTCAGCCCGCAGCATTTTGCGGTTGCTTCGGTTTAAAACCTACCTATGGTCGGATTTCCCGTTATGGGGTAATAGCTTATGCTTCTTCTTTCGATCAGGTTGGAACGCTAACATCATCAGTTAGTGATGCAGCGCTGTTAATGGAGATTTTAGCGGGAGCAGATGCGTACGATAGTACGGTTTCTGCGAAGTCAGTTCCAGTTTACAGCGAAGAACTGAATTCTCCTGGCAAACAGCGTATCGCGGTCCTTAAAGAGACGATGGAAAGTGAGGCACTTGATCCCGAAACTAAGCATGCAATATTGCAGGCAATTGCCGGGTTCAGAGCTGCGGGACATCAGGTAGACGAAGTCTCATTTGATCTGCTCGATTACCTTGTTCCTGCATACTATGTGCTTACTGCGGCGGAAGCGTCATCTAACCTGTCCAGATATGACGGTGTGCATTATGGTTACCGTAATCTGCAGGCTGAAAATCTAAATAGCTTATATAAAAAATCCAGAGCCGAAGGCTTTGGTACCGAGGTGAAACGGCGGATTATGCTAGGTACATTTGTATTGAGCGCCGGTTATTACGATGCTTATTACCAGAAAGCGCAGCAGGTCAGACGTCTGATCAGGGAGCGGGTAGAAGCATTATTTACCAATTACGATTTGATTCTTACTCCAGTTGCACCAACTCCTGCGTTTAAGATCGGAGAAAATATGCAGGATCCTCTGGTTATGTATATGGCCGATATATTCACAGTTCTACCCTCGTTAAGTGGTATCCCTTCGATAGCCGTTCCCCTTGGCAATAATCAGGCTGGTTTGCCGTTAAGTCTTCAATTGAGTGCAAAACACTTCAATGAGGGGCTTCTTCTTGCCTTTACTGCCGGATTTAAAGCCGAAGCCTATACCTAATCATATTTTTAATTAATACAGCTGTTTTGAACAGGCCTATGAAACCATCAGATACATATTCATTTTCAGATAGAATATTCTTACAACTGATGGTTTTCCTTTCTATGGCCGGATTTCAAGGTTCTTACAGCTTTCATTCCTACAAATATTTAATAGCTTATGAAACTAAAAGTACTTTTGCTTTCTGGTTCTTTGTGTCTGATGGCCGCCCTTACCGCGAAAGCTCAGCGTCAATTACCCGCACTGGACTCTCTTCCTAAGATTAGTATACTGCAGACAGCTTATCAGGGCGACACGACAGCAGTGCCTGATGTACTGGAAAACCCTCTGTTCTATAACTATAACTTTACCTATAAAAAGCGGCTTGATTCTATCCAAAGCCAGATCCCTCTCGCCTATAATGAAGCCGTACAGCGTTACATAGATGTTTACAGCGGACGTAAAGACATGATGGGCAAAATGCTTGGTCTGTCTGAATATTATTTTCCAATTTTCGAAAATGCACTAAAGGCTTATAATATGCCTGCAGAACTTAAATTCCTTCCTATTATTGAATCTTCCATGAATTCTCATGCCATTTCCAGAGTAGGCGCGACCGGTTTATGGCAGTTTATGTTTGGTACAGCTAAAGGTTATGGACTGAATATGGATAATTTTGTCGATGAAAGGAAGGATCCCATTCAGGCAAGCTATGCAGCTGCAGCTTATTTTAGGGATGCTTACAAAGAACTCGGTGACTGGTTGCTGGCTATTGCTGCCTATAATTGTGGTACCGGAAATGTAAACCGTGCCATTGCAAAGGCGAACAGTCGTGACTTTTGGGAAATCAGAAACTTTCTTCCTGCAGAAACCCGGAATTATGTACCTGCATTTATTGCAGCTGTTTACGTAATGAATTTTGCAGACCAGCATCACATCAAAGCTCAGAAGTCTTTATTCGCTATTAAGACTGATACAATTCAGGTGGAACGGTTTGTTTCATTGGCGGAACTTGCTCAGGCTATGGAAATTGACGAAGACGATCTTTTCACCTTGAATCCTTCTTACAAAAAGAAGATTGTAAATGGTTCTTCTGAGACTCCGCGGCGTATTATTATGCCGAAGGTAAATACAGCCGTATTTGCGGGTATCTATGACGTATTAAATAACAGCACAGTGAGTGCAGATACGCGCATAATACTTGCTTCAAATGATGACAGGAGATTGCAGCGTAATAAGAATACTTCGCGTAACCTCCAGGGGAAAGCGACGGTCTATCATAAAGTAGGATCAGGACAGAGCCTGCATGCGATTGCTGGCAAATACCGTGTAGAAGTTCAGGATCTTAAGGTTTGGAATAATCTCAAGGGAAATACGATTGTTCCCGGTCAGCGGCTTATTGTTTCCAAGGGTTCTGTAGCAAAAAAAGAAGAATTGCGAACATCGAAAAAGTACATTACCTATAAGGGTAAGTCCAAAACCGCAAACGGCGGGGTATTATAAAAAATAGAAGATATGTATGATTATATAGATGGCAGGCTCACTTTTAAGTGTCCTGCTTATATTGTTGTTGAAGCTGGTGGAATTGGGTATCATGTCAATATTTCATTAAATACCTACGGAGCATTAGGTGATGCAGAGCGCTGCAAAATTTTCGTCTGGTTGCATGTTAAAGAAGACGCACATACTTTGTATGGTTTTTTAGATGAGGGTGAACGCAGAATGTTCCTCCATCTGATATCTGTCTCCGGAATCGGACCAAATACGGGGAGAATGATGCTGTCGTCAATTACACCTGCGGAGATTCAGACGGCAATTGTTAATGCAGATTTACCTTTAATTCAGCGTATTAAAGGGATAGGTGTCAAATCTGCGCAAAGACTGGTTCTTGAACTGCAGGATAAACTGAAAAAAGAAGGTACAGGTTCACTTATCGCAGCTCCTTTAAATGCAACGGTCAGAGAAGAAGCGCTTTCTGCACTGATGATGTTGGGATTTGCGAAACTTCCTGCTGAAAAGACATTGGATCAGGCCATTAAAAATGCCACGGATGAATTGAATGTGGAACAGCTGATCAAAATTGCACTCAAAAACTTATAAAAACTGGTTTAAAAATCAGCGTATTATATACTAAATCGCTATTTGAGCGTTAAGCTATTTTAGCAGATCAATATGGTTAGTTATAATAAATAAAACCCTTAAAGCGATTTTGTTTTTAGTTTAAGGATAACGATGAATTAGAATTGCGATACAACGGATAATAATTACCTTTGAACAATCAAAATATTAGAAAATGAACTTTCCATCAGAATTAAAGTACACTAAAGACCACGAATGGGTTAGAGTAAATGGTAATGAAGCTTTTATCGGTATTACAGATTTCGCGCAACGCGAATTGGGTGATATCGTTTATATCGATATCAATAGTGTAGGTGAAGAAGTAAGTAAAGATGAGGTATTTGGTACTGTAGAAGCTGTTAAAACCGTTTCAGATCTTTACATGCCTGTCACTGGTACAGTCACAGAAGTTAACGCTGCATTGAATGATAATCCTGAGCTGGTGAATTCAGATCCGTATGGAGATGGCTGGATGGTAAAGGCAAACATTGCTGATGTATCAGAAATTGAAGGATTATTAACTGCAGAAGCATATCAGGCTTTAGTAGGCGCATAATTTATGAATAATAAACTCAAAGCATTAAGCTATCAGCGCTGGGCGCTTGCTTGGACGGTGTTCATCTTAATTCTTTGTACAATGAAAATGCCCGAATCCACTGGTTCGGGCATTTTCTTTCAAGGTTTTGATAAACTGGTACACCTTGGATTTTTCTATGTCCTAACCATTTTATTGTTTTACGGAAAGATTAGTAATCAGCATAATTACAGTTTCCGGTCCCTTACGATCTTTAAGATCATTTTGTTGACCTTTATCGTGGGCGCTTCTGTTGAAGTTATCCAATACTTCTTTTTTCCTTATCGTTCTGCCGAATGGTGGGACCTTGGTTGCGATATGATTGGTGTTTTTATGGGCGTATTTAGCTACGTTTTGCTACATAGGTTCAATTTTGATAAAGACGGCAATTTGCACCCGAAAAAAACCAGTCAGTAAATTTCAAATATCCCGGAGCTGAAGGCCTTTCTTTCCTGTGTTGAAACGTATTTAAAATGTTACTCAATATTTTCTACGGACTAAACAAACCATTTATCCATTTCGTAGTCTGAAAATAAAACCTTACGAGACTACAGAATGAATTTTTACAGGAACCTACTTCTGCTTTTTATATTAATTAGCAGCTCTTCAATTTACGCGCAAACCAAGAACGGCTCTGTGAGCGGTAAAGTGGTTAATTCAAAGGATCAACTCGCTGTTGATTTCGCTTCTGTCGCAGTTAAGAACCTAACTGATTCCAGCGTTGCAGGTGTTACTAACACCCAACCCGACGGGACATTTACCATAGCTGGACTGGCTCCTGGTTCTTATCGCGTTTCTGTAGCCTATCTCGGGCTGAAAAGTTTAAACAAAGATTTTACCGTAACCGTTGCCGCTCCGAAAGTAAATCTCGGATCGCTGTCGATGGAGAATACCGGTCTCGACCTTAAAACTGTCGAAATTGTTGGCGCAGTAACCCCTGTAGTCGTTAAGACAGATACTGTAGAATATAATGCAGGAGCATTTAAAGTAAGGGAAAATGCTGTTGTTGAAGATGTATTAAAGAAACTTCCGGGAGTAGAGGTTGCTAAGGACGGTTCAGTAAAAGCACAGGGTGAAACAGTGACGAGGGTTCGGGTAGATGGCAAAGACTTCTTTGGAAGTGATCCTCTGCTGGCTACTAAAAACCTGCCGGCAGATATGATTGATAAGATTCAGGTAATAGACCTGCTATCCGATCAGGCACAATTTACAGGAGTAGATGACGGTAACAGGGAGAAAATTATTAATATAACCACTAAAAAAGACATGAAGCACGGTTATTTCGGTAACTCCAGTGTCGGTGGCGGTACGGATGGACGTTATGATGGGAGTGTGAATGTCAATAAATTTAAAAACGATCAGCAATTCTCATTGATTGGACAATTTAATAACGTTAACAAGCAAAGCTTCGGCGGTGGTAACACAGGCGGTGGTGGTGGTGGCGGAAGAAGATCCGGTGGCGGGGGGTTCAATCCGGGAGGTGGAAATACAGGTGCCGGCCAGCAGGGAATTACTACAACCAACGCTATCGGATTAAACTTTGCAGATATCTATAAAGACGATACAAAGCTCACAGCCAGTTACTTTTTCAATAAAACTGCATTAGACAATCAGCAGACAAGTTTCAGACAGAACTTACTAGGAGATAGCAGGACCACTTTTGACGAAGCATTAAACAGCCAGACCGACAAGAAAAACCATAGATTTAACTTCATGCTGGACACTAAACTGGACTCTACAATTTCCCTCCGGGTTCAGCCGAATGTCACTTATACAGAAACTGACCTCAGTCAGAACAGTATCTATACGAATAACTATGGAAGTTATGTAACTACAGGAACACAATCCTACAGGACTAATTCTACAGCACCTACGTTGAGTAATAGTCTGTTACTACGTAAAAAATTCAGTAAAGCAGGACGTACGCTTTCCCTAAACGTCAATACCAGTATCAATAACAGTGATGCTACAAACTATAATGATATATTGAACAATACGGTTAATGGCGGTGTGGAAACCAATGAGCAGACCAGGCAACTAAATGATCAGAATGCAAAATCACTAAATAATACCACCAGATTAGTTTATACAGAGCCACTGGATAAGACTTTAAACCTGGAAGTCAATTACCAGAATATGTACAGCACCGATCGCAGTGAGCGTATGACTTTTAATTTTAACCCATTAACCAGTCAGTACGATCTTCCGGATTTCACGTATACTAATACCTACGAAAACCGGACAATGACCAATGCATTGGGTACCAGCCTAAATAAAACAGGTGCAAAATATAACTGGAATGTTGGTGTCGGCGTACAGCATACAGATCGGAAAAATGATAACCTGACCACCGGAAATCTGCTTAACCAGAGCTTCTATAATTTTATTCCGACAGCACAGCTACGCTATAACTTCAGTAAAAGTAAAAGATTGGTTATCCGTTATCGTGGAAATACCCAGCAGCCGAGCATCAGCCAGATCCAACCTATTCTGGATAATTCCAACACACAAAGTATAGCCATTGGTAATCCAGATCTGAAACCGTCTTTCAGTAATAATCTGACCGTATTTTATAATAATTTTGATTTTGCTAAATTCCGTTCACTTTTTGTCTTTGCAAACTTTAGCCAGACTTTCAATGCCTTTGGTAATAGCAGTACACTCATAACCGATCAGGCGAGTGAGAACTTTGGAAAACTGGAAGTTGTACCGGTTAACGTCAACGGCGTTTATTCAGGGACTTTAGGGTCTTCCTTAGGTTTGCCAATCATCAAAGGGAACAAACTCAACCTGAATATAGACTTAAGCGGTAACTATGCGAGAGGAGTCAATTTCACGAACTCCCTTCAGAATATTACCAACGATGTGTCTGTTACCAACAGGTACAGACTGGTATCCTCTATGGATAAACTCGATTTGACAGCTGGCATTGGTGGTTCCATTAACCGGGCCACTTACTCAGCTCAACCATCTGCCAATACCACTTATTATACACTTAATCCTACTATTGACGTAAGCTATATGTTTCCTGGAAACATCCGTTTAGCGGTAGATGTCGATTACTATCAGAATACCGGAAGAGGTGAGGCGTATGATACCAATTATACATTGCTTAACAGTTATATCAGTAAGCAATTCTTTAAAAACCGTGGAACATTCAAGTTTGCGGTGAATGATATTTTGAATCAGAATCAGGGAATTACCAGAACTTCGTCAAATAATACAATTACAGACATCAGGTATAATGTTCTGAAACGGTATGCAATGCTCTCATTTACGTACTCTCTAAGTCAGATGGGGGGCAAACGTACCGACCGCATGGGGCCATCTGACGGCCCTGGCGGACAGCAAGGCCCGGGAGGCAATCGTGGCGGTGGTGGCTTTGGTGGTGGCAGAAGAGGTATGTAATAATTCAGTGGCCAGTCAGACTAAGGTTTGTTCTTATTTGTATTTATTATAGATAAAGGGTAACTTGCGGCCTTAATATAAGATATGAACCTTTCACAGTTAACTCCAGGAGAAAGAGGCACAATTGTCTCATTTACAGATTTAGAAATGTCAGTAAAGTTGATGGAAATGGGCTGTTTGCCTGGAGAAATAGTAGAAGTGGAGCGTTTTGCGCCGCTTGGTGATCCTATCGCGATCCGGGTTGCAGGATATCAGCTTTGTTTACGAAAAAATGAAGCATCTGTAATTATAATCTCTTAGAAAATTTGGCTGCTGATCTGAAAATTGCACTTGTTGGTAACCCCAATACAGGGAAATCGACACTCTTTAATCTATTAACCGGGCTCAACCAGAAGATTGGAAACTTCCCCGGGATAACCGTCGACAAGAAGACAGGTTTTTGTAAAATTGGTGACCATAAAACCGCTGAGGTGGTGGATTTGCCGGGCACTTATAGTCTCTATCCTAAAAGTAAGGATGAGAGTATAGTATTCCAGATCCTGGCTGACCGGGAGAACCGCAGTCATCCCGATCTGATTGTACTTGTTGCCGATGCAACCAATCTGCGCCGGAACCTGCTGTTGTACACGCAGGTTGCAGACCTGCAGATCCCGGTGATTTTAGCACTGAATATGACTGACATGGCTAAAAAAGAAGGCCTTGCGATAGACATCGATCAGCTTTCTAAAAATCTGGGTGTTCAGGTTGTAGCCATTTCTGCCAGAAATAATATCGGGTTAAAAGAATTAAAAGATGCAATTGCTAATGCACCGACAATCCCTACACAAGAGCCGGGAACAGATATTCAGGTCTTAGCACCCGAAGCCATTGCCGCAGCCGGTCAATTAATCCAGACAACTAATCCTTATTTCGCGCTGCAGGTGCTTCACCAGCATAGCGAGTTGGATATTTATACCCCGGAGCAACATCAGCAGTTGAACCAGATTGCAGCTGAACATAACTTTGAATCATCCAAAATACAGACTGCCGAAACTGTCGCCAGATATCGGTACCTGGGTACTATATTAAACGGTATTATTACAGATACTGGTGCACAGAAGAAATTCATTATGAGTGACCGGATAGATAAAGTCCTGACTCATAAAGTCTGGGGTTTCGCTATCTTCCTGCTCATTCTGTTATTTGTCTTTAATGCAATTTTCTCCTGGTCTGCTTATCCGATGGATATGATTGAAGAGGGTTTTGCACGCTTAACAGACCTTGGACATGAACACCTGCCGGAAGGTATGCTCACCGATCTGTTATTGGATGGTGTTGTGGCAGGTTTAGGTGGAATTGTAATCTTCATTCCGCAAATCGCTATCCTATTTGCACTGATATCCATTATGGAAGATACCGGTTATATGGCCAGGGTTACCTTTATGATGGACCGTATTATGCGTAAATTCGGTTTAAGCGGAAAGTCAGTCGTTCCCATGATCGGAAGTCTGGCCTGTGCCGTACCATCTATCATGAGTGCCAGGAATATAGAAAACTGGAAGGACAGAATTATCACCATTATGGTTGCGCCGTTAGTGAGTTGTTCTGCTCGCTTACCTGTATATACCCTGTTGATCTCATTGATTATTCCCGATGAAAAAGTACTCGGTTTTATCAGCCTGCAGGCATTGACGCTAATGGGTATGTACCTGATTAGTATAATAGCTGCAGTACTCGTCGCTTTTGTCATGAAATTCCTGATTAAGGCTAAAGAGAAATCATACTTCATCATGGAGATGCCCGTTTATCAGAAACCGAGATGGAATAATGTGCTGTTAACCATGTATGAAAAGTCTAAGACTTTTGTATTTGAAGCAGGTAAGGTAATTATTGCGATTTCTATAGTATTATGGGTTATGGCCAGTTACGGTCCTTCAGACCGTTTTGAAAAAATTGATCAGAAATACGAAAAAATCGAGTTACAGCAGGATAGCGTAGCAATCAGTACACTGGAGCGTGATCGTTCCGCAGAAAAACTAGAAAATTCTTACGTAGGTATCTTGGGCCAGACTATAGAACCTGCAATCAGACCGTTAGGCTTTGACTGGAAGATAGGAATAGCTTTAATTACCTCATTTGCTGCAAGGGAGGCCTTTGTTGGCACTATGGCCACTATTTATAGTGTTGACAGCGCAGATGAAGAAGCCACAACTATCAGAAATAAATTGAAAGGAGCAACAGATGCCAATACAGGACTACCACTGTTTACCTTTGCCACAGGATTCTCGCTTATGCTCTTCTACGCCTTCGCAATGCAGTGTATGAGTACCGTTGCAATTGTTTACCGCGAGACTAAGTCATGGAAATGGCCAATGATCCAATTAGTTTATATGACAGCATTAGCCTATTTTGCCAGCCTGATAGCCTACCAGTTATTAAGGTAAATCCTATCTTTATGACCATGTTACGTTGTAAGCGGAACATGGTCATAAACAATAGTATCGCTCATCAAGCACAAATAAATTGGAAAAAGCAGAAGTCTTAGCCAGGTACATGCCGGAACAAGCCGCACCGGTGATCGCCAAATGGATCGATTATTTTCAGTGTGAGTTTAAAATTTCGAAGAGCAGATCAACTAAGCTCGGCGATTACAGGCACCCCTTTCGCCAGACAGGACATCAAATCTCTGTAAATAACAATCTCAACCGGTATGCATTTCTGGTTACCACTGTTCATGAATTCGCACATCTGTTAACCTGGAACGAATTTCAGCATAAGGTAAAGCCACATGGGTCCGAGTGGAAATCTAATTATAAAAAGATGATGATTCCATTTTTGGAACAACGGGTTTTTCCGGAAGACCTGGAAAAGGCAATTTCAACTTATCTAACCAATCCTTCTGCCTCCAGCTGTACAGATCTTCATTTATCACGTGCTTTAAAAAAATATGACAGCCGTGGTGACCATACCAGGCTCGAAGAATTAGATACCCATACAGTATTCCGCATTAAAGACGGCAGAAGATTTAAAAAGGGGGAAAGATTGAGGAAACGTTATCGTTGCGAATGCCTTGACAATGGAAATATCTATTTATTCAGCCCGCTTGCAGAAGTATTCATTGCAGAGACGGGTACATAGACAGCCTGTTTATCGTTTATTTTCCATTTAAAATTGAGCTGGGTGTCCCTGAATTTCCCGGGGTAATTCAGCAGGCTGTCAATGAAAGTATCCTTTTGTTCAACCAGAACTGCTGCCTTATAATTACTTCGCGATTTACTTTTCAGCATAATATAACGGGCATCAGGATAAGTTGTGATATTATCAAATACCATTTCAAATTTATCTTTACCCGTAAGCGCGTCGTTCATCCCTTTAACGTCATCTGCGAAATTATCCTCACGCAGTTTCAGTTCAGCTGCAGAAAGCGGTAAAAAAGGAAGCGTACGCAAAGCATCCGCTGAGCTGGCAGTACGGGTATCCATGCCAAAAACGATACCGTTGCGCAGGTAAGTTCTGCTGTCCCTGAATAATTCCGCATCCTGATTCATGAATTTGCTTTTTTCCCTGATCAACATGAGGCTGTCCGCGCGGAAGTAATAACTTTTAACAGAGGAATTGAGGCTTCCATTGTTACTGTAGATCCGGTAGAGCATACTATTATTGTAGTCACTGTATTTTTCTGTATAGACAGAAAGATCACCCGAAGTGAAAATCAGGCTGAACTGCTTTCTGAATTTGGGCAATTCACGATCAATACCAGCTGCAAAATTCAGAATAGTCTTGTCATTAAGATTGGTGGCCACTTCATCACTCAGGATATCTGCCTGAGGATGGCTCGACCGGAAATACTTACAGGACGAAGAAAATAAAAGCAGAATAATTGCCAGACCGGATAATAGCTTGAATTTCATGTGCAGTGTGTGATTATCACGAAGCAGTCTATTATCGTGCCAATGCACTAATAGGCCATGAGCTGCTCTATTTTTTGTCCCAGTTGGGAAGCAGCGAGAAACTGGTGTTCTAGATTTTTATTCATTGGGATAGCTGTATCAAGGCTGGCACAACGCAGCACTGGCGCATCCAGTAATTCAAAGCAATGTTCAGCAATCCATGCAGAAATTTCAGCGCCGAATCCAGAGCTCAAAGTGTCTTCATGCAGAATAATCACCCTTCCGGTATCTGCCACAGCCTGTTTTACGGCTGCTTTATCCCAGGGCTGCAGACTGCAGAGATCAAGCAAAGTCGCCTGAAGTTCGGGATGTGCATCCAGGTAATCAATCGCCCAGTGGACACCCATTCCATAGGTGATCAGTGTAAACTGTGTGCCATTTCTACGGCGGATGGCTTTACCAATCTCCAGTGTATAATAACCCTCCGGCACGGGGCCGCTCAATCTCCTGTAGAGCGATTTATGTTCAAAAAAAAGCACAGGATTAGGATCGGCAATAGCGGCAAGCAATAGTCCTTTAGCCTCCTGTGGAAATGCAGGATAGACAATTTTAAGCCCCGGTGTTTTGGTAAACCAGGCTTCATTACTTTGCGAGTGAAAAGGCCCTGCGCCAGTACCAGCACCAGTGGGCATGCGAATCACAACATCGGCTTTTTCTCCCCAGCGATAATGCGTTTTAGCGAGATTATTGACAATCTGATTGAATCCGCAGCTTACAAAATCGGCAAATTGCATTTCCACCACCGCCTTGCAGCCATTTATGGAGAGACCTAATCCGGCTCCGACAATGGCCGATTCACAAATCGGTGTATTGCGTACACGTGCAGTTCCAAACGAATCGCTCAGTCCTGCGGTTATTTTAAAAGCACCGCCATATCCGGCGATATCCTGACCCATCAGCACCAGATTGCTATGTTGTTCCATAGCGATCCTTAAAGCTTCGCTAATAGCGTCTAAGAACCGAAGGTTAGGAGTTAGTGCATTTTGAGGTGGAGCAACCGGCTGCGACAATGCCGGGGCATACATATCTGCGAGTTCTCTATCAGGATCTGCTTTTGGTTCAGGATCCAGAAAAGCCTGTTCAATTCCCGATGTAATTTCCGCATGCATAGCAACTTTCATTTTAGTAACCTGCTGCTCAGTGAGGACTCCTTCTTCCAGCAGGTAACGCTCATAATTATTCAGCGGATCTTTGATTGCCCATTGTTCCAGTAAATCTGCAGGGACATATTTGGTACCCGAGGCCTCTTCATGACCCCGCATTCTGAATGTCATACATTCGACCAGTACAGGTTCCGGATTTTCTCGCAGGGAAACAGCTAGTGCATTGATTGTATCGTATAACTCCAGGATATTATTTCCATCGATCTGAATCCCTTTCATTCCATAACCTGCGGCTTTGTCAACCAGATTTTTGCAGTGGTATTGTTCGGCGACAGGAGTGGAGAGACCATATCCGTTATTTTCGATGAGGAAGATAACCGGCAGGTTCCAGACAGCGGCCACATTCAGTGCTTCGTGGAAGTCGCCTTCGCTTGTAGCACCTTCTCCGGTAAAAACGAGCGTAGCTTTTTTTTTACCTTTCAGTAGGTCGGCCAGGGCAATTCCGTCTGCTAGTGCGAGCTGCGGACCGAGATGGGAGATCATTCCAATAATATGATGTTCCTGAGTGCCGAAATGAAAAGACCGGTCACGGCCTTTGGTAAAACCTGTTGTTTTACCTTGCCACTGGGCCATTAGCCGGCGCATTGAAATATCCCGGGTAGTAAAAACACCGAGGTTCCGGTGCATTGGCAGAATATACTCCTGAGAATCCATGGCCAGGGTAGCGCCAACAGCGATTGCTTCCTGACCGATGCCGGAAAACCATTTACCTATACGGCCCTGGCGGAGCAGGATTAGCATTTTTTCCTCGACCAGTCTGGGAAAAAGCAGGCGCTGATAGAAATCCAGCAGCGTCTGATCGCTTTTATCTTTACGGTCGAAATACATGATCCCTATTTATTTTTTGCTTTCTGGTGATCCTGATACTGGCTGGAGAAAGATTTTTCAGCTATTTCAGGCATAGCCCTGTATTTTCCCCACATCTTTTTGAAAAGAAGCTTCATGAAGAAATTTTTAATCTTGCCGCCAAAAACATCCATTCTTGAACGTTTGGCCATTCCTGCATTCCAAACTTTCCAGCTCAGATCTTCAGTTTTGGTATTTTCGTGCTGTTCTACTGCGTCGCGACGATTTAGCAGGAGCATTTTATGAATGTCTATTTTAACAGGGCAGACCTCAGAACACTTACCGCATAAACTGGAGGCATAACTCAGGTGTTTAAAATCCTTCATACCCTGCATATGCGGTGTGATGATAGAACCGATAGGTCCGCTGTAAGTTGTATTATAAGTATGGCCGCCGATATTTTTATATACCGGGCAGGCATTCAGGCAAGCACCGCACCGGATGCAGTAAAGTGCCTGGCGCTGATCTTTCTGGGCCAGTAGGTTCGTCCTGCCATTATCCAGCAAGATTACATACATCTGTTCAGGACCATCAGACTCATGTGTCTGTCTCGGGCCACTCAGAATAGTGTTGTAGACCGTTAAATTTTGTCCTGTTCCATGGCTGGACAATAATGGCCAGAAAAGATCCAGGTCGGCCATCGTAGGGATAACCTTTTCGATGCCGACAATGGCAATATGTACTTTAGGAAATGTTGTTGTCAGACGTGCGTTGCCTTCATTTTCGGTCAGGGCGATACTGCCAGTATCTGCGATCAGGAAATTGCCGCCTGTAATACCGATATCGGCAGTCAGGTATTTCTCGCGTAGCAGTTCCCGCGCTTTTTGTGTCAGTTGTTCCGGTGTGTAATCCAGTGGGGTACCGAATTTCTCATGAAAAAGTTTGGCAATATCTTCCTTGCTCAGGTGCATGGCAGGCGTCACAATATGATATGGCTTTTGCCCCAGAAGCTGAACGATATATTCACCCAGGTCACTTTCCAGTGAATCAATCCCATGCTGTTCCAGAAACTCATTCAGATGAATTTCCTCGGTAGTCATCGATTTGGATTTGATGACAGATTTACCCCCATTTTTACGGATGATATTTAAAATCTCCTGTTGCGCTTCAGCCGCATCATTTGCCCAGATCACTTTTCCTCCGCGACGTTGAAAGTTGGCTTCAAATTCCGGAAGGAATTTGTCCAGGTTCTCCATTACACGCCATTTGATAACATGGGCCTTCTTTTTGGAAGCTTCCAGGTTTGCGAACCTGGATAAACCGCGTTCAACAGCCACATTATATTTTCCAATATTGTGGTTAATTATATTGCGGTGATCCACATCAAATGCCTTTTCATCTGCCTTTACCAAAAACTCCTCAGCAATCTTCGTCATGTTTCAAACTTAGATAAAATTGTTACTATACGCACAACAAGATAAAAATTTTATCTTCTCTTGGGAACCTTAAACAAAAAAACCTGCCGTTTAGAGGCAGGTTTTTTTGTTTAATTTATTGGGCCGTTTTAGGCGTTCCGTCTTCGTTCTTATCAACTGCCGGTCTTTTGGCTCTGTTAGCCAGGTCCCATGCGGTAAAATATACCAGTTGTGCCCTTTTTGCTAACAAGTCGAAATGGATTTTCTCCACTTCATCTCCTGGCTGGTGATAATCTTCATGTACACCGTTAAAATAGAAAATTACCGGGATGCCATGTTTAGCAAAGTTATAGTGGTCAGAACGGTAATAATACTGGTTAGGATCAGTCCTGTTATTATAGGTCATGTCCAGGTTTAATTTTGTATAAGTCTCGTTTGCTTTAATACCGATTGCATTCAGATCCGAACTTAGCATGTCAGATCCAATAATATAAATGAAGTCCGGATTTTGCTCATGCTCTTTATCTACGCGGCCGATCATATCAATGTTCAGGTTGGCAATTGTCTTATTCAGCGGGAATACCGGATGTTCTGAATACCATTCAGAACCCAATAAACCTTTTTCCTCACCGACAACCGTCATGAACAGGATACTTCTTTTCGGACCTTTACCTGCCTTTTTGGCTTTTGCAAAAGCATCAGCAATCATTAAAACACCTGTTGTACCAGATCCGTCATCATCAGCACCGTTGTTAACTTTGTCTTCACCAGATAAGGTTAAACCAATGTGATCGTAGTGGCCGGTAATAACCAATACTTCATTTTTAAGAACAGGATCAGAACCTTCCAGGAAGCCCAATACATTTTCTGCCCGTATTTTTACTTCTTCTTTAACAGCAGTGCCGCTAACAGTCAAAGGGAATGCACGTGATGCCGGTTTAACATCAGTATCTATCTGAGTTTTTAAAGCAGCAGACGTTGTACCTGCAGCCTTTAAGATCTCGTCTGCAGTTGCAGGAGAAATCAGGATAGAAGGGAAGGTTGACATTTTTTCCATTCTGGCTGTTCTTTCTGCTGTTTTGAGACCTACCTGGCCGGCGCCGGAATACATAGCCTTTAATTCTGGGGTCAGGTTGTCCAGTGTCGGGTCAATCTGTAATACAGCCAATGCCTGATTGTCTGCCAGGTATTTGATTTTAGCCTGTTGCGCTAAAATAGCTTTTCTTCTGGCTGCACGGTCTTCAGGGGCAGCAGCACCTTTTGCCGTTGGATCACCCGAAGCGAAAATGATTACCACTTTACCTTTTACATCTATCCCGGCGAAATCATTATATCCATCTTTATTCAGGCCATAACCTGCAAAAACTACATCGTCACCGTGGAAGGCAAAACCTTTCAGCGAGACGCCGGAAGTTGGAATTACAAAATCCTTGCCCTCTTCTTTAGCTACGCCGTTGATAGATAATACTGTCTGCGTAAGCTGGTAGCTGACCATGTCTATCGGCTGAAAATAATCTCCATTGACAGGCCCTTTAAGCCCTATGCTTTTAAAATGATTGCGAATATACTCAGCGGCCATCCAGGCGCCTTTTTTACCGGTCTCACGACCTTCATACTCATCAGAAGCCAGTATTGATAAATGCTTATAGCCGTGATCTTTGTTGATCGTCGTGCTAAATTTTATTGCTGTTTTATCCTGTGCAGAAACACCGATAAAGAGTAATAAAGCAAGACTGGTGCTTAAAAATGATTTGTTCATAGTTTATAATTCAGGGTTAACAGGATATTTTATTCACACGGTCTGCATGTCTGCCACCTTCAAATTCAGTTTGTAAAAAGGTCATCACCATTTCCTGCACCAGCTCCTGACGTACAAAACGGGCAGGAATACAAAGAATATTTGCATTATTATGCTGTCTGCATAAGGCTGCAAGCTCATTTTCCCAGCAGATTGCTGCACGGATTCCCTGATGTTTGTTGGCTGCAATGGCTATACCATTGCCGCTTCCGCAAATCAGGATTCCAAATTCCGCCTCACCGCTTTCTACCGCCAGTGCTACCGGGTGTGCAAAATCAGGATAATCAACAGAGCTGGCAGAAGCCGGACCAAAGTCTGTTACCGGGAAATCAGCTAAAAACTCTTTCAGCATTTCTTTGTACGTGAAACCGGCATGGTCAGAACCGATGGCGATTTTGAAGGTTTTTAAGGGCATTACAGGTTAAAAATTATAAATGGTTTTTTGGTTTAGTTGGAAGGTGCTTTTACTGTTCCGTATAATTCTTTATTCTTTTTACGTTCGATGCTGGCAGAGATGAAAATACTCAGTTCATATAAAATAAACAGTGGGAATGCAACAACCATCATGGTTACCATATCTGGTGTAGGAGTTACGATAGCTGCAATAATTAAGATTATAACAATAGCATAACGGCGGCTTGCACGCATAAATGCTGGTGTCATGATACCAAACAGCGATAAGATGTAGATCAGTACCGGCAGCTCAAAAATAATTCCTGTACCTATGGTTAAGGTCATTACAGAAGAAAGATAGGAGTCAATTGTAAACGTGTTCTCAATCATCGGACTCACGGAGAAGTTAGTCAGGAAGTTGATGGAAAGCGGACAAATAATGAAGTAACCGAACATAATCCCGATTAAAAATAACAGGGAAGAGAAGAATACAAATCCACTTGCCGATTTACGTTCTTTATCATGCAGCGCAGGCTTAATAAATAACCAAAGCTCAAACAGAATATAGGGTACACCGAAGATCACACCTGTCATTACGCAGGAATTAATCTGCAGCGTGAACTGCCCGGCCATCTCTGTATTAATAATTTTACCTTTAATCTCGGTGATGCAGAATTCTGTACCCAGTGAAGGGTAGGCCGCAACCAGTTTACACATCATGCGGTAAGTCCAGAAATTCGGGTCTTTCGGACCCATGATCACTGTGTTGAAAATAAAGTCGTAGAAATAAAATGCGCCTATTGTAATTAATACAATAACGAGCAGTGATCGCAGTAAATGCTTCCTTAATACATCTATGTGGTCGAAGAAAGACATCTCCGCTTCCAGTTTCTTTCCTTTTTCTTTAATGGCCCCGATCAGGTCCTGCGCTTTATTATCACTCATGTAGCTTTCTGTGTATAAACAAAAATACCATTCTAATTAAATAGAATGGTATTTCGGTTTTAAATATAAGAATTAGATTGTTCTATTCAGAAAAAACAAAAGTTTCCATGAATTTCGTGGTAAAATTACCAGCTCTGAAATTCGGGTCTTTCATTAGTTGCAAATGGAATGGAATAGTCGTTTTTACACCTTCAATTACAAATTCACTTAAAGCACGCTCCATTGTGCTGATTGCTTCTTCACGCGTCTGTGCAACACAGATTAGTTTGGCAATCATGGAATCGTAGTTTGAAGGAATCTGGTAGCCTGCATACACATGTGTATCTACACGTACACCATGACCACCCGGAGAATGGAAATTAGTGATCTTTCCGGGACAAGGTCTGAAGTTGTTGAACGGATCTTCTGCATTAATACGGCATTCAATAGCATGCATATGCGGCAGGTAGTTTTTACCTGAGATCGGTATACCGCTTGCTACTTTAATCTGTTCTTTGATCAAATCGTAGTTAATAACCTCTTCTGTAACGGGGTGCTCCACCTGAATACGGGTGTTCATCTCCATAAAATAGAAGTTGCGGTGTTTATCTACAAGGAATTCAATTGTACCTGCACCTTCGTACTGAACGGCAGTAGCACCTTTGATCGCAGCTTCGCCCATACGTTCCCTTAATTCAGGAGTCATAAACGGAGAAGGAGCTTCCTCTACCAGTTTCTGGTGGCGACGCTGAATAGAGCAGTCACGTTCAGATAAATGGCATGCTTTACCATATTGGTCACCAATAATCTGGATCTCAATATGACGGGGATCTTCAATATATTTTTCCAGGTATAAACCATCGTTTCCGAAAGCGGCACCTGATTCCTGTCTTGCGCTGTCCCATGCGTTCTCAAAATCTTCATCTTTCCAAACCACACGCATACCACGGCCACCGCCACCGGCAGTAGCTTTCAAAATTACCGGATAACCAATTTCATTGGCCAGAACGATACCTTCTTTTACGCTTTGCAACAGACCTTGCGATCCTGGGATGGTTGGAACACCAGCTTTTTTCATGGTTTCCTTAGCCGACGCTTTGTCACCCATTGAGTTAATCTGCTCAGGAGTAGCACCAATAAATTTGATTCCGTAATCTCTGCAAACAGAAGAGAATTTTGCATTTTCAGACAAAAATCCATAACCCGGATGTATTGCATCAGCATTAGTTAATTCTGCTGCTGAAATAATATTAGGAATACTCAGGTAAGAGTCTTTACTCGGGGGAGGCCCGATGCAGACAGCTTCATCCGCGAAACGAACGTGTAAACTTTCCCGGTCTGCTGTAGAGTAAACCGCGACAGTTTTAATGCCCATTTCTTTACAGGTACGAATAATGCGCAATGCAATCTCGCCCCTGTTGGCAATTAATATTTTTTTAAACATATCTTTGATAAAATGTGAATCTGCCTGGGGCAAGTATTACATTGGTTCTACTAAAAATAAAGGTTGATCATATTCTACCGGAGTAGCGTTTTCTACCAGAACTTTAACGATCCGGCCTGAAACTTCACTTTCAATCTCGTTGAATAATTTCATGGCCTCAATAATACAGATCACTTTTCCTGAAGTAATTTCATCACCTACATTTGCGAATGATGGTTTATCAGGGCTTGAAGAGCGGTAAAAAGTACCGATCATCGGAGATTTAACTGTGATATATTTGGAACTGTCATCAGCTGCCGGTGCAGGTGCAGCCGGAGCTGTAGCCTGTGGTGCTACCGGTGCAGCAGGCAGAACCTGAGGTGCTGTCTGTACAGGTACAGTCGTATTGATCACGGTCGGTGTCTGGTTCGTTTTGATAGTGATTTTGAACTCTTTCTGCTCAATTGCCACTTCATTTACGCCCGAACGAGAAACAAATTTAATGAGTTCCTGAATTTGCTTGATATCCATTTTTTGGTGTTTTGTTGAAAAGATTACTGTCTTTTTAAGGACACTAAGTTAATGTTTTTATTATGTATTTTAATAAGCCCACTTCAGGTAAACCGAACCCCAGGTGAAGCCACCGCCGAAAGCAGCGAGAACAATGTTGTCTCCTTTTTTCAACTGACTTTCCCATTCCCATAAACAAAGAGGAATAGTACCGTTGGTTGTATTACCGTAACGCTCAATATTAATCATTACTTTTTCTGAACCCACGCCCATTCTGGCAGCAGTGGCATCAATAATTCTTTTGTTAGCCTGGTGAGGGACAAGCCATTTTACATCATCAGAAGTCAGATTATTTCTTTCCATGATTTCCGCAGCTACATCTGCCATATTGGTTACCGCAAATTTAAATACGGTTTTACCTTCCTGGTAGACAAAATGCTCACGCTGATCGACAGTTTCATGGGAAGCCGGTTTAACCGAACCGCCAGCCTTCTGATGTAGGAACTGTTCTCCGGAACCATCAGTTTTTAATACAGCGTCCATTATACCATTACCTTCTGTATTAGGCTCCAGTAATACCGCACCACAGCCATCTCCAAAAATAATGCAGGTAGCACGGTCGGTATAATCAACGATGGAAGACATTTTATCGCCGCCCACAACCAATACTTTCTGATGCTTGCCGGACTCAATGAACTGCGAACCCGTAGTTAATCCGAAAATGAAACCCGAACAGGCAGCCTGAAGATCGAAACCCCATGCATTCACTGCACCAATTTTGTTGGCCAGGATGTTGGCTGTCGCCGGGAAAGGATGGTCGGGTGTAGTTGTACAGAAAATAATAAGATCAATTTCTTCTGCGGTAATTCCTCTTTTTTTCAACAGGCCGTTTACAGCATGTACAGCCATATCAGAAGTGCCTGCGCCTTCCTCTTTTAATATTCTTCGCTCTTTAATACCCGTTCGAGAAGTTATCCATTCATCTGTTGTGTCTACTATTGTTTCTAACTCTTGATTAGAAAGGACATATTCAGGAACGTAACCTTGAACCGCAGTAATTGCAGCGTGAATCTTATTCATTTTTCGATTAATTTTATTTAAATGCGGCCTGTATTTTATCTACCAGACCTGTAGTTATCATGTCTCTCGCCTGGAATACCATATTTTTTACGGCAGTAGGGGTAGAGATACCATGACCAATAATTACAGGTGCATTTACACCAAGAACAGGGCTTCCGCCATAATTCTCGTAGTTAAACCTGTCAAAGAACTCGTCTTTCAATCCTTTTTTGATGGTCATGATATAAAATGACTCTGCAAGCTTTAACATAATATTACCTGTAAACCCGTCACAGACAATTACATCGGCTTTTTGATTGAACAGATCACGTCCTTCAATGTTTCCAACAAAATTAAAGAGATTGCATTCTTTCATTAATGGGAAAGTAGCCAGACTCAGCATATTTCCTTTTTCATCTTCTTCACCAATATTAATTAGTCCGACCTTCGGATTATCGATCTGCATTACATTTTCTGCGTACAGGCTGCCCAGTACACCGAATTGCAGTAAAGTATCCGGTTTACAGTCAGCATTGGCACCTACGTCAAGCATTAAGCCGCGACCGCCGTCCAGCTTAGGTACGATTGTGCAAAGGCAGGGCCTGATAATGCCGGGAACTGTCTTCACACTGAAGACAGCACCAACCATCATTGCACCAGAGTTTCCTGCACCGACAAAAGCGTCTAATTCGCCTTTTTTGAGCATGGAAAAACCGACAGCTATACTGGAATTTGGTTTTTGGGTAATGGCTTTGGTAGGATGTTCACCCATTCCTACAACTTCATCAGTATGTATGAATTCAAAGTGATCGGGATTGAAACCCTGTTCAGCGATTAACGGCTTAATCTGCTGTGTATCGCCAATGAGAACGAGTCGTTCATTCGGCAATAAGAATTCATGAGCAGCTATTGCTCCCAAAACATTTGCTTTGGGAGCATAGTCTCCGCCCATTATATCGAGACCTATTCTCATAGTAAAAAATCAGTTTGTGAGTAAAGCATTATTGCCTTTTTTTTCAAGCGCCTAAGATAAACCTATACCGGCTGAAAACACAAACAATTTCTCAGGAAAATTACCCTATTGAGGTGTTTTCAATAACTAGTTTACCGTTGTAGTATAAATTACCGTCAACGTTGTATGCGTGGTGTGGAACATGGATTGCACCGGTTGTCTGACAAGTAGCTAAAGAAGGAGCTACCGCTTTATAGTGTGTTCTTCTTTTATCTCTTCTGCTTTTAGAGATCTTGCGTTTTGGATGTGCCATTGCTGATTTATTTAAGTATTATTTTAATTTTTTTAATGCTTCCCATCTCGGGTCCGCATCGTTATCTGTTTCTTCCTGCTGAGCGGGGTTAGCTAAACTTTCCAGTCTTGCTATCATTTCCTGGTCACACGTGGCACCAGCCTGCTCGCACAATTTAATATAAGGCACTGATACATTGATAAACTCATAGAGTATCTCAGCGATATCAAGGCTGCTTTCTTTTTTATTCAGGACGATGATCTCCAGATCATCACTTTCCAGCTCATCTTCAGCGAATTTGACTATTTGTCTTTCCCTTACATCAACAGGGTAATCAAATTCAGCTAAACACTTGTCACAATCTAATTTTATTGTTCCCCTTACGCGGATTTTTAAAATTAGCATGGTTTCCTGCTTATCCAGTTCTACATCTACTTTAAGATCCCCGCTTTTAACGAGCGAGTATTCAAAAGCATCAAAAAAGCTGTTATCAATCTCAAAATCAAATTGATGTGTGCCAATTTTTAAGCCTGTAAACGGAATTGAAAATTGCTTTAAAGGTTTCAATTGTAACAAAATTTTAGCCCGCAAATGTATGAATTATTTTGACATTTATAAAATGTTTTGCAAATATTATTGCCCGGCCAACTTGATTAAGATTTATCAGGTCAATCGTTTAGCGCTAACTAATTCGCATCATCCTTCACGTCGGAAGCTGTTTCAATGACTTTACCGCCGGTTCTAAGCTGATTACTCAGTAACGCTTCCTGTTCTCTGCGTTTTCTCACGATATCTACTGCTGCAAAAATAGCTTCTACGAAAGAAGAAGGATCTGCAAGGTTCTTACCAGCAATGTCGTAGCCTGTGCCATGGTCAGGAGAAGTCCTTACAAACTTCATACCTGCTGTATAATTCACGCCGTGGCCAAACGAAATGGTCTTAAAAGGAATAAGTCCCTGATCGTGATACATAGCCAGCACAGCATCAAATTTCTTGTACGTACCACTACCGAAGAATCCATCTGCAGGATAAGGACCAAAACAGATTACGCCACTATCAAAAGCAGTCTGTATAGCCGGCATAATAGTTTCCTGCTCCTCTTTACCCAGTAAACCATTATCTCCTGCATGAGGATTCAATCCCAGGACAGCAATTTTAGGCTTCTCGATCCAGAAATCCTTCTTCAGACTCTGGTTAATTAAAAGCAGCTTCTGTACAATAGCCTCTTTAGTAATTTTTTCAGGAATCTGTGCGACCGGGATATGACCGGTGACTACACCCACCCGAATTTCTTCACTAACAAGGAACATGAGTACGTCTTTAGCGCCGCAACGCTCCTGAAGATATTCCGTATGTCCGGCAAATTGAAAATTCTCAGACTGAATATTATGTTTATTGATCGGTGCAGTAACCAGTGCATCGATAGCACCACTTACCAGATCTTCTGTCGCTTTTTCCAAAGAAAGCAGGGCATATTTACCGCCTGTTTCAGTAGAAGCGCCCAGCTCAATCTTCACATCTTCTTCCCAGCAGTTAATCATATTTGCTTTTTTGGGATTGGCCGATGCAGCGTCAGTGATTACCTGGAAATTAAAATCTCCCAGGCCCAGCGCTTTCCTGTGATAGGAAGCCACTTTGGTATGCCCGTAAACGATCACTGTACAGAAGTCTAAAACGCTCTGATGCGCTAAAGTCTTCAAAATGACCTCCAGACCTATACCATTTACATCACCGATACTAATACCTATTTTAATCTTATTGCTCATGCTCAAATCGAAATTTGTCCGCAAAATACGGAAAAAATTACAGGATCGGTGGTTTTTGCAAAGCGTGGAGATTTTAAACATTCCAGGAAATGTTATTGATCCGGAGTCTAGAGGTTATAATAGGTTAACATCAGGTTTACAATGGGCCTGTAGTTTTGCGGAATATTTATGATTGAGGTGTGCTAAAACTATTTAGTGCAAATATTTTAAAGAACGCGAAAATGAAAAAACCTTTACTCTTTAAACAGAGAAATGTAATGTATGCCGTTGCAGCATGCTTATTGGTAAGCTCGGTATCCGTGCCTGCCATGGCAGCTGAGAATCCGCCGGGGCTTTCCTATTTAATAACAAAGCAGGGATCCGGAACAGTCAGTGGAAAGGTCGTTGATGAGAAAGGCGAACCACTGCCCGGGGCAAGTGTGCACATTAAACAATTAAACAAGGCGGTGCAAAGCAGTCCCGACGGTTCCTTTAGTATTACTGTACCAGCAGGGACGTACGATATTGTCGTTAGTTTTATTTCCTATGCGACGGTGAATTACGAGCGAACTGTGGTCAGGGAAGGCGAAACAACACCATTGAATGTGGTATTAAAAGGCGAGGCTGGATCGCTGAATGAAGTACTGGTTGTAGGTTATGGAACGCAGAAGCGGGAAAATTCAACTGGTGCGGTAGATCAGATCACGGCGAAGAATATAGAGAACAGGCCAATTACTAACCTCACCCAGGGTCTGCAGGGTTTGCTTCCCAATCTTAATCTTAAGATGATGGATGGTAAACCTACTCAATCTCCAAGTTATAATATCCGGGGTACAACTTCAATCGGCCAGGGTGGTAGCGCACTCGTCCTTATAGATGGTTTCGAAGGTGATCCAAGTTTACTTAACCCCAATGACGTCGAAAGTGTCTCAATCCTGAAAGATGCGGCCTCTGCTGCAATTTACGGGGCGCGAGGAGTTTTCGGTGTAGTATTAATTACAACCAAGAAAGCAGTTAAAGGACGTACCAACATTAGTTACTCTTCCAATTACGCTATCAAAAGCCCTTTACAGGTTCCTGACTATGTAACGGACGGTTATACCTGGTCGAAAATGTTTGCCGAAGCTTTTATAAACGGAGATGGAGCTTTTCCTCAGAATGCCAATAAGACGCAGAAGTTTTCACAAGCATATCTGGACGAATTTAAGAGAAGATCAGAATCCGGACAGCCTTATAACCAGGTGGAAGTAGACCCGATTACTGGTGAGTATACTTATTATGGCAGTACTGACTACTATGCAGAATTGTATAAAAAGAATACGGCATCGCTTGAGAATAACTTATCGGTAAGCGGTGGCAGCGATAAGGCTTCATTTCTGGTTTCCGGTCGTATGTTAAAGCAGGAAGGGTTATTTAAGTATAACAGCGATGATTATGATATGAAAAATATTCGTGCCCGCGGATCTGTTCAGGTATTTCCCTGGTTGAGTATAGAAAACAACGCAGATTATTCCATCATGAAGTATCATAATCCGATCAACGTCGGTGAAGGCGGAGGAATCTGGCGAAACATCGCTGACGAGGGTAAACCTACAGTTCCTTTATTTAATCCCGACGGTACACTAACGTTTGCCTCTGCTTATACTATCGGAGATTTCATATACGGGAAGAACGGAATTGATACGAAACGGGAGGTGTTTAGAAATATTACCAGCTTGAGGAGTAATTTCTTCAATAATAAATTCCGTGTCAATGCAGATTTTACTTTCCGTAATACGAATAACGATAAAGAGCAAAAAAGAGTTCAGGTTCCTTATAGCAGCACACGTGGTTTAACCTCTTTTGTTGGAACAGCGACAAATGATTTGCTTTTCGATATGCAGGAAACCAAGTATCTGGCTACCAATATTTATGCGGAGTATGAAAACAGGTTTGGTGCAGACCATTACCTGAAGGCAATGGCAGGTTATAATTATGAAGAGTCTACTTATAACCGTGTATCGGTACAAAGAAATGGACTTATTTTTGAAGATGCAACGGATTTAAACCTTGCACTTGGACAATCTATCACCACTGGCGGCGGCTATGAGCAATGGGCAATTTTGGGTGGATTTTCAAGATTGAACTATTCCTTCAAAGATCGTTACCTGATAGAGGTAAATGCCAGGTATGACGGGTCTTCGAAATTCCCATCTAATCAGCGTTACGGATTTTTTCCATCGGTTTCAGGGGGTTGGAGAATCAATAAAGAGCCTTTCTGGAATGTATCGGACCAGCTTGTATCTGATTTAAAGTTGAGAGCATCCTACGGTTCGCTGGGTAATGGTAACATTGCATCCTATGCCTTTCAGGAAACTTTCAATATCAAACAATCTGATATGATCTTAAATGGTACAAGACCACAGACTACGCAGTCACCTGCAGTGTTGCCTAACGGACTAACCTGGGAGACCTCTACAACCAGCAATTTCGGACTTGATCTGACCATGCTCGGCGGACGGTTAACATTTACAGGCGATATGTATACCCGTAAAACCAAAGATATGTTTACGGTTGGTTTAACTCCTCCGGCAGTTTTCGGTGCAGATGTTCCAAAGGGTAATTATGCGAACCTGACCACTAAAGGCTGGGAACTTTCTCTTGGATGGAACGACAGGATCGGAAATGGTGATAAACCTTTCAGTTATAACGTAAGATTAACTTTATCTGATAACAAGAGTAAGATTGACAAGTACAATAATCCTGACAAATTGTTAAGTGATTATTATGAAGGTCAAACGCTGGGTGAGATCTGGGGTTATGAAACGGAAGGCTTTTTTATTGATGAGGCCGATATCGCTTCACATGCCAAGCAAGATCCGCAGATGAGAGCTTCGCCAACCGGAAAATGGTTTCCTGGAGATATTAAACTCAAAGACCTCAATGGTGACGGTTTTATCAATGTTGGCGAAAACAAAGTTGGTAATTCCGGTGACAGAAAAATAATTGGAAATTCCGCTCCGAGATATATGTACGGGATCAATCTTGGGGCTAACTACCACAATTTCTCTTTTTCCGTTTTCTTTCAGGGTATAGCTAAGCAGCAATGGTATCCAAGTACAGAGACTGAAATGTTCTGGGGACAGTACAACAGGCCATATAACAACATCCCGACATTCCATGTAGGTAATATGTGGACACCTGAAAATACCGATGCTTATTTTCCAAGAACTATGTCCAGGGCTGCATCAAGCAATACAAACCGGACACTTGGAGTAGCGCAGACACGTTACCTGCAGAATGTAGCTTATCTGCGTATGAAGAATATTCAGGTTGGGTATACCTTACCTGGGAAATGGATAAACAAAATTGGCGTCCGTTCTGCCAAAGTTTTTCTTTCAGGAGAAAACCTGTTCACTTACTCACCAATGTATAAAGTCGTAAAAAATACCATTGACGTGGAGAATGCTGTTCCTTCAGACCAGGATCTTAATAAAGACAGCAAAAACGGCGACGGGTACAATTATCCCCTAATGAAAGCAGTTTCATTCGGTTTGAATATTGGAATTTAAGAAAATACTAAAGACAAAGATTAAGATGAAAAGATATTATATATGGTTCCTATTAGGATGCATGAGTTTTACAGCATGTAAAAAGCTAGATCAGCAACCTGAATCAACCGCTACCAAAAATGCCGTTTTCGGTACGGAAAATGGGCTTAAATTATATACCAATTCCTTTTATAACATGGAATTTCTACCCAAAAGGTCTACTACCGGTGATGCTATGTCAGATTACCTGGCAGTCAGATCGGTTCAGGATTTTATCCGTCCCGGTGGATTCGGTGCAAATAATAGCGATGGCTGGAAATGGACAGATTTAAGAAACATCAATTACTTTATTGAAAATTGTAATGATCCCGCTGTCCCTGCGGCCGTCCGTAATAACTATATCGGTATTGCACGCTATTTCCGCGCCTATTTTTATATGGAAAAAGTGAAGCGATTTGGAGATGTACCCTGGATTGGCAAAGCAATGGATATAGACGATCCGTCATTAAATGCAGGTCGCGACAAGAGGGAACTGGTTATGGATTCTGTGCTTGCAGATATCAATTTTGCCTGCGAAAATATCCTGGCCACTAATGATCCCAGCAGGACGATGGTGACCAAGTGGGTAGCAAATGCCTATAAGTCCAGGTTGTGTTTATTCGAAGGAACTTATAGAAAGTATCACACGGAGCTAAACTTAACAGGCACTGCAAATAAGTGGCTCGAAGAGGCAGCATCCGCAGCAGATAATGTTATTAAAAACGGAGGTTACTCTTTAAATACAGCGGGCGGACCAGATGCGTCCTACCGTCAGGTATTTACCAGTAACACACCCGTTGCCGGTGAAGTATTACAGGCGGCAGTGTCAGATCTAAATTTGGGTATTCTGCATGATGCTAACTGGTGGTGGACTAGTGGTACTTATGGTGCTAAAGCAAGTTTCACCCGTACATTTATAAATACCTATCTTAAACTTGATGGTACTCCTTTCACAAATGACCCGGCCTACCGTACCATGGTATTTAAAGACGAAGTGAAACACCGCGATTTGCGTTTGAAACAAACGATACGCCTTGGTGACTATAAGCGGATCAGCAGTGGTAAGCAGGTTCCTGCACCTCCATTATTTTCTTATACGTTTACGGGCTATCAGCCAATCAAATGGACGCTGGATGATATTAATTTTGATGCCGGATCTTTAAATACAAATGCAATAGCATTGTTTCGCTATGCGGAAGTGCTGCTTAACTATGCCGAAGCAAAAGCTGAGCTAGGTACGCTGACCAATGCTGACTGGGCATTGACGGTCGGTGCATTAAGATCAAGAGCCGGAATTACTGGAGGACTTTCCGCGAAGCCAATGGTTCCAGACCCTTATTTAATGACAAATTACTTTCCCGGAATAGCAGATGCCTCTATACTTGAAATCAGAAGAGAAAGAGGAATAGAATTAAGTCTGGAAGGATTCCGTTTTCCAGATATTCTAAGGTGGAAAAGAGGCGCTTTAATGGAGCAGGAGTGGAATGGCTTCTATGTGCCCGAACTTAATACACCGATGGACTTGAATGAAGATGGTATTCTGGACGTTGCGTTCTATCAGGGTACACGTCCTAATCCTGCAGTTGCCGGTGTGACTTATGTGGACGTTTCCGCAACAAACGGTAATGCAATCAATTCCCAACTGTTAAAAAACGGGCGGTCCGGTGAATTGACCTGGATGAATGAAATACCTAGAAAATGGGATGAGCGGAACTATTATTATCCTATTCCTCTGAATGATTTACAGCGTAACCCTAACCTGAAACAAAATCCGGGCTGGCAATAAACCGATATGAAAATGAGAAATAATTTCTATAAAAAAACGGTGCTCGCTGCAGCACTACTGCTTAGTACAAACTTTGCACTAAAAGCGCAGAACCTTACAATTGGGTCTTTTAACATCCGCTTTGATAATCCCGCAGACAGTGGAAATCTCTGGAAGGACAGGGCACCTGTTGTGTCTGATCTGATCCGTTTTCATGATTTCGATGTGCTGGGTGTTCAGGAGGCACTTAAAAACCAGGTTGCAGACCTATCTGCCGCTTTACCGGAATATGAACGTTATGGTAAGGGGCGTGATGACGGAAAAGATGGCGGGGAACACTCTGCCATCTATTTTAAGAAGGACCGGTTCAAGCTGATTAAAAGTGGGGACTTCTGGTTGTCGGAAACTCCAGATAAACCAGGTAAAGGCTGGGATGTGACCTGTTGTAACCGGATCTGCTCGTGGGTCTTTCTGGAGGATAAACAGAGCAAGAAAAAGTTTTATGCTTTTAATGTTCATTTTGATCATCAGGCGGTAATTGCAAGACAGGAAAGCAGCAAGTTAATGTTACAGAAGATTAAGGAAATTGCAGGCGATATGCCAGCTATACTTACTGGCGACTTTAACGGAAGCCGTGATACTGAATGGTATAAAGCATTGGCGACTTCCGGGGTGATCAGTGACGTTTATGAACACGTTAGTCATCCCTATGCCAATAATTCATCCGCGAATGGTTTTAAAACTCCGAAAGGTAATGCGGTAATTGATCATATTTTTTCTACCCGGCATTTTACCGCTAAAAAATGGGGGATTTTAACAGATACCTATTTTGGTAAATTCCCTTCAGATCACTTCCCTATTTTGGCAGAGGTTGTTTTAAAATAGCAAATTCTGCAATAATAAGCCTGTAATTACCCCTCCGTATAAAGGATTTTCTGTTGTAAATCCTTTATACGGAGGGGTTTTTTCGTCCTACAGAGGTTAAATTCTCACCACGCATACGCCACCACTTATTAGAAGAGCAATCTCTTTACATGACAGACTCTTCATATAAAGATAATCTTACTTTTTTTACATGAAGAGTCCCTCGTGTAAAGGATATTTGCATGAAGGCTTAATCGGAGTTTTGTCTCTTTTTGAAAGCTAATATTGTTCGCTGTTGTTCGGAAATGCTTTTGATTTAACGTCGGAAACGTAGCTTTCTCCTGCCAGGCGAATTTCTTCATACAGATTTAAGTATTGTCTTAAAAACCTCGGTCTGAATCCCTTTGTTAATCCTATCATATCGTTGACCACTAAAACTTGGCCATCACATCCATTACCTGCACCTATTCCAATGGTCGGTATTTTAGATTGACTGCGGCGTCAGACCCAGATGGCCCATTACAGGAATACCAGCGCAGAGAATCCGATTTACAGATTCCATGATTTCTGCTCCTCCTTCCAGTTTAAGTCCATGTGCGCCAGATTCCTTCATTATCCGAATGGCTGAGTTTAGGGCTTCCCTGGAATTTCCCTGGTAAGTTCCGAAGGGCAGATCAACCAGGACCAGCGATCTTTTTGCCGCTCTCACAACGCTTTGAGCATGATAAATCATTTGATCCAGCGTTATAGGAAGCGTAGTTTCATGACCAGCCATCACATTCGACGCGGAATCACCGACTAGCAGTACATCCAGACCTGCATCATCAAGCACAGTCGCCATGGAGTAATCATAAGCAGTCAGCATGGCGATCTTCTCACCATCATCCTTCATCTTCTGCAGGGTATTGGTGGTGATTCTTTTAATTTCTTTATGTTGAGACATGATGTTTTAATTAAATAAGATATTTTCAGGAATGCGATGCTTTTAAAAGCACTCCGCGAATCTGCTTTTCAAGTAAGTTGAACAATAGTCCAAGGATAATAAAAAGGCAAGCCCAAAGCTTCCATGACGGCAGCGCCTCCCCAAGAAAAAATACAGAGCTTAGCAGACCCACAACAGGGACAAGCAACGTGAAGGGTACGATTACTCCCGTAGAATAATTGTTCAATAGAAACCCCCAGGCGCCATAACCTACTAAGGTCGAAAGGTACACCGTATAAATAATGGCAAGAATTGTTTCGAGAGATATTTCCTGATAAGAGGAGTAAATTAAAGCAGGTCCTTCTGCGAACAGGGATATCCCCATCATTATAGGAAAGGCCACTAAATTCCCCCAAACCACAAGGGCAAGAGGTGATTCTGCAGCGACTTTTTTAGTGAACATATTTCCCACCGCCCAGGACAATGCAGAGAGCAGTGTGAGTATAAGACCGATCAGAGTAGAGCCTCCGCCAACCTGAGTGGCAACGAGTCCTACGCCGACAAAGGAAATCAATGCCCCGATAATCTTCCAGTTGCTCGGCCGGTCCTTAAAGAGAAGTGCGGCCAGCCCCATGGAAAAGAAAACCTGAACCTGTATAACCAATGAGGAAAGACCGGGTGACAGGCCAAGGTGAATACCAGTGAAAAGCAGCCCAAATTGAACGGCAAATGTAAATATTCCATAACCGAGAATGAGTTTAAGCTTCGCTTTCGGTTTTGGAATAAAAAACACCCATGGGAGTGCAGCCAGCCCAAAGCGGATTGCACAAAGCAGGAAAGGCGGAAGAACTTTTAAACCAGAATGTATAGCAATAAAGTTTAAACCCCAGATAACAACAGTGAGGATAGCGAGCAAAAGATGTTTCGGCTTCAAGTTAATCGTGTTTTATTATGAATTGGTCAAAACTATCACGTTAAGGCAAGAAGAAACAGATACAGTTGTTTATATTAATTGGGGTACAGATTTATAGAGCCTGCTTAACAATTTTACCCAGACGCATCAGGTCATATTCAATCTTATCGTCCCATTGTAATGCGAAATTCAGTCTCATACAGTTTTTGAACTGATTATACTGAGAGAACATATTACCCGGCGCAAAACTTAATTTTTGTTTTAAGGCAACATCATAAAGCTCAGATGTATCTATACTCTTGCCAAGTTCCAGCCATAAGAATAAACCACCCTGAGGTTGGGAAATTCTGGTGTTTTCTGGAAAATATTCTTCTATCGCCCGTTGAAATTTCAGGCAGTTGGTATGCAGAGTTTGGCGAAAGCCACGCAGATGGTGGTCATACCGTCCATATTCCATGAAATCTGCAATAACCTCTTGATAGAGAGAGGGCAGAGCAACGGTCTGTACCAGTTTCTGCCGGATTACTTTATCCTTGAATTTGCCAGGTGCCACCCATCCAACACGATATCCCGGGGCAAGAGTTTTGGACACTCCCCCGCACCACATTACAATTCCTTCCGAATCAAATAGCTTACAGGGTTTTGGCCGGGATCCTCCAAAAAACAAATTTCCAAAAAGATCATCTTCAATCAATGGAATATTATGCAGTGTCAATAGCTCGACTAACTCCTTTTTGTTTTCATCGGGCATTAAGCTCCCCATCGGATTACTGAAATTGGTGGTGAAGCAGCAGGCACTAATATTATGCAGGACTTTCTTCAACGCACTGATATCTATTCCGGTAACAGGGTGGGTGGGCAGTTCAATTACATTTAGCCCCATAGACTTTGCCAGCTGCAGAATTCCGAAATAAACCGGACTTTCCGTTGCGATGGTATCTCCAGGCTTGGTTACTGCCATCAGGCAATGGAAGATCGCATTGGTGGTTCCAACGGTCGTTACTATATCGTCCTCAGTTAACTTGCCATTCATGACTAAAGACCATTTTGCAATATTTCTTCTCAGGTTAAGGCTACCTTGTGCGGGCTCGAAGGCAGTGCCGCTTGCCTCGATACCATTTATCACTTTGACTAAACCTTTATTGAGCTTGGCAATAGGCAGGAGTGCATTATCGGGTATGCCGAGTGAAAATTGCCTGATATCCTTATCTTTTAGAATTTCAAATACCCTTACAATCAGGTTTTCTGGATTATTTGTGCCTTCCGCTACCTTAGGCTTACTGGCAGATGGAAGGGCAAATTTTCTATTTGAGGTCTTACTAACATAGAAGCCAGATCTGGGGCGGGATTCTATTAAAGATTTACTCTCTAAAAATAAAAATGCCTGGATGACAGTATTTATGCTAACCTTATAAATCTTTTGTACCGAACGTATTGAAGGCAGTTTATCTCCCATCCTTAAAGTACCGGATAAGATTTGCTCTTCTAGTGTATTCGCAATCTTTAGATATAAGATTTCTTTGGCCATTTTAACATGCTGTAACCGTAAAGATATGAAAAAACACACCTGTAGCAGTTTGGAGATGGCAGCTTTCCTATTTCAGTACTTTTCCCAGCTCTTCCAGCAAGGCCTCGCCGCGCAGGTTTTTGCCAATGATTTTTCCATCCGGGCCAATCAGAAAATTAGTAGGAATACTACGAACGCCGTATAGTTGCGCTGCAGCATTCTCCCAGCCTTTCATATCCGATACCTGCGTCCAGGTAAGATGGTCATCATCGATTGCCTTTATCCAGGCAGCACGCTTACCGGGACCATCAAGGGAAATACCTAAGATTGTGAAGCCTTGGTTTTTCAATTGGTTATAAGCTCTCACTAAATTGGGGTTTTCTTCACGGCAGGGACCACACCAGCTAGCCCAAAAGTCTAGCAGCACATATTGGTTCCGAAAGTCAGAAAGTTTAACCTTTCTTCCCTCTGAATCCGGTTGTTCAAAATCGGGCGCGGGTTTACCTATCTGTGTGTTTTCTGGTGCTGCTAGCAAGATCGCAATGGTTTTGCCCATTGGGGTCTGCTTTAAGCCCGGCGATAAACGAGCATAGGCATCTGCTGCACGCGCTGTCATACCTTGCTGTGCTGCAATATGAGACACACTAATTACGCTTAGATAATCATTGGGGTGCGCATTTGCAAAGTCCAGATGAACTTCATAGGAGTCCTTTAGTAATTGCTGTTCACGCCGGATGAAGTTTTGATAAATAGTGGTTTCTTTTTGCTTATCCTTGGGTAGTGCTCCGAATTCGTTTTGCAGGTCACTCCACTGTTCGTTGTTGTGCTTTAGTGCCACTTGCAGCTCGCGGTTTAGTGAATCGGTTTTTGAGCCGCTTACCACCGCATACTTCAATGAATCATTGTCTGTAATCTTTATGGCCGAAGCTTCAATACAAAGGCGCATATAGTCTAGCTTTTCATTGGGCACCTTCGCTACATAGGGGTTTTGATTCAGATAGATAGCTGCATAAACGGGATTGTCGAGTGGGCCGCTAAAATGAAAATTACCTTTTTCAACTAAAGCAGAGTCCGTGATCTGTTTATTGTCCAGCTGGTAAACCAAGTATAGTTTATCTCCATCTTTCAGAGAACCAACTTGTCCATCTATAGTGTACCTTGTAGATTGTCCCTGAGCTAACAGCGGAGTTAGGCAAATGAAACAGAGAAAGGTATGCAGATAGAGATTTTTCATAGCAGAGATGACTTTAATTCAATTTACTATAAATTTTTCATGAATGACATTTAGATACAACAAACAGTCTTTCAGATACATTTACTTTATTTGCACTAACGACCTTAGCTCTATAAGATTTAAGTATGAAAAATTGGAACATTGCTAATATACCTTCTCAGAAAGGGAAAACATTTTTAATAACCGGCGCAAATAGCGGGACTGGGTATGGAGTCGCAAGAGCGCTGGCACAAAAGGGCGGGAACGTTATTATGGCTGTTCGGAATTTGGAAAAAGGAAAAGCAGCCAGAGCCGGTATTTTAAAAGAAAATCCCCATGCTATAATTGAGTTAATGCAACTTGATCTTGCAGATCTGACCTCAGTAGAGGAATTCTCAAAAGCCTTTCTAAGCCAGTACGAACGGTTGGATGTGTTGATCAATAATGCAGGTATAGCTTTGCCAAATGAAAGGCAGGAAACCAAACAGGGTTTTGAAGCTCATTTCGGTACCAACCATTTAGGACATTTTGCACTCACGTCTAAACTCTTAATATTACTCCAGAATACAAAAGATTCCAGGATCGTTACCGTAGCCAGCTTCGTGCCTAAAAACAATAAAAGTGTAATAAACTGGGACGATTTACAGAATCAGACCAACTTTGATGGCATGACGGCTTATGGGGAAAGTAAATTGGCGAATATTATGTTTGCCCTGGAATTACAGGAAAGATTAATCAACTCTAATAGCACTGTGCTTTCATTAATAGCCAATCCGGGATTCACAAAATCAGGAATACAGGATGGTATGAGTGTGATGATCAAAATAATGACCAGTCTTTTTGCTCAAAGTATTGAGATGGGGATGCTTCCGATACTTCGGGCTGCCACAGATCCGACGGTGAAGGGTGGAGAATTTTACGGTCCCCTGAAAATGAAAGAAATGAGAGGTTATCCCGAACTAACACATGTTCCGGGCCCGGCCTTAATAGTCAAAGACCGGCAAAAATTATGGACACTTAGTGAGCAGATGACACAAACATCTTATAATTTCAAGTAATTGAATAGTGGAATGATGAAGTCAAAAGATACACTCTTACTGGAGATAAAATCAATTGCAAAACAGCATGAATTATTACGTGCTGAGAAGCCAGTACATCCACTGATTAGTTTACATCGTTTTGCTGATATTCCACAAATGGAAATCCAGGAAAGGACAAAATTGATCTCTTATTTCTATCAGATAGTCTTAAAAAGGGAATGCCCTTGCAAGCTGAAGTATGGACAAAGTAATTATGATTTTGATGAGGGGGTGATGTCCTTTTTCTCGCCGAAACAAATTAGCATTATTGAACCAGGAGATATGTTTCCTTCAGCTGGTTGGCTGTTGTCTATTCACCCCGATTTTTTGAATTCTTATCCACTGGCTCAAAAAATAAAAACGTATGGCTTCTTTGAATATACAATGAATGAAGCCCTTATTATGAGTAAAGAAGAAGAGAATACGATTGATGTAATTTTTAAGAGCATTGAAAAAGAGTACTGTCTGCCCATCGACAATTTTAGTCAGGATGTGCTCATCGCTAATATTGAATTATTACTGACACATTGTACCAGGTATTATAATAGACAAATGATTTCCCGTAAGCCTGTTAATCAAACTTTGCTGATCAAGGTAGAAGCTATCCTTAATACGTATTTCCAAAACTCAGAAAATAATAGATTGCCTTCTGCCGAATTTATTTCATCGCAGCTCAATCTATCTGCTAAGTATTTGAGTGACTGTTTGAAGCAACTTACTGGTCATGGGATCCAGCAGCATATTCACGAGAAGCTGATCGAAAAAGCTAAAGAACAGTTGGGAAACACAGATTTTACCGTTGCAGAAATCGCTTATAACTTAGGTTTTGGGTACCCGCAGTCATTCAATAAACTTTTCAAAAGCAAGACAAACATATCACCATTAGCCTATAGAAAGTCGTTAAACTGATAAAAAAGACGCTTGCATTGGCGGAATAAAACGAATCACCCTACAGTGTTTTTCCTTCTTTGGTTAAGAATCAATTTCTGAAAAATGAGAGAGAGAAATTTAGAATCTATGTAGATTGTTTTTTATTCTGCTGAGCAAATCTTCAAAGTCCGGTTGTCCATTATAATACAAAGCTTTTGTTTCCTGATATCTTTTTTGATATTCTTTTCTAATACTTCGATCATTTAACATAAAGGCCTGATTTTCGAAAAGTGGGATAATTAAATCCCGCCTCGGAAATCTCTCGAGTTTATGTGATTTGTACTCTTTGGTGCCAATGAATCTTTGGACATTTTCATTGTTTAAGAGGCAATAAATATCGTAATACTGCCTCATGAAGTTTGGGCCTCTCTTTATGTCTGCCTGCTCCTGACGGAATTTTGTTGCGACTGTCTGAAGTTTTTCAACAAATGTGTAGCCAGGATGGTAACATTTAATACCTGCTGCTCTGTTATCTACAATATCAATCGATGCTTTTTTCGCCCTTTCATAAGCCCATGAACTTATATTGATCCTGGTATTTGGAGTGATAGTATCAAATCCCGCTTCTAGAAGAATACCTTGTTTTAATCCCTCTATCTATTCAATTTCGCTGTTGTAGAATAACCTTATTCCACCGCTGCGGTAATGAATTAAATCGTCGAATGCTGTATCTCTGTCAACCGATACAATACCATCTATTCTTATTGTGTTTGCTAGCCAATTATAAAATAGTTTTCTCAAATTGGCATTATTTTGTTTCTTGTTCTTGGGTATTCGTTAATACCGAACGTCGCCGGTGGTTTGATATGAATGTCGATATCTTCAGAAAAACGATGGATAATTCCGTAGCCCTTAGACAGTGAAGTACCACCTTTCAATTCGAAATCAAAACCTGTAATATTCAGGCCGTACAGCACATGCGTGATCCAATAATCTTTTTCAACTAATCCTGCCAGTATTCCTGTCTCAGATTCAGTAATCGAAAGTAATGATGTAAAGTCTTTATGATTATGCAGGTAATCGGGAGAGGTATTCCGTTTCTTCCCGATCATAAAAGAGGTTCAAATACTTTTTTAGCTTTTATACTACCGTAGGCTGAAATGGATTTGATCAATTTCTTGGTATTCATATTTTTAGCTTTATCCAAAACGTTCTTCAGGATTAATTGCTTATCCTCGCCAAGTGCGTCAAGATTATTTACCAGATCAACGAGTAAAAATTCAGGAGTTAATTGTTTTGGAAAATGAGCTTTCATTCTGAAATCAAAGATTCTTGTACCTAATTTGAATTCTCCATGCCGTTTATGATTATAAACCGTCCGCTTATTATATAGCTGGGTTGTGCCAATTCCAAGTCTATTGTATGTATTTGGAGAAGTCAATAAGAATCTGTCATCCTTTAGAAAGGAACGCACCAATTGATCTTCTTTAGGTGGTGAATCACCAAATGCAGTGATTTTTGGGTAATAATATAATCCTTGTGAGAGTTTTTTCAAGGTTCCGTCTTCTAAAAGCATATCAAGATGGCGGTCGACAGACTTTGACCATTTAGTTAAATCTGTACGGCGATAAACTCGCCCTCGTCTAAGATGCTTTTTAAGTTCTGTTAACTTTCACATTGCTATACCCTTCTTTATAAAGATTAGATCGTCCTGTACAAAAGTATGGATTTTAATGTAAAATTCATGCAAAAGAATATTATTTATATATTGTAAAATATTGCTAATAAGTATTTTATATTGAATTAATGATCCCATTTGTGATTACATAATTATTTTTTTACTAATTTCTATCTCCTACTATTCCGAAGCTAAGACTTAACAGTCTGGGTTTAAACATTTTTATAAATGTTACACGTATAAAAATCAAAGGCAATTTTTAAATTGAGAGTTTTATTAAAATTGTCATTACCTGTTCGTCGGTTTTTAATGTTTAACCGGCTCATTTCATAAAACTTGTTTAATTTGCGGCCGCATTGGCATGTGCCTTTGCAATCAGGATAATAAAGGAGAATTTTATGAGTTTGGTCAGGGCGAAAAAACATTTAGGGCAGCATTTTTTAACGGATAAAAAGATAGCCGCTAAAATTGTTGACGGGCTGGTTCATACCGATCAGTACAAACAGGTGCTGGAGGTTGGACCGGGAATGGGAATACTTTCTGATATTTTATTGGAAAGAGAGCACCTGGAAACCTATATGATTGATATCGATACCGAATCTTATAATTTCCTGAAGGACAAGTACCCGCAAATGGGCAGCAGACTAATTAACGGAGATTTTCTAGCCATGGACCTGCGGGCGGTTTTTTCCGGCAAGTTTGCGGTGATTGGTAATTTCCCCTATAATATTTCCTCACAGATCTTATTCAAAATTCTTGCACACCGCGATCAGGTTGTAGAGATGGTCGGGATGTTTCAAAAAGAAGTAGCGGAACGCTGTGCTTCTAAAAGCGGGACCAAAGACTACGGCATACTTAGTGTGCTGATCCAGGCATATTATAATATAGATTATTTGTTTACAGTGAAGCCGGGGACGTTTAACCCGCCACCAAAAGTAAACTCAGGAGTTATCCGCTTAAGCCGGAACGAGATGAAAGAACTGCCTTGTGATGAGAAATTGTTCTGGGCTGTTGTAAAATCCGGATTCAACCAACGTCGTAAAACCTTAAGGAATGCACTTTCCGGAGTTGTTCCTAAAATTAAAATGGATGAGCATCCATTCTTTGATAAACGTGCAGAGCAATTGACTGTTGCAGATTTTATTAGCTTGACGCAGCATGTTAACGCACTTTTAAACGCATAAACAATGAAAGGAAAGATTTTAATTATTGATGACTTACATCCCGAGTTTAAAGAGCGGGCAATACTGGCGGGTTATGAGGTAGATGACCTGCCGCAGATTACCAGGGCGGAAACACTGGCTGTAATAGGTGAATATACCGGCATTGCAGTAAGAACAAAGTTCAGAATAGACAGTGAGGTTATGGAGGCAGGTGTAAATCTGCGTTTCATTGCCCGTGCAGGTGCAGGCCTGGATAATATTGACGAGGCTTATGCCGCAGAAAGAAATATTCTGTTAATGAATGCACCCGAAGGAAACCGCGATGCCGTCGGTGAACATGCGACTGGCCTTTTACTGTCCCTGCTTAATCATTTTCGCAGAGCAGACACGGAAATTCGGAATGGCATCTGGGACCGTGAAGGAAACAGGGGTTATGAGCTGAAAGGTAAGACTGTCGGTATAATCGGATATGGATTTATGGGGAGCAGTTTTGCCCGTAAGCTGGCCGGTTTTGAAGTAAATGTAATTGCATACGACAAATATAAAACTGGTTTCTCAGACCAGTATGTGCGGGAATGCAGCATGGAAGAAATTGTAAAGCATAGTGATGTGCTGAGCCTGCACATTCCGCTTACTCCTGAAACTGCCCAGTTGGTTAACGAAGAGTATTTATTCCATTTTAAGAAGAATATCTTCCTGATTAATACGGCAAGGGGAGAAGTGGTTAATACCACTGCCTTGCTAGCTGCGCTGGAATCCGGTAAGGTTATCGGTGCAGGACTAGATGTTCTGGAAGTAGAGAAATTCCCAAAATTAGGTGAGCAACCTTGGTATGAAGCTTTGAAAGGGAACGAAAATGTAATGCTGACCCCACACGTAGGCGGATGGACCTTTGAATCCTACCGTAAAATATCTTCGGTACTGGCCGACAAACTGGAAGCTGCCTCTTTTTAAAGGTCAGCATAAATGACAAGAGCTCCGCAGGTAGCCCAGTAAAAGGCAAAACCTGCGGAGCTTTTTTTATAAATTGGTAGCATATTAAGGTTTTGTTCGGGTCTTGGTCGTGTGTCGTTGGTAGTTGACCCGATTTTATATGGGGTTAGCCCGAGGTTGACCCGAATAACACATTGTTTTATCATGTCAACCTTAATATTTATTCCTGAATTTAGAATCCGGACAAAACTAATGCCCGAACCAGATTATCTTCTGGTTTTGGTCGGGTCTTGGTCAGGTATCCTCTTAAACTCACTCGTATGAAACCCACAATAACCCCATACGTAACCCACAGAGAACCCACATCTTACCCACAAGATTGTGTGATTTATTAGATAACCGTGGATTTTTGGTCATTAATGTTCGAATCAGATTGCCACGAGATACGTTACGACTATTCCTCTTGTCGTTATATTATAAATTCTATTTATATTCATTAAATGAATTTCCAATCTTCACAAATTTTTCAGCGAGCTTATCAGCTTGCTGCATTGGAAGATAAACCAAAAATTCTCCGGGATTATCTGGCAGAAGATCCGCTGCCGCTTTTCAGGGACAGGGTTGTGAAACCTATTGAATAAGGTGATTTTAAACGACAAAAAGAGCGGATGCCTGTACACAGACATCCGCTCTTTTTTGTTACGCAATGATTACAACTGATATATTCTGATGCGAAGATTTTTATTTGCTCCAGCGGTTATTATAAGGAGTTGCGTCCATATAAATTCCACCATCCAGTTCGATAGACGACACTGTGCTCTTCGCGTTAAATTGCAGTGTTACTGCTTTCTGATTCGCTCTCCATACCTGAGGTTGCTGGTGAATGACCGCAGTTGTGCCATCAGTATAAGTAATTTTCATGTCAAATGGAATTGCAAAGCCTCCGATATTATTCACGGAGACGGTATAGCTAAGACCCTTGATCATCACTTTAGTAAGGGCCAGATCAATATAATTGTTGCTAAAGAACCAGTTGTTCCAGTACCAGTTCAGATCTTGTCCGGAAACATCGTTGATAGTATAGAAGAAGTCCCAGGGAATGGGATGCTTACCGTTCCAGCGGTCCATATATCCTAGTAAATATTTTTTGAATAATACATCTCCGAACATATCCTTAAGGCCCAGATAAGCCAAAGAAGGTTTTACATAGGCATTGTTACCATATCCTGAGCCGGAAACCTGTGTAGAGAGGGAGATGATCGGCTGGTCTTGTTCTGTGGAAGGATCGTTGATCCAGCGCTTCACACGGAAGTTCTTGTAGTTTTCTGCTGCCTTTTCTTTACCTAACTGATCCTGAGCAATCAGGTACTCCAATGTAGTCGCCCAACCTTCGTCCATATGCGCGTAACGGGTTTCATTTGTACCCATATAAAAAGGGAAGTAGGTATGTGCAATTTCATGATTTAATACAAACTGGCTGAACTCGTTATCAGGTGTGGTAGAATCATTAATCATCATTGGGTACTCCATATCAGCGAAGCCTTGTACTGCAGTCATTTTAGAGAATGGGTATGGTACGCCAGGCCAGTTGTTAGAGAACCAGTGCAGGGCTTCTTTTGTCCATTTTACGGCATGTGGAAAATCTGTAGCAGTCGCACTATAAGCGGACTGTACACTTGCTCTACGGTTTTTTAAGCTATCTACCAGCACACTTCCCGCATCCCATACATAAACATTACTCATGGCAAAAGTAATGTCTGTGATATTTTTAGTACTGAATTTCCAGCTGTTCCATTCTTGCTGTAGTGTCACTTTACCCGCTTTCATTTCTGTTGCGTTGGCCATACTGATTACTTCGTCACTCAAATAAGAGTTCTTAAGTTTCGTTGCAAAAGCCGGCTGCAGTACTTCATCAGGATTCAGCAAATCGCCGGTTGCCCATACTACGTAGTTTTTTGGTGCTTTTACCGTAAGCTTATAGTCATTGAAATCATTATAGAATTCACCTCTGTCGGTATGTGGGACCTTATCCCAGCCATTATAATCGTCATATACAGACACCCTTGGAAAGGCATAGGCTACAAAATACGTAGTGCTGTCCAGCTGTCCTTCTCTGCCACTTTGTTTGGAGAGTGGGTAAGACCAGCTGATTTCAAAGTTTGCGCTTTTTCCCGGAGCAATAGCTTTCTTTAATTTCACGTCGGCAACAGTGCCCCAGTTCTTACTATCCACCGCATACTTTTCGCCATCGACCACGAAATTAGAGATATCAAGTCCCGGGGTTAAAAAATCAGGACTTGTATAACCGGAGCGGGGTGCTTCTGGTTTATGTATATTATTCACAAAGCGCATGGTTACCTGCTTCAAGGTATCCGGGCTGTTATTCGTATAAACGATAGTCTGTGTACCCGCAACTACTTTGGTGGCAGGAGTAACACTGATAGTCATATCATATTTTCCACTGTTCTGCCAGTAATTTTTACCAGGTTTACCGTCCAGTGCGCGTGTACCTTTCTCATAAGCTGCTTTTATATTCCTGGGCATATAAAGCTCCTGGGCTTGCGCCTGAAGGCTACCAATGGCCAGTACAGTAAGTACTTTGAAGATTGTGGTTTTCATTGATGTTGTGTTTTTTTGTTAATGCGTATTGCAACAGCACCGGCTATCTGTTTTTCAGATTTTTCCTGCATCCTGTCCTGGACAAATATATCTTATTGTATAAGTTTCTGACGATTTTTTGAAAGAAAGGGATCAAAATGGTCGGCGGTTTCGCGGATTTATATTACCTGACCACTCTGTAATAGTAATCTTATTGTTTAATAATGACAAGACCTACCGCACCGGACGACAGGATATTGAGATTGATGCAGGGTTTTTAAACAATTTCTCCAAATTAATACCCTCAGATTTCTATACTTTAAAAGGAATAAGGGGCTATGTATTTAATCCAGTGATATTACATGTGATGGAGGTTACTTATGACAGACGATAAATTCTCCAAAAAGCCGAATCTAATACAAAACATATAGACTTAAGAACGATGTTAAAGAAGATAAGTACCACGGCAGCGATAATTCTACTCTTTCAAATTCAGGCTTTCAGTCAGATTCAGGATTGTGCAAAGGAACTCGGAGATGTATTACGGAAGATTCCCTATCAAATATCCGGGCTTGCGTATTTTAGACAGCTTCCGCAGCAGGAACAATCTTTTCTGCTTTCCATTATGGTTTCTGTAGATAATAGGGGTAATATAGAAGTGACATACTATAACAGGAGTAAAATATCGGATGAAGTGCTGCGCTATAAACAAATCACAAAGTCTATAAAAAAAGATAGTAGTGGTCTTTTAAGGAATCAGATTAATTCCAGGTTTCTGCTGCCTGTCTGGGTAAAAAAAGCGGAGGCTGATAAGCATGAAATAGAAGTGGGTACAGGTTTCACCGCTCATTTTGCTTCGATAATTCCAACAGGTTTTTATGCAGGAGAAAATATAGAAGCCGTGGTGCTTAATCCGGTTATATTGGACATTGACGGGAGTACATTGTGATGTTATGATTTTTTAAAACTCTTCGCATAAAATCCTGTTATGTCATGTTCAAACGCAGAATGCTAGTCTAAATGTTATTACAGTCTATTTACACGGATGTTTTCGTATTCAGATTTAAAAGATTTGCTTTTATAAGAATTGGCTGCTATCTTCGTTTGATATGAAGCAAGACTATGTGGGCTATTATGCCGGTGTAGTCTTGTTCTTTTTTTACAGGATTTACAAACAATAAAAAAGCTATGACAGAAGTAACATACTATACTCAGGAAGGACTAGATAAACTAAAGGAAGAGGTACATTACTTAAAGACTACAGGGAGACAACAAATCTCTAAAGCGATAGCTGAAGCAAGAGATAAAGGTGATCTTTCGGAGAATGCGGAATATGATGCTGCCAAAGAAGCGCAGGGTCTGCATGAAGCTAAAATATCTAAATTAAATGCTACGCTTGCTTCTGCAAGATTAATAGATGAATCGAAGCTGGATCTTTCTAAGGTGCTGGCACTTTCTATAGTTAAAATTAAAAATGTGAAAAACGGTGCAACCATGACGTATCAGCTGGTTGCAGAAACTGAAGCTGATCTGAAGACTGGCAAAATCTCAGTTAAATCTCCGATTGCACAAGGTTTATTAGGAAAGTCAGTTGGAGATACAACTGAAATTGAAGTTCCGGCAGGAAAAATTGAATTTGAAATCTTAGAAATCAGCAGATAAAAACTAGGTAATTATGGCTACTATCTTTACACAAATCGCAGACCGTGAAATTCCGGCACATATCGTTGCAGAGACAGCAGACTTTCTGGCCTTTCTGGATGTTAACCCTCTAGCGCCAGGCCATCTCCTGGTTATACCTAAAAAGGAGATTGATTATATCTTTGATATGGACGAGGAAAGCTATTTCGGACTAACTCTTTTCGCAAAGATTGTCGCTGAAGGATTAAAAAAGGCATTTCCCTGTGTTAAGGTTGGAATGGCTGTAATCGGTCTTGAAGTTCCTCATGTACATATCCATTTAATTCCAATGAATCATGTTGGGGATATGAACTTCAGCAAGCCTAAGTTGAATCCTACGCAGGAAGAACTGGAAGAGGCTGCTGCAAAAATCAGAGCTGAACTATCTGACAATACCAGAGGTTAATAACCATCTGATACACATCTTTGCTAGTAAAAAAGCGGGTGTCTGATAATTTCAGACACCCGCTTTTTTTGCTTAACCGCTTAAACTTTAAGATACTTCCTTACTTCAGTTTTGGATTATTATGATGTCTGTCGGCATCCCTGATACTTTTCTTTTCCAGATTTTTCTCCAGTGCAGCGTTCAGATCAACCCCGGTCTGGTTGGCCAGGCAAATAAGGACAAAAAGTACATCTGCCATCTCATCTCCCAGATCAACGGCTTCATCACTTTTCTTAAAGCTCTGTTCGCCATACTTACGTGACATAATACGGGCTACTTCACCTACTTCCTCCATTAGGATAGCTGTATTTGTTAATTCGTTGAAATACCTTACGCCGGTAGTCTGTATCCACCGGTCGACAGTCTGCTGAGCTTCTTCTATCGTCATAGCTATTCTTTCTTTTTTGTATCTATAGTAATGGTTACCGGACCATCATTGACCAAACTGATTTGCATATCTGCCCCAAATATTCCTGTAGCAACTGGTTTACCCAGTAATCTGGCTAGTTGCTGCTGCATCTGCTCGTAAAGCGGAATGGCTTTTTCCGGTCGCGCTGCCCGGGTAAAACCCGGTCGGTTGCCCTTCTTTGTCGCAGCAAATAAAGTAAACTGACTAATTAAAAGTATCTCACCACCTAAATCAAGCAGTGATTTATTCATTAGCCCGGCATCGTCCCCAAAAATTCTCAGATTACATATTTTCGCAGCAAGCCATTCCAGATCCTCTTGTTCGTCTGCATCTTCAATTCCCAGCAACACCAGCAGCCCATCCTTAATTTCACCGGTCAGCTTTTCCTCTACATGGCAGCTGGCCCTTTTTACTCTTTGTATTACAGCTCTCATATTACCGCTAAAATAACAATTTCAAATTCTTTCCATGAAGCCGTACAAAGCCCTCCATACATATCCACCCGGCTAAACAAAAGCCTTCCATGAAACGAGACAAAGCCTTCTACACATATCCACCCAGCTAAACAAAGTCCTCCATATATTTCCACCCAGCTAAACAAAAGCCTTCCATGAAACCATACAAAGCCCTCCATACTTATCCACCCAGCTAAACAAAAGCTTTCCATGAAGCCATACAAAGCCTTCCATATGTTTCCACCCAGATAAACAAAATCCTTCCATGAAGCTAAACAAAATCCTTCCATAAAGCCATACAAAAAGTCTTCCATCAAACGATAAAGTCCTCCATATATTTCCACCCTTCCATATATGTCAAACTATTTTATGCTTTATTTTCTCGCGAAACGAGGCAAAATAAAAAAAGATAGTCCTTCCTATCTTTTTTCTATTTTAACAAAGTTGCAGCCGAAAATAAGCGTAAAATCAGGAGCGGGTTTCGTTGTTGTGATAAATACTAAGATAACTATCGTACCTGCTGCCCGCTATCTCTTCATTTTCTACAGCCTGTAATACGGCGCATCCCGGTTCATTGAGGTGGCGGCAGTTATGAAATTTACACAGGTGCATGCGATCCCGCATCTCGCGGAAATAGTGGCTGAGTTCTTCGGGTTTGATATCATAGATACCCAGTTCGCGGATTCCCGGGGTGTCAATCAGATAACCACCGAAAGGCAAAGTATGCATTTCGGCAAAGGTTGTGGTATGTTGCCCTTTGTCGCTCGATTCAGAAATTTCTCCCGTTTTAATGCTTCTGCCAGGAAGCAGGGCATTGATCAGGCTGGATTTACCAACACCTGAATGTCCGGAGAACAGAGTGGTCTGGTCTTTTAGCAGACTCTCTATTAAAGGAATATTTGTGCCTTCGATTGCTGAGACTGTATAGCAGGGATAACCCAGTTGTTCGTAAATAGCTTTATATTCTTCCAATACCTCCAGGCCGTCTTCATTATACAAATCAAGTTTGTTAAAGATGAGAACCGCAGGAATACTGTAAGCTTCGGCTGTGACCAGAAAACGGTCTATAAAACCCAGTGATGTTCTGGGCGAGGCGAGGGTAACCACTAAAAAAGCCTGGTCCATATTGGCTGCAATTATTTGCGCCTGTTTGGAAAGGTTAATGGATTTACGGATAATATAATTTTTCCGCACATGAAGTTTGTGAATGACACCATTATCAGAATTAGGCTCCATCTCAAACTCCACCTGGTCGCCGACCGCGATAGGATTAGTGGTCTGAATGCCTTTAATCCTGAATTTACCCTTAATACGGCAGTCATATTCACGGCCATCTTCTCCGTGAACTTGATACCAGCTTCCTGTTGATTTGATTACTAATCCTCGCATATTCTGCTGTAAAGGTAAGGAAAAAGAAAAAAGGTTTGGTTTTTAGAGAAATATAACTTTACTTTATGCCATAGCGAAACACGAAGCGATATCCGCTATTCTATATGATAAATAATTCAACAATTACATCCATTATTATTACCACCATCGGGGAAACCAGAGGGAGGTGAATAATGGTATATGAGTAAATCATAAAAAAAATAACCATTGAAGCGCCTTCCTCTAAACCGGGAAGGCGCTTTTTTTTTAACCTAAAGCGATAAAAACTATGAACATTTTAAAATTCGGAGGAACTTCTGTCGGCTCAGCAGCAGGTATAAGAGCCTTGATCAGTATCCTTCGGGAGCAGGATCAGCAACCCTATCCGGTCGTGGTACTCTCTGCAATGAGCGGAGTGACCAACTTGCTTCAAACGATGGCAGAGAAAGCTAACCTTGGAGAAGATTACAGCGTGGAGCTTAAAACTATAGAGGAAAAGCATTTTGAGGTGATCAGAACTTTACTTCCTGCTGCGGCACAAAATCCGGTTTATACCCGGTTAAAGATCTACCTGAATGAACTGGAAGATATTTTAGGCTCGGTATCTCTGCTAAAGGAATTGAGTGCCCAGACCAGAGATCTGATCTTGAGTTATGGCGAGCGATGCTCCGTGTTGATGATCAGTCATATTGCCAAACTGGAGTTTCCTGATGCAATTGGTGTTGATGGATCAGACCTGATTAAAACAGACAGCCATTTCGGACAGGCAAAGGTAGATATGCCACTGACTGAAATCCTGATTCGTGATTACTACCAGGCGAATGAAGGTAAATTGCTCATTGTTACAGGCTTTATCTCCAGTAACCCGGAAGGCAGAACCACCACATTGGGCAGAGGAGGAAGTGATTATACCGCAGCAATCTGGGGCTCGGCACTGGGTGCGTCCAGAATTGAGATCTGGACAGATGTGAATGGTATGCTGACGGCAGATCCCAGGATGGTAGAAAAAGCTTTCTCCCTGCCGGAACTGAGCTATACTGAAGCAATGGAGCTTTCTTATTTCGGTGCTAAGGTTATCTATCCGCCGACAATGATTCCTGCGTTTTTAAAACGGATTCCTATAGTTATTAAGAATTCTTTTGAGCCTTCTTTTGAAGGTACTTATATTCGCCATGACGTGCAGAGTTCCAATCTGCCAATTAAGGGGATCTCTTCTATTGACGAGATCAGTGTGCTTAACCTTTCAGGAAGTGGAATGGTAGGAAAGGCTGGTTTTAGCGGGAGACTGTTCTCTTTGTTGTCCAGAGAGCAGATCAATGTGATCCTGATTACCCAGAGTTCTTCTGAACACAGTATTACTTTTGCGGTTAACCCGGCAGATGCGTTGAAAGCACTGGCAATAATCAGTAAAGAATTTGAACTCGAGCTGCAGGCTAAAAAACTGGAATATCCGCAGGTAGAAAATGGGTTGTCAGTACTCGCTATTGTTGGAGAGAATATGAAGCGTACGCCAGGGATGTCTGGTAAATTGTTTCATGCGCTGGGACGTAATGGTGTAAATGTACGTGCAATTGCACAGGGTTCTTCTGAGTATAATATCTCTGTGATCCTGTCTAAAACCGATTTATCGAAAGCTGTAAATGCTGTGCATGATGCCTTTTTTGCAGATCGTAAAAAAACGCTTCATGTGTTCTGCCTGGGTACAGGTAATATCGGTCAGACTTTATTCCGTCAGTTATTGGTTCAGGGACCGCTGCTGGCAGTAAATAATGACCTGGAGGTGAAAGTAATGGGAATTAGTAACTCCAGAATGATGTACTTATCACCGCAGGGGATAGACCTGGCTCAATGGCCTCAGGAACTCGAACAGTTTGCAGAACCGGCAGATTTGAAAGAATTTGTAGCTAGAATGAAAGCAATGAACCTTCCAAATTGTGTTTTTGTCGACAATACGGCGAGTGCTAATCCGGTAAATTATTATCAGCAGATCCTGGAATCGAGTATTTCTCTGGTTACCTGCAATAAGATTGGTAATTCTGCGGAGTACGAGCAGTATGCAGCGTTTAAGGATGCAGCACGCAAACATGGCGTTGATTTTATGTACGAGACGAATGTTGGTGCCGGACTCCCTATTATCCGCACCTTGAAGGATCTGATGATGAGCGGTGACAATATCTTCAGTATTGAAGCTATTTTATCTGGAACGATCTCTTATATTTTTAATAATTATAAAGACCAGGTGCTTTTCCATGAAGTCGTGAAAGAAGCGCAGGATAAAGGTTATACCGAACCGGATCCAAGGGATGATTTAAATGGCAAAGACTTTATGCGTAAAATGCTGATCCTGGCCAGAGATGCCGGATACCCGCTGGAAGCCGATGATGTGCAGATAGAAAGTATGTTGCCTCCCGCATGCCTTGCTGCAGCTTCGGTGCCGGAGTTTTATGAGGAATTGGAAAAGAATGCAGCTTATTTTGAAGGCTTAAAAGAGGAAGCTGCTGCAGCTGGAAAGGTATTGCGTTATATCGGTAAACTGGAAAATGGAAAGGTAGTTATCGGGTTGCAGATGGTTGATGATTCGCATCCTTTTTATATGCTTTCAGGCAGTGACAATATTATTTCATTCACAACAGACCGTTACAAAGACAGACCGCTGGTTATTAAGGGACCAGGTGCCGGTGCAGAAGTTACAGCAGCAGGCGTATTTGCAGATATAATCAATACAGGTAAACAATGAGAGATTCAGTAAAGGTTTTTGCCCCCGCCACAGTGGCGAATGTGGTGTGTGGATTTGATGTGCTCGGGTTTGCAGTCAATGCGCCCGGTGATGAAGTTATCATGCGTCTGGTTGATGAGCCGGGTGTTAAAATCACAAAAATTACGGGAGATGATGGTCGTCTTCCGCTAGATCCTGCTAAAAATACAGTAAGTGCGAGTGTACAGGATTACCTGAAACATATCGGCAGGGAAGATGCTGGAATTACGATTGAGCTGCATAAAAAGATGCCTATTGGCAGTGGTCTGGGTTCGAGTTCGGCAAGTACTGTAGCAGGATTATTTGCAGTAAATACATTGTTCGGAAACCTCTTAAGCAGGAAAGAGCTGGTGCCTTTCGCAATGAAAGGGGAGGAGCTGGCCTGTGGTTACGGGCATGCAGATAATGTTGCCCCGGCATTGATGGGTGGATTTGTGCTGGTTCGTAGTTACGAACCGCTGGACGTAATCAGCCTGCCTTTCCCGGAAGATCTTTGTGCAGCAATTGTTTATCCTGAAGTGGATGTGCCTACTAAGGATGCCAGGCAGATGATCCGTTCCAAAGTATTTTTGAAAGACGCCGTTAAGCAGTGGGGTAATGTCGCCGGTCTGGTGTCGGGTCTGTATACTAGTGATTACGACCTGATCGGACGCAGCATGGTAGATGTTCTGGTAGAACCTGTCCGCTCTATTCTGATCCCGGAATTCTATGCTATGAGGCAGTTGGCTATGGATCTGGGGGCTGTAGGTTTTGGTATCTCCGGTTCCGGACCGTCTGTATTTGCGCTTACACGGAATCAGGAAACTGCCCGGAAAATCACAGATGCGCTGCAGGCACGTTTGAAAACTGTACAGATTAATAGTCTGTCATTTGTATCACCGGTTAATGCTAAGGGGCCGGTAGTACTGGACTAACATTAACCACAATCTAAACCAAGCTGAAATTTATGAAATTATATAGTACACAAAACAAACAGAACCAGGTCGATTTTCAGACTGCTGTTTTTAACAGCATGCCCCAGGACAAAGGTTTATATATGCCTGTAGACATTCCTGTGCTGCGTCAGGAGTTTCTGGATAATCTGGACCGGTATACCTTACAGGAAATCGCATTTGAAGTATCTTCAGCTTTGCTGAAAGACGCAATCCCTGCCGATGATCTGCGGGCAATCATTGCGGATGCGGTAAATTTTGATGCGCCTGTTCATGAGCTTGATGAAAAGAACTACGTGCTGGAACTTTTCCACGGACCTTCTCTGGCCTTTAAAGATTTTGGTGCACGTTTTATGAGCAGAGTAATGGCTTATTTCCTGAAAGATGGAGAGCAACTGCTCGATGTACTGGTAGCAACCTCGGGAGATACCGGAGGAGCTGTCGCACTGGGTTTTTTAGGCGTGCCGCATACGCGGGTGACAATTTTATATCCGGAGGGAAAAGTTAGTCCTATTCAGGAACTGCAATTATGTACCAATGGACAGAATATTCGGGCAATTACTGTAAAAGGTACTTTTGATGATTGTCAGCAACTGGTTAAGCAGGCTTTTGCAGACCCCGAGCTCAATGCATCTCTTCGTCTGACTTCTGCAAACTCAATTAATATATCCAGACTGATCCCGCAGACATTTTACTATTTTCATGCGCTTGCTCAGTTATTCAGAAAAGGTAAGCGGTCGGTAGTGTTCTCTGTTCCAAGTGGCAATTTCGGGAATATCGGCGCAGGTTTACTTGCCTGGAAAATGGGGCTTCCGGTAAAGTCGTTTATTGCGGCTACCAACGCGAACGATACCGTCCCGCGCTTCCTGGAAAGTGGAGTCTATGAGACCAGACCATCTGTACAGACTTACGCTAATGCTATGGATGTAGGTGCGCCAAGTAACTGGGTCCGGATTATGGAACTGTTTAAGGGAAACCGCGAAGAGGCATTAAAAATGGTTCTTGGTGTCAGTTATACGGATGAGCAGACGCTGGAAGCAATTGCTGAAATCTATAACCGGTATAATTATATAGCGTGTCCGCATACTGCTATTGCCTGGCTGGCTATGCAGAAAGTGCAAGAGCAAAAAGCAAATAACGAGGATGTTTATGTTTGTTTGTCTACAGCACATGCTTGTAAATTCCCGGATGTTTTTCCTGAGGAAATTGCCCGCCGGATAGAATTGCCGGAGCAGGTAGCAGAAATGCTTGGAAAAGAAAAATCCGCGACTGCAATGGACGCGGACTTTAATGCTTTTAAAAAATATCTATTAAATGCTGAAGGGGAATAACATCCCTTCAGTTACTTAACCTTTTTGAATCTCATGATGGCGATATCACCCATCATGAAGTTCAGTGTGGTATCTCCTGTTATCGTATACTTATTTACCTTTTTCAGGGTATTAATGAATATATTTTCTCCTTCTCCCGGGCAGGCCATTTTGGTCATCGCCATAGGTTCATTGAAATTGATAGAGGTATCGTCAGCAACCAGTTTACCGAAGAAAGAATTACAGCTCGTATTACCATTTACCCGTTTCTCCAGCAGATCAATAGTTAATACAGGTTTCTTCCCCGGATATAGACCGTTAAATGCAATTCTAGGGCCCGATATATAATTCAGTTCCCAGTTACCTCCTAGTTTAGAGAGGTCGGAACTAGCATCTACTGTGTTCTTCAATGTATTGCAGGAGGTTAATGTGCCTGTCACAGCAAGCAATAATAATGTCGTTCTTCTCATAGCTTTAGCAGATTTCTCGTCAATGAAATATACAAAGAATCTGCCAGAATAAGGATTCGATTTTTTTTAAAGCTTTTTTTAAAAGACCGCTCTCGCAATTCTTTTGGTCGGCTCGGGATTACTCATGGTATAAAAATGTAATACCGGGGCGCCAACTTTTATTAACTCCTTGCACTGCTGGATCATCCATTCAATTCCTACTTCTTTTACAGCCTCCTCATTCTTACAGGCCTGAACCGCCTCTGTCAGGTCTTCGGGAAGATCTATATGGAATATCTTAGGCAGGCTGATCAGTTGTTTAGAACTCGTAATAGGTTTTAACCCGGGAATTATGGGGACATTTATCCCATTCGCCCTGCAATTAGCTACGAATTCACAATATTTAGCATTGTCAAAAAACATTTGGGTCACAATAAACTCTGCACCCATATCTACTTTTTGCTTTAGGTATTTGAAGTCTGCTTTCAGGTTAGGTGCCTCAAAGTGTTTTTCGGGATACCCGGCAACTCCGATGCAGAAATTTGTTTGAAAAGCAGAATGATCTTCGAACAGGTACCGGCCTTCGTTCATGCTTTTTACCTGACCCAGCAGATCTGTCGCAAATGCATGACCACCGGGTGTCGGAATGAAGCCGGAGTCTGCCTGACGGGCATCTCCCCGAAGTACCAGTACATTGTCGATACCCAGGAACTGCAAATCTATTAATGCATTTTCTGTTTCTTCTTTGGTAAATCCACCGCAGATTAAATGGGGTACGGCATCTACCTTATAACGGTTCATAATTGCTGCACAAATTGCTACTGTACCCGGTCTTTTGCGATAAGAAACTTTTTCGAGTAAACCGCTGGTATGTTGTTTATAGATATAATCTTCTCTGTGATAGGTTACGTCAATAAATGGCGGGTTAAATTCCATGAGCGGATCTATAGCTTTATAGATTTCATGAATACTCTTGCCTTTTAAGGGAGGAAGAAGTTCGAAAGAAAAAAGGGTTTTATCCCCGGCATTACTAATGTGGTCGGTAATTTTCATGGTTTGGTTTAATAAGCTAAATTCGGGCTAAGCCATCTTTCTGTGTCTTCAAGACTCATGTTTTTTCGCAGGGCGTATTCTTCTACCTGGTCTTTAGTAATCTTACCTAATCCGAAATAACGCGATTCCGGATGGGCGAAATAGAAACCGCTGACAGCTGCAGTAGGATACATGGCAAAGCTTTCGGTTAGTTTGAGGTTGATTTTGGCTTCTGCATCCAGTAAACGGAACAAGGTATCTTTCTCTGTATGGTCAGGACAGGCCGGATAACCCGGCGCAGGACGAATACCGGCATATTCTTCTTTGATCAGTTCTTCATTGGTCAGAGACTCTTCTCTGGCATATCCCCAGTATTCTTTGCGGACAAGTTCATGCATTCTCTCGGCAAAGGCCTCAGCAAGTCTGTCGGCCAAAGCTTTTACCATAATACTGTTATAATCGTCATGGTTAGCTTCAAATTCAGCCACCATTTCATCACAGCCTATTCCGGTTGTCAACGCAAAACCACCGAAATAATCAGCTACCTGATCTTCTTTGGTTGCTACGAAATCCGAAAGGGCATAATAGGGCTGCCCTGCTACTTTCTCGGCCTGCTGGCGAAGTGTGTGAATGGTTACGGGGCCATTTTCTGTTTCCAGAAAGATATCATCTCCCTGTGCGTAGGCGGGCCAGAAACCAATGACGGCTTTAGCAGTAAGGAGCTTCTCTTTTACTATTTTTTTAAGCAGTACCTGGGCATCATCGAAAAGTTTCTGAGCCTCAATACCGACGTTTTTATCACTGAATATTTTCGGGTAACTGCCGCGCAGTTCCCAGGTATGGAAAAATGGTGTCCAGTCTATATAGGGTACCAGAATATCCAGCGGATAGTTTTCAAATGTACGTGTGCCTGTAAAAGCTGGAGCAGGAGCGACCAGTGCCGGATTTATCTTAAAGCGGTCTGCTCTTACTTCTTCTAATGATTTGAAACGTTTATCTGATCTTTTATTCAGGTGGTTTTCCCTGGCCTTATCGTAGTCCTCACGGATCTGCCGAATATATTCCCCCCGGTTGTCGGGGTTCATAAGTGTGCTGCAAACGGTTACACTTCTGGATGCATCCAGTACATGGATCGCAGGTCCCGAATAATTAGGTGCAATTTTTACCGCTGCATGGATTCTTGAAGTCGTCGCTCCCCCAATCAACAGAGGTAAAGTAAATCCTTCACGTTCCATCTCTTTAGCAAAATGCACCATTTCATCCAGTGAAGGTGTGATCAGCCCGCTCAGGCCTATAATATCTGCATTGATTTCCTTAGCCTTTCTAATGATTTCCTGTGCGGGAACCATAACGCCTAGATCCACAATTTCAAAGTTATTACAGGCGAGTACTACACCTACAATGTTTTTACCGATATCATGAACGTCACCTTTCACGGTGGCAAGTAATATTTTTCCTGCTGATGAGCTTTGATCACCATCTGGATTATCTAGTTTTTCCTGTTCAATAAAGGGTAGGAGATAGGCGACTGCTTTTTTCATGACACGCGCAGATTTAACTACCTGCGGCAGAAACATCTTTCCGGCACCAAACAGATCACCGACAATGTTCATTCCGTCCATCAAAGGCCCCTCTATGACATGAATCGGTCTTGGATATTGTTGTCTGGCTTCTTCCACGTCAGCATCCAGATATTCGATAATACCTTTAACCAGTGAGTGGGAAAGGCGTGATTCTACACTTGCTTTCCGCCATTCTTCATCTTTTACGAGTTCTTTTCCTTTTGATTTGACGGTTTCTGCAAAATCTACCAGGCGCTCTGTTGCGTCTTCTCTACGGTTTAGCAGGACGTCCTCAACTCTTTCCAGCATTTCAGGTGGGATAGCTTCATATACTTCGAGCATTCCGGCATTTACAATTCCCATATTTAAACCTGCTTTGATCGCATGGTACAGGAACGCCGAGTGCATGGCCTCTCTTACCGTATTATTTCCACGGAAAGAGAAGGATATATTGGAGACACCCCCGCTTACTTTAGCATAAGGCAGGTTTTCTTTAATCCAGCGTGTAGCATTTATGAAATCCACAGCATAATTGTTGTGCTCTTCCAGTCCGGTTGCAACCGTCAGAATATTCGGATCGAAGATAATATCTTCTGCAGGGAAGCCTATTTCATCTACCAGAATATCGTAAGATCTTTTACAGATTTCTTTACGGCGTTCATAGTTGTCGGCCTGTCCATTCTCGTCAAAGGCCATAACTACGACCGCTGCGCCATAATCCATAATCTTACGCGCACTTTCACGGAATTTATCTTCGCCTTCTTTCAGTGAAATTGAATTGACAATGCCCTTACCCTGAAGGCATTTCAGGCCGGCTTCGATAACACTCCATTTAGAGGAGTCTACCATGATTGGTAATTTAGATATATCTGGTTCTGAGGCGATAAGATTCAAAAACTTAGTCATTGCCGCTTCTGAATCCAGCATTCCCTCATCCATATTGACATCAATGACCTGTGCCCCGCCCTCAACCTGCTGTCGGGCTACTGTCAAAGCGGCTTCATAGTCACCGCTCAGAATTAGTTTAGAGAATTTAGGAGATCCGGTAATGTTGGTTCTTTCACCGATATTGACGAAGATGCTTTCGGGGGTGATAGTTACGGGTTCTAATCCGCTTAGGCGCAGGTAACGCTCCGGTGTGGGGAGAACTCTTGGCCTGATTCCTTTGGCTTTCGCTGCAATAGCAGCAATATGCTCTGGTGTGGTGCCACAACAACCACCCACAATATTGACAAAGCCATGCTGTATAAAATCGTCTACAAGGTTTGCTGTCTCGTTAGGCATTTCATCGTATGCGCCAAATTCATTCGGTAATCCGGCATTTGGATAGGCCGATACATAACAGTTAGCTTTTGCAGCAAGCTCTTCAATATGCGGACGCATGTCTTTAGCTCCCAAAGCACAGTTAAAACCAATACTTAGCGGACGGGCATGGATTACCGAGTTTAAGAAAGCTTCTACAGTCTGGCCGCTGAGGGTTCTTCCGGAGGCATCGGTAATGGTACCGGAGATCATAATCTCTATTTTACGGCCAATCTCTGCTTCATATCTACGAATGGCAATAATCGCTGCTTTTGCATTCAGTGTATCAAAAATAGTTTCGATCATTAACAGGTCGGATCCACCGTCTACCAGGCCTCTGATCTGCGCAAAATAGGCATCTGAAAGTTCGTCGAATGTTAAAGCGCGGTAACCAGGATCGTTCACATCTGGTGAAATGGATAGAGTCCGGTTGGTCGGTCCAATCGCACCTGCTACATAGCACCGGCGGTCTGGATTTTTGGCCATAAACTCATTGACGGCTTCTTTTGCGATTTTAGCACCTTCAAAGCTCATTTCATAGTCTAGCTCTTCCATCTGATAGTCGGCCAGTGAAATACGCTGTGTACTAAAGGTATTGGTTTCTATAATGTCGGTACCAGCTTTCAGGTAGTCGGTGTGAATGGCTTTAATAATATCTGGCCTGGTTAGATTCAACAGGTCATTGTTACCTTTAACATCACAGGGATGATCTTTAAAACGCTCCCCCCTGAAATCTTCTTCGGAAAGGGTATAACGCTGGATCATGGTTCCCATGGCGCCGTCTATGATTAATATTCTTTGCTCTAAATCTTCTCTAATGCTCATAGCTTGGATGCATATTCAATTGGTATTGTAAACAGTTCCGGAATAAATAAGGGTACGGGTTACAATAGGGTAATATGCTTAATCAGAAATCCAGGGTGGATCGAATTAACTTATCTTTCAGGAACAGCCGCAGCGTTCGAGTAGAATGTAGCACCTTGTCAGCACAGGTTGCTAAGACTTCGTCGGGTCTAATCCCTCCGTCTTTCTTTATAAGCTGGTGCAAAAATGCAACAAAGAAAAATCAATTCCAAGAAATTGGTGTGTAAACGCAATAAAATACCGAAGGCCATGCATATTTGCACGGCCTTCGGTATTTTATTCTGTGGAATGTGTTAGCTTATTTTCTTCCGCCAAAGATTCTTAATAAGAATAGGAAGATATTAATAAAGTCAAGATACAGGGATAATGCACCCATAATCGCTAGCTTTTTAGAATCTGCATCTGCCATTGTAGATCCGTTCTCTTCCAGACCAGCACCAATTCTTTTTAATTTCTGTACATCATAAGCGGTCAGCGCAGTAAAGATTGCTACACCAAAGAAACTCATGATATAATCGAACTGCGAGCTTTGCAGAAACATATTAACAACCATCGCAATTACCAGCCCTACAACACCTACCATAAGGATCGGGCCGAATTTACTCAAGTCAGTATTGGTTGTATAGCCTAAAACAGCCATTAAACCGAAAATACCGGCGGCAGCTGCAAAACAGCCAATCACCGAAGAGGACGCATAAATTAACAGGATGAAACTTAAGCTTACCCCTGTAAGTAAAGAGTAAAGAATAAAAACACCCAGTAAAGCGGAATAGGAGAGTTTATTAAGGCCCGCACTCATTAGCATAACCAAACCCAGTGGTGCAAACATAGCTACATATCCTAAAATAGACATTTTGCCTGTTTCCTGATTAATCAGGTAATTCAGCATTTCGGGTGTATTGGCCATGTAAACTGCAGCTGCGGTTGAAATACCTAATGCCACAAACATCCATAGAAATACGTTTGCAAAGAATTTCTTTGCCACTGTTCCTGTTTGGTTTTCTACAAAAACAGATTGGTTTGACCAGTTATGATTATTGTTCTCCATTCGTTTTAATTTTTAATTTAAATATACCGATTCTAAACTGTATACAAAGGTTATGCCCCTAACCTTTTTGTCAGGATTTCTTCAACTTTTTTGAAAATTTGTACCGGTTTGAGGGTTCTCCATGCCAAATCGTCAAGCTGACCGCCAAAATTGATGTAATAATCAATATTGCTGCTGCGGAACTCTTCGATCACATGGGGTGTAAAATTAATCCCTGCTATCCAGCCATCTTCGACATCTTGAAACCACTCTTCATAGTAGCTGTCTTCCGAAGAGTGGAAGTTCAGGACATTTTCTCCTATCAGGATAAATTTATGAATTCCCTCATCTATCATCAGCTCCAGGATTTCTCTTTTCAGCAGCATAATATCATTGGAGATCGCATCATTCCACTCTCCTATAAATTCGATAATAGAATATTGCCTTTCATAATCTGTATAAAGGACTTTAATGTATAACGTGGTAGACCCGAAGTCATCCCACTGTGGATGGATTAGGTAATTATAGAGTTGCTTATCAAAATAAAACTCTGAATATTCTGTATTATAAAAAGGGGATCGTGGATCTTCCGCGGCGATATAATCATCTCTCCAGCGGTAAAATGGTTCTATTTCGTGCATGAAATCTTTGTTTAAATTTGACCGGCTTCTACTGCTTTGCGTACGCTTCCGTGCTCAATAAGCAACGCTTCTGCCTGTTCATAGGGGATTTGAAGTTCTGCCATTACCATCTGCGTGCCGCGGTCTACAAGCTTACTATTGGTTAACTGCATATCCACCATTTTGTTGCCTTTAACTTTGCCTAATTTGATCATTACGGTAGTACTGAGCATATTAAGAACCAGTTTCTGTGCGGTGCCTGATTTCATTCTTGTAGAACCGGTTAAAAACTCAGGACCCACAACTACTTCTACCGGATATTGGGCTTCTGCCGCTACCGGGCTTCCTGAGTTGCAAACGATACAGCCGGTAAGGATCTGGTTTTCTGCTGCTTTTTTCAAGCCGCCTATTACATATGGAGTAGTTCCAGATGCCGCCAGTCCGATTACACTATCTTTCGGCCCGATCTGATAGTATAATAAATCGTTCCAGGCTTGTTCAGTATCATCTTCGGCATTCTCCACTGCGCGTCTGATGGCTGTATCACCACCTGCAATGATGCCGACGACTTCATCGAACGCCACCCCGAAAGTGGGAGGGCATTCTGACGCGTCTACCACGCCTAATCTACCGCTGGTTCCGGCACCGATATAAAATAACCGGCCACCTTCTTTCATCCTTTCGGTAACCGCAACGGCCAGATTCTCAATCTGCGGGATGCATTTGGCCACAGCATGCGGAACGGTCTGGTCTTCTTGATTAATACCGGTAAGAATTTCCCGAAAGCTCATTTGGTCAATATTGTTATAAAGGGAGTCCTGTTCAGTTGTGCGTATCATAAATTTGCTTTCAAATGTGTTATTGATGCCAGCCGGCGCAGGATATTTCAAGCCTTCGTCAGCCAATTCTTTATAAAGTACGGTATTTGTGAGAAAATATGAAACAATTATAAATCTGCGGGGGTTAAATAGTTAATTGACAGCCTAATTTTATAGCTTTGTGCAATTACTCACCAATGAAGCCAACTACCCGTAAAAATCTGCTAATCGCCCTTACTTATTCAGTCACTTTAATAGGTGGTATGTACTTGGGCTATAGGTTTTTGAAGGATCAGGGCTTTACGGTGCAACGTAATATTCAATATGCGGATAGTTCCATGGAAAAAGTGGACGAGATCATCAACCTGATCAATAGAAACTATGTTGATGAAATTAATGCCGATACACTGAGCCATCTGGAGATCGACAGCCTGCTGCATAAGCTCGATCCACACAGTATTTATCTTCCCCCATTAAAGGCAAGTGAACAGTCTGATATGCTGGAGGGTAATTTTGAAGGGATAGGAATTGAATATTATATTCTTAAAGATACTTTGCTGGTTACGAAAGTAATTAAAGACGGCCCCGCCTCTTTAGCTGGCTTAAAACTTGGTGATAAAATTTTGAAGGTTGACAGTGTTTTTGTGAGCGGAAGAAAACTCACAAGAGATAATATGATTGGCCGGATCAAAGGTAAACGCGGAACTTCTGTACGACTTACGGTTTTGCACTCTGGTGCAGATCATCCGGTTTCATTGGCTATAAAAAGAGGAAGGGTAATCGTAAGTAGTATTGATGCTGCTTATATGATCAACGGAGAATCGGGCTATATCAGGATCAGTGAATTTGGTGCGAGTACGGATAAAGATTTTGTTGAAGCGGTCCGTCATCTGAAAGCTGCTGGAATGAAGAAGTTGATTCTTGATCTTCGTGATAACGGTGGGGGATATCTAACTGCAGCAACCGGCCTGGCAAACCAGATTCTTCCGGAGAATAAGCTGATTGTTTATACGGAAGGTAAACACGAACCAAGAACAGATTATATCGCAACCGGCGGTGGTGAGTTTGAGGAAGGTAAGCTGGCTGTGCTTATCAATGAAAACTCGGCTTCTGCCAGTGAAATTCTCGCTGGTGCGGTGCAGGATCTGGACAGGGGAATTATCGTCGGGCGCCGCTCTTTCGGTAAAGGTTTGGTTCAGGAGCAGTTTCCTTTCGGGGATGGTTCTGCTTTAAACCTTACAATTGCCCGTTATTACACCCCGCTCGGCCGCAGTATTCAAAAATCTTATAAGAAAGGCTTTACAGCTTACCAGAACGAAATAGAAGACCGTTTCAATGACGGTGAACTAACTGATAATAATTTTGTGCCTAAAGACTCACTGCGCAGAAATCTGGCATATACGACAGGTTCCGGCAAAAAAGTATTTGCTGGCGGTGGCATACAACCTGATATTTATGTTAAAATGGATACGGCTGGTATGAACAAAACTTATAATATCTTGCTGACTAAAAAAGTCATGTTTGATTTTGTATTTGATATTCTCGCCCCGCGTTATTCTGTGCAGTTTCTAGAACAGAATCTGGCAGCATTTAAGATCAGTGACGTTGATTACAGGGATTTCATCAGGTTCATTGCAGCAAAGGATATAACAGTCGATCAGCGGCAGCTGGCTAGCGCAAAACCAATAATCTGTACTGACCTTAAAGCCTTGCTTTATAAATATTATCTGGGTGATGCGGGTTATTATAAAGCGATGAACCAAAGCGACAGTATGGTGAAGCAAGCGCTCAACGCACTGCAATAAAAAAAGGGTCGTTCAAATGAATGAACAACCCCTCTGTAAACGATAGCTTTAACAGCTTATTTCTGTCTGAAATAAACTTGAATCGGAACTCCATTAAAGTCAAAATTCTCACGTAATTTATTTTCAATGAACCTTTTATATGGCTCTTTAATATATTGAGGAAGGTTACAGAAGAAGGCAAACATTGGTGATGTAGCATTGATCTGCGTAATGTATTTAACCTTAATGTATTTACCTTTTAAAGCTGGTGGCGGATAGTTTTCGATAATCGGCAGCATAACATCATTCAATTTAGATGTAGGTACTTTTTTACCCCTGTTCTGATAAACTTCCAGTGCAACTTCAATGGCCTTGAAGATACGTTGTTTGTGTATTGCAGAAGTAAATACGATAGGCACGTCTGTAAATGGCTGTAATTTTTGACGAATCTGTTCTTCGAAAGCTTTCATCGTTTTATGGTCTTTCTCTACCAAATCCCATTTGTTGACCAGGATCACTATACCTTTCTTATTTTTCTCTGCTAAGTGGAAGATGTTGACATCTTGTGATTCCAAACCTTCTACAGCGTCAATCATCAGAATAACCACGTCGGCTTCTTCTAATGCTTTGATGGTACGCATTACAGAATAGAATTCTATGTTTTCTTTTACTTTGGTTTTCTTACGTAAACCTGCAGTATCAATAAACATAAATTCATGTCCGAACTGATTGTAGTGGATGTGAATGGAATCGCGTGTTGTACCTGCGATAGGGGTAACGATATTTCTTTCCTGTCCCATCAGGGCATTGATTAATGAGGATTTACCTACATTGGGTCTGCCGACGATAGTTAATTTCGGTAAAGAGTTTTCTTCTAATGGTTCGTCCTGGAAGTGTGAAATGACGTCATCCAGTAAATCTCCTGTACCGGAACCGGTCATAGAAGAAATGGAGTAGATTTCACCGAGTCCGAAGCCATAAAATACAGCCGCGTCATTTTCCAGGGAGGTATTATCAACTTTATTAACGACAATGAAAACCGGTTTTTTACTGCGGCGAAGCAGTTGTGCGATTTCATCATCAAGGTCTGTGATGCCAGTAGTGACATCGACCATAAACAGTAGTACAGAGGCTTCTTCAATTGCGATAACGACCTGTTCGCGGATAGCCGCTTCAAATACGTCTTCAGAATTAGCTACATAACCTCCTGTGTCTATGACGGTAAATTGTTTATCTGTCCACTCAGCGACGCCATAATGACGGTCGCGTGTTACACCGCTGAAATCATCTACAATTGCTTTGCGACTTTCGGTTAAGCGGTTAAAAAGGGTAGATTTGCCTACGTTCGGTCTTCCGACGATTGCGATAATGTTACTCATGTGTTGTGAATTGTATTAATTATTAAGGGGTTGCAAAGGTAGGTTTAATTTTCGTACCCGAAACTTTTTAAATAGTTCTTTTTACTTCTCCAGTCTGGAATTACTTTAACAAAGGTTTCCAGGAATACTTTCTGATCCAGGAACTTCTCGATGTCTTTACGGGATTCAGTACCTACCTTTTTTAACATAGAACCGCCTTTTCCGATCAGGATATTTTTTTGTGAGTCACGCTCAACGATAATTTCTGCGCTGATCCTTGTGATCTTTTCTTCTTCTTTAAATGCTGTAATTACTACTTCCGTACTATAAGGAATCTCTTTCTGATAATTATTAAAGATTTTTTCACGGATGATTTCGGATACAAAGAAACGTTGATTTTTGTCAGTCAGGTCTTCTTTATCATAATATGCAGGGTGCTCAGGAAGGAAATCCAGAACACGTTCCATAATACCGTCCAGATTGTATCTGTGTAAGGCAGAGATAGCGTAGATATATTTAGGTTTCAGAAGATCTTGCCAGTAAGCCGTTTTTTCCTCTACCTGCTCTTGAGTTGCACCATCAATTTTGTTGATCAGTACAATCATCGGAATCGTAGAATTGATAATTTTCTCTAATACATCATTCTCATCATGCTGCTCATTGATGTCTGTTACGAATAGAATCAGATCTGCATCACTCAAGGCACCTTTAACAAAATTCATCATCGAATCCTGCAGTCCGTAACGTGGTTTGATAATACCGGGAGTGTCAGAAAATACAATTTGATGTTCTTCTTCATTAACAATTCCCAGGATGCGGTGACGTGTAGTCTGAGCTTTAGGTGTAATGATCGACAGTTTTTCCCCCACCAGGGCATTCATTAGGGTGGATTTACCCACATTTGGCTTACCAATTATACTTACAAAACCTGCTTTATGCGACATTGAATATTTTTTAAAATAAATTTGCATTGCAAAGAAACGAAATATATCTTTGCAGACCAATTTAAAACAAAGGAAGATTCAATTCTTCAAACGTTTTTTTTTGTAAATAGTGCGGGGTGGAGCAGTTGGTAGCTCGTCGGGCTCATAACCCGAAGGTCATCAGTTCGAGTCTGGTCCCCGCTACCAAAAGGAACAAAGCTTTTAAGCTTGTCGTTTCATTTGGCCCGTTCGTCTACCGGTTAGGACGCCAGATTTTCATTCTGGAAATAGGGGTTCGATTCCCCTACGGGCTACAATAAAAACGCAGATGCACTCGGCGTTTTTCATTAATCAGAGTGCGGGGTGGAGCAGTTGGTAGCTCGTCGGGCTCATAACCCGAAGGTCATCAGTTCGAGTCTGGTCCCCGCTACCTAGTAAAGCGCTTAATCTGAAAAGATTGAGCGCTTTTACATAATGGCCCGTTCGTCTAGGGGTGAGGACGCCAGATTTTCATTCTGGAAACAGGGGTTCGATTCCCCTACGGGCTACGGAAAGGGATAAAATTAGATCTAATAATTTTTATCCCTTTTTTTATTGCTACCGGACTTCATTCCATCAAACCATCACATTTTCGGCCAAATTGAAACTACACGCCAGTTCGAAACCTATCTTTCGATAAGCAGAATTCATAGAACGTATAAGATTGAATATTTTTTAATAAAAACCGTTTGTTTTAAATAAAATGGCGAATGCCTTAATAGTTAAAACACCAGGCGGAAGCAGCGAGTGCTAGAGAAGTAAGGCATAATACATTTTTAGGAAAAAACAATTGTGATTTCCATAATCTCGCTGTAACTTAATGTTTAACGAAGTATTACTAAAACGATAGACGCGATCCTGGTTGATCACGCCAGTGATTCAAAATAGGGAATGTTGAAGATGGGATAATGTGAAAAAACTACGTCATGAAAACAAAAAAAATATGGGCCAATTTTAGTGTAAAGAACGCCCAACTTACCCGTCAATTTTATAACAAATTGGGTTTTAAGTCAAATGGCTTGAACAACGACCCCAAATTCGCCAGTTTTCTTTTTAGTGAAGATGAACTGGTAATCCATTTTTTTGAACAAGGATCTAAAATAGATGAGTTTCTGACCTCCGGATCTGCCGGCGAGATCATTTTTACCCTGGCTGCTGACACCGAGGCGGAAGTGAATAAATGGGCGGAGAGAGTTGAGGGTGCTGGTGGTACTATCTTTCAGCCAGTTGGCAGAGATGAAAACGGGTATTATGGTTTCGCCTTTGGTGACCCAGATGGTCACCGGTTTAATGTATTGCTAATGGATAATATGTAGTAAAAAATGTACCGTTCCAGCGACGCATCTTTTATTGGAATTAATAGATAAGTATTATACTATTTCAATTTATAGGCTTGAATAATCTTATAGAAAATCTCATTGTTTTGGTACGTGCCTTTAAAATCTTCGGCACCTGGACCATAGGCAAATACCGGCACGACAATATTAGTATGGTCATTTGTACTAAATGCTGCCCTGACCATCCCTTTTTCCGGAGCCGTATCCAGTAGTGTTAATCCTCCCGTTTCGTGATCGGCTGTGACAATAACAAGCGTTTCTCCATCCAAATCGGCAAAACGTATGGCCGATTCTACAGTTTTATCAAAATCATGTAGTTCGGTGATAACGACCGGCAGATTGTTGTCATGCCCTCCGTAATCAATCTGCGCACCTTCAGTCATGATGAAAAAACCATCTTTATTTTTTGATAAGATTGATATACTGTGAAGTAAAGATTGTTTTAGCCAGTCTCCACGACCCTTCGATACGGCACGTGTCGCAGAATCTGTAACTAAGACTAATTGCTTACCCTCACTTTGCTGTCTAAACTCAATTAGGCTGTTATTTACCTTATACCCTTTCGCCTGAAGACCGGATATAAGGTTCTGGTCTTTATTCTTGAAAAAGCTTTTCTGATTAGAACCGACTAAAATTTCGACTTTACTTTGGAGCAGATCATGTGCTATCTCGTCATTCATCGACCGGTCTGGCTGATGTGCATAAAAAGCAGCCGGTGTAGCATCTGTAATGTCGCCGACACTGATTACCCCACTTTTAACACCCCGAGCATAAAGTGTATCTACCAAATTCGTTTTCTTTAAATTATCAGCGCCCATACCGATGTACCGGTTATTGGTTTTATGCCCGGTAGCTAAAGCTGTAGCGCCTGCAGCAGAATCGGTATTTCCCGCATCGGCAGCACTAGTTAATGCAAAACCTATATTGCGCATCCTGGAAATATTTAAATCGCCATGGTTAGCCATTAAACCTGCATGTATTTGGGCCAGGCCCATACCGTCGCCAATCATCAAGATAATATTCTTTGCCCTTTTTTTTATCCCATCTGTTTTATAGCTCGGTGTATAAACTGGGTAAGGAACCGGATTCGTATAAGTCAGTTTCTCTTGGTGACTGTAAAATTCTCTAAGCTTATCAGGATGGTCGGTGTTAATCCAATCGACTCCCATACGCTCTAAAACAATCCAGGTATTCGGACTGTCCTGAGTTGCCCAGAATCTGAGATTTTTGCCTTGCTGATGGGCTTTATCAATAACCCGTTTTAATTTAAGTTCATCAGTTTTTGTCGGATTTCCTTTGCCGTTCCAAACCGTATAATTTTTGAGGTCGTCGCTAATCATCGCTACCCGCTTAAGCTCCCCGGAGGTGTAGTTTATATATGGCCTTCCGTCGAAAGAAATGAATTCGGGATAGTTTTTGAATTCTTCGGGTTTAGGAACATTACCACTAATGGTTAATTGAATGGCATTTGGATTTTTGAGGCTATTAAAAACTTCAGGATTGGCCGATATTTCTTTCAACAGTGTAGGTAATACGTCCCGGTAATTTTGCTTAATATCAATAACTAACTGAAGTTTTAATTCGGGATCTGCATACGGGTGGTTGCCGTTCACTTTATACAATTCAATCAGTGGGTCGAGGTAGAGTTTTTTCAAGGTAGCTCCCTCGCGAATTTCGCTACTTTCATGCGCAACATAGAGTTCTCCATTTCTTAAAAAAACATCGGCTTCAATGGAGCCCATTTCCGCCTGATAAGCGGTTAATAAAGGAATAGACTGCTTATAGTCATTATGACTGTGTCCGCGATTCGCATTAAGCGCTGTTTGAGCGGAAGCGCTTTGCAACCCTAATCCGAAGATTAGTGCTGCAAAGCTGATTTTAATATTTCCTACCATTCTACGTTTTGTTTAATCAACTTGAGCTATTATCAACTTCTGGTCGAGGTACGTACTACCTAAATATTATTGTACCTGGAGTTGTAGACCTGTCTCTACCTCGGTGCCACCGGAACAGGACTTACATGCATGAGCCAAATATATTCTTTTGACCAGTTATTTGAACCTTTAAATACACCGGCAATACTTGTCCTCACTAAATCATATTTTCCGGAGCTAGTAATCATAACTACGTACTTAAGCGCATTCATATCCTGTCTTTTAACGAGACGGGTTCCTGAAAGATACGCTCAGGTCGCAATTATCGTGTTTCGGTTTTCCGAAAGGGAGCTGAAGATTCCTGGATAACTATTCCAAAATATTACCGGATTAATATGGGGCGAATCTAAGCTTGCTATGTTTCATTAGTGTTAATAAATATTAAATTCATCATTTGTTACATCTGTGGATTACCGCTTGATGTGGGAAGCTATCAAAGATTTTTTCATTACTTTAACTTTAAAACTGAACCACATGAATTTTTCGGCATTAACGACTTTAAGTTTCCTGGTATTATTTTCAATTGATTCTACTGCTCTGGCGCAACAGCAGGAGCCCGTAAAAGCCGAGATTATTAAACAGGACGGGGGGTATACGTTGTTTCGTGGTGGAAAGCCTTATTTTATAAAAGGGGCTGGCGGCACTGATTATATGGACCGGCTAAAAGCTTATGGGGGGAATTCTATTCGTACCTGGACCACGACAAACGGTCAGAAAGTTCTAGACGATGCGCAGCGGTTGGGTTTGACAGTAACTATGGGAATAGGAGTTGGTATTGAGCGCCATGGTTTCAATTATGAAGACTCTGCAGCTGTTGCCTCACAGTTGGACCGGATTCGTGACGAGGTGTTGAAATACAAAGATCATCCGGCGCTACTGGCCTGGGGGATTGGTAATGAGTTGAATTTGGAGTATAAAAATCCTAAAGTCTGGGATGCAGTTAATGACATCGCTAAAATGATTCATCAGATTGATCCAAACCATCTGGTTACCACCATGCTTGCGGGAATTAATCAACGGGAAATAGATTATATCAAAGAGAAGTGCCCTGCACTAGATCTGATCTCTGTTCAGGTATATGGTGGTCTGGCCGCTGTGCCAGACCAAATAAAGGCTACTGGCTGGGAAAAGGCATATATGGTAACAGAATGGGGGCCGACAGGACACTGGGAAGGGCCACAGACACCTTGGGAAGCTTCCGTAGAAGAGACTAGCAGCGAAAAAGCTGTCGTTTATAAAAGTCGTTACGAAGCGTCTATCTTGAAAGATAAGCATTGTATTGGGTCCTATGTATTTCTTTGGGGCCAAAAACAGGAACGCACGCCTACATGGTACGGATTGTTTACGGAAGCGGGGGAGGAGAACGAGGTAGTTGACGTGATGCAGTATCTGTGGTCGGGGAAATGGCCGGAAAATCGCGCCCCGCACCTTGATTCTTTCCGTCTTGACGATAAAAAGGTGTTGGATTTTATCTACCTAAGTCCGGGTAAATCGTATTCTGCGACAATCAGAGTTACCGATCCTGATATGGATAAGCTGACAACACGCTGGGAACTGCTACCGGAGAGTACAGACCTAAAGACAGGCGGTGATCGCGAAACTCGACCAAAACCTATTCCAGGGATGGTGAAAAACACCTCTTTCGATAAGGCTATGGTGACTGCGCCCGATCAGGAAGGGGCTTACCGATTATTTATTTATGTCTCCGATGGGAATAATAATGTGGCAACAGCAAATATTCCCTTCTTCGTGAAAAAATAGATGGGGGTGGAAGCACAGCGAACACCCTGCTTTCTGGCAGGGTGCGCTATTTTATTCGACTAGTCTCCTGGCTTAGTTTTCTTTTACACGGACGCCAACAGCATCAAACATATTCATCAGCGTTCCTTTAGTGTTATCCTGGTCAACCGGATTTAATGTAAGCGTTACATCATAGTTCTGGATATTAAAAGCTGCAGTGATTGATTTATCGTTCTGATCTATCTGCGTGATAGTGGATACTTCGGTATTTGTAGAGTCCCGAACCACTCCTGTGAGATCTGTGCCCTTTTTCTCCAGGACCAGCGTTATTTTGGCATCTCCATTTGGCGTGCCGAATATTGTAACGTTCCATTTCCCTGCGAAATAATCCGCAGTGGTTTGTGCTGAGGCATCAAGGCAAAAGAACAGCCCGAGGATAACTGTGCAAACTAAGCTTAGCTTTTTCATAATGATTTATAAATGGTTATTTATTAAATATTTATCCAATATAAACATTTTTATAACGCAATTCATCTGATCAAAAATAACCTTGACCTATGCAACTGGAAATTGAATTTTCCTGCCGGATAGTTCCAGATTGATAAGTACTGTGCGAAGTTAATTTCTTCTTTGGATGGGATTAAGCAGAATTAGAAATGAATAAACTCTTTTAATGCTTTTTTACCGAATGGACTTATTTATCTAGCCAGGCTTTAAATAGTGGTGCTTTTTCCCGGCTGATGAAAACCTCTTTCTGGTTGTCTTTTTTTAATGTCACCTTTAATTTTCCGTTGAAGGAATTATAGATTTTATCGATACTGTCAACACTTAATATAATCTGTCGGTTACCCCGAAAGAATAATTCAGGATCCAGTTCTTCCTCCAGTTCATCCAGTGTCTGCTGAATGCAAATTGATTTTCCGGAATCCAGAAACAGATGTGTCAGTTTAAACTCTGAGTAAATAAAGCTGATTTCATTTGTTCCGACAGACATATATCCATCATGTACCGGAATCAAAAAGCGCCTTCTGTAGGAGGTGGAGCTTTGCCGAAACTGTTCCAAAATTATCTGGACATCGGTCATTTTCAAATAATTAGTTTTTACCGGATTTACCCGAAGCAGAGCCTGCTGCAATTCGTCTTTGTCAATAGGTTTTAGCAGGTAATCCAGGCTATTAACTTTAAAGGCTCTTACCGCATATTCATCATAAGCTGTCGTGAATATTACGGGGCAGGCGACGTTAATCTGACTGAAGATATCGAAGCTCAATCCATCGGCCAGTCTGATATCCATTAAGATGACATCAGGAATGGGATTGTTCCGGAGCCATTCCACACTGACTTTAACCGTTTCCAGTGTATCCAGTATTTCTACGTCCGGATTAGATTCCATTAAGATCCGTTTTAGTCTGGATGCATTATGTTTTTCGTCTTCAAGAATTAAAATCTTCATATCCGCTTCGGTTAGAGTAAAGGAAGGAAAACCTGGAATAGTTCACTATCGTCATTAATTAGCGGTTCCTGACCTGCCAAAAGCCGGTATCGTTCTTTAATATTATGTAAGCCCATACCGGATGACGGGATGGTCACTGGTATACGCTGAAGATTATTACTGATTACGACCTGATCAGAGATGGAACTTATTGAAATATACAATGGGTTTTCTGCCGATGCAATATTATGTTTAATCGCATTTTCAATAAGTAACTGGATGGTAATCGGGGGAATAGATTTTTCCATTGCCTGTTCACCAAGTTCAATAGTGACGCGGACGTTATCGCCGTGCCTGATGGAAATCAGATAAAGATAGGCGGTAACAAATTTAATTTCTTCTTTCAGTGGAACGAGGTTCTTTTTGAGGTTCTGGATCATATACCGGTAAACTCTAGCCAGATTATCCAGAAAAGCATTTGCCTGCGGAAGGTCACCGTTCATCAGCTCAGAGAGGGTGCTGAAATTATTGAACATGAAATGTGGGTCCAGCTGTAATTTGAGAGATTGTAATTCTGCATGCATCGCTACCTCTTTAAGCTCCAATGTATGGATACGCAGTTCGGCGGCTTCGGACATGGAGATCTTCCATTTCTTCAGTAAATAATATCCGGTGTTCGCCAGACTTACAATCACTGAAACAATAATACTGACCACACAGAATTGCCAGATGCTTAGATTTTCCTGTGGGGTAAGTTTCTGATTTCCGTAGATCAGTACAAATATTCTGTCCTGCAGATACAGCATAATGATAACGGATACAATAATTAGTGCTGTTTGGGCCAGAAACCTGACCAGGGAAGATCCCGACCAGGGCATTAACCTGTCCATCAGCGAACTGATAGACTGGCTGAATTCGATAATTGCCCAGCTAAGTAAGATACCCATTATGAATTCCACGAATATTTCCTGCGCTGAATAATCGAGATAACACTTCCAGTTTTCGCTAAAGGGATCTACCAGGTATACCAGCAGGTAAATCATAAAAAATACTACTGGTATGAACAGTAATCTCATCTGGATATGTCTTTTGAGCTCTAGCTGCATGGTGTTTATTATACTTAATTCCGGAGAGATCTTAATTCCAACCTCCGCCTAAGGCACGGTAAAGTGCAATGCGTACAGCTGCCTGGTCTCTTTGAAGCTGGGCAGTTTGTAAACGGGACTGAAGGTAATTATTATTTGCGTTAATGATCTCCAGGTAATTTACCATTCCTGTGCTGAACAGGATTCCGGCAGACTTTATTCCGGCTTCCAAAGCTTTTTCCCTGTTTAAAGCGGCGGTCATTTGTAAATCCAGCTTTTCTTTGCTGATTAGCGCATCTGAAACTTCAGAATAGCCAGTCAGCACGGCCTGACGAAAGTTGAATACCTCTTTTTCTCTTTCAATTACCGCCTGCTGATATTGTGTTTTTAATCGTTTACGCTGAAATACTGGCTGTGTAATACCACCCATAACGTTACCAAATAACGACCCGGGTATGCTGAACCAGTTCGAGGCTTTAAATGAATTGAGGCCCCCGTTTGCCGTAATAGTTAAAGTAGGATATAGCGAAGCCTGAGCAATTCCAGCCCGGGCATTTGCAGCTTTCAAAGCAAATTCAGCAACTTTGATATCAGGCCTGAAGGATAATAACGATACCGGGTATCCAGTATGGTCCTCTGCCCGGAATTCTGCACCCGGTTGTTCTGTACGTTTAACCTGGCCCGCGAAAGTACCGGTCAGCAGGCTCATTGCGTTCTCCTGAAGGGCAATACTTTGTTCGATCTGAGGAATGAGTTGTCTGGTCATTTCGAGTTGCGCTTCTGCTTGCTGCAAACCTAAGGAAGTAGTTTCTCCAACTTCATATTGTACCTGGAGGAGTTTATAGGTGCTATCGCTCAGTGCGAAACTCTGTTTCGCAATATGAAGTTGCTCATCCAGCATAATTAGGTTATAATATGCGTTCGCAACATCTGCTATCAGCCGGGTTTGTACCGTTTTTTTGACTTCTATATTTTGCAGCATCAATGCAAGAGCTTCTTCTTTTTCCCTTTTAATACGCCCGAAGATGTCGATTTCCCAGCTAAAGCCCAGTGATGCTGTATAATCTTCGATGTCCCGGGATCCGGTAAACTGTTCGTTTCCGATCCCTGCAAGACTGTTTTTTGAAGAAATATTGTGACTGCCATTTACCTGTGCAGTCAGCTCAGGCAGATAATTCAGTCTGACCCTTTTTAAGGTAAGCTGAGCGCTGGTGATATTAGCCAGTGCAACTTTCAGATCGTTGTTTTTAACTAACGCAGTATCGATCAGCGCTAACAAGACCCTGTTTCTGAAGAAAGATTTACTGTCCGGCAGTGTAAGCGTATCGGTGGTGACAACGGCATTTCGGAATGCATCTGGCAGGCCGGTTTCGGGCTTTACATAGTCTTTTCCTATTTTACAGGAAGCAACTGAAAGCATGGATATACCTATAATGAGATGTTTTAAATTCATGTGATTTTCGTTTGATTTTGCCTGTGTCAGGATAGTTTTTTCCGGCTGATCTTTTCTTGCAGTCCCTGGAAAATGATAAACAGAACAGGAATTATAAATAAGCCGAGGAGTACGCCTGAAAGCATCCCGCCTGCGGCACTGGTACTGATTGAACGGTTACCTACTGCAGATGGTCCTGTCGCCATCATTAGCGGAACAAGGCCGGCAACGAATGCCAGTGATGTCATAAGAATTGGTCTCAACCTCAATCTGGCGCCGCTAAGCGCAGCTTCCAGTAATGGTGTTCCGTTACGACGGGACTGCAGGGCAAATTCGACAATCAGAATAGCATTCTTGGCTAATAATCCAATGAGCATGATCAGCCCGATCTGTACATAAATATTGTTGGTGATACCCGTTGCGCCGATTGCAATGAACACCCCCAGTATCCCGGTAGGGATGGAAAGGATAACCGCTAATGGCAGCAGGTAACTTTCATATTGTGCAGCTAGAAGGAAGTATGTGAACAGGATACACATTCCGAAGACAAATACCGTCTGTCCGCCTGAATTGCGTTCTTCACGACTTAATCCGCTCCATTCAAATCCGTAATCTGCAGGAAGTTTTTCTGCAAGGACCTGTTCTGCAGCGTCCATTGCCTGGCTATTGCTATAACCCGGCGCAGGCATGACATTCACCGTAATACTATTAAACAGATTATACCTGCTCACTACTTCCGGACCATATACTTTTTTGAGTTTAACCAGTGTATTTACAGGAATCATAGCTCCCGTCTCACTTTTAATAAATACCTGGCTCAATGAATTTTCATCCATTCTCGCAGCGCCTTCTGACTTCAGTGTAACCCGGTAGAATTTACCGAAACGAACAAAGTCACCGGCCTGGCTTCCACCGTAAAAAAGTTGCATAGTGGTTAAGATATCACGGGTATTTGTACCCAGCTGATTGGCCTTATCTTCATCGACAATAACTTCATACTGTGGGAAATCGGCTCTGAATGTTGTAAATGCAGCTGCAACAGTAGGTAAGCCATTCAGCTCTTCGATAATCTGCTGAGCATTCTCATTGAACTTTGTCAACTCACCACCCGATTTGTCCTGCAATACCATTTCTGCGCCACTCACACTGCCGAATCCCTGGACAGGAGGGGAGCGGAAGAGGCTTAACTCTCCTTCACGTATACCATCCAAGCGGCTGTTCATCGCCTCTATGATTTTATTCATATCCTGAATTTCACCCCGGTCTTTAGCCTCTTTCAGTCGCATAAATCCAATACCATAGGATGGACCGGCACTATTGCTCAGCATATTAAACCCTGAAACACTCGTAATACTCTCTACCTCCGGCATTGTCCTGAAAGCACTGTCGATTCTATCGATCACCGTAGTTGTATAGTTCAGGTTAGTACCTGCCGGAAGCGACAGATTATACATGATAAAACGGTCATCCTCTTCTGGAATAAAATCTTTAGGGTACACAGTCATCATCCAGAAAGCGAGCCCGCTGACAATAGCAAGGCCACCCATGCTCCACCATTTTTTCCTGATCAGGAAAGAAACGCTATGGATATATTTATTGGTCAGACCATCAAAACCTATATTGAAAGCCGTAAAGAAACGCTTTTTGAAACCAGGTGCCGGCTCATTTGCTGCAGGACTGTGTTCAGCTTTGAGAAACAGGGCGCATAATGCCGGGCTGAGTGTTAAAGCATTAACAGCGGAAATTAGAATGGCAATGGCCAGTGTAAAAGCAAATTGCTTATAGAATATGCCGGAAGGACCTTCCATAAATCCAATCGGCAGGAATACCGCTGACATGACGAGTGTAATAGAGATAATGGCTCCGGTAATTTCACTCATCGCAGACTGCGTAGCTTCCTGAGGTGTAAGATTGCTGCCATTCAATTTTGCATGAACCGCTTCTACCACTACGATAGCATCGTCCACTACAATTCCAATCGCCAGTACCAGCGCGAATAAGGTTAGTACATTAATGGTAAAGCCTATCAGCTGAAGAAAAAAGAAGGTACCGATAATTGCAACTGGTACAGCTATAGCAGGGATCAATGTAGAACGGAAATCCTGAAGGAAAATAAACACAACAATAAAGACCAAAATGAAGGCCTCTATCAGGGTGGTCTTCACCTGGGCAATAGATTGATCCAGTTGTTCTTTTACACTCTGGATAATCTCGTATTTTACTCCTTTAGGGAATTTTTTGTTTAGTTCCTCTAGATTTTTACGGACGGCAGTTTCAATCTTAGTGGCATTGGATCCGCTGGTCTGCTGGATTCCCATAGTCACCGCTGGATTTCCATTGGATTTATTATCACTGTCGTAAAAAGAAGCTCCGAATTCTATTCTGGATACATCCCTAAGACGCAGCATCGAACCATCCGGATTTGATTTGACAATAATTCGTTCGAATTCTTCTTTCTGATTCAGTTTACCTTTGTATTTGATTACATACTGCAGAGGAGCATCAGAGTCTTCGCCGAGTTTTCCTGGAGATGCTTCCAGGCTACTTTTACTTAAAGCATTTTCAATATCCTGCGGTACCAGCTTATTCATGGTTAGCTTGCCCGGATCGAGCCAGATTCGCATAGAATAGTCCTTGCTGCCAAAGAGTTGTACATTCCCGATTCCAGGGATACGTTTTAATGTTGGTACCAGATTAATTTTTGCATAGTTCTGCAGAAAGATTTCATCATACTTTTCCTTATCCTCGCTGGTTAGGTTAAAGTACATAATGTTACTGTTCTGCTGTTTGGTGGTCGTAATTCCTGCGCGGAGTACTTCTTCGGGAATCTGGCTGTTAACCTGGGCAACCCTGTTCTGTACGTTTACAGCTGCCTGGTCAGGATCAATTCCGAGACCAAAAATCACCGTAATTGAAAATGAGCCATCGCTACCCGCCGAGGAGGTCATATACTGCATATTTTCCACACCATTAATAGCTTCTTCCAAAGGTGTGATAACAGATCTGGTCACACTTTCACTGTTTCCGCCCGGATAGGCTCCTGAAACGAATACTGTGGGTGGAGCAATATCGGGGAACTGGGTAATGGGCAGTCTGGTCAAACTGACAATACCAAGCAATAGTAATATAATGGAGATAACCGTAGCCAGTACCGGCCGGTCAATAATCTTTTTGAGCATGTTCTTATTTTTTAACGGTTGTCATTTCCGGGTGTATTTTTTCGCCTTCCTGAATGGTGGCTACGTCATGAATAATCACGACATCACCGGCTTTGATACCTCCCTTAACGATATAATTATCCCCACTTTTACCATTGGTTATAATGGAAACACGTTCTACTGTCTGATCTTTTTTAAGTCTGAATGCAAAGATTTTGTCTTGCATGTCCATCGTCGCCCTGACCGGAAGGAGGATAGCATTACTGATGGTTTCCGGCAACACTATTCGTCCGGTGTTACCTGAGCGCAGTATATATTTTGGATTGTCAAATGCTGCACGGATGCTTATCGCACCAATTGCAGTGTCAAACTGTCCATCTATCATTTGAATCCTTCCTTTTTTCTCGTAAGGAGTACCATCTGCAAGAATCAGCGAAACCTGCGGTAGATCTGCAATTAGTTGCGGCAATGTTTTGTTACCGGATTGCTGATTATTGAACTGCAGAAAATCCAGTTCTGTCATTGAGAAATAAGCATAGATCTGACTGATGTCTGTCAGGGTCGTTAATGGCTCTGTGTCTGTACGGGAAATCAGATTACCAGTTCTTTTTGGGATTCTGCCAATAAACCCACTCACCGGGGCCTTTACCGTTGTAAAACCGAGATTAATCTTTGCCGCCTCTACCAATGCTGTTTGTTGTGCAACGTTTGCTTCTGCACTTTCCAGTGCAGCATTTGCCGTCTTCAGCTGAAAACCGGAAGTGATTTTATTAGTGCTGAGGGTGGTGAACTTTTCTACTTCAAGCTTTGCATTTTTTACTGCGGCCTGAGCGGCAGAGAGATTTGCTTTTGCGGTATTTAGTTGTTCTTTAAGCGGAAGATCATTGATCTTAAAAAGAGGTTGCCCTGCTTTTACAAAAGCACCTTCTTCGATAAAAATCTTTTCCAGATAGCCTTCTGCCTGTGCCCGTATATCCACATTGACTTTACCTTCGATCCTTGCCGGATAAGCAGAGCTGACAGTGACCTGGCTTTCTTGAAGCGTCACTGCCGCTAGTTTTTTAACAGATTCCTCTGCGGGTTTATCATGGGACCTGCATCCCCAGTTTAATGAAATCTGGAAAAACAGCAGGGAAATTAGAAGGACGTTCTGGAAGTTGAATTTAAAAAGCATTTGCCTGTATTTTAATGTTGGCGGCAAATATACTGGTGGCTGGAAGGTGGTTCTGCTGCAAAAGAACCCAGCTGGATTAAATTCAGGATGAAACGTAGGGGATACTCGCCGAAGTGCTGAAATTGCCTTTATTTGAATATAGGGCTGTTTAATTTTATGAATAAACTGATAAATAAACAATTACTGGTTAAAATCGTTGATAATAAGTGTTTATCTTAAGGGTTTACCTCGTCCCAGTCAATTATACAGCATAAATCAAAACGCATTTATATGAGAAAAACTATTCAAGCCTTATTTATAGCCGTTGCCGGTATACTTTTAATGCAATCATGTACCACGAGTAAAAAAACAGATGTAAATACGATTTTATTCAAAAATGTGAGATTGATAGATGGAAATGGCGGGCAGCCGGTTGAAAATACCCGCATTCTTATTCAGGGTGATACTATTGCAGGAATAGGCGCAGATCTGGATACAGCATCTGCCACGCAGATTATAGACTTAAATGGTAAAACAATTATGCCGGCAATGATCAGCGCGCATGTTCATATCGGTACACTGAAGGGTACGACAACTAATGCTGACCATTATACGCGGGAGAATATCCTTGCTCAGCTTCAGAAATATCTGGATTATGGAGTTAGTATTATTCAGGTTATGGGTACCGACAGGCCTATGCTTTTTGAAAGTGGATTACGAGATTCCAGTTTGAATGGGCAATTACCGGGTGCCCGGTTATATTCTGCCGGTTATGGGTTCAACGTACCAAATGGGCCATCGCCAGCGCTTTCTTCGGGAAAGGATTATCTGTTTCGCCCTTCGGATGCTTCCCAGGTGCCGGCACAGATTGATAGTCTGGCGAAGATTAAAGCATCTGTTGTGAAAATCTGGCAGGATAAATTCGGGGGAGATGCAAAACCAATGTCTCCTGCTATATTTAAGTCAATTATTGATCAGGCGCATCAACATAAACTGCGTGTCGCTGCGCATGTATATTACCTGGCAGACGCACGTGATCTGATTGATAATGATGTTGATATTATAGGTCATAGTATCAGGGATAGTATTATCGGCGATGCCTTGATACAAGAGATGAAACAGAAAAACGTTATTTATATTCCAACCCTTGCTTTAGATGAGTTTTCTTTTATTTACGGAAATAACCCTGATTGGTTAGATGATCCGTTTTTCAAAGCTTCTCTGGAGCCGGGAGTATTAGCGATGATCACGGCACCCGGATATCAACAGGAAGTGAGGAATTCACGAAGTTACACCCGTAATAAAGCAGGTTTTGAGATTGCGTTGAAGAATTTAAAAAAGTTGTATGACGCTGGTATTCTAGTCGCTATGGGGACAGACTCGGGGGCGACACCCTTGCGTACACAGGGTTTTTCGGAACATCTTGAACTGGAACTAATGGTGCAGGCGGGTCTTACACCATTAGAGGCGATTGGAACGGCCACAAAAAATAGTGCTACAGCGATGCAGCTTGAAAAACATTATGGGACGCTGGAAAAAGGTAAAGTTGCAGACCTGATCATACTTTCAGGTAATCCGGTGGAGGATATCAAGAATACGAGGAAAATTGAGGCAGTTTATAAAGCAGGTAAAAAAATCAGTAATGGACCGCTAGGTAATTGATTTGCCGTCCGGGCAAATAAACACATCCTGTATAACAGGATGTGTTCCATGGATGTCTATTCTTTGCTTAGTTTTTCCAGGTAAGCCAGGAATTCAGGATTGGTATAATCCGCACCACCCTCATGTTTGAAGACTATTTTACCTGCTTTATTCAATACTAGAGTTGTCGGGATTGCGCTTCCCAGGTATTCTGGAGGAATTGCGCTTGCCGGTGTGAAGACTGGTAAGCTATATTTATTCTTGCGCATAAATTCCTGCGATTGCTCTGCTTTGTTATCCACGTCAACCATGAGAATAACAACATTAGGGTTTGTTTTTAATTTATCATATAAAGCATTAATCGAAGGCATTTCAGCTACACAAGGAGGACACCACGTTGCCCAGAAATTAATGAACACTACTTTACCCTGAAGTGAATTCAAAGGTAAAACTGCGCCGTTTTCGTCTTTGAAGGAAACCGATGTACTGGCTTGTTGTGCATTGGTTTCAGATCCCGAATCCATATTTGTGCCAGATGGGACTTCAGGCTGAAATAAACCAATTTTCATTAGTCCCTGCATCATTGTTCCTTTAATTTGTGGATTGATCATCAAAGCTGCGATCAACAAAAATATGACAGCAGTGAAGATATTTGATGCAGTAAACCATTTCTTTTTTGTTTCCATTATAATTATTTGAGTGTTAAAAATACATTGATTATTTATTCTTTTTGTAGCAATTACCAGGGCTGTTTAGTCTGCGAACCGGGTAAGTCGCATATACACTTTTCCTAAATTGCTGCAATGGAGAAACAGGCGTTTGAGAATAACTATTTAAATCGCAGCGCAGGATAAATAAGCCTACAAAGTAAACTTTATGCATTGCTATAAATATTATCGATAGAATTTGATAAAAGAATAGACAAGGCTACGGAAAGCCGGTGTGCTGGTCAGCATACGCGGACTGTTTTTATTGTCTATATCAGAAAGAGACAGTTACGCAGATAAATTGGGCAGGCGGAGCGGAGTTCTTTATCCCCTGTGGATTTGATGGCAGGCTTTATTAAGGTCAGCCACAAACAGTTAACTGCGAGTAATAAGGAAGTAAGAAATAAGACTGACGCTTTTAATGTTGAAGTCTGCTGGTCTATCTGCAGACTCCCGGATTTTATATCAGTTGAAATCTGACATACGGCCACATTATTCAGATATATTCCTGTTTTCAGTGTGCCTGCCTTTGCTTTTCCGGGAAGGGCTGGGATGTCTGGTTTTCCCAGATAGGCATTAATACTTTGTTTAACCGGGCAAGAAGAAATCACGAAAAATATCATTAGCAGCAAGGCAATCGGATTTCTTCCGATATGCATAAATTGCGTGTAGATATTTTGGGCTTTCCTGTTTTGCATGAATGCCAAAGCTATGAATTTAATTATAAACTTATTTAAACTGTGCAATCGCCTCTCCTAAATCATAGATCCGGGTCTGAGTTCCCAGGGCTATATAGAGGATGCTGCTGGCTGCGGCGCTTCTGTATCCCCCGGCGCAGTGTACCATAATCGGTTTGTTTGTTGGAATTTCTGTTGTTCTCTCGCGCAGCTCTGCCAATGGGATGTGTATTGCATGTGCAAATATCGGTTGGGCCTTAACTTCGCCGGTATTTCTGACGTCGACAATAGTAAAGTGATCCGGATTGCTTGTTAAAAGCTCAAGATCCGGTGCATCCATGGTTTGCGAGCCACCTTTACTAATAAATGCAGAAGCTATAAAAGATTCATATCCTATGCTGGCAGTGCGGCTGATCATCGCCAGCAGCTTTTCATTGTCGGCGGCAGCCAGATAATACCGCTCACCAGGATTGACAATACTCCCCAGCCATGTTTCAAATTTATTGCCCTCCTGAATATTAACCGATCCTGGCAGGAAACCTTTCTTGAACTCTGTTTCCGGCCTGGTATCAATTATTATCAGATCATTCCTGTCGTTCGAAGATATTACAGTTCTGCTATTCCTATCTTCCTGGGCCAAAACAGATACTTTTTTAATAGCCTCTTCAAAAGCCGGCGCTCCACTGCGGTTTAGTTCTACATCGTAGCCGAAATATTTTGGGATGAAGGGTTGATCGGCAATTAAAGTCCGAATAAATGCCGGTTTATCAGGTTCATTTAACGACCAGTTACCGGCTTTTTCTGCGCCGATAGTGCTGCTATTGGCAGTACTTAGGCCTTTTCCGCAGAGTGTTCCGGCACCATGCGCGGGATATACCGTGACATGATCCGGTAAGCGCATCAATTTGTCCCGTAATGAATGGAATAACTTTCCTGCGAGTTCCTCCCGTTTTGCCTTTTGATTGCCGGCATCTTCCCGCAGGTCTGGTCTTCCGCAATCACCTACAAAAAGTGTGTCACCAGTAAACACGGCTTCTTCCCGGCCATTGTGATGCAGAACAATGCAGATACTATCAGGGGAGTGGCCCGGCGTATGAAGACTGCTGAGCGTTATTTTACCAAGATTTATCACTGCCCCTTCATCAAAACGCTCAAAAGGATAGGATGCGCCGGTTAAACTATGTGCGTAAATTTTCGCATTATGCCGCTGGTGAAATTCCAGATGGCTACTCACGAAATCTGCATGCGGATGAGTTTCAATAACGGCGATTATAGCAGCTTTATTTTCTGCAGCATAGGCTTCATAAACTTTCGGATTTCTGGAAGGGTCGATGAGTATAATCTGACTTTCACATTCGCTTAGAATTGCATAACTGTAATGTGAAAGGTGCTTGTCTTCAAATTGTTGAATCTTCATGTACTGTTAATTTTAATGCGGAATTTTATCTTTAACTAAACCGTAGATGTAGGTTCCGGCAATTGAACCAGCGATTACAATAAGCATCGAAAGATAACCATAACCTAGATTTACAAACATCGGACCCGGACATGAACCTGTTAATGCCCATCCCAATCCAAATATAGTTCCACCAATCAGATAACGGGTAAACGATTTCTCTTTCTCTTTAAATATGATTTGCTGTCCTGTGGAATCTTTGATTTGAAATTTCTTAATTAACCACACGGCAATTATTCCCATGCACACAGCTGTACCGATAATCCCATACATGTGGAAAGATTGGAAACGGAACATCTCCTGAATACGGAACCATGAAATTGCTTCAGATTTCGACATTGTAATTCCAAAGAGGATACCTGCCGCTATATATTTTAGAGTTTTCATAGTTCGGGATTAGAAGATGAAAGGAATAATCAGATGTGTCATCGTAAGCCCGCCAATAAAAAAGCCGGTTACAGCTATCATTGAGGGAATCTGAAGGTCAGATAATCCAGAAATGGCATGCCCTGAAGTGCAACCTCCGGCGTACCGGGTGCCAAAGCCCACCAGTAAGCCACCACAGACTAGGATTAGTATTATTTTAGGGTTCTTCAGGGCAGACAAAGAATAGAGCTCCGCGGGATTCATTTCACCATTGAAATCGAATCCGATTTGTTTCAGGTCAGCTATGGTTTCAACCGATAATTTTAGAGTAGCCGGGTCTTTTAAGAACTGAGAGGAGATAAACCCGCCTATGACCGACCCAACCAGAAATAGTAGATTCCACTTTTGCGTTCTCCAGTCAAAATCAAAGAATTTTGTTTTTTTACCGGCTCCTGCGATTGTGCAGATCGTCCGCAGGTTGGCAGAGAATCCAAATGATTTCCTCCAGTAAAGTAACATCAGCATAATTACGAAGATCATGAAGCCCGAAAAATACCAGGACCAGGGTTGTTGAATGAATTCTATCATAGCCTTTAAATTATTGTCTGCTGTTCAAATATCCGATACTTTTTTTTCTGATCAGGTGACTTTAGTCACCTAAGAATTACTATAGTCTTTCAATGGCATTCCTGTTCAGTTTTACATGACCTTTTTGTTCCATTTTTTTGAGAATCCTGGAAATCACTTCCCTGGAAGAATTCAGATCAGTTGCAATTTCCTGATGGGTAATCTGTAAATGGTTTGTGCCCAGTTTTTCTGATTGGTGTTTTAAATAGGCAAATAGACGTTCATCAAGCGCTTTGAAAGTTACATTGTCAATAACTTCCAAAAGTTCTTCAAATCTCAGTCTGTAAGTGTCCATCACAAAATAGTACCACGATTTATATTCCTGCATCAGGTTATCCATTAATCCGATTGGTATAAGCAAAACGATGGTTTTTTCTATGGCTTTTGCCGTAACCTCACTTTGTTGCTGTTTGATCGCGCAGGACAGCGATAATGCACAAGCGTTACCAGGTTCAAGTTCATACATGAAAAATTCTGTTCCATCTTCTCCATTTCTATAGAGTTTTACCCTTCCTGCTACAATTAGTACAGTGAATTGTAAATATTGGCCGGTTTCCATCAGGAATTCTCCTTCTGCGAATGTTTTTAATCTGGCTTGATTAATCAGCAGTTCTTTAAGAGCAGGTTCAAATTGAGGAAACACCTGATCAATATAGTTTGTAATGGATACGTTCATCTTGAAAATTAAATATGGAACCTTTTGTAAAGGTAGAAATTGCCTGGTCAGGATTCTACAGGCGTCTGCGGGATAACTATATATTTTTATTGAAAAAAAACATATAGTTTAAGTAGTTGTATAGTAGTTGATTGACGGTTTAAATGACCTCAGCAGGGGTTGTCTTTGTAAAAAAGATTTGGAGGAGCACAAAATTGTGTTACCTTTGCAGCCGTTGAGAGAGACAGTCGAATGCTTCTTTTTAACAAACATAGTGCGGGGTGGAGCAGTTGGTAGCTCGTCGGGCTCATAACCCGAAGGTCATCAGTTCGAGTCTGGTCCCCGCTACCAAAAGGAACAAAGCTT
>NZ_FONS01000002.1 GCF_900112985.1 Pedobacter antarcticus
CAATGTGGCGACATCCGTCGTACATTTTCCCGTTTTTGTTGGGACTGCAAAGGTAGAAATCTTTTTTAATTTAGCAAGCTTTTTATTTTTTATTTTCTCTGAAGTTTCCTCCCTTTAAATAACAACAGGCGATCTTTCGATCTCCCAAAGCCGGCCTTCTAAAACCTTCCTTTACATCCTTTCAATTCCTTCTCTTTTTCTCTTACCTTCTCACATTTCCCTTCCTCCGAAGCGGGTTGCAAAAGTAGGAAAATTATTACTACCGCCAAACAATATCACTGACTTATTTGTATAATCCCGCTAAAACACTGTTGTTCAGCTATAAAATTATCGTGTATAATTTACAACATGTGGCCACCCCAAAAAAACGGCTGAAATCTGCCCGATTTAAGCTTAAGCCGTATTTATAATTGCGGTATCGGAAACCGAGTTGAAACCCATCATCAACCAAGAATTTAAATTCGAGACTGCGAGTATATATATATGTATGAATATATAATCTAATGCTCAAAAGATTTAAATTAAATAAAACACATCTGTTATCAGGAGAGAAATAAACTACAACGACTCCCAAAAGAACCTCAGTGCAAAGCCACGGGCTAAGAGATGTATTCATATAGTTTGAATTTAGTCTTGTCCAACAGCCAAAAGCTCCAAATAATGCTTACCCGAATAAAGATAACCTCACTCGGGTCAACCATGGGTCAAACATGGGGTTTAATTGGGCCAAGCCATGGTTTAGTCGAACACCACTAACAGAAGTATCAACCATGACAAGAACAAAACATGAATAACCCAGGATTGCAAGGCCCAAAAACAACTTCAGACAGCAATCCTGGCTATTAAAACAACCGGACTATTAAAATAAAAAGCCAGCCCGATAAATGGGGCTGGCTTTGAAAAGATATCATAATTACGATAAGACCTGACTATTTGAATTTATTTTTTAATGCCGCCAATTTAAGCTGCAAATCTCCTTCCGGTTCTGTTTTTTGACGGATATCGGCTGTTTGTTTTGGTCTGGAAGATGCAGATGCTTTTGATCTCTCACCTGTAGATGCCGGTGTACGCTGAGCGCCGGAGTCTGCAGATCGTTTAGGCAAAGGCCTGTCTTCCGTACGCATAGATAAAGAGATTCTCTTACGTTGCACATCAACCTCTTTAACCGTTACCTCAACCTGCTGGCTCACTTTGACCACATCGTTTGGATTCGCCACAAATTTATTCGCCAGTTGACTGGTATGTACCAGACCATCCTGATGCACACCTATATCTACGAATGCGCCGAAGTTGGTAATATTAGTAACGATACCGTTCAACTTCATGCCGATACGCAGATCATTAATTTCGTTAACCCCTTCTGTAAAACTAAAAGCCTCAAACTGCTCCCTGGGATCACGACCGGGTTTTGCCAGCTCAGCCATAATATCCGTTAAAGTAGGTAGGCCAACCTCCTCATCTATGTATTGTTTGAGGTTTATATTTTTTTGCAGATTCACATCTTTCAGCAAATCCTCTACGTTTTTACCGAGGTCTTTGGCCATTTTCGCCACTAATTTGTATCGTTCAGGGTGCACACCACTTGCATCCAGCGGATGTACTGCGCCGCGGATACGCAAGAAACCCGCTGCCTGCTCAAAAGCTTTCCCACCAAGTCTGGGCACTTTTTTCAGGCTTTCCCTGTTTTTAAATGCTCCATGTTCATTTCTATAGTTAACAATATTCTGCGCGAGTTGAGGACCTAATCCCGAAACATAGGCCAGGACTTGTTTAGATGCCGTATTTAATTCAACACCAACTGCGTTTACACAACTCATTACGGTATCATCGAGCGACTGTTGTAATTTGGACTGATCGACATCATGCTGATACTGCCCTACCCCAATTGATTTAGGGTCAATTTTAACCAGCTCCGCTAAAGGATCCATTAATCTCCTGCCGATAGATACAGCGCCCCTGACAGTAATATCCTGTTCCGGGAATTCTTCACGTGCCGCTTCCGACGCCGAATAGATTGACGCACCGCTTTCATTGACCATCACAATTAAAACCCCCGGAATCTGTAAACCTCTTACAAAGACTTCAGTTTCCCGTCCGGCGGTTCCATTGCCAATAGCAATGGCCTCAACCTGATGTTTAGCACATAGTTTAAGTAAAGTCTCTGCCGCAGACTTTTGGTTACCCTGTCCGGTATGCGGATAAATAGCTGTATTCTCCAGTAATTTTCCCTGCTGGTCCAGGCAAACCACTTTACAGCCGGTCCGGAAACCAGGATCAATGGCCAACACATTCTTCTGTCCCATAGGGGCCGCTAGTAAAAGCTGTCTCGCATTTTCTGCGAAAACACGAATAGCTTCTTCGTCTGCACGTTGCTTGGTGAGTACGCGCAGCTCTGTTTCCATAGCAGGACCGAGCAGTCGTTTATATCCATCCTGCATAGCGAGCTCCACTTGTTTCGCCGTTGCATTTCTTCCTTTAATAAACTGACGTTGCAAAATCTCCACAGCGCCGGCCTCATCTGGTTCGGCTTGCAATCGCAAAATCCCTTCATTTTCGCCGCGGCGCATAGCCAGCACACGATGCGAGGGCGCCGACTTTACATTTTCAGACCAGTCGAAATAATCTTTATATTTTATCCCCTCTTCTTCTTTCCCTTTAATTACCGAAGATTTATAAACAGATTTTTGCTGATAATAAATACGCATAGCTGTTCTTGCTTCTGTATGCTCACTAATCATTTCGGCTATAATATCTCTGGCACCTGCTAACACATCAGCAACACTGTTTAAAGCAAACTCTTCACTCAGATATTTTGCAGCAGCATTTTCTGGTTCCAGATTACCCTGTTCAAATAGTAATAAGGCCAGGGGCTCCAGTCCTTTACGGCGGGCCTCAGAAGCACGGGTTTTCCTTTTAGGTTTATAAGGAAGGTAAATATCCTCCAGCACATTTATATTTTCTGCAGCAAGAATAGCTTTCTCCAGCTCCGGAGTCAGCTTATCCAGGCTTACCAATGATTTAAGTATAGCCTCCCTGCGTTTATCGAGTTCACGTAAAGCCTGAAAACGATCGCGGATTGCCGCAACCTGCACTTCATCCAGACTTCCGGTCATTTCTTTTCTATACCTGGAGATAAAAGGTACTGTTGCACCTTCATCCAGCAGTTCAATTGTGGCGAGAACTTGTTTTTCAGTAACTGAAAGTTCCGCAGCAATAGTTTTAGAATGATTACTCATAGTTTTTATCAGTATGTAATTTACTTCTTCGTGGCCAATATAAGTGTGCAAACCCGAAACATGTTTTGAGTAGCAGGCTTATAATGGGTATATTAAAAGGTAAATGGGTATAAAAAGAGCAAAAAAAATCCCGCAGCTTCTCGGCCAGCGGGATTTTTATAGCATTTGCTAATATTTCTTATTTATTTACGTACATAACTTCTTTCACAGCTTTGATCACACGCTCTGCGTTTGGTAAGCTGGCAGCGATTAATGTAGGCGCATATGGAAGCGGTACATCGGCACAAGTAATACGTAATACTGGTGCATCTAAATGATCGAATGCATTCTTTTGTACGTTAAAGGCAATTTCAGAAGAAATTGAAGCCAATGGCCATGCTTCTTCCACAATAACCAGACGATTTGTTTTCTTAACCGACTCGATGATAGTTGCATAATCGATAGGACGTACAGTACGTAAATCGATCACTTCAACGCTAACACCTTCTTTAGTCAATTCTTCCACAGCTGGATTAACGACTCTTGTCAGCATTTTTCCAAAAGTTACGATAGTTACATCAGTACCTTCCTTCACTACATTAGCCTTCCCGATCGGCAGGTAATATTCTTCTTCAGGAACTTCACCTTTGTCACCATACATTACCTCAGATTCCATGAAAATAACTGGATCCGGATCAATTATAGCTTGTTTTAACAATCCTTTTGCTTCATAAGGCGTAGAAGGAACCACTACTTTTAAACCAGGGCAATTTGCAAACCAGTTTTCAAAGTTTTGTGAGTGTTGTGCACCTAACTGACCTGCATTTCCTGTCGGGCCACGGAAAACGATCGGAATAGAAAACTGACCGCCGCTCATGGATAACATTTTTGCAGCACCATTGATAATCTGATCGATTGCAACTAAAGAGAAGTTGAACGTCATAAATTCTATAATAGGAACCAATCCGTTCATTGCTGCGCCGATACCGATACCGGTAAAACCAAGCTCTGCAATAGGGGTATCAATAACGCGTTTGTCACCAAACTCGTCCAGCATTCCCTGACTTACTTTATATGCACCATTATATTGCGCAACTTCTTCGCCCATTAAGAAAACGTTTTCGTTCTTACGCATTTCTTCGCTTAAAGCTTCACGCAAAGCTTCTCTAAATTGAATCTCTCTCATTGTATATTCAAATGTTAACTTCCGGCAAATATAACTATTGTAGCGTAATAATAAAGTAGTGATTTAATTACATTACAATCCCTTTATATTATTTGAACTTGCAGAACCGATTTTCTATTTGCCGCAAAGAGATAAATAAGGACAGTACTGGCAATTTTCCGGCTGTGTAGTATGTATAAAAGGTGTTTCCGGATTAAAAATCTCTTCCAGTTTATTTTGTAATTTCTCCTGAAAATCTTGTTTCTGAAGCTCTAGTTCTACTGTTTGTAAGTGCAGCCTTTTGCGATTAACCATCTGATAGAACAGTGTTCCATCCTTCTGCATCTTCCTGACCAGATACAAATTCGGCTCTAGCCCTGTGATATTTTTGTTCTTCTCATAGACATAAGTGTAGAAAAGGGTCTGTACAAGAGCTTTATTCTGTTTTGGACTCTCCTGATCAAAAAGATCATCCAAGGAACTGAAATTTAACTCATCGCGTCCCGTTTTATAATCTACAATCCGGGTTATGCCATCTTTCTGGTCAATCCGGTCGACGATACCCAGCAAATTTATGCTTTTCTGCTTTCCAGCAACTTGTAACGGAAAGTTTAGGAGAACCTTATCTTCCAGGGCAAGTAAACTAAACGGAGCATAACGCTCATCATATTCCAGAATAACCCGGGCATATTCCATAACAATCGCCAAAATAACCTGCTGCATCCCTCCCGGCTCGAAAACTGGTGGCGGTGAATCTTTGAAAACAACCGCAGCATATGCTTCTTTTGCAAGCTTCGCCAAGGATTCTTTTTGCACGATGATCCGATCTGCAGTTATATAAGGACCGGACTTTTTCAATTCCGAATAAAAATTCTCCAGTAAATAATGCAGCATAGAGCCAACCTGATTTGCTTCCATCTGTTCTGCAATAGCCTCAGGCTCTTTAATTGCAGCGATATATTTATAAAAGAACTGTACGGGACAATTTAGATAAGTTGTCAGTGCGGTTGCAGAAAGTATTGGCCTGGAATCACGCTCTTCCAGATAGCGGTTTAATACTGCCTGTATTGCGGGAGTCTTTATAATATCCAGGTGTTTCCGGTCCGCGGTTGATACCGGTTGGGATTGTTCGAAATAGGAGAACTTATAACCGCTTTCGAATTCGAGCTGCCTTAAGAATCTTGTCGGCTCTCCTGTTGTACTGTCATCTGCCTGTCCGTTATATACCAGGCTGACCGTTTTGGCACGGTGGAGCAGCCTGTAGAACATATAAGCAGAAATAGCATCCTGGTTTTCAATAACAGGTAAGCCGTAAGCCCTGCGAATGCTGTCGGGGATAAAACTCGGTGAGACACTAACCTGTGGAAGAATCCCCTCGCTTGCCCCCAGAATATAGAGATGCTCGAAATCAAGACTTCTGCTTTCCAGCAAACCCATTACCTGTAACCCTTCAAGCGGTTCACCAGACAAAGGCACAGCAATACCCTGAACTGCTTTCTGCATCAGCGAGAGTACAAAATTCAAGGGCAATGTAGCGGCGTATTCCTTCAGTGAATCGAAAAGTTTATTTAGTTCAGTGATTACTGCGATAAGCAGGTCTGCCTCCGTTTGTCGCAGCAGGCCCGCGTCCAGCTGTACAGAAAGAACATTTCTGAAAATGTCCTGTAACCCTTTAATCGCCATTGCTCCGGATTGCGCAGGCTGAAAAAACATCCCGGCCAGTACTCCAGCCTCTTTCCAGACCTCAGGTCCGATCTCTGTTTGCTGCATCAAGAGCATCTTACTCAGAACATCATTCCGGTGAGTAGCATCCATGCCTACTAAAGGATGAGAAAGGAAAGCTTCCGCATCCCGGTAATTTACGGTCAGTTTTTTTCCGGGTAAATAAGCTGACTGCACAGAAAGCCACAGATCTGCCAGTCCGAACACAGAAGAAGCCAGTAAAGGATAACCCATTGTGACATTCAGCGGCAATTCCTTTTTTACACCTTCATAAATATAATGCGAAGGAACACTTTGTAATACCGGCAATAATAAACTTTCATCGGCCAGCACGATCGCTACTTTACCGGTCGTATCCAGCGCGTCTAGCACTGGATAATCGACTTCTAATTCTTGCTGAAGCAATTTTGCCTGCGCTGTATGTCCTTGCGTGCGGAATACTTTAATTTCTTTAACCATACTCCGCATGTGCGGTCTGGATACGCCAAGTGCATTCGGCAGCCCCAAATGATGAATGTTTTTTCGGAGGAAAAGTCCGGCCTCCTGCATCTCATCATCCATATAATAACTGTCTGTATCAAAATAAAACAACGCCAGCCCGGCTTCATTCCAGCGTTTAAATACAACTGCTTCGGCTTTACTTAACGCATTAAATCCGGCAAAGACTAGTTTTCCTTTTATAAAAGGTTTAATAAATTCAGAATTTCCAGCAGAACCTTCTGCCAGGTTACGGTACATCCGGGCCATTGTGCTCATTCCTTTGAGCTCCAGTTCTTCATGGAATGCACGATAGAGCAATGGCATCCGCCGCCACATTTTTATAAACTGCTCCTGATGTTTTTTCTGTTTGCCGGTAGAATAAGAGGTCCAGAATTGTTCCAGAAACAATTGTTGCTCCGGACTCAAGTGCTGAAAATCTTTTTCAATCACAGCGATATCTTCCAGTTCTTCAAACAAACGGTCTGCAGGCACCAGATCATTATCGATCTGTGCAAAGTCACTTAGAATCATTCTGGCGACGGGATAAAAAATATCCGGCGGTATTTCTTTCCCTCCCTCGCCTTTCAATAAAAGGTTATATTGCTGATAAAGAGTAAAAAACTGTGTAAAGCTGTCCGCAACCTTCAGATCGGAAGACATGGCAAAAAATTCCTGTATTGTATAAAATGACGGACTCCAGAATGGTTTGCCGATCACCGCGGCAAGATGATGCTGTAAATAAGCCACCGGCCGTTTATTGTTAAATATAATAGCGGCATGGTGCAGGTCTTTCCCCAGCCGGGCATTCAGATCTTCTGCAACTTCTTTTAAAAATGCTTTCATGAATTCAGCGCCTGTTTAAAAATCATTCAATTTATACCAATATTAATTCGCCAATTCTGGCATAAAATAAATACGTGCTGACATCCGGATACCCCATCTGCTGCAAAAGCTCACGGTAACCATGTACCTGAGTAATATGTTTCTTACTTTTCTGAGCGGTAAACTTGTAATCGATTACAATGACCCTGTCTCCAGCAAAAAGGACCTTATCCGGGCGATAGCTCTTACCATAGGCATCAATAATACTTTTCTCATTCCTGATGGCTGTACTTTGCTCCAGCAGTGCTGCCAGTTGCGTATTGCCCAGCACCTGCAAAGCCTGTAAACGGAAAGCTTCCAGCTCCTGCGCTTTGAACAGCCCTTCTTCCAGCATCTGTTCTAATACCAGCTCAATCTCATCGGCATTTTCTGCCCTGGCCAGCACTTCATGTAATATACTTCCTTCGCGGCCGGCGGTGTCATCCAGCAGCATGTCAAGTTTCTTTCTTTTGAGATCTGCGTCAAACACTGCACTCAACCGGTCTGAAACAGGGTAAGCGGGGAAATGGACGCCTACGGGACCTTCTTTCGCTACTATCTTTTTAACCGGTACAGGTTCATCTACCAGAAATTGTCCCTCCTCTGAAAGATCATCCTGCAGCATGAAAGCAATAAGATCTCCTATATTAGTGAGTCCGGCAGATTTTTTCCCCAGACAACTGATATAGAGATATTCTTTAGTCCTGGTTGTCGCTACATAAAGCATATTGAGCGCATCCATCTGGTTGTATAGCAATTCTTCATAATAAGCTATGGCGACTGCACTTTGCCCCAGACTTGCAGTATATTTTAAAGGAATCTGTCTGAGTGCCTCATAAGGGGTCCCGGCAGCAGGCACCCAAAATATTGAATTCGTTTTTCCACCTGTATCCCAATTACAAAAAGGAATCAGAATGACTTTAAAGGCGAGGCCTTTTGACTTATGTATTGTGATAACCTGGACTGCATCGGAACTTTCCGAAGAAGGAAGTGTCTTGCGCCCGCCTTCTTCTTCCCAATAGGTCAGAAAAGCACTTAAGCCTCTCTCCCCTTGCCGGGCTATGTTTCCCGCCAGATCTCTTAAAGCAAATAAATAAGGAAGATGACTGGAGTTTTCCGGTTTATCCAGGCCATAAGCCCGTAGCAGTTTCTCCATCAGTTCACCCAGCGGTTGTTGCATCCAGGCTCTCCAGTTCAGACACAAATCTGGCGGGAGCACTGAAGACAGATCTTCCAGATTTTTATCTTTCAGCCTGAACAGATCTGACGGCACATTTTCTACTCCCCTGATCTGCGCATAGAGACTGATACAGTTTGCTTTATATAAGGCTGTATTCGTCGGCGGCCCTGTCATAACCAGAAATGTATTAATGAGTAATTTGACTGCTGTATTATTAGCGAGTAAAAGCGCTTCGCCGGAAATCACATTAATCTGCGCCGCCATTAAAGCGTCTACTACCGATACAGCTTCTGAATTGGAACGGACGAGTACGCAGGCGTCGCCAGGTAAATATCTTTTTTCATCCTGTATAAGTCTTTTCAGGGTAGTAACCATCCCATCCAGTGCCGCTGCCCTGAAGGTAGTTTTATTTAATGCTGCACCATCGGCGTCTGTCCTCATTACACGGATATCGATAGTGCCACCCGGAAGTGTTCTCGGATTCATTTGCTGCTCCGCTTCTGCATACACACCCGGCATAATATGATGATACCCTTTTTCGTTCCACCACTCCTGTAAAACCAGATTCTGATCTTGTTCGGCGACGGTCTGGTTAATCTGCTGCTGCATTAAAATAGGTAATGCTTTATACAGCATATTATTGAAGTTGATAATATTTGCCGTGCTCCGGTAATTCTCTTCGAGATTGGCATCAACTACATAACCTGCACCAATATCTTTTTTTGCCTGCTGATGCAGGATATTCCAGTCACCATTTCTCCAGCGATAGATGGACTGCTTCACATCTCCAACGATCAGGTGATCTATCAGAGTCCCATCGGCTTCTGCCATTGCATTTTTTAGAAGCGGCCTGAAATTCGCCCATTGATTGGCCGAAGTATCCTGGAACTCATCAAACAGGAAATGTTTATACCGGCTCCCGGTTTTCTCCCAGATAAAAGCAGGGTTATCGTCGTCCTCTCCGGTAATCCCTTTAAGCAGGTTTTGCGCATCACTGATTAGCAGATTTCCACTTTCCTCCCTGTAGGTTTTAAGTAAAATCGCCATCTCCTGCATTAATCGCAGATAATAAAGGTTTTTCTGAAAGGCCTGCGCCAAAATATAATCGGGCAGTTCCTGTTGATAGAAAGTATAAAGATCCCTGATCCGCGGATTCAGCTGATCATAGAGGCTATCATAACTACTGTCTTTAAACCACTCCTCCGGTTCGTCGATCAGTTTAGCAAGACTGCCAATCTTTTCTGTGTCGCCAACGGCTATCTTGGACAAATTTAATAATGGTGAGCGAGATTTCCCTTTGAGCTGATCGGGAGAAACACCTGAGTTTTCGAAATGTAAAGCCGCTTCTGCGCTTTTACTTTGTACCTGATCTTCGAAATCTCTTAACCGTTTTCGGGTCTGTTTACTGTACTGGCTAAACAAGTCGTTCAGATCGGTTTGCTGCACCAGATCCTGAATCGCCTGGTCAAAAGGAAGATAACGCTCCTTAAATAATTCGCCAGCCAATTCTGTGAGTTCTGCGCGATAGTTCCAGCTGATATTATTACTGATCCTGTCCATGGCAAGTTCGATAATCCAGGTTAGCAGCGCCGGATTAGTATCGAGCTGTTCGTCCAGCTTGTCGGCCAGTTCATTTTTCACTTTCTCAAAATTCATTTCCAGGGCATATCCGGAATCCAGCCCCAGTTCAAAAGCAAAACCGCGGATTACTTTCTGCACAAATCCATCTATAGTGCTAATGGAAAAACGACTGTAATCGTGTAAGATTCTTTTATATATTTTCTCGGATTTCTCCTGTAATTGCTGTGTTGTCATCCCAGCATGAGCCTTTAAGACCAGCTCGCGATAATCCTGTACCCCGCTATCTCCGATGGCAAAACCCCTGAGAACCTCCATGATCCGGCCTTTCATTTCTTCTGTAGCCTTATTAGTAAAGGTAACAGCCAGGATCTCGCGGTATTTGGTTTCTGCCGATAGCAGCAGGGTCAGATAATGTGCCGTCAGACTGAAAGTTTTTCCGGAACCAGCTGAAGCCTGTAAAATCTTTAAAGGTAATGGCATGAGGTGAAGTTAGGCATATTTGCATACTTTTACCTCAAATTACAGGATATGAAAACTTATTCAATTATTCTTTGCGCCTTTCTGGCGATCTCCGGTTCTGTCTACGGACAGGACAAAGCAGTACAACAAAAGAAGGAAGCTGTACATATTTATGATCCGAAAGCAAATGCTGATGCCGATTTAAATGCTGCGATTAAAAAGGCCAAAGCAGAAAAAAAGAATGTGTTCGTACAGGTCGGTGGAAACTGGTGTGTATGGTGTATCGCATTCCATAACATGGTGAATGCGAATCCGGAACTCAAAGGTTACCTGGACAGTCACTTTGAAAAAGTACTGGTTAATTATAGCCCCGAAAATAAAAATGAAGCTGTTATGGCACGTTTGAAATATCCGGGAAGATTTGGTTTTCCGGTCTTTGTGATTCTTAACGGAGAAGGCGAAGTTCTGCATATCGAGAATTCTGCTTATCTGGAGGAAGGAAAAGGCCATAGTGTAAAGAAAGTTACAGACTTTCTTAAAAACTGGACTTACGCTGCTGTAGACCCTGCGACCTATAAAAAATAGGAGAACCTCAACAAAATATACTAGAAAAAAGCGCCTTTGTCGATGATAAAGGCGCTTTTTTTATTACATGCCTGCCCCGTAGGGAAAGGAAGGACTAACGGTAACCGGAAGTTTACCGGTCGCAATTACTTTATTCGATAAAACTGCCGCAGCCGCCTGTTGCATAAAATCTTCTTTCTGGTAGGCCACAATCAGTGATTTACTTTTCTCTATCCCTGGAAGCCCGCTCAGATTATAGGGATTGGCGAATAAGGCGAAAATACTCTGGCGTGCCGCCTGGTTTTTAATCAGTGTTTTCAAATCTGCACTCAAAACCATCCCATTGCCCGGACGTGTACGTGTATCGTGAATTCCAATAATTACTTGTTCAAAACGATCCAGTTCCCGGCTTATTTTTGCCACTGCTGCTGCACCGGCATTTTTATCCAGGGTGAAATAAACAGCATTTTTATAGAATGTGCCTAACTCGCGCTGAAACGTAGTGATCCCACTAGTACCGATACTTAAAATAACAGTTCTCTTTTGTGGGGACAGTGCTTTAATCGGACTGCTGCTATTTAGGACAGTTATGGAAGACTCTGCCAGTTTCTTTATTAACATTTTGCTTTCAGGACGGTTAACATCGGCATATACTCCTGTAGTGCTTACCGTATCCTGCCTGTTTAGTCCTGCCCAATATTTGGCATAGAGGATCTTTTTCACACTGGAATCAATCTGCTCTATAGGAATTCGTTCTTCGCGGACTGCTTTTCTCACCAACCGTACTGCCCGTTCGCTGTTTTCAGAAAGCTCTATAATATCATTCCCAGCGATAACAGCCAACACGTCTGCTTCCCCATCTTTATAATTTTTGACAACGCCTTTCATTTCCATGGCATCTGTCACAACTAACCCTTTAAATGACATACCTTGTTTCAGTAAACCGGTCACAATTGGCCGGGATAAAGTAGAGGGTAAATTCGGCGTGGGGTCTAATGCAGGGATATTCATATGTGCCACCATAATTCCCGCGGCCCCCTCCTGAATCAATCTTTCAAATGGAAACAATTCCAGACTATCCAGACGGGCTTTGGAAAACTTAAGCTGTGGGAGATCATAATGCGAATCTACATCTGTATCGCCGTGGCCAGGAAAGTGTTTAAGTGTAACGAGCAGTCCACCATCCTGCATTCCCTTCATATAAGCGCCTGCCTTTTCTGCAACATTATATTTATTCTCACCAAATGACCGGTAATTAATGATCGGATTTTTTGGGTTATTATTAATATCGGCATCGGGGGCAAAATTCATCTGCATCCCTACTCGTTTAAAATCTGCTGCTACCTGCCTACCCATCTGATAAAGGAGCTGATTATCCTGCACCGCACCTAATGTCATTTGATAAGGATAGGATATGGTGCTGTCCAGTCGCATGCCTAGTCCCCACTCTCCGTCGGATGCGACCAATAAGGGCACTCTTGATAATTTTTGGTAACGGTTGCTAAGTTCTGCCTGCCTGCCCGGTCCACCCTGAAAAAAGACAATACCGCCAATTCTTTCTTTACGAATTAATTTGCCAACTGAATCGGCATAGGCAGCACCTTTATTGGTATGTGCCCGGACAAAAAACAATTGTGCAATTTTCTGACGCCTGCTCATTTTATTAAAGACAGAATCTACCCAGGCATTAGGTTCATCCAGACTTTGGATATATGACTTTTGCTGAGCTTCAGCTGTAAGGATAGATGCGATTATACCAATAGAAAGCAACGCAAAACGTTTAAATATCATGTGCAGGGCTGGTTATTTTTTGTTATTGCTCAAAGTTAATTAAATCAGATTGATAAATTTAAAAACCTAAAGGATAGTCAGTGGTTGTATTAATACCTAATTATTAAATAATACAGCTATGAAAAATCAACAGGAAATTAAAAACAAAGGCAGCCATCAGGGAAATCCGATCGCTGACCGCGCGAACAATGACCTTAAGAGTGACAAAAAACAGCAAGGTATCACTAATGCCGGCGGACAACGTTCCGACCAAACCTCTAATAAGGATAACGAACGAAAACGCGGACAATAAGAGTTATCGTACAAATATTGCTGGGTAGGTCTATAACTAACCAGCTAAAAGACCGGCCCTATGGGTCGGTCTTTTTTATTGAGCTTTACCTCAGACAGCTCTGTGTGTGTTATAAAATAATTTTATCGTTCTTTTTATTAAATATTTCTTACTTTGAGTTCTGTTTAAACCAAATATTTAACCAAATTATGGAAACAAAAAACCGCAGGGGGTTCATCAGGGATCTCTCTTTGCTGTCCGCAGCCGCAGGACTTTCTACTGTTCTTCCACTGGATCTTTTTGCTGGTGAGAAAAAAGAATTCTTTAAGATCTCTCTGGCTCAATGGTCGCTGCATAAAACTTTATTTGCAGGAAAACTTAAAAACATAGATTTTCCAACTAAAGCAAAGAAAGAATTCGGAATCGATATTGTGGAATACGTAAGTCCGTTTTTTGATAAAAAAGAAAGTGATAAGACATACCTTAAAGATTTACTGGACAGAACGAAAAGCGAGGGTGTACAAAATCACCTGATCATGATCGACGGGCAGGGAAACCTAGGAGATTCTGATGAGAACGCCAGAACTAAAGCTGTAGAAAATCATTATAAATGGGTGGAAGCTGCTAAATTCCTCGGATGTAAATCTATCCGTGTAAATGCTGCAGGTAAAGGAACCGAAGAAGAGGTTAAAACTGCAGTGGTTGATGGCCTGGGTAGACTGGCTGCTTTTGGTAAAGACCATAAAATTAATATTATTGTGGAAAATCACGGTGGCTATTCTTCTAACGGAAAATGGCTTTCGTCTGTCATGAAACAAGTGAACAACACCTATTGCGGTACTCTTCCGGATCTGGGTAATTTCAGAATCAGCGCAGACCAGGAGTATGATAAATATCTTGGCGTACAGGAACTAATTCCTTATGCAAAAGGCGTGAGCGCTAAAACGAATAACTTCAATGAGCAGGGTGAAGACACTGGCATTGATTATCATAAAATGTTTAAAATTATTAAAGACGCTAAATGGTCGGGTATTGTGGGTATCGAATATGAAGGCAATGCTATCTCAGAGGATGAGGGCATCAGGAAAACTAAAGCGTTACTGGATAAAATGCTTCAGCAATACGGTTAATCAATTTATAGCTATCAATTATATAACAAATAACAAGGGCGGGTCTTATACAGATCCGCCCTTGTTATTTGATGCTTAATTTAAGGCTATAACTAGTTACACTGTTAGTATGCTCTTTTAGTAAGTTGAATACGGAAGGTCCTTCGCATTTACACCCCATGTGGCTGAAGGTTTTGTACCCATTTCCATAATCAGCTCTCCTCCTGCAGCAATATCTTTATGCAGAATATAAGATTTGGTATAGGGTTTACCGTTCCAGGTAATCTTCTGGATATAAGTGTGATCCGGCGCATTGTTTTTTACTGTCAGCTTAAATAATTTGTCTTTTCCAACCTTAAGGGTGGCATTATCTACGGCCGGGCTTCCAAACACATACATCCCCGCTGCCGGGTTAACCGGATAAAAACCAAGCGCGGAGAAGATATACCATGCAGACATTTGCCCTACATCTTCATTTCCACAAATCCCATCGTGCTTATCGGTATACAGATTGCTCATAATATACCTGACTTTCTCTGCTGTTTTCCAGGGCTGTCCGGCAAAAGCATAGAGATAAGGGACGTGGTGGCTGGGTTCATTTCCATGTGCATACTGACCTATTAATCCGCTGATGTCTGGTGAAGCGTCCTTTCCAAGATCTCCTTCTGCGACAAACAGTGAATCCAGTTTATCTGCAAAAGGTTTTTTTCCTCCTAGTAAACTGATCAAGCCTTCTACGTCATGTGGCACCAGCCAAAGGTACTGCCACGCATTACCTTCAGTAAAATCATTCTTCATATGTACCGATTCGAAGGGATTGAAGGGAGTCCGCCATTGGGTTTCGCTAAGTCTGCCTCTTACAAATCGTGTTTCAGGATTAAAATAGTTTTTATAGTTTTTACTGCGTTTAAAAAAATACTCGTAGTCAGCCGGGTCTTTACGAAGTTTGGCGACCCTGGCCAGGCTACCGTCTGCAATAGCGTATTCCATACCCATTGCCACACTTTCTACGATACTGTCGGCTGGGATATAGCCCAGTTTCTTGACAAAGGACAATCCGCGTTCATCAAGCATTGCAGAATTTTTCATGGCTTCGTAGGCCAGCTGGTAATCAAACCCTTTAAAGCCTTTAAGCATGGCGTCTGATACGACAGAAATAGCAGGATTACCAACCATCGTATTGGTCTCGTTGCCCATCAGATGCCATATCGGTAATTTGCCCTGCTGCTGGTAAATGGCGAGCATCGTATTAACCATATCATTTACTTTTTCCGGCTGAATTAAGGTAAACAGCGGATGTGCTGCTCTATAGGTATCCCAAAGCGAGAAAGTAGTTAAATTATTGAAACCGGGCTTATCATATACTTTTTTATCTGTTCCTCTGTACTGTCCGTTTGCATCGTTAAATAAGGACGGAGCAATCATAGTATGGTATAATGAAGTATAAAAAACACGCATAACGGATTCGTCTTTCGATTGAACCGCAATCTTACTCAATTCTTTATTCCAGGAATTATCTGCGCGCTGAACTGCATGCTGAAAGTTCCATCCCGGAATCTCTGCTTTAATATTTGCAGCAGCATTTTGTTCACTTACTGGTGAAATTCCGACTTTAACCAGAATCTGCTCCTGATCTTTTGTATTAAAATGGGCAACACCTTTTACTTTTTCTCCTTTAAGTGTAGTACCGCTCTTTAATCCGTTTTCATCATGCACGGTAAATTGCTTCATCGGTTTGGAAAAGACAGCCGTGAAATAAATACGCTGGTCATTCGCCCAACCTTTAGAATACCGGTAACCTGTCAGCGTTGAGTCGTTAACCTGGGTAATATAAGTCTCTGTAGATTTGTCCCAGCCTATTCCCTCTTTCAAATCGAAAATAATCTTTCCGTCAGCCGCTGCCGGGAAAGTATATTGATGAAATCCAACCCGCTCAGATGCTGTCAGCTCCGCCTTAATCTGGTAACGCTTTAATTTAACGGAATAATAACCTGGTCTGGTTATTTCATCCTGATGTGAAAAAAGCGAATAGTAACCTGATTCTGGTTTATTGAGTACCCCTTTAATAATCTTTACATCTCCAACTGCCGGCATGACCGAGATGTCTCCCAGGTCACCAATTCCGGTGCCGCTTAAATGTGTATGTGAAAACCCGACGATGGTGGAGTCTGAATAGTGATAGCCTGAACACCAGTCCCAGCCTTCTGAAATATTAACGGGTCCTAATTGAACAGCGCCAAACGGTACATTTGCCCCCAAGAAAACATGTCCGTGGAAACCTGTCCCAATATAGGGGTCTACAAATTTCGTTAAGCTGGTCTGAGTTGAATTCTTGCCGGAAACTGTCTGTCCGGTTGCAGTAAAGGCACTTCCCAATATCACCAAACCAACGCAAATTGCATGGATTCGGTAATACAACGGATTTAGATTCATAGAAAAAATCATAATTATATGTGGCTAAAAATTATTTAATGGTTATATCTTTTTGTAAACGTATATCTGTGGAAGATGCACCGACCATCAGGTTAAACTCACCTGGCTCCAGTACCCATTGCAGATCCCGGTTGTATAATTTTAAGTCTTCGGCTTCCAATTCAAAACTGAGGTGCTGTATTTCACCTTCTTTCAACCTTACTTTTTTAAACTTCTTTAACTGAATCGCAGGGCTTACGACTGAACTGATTTTGTCTTTTACATAGAGTTGTACAACTTCTTCTCCTGCCATCTTTCCTGTGTTTTTTAAAGAGAAATGAATTGTGACACGCATTTGCTCACCTGTTCCTGATACTTCTGCTTTTAGGTCATCATACCGGAAGTTTGTATAACTAAGTCCATAACCGAAATTATATAATGGCCGTTCGTCTATTTCTACATAACTATGGGCGGCAGGTTTTTTAAAGTTGTAATATACAGGTAACTGTCCAACTGACTTCGGAACCGAAATGGGTAATCTGCCTGAGGGATTGTAATCTCCGAATAATATATCTGCTATAGCATTCCCTCCTTCCTGACCGGGATACCATGCATCTAATATGGCATCCACATTTTCGGCAGCCCAGTTGAGATTTAACGGTCTTCCTTTAATTAAAACCAAAATGACTGGCTTGCCAGTTTTGACTACCTGTTTAAGGAGTTCCATCTGGTTACCAAGCAGGTCCAGAGTGGAACGGTCAAATCCTTCACCGCTTTCCATATCACTGATTTCATTTGCCGTTGCCTGCACCTGTGCAGCACCCGTCTGCAAATAGGATGTCTTAAAATCTCTGGCGCTTGATCCGCCAAGCACAACTACAGCTACATCTGAGGCTTTGGCTAAAGCGACCGCAGCAGCAATTTCCCGTGTACTGGTATCCCTGATCGCACAACCTTTGCTATAGCTTACTGTTGTTCCGGAACCCGCTCTTGCTTTGATACCCTGTAAAACCGTAATAACTGAATTGCGTTCCTGGGGCGCGGTGTAGTCACCTAGCTGGTTATATATATTATCTGCATTAGGGCCGATTACCGCTATCTTTTTATAATTATTATGCAACGGAAGCAGGTTCTTCTGATTTTTAAGCAGGACAATAGATTCTCTTGCCACCTTTCTTGCCAGTGCAATATGTTCTGGATTTCTTACTGTCTGTTTTGCTCTTTTAGCATCTACATATGGATTCTCAAATAAACCCATCTCAAATTTAAGCCGCAGAACTCTCGACACTGCCTGATTAAGTTGCTGAACTGATACTTTTCCATCGTTAACTGCTTTTACCAGAGATTTGCCGTAACCGTAACCACTCAGATCGGCATCTAACCCCGCATTCATAGCTAGTGCCGCAGCCTCCTCAGCGCTGCCCGCCACCTGATGGTTACTAACCAGACCAGATATACTTCCCAAATCTGAAACGACAAAGCCTTTAAAGCCCCATTGCTCTTTAAGAATTTCTGTAAGTAATTCATGATTAGCTGAGCATGGAATTCCATCTATAGAATTATATGCTGTCATTACGGATAGAGCCCCTGCCTTCACCGCAGCTTTAAAAGGGGGCAGATATGATTGGAGTAACTCTCTTTTTCCAACCGCCACGCTTCCTCCGTTATGTCCTCCTTCTGGAACTCCATAGGCTGTAAAATGTTTTAATGTCGAAATCACATTCACCCCGCTATTGATATTTTTGCCCTGAAAGCCAGTTACCATAGCTTCACCCATCCGGCTGTTCAGTACTGGATCTTCACCATAAGTTTCTTCTACTCTTGACCAACGGGGTTCACGGGCAAGATCAAGGACAGGCCCATAACCGATATGTCCGCCTTGCAAACGGGTCTCCAAAGCTATCGCTGATGCCATTTCTTGGATTAGTTGCGGATTCCAGGTACTTCCCTGCCCGATTGACGTGGGAAAGACCGTTGTTCCTATTGCCATATGCCCATGCGGGCATTCTTCTGCCAGCAAAAGAGGAATACCTAACCGGCTGTGTGTGATTGCATATTTTTGAATTGCATTGGTTGCTTCTGCCGCCAATTCCGGGTTTAAGCCAGTAAGTAATGTTTTTTGAGTCCAGGGGTCTGCACGAAGTGTCGCCCAAAGCATGCCTGTAAATTCTTTGGAAACAGCTGCTTTAAACTTCTCGCTCACTTTTACCTGTTTGCCTTCTTTAACATACATATCCCAGCCCAGCAGCGTGGATAATTGTCCGGCTTTTTCCTCCACCGTCATCCGGCTGATCAAATCCTTTACGCGTGCGTCTGTATCAAATGCTGCATTCTTATATATAGGATTTTTTTGTGCTTTGGCAGGTTCAGAGAAAGTCACTATCGCTAACAGCACCATTTGCAATGCGTAGATTATCGACGAATAATTAATAATATTAAAACGTTTTAGTGAAGTAAAGGACATATTCCCGGTCTAATTGCGTTGAAATTGATTTATACTATTGGTTAGGGCCTAAGATATAAATTTATTGTTTTCCTGCAATAACATCCTGATATATGGCGATCCGGTGGGTCCGTAGCCGGTAAGGTAATTTCTCCTTACTATTGCTCAATTGAAACCCAATGTCCTGAGAAGTTTTAACCGGCATATGGCAGTCTATGCAGTTTGCTGCGAGCACAGCTCTGTCTTTTTCTGGCAGTGTCTCATGTTTGGTATCTTGATGACAGCTAATACATTTCTGAGAATACAAACTGAGATTCATAGTTTTCTTTCCATGGATATCATGGCAGGAAAGGCAATCGGCTTTACCAATCTGATAACATTTACTGGCTTCCAGCAAGGGTTTCTGCTTACCATGAACATCTGGGTCTTCACCTTGGTAGGTACGGTACTGAGGTAATGCCTGCAAGGTATCGCCTGGTTTAAACGCAAAATTGGATTTAAGTGTCTGATGCCCCATTCCGGAATGGCAAACACCACACATGTCTATCTTTCTGCTATGGCTCAGCGTTTCATACTTAACCATTGCATAGGCTTTCTTCTCTTCCGGATTTTCCTTATGGAAATTGACGTGCTCGGCGGCAGGTCCGTGACAGCGTTCGCAGTCTATGCCCGCAATTAATGATCCTTGTATATATTGTTCTTCCTGTGCTTTGAATGTGCCAGCTTTTATAGGGTCTTTTTTGATATAAGAGCTATGACATTCCAGGCATTTCGTAATGATGGGACGCCCAAAGTATATCTGTTCCTCTGGGAAACCCGGGCTATTAACCCATAATTTTTCTGCAGGAAGATAATTAAGCGGCATCTGCATTAACTGATTTCCATACCAGAATGCGAATGTATAGGCATGTGCTCCTGATCCAAAATAAACAGCAGATTTTTCTTCTTTTTTATTCTCCCCATTAATTAGTGCAATCTGATAAAGTCCATCTGCCCTGTTCTCTACTTTAACTTTCGTCTTCTCATTGAAAATAAATTCCCCCGATGGTATTTCCAGACTGTCTGCACTACCGGGATTTAATAACCCGGAACTCCTTAAATGCGCATTATGCACATCGCTATGCTGCAGGTCGCCATGACAGCTTACACAGGTTTCGCTGCCTGCATAGGCTGCACCCCTGATGTCTTTGCTTTCAATCTGCGTACACTGAACGATCAGCATGACCAGCGTACCCAACGTAAAGAATATTAAAAGAATGCGTCTTTTGCCCATTATGGTATCACCAGTCTATATTTGTCATTCCAATGTATGAAAATACATACGATTTACAAAGACGAAAGATCGTGACAGTATTTTTAATGAAAGAATTCAATATGATGTGTCACTGATAATAAGCTATGTACAGCAGGTCTGGGAAATTTCTCAGGATTTTAACTTATTGGACAGCATATTGGGCAGTATATTTGCCATTGAGAGCCTGAATACGTTTAAAAGAATCTTTCAAATTATAACATGAATACATTAGCTACAAAATCATATCTCAAACTTCCTATTTTCAGCCTTCTTATGCTTTGCGTGTTACTGCTAAATTCCTGTGCAGAAACACCTGATAAATTTTTTGGAGTAGCCGTGCTAAATACCAATATAGTCACTGATTTCGCAACACCCAGACTGGCTAAACATATTAGTGACACTACTACTGAATATCCTGATATTCCAAGCTCTAAGAAGAATGGAGACGAAGCTGTCAGTTATCTGGGCAACAAAATACTCTACATGGAAAAAGTGGTTAAAGATATTAAGGGCCTGACTGAAAACAGCTCGACCAAAGAAATCATAAAGGAGTCGCTTGATCTTTATGCTTATGTTCTCCCGGTTTACAAAAATGAATATATGGCCTATGCAAAACTTTGTGATGCTAAAGGATCGAAGGAAGAAAAGGAAGCAATGTCCAGAAAAATCGAAGATAAATATGCTGAAACTTTTGAGACTAAATACATTTCGTTGATGGAAAAGGGAAAAGCATATGCTGACAAGCATAACCTAAATGTGAAATGGGACTAACGTTTCTTTTTCTCCACGGTAAAGCATAACAAGCTCCATTTCGCCGGTATTTTCTTCTAATTTCTGCATAACAGGCAGGAAACCATTCTTGGTATAAAATGCAATTGCTTTTTTGTTTTTTACATACACGCCAAGATCTAATTCCCGGTATCTGCTTTTCGCGAAATCAAGCAGCACGGTTCCTATTCCCTGCCGATGAAAACCTGGAGAGACGAAAACTGCAGCCACATAATTGTCAATCATAGAAATGAAGCCTAGTATATCAAGCGTTTGCTGGTCTTCATATACATAGGTTTGACTAGAGGGCAAATAAATTGTCCGCATTTCTTCTACATGTTCATCCCAATAGGAGGCTGGTATAAAATGATGTGCGACCTTAGAGGCTTCCAGCCATATGGACACAATTCTGTCTTCATGCTCTGGTCTTGATTTAACAATTCGTCTCATAGGTTAAATAAAATACTACGTTAAATGAGCCGGATACCCAGACTCCTGTACGAATCAAGTAGATCACTGTCGCTAGGCAGGTCAGTAATCAACACATTGACCTGCGCAAGGTCGCAAACTCTAAAAGGTTCAGTCGTACTCAATTTTTCTACATTGCCTAACACAATTATTTTTTTGGCATTACTAATCATTGCACGTTTAATACTGGCTTCTTCATTGAATACTGAAGTAACTCCCAATTCGTGATGCAAGGCACAAGCACCCATGAAATAACAGTCTGCAATATACTCCCTGGCTTCATCAATTGTACGCAGACCCGAATTGGTTTGGGTGTCCCTATTATATTTCCCACCTAACACAATGACCTCTATATTGTTAAAATTAGATAAGATGGGTATCAGTGCCATATTATTGGTAATTACCCTCAAATTAGAATCCAACGGTAAACTGGCGGCAATTGCACATACCGTGGTACCACCGTCCATAAATATTGTCTGTCCGTTTTTAATGAATTGTCTCGCCTTTAATGCAATTGCTTCTTTTCCTTCCGACAGATGCGAAGACCGGTCCTGAAAACTGAGCGGATTTTTCGCAAGAGTGATTGCCCCTCCACGTACTTTCGACAGCAAGCCATTTTGGTATAAAGCATCAATATCCCTGCGGATAGTATCTTCTGATACATGCAGCTCTCCGGCCAGCTGATCATAACTTACTTTATTTTCTTTCTTTAATAAGTTGATGATATGATCAAAGCGTTCTTCTTTCAGCATTTTATTTAATGACTACCCGTTAAAATTGACATCAGACTGTTTTCTTAAAGGTATACGCCAAAGCTACTATTAAAAATAATGATCCGGTGAAACCGAGTGCAGCAGGCAAAGAGAACCAGTGCGCGATAAAGCCTAATAATGCTGGTCCCGCGAGTTGTCCTGCATAACCTATGGTGGTAATAGCAGGAATAGAGACTGAAGCTGGAATATTCTTTAATCTGCCGGCTTCACTGAAGAATACGGGAACAATATTAGCTGCGCCCAGGCCCAACAGTATAAATCCAAATAAAGATGCTGCCGCCCATGGAGTAAATACTACAATTAAAAGTCCCATAGCAGCAATTAAACTACCGCCAACTACGACAACCCTACCGCTTAACCGGGAAACAATTCCGTCACCAAATAAACGCATGGTAGCCATTGCTACTGAAAAAGCAGCATATCCCATTCCAGCAAGCTCTTCTTCCACACCCCGGTTCTCGTGCAAAAAGACAGCACTCCAGTCCAGCATAGCTCCTTCTGATAAAAAGACGAAAAAGCACATCATACCTAAAAACAAAACACTCTTTTTTAACCAGGGATGTGCATTGTTTTGCGCAGGAACAATATCAGAAGACTGCTCCTGCCCGATCCGCATTTGCGTAGTATGATCCAGAAATGAGGTATAAAAACGGGAGACGATGAGTACGAGCAAAACAGAAATGCTTAAAGCAGTAGCTATGGGTGTAAGCCCCATTTTAATTAAAAAACCCAAACCTAATGCGCCAAATAATCCGCCTGTACTAAAAAGACCATGAAATGAAGACATAATTGGCTTCCCATAGATATGTTCGACTTGTACTGCATGTGAGTTCATCGCGACGTCTACGGTACCGATCGCAGAACCAAAGATAAACAGACAAATAGCCATAGTCCATACGGTATTCATGAATAACAATAATGGCAGCATAACTGCTATCACAAGTGTGGCAATAAGAATTACTATTCTGTTTCCGTATTTATGGCCAAGATAACCGCTAATAGGCATCATTGTAATCGCGCCTCCGCCTAATAGCAGCAGCAGCAGCCCCAGACTGGCATCATTTAACTGGAGCCTCTCTTTCGCAAATGGAACCATAGGCGCCCAGCTGGAGATTCCTAATCCGCAAACCAGGAATATACTTCTGGTCGCATTTTTTGCTTTGGTTATCATTTCCAACATTATTCATTATTTATTTGATAGTGCAAAGTAATACAAAATTGCATAACTTTGCATAAAAGTTTTAATATAAGATCAATTACACTGCTAATTTTCAGGAATCTGGTTGATTGAAAACCTATACGTCTTATTTAAAATAAAAAAGCGCCTTAAGTATAAACTTAAGACGCTTTATGGTTTAGGGTAACTGGTACTAGTTTTTGTCGGCCAGACCACGTGTAAGCCATCCGCTTTTTCCTGCTGTTGCAATAGCGTATGGTGTAATCCAGAACAGTGCAAATGCATAGAAAATACTGTAGGGATATGCCCAGAACGATTCGGAGATACCATGCTTTTTGGCATAAAAGAACATTTGTATACTCGAAAAGATAAGGATACTTAACAGAGTTGCACTAATAAACAACACTGGCTGTGTGATTACTAAAAATGCCATCAATAAAGTAAAAGGGAAGGCCATCAGCACGTTCAACCATTGAACCATTAATAATATTCTGGTTCCCGCAGTTGATTCTTTACGAAACTTTGTAAAAGCAAATTTGCTCATCATAATATTCTCGCGAACATTGCTTCGTTCCCATCTGATAAACATTTTATACAAGCTTTTATATTTTTCAGGAATATTAGTTAATACTAATGCATTTCTCTGGAATAAAACATGGTAACCTTGTTTCAGAATCATATTGGTCATTGCACGATCTTCACCAATGTCGGTCGGTTTTCCCATAAATGTCTGATTCATCCACTCTTCTAAACAAGCTAAAACTGCATCTTTTTTATAAGCTGCCAAGGCGCCTGGTGTACAAAAAACACTTCCAATTGCACTTTGCGCGGAGCGTACAAACTCAAAACTGAAAACAAAACTTACATTCAGCATTCTTGGAATCATAGCTGATTTATCATTCAGCACACGAACGTTTCCTGCCACTGCGCCACATCTTTCATTGGTCACAAACGGACTAACCAGATTACGCATAGTATCTTTTTTAACAATCGAATCGCTGTCTACAGTAACAAAAACATCGCCTGCTGCCATTTTAAAGCCACGGTGTAAAGCGTGTCTTTTTCCCATATTCTTAGGTTGTTGGTAAATCGAAAGGCGGTCTCCTAAATGAGCTTTCGCTTTTTTCATCCAGTACCATGTATCGTCCTGGCTACCATCATCTATAGAGATAATTTGAATCTTCTGCTCTGGATAATCACTCGCAGCCAGACTAAGTAGTGTTTCCCAAACTAATTTTCCTTCATTATAAGCCGGCACAATAACAGTAACCGAAGGAAGCTTGTCATCCGTAACAGATTTAACTGGTTTATAACGCAGATAAAGGAAGACCATATAAAGTATAAAGGAAACTTGTACGGAAAGCAACACGATACCGGTAATTATCAGTGCAGTTCCCCACATCGTTTCCATTCTTGCTAAATGGATCTGCTCAAATTGTGGCTGTAACTTATAAACTAAGAAAGCACCCCCCAGTAACATTAAAAATGCACTAATCAGAATTGTATAATTCAAGGGTGTTAAAGTTGCTTTTTTGATTTGACTAATGATACTCTTGTCCCGAACCAATTTTTCCTGTACATTTAATGTAGCTACTGACTCCGATGCATCTATTAATCTCGTTCTGTCGTCTGTTATATTCATCATTTGGAATGGCATATAAATTTTTTTATATTTTGCCATAGTCCAACTATTATGCCGTGCCGTTTTAAGGCCAAAAACAAGCTATTTGGCGAAAAATAGCATAAAAAAGTGTGGAACTTAGCAACAATGTGTTGCGTTAGGGTTCCTACTCAGGCTTGTTTAGCTCATAAAAAAACCTGTGCCTTTAGGTTAAGACACAGGTTCTGATTACCAAATTTAAATTTTATTGGAAAATATATATGGCAGCTCCGGTAATGACGGACGTACCCGCATAATTTTGGGTGGTTACAACTTTACCATCTACCAGGATTTCGGCTTTCACTTCTCCGGAACCTAAAGCATTTATACTGATTGCTAGGTTGTCGGTAAAGTTCACCGTTCTTTTAAATTTCACAGAGTACGGAAGGGTAACTTTATCTACCAGCGTATTTCCTCCTGTTGAATTGTGATAAATTACATCTCCGGAAGTTATTCCACGTACAGAAGTTAGACGATATTCTACCTCCACCTCTTTTGGATAAGAATTGCCACCTTGCGGGTTGTTGTCTTTGTCTTTAGAGCATGAGCTCGACAACACAAGGAGTAACAGACATGGTGCCGCTATAAATTTTAACCACTGGATCTTTTGTTTTAACTTTTTCATAGGTTGGTTTGATTTAAATGAGTTAATACTTAATATAACTAACGGCAAAATTATCGGGAATTACCAGTTGCTGCAATACGTGTATTTGAGATAAAATATATACTGGTTTTCCAGTATTTTTGGGGATTTTTCTCCATTATTCTGATTAATTATTATTTTACCTGGATGATTAGACTGCTAGGGCTTTTAATCTTATTCCCTTTGTTCGCAATCGGGCAAATTCCCATCGAAGAAAACCGGTATTTAGATAGCTTGAGGAAAGTGGCGCAAAACAAGAATATGGGGGATAGCAGCCGGGCACTTGCTAACTATTTCATCTCAGGATTTTTCTCCAAAACTGATGTAAAACAAGCGAGGATCTACTTAAAAGAAGCTAATAAACTGGCAAAGGCACATCCCTTTCTTTTAGCAGGCGTGCCTTTTTACGAAGCCGCATTTCTTCCGGACGACGACGAACGCGGCCTTATCTTATATAAAAAAGCAGATAGTCTGCTCGCTAAGTTTACTACCGATGAAGCCTACTTGTTCAGATCTAAAATCTGGTTGAACTATGCATCGGTACTCCAGCTTAACGACAAACAGACCGAAGCAGTAAATACAATAATTTCCAAATCAATACCCCTGACAAAAAAAGGCAAAGGCGATATTCTCTTATATTTTATGTATGCTGATCTCGCCACACTGTTATCCAATATCGGGCAGAATAAGCAATCCAAAGCTTATTTTTCCATGGCAATCGACGGCCTGAAAAAAGTGAAGAGTAACTCCAGCCGGGTAGCGGCAGTATACGTTGACGCATCTTCAACTTTATGCCTGCTTAAAGAGTACAAACAGGCTGCCGCAATGCTTGATGAAGCGCGCAAGCGTCTCGTCCAATTCCCTAAATCACCTATTAATTCGCATTTTTATGCTGCAGAGAGCATGTATCTGAATAAGACTTCTGCTTATAAAAAAGCACTGATAAGCGCCGATAAAGGATTATCTCTAGCTTCAGAACTGCATACCGAATATATGAATCATGGATTGTTATTGGAAAAGCTGGAATCTTTCAGCAAACTGAAGAATTACAGAGCCGCTGAAAAAGTATTCTATGAATTGCAGCAGGATGAAATGTTTCAGTCGCTTTCTAATGTCCGACGGAATGCCTATAAAACTATAGCCCAGGTCTATGCTGCAGACAAACAATTCCCAAATGCTTATTTCTGGATGGAGCAATACAGCAGGCTGAACGACAGCATCTCAGAAAGTAATATCAAAAAAGAAATTTATGAGATGGAAATCCGATTCCGTAATCAGGAAAACCTTCATAATATCTCAATGCTAAAATCCCAAAAAGCCAAAGCAGAATTTAGTGCGGCAAATAACAGATTAATGAGCTGGCTCCTGGCCGTTGCAGTACTATTTTTTCTTCTCCTTTTATTTCTAGTCCTACTTAATTATCAAAAAAGCCGTCGCCTGGCAAGACAGGAAAAAATAAGTTATAAGCAGCAGCTCAAAGAGCTGGCCCAGCAGAAACAGCTGCAAGTAGGTTCTGCCCTCATTGAAGGTGAAGAACGCGAACGCAAACGAATGGCCAGAGATTTACATGATGGGTTAGGTGGCCTGCTTGCCGGAGTCAGACTTCACCTGTCGGCCTTGTTTCAGAAAAACGGACCTCAGACTTCAGAAACGGAAATGGCAATAATGGGACAGCTTGACTCTTCATTAAGCGAATTGCGACGCGTCGCAAAAAATATGATGCCGGAAACGCTGATCAAATTCGGTCTGGAGCAAGCGATTCTTGACCTGTGCATGTCATATTCTACCCCAATACTAAAGATTGAATTTCAGCCTTTTGGAATAAAGACGGATCTACCGGAAAAAAACCAAATTATGATCTACCGCATTATCCAGGAAATTCTGGCCAACGCGGTACGCCACGCATCGGCCTCGACAATTATGCTCCAGTGCAGTCAGAATGAGAACATCTTCCTGATCACCGCCGAAGATGATGGAAAAGGCTTTGACACTGATCAGAAAATAGCAACTGCGGGAATGGGCCTGGAAAATATCAAAGCCCGCGTGGAGTATTTGAATGGAAAACTCGATCTGAGCTCCAAACCTAATGAAGGAACAATAATAAATATAGAACTGGATGTTTGCAAAACAAGTTAACCTGGTGATCGTAGATGATCATCCTCTGATTATTCAAGGCCTGAAAGCACTGCTAAGCTCTCATGAACAACTAAATGTCCTGGCAAGTTTCACCAAAGGACAGGATGTAATCGCTTTTTTGCTAGGCCAGGAGGTCGATGTCGTCATTCTGGATATCAGCCTGCCGGACTGTAATGGAATGGATATCTGCAGAGAAATAAAAACAATGGCACCAGCTACAAGGGTAATTGCCTTGACGAACCATAACGAGCGTAGCTTGATCATGCAGATGCTGCAGAATGGGGCAAATGGTTACTTGCTGAAAAATGCTTCGTCAGAAGAGCTGATTTCAAGTATTACACAGGTTATGAATGGTCAGCTGAGTTTTAGTACTGGTATTGAAGAAATCATTACTCAACCGGCTGTTTACGAACAAGGGCCTGTGCCAAAGCTGACACGAAGAGAGCTAGAGGTCCTGAAGCTTATTGCTGCCGGGGAGACGTCAACTGTTATCGCCGATAGGCTTTGTGTAAGTCCGTTAACTATTGAAATGCACCGGAGAAACCTGCTTCAAAAGTTTAAAGCCAAAAATGTCGCCGTATTAATCCGGATGTCCTTTCAATTGGGTTTAATCAAATAATATAAAAATCACCTTTATATTATCTGTCAATCCGCTTCAACTTATAGTTTCCACTTGCCCCGTCCTTCTCTATTGTATAGCCATCAGTCAATTCAAGTATCCAGCCATCACCAAATATTTTTTTATCTTCTGTTCTGGCAGGATTTGAAATTGAAATTTTATCCCAATTTGAGCTCATCAATGCGCCATTTTCAACTGTCAAAATACCCCATAAATCTGTAACCCTGATATTCGGGTAAACCGTTCCTTTATCTTCTATCGGAATAATATTCCTCGGATCGAACGAAACATTCATTTTCTCGAATTTTATCTCAAAATGAGGTTGATCAATAAATTTCAATCGATATTCGGCGATGAGCTGTCTAGTTTTTTCTTCTCTTTCTTTTTCCTGCTCAATTATTACTTCTCCATTATAATTAATGGATATGTTTTCGACCGTTGTTTTTAAGTCTGTCGGGATGTTGACATTAAATGCCCTAATAAGATAGGCAGTTAAATCAGTTTCTGCCGTGATTTTTTTAGCCCTTGCTTTGTTTTTATTATACAGTAGATAAAAATAAACAGGAGTAGTATAATAGGCAAATGAACGAACGAATGTGGGGTTTCTAAAAAAGCCATCTATCCCATTCAAAAAAAATGTTGTTGTCTGTGCTTTGTTTCTACCACTAACTATAACTCCAGTAAATTCTGCAATTCCTTCATTTAATTCCAATATATTTTCAGTAAAATCTGATTTACTATAGAGTGCATGCCGGTATTTCCTAAAGGTCAGGGCATTTGTCAGATGCTGCTGTAATTCTTTTTCTGAAGAGGATTCGATTGCTTTCTTCAGTGCTTCCAATTCTAAACGCAGATAAACTCTTCCGTCTTTTTGATCAAGGTGATTATTCTCAACGTTACTGAGTGTAAAGCCCAGGGATGGTTGGATACGGTGAAATGACTCATGGGCTAGTAAATTAATCCTGTCTTGCTTGTTTTGAGGAAGGGGGAGCATAATCATAGCCCACCTCTTCCCATTCCAGTTTATAGCTGTATTAGCAATATTGATATTACCAGGCAAAACTCCGGAATAAATATTCCCGTTAAGCTTTAATATACCTGTAGTATCAGATTCGTTTGCAAAAAGTTCCCTGGTCTGGGGGTCAATTAAAATCATAGGTCCGTATAAACCTTTATCCCAAAGTCCGGTGCTCTTCTCTGAAGCTCTTTTAATTTCATCAAAAAAAACGGAAATACTGTCGTGGAGGGTACTCTGCTTTTGCCCCAGTACATTTTGTGCGAATAAAAAAAATACAGTTATTAAAATGGCGTTTCTTATCATTGAATTTTAATCTTAAGAATCTAGATTCCTAATATAATAAATTGCCTAATTAGAGATGGTATTTCATCAACCCAACGTAATCCGATTACTAGAAATCAGCGAAAAGGTCAAAAAAAAACCTTGCAAATCAATGATTGCAAGGTTTTTTTGTTGCGGAGAGAGAGGGATTCGAACCCTCGATACCCTTTTGAGGTATACACACTTTCCAGGCGTGCTCCTTCAACCACTCGGACACCTCTCCTTGGAGGAGTGCAAAAGTAGCATTTTTTTTGACTCTTAAAACAAATTAATCAAGAACTGTTACTTTAACCATATTCGTCTTGCCTTGTTTTTCCATTGGAACAGCAGCAGTATTAATCAATACGTCGCCTTTCTTAACAAGCTTCATCTTGACAAGCAGTTCATTAACATCCAGGATAGTCTCATCTGTACTCTCAAATTTGTCATAATAAAAAGCACGTACGCCCCAAACTAAACTTAAAGTATTTAGTAATTGAAGATTATTTGTGAAAATATAAGTAAGTGCTTCCGGACGGTGACTTGAAATTTCGAAAGCAGTATAACCGCTCACGGTCATCGAGACAATACCGACAGCGCTGGTTTGTTTAGCAAGGAAACAAGCAGAGTCGCAAACAGCATCACTAAGGAATGTAGCTGATTTCGGTTTAAGGAATTTCTCTACGTTGAACGGATAGTTGTTTTGCTCGATATTCTGGATGATCTTCTGCATAGTTTCGATAACAATCAGTGGAAACTCACCAACTGATGTTTCGCCACTTAGCATCACAGCGTCAGCTCCGTCAAGTACCGAGTTAGCCACGTCATTCACTTCTGCACGTGTTGGTCTTGGGGTAGTGATCATGCTTTCCAGCATCTGTGTTGCAATAATTACCGGTTTTGAAGCAGCAATACATTTCTGAACGATCATTTTTTGCAATAAAGGAACTTCTTCCATCGGCATTTCAACACCAAGGTCTCCACGTGCAACCATGATTCCGTCAGAAACTGCTATAATTTCATCAATATTAGCAATAGCCTCTGGTTTCTCGATTTTAGCGATAACCCTTGCTCCTTTACCTCTTGCTTTGATAATATCTTTCAGCTCAGTTATATCTGCAGCATTTCTCACAAATGATAAACCGATCCAGTCAACATCATTTTCTAGAACGAATTCAAGGTTTTTTCTGTCTTCAGGAGTAAGTGAAGGAATAGATACTTTGGTGTTTGGCAGGTTGACTCCTTTTCTTGATGTCAGAATACCACCATGTACCACTTCACAAATAACTTCGTCTTCAAGGTTGGTTTCAATAACCTTCATTTGCAGTTTACCATCATCTAAAAGGATGATTTCGCCTGCTTTAACGTCTTTAGGGAAGCTTGTATAAGTGATGTAGATACGCTCTTCATTACCGATGCATTCTTTCGTAGTAATAACGGTACGGCTACCGTTAACCAGGTGAATACCACCATCTTTTACGATTCCAATACGGATTTTAGGCCCTTGCAAATCGGCAAGAATACCAACGTTATAGTTATATTTTTTATTAATTGAGCGGATCGTATCCAGGACTTCCTGGTGATCTGCCTGAGAACCATGTGAAAAATTTAATCTGCAAACATCTAGTCCTGCATTAAACATGCTGTATAAAACATCTGGTTTTGCCGAAGCAGGGCCTAGCGTGGCTACAATTTTTGTTCTGGAATGAAAGGGTTTCATCTTGAGTTACTTTATTGGTTACTGACAAACTAAATAAGGTTTTTCGCTTTAAAAACCAATGTTTGTCTGGTTAATTTTGTTATTTAACGAATGCTGTCAGAATCAAATATAGTGTATTTAATACACCTTACATATAAAATTTATATGACCAAATTCTCATGAGACTTTAGTTTTAGCGGATCAATCTGCGCAGCAACCTGAATATCAGGCAGTTTATTTAGTCCAGAGAGAATAGAATTCAGATCTTCTTTGTCCATATAGCCTTGAATGACCATGAAATAATCAACCTTATTCATCTCAGGAATTAAAAATCCTTCCCTGTTTCTATTTGCCACGACAAAAAAAGTATTATCACCCTCTTCAATATAAAAATAATATTTCGAGTAGGCCCTGGCAGGTTCATCTACGTTAAAAAAAACCTCATGATCTTCTATTTTTTCAAAATCAAGATGAAGTCTGGTATTGATCTGATGGCATAGCACATAGTCCTTCAGGGACGCTGTAATCGCGATTAAGATGAAATCCAGGTCCAGCGATAATTTTAAATAGGTTTTGTTCAAAGCAGATGGATAAGATTATTTGAGGATACGAAATTATAAAACTAATTTTGCTTTACTGTTTGAAATAAAAACATTAAAATTGATAGAGAAATAAAAACATTTGAAATGTGTTAGAATTTATTTTTCTTTGCACTGAATTATTTAACCCATTAAATTATAACATTATGTCTGATATTGCTTCAAGAGTTAAGGCTATTATCGTTGAAAAATTAGGAGTGGATGAGAGCGAGGTTACACCAGAAGCTTCTTTCACTAATGACCTAGGTGCAGATTCTTTGGATACTGTAGAACTTATCATGGAATTCGAAAAAGAATTCAATGTAGCTATTCCTGATGACCAAGCAGAGACTATCGGTACTGTTGGTCAAGCAATTGCTTACCTTGAGAAAAACGTAAAGTAGAACATACGGTCTCCGTATAATCCGTATAAATGGAATTAAAAAGAGTAGTCGTTACAGGTATTGGTGCGCTCACTCCAATTGGCAATACACTCCCGGAATTCTGGGAGAATTTGTTAAAAGGTGTGAGCGGCGCTGCGCCTATTACAAGTTTTGATACAGAAAAATTCAAGACAAAATTCGCATGTGAGCTTAAAAACTTCCGGGTAGAAGACTTTCTGGAAAAAAAAGAAGCCCGCAAATTAGATCCATTTGTTCAGTATGCTATCGTTTCTACTGATGAAGCCGTCAAAGACGGCGGATTTGATTTCTCAAAACTGGATACAAACCGTATTGGTGTAATCTGGGGCTCCGGAATTGGTGGTATTAAGACCTTTCTGGATGAAATGAGAAATTATTATGCCGGTGACGGCACTCCCCGCATTAATCCTTTCTTTATCCCGAAAATGATCATTGACATTGTCACAGGTCATATTTCTATTAAGTATGGATTGCGCGGTCCGAATTTCGCAACTGTATCTGCCTGTGCATCATCAACTAATGCAATGATTGACGCTTACAATTATATTCGCCTGGATATGGCAGATATTATTATAAGCGGAGGATCCGAAGCAATAATTAATGAGGCCGGAATCGGTGGATTCAATGCGATGCATGCCCTTTCAACCAGAAATGATGACCCATCTACGGCTTCCCGCCCTTTTGATAAGGACAGGGATGGTTTCGTAGCAGGCGAAGGTGCCGGAACAATTATTCTGGAAGAGCTGGAACATGCGAAAGCACGCGGTGCCAAAATCTACGCTGAATTAGTAGGCGGAGGAATGAGCGCCGATGCAAATCATATCACCGCCCCACATCCCCAGGGACTTGGCGCTAAGATGGTTATGACCAATGCGTTGAAAGATGCAGGTATGAAAACCTCTGATATTGATTACATCAATGTCCACGGAACCTCTACTCCATTAGGTGACATCAGTGAAACTAAAGCAATTGTTGACCTTTTTGGTGAAGATGCTTACAAATTGAATATCAGTTCGACCAAATCAATGACCGGTCACCTTTTAGGTGCAGCCGGAGCTGTTGAAGCGATTGCTGCCATTCTAGCTGTAAAATACGACATCATTCCGCCAACAATTAATCACTTCACAGACGATCCTGATTTTGATCCGAAACTGAATTTCACATTCAATACGCCGCAAAAACGCGAAGTTCGTGCGGCGCTGAGTAATACTTTCGGTTTTGGCGGACACAATGCCTCGGTTATTTTTAAAAAATACGAGGAGTAATCATGCCACAATCCAATAGAATTTAATGCCCCTATTCGACCTCTATAAGCTTTATTTATCTCCTGATAAGGATTTTGTAAAGAAGCTGAAAAACATGCTGGGCTTTGTGCCGGGAAATACCACTTTGTATAAAATGGCATTCAGGCACAGGTCTGTAGCTAAAGTTCTAAAGAACGGTAGCCGAAGCAGTAATGAGCGTTTAGAATTCCTTGGTGATGCAATATTAGGCTCGGTGATTGCAGAGCTCCTCTTTAAGCATTATCCGTATAAGGAAGAGGGTTTTCTTACTGAGATGCGCTCTAAAATCGTCAACAGGGCGAACCTTAATCAGCTTGCCAGAAAGATGGGCTTTGATCAACTGATTGTTTTTGACCAGCGCATGGTTAACATGCAGACCAAACATCACTCAATGCTTGGTGATGCTTTTGAGGCACTGATTGGAGCAGTTTACCTGGACAAAGGCTATAATTTCACTAAAGAATTACTGCTTAAAAGAATCGTTAAGCCTTATATTGACATCCATACACTGGAGCAAACTGAGACAAATTTCAAAAGTAAACTGATCGAATGGTGCCAGCGGCATGCAAAGGATATAACTTTTGAAATTGCAGAAAACAGTGAAGGTGAAAGCCCCAAACTATTTACAATACAGGCAATGATTGATGGCGAGAGTTTTGGAATCGGACGAGATTATAATAAGAAAAATGCCGAAAAACAGGCTGCTGAAAAAGCCTGTGCAGCGCTTGATATCTAAACTACTTCTTCTTCAAAGTGTCGGTATATTGCTGATAAGAATCTCTGATATACTTAACCGCGTCATAAGAAGTCCAATGCTTGGATTTTTCATAATCGGGACGGTAGTTCAGCATAAATTTCTCCAGCTCTGCCCCTTCTAAATCAGTATTATTACGGATCAAAGACTCATTAAAAAAACCATCAACCTGGGTCTGCTGCATTTCGGTTGCATAATATTTCCCAAACCTTCTCGCATTTTTAGGCGTTTTACCGAATAGCTCATAAAGTGCTGTCAACGGTTTAAAGAAATAAGACAACACTGGTGGCTTACCCTGATAGAATGAACCTTTATTACGAAATTCCTGTTTAATTTCATCCAACTCCATCTTTTTAGACTTGCCCCTGATGTTCACCTCACTCAAGGTCGTAGACTCCCTGTTAAGAGTAATAACCATATCTTTACTGGATACAACAACTACTTTTCTGTCCCTGAAATCTCTTTTAACTACGACTAGTGTATCACCGTTGAGCGCTTTAATTCTAAAAAGTCCCATATCATTACTTCCAACAGTATAACCAGTCCGCTGATTGGTAATTTCGGCTAGTGCAATCCGCGTAGACGCACCGCTAACCATGACAACTCCGTTTAACGAGAACTCATCTTGTGCTTTCAGTCCGGCTGCCGAGAACAGCAGGATGATCATCAAAAAGTATTTATAAACTCTCGCTCCCATTAGATAATATTTGACGTAAATTTAATGATTGTATAGCAATCTATATGCTAAATTATGTTAAAATGCCCCAGGTCTATGCGGTAAACTGTCAATATTACCCGGACAGAACAAGCATTTTAACAATAAATTATATCTTTGCACATGATAAAATCAATGACAGGCTTCGGTCTGGCCTCTACAGATCAGGATAATACCAAATTTGCCGTAGAGATTAAGTCCCTCAACAGTAAGTTCCTGGAACTCAACTTAAAATTACCAAGGGCATTTGCGGACAAAGAACTTCTGCTTCGTAATATCTGCAGTAAAGACATAGAACGTGGAAAAGTAAATGTTTCGATTAGTATTGAGCGCAGCGAAGAAAACCTGAAAGGTGCAACTATTAATGCTGCCCTGCTAAGTAAATATTATAAGCAGCTAGAGGCTATTAATGTCGATTTAGGAGCAAATTCAAATAATCTGCTACAGGCGGTGTTGAGTTTCCCAGATGTTATCAGCTACACAGAAGAAGTCGTTAATGAAGGAGAATGGGATGTTTTGCAAACCACATTTCAGGCTGCTTTAAAAAGTTTCAATCAGTTCCGGGAGACAGAAGGTGCTGTGTTGAAAGAAGATCTGGAACTTCGCATCCAGAACATTTTAAGTTTTTTCAGACAAGTTGAAGAGCTGGCTCCACTTAGAATTCCTCAGATCCGTGCACGTTTGAACCAATTTCTTGAAGAGCATGCTGGAAAAATTAATGTGGATCAGAACAGATTAGAACAGGAACTGATCTATTATATCGATAAACTTGATATTACTGAAGAAAAAATCAGATTACAGAGTCACTGCAATTATTTTATTGAAACGCTGAAAAGTAAAGATGCAAATGGCAAGAAACTTGGTTTTATATCACAAGAAATTGGCAGAGAGATCAATACTATGGGTGCCAAAGCAAATGACGCGCAGATACAGCAGCTGGTTGTGGGTATGAAAGAGGAATTGGAAAAGATCAAAGAACAGCTGTTAAACGTTATTTAAGAAACAATAAAATGCATTCTCTGATCAGTTAACCTGAATTAGAGAATATATCACATATCAAATGATACAAGGCAAACTCATTATATTTTCGGCTCCGTCAGGTGCAGGAAAAACGACTATAGTTAAACATTTACTAAAGAAATTCCCTAACCTGTGTTTCTCCATTTCTGCCACAACACGTGAATCACGCGGTGATGAGCAGCACGAAAAAGATTATTACTTTATTTCTAAAGAGGCCTTTCTACACAAGGTTGCACACCAGGAATTTGTAGAGTTCGAAGAGGTCTATAATGGCACATTCTACGGTACTCTGCGCTCTGAGATAGAAAGAATCTGGAATGATGGTAAACATGTGATTTTTGATATTGACGTAGAAGGTGGACTCCGCTTAAAGCGTAAATATGAAAAAGACGCATTGGCAATTTTTGTTCAGCCGCCATCACTTGAAGTCCTGAAATCGAGACTAAGCGGACGAGGGACAGACAGCGCTGAAAAACTGCAGGAGCGGTTTGTTAAGGCGGAGAAAGAACTGGAATATGCAGATAAATTTGATGTCATTCTTAAAAACTTTGACCTGGAAACTGCCTGCCTCGAAGCAGAAAAATTAATTTCGGCTTTTATTGGCACAAAGTAATAAATATGTCTAAAACGGGTCTGTTCTTCGGTTCTTTCAATCCCATTCATATGGGTCACCTGGTAATTGCCGGACACATGGCCCATTTTACTGACCTTGACGAAGTTTGGCTGGTCGTCTCCCCTCATAATCCGTTAAAGAACAAAAAGGGATTGGGGAACATGTACGATCGTTTGGAAATGGCCAGGCTCGCCACCGAGTTTTCAGAAGGTCTTCAGGTAAGTAATATTGAATTTAGTCTCCCTCAGCCGTCCTATACAGTCGATACACTGGCTTACTTACAAGAGAAGCACCCAACCAGGGAATTTGTACTTATTATGGGAGCAGACAACCTATCTTCATTAAGCAAATGGAAGAATTATGAAGTTTTGCTGAAAAATTATAAGATTTACGTTTACCCCAGACCGGGCGCAGTAATTGAAGAATGGAAAGACCATCCGTCAATTACACTGACTGATACCCCGCAGATGGACATCTCCTCTACCTTTATAAGACAAGCTTTAAAGGACAACAAGAATATTGAATTCCTGGTTCCAGACAGTGTAATTGCATTTATGGATAGTAAAAACATGTATCGCTAATCTAGCGGTAGATTAGGAATATCGTCGGTTTTTTATGCAGATCTATTTTTTCCTGACGCCATTGTCCGATGCTCTGTGTTCTAATAAATTCATCTTCACCGGTAATATTACTGGCAACGCACAGCAACGTTTGAGCAGCGGTATTTTTGATAATATCTTCGTATAGGTGATTATTTCGGAATGGGGTTTCAATGAAAAGCTGAGTTTGTTTTTCCTTCTCCGCAGTTTTCTCCAGCTCTTTTATTTTCTTAACCCGTTCTACCTTATCAATTGGGAGATAGCCGTGGAAAACAAAACTCTGCCCATTAAATCCAGAGGCCATCAATGCCATTAATAAAGAATTGGGCCCCACTAGAGGAACGACTTTAATACCTCTTTTATGGGCTTCGGAAACTATTTCAGCACCAGGATCGGCAATACCGGGGCAACCAGCCTCACTCATTAGCCCCACATCTTTGCCGGTCATTAGTTCCTTGAAATATGGAACCATTGAGTCATTCCTTTTATGCTTACCATAATCGTGAATTGTCAACTCACTCTGAGGAATTTTAATTCCCGCTTCTTTCAGAAATTTTCTGGCAGTCTTTTCATTTTCAACGATATATGTTGGAATTGCATTGATAGTATCAACTAGAAATGGAGTAAATGACTTGGCCGATGCGTTTTCAGCCAATGGTACAGGGATAAGATAAAGAGTGCCTTTTTTCATTAGTATTTATTTGTTATAATGTTTACCTGCCCAAATCTTCTACAAAAGAATAATCAATTAAAATTGGTATGTTTTATGTAATGTGTATAGAAAAATCATCATTATGATAACAGACAGGCAATCTGATACAAAGGAAAAGAATTAATCGCCATAAAGAGAAAAAACCGGCATGAAATATTGATTAACGGTTGTCTGGAACTGAAAATAAATCCATCTGATGCATACAAATACATTGCGACTTGTACGAAAAACAGAAGAAACCCGTCTTGCGCAAAACAAAATTTGCATTTTAAAAGAAAATAAAATATATAATTCGTAAATATGACTTAAACTTTTGAACTATTTACTACTCAAAGAGATAACACATATCAATTAGTTTAGGTTTTAACACACACACAAATGAAACAACTAATCAAATTGCCAGCTATAATACTGGGGCTAGTGCTCCTGTTCAGCGGGCCGCCTCAAAAGGCGATGGCGCAATACGATGATATTTCCATGGATTCGTTTTATGATGAACTTTCACCATACGGAACCTGGATGAATGATCCACAGTACGGTAGAGTCTGGAGACCAGATGTCGACCAACGTGATTTCAGGCCTTATTACAGTAATGGCCGTTGGGCGATGACTGAATACGGTAACACTTGGGTATCTGACTATGACTGGGGTTGGGCTCCGTTTCACTACGGTCGTTGGGTACTAAATAGTTATAGCCAATGGTTATGGATTCCGGATACAGTTTGGGGCCCAGCCTGGGTAAGCTGGAGAAGTGGTGGCGGATATTACGGCTGGGCACCTTTAGGCCCTGGTATAAATATTAGCATTGGAGGCGGAGGATACAATATGCCTAGCGCATGGTGGGTTTTTATTCCGCAGCGTAATATCTACAGCAATTATTATCCCCGTTACGGCGGTGTGAATATTAATATTTATAACCGTACAAAAATTATAAATTATACTTACGGAAGAGACAGACGTACATATTACACTGGTCCAAGAGCATCTGAAATCCGTAGGGTTACGAATAGAGATGTCAGAGTTTATCAGGTTTCCAGGTCGAATACGCCAGGCAGAACGAATATTTCAAATAACAGGTTAAACATTTACAATCCAGGAACCAGAGGAAGCAGTTCTGTAGCAGCCGATAATAGAAGAGGTAATGCAAATGATAGGTCCAATCCAAATTCCAGAGGAGATAACAATAATAGACCAGACAGACAAGGTACTGTTAACCGTCAGGGTTCTACAAATAGCAGGAATAGCGGAACCGTTGTAGAAAATAATGCTAGACCCTCCCGTTCTGATGTTAATCCGCGCAATGCCGGGCAAGAGCAAAATCGGCAGTCACAACGTACTGAACAACAACAGCAAGCTATACAGCAGAGAGACCAGAGATCGCAGCAGCAACGTGACGTTCAAAGCCAGCAAAGAGATCAACGGTCTCAGCAGCAACGTGAAGCCCAGGCACAGCAACAGGATCAGCAGAGACAACAAAGAGAGCAACGGTCTCAGCAGCAGCGTGAAGCTCAGGTGCAGCAACAACGTCAAGCTCAAGACCAACAAAGACAACAGCAACAGCAACAACGTCAGGCTCAGGACCAACAAAGGCAACAGCAACAGCAACAGCAACAACGCCAGGCTCAGGATCAACAAAGACAACAGGCAGCACAGCAACGTGAAGCTCAGGCACAACAACAACGCCAGTCTCAGGAGCAAAGTAGAGCCAGAAGTGCCGAAAGCAGTAATCAGAGATCCGAATCTGGCAGCAGATCTGGTAACCGCGGTGGAAGAGGCAACTAAGCATTTAAACATTAACGCACCTTTCAGTACACAGAAAACCGGCCTTCCAAAGGGGCCGGTTTTTATTTTATATATTATAATTATCTTTGCAGCTTCATCAAGCTATTTGCTTAATCCCATATGATCCACCCCGAAATAGAAAAACGTAAAACATTTGCCATTATCAGTCACCCCGATGCAGGGAAAACCACTTTAACCGAGAAGTTTCTTCTCTTTGGAGGAGCCATCAACACTGCCGGGGCGGTAAAACGGAATAAAGCCAATCAAAGCAGTACTTCAGATTTTATGGAGATTGAAAAACAACGTGGAATCTCAGTTGCCACGTCTGTTATGGGCTTTGAGTATAAAGGCAAACGCATTAACATTCTGGATACACCAGGTCACAAGGACTTCGCTGAAGACACCTACCGCACCCTGTCTGCTGTAGATAGTGTTATTCTCGTTGTAGACTGCGTGAAAGGTGTCGAAGAGCAGACTGAAAAATTGATGGGCGTCTGCCGTATGCGGAATACCCCGGTAATTATCTTTGTAAATAAGATGGACCGGGAAGGTAAAGATGCATTTGATCTGCTTGATGAGATAGAAAAGAAACTTAATATCAGCCTTTGCCCGCTCTCATGGCCTATTGGACAAGGCCATACATTTAAAGGCGTTTATTCCATTTATAATAAACACCTGAACTTATTTGAGCCGGACAAGACCAAGATTGCAGATCCGGTAATTGAGGTGAATGACCTGGATGATGAAAACCTCCATAATTTCCTGAAACCGAAAGAACTGGATGGCCTTAAAGGCGATCTGGAGCTGGTAGACGGTGTATATGGTACACTTGATCCTCAACTATATACAGACGGGCTGCTTGCACCAGTGTTCTTTGGAAGTGCAATCAATAACTTCGGAATTAAAGAATTACTGGATACATTTATCAATATTGCGCCAAGTCCAAGGAGCCGTGAAGCAGAGCAGCGTGAAGTATTGGTTGAAGAGAAAAACTTCTCTGGATTTGTATTTAAAATTCACGCCAATCTAGACCCTAAACACCGTGACCGAATCGCTTTCCTGAGAGTTTGTTCCGGTAAGTTTGAAAGAAATAAATTCTATTACCACACCCGTCAAGGTAAAAAGCTTAAGTTTTCGAACCCGATGGACTTCATGGCCAACGAGAAGAGTATCGTTGAAGAAGCATGGCCCGGAGACGTAGTTGGCCTATATGACAGTGGAAACTTCAAAATTGGAGATACGTTGACTGAAGGCGAACAATTACAGTTTAAAGGTATTCCAAGCTTCTCTCCTGAAATCTTTAAAGAAGTCGAGAACAAAGATCCTTTACGCACAAAACAACTCGAGAAAGGCATCCAGCAGTTGACAGAAGAAGGCGTTGCACAATTATTTATTGCGCAGCCGGGTAACAGAAAAATAATAGGTGCCGTTGGTGACCTGCAGTTTGAAGTAATCGCTTTCCGTCTGGAACACGAATATGGTGCAAAAGCACACTTCCGTATGCTGAGTTATACGCGCTCTAATTGGGTGACCTCGAAGGACAAAACCAAACTGGAAGAATTTGTTAAACGTAAACAACAACATATTGGACAGGATAAGGACGGTAACCCCGTATACCTGGCAGATAATGATTTTATGATCAATATGACCAAAAGAGATTATCCTGATATTGAATTCCATAAAACGTCAGAATTCAAGTCCTAAGAACAATATAAAGTAACTTATAAAGCAAAAAAGCGGGATTCTTTTAAAAGAATCCCGCTTTTTTATTGCCGGTCCTGCCGAACAGGAAGCATGAACTAACTCAATTGAGCCAGCGCTTTTTTAATTCTTGGGATCATTTCCTGGATACCTTTCAAAGAGCAGCCACCTACTGAAGCACGGAACCATGATTTTGTTTCATCTGTACCAAAAGCAGAGAACGGAACCAAAGCAGCCTGAGCTTCCTTGATCAGATAGAAGTTTACATCGGCACTATCTTTAAGCACCTGACCCGAAGGTGTAGTTTTTCCAATATAATCAATCTTAAGCGTCAGGTAGATCGCACCCATAGGAACAATAGCATCTACCGCAAAACCTTCGGCCTTCATTTCCTGAAAACCATCATATATTGTATCAAGACTTAAACGGATCTGCGATTTAAATGCAGCAAGGAAAGTATCTACCTGCGCTTTATCACTAAAGTATTTGGCAACCGCCACCTGTTCAGCTTTCGGCGCCCAGGCACCTATATGCGTAAGAAATGCTTTCATCTTCGCGATTACCGCAGCAGGACCAAATCCCCAGCCGACACGTACACCCGTTGCTGCCAGACACTTAGAGGTACCATCAATATAAATTGTATAATCCCTCATTTCAGGACGCAGACTAACCGGATTAATATGTTCCTTATCAAAGGTTAGCAGAGAATAGATCTGGTCATACATCACATATAATGGCTTTTCACCTGCCGATCTTGATTTGTTCTCTTCAATAACAATATCACAAATCTCTTCGAGCTGATCTTTAGTGAACATCGTACCCGTCGGGTTCAGCGGTGAGCAGAGTGCCAATAAAGTTGCATCTTTCAAATGTGGTTTTAATACCGCAGCAGTAGGCATGAAATTCGTTTCTTCTGTGGTTTCCACAGCGATACCTTCCGCCGAAGATAAGTGACAGTAATGGTTATTATTCCAGGAAGGAGCAGGATAAATCACTTTATCTCCCGGATCAACCAGGGCAAGGTAAGTCGCATAGATCAAAGGACGGGAACCGCCAGAAACCAGGATTTCGTTTGATTTAAAATCAAGATTATATCTGTCTTTCAATAACTCAACAATAGTCTCACGCAAAGCAAGAATACCATCTGCAGGCGGATAATTCGTCTGATGCTGGTTATAAGCTTCAATAATAGCATCCTTCAATGCTTCCGGTATTGGAAAAATAGAAGGGTCGAAGTCACCAATCGTCAGATTGGCAATATCAGTACCCTTGCTTTTCATATCATTGACTTCGTTGCCAATTTTAATAATCTCAGAGCCAATTAATGAGTTGGCTAATACTGATACGTTCATATTATTTATAATTAATGGTTAGCGTTAGGCAAGCAATTTCTGAATTGCTGACCTTGTTTTTTCAAAATTAAACTGATCCAGTATCTGCTCCATCATTTTTTCAATGGCATCATTACAAAGGTTTCCGATACTGCCTTCGTGGGTATGATTAACCTCTTCAGAGGGCTTAAAAGTGCCGTTTTCAATAGACTCACCAACAATCTTATAAGCTTCACGGAAAGGAACACCACTTAAAGCAAGTTCATTCACGACCTCCACACTAAACAGATAAGCATATTTCGGGTCTTTCAGAATATCACCTTTGAGTTCAATATGTTGCAGCATGTAGGTAGTCATTTCCAGACATTCGTTCAATGAAACCATTGCAGGAAACAAATTCTCCTTCAATAACTGCAGATCCCGGTGATAACCAGAAGGCAGATTAGTCGTCATCATGGCAATTTCGTTTGGAAGAGCCTGAATTTTATTACAACGTGAACGGATCAGTTCAAAAACATCGGGATTCTTTTTGTGCGGCATAATGCTTGAGCCGGTGGTTAGTTCATCCGGAAAGCGGATAAAACCAAAATTCTGGTTAATGAATAAACAAACATCCATAGCCATTTTAGCCAGACTTGCTGCTACCGAAGACATTGCCTGAGCCAGTATTCGCTCTGTTTTCCCTCTGCCCATCTGTGCATATACCACATTGTAGTTCAGATTCTCGAAACCCAGCAATTCAGTCGTCAACGTTCTGTTTAAAGGAAAAGACGACCCATATCCAGCAGCAGAACCCAAAGGATTCTTATTGCAGATCTTCCAGGCAGCCAGCATCACCTCCATATCGTCCACAAGACTCTCTGCATAAGCGCCAAACCAAAGGCCGAAAGAAGATGGCATTGCAATCTGCAGATGCGTATACCCTGGTAGTAATTTATCTTTATGCGTATTGCTTAAAGCGATCAGCTGCTGAAAAAGTACAGCCGTATTGTGTACAGTAGTCTCAATTCTGTCTCTGAAAAATAATTTAAGATCAACCAGAACCTGATCATTACGGGAACGGCCGCTATGAATTTTTTTACCAGCTTCACCGATACGCTGAGTGAGCATCCATTCCACCTGGGAATGTACATCTTCCACTGTATCCTCAATACGGAAATCTCCGGCCTCAATCTCCGCATAAATGTTTTTCAGTTCCTTTTGTATCAGAACCAGTTCATCCGCTGTCAGCAAACCGATACTTTCCAGCATCTGTACGTGGGCAAGGGAGCCCAGAACATCAAAAGCTGCCATTTCCAAATCCAGTTCACGGTCTTTACCCACCGTGAAACTCTCAATGTCTTTATTTACTTCAATATTCTTTTGCCAGATTTTCATACTTTAATTTAATATGCGCCCGGGCGCGGTTTTGAACGGGCAAAAATACAATAAATGTCCCGATGCGATTAATAATAAGGTCCGGAAAAAATAATCCGGCGGTTAAAGGCTATTTACCCCCGATAACAGGCTTCAGCAGCGCGATATAAAGGGAAATTCCTTCCTCGACTTCTGCACTGTATACATATTCGTCGGCCATATGTGACCGTGCCGAATCACCAGGACCTATTTTCACTGAAGGGATGCTCAATAGAGCCTGATCAGAAGTTGTAGGGGAACCATAAGTAGTCCGTCCTAGCGCAATACCAGATACAACAAAAGGATGTCCTTTATCTATAGACGAAGGTTTTAGTCGGATAGAACGCGGTGTGACTTCACAATCCACATTAGTTCTGATTATCTTCAGGACTTCTTCGTTCGTATAAGCATCCGTTACCCGGACATCCACAGTGAATGTGCAAGTTGCAGGAACTACATTATGCTGAGAACCCGCATTAATGATCGTAACTGACATTTTCAAAGGTCCGAATACCTCTGACACCTTTGAAAAACGGTAATGCCTGAACCAGTCAATAGCTTTTAAAGCTTTATAAATCGCGTTATCACCTTCCTCTCTGGCTGCGTGCCCGGCCTTGCCTGTAACAGTACAGTCAAGTACCAGTAAACCCCTCTCGGCAATGGCAAGGTTCATTTGGGTTGGCTCACCGACTATGCCAAACTCTAGTGGGCCAAGATCAGGAATTACACATTCCAGACCATTGTTACCCGAAATCTCTTCTTCTGAAGTTGCAGCGAGGCAGAGGTTATAACTCAAACCGTCCTGCTCGTAAAAATATAAGAAAGTAGCTATCAGTGAAACCAGACATCCGCCAGCGTCATTACTACCCAGACCGTACAATTTACCATCTTCCAGATCCGGGGCATATGGATCCCTGGTATAGCCGGAGTTAGGTTTAACAGTATCGTGGTGGGAATTTAAAAGGACCGTTGGCTTAGCCGGATCATAAAATTTATTATAGGCCCAGACATTGTTCAGTTTACGATGAACGGGCACCCCGCGCTCCTGAAGGAACTGTGCGATCACTTCCGCTGTCTGGTCTTCTTCTTTACTGAAGGAAGGAATGCTGATTAATTTTGTCAGCAAGGCTAAACTATCCTCTTGCAGTTTTTCTATTGTCATTATTCTTTGGTATATAATGCCCCGGCTTTTAAAGCCGAAAGCTTGATGCCTTTGATCAGGGAGGAACTAAATCCATTATGTTCCATCTCGTTTAAACCCGCGATGGTACACCCTTTAGGCGAAGTAACTTTATCAATTTCCTGCTCCGGATGTGATTTCATCTGCAATAATAAATCTGCAGCACCCTTTGCAGTTTGCACGGCCATTTTCAGGGCTTCGTCAGCATGAAAACCTATTTCTACACCACCCTGCGAAGCCGCTCGGATAGCTCTAAGAAAGAAGGCGGTACCACAGGCACATAATGCTGTAGCAGCAGTCATCAGGTCTTCATTAATTTTAACAACAGCACCAACCGTTTCGAACATCCGGCAAACCTCCTCCACATGTTCTGCTGCAGCATTATCTGTAGCCACACAAGTCATAGACTGACCAATTGCAATAGCCGTGTTGGGCATTGCCCGGATCACTTCCAGTTCCGGATAAGATTTAGAACGGATATCTGCACAGCTCACTCCCGATGCCACCGAGATAAAGACCTGCTTTGCAGGAACAGTAGCCGGTTTAATCTGTTCCATTAATTGATTCAATTGCTGGGGAAGTACCGCCAGTACCACAATATCCGAAGCGGCCACAGCAGCAGCGTTATCGGCATCCACGCCATAACCCAGTGCAGCAAATTCCGCAAGGTTTGCAATGTTTCTTCTAGTTAAGATCAATTGTTCCGGTTTTGCATACCCGGCTTTCACCAGACCTTTAGCCAGTGACAGACCTATATTTCCGCTGCCAAGTATGGCTATTTTACCCGTAAACTGTTTCATAAGACGCTATGCTGTTAATTCTGTACCGAAACCATTTGTATCAATCAAAGGAAGGTCATCTGCCTGTCCGATATAAACGGCGCGGACTCCCTTCCTGATCGCCTCAAAAGCGTTAAACAATTTAGGAATCATGCCACCGGAAACCACACCATCAGCCTTTAAAGCTTCAAAAGAAGTACTGCTGATCTGCCTTACCACTGAATCATCGTCATCTACATCACGCAGCACACCTTTCTTTTCGAAACAATAAACCAGCCTGGTATCATAAATACCTGACATGGCTACAGCCACCGCTGATGCGATTGTATCTGCATTTGTATTCAGCAGCTGTGTCTGTCCGTCATGCGTAATAGCACAAAGAACAGGAACCAGTCCACTTTCCAGTAAACTCTGCAAAGTTTTAGTATTTACCGAGTTCTCGTTCAGGTCCCCGACAAAACCATAATCAACGGTAGAGACGGGCCTTTTCACCGCAGAAATCACATTACCATCTGCGCCGCTCAGACCAATTGCATTACAACTTTTTGCCTGGAGCTGCGCAACCATATTTTTATTGATCAGCCCGGCATAGACCATTGTCACAACCCTTAAAGTTTCAATATCGGTTATTCTTCTGCCGTCAACCATTTTAGGTTCAATCCCCAGGCTTTTGCCCAGTTCAGAAGCAATTTTACCACCACCATGCACCAGGATCTTGTCTCCTGGCAGCGCATGGAAATCCAGCAGGAACTGATGAAGTTTCTCGGAATGATCAATAATATTACCGCCTATTTTAATAATGGTTAACTGTTTCATGAGCTGTAAACTATTTGGGAATCGTTCTAAGATAAGTTTTCCAGCAGACCTTTCAAAACCGCCTGAGCAGCCCATAAACGGTTACCCGCTTCCTGAATCACCAGGCTGTTCGGACCATCCAGAACCTCACTGCTCAACTCCAGGTCTCTGCGGACCGGTAAACAGTGCATTACCCTGGCATTGTTCGTCCCCTTAAGCTTATCACCGGTAAGCATCCAACCTTCCGGGAAAGGAAGAATTTTACCGTAATCAGCAAAACTTGACCAATTCTTTACATAGATGTAATCGGCACCTTCCAGTGCTGCATCCAGATCATGACTGATTGTCGCTCCCGGAGTGAAATCTTCCGATAACTCGTAACCAGCAGGCTGTACAACTGTAAAATCAACGAGCCCGTCCTGCTGAGCCCGGCACATCCATTCCGAAAAAGAATTCGGAACTGCTTGCGGCAACGCTTTCACATGAGGCGCCCAGGCTAAAACGACCTTAGGCCTGCCTTCGCCCTTCCAGGTTTCCTGAATAGTAACCAGGTCGGCCAGACTTTGCAGCGGGTGCCGCGTGGCACTTTCCAGACTCACAACCGGAACTCCGCAATAGCTTATAAATTTGTTAAAGAAATCTTCGTTATAATCCTCGTCTCGGTCTTGAAGTTTAGGAAAAGAACGCAGGCCCAGGATATCACAATATTGTCCCATCACAGCCGCCGCTTCGCGGATATGCTCAACAGTACTGCCATTCATAACCACACCATCTGCTGTTTCCAGCGCCCAGCCCTCTTTATCCATATTCATAACCATCACACTCATCCCTAAGTTAATGGCCGCTTTCTGCGTACTCAGACGGGTACGCAGACTTGGGTTCAGAAAAACCAGGCCTATCGTTTTATGTTTCCCCAGGTGTTCCTGACTATAAGGGTTCTGTTTTAAGGTTAACGCATCATTTACTAACTGGCTGATGTCTTTAACATCATTTACTGAAGTGAATTGGTTCATCCTTTTATAGCGATTTTAAATTTGTCTAAAAACTGATCTGCCTGTGCTTTGCTCAGGTTTAATGCCGGCAATAATCTGATTACATTAGGTTTTGCCTCTCCGGTAAAAATATGGTGCTGAAAAAGCAGGTTCTTTTTAACCTGTGAAAGTTCCGCCGGCAGATCGATACCGATCATCAGTCCACGACCTCTTACTTCCTTTACACCTTCAATTTTGCGCAGCTCCTGAATCAGATACTCTCCGATTTCCGCAGCATTCTCCATTAGATTATCCTGCTCCATAATTTCAAGAACAGACAGTGCTGCAGCACAAGCCAGATGATTACCACCGAATGTCGTACCCAGCATACCGTGCCAAGGCTTAAATTTCGGAGCAATAGAAATTCCTGCAACCGGGAAACCATTTCCCATCCCTTTGGCCATCGTATAAATATCTGCCTGAACACCAGCGTAATCATGCGAATAGAACAAGCCCGTTCTGCCATAACCACACTGAACGCTGTCTGCAATGTAAACGGCATTATACTGATCACAAAGTGAGCGAATTAACTGAAGGAAAGATTTACTGGCTTCCTGAATACCACCAACACCCTGGATTCCTTCAATAATTACAGCAGCAACATCTTGTCCATTTTGGTTAAAATACTCCTTTAGAGCCTCTTCATCATTGAAAGGAAGAAAATCGATATTGGTAGTCTCATTAACCGGTGCAATTATTTTGGGGTTATCAGTCGCCGAAACGGCAAGTGATGTACGGCCGTGGAAAGCACCTTTAAAAGCGACAATCTTTTTTCTGCCGTTATAGAAGGATGCTAACTTTAAAGCATTTTCATTGGCTTCGGCACCAGAATTACATAAAAACAGCTGATAATCCGTTTTACCGGAAACCTGTCCCAATTTTTCGGAGAGCTGAACCTGCAGCGGAATTTTAACAGAATTACTGTAAAACCCAACCTTAGCCAGCTGCTCGGTTAGACGTTTAACATAATGCGGATGCGTGTGTCCGATAGAGATCACCGCGTGTCCGCCATACAGATCAAGATATTCCTGACCTTTTTCATCCCAGACAGTACTGCCTGAGGCTTTAACAATTTCTATATCATTTAATGGATATACGTCGAATAAGTTCATCTTGTTTTGGTTTTGGTCCGGACAAAGCCCGGAATAAATAAATAATCGGATAATTGCTCAGAATTAGCGGCTATGCTTAAAAAGCAGAGCCTTTAAGCCGTAGCCCTTGCTTTTCCTCCAAACCAAACAATAGATTCATATTCTGCACAGCCTGCCCGCTTGCACCCTTTAACAGATTATCAATAATACTGATGATCAATAACTTGTCACCATGTTTTTCCACGTGCACCAGGCATTTATTGGTGTTAACCACCTGTTTCAGGTCAATATTTTTTACACTTACATGCGTAAACGGATGCGCCGCATAATAGTCGGTATAAAGTTTTTCCACTTCTTCGGCGGACAAATCACTATCCATATAAACAGCTGCCAGAATACCTCTCGTGAAGTCACCACGCTGCGGAATAAAATCCATAGCGGCCTTAAAAGCCGGGTCCAGCTGTTGCAGACTCTCACCGATCTCATTCAGATGCTGATGTTCGAATGCTTTATAAACAGAAAGATTATTATTACGCCAGCTGAAATGTGATGTGGCAGAAAGACTTTGTCCAGCACCCGTAGAACCCGTTGTCGCGTTGATGTGGATATCATTTTTTAGCTGTCCGCTGGCTGCAAGAGGTAATAATGCTAACTGTATGCAGGTCGCAAAACAGCCTGGGTTAGCAATAAAAGAAGCTTGCTGAATACGTTCCCTGTTTAGTTCAGGCAAACCATATACCCAGCTATTCCCTGCCGAAGCATGTAATCTGAAATCCTGGCTCAGGTCAATGATTTTAATTCCTGCAGCAATTGGATTTGCATCCAGGAATTTTTTGGCGTCCCCGTGTCCAACACACAGGAATAAAACATCAATCGCATCGGATAGTTCAGCACTGAAGCGAAGGTCTGTATCCCCTAAAAGGTCTGTATGGACATCAGAAATGAGATTTCCCGCATTACTGTTACTATGTACAAAGGCAATTTCCACGCCATCGTGGTTCAGGAGCAGACGCAGCATTTCACCACCTGTATAACCTGCTCCTCCTACAATTCCTGCTTTAATCTTCATTGCCGTTCACTTTATGCCAGATCATTACCTGGTTACCAAATATTTTAGAGAATCCTTTCACGTCTTCACCGCTCCAGGCATTATTCATTTCACCATAGCTGCCGAATTTGTTACTCATCAGATCATGTGCAGATTCGATACCTATTACCTGGAAACGATAAGGCAATAATTCAACAAATACTTTTCCGCTAACCATTTTCTGCGTATCGGCTAGAAAAGCTTCAATATTACGCATGATCGGATCATGGAACTGGCCTTCATGAAGGTAGTTACCATAGAAAGAAGACAATTGCTCCTTCCAGCTCAGCTGCCATTTGGTTAATGTATGTTTTTCCAGTGTGTGGTGTGCTTTGATAATTACCATTGGTGCGGCAGCTTCAAAACCTACACGCCCTTTAATCCCGATAATCGTATCTCCAACGTGAATATCACGGCCAATACCGTAAGGTTGCGCAATAGCTTGTAATTGCTGAATAGCAGTTACAGGATCTAATTTTTCACCATCAAGACCAACAAGCTCACCTTTTTCAAAAGTCAGTTCAATTTTACGGCTTTCAGTTTCAGTAACCTGGGTAGGCCATGCCTCTTCAGGAAGTGTTTGATGGGAAGTCAGCGTTTCCTGTCCGCCTACTGAGGTACCCCAAAGACCTTTATTGATTGAGTATCTCGCTTTTTCGGCACTGTAAACCACGCCATGTGATTGTAAATATTCAATTTCAGCTTCACGGGATAATTTCAAGTCCCTGATCGGCGTAATAATTTCTACACCCGGAATAATAATATTAAAGATCATGTCAAATCTTACCTGATCATTACCAGCACCGGTACTGCCATGCGCTACATAGTCAGCGCCAATTTTCTTTACATAATTGGCGATGGCCGTTGCCTGACTTACACGTTCAGCACTTACAGATAATGGATAAGTAGCATTTTTAAGCACATTACCGAAAATCAAATATTTGATACACCCTTCGTAATAATGTGTAGTTTCATCTACGACTGCATGAGAAGCCACGCCAAGTGCATATGCCCGTTTCTCAATCTCCTGCAATTCTTCGTTAGAAAAACCACCCGTATTTACAATCACGGAATGCACTTCCAAACCTCTGTCCTGCGCTAAATGAATACAGCAAAATGACGTATCTAAACCTCCGCTAAAAGCTAAAACTACTTTCTTTTTCATCGTTCTTTTATTTTTTGATTAGGTGCTGAAACCCGAAAGGCTCCATTGTTCTTTTATTTATTAAACTACTTTGTTTCTTTTAAACGCTTAAGCTAAAGCCTTCGTTTAAAAATATCCCTTAAAGCTCTTCTTCTTATCTTGCAAAAATCGACGACAAAAAAGACACAGACTTATTTTCGTTACTGCCATCCTGAGATTTCGGCTGTAATACCAGTCTTTGCTTAATGCGCATAAAACGCTCATAAAGCTTCGGCTTACGCTGCAGCTCTTCCGCAAATTTCTTGGCGACATCATGTTTTTGCTTGGCAGGATCGTAGAGCATAGCCGTGCACATGCAATTTTTGCGCTCCTTACTTTTCAGGATCTCAAAATTTACACAGCTCTGGCAGCCCTTCCAGAAATCCTCATCCTGAGTCAGTTCCGAATAAGTAACGGGTTCATAGCCCAGATCAGAATTGATCTTCATGACAGCAAGACCAGTGGTCAGGCCAAATATCTTAGCTTTAGGATAGTTCAGGCGGGAGAGTTCAAAGATTTTCTCTTTGATCATATGGGCCAGCCCGACTTTTCTGTATTTTGGACTCACAACCAGGCCGGAGTTCGCAACGAACTGACCATGACTCCAGGTCTCAATATAACAGAATCCAGCCCATGAGCCATCTTTATTAAAGGCTATTACGGACTTGCCCTCAGCCATTTTGCCAGCGACATAATCAGGGGATCTTTTAGCGATACCTGTACCGCGTGCTTTAGCTGATTCGGCCATCTCCAGGCAGATTTCTTCAGCGAAAACACGATGTTCAGGAAGTGCAACCTGCACTACAAAATCGTTTATATTCATTAAAGGTTAACGAAAAAATAAGTGTGTAAATTAATTGTTTTTTAAGAGGCAATCCTCTAAGACGGAGTAAAGAAATACTCACATGCGGGGTGTATAATTCTGCCGGCTGGTTGTTACATAGATGACAGGCTGCAAACGTTCAATATACAAACTTCGCGCAGCAATATTCTTTGCTGTTACGATGCTAAGTTTATGTGAAGTATGCATTGTCATTTTCTGTATAAAATCCCGCTTTAGATTATTAATTTGTAAAGGTTTAAATAAATATTGAGTTGTGCAATACGTGTTTTAATTTTTTGACATTCAAACTATCCTTATCCGCCTGCTGCTCAACGGATACAAAAGTATGTTTTATTTGAAAAATGCAACTAAAAACAGGTTAATTTTATGTTATTTTTTTTCATTTCTTTCAATTAGCGTCCGAAGCGGAACTCATGCGAAAGTAAATTCTGTTTTCCCTCCAGTAATCCAGAGATAATTTCCATACCCAATACAGAAAAAGTAATCCCGTTTCCACCAAATCCCAGTACAAAATAAGTATCCTGAAATCTTGGGTGTTCCCCGATATATGGCAGTCCGTCTTTAGTTTCTCCAAAAGTACCACACCAGCTGAAATCTGTGATAAAATCAATTGCAGGAAGAAATGCCTTCAATGTTTTATTGAGCTTCCCCTCTTTCCGGCCTAAAAGTGCATCCCGCCGTAATGCGTTCCTGAAATTTTCATCTTCACCACCAACTAGCAGTCTACCGTCTGCAGTCGTACGCAGATATAAATAAGGGGAATCCGTATTCCAGAATAATGTATCGCAAATACTATTTTTTAGTTGCGGATTCCGTTCACTTACCATCGCATAAGTACTTTTAAGCTTCACGATCTTTTCCGGCAGCAGGCCCTGGGCCTCATAACCCGTACAGTAAATAACTTTACCGGCACTAATCATAGACCCTGTATCCATCTGTGCAATAATACCCTGTTTCAAACGCGTCACCTTCCTGACTGCTGTCCTGTCAAAAACACGCAACCCCCTTTTTACATTATAATGCAGCAGATCATGCGTCATACAGAAGGCATCCAGACTTCCACCATCACCGGATAAAATTGCACCCGCCGCTTCCAGTCCATACAATTCCCTTAAATTATCCTTTTCCAGCCAGCTCACATTCAGTCCGGCAGCTTTACGGACTTCAAATTCATGAAGCAACCATTTCAGGTCTTTTTTCTGTGCCGCAAAGTAGACAGATTTTTTCATCTCAAAACCACAGGAGGAGCCAATTTCCTGAGCGAGGTCACGAAGTTTGTAGATTGCGTCCCGGCAACCGAGATAACTATTATTGGCACCCGGTACGCCGATCATTTCCTGCAAACGATAAAGCGGTATATCTATTTCATACTGAAGCATGGAGGTAGTAGAAGAAGTACTTCCGTACCCAATCTCTCTTTTATCGACTACAACAGTCTTATATCCCTTCTTTACCATTTCATGTGCTATCAGGGCACCGGTAATCCCTCCACCTATGATCAGAATATCACATTCCAGGTCAGTTCTCAAAGAAGGATAAGTATGCAGAAGGCCATTTTTGACCAGCCAGAAAGGTTCATTAGAGCGCAGATCCATATATTACAGCTAAAATAAACACAACAAACTTTGCGCTGTGATGTTTGCATATCGCGTGGTCTTTCAGGCCGGCTGATACATTTATTTGTCAAATATTATTTTATATCAGCTAAAACAGAACAAAATTAACATAGTAACCGTTTTTTTGTTACTCCCTGATACAAACCCGGTATCCGGCAGGGAACTTATCAAATCAGCGTATATGTCATTACTTTTTTCGCCCATACAGATTAAAGATCTGAACCTCAAAAACAGACTGGTTGTCTCTCCGATGTGCCAGTACAGTGCTAAAGACGGATTTGCCAATGACTGGCATCTCGTACACCTGGGAAGCCGGGCGGTAGGCGGCGCAGCCCTGATCATACAAGAAGCAACAGCGGTTTCTCCGGACGGACGGATTTCTCCAGGAGACCTTGGGATCTGGTCCGACGAACATATTCCTGTATTACAGCGAATTACCTCATTTATTAAAAACCAAGATGCCATTGCGGGTATCCAGTTGGCTCATGCTGGCCGCAAGGCAAGTTTCGACGTACCCTGGAGAGGTGGCCGCCAGATTAAGATCGAAGACGGCGGATGGGAAACAGTAGCAGCCAGTGCTATTCCTTACCATGCAGATGACAAAGCTCCCGTAGCAATGGACGCGGCAGCGATCAGCAAATTCAGGGACGACTTTAAAGCTGCTGTAAAAAGAAGCATTACAGCGGGTTATGAGCTTATTGAGATCCATGCTGCGCATGGCTACCTGTTCCATCAGTTTCTATCTCCTCTTACCAATTTAAGAACAGATGAGTACGGTGGCAGCTTTGAAAACAGAATCAGGTTGCTAATGGAAGTCATTGCAGACACTAGAGAGATCTGGCCAGTAGAAAAAGCGCTGTTTGTAAGAATCTCGGCAACTGATTGGGCAGCAGGCGGGTGGTCACCAGAGGAATCTGTCCGGTTGAGTGGCTTACTAAAGGAGAATGGCGTGGACCTGATAGATTGCTCATCGGGCGGAAATGTCTCTCATCAGCAGATTCCACTTAAACCTGGCTATCAGGTGGAATTTGCAGAATCGATTAAAAAAGAAACCGGCATTTTAACCGCAGCAGTAGGATTAATTGATAATGCGTCACAAGCCGAGGAGATTTTGCAAAATGATCAGGCAGACTTGATTTGTATGGCCAGAGAATTCTTAAGAGAGCCTTATTTCGCACTCCATTCAGCTGCAGAATTAGAAGATAAGATTACATGGCCAAATCAATATGTGCGGGCAAAACCGGCAAAACATTAACTACTTCTTGCGATCAGACATACGCCAGCCCTGTTTTCTATAAGAAATTTAAATGTGTTAAACCTATTTGTCTTAAATTCGTTGTTTAAAAAAACTTAGATATGTTCGATAAATTAATGGCAGCCCAGCATAAAGCTGAAGAAATTAAAAAACGCCTGGACACTGTTTCGGTATTTGCTGAAGTAGAAAACGGTGCAATTAAAGTTACGGCGACTGCAAATAAAGCAATTACGGATATCGCAATTGATCCTGATTTTTATGCTCAGGCAGACCGGGAGGAAATTCAGGAATTGCTGCAGACAGCCATCAATAAAGTCTTAGAACAGGCAGAAAATGTAAGTGCTGCAGAAATGCAGTCTGCTACCAAAGATATGCTGGGTGGTCTGGGCGGCATGTTTGGCGCTTAAAGACACATCAGCGTACTATTAAAATTGATTTTTGTAAAAACATAACAAATGAAATTTACCTATTACGGCCAGTCCTGCTTCCTGCTGGAGGCAGATGGCAAAAAGTTTTTATTCGATCCATTTATCAGTCCTAACCCATTGGCCTCTTCCGTTGACATTAAGACCATCGAAGCAGATTATATTTTAGTCAGTCATGGACATGGCGATCATGTTGCAGACCTGGCAACCATCGCTAAACAAACCGGCGCATTGGTCATTGCCATGCCGGAAGTTGCTGACTGGGCCGGTAAACAAGGTGTTGAAAATATACATCAGATGAACTATGGCCCCGCAAACTTCGATTTCGGTAAATTAAGGATGGTTTGGGCTACACACTCCAGCTCTATGCCAGATGGCAGTTATGGTGGTAACCCGGCAGGATTTGTATTGGAAACCGGGGGTAAAGTTATTTATTACGCTGGTGATACCTCGCTGAATCTGGATATGAAAATCCTGGCTGATCTTTATAAACTAGATTATGCAATTCTGCCTATTGGCGGTAATTTTACGATGGATGCTGACGATGCACTGATCGCAACACGCTATATCGCCTGCGATAAAGTTATAGGCGTTCATTATAATACATTCCCGGTTATCAAAATAGATACGGAAGATGCGCAGGCGAAATTCAGCAGAGAGAATAAATCATTACTGTTACCGGCTATTGGTGAAACAATAGAGTTATAGTATTCTGCATGTAAGTATACGAAAAAGCCCCTTCCAAGTCCGGAAGGGGCTTTTATTTTGACTCAAATTTTAATGCGCCTCCAGCCAGGTACGGCCTTCGCCAATTTCTATTTCAATTGGAACAGTAGTTTCGATTGCAGACTTCATCCTGTGGCTGATAATTGATTTCATTGCTTCAACTTCTGTTTTAAGGACGTCGAATACAAGCTCATCGTGTACCTGCATTGTCATTTTAGACTGCAGATTCTGCACTTTAATATCCTGGTGGATATTAATCATTGCAATTTTAATCATATCTGCAGCAGAACCCTGAATCGGAGCATTAATCGCATTTCGCTCCGCAAATCCCCTTACTGTTTGATTTGCAGAATTTATATCCCTCAGATATCTCCGTCTGCCCATCATAGTTTCCACGAACCCGTTCTCTCTGGCAAAATTCATGGTGTCATTCATATAACGCTTAATACCAGGATACTGTGCGAAATATTGCTCTATCATTTCCGCAGCCTCTTTTCTAGGGATGCCCAGGTTTTGGGAAAGACCAAAAGCAGACTGTCCATATATAATGCCGAAATTAACTGCTTTTGCATTTCTTCGCTGGGTTGGCGTCACTTCCTCAATGCTCAACCCATACACTTTCGCGGCAGTGGCTGTATGGATATCAATCCCATTTTTAAAAGCATCCAGCATATTTTCTTCCTTCGCGATATCAGCAATAATACGCAGTTCGATCTGCGAATAATCTGCAGACAGTAACACATGATTCTCGTCCCTTGGGATAAATGCTTTACGCACCTCTCTACCCCTTTCGGTACGGATCGGGATGTTCTGTAAATTCGGGTTATTAGAACTTAAACGTCCTGTTGCTGCAACGGCCTGGTTATAGCTGGTATGCACTCGACCGGTTTTTGGATTAACCAATAAAGGTAATGCATCTACGTATGTAGACTTCAGTTTCTGTAACTGTCTGAAATCTAATATATCTTTTACAATATCACTTTTCGAAGCCAGTCCCATCAACACATCTTCACCAGTCTGATATTGTCCTGTTTTTGTTTTTTTAGCCTTAGGGTCGAGCTTGAGCTTGTCGAAAAGCACCTCGCCCAATTGCTTAGGTGAAGCGAGATTAAATACCACCCCAGCCTTCTCAAAGACCAGTTGCTCAAATTTGCGAATCTCTATTTCCAGTTCGGCAGAATAAGTAATCAGCGTATCCATATCGATACGGACACCTTCCTTTTCCATATCGGCTAATACGAAGATCAGTGGGTTTTCAATTTTTTCCGCAAGTTCGGCCGCATTCAATTGTTTCAGTAACGGGCTAAAAACTTCGGCCAGTTGTAAAGTCACATCAGCATCTTCCGCTGCATAATCGACTACTTTTTCCACCGGAACATCCCGCATAGTACCTTGATTTTTACCTTTCGGACCAATTAGTGTAGTAATAGAAATCGGTGTGTATCCCAGGTAATTCTCAGCCAGTACATCCATATTATGGCGTGTATCCGGATCAATCAGGTAATGCGCCAGCATCGTATCAAACAACTGCCCTTTCACCTCTATATCATACCATTTCAGGATCAGCATATCATATTTGATATTCTGACCTATCTTACGAATCTGTGCATTCTCCAGGACTGGTTTAAATTCCGCTGCAAGCTGTAAAGCTGCATCCCTGTCTGCAGGAACGGGGATATACCATCCCTGACCCGCCTTTATACTGAAAGATAAGCCTACCAGTTCGGCGAGGTTCGCATCTGTCCCGGTAGTTTCTGTATCAAAAGATATGCTTTCCTGCTGCAGTAATAAAGCAATCAGTTCCGCTCTTTTTTCCGGAGAGCCGACAAGTTGGTAATCAGGTGCGGTATCAGCAATAGTTTTCCCTGCTGCAGGCTGTTCAAATAAATTGGGGAGCTGCTCAAAAGGTTTTGGTCTTTCCGGCATTGCTGCAGGTTGCCCGAACAGATCAGTTTGTCCTGTGACCGCTGCTTTTGCATCACTCACCGAGAAGCCCTCTCCGAAAACACGTTTACCTAATGTTCTGAACTCCAGTTCTGCAAATAGCGGCTCCAGTAATTCACGGCTCGGCTCATCCAGTTTGAGAGATGTTTCATCGAATTCTACAGGAACGTTCAGTATGATCGTAGCCAGCTTTTTGGAAATCATTCCCTGGTCTGCGAAATTTTCTACATTTTCACGCTGCTTGCCTTTCAGCTCATGAGAATGTGCTATAATATTTTCTACAGAGCCATAGGTTTTTATCAGCGACTTCGCCGTTTTCTCCCCAATACCAGGGATGCCGGGAATATTATCCACTGCATCACCCCACAAGCCCAGAATATCAATCACCTGTTCCACATTCTCAATATCCCATTTGGCCAAGACTTCAGGAACACCCATGATTTCCATGTCATTTCCCATTCTGGCCGGTTTGTAAATAAAGATATTTTCTGAAACCAGTTGCGCAAAATCCTTGTCAGGCGTCATACAATATACTGTAAAACCTGCCTTTTCACCCGCTTTAGCAAGTGTACCGATAATATCATCCGCTTCAAATCCATCTTTGGTTATAACAGGAATATTAAACCCTTCAATTAATTTGAATATATAAGGTAAAGCAGCCGCCAGATCTTCCGGCATCGCTTCCCTGTGTGCTTTATAAGCGACAAAATCAGTATGTCTTTCTGTAGGTGCATTTGTATCGAACACCACGGCAATATGACTGGGCTGTTCTTTTTTCAGCACTTCCATCAGGGTATTGGCAAAACCCATAACCGCAGAGGTATTAATCCCTGTAGAAGTAAACCTGGGATTTTTACTTAAGGCAAAATGAGCCCGGTATATCAGTGCCATACCATCAAGCAGGAAGAGTTTTTTCATATTATTATATTGTTTGCTAATACAGACGTATCTATCCTGTCAAAGTTAACACCTGATTTTTAGTAAACCTAATCGACGGTAGCTGAATTATCTGGCGAAAAGCAATACTGCAGGTACAAGATTAAAACAGCAGTGCAGGATAATTCCGTAGATTAAACCATAACGCATTCTCACATAGCCAAAGATCAACCCTCCGGTAAGTTGTGGAAGGGTATAAAGCAATCCAAAAGGCAGCAATTGTATACCACTCGAGAAATTTCCCAAATGAAAATAAGCAAAGGCTAAAGCTGTAAAATGGAAATAAAAAGGAAAGTATTTTTTTCTAAAAGTATGTTTGCGGGTCAGGCTTCCGGCCAGGTTAAAACGGTATAACAGATATAAAACTCCAAAGATCGGAGGAGAGATTAGATATGCCCATTTTGTGCCGGTAATTGCAGTAAGCAAAGCACCGCAAATAAAGGCCAGGAAAAGCAAACTCGCAGAAAAATAGCGCAGCTGCATCCGGAAAACCAGTTCTTCCATAACCGGACCATAAAGTAATGCACCAAAAAGCAGCATCCACTTTGACTCTATACTGCTTATTAAGGATGGTCCGGGCTTAGGAATCAGTCCGAGTCCGATCAGGGTAAAATCTGCCACGCTTGCCAGAATAGCTGCCGAAAGCGTAATTAACCAGAGTCCTGCCATCGTGCGGACAGGAAACTCCGGCTTTTCCGGCACCATTAACACGGGGTATCGGAGATAAGTATAAATATCCTTAAAAAGGTCAGGCATCTGCTGTTCTGCAGTGACAGCTGGTCAGGTGATCGTTGACCATGCCCATTGCCTGCATATGTGCATAACAAATAGTAGTACCAAAGAATTTAAACCCTCTTTTTTTCATATCCTTGCTAATTGCATCAGAAATCTCAGTTCTGGCCGGAACTTCAGACAGGTTACTAAAATGATTGATCAGCGGTTTCCGATCTGGCATAAATCCCCAGATATAACTAGAGAAGGACCCAAATTCCTGCTGTACAGCAATGAATAAACGCGCATTTACAGCAGCCGATTTTATTTTTAGCCTGTTTCTGATAATCCCTGTATTCTGCATTAACCGTTCTTCATCCTCTGCTGTAAACGTGGCGACTTTCTGCACATCAAAATCCGCAAATGCGTCTCGGTAGGCTTCTCTTCTACGCAAGATAGTTATCCAGCTTAAACCAGCCTGGGCACCTTCCAATATTAGGAATTCAAATAATTTCTGGTCATCATAAACCGGCCTGCCCCACTCTTGGTCATGGTATCGGATATAATCGGGATCGGAACCGCACCACCCGCACCTGACTAAATTATCCATCTGATCAGGTGTTTAATTCATCCCAGTATTCCACTGCCCTACGGTAATGCGGAATTACGATTGAACCGCCAACAAGATTGGCAATCATAAATACTTCATTCAGCTCAGCATCGTTTACACCCGCATCGAAACATTTCTCCAAGTGATATTTAATACAGTCATCACAACGCAGCACCATCGAAGCCACCAGTCCCATCATTTCTTTACTTTTCACGTCAAGAGCACCCTCTGCGTAGGTAGTGGTATCCAGTGCAAAAAACCTTTTAATATTGGTATTTGCAGTCTCCATGATCCGGTCGTTCATTTTAGAACGATAGTCATTAAATTCTTCTACTAATTGTCCCATTTTCTTTAATTAAATTTCTATTGCAGGATCCCAGAATACCGTTTTAAAATTCTGAACCTGATCGTTTTCAACCGTTATTCCCTCTTGTTCCAATAATTCCTGCATCAGGTCCGACCCGCGAAAATGGAATTTTCCCGTTAACAAACCTTTGTGATTAACCACCCGATGGGCTGGCACAGGGGGCTGCAGATCATGAGCCAAATTCATCGCATAACCTACCAAACGGGACGATCTCCCTGCACCGAGTGCTTTGGCTATTGCTCCGTAAGAAGTGACCCTTCCTTGAGGAATAAGCCGGACCACTTCATAAACCTGTTCATAGAATGATGGTTCCATTATTCCAGTGAAAATTGGATATAATTAATGTTTTTGTCCTGTTTCAGGTAAATGCGCTCGTAATGCGTTTTGATCTGCAAAACTTCATCATAAAGTTCCGATGTATACAGCTGGTCTGTTTTTTTATAACATGGTAATCCCAGTTCTTCTACCACCTGAACCGTATAGGCATATAAACCATCGTTATCGGTTTTCAGGTTAATCTTTCCACCTGGTTTAAGGATATTTTTATATTTATTCAGGAAGCCCGGAAAAGTAAGTCTTTTTTTCTCCCTGCTATCCTGCGGTTGCGGATCAGGAAAAGTAATCCAGATTTCATCAATTTCATGCTGACCAAAGTAATCAACAATATCTTCAATCTGTATTCTCAGAAAAGCCAGGTTTGGTATCTGTTCATCTACTCCAGTTCTGGCGCCTCTCCAGATGCGGTTACCCTTCAGGTCAATCCCTATAAAGTTCTTTTCCGGAAAGAATTTAGCCATATTCACGGAGTATTCACCTTTACCACAGGCCAGTTCAAGCACAATCGGCTGATCATTCTTAAAATGATTTTCACCCCATTTTCCCTGAAGTACTTTTCCCTCTTCCATCTGATAGACATTCGGGAAGGTGTCTATTTCAGCAAATTTCCTTAACTTATCTTTACCCACTATTTTATTTTTTTAGCAAAAATACAATTTAATCCGTCAAAAGATCCTGCCTGGTAATTTGTATTTTTACGGTCTGAATTAATTAAAATTAATAGAATTCAGATAAGCTCAAGCAACACCATGGAGAAGAATGCAAAAATATATATCGCCGGACATCGTGGAATGGTGGGGTCGGCCATTTGGAGAAAACTGGAAGACTCAGGCTATACCGGATTAATGGGTAAAACATCTGCTGAGCTAGATCTACGTGACCAGCAGTCCGTGGCTGAATTTTTTGAGCATGAAAAACCTGATTACGTTTTTTTGGCAGCAGCAAAAGTCGGCGGAATTGTGGCAAACAATACTTACAGGGCAGATTTTTTATATGAAAACCTTGCCATTCAGAATAATGTGATCCATCAGGCTTATATACAGGGCGTCAAAAAACTCATGTTTCTTGGCTCGAGTTGTATTTACCCGAAACTTGCCCCGCAGCCGCTAAAAGAAGAATATCTATTGACAGGATTGCTGGAACCAACCAACGAACCTTATGCGATTGCTAAAATAGCAGGGATCAAACTATGTGAGGCTTACCGCGCACAATACGATTGTAATTTCATTTCCGTTATGCCAACCAACCTGTACGGTTACAATGACAATTATCATCCTCAAAACTCTCATGTATTGCCTGCACTGATCCGCAGGTTTCATGAAGCAAAGGTTTCCGGCGCGCCCGAAGTTATTATCTGGGGTTCAGGCAGCCCGTTAAGAGAATTTTTATTTGCCGATGACCTGGCTGAAGCGTGTTTATTCCTGATGGAAAATTATCATGAACCCGAGCTGATCAATATCGGAACCGGCAGCGACCTCTCCATTCGCGACCTGGCTTTGCTGATCCGCGATATTGTGGGATATACCGGAGAACTGAAGTTTGACAGCACCAAACCAGACGGCACACCAAGAAAACTCATGGACGTGAGCAAGCTGCATTCGCTGGGCTGGAGACATACGATTGAACTGTCGGAAGGTATTGCTCTCGCTTACAGCGACTTTTTGAAGAAGCAAAATTAATTCAACGGATAAGAGCAGATTGAATAAAAGATTATAGCTTTGGTCAATAATAAAAGCGAATCGCATAAATTATAACTATATGACTTTAGTACAACTGGAATATATTGTCGCAGTGGATACTTACCGCAGTTTTGTAGGTGCTGCCGAAAAATGTTTCGTTACACAACCTACACTGAGCATGCAGGTACAAAAGCTTGAAGAAATGCTTAATGTCAAAATATTTGACAGAAGTAAACAACCTGTGATCCCGACAGAAATAGGCTCACAGATTATTCAGCAGGCCCGTATAGTATTGCAGGAAAGTCAGAAAATAAAGGAAATTATTAACAGTCAGCAACAGGATATTGTCGGGGAGCTTAAAGTTGGTATTATCCCGACTGTCGCTCCGTATCTGCTTCCACAGGTAATTGCAAGCATGATGGAAAAATATCCTGACCTTAAACTACTGATCTGGGAATATACGACAGAAGATATTATTCATCATCTGAAAACCGGAGTACTTGACTGTGGGATTATGGCAACGCCGGTGAACGAACCAGGCATAGCCGAGGTACCTATGTATTATGAAACCTTTGTAACCTATATCAGTAAGAACAGCAAGCTATTTAAAAAGAAAACGATTAGCTCCGCCGACCTGGAAGAAGAAAATATCTGGTTGCTTAATGAAGGCCATTGCATGCGCTCGCAGGTACTTAATATCTGCCGTTCGACTAAAGATAGCCGTTTACAAGGCTTAACCTACAATACGGGCAGCGTGGAAACTTTAATCCGCATGGTTGATATGAACAATGGGGCTACGCTTCTTCCTGAATTGGCTTTAGTGGACCTGAACAGTAAGCAACTCAGTAAAGTAAGGGCCTTTAAAGATCCGGAACCAGTTAGAGAAATAAGCCTGGTTACCCATAGTAATTTCATTAAGAAAAGAATGCTAAATGCATTCCGTGAAGAAATTCTGGCTGTCATTCCAAAGGCCATGAAACAGAAAAAGAAAAAAGACGTTGTAGGGATTTAAATTCTACGCTCAATCTGATCTAACGAAAAAAGCCACGCAATTGCGTGGCTTTTTCTTTATGAAGAAAAGGAATTATCCTTTTGCTTTGGTATAACGATCTGAAACAGCATCCCAATTTACTACATTCCAGAATGCAGCGATATAATCAGGACGTTTGTTTTGATATTTCAGGTAATAAGCATGTTCCCATACATCCATACCTAAAATTGGTGTACCTTTTACTTCAGCAATATCCATCAAAGGATTATCCTGATTTGGCGTAGAAGAAACAACCAGTTTGCCATCTGCACCAACGCTTAACCAAGCCCAGCCCGAACCAAAACGAGTAGCACCAGCTTCTGCAAATTTTGTTTTGAAGTCTGCAAATGATCCGAAAGCTGCATTGATAGCATCTGCTAAAGCACCTTTTGGCTCTCCGCCTTTTCCGTGTCCTAAAACTTCCCAGAACAGGGAGTGATTATAGTGACCACCACCATTATTTCTAACTGCAGCCGGAAACTTAGAGATATTTTTAATGATTTCATCCAGACTCTGGCTTGCTTCGGCCTTACCTTCCAGTGCTTTGTTCAAATTAGTAACATAAGCCTGGTGGTGTTTGTCATGGTGAATTTCCATGGTTTGTTTGTCAATATGCGGTTCCAGAGCATCAGTTGCGTAAGGTAACGCAGGTAATTCAAAAGCCATATGATTAATATTTAAGTTTTAAATTTATTACTTCGACAAATATAACATTCGAGTCCATGTTTTGTTCAATTCTTTTGTCAAACTAACTCCTTTTTGTCGCAAAGAAGCGCTTCATCAGGGCTGCACATTGCTCGGCGAGTACACCTTTGCGAATTACAGTTTTAGGATGAAGTAAATTACTGTTATGACTGCTATAACCACGTTTCGGTTCCGATGCACCATAAACTATGGCTCCGATCTGCATCCAGTAAGCAGCACCAGCACACATTACACAAGGCTCAACCGTAACATACAAAGTACAATCCTTAAGATACTTTCCACCAATTGTCTGTCCGGCCGCAGTGAACGCCTGCATTTCTGCATGCGCAGTCACATCGTTCAGCTGTTCCGTCAGATTGTGTCCTCTGCCAACAATACGTCCTTTGGACACTACTATTGCGCCGATAGGTATTTCGTCCTGCGTATAGGCCTGCTCCGCTTCCTGCAAGGCCAGCCGCATATAATGCTCATCTTCCTGCTGCGGGTCCTGGCTTCCGGTGAAATCGTAAAAACTCATATCAGACTAATTTATTTCCGTTCGGTACTTTACCCCTTAATGAGGTTAATACAATGTCCCCATGTTCATCTGCAAAACCCGTTACCAGGAATTCGGACATAAATTTACCTATCTGTTTTTTGGGAAAATTAATAACCCCAACTATCTGCTGGCCAACCAGCTCTTCTTTCGTATAATGTTTGGTAACCTGCGCGCTGCTTGTTTTAATTCCGAAGGGTCCAAAATCAACCCGGAGTTTATACGCAGGATTACGGGCTTCAGGAAAATCCATTACTTCTAATACCGTTCCTACACGTAATTCGACTTTTTCGAAGTCATTCCACTTAATTTCTTCCATTGATATGCTTTTATCTTCTGCCTCAGACAGACACTTAAAAAGTCCTAAACTACAAAAAGCTGCTTATAAATCTGCTTTAATGACGTATTGCTTTTTACTACCTTTGCACTATGATCGAGCTGGTATTAAAAAAAGGCAAAGAAAAAGCCGCATGGCAAAAACACCCATGGATATTTTCAGGCGCAGTTGATAAAATAAAAGGCAAACCCGAAAATGGTGAGGTAGTCAAAGTCCTGGCAGCCGACCAGTCGTTTCTGGCTTACGGTTATTATAACGGACAATCCCGCGTAGCGGCACGTTTACTGGAGTGGGACGAAAATACAGTAATTGATAGATCTTGGTATGCGGCAAGAATTAAAGCCGCCATCGCATCCCGGGCTCATGTCCTTCAACCAGGCAAGACAGATACATGCCGACTGATATTCAGTGAGGCAGATTACCTGCCCGGCCTGATCGTTGATCAATATGCAAACTTTTTATCCCTGCAAATTCTCAGCGCCGGTATGGAAAATATCAAATCAGACCTGATCGATATTCTGCGGGAAGAATTAAATCCGGCAGGCATCTTTGATAAAAGTGATGCAAGCGCAAGGACACACGAAAGTCTCGAACCGGCGCAAGGTCTTTTATGGGGAGAAAACCCTCCGGAGTTCCTTGCAGTAAAAGAGAATGGAATAACCTATCATATCAATATTGCAGACGGACAAAAATCCGGGTTTTATTGCGATCAGCGGGATAACAGAGAGATTCTGGCTGCTTACACTAAAGACAAAGAGGTATTAGATTGCTTCTGTTACAGTGGAGGATTTACCTTAAATAGCCTAAAGATGGGAGCCACTCATGTGACCAGTGTAGATAGCTCTGCATTAGCTATTGAAACGCTTGCGCACAACCTGGAACTCAATGGATTTGCAAAAGAAAAACAAAGCAGCATTCAGTCAGATGTGAATAAACAATTACGTGTATTCCGTGATGAAGGCAGAAAGTTTGATGTACTGGTCCTGGACCCGCCAAAATATGCGCCATCCCGTTCTGCACTGGACCGTGCAGCCAGGGCGTATAAAGATCTGAACCGACTGGGAATGTCCCTGCTGAAAAGCGGCGGCATACTGGCTACCTTCTCCTGCTCAGGTGCAGTGGACCTGGAAACATTCAAACAAATCATCGCGTGGGCAGCCCTTGATGCCGGCCGCGAAGTACAGATCATTAAACAATTTCATCAGCCTGAGGACCACCCGGTAAGAATTTCATTCTCCGAGGGCGAATATCTTAAGGGACTGCTGCTGAGGGTGCTTTAATCTTTGTGACTTGATGCGTATCTCTGACTATGCAGGTCTTCCTTTACCGATTGGGACTTAATGGAAGACCTGCATAATTGTTCATAAATATTTATCATTTCATTAACATTAAAAATTTCGGCGTGTTGCGGTTTGTTTGTATTATTGCCCGCATCGTAACGCTCATGGGTAAGCTAGCCATCTCCTGCTTAAAAGGCACTCTCTTTTTACTGTTTTTCATTTGTTATCTGGCCATTTTACCACTCCCTGTAGATGCACAGGACGTTTATGCTCCTTTACGTTCCATAAACTCTCCTGCTAAGCGTTTAGAGCGGGCAATAGAAATAAACCGTCAGACGTCTTTAAGTAAAGACACGACCAGGGTGCTTCGTGACCTGAACCAACTTCACAAGATTGCGACAGACCTGGAGGACAAGCCACTTGAATGTCTTTATTACGGGCTGATGGCCAATCAATATTCGATTATTGCCGACCGTCCTAATATCCGCAGCGATGAATATCATCAAAAGGCCGTTGACCTCGCTAAAACCTATGATTTACCAGTAATGGTAGTGGTCAATCTGCTCAATTATGGATACTATCATTACAACTACAGGCAAATGGTTCCGGCTTATAAATATTTTCTGGAAGCAGACCTCCTACTGAAGGACCTGGACCCGGCTACACTACCTGAACCCAGCAGGCAGCTTAAAATTTTAGGCTATTTCTACTATTATATTAAAGAATATGGACAGGCAATCCATTATCTCAAGTCCGGTTTAAAATACCCAACTGAAAGTAAACGCGAGACTATAGACATTAACAATACAATTGGACTTTGCTATGCGCTGCAGTCAAAAGATCAGGAGGCCATTCAATACTACAATAAAGCAACAGCCCTTGCAGAAGCTGCAAAAGATACAGTTTGGGTAGGCATAGTGGCCGGAAACACGGCCCGCCTTTATTTGCAGAACAACGAAAAAATAGACCTCGCACTCGAAAAATTTAAGCTGAACCGGGCTTATTCCATCCGTTTCGATGAACCTCTGGATGCTATGCTGGCTATCATTGACATCGCGGGTATTCAAATCCGCAGGAAGGAGTGGAAGTTAGCCGAACAATATCTGAATGAGGCAGAGACATTTCTGGCCGATAAACCATTTTTTTTAGTCAGCAGACTCAAAATCGCTGACATGCGGGCAACCATTGCAGAATCCAGACGTCAATACCGGGAATATTCCCAGTATCTGAGACAATATGTATCGCTTAAAGACAGTCTGGAGCAACGCGATAATTCTACCGAAATAGAACACGTCCGGCTTTTCTGGGAAAAACATCATTTTGACAAGCAGCGTGAAGCTTTGATCAAACAAGCCAAAGAAGAGCAGAGTAAAAAAAGGAACCTGATTATCTTTTCTTCCCTTCTGGTTATTATCTTAATTCTTTTTTACAGCAGGCAGCGCCTAAAAAATAAACATGCAGCAGCTACACTTGAAAAACAGAAAATAGAACATCAGCTAAAACAACAACAGGTAGAACTGGAACTCGAAACGGCCAGACTGGCTCTGATCAACTTTACAGATAATCTGAGAGAAAAGAATAAAATAATTGAGCATATGCGCAGTCAGATTGAGCTAATGGACGCCGATGTTGTCTCTACAGAGCAATATCCGGTACCACAAGCCAGCCTTCAGTCATTGCTGGAGACGCATTTAATGACAGAAGAAAGCTGGAAACGTTTTAAAGGAATGTTTCTAAAAGTTTATCCCAGCTTTTTCAGAGAGGTACTGACACTGCATCCATCGACCAGCGAGTCTGAGCTCAGAATCCTTTCCCTTTTAAGACTGGAGTTGAATAACAGGGAAATCGCAGAATTACTCGGCATTACCATAGACGGTGTTAAAAAAGCGAAACAAAGGCTCCGTAAAAAAGTGGGCGCATTACCAGGGGATAACATTCCCCAAACTTCCCCTTATTCCTAGACTCGTCGGTTTATTACAATTTGTCCACCCCTTGTCCACCCCCACAAATGCGCCTTTTTTAAAAGGTTTAAGCCATTTTTGAATTCTGATAGCGTACAATTTACACTGTGGAAATTCTAAGTCTTTTTACCCCAATACAGCGGAAAACCTATTAAAGACCGAGCGAATTTCAGACAGGAATATACGTCAGAAATAATGCTGTTTTTGTTCCCTCTTTATTTTCCTTAAAGCTATGCTCAATATTTTCCGAAAAAAAAACAAAGTAACTGACATCTCCTGGCTTGGAGTAGATATGCATTCCCACATACTACCCGGAATTGACGACGGGGCACAGAATGTAACCCATTCGGTACGTTATGTAAAAGCCTTACAGGAACTGGGGTTCAATCAGCTGATCTGTACACCTCATATATTTAAAGGTCTTTATCCCAATACTCCGGCTACCATTCTGCAGGCAGAGACCTTGCTTCGGGATGAATTAATAAATGCAAATATCTCCGTCAATTTGAGTACAGCTGCGGAGTATATGATAGATCACAATTTCAATCATGAAGAAGCATTATGTCCTATTCGTGGAGAATATCTGCTTATAGAAATGCGATTTCTGGTCGAGAGCCCCAATATAAGCCAGGCACAATTCGATATCGAGGTAGAAGGTTACAGACCTATCCTCGCACATCCGGAAAGGTATACTTATTACTATAAAGACCTATCGCGGCTGAAACGTTTAAAGGAAAAAGGATGTCTGTTACAGCTCAATTTATTATCTATTTTAGGTTATTACGGGCGGGATGTGAAGAAATTAGCCGATATATTGTTGAAAGAAAAAATGTATGATTTTGCGGGAACTGACCTCCATTCAGACAAACATCTGCAGATACTCACTGAATCTGTCATCTCAGGACGCATGTATGATCTGATTGGCACATATGACTTCAAAAACCAGGAAGTCTTTAATGCTCCCCTGCAGCTGGCTTAGCATAAGCCCTGCGAATCCGTTTTGCCCGTAATTCCCTGCTGTTGTATGTGTGTCAGCGGGGAAATTATAGGTTCGTATGAGAAAATCTCCAAACAAATTGCTATTCCTCTTCTTTGAAATAGACCTTATAATAGTTCATCGATTTATCTTCATCGAAGCCTTTCTCAATCAGCTCCTTATTTCCATGAATATAGATATGGAAGTTTTTATCGAGTTTAAGGACACTCTTAAAAGCCCTCGCTTGCTTTTTTACAGCGGCTCCTGAAATATCAAAGCTATCTGCAATAGCGGTATCAAATTCATCCTCATAATTTTTCTTAAAATTCTTGAAGGAAGCTATTCCCTCTTCATTACCGATCACCTCTTGCGAAAATTCTTCCAGATCAAAACTTTCCTTTTCTTTGAAATACTTCATCGAGCGATTCAACAAATCAATCTTATCTGCTTTAGTAATATCGTACTCCTGGTCTAGTTTTTCTGTTACAAAGTTCTTATAAACGCCCATTACATTACTGGTCTGGTTATAATTGTCGTTCCGTACTTTCAATTTCAGAAAATCGTCCTTCCAGTAAACTGCCTCCGCACTCTTATTGGTCTGATCAATCACGGCTACCTTATATCCTTCTTCTTTCTCCGTATTGAAGATCAGGCACCCTTTGTCTAATTTATTAATATTCACAGCCTCCTGTTCATAGCTCAGCGCGAAACCGGCTTGTTCCGGAGACACCTTCAGATAAGCTTCCTTAGTTTCCGATTTGAAGATTCCTATCGCATCATGTACTTCTCCTTCGATCTGTACATTTTCAAAATAACAAACATAAAGTTCACCTGCTTTAATCTTCGGATGGCTGGAAATACCATACAGAAACTTAGCCAGTTGCTGGCTATTTTCATGAAATTTTGTTCCGTCGTCAAAAATCTGGGATACAAAGTGGAAAGCCTCATTCAGGTTCAAATCTTCATTTGGATGGAAGAAGCGGTAAATTTCGTTTACCTTCTCAAAAGGCCCAAGGAAATAACGCATCAGCAAATTCTTCAGTTGTTCATCCTGAATATCCATGGATTGCTCAGATAAGACATAGAACTCATCCTGTGCCTGGTTACCGATCCGGTGTATAGAGGTTTCCGAGAGAATGGCTTCAGGAAAATAAATCATAGCTATAGATTTTAAATAATAAAGGGATCCAAAGGTATTTATACAATTGGATCCCTCAAATGAATAAGAGAATTAAATAATTATTAAGATCACGACTGTTCGTCTACATTATTACGCAGCTGAACTGGTTTACGCTTTCCTTTCTTCATTTTAAGGTTCAGAATTTCGACTAGAATGGAGAATGCCATAGCAAAATAAATATATCCTTTAGGAATATGCTGATCAAGACCTTCGGCAATAAGCGATACACCTATAAGCAACAAGAAGGAAAGCGCAAGCATTTTCACCGTAGGATGATTATTCACAAAATTGCTGATCGCGTTGGCAGATATCATCATGATGATTACGGCAATCACAACTGCAATAATCATAATTTCAACGTGCTCAGCCATACCGATCGCTGTAATTACAGAGTCCAGAGAGAACACAATATCCAATACCAAGATCTGAGCGATTACACCGGCAAATGAATGAACTTTAACCTTGCCTTCTTCTTCTTCCTCACCTTCAAGTTTCAGGTGGATTTCGTGCGTACTCTTGTAAATCAGAAATAATCCTCCCAAAATCAGAATCAGATCACGTCCGGAGATCGCCAGTTTTTCCAGCCACTCTTTATTGTCCAAACTGACCCATTCGCCGATATTAAATAACGGAGAGGTCAGACTCATTACCCAGCTCAGAGAAAGCAACAGTAAAACACGGGTAATCATGGCCAGTCCCAGACCAAGTTGCCTGGCTTTCTTTTGCTGTTCTACAGGTAATTTTCCAGAGAGAATGGAGATAAAGACAATATTGTCTATGCCCAATACAATCTCCAGAACGGTTAAGGTAAGCAAGGAGATCCAGGCCTCAGCATGCATAAATATTTCCATAGGTTTTTTTGGTTACTAATATATAAAAAAAGCCCGCTGAATTTATCAACAGGCTCCTTTATAAAATTGTTTCTGCATTTCTTAATTGAAATTCAGGTTACCGTAAGTAGAACTGATTCTAATATTTGAAGTCCTGCCGTTTCCTATTCTCCCGTTATAACTTCTGGAAGATCCGCGTCGGCTCTCTTCATCACCGTCTGTATTGGTATGAACACGCTCACCCGATTTAAACGACCCATAAGATTGTCGCACCGTAAAATCTCCATTATAGTTTCCTGCAAAACCTATTTTAATACCCAGATATGTAGAAGTGACAGTCAAATTGCGGCTGCTCGCCAGAACTTGTTGTATATTCAGGTTGTTATAGTCCATATTGAAATTACCATCTCCTCTGAGTGTACCTACGTTTACACCACTGTACTGAGATTTGAGATCTAAATTTCCAACATTTGTAATATTCAATGTATTGTACTGCTGATCTACCCTGGCATTTCCTCGGATATCGCCGACACGTACATTCGCATATTGTGCATTGAGCACCAGATTACCCACGCTACCCAGTTCAAGACCCGACCCATATTGCTGCCTGATCACAGCATCTCCTGACACACGGGTAATCTTTACACCGGCATACTGGATATTCAGATCCAGGGTGCCGACTGTACCAATGGAAAGTCCCGACCCATACTGCTGCTTCACTGTTAATTTATTCGCTTCCACAATATTAGTTTTTCCGTACTGTACTGAAATATAATTATTATCGGAACTTAGATTACCCGCACTAAAATCCCCGTATTGTAGCTTAAGAGACAATGCACCTGCAAAATCTTCTATCTGTACGTTTCCGTACTGGTTACTAATACTCAGCGCATTCGATGCTGGCAGATAAATGACATAATCCACACGGATTTCACGGGCTTTGTTATTATTCCTGCCCCATCTTTTCTGTTCCTGCCCTATTACAGTCCGGAAGGAGATCTGGTCGGTGGATTTATCGGCATTAATATTCACCTGGTCGATTAACCGGCTCCCCCGGTGATCCTGGCTATTTGATGCCTTTATAGACGCATCAAGACGTACTTCTTTTCTATTCCAGGTTTTAACCACGACAGAACCATACTGGTTTGTTACACTTATTTTGTCCTGCCTGTCAGCACTGAAAGTACGACTGTATTTCTTAATGGTTCCAGACTGGTCATCATCCGGATCTGGTTGTGTGTTTGTCTGCTGCTGAACTGCAGCAAGGCTGAGGCTTTGGTCTGCAGTATTAACTGCATACACTTCCTCTCTGACAAGTTCCTGTGCGTAGGTGTTTTGTGCGAGCACAAGCATTGCACCCCAAAGCATTAATTTATTCATCCTCTTTTATATTTATAAGGTGTGTTGATGTGTCAGATTTGATTCTCCTTATTATATTCGGTAACTGAAGAGATTATAGAAAGCTGCTGACTCAGCAAATGCATCTGTATTTCAAGATTCCGGACCATCGCTTTAACAATTAACTGTTGATTGGGACTACCGGGCAGCTCTTTCCTTAGCTTCTCATAATTCTGATTTAACACCTGCAAATCACTATTGAACTTCTCATACAACTCCGGATTATCTGACGCATAGTTCGCGAGACTATCCCTTTTCTCAGCAATCATACTGGCAAAGCGCATCTGTTTTTGGGCTGCAACCGGGTTAATTTCTGCCAGATTTAGCTTACTTCTTCCTGCCGGACCCCTGTTCAGGAAAACCAGACCCATCAGGATCAGCAGGGAGGCGGCAATACTCATCGCTAAATACAGACGTCGCTTTTTTGGCTTCTTCTCCCCTTGTTTGTCGAGTTCCTGTTCAATTTTATCCCATACTCCCCCTGAAGGCCGTTCTGTATCAAACTCTTTTCTGTTTTCTTTGATAAAATCATCCAAATCAATATTCATCTCTTACTCCTTTCTGTGCTAATAATTGCTTCAATTTTGTTTTACCTCTCAATAACTGCGAACGTGATGTAACCTCTGATATTTTCAGGATATGTGAAATCTCCTCATGATCATATCCTTCGAACAAGTACAAGGTTAATACGACCCGGTAGCCATCTGGCAATAGTTTAATTGCCGATTTGATCTCTTCTATCCGCCACTGGATTTCCTTTTCATCATTAACGGGTATATCCTCTGATTCGACACCGTCAAGGCTTACAAACTCCGCTCTGCGTTTCCGCAGACAATTGATTGATTTGTTAACCACAATCTGTTTTAGCCATAAACCAAAAGTGGTTTCTGAACGAAAATCTTTAAGTCGTGTAAACGCATCCAGGAAAGCTTCCTGAAGTACATCTTCTGCCTCACCTTCATGGTTTACAATGCGTAACGCAACATTGTACATAGCACGCTCATACAGCTTGTATAATTCAAACTGTGACTTCCGGCAGCCCTTACGGCAGGCATCTACCAGTGCTAAGTGTTTATCTATATATACTGTTTCCAATCAATTGAGTATTCGGTTATAAGACAGATGCTTTATGGGAAAGTTGCATGCTCGGGAAAAAAAAATTAAATCTCCTGTCTAAATATAGGCTCTGTTTATAATATGTGGCTCAAAATGAATATTTTTGCGGCTTAATCCGATTAATCATGTTAAGAACTACAACTTGCGGAGCGCTGAGCATTAACAATTTAGGCGAAACCGTAATCCTGTGCGGATGGGTGCAGAAATCAAGAGACCTGGGTGGAATGACTTTTATTGACATCCGTGACCGTTATGGCATTACGCAATTGGTTTTTAATATGGATGATAATACAGAACTCTGTCAGACTGCCCGCAGCCTTGGCCGTGAATTTGTGATTAAAGCCAGCGGAACTGTTGTAGAACGTTCCAATAAAAACCTGAAAATGCCCACCGGAGAGATTGAAATTAAAATCACCGGTCTGGAAATATTAAATAGCTCCAAGATCCCGCCATTTATGATCGATGATGAGACAGATGGTGGAGATGATCTAAGAATGAAATACCGCTACCTCGATCTGAGAAGAAACCCTGTGCGTAACAATATGGTCTTGCGCCATCGCATGGCACAATCTGTCAGAAGGTACCTGGACGGATTAGACTTTATAGAAGTGGAAACTCCGGTACTGATTAAGTCTACACCTGAAGGTGCCCGCGATTTCGTAGTTCCCAGCCGTATGAATGCTGGTGAGTTCTATGCCTTACCACAATCACCACAGACATTTAAGCAATTACTGATGGTTTCAGGTTTCGACCGTTACTTCCAGATCGTTAAATGTTTTAGAGATGAGGATTTAAGAGCGGACAGACAGCCTGAGTTTACGCAGATTGACTGTGAGATGTCATTTGTCGAGCAGGAGGATATCCTGAATACATTTGAAGGTCTGATCCGCACTTTATTTAAAGAAGTGAAACACTTTGATCTGCCGGAAGTCCCGCGGATGCAATATGCTGATGCTATGCGCTGGTATGGCTCTGATAAACCAGACACACGTTTCGAAATGCGCTTTACTGAGCTTAATGAGCAGGTAAAAGGTCATAATTTCCCTGTATTTGATCAGGCTGAATTAATATTAGGAATCAGTGCGAAAGGCTGCGCTCATTATACACGCAAGCAGATGGATGAGCTTACAGACTTCGTAAAACGTCCTCAGATCGGCGCTACCGGTCTTATTTATGCACGTCATCAGGAAGATGGCAGCATTAAATCTTCTGTAGATAAGTTTTACAGCGAAGATGTGCTTAAAACCTGGGCAGAAGCCCTGGGCAGCCAGCCGGGCGACCTGCTGTTATTAATGGCTGGTACAACGGATAAAGTGCGTAAACAAATGAGTGAGCTCCGCCTGGAAATGGGTACGCGCCTTGGTTTGCGTAAGAAAGATGTTTTCAGTGCATTATGGGTATTGGATTTTCCACTATTGGAATGGGACGAAGAAACAGAGCGTTATCATGCCATGCACCACCCTTTCACTTCGCCTAAGCCAGAAGATATCGCGTTGCTGGATACTGATCCGGGAGCAGTTCGTGCGAATGCATATGATATGGTGGTTAACGGTACTGAGATTGGTGGCGGGTCAATCCGTATACACGACCGTAGCCTGCAGGCATTAATGTTCAAGCATTTAGGCTTCAGTACTGAAGAGGCTCAGAAACAATTTGGCTTCCTGATGGACGCTTTCGAATTCGGTGCCCCTCCGCATGGCGGTATTGCTTTCGGTTTTGACCGTTTATGCTCCATCTTTGCAGAACTGGATTCAATCCGTGACGTTATTGCATTCCCGAAAAACAATTCAGGAAGAGACGTTATGATTGACAGCCCATCTACTATTGACGATAAGCAACTGAAAGAATTAAAAATTGCCTCAACGCTATAAATCCTTTCCAGAATATGTTAAATAAGAAAGGCTGTCCAAATGGACAGCCTTTCTTATTTAACATATTAGGTTGGTGCTTCATTAAAACGTTTCGCTGTCAGGCGGAATTCCATAATCAATGAACTCCCCTCCCTTCGCTTTTTTCTTTTTACTACCAAACAATCCCTTAATTGAATTAAAGATGGCGGAGAGATGTTCTGCATCAAGTGTTTTTCCAACTTTACTTGTCGCTAATCCCACCAGAGTTTTGGTCAGGAAGCCTGAGCCACGGAAAACGGTACTGTTCATCAGCATAGGTAATACCATACTCATCAGCTTACTGCTGATATTCAGCTTATCGTCCACTTTCAGAAAAGCTGAAGGTGTCGCATATTTCCTGATCAGATTTCCCGGAGTAAACTGAGAAACATATGTTTTCACATCATCTTTCAACTTTACTTCCTGGATCTTATACTCAACTTTAAGTCCGATCATCTGTACATTGAGGTCATGCAGATTGTTAATACTACCCTTTTTGATCATCTTCCTCGTCCTCCTCTAATTTTTTAAAATATTTTTTGATCGTAAAGTTAACAATAGCCTTTTCTATGAAATTCTCTTTGGTAAAAAACACAATGAGCGCAAGAAACAGATAAAGTAAAGACACAGTGCCAAAACCAGCTGTATAACTATGGAAAATATTGGACAGAAACAGGGCAAGTGTTATTGTACCCAGAATAAATGCAAGTGTAAAACAAATAGCAACGATCGCATTTGTAACGAGATCGGCAAATATTTTTGATCCCCTTTTGATGAATACCAGTCGCGTATATTCCAACCTGGCGTCCAGGTAGGTCCTTGCATCGGTGATGATTTCATCAAAATTCTTTTCTTTCTTCTCCTCCATTATTCTATTGTTAGCTTTTATTGGTTTATTAAGGCTTGTGATCCGCGCAAAGCATTAGATGCTAAGCATGCTCTATATCATCTGCATATTCTTCTTCTACCTGGTGTACTTTGCTTTTAACAGCATCGACAACTTTATCTTTAATTCCTGCCAAATGACTAATTTCATCTGCAGCTTTGTCTTTTATAGTTTCTGCCAGGTCTTTTATAGACTGGTTTAAACGGTCACGGGTCTCACTGCCTTTTTCCGGAGCAAATAATAATCCTAATGCAGCGCCTGCAGCTAAACCGGTCAGCAGACCTATCAGTACTTTTGAGTTATCGTTCATGACTTAAAAAATTTATTGTTGAATAATTAGTTTACAATTACACAGGTTCCCGGCTATTTCCGCTTTTATAACTCAAACATTCTGAGAATTGTTTTAAATCTTTCCAATCTCTGTAAATTCAATAAAAAGGGCAAAGATTCACAACTTTCAAAAAGGTTAAAATAGACCAGGAAAAGCCTGTTAAAGGCTTGCAACCTGTTTGGTGATTATACCAATAACCAGGCCAAACAGCGGGATTTCTGTTTTTGGCTGCAGCAGATCTGCAGCCTGATAAAGTATTTGTTAAAAGAACAGGTTTTAGCTATCCAGATTGATAGCTTTCATTTTATTGTAGAGTGTCTTTCTGTCAATATTCAAAATCTTTGCAGCTTTGGTTTTATTGAAATTAACCTCCCTGAGAACCTTCAGAATAGCCTCATATTCGGCTTCAGAAGCCGCATTTTTCAAGTCCCTGGATTTCTCCGGATTTCGGTGCTGTATATGTTGTTCTATCTGAGTTACACGTGCATCTGTTGAGATCTCAAGCGGTAAAGCCTTCAGCTGGATCTCATCTGTTTCTGTAAGCAGTGTCGCTCTTCTGACCACATTTTTCAATTCCCTTACATTTCCCGGCCAGTTATAACTCAGAAAACATTTCTCTACATCTGCAGAGAAGCCCAGTACATTTCTGCCCAATTCTTCATTCGCAAAATCAAGGAAATTTTTAGCGAAAATCATAATGTCTCTACCTCGCTGACTTAATGGCGGAAGGTCAATGGAGAACTCATTAAATCTATGATACAGATCTTCCCTGAACCTACCTTTCTGAATCGCAGAAGCCAGGTTTTCATTGGTCGCAACTACAATCCGTACATCAAGATCAATTTCTTTTGTACTGCCTATTCTCTTTATTTTACGTTCCTGTACAGTACGCAATAACGCGGCCTGGATTTCATAAGACAGATTGCCAACTTCATCAAGAAAGAGTGTACCTCCATTTGCCATTTCGAAATGGCCGATCTTCGTATTTAATGCGCCCGTAAATGACCCTTTTTCATGTCCAAAAAACTCACTTCCCGCCAATTCTTTGGTTAAAGAACCACAGTCCATAGCTACAAAAGGATTATCCTTCCGCGGACTGTTCAGATGGATCGCTTTTGCAACAGACTCTTTTCCTGTTCCGCTTTCACCAGTAAGAATAACACTATAGGAAGTGGGCGCAACCAACTGAATCTGTTTCATTAGATCTTTAGATGCCTGACTTTGCCCGGCTACAAAATTTTCGACATTCAGATAGGCCGGTTTACCACCTTTGCCTTTACCTTGCTCTGAACCCCCATCTGCCGTTGCACCGTCATTGAGCGCCTGCTGAGTGTCAATAGCTTTATTAATTGTATTTAAAATTTCATCGGGGTAAAGAGGCTTGGTAATATAATCGTATGCGCCTAATTTTATTAATTCTACTGCCAGCTTAATATCAGAATAACCGGTGATAATAATAACTCCGGTATGTGCATGCTTTTCTTTGATTTTTACAAGGACCTCCCTGCCATCTGTATCGTCCAGCCGGTAGTCACAAAGAACCAGGTCAAATTCCTCTTTCGCAAGCAGTTCAAACGCAGAATTTCCAGAGGTAGCAGTGCTGACACTAAACCCGTTACGTGTTAAGAATTTAGATAATAACAATCCTATATTAATCTCATCATCAACGATCAGTATTTTTTTCATATTCAGGCTACAAGGTCTAAAATTTGGATTGTTAAATATAGAGAAATATTTTATATGGGAAATATTTTCTACACTCTAAATCACAAAAACGCGTCTGGACAAGCAAAGCGCAGGTAAAGTTCTAAAAATTTTGTTCGTCAAATATTAAACCATTTATCTTATTTACTTAGTTTCCTTTAAATTCTGGTTGTCTTTTTTCGGTGAATGCACCGGATCCTTCCTTAAAATCAGCGGTATCGAAGCACCGTCCGAATTCTGTGATCTCCATCTCGAATCCGTTAATTCCGTCTTCTCCCGCCGCATTTACTGCCCGTATAGCGGCGGCAACTGCAAGTGGGGCACGCTTCTGGATAAGTTGAATTACAGAAACCGCCCTGGTTAATAATTCTTTCTGCGGAACCACCTGATTAACAAGCCCCACCTTCTCTGCCTCCGCTGCGGTAATCATTCCTGCTGTAAGGATCATTTCAAGTGCTTTTCCTTTACCAACCAAAGCTGTTAACCGTTGTGTACCACCATAACCGGGAATAAGTCCTAAAGAGACTTCGGGTAGTCCTAATTTTGCATTCTCAGAAGCCAGCCTGATATGGCAGGCCATAGCAAGCTCTAGTCCTCCACCGAGCGCGAAACCATTAATAGCAGCAATCCATGGCTTGGAAGAGTGTTCGATCGCATTGAAAACAGATTCCTGTCCATTTCTAGCCAGCTCTTCTCCCTCCGCTGCATTATAACCTGCAAATTCAGAAATGTCTGCTCCGGCAACGAATGCTTTCTCTCCCGCCCCTGTAAGCAATACTGCACTAACATCGGCTTGTTGTCCGGCATAAATAACCAGCTCAGCGAGTTCTGCCAGCGTAGTTTTATTTAGTGCATTGAGTTTTTCCTGACGGTTAATAGTCAGATATAAAATTCCGTCCCTGATCTCTGATAAGATGTTTTTAAGATTCATAAATACGTGGGTTATTAGACTAATTCCGGCAGACCGGATATAATAAGATATTTAGAGAAACGATAGACACATCGATCAATTGTCTATCGTAAATGTAAGTAAATTAGCACTTTTATATTAACTTTGAGCATAAATTTACAGTTTTTATGAGTGAGGAAAGATCATTGAACTTTATTGAAGAGATCATTGAAAACGATTTGAACAGTGGAAAGTACGAGACTTTAATTACGCGGTTTCCACCTGAACCTAACGGCTATTTACACATCGGCCACGCGAAAGCAATCTGCCTGAATTTCGGATTATCCCAGAAATACGGCGGCTATACTAACCTGCGTTTCGACGATACTAACCCGGTAACAGAGAAAACGGAATATGTTGACAGCCAGCAACAGGACATCAAATGGTTAGGTTTTCAGTGGAAAAACGAACTGTATACTTCAGACTATTTTCAGACACTGCACGACTTCGCAGTGAAATTGATAGAAAAAGGCCTGGCCTATGTTGACCATGGTACCGCAGAGGAGATCGCAGCTTTAAAAGGCACACCAACTGAGCCCGGAAAAGACAGTCCTTACCGCAGTAGGTCTACTGAAGAAAACCTGGAATTATTTGCGGAAATGAAAGCTGGAAAGTTTGAAGATGGCGCCTGTACTTTACGGGCCAAGATTGACATGTCCAGCCCAAATATGCTGATGCGTGATCCAATCATCTACAGAATAAAACATGCAGAACACCACCGTACCGGCAATACCTGGTGCATTTATCCGATGTATGACTTTGCTCACGGGCAAAGTGACAGTATAGAATCAATTACGCACTCTCTCTGCACACTGGAGTATGTGTCGCACAGAGAGCTATACAATTGGTTTATAGAGATGCTGGAAATTTTCCCGTCTCAGCAGTACGAATTTGCGCGTCTAAACCTGACTTATACGGTTATGAGTAAGCGTAAGCTTCTTCAATTGGTTAATGAAGGTGTAGTAAGCGGATGGAATGATCCAAGGATGCCAACAATAAGCGGATTGAGAAGAAGGGGCTACACGCCGGAAAGTATCCGTGAGTTCTGTGAGCGTATCGGTATTGCTAAAAGAGAAAACCTGATCGAACTAAGCTTACTGGAATTCTGCGTAAGGGAACACCTGAATAAAACCGCAAATCGTGTAATGGCTGTTTTAGATCCCATTAAATTGGTTATTACGAACTATCCTGAAGGTCAGTCTGAAATTCTGATTGGCGAAAATAATCCGGAAGCGGAAGATAAAGGTGGCAGCAGAGAAATTCCTTTCAGTAACGAATTGTGGATCGAAAGAGAAGATTTCATGGAAGAACCTGCAAAAAAATGGTTCAGACTCGCTCCCGGCGCAATGGTAAGGTTAAAAAATGCGTATATCGTTCAGTGTGATGATTTCATAAAGGATGAAAACGGAAACGTAACTGAAATCCGTTGCAGCTACTTCCCAAATTCAAAAAGTGGTGAAGATACTAGCGAACTGCATGTTAAGGGCACAATACACTGGGTAAGTACCGCACATGCGAAAACTGCTGAGGTAAGGATTTACGACCGTTTATTCAGCGTAGAATCTCCTGACAGTGAAGAGGGTGATTTTAAAGACTACCTGAATTCTGACAGTGTCCGCGTTATTAAACAAGCTTATATTGAGCCATACCTAGCGCAGGCAGACATGGATTCCAGGTACCAGTTTATCCGTAAGGGCTATTACTGCCTGGATCTGGAATCGACTCCGGAGCACCTGGTATTCAATCAGACTGTCGGTCTGAAGGATGCGTGGGCGAAGGCGAAAAAATAGTTACTCCTGGCGCAGAGTTGCTTTAGGGTCGCATAAAAAAACAGGCAAGGTTTACAGAACTACAGCAAAGCTGAAAGGTTCTTTTAAACCTTGTCTGTTTTTTTTATGCGCTTCGATGAGGGGTTGGCTGGCTGCGCAATGGAATGTTTTTTTTTGGGGGAGGCCGGTATGGGGGGTTAGGGGTTTATGTTTACATGGCGCAGGGTTGCCTTAGGGTTGCCTTAGGGTCGCATAAAAAACAGGCAAGGTTTAAAGAACTACAGCAAAGCTGAAAGGTTCTTTTAAACCTTGTCTGTTTTTTTTATGCGCTTCGATGTGGGTTGGCTGGCTGCGCAATGGAATGTTTTTGGGGGGGAGGCCGGTATGGGGGGAGGCCGGTATGGGGGGTTAGGGGTTTATGTTACATGGCGCAGGGTTGCTTAGGGTCGCATAAAAAAACAGGCAAGGTTTACAGAACTACAGCAAAGCTGAAAGGTTCTTTTAAACCTTGTCTGTTTTTTTTATGCGCTTCGATGTGGGTTGGCTGGCTGCGCAATGGTAAGTTTTTTTTGGGGGGGGAGGCCGGTATGGGGGTTAGGGGTTTATGTTTACATGGCGCAGAGTTGCCTTAGGGTCGCATAAAAAACAGGCAAGGTTTACAGAACTACAGCAAAGCTGAAAGGTTCTTTTAAACCTTGTCTGTTTTTTTTATGCGCTTCGATGGGGGTTGGCTGGGTGCGCAATGGTAAGTTTTTTTTGGGGGGGGAGCTGGTATGGGGGTTAGGGGTTTATATTTACATAGTGTAGGGTCAGGGTGTGTGGTTAGGGGTTTATGGATGGGTTGATATTTCTGGGGGCATATTTATGGGATGAGGAGGGATTTTTTAACTTATGGTTAAGGTATGGTGTTGGGTTGGTTTTCGTTTTAGTTTCTTCATACTTCCTTCATTGTTCGTTCACTGTTTGTTCGGAGTTCCTTCGGTCGGGATTGAAGGAAGTATGAAGAGGAATGGAATCAGGTACGAAATAATATTAAGGTTAAGTAGAGCAGAATAGTTAGAGGGTTTGCAGGGAGATTGAAGGTTAAATCAGGTTTCCAGAGGGAGGTTTATTTGATTTATGATTTCATCTAAATAGAGAGGCCGGATACTCAATGTGTGAGTATCCGGCCGTTTTGGTTTATGTCTGAAGTTTTCGCCCTTTTTGTGACGAAGGATAGTTCCCTTTTTATAATGAGGGGGGATCTGTGATTGCTTAGATATATTTCTTGTAGAGGTTGAACAGGATCATGAGATCACCCTGGCGGAGTACGCCGGTGATATCTGTCTGGACGAAGTGTCTTTTAAAGGCAATGATCGCTGCCGACATGTTACTTACGTCGTAACCGATGATTCTAAGGGCTGTCGCGGGGTCAAAGTTCGGTGGCGGGAGTTGTAGTACGGAATCGTACCAGAGGCCGAAACCGGCATCTGCAAGGGTTTTCCATGGGAATTTATTGGGGTCGATCTTTCTTTTCGGAGCAATGTCGGAGTGTCCGATAATATTAGCTGCCGGGATATTATATTTCTTTTTCAGGGTCTTGAGCAGGCTGATCAGGCTGCTGATCTGGGCATCTGAATACGGCTCATCACCGTTATTGTCCAGTTCTATGCCCAGGGAGCAGGAGTTCAGGTCAGTTTCATTTCCCCATTTACCTACTCCGGCATGGTTTGCCCTCAGATAATCATTTACCATCTGCACTACTTTCCCATCACGGCCTACTATATAGTGGGCACTTGTCTGGGTGGATTTCAGGATGAATGTACGGATTGTCTGATCGGTAGATTTCTGAGCGGTATGGTGCAGGATTATGAACCCGGGCTTGCGGATACCAAAATTGACAGAGCCTATAAAGGACTGCTGATCTGCCGGCAATAATTCGATTTGCTGGTTTGCCGGAGGAAAGGCTTCGAGGATCTGTCCGAAAGACTTAGCCTGCTCTTTGTATACTTTATTCGTAGCGGCATACTTATTACTTGAGCACGCAGACAGGACGAACATCGGTACACTAAGTAATACACTGTAATTCAGTATCTTATTTATTTTCATGGGAGATGTATTGAGGTACGGTGAAATTACTAATATTTATTTTAATGCCCCGGATACCTCTAAAATTATGCTTGCCCTTTATTTTTTTCCTAATTTAGTTGCGTTATAAAGAAATACCTATGAACAAATCGTTTAAAGCGGCCCTATTAATCACAGGCTGCTCCATAATTGGAGGAGTTACATCCTGCTCCAATGACACCAAAGGAAGTGGTGAAACACAGGCAGAGCACCAGGGCGTCGCAAAAGACACTTTACAGGACTACGTGAATCAGCGTCTTGCTATTTATGAAACTGTTAAGCTTACAACCAATCTGAATGCCCTTTCTGTTACTGACCGTCAGGTTCTTCCCCTGCTCATCCAGGCTGCGCAGATTATGGATGACCTGTTCTGGAAACAGACTTATCCGCAGCGCGACAGTTTACTTACTGCAGTAAAGGATGAAAAAGCAAAAGCTTTTATCCGTATAAACTATGGCCCATGGGATCGGTTAAATGGCGACAAACCATTCATTGCAGGCGCAGGCGTAAAACCGGAGGGTGCAGCCTTTTATCCGCTGGATATGAAAAAAGAAGAGCTGGAAAAATCAGATCTAAAAGATAAATTTAACGCCTACTCTGTAATCCAACGTGACACCGCAGGTAAGCTGGTTAGTGTACCTTATCATATTATGTATGCTGCAGAATTACAGCGTGCGTCAAGTCTGCTAAAACAAGCAGCTTTGCTTACCGACGATACCGGCTTTAAAAAATACCTGAATACACGTGCCGATGCATTAGTTACCGACCTGTATAATCCAAGTGATTACGCATGGCTGGATATGAAAACTAATACGCTGGACATTATTATAGGCCCGATTGAGAATTATGAAGACAAATTGTTCAATGCCCGTACATCCTACGAAGCCTATGTATTAGTTAAGGACAAAGAGTGGAGTAAGAAGCTGGCGAAGTATGTAAGTATGCTGCCTGAATTGCAAAAAGGCCTGCCTGTTGCCGCGAAGTATAAGAAGGAGAAACCAGGTACAGATTCAGAATTGAATGCATATGATGTGGTTTATTATGCCGGAGATTGTAATTCTGGTTCTAAAACCATCGCGGTAAACCTTCCTAATGATGAAGTTATCCAACAGAAAAAAGGTACGCGCAGATCACAGTTGAAAAATGCCATGAAGGCAAAGTTTGACAAGATCCTGGTTCCTATTGCGACTGAACTGATCGATAAAGAACAACAGCAGTATGTTAATTTTGATGCCTTCTTTGCGAATGTGATGTTTCATGAAGTTGCACACGGTTTAGGTATCAAAAAAACAGTGAATGGAAAAGGATTCGTTAAGGATGCTTTACAGGAACAATATAGCTGGCTGGAAGAAGGGAAAGCCGATATCCTTGGTTTATATATGGTAACCGGCTTGCTTAAGAAAGGCGAACTGACCGGGGATATTAAAACTTATTACACCACATTTATGGCTGGAATTCTTCGCTCTGTACGTTTTGGTGCAGCAAGTGCACACGGACAGGCAAACATGCAATGCTTTAATTTCTTCCGTGACAAGGGCGCTTTTGTGAGATCTGCGAACGGAACCTATAAAGTTGACTTTGGTAAGTTCCAGTCCGCGATGAATGAGCTTGGCGGCATGATCCTTATGCTTCAGGGCAATGGCGATAAAAATGCCGTAGCTAAAGTTAGAAAAGAGAAAGCGATAATCACCCCGGAATTACAGGGCGATCTGGATCGTCTGAGTCAGAAAGGCATTCCCGTAGATATTATATTCGAGCAGGGTGTTGACGTGCTTGGCGTCAAATAATAACAGCCCATTTTATAAAAAAAATCCCCCCAACCGGCAAAATGCTTTTTGGGGGATTTTTTGTTTATGATATTCTCCTTGAACTGGTTTCTGTAAATTCCGGATCTCTTGATTTATTTCGGCAGATGCTTGAGAATAATATTCTCCAGTTCTTCGATATCAAAAGGTTTAGAAAGATAGCCATCTGCACCGGCCTGATCGGCGAGCGCCATTACGTCGTTATTAGCAGAGAAATAGATTACAGGTATAGACTTTAACGTCGGGTGACTTTTAAGCTCTCTGGTAGCATCTATTCCCCCTACGTCAGGCAACCAGTTGTCCATGAAGATAATGTCGGGCGTGTAAGCTGTAACCTGGTCAATAATATCATTTGATGTGGACGATGTTTTAATTTCATAACCCGCATCTTCCAGAATAAAAGTACATAACTCCAGAATATCTGAGTTATCATCAAAAATGAATACCTTTTTTTGTTCAGCCATATCATGTGTGCGTTAAGATAGCAAATTTATAAAATCCGCCATATCTTCAATACTTAATGTATAATCTATTTTTAATTGGAGCGCGGCCTGCGCAGGCATATAAGAGACCTGTGCAGTTTCAGGATCCTGAATAACGGTTATTCCACCCCAGGCCTTAACACTTTTCAACCCATTTACTCCATCGGAATTAGATCCCGACAATAACATGCAGACCAGTTTTCCCTTATAGGCCTCTGCCCCGGTCTGGAAAGTCACATCAATTGCCGGACGGGAATAATTGACTTTTTCTGAATAATCAAGTGAAAAAGTTTTGTTTTGTTCGATTAGCGTATGATAGTCTGACGGTGCAATATAGACTGTCCCGGCCATCGCCTGTTCCTTCTCTTCTATTTCTTTAACTTTCAGACTGGTCTTTCCAGATAAAAGATCCGGTAACAGGGAATCGGTGCCATGTTTTCTGTGGACAACAATAATCACGGGAAAACTCAGGGTTGGTGAAAGTGCGGGTAAGACCCTTAAAAGCACCTCCAGACTACCTGCAGATCCGCCGATAATTAAAGCTTCACAATTTTTCATCAGCTCACTTTCCTCCATATTTTTTCTGCCGGAACTCTTTTATAATTTTTGGAGAGCGGAGAGAAATCCAGGGTCTCTTTACTTCCCAGCGCAAGGTATCCTAGTGGTTGCAGACTTTCGTCAAATAACTGCAGTACTTTATGCTGCAGATCCCGGTCAAAATAGATCAATACGTTCCTACACAGAATAAGCTGGAACTCATTAAAAGTATGGTCTGAAACCAAATTGTGTGTCGAAAATATAATTTTACGTTTGAGTTCGTCATCAAATTTGGCCAGCGAATAATTCGCTGTGTAATAACTGGAGAAATCAAGTTGTCCGCCCGAAGCGATATAGTTTTCGGAATATTGCTTCATCTGGCTCAATGCAAACATGCTCTGCGCAGCTTTTTCCAGCACGACAGGGTTCAGATCTGTTGCATAAATTAAAGATTTATGCAACAGATTCAATTCTTTCAAAATGATCGAAATAGAATAAGCTTCTTCGCCTGTAGAACAACCTGCAAGCCAAATCCTAATGAAGGGATAAGTGCCCAGCTTCGGTAATACAACATCCCTTAACGTTTTAAAGAAGACAGGGTCACGGAACATTTCGGTAACATTAACTGTAATCTGCTCAACGAATCTTTTAAAATAAACTGGATCATTGTTAATCTGATAACGGAATTCGGCAAAGCTCAATGCTTTATCCAGGGAGTAGAGTCTGATAATCCGTCTTTTTAAAGACGCTCTGGAATAACCTGTAAAATCATATCCGTAATGATCAAGCAGATCTGCAAGTAAAATTTCAACCTGCTCATCGTTTATTAAAGAGACTTCGGAATACATCAGATATATTTAATCAGCAATTCATTCAACAGGTCTACATTAATAGGTTTAGACACATAACCAACTGCGCCTGCATCCAGGCATCTTTCTCTATCTCCAACCATCGCCTGCGCTGTTACTGCAATTACAGGGATTTCTTTCAGATCTTCGCACTCTCCCATTTTAGCTATGGCCTGATAACCATCCATACCAGGCATCATCATATCCATCAGTACTACGCCAATATCCGGACTGCTTTCCAGCAATTGTAATCCTTCTTCACCGCTCATTGCTGCAACACATTGATATCCCTTTGCTTTAAGCACCGCTTTCAGCGCAAAGATATTCCTGTTATCGTCATCAATTATCAGCACCTTCTTTTGAGTTTCCATTCTCATTTATAAATTAATCAGTGTTAAGCTTTATCATATAACCAGACCCGAAGCAGTGAGATCAGCTGATCTATATCCACAGGTTTAGAAATATAATCTGATGCCCCGGCTGCAATACATTTTTCCCTGTCTCCCATCATAGCCTTTGCAGTAACCGCTAAAATCGGCAGATGTTTAAACGCATGGATTTTTCTGATTTCCCGGGTGCTCTGGTAGCCGTCCATTTCCGGCATCATCATATCCATCAGCACAATGTCAACTCCCGGATTATCATTTAATAACTGCAGTGCCTCTTTACCATCAGTAGCTGCAAGCACCTTCATTTTATGCTGTTCCAGCGCCTTGGTCAGGGAAAAAATATTCCTGACATCGTCATCTGCAATCAGAACCGTTTTATTGTTCAGGACTTCATACAGACCACCAAGGCTTTCATTTGATTTTTTTAACTTACCAGTAATCGCTTTTTCTTCAACCAGGTGCAGGAACAGTCCTGCCTCATCAAGGATCCGCTGGTAAGAGTGGGCAGTTTTAACAACAATCGAATCTGCATAATGTTTAATTTTACGCTCTTCACCTTTGGAAAGATTCTTACCAGTGAAAATAATAATTGGCAGATTCTCCAATCCGTCGCTTTTTTTGATAGTTTCTAGCGTCAGGTAGGCGTTCTTATCGGGTATCCCCATATCAAGGATCACGCAGTCAACTTCTTTCTTCTGTAATGCATCAACACTCTGAGACACGTTATTAACGACTTCAGTCTGAATGCTATGGTTACTCAGGAAATAGCTGAGTGCTTTAGCATGCTGCTGATTCTCCTCTACAATCAACACTTTTTTCGGATGTCTGCTCAAAGCATGTTCCAGTTTCAGGAAGATCTGCTGCATCTGTTCCAGCGCAAATGGCTTATTGATAAAATCCACTGCACCTTTCAGCAGACTTTCTTTTTTCACCTCTAAAGAAGACATGATATGCACAGGAATAGGCTTGGTTACCGGATTAGCTTTCAACTCTTCCATTACCTGCCAGCCATCCTTCACCGGCAGCTGAATGTCCAGCAGAATAGCCAAAGGTTTATAGAAATTAGCCATTTCTATTCCTTGATCGCCGCGTACAGCTACAATTCCTTTATAGTTTCGCTTTCTTGTGAAATTCAACAGGGTTTTCGCGAACGGGGTATCATCTTCTATAATAAGAATGACTTTATCGCCGGGAACAATGTCGTTCCGGTCATCTTCAATTTCCTGAGGAATATGAGTCACTGTGAACCTTTCTGACTGCTCCATGACTTCTATTGCGTCCTGCAATTGTTCTGGTTCTTTGAGGTACGTGAAATTCTGACTCTGCTGTGTACGTTCAGATATCTGCTGTCCTTTTATAGGAATAGTGAGGATAAACGTACTACCCTCCAATTCTTTACTGTTCAGCTCAATTTCCCCGCCAAGCAATTTCGCCAGCTCACGGCTAATCGAAAGACCTAAACCAGTACCGCCGAAACGTCTCCGGGTAGATCCGTCTGCCTGTTGAAAAGCTTCAAAGATCAGGCTTTGTTTATCTCTTGGGATACCTATTCCGGTATCTATAACTTTAAACTGCAGCTCTCCTGCAATACTGCCCTGTTTAACTTCCAGCGTAACGGTACCCGAAGAAGTGAATTTAATTGCATTCGATAACAAATTTTTAAGAATCTGCTCCAATCTCATTTTATCGGTAAAAAGCATCGGGAGATTCTGCTCCAGCTCTATATGCAGCACAAGATTCTTATTTTTTGCAACCGGATTAAATAAAGAACGCATATCCTCGGCAATTTCTTTGGTGCTGACATCTGCCAGTTCCAGCTTCATCTTGCCTGCTTCAATTTTTGAAAGATCAAGAATCTCGTCAATCAGACCAAGTAAGCCCTGACCGGAACTTTGAATTACTTCTGCATACTCAATATATTCTGGATCCAGCTCTTTGTTATCCGACATCAATTTGGACAGCAACAAAATAGAGTTTAACGGGGTACGCAGCTCGTGGGACATATTAGCCAGGAACTCCGACTTATAGCGTGTGCTTTGTTCCAACTGCTCGGATTTACGCTGTATTTCTTCATTATGTTCCTGAATAAGCTGATTTTTCTCTTCCAGCAGCGTTGTTCTTTCTTCCAGTTCCTGGTTGCTCTGTAGTAATTCTTCCTGTTGCACGCGCAGTTCCTCTTCTGAGGTCTGTATCTTTTGTGTTTGTGCCTCTAATTCTGCGTTCAAACCCTCCAGCTCTGAGTGCTGTGCCTGAAGTTCTTCTGCCTGAGCCTGTGTTTCCTCCAGGAATTCCTGCAGTTTCTTCCGGTTCTGCGCAACATGAATAGCTACACCGATGTTCCCAGATACAGACTCCAGAAATTCGAGATGCTGCGGTGTAAATGCATTAATAGACCCCACCTCAATAACCCCTACAGGAGTTTTGTCCCTAATTACCGGGAAGGCAACGATATTTTTCGGACTGGTACTGCCCGCAGCATAACTGATAGTCAGTTCGCCTTCAGGAATATCTTTAATCAGAATAGATTTTCGTGATTTTAATGCCTGTCCGGAAAGCCCTTCGCCGTCTCTCAATAAAGAGCGGCTTTGTTCTTTTAGTAGAGCGTAGCTTCCTGCTAGATGTAAATTCCGGTCATCTTCGAGCAAGTAGAATGCAGCAACCTGGGCAGATGTATGCTGTATAATATTTTCCAGAATATCTGTAGTTAGTTCTTGTATATTCTTTTCCCCTACCATTTTATCGTTCAGACCCGCGATACCTGCCTGTAACCACTCTTTATCTGCAAGTAAGGAAAAAGAATAATGCAGAGATTCGGCCATTTCATTTAATGAACCGGCTAATTTACCCAACCCATCTTCGGTTGCAGTATCCAGCCGGATCTGGTAATCTCCTTTTGAAATCTGGCTGGCAATCCCCTCAATAACCTCGATTCTGTTATCTATTTCAATGTTTTTATCTTCTAATTCTTTTTGCAAACGAACACGCGCCGCCAGGTCTTTCGTCACTCTCCTATAGAAAAACAGTGTGATCAGAATGGCCAGAATTGCAGCAATAACAATAAGCATGGGAGTATATCCCGAAGATTTATTTAAATCTGAAGTCAGCGCATTCAACTGGGTCTGTTCGTCGTCCTGAATTTGCTGGATAAGCTTTCGGGCACTATCCATGTAAGATTTCCCAGTTAGAAGGTCTCCCACACTCACGGAGCCACCTTTCTGCTTAATGGCTATTGTTTTTTCCAGCACATTCAGCCGGCCTAATATAATTTCTTCCAGTGATTTCAGATTCTCCTGTTGAACAGGACTATTCTGCATATCATTTTTCACCTTATTCAGATAGCCTATCGCTTCTTCTTTCGCCCCTTTATACGGATCCAGAAAAACGGCTTCACCAGTTAAAAGATAACCGCGTTGCCCGGTCTCTGCATCTTTAAGTGAAGATATAATTGCGTCCAGATTACGAATATTGGTATTACTCTGCGCTACTAGCTCAGAACTACGGATCAGATTGCCTATACTAATATAGGAAGCAAGTGAACTGATAAATAGTATAATGAGGGAAAGCCCCAGTCCGAAACGTAAATTATTTTGTAATGTTTTTTGCATAGTGCTCATATCCTGATCTAATCTGCTTCAACGGGTGAAATAAACGGAATATTAAAATAAAACTCTGATCCTTGACCTAGCTCACTCACTACGCCGACCTGCCCGCCATGCCTGCGGATAATCTCTGCGGAAATATATAAACCTATACCCAGTCCCTGGAAGTGAATGGCTGTTTCTTCTACACGGTAGAACTTTTCGAAAACACTACGCTGCTGATCTGCATCTATACCTATACCAAAATCCCTCACTGCAATACGTAAGGTATCTTCCTGAGCTTCGACATTCAAATGAACCTCGCTAGTACCAGGTGCATACTTAATCGCGTTAGTCAGGAAATTGACTATAACCTGCTCTATCCGCATCTCATCAGCAAAGATCTCCCGGTCGAGATGACCATTTTTAATGATTTTAAAGTCCGGACTAGATTGATGCATGACTTCAATAATACTGTCCAGCAGATCATTAAGATTGAAATATTTCTTATTAAACTTCAATTTGCCGCTTTCTATTTTGGAGATATCCAATAGGTCTGCAATAAGCTCATTTAGCTTGTCCAATTGCAGCTGGGCTTTCTTGAGGTGTTTCTTTACGGTAGGAATATCGCCTTTGTCTATACTTCTTTCCAGTAGCTGGACATAGCCCTTGACACTGGTCAAAGGAGTCTTCAGCTCATGACTGGCAATACTAATGAATTCGTCTTTTTTTCTTTCGGCCTGTTTTCTGAACTCGATTTCCTCAAGCAGGTTTTTCTGAACCTCTATCAATTTTCTGCTTTGTTCGTAGATTTGATAAAAAGTCTTAACCTTAAGCAGTAAAATATTGATATCGACCGGCTTAGTAATGTAATCGAGACCTCCGGAAGAATACCCTTTAGTAATGAAGTTCAGTTCTGTATTTGCCGCACTCAGGAAGATGATTGCTGTTTCTTTAGCTTTACTAAACCCCGAAATAGCCTCTGCTACCTCAAAACCATCCATACCAGGCATCTGGACATCGAGAATGATCAGTACGTAGGCTTTTTTGAGAACTTTTTTCAAGGCTTCTTCACCGGAAGATGCCGTATCTACTTCAAAATGATGTCTTTCCAGAACTTTTTTTAAAGAGATTAAATTCTCTGGTGTATCGTCTACTATCAGGATCATTATTAAAAATAAAGAGTAATAATTAATTTAATTAAACTGGTTTTTCCAGCAATAGATTTTGCTAATTTATAAAAGATTTAGAGGAAACGTCTGCAAATTAAATTTGCACGTATCAGCGCCTGCCGTCAGCGCAAACTGGCATCATTGAATGTATCGCCCTGATTTATATCGCCAGTGTCAAACCCTTTCTTAAACCAGTACATCCGCTGGGCAGACGTACCATGCGTAAATGCATCGGGAACCACCTCACCTCTGGATTGTTTTTGAAGCTGGTCATCTCCTATCGCATTCGCTGCGGTCAGGGCTTCTTCAATATCACCTTCTTCTAACCTGAAATCTTTGAGATTCTGCGCATGATTTGCCCATAATCCGGCAAAGAAGTCTGCCTGAAGCTCAAGTTTAACAGAAAGTTTATTGTATTCTTTTTCGGAAAGCCTGCCCCTGGCACGTTGCAGCTGATCAGAGATACCCAGCAGGTTTTGAACGTGATGCCCTACTTCATGGGCAATTACATATGCCTGCGCAAAGTCACCTGCAGCGCCGAAACGCTCTTTCAAGTCATTATAAAATCCAAGGTCTATATATACTTTATGATCTGCCGGGCAATAGAACGGGCCTACTGCGGCATCTGCAAAACCACATGCACTTTGTTCAGATCCTTCGAAAACCCGAAGAACCGGCAATTCATAGGTTTTACCCATTTCTTGAAATTGTGCGGTCCAGACTTGTTCAGTTGACTCCAGGACACCGGAAACAAATTCCAGCCCTGGCGCCGCTGCAGATCCTTTTTTAACTTCTGCCTGTTCGGTATTAGCGACAGGTAATTGAGAAACCAATTCGCTGAGATCTGTTCCGAAGAACAATCCGATTACAATGACAATGAGGCCCAGACCTCCTCCGATTGCCTTCCCGCCTCCGGAAAGTCCTCTGGCATCTTCAACATTATCACTTCCTTTACCGAACCATTTCATAGAAATTAATATAATATTTTAGCGTGTTTGCTGTAAACAAAAAAAGCCTCAATATCTATACCAATCACGATTTTCTGGTTAATATCCTGAAAATCGTGATTAATCTTTTCTGTTTATTATCCCAGTTGTTCCAATGCAGCCTCAATGCGTGCACTAGTCTCGGTTGTTCCTAGTAATACCGCAATATCAAAGACACCGGGTCCGAATTTACCACCAACCAGCATAATCCGCAAAGGCAGCATCAGCTCTCCTGGTTTTAGTCCACTGGCTGCCGCAAGATCTTTAAACTGTGTTTCCAGTTCTGTAGCAACTGGTTGTGCTGACATCTGACTGATCCAGCTCCTGAAAAAACCGGCTTTTTCTGCCGTCCATTTAGGCTGTACCGCAGCAAGATCATACTTCTCCGGTTTAACGAAGAAATACCCTGCCTGTGTACTAAAATCTGTCAATAAGGTACAACGATCCTTAATCAGGGTGATTACTGTTTCCAGTTGTGTATCATTTTCAGCGACAATTCCTTTTATAGCCAGTTGTTCTTTTACCAGCAACAGCAAGTCAGCAGCCTCTGTATGTTTAATCCATTCCTGATTATACCATTTTGCTTTTTCGAAATCAAACTTAGCTCCCGCTTTGCTAATCCGTTCCACAGAGAATTTAGCAATCAGTTCATCCAGGTTAAAAATCTCCTGATCCGTTCCATCATTCCAGCCAAGCATGGCCAGCAAGTTCACAAAAGCCCCTGGTAAGAAACCCAGTTCGCGGAATCCCTGTGTAATATCTCCCGTTTTTGGATCCTGCCAATTTTGTGCATAGACAGGAAAACCAAGACGGTCTCCATCGCGCTTGCTCAGCTTACCGTTCCCATCTGGTTTAAGGATAAGTGGTAAATGCGCCCATTGCGGCATTTCGTCTTCCCAACCCAAATATCTCCATAAAAGGATATGGATCGGTGCAGACGGGAGCCATTCTTCTCCCCTGAAAATATGTGAAATCTGCATAGCCCTATCATCTGCAACTACAGCCAGGTGATAAGTTGGCATCCCATCTGCCTTTAGCAATACTTTATCATCTACCAGGTTCGTATCAAAGGACACCAGCCCGCGAATCATGTCATTAAAAGTTACGGTTTCATCTTCCGGCATTTTAATTCGGATTACATGCGCAGTCTGTGCTGCCAGTAATCTTTCCACTTCTGCCTCAGGTAATGTCAGTGAGTTACGCATTCCCATTCTGGTTGCTCGTCCATAAAGGAAATTTGGCACTTCCTTACGTTTGGCGTCGAGCTCTTCCGGGGTATCAAATGCATAATATGCAAAGCCGTCTGCGACTAGTTGTTCGGCATAAGGTCTGTAAGTAGATTTACGCTCACTCTGACGGTAAGGTCCGAATGCGCCTTCCTTTTCAGGGCTCTCATCCGGGTGAATTCCACACCAGTTCAGGCAGGATTGTATATACTCTTCTGCTCCCGCTACAAACCGGGTCTGGTCTGTATCTTCTACTCTTAAAATAAAAGTTCCCTGGTGTTGCTTAGCAAACAGATAATTAAATAAAGCGGTGCGTACACCTCCTAAATGAAGGCCCCCTGTCGGACTGGGAGCAAATCTTACTCTTACTTTCTTTTCCATAACAATGATTACAAAGATATATTTTTTAAACGCTAACCGTTCTATTGGTGTCTTTTTGAATGCGAATTAGTATTTTGCCTCTATATTTATGAATCCATACGAAAAAAAACGGCGCTGGAAGTTCTTTCTGCTTTTCTTCGCCATTGTCATCGGGACGGCTTCTGTGATTTACACGGATTTCTTCGTCAAGAAAATGGAAAGAGAGGAAAAAGTCTCTTTTCAGCTTTACGTTAAGGTAACCGAACAATCACTGGTCATGTACGATGATGAGCGCTTCAATGATGTCATTGAGACCATCATGAAAAACACCAAACTTCCTGTTATCATGACCGACGGTTACGGGGTAATTAACTCTTATCAGGGACTGGATTCTACAAAAACGAATTATGACGTCGAGAAGCAGGATAAAAAGACCTATGACCCTGCCTATTTCGAGCGCGAACTTCATAAAATGAAGGAACAGCATCCTGGCACACCCATAATCGGTCTGGATGGTACGATCTGGCACATTTACCATAAGGATTCTTTTATCCTCACACAACTTCGCTACTTCCCGTTTATACAGCTTGGCGTAATTGCCTTGTTTCTGCTGACAGCCTATGTCGCGTTCAGTTCGGCCAGACGGTCGGAGCAAGATCAGGTTTGGGTGGGAATGGCGAAGGAAACTGCACATCAGCTCGGCACGCCAATCTCATCACTGATGGCCTGGGTGGAACTGATGAAATCCCGTTTCGATGCTGAAGATGATCCGCTGATTGCCGAAATGGAGAATGACATCAAAAGACTGGAAGTCATAACAGACCGTTTTTCAAAGATTGGCTCCAAGCCTGTACTTGAAGATCATGTGGTCTATACTGTAATTAGCAATTTTATTCAGTATTTCCAGCTGCGGACCTCAGACAAAGTGATCTTTAAGATTACCGGGGACGATCAGGTACGCGCATTACTCAATGTACCGTTATTTGACTGGGTAATAGAAAACTTACTGAAGAATGCAGCAAATGCAATTGAAAATGAAGGCTCAATAACAATCAATATCATTGAACACCTGGCCAAAGAAGAAGTATTTATTGATGTCACTGATAGTGGAAAAGGAATTCCGAGATCTAAATTTGATACTGTCTTCCAACCTGGTTACACGACCCGGAAAAGAGGCTGGGGACTAGGTCTTTCCCTCACCAGACGTATTGTTGAGAATTACCACAGTGGACAGATATATGTAAAAGAATCAGAACTTGGAAAAGGTACAACATTTCGTATTATCCTTAAAAGTAGCATAACCTATGAACCGACCTCAACCTGAAGAATGCCCGGAATGGGCACTAAACTATATTAAACATGTACAGGGAGACCTAATTGAGCTTTTAGTACAACAGGCAGAAATCTGGCCCGAACAACTGGAAAGCATGCAGGAACTTGCAGACTATGCTTATGCTCCAGGCAAATGGACCGTTAAAGAGATGGCGGGACACGTTATTGATACGGAAAGAATTCTGGTTTACAGACTTACGGCTTTTGCAAGGGCAGAAAAAGCTGCACTTCCTGGTTTCGAAGAAGATGATTATGTAAAAAATGCAAGATTCAAGGAAAGGACTTTGCAAAGTCTGGGTGAAGAGTTTGCCCTGTTACGAAAAGCAAACCTTTATCTTTTCCGGTCTCTTAATGAACAGGAACTGGACCGCATCGGGTCTGCATCCGGCAGGCAGATTTCAGTAAGGGCTATTCTGCATGTCTTAGCCGGACATGTTGCACACCATTCTCAAATTCTAAAAGAAAGATACTTATGATCTGGTTTAAAGATTTCACAGTTGAAGAGCTGAATGACAGGCCTAAAAATCATCTGGGTGGACTACTGGATATCCGGTTTACAGCATTGACGCCGGACACGCTGACAGCAACTATGCCCGTTGACGAACGAACGCACCAACCCGCAGGGATCCTGCATGGAGGTGCGTCTGTTGTTCTGGCCGAAACATTGGGAAGCATAGCGTCTTATATGTGTATAGATCCCGATAAGTACCAGGCAGTAGGACTTGAAATAAATGCCAACCACCTCCGTTCTGTGAAAAGTGGCAGCGTCACCGGCATCTGTTCAGTTATTCACCGGGGTGCTAAAACACATGTCTGGGACATTCGTATCTTCGATGACCGCGGCAAAATGACCTGCATCAGCAGGCTTACTGTCGCTATCTTAACCAAACAAGGCTAATCTTAATAACTGGCTCTGAATTAAGGTACTTAAAATTCACCTCGCTTTTCAAGCCACTGTTTTTCGATCCAGTAGGAAATGATCAGGCCAACACCGCCAAAGATGCCAATGCAACCGAAATAAACAGCAACAGACTGTTCTTCAGTTATTTTGGTTATAATAGTGGTAAACAAGGCAATTAGGATACCCAACCCGAGGCCAACCAATAGTAGCCCAAATTTAAGACTAATGAACGGTTTTGGTGCTGATTGCCCATCTTTTGGGTTAATGCCGCGTTCGATCATGGCCATTTTTTCTTTATTAACTAAATAGCGTATTCCAAAAATCATTGCGAAGCCTGTAATAAACAGGGTAATTGGGACTAGATATTCCATATCTTTTATGTTTAAATTGTGTATTGCTGTATTTGTGAACTATGACCACATCAAAATCAAACAGGTTACACCTTCTTCTAAAGAATCTTCTTTTTTAGAAGAAAGGTTTTTTTTAATATAGATAACTGTATTATCTTGATTAGTACCGTGTCATACTGGGATCTTTCTTTTTGAAGAGACGGCAAACTTCTGGCTCTTAACCGCACATTAATAATTTCGATATGCCTGTAACCTACCTGCTAATGCCTGCGTCTTAGTTTACAGATGCTACAGCCAGAAACAGATTCCGTGATAATTGCAGCCATACTTAACGGTCAGACAGGCCGTTATACAGAATTGGTAGGCAGACATCAGCGGTATGTATTTACGCTGGCTATGCGCTTTACAAAAAACAGAGAAGAAGCGGAAGAAGTAGCACAAGACTGTTTTGTAAAAGCATACCGCGCACTGGGGACCTTTAAACAGGACTCCAAATTTTCCACGTGGTTGTATTCCATTACCTATACAACCGCCATGACCTATCTGCGCAAGAAAAAACTGGATACCCAGTCTATTGATGAGGATGGTGGTTTTATACAACTGGAAAATCATATTTCGTCCTACACTGCTAACGGATCAATGGAAAAGCAATCCGGTTATCATTATCTGAACAAGGCGATTAGTCTGCTGTCACCTGACGATAATATGATAGTCACACTTTTTTATCAGGGGGAACAAAGTCTCGACGAGATCGGACAGACCATGAATATGACCGCGAATACAATAAAGGTTAAGCTGCATAGGGCCAGGATCAGGCTCAAAGAAAAACTACAGGGTATATTGAAAGACGAAGTAAATGAGATGATATGAACACAATAGAAGAGCAAATCTGGAATTATCTGGACGGCAACTGCACCGCCGCAGAAGAACATGCGATTCAAAACCTGGTTCGGACACAAGAAGACTGGAAAACTGCTTTCATAGAAATTCAGTCGCTTAATCTGGAGCTGAAACAAATGGAACTGGAAGAACCCTCCATGTCCTTTACCAGGAATGTGATGGAAAAAGTGAAACTTGAGCCGGCCCCGATTTCTCTGAAGACACGGGTAGACCACAGAATAATTATGATCATTGGGGGCTTCTTTATCCTGATGATTGTAGCTGTACTGATCTATGCGATTACATTGACTAAAACAGAGACGCAGATTAGTGGAATCCATCTGGCTTTTACAGCTCCGGATTTCTCATTCCTGAACAAAATACAAAGTCCTGGTTTACTACGGGCATTCCTTTTTGCCGACCTTTTATTAGGTCTGGTCTATTTGGACAGATTTATGCGTAGGAAACGCAAAAATAATATACATACATCATAATAAAGGCCCTGCGCTTATATTGCGCAGGGCCTTCTATATTCCGATGTTTTTTTAAATTAACGAATAGTTACCGGCAATGTTGCGGTAAGCTTATCCCAGGCCAGGTGCAATTTAGCGCCTTTAGCATCTGGTGAAAATGTAATAGCCAGAGCTTCCACAGGGGTTGCAAGTTGTTCTACCGGAACAGTTACTCTAACCACATCTTTTGCCTGATCATAAGTATATTCTCCCCAGCGATCCGTTTGTTTATTTAAAATAAACACCCATTTATCTTGTTCAGGAAGTACAAATAAACTATAAGAACCTGCAGGAACCGCTTTACCTCCGATGGTTACGGGCTGATAAAATCTGATCTCAGTTGATTCATTAGCTCCGGCTCTCCAAACTTTACCAAAAGGCACAGTCTCTCCAAATATTTTTCTGCCTTTAACCGATGGTCTTGAATAGATAACCCTGATCTGTGGTGTGCTATTATCACCAGCTTTAACTTTCGCAGCATTTACTGGAAAATAAGCAAGGTCAGCCGGGCTGCCATCCAATGGTGGGAATTTTACTTCCTGGGCATTTGCGGCAAAGCCGATTGCAGCCAGCGCTACAATTAAACGGAGTTTCTTCATGGGATTTCTTCTTTAATTTGTATCACAAAATACAAAAAAACCTTTTATAAATCTGTAAATTAGTACTTACGGTCTTTTACCAGCGTATTTAAGAATATCGCTGAGAGTATAAACCCGATGATACCTCCTAAAATAGACCATCCGAAGCTACCAGAGATTATTGCAGCTGTTAATATTCCAAAAAACAGGCCTAAAACGTAATAAACCCAGTCAAAATTATTTTTGTTGTCGTTGTTCATGATAATATATACTTATAGCTCAAAGGTATTGAATTATTTTAAATTTAAAAGCCTCAGCTTAATCATCCGGGCTCCCTATTAGCCCCCGGAACAGGTTATTGATCGCTGACTGTCAGATCACTGTAAAATACGTTACATAATACACGATATTCTTTTCAACCAATCAAACGATTGATTAGTTTTGACCCCATCAAATTAACGATGGAAAAACAAGACAAAAGAAGCAGCATTTTAGCTGCGGCGGAAAGGTTGTTTTCGGAACTGGGATATGAAGGGACTTCAATCAGGCTCATTGGTAAAGAAGCGGACGCAAATCTCTCCATGATCAGTTACTATTTTGGTTCGAAGGAAGGTGTGTTTCTAGAAATTATGAGTGAACGTATCAAAGGCTTCAATGCGGAACTAATCCGTATTGCAACAGAGCCGGTCACTGCTAAAGAAAAAATGCTATGGATCATCGAAGGTTACACCAGAAGGATTCTTTCTGGCATTGCTTTTCATAAGATCATGCACAGAGAGCTCACCCTGGAGCAAAGGCCTGAACTATCTACTAAAATTAAAGAAGCAATTAAAACTAACCTCCGGGTAATCGAAGAGATTATAGAGGAGGGTATAAATGCCGGAGAATTCCGGCAAACAGATACCCGGATGGTCATTTCCACCATTATGGGTACGATTAGTCATGTTGCCCTGACTCCATCCAAACTTATTCCATGCAGTGTTCTGGATATCAGTAAACCAGAAGAAAGAGAATTGATCAGCCAGAGAGTAATCAAACATCTGCAGGAATTAATAATCATGTATTTAACACCCCAACAATGATAAACAGAACGCTAAAACTGAGTTGCCTCGCGCTCTTAATGCCGGGTATACTTTATGCCCAAAATCTTAAAAAGATCACACTCCCAGAGGCTGTTCAGCTGGGGATTGAAAACAGCAAGAATCTTAAACTCTCGCAAAACAAAATAGAAGAAGCAAGAGCAAGACTAGAGGTCGTTAAAGACAATGCGCTGCCAACAGCAGATGCAAGTTTCCTGTACAATCATGCTGAAATTCCAACACACAAATTATCAATTGGAGGTGCGACTCCTTTTACACTGCCCAACCGTGCCGATGCATTTATCGGAACAGCAGCGGTGCAAGAGTTAGTTTATGGTGGTGGTAAATTAAAATACGCGAGAGAAAGCACACGTCTGCTGGCAGAGGTTGCAGGGCTGGATGCCGATAGAAATAAGGAAGAAGTGAGTTATGCAGTAATTGATACTTATTTCTCTTTATATAAGCTGATGCAAAGCAAAAAAGTTGTTGCGCAGAACCTGGCCTCTATTGCGAGTCAGCTAAAACAGGCTCAGCGTTTCTTTGAGCAGGGTATTGTCACCAAAAACGATGTGCTGAGGTTCCAGTTACAACAATCAAATATTACCCTGACCGACCTGGAAATTGAAAGTAACCGCAAGGTGGTTAATTATAACCTGGATATTCTTCTGGGTTTACCAGAAGATACAGAACTGGAAATCAGCAATCCGGAATTGACCAGCCAGCAACTTGCCTCCCTGAGCTCATATATGGATCGCGCATTGTCCAGCAGACAGGAACTTCAACAATTGGATCTGCGTAACCGTGCTGCCGAATCAGACCTTAAGTCTGTTAAGGCGAATACACTACCTACCGTTGGTGTGGGCGCAAATCTATACTATATTAATCCAAGCGGTAAATTTATCCCACCGGTTAATCAGTATATCATGCCCGTTACTTTGGGTGCTACATTATCCTGGAATATCGGAAGCCTCTGGACGAATAAAAACAAGGTAAGTGAATCCAGAATCCAGCAGAAAAACATCCAGATCCAAAAAGAGATAGAGTCTGATCAGGTAAAAACTGAAGTAAATAGAAATTATCAGGGCTACCAACTTGCGCTTAACAAAATCAGCATACTGGAAACCTCCATTGCCCAGGCCGTAGAAAATGACCGCTTGCTGGAATCCAAATACAAAAATAATGTCGCTTCTGCCATCGACAGAATTGATGCAGAGACATTGCTTTACCAAGCTAAAATAAATCTGGAAATCGCTAAAGCAGATGCCGGATTAGCTTACTACACTTTATTAAAATCAACAGGAAAAATTTCTCAATAATATCATAATCATCTAGAGTAATGACAACAGAATCGACAACGGAACCAACAATTGAGGCAAAAAAGAAAAGCAAAATTGTTCCTATAATATTAGCTGTGCTGATAGTTATTGGCGCCATATTCGGCATAAAAGAGTACATGTATTACAGTAAACACGTAGATACCGACGATGCACAGATCGATGGAGACATCAGTCCGGTAGTTGCGCGCGTGGGAGGTTATGTGAATGAGATTAAATTCGAAGAATATACCCGTGTAGAAGAGGGACAGGTACTGGTTACCCTTGATGACAGGGATTACAAAGTGAAACTGGAACAGGCTATGGCCGGACAACAGGGCGCAAATGCCAACGTAGGTGTTTCAGAATCTCAAATTGTTGCAACTTCGGCCAATACAAGTACAGCCAAAGCGAATATTGAATCTGCTAAAGTAAAATTATGGCAGGCGCAAAAAGATTATGAACGTTACGCCAATCTGGTAAAAGACGGTTCAATCACCCAGCAACAGTTTGATCAGGCAAAAGCAACACGCGACGTTGCACAGGCCAATTTTAATGCATCACAAGATCAGTATACTGCTGCATTAAAACAGGTTGGGACAACCAAATCACAGTTACAAGTGAGCAGTAATGGCGTTACACAGCGTCAGGCAGAGGTAGATTTCGCGAAATTACAGCTTTCATATACCGAAATCAAAGCACCAGCGACAGGATTTGTCTCTAAAAAAAGCATTCAGAAAGGTCAGCTTGTTCAGGCAGGTCAATCTTTATTCTCTATTATCAATGAGAACAGTCTATATGTAACTGCAAATTTCAAAGAAACGCAGTTAGAAGAGATTCGTACAGGCCTTAAAGTGGACATTGTAGTAGATGGGTATCCTGACCAGAAAATAGACGGTGAAGTTTATAACTTCTCCCCCGTTACAGGTGCTAAGGGCTCATTACTTCCTCCAGATAATGCAACTGGTAACTTCGTAAAAGTAGTACAGCGTGTCCCGGTAAAAATCAAAATTAAGGCAACTAAAGAAATGCTTGACAAATTACGTCCGGGCATGAGCGTTAAAGTTTCCGTTTCCACAAAAGACTAAATCAAATGGCCGAGCAAGGTTTAAAAAAATGGATAATTACGTTTACGGTAATCACCGCTTCATTACTGGAGCTGATTGATACGACAATTGTAAACGTAGCCTTACCACAAATTCAGGGTAACCTGGGAGCAACCTTAGAGGACGTAGCCTGGTTATCGACAGGTTATGCCGTAGCTAACGTTATCGTTCTGCCGATGTCAGGTTGGCTGGGGAGCAGATTTGGACGTAAAAATTACTTCCTAACATCAATTATAGTATTTACCATAGTCTCATTCCTCTGTGGTAATGCAACTTCACTGGAAGAGCTGATCTTGTTCAGAGTGCTGCAGGGCCTTGCCGGAGGTGGATTAATTTCTACCGCACAAGCTATCCTTCTGGAAACCTGGCCAAGGGAAGATGTCGGAATCGCTACAGCGCTCTTTGGATTGGGTGCTGTTGTCGGCCCTACTGTAGGGCCAACAATTGGTGGATATATTTTGGATATCAGCTCCTGGCCCTGGATTTTCTATGTGAATATTCCCGTCGGAATTCTCGCCGCCTACTGTACCTATACATTTATTCGAGCGACCCCTAAAGATGGTCAGGGGCAGCCTGTAGATTGGTGGGGCATTGGTTTACTTGCAGTTGCAGTCGGTAGTTTGCAAACTGTACTTGAAAAAGGCGAAAGTGAAGACTGGTTTGCCACACCCTATATTATTGCGCTGACAGTAGCGTCAGTATTTGGCTTATTGCTCTTCATATGGCGCGAACTCACTACGGATCACCCGATTGTAAACTTCAAGATCATGCGTCACCGAAGTTTTTCCATCGGGATGTTCACTTCATTTATCCTTGGTTTCGGTTTATATGGCTCCGTATTTGTATTTCCGGTATTCTGCCAGAACCTGTTAGGGTTCTCGCCATTGCAAACCGGTGAATTACTTTTCCCCGGCGGACTTTGTACAATAGCGATGATGCCTTTTATCGGAATATTCCTTAAAAAGGGAATCCCTGCACAGTTTATGGCTACCATAGGTATGTTCCTGTTCTTTGTGTTCTGCGACATGCTAAGCAAGTCGACCTTATCTTCGGGTACGAACGACTTCTTTCTGCCGCTGGTTATCCGTGGCGTTGGAATGGCACTGCTTTTTGTTCCTTTGACAACTCTGGCTATTCAGGATTTAAAAGGAGCTGAAATCGGACAGGGTTCGGGTTTAAATAATATGATGCGTCAGCTGGGTGGATCATTTGGTATCGCTGCACTGACTACTTTAATCCATACCCGTCAGGGTTTTCACCGAAACAACCTTTTGGTGAATATCAATGAGAGTAATCCTGCATTCACAGAACGTTTCCAGGCTTATATCTCTAATTTCATGGCGAAAGGATACAGTATGTTTGATGCCAAAATTATGGCGACCAAAGCTGTCGAAGGTGTGGTAACAAAACAAAGTCTGCTGCTAACTTATAGTGACGCTTACTGGGTTGCAGGACTAGTGTTATTATGTTCGATCCCGCTGCTATATCTGCAGAAATTTAAAAAGAATGTAGAAATACCGGTAGATGTTCATTAAAACAAACCCTATTCAGGGCACGTTCAGATAGTACCTGAATGGTAATTATATCTAAAAAAGAAAGGCTGCCCTTCTGGACAGCCTTTCTTTTTTTTCAAAAAAATCACAATTTCTGCTTTGTCGCTACACAACAAACTGGTTTTATATAATTAAATATGCTAAACCTTAACGGAAGCAATTTATAGTAAATACTTAGTTTGGCAAAATAATTTTATTTTAAAATTTATTCTATAGATCTTCCAGTCATTTTCCTTAGATTAAGCTCCCAAAAATAAAGCTTAATATGACGCAGAAACAGAAAGTGACTAGCCAGAAAGAGGCCATATTTAATAATGAAGTTGTATCAAGATTTGAATTGTACAACAGCCTGTTCCTTACTTTGCCCTTTTATAAGGTCAAGGATACAGGAACTCTTCTACCGCTTTTCATTAAGTATTGTGAAGATGGAGTCAAACAACATCAGACACCAGCCGAAATTATCACTGCTTTCTTTGAAAAATATACGCAAGCCAGCTCCGCAACAGATGTAAATGACCTGTTATTCCGTTTTATACAGTATATAGAACGTCAGGTGGTACTCTTTGATGCAGTAGAAGATGCGTCTTTCCAAAAACTGAATACAGCGGAAGACCAGGGTTCATTAAGTTCGCTGCTCCGTAAAAGTGCATTCAATACAGAACTGCATGACCGCACAGCGAAACTTATCGAAGATTTTTCACTTCGGCTGGTATTAACCGCACATCCTACTCAGTTTTATCCGGGCAGTGTACTCTCTATTATTACCGACCTCACCACAGCCATCAAAACGAATGATATTGATAGTATCAACCAGCTGTTGCAACAATTGGGTAAGACCCCATTTTTCAATAAAAAATCTCCGACACCAGTAGATGAAGCACTTAGCTTAACCTGGTATCTGGAAAATGTGTTCTATTTCGCTGCTGCAAATATCCAGTCCGAAATAGACAGTGCGCTGGAAGAAATTCAGATACCGAGCAAAAAGGTTATAGAAATGGGTTTCTGGCCCGGTGGTGATCGAGATGGCAACCCCAACGTGCAGGCTAAAGATACCCGCGAAGTGACACGCATGTTACGTCAGGTTCTTTTCCGCTGTTACTACAGGGATTTCAGGAAACTGAAACGCCGTATTACGTTTCGCGGTGTAGAAGAAAAAATACATCAGATACAGGATGTACTCTACAAAAATGCATTCGATCCCGCGATCGAACCAAAAGATATCTCTGCAGAACTTGCGGCGGGATTACAGGATATAAAAGACACACTGTTAGAATTTCATGACGGGCTATTCGCTGATCTGGTAGATGACCTGCTGCGTAAGGTTGCTTTATATGGCAGTTACTTCGCTTCTCTTGACATCAGACAAGATAGCCGGGTACTTCGTGATGTACACGCCTGGTGCCGTCAGCATAAACCGATCCTGTCATTGTTCCCGGAAAATTATGATGAACTCTCAGAGGAGGAGAAAATCGGTCACTTATCTTTTAAAAGTGCGAAAATACACCATGGTGAAGACACGGCACCGCTAATTAGCGATACGCTGGATACGATTACGGATATCCGCACCATTCAGCAGCAGAACGGACCACTGGCCTGTCACCGCTTTATTATCAGTAACTGCCAGCAGGCTTCAGATATCCTGCAGCTAATTGAATTATTCCTTTGGAACGGTTGGACAGTGGAAGATCTGGACATCGACTTTGTGCCCCTTTTTGAGACCGTGCATGACCTGAAGGATGCACCTGCTATTATGGAGACACTTTATAAGCATCCATTCTATCAGGAGCACCTTGCCAGAAGAGGTAATCAGCAACAGATTATGCTGGGCTTCTCAGATAGTACAAAAGACGGAGGTTACCTGATGGCCAACTGGTCAATCTTTAATGCCAAGGTTGCATTAACAACAGTTTCAGAACAGCATAACGTTAAACTGGCCTTCTTTGACGGCCGAGGAGGACCTCCATCGAGAGGCGGAGGTAAAACACACCGTTTCTATGCTTCTATGGGTAAAGAAATAGCAAACAATCACTTGCAGTTAACCATCCAGGGACAGACTATCAGTTCTCAGTATGGCTCTATTGACAGTGCAGGATTTAATATCAGCCAGCTTGTTAACGCCGGTATATCATCGGGGCTAAGAGAAAAACATAATATTCTGCTTGATCCCGAACATAAAGATGTACTTGACCAAATGGCTGATGACAGTTTTGAATCATTTGTAGCTTTACGTCAGCATCCTTTATTCCTTACTTACCTCGAACGTTACTCCCCATTAAGCCTGCTGTCCAAGATCACCATCAGCAGCAGGCCGGTAAAACGGAGTTCAGGAGAGAAGTTAAGGCTGGAAGATCTACGCGCAATCAGCTTCGTAACTGCTTGGGGGCAGCTTAAACAAAATGTCCCTGGTTTTTATGGGATCGGAACAGCTTTAAAAAATCAGGAAGACGCCGGCAACTGGGATCAAATAACGCGGACCTACCAGGAAAGCGGGTATTTCAAGACCATTATAGATAACTGTATGATGTCGATGAGCAAGTCTGACTTCTCCATTACCGCACATTTTGCCAAAGACCCGGAATTCGGAGCCTTCTGGACTATGCTTCACGAAGAATATGAGCGCTCTAAAGCCATGTTACTAAAACTGGCAGGCCATCAGACTTTGATGGAGAATTACCCTGTTGAGAAGCGCTCTATCGCGGTCAGGGAGAAAATTGTACTTCCACTGGTACTCATACAGCATTATGCACTTGAAAAACTGCAGGAAGAAGCAACAGCTTCTACAGCAGCTTATGAGAAACTGGCAATCAGAACCGTTTATGGTATTGTCAATGCAGGCAGAAACTCTGCATAGCAAAGACAAAAACAAAAGCCCCTTCTGCTACTCCAGTGCCCCAAAATGTTAGACACTTTTTGGGGCACTGGAGTAGCAGAAAGGGCTTTTTCGATACAGATTTGTATTTCAGACCGCGGCCAGCTAAGACTTAGCCTTAATAAATAACTTTTCCGGCTGAAGTTACGATCGAGGCGATGCGTACTGCATCAAATACACGCTCTTCAGATGCGCCTAAATGCAGGATAGAGTTTTCGTGAGCATTCACACACATTTCACATCCATTTACCGCTGACACCGCCAGACTCATCAGTTCAAAGAACTCTTTACCTGTTACCGGGCTACTCATTAACTGCATGCGTACGCGTGCAGGGATCTGTGTATATTTTTCTTTCCCTGTAAAGTGACGGAAACGATAGAACACGTTATTTAGTGCCAGTAAAGAAGCGCAGCCTGCTGCTTCAGCTATTTCCTCAGGAGTAGCATCTTTGGAAATTGAATATTGCTCAAAGAAATCAATAAGAACTTTGTTATTATTGTTCACTGCGATACTTAATGCGACTAAACCACATTCTTTTTCCGACATATGGGCAGAAGTTAAAGTACTGCTGAAATTGAGTTTCAGGTCCCTTACATACCTGGAGTTACCTTTTTCAAGCAAGGTTAAGCTCTCATTTCTATATTCAGCTGGCAGGCCGACAATAGCCAGCAGCTCTTGTACAGTTTCAGTTATTTCAGACATTATTTTTCAAATTATAGGGTACAGAAAAGCCCCTGCAAAAAGCATTTACAGGGGCTTTTTGAATCAAAATTAATTAAACAGTTAAAGTCGCTTCACCTTTTTCCCAGTTGCATGGGCAAAGTTCGTCAGTTTGCAAAGCATCCAGCACACGGATAACTTCTTTTACATTACGACCAACGCTTAAATCGTTAACACTAGCCCAACGGACAATACCCTGTGGGTCAATGATGAAAGTAGCACGGTAAGCAATTTTTTCAGTTGGCTCTAAAATATCAAGTGCTTCAGCTAAAGATTTTGAAGTATCAGCCAGCATTGGGAATTTCAAACCACGTAAATCATCATGGTTATTTCTCCACGCTAAGTGAACATTTTCTGAATCAGTAGAAGCACCGATCAGCGTAGTGTCACGGTCACGGAACTCACCGTAGTTCGCATTGAATTCAGCGATCTCAGTAGGGCAAACAAATGTAAAATCTTTTGGCCACCAGAACATACAAGTCCACTGGTTATTCTCATTTACTAATGCATCAGAAGTTAATGTTTCGAATTCTTTTCCTTTTTCTAAACTTACAACAGCCGGTTTTGAAAATGCCGGGAATTTTTCACCTATGTTAATCATAATATTCTTTTTTTTCGTTGCACAAAAATACGTCAATAAATGGGATTTATCAACCGTATTCAGGACTTTACAGATACTTAATATTGATAGACAGATAGACAAAAACTATATGTATACCAGCGGCCTATTAAGCCCATAAAACTACTTTTTAAGCGTCGTTTCAAATAATTTAAAGATTCGCTTGTACTCATCTGTCCAACTCGAAGGCTGTACAAATCCATGGTCTTCAACTGGGTAAACCGCTAGCTCCCAATTGTTCTTACCCAGCTCGATAAAACGCTGGCTCAAACGTACAATATCCTGAAAATGAACGTTCACGTCTACCATACCATGCGCCATCAGTAAATTGCCTTTTAACTTGTCAGCAAAATAAATTGGGGAACTCTGTTTATAGGCAATCGGGTCATTAGCCGGCTCATTCAGAATATTTGCGGTATAGCCATGGTTATAATGTGCCCAATCTGTAACCGAACGCAGTGCAGCACCGGAAGCGAAGACATCAGACTCATTAAATAGCGCCATCAGTGTAATAAAGCCGCCGTATGAACCACCATAAAGGCCTACATGCGCGGGATTGACATTGTATTTTTCTACCAGTAATTTAACGCCGTCTGCCTGATCGGTAAGATCCTTTCCACCCATATGGCGGTAAATGCCCGTACGATGATTTCTCCCGTATCCAGCACTCCCGGTATAGTCAATATCTATTACTGTATATCCCTGATCAGCCAGCAGATTATGGAACATATATTCTCTGGAATACTGGCTCCACCAATAGTGTACATTCTGCAGATAACCGGCACCATGCACAAAGACAACTGCCGGACGGTTAGGGTGTGGTTTAACAGCAGGATATATGCGTGCATATACATCATCGCCATAACGGTTTTTAAACGCCACCATTTCCGGCTCTTTCCATTGATAGGCTTTAAATTCTGCTGAAGTAGAAGCCGTCACCTGACGTGCCTGAGCACCTGGTTTATTTTCCTGAATGTACAGTTCCCATGGTTTATTCATATAGGAATAATTGATGGCAAGCCATTTTTCATCAGGTGAAAGCGTAACCTCATTACCGCCTTTCATACTGGTAATCCGGACCGGCTCTCCCCCCTGCACACCAATTTTATAGAAATGTGAAATCCCCGGATGCTCAATATTACCGGAAAAATAAAGTGTTTTTGCATCAGCAGATAACTGCAGGTTTTTCACTTCCCATTTACCATTTGTGAGTTGCTTTTTAGTTCCCGCAGCCACATCAGCAATGTAAATATGCGAATATCCACTAGCCTCACTCTGGAAAGCTATTTTTTGATTATCGATCCAGAAAATCCCTCTCGCACCAATTCCAGGACCCGCAATCCATGCTTCGTCCCGCTGTCTGTCTACCAGGCTCAGTTGTCCCGTAGCAGCATCTAGTTTCAGAATCCAGAAATCTTTGTTGTCCTGTGATCTCGCTGCTATAACAGCAGTATTCCCTTTCTGATTCCAGAAGGGCCCGAATATATTAATAGCTCGATCGGCATTTTTACGTTTGGCGGCTTCCAGCTTATCCGGATAATCTTTCAGATAATCAGGCAGATCCTTTATTCCGGGTATTTGTGCAGTCTGAATCTGGTAAACCGTGTCACGCTCCCTGTCATAGACGTAAGGAGTGTATACAGGAAGAGGTTCCCCAACCTTGGTTCTGCCGGGAATATCTGTCGTATAACCCGATTCAGTAACAAAAGCAGGGACAATGGTCTGGTGGCCTTTCTCTGGCATGCTTACCAACCTGTAAGTTATGAAACGTGCATCTGGGCTAACAACCAATCCATTTAAAGCTGCCTCTTTCAAATCAATTGCACGCAAAGGTTTTTCCGGAATCAATGCTGCTCTAAAGCCAAATGGTTCAGCTTTCTTTTGCTTTTTTAATACGTCAAATAGTTCCAGCTGATCTTTTTTTAACCATCCATCCTGACTATCCGCGGCTGTTTTTGCTTCTCCTTTTTTGTTCCTGACAAAATTTGTCAGTTGCTTTAATTCCCCGGTACGATGATTTAAAACAAATAAATTATCCCCTCTCTGGAAGGCTACAGAACCATTTGTAAGAAACGCTGCATTGGATTCTCTTTCTACTGTCTGCGTAAGGCGAACTTTACGCCCGTTTTTAACTTCAAGCAGGTAAAGATCCCCTCCTTGCTCGACTAATCCGAGTGATCGGTCTGAATTGTAGGTATATTCGAGCTGAATAGCTGCGTCAGCCACTTTGAGGTCGGCCTTGACTGGCTGCGTAGATCCGATCTGTACTTTATACAGTTCATCTTTCTCTTTATTTTCCGGATTCCAGTCAAAATAGACTGCTTTACTATCACCGGACCACCGATAATTGGAAGGAGCTGTTCCAAGCCATTTCTGGTCCCGCATAATATAGTCCACTGTCAGTGGCTGAGTTTGCTGCGCAGAAGCTGCAGTAGTACCCAGTAAGAAAAACAAGTAAAATTTCTTCATCAGTTTAGGTTATGCCTGCAATTTAGTAGAAAAATGGCCTGCAATAACGCTGAAGAGAAAGGTTTTATAAATGTTACAGTCTATCCGATTCGGACGGAAGTCATCGTTAACGAGCCACCTACAGCTTGGTCATTGAATAAACTTACCTGATCCTGCGGTAACTGCAAACCAAGCGCATAAAGTAAAGGCAGATAATGTTCCGGAGTGGGTATAGCGAGCATTGCGGCTTTACCGAGCTGCTGATAGGCCATGAGCGGGCGGTGGTCTCCATTCATAATCAACTGTTTAAACTGCTCATTTATATCCAGTGCCCAGTCATATCCGCCACCATCAATCATACTCCAATTCATCATGCGTAGATTGTGCACCATATTTCCACTGCCCATAATCAAAACTCCTTTTCTGCGCAGTGCAACCAATTCTGCAGCCATCTCATAATGTGCTCTTGGATCTTTTCTGTAATCAATACTGAGCTGCAGAATAGGAATATCAGCCAGAGGAAACATGTGCTGTAAAACTGTCCAGGCACCATGGTCCAGGCCCCAATCATGATCGAGCTCTACTTTTGTACTAGAAATTAACCCTGCCGTCTCAACAGCAAGCGCAGGATCGCCGGGGGCAGGATACTGTAAATCAAATAACGCTTGCGGAAATCCCCCGAAGTCATGAATAGTCTGAGGAAAGTCCATTGCAGTAACTGCAGTACCATTAGTAAACCAATGTGCGGAGACCACAATAACGGCTTTTGGTACCGGTATCGTTCTTCCCAATTCAGCCCAGGAATTACTAAAAGCATTGGTTTCTATGCCGTTCATCGGAGAACCATGTCCGATAAAAAGAACAGGCATTAAAAGGTCCTGTACCGGCAGGCTGGCATTCATTTGACGGATTGTTGAAAGATTAGCCATGATTAAAGGTATGTCATAAATGAAAAAGGGGGATGGAAAAACTTAAAAGCTTCTCCATCCCCCTTTTGAGGTTATTCAAAAAGCTTATTTAGCTTGTGCAAACTCAAGATTTAGATTAATTTTAATATCCTTTGCTACAGCCATTCCAGTCGGATCGTACTTAATGTTAAATGCAGTACGGTCTATAGTTGTACTAGCTTGAAATCCAGCGATCGTTCCACCTTGCTGATTTTTAGCTGTTCCGCCATAAACAACATTAAATTTAACGTCTTTGGTTACATCACGAATTGTCAGTTTACCATTAAGTTCGTAGTTATTATCTTTCAATTTTTTGAAAGACGTACTTACGAAAGTCATTTCAGGATATTTTTCGGCATTAAAGAAATCGTCAGATTTTAAGTGCTTATCACGCATTTCTACAGTAGTACTGATACTGTTCACATCTACAGTGAAATTGATCTTAGCATCTGTAAGGTCTGCTTTTGATGCTTCGATAGTTCCTGAAAACTTGTGAAACGCACCATTAACAAATGATATCCCCATATGTCTTACTTCGAAATTAACGAAGGAATGCATCGGGTCGGTGGTCCATTTAGTTTGTGCGAAAGTTGCTGCACTAAGGCTAAGCGCCACAAAAAATAAGAATAACTTTTTCATAATGATAGGGTTTATTTTAATACCCGCAAAGCTACTGCCAATAAAGTCCCGCCAGATTGATCTATGATAAGAAATACATTACTTCAATGTAGCGGTAACCGAACCACAGTCGTACATAGCACTTCCATAATATGGATTCTGTACAGCTTTGACCTCATTAAGCCAAGTATATTTACCCATCGGACAAAACTGAACGTAAACTGCGTCATTATTCAATTTCAGCCCCTTAACCAAGGCAAGCATCGGTTCACTTACGCCCATAAAACTTTTACGCTGCTCTTTCAGGTCTTTCGATCCGGCAATTTCTCCTGCACTTTTTACAGCTGGAGCTGATTCTTTCATCCATAGTTGATGTTGGGCGTCGGAAGAAAACCCGGTATGCGGGACCTCTTTAATTACCTCCTGTAGCTTAGACGCTGCCACTGATGCTGCAGGCGCGTCATCTTTCGCAAGTGCATTTTTTAGTACATAATACTGTTGGAGAACAACATTGAACTTCGTTTGAACTTCGGATTTCTGAGCCATTACAGGCTGCATAAAAGCGCTTAATAACAGCGCAAAACAAATTACCAGTGATTTTTTCATTTCTATTTTATTTTAAAGCATTAAAAAAGTTAAACTCAGCACGAACCAGGAACATGTTTTTAGTAAAGCGGTTGTCCATTTTACCGGCTACTTCAAAGCGGTAACCCAGATCTATTCTTGTCCGGCTATTCAGGATAACCTGCAACGCAGGGGCCAGGTCAAGATAAGAATGTCCGGTTTCCGGATTGGTTTTACCCAACATTTCGAAATACAGGTTAAAGTTCGGCTGATTATAGTTTTTGTAGACAAAAGGTAGCATCAGATAACCAGAAGACAGGCTATAGCCCAGCATCTGGCTGGCAACCGGAAGATTTGGATTTCCCCGCAGCTCGCCCAGATCAAACGCCTTTGTATAACTTACTGTCGCTGAAAGTGCCAGTTTGTGAAGTAGCTGTGTAAAGATCAAACCTCCCTGGACACCACTATTGTCCCCTTCGAGGTTAATATCTTCGGTATAAACCTTTCTTTTACTGGTACTCAATCTTCCAAAAGCTGCAGCCCTGAAGTGCTGCTGCGCATCATCAATAGAAAGAAAACGGTATTTACCATAAAGACTTCCTCCCTCGAGCCTGTACCGGTTATCCATGTCCGACAAAAATGCCTGACCGTGAACCATCAGCTTTTTATTAAAGCTTAGCATGAGTTCAGGCATAGTTCGGTTTGCCCTGCTGTTAAAAGAACCCTCCTGGGTAACCCTTATACCGATAGATTTGGCGGCCATATTACTCGCAGGTTCCGTAAAAACATAAAGCTCCTGTGCGCGCAGCCCGGTTTGAAAAAGCAGCAACATTCCTACTGCAACAAACAATAATTTCCTCATCTCTGCGACTTAAATACTCAGGTGATAAACCCTGGTTTCTTTACCCTGGATAACTTCTTTTCCCGTAGCATAACTGTCTACTTTAAGCTGAGCAGCTTTTTTACGGAATGCAGAGGAAGAAATAAAGTCTTTATCCAGTACCTTTACAACCACCGGACCATTCAGGGTTTTACTTTTTGCATTGACAATCCTGAATACTGTTCCATCGAGCTGAGCAAGCCCCTTTTCATCTATTGCTGTCTGATTGAAATGGATGGTAGCAGAAAGATCTCCGATAGAGAAGCCCGCATCCTGAACTTTATTTTTAATTTGATCCAGGTTTACGTCCTGATCCTTTTTAAAATTGATGACAAATACATTCCGGTTTAGGTCCGGAGTAATATCTTCAATAAAACTCAGGCTTTTCAAAGAAGTTTCAGTTGCCCTGGAGCACATAGAGCACGTTAAACCGTTAACTTGCAGTTCAGCTTTTGAAATTTCTTGTGCTGAAGTTTTTAAACCTGTAAATAATAATGCCGAAGCAGCTATTGCATATGCGATAAGTTTCATCTGTATATTTTTTAGAATGATCCTGTCTGGGTTACAAAATCTGGATTTAGCCTATATCCGACCAGTTTTTGACGTAAGAAAACGACGGTATAAGTTCAGACTTAAAGTCCTGACAGTTTAAATAATTGAATTGAAAGAGAGGTTCAGAAAAGGAACCTTAACAAGCAAAATATTCCTGGTCTAATTCCGGAATACACAATTATAGGCATACAGAGAAACTCTACTGGATAAAGGGGGTACTTTATCTGCCTTTCCACTAAATAATACTGGTAATACTGCACGAATCATTTCTGAAAGAAATGGTGCAAGGAATAAAGTTACGCCATAATTTTTAGGCAGGCTAACTTTAACTCCGGATTCATGGCTGTCTTTAATCTTCGCATCAACCGCTGTATTTTTACAGCAGGTATTAGTTTGATCAGGCTTCTCTGAGGCCTTACAACCTTTACAGTGTTCCTTTGCAGTAAACTGGACAGCAGCGAGATCACCCCCGCAGAAATGCAGGCTAAGGGCTATACCAATTACGCTAATCAGGTAAACGGCACATAAACCCATGGCTATTTTTTGTCTCAGTTTCATGATATGCAAATGTAGGGGATATAACGAGTAATTCCAAATAAGCTAATTAGCTTTAAACCCATCAGGTTAAGGTTATAGTCATTGCAGGGACATATAAAATGACTAATAATTTGTATTCCCCTCCATTCAGCTGTAAATTCGTTAAAATTTCAAGGCCTTTATGAAATACATCTATACCTTTTTACTCTGCTGTTTGCTTGGACAGGCTTACGCTGCAAAACCAATTCACCAGTACATCAGGATTAATACCGCAGATGGCGAAATTATCATCATGCTTTATAACAGCACGCCAAAACACAGGGACAATATGGTAAAACTGGCTAAAAGCGGGTTCTATAACGGAACCTTGTTCCACCGGGTAATAGCCGGATTTATGATTCAGGGTGGAGATCCTAACTCCAAAGCAGCAAAGCCAGAAGCCGAATTAGGCGAGGGAGATACAGGATACACGGTTGACGCAGAATTCAGAGACAGCCTCTTCCATAAAAAAGGAGTCCTTGCTGCGGCAAGAGACAACAATCCGGCAAAAGCATCAAGTGGTTGTCAGTTTTACCTCGTACAAGGTAAGATATTCAGCCCGGCAGGGCTGGACAGCCTGGAGAACGGCCGTTTAAAATTTAAAATCCCCGCATACCAACGTGAAATCTATCAGACCGTAGGCGGAACGCCTCATCTGGATAGAAATTATACTGTATATGGTGAAATTATTACGGGTATAGCCGTGCTGGATAAGATCGCAGCCTGTCAGACGGGACCAGATAACAGACCTGTGTCTAATCAGGAAATGCAGGTAAGCCTATTAAAAAGAAGACAGGCAAGAAAGCTGGAACGGACTATGAAACGTTCGCCAGAAATTAAGCCAATAGCTTTTAATGTTTAAAATAACCTATAAAATGAAGATAATCACTTATAATGTGAACGGAATACGTTCTGCTTCCACCAAGAATTTTTTCGGCTGGCTGCAATCCACAGATGCAGATATGGTTTGTTTGCAGGAGGTAAAAGCAATGCCGGAACAAATCCCGGAGATTATAGCCCTGATTGAAAGCCTGGGATATCATCATTACTGGTTCTGTGCGGAAAAAAAAGGATACAGCGGTGTTGCATTACTAACGAAGATCAAACCGCTCCACGTTGAATACGGTTGCGGAGAGGAATGGATTGATAAAGAAGGCCGCATTTTAAGAGCCGATTTCGAAGACTTTTCATTGATGAGCGTGTATTTGCCGTCTGGATCGTCCGGTGATGAGAGACAGGCTAAAAAGTATGTTTTCATGGATTTTTTTGAGCAATACATCACCAATCTGCGCCTAACGCATCCGAACCTGATCATTTCCGGAGACTATAACATCTGTCACTCGGCAATTGATATTCATAACCCTAAGTCAAATGCGAAATCTTCCGGGTTTTTACCAGAAGAAAGAGCATGGATGGATTTACTCGTTGGCAGTGGTCTGACCGACACTTTCCGTCATTTCAATAAAGATCCCCATCATTATACCTGGTGGAGCTACCGAGCCGGATCAAGAGCGAAGAACCTCGGTTGGCGTATTGATTACCACCTTACTACCCCACCGATGCTGGAAAGACTTAAAAATGTACGTATTCTACCCGACGCTATCCATTCTGATCATTGTCCGGTTTTACTCGAGCTGGAAAGCAAAACATAACAATTAAACAAGCTAAAAGCTTAAAAATAAACAATGGTATCCGGCGTAAGGCAACAATCCAGCCGGATATCATTTTCATGCACGTCGCTGATTTCTCCTTCAGGTGCAAAAAATGAGACCCCAACTTTAAGGGCTCCGGAAGTCTCCAGAAAACGATCATAGAATCCCTTTCCATATCCTACGCGATAACCATGCACATCTACTGCGAGCAAAGGCACTAAGACAAGATCAATTTCTGCTGAGTATTCCTGGTCGTCTATAGGTTCCCAAATCTGAAACTTATTTTTCTGAAGCATTTCCCTCCCGGCAAAAACATGGTGTGTCATCAAAAAAGTTTCAAAATCTGCCCGCGGGATTACTATCTTAATTTTAGGATGCTCAAGCTGAAGCCAGTCAATAAAAAGGAAGGTATCGGGTTCATTTTTATCTTCAATCGGCAAAAAAAGATGAATGGTGTGGATCCCTGAAAAATCCAGTCTGCAGAATTGTTCAAGCAGTTTTTCATTGAGCAGGCGAATATTTTCGGGGTTCAGCGTTTTTCGACGCAGCAATTCCTGCTTTCTGATCAAAGATTTAAGTGCCATACTCAAAGATAAACAGAAATGGCCTAAAAAAAATATGGCTTCGGGAACCACTCCGAAGCCAAAATCAACCTAAACCTAAAACTAAACTATGAAAATTCTTACTTTACTCTTTCAACATATTCACTTGTGCGGGTATCAACACGAATTTTATCGCCCTGATTAATAAACATGGGGACTTTAATCTCCACACCCGTCTCAACAGTTGCATATTTCAATGCGTTTGTTGAAGTATCACCTTTGACAGCTGGTTCCGTATAGGTAATTTCCAGCTCTACATGAGAAGGTGTCTGCGCCATAATCGGCTCCTCACTTTCAAATGCGATGATTACATTCATTCCTTCTTTCAAAAATTTAACAGATTCTCCGAACAACGTTCTGGGTATGTTAAACTGTTCAAAAGAAGTGTTATCCATTACCACCAGAAATTCTCCATCTTCATACAGATATTGATAGTCACTGGTTTCAACGCGGCAAATAGATACTTCTTCATCAGTACGGAATCTATATTCAACAAGTTTCCCTGTTTTGATATTTCGCATCTTAGCCTGGTAAAAAGCTCTCAGGTTTCCGGGCGTACGGTGAAGAAACTCTTCGACCTGTACTAACTCACCATTGAAACGCAAAATATTACCACTTTTTACTTCTGATGCTTTTGCCATTTTAATTGAAATTTAAGCTTACAATCTTTAGCGCCATTTCGTGCCGCAAAGGTAAAGACAAATTATGAATTCTACAATACTAATATTTAAATATTCTTTTAAATGCATTTGGGTGCTCTAACATGACATTTGTCTTGCAATTTGACCCCTAATACAGCTATTTATAATCAGAAATCTGCAGGTGATGATCGCAAAATTTATACTCATTCTCCTGATTTGACCCAATGATCACCATCTTTTTTGCTGCAAACTGCGCAATGAGGTCCTGATACCAACTCACACCCTGAACATCAAGATTAGAGGTCGGTTCGTCCAGCAATAGCAAAGGAGCATCTGTACAGCAAGCCAGCGCCAGTTTCGTTCTTTGCTTCATTCCAGAAGAGAAATATTTAAGAGCTTTGTCTTCCGAACGGCTCAATCCCAGGAGATCCAGAACAGCCCTCAAATTGAGACCCGGAATGAGATCTTTAAACTTGAAATGAAACGCAATTGTCTCCTGTAGGGTGAACTCCTCAACCAGATCTAAATAGGGTGCAGCAAAGCTACTTTGACGATACCATTCGGCTTCCGGGATAGCAATACCATCTGCGGAATAAGAAACCTCACCTTCGGACGGAGACAGATTACCAAGAATCAGGCTAAGTAAAGTCGATTTACCTGAACCATTTGGACCCAGAATGGCGTATTTCTGACCACCAGCAAACGTATAGCTGATATCTCTGAATATCCACTCCTGGTTAAACCTTCTGCCCGCTGCCGATAGCTTAATATCCATGCTTAGCTACCGGAACCGAAACCTTTCATCACACCCCTGTTAGAATTACGGATAAAATCAACGATCTCATCCCTGATCTCTGTAGGTGCGAATTCAGCCTCAATTTTATCAAGTGCTTTAGTTACATTATTGTGCTTTACGAAAAGAACCCTGTAAATCTCCTGGATTTCGTTGATCTTCTCAGACGAAAACCCTCTTCTTCTAAGTCCTACAGAATTGATACCTGCATACGAAAGTGGTTCCCTTGCGGCTTTAACATAAGGAGGCACATCTTTACGTACCAGTGAACCACCGGTAATAAAGGCATGTGAACCTACTTTAACAAACTGATGAATAGCAACCAGCCCGGCAAGAACCACGTGGCTACCGATAGTAATATGGCCTGCCAGAGTCGTACTGTTAGAGAAAATACAGTAATCACCAACTTCGCAATCATGCGCAATATGGCTATAAGCCTGAATCAGGCAGTGACTCCCGATTACAGTCTTCCATTTATCTTTAGTTCCACGATTAATCGTTACACATTCTCGGATAGTGGTATAATCACCAATCTCCGCAGTTGTAACTTCACCTGCGAACTTTAAATCCTGAGGAACACCGGAAATTACAGATCCTGGAAAAATATTACAGTTTTTTCCTATCCGCGCACCATCCATGATGACGACATTTGACGCAATCCATGTTCCGTCTCCGATCACAACGTCTTTGTGAATCACAGAAAAAGGTTCAATGGTTACATTTTTACCGATTTTTGCATCCGGATGTATATAGGCTAAGGGTTGTATCATGATACGCGTTCGCTTTCTTTAACTTTTGAAATTTGTGCCATCATTTCGGCTTCCACAACAACTTTCTCACCCACCATTCCGACACCTTTCATTTGCGCGATACCCCTGCGGATTGGCTCCATCAGATCGCATCTGAAAACGATAGTATCTCCAGGTAGTACCTGGGCACGGAAACGTACTTTATCTATTTTAAGGAAATAAGTCAGGTAGTTTCTTGGATCAGGAACAGTGCTGAGCACCAGGATTCCACCCGTTTGTGCCATAGCTTCGATCTGAATTACGCCCGGTAAAACCGGAGCGCCAGGAAAATGCCCCTTAAAAAACTCTTCATTCATAGTAACGTTTTTTACGCCGACTACGTGTGTCTTTGAAAGTTCGAGGATCTTATCGATAAATAGAAAGGGTTGTCTGTGTGGCAGAATATCCATGATCTGAACCACGTCATACAAAGGTTTCACCCCAGGATCATAAACGTGCTGCACTTTTTTGTTTTTTTCTTTTTTAATTGCTGCTTTAATCTTTTTAGCAAAGGCAACATTAGCTGCGTGTCCCGGACGGGCAGCCATAATATGACCTTTCAGGTGCATCCCCACAAGGGCAAGATCACCAATCATATCTAATAATTTATGTCTTGCGGGTTCATTCTGATAACGCAGTTCCATATTATTCAGGACACCCTGAGGAGCTACGTCAATTTTTTCCCTGTGAAATATTTTAGCCAGGTGATCCAGTTCTTCCCTGGTCACTTCTTTATCTACGATAACGATAGCGTTATTTAAGTCACCGCCTTTGATCAGATTATTCTGCAGCTGATATTCAAGCTCATGCAGGAAACAAAAGGTCCGGCAGGATGCGATTTCGTTCTTAAATTCTGCAATACTTGGAATCACTGCATGCTGACTCCCAAGTACAGGTGAATTATAATCAATCATACAGGTAAACCTGTAATCATCAAGCGGCATTGCTACGATTTCTACCTTACGTTCTGCTTCTGTATAAATAATATTGTGCGGAATCTGGAAGTATTCACGATCTACACTTTGCGCGATTATTCCGGCTCTTTCCAAAGCCTCTACAAAAAGAATAGCGCTGCCATCCATAATCGGCGTTTCAGGCCCATCAAGCTTCATCAGCACATTATCCAGATCCATACCCACCAGAGATGCCATTACATGCTCTACCGTACTGATACTTGCTCCATTCTGGCTAATTGTCGTACCTCTTGCCGTGTCCGTAACATTATCGCAGTCTGCATCTACGATCGGTTCTCCAGGAAGATCCGTTCGCTGGAATTTGAACCCGTGATTTTCAGGTGCCGGACAAAAAGTCAAAGTGACATTAGCTCCTGTATGCAGACCTACGCCCTTTACAGAAACTTCGCTTTTAATGGTTTTTTGTTTAACGTTCATTATTGTTTTGTGTAGTTCTTTTATTACTATGATTGGGGCGTGGTATTCAAGCTTGTTTCCAGCTTTGCGATTCTCTTTTCCATATCCGGAAGATGCCTGAAGAGTACAGATGCTCTCATCCAGTTACGGAGTGGCTGTGCAGGAGAACCATGCCATTGTTTGTTTTCCTCACTAATACTAAAATTAACCCCCGCCTGGGCACCCAATTGAGTTCCTTTCGCAAGTGATAAATGGCCTGCAATTCCTACCTGTCCGCCGACGACAGAACGCTCCCCTACCTTGGTACTGCCAGAAATACCCGCTTGTGCGGCTACAACTGTGTTTTCACCTATTTCTACGTTATGTGCAACCTGAATCAGGTTGTCCAGCTTCACACCTTTACGGATAAAGGTAGAACCCATTGTTGCCCGGTCGACTGTCGTATTTGAACCAATCTCAACGTCATCTTCAATAACTACGTTTCCAATTTGCGGAATCTTACTGTAACTACCGTCAGGTTGAGGTGCAAATCCGAAACCATCGCTGCCAATCACTGTATTAGAGTGAATAATTACACGATTGCCGATCACAGAACGATTATATATTTTCACCCCTGGATGAAAAAAGCCGTTTGAGCCGATTACTGTATCAGCACCAATAAATACCTGGGGGAAAACTTTCGTGTTATCGCCAATGACTACATTTTCAGAAACATAGGCGAATGCACCAATAAATACATTTTTACCGATAGTAGCCGATGGGTGTACAAAAGAAGGCTGTTCTATCCCGCTCTTCTCACTAACCATGGTCAGCGCCTCATTGTATTTCTCGAGTAATACCGAAAAAGCGCTATAAGGATCCTTAACCCGGACAAGCGTACAACTTAACTTATGGGCTGGCGCAAAATCCAGACTGACAATTACTACGGAAGCATTTGTCGAATATATATAATGTTCGTACTTAGGGTTCGACAGAAAACATAAGGTCCCTTTCTTTCCATCCTCTATTTTTGAAAGTTCAGAAACCACGGCGGTTTCATCTCCTTCAACTGTTCCACTTAAAAAGTCGCTTATCTGCTTGGCAGTAAATTGCATCCTACAAAGTTAAATGTTAAATTGATATGAACAAATAATCCCACAAGTCATATTTTCAAACGCTGCACTTTGTCCAGCATGCTAAAAACGGAATTATTATTGGCTTTTTTTGTTAAAAAATGCTAAATTATTGTAGGATAACACAGGATGTGTTTCCTGACGGTTTTATCTAAGGATTTAAGGTTAGCCAAATCTGACGCTTTTGCAATATCCAGTATATCAAGATTTTTCATCAGAATACTGATCGTGCTCCCTCCACCGGAAATATGATAGGCCCGGTTGCTGATCTGGTCAGTGAATACAAAATAGGCTGCTTCTTCAGCACTGATTTTATAGGTGATCATTGCATGATCGAGCAGACGTTGTATCCGTTCGGGATCAGGAGAAGCATTAGAAATTTCTGTTTTATATAAATTCCTGCTAACCAGCATCCGGCAAAGCAGGGACAGAATCCGGTCCCCGTTGTCCTGCCAAACCTTTACCGAGGTAAAGATATCCTGATCATCCAGCCTTGTGAATTGCTCCAGATGTAAAGGATCAGCAAAAAAATTGGCTGAAGACAATTCATTTTCTAAAAAGTGTGACAATGCGGGGGTAGCAAATAAACTTACACCATTCCTTGAAAGCTCTTTAGCCCTTTTGAGAATTTTAACCAGCAATTGCTCTCCGGAAATAACCGTTTTATGCAAATACACCTGCCAGTACATCAATCGCCTTGCAATCAGGAATTTTTCAATACTGTAGATCCCTTTTTCTTCAATAACCAGATGACCGTCTGCGAGATTAAACATCTTTATAATACGATCAAAACTGATCACTCCCTCACTTACCCCTGTAAAAAAACTGTCCCTGTTAAGATAGTCCATACGATCCAGATCTAACTGACTGGAAATCAACTGGTGTAAGAATTGTTTTCGATACCCGCCCCTGAAGATTGAAATTGCCATATCCAGACGTCCGTCGAATTCCACATTCAGCTTTTCCATAATTTGCATGGAAATGTCCTCATGTTTTATATCTCTGACTAATGAATGCTCCAGCGCGTGCGAAAAAGGACCGTGCCCAACATCATGCAATAAAATTGCAATGGTAGCGCTTTCCTCCTCTTCCACGCTGATTTCATGCCCTTTACCTCGTAATACCTCTATTGCCAAACTCATCAGGTGCATGGCACCAAGCGCATGATGAAAACGGGTATGCAATGCTCCCGGATAAACCAGGTGGGTCATGCCGAGTTGCTTGATATAACGAAGCCGCTGAAAATAAGGGTGAGACACCAGATCAAAGATCAGTTCGGACGGAATTTTGATAAACCCGTAGACCGGATCATTTATGATTTTCTTTTTGTTCAATCAGGTAAAATAAATTATACGGTACAAAAATTGCTATTTTTATCGGTAATCAGAAAGAGATCACTTTTTTTGAAGAATTATTTACACTAGACACTCAAATAATGCAGGAAACCAAGATTTTATGGGCCGATGATGAGATCAACTTATTAAAACCACATATATTATTACTGAACGAAAAAGGATACCATGTCACTACCTTCACCAACGGCAATGATGCGTTAGAAGCATTTGGTAAAGAGCACTTTGACTTAGTTTTTCTTGACGAGAATATGCCAGGTATGAGCGGATTGGAAACTTTGTCTGCCATAAAGAACATTAAAAATGACGTTCCCGTGGTATTGATCACTAAAAGTGAAGAAGAGAACCTGATGGAAGATGCTATCGGTTCTAAAATTGACGATTACCTGATCAAACCTGTAAACCCTAAACAGGTATTACTAACTATCAAAAAAATCATAGATAACAAGAGGTTGATCAGCGCAAAGACCTCCATGGCTTATCAGCAGGATTTCAGAAGACTAGGTATGACACTGAATGATAAACTGAGCTATGAAGAATGGGTAGAAGTTTATAAAAAACTGGTTTTTTGGGAACTTGAACTCGAAAAACTAGATGATCCGCAGATGCACGAGATTCTCACCATGCAGAAGTCTGAGGCGAATACACAGTTTTCTCGCTTTATAGAAGATAATTATCTTGGTTGGGTAAACGGTAAAGAAAAACCTCCGCTGCTCTCTAATGAGCTGCTGAAGAAAAAAGCTTTCCCACATATCAACCCCAATACACCAGTTTTCTTCATCCTCATTGACAATCTGCGTTATGACCAGTGGAAAATCATTAACCCGCTGATCACAGAACATTTCAGACTCGATGAAGAAGATATATATTCCAGTATCCTACCGACAGCAACGCAATATGCCCGAAATTCTATTTTTTCCGGTCTGATGCCGCTGGAAATGGAGAAAAGATTCCCTAAGCTTTGGCAGAATGATGACGAGGAAGGTGGCAAAAACATGCACGAAGAAGAATTCCTCGCCGAACAGATCAAACGCAGTGTACGTCATGACTGTAAATTCAGCTATCATAAAATATTAACTTATGATGACGGTAAGGCGCTAACAGATCAGGTAAATAAACTGATGCAGAATGAGTTTAACGCTATCGTTTACAATTTTGTTGATATGCTTTCTCATGCCCGTACTGACATGGCTATGATTCGTGAACTGGCAAACGATGACGCAGCTTACCGTTCGCTTACTTTAAGCTGGTTTGAACACTCGCCACTTTTGGAACTGCTCAAAAAGCTTTCTCAAAAAAGAGTAAAAGTAGTTATTACAACTGATCACGGAACCATAAGAGTTAAACATCCGAGTAAAGTAATCGGAGACAGGAATACGAATACTAATCTGCGTTACAAACAGGGACGGAACTTGAATTATAATGCAAAAGAGGTGTTCCTGATTAAAAATCCACATGAGGCACAACTGCCTAAAATCAATATTAGTTCTAATTATATCTTTGCAAAAGAAGACCGTTATTTTGTTTATCAGAATAACTACAACCAGTTTGTGAATTACTATAATGAAACCTTCCAGCACGGTGGGATTTCATTGGAAGAGATGATCATTCCGGTTGCAACTTATAGCTCAAGATAAAATAAATATGCAATTAGTTATACAAGATCTGAATGGACTCAGTGCTGCCGCAGAAGCAGTGCTGAGTTTTGCCGGAGACCACCGGATAATTATTTTTGATGGTGAAATGGGTGCCGGCAAAACCACTCTTATTAAGGCCATCTGTGCCGTATCAGGCGTAACTGACATTGTCAGCAGCCCAACGTTTTCCATTGTCAACGAGTATGAATCCCCTAAAGGACCCATTTATCATTTCGATTTTTATCGGATAAAAGATATCAGAGAAGCCTATGACATAGGTTATGAAGAATATTTTTATTCCGGTAATATCTGTCTTATTGAATGGCCGGAACGTGTTGAAGAACTCCTTCCGGAAATCTATATCCATGTGCAACTGGTTGCAGATAGCCCAGATCAGCGAACCCTAACCTGCAGTCTGGCAGGGAATATTTAAATAAATTTCTTAATTTCAATCGCGTATAAAACTACTGCATAATGAGTACAGGATTAAGGGAAGAAATGGCATCAATTGCTCAAAAAGGCATGTTACAGCCAAAGGAAATGCTATCGGAATTGAAACCGAAGCATAACAGGCTTTATATTGGTATTCCAAAAGAGATTTCTTTTCAGGAGACCAGGATTGCATTAACCCCGTTATCTGTGGCCCTGCTCGTCAACAATGGCCATAAAGTAGTATTGGAAAGCGGAGCCGGAACAGGTGCTAATTTTTCTGATAAGGACTACAGTGAACAGGGGGCCATGATATCCTTCGATAAAAAAGAAGTCTTCCAGGCAGATATCATTGTCAAAATTGCCCCGCCGACACTGGAAGAAATTCAGCTCATGCATAAAGGGCAGACCTTGATCTCAGCGCTGCAGATGGGCGATCTGAAAGAAAGTTACCTGAAAGCTCTTTTACATAAAAAAATAAATGCGCTTTGCTTTGAGCACCTGCGTGATGAAGGAAATATCCTCAGCGTGGTTCGTGCGATGAGCGAAATTGTTGGTGCAACTTCCATTTTTATTGCGGCAGAATACCTGAGCAGTGTAACCGGGGGGAAAGGGCTCATGCTCGGTGGTTTTACCGGAGTTCCTCCGACAGAGGTTGTCATTCTGGGTGCAGGCACAGTTGGTGAATATGCGGCTCGTACCGCGTTATCACTTGGTGCAGAGGTCAAAGTATTTGACAGCTCCATCTATCGCCTCAGAAGACTCCAGAACAATCTTGGCAGCCGTGTATTTACATCTGTCATGCAGCCGATTGTATTGGCTAAAGCTGTGACTACCTGCGATGTTGTCATCGGTGCGATCAGAGCGACAAATGGACGCAGCCCTTGTATTATCATGGAAGAAACAGTTGCAAGAATGAAACCCGACAGCGTGGTAATCGACGTTAGTATAGATCAGGGAGGGTGCTTTGAAACTTCCAGGGTAACCAATCACAAAGACCCTGTATTCCGGCTGCACGATGTTATTCACTACTGTGTTCCGAATATCGCATCTCGGGTACCCCGCACAGCCTCTTATGCTTTGACCAATATCTTTACGCCGATTCTCGTGGATATAGGCGATATGGGCGGATTGATGGGCATGGTGTGGAATAAACCCGGAATTAGAGAAGCCTTGTATATCTACCAGGGCCATCTCACCAGTAAAGACCTTGCCAACCGTTTCAACCTGCCTTTCAAGGATATCGAACTATTGGTTGTATCCAACCAGTAAATGCTAACTGGCCTTAACCGGCTTCCAGATAAATTGCAGATAGACCAGCGCGAGCAGGGTTACCCCTGTACACAGAAAAAAGGTATAAGGTATGGTGCCGATATCGTCAATAAATATCCAGCCAGCCAGTAACGCACCGAATCCAATTCCTGCTTCAAGGGCTATATACATGGTTGCCATCGCTTTTCCCCGGTGTTTTGGGTCACTCAGATCTATGGTCCAGGCATTTGCAGAAGGCGAAAGCATACCCGTTGCCACGCCGTAAAGCGCAGATGCAGACATTAACGAGAATACTGACGTAGCCAGTCCAATCCATAGCAATGCCACAGAGAGCAGTACGAGGCTTATTTTCATAATTAAAATTCTTCCATAAGTATCAGAAGCTTTTCCGGCTACAAAGCGGATCAATAGAGACGTCAGTGTAAAAACCATAAAAAACAATCCTTTATTTGCTGTACCAAGAAAGGAACCCCAGTCTCCAATAACCGTTAAAATCACGCCATAACTTATATAACTCAGTAAAGTGATCAATGCCGCAGGAATGACCCGCCATTCGATAATATCACTTCTTTTGATTTTAAAGAGTGACAGACTAAGCTTTTGTTTCTCTTTTAAAGTCTCTTTCATATTCCATAAAATCACGATAGACATCAACGCAAAAACCGAAGAACAGTAAAAGAGAATATCGATAGAGAAATGATTGGTGATTAAACTTCCTATTGCCGGACCGATCGCAAGCCCAGTACTAAAGCAGATTCCATGTACCCCCATAGCTTCTCCCCACCTGTTTTCCGGAACGAGATCTGCAACGTAAGCGGCAGTTGCAGTCGGCTTAAATCCGGTAGAAAAGCCGTGAATTAACCGTAGAAATAAAAACCCGGCTACTGTTGTCAGTACCGGATAAAGAAACCCACAGATAAAACAAACTACAGAGCCTACAGCCATTACAGGCACGCGCCCGATTGTGTCAGTGAGTTTCCCACTGAACGGCCTGGAGAAGCCGGCTGTTAAAGTAAATAACGCGATAATCAATCCTTTATAAGACGCACCGCCCATTGCACTCAGGTATGCAGGTAATTCGGGAATAAGCATGTTGAAGCTGGCGGAAAACAAAAAGGAACTCAGACAGACTAGTCCGAACTGTAAAGTATAAATCGTATCCGCAGGTTTTTCCATAGGCAAAGCTAGTAAAAAACCTGATCAGATTAACCGGAACAGCTTATAATACGCTTAATAATGGTCATGAATATAGCTCATTAGCCGGACCAGTTCCTTCCGTACCTCAACCGCAGAACCTGTAAAATTATTATTCATAAATGAGAACAAGTAAGTTTTTCCAGTTTTCGTCTTAACAAAACCACTTTGATTATACACACCCGAAAGCGTACCTGTTTTCCCATAGACAAATGGCTCATCAGTGGCAGGATAAGCATTTTTGAGCGTTCCTGTCTTTCCTCCGGAAGGTAGCATGGAATATAACTTGTCACGGTCTGCTACAGCCGAATCTATCAGATGAAGCACTTTAATAACGTCCCGGGGAGTGAAAAGATTCATCCTGGATAAACCTGAGCCATCAACCCATTTAGGTTTATCCGGCAGCCCTGCCAGCTCATGACTAAGCGCATGAGCTATCGCATCTTTCCCATTGAGTTCTGCCTGAAAGCTATCTGCACATAATAAAAGAAGGTGTTCTGCAATAAAATTATCACTAGGCAGCATCATTTCACGCAATACATCTTCTTTACGTGACTGAAAAATAACAGCAGCCTGATCTGGCAATTTCTTTATAACCAGACTTACAGGTTTCTGTAGCATATCTGACAACAAATTAACCGTCAGACTACTGCTTGTCTGGTAAGGAATCTGCTGCTGGTACCCTGCAGGAACCTGCTGCCGGGGGGCCTGAAACCGATTGGCCTTCCAGTCCCTGCGCACAATAAATTCGGCAGGTTTAAATGTGCTGTCTGTGAAAAGATCCGTCCGGAACAGTCCGGGAGACAGTTCAAGTTTTCCAGACACTGCCTGGAGAGAAATCATATTGTCACTTACAGGCAACTCGGTAATCTCGGCCTGATAATAGTCATTATAGTCATCCCATGACCATCCTTCTCCATAAACACTGCCAGTATAACGGCCGGCTGCGAAATACAAAGTCTTATTACTAGACTTCAAAAAATCCAATGCCCCCCGAGCTTTTAACTTGCCTTGAAGCAGAGAAGGATCTCCTGTTCCCCAGAAGATCAGTGAATCTCCAGATATGATATATTTCATAGCCGGAAGGCTATCAGGAAGCATTTTCCATGCTGTATAAAAAGTGAACAGCTTGGTATTGGATGCAGGCACAAAATACTGGTCTGCATTCTTTCCATATAAGATACGTCCATCTTCAGAACTCGCTAGTGCAAAACCGGTAAGGTGCCCGCGCATTAACTCAGAGTGTGCAAAGAAGTGGTCTATTTTTTTATTCATCTGGCGCTGAACCGCACATGCCTGGAAAAAAAAAGGCAGTAGAAGGAATAAAAACCAGCGTTGAAAAGAGACCGGAACCAATAGTTTCATTCAGTTAATTTAGGTATTTAAACGACATTTACTATTACACGGCTAAATTACATCCTCTTTTTTGGCAATAAGGCATCTGATTAATAAATTGCCGGCTATGAACGTTCCTACCAAACTACTTACCCTGGCGGGTATCGGTATGCTCTGTATACTGAATAGCAATCCGGCTATAGCCCAGAAAAAAAACAAGAAAGATAAAAAGGGCATCCCAGCGGCAGCTCCGGTCGTAACCCCTAAAAAAGAGGGCATTAAATCTTTCAGTGATCTGATTAACGACAAAGCTAAAGTAAAAAAAGGCCTTTTTAATACTTACAAACAAGATGAAAAATGGTTTTTTGAGATTCCGGACAGCCTGCTCAACCGTGAAATGCTCGTGGTCACACGCTTAAATAAAGTACCCGCAGGGGTTAGTGTCGGCAACCAGCAATACGGGGGAGAGCAGCTTAACGAGCAGGTCTGGCAGTGGGAACGCAGAGGTAAACAGCTATTTATCCGGGTTCCCGGATATGCGGTTCGGGCGGACAGCACCTCTGATATGTATCAGTCAGTCAGGAATTCAAATTTATCAACCATTCTGGCCAGCTTTGATATCAAAGCCTACAATAAAGACAGTACCGGCGTCATTGTAGACGTAACCGATTTTTACAACGGCGATGTACAAGCAATAGGTGCGACAGACAAATTGCGCAAAGCTTATAAAATTTCGGCGCAGGATCCGTCAAGATCATATATAGACACCATTAAATCGTTCCCCCTGAACATTGAAGTCGTAACCGGAAAAACCTACCGGTCGGCCGAATCTCCTATTGATAACAGCCTGGGTGCTATCACCTTTGAGTTTAACACCTCTATGCTCCTGCTGCCTGCTGTACCGGTTAAGGCACGGATCAGGGATGCCCGCGTCGGTTATTTCGGTCAGTCTCAGATTGATTATGGAACTCAGGCACATAAAGCCGAGCGCACAGCTTATATCCATCGTTGGAACCTGGTACCTAAAGATACGGCAGCTTACCTTCGCGGAGAATTATCTGAGCCTGTAAAACCTATCACTATTTATATCGACCCGGCAACCCCTAAAAAATGGGTTCCTTACCTCATTCAGGGTATTAACGACTGGCAGGTCGCTTTCGAGGAGGCCGGATTTAAAAATGCAATTATTGGAAAACCTGCTCCCTCAGCAGTAGAAGATCCGGACTTCAGCGTAGAAGATTCCCGGTACTCCGTTGTCCGCTATTTCGCATCGAACATTTCAAATGCCTACGGCCCGCATATAGCTGACCCGCGTACCGGACAGATCCTGGAAACACATATTGGCTGGTATCATAATGTCATGAACCTGCTGAGAAACTGGTATTTCGTACAGACTGCAGCAATAAATCCTGTAGCCAGAAAAGCACGTTTTGACGACAAAACCATGGGCGAGCTGATCCGATTTGTGTCTTCACATGAAATCGGACATACCCTGGGTTTACCACATAACTTTGGCTCGAGTTACGCTTATCCGGTAGATTCCCTGCGCTCCAAAAAGTTTACTGATACCCACGGAACCGCTCCTTCTATTATGGATTATGCACGTTTTAATTATATCGCACAACCAGGAGATGGAGTAACGAAATTACATCCGGAAATCGGGGAATACGACAAATGGTCGGTAAAATGGGGATATACCTGGTTTCCCGGAAACTTGAGTCCTGAAGCAGAAAAACTTAAACTTGATGAGTGGACTAAAGAAAGAGCAGGAAATCCTATCTATTACTACGGCCGCCAGGGTACCTCGCTCGACCCTCGCCTTCAAAGCGAAGACCTCGGTGATAACGCCATGAAGGCAGGAGCTTATGGAATTGCCAATCTGAAACGTATCCTCCCGAATATAGAAAAATGGACCTACGAAAAAGGTAGTGATTACAGCGACCTCAGAGAGATTTATACCGAAGTAATTGCTCAATATAACCGCTACATGGGCCATGCACTGACGAACGTCGGCGGTATGAATGAAAATTTCAAAACTTATGATCAGAGTGGACCGGTCTACACTTATCTGGGTAAAGCTAAACAGAAAGAGGCTTTAGCATTTTTTAATGCACAACTTTTCAATACGCCACTTTGGCTCATTAACAATGAACAACTGAGCAAATTTGACAACGGAACTATGCTAAACAGAATTAAAGCTGTACAAACAGGTACCTTGAATAGTCTACTGAACCCTTCACGCCTTGCAAGGCTGCTGGACAATGAAACAAAAAATGGAATTTCGGCATCATACACGCTTCCTGAGCTATTTTCCGACCTTCGTACTGGTATATTTACAGCAGGCCGCCCAGACGCGTTTAAACGCAATCTACAACGCGCTTATATCGGGCAGCTGAATTCATTAATGCAAAAGGAAATGGAAGCTCCTGCAGCATTTCCTACTGATGCACTGGCCAGTTTCGGAATGACACCAGTGGTGGTATCCCTATCAGATATCCGTCCGTTGGTCCGGGCAGAACTAAAAACACTTTTACTCAACTCCCGTCAGCGTGCAGCAACAGCAGATGTACAAATCCGAGCACATTATGAAGATCTCAACAACAGAATTAATGAGGTACTGAACCCTAAAAAATAATTTTTCAATCAGATTTAAAACCGTATAGCTATCAGCTATGCGGTTTTTTTTTGCCAGGACTTTTATACCCCCCGTCAAAAGATTAGGTTAAACGGTAAAGGGCAGATATATTTGTCTGTAAATTCCGTTCGTTATATGCAAATGAGATACTTATCATTCTTAACTTTCTGCCTGATTACAATGCTGATGGCCTGTCAACAGGAAAAACCAGTTAAAAAAGAAATTAAAGATTTTAAATCAGGTATTGAGTCCGTAAAAGGAATCCGTTATACAGAAGTAAAAAGACGTTTCAGCAACGGCTTGTCATTTGACACGACAGGATTTCAGCAGGAACCGAGCTGGATCATTGAATTCTATTCTGCCGACACTGTACTTGCATGGGATCCCGCACAGCAAAAAATGCAGGGTTTCCATCTTCATCATGACCATAAAGACGTTTATAATTTTGCTAAAGAATGGTTCCGTTTTAAATCTGTAAGTAAAGACAGTCTGGTTTTCCAGCGTCTTCAAGTTACCAGTAAAGCAATCGCAGACGATATCCGTTCAGATGTAAATATGACTTTTTATGCAGACTCGTATATCAAAAAATTGAGCAGCAGTGCTGAGGTGCTGCAGCGACCAAGTAAGGCGGACACTACGTTTATAAAACAGATGATTGAACGCGCAGAGCGAAATCCAACTAATGCAGACAGCGTTTTTGCAGGAAGAATTCCTGTTCAGCTAATTCCCAGGGATAATCGTATCCAGGTTCAAAAGATCAGTACAGTTGACAAACTAAATGGCCGCACTGAAGCTTATGACTATCTGTATCCACGGTTTCGGATTATTATTCCGGATTCTTATAAAGACTTTGGTTTCGAATTTAACGTATTGGTAGATAGCAACGGTAAAATGCACCTGGGTAAATTTTATATGAATATGCCGGAATACAAAGAAAGCCGGAAAAAGGTACTCCAGGGGATTATCGATGTGTACCTCACTAGTTTATTAATAATTAAACCAGGCACTACATTAGGGCTCCCTCATTCCAGCGAAATAACAGTGTCTGTAAAAGGAAAAAAATAGCGCTAATACCCTGTGAAATAACATAATTAGCAAAAAAATGTCCATATGCAGATTATAAAAATAAAATCACTACATTGCAGACTTAATTATTAATACTTAATACAATGCAAGAAGGAACAGTAAAATTTTTTAATGTAACTAAAGGTTTCGGATTTATCGTACCAGCAAACGGCGATAGCGAAATTTTTGTACATTCAACAGGCCTAATCGATGAAATCCGTGAAAACGACAAAGTAGAATACGATGTTGAAAGCGGTAAAAAAGGTTTAAATGCGATCAACGTTAAAGTAATCTAGAATTATTTATAACCATTCGTAGAAGCTTCCTGGTATCAATCAGGAAGCTTTTTTTATGCGCAATCCCCGCGTATTCAATCCATGGATTCAATTCTCGCGCCCCCGCGCGTTAAGCTTAACATACTCTTTCATTCGGGTCATATAGTAATTACCCTTGTCATTTCTGCTTCTGTTTTCTAACATTCAACCGGGTTTATATGAATAAAAATGAGTTTAATCGGGTCAACCTCGGGTTAAGCCCCTATTTAATCGGGTCAACTACGAACAACACCCGAACAAGACTCTAATGAGGTACCACCATGGCTTTGAGTTGAGATGAATGGATTATTCGGGTTCTGATGCAGTGTTCCCTGGTATTTTTATTCCAAAGGCCGTAACTAATTCACTAGAATACACCATCTTGTTGGTTCGCTGTGGGTACGTGTGGGTTTCTTGTAGGTGTGGTGTGGGGTTCAGTCGAACAAGAGTAAAGGAACACTCAAACCAGACCCGAACATGATATAACCAAAAGCTTATTCACGGGACATGCCCGATGTTATTTCAGCTACTTGTCAAGAATGACTGAATTCAAAAATTGCTGAAATAAAAGTACTAAATTTGCAGCGTAAACTGATTGTCATGCCTAAGCTTCCTGTACACTTCTTCAACGAAGACGTGAATTATGTCCTTAAAAATAAAACTGTCATCCGTAGCTGGATTAACGACACTATTATTTCTGAAGGATATAAACTGGAAGAATTGAATTTTATTTTATGCTCCGACAAATATTTGCTGGAGATGAATAAACAGTACCTGAATCATGACACCTATACCGACGTAATTACGTTTGACAATTCAGATATTGAGGAAACCATTATTGGCGATATTTTTATCAGCGTTGAACGTATACAGGAAAATGCAAAAACCTTTGGCAGTTCTGTTATAAATGAGCTGTGCAGGGTAATGATTCACGGCACACTTCATTTGCTGGGTTACGGCGATAAAGGGAAGGCTGCGAAGACCTTAATGACGGCTAAGGAAGATACTTACCTGGCCACCTTAAGCATTCCTGTAAAAACCAAGCCCCTATAAAATATAACACACTGTAATACAGTAACTTAATATAAAATAACTTCTCTCATCCGGGTTCTATTCAAGAATTGGCTGTCTTGTTCTGCTTTAATTGCTGACCTGCAGTTATCATTGATCTGCCCGATAATGAAGCGGTTAGCTATATATTTGTTATTTTTGCAGGTAATTTTAATTCTGATAATTCGTTAAAAAACTACTTTGAGCACATTAATTGCAGCAGAAAACTTAGGCCATGCCTACCATGATGAATGGTTATTTAAAAACTTAACCCTCGGCATCCAAACTGGCCAGCGCGTAGCGTTAGTCGGTATTAACGGTGCGGGAAAAAGCACACTCCTTAAACTATTAGCAGAAAGATTTAGTCCTCTTGAAGGCAAAATCGTTAAAAATAAATTCGTTAAAATTGGCTTTCTAGATCAGGAACCTTCTTTTCCAGATGGATATTCTATCAGTGATTTTATTTTTTCACTGGAAAATAAACAGCAGCAGCTGATTAGGGAATATGAAGAATTGATCGAAGATCCTAACCCTGACGAGCAAAAACTTAATCGTCTATATGAAGAATTAAGCGAGCACAATGCCTGGGAATACGAGCATGAAATAAAAACTATTTTAAGCCGTATGGGTATTAATCATTTGCAGCAGCAAATCTCGACACTATCGGGTGGTCAGAAAAAACGACTTGCTTTAGCCAAATTGCTGATTGAAGATCCGGAAATTTATGTACTGGATGAGCCTACCAATCACTTGGATATTGATACCATCGAATGGCTGGAAAAGCTTCTTACTTCTGGAAACAAAACCATTTTACTGGTAACTCATGATAGATACTTCCTGGATAATGTCTGCAATACAATTGTAGAATTAGACCGAGGCAAGATTTATAATTACAATGGAAATTACGCTTATTTCCTGGAGAAAAAATCGGAACGCGAAGCAGCTGACGAGAGTACATTCCAGAAAAACAAGAATTTACTGAAGAAGGAATTAGAGTGGATGCGCAGAATGCCAGCCGCAAGAACGACTAAATCTCAGTCGAGAATCGATTCATTCTACGACCTGGAAAGCAAAACAAAACAGCGCACAGACAATAAAACTGTGACCTTAAATGTGAAAATGTCCAGACAGGGAAACAAAATTCTTGAACTGGATCACATCGGACAGTCTTTCACAGATAAAAATGTAATCAGCGATTTTAGTTACACTTTCAAGCATGGTGACCGTATTGGTCTTGCCGGTAAAAATGGTACTGGAAAGTCTACCCTGCTAAATATTATAACTGGTTATCTGAAGCCGGAAAAAGGGATCGTAGGCAAAGGTGAAACTACCGTTTATGGTTACTATAAACAAGGAGGATTAGCCTTTAATGAGAAAGAACGTGTAATTGACATCGTTAAATCTGACGCCGAATATATCAAGATGGCAGATGGTCAGACTATCTCTGCATCTCAACTCCTGACTCTATTTTTATTTCCGCCAAAGAAACAACATGGCATGGTCGAGAAGCTCAGCGGTGGTGAGAAAAAGAGATTGCACCTGATGAAAGTATTAATGCAAAACCCGAATTTTCTTATCCTTGATGAGCCTACAAATGACCTGGATATAGATACCCTAAATGTGCTGGAAGAATTCCTTGAAAACTTCCCTGGCGTATTAATTCTCGTTTCTCATGATAGATATCTTTTGGACAAAATGAGTGAACAATTATTCATTATGGAAGGTAACGGAGATGTGCAAATTTATAACGGAAATTACTCAGAATATAGAATCAGCCTCGACGTTGCAAAAGATAAGCCCGCAACTAAAGTTGTGAAAGCTGATACTATATCTTCCGCTCCTGCCCCGGTAAAACTTACCTATAAAGAGCAAAAGGAATTAGATGATTCAGAGCAGGCTATTGCTTCATTTGAATCAGAAATAGCGGCGCTAACCAATGGTCTTTCTGAAATTGATCCGGTAAATTATCAGCAGATACAAGATCAGACCTTAAAGATACAGACGATTCAGCAACACCTGGATAAAACGATGGAACGCTGGCTGGAACTATCAGAAAAGGCAGGAAGCACAACTTAATACCAGCACTTATAAGCCCTTCATACTGAAAATGATTGCAAGAGCTACCTGAAATAAATAAACGTTCCACGTGAAACCTCTAGTGCTTTAAAGGTAAAATTGACACCCCTGTTTCACGTGGAACCTAATACATAAAAAGATGTTTAAAGAATATGATGTAATTGTAGTTGGTGCCGGACACGCAGGTTGCGAGGCGGCCGCTGCAGCAGCAAACCTGGGGTCTTCAGTATTGCTAATTACGATGAATATGGAAACCATCGCACAGATGAGTTGCAACCCTGCCATGGGTGGAGTAGCCAAAGGACAGATTGTTCGTGAGATAGATGCCATGGGTGGATACTCCGGAATTATTGCAGATAAAACTACGCTTCAGTTTCGCATGCTCAACCTTTCTAAAGGCCCGGCGATGTGGAGTCCGCGCGCACAAAATGATCGTAAACGTTTCGCCGAAGAATGGCGTCTCGCTTTAGAACGAACTCCAAATGTAGACTTTTGGCAAGACATGGTAAGCAGCCTGATTATTGAAAATGATCAGGTTAAAGGCGTTAAAACTTCTATTGGTTCTGAGATCCGTGCAAAGGCTGTTGTATTGACTAACGGCACCTTTCTAAATGGTATAATTCATATAGGTGAGAAAAAATTCGGTGGTGGAAGAACTGGCGAAAAAGCAGCAACCGGATTAACGGAACAGTTAACCTCTATAGGATTTGAAGCTGGCCGGATGAAGACTGGTACCCCACCCCGTGTTGATGGCCGTTCCCTAAATTATACGTTAATGGAAGAACAGTGGGGAGATGAAAATCCAGGACGTTTTTCATATACAGATGTAGCACGCCCGAAGGATCAGCGCTGCTGCTGGATCACTTATACAAATAGTAAAGTACACGAAACGCTAAAAGAAGGATTTGAAAAATCTCCTATGTTTACGGGTAGAATAAAAGGACTAGGTCCTAGATACTGTCCTTCTATAGAAGATAAAATAAACCGCTTTGCTGAAAGGGACCGTCATCAGATATTTGTAGAACCTGAAGGTTGGGATACCTGCGAGATCTATGTAAACGGTTTTTCAACTTCGCTTCCTGAAGATGTGCAATATCGTGCCTTAATTCAAATTCCAGGATTTGAAAACGCCAAAATGTTTAGACCGGGTTACGCGATTGAATACGATTATTTTCCACCAACCCAATTATCGTTAACGCTGGAAACTAAAAAAGTAAGCCATTTATATTTCGCAGGACAGATAAATGGAACAACGGGATACGAAGAGGCAGCCAGTCAAGGTTTCATTGCAGGGATTAATGCGCACCAGCAAGTTTATGAAAAGCATGAACTGATTATGAAGCGCAGTGAATCTTATATCGGTGTGCTCATAGATGATCTGGTAACAAAAGGAACAGAAGAACCTTACCGAATGTTCACATCAAGAGCAGAACACCGTTTACTGTTACGCCAAGATAATGCAGATATCCGTCTCTCCCCTATCGGCTACGAATTAGGATTGATCAGCGAGGAAAGAATTGCTGCCGTCAAACGTAAAGTAGCAGACTCGGATGAAATCGTTGCTTTCACCAGAAAACAAGGTATAGAAATGGCTGAAGCTAACGCGATGCTGGAAAGTGTAAATTCAAGTCCGCTGGCACAGAATGTTAAAATATTTAATGTACTCAGCAGGCCACAGGTAAACATTAATGATGTTCGCCAGGTTAGTTCTGCATTTGACGAAAAGCTTAGCCAGTATTCACAGGAAACTATAGAGCAGGCAGAAATAAAAATTAAATACGAAAGCTACTTTCAGAAGGAACAGGAGATTGTTAATAAGATGCAGAAAATGGAAGACAAGGATATTAATCCTGATTTCGACTACAGTCAGCTTGGATCGCTTTCAAAAGAAGCCCGCGAGAAATTATTAAAGATTAAACCGCGTACCTTGGGTCAGGCATCGAGAATTTCCGGTGTTTCGCCGTCTGACATCTCAGTTTTAATGGTCCATATTAGCAAATAAAATATAATACACTGATAATCAATTATTTATACATGGAATTAAAGGTTTAGAAAACGGCTCATTTTAAAGAGATTTGGGCCATTTTCTAAATTTCCAAGACATAATCATTAAAAACATCCGTGAATCTCTTATATCGCCTGTAAATGACTAAAAACAGACTACTATCTTTCGCCATGAGTTTATGCTGCCTTGTTTTAGCAATCTCTCTGATGGTGTCCTGCGCGAGCATAGGACCGGGTCCACAAGGAGGCCCGAAAGATTCTATTCCTCCAAAAGTGCTGAACATGCTGCCAGAAAATCTGACCCGCAATTTTGCCACTAAAAAAGTACTGATCACATTTGACGAATATTTCAAACTAAATGATCAGTTCAAGCAATTTTCTATTTCTCCGGATATCGAGATCCTCCCTACCCTACGGGTTAAAGGAAAAATATTGGAAATTGAATTTACCGATACCCTGGAAAGCAACACAACCTATACGTTAAACTTCGGCAAATCAATTGTCGACGTAAATGAAGGTAACTCACTCAAAAATTTCAGTTACGTTTTTTCTACCGGTCCGGAATTGGACTCGTTGACTATATCTGGAAATATCAGGAATGCGCAAACAGGTAAGCCAGAAATCGAAGCAGCAGCAATTTTAATTCCTTTCGGCAGAGATACCCTATTTGAAAAAAAGAAAGCTTCTATATACGCACTGACAGATAGTAGCGGTAATTATAAAATATCCAATCTGCGGGAAGGAAAATATCATATGTATGCACTAAAAGAGCAGAGCAGTGACAAAATTTATCAGCAGAGTACGGATGAGGTCGGCTTTGTAAAAGATCCAATTGTATTGACCAAAGACACCCAACAGGTAAATATGCTGGTATTTAAAGAAGTTGCAGAAACATTCCGTGTGGTAGACCGCCGGTTAAATACCGATGGTACGATTACCATGAATTTTAACCAGCAGCTGGACCACCCGGGCTTAACCGTTATCGAACCTGCGAATCTGGATGCCAATAAAAAATACAAATTCAGCAGTACAGGAGATTCGGTAAAAGTATGGTTAACGGATCTCAGTTTTGATTCTGCCAAAGTTAGTATCACCAATGGCGGTCAGCTATTGCAAACGATTAATTTCAACCGTGGAAAGCGGGAAACCTATACCCGAAGTTTAATCGCCGCAGATAATCTTGAGGGAAATCTCCTTAATCCTAATCATCCGCTGATATTTACTTTCGGATTTCCAATAGAATCAGTAAACCCGGCGAAAATAACGTTAACAGAAGATTCGGTCAAAAAAACTGATTTTAAACTAGAAAAGGACAGTTCAAATTTCCTGGCTTATAAATTTATTTACCCTTGGAGAGCTGGAAGGATTTATGAAATTAAAGCAGACACGGGTGCATTTGCTTCGGGTTTTGATACCAGAAGCAAGATTTTCACGAAGAAGTTTGAACTCGCCAAAAAAGATGATTACGGAACGCTGAAAGTTAAAATTCTCACTCCGGAACCAAATAAACAGTATCTGCTGGAAATCACTAATGAAAGTAAAAACGTCGTTTCCAGGTTAACTGTAAACCAGGATACTACAGTGAGTTTTACGAATTACCGTGCCGGTAAATATTTTATCCAGATAGTCTACGATACAAATAAGAATGGCAAATGGGATACCGGAAATTATAAGAAAGGAATATACCCGGAAAAGATCTTCCACGAGCCAAAAGAATTGAGTATAAGAGCGAATTGGGACAGGAATGAAACTATCACCCTGCCCAAAGAAAATTAACTCTTAAACCAGCTGGAATAAAGGATATAATTATCCGGAAGCTGATTTAATAAAGCCCGTTGCTCTTCAGTAACGGGCTTTATTTTTTTTGCCGGAGTACCGGCATACAGATAACCGCTTTCACAAAGCATACCGCTTAAAACTACGCTGCCTGCAGCGATAATACAATAATCCTCCACTACGGCGTCATCCATTATAATAGCGCCCATACCAACCAGGATATGATCCTTTAATGTACAGCCATGTACAATTGCATTATGTCCGACAGACACCCGGTTTCCAATTACCGTAGCTGCCTTTTGATAAGTAGCATGAATCACTGCTCCGTCCTGTATATTACTCTCATTACCTATAGTAATAGAATTGACATCTCCACGAATAACGGCATTAAACCAAACTGAACAGCCAAAACCCATTCTGACTGCACCAACAATCGTTGCATTTGGTGCGATAAAACAATCTGCTCCCCACTCAGGATGCTGACCTAAAACAGGTAGTATAACTGCCATATTTATAAATTAACCGGATAAGAAATATTAAAAAATAGTATCCGATATTTCAGCTGCATGCTGCGGATAATCTGTTGTAAAATGTAAACCCCTACTCTCTTTTCTTGCTTTCGCAGCTTTGATTACAACGAACGCAGTCTGAATCACATTACGCAGTTCACAGAGTTTTACAGAAACTTTATTTGCTTTATAAAAAGCTTCCGTTTCTTCATGTAATAAAAACAATCTGCGCATTGCACGATCCAGGCGGAAATCAGAACGCACAATTCCCACATAATCACTCATCAACTTTTGCGTTTCCCTCAGATTATGAGTTACCAGAATATCTTCGTCGGATTGAACGACCCCATCGTCATTCCATTCTGGAATCTGATCAGGAATCTCGTGTTTATCGAAAGTAGCAATCGCATCCAGATAAATTCGATGGGCGAACACCGGAGCTTCCAAAAGCGAATTCGAAGCAAGGCGGTTAGCGCCGTGTAAACCTGTAGAAGAACATTCCCCGCAAGCATATAAATTCTGAATAGTCGACCTCCCATTTTCATCCACCAAAATACCACCACACATATAATGTGCAGCTGGGGTAACCGGAATCATATCATTAGTCATGTCAATCCCGATGGATAAACATTTCGCATAAATATTAGGAAAATGTGTCAGAATGTCAGCTTTGTTACGGTGCCTGATATCAAGATAAACAAAATCTTCACCTGATTTTTTCATCTCTGAATCAATTGCTCTCGCTACAATATCCCGCGGAGCTAGTGAGCCCCTGGAATCGTATTCCAGCATAAATTCCTCTCCATTCTTACGCTTCAAGACTCCGCCAAACCCTCTTACAGCTTCAGAAATTAAAAACGAAGGATACTCTCCAGGGTTATACAGAGCCGTCGGATGAAACTGAATAAACTCCATATTCCTCAATTTGCCTTTTGCGCGGTACACCATTGCCATTCCGTCTCCGGTAGCAATAACGGGATTTGTCGTACTCGAATAGACGTGCCCAGCCCCGCCGGAAGCCATCACAGTGACCTTTGCTAAGATCTTCTCCACATCGTTAAGCTCTGTGTTAAAGGCATATATACCGAAACAGTTGATAACTTTAGTGCTTTTGTCAACAAACTCTCCGAGGTGATGTTGGGTAATTAACTCCAAACAAAAGTAATGTGTTAATATCTCTATGTTTGGATTTTCATGAATCTGACGCAATAAAACGCTCTCGATTTCATAACCGGTTACATCTTTATAATGTAATACACGATGTGCAGAATGGCCGCCTTCTTTTGCAAGGTCATAAACGCCGGACTGATCCTTGTCGAAATTAATTCCGTAATCAATGATCTCCTGGATACGCTGTGGCCCCTCTTTGACTACAATTTCAACAATTTTAGGGTCGCATAAACCATCGCCGGCAATCAGCGTATCCTCTATATGTTTGTCAAATGAGTCATCTTTGTTAACAACTACCGCAACTCCACCCTGCGCATATTTGGTATTGGATTCATCCTCGTTTGATTTAGTCACAATCAAAACTTTTCCATGTTTCGCGGCCTTTAAAGCGAAGCTCAACCCCGCTATACCCGACCCAATCACTAAAAAATCAACTTTTCTCATTAAAATATGCAAATTCAGCCCTCTTGTTAACAACGTTAAAAAAATGTTAATTACTTGTCGATAGAAATAGAGGAACTATTTAAGAATGTTTAAAGCTAAGCTAAAATGAGAATTAGACACAATATTTTAAGTTATTTTTAAGCAACTTTGCAGGAGTTATTAACTTTTTCCCACACCTCTATTAATAAACATCCAGATATGGATAACTTTTAATTATAAAAATTATAAGGTTGTAAATCAGCGGATATTTGTGAAAAGAATTAACCTTTTTTGTGGATAAAACTTGAACAAGTCAATTTGACGAATTATAAAGAGGGAGTTACAAACATTACTAACACACTAATAAACAATAGAAGTCTATTTATATTAAATAATTATTAATTATTGAAACGTTGAAAATGGATACCTTAGAAGAATTAAACCGAAGAGGATTTGTAGAAGAAAGTATCGACCCAACACTTGATCTTTTTGCAGAAATTGAAAAACTGAAAAAAGAGAAAAATGCTATTATTTTAGCGCATTACTATCAAGAACCTGATATTCAGGATGTTGCCGATTATATTGGAGACAGTTTGGGCCTTTCTCAGGAAGCTGCCAGAACTGATGCAGATGTCATAGTTTTTGCCGGCGTACATTTTATGGCAGAAACTGCGAAGATTTTGTCGCCCGAAAAGAAAGTTTTATTACCTGACATAAAGGCAGGTTGCTCTCTGGCCGACAGCTGTCCTCCACATTTGTTTAAAAAGTTTAAAGAGAAATATCCGGATCATCTGGTAATCACTTACGTGAATTGTACAGCAGAATTAAAGGCGATGAGTGACATTGTATGCACATCCACAAATGCTGTTCAAATTGTAGAAAGTTTACCAAAAGATCAGAAGATTATTTTTGGGCCTGATAAAAATTTGGGTGCCTGGGTGGCAAAAAAAACAGGTCGTGATTTAGTACTTTGGAACGGTGCATGTATGGTGCACGAAATCTTTTCAAGGGAGAAAATTACAAAGCTCAAAAATCGCCATCCGGAAGCTAAATTTATTGCGCATCCGGAATGCGAGGAAAGTGTGCTGGAAATGGCAGATTATATTGGTTCTACTACAGGATTACTGAATTATTCGATTAAAAGTGATGCTAAAGAGTTTATTGTAGCGACCGAAAGTGGTATTATTCACCAGATGGAGAAGGCCAATCCGGGTAAAACATTTATACCTGCACCACCGAATAATAATTGTGCCTGCAATGATTGCCCGTACATGAAAAGAAATACACTGGAAAAATTATACCTGTGTATAAAAAATGGATTACCTGAGGTAACAGTACCTGAAAATATTATCAGGGAAGCACGTAAACCGATAGAAAGAATGCTGGATATTTCAGCTAAACTGGGTTTATAAAACCTTGAATTATAGTTTTTTTATAAAAATAACATGTTTGAAAATAAGGAACGTACTGATCTGGCTGAGCTTGGTGAATTTGGTTTAATAGACCATCTGACTACCAATTTTAAGATCAGACATGAGACCAGCGTAAAGGGGATTGGTGATGATGCAGCTGTATTAAATTCTCCGGATAGACAAGTATTGATCTCAACTGATCTGCTGCTTGAGGGAGTGCATTTTGATCTTGCTTATGTGCCTTTAATGCATTTAGGCTACAAGGCTGTTCAGGTTAATCTGAGCGATATTTACGCGATGAATGGCATTGCAGCACAGATTACATTTTCTATAGGCCTGTCAAGCAAGTTTCCTCTGGAAGCTGTGGAAGAGATTTATAAAGGTGTGGAACTGGCTTGCAATCAATTTAATATTGATTTGATTGGCGGTGATACTTCTAGTAGCAAGCAGGGATTAGTAATTAGTGTAACCAGCATTGGATATGCCGCAGCAGGAGATGTAGTTTATCGTAATGGTGCTAATGAAGGCGATCTGATCTGTGTATCCGGTGACCTTGGCGGGGCTTATGTAGGGCTTCAGATTCTGGAACGTGAAAAGCAGATTTTTCTGGAAAACCCTAAAATCCAACCAGACCTGGAAGGAAAGGATTATATTATAGAAAGACAGCTAAAGCCAGAAGGAAGAAGAGATATTGTAGATCTGTTAGCACAAATGAAAATTGTTCCGACTTCTATGATTGATGTTTCCGATGGACTTGCTTCTGAACTGATGCATATTTGTAAACAATCAGAAAAAGGTTGCACAATCTATGAAGAAAAGATACCAATTGATCCGATGACTTATGAGACTGCACGTGAGCTGGGAATTGATCCAACTGTCTGTGCTTTAAATGGTGGTGAAGATTATGAGCTGCTGTTTACTATTAAACAGGCCGATTATGACCGTTTAAAACATGACGTGGATATCTCTATTATTGGTCACATTACGGATCAGGCTTCAGGTTGCAGAATGGTATCTAAATCTAATGTGGTCCATGAATTGAAAGCACAGGGATGGAGCGCTTTCAAAAAATAAATAAAAATTGATAAGGTTATAAAATATCCGGATCAGTCAAGGCTGGGTCTAAAAATTTACGATCAATCTGCTTCGTTGTTTTTGCACCCAGCTTTTTAATTTTATCGGCAGTATTTGCCAGGTTTCCTGCACCTGTACTGAGCTTATTCATCGCCTTATCATATGCTTCATGACTCTGCCTGATATTACGGCCGATACTTTCCATATCCGTTAAGAAACCGACAAATTTATCATATAAACTTCCGCTTAAACGTGCTATTTCCAACACGTTACGATTCTGTCTTTCTTGTTTCCATATACTGGAAACAGTCCTAAGCGTTGCGAGTAAGGTGGTGGGACTGACGATTACAACTTTGCGATCCCAGGCATAGCTGAATAATTCGGCATCCTTTTGTACAGCCAATCCGAAAGAGGATTCTATAGGTAGAAAAAGAAGGACAAAATCTGGTGAATTGATCTGGTATAAAGCCTGATAATTTTTCCCGCTGAGTTCCTGAATATGATTACGAAGGGACTGCAGGTGTTGTCTTATATATAATTCCTTCTCTTCTTCAGTTTCTGCGTTTGCATATTTTTCATAAGCAACAAGAGATACTTTTGCATCAACTACAATATGTTTGTCTTCCGGAAGGTCGATGATAACATCAGGTTGTACCCTATTTCCAGCGGCTGTAACGAAGCTGGACTGAATCCTGTACTCGGAATCCCTGACCAGACCGGATCGTTCCAGTACGCGCTCTAAAATAACTTCTCCCCAGTTACCTTGTTTTTTCTGGTCTCCTTTTAAAGCTCTGGTCAGATTAGTTGCATCTTCCTGTATCTGTTTACTCTGGTCCATAAGCTGTGAAATAACACCTTTTAGTATATTCCGCTCGTCTGATTCAGCTTTATATACCTTATCGACCTTTTCCTCAAAAGCCTTTATATTCTGCTTCAGCGGGCTTAAAATAAGGTCCATGCTAGCCTGGTTATGGGCATTGAAACGAATTGTTTTTTCTTCAAGTATTCTGCTGGCCACCTGTTCAAATTCCAGTTTGAATTTTTCCTGCAGCTCCAGGATATATTTTTGTTGTTCCTGCTGTTTATCCAATTGAGCACTGAGCATTTCTTCTGCTTTTACTGCACGACTTCTTTCGGCCATATAACCTAACCTCAAATCATTGATTTCATCTTCCAGTTTTTGCTTTTCATCCTGATAAAAATTCAAAGTTTTCTGATGTTCCTGCTCTTTAAGTTCGAGCATTCCGGTAGTGTGATTATCAGCAGGGGCTTTTTTAAAAAGCAGGAAAAATAAAACGAGAAGCACAGCGGCGAGTAAAGCTATAATGAGTATATCCATTGCTAATATTTTTATCAAAAATCTGTATTTAAATTTGTTTTCACAAATAAGTTAGTAAAGTGGTTTTAAAAAATCAGAGCTTTCTATATTATAGGTACAGTTTTTGATTAGGAATTGAAGCACTAAATAAAAAGATGGAAGCCTATTTGATTTTGATTATTCCGATGCTGCTGATCAGCATGTTTGTACAATGGAAATTTAGAAATAAGTTTGCTAAATATGCTGAAATTCAGTTGAGTTCGGGCATTTCCGGTAAAGAAGTAGCAGAAAAAATGCTGAGGGATAATGGTGTTTATGATGTCAGTGTGATCAGTGTTGAGGGGCAACTGACAGATCATTATAATCCTGCAGATAAAACTGTTAATTTAAGTACTGATGTCTATCATGGGCGCAGTATAGCTGCTGCGGCAGTTGCTGCACATGAATGTGGTCATGCTGTGCAGCATGCTACTGCTTATCGATGGCTGCAATTACGTTCTACTATGGTGCCAGTGGTGAGTATATCGTCGAATTTATTGCAATGGGTTCTGATTATTGGCGTATTGCTTATCGGTTTTACCGGTAATCCGGTAGTTCTGGCAATCGGAGTCTTAGGTCTGGCCCTAATTACCATTTTCAGCTTTATTACGCTTCCTGTGGAGTTTGATGCCAGTACCAGGGCATTAAACTGGCTTAAAAATAATTACGGAATTATGCAGACACAACAGGAAAATGCGCAGGCTAAAGATGCACTTTGGTGGGCAGCAATGACTTACGTAGTGGCCGCGCTGGGTGCTTTGGCAAATCTGCTATACTATGCAGCGATGCTTTTCGGAAGAAACAGGGATTAAAACCGTCTGTTAATTTAAACGGTATGGGACAATCAATTCAAATTCAGGTATATCGACCAGGAATGAACTTTCGTCTGCGCTGCGGTACATTTGGTAATTTCCGGACATAGTGCCAATATCGCTGGACAGGTTACAACCTGACACATAAGAATACGTATCACCCGGATTAATAACCGGTTGAAGACCAACCACACCTTCTCCTTCAACCTCTCTTCTGGATCCGTTGGAATCAAAGATAAACCATTGTCTTCTCATTAGTTGAATAGTATAATCAGTAAGATTTTCTATCGTAATCTGGTAGGCGAACATATAATGTTCCTTGTCGGGATTAGAATACTCTTCCTGATAAATTGTAACTACTGATATTTTTATTCCCTCTGTTATTGCTGTAACCATCACTTAACCTTTAATGCCAGTTCTTTTTCAAATATCAGGCCATTTCATCCTGAGGAATGATATGCTGATAATGGTATGCCACTTCGTCCAGAATTTCATGTATAGTCTCGATATTGTCCTCTTTTACAAGCAGCATCCGGTAGTTTTTAAAGTCCGGGAGCCCTTTAAAATAATTAGCATAATGCCTTCTCATCTCAAATATGCCCACTTTCGGGCCTTTCCAGGCAATAGATTTATCTAAATGCGTTCTGCATACTTCAACCCTTTCTAAAACGCTGGGGCCGGCTAATTTCTCTCCAGTCTTGAAATAATGACTTACTTCACGGAAGATCCAGGGGTAGCCGATAGCTGCTCTTCCGATCATTATACCGTCAACTTCGTATTCCATACGCCAGTCCATTGCCTTTTCGGGGCTGTCTATGTCACCATTTCCAAAAATAGGAATCTTGATTCTAGGGTTTCTTTTGATTTCCCGGATCATAGTCCAGTCCGCAACACCTTTATACATTTGTGAACGTGTTCTTCCATGAATAGTCAGGGCCTGAATTCCTATATCCTGAAGTCTTTCGGCAACGATATCGACGTTTTTAGTATTGTCATCCCAGCCTAGACGGGTCTTGACCGTTACCGGAAGATGTGTAGATTTAACAACAGCCTCCGTCATTCTGACCATTTTGTCAATATCTTGTAATAATGCAGAACCGGCACCTTTACAGGCAACTTGTTTAACCGGACAGCCATAATTGATATCGATTAAATCGGGTCCTGCCAGTGTGGCAATTTCTGTAGCCTCTTGCATGGAAGATATTTCGGAGCCAAAAATCTGAATCCCGATTGGTCTTTCATATTCGAAAATATCAAGCTTCTGACGGCTCTTCGCAGCATCTCTGATCAGACCTTCAGAGCTGATAAACTCCGTATACATCATGTCTACGCCGCTTTGTTTACATACAAAACGAAATGGCGGGTCGCTTACATCTTCCATGGGCGCAAGTAACAATGGGAACTCGCCCAGGTCTATATTTCCTATCTTTACAGACATTTTTCTATCTTCAAACCAAAATTAAGCCACAAAGGTACAAAAATCCTTAATAATGAATTTTATTCCAGACGAAAGGCTAGAAAAGAGCCCTTATATACAGTTACTTATGCTAACCAGTTTTGCTTTACTGGGTATGGTGCTGAGTTCCGTTATAACCATAGGTCTGCTATATACGTTGTATGGTGGGAATGCATTTGCCGCGATGCAAGGTGGCGGCGAGGAAATTGAACTTTATATTGGCGCAATTAAGCTTAGTCAGGCTTTTACAACCATATTTTTATTCCTTGTTCCGCCATTATTACTCGCCAGACTCGAGCATATAAAGATTAGGGAACTTATTGGTTTAGAAAAACCGGGTGCAAGAGGTTTATTAATTGTAGCTGCACTGATGGCCTGTTCGATGCCGGTTATAGAATGGCTTGCAATCTGGAATCAACAGATGGTGCTCCCTGAGTGGCTGAAGCCGATAGAAGAATGGATGCGTGCTAAGGAAGATGACGCGACAAGGCTTACACTGGCATTTCTGAAAGTCAATAACGTGGGCGATTACTTTATTAATCTCGTAGTTATTGCACTTTTGCCGGCTATCGGCGAAGAGTTTTTATTCCGCGGTGCAATACAGCGTTCATTTAAACGCATGTTTGCTAATCCGCATATCGCTATCTGGGTGGCAGCATTTATTTTTAGCGCTATTCATATGCAGTTTTTCGGCTTTCTGCCCAGGTTATTATTAGGGGCAATGTTCGGGTATATTTATTGGTGGACAGGCAGTATCTGGTATGCCGTTTTTGCGCATTTTCTGAATAACGGTTATGCAGTTACGATGGCCTGGTATATGCAGGTAAAGCATCTTCCTATAGAAAATGCAGATAATAATTTCAATTTTAAGTGGTATGGTTACCTGATAAGCTTACTTTTGACGCTGATATGCCTGATGGTATTAAAAAATAAAAGAATAAATAATGGACAATAACTGGGTAAAAGTATTCACTTCCGGTAATGCACTGGAAGCAGAAATAGTAAAGCAAGGACTGATAGCAATTGATATTCCGGCTGTAGTTTTAAACAAAAAAGATTCTTCTTACCAGGCTTTCGGTTTAGCTGAAGTACTCGTAAACGAGGTAGATTCGGCAGCAGCTGAGGCCTATATTTTATCTATAGAAACGGAATGAAAACCAGAGCAATAACTGCATTTTTCTTTACTATAGTAATGTTGGCATCTCTTTATCTGGGTGCCTGGACGTTTACGGTTTTTTATCTCTTACTGAGCGTGTTTGCACTGCGCGAGTTTTACATTCTTATAGAACCGTCCGGAATCAAAGTACAGAAATTTACAGGTCTGACTACGCATGTACTTATTTTTGGATTGCTTGCAAGTTTTATGCTGCTGGACCTGGATCTGCGTTATTTGCTGTTGATTATACCGGCATGCACGGCCTTTTTTCTTACAGAACTCTACAGGCATGAACCGGAACCGTTCCGCAATATAGCTTTTGGTTTTGGCGGACTTTTCTTTGTAACTATACCTTTTTGTTTCTTTTATGCCCTGGCTTTCCTGCTGGGTAAAACGCAGTTTAGCTTTCATTTTCCATTAGCTTTTCTGCTAATGTTATGGGCAAGTGATACTGGTGCATACCTTTTTGGACGTAAACTCGGGAAACATAAATTATTTGAAAGGCATTCTCCTAAGAAGACCTGGGAAGGATTTTTTGGCGGTGTTTTAACCAGCGTGCTGGTTTCTTTTATAATTTCCCTTTATTTTACTGAACTGACCTTTGCTTCCTGGGCTGGTATGGCGGTGCTCATCGTGAGTTTCGGTACACTTGGCGATCTGGTTGAATCTATGCTGAAAAGAAGTTTAGGTGCAAAAGATTCCGGTCAGTTGCTGCCTGGACACGGCGGATTACTCGATCGTTTTGATGGGTTGCTGATAGCTGCGCCGCTTGTATATGCTTATCTGTGGCTCATTCTTAATTAAAATTAAATCTTAAAGAGTCTCTGTAACAAATCAATGTCTTGAAAGTAAATAGCATTTTGCTGCTTTATATTTGGGTGAACCTAAACACGCCCTTATATGCTCAAAAACTACCAAAAAACATTATGTTGTCTTTTACTGATCTGCAGTAGCCATTTCGCTATTGCACAAACAGTTCCTGATCCGGCATCCCATTTTGGATTTCCAATCGGCGAAGACTACAAACTTGCCACGTTCACCCAGACTGAGGCTTATTTTAAAAAACTGGCTGCTGCCTCTAACCGGACTAAGCTGGTTAATATCGGTTTAACCGAAGAAGGCAGAGCGCAATTTATGCTCATTATCAGCTCTCCCGAGAATATGAAACATCTGGATCGCTATCAGCAGATTTCCAGACAACTGGCCCACGGGAAGGGGCTGACTTCTGAACAGGCCAAATCACTGGCCGCTGAAGGTAAAGCGGTGGTCTGGATTGATGGCGGACTGCATGCTAATGAGACTGTAGGAATACATCAGCTCATTGAAACCGCTTATCAGCTGACATCCAGAAATGATGAAGAAACTACCGGTATTCTGGATCATGTAATTGTATTAATGACCCATGCCAATCCAGACGGACAGGAGCTGATCAGTAACTGGTATATGCGCCATAAAGACCCGTTGAAAAGAACAATTTCAGGGGTTCCCACACTTTATCAAAAGTATATAGGGCATGATAATAACCGTGATTTTTTCATGCTGAATATGAAAGAAACACAGAATATGGGCAGACAGCTTTTTGTAGAATGGCTGCCGCAGATCATGTATAATCACCACCAAGCTGGTCCTGCAGGGACAGTTGTCGCAGGGCCGCCTTACCGTGATCCGTTTAATTATGTTTTCGACCCTCTTTTAATGACCAGTATTGATGCTGTCGGTGCAGCAATGCATAACCGCATGAATACAGAAGATAAGCCCGGATATACCCAGCGGAATGGCTCGGTATTCTCTACCTGGTACAACGGCGGGCTGCGTACCACAACCTACTTCCATAATATGGTGGGTTTGCTGACTGAAATTATCGGTGGTCCGACACCAGCTGATATACCGCTGGTTCCTTCACGTTTATTACCAAACAGTGATTCACCTAATCCTGCACAGCCGCAAAAATGGCACTTTAAACAGTCTATAGATTATTCTGTATCGCTGAATTACGCAGTATTAGGTTATGCCCGCCGTTACAGTGATGAAATTCTTTTCAATACCTACAAAATGGCTAGTAACTCTATTCGTAAAGGCGGTACTGATACCTGGTCATTCTCTCCTAAAAAACTGGAGGCGATCAATGATGCGGCTAAAAATGATCCGGCACTGGCTACTGTAAACCGCAGTGGCTTACCGGTAAAATATTATGATGCCGTGATGAAAGATCAGAAGCTAAAAGATGCAAGGGCCTATATTATCCCTGCTGACCAGGCCGATATTACCACTGCAGTAAAATTTTTGAATGCCTTGATCAGAACGGGTGTAGATGTACACCAGGCTAGTGCTGCATTTAAAGTAAATGGTAAAAATTATCCAAAAGGGTCTTATATAGTCAAAACCGATCAGGCTTTCCGTCCGCACGTACTGGATATGTTTGAACCTCAGGATCACCCAAATGATTTTAAATACGCTGGCGGCCCTCCTGTGGCGCCTTATGATGCTGCAGGCTGGACATTGGCTTATCTGATGAACGTAAAATTTGACCGGATTGCAGATCAGCTTGAAGGACCCTTTACTCTATTACCAAACGGAGCTTTGCTGAAAGCAGAAAGTACTGAGCCGGTTAAGGCACAAGCATATCAGCTAAGTGCAGCAGTAAATGATTCTTATGTAGTAGTTAATGACCTTTTGAAAGCTGGTGCAGAAGTGCACAGAAATACAGCAGACGGATCTTTCTATGTGCCTGCAGCTGGTAAATCGCTGGAGGTTTTGAAATCTTCTGCTGCTAAATTAGGTTTGCAGCTGGTTCCGGCTGCGGCTAAACCGCAGCAACTGGTTAGGCTTAAGCCATCAAGAATAGCATTGTGGGATACTTATGGTGGTTCTATGCCGTCGGGATGGATCAGATGGCTAATGGAGCAGTATCATTATCAGGCTACGGTTGTTTTTCCACAAGAGATAGATAAAGGAAATCTGAACAGTAAATATGACGTGCTGATACTGGTCGGCGGAGCGGTTCCGGCTGCTGCAAATGATGGTGGCGGAAATCGTTATCAGATGCCCGAACCAGAAAACCTGCCGAATGAATTTAAAGACAGGACAGGAAAACTTTCTGTAGAAAAATCTGTTCCGGCTTTACGTGCATTTATGGAAAAAGGTGGTCATGTAGTGACTATCGGTAGTAGCACTGCGCTGGCTTATCATTTAAGGCTTCCTGTTAGGAATGCTTTGGTTGAAATGACTGCTGCTGGTACCGAACGCAGACTTCCTGCGGAGAAATATTATATTCCGGGCAGCGTGCTCCGTGCGGATTTTGATCAGTCAAACCCATCGAATTGGGGTATGGATAAAGCTGCAGACGTTTACTTTGATAATAGCCCTGTATTCAAAATCGCACCTGAGGCTATTTCGGGCGGTCAGATTAAGCCATTAGCCTGGTTTGGTAATCCTGCACCTCTAAGAAGCGGCTGGGCCTGGGGACAGGCTTATTTGCAGGATGGCGTTACTGCCTTTGAGGCAAAAGTCGGCCAGGGTAAATTATTGGCTTTCGGTCCGGAGATTACTTTCCGTGCCCAGACTCATGGTACTTTCAAACTGTTATTTAACCAGCTGTATCTTTAAGGCTGGTCTGGCACGATAAACATATTTTACAAAAAAGGCGCTCCTTAACTCAGGGAGCGCCTTTTTTATTGTAATTAACGTCTTTTTTTAAGTTCCTGTAAAAGGTATTCAAGCCCATTCAGCCTAATTTCATACATCGTACCAAGCAGTTCACCGAGTTTCCCTTCGGGAAAGCCTTGCTGATGGAACCAAACCAGGTAGGATTCTGGCAGGTCACAATATAGCTTGCCCTTATATTTGCCGAAAGGCATTGTCTGACTAATTAATTTATTCAGTATTTCAGGATTCATATATTTTAATTGGCAACCATTTCCAGCATAGCAATGGCATCGTCCACACTATCCAGATTCTCAAATGCAATCCTCAGTGTATTTTTAACTTCTTTAAGATTACACATTCCCGGATGCTGCTGCGCAAACTGCAGGATCTTGTGAAATTGTGTGGAATCAAAGAAATTTGATTGTTTATCGGCAATGAAATAGCCCCTTAAAATACCTTTTTTAAAACTTAGTTTTTCAAAACTCAGTCTTTTAGCCGCCCATTGTAAACGGAGTACATTGAGCATGGTTTTTACAGGCTTCGGAACAGTGCCGAAACGATCCTTTAGCGAGCTTTCAAAGGCTTTAAGTTCAGCCTCATTTTCCAACTTCGATAAAGCGGTATAGAGGTTATAACGCTCTGTAATATTGGTTACATAGTCGTCTGGAATGAAAAGCTCCAGATCTGTATCCATTTGTGTAAAAGTGACAAAAGGTTTATTGGTTTCTTCTTTAAAAAGCTCTTTGAACTCATCTGATTTCAGTTCCTGAATAGCCTCATCAAGGATTTTGTGATACATTTCAAATCCTATTTCAGCAATAAAACCACTTTGCTCCGCGCCAAGCAGATTTCCGCTTCCACGGATATCCAGATCACGCATGGCAATATTAAAACCGCTGCCCAGATCTGAAAATTCTTCTATTGCGCTGAGTCTTTTACGGGCCTCTGAAGTTAAGGTCGATAAAGGTGGGCTCAACAGGTAGCAGAATGCCTTTTTATTGGACCGCCCCACCCTGCCGCGCATTTGATGCAGGTCACTCAGGCCAAACATATGCGCGTGGTTAATGATAATCGTATTGGCGTTAGGAATATCCAGCCCGGCCTCAATAATAGTTGTGGCTACAAGTACGTCCTTTTCTCCGTTAATGAAGTCCAGCATCACATCTTCCAGCGCATCTCCGTCTAGCTGACCGTGAGCGATACCAATTTTTGCTTTCGGGACCAGGGTCTGAATCAGACCGCCTAATTGCGTCAGATCATTAACCCGGTTATGAATAAAAAACACCTGACCTCCCCTGTCGAGCTCAAATTGGATAGCTTCCTGAATTAATTTATCGTTGAATACATGCAATTCTGTGTTTACCGCCTGCCTGTTAGGTGGTGGCGTACTCATAATACTCAGGTCTCTCGCGCCCATTAAGGAGAAATGTAGTGTTCTTGGTATCGGAGTGGCAGTAAGCGTTAGTGTATCAACGTTGACACGCAGTGCACGCAACTTCTCTTTGGCAGTTACACCAAATTTTTGCTCCTCGTCAATAATCATAATGCCCAAAGACTTAAATTTCACGTCTTTACTGAGCAATCTGTGGGTACCTATAACGATATCAACTTTACCTTCCTCTACTTGCTTTAGCGTCTCTTTAATCTGTTTACTTGTCTTAAAACGGTTGATATAATCGACTTTGCAGGGGAATTCTTTCAGTCTGGAAGAAAATGTTTTAAAATGCTGCAGCGCCAGAATGGTCGTTGGCACCAATACAGCGGCTTGTTTTCCATTGGCAACAGCTTTAAAAGCAGCACGGATTGCAATTTCTGTTTTCCCGAATCCTACGTCACCACAGACCAGGCGGTCCATTGGATGCGGAGCCTCCATGTCTTTCTTAACGTCGGCAGTGGCTTTTACCTGATCCGGGGTATCTTCGTAAATGAAGGATGCTTCCAGTTCCGTTTCCAGATAGCTGTCCGGATCGAATGCTGTTCCGACTTGAGATTTACGTAAGGCGTAAAGCTTAATCAGGTCCCTCGCTATATCCTTTACTTTTTTTTTAGTAGTTTTTTTGAGCTTATCCCAGGCTTCTGTACCCAGTTTATTCATTTTCGGGGCAGTACCGTCTTTACCGCTGTATTTGGCAATCCTGTTCAAGGAGTTGATATTGACATACAGGAGGTCGTTATCGGCATAAATGAGCCTGATCATTTCCTGTGTCTTCCCGTTCACCTCTACTTTTTCCAGGCCGGCATATTTTCCGATCCCATGATCGATATGGGTAACGAAGTCACCTGATTTAAGGTCCCGCAGGTCTTTCATGGTAATTGCCTGGCTTCGCTGATAACCCCTTTTCAGTTTATATTTATAATACCTATCGAAAATCTGGTGGTCGGTATAGAGCGCAATCTGTTGTCGGGCATCTATAAAACCCTCTCTAAGCTGGATGTGAACCGGAACAAACTTAGCTGTCTTATCTATATCATCCAGAATGGCGTATAACCTTTCTGTTTGCTTAGTTGAAGAGCTGCAGATGAAATTATGAATATTATTTTTTTCATTCTCCCTGAAATTATGGATCAGGAGATTGAAATCTTTATTAAATGATGGTTGCGGACGGGTATCAAACTGTATTACCTGATCTGTCTGGAAGAAGAATTGTTTGCCAAACTCCACCAACGCGAAATCATGTAGCGTATCCCCTGTTATTTTTTCATCTGCAAACCCAAATTTAGGATCTATCCAGGCATCATTATCCTGTTTTTCTTTCAATGGCAGTGCTTTCCAGAGCTGAACTGCTTTTTTATAACCCGTCTTAATGATATCAAGCGTAAATTCTACGTCTTTAATCCAGATCTGAGTATCTCTACCGATATATTCCAGCAGACTGATATTGCTTTCTGTCAGGTATTTAGATTGTACATTAGGAATAACGGTTAATGATTTGACATCCTCCACTGAAAGTTGACTTTCCAGTTCGAAGGTCCGGATGCTCTCCACTTCATCACCAAAAAACTCTATCCGGTATGGCAAGTCATGGGAAAAAGAGAAAATATCTACAATACCGCCCCTGATAGAGAATTGTCCGGGTTCGTATACAAAAGCTGTACGCTCAAACTCATAATCTATCAGAAACTCATTGATAAAATCTATGCCTAGTTTAATGCCCAGGGTAATTTCCAGCGTGTTTTTTTCGAGTACTGTTCTGTCAATAACCTTTTCGGCAAGTGCTTCCGGGTAACTGACGACAATTTTGCCATACGATGAATTATGGTTCAGTTCATTGAGGACTTCTGCCCTGGCCAGTACATTAGCTGTATCTACCTGAGTAAAATCAAATGCTTTTCGAAAGGACGAAGGAAAAAGCAGAATTTCCTTTTCGAGGATACTTTCCAGGTCGGACATAAAATAGGCAGCTTCTTCCCGGTCCGGCAGAATAAAAAGCTGAGGTTGATGCATAAGCATGTAGGTGGCTGCCGCTACGGTGGCATCTGCAGAACCTACCAGCCCCTTTAATTGCAATTTGTTACCTTTACCCCCGTTCAGGGCCTTTGCCAGCGCTTCGATGCGCTCATCAGTTTTGTATCTGTTGATCAGGTCACGAATGTTCACGAAGTAAAGGTAATATTTATGATTTGCTAATATGTAACAATGCCTGCTTTTATGACTCTAAAATTTAAAACTGCTAAGGCGCAATGGATGAGCCGGATACCAATTGAATTGGTCTTCTGGATTACCGCCATGCTTTTACTTGCCGCAGCACAACCGGTTTATCCACACCAGGGGAATCATTTTTCCCTTTGCCCACTGGCAGCAGCTGGTTTGGAATGGTGCCCGGGATGTGGACTTGGCAGGTCTATAACGCTTTTTCTTCAAGGAGAATGGCGGGACGGCTTTAAGCAGCACTGGATGGGGGCGCCTGCGATTGTGATTATAATCGGCAGGATTTATGTACTGGCTAAAGCCGAATGGAAAAAATTGATTGTTAAAGGAGGAGAGAATGTATAATTCACCATTTATGATGCTTCCGGGCATCTCACCACAGGAATTTTCATACCTGAGAAGTGCGACTACAGGTTTAAATGAGAGAGAGTTGAATGGATTTCTGATGATCTACCAAAGCAAACGGAGAAATCCCGATGATATGCTGCTTTACTGCGTATTAGGCTTTTTTGTGCCTGGCTTATCCCGATTCCTGGTTAATCAGATCGGAATGGGAATCTTATACTTTTTCACTTACGGACTATGTGCAATCGGTACGATTATCGACCTGGTTAACCATAAGCGGTTGGCCATAGAATATAATGAGCGAATGGTGTTTGAAAGCCTTCAGCTTGTAAAAATAGGCTCATCTATGCAATATTAAGCAGGCATCGTATCTTTACCTTATGAAATTAGCTGAACTGACCAGATACCTGGAAGAATTTGCTCCGCTGAATTATCAGGAAGATTATGATAATTCAGGCCTGCTTTGCGGAGATCCGGAACTTGAAATTACAGGCGTACTGATAGCTTTGGATTGTACGGAGGCTATTGTTGAAGAGGCCATAATAAACCGTTGCAACGTAATTCTTACCCATCATCCCCTTGTGTTCAAAGGATTGAAAAGACTGACCGGTGGTAATTACGTAGAACGGACTTTGCTTAAGGCTATTAAAAATGGGATCGCCCTGTATGCTGCACATACCAATCTGGATAGCGTTCAGGGAGGCGTAAATGGGATGATCTGCAACAGACTCGGTTTGCAAAGGCCCAAAATCCTGGTGCCAAGAAAAGGCATCCTTAAAAAATTAGTTACTTTTTGCCCTGTAGCACAGGCTGAAACTCTCCGTGCTGCTTTGTTTGCTGCAGGCGCAGGGAACATCGGAGATTATGAAGAGGTTAGTTTTAATGCGAGTGGAACCGGAACTTTTTTACCGGGCTTACATACTTCTCCATTTGCCGGTAGCCCGGGCATAGCTCATCGGGAACAAGAAATAAGAATAGAGACGATATTCCCTGTTCAGCTGGAACGTAAAGTTTTACTGGCTCTGCTGGAAAACCATCCATATGAAGAGGTCGCTTACGATATTTATGCATTGGAAAACAGCCTGGAAACTGTAGGGACAGGAATGTGCGGCTGGCTGGAGCAGGAAATGGATGCCGCCGATTTTATGAATCTGGTAAAGGAACGCATGCAGACTGAAGTGATCCGTCATACACGCCCAACCGGAAAGAAAATTAAGAAGGTTGCCGTTTGCGGTGGATCTGGAAGTTTCTTACTGCAGCAGGCTATTGCCGCGGGTGCTGATGCATTTATTACCGCAGATTTTAAATACCATGAATTCTTTGATGCTGATGGGAAAATAATGATCACTGATATAGGGCACTTTGAAAGTGAGCAATTTACCAGTGATCTGCTTAGGGATCTTATTTTAACGCGTTTCCCAGGGCTTTCTGCCCGCAAGACGACGCATAGTACAAACCCAGTCAGTTATTTCTTATAAGCTTTATTATCAGGCAGGAAAAATATTATTTAAGCAGCACCGATCTGTGGATCGCTGCTGCTTTCTTTTCCGTTTTCTACGTGTCCTGCAAAATGCTGGCTAAACTCCGGATGAGTCAGTTCTGAAAGTATAAAATCGTACCATGAATAGCTTTCTTTCAGGTCCAGAACCAATGCTTTTTCTTTGTCTCCCGCATTTAATCTCAGCTCAGCGACTTGTGTATAATAAGCTTGATGTGCGACTTTAAAATGAAGGGGGGCATTTCCCTTTTGGCGCCTAATTACCAGGAGGATATTTCCATCAGGTGTACCAGAGCTATTCTGCGTATATTCCAGCTGCACAGTCACATCGGGATCCTGTGCGGTGCCCCGATATGCACGGTAGAAACCGTTCACTCCGTTTACTTCCAGCTGATAATGCTGTTCCGGGAACAGGCTAAGTGGCCATTTATATTCCAGACTATCCCCTGCTGCTGCGGTAAATGACCAGGTTTTTTCCAGTCCGTAAACGGTAAATCCTGCGCCACTGGATGCCATACCGAAAAACTCATGACCCGATTTGAATTGGATTCCGATTTCTTTTTTCTCTTTATCAAAGGAAGAATTTGCATATAATTCATAAGGGAGTGCATTGGCAGGGCGGTTTCCTAGCTCCTGTCCGGGCATAAACGGGCTCTTCTGCGGGTTCTTTAAGGCCTGAGTGATCTCTTCCCTATTCAGGTTGTGATACCCTTTAGGGAGCGGTTTAAATTGTGCGCTGTGAATATGTTCCAGATAAGGAACACGGGCGAGCGCTTCAGGGAATGAAATCTTTTCTCCGTTATAGGGTCTGAATACCGAGCTATAGTCTCCGCAAAGGCTGCGTCTCCAGCTGGTTATATTCTCTTCTCTGATGGGTTTTCCGGTTTTATGACTCAGGAACTTCTCCAGAAACTGGAGGCTTGAGGTATGGTCATAAACCTGTGAATTCACATAACCTCCCCTGCTCCATGGAGATACAATTACAGTTGGTACCCGGAAACCTAATCCGACCGGGCTCTCCCGGCTGCTTTGGCCCGCATAAACATATTCTGCCCGGATGTCCAGTCCCGGAGACACCAGTCCTGTTTCAGGATCTTTCGGATTTGGCGCAACTACTGGTGGCAGATGATCAAAATAGCCGTCATTTTCGTCGTAAGTGAGTATAAAAACCGTCTTCTTCCAAACTTCAGGATTTTTAGTCAGGATGTCCAGAACTTCGGACACATACCATGCGCCATACCAGGGGGCACTCGGGTGGTCGGAGAAATTACAGGGTGCAACCAGCCAGGATACCGCCGGCAGTTTACCTGAATCTGTGTCTTTCCTGAACTGATGCAGCACGTCTCCTTTAGGTATTTGTGCACTAACCTCCTTTCCATCTGCGTCATAGCTAATGGTTTCAAGTTTATGGTAATTGGGGTCGTTCCTGTTAGTTACGAACGCTCTGCGATGGAGATCTTGAGTTTTAGCATCTTGAGCCGATAAAGGGTTTTCTGCAGCCTTCTTAAAAGCGTCTTTCCAGTTTTCGAGATTTTTAAGGTCTTTTTCTGTCCGTTCACCTACGGGTTTTTGTTCCATTTTACGGATCTTCAGATCCAGGGATTTCAGGTATTCTGGGTGGCAAGTCACTTTGTATTGTTGAAAGAATTCCAGACTGTTATCGGTGAAATTAGCCAGCCATTCTTCTTCTTCATCGCTGAGCCCCGCTCCTATACTAATTTCATTCTGATAAATTTTCCAATCAATTCCCGCTGCAGATAATCTTTCGGGGAACGTTTTCCAGGTATTATGTTCCGGTATGTCGATCTGATCATTGGATACATGTGCGACCGAATCTTCATCCTGCTGCTGTTTGATTTTTCCTGTCCAGAAAAAAGATCGGTTAGGGCTGGTTCCTGTAAGTGAGGAACAAAAGCTATGATCACAGACAGTAAATGCATCTGCCAGAGCGTAGTAGAACGGGATATCCTCTCTGTTATAATATCCCATCGTTAGTGGCATATCTGCATAAGCTTCATTACCAGATCTTTTGGCGTCCAGCCAGCCGTCGTACCTGCCTTTATTTCTTGCATCTACCTGGTTATCCCAGGAATGTGGTAACGAGTTCATCCAGGTCGCATTGGTATCATTGAGGTTAAGTCTGAAAGGGGCATAGGTTTCCCCTTTTTTATTACGCTGCAGCCATACAGGATAATCATTGGAAAGGCGGATGGCTCTGGGGTCCTGAAAACCGCGGACGCCACGCAGTGTACCGAAAGTATGATCAAAGGAGCGGTTTTCCTGCATAAGCAGCACGATATGTTCTGCATCCAGGTAACTGCTGCCTAAAGCGGGATTAATGGCCATTGCTTTCTGTATTGCCGGTGGAATCAAGCCTGATACGCCTAAAGCCGCACTTAATAAACCTGCTTTTTTAATGAATTCTCTTCTGTTCTCCATAGTAAGGACCGGAATGATAAGCCGTGAATTTATGGATAATTATTTCGATTTGTTCTCAAGGGTAATTGCAAATAATTTTGAATGGTTCTAAATTGTGCTACCTTTGGCATTTGACTAATCACGTAAAATTGAGCACTGATCCTTCAACCAAACGTATACAAATTGATGAGCAGTCTTTTTTCAAGCTTTATGAAAGCCATTGGAAAAAGCTGTATCAGCTTGCTTTGCAATATACTGAGAATGGATTTCAGGCTGAAGGAGTTGTTCAGGAAGTATTTACTTCTGTTTGGAAACGTCGTGAAAGTTTAGAATTGACAGAAAGTACGGCTCTAAACTATCTGGTAAGGGCAGTGCGTTTCCGCGTTTTCCGCCTGCATAGTGATGAGTTAAGGACTTCCCGTAAAATGGAAGAAATTAAAGCAAGACAGCCGGATTCTGCCAATCATACGGAACAGGATGTGCTGTACCGTTTTTTAAAGGAAGATGTCGATCAGCTGATCGCCCTTCTGCCAAGCCGCTGCAAAGAAGTTTATTTACTGAGCCGTGAAAGAGGTATGAACAACCAGGAGATCGCCAAAGCTCTGCTTATTTCGGAAAAAACAGTTGAAAACCAGTTAACGAAGGCACTAAATTTCATCCGTAAGGGCCTGGAGACCTATCCGCGTTAACACTTTGCATTAAACCTTTCACCCGTCAGGTAATCATTTATTATTATTTTTTGTGGTATTGAGTCTGTTTAGCAGACTGTTATCGGTCTGTTCATTGCGTCTATTTAAAATAGTTCTAAATAGACGTGGGGGTAAAAGGGCTGGTATGATACTTTATTATAGAACGCCGGTACAGTGCAATGCTTATTGTCTGATCAGGTAGTGCTATAGAAAGGGAAATCTAATGATATAAATATTTACAAATCCATCTGCTCTTCAAAAATAGCCGTACAGTTCGTACCTGTACGGCTTTAAACCCAAGGGGTTCTTTCAAATTATAGATTCATTTAAAAGCAATGCAAATTAAGAAAATTTTTCTGACGGGGATTCTATGCGCCCTTTTATTTCATACTTATGCAACTCCGCAGAGTGGCGGAACCATTCACGGAAAGGTCGTCCATTCGATTAATGGGGCACTTTCAGGTGTTACTGTAAGGTTGTTGCCTTTGCAGAGAACGGTAGTTACCGATAGTCAGGGTCGTTTCAGTTTTTCTGCACTCCCGGCAGGTGAATACACTGTCGTTGTACAGGCAATGAGTTATCTCAAAAGCCATCGAACGCTAACCCTGGCAGCAGATCAGCAGCTTGCCATTAATTTCTCATTAGACGAGGAGGGCGGGCGTGAAATGCGCGAAGTTTCAGTACTCGGCCTCAGCAAAAGCCAGCAAGTTAATAAGCAACCATATGCTGTAGTTTCCATTGATGCGAAGGCATTGAGTAATACGACTATGGATATTGGGCAAGTGCTAAACAGGGTTTCGGGCGCTAGAGTTCGCGAGTCCGGGGGGGTGGGCTCCGATTTTCGGTTTAGTCTAAATGGTTTTTCCGGAAAACAGATCAAATTCTTCTTAGATGGGGTACCAATGGATAACTTCGGGTCGTCTTTTCAGCTGAACAATATCCCTGTCAACTTTGCTGACCGCATCGAAGTTTATAAAGGTGTGGTTCCGGTATGGCTGGGTGGGGATGCGCTCGGTGGCGCCGTAAATATCGTCACGAATTCAAACCCGGGGACCTATATAGATGCTTCCTATTCTTTTGGATCCTTTAATACGCACAAATCTGCTGTGAATGCAGGTTATACTGCCGCTTCTGGTTTTACTGTACAGCTCAATGCATTTCAGAATTATTCTGACAATGATTATTGGGTAAACGTAGATGTGGTAGACCATGAAACCGGTTTAAATAATCCTGCCCGGGTACGTCGGTTTCATGATCGCTATCATAATGAGACAGTGGTGCTTAAAGCGGGTTTCAGGGGAAAGAAGTTTGCTGACCTGCTTTTGCTGGGGGGAACTTTCGGAAAGAACCGTGCAGATATTCAAACTGGTAACCGGATGTACGATGTCTACGGATCAAGATGGAGGTCCGGAAACCTGTTGCAGCCGGCAATCCAATACACTAAAAGGAACTTATTTACTAAAGGTCTGGATCTGCGTCTGAACGGGAACTTCAATTTCGGAGAGGAAAGGAGTGTGGATACAGCATATAAACGTTATACCTGGGACGGAACATTTGTTTTTAAAGATCCAGCTAATCCAGACCGTCCGGGAGGTGAGAGCAGTTATACAGATTATAAGTTTAGAAATAACAACGGTGTTGTGAATGCGGCTTTGAATTATCAGTTGAATGAAAAGCATTCTTTTTCCCTGAATGAGCTTTTCAGCACATTTAACCGCAAGGGTAAAAACAGGCTCGATCCGGATAATATATTCGACCGTCAACCAAAAATCACCAGGAAATACATTACAGGTCTGGGTTACAGGGCGGAATTTAGTGAAAGATTCAACGCTACAGCGTTTTTAAAGCATTATTATCAGCAAAACGTAAGTTATGATGCTACCAGTGAATTTAACCGGGAGACGGGGCAGATGGAGCATGAGATTCATATTCGTAAGGGCAACTTTTCTAAATCGGGTTATGGTTTTGCGGGAACTTACTTTCTCTGGCCGGAACTGCAGTTGAAGGGCTCTTATGAAAGGGCTTACAGGTTGCCGGAAAACACGGAATTGTTTGGCGACATGGTCAACGAGCGCGGAAATAGTAACCTGCGGCCGGAAAGCAGCCAGAATATTAATCTTGGCGCGACTTATCAGCAAACTTTTAATCAGGACCATTTCGTGTCTTTACAGGCGAGTTTTGTCTATCGAAATGCGAAGGATTATATCCGCTCTTTACTACTACCTGGAGGTACAAATGGGGAGTATATTCAGATGAGCACAAATGAGTCAAATGTAAAGAACAGGGGGGTAGATGCAGAACTCCGTTATGCCTACCGGGACCGGTTCAGTATCAATACTAGTTTTACTTACCAAAATCTGAGAAATGATACGGAATTTGAGACTTTGCCTTCCGGCGAACGTTCGAAGGTGCCAAGCGTAGTCTATGGTGACCGTATCCCAAATACGCCTTATTTGTTTGGTAATGCGTCTTCCAGCCTATATTTTAATAATGTTTTTCAAAAAGGAAATCGTTTATCTATAACTTATAACTTAATGTATGTAAATAGATTTTATCTATTCTGGCCTAGTCAGGGCTCTAAAAATACGAAGCTAGACATACCGGTTCAATGGGCGCATGATGCCAGTATGGTCTATACTGTGAAGGGCGGAAAATATAATGTTGCAGTGGAATGTCTCAATCTGACCGACGCGATTTTATACGATAATTTTAAACTGCAGAAACCAAGCAGATCCTTCAATCTGAAGCTGAGATACTACTTTTCAACTACGGCTAAACCAGCACAATCTTAAAAAAATTCTATTAGAAGCCTCTGATCAAGGCAACAAACCCTAAAGGGAAGCATATACTTTTTAATAACAACAAAACAAAAATGAAAACAACTTCGAATTTCCTATTGTCAGCAGGATTAGCAATGGCAGTTTTGCTTGGGGCATGCAGTAAATCAAAAGATACACCGGAAGTAACCGGACCAACAAACCCGGAGGGAACAGGACGCAGTAAATATGTATTTGTATACTCGGGATCGGCAGCATCCGGTAGTGCCGGAACGTATATTGTCAGCACAGATGACATCACCACAGGGAAAGTGTCGTCCAGAAATAACGGGGTAGAGACGGACGCTTATTCCTTTGTCTTACAGAATAATACAATTTTCGCGCAGGCTTATAATAATCTTGGGCCGGTTACGCCTTACCGTATTTATGAAGATGGAGAGATCGGAATCGCAGGCAGAACAGTGACAACTTTCCGTACCGGTGTTTCGGGTACTGTAAACCAGGATACCTGGGTAGGCGGGGGCGATCCGAGATCAAGTGGGGTTGGTGAATTGTTCCGCTTTGATGCTGTCAATATGCAGGTTTCGGGTAAAAGCGTCACAGATATGAATAAGATTACCGGTACAGGCGAAAATGCAGTATGGACGGGTTTATTCCAGGTAGATAACAAGCTTTATATGCCGTATTATAAGTTTAAACCGGCGGGTGCCGGCGCTGCGCCATGGCAGGGGAATTACGGCAGTCTTGATACGGCATGGGTAGCTGTTTTTAGTTATCCGGAGATGAAGTACGAGAAAACTATCTCCGATGGCAGAACCGGATTTATCGGTAACTGGGGCAGTATGCAGGGGCTTAAGCAAATTGAAAATGGTGACTCTTATGTCTGGGCAACTTCTGGAAGTATCAATAATATTAAATCAAAAAACCATTCAGGTATCCTAAGAATAAAAAAGGGTACAGAAGCATTTGATAAGGATTATTTCTTTGATGTTGAAGCGCTTACCGGATTCAAAATTGCCAGAGGAGAGTACATTGCTAATGGTAAGTTCCTGATGACAATTTACACTTCTGCAGAAACCGGTGATGTATCGGGCGGACGCGTGAAGGTAGCTATTGTAGATATCAACAGTAAAACGGTTACTTATGTGAAGGATGTGCCAGAGCACGAACAAGGCTCCTTTAAAATGCACGTATACTATGAAGGCGATGGAAAAACCATCAGCTATGTGCTGGAAGACGATATGAAACAATACTACGTCTATATCATTAATGCCGAAACGGCTACCGGTAAAAAAGGCGTGCATATCGAAGGGGCCGATAATGTAACGGCATTCTCTAAACTAAAATATTAATCATTCAGGGGGTATGCCGTATCAGGCATCCCCCTTTTTTATAACCTAGCTAAAAATAACGCTTAATCATCTATGAAATCTTTGATCTTTTTAATTTGTTTATTTGCCGGGATCTCCGGTGCTGCTGCGCAATCTTACAGGCTAGAAGGCCGGTTGTCTGATGAGCTGCTTAATCCGGTAGCTTCGGCAGGTATCTTTTTATTTAAGGTAAAGGATTCTGTGCAAGTAAAGGCTGTTATGAGTGATGAAAAGGGAGGTTTCGAGCTCAGTGATATCCCTGCTGGAAAATACTACGTCAGAATCAGCTATATCGGGTTTACCAACTATTTTAGTGCTGCGCTGGAACTCAATGAACAGCGTAAATTCCATAACTTTGGACATATCAAGTTAGTTCCTGATCAGCAGGTATTGGAGACGGTTAATATCAAGGGTAGCAAGGCACAGATTGAACAAAGCCTGGACCGTGTCGTACTGAATGTGGAAAACAGTATCCTGGCCGAAGGAGGAACTGCGCTCGATGTTCTTTCTAAAGCGCCGGGACTTACGGTTTCTGACGATGGGTCGGTCAGTTTAAAAGGCAGGCCCGGGACAATGGTTATGATTAACGGCAAGCCAACTTATTTGTCGGGCAGCCAGCTGGCCAACCTGCTCAGGGGCACCTCTTCCGGACAGATCAGCAAAATTGAAATTATGGCTAACCCACCGGCAGGTTATGATGCCGCCGGAAAAGGTGGAATCGTGAATATTGTGATGAAGAAAAGCCTCAAAGCGGGCTTAAACGGTTCGTTGTCGACTAATGGAGGAACCGGACGCGGCGCAAGATTAGGCGGGGGCGGTAGTATGAACTACCGGTCGGATAAGCTGAATGTCTTTGGAAATTACACTTACTATCATCAGAATTTGAAGAGTTCAGGCGAAGTTAATCGCCTGTTCGCCGATGGCACGGGTAATATTACAGGCAGATCTTTGCAAAGGGATGAGTCTTCCGCTAAGCTGCGGTCGTCAAATTTTCAAGCCGGTCTGGATTATACGATCGATTCAGCGAATACGATCGGTTTTGTAGCTAGTGGTGGTGACGGGCAATACCCTGACACGCAGCCCGGTTCTAATCTTTTATATGGTGCAGATGGTAAGCTTGCCCGTAATGCCGCGACTTATATTTTTGGGAAAGAGAAGTGGGAGGACAGGCAATACAATTTGAATTACGTGCATAAATTTAATGGAAACGGGCATGAGCTGAAGGCTGATATCGACTACGTAACGCATTTTTCAAGGATGAATCAGGATTTGAAAACAACTTATTCTGACGCATCCGGATCCACTATGCTTAGCAAATCTGAGCGTCGCGGAGATTTACCTTCTGACAACTCCATTATTGCGGGTAAACTGGACTACAGCCTGCCTTTAGCTAAAAACCTGAAGATTGATGCGGGCTGGAAAGGCAGTAAAGTGAAAATTGAAAATATCCTGCGTTATGACACGCTGGCTAACGGCGAATTTGTAGCAGACCTGGCTTCTGGAAACCACTTTAAATACCGGGAGGAGATTCAGGCGGGATATCTCAGCATAAAAAAAGATTGGGGAAAATGGAGTTTGCTGGCAGGGTTACGGGGTGAGTACACCGCAACAGAGGGACACCAGATTGAAACGGATTCTCTGGTAAAGCGCGATTATTTTCAACTGTTTCCAAGTGTTTTCCTGAGCCGTGAATTCAAAGAAAATCATAAGCTTCAGCTGGGATATAGTAGGAGACTCGAGCGGCCCGGGTACTGGGATCTCAATCCATTCCGGATCTATGACGACCCGTTCTCTTATGACGAGGGTAATCCTTATTTGAGGCCTTCGCTGGTAAATACGGTTGAGCTGAGCCATGCATATCGTTCGGCCTGGTTCACAACTTTAACTTATAGCAAAAGTACCGATGTGATTAGCCAGCTGATTGGCGGAGATGCAAGCCTGGTGTACCAGCGGCCTGAGAATGCCGCTGAATTTGTAAATTATGGCCTGAGTCTTACCGGGACATTGAATTTTACCTCCTGGTGGACATCAACACAATTTGCCCATGTTTTCAGAAACGAGTTTAAAATAGATAATGAAAATGTAGAATTCCGGCTCGACAGAACTAGTTTCACATTTGATAGTCAGCACACGTTTAAACTCGGTAATAACTGGAAAGCTGAACTGAACGGAATATATAAATCTAAAATGAGTATGGGTGTATATACAATGGGCGGCTATTATATGGTTTCCGGAGGATTTCAGAAATCCCTGTTCAGCGAGAAATGTACCTTGAAAATGCTGGTGACCGATATCTTCCAATCCAAAAAAACGCGTTATGAAACAGATTATGGTGGTATTCAGGTTTCTGGATTACGTCGTCCTGACAGCAGGGCTGCGGTGTTTTCTTTGAGTTACCGGTTCGGCAGCTCGGAAGGCGGCCGGAAAAGCAACAATTCCGGAGCCGACGATTTGAAGAGCCGTTTTTGACGTTAAGTGTTTGAAATGCCTGTATTACACCACATTTGCGGCAACTATCCAGGTTTGGGAATTCATTTTACAATCAGCAGATTAATAGTGATTTGTATACATGAATTGAAAATTATACTTATCTTTGCGAGCTTCAGCAGCTTAAATGGTGATATTTTGACCAGATCTGCCGGAGAATAATTCCGTACACAAGCTAAAATGCAGTTCAATTACTGATAATTAGTTTAATATAATTATACCCATAAATTATTTCATTTAATGGAACAAACTGTAGAGCAAAAGCTGAAAGCTTTATACGAATTACAAACCTTACATACTAAAATTGACAAAATCCGTCAGATCCGTGGTGAATTACCAATGGAAGTGGCAGATCTGGAAGATGAAGTTGCAGGCTTGGAAACACGTATACAAAAATTCAAAGCTGAATTGGATGAAACCGAAGATGCGATTGTAACACGTAAAAACATGATCAAGGAAGCTCAGAACCTGATCAAGAAATATGATGGCCAGCTTAAAGAAGTAAAGAATAACCGGGAATATGATGCTTTGACCAAAGAAGTGGAAATCCAGTCCCTGGAGATTCAGGTTTGTGAGAAAAAGATCAGAGAGCATGGATTTGAAATTGCTTCTAAAACTGAAATCTATGAGAAAGCATTAGCTGATTTAGAATCCAGAAAGAATGACCTCGACATTAAAAAAGGTGAACTGGAAACAATCACTTCTGAAACTGAAAAAGATGAGCAGGCTTTAAATAAAAAATCAGAGAAAGCTGAAGCTGCAATTGAAGACAGATTATTAGTTGCCTACAGAAGATTGAGAAGCAACGCTAATAATGGTCTTGCGGTTGTTACGATTGACCGTGATTCATGTTCAGGTTGTTTCAATCAGATTCCGCCTCAACGTCAGTTAGATATTCGTCAACGTAAGAAAATTATCGTTTGTGAGCACTGTGGTAGAATCCTTGTGGATGAGGCCTTAACTCATGAGCAGGAAGAGGCAGTTTAGGCTGTTTAATTCCAATTAAAAAAACCGGTCAGTCCTAACTGACCGGTTTTTTTATGCCATTTTAAAACAAAAGCGCTCAAAATACCGTTGAGTAATTATCTTTTAAAGCGAATAATTCTATGCCGGCGAATTCTAGCCTCCGATCTTTTTCTCTCCGATTTCTTTTAATGCTCAGTTTGCTTTTGCCACTAAATGCGATGGCTAACTTTGATTTTAATGCAAATTGCCTCAAAGCTTACCAGTTGATTTTTGAGCTTAAATTAAGTTCAGCAAGGCAATTGATCGCTCAGGAAAGAAAAGTCCGCCCAAGCAACTCAATTGTGCCCTTGCTGGAGAATTATGCTGACTATTTTCAGTTAATCACCTCAGAAAGCAAAATAGATTTCGACCGCATGAAAGAAATGAAATCAAAAAGGTTAAGTCAGATTGCGGATGATAATGCCGGCTCTCCTTATTATTTATATGCACAGGCCGAAATTAACCTGCAGTGGGCTATGCTCAGAAGTCGCTATGGTGAATATTTTGGTGCCGCGCGGGAGATAAAAAAAGCAAATGGACAATTGCAGGAGAATAACAAGAAATATCCGGGCTTTCAGCTGAATGCTAAGGGGCTTGGTCTGATCAATGTGATTATAGGCAGCTTGCCTGAAGGTATGATGAAAAGTACGCTGTCGACTTTCGGTCTGCGGGGTAATGTAAGAGAGGGGCTTGCTATGCTGGAACGGCTTGCAATAAACTTACCTAAATCGACCGATGAGCCTTTTTATGAGGAGGTGATATTTTACTATGCCTATGTGCTTTCAGATGTTGTGAAATCACCGGATGCTTATTCAAAAACTATGAAATTTACCGCTCGTATCGCTGATAGTAGCCTGCTAAAATCTTACCTGCGTGCGTATGTTTGCTCAAGAAATGGCCATACCGACGAAGCCATAGCCATTCTATCAGCAAGACCGGCTTCTGATACCTATCAGTCCTTTCCTTACCTGGAATTATTAATGGGAACTGCCAAATTGAATAAACTGGATTTGTCGGCGGCTTTGAATTTTAAAAAGTTTCTACAGCTAAATAAAGGCGTTAACTATATTCGGGATGCTAATCTGCATCTAGCCTGGATAAGTTTGTTAAATGGCGATACAGGCTCTTATAATGGGTATATGGGCAGAGTAAAGACGAGTGGCAATTCTTATCATGAAAAGGATAAGCAGGCGCTTAATGAGGCCGGCGAAGAAATGCCAAACCAGGAATTATTGAAGGCCAGATTACTATTTGATGGCGGATATTACAGCAGGGCTTCGGCTTTGACCGGTGCTATGGATCCAGACAGGCTGAAAGCCGGCCGGGATAAAGCTGAATATTATTACAGATCGGGTAGGATTAATGACGCATTGAATAAAGATGCAGCCGCTATAAAGGACTATCAGCAGGCAGTACAGGCTGGAAAGAACCTGAAGTATTATTTTGCAGCAAACTCTGCACTTTTGATGGGCAAGATATATGCCGGCAAAAAACAAAATGCTTTAGCTAAGGCCGCATTTAACGAGGCTATAGCCATGAAAAATCATGAATATGAGAATAGTATCGAATCCCAGGCCAAAGAGGGTTTAAGATCTTTAGTTAACTGATTTATTGCGGTTGTTATTTTTCTCGCTTAATGCAGCATCTGCTGCTGCCAGACCACCGACAGCACCAACTAACGCAACCCCGGTCATTGTCTTACCAAAACCAGTTATTTTTGAAGTCATCATTACATTACCGGGATTTCCTTCGTATTCACTGGTTTTCTTTGGATTAGCACCTGAACGTGCAATTGAAGACACGTAAAAATTCCCGGTGCTGACAAAATTATCAGGTTTATTTTCCTTTAAGGTATAAAGTGTAATATAGCTTCTGAATTTCAAGGGTGAATTATCTGCATCGAAATCTGCCTGTTTAACATAGAGTACGCCTGTTCCATCACTGTAATTCCAGGCTGCCGATTTATATTCGCTTTTAGGGAACGGATCAAAACTAGCTGCATCCAATACAGTGATTTCACGGGTGATTTGTGACGCAGGGGGTATAAATCCTTCATTATTAGGTATCGTAGCTAATGCGTTTAGTGATCCTTCGCTATAATTATATAAAGAACGCCTGTTATTTTCTGAAACATTGCTGGTGTTACCGCTGATTTTAATATCTGACTGGATAAAGCTATAAGCCTTCTCCCTAATAATCAGAGCTGAGTTATTCCAGTTAACATAAATAGGATCATTCAGTTTATTGTAGATATCAATCTTTAAAGGGGCGTCCATACCGGCAAAATTATAGGTGATTCTCAGGCTATCATTTTCCAGCTTAAATACACCGTTGGAGGTCATCTCCGCTGGAGAATCAGCTGCAACGGTGCTGAGCATATATGACTTGCAGGAAACTGAAACACAGGCAAGCAGCAGCAGGTAAAATATCTTTTTCATCTTGTGGTTCGTTGGTTACCACAAGGTAGCGAAAATTGCACCATTTATCAATGGCTTTTCCTAAAACTGATAAATTATTGCGTTAATATGCATACCCGCGCCAACAGAAGCAAAGATCGCATACTCGCCGCTTTTCACTTCATATCCGTTAATTTGTTGATGACGTACCAGATCTATCAGGGTAGGGACTGTTGCTACTGAACTGTTCCCAAGCCAGGAAATTGTCATTGGAACAAGGTTTTCAGGAATCGTATCGAGATTATAAAGTTTAAAGACTCGTTTCATAATTGCACTATCCATTTTACCATTCGCCTGATGAATGAAAACCGTTTTGATATCTAAAATGTCAATTCCGGCCTTATCTATGGCGGCTTTTATTACCTGGGGTACATGACTTACGGCAAACTCATAAAGTTTACGTCCATTCATTTTCAGATACATATTGCCGTCTGTTTTATCTGGATTTCCGCTTTTACCCATGTAAAGCAGGTTGGCGTAGTTTACTGCATAGGTCTGAGTTTTATGAGCAATAATACCCGTTTTTCTCTCAGTTTGCTTTGCTTCTAATATGGCGGCACCAGCTCCGTCTGCGAAAATCATGCTGTCTCTGTCATGCGGATCCACAATTCTCGACAAAGTTTCTGCGCCGATTACCAGGATTTTTTTTGCATCGCCACTTTGCAGCATATAGTGAGCCTGCACAACGCCCTGAATCCATCCGGGGCAGCCGAATATTAAGTCGAATGCTACACAATCGGGGTTATTAATTTCAAGAAGCTGTTTAACTTTCGCTGCCAGTGATGGTAAGATATCCATCCGGTTTTCACCGGCTTTGATATCTCCGAAGTTATGGCAGCAGATTATTCCGTCCAAACTCTCCTGGTCTATTTTGGCGTCATTAATAGCACGAGATGCTGCTATTGCTGCGATGTTACTATTCAGTAAATGGTCATCTGCATAACGTCTTTCATTAATTTCCGTAATCTCCGAAAATTTGCTAATAATTTCTGCATTTGCCTTTTCAATTATGACTCCATTGTCATAAAAACTAGTTTCCAAAAAGTGACTTCCGGAAATAATTTTCTCTGGAATATAGCTCCCGGTGCCCGTAATAACTGTTGATAGATGCTCTTTATTGCTCATTTTATACCGTATACCATTTTAGTATGTAGTATAAATTTAAGACTAATAAATGGAAATTAAAAATTTATGAGAAATCGTCAATTAAAAATACAAATAATTCTTTAGGTCCGTGCGCCCCCAGAACTAGTGTTTTTTCGATGTCTGCCGTACGGCTTGGGCCCGTAATTGTGCTGATCATTGTAGGAATCTGACTACCGTATTTATTCTTCAGCAATTGAAATCCGTCCTTCAAATCCATGACTAATTGTCCGGTTCTCGCAATAACAATATGATGATGCGGATAGATGCTCAGCCTGCGACCAGATTCGTTCTGGTTACTAAGCAATACCGAGCCGTTGCGTGCAATAAGTGCTTCGCACATAGTAATACCGACTTCAGCCATTTCAAAGTCTTTATCGGTCTTATAAAAGGGGAATTCATAAGTAGAAAGCAAGGCCTGCAGCTCACGCTCCCAGCAATAGATTTTTCTCCATTTAAACTTGTCTGCAAGTTCAAGGATGTTCTCTATAAAATCCACACCGTTTTCGCAAAAAATAAAATTACCGGATACAGCAGTGAGCTGTTCGGCAAACATAATTTCAGGGATTTCATCAGTGGGCGTATAGAGCGGACTTTCTTCCAGGTTGGGATAAGGATTGTCCCGCTTCTCCAGCAGGGCTTTCCTGATCTTCTTTAACATCAGCTCTTTGGAAGATATGTTCTCTTGCATATAGAAATGGATTTGCCGTCAGTGTGGTTGATCACACTGACGGCTCCATAAGAAATTATAATTTAAGACTCAGACTGCGTTGGCGCAACCGGAGCTGATGGAGCTGTAGTTTCACCTACTCCTTCATGTAAAAGCCCTTCAGCAGCTGGTTTCTGGTCGCCTGTACCATTTACGAACTCGTCATAAGTCGTTCTGTTCTCGAACGGACGTTTACCTAAAATCTCTTCCAGGTCAGTTTGGAACAGGATTTCTTTTTCCAGTAACTTTTCAGCAAGTTTTTCTAAACCTTCGCGCTGATCAGTTAGTAACTGCATTGTTCTTTCATAAACACCGCTTACCAATTTTCTAACCTCAATATCAATCAGCTCAGAAGTTTTCTCTGAATAAGGTTTATTGAAATTGTACTCATTTTGCGGGTCATGGAAGGATACATTACCAATTGTACTGTTCATTCCATAAATGGTAACCATAGCATAAGATAATTTGGTAATCCTTTCCAGGTCATTCTGAGCACCTGTAGAGATTTTTCCAAAAACAAGATCTTCTGCAACCCTGCCACCCATAGTCATACACATTCCATCTGTCAGTTGCTCTGTAGTGTACAGGAACTGCTCTTTCGGAAGGTATTGCGCATAACCTAAAGCTGCGACACCGCGGGGTACGATAGATACCTTAACCAATGGATCTGCATGTTCGAGGAACCAGCCTGCAATGGCATGTCCAGCTTCATGGTAAGCTACTATACGTTTTTCTTCAGGAGAGATGATTTTATTCTTTTTCTCCAGACCACCGATAACACGGTCAATTGCGTCCTGAAAATCCTGCATGTCAACAGACTCTTTATTCCTTCTTGCTGCAATCAGAGCTGCTTCATTACATACATTTGCAATTTCAGCGCCGGCAAAACCAGGTGTTTGTGCTGAAAGTTTCTTAGCATCCACAACCTGATCAGTCTTGATAGGTTTAAGGTGGACTTTAAAGATCTGTTCACGACCAACTAAATCTGGTTTGTCGATAGAAATCTGCCTGTCAAACCTTCCCGGACGTAATAACGCACTATCCAATACATCAGGACGGTTTGTAGCTGCCAGAATAATAATACCGGAATCTGTACCGAAACCATCCATTTCAACCAATAACTGATTTAAGGTGTTTTCACGTTCATCGTTTCCGCCCATCATACTGTTCTTCCCACGCGCACGGCCAATCGCATCCACCTCATCAATAAAGATGATACAAGGAGCTTTATCTTTAGCCTGTTTGAACAAGTCACGTACACGGGATGCACCGACACCGACGAACATCTCGACGAAATCCGAACCGGATAAAGAGAAGAAAGGTACCTGGGCTTCCCCTGCAACAGCTTTAGCCAGTAAAGTCTTACCTGTACCAGGCGAGCCTACTAATAAAGCTCCTTTTGGAATTTTACCACCCAGATTAGTATATTTCTTAGGGTTTTTCAGGAAATCAACGATTTCCATAACCTCTTGTTTAGCTTCTTCAAGACCGGCAACATCGTTAAAAGTAACGTTTACCTGACTTTCTTTATCGAAAAGCGTAGCCTTGGATTTACCGATATTGAATATCTGGCCACCACCACCACCGGCACCGCCACCCATTCTGCGCATAATAAATATCCAGAAACCGATAAACAATAACAGCGGAATAATTACCGTGAAGAACCAAGAGTTAAAAGTGCTTTGTCTGGTTTCTTTTTCAGCAAGGATCTGGTTGTCTGCAGGAATTTCTTTCTGAGATTCTTTTAATTGGTTATCCAGTGCATCCATTGATCCTGCGGTGAATGATACAGTTGGACCACCTGCGGAACCAAAATTGTTTTTGGTCAGATATTTCTTGTATTTTTCTTCCTTAAGTAACTCTGGTTTGATGTAAACATCAGCTTTAACCAGGTCTTCGTATTTATAAGCAACGATTTTCTGTACATCACCAGGAGCCAGCATCGTTGTTTCAAATTCTCTGTAAGTGATCGTTTTGTTGGTGTCATTGGTAAATAACACCGATACAAGGATCAAACCTACTATGATAGCTGCGTAAACCCAGAAGATATTGAAATTAGAACCTTTTTGAGGTTTTTTCGGAATATTTGGAATTCTCTTGATCAGCTTGGGTTTCGTATTTTCTTTCTCTTTCATCTTGGAATCAAAAAATATATAAGTTTTGTCGGTTAGGCGCTCTGATAGGTAGTAGTCTGTGCGTCACCCCACAAATCCTCGATACCATAAAAGTCTCTTTTTTCAGTTTTGAAGATATGAATAACTACATCAAAATAATCAAGTATTATCCAGTCTGCATGATCCATTCCTTCTTTTTTCCAGGGCTCAGCCTCTGTACTTTTGTAAATCTCTTTTTCTACGCTGTCTGCAATCGCTCTGACCTGTGTTGCAGAATCAGCATTGCATATGATGAAGTAGTCCGATACAGAGCTATTCAGCTCTCGTAAATCTAGACGAACGATATCGTGTCCCTTTTTTTCCTGTATGCCATGAACGGCTATTTCTGAAAGGTAGGTAGAAAGGGGTACTATTTTCTTTTTTACCATTAAAAGTATTTATTTTTGATAAACTATTATAACAAAATCCACTATTGCAAAATAACACTTTTCCGACATCATTTGTTGGTCAAAATTTGATCAAATTATCAGCTGTTGACTCTACCAATAGTTTTATGAAAGGTATAATGTCAAATTCCGAGCCATTACCCGAAGGGACTGTTATTATGGCAGACAATCAGTATGGCGGACGCGGACAGGCAGGAAATACATGGCATGCTGAGCCGGGAAAAAACTTAACATTCAGCGTTTTGCTCCGGCCTGATTTCATTACTCCGGACCAGCAATTCCGCTTAAACATGGTGGTCAGCACTGCATTAATGCATACTTTAAGGGAGTTGTGTGGTGAGGGGGCGAAAACCAAATGGCCCAACGACATTTACTTTAATGACCGTAAACTAGGTGGTGTACTGATCGAAAATACACTGTCAGGAAGCCAGATTAAGGCATCTGTGATAGGAATCGGACTGAATGTAAATCAGCTCAGCTTCGACGGTGACCTTGGGGCCCGGGCAACATCTCTGCAAATAATTACCGGTAAACCGATTGAGCTTGATCTTCTGCTGCGAAGTGTTTGTGTACAGATAGAACTCGCTTACCTCAAACTGCGAACAGGGCCTGTAGATAGCCTTTATCACGATTATGTCAAAGATTTATATCTCTACGGTGAGAATGCTTTATACCGACAAAATGGCGAGATAATTGAAGGGATGATTACAGGAATAGCTGAGAGAGGGCAACTAGAGCTTACAACTAGTGCAGGATTAAAGCGTTTTGATTTTAAAGAGATCGAGTTTCTGCATAAAAAGAACTAAAGATCAACTAAATACACGTAAGAATATGAAAAAAGTAATGTTAGTATTTGCCTTATGCCTGTTTACAGTATTGGGAGCTTCAGCCCAGATTGAAACACCGGTTACCTGGTCTTATGCTCAAAAAAAGGTTAGTAATACAGAAGCGATCATTTATCTGAAAGCTACTATTCAGGATGGATGGCATATTTACTCCCAGCACGTTAAGCCTGGAGGGCCGGTTAAGACGTCCGTTAAAATTAATCCTTCAAAAGATTTCACCTTAGTCGGCGCGGTTTCAGAACCTAAACCAATTGAAAAGTTCGAGAAGGTTTTTGATATGAATGTTGGTTATTTTGAAAAACAGGTTGTATTTCAGCAAAAAATCAAGTTGAAAAAGCCGAATACGATAGTTTCCGGTACCATTGAGTTTATGGTTTGTGACGAAACAAGATGTCTTCCTCCTGATGAAGTGAAGTTCTCTGTCGCAGTTAAATAGAGTTTAGCTACTATTGATATAAACAGGAAAGTGTCTGATAATACCAGGCACTTTTTTTATTTCCGTTATGCTGGTTTGGAAAGAGCCATGGTTTAGATTTTTCCACCATTTTATACCGCTGCACAGATCTTCAACACTATTTTGTGGGTATCCTGTGGGTTTCGTGTGGGTTCGGTGTGGGTAGTCTGTGGGGTTTTCATATACTCAACCAGGGGCGCATCCGAATGTGACTCTAACAAGACCCGAACAGAACCAAGGAAAAAGCCCGCTAAAACATTTAGCGGAACTACGGCTAATGTAAACTGGTCTGAATGAGCCTCTGGGACAAGGTCATTCATTATGGATGTAAGGTCAAATTAAATTTATGCAGGGGGTCAAAACTTTTAAAACAAGAAATTATAAGTAATTTCACGGCCTTTCCGGAGGGACTGCCGGTTATGAATTGTATTGAACTATGAAGAACACATTGAATAGAATTATGCTAATCTGCGCCTTGATGCTTACACTGGCATTAGGAGTTCAGGTATCTGCATTCGCGCGGATACAGCAGCAGGATACGACAGAAGTTTCCGATGATATTGTTTTTACAGAAATCGGTTCTGCAGAAGATGCGGCTGCACAGCAGAAGCTAGCAGATTCTGTAAAGGGCACAGATTCTTTGAAGAAAGATACAGCCAGTGTTGTCGCTGCAGATGCAGGGACTGATGGCGTTGCAGGGCAGGACTTACATAAAGATGATCAGCAGAAAACTTTATGGGAGACATTTATACAGGGGCTTCTGGGTGGTTTTATTGCTTTTCTGATGCCATGTATTTTTCCAATGGTACCGCTGACTGTCAGTTATTTTACTAAGAAAGCCGGCAGTAAACAAAAAGGGATATTCCAGGCTATGATCTATGGGATCTCCATTATCGTGATTTACGTAGCATTTGGTTTATTGATTACTTTATTATTCGGTTCTGCAAAGCTTAATGAATTGAGTAGTAGTGGAGTATTTAACTTTGCCTTCTTTATTCTCCTTGTTGTATTTGCCATTTCATTCTTTGGTGCTTTTGAGATTACGCTGCCAAGTTCTTTCGTGAATAAGATAGATCAGAAGGCAGACAACAGTAAAGGACTGGGTGGAATCTTCTTTATGGCGGCGTCGCTTGCATTGGTTTCGTTCTCCTGCACAGGACCTATTATCGGCACATTGCTGGTACAGGCCAGTTCAAAAGGCGAAATTCTGGCACCAGCTATTGGCATGTTTGGTTTCGCGCTTGCACTAGCACTTCCATTTACACTTTCGGCTATTTTCCCGGGATTCTTGAGCAGTATGCCTAAATCTGGTGGCTGGCTTAACAGTGTGAAAGTATGTTTGGGTTTCCTGGAGCTTGCATTAGCCCTAAAATTTTTATCTGCAGCAGATCTGGTATGGCACTGGGAATGGTTTGATCGTGAAATTTTCCTTGCATTGTGGATTGTGATCTTCTTTTTAATGGGAATTTATATCTTAGGCAAACTGAAGTTCTCTCATGACAGTGATGTTCCGTATGTTTCTGTACCGAGGCTCTTCTTTGCTATATTTTCGTTTGCTTTTGCAGTTTATCTAATTCCTGGACTATGGGGAGCACCGGTGAATATTCTGAGCGGTATTGCGCCGCCAATGAATACCCAAGACTTTATTCTTGGGCGTGGAGCAGCAGAACCGTCTTCAGGCAGCAGTGGTTTCCCTGCATCGGTTAAATACCAGGATGTGTTACATCCGCCTTTAGGTTTTAATGCTTTTTTCGATCTTGACGAAGGTTTGGAATATGCGAAGAAAGTAAATAAACCGGTCCTTATTGATTTTACCGGGCATGCGTGTGTAAATTGCAGGAAAATGGAAGACAAAGTCTGGATCAACCCTGAAGTTGGCCGGATTATTAAAGAAGAATATGTGCTGATCCAGTTATATGTAGATGAACGATCAGTGAAAATGCCAGCCGAAAAGGTGCATTATTCCAAAATTCTGCGAACAAATACCGATGATTTGGGCAGGTGGAATAGTGATTTTCAGGCAAGCAGATATAATTCCAACTCACAACCGTTCTATGTATTAGGCGGACATGATCTGGAGCCTTTGGTTACCCCTCAGGGTGCTATTTTTGATGCGGCAAAATATGCTGCTTATTTACAGACTGGAATTGATAAATTTAAAGCCTCAAAGCAATAAGACTAAATGAACAAAATTAAAAACATAGCGGTATTAACATCAGGTGGCGATGCGCCCGGAATGAATGCTGCTATCAGGGCAGTAGTCAGAGCGGGAATCTATTATGGGATGAACGTTACAGGCGTACTCAGAGGATACGATGGACTGGTCAACGGAGATTTTATTCCGATGGACAGGAAATCTGTAGCTAATATTATTCAGCGCGGGGGAACCATTTTAAAAACTGCCCGCAGTGAGGATTTTAAAACTAAAGAAGGCCGTCAGCGTGCATACGATCAACTTATCAAGCATGAAATTGATGCATTGGTTGTTATTGGTGGTGACGGTACATTTACAGGAGCAAACTTATTTACTTCTGAATTTGATTTTCCCGTTATAGGTCTGCCAGGAACAATAGATAATGATCTGGCGGGTACCGACTTTACAATTGGATATGATACCGCGATAAATACCGTTGTCAACGCGATTGACAAAATCAGGGATACAGCAGAATCACATGATCGTTTGTTTATTGTGGAAGTAATGGGTCGGGATTCCGGTTTGATTGCACTGCGAAGCGGGATAGGTGTGGGTGCTGAAGCAATCATGATCCCGGAAGCAAATATGGGCGTTGAAGGCCTGATCAAAAGACTGGAATACGGGCGTAAGGATAAATCCTCTAAAATTATCATCGTTGCAGAAGGCGACGAAATAGGCGGAGCCTTTAACGTTGGCGAGGTATTAAAGGAAAACTTTCCTAATTATGATATCAGGGTTTCTGTACTGGGGCATATCCAGCGTGGCGGTAAGCCAAGTTGTATGGACCGGGTACTGGCAAGCCGTTTTGGTGTTGCTGCAGTTGAAGGTCTCATGGAAGGTCGTTCCGGTGATATCGTTGGACAGGTGAACAGAGAGATTGTATTTACCCCTTTCGATCATGCGATTAAACATATCGATGCAGAAGAAATTAGCCCGGCATGGCTTAAACTGGTGGAGATATTATCTCTCTAGTCGATTTGCCGGTTATAATAAAGGCCCTTCTGGATAAGATGGGCCTTTATTATGATACGATTTATCTGTTTTCGTATTATTCAAGGATCACAGCTGTACCTGATGCTGCTACCATCAGCATGCTTCCACCATTACCTACGGTTTCGTAATCCAGGTCTACTCCAATTATTGCATTTGCGCCCAAGGCTGCTGCATATTGTTGCATTTCACGCACGGCAGTGTCTTTTCCCTCACGGAGCACATTTTCATAAGAGCCTGCCCGTCCGCCTACAATATCACGGATTCCGGCAAACAAATCCTTAAAGATATTTGCGCCTATAATAGTTTCTCCGGTAACAAGGCCAAGATATTTCACAATCTTTCTGCCTTCGATAGTATTTGTTGTTGTGACTAACATAAGATATGATTTATTTTTATGATCATTAAAGTTGAATATTGTTACAATTTGGCAGCCGGTTGCTGCTGTATCTTTTCTAGTACCTGCTGCCAGTTATCGACTCGTTCGTAATCTGTCACCAGTAAATTATGCGGGGAAGTGAATAATAATTTTCTACCGTCAAAATCTACGAAATTTTTGATTCTGTCGTCGATCAGCACATCAGCTTTAATAATTTTATTCCCGCAGAAAACAATGTTTTTCCATGAGATGAATGGAAAATGCTCTGAAAGCCAGTCATATTTGTCAACTAATGAATTCCTGAATTCTGTGGCTGCAGAGACGATATATACATCGTGCTCTTCCTGAAGTTTTTTCACAGCTTCCACACTGCCCTCAATTAAAGGGAGGTCCCGGAAAAATCCGGCTTCGTTAATATAATCATACCATTTATGATTGATATGTTCCGGAATATGGTGGAAAAATTCATAACCGGGCTCCATAGTCAGGTCCAGCGGGACGTTGTAATCCTGATTGTATCTGCTTACAAATTTGCTGATTGGATCTGCCAGGACTTCATCCATATCTATAGCGATTCTCATATATTGGGGTTAAAGGTTTAAAAATTCAGGCATCTTGTTAGTTTGTAGTATTTTACTTACTTTTGCGTGCCCGCAAGCATACAGCTCCGGGAACTATGTTGAATACATAAACTTATAAAAAAATGGCAACTAAAATCAGATTGCAAAGATTCGGTAAAAAAGGTAAACCTTTTTTCCACGTAGTGGTAGCGGATTCCCGTTCACCAAGAGATGGTAAATTCATTGAGCGTTTAGGTTCTTATAACCCTAACACCAATCCTGCTACTATCGAAATTAACTTTGAAAAAACATTAGACTGGGTTAACAAAGGTGCTCAACCTACGGATACTTGTCGTGCTATTCTTTCTTACAAAGGTGTTTTATACAAAAAACACTTAGAAGGTGGTATTAAAAAAGGTGCTTTAACTGCAGACCAGGCAGATGCTAAATTTGCAGAATGGTTAGCAGCGAAAGACAACAAAATCGAAGGTAAAAAAGATGGACTGACTAAATCTAAAGATGAAGTTAGAAAAGCAGCTTTAGAGGCTGAGGCTAAGAAAAATGCAGATCGTGCTGCAGCTCTTGCCCTTAAAAATGCGCCTGTAGAAGAAGAAGTTGTAGCTGAAGAAGCGACTGAAGAAGCTCCTGTAGCTGAAACAGCTGCTGAAGAAACTCCGGCAACTGAAGAAAACAAAGAAGAGCAAGCTTAGTCGTTTGATCTTTTGTTTATAGCGAAGAATCCTTCTTGTGAAGGCATTCTTCGCTATTTTTATTTCCAACACATAATCTGTTTAAATGACGTTAGAAGAAGCATTCTATATCGGCTATATTACCAAAACAAAAGGTTTGAAAGGGGAAGTTCAGCTCTATTTCGAATATGATGAACCTGAACTGCTCGATCTTGATGTGGTCTTTGCAGATATGAATGGCAAAATGGTTCCCTTCTTTGTTTCCAGCTTCAAAATGCAGCCTAATCAGACTGCCAATATCTATTTTGATGATGTTGACCATATTGATAAGGCACAACCGCTGCTTAGGAAAAAAATCTATCTGCCGCTGACTAAACTTCCTGAACGCGATGACGAAGATTTCCAGTATACTGATCTGAAAGGGTTTGTGGTAACGGATGAAAATAAAGGCGAGTTAGGGAAGATTCTGGAAGTGAATGAATACCCGCAGCAGTTTGTAGCTACGGTTTCTTATCAGCAAAAGGAGATTCTCTTTCCGTTAAATGAAGATATGATCGTGGAAATTGATGAAGATGCCGAGACATTGCTGGTTAATCTGCCTGAAGGCTTGCTGGATATTTACTTAACAACTTAAGGATATGCGTTTTGATATAATAACTGTATTGCCTGATCTTTTGCAAAGTCCTTTTGCGCATTCTATTTTACAGCGCGCACAAACGAAAGGAATTGCCGAGATTGTGGTACACAGCCTCAGGGATTACTCAACGAATAAACAACGTAGTGTTGATGATTATCCTTATGGTGGGGGTAGCGGAATGGTGATGTCGATAGAGCCTTTTGCGCTTTGCATAGAAGCTTTAAAATCAGAGCGGGTATATGATGAGGTTATTTTCATGACACCTGATGGCACAACGCTTAATCAGACCATTGCGAATGAATTGTCTGGAAAAGGAAATGTTATTATTCTTTGTGGTCATTATAAAGGGATTGACCAGCGGATCAGGGATATTTATGTGACCCGTGAGATTTCAATAGGTGATTATGTATTATCGGGCGGGGAGCTTCCCGCTGCTGTACTGGTAGACGCTATTGTTAGATTAATCCCCGGTGTACTTAATGATGAGACCTCGGCGCTTTCTGATAGCTTTCAGGGAGGCTTGCTTGATGCGCCGGTATATACGCGTCCGGCAGACTGGAGAGGACATCAGATACCCGATATCCTTTTGAGTGGCCATGAACAGAAGATTAGTGACTGGCGGCATGAGCAGGCTGTGGAGAGGACCAGGAGACTACGTCCGGATATGTTGGAAGATTAAAGTAATTTAAAACGGAAATACTGAAAACTTACAGGTTAAAATTAATTATAAAGAATATAAATATATTTAATAGTTAATTATTTTTGTTATTTGTATATATTTATAGGCGTTAAGAACTTAAACCTCAATGACCGATGGATAAATACAAAATTAATGAAGTGCTGGATAAATTAACGGTTAAAGAGTATCGTTTTGCACTGCGGGAAATTCCCGGAATACTGCAGGTATCAGTGAACACGTTTCATAATTACAGAAAAATTAAAAGCGATGAGCCGCAAGATATTCCTTATGAAAAAGTTAAGCAACTTGAAATTTTATTTGGGATGGAAAACGGAGTGCTCGCGAACGAAAAAATGAATGGAAAAAGCCTTGTAGAATTATTTAAAGGCCAATATTAACAATCGCTGGCTTTTTTTCAGCTAACCGGCTGCATCACAATTATTGTGGAAATCTAAAAGAATGTGGAAAAATTCGAAATTCACTTTTTTTTATAAAATAAAATTCCTAATATTGCAGTCCGATTTTAAATAGAAAAAAGTCGGCTTAATAGCTTAAAATCATGGATTTAGTAAAATTTGTTGAAGAGCAGGTAATCGCAAAAAATGAGTTTCCTGTATTCAAATCAGGAGATACAGTGAGTGTTCACTATAAAATTCGCGAAGGTAATAAAGAACGTATTCAAATTTACCAAGGCGTGGTCTTACAACGTAACAGCGTAGGTGCTAATGAGACGTTTACTGTTCGTAAAATGTCTAACGGTATTGGTGTGGAACGTATTTTCCCTATCAATTCTCCAAACATTGCGAAAATTGAGGTTAACAGCCACGGTAAAGTTCGTAGAGCGAAATTATTCTATCTGCGTGAGCTTACTGGTAAAGCCGCTCGTATCAAGACAAAAAGAGTATAATTTCTACTCCAAAATATACAGGCCTTCCCGATCAAATCGGGGAGGCTTTTTTTGTGCTCATTCTTTCCCGTTAACGAAGGTTTACCATGTCCGCCATATAAATATTTACCGGACAACACTCATTTCAGCAGAATGGTTGTATTGAGCTACTCGGGAGATTCCTATCCTTCCTTGCAGCTTATTTATAGAGAGAATAGTTAATTAAATTTGATGAGTTCAAATACCTGCAGTGTACAGATAAATCAGGGGCAAAAAAAAGCAGGATACCTGAATTCAGGTATCCTGCTTTTTTTTGCTTCCGGTCTTTTTGCGCCGGGCTTCTGTTAAGCCGGTTTAGTTAGCTCAGCCAGAACTGTTATACCGCCTTTGACGACTTGATTTAGTTCCAGGTTAATCTTAGTGCCGACCGGCAGAAAAATGTCAACCCTGGAGCCGAATTTAATGAATCCGAATTCCTTCGCCTGTTCTACCTGGTCGCCTTCTTTGACATACCATACAATTCTGCGGGCTAAAGCACCAGCAATCTGGCGGAAAAGAACTTCCGTACCATTTTCATGAGCTACAACGACAGTCGTTCTTTCGTTTTCAGTAGAAGATTTAGGGTTCCATGCAGCCAGGTATTTACCCGGGTGGTATTTGAAGAATTTTACAATGCCTGAAATTGGGTTACGGTTAATGTGAACATTGACCGGCGACATAAAAATAGATACCTGTAATCTTTTGTCTTTGAAATATTCATTTTCGTTCGTTTCTTCAATAACAACTACTTTTCCATCAGCGGGGCAGATGACCAGATCATTTCCGCTGGTAAAAGTACGGGAAGGGTTTCTGAAAAATTGTAATACGGTAATGAACAAAGCAAAGGAGAGAATATAGGCTAACCAGCGCAACCAGGTAATATCTGCAAATCTGTAATCAATGATCGCATTTAATACGAAGATAAAAAGGAGTGAAATTGCGATGGTCGTATAACCTTCTTTATGTATTGTCATTATGTATAAATAAGTTTCTGCAAAATTGTGAAAAATTTATCGAATTACAGAAGTCGATTAGCTGTTATCAATTGTTTTATAGATTGAGGTCAGATTTCGTCCCAGGCCATCATAATCAAGCCCATAGCCTACCACGAACTCATTTGGAATCTCAAATCCGATATATTTGAGTTCTTCGAGCGGGTAAATCAGCGCGTCCGGCTTGTATAAAAGAGTACAGACCTGTACTGAGGCAGGTTGCTGCTCGTATACTTTTTCCAAGATGGTCTTCAATGTAAATCCGGTATCAACAATGTCTTCTACCAGGATAATGTCCCTTCCCTTCAGCTGATCGGAAAGACCTAAAATTTCCTTAACTGTACCTGTACTTCCAGTACCCTGATAAGAGGATACACGGATAAATCCAACTTCACACTGGATTTCCATTTCTTTGACCAGATCGGCCATGAAAAGAAAACTGCCGTTCAGTACACCTATAAAAATAGGGCAACGACCTTCGTAATCGACATTTAGCTGGATACCCAGTAATCTCGTTTTTTTATTGATGGTTTCATTCTCAATCAGAATTTCGAATGACCGGTCTCCAACTTGTATTGTATTCATTTTTTCTTCAGGCGCTATTCGTCCTGCTTTTCTAGTTTTTTCTGTTCCCTACGCTCTCTACGTAGTTCTCTGCGTGATTTTTTTACGGTATCCTGAGGGTTGAGTTGTTTGGCTATAGTGTCCTTTTTAGATTTTCCAAAAAGCCTGTCAAAAAGCGTTTTTGACTCATCCTGCATAACCACAGGGGCATCTGTATCGTTATCGAAGGCAGTTGTATCTACTTTTGCAGAATCCGGGAGCAAGTACTGCCGCAACCCTTCACGTAACCTGACGTTGTAGAAACCATAACCGCTGGTGTCCTGAGGCGTAAGACCACGGTTAGCCATTATTCTGCCCATATATTTAAAATAAGGCAGCATGTAGCCCTTCAGGCTACCATCACCGTTAAATTTAAACATGGCGATCTTTGGACGCGGAACGATGTTAGCCAGAAATATACCTTCTCCTATGGTTAACGAGGCAGGGCTTTTGCCGAAATACTGATGTGAGGCTTCGCCGATACCATAGATGTTTTTGCCCATCTCTATAATATTGAAATAGACCTCCAGCATTCGCTCTTTACTGATTAATCTGTTGTTTTCAATTAGCCAGACAATCAGGATTTCTTCAGCTTTCCTGGAAAGCGTTTTCTGGCGGCTCAAAAATACATTCTTTACCAGCTGCATGGAAATAGTACTTCCGCCGCGTACAAATTTTTTCTCTTTATAATTGATCACAAATGATTTGCGGATTGATTCTTCCACGAAACCTTTGTGGGAGAAAAAGGAGGGGTCTTCTGCTGTAAGCAATGCATTTTTGTAATTACTGGAGATCTGGCCGAGCGGTGTAAAGTTCGGGTTAGATGGGCCAATTACGATATCACGCATGGGCTTACCGTACTCATATGGAGTATAGATAAAGGTTTCGTTGATCTTTTGCAGGTTGGTCTTACCCCATTTCAGGATTTTAAATCCGTTTGGTGTTAAAGAAGAGCTAAATTTCAGGCTGTCCGGATTTTTACTGTCGAGATAAAAGTTAAGATCATATTTGACTTTACCTTTAACTTTAAGGCCGTCCAGAGATTCAAAAAGGCCTTGTGGGAAAGCATCGAGTACCGCTTGCGCATCCTGTTCGTCAGCATGTAGTTTAACTTCGTAAATCTTATCAGGTGAAAGGGTATATTTCAGATAAGGTTGCAGGACTGCATTTTTTAGGAATACTTTGGATGTGCTGTCCAGTGCAATATAGTTTTTGCCTATCAGCATATCGGCGTCTATCCTTGCGGCGGAAACAACGATATCATCGGCAGCTATTTTAGGATGGTTGATGAGCAGGTTTTTTACTGACCAGGAACCTGTGATCTTAAAATCATCACCGCTGTAGGCTGCATTTTTCATTTCGGTTCTTACCGTATCAAAGCTGAGCTTTGCATGGAGTTTATTTTCCAGGTATGGGAGTTCTACTTTTTGATTATCTGCAAAGAACAAGACATCAAGCTGTTTTTTACCTGGTTTCAGTTTCCCATTTATATGCCAGGTTGCAGCATCGCCGTTTACTTTGATCGTGGAGAGCAGGTCTCCGTCTATAATGGTAGCAGTGGTCGTGAGGAGGTTTACTTTCGCGCTATCATTATCATTCAGGCTGAAAAGGAAATCTTTCATTTCCATATCATCAGGAATTTTGTTGAGCACCTGGTTTAACAAGTCATGGGCAATTTCGTTCAATTCGATTTTCGCTTTCGCATCCGGATTATCTTTTTTCTTTCTTTTCAGAAAAAAGTCCAGATTCGTCAGGCTGTCACGCAGCACAATATTTACTTTACCACTGTGCATGATCACTTCAGCCAGCTTTACATCTCCAAAAATAAGCGGGAATAATTTTACACCGATTTTCAGTTCTTTTACTGTGGAGAGCGTATCACGGTCTTTAGGAACCACAGAGATGTCTTTAAGTTCAACAGTGCTTAATCCGCTGAATCCTGCCTGCGCAATCTTAATTTCCAGACCGTAATCTCTGTCAGCTTTATTTATTGCGCTGGCCATCATCCGTTTGAGTAGGGCCTCCCTTTTGCTATAAGCGATTACACCGGTAACCAGCAGGATGCCGGCCAGAATGCCAAGTACCCATGCACCGGCTTTGATGTATTTTTGCGGAATATTAATTTGAGGTAGCTGCATCTTTAAATTTACCTGTTAAAATAGCTGGTCTGGATTGACAAATGTATATTTCGTGTTAAAATTACACTTAAAAAGCCTAAAATCAATTAATTGTGAGTGGCTTTTGTTAATTTTGGGCAATGACAATTAGCACGGAACAAGTTTTGTCGGCTTTAAGAAATGTAGAAGATCCTGATCTTAAAAAAGATCTGGTTACGCTTAACATGATTAAAGACCTGAGCATAAACGATAAAAACATAAGCTTTACACTGGAGTTAACTACTCCGGCATGTCCGATGAAAGATATGCTAAAAAATGCCTGTACCAACGCGATTAAACATTTTGTTGACAAGAACGCGGAAATTCATATTAATATTACATCCCGGGTAACGAAACCAGCTGATACAAGTCAGCTGAATGAAATCCGGAATATTATTCTGGTATCATCCGGAAAAGGCGGGGTAGGTAAATCAACCGTTGCGAGTAATCTTGCCGTGACACTTGCGGCTGATGGCGCAAAAGTTGGCTTGATTGATGCTGATATTTATGGGCCGTCTGTTCCGACAATGTTTGGTTTGCTGGGTGCAAAACCGAGTGCAAGAGAAACAGCTGATGGTAAAACGCTGATTCTGCCCATAGAAAAATTTGGTATTAAGTTACTTTCACTCGGCTTTTTTGCAGATCCTGATCAGCCTGTGCCCTGGAGAGGACCAATGGCTTCCAATGCGGTTAAACAGCTGTTTAATGATGCAGATTGGGGCGAACTGGATTATTTAATCGTGGATCTTCCGCCGGGAACGGGCGATATTCATATTACCATTACCCAGAGCTTTCCGATAGCCGGTGCTGTGATTGTCACAACCCCGCAGCAGGTGGCACTGGCAGACACGCGTAAAGGTCTGGCAATGTTCAGAATGCCGGGTATCAATATCCCTGTTTTAGGCGTTATAGAAAATATGGCTTATTTTACTCCGGAGGAGTTGCCGGATAACAAGTATTATATTTTTGGTAAAGACGGCGGTAAAGAGCTGGCGAAGTCATTTGATGTGCCGTTCCTGGGTGAAATACCATTGGTACAGGGAATCACAGCAGGGGGAGATAACGGTGAGCCGATCTCTTTGGATAAAACCACGCCAACTGCTTTGGCTTTTGGAGAAATTGCCGGTAAAATAGCTCAGCAGATAGCCATACATAATGCAAAGTCCGCTAATTGCTAAAAAATTCACTAAATTTAGATTTTATAAAATATTATGGAGTTAAAACAACAAGTTGAACAGGCCCTTGAAACTATTCGCCCTTATCTGATTGCTGATGGTGGAGACGTTGCCATTGAAGAAATTACTGCAGATAACGTAGTGAAATTACGTCTTTTGGGTAATTGCGGTTCTTGTAAAATGAGTTTCATGACAATGAAAGCTGGTATCGAACAAGCGATCTTAAAAGCAGTTCCACAGATCACCGGAGTTGAGGCTGTTAATCTTTCCGAGCCAGTTTAGGATTTTAACATTCTTTAACTAGTTGCTGCGCTGATTAGCGCTATTTTTGCCTGCATGAAATATATTTTCACACTAGCCCTTCTCTTTTTAGCCACCGGCCTGTTCGCGCAACAGGCGCCGGGAGGGAAGAGACTGGTTCAGTTTTCGGGCATTATTACCGACAAGGATAGTAGCTTCGTCGTGCCATATGTGACCATAACCAATCAGTCAAATAAGGATCAGAAATATGCGGCAAATTATAAAGGTTTCTTTTCTATCGTTGCACATCCCGGTGACACGCTTCTTTATAGCGCGATTGGTTACGGCGAACAGCTCGTAGTGATTCCTTCTGACGTAAGGGACGTCAAATATACGGCTATGGTTAAAATGAAATCAGAGATCGTTTATCTACCTGCAGTAAAGGTTTACCCATGGGCGACTATAGAAGACTTCACTAAAGACTTTATGGCCCTTAAAATAGCAGATGACGATACAGAAATTGCAAGAAAAAATCTGTCAGGCAGTTCTATCAGCGGAATGATTGAGTATTTACCCAGGGATGCTCGGGAAATTTCATCTGCCAATTTCAGGTTAGACCAGGAAAGGGCACTGAACAAAAATATGGTTCCTACCACGCCTTTACTCAATCCCTTCGCCTGGGGGAAACTTATGGAGCAAATCTTTAGCGGCGATAAAAGCCGTAAAGAGAATAATTAACGTTTCTTATTGCGTTGTTGCGGAAATTTCATTTTGTACTCTGCGCGGATATCACCTTTTGATATTGCATCCAGTTTAGATTTTAACATTCTTTTACGGAGCAGGCTCAAGGTATCGGTAAATAATTTACCTTCAATATGATCGTATTCATGCTGTACAACCCTCGCCGGCATTCCTGATAATTCTTCTTCATGTAATTCCCAGTTCTCATCATAGTATTCCACGACAACAACAGGTTTGCGCATTACATCTTCGCGGATTTCCGGGATACTAAGGCAGCCTTCGGTAAATGCCCATGGCTCTCCTTTTTCTTCCAGAATCCGGGCATTAATAAAGACTCTTTTAAAGCCTTCTTTCCCATCTTCGTCCTCACCGGTATCTACAATAAACAACCTGATCGGAAGGCCAATTTGTGGCGCTGCAAGACCTACACCGTAAGCGGCATACATGGTATCGAACATGTCACTGATCAGTTTCTTTAATTCCGGATAATCCTGATTGATATCCTGGCAGACCTTTCTCAGAACAGGATCTCCGTAGGCTACGATTGGTAATTTCATGGTGCAAAAGTACAAATATTAGGTTAAAGGGTAAAAAGTTAACACACTCAAATTTTTCTCGTTGAGTATTTCAGCAGTGATCTGCTCCATCTCAGCAGTGGTAACAGCTTCAATTTTTGCAAAGACAGTATCCAGATTGTCTATTTTGTCATAGTCGATCAGGCTTTTGGCCATGGATACAATCAGACCGATTCTATTCTCTTCTCCAAGTGCGATCTGTCCGATAAACTTCTGTTTTGCTTTTCGGAGCTGAATTTCGGTAAGGGGGTTTGAACGCAGTTTTTTAAATTCTTTGTCAATCAGCGAGATCGCCTTGTTTACTTTCTCCTTATCGGTTCCGAAATAGATCGTAAATATACCCGTATCGGAAAGCGGACTATAGCCAGACTCTATACTGTAGGCTATTCCATGTTTTTCCCGGAGCTGAAGATTAAGGATTGAGCTCATCGCGTTTCCGCAAAGCAGGTTATTCAGCAATAACAGACCGGTTTTGAAGGGATGGTACAACGAATAGGCAGTAGAGCCGATCACAGTATGCGCCTGCATAATAGGTTTGGTGTCTACCCTTTTAATTACTGGTGCGGCAGAAGGCGCGATCCGGTTATGCGAACCTTTATTAGCTGGCACAGCCTCATAGTAGTTAGTGAAGATTTTAACCGCTTTATCAAGGGAGTATTTTCCAAGCACAGCCACAACGATCTGATCAGTGCGGTAATTAGCCGAAATGAAATCTTTGATATCTTTCCCCGAAAGTCTGCTTACACTTTCTGTGGTGCCCAGAATGTTTCTTCCCAGACTGTGATCCCTGAAGACCATGTCCTCGAAATCATCATAGATAGCTTCTTCCGGCTGATCTAGATAAGAAGCGATTTCATCAAGTATAACACCCCTTTCTTTCTCCATTTCATCTTCCGGAAAAGTTGAATGGAATACGATATCATGAAAAAGTTCTAGCGTCCTGCCCAGATAAGGATGTAAGAAGGAAGCATGGATACAGGTATATTCTTTGGTGGTATAAGCATTGAGATCTGCACCAACACTTTCCAGTCTATTTAGAATCTGATTTGTATTTCTTTTCTCTGTGCGTTTAAAGATCATATGCTCAATGAAATGAGCGAGACCAGCCTGGCTTTCGTTTTCATCCCTGGAGCCGCTGTTAACGATAATACAGGCATGTGAAATTGTAGAAGCAGCAGGTACATGCAGCAGGCGGATGCCATTGGGCAATGTGTGTACGTTATATTCCATTCGGCGCAAAGATACGGCATAAATCCGCCACCCGATTGTAAATTTAGGATCTAAAAATCTGAAGAAGAACCACCTCCTCCGAAATTGCCACCGCCGAATCGATCTGGTAAGTGCTGTTTTTGTTGAGGTAAAGTGGCCGAGATGATAATAGAATCGACCCGCTCCTGATCCGTGTTATTCTGTGGAAAAGGAACCTGACCGGCCAACCCGTATCTCGGGTTTTTGAGCCACTTTAGCAGTCGCCAGCTGAGTAATAGCAGTAATGCACCGGCACCGCTCAGCAGGTATTCAAAAGGGACTAAAGTGTCGTAGTATTTAAAGGTAAGACCGGCTGCAGTTAGTAGAATTATCCCTGAATTCAGAAGCATCCGAGAATGTTTCTTTAGGGCATAGCCAATACACACTAATGGAAAAACAAATGTCCAGACCCAGAAAAAATACGGGAGCGGGACCTGAAATGTAGTACCAGAGAGTTCTTTTCCGGTCTGGTCTGCGACGTAGTAATTAAAAGCGAGTCCGGCGGTAAACACAGCGAACTGTATCAGAACAGCTAAACATGAACTGTACAACGTTAAAATAGCTTTCATCTTTGTATTCAGAACCAGATAGCAGAGTGACGCAGCAAAAAACAATGCACCAAAAGGTATGAGTAAAATACCGGAAGGATTCAGGATATGCAGTGCAGTTAAAAATGCCATCAAAAGTGCGGAAGCGGAAATTATTGTCATTAACGGGCTTGCGAACCGGATGACATACCATAAGCTGATTACAGCGGTCGACAGCGACGCAAATAAATACCACGCGGAGGGTGACCAGCTCTGCGTATTGATTTCGTGCAGCCAAAGGACTCCGGTGAGCAAAAATCCAGAGGAAAGGAGAGTCAGTGCATCATCTGTACCCGCCTGATAATGCTGATATTTTTTACAAAGTTTTTCCAGCGCAAGATAACAAAGAAGGCCGAAGAGAAGCAGGGCATAAGGTAAATTTTTGTCACGCATCAATCCCCCAAAAAGTAGTGAGAGCAGCGCGCTACTTGCAAATACAATTACCACGGTTAAAAGAAAAAGGCCCGCCCGGACTAAAAAGGTGGGTATATAGAAGGTAACCGGATGGGCTTTGGCTATGGCACCGATCTCGGCAGCGGTAATACCTGTATATGCTGCTTCATCTTGTATCTGCTGAATCAATTGCAGATTTTTAACGCTTTCTGAAGGATAGACGATCATTACTGTTTGAGTTTTTTATGCAGTTGATAAATATGACGGGCAAGTAGCACTGGAGAGATGATAAACCAAAGTATAAACAAGTAAGGGTCACTACTGAGGTGGATCCATTTTAACGAGTCCATATATAATATGCTAGCTGCAATATAGGCGTAAAACAGCTGGATCAGGATCAGGTAAAATGATTGCTCCCTTTTACCGTTTTTATATAGCAAAGCGGCTGAGAATATCGTCAGTAGCAGATAAATCCAATTATAACTTCCGGAATAAGCGAACCATGCAGTGAGCATACTCAAGTGCAGAATATGCGAGCCGAAATGGAGGTAAATAAATTTGAAATGAGGTTTTATCCTGAACCATTCACTTAAATACGCTGCAGTGATAAGTAATAACGCTAAAGAAACGTAGGTCCAGATTAATGGGCTTTCATTAATTCTGGTCAGGCCGAATAGCACCTGAGGAGAAACAGATACGCCCATCCAGAGGGCCAGATTCGTAATTGCCATACCCAGTACACCTTGGTGATCAAAACGATAAGCCATGAAAAATAAGATTACTGTAGGAATAAAAGTGGCCAGTCCATACCGCGTACCAAAAAAATCATACTGAAATTGCAGGTAGGCCAGTAAGCTAAGCAAACTCACGCAACCGAACAGTAAGATATAATCCGCAGCAACGTTAGTTGAGTTTTGCTTTTCCTGCTGATATGGGGACTGGTTTTTAAATGTATACCAAAAACAACCAGCTGTGATCGCTGTAATTAAGGCTAAAATTACCTGGTGTCCGATACTGTCCAGGTTTTGATAAATAAGAATGCCGAGACCTGTGCTTAACATAAGAATACCCGCATACAGTATCATCCTGATTTCCCGGTGCAGGGAAAAAACCGGTTTTTCCTGGAGCTGTATCACCCGGTTAAGTGTCTCTGCAGAAATAAGACCGGCCGCATATAATTTCTGGTACTTCTTCATGTAAGCAATATAAATTTTTTTATTCAACTGTCAATTTGACAAGGCTTAACAAATTGGAATATCCCTTGATGATAGGCTATTGTACTTAAAAATGAGTTAACATATGAGCATAGAAGAAAAAGGTAGTATTTCTATACACACCGAGAACATTTTTCCAATTATTAAGAAATTCCTGTACTCAGACAACGAGATTTTCCTCCGTGAGCTGGTTTCTAATGCGGTTGATGCGGTACAAAAGATTAAAAGACTAGCTGCTTTGGGGCAATATAATGGCGAACTGGGAGATCCCCTGGTTGAAGTTGCGCTTGATGAGGAGAAAAAGACCATCACAATTAGTGATAATGGTCTGGGAATGACAGCAGAAGAAATTAAAAAATATATTAATCAGGTTGCATTTTCTGGTGCAAGCGAATTTGTTGAGAAGTTCAAAGACGCGAAAGATGCTAATGAAATCATTGGTAAATTCGGGTTAGGTTTTTACTCTGCATTTATGGTTGCCGACCTGGTAGAAATTCAGACTTTATCTTTCCAGGAGGGTGCTGAGCCTGCTAAGTGGGTATGTGACGGTAGTACTTCTTATGAGATTTCTGCTGGAACACGGACTACGCGTGGAACAGATATTATCCTGCATATCAATTCAGAATCTGAAGAATTTCTGAGTAAAGGAAAATTGAATGAAATCCTTGATAAATATGGTAAGTTTCTTCCGGTGCCAATTAAATTTGGGACAGAAACTCAGAGTTTACCTGATGGTGAAGATGAGGAAGGCAAGCCAAAAACAAAAGAGGTTGAGACGGATCATATCATTAACACCACGGCTCCTTTATGGACCAAGGCACCTGCAGATTTGTCAGACCAGGATTATCTGGACTTCTATAAACAACTTTATCCTTTCGCTGAGGACCCTCTTTTCTGGATTCACCTCAATGTGGATTATCCGTTTAATCTTACTGGCGTATTGTACTTCCCGAAAGTGAAGAATGATTTCGATATGCAGCGGAATAAAATCAAATTGTTTAGCCGTCAGGTATTTATTACTGATGAAGTTAAAGATATCGTACCTGAATTCCTGATGTTATTGCATGGGGTGATTGATTCACCTGATATTCCGTTGAATGTTTCCAGAAGTTTCCTTCAGGCAGACAGCAATGTGAAAAAAATCAATAGCTATATCACCAAAAAAGTTGCAGATAAATTGGCTGAACTTTTCAATAAAGACCGAAAGTCTTATGAAGAAAAATGGAGCGATATCGGCCTGTTTGTAAAATATGGTATGGTAAGCGAAGAGAAGTTCTACGACAAAGCCAAAGATTTCGCTTTATTAACGAATACAAAAGAAGAAAACTTTACTCTTGACGAATATCGCGACAAGGTTAAAGACGCACAGACAGATAAAAATGGTCAGTTGGTTTATATTTATACGACTGAACCGGCTAAACAAGATAGTTTCATCCAGGCTGCCAATAAAAAGGGATATGATGTTTTATTGATGAACTCAGCCATTGACACACATTTTGTGAGTTCTCTGGAACACAAACTGGAAAAGACAGCTTTAAAACGTGTAGATTCAAGCGTAGCAAGTAAATTAATCGAAACAGATGAGGCTGTCGAATCTGTATTAACAGAAGAGCAGTCTGCAACGGTAAAGTCCGTTTTCGAGAAAGCAATTGTTAAACCTGGTTTCACGGTTGAAATTGTTGGTTTAAATCCAGATGAATTCCCTGTAACTGTTACTATGGATGAATTTATGCGTCGCATGAAAGAAATGGCGCAAATGGGTGGTGGTATGAGTTTCTATGGCAATATGCCGGACAGCTACAAAGTGGCAATCAATGGAAACCATAAACTGGTAAACCGTATTTTGCAATCTACCGATGCCGCTGAGCAAAACGCGTTAGCTAAACAAGCTGTTGACCTGGCATTATTGTCTCAGGGAATGCTTACCGGTGCAGAGTTGACAGATTTTGTAAACCGTAGTGTTGAGCTGATCTAAGCTGCGCTGAATAAAATTAAAAGGGGGTCACGTTATTTGTAAAAAATAACGTGACCCCCTTTTTTGTGCCCGGTTTTCCTGTTATTTAACCTTGATTTCCGGCTCAGTTTAATTATCGGCGGAAGATAAAGTATGTTTCTTTATTGTAACAAACAGCCTTCGAACTATGTTCAATGGTCGTTCATATTTCCTCCAATATCGAATGAACAAACAATGAAGGAACTATGAAGAAACAGTGAACAAAGTATATAGCAAACCTTGACGAAACCAGCACATGATTCGGTTAATCTTTGGTTAAATTTGTAAATCCTTCCAGGGACAACAAGAAAGCGTAATTGAGGGCGATATCTTTAAGATAATCAAACCTTCCTGAGGCACCGCCGTGCCCAAAATCCATGTCCGTTTTTAATAGAAGCAATTGATTGCCCGTTTTAAGTGCCCTCAGTTTAGCGACCCATTTTGCGGGTTCAAAATATTGGACCTGACTGTCATGGAGACCAGTTGTAATCAACATATTAGGATAATCCTGTTTTTTTATATTTTCATAAGGTGAGTAACTTTTCATATACCGGTAAGCCTGTTCTTCATTTGGGTTACCCCATTCATCATATTCGTTTGTAGTCAGCGGGATGGTCTCATCCAGCATTGTGTTAACAACATCTACAAAAGGAACCTGCGCTATAATTCCATTCCAGAGGCCGGGATCCATATTGCTTATTGCACCCATCAGCAGACCGCCTGCACTTCCTCCCTGAGCATACAGATGGCTGCGGCTGGTGTACTTTCTTTCAACCAGATATTTACCGCAGGAGATGAAATCGGTGAACGTATTCATTTTTTGCATCGTTCTTCCCTGCTCATACCAGTGCCGGCCCATTTCCTGTCCACCGCGAATATGGGCAATGGCAAAAATGAACCCGCGGTTAAGCAGGCTTAGCGTAGATGACGAAAAGGAAGCATCAATACTATGTCCGTAGGAGCCGTAAGCATAAAGTAGCATAGGTGCCTTCCCGTCTTTTTTTAAACCGTTTTTATAAACGATTGAAACTGGAATTTCAGTACCGTCTGCTGCCAAGGCAAACACCCTTTCTGAAGTATAATGATCGGAGTTAAAATCTGCTCCTGCAGTTTGTTGTTTCAATAAAGTCTTTGATCCGCTACTGATCTCATAATCATAAACTGACATGGGCGTCTTCATTGATGTATAATATAAACGGAGTTTCCTGCTCTGGAAATCTGGGTTAGCGCCTATTCCGGCCATATAAGCAGGCTCAGAAAATGCAATAGTCTGATTTTCTTTTCCGTTTTGCATCAGGCTTATTTTGATCAGGCCTTGCTTCCTTTCTGCGATAGCAATAAAGTTTTCGAACTCTGAAATATCCTCCAGCAGCACATCGCTACGGTGAGGAATAACATCTTTCCAGGCGGAAATATCTGTTGTATCGAGACCGCATTCCATCAGCCGGAAATTAGGGGCCTCCCAGTTAGTTAAAATCAAAAATCTGTCTTTCAGTGGATGAACCTGATACAATACTTCTGGTACCCTGGGCTGAAAGCATCTTATTTCCTGCTGTGGCTGGTCGGCTGGAATTGTATAGACTACTGATGAAAGAGTGGCAGAGGAATAAATCAGGATATAATCTCCGGATTTAGACTTTTCTACGCCGATATAATTTGCAGGATCTTTCTCTTCATACACAGTAATATCCTCCAGGACATCATTTCCCAGCTGATGCCTCCTGATTTTTTCACTGAGTAATGTCTCCTGATTATTTTCCGTGTAAAAAAGCGTTTGATTATTCGCTGCCCAAACTGGGTCTCCTGCGGTATTAGGGATCTGGTCTGCAAGAGTTTCGCCTGTTGTTAGATCTTTAACACAGATGGTATATTGCCTTCTGGAGACTTTGTCTGTCGCATAGGCCAGTAAACAGTTGTCCGGACTCACGGTAAAGCCCTTCGCTGAATAATAGGGTTGGTCTTTGGCGAGTTCATCTATATCCAGTAGAATCTCTTCTGGAGCTTCGAGACTACCTTTCTTCCGGCAATATTTATAATACTGCTGTCCTGTCTCTGTGCGGGTATAATAGAAATAACCGTTTTTGAAAACGGGTACTGACTCATCTTTTTCTTGTATCCGTGCCTTCATTTCATGGAACAGTTCTTCCTGCAGGTGGTTGGTATGCGCCAACTGCTGCTCCAGATATTTGTTCTCCTGTTCGAGGTATGAAATTACAGCATCGCTTTGCGGACCTTTTTTAAAATAATCTATCATCCAATAATAGTCATCTGGAATTTGTTCCCCATGGATGTCGCGGATATGCGAAATTACTTTTGCCTGTGGGGGCTTTATATAAGGATAATTGTCTTTTTCTATTTTGGTATCTTTGTTCATCAGGCTAAAGCTAATAGTTTAATCACAAAATTTAATAAAGCCTATGACTCCTTACATCCGTCAGACTAAATGTCTGATCTTTTTCGTCCTGCTCCTGGCTGGGATGACTACAAATGCTGGTTCGGAAAGAAGCTTATCGCTGGAATATCAAAATTCCGGAATGGAAGATCCACTTGCAGGAATTCAGTTCAGGGGTGTCGATGGTAAAAAAATAGATCTCGGTGATCTGCGCGGAAAGGTGGTGTTCCTTAACTTCTGGGCAAGCTGGTGCCTGCCTTGTCTGGTGGAATTTCCTGCGATAAAGAAATTATATCAGCATTATAAGGACGATCCTGAGGTGGTTTTTATTTTCGTCGATGCTGACGGGGATCTGGAAAAAGCTGCCCGCTTCATGCAGAAAAGGAAATACATGTTGCCAGCCTTCCGTTCGGAGACAGCGGTTCCGGATGTGCTTTTTAAGGGGGCTTTACCAACAACCGTCGTTTTGGACAAGAGGGGAAGGATTTCCTATAACCAGTCAGGTGCAGCGAATTACGGGGACCCGCGTTTTATTGCATTTATCAAGGATTTGAAAGCTGCAAAATAAGTGTATTCCTCTATGAATAATGTTTTCCTCAGTTGAGGAGAGACTGATAAATCTTTTTTATATGCAAGGCAATTGTATTGTACATAAAAAGGAATTTATCTAAGTTTGACGCCTGAAAGTACATTCAGCAAAAAAACAAGAATTATGCAGGAACCTTTTGATTTAACAATCGGAGAAACAGATTATGCCATATTTCCTGAGGGGAATGATAATTATATAGTTTATAAAGACGGTAAGGAATATTTGCAGATTCAGAAGGATACAGAATCTCAGTGGTTGAAACTTGATCCGGAAACGGCGTTACCTCTTTTTGAGGAAGATGCAGAGGTCAATGCTATCGGTGCAGCGATCAATGATTACGTTCCGGAGCCGGAAGAAGAAGAGGACGCAGAGGAAGAGGAAGCAGAAGAAGACTGGGATACTGAAGACGAATTATAAGCTCAGGAACCCCATCCTGACCGGTCGAGGCTTCTGTAGCGGATAGCCTCGGCCAGATGTGCTGGTTGTATGGCTATAGCGTTTTCCAGGTCGGCAATAGTTCTGGAAACTTTAAGAATCCTGTCATAGGCTCTGGCAGACAGTCCTAATTGCTCCATCGCATTTCTGATCAATTGTTTACTGACGGGGTCCAGCTTGCAGTGTTGCCGTACGATCCGATCAGGCATCTGCGCATTGCAAAATATACGATGGTCCTGCTCAAAGCGCTTTTCCTGGATTTTACGGGCAAAGATTACTCGTTTTCTGATGTCCAAGCTCTTTTCTTCAGGTTCCTGACTGCTTAAATCTTTAAAATCTACCGGAGTAACCTCCAGATGCAAATCTATTCTGTCTAAAAGTGGTCCGGATATTCTGCTCAGGTATTTTTGTACCTGCGAAGAGGTACAATGGCAGGTTTTCTCCGGATGGTTAAAATAACCGCAGGGACATGGGTTCATAGCGGCAATGAGCATAAAACCTGCGGGATAAACGACTGTCTGCCTGGCTCGGGAGATGGTTACCATTCTGTCTTCAAGCGGCTGCCGCATTACTTCTAATACACTTCTCCGAAATTCAGGTAATTCATCAAGGAACAATACACCATGGTGGGCCAGTGAAATTTCACCTGGCTGCGGATTGCTTCCTCCTCCTGCAAGCGCAACATCTGATATGCTATGATGCGGATTACGGAATGGACGGGCTGTAAGCATAGCTGTGCCGGTATGAAGTTTACCCGCAACAGAATGAATCTTCGTGGTTTCCAGTGCTTCCTGCAGGCTCAAAGGTGGCAGAATCCCGGGCAATCTTTTGGCAAGCATTGTTTTACCGGATCCAGGCGGACCAATTAGAATTAGATTATGGCCGCCTGCAGCAGCGATCTCTATGGCTCTTTTCATGCCTTGCTGCCCTCTTACATCTGCAAAGTCTTCAGCTATTGAAACTTGCTGTTGATTAAGGAGTGCGTTGACGTTAACTTTTACGGGCTCCTGTCTTTCCGGATATTTGAAAAATTCAGCTATCTCTTTCAGGTTTTTCAGGCCGTATACTTGCAGCTCTCCGACCACCGCTGCTTCTGCGGCATTTTCCAAAGGAAGCAGAAGCGTAGTGAAACCAGCATGTCGGGCCTGTAATGCCATTGATAGGGCGCCCTTTAAAGGGTGAATGCTGCCGTCAAGAGAGAGTTCGCCCGCAATAACGATCTTATCCGGGTTGGGAACCTCTAATTGACCTTAAGAGGTTAATATGCCTATAGCCAGCGGCAGATCATAAGCTGTCCCTTCTTTGCGGATGTCCGCGGGCGAGAGATTAACAACAATTTTCTGCCGGGGCATACGGTATCCTGAACTCTGCAATGCGCTTTCAATTCTCTTGAGGCTCTCTTTTACTGCATTATCTGGTAAACCAACAATATGATATTTATTGCCACTGCCAATATGGACTTCTATGGTAATGGTGAGGGCATCGACGCCAGAAACTGCACAGGTGTAAGTCTTGGTCAGCATAAATCAATAGGTTCAGCTGCCAATGTATTATGCTTTAAACAAATGCTGTTAGTTTTAATAAAAAAGGGGCAGAATCTTTAAGATCCGGCCCCTTTCAATAGGATTCTAAAAAAACATTTACATTCTGCCTTGTGGCATCTTTGGCATATTGCGCATCATCTTTGCTGCAGCAGCTGGATTTGAGAACTGCTTCATTACTTTACGCATATCCTCAAATTGTTTAATCAGTTTGGTTACTTCTTCAATTTTATTTCCTGAGCCTTTAGCTATGCGTAATCTTCTGCTTTGCTGAATGCTGTCTGGGTTTTCTCTTTCGTATTTGGTCATAGACTGGATAATTGCCTCCACATTTTTGAAAGCGTCATCTTCTATCTCCACGTTTTTCATCATTTTGCTGACCCCTGGAATCATACCCATCAGATCCTTCATATTACCCATTTTCTTGATCTGCTGAATCTGGTTGTAGAAGTCATTAAAGTCAAATTTATTTTTACGGATTTTCTTCTGAAGTTCTGCTGCTTCTTTTTCGTCAAACTGCTCCTGAGCACGCTCAACAAGGGAAACGACGTCACCCATGCCTAGAATACGCGAAGCCATCCTGTCCGGATAGAATACATCCAGGGCTTCCATTTTTTCTCCTGTACCTACAAACTTAATCGGTTTGTTAACAACAGATTTAATGGATAATGCTGCGCCACCCCTGGTATCACCATCCAGCTTAGTAAGGACAACTCCTGTAAAATCTAAACGGTCATTAAATGCTTTTGCAGTATTAACCGCATCCTGTCCGGTCATGGCATCAACTACGAACAGGATTTCATGCGGTTTTGTATGCAGTTTTACATCTGAAATCTCATTCATCATTTCTTCGTCGATAGCCAGACGGCCCGCCGTGTCAATGATAATAACATTGTGATTTTCTTTCTTTCCTTTATCTATACCCTCCATTGCAATTGCAACGGGGTCTTTTGATTCTAAATTTGCATAAACCGGAACCCCAATCTGTTCTCCAAGAATCTGTAACTGATCGATCGCCGCTGGGCGATAAACGTCGCCAGCAACCAGTAAAGGTTTTTTTCCTTTTGATTTCAGGTAATTTGCGAGCTTTCCGGAGAATGTAGTTTTACCTGCTCCGTTCAAACCTGCAATCAGAATGATGGTTGGATTAGTTTTAAGGTCAAGTTCCGTAACTTCCCCACCCATCAGCGCGGTCAGCTCGTCATTCATGACTTTAGTTAATAACTGACCAGGGGAAACAGCAGTCAGTACATTCAGACCAAGTGCTTTTTCTTTGACGTCATCTGTAAAGCTTTTGGCTGTTTTATAATTTACGTCGGCATCCAGCAAAGCTTTACGAATTTCCTTCATGGTCTCTGCCACGTTGATTTCTGAAATGCTTCCCTGTCCTTTGAGAACTTTAAATGCCCGGTCTAGTTTATCCTGTAAATTTTCAAACATTTTTGTTTAACCTTAGTGTTCACGTTTTTGTAAGCCACAAAGTTATTAAATTACACTGAAAGACTGAGCTCCTGTTTGAAATTTATCTTGCCGTGCTGCTGTGCTTTCTCTCAGCTGCGTCTGCGCCAAATTTATTGGGATGAAATGCCATCCCTTCAAAATTTGTACTTGCCTCGCGTGAGACAAATCTGGAGCAGCCCTGACAATTCAAATTAAACGGAGCTGCTCCTGTTTGAAATTTATCTTGCCGTGCTGCTGTGCTTTCTCTCAGCTGCGTCTGCGCCAAATTTATTGGGATGAAATGCCATCCCTTCAAAATTTGTACTTGCCTCGCGTGAGACAAATCTGGAGCAGCCCTGACAATTCAAATTAAACGGAGCTGCTCCTGTTTGAAATTTATCTTGCCGTGCTGCAACTATTTAGTTTCGGCTCCGTCTTATAGAAAATTCGCTCTCATGAAATTAATGCTGCTCAGCCTGCTTTGTTCTTTCGCCATTTGTACGGTGTCTGCCCAAAGTCTACCCATTAAACGGAAACTACAGGCTACTCGTACTATAGCAGCGCCCCGGATCGACGGCGATTTGGCTGACGAGGCCTGGAAACAGGTGATACCCGCTTCGGAATTTATCGAAAACAGGCCGGTACCCGGAAGGAAAGAGCAGCATGACAGACGCACAGAGGTGCGAATGATCTATGATGATCATGCCGTCTACATAGCGGCAAGAATGTACGATCATCCGGATAGTATTGCTCATGAGCTTGTTAACCGTGATAATATCGGTAACGCAGATTTCATAGGGATTATCTTTGACACATTTATGGACGGCATGAATGGAAATGGCTTTTATGTCACTGCCGCAGGTGTTCAGTTTGATGCTAAGTATTCACAGAATGGAGATGAGGATTCTAACTGGAATGCAGTTTGGGAGAGCAAGGTTAAGCGTGATGAAACCGGTTGGAGTGCGGAAATCAGAATTCCTTACGCAGCTTTGAGGTTCTCAGGAAAAGACGTGCAGAGCTGGGGCGTTAATTTTAACCGTAAAAGGCAGAAGGCAAATCAGCAGCTTTTTTGGAATGAAGTTGATCCTAAAGTCAGTGGGTTCATCAATCAGGCGGGTCTATGGGAGGGAATTAAAGGGATTAAACCCGGGCTCCGGTTATCTTTCTCTCCATATCTTTCGACCTACCTGAAGCATTATCCTTTTAATACACCCAATGTTAAAAATACCGTAATGGCTTTTAATGGAGGAATGGATGTAAAATATGGCATAAACCAAAGTTTTACACTGGATATGACGCTGATTCCGGACTTCGGACAGATCCAATCTGATAACAGGATTCTGAACCTGACCCCCTTTGAAGTGAAATTCGATGAGAGAAGGCAATTCTTTACCGAAGGGACAGAATTGTTCAATAAAGGGGATCTGTTTTATTCGAAAAGAATTGGATCTATTCCTTCTTATTTTAAAGATGTATCGGGAGATCTTCGGGATGGGGAAAAGATAATCAAGTCGCCACTGGAGGCTAAAGTTTTAAATGCAACTAAAATTTCGGGTAGAACAGCTGGCGGCCTGGGAATAGGACTGTTTAATGCAATCACAAGTAGCATGAAGACTTTGGTTGAGGACGAGCAGGGTAATCAGCGGGAGTTAGAAAGTCAGCCTTTAACAAACTACAATGTTTTTGTGCTGGATCAGTCATTAAAAAATAACAGTTCCATCACGCTGATTAATACCAATGTACTGCGCCGGGGAAATGCCCACGATGCAAATGTGTCTGCATTTTTATTCAACCTGAATGATAAAGCTAACCGCTACTTTGTAAATGGTGCGGCTAAAATGAGCTTGCTTACCGGCGTCGGCGATGAAAATAGCAGAAAAGGGTTCAATACAGAGCTTAAGTTTGGTAAAAAGAGTGGTACCTGGACCTGGTTCTATCTGCAGAAAATTGCAGACGCAAAATTTGATCCGTCCGATATGGGCTTCTTTACAAACAATAACTTTTTTGATCAGCAATTCAATTATGGTTATCAGGTTTACAAACCTAGCTCCTGGTATAATAAGTGGGAGGCATGGAGTAATCTCAGATATTCGCGCTTGTATAAGCCAGGATCTTACCAGAATTTCGGAGTTGACGGAAACTACTATGTTGAGTTTAAAAATTTCTGGTCTGTAGAAACTAATTTTGACTGGCAGCGTAAGGGGCAGGATTTCTATGAGTCGCGAAATGCAGGAAGGGTGTTTCAGACCGGAGAGAATTACGGTGTTAAAGTGTATGTAAATCCTAATAAAGCGAAAGCGTATAATTTCGGTGGAAATGTAGGTTACAGGAAAAATTTACTGTTGAATGGAAAAGCTTATGATGCATTTTTATTTCAAAACTTCAGACTGAATGATAAGATTTCCTTTGGACTGGACATAGATTACCAGCCTCGGTTTAATTATGCAGGCTGGGTGCAGAACAGCGGGAGTAATATTATTTTTTCATCTTATGACAGGCACACGATGGAAAATTCGATTGATGCAAAATATAGTTTCAATAACCTGATGGGGATTACACTGGTGGTGCGACACTACTGGTCTGACCGTAGAAATAAATCATTTTATACTTTGGACACTAATGGCAGTTTGATTCCTTTAACGGGCGAACCACCAGCGGGCACTAACCGGGTCTATAATGTTTTCAATGCTGACCTCATCTATCAGTGGCAGTTTGCACCAGGGAGCGAGCTGAGTGTCGCCTATAAAAATTCTGCTGAAGGATATGAAGAGCTATACCGGAAGAAATATACAAGAAACCTCGACGCTATCCTTTCCGGACCACAGAATAATAGTCTTTCGGTAAAAGTCCTGTACTATCTGGATTACCTGGATCTGAAGAAAAAGAGATAGTTATCTCGGGAAAACAAACATCAGGCCCATAGCCAGGGTTTGACTTCCCTGAATTTTAAGGTCAGTATCTTTATCATACAAACCCACACCGGTTAAGGAGACATTCATGAAACGGTTGATCTTAGCTGTAAGCGCAACGTCCAGCCGGTGATCTATTTGCCCGAAGTCATCATATGGAATAAATAAGGCATAACGGGTTTTCAGGTTCACATTATGGAAAATGTCTTTATCGAATGCTGTAACAACCTGAAAGGCGAGATCATTTTTAAAGCTCTTATTATAAGCAATACCATAATTGTCTGTTTTGCCTGCATTCTCTATGTTTTCTGGTGTTTCATTTGGATTGGCTGCAATTGCCCTAGCTCTTTTTGCCGCATTTAAAGTCTCATTGTCCAATACAAATGTCTGTCTCGCGGTACCGGTACCTATTCTGGTGGAAAAAAACTTGCTTGGTTTGTATTCAAAACCTATTGATTGGGTCAGGTAACCTGGAGACATGAATTTGGAGATCAGGGTAGGCGTTTCTACATTATTGATAGTTGAATAAGAGAAGCCATTGTCAAACTGAGATTCAAAAGTAAGGGAACCGAAGAAATACCAGTTTTTAGACAACTGGAAGGCTGCTTTATTATCCCAGAAAATTCTGTCATTAGTTTTCTTTTGTAATTGATCACGGTTTTTGATCTTTCCGTACTGCAGATTTAATTCTGTTACATAGCTATAGTTCTCTTTAACGTACTCTGCTTTGTAATTAACCAATCCTCCTACGGCCAGCGAGTTTACCCCACCTCCTTTCCAGTTATTACTAAATGAAGACTGATTGACATTAATGCCAATAGCTGTAGTTGTTTTCCAATAGTTGACTTTTGAGCTGATGACGACCGGACTGATGTCTACAGGTCTGAAATCTATAATACCATTCAGAACCGGTAAAGGGCTCCGTTTGAGTTTAAGATCATAGTTTTTAATATTGACAGGTACAGAATCTACGTCCTGCGCTTGAACCTGTGCTGAAACTGCAAACAAAATAAACAGACATCCGAAAATAGTTCTCATCGTTACAAAGAAAAGAAAAATGTTCCTATTGATGCCTAGAATTGAATAAAAATTTCAGCCATGCATAGCTTTTCCTCACTTTCAGGTAGTTGAAATTCTGTTCATTAGCATAGGCTTCCTGTTCAAAGCAGCTTTGTCTGTAGGCCTGATCATGGTTTCCTGACTTTGCAAGATTAATCAGATAAAAGATCAAGTACAGTAAATAGAAAGGTAGAATTAATAATTCCAGTTGTTGTCTGAAATGAATCATTTCATGATTGATTAACAGAGGGTTATCAATTTGGTTCCGCGATTTAAACAGTATGAAAGGATAGATCGCCATCGCTGTCGCAGGAAGCGGCCTGAAAACTATTTTCCAATATTTCATGGGTTTGCATTCAGTTGCACCTTCAATAAGGGAGGCAGGCGTAAAGCTTTAGGATTCCTTTTATAGGTGCTATAATTATTCTTCAGAAAAACAATAAACGCATAGTCCGATGCAGCGAGTACAAAGTCATAGCTCGGGCGGTATTGCTGCATAAAATCTGTGAGCTCATAATCTTTAATTCTCAGTGCGCGGCTTACGAAGGCCGGATTAAACCGGTAGTCTATAATTTCCTCTTTATAATCGCGCTCCAGAATAGCCTGCAAGTGTCTGGCGTTTCGTCCTTTACGGCTTAAGAGATTATAAATGGCGTCAATTCCCAGACCTACACCGCGAGAGCTCAGGTTAAGCAGGTCTTTAGAGCTCCCCAGGTCTGTCGCATACTTGTATGCCCTGGTATTTTGCTCATGCCGTTGCTTTGGTGTCAGTGCGCTGCCTATAATGGAGACCTCCCGTAGTTGTACGGCAAGTGGTTTTAACTGAAAGAAAATAGTCTTCGTTCCTTTATAAACAAGTGTATCAATACCATACCCCTGTAAAGCAGCAAACAGTGTGTCCCCAACTACAGCCTGAGTCGAAAATTCTCCCTTCTGGTTGTTATATATTCCTTCGTCGTTATGGGAATTATATATATATACTTTAGCGAGTCGTTGCTTTGATTCATTATCTACCACAAAGCCCTGGACAGGTTTTATTTGTGCGTTAGCAACCATCCCTGCCCATAGAATAAGCGTAAGCAGCAGCAGTATTTTCATGCCGGTAAAATTACCTGTATTATAATCCATACCTGCAGAAAATAACATTATTTAACAACAACCAGCTTCTGTCCGATCTTAATTCCTTCGTCATTCAGATTATTCAACGCTTTCAATTCGTCGACGGTCATATTAAATCTTTTTGCAATGTTATAAAGGGTATCACCTTTTTCCACGGTATAGTTAGGCTCTGTTGTGTTAATTATCTGTTTTGAAGGGGGCTGTGCTACTGGCTGGAATTTTTTGGTTTCTTTTGGAATGTTAGCATTGATCTCCGTAAATACCCGGTCTTCTCTTCTGATTTTTTCAGGCTCAGATTCCGGCTGATCATACTGGTGCAGCTGATATTTTTCAATCAGGTTGATGAGCATCTCGGGATATCGTGGATTTGTTGCATAACCAGCCTGTTTCAGGCCCTTTGCCCAGTTAACATAATCATTTTTGTCCAGTTCGAACAAAGCACTGTACCTTTTACGCTTCAGAAATTCGGAGTGATCTTTATAGGATTCCCTCGCGTCTTTATAAACACGGAAACAGTCGTTACTTTTATCATCGTCTTTATAGTATGCCTTCCCTTTCCATTCAGATGTACACTTAATACCAAAATGATTATTGGCAAATTTAGCTAAGCTACTGTTACCGCTGCCGGACTCAATGATACCTTGTGCCAGAGTAATGCTGGCAGGGACACCATATGTATTCATTTCTTCGATGGCTACGCCTTTAAATGCAGCGATATAACTGAGCGTAGTGTAGTCTTTGAAGTTTGCATTTGCTTTACTTGCCTCTTTTTCAATCTGTTTATTATTACGGTGATATTTTCTGGTTTTACAGCCGGAAAAGATAAGCAAGGTTATAGTTAGCGATAAAAGTAATTTTTTCATCAAGTATGTTTTGTTTTCAATGGTGCAGGTGTCATTAAATTCTAAGCTTCTGGCCAGGTTTCAGTGCTGATTTTTTTAATCCATTTCTTTTCATCAGTGCCTTCGCAGTTGTACATCTTGAAAGCGCAATCCTATTGAGATTATCTCCTTTTTTTACGGTGTACATTTTACTGTTGCTGCGGTTATTTCTGGTGCGTTTTTTAGCCGTATAGCTTTTCTTTTTAAGAACCGGGGCAACTTTTACCGGCTCGACATAGTCTGCTGGTCTATCGTCATACTGATACAGCTGGTACTTATTTATAATCGCTATTACCTGATTAGCCCAGGTACGGCTGCTTGCATAGCCACCTCTTTGTATACCTCTTGCCCAGCCTGCATAATCATACTGATCATAAAGATCAAATAATCTGCTGAATGAGGATCTGTTTTGAAGCACCTCGACGAAATTAGTATAAGAGTCTGCAGCGGTTCCATAATCTTTATAAGAGGAATTGATCGCAGTATTACTATTGGAGCCTTTAATGCCGAAGTGATTATTCAGATGGCGGGCAACTTTACTTTTACCGGCTGCTGATTCATGGATTGCCACCGCAAGTATAACGCTGGCGGGGACTTCATATTCGCGCATAAGTTCCTGTGCGTAATCTGTGTGTTCGTCTACATAGTCCTGAATGGACTGGCTTCTGACAGTAACTGCTGTAATCAACAGGCAGCATAGGGTCAGTAATAAACTTTTTTTAATCATTTTTATTTTTTTCTGATTATAAACAAGCCGTCACGTACGGGAAGAATGAGTTTCTCTATCCTGGGATCGGCTGCTATTTTATCATTAAAAGCACTGATGTTTCTGGTATCCTTATCCTGTTGGTTCGTCAGTACTTTACCGCTCCAAAGGACATTATCTACTATAATCAGACCTCCGGGTCTCAACCGGTCAAAAACGAGGTCATAGTAAGTTCCGTTATTTTTTTTATCTGCGTCTATAAAGACGAGATCAAATGTTTCGTCTATTTCAGAAAGACTTTTACTGGCATCTCCGAGAATGTATTGAATGGAACCAGTATAACCAGCTTCTTCAAAATATTCCCTTACACGGTCTTCCAGTTCTTCATTAATATCAAGAGTATATAAAATTCCGTCATCGGTCAGGCCTTCTGCAAGGCACAATGTTGCATAGCCGGTAAAAGTTCCGATTTCAAGGATTCTGCGTGGATTCACCAATTTACTGAGCATACTGAGTACGCGGCCCTGATAGTGCCCGGAAAGCATTCTCGGCATTAATACCTTAAGATTGGTTTCCCGGTCTATCCGCTGTAATAAAGCAGATTCTGGTTCGCAGAATTGAAGTAATAGCTGGCTTAAGTCTTCTTGTATCAGGCTCATAAGTTGGTTTATAAACGGTGTTCCTCCATGAAATATTGTAAAATGATCGTGGCGGCTATCGTATCGACCCGTTCTTTATTTCGGCGGTCTTGTTTTTTAAGGCCACTTTGCATGATCGCCTGCTGAGCTATTTTTGAGGTAAACCTTTCGTCAACCCGGTATTGCGGGATTAGCGGGAAGTTCTTTTTAAGAATAGTGGTAAAGCCTTTGACATGCTGAGCAGATTCCGACGGGGTACCGTCCATTTGTTTCGGTTCGCCAATCACAAATGCTTCTACAGCTTCTGTCAATAGGTATTTATGGAGATATTCGACGATATCTTTAGGGTGCACAGTATCTAGCCCTGTCGCAATAATTTGCAGGGGATCGGTAACGGCAATACCTATTCTTTTGGTGCCATAATCAAATGCGATAATACGGGACATAGCTGCAAAGATTGTTATAAATTTACTATTTTGCACCAAATGCAGTTCAAAGACATCGTAGGACAACAGGAAATTAAGCAGCAATTGATACAGACTGTCACTGAAAACAGGATGAGTCATGCCCAGTTATTTCTGTCTCCGGAGGGGAGTGGTTCTTTGGCGCTGGCTATTGCCTATGCTCAGTATATCAATTGTTTAGATAAATCTGACACTGATAGTTGCGGTGTCTGCAGCTCCTGCAGAAAGTACGAAAGGTATATTCATCCGGATCTTCATTTTTCTTATCCGTTTTTTGCGTCGAAAGATGTGCGGGTTGCAACAGATGTACTCGATGAATGGAGAACAATGCTGCTGGAAGATCCATATGTAAACCTTGATCTCTGGCGATCGCGTCTGAACGCGGAAAACAAACAGGCGAATATTAATATCGCAGAATGCCATGATATCATCAAAAAATTAAGTTTCAAAGCTTTTGAGGCAGAAACCAAGGTTTTAATTATCTGGTTACCCGAATTTTTAGAAAAAGAGGGGAATTCTTTGCTGAAAATTATTGAAGAACCAACACCTCATACTTTATTCGTTCTGGTTGCACACAATCAGGAACAAATTTTATCGACCTTATTATCGAGGACTCAGATTGTGAAGATACCTAAACTGCCTTCGGCAACTGTGGTTGAGCATCTGTGTACTCATTATAACCTGGACAGAGATATTGCGGCTACCTACAGTTTTCTTGCAGATGGAAACTTGATAGAGGCGAAATCAATGGTTATTCACCAGCAGAATGATAATGCAGTTCTGTTTTCTGAATGGCTGCGGATGGGCTATGGTAACAAGGTACCTGATCTAATTAGTTTTGTGGAACAGGCCGCAGGCTGGGGAAGGGAAAATCAGAAAAATTTCCTAAAATACGGGATCAGTTTTCTTAGAGAATGCAGTTTGCTGCTCAGTGGTGCCGAAGCTTTAGTTAAATTACCGGAAAATGTTTTGGAAACGGCGAAGAAGCTCAGTGAAAAAGTTTTGGACCTAACAATGGCTGAAGCTATCATTGAGGTGCTTGAGCAGGCCCATTATCATATTGAAAGGAACGCTAATCCTAAAATACTATTTTTAGATGTATCTTTACAACTGGTAAAAATTATCAAATTTAAAACGCTCCCGAAAGGGACTCAATATATATACAATTAGTTATGGGATGTGGAAGTTGTTCTACTGGTGGCGGTTGCGCCCCTTCCGGCTGCAAAAGTAATGGCTCATGCCTTACAGGAGGCTGCCAGAAAATGGAAGTATACGATTGGCTGTCCAACCTGGACATGCCCTCAAATTATAAACCTTTTCAGGTTATCGAAGTAAAGTTTAAAGGCGCGAGAAAAGAGTTTTATCTGAATAATGATAATATTTATCTTGAAATAGGTGAACTTATCGCGGTAGAGGGATCTACCGGCGGGTATGATATCGGACACGTTTCCTTAACCGGTGAGCTGGTCAGAATGCAAATGAAAAGGCGTAAAACACCTCTTGATCAGGTAACCAGAAAGATTTACAGGAAGGCGACTGAAGCTGACGTCGAAAAGTGGAAAATCGCGAAGGATCTGGAGTGGGAAACTATGCATAAGGCCAGAACGCTTGCGCTGGATCTGCGCCTGTCTATGAAGATTAGTGATGTTGATTATCAGGGAGATAAAACAAAGGCGACTTTCTTTTATACAGCAGAAGGTCGTGTAGATTTTCGTGAACTGATCAAAAAAATGGCAGAAACTTTCCGTATCCGCATAGAGATGCGTCAAATTGGTATGCGTCAGGAAGCAGGCCGTTTAGGTGGTATCGGTTCTTGCGGAAGGGAGTTGTGCTGTTCTACATGGCTTACAAACTTTAAAACCGTTTCTACTGCTGCTGCCAGATATCAAAATCTTTCTCTGAATACCTTAAAGCTTGCCGGACAATGTGGTAAGTTGAAATGTTGCCTCAATTATGAATTGGATACTTATCTGGATGCTTTAAAGGATATTCCGGATCGTGTGGAGAATCTGCAGACTGAGATTGGTACCGCAAGGCACCAAAAAACCGACATTTTCAAGAAAATCATGTGGTTCTGCTATCCGAATCAGGAAGACTGGATCCCGCTTAAAGTGGATCGGGTTAAAGAGATTATGGCCATGAATAAAAAAGGTCAGAAACCAAATAATCTGAAAGATGAGGCTGTTGAATTAGCTGCGGCAGTATTGGTGGAAAAAATACCGGATTATGAGAATGTGGTTGGTCAGGATAGTTTAACACGTCTGGATGACAAGCCGAAAAATAAAAACAACAGAAATAATAATAAGAATAAGCAAGCTACGGCGCCGAAAGGTGAACGCCCTGTAAAAGGACCGCTACCTGCAGGTAAAAAGCCAGCACAACCGGCAAAAACCGCTGAAAATCGTAATGCTGAGAACAAAAGCACGGAGAATAGGAAACCGGCAGAGAATCGTAAACCTGCAGAACCTAAAAAAATAACTGAAGCTGTGCAAGCAGAAGATGGAACGGTAGCAAAGTCTGCCGGAAACAGGAATAACCGCAACAGGAATAACCGAAGAAGGAACAAAGCAACGGATAAACCTAAAAATGAAGATCAATAACTGGTTTTTTTGCTTGTTTGCAGGGTTGCTATTTTCTATCGTGAGCGGGTGCCATACGGATAACCTGGTTGATACGAATGAAAGGCTGCCTGAACGCAACTGGAGTTATGTGAAAAAGATAAAAGCTATTGCCGCGATAAAGGATCCGGCAATAGCCTATAATATACGCTTCAAATTAAGAATTACAGCGGATTACAGCTATTCGAATATCTATATACTGATGCATCTGACGGGGCCCGATCATAAAAAAGTGACCCGCAGGTACGAATACCGTCTCGCAGAGAAAGATGGACGTTGGCGAGGGACCGGTTCCGGTAACCTTTATACTTATGAACTTCCTTTATTAACGGATTATCATTTTGCCCAGACTGGTAATTACACAATCGAGATTGAACAGAATATGCGCGACAATCCTCTTAAAGAGATAAGTGACGCCGGTATTAGTGTCTCTTTAAAATAATGGCAGCAGCTTTTCGAGCGCCATTCCTCTAGAACCTTTTAAAAGAATGAGACTTTCTGACTCTGGATTTGCTGTAAGCCACCGGACTGCTTCTTCTGGTGTTTTAAAATAGTGATTTTCGGGAGTGGTGTTATCTGCATTATAAAACATCTGCCCAATAAATATGACTTGACTGAATCCTGCAGTAGTTGCCAGTTTCGCGATACGCAGGTGCTGTTCGGTTGATTCATTACCTAGCTCGAACATATCTCCCAGAATTGCTGTCTTTTTGCTGGCATCCATAGTTTTCAGGTTCTGGATTGCAGCCTCCATACTGCTTGGGTTGGCATTATAAAAATCGCAAATCACAGTGTTCGTTCCTGTCTTTAATAATTGAGACCGGTTATTTACTGGAGTATAACCAGATAATCCCATGTTAATTTGTGCTGGCTCCAGGCCGAATGTTGTTCCTATTATAATAGCTGCGAGTATATTCTCAAAATTATAGGCGCCGGTCAATTGCGTTTGTACTTTATAATCAGAGCCTTCTTTTTGCCAAGCTAAAGCAAGGGTGGGGGCTGACTGAGTTAATTTTCCAGAGATCAGATTACCCTCTTTTTGGCCATAACTAATTATTTCTTCAAGACCGTTCCGCTGAGCCATTTCTGTGATTTCGGGATTGTCCTGATTAATAAAGGCAATTCCATCATGAGCTTTAAGGTAGCCGAATAATTCTGCTTTTCCCTTTTTAACACCTTCAAAGCCACCAAATCCATCTAGATGCGCCATTCCAATATTAGTGATGAGGCCGTGGGTTGGCTGAGCAATCTCACATAAAAATGCAATCTCTTGCTGGTGGTTCGCACCCATTTCTATAACTGCAATTTCGGTATCCGGTTTTATTGCGAGTAAAGATAGCGGAACCCCAATATGGTTATTCAGGTTTCCACTGGTTGCAAATGTTTGGTATTTAACCTGCAGTACTGCTCTGATCAATTCTTTTGTAGTCGTTTTTCCATTACTCCCCGTTAATCCAATCACTGGTATATTTAAATGGCTGCGGTGAAGTTTGGCTAAATCCTGTAGTGTTTGCAGAACGTCGGGCACTAATATGTATTGTGCGGTGAGCTGATAGGCGGGTTCATCTATAATTGCATACGCTGCCCCTTGCTCCAGCGCTTTAGCTGCAAAGTCATTTGCATTGAATTTATCTCCTTTTAACGCAAAAAACAGGCAGCCTGGAGTTATTCTCCTGGTGTCTGTGCAAATTTCAGGGTGAGAAAGGTAATGCTGATAAAGGACTTCAAGCTGTGACATTCGTTATGTAATTTGAAGGAGTAAAATTACATTATGGATTAGCAAGTCAAAATTATTCGTGATTTTTGTTCGTTTATTTTAATTATTTCCAGTCTAATTACCCGAATGAAATCCGTTAACTCTGTAATAGTTAGGAGATATCGGATAATAACGCAACTGATAGGTACAGTTGGTAAAGAAATCGACGAATTATTTGAAAACAATCTAAATAGATCCGGTTTTTGTAAAAACTTAGTCATAGAAAAGTCATTATTAAATCTGCGATAATCGAACTATGCGAAACCGGCAGTTGAAATGGTCTATATTTACCTTATTATTAACTAAACAATTAACTAAATACCTAACTACATGAAAAAACTTATACTAAGTTTGTTCGTGTTGTTGTGCATGTCTGCGTTCGCAATTGCACAAGACCGAACAGTTTCTGGTACAGTCACTTCACAGGGGGATAATCTACCAATTCCCGGTGTAAGTGTTAAAATCGTCGGCGCCTCAGGTGGTGCAATAACAGGAAGTGATGGAAAATATTCAGTTAGCGTACCTTCTGGCGCTACAGCACTTCAATTTTCTTTTATCGGTTATACTACACAAAACAAGCCAATTAATTCCTCTGGTGTAATTAATGTTGCTTTAGTTGGTGACAGCCAGGGCCTCAACGAAGTTGTTGTAACGGCTTTGGGTATTAGAAGAGAGAAAAAGGCTTTGGGTTTCTCGGTAACGGAAGTTAAAGGTGATGAGCTTGCTAACGTGGGTAACCAAAATGTTTTAAACTCTATGAACGGTAAAGTTGCCGGTGTACAGGTTGTAAGCAGTGGTGGTGCTCCTGGACAAGCTGCAAGGATTGTGATCCGTGGTGGTAATAAGTCCCTTACCGGTAATAATGAGCCTTTATTTGTAATTGACGGTGTACCAATTAGTAATGCTAATGATGGTAACAGCGCGGCGAATGAAGTTGAAGGTGTCGGTACTCCTAACCGCTCTGCAGATATCAACCCTGACGATATTGAAACAATGACGGTGCTGAAAGGTAGTGCAGCATCTGTACTATATGGTAATAGAGGATCAAATGGTGTTGTATTAATCACTACAAAATCTGGTAAAGCAAGCAAAGGAAAACCTGTAATTACTTTCAACAGTAATTTTGCACTTGACAACGCTATTAACCTACCTGAATTTCAAACAGAGTTTGCTCAGGGTACAAACGGAGTTTACCAAGAGGGCGTTTCTCGTTCATTCGGTCCACGAATTGCTGGACAAGAAGTTAAGAGTAATGCTGCTGGAAAAAATGTAACGTTACAAGCTTTTGATCCGAGAAAAGATTTCTTAAGAACCGGTAGCTTAATTAACACCAATTTATCAATTGCGCAGTCTACAGAGAAAAGTGACTATTATTTTTCGGCCGGTCAGTCTAAACAAGAGTCTATTGTACCTAACCAAGGGTTCAATAAAGCGAATGTTCGTTTAAATATGAACAATAAAATTTCTGAGAAGCTTTCATTCGGTGTAAATGTTGGTTATACAAGGAGCTGGGGTGATGTTCCGTCCTTAGGACAAAGTGGTAGCAATCCATTTTTTGCTTTATTTGGAATGCCCGTTTCCTGGAACCTTAAAGGTTACGGATATGAGCGCGAAGATGGTTCACAGATTAACTTCCGCGGTGGTGCTTTCGATAACCCACTTTGGACAGTCAATAAAACATTTAATAATACACAAACAGATCGTCTGACAGGCGCTGTAAATGCTGCCTATAAAGCGAATGATTGGTTGGATTTTTCTTACCGTTTAGGTAATGATTACTATAATGACATCAGCAAGTCTTTCTTCGATATCAATACTGGTAGTAATCCTAACGGCGCGTTGACAAATACTAACACTTACCGCCAAGAACTGACTTCAACTTTCTTAATCAATATCAATAAGAGAATATCTGAGGATTTTAATTTTTCAGCTACATTAGGACAGGATTATAATCAACGTAAATCACGCATTTATCAACAAATCGGTACTGCATTGTCATTGCCTAGTATTACTACAATGAATAATGTGGCTGCTTTCAGTCCTGATTACGAGTATACCAGTTTGAGAAGAACAATTGGTGCTTTTGCTGATTTAAAGTTCGACTATAAAAACTTTCTATTCTTGAATATTACAGGCAGAAATGAATGGTCTTCTACATTACCAATTAATAACAGAACATATTTCTACCCTGGGATAAATACTGCTTTTGTCTTTAACGAGGTTCTGGGCATTAATCCAGATATATTGTCATTCGGTAAAATTAGGGCAGGTTTTGCAAAAACCACAAGAGATGCAGATCCATATCAAATTTATAACACTTACGCTAAATCGTCATTCGGAGACGGTTTTACTGATGGTGTTGAGTTTCCATTTGGTGCAACTCCTGGTTTCACTGTTTCGGACCTTGTTCGAAATGCGAATTTGAAACCAGAGTCTACTAAAGAATTTGAATTTGGTACAGAACTACGTTTCCTGAAAAACCGTATTGGTTTAGACGTGACGTATTTTGAGAATAAAAATACAGACGGTATTGTAGCGGTTGATATTTCTCCGGCTACAGGGTTTACTAATGCTGTATTGAATTCAGGAGTGACACGTGCAAGAGGTATTGAAATCGGGTTAAATGCATCCCCTTTCAGATCCGCTGATTTTAGCTGGGATATCAATGTAACCTTCAGTAGAATCAGATCTAAAATATTGGAAACTTATCCAGGTATTGATAAATTCTATTTGGGTGGTTTTAGTGGTAACCCTGCGATTTACGCTGTTAAAGGCGAAAGATATGGTTCGATCATTGGTACTGGATATGCAAGGGATGAGCAAGGTAGAGTTATTACTGACGACGATGGTTTACCAACGTTTGTCGATGGTATGAATCTTGGTCATACAGAAGCGGACTGGACTGGTGGTATCAGAAATAGTTTCAAATATAAAGGAATCGGTTTTGATTTCTTAGTTGACACCAGACAAGGTGGTTTCATGTACAACGGTACCGAAGAAAGTCTTGACTTTTACGGTGTAACTAAAGGTACAGCTGATAGGGAAAAAGATTTTGTTTTCCCTGGAGTAAACGAAAACTCAGGCCAGCCTAACGGTGTCGTGATAAAGAAAGACGGCGACTATTATTCATTCGCTCAAGGTAACGAAGAGTATGTTTATAAAAATAACTGGGTTAAACTGAGAGAAGCAAACTTAAACTACACATTCAACCTGAATAAGGAAAAAAGTATTAAGTCGTTAACTGTCGGCGTTTATGGTCGTAATTTATTCATCTGGACGCACGTTCCACATGTAGATCCAGAATCTAGTTCTTTTGGAACTGGTAACGGTCAGGGCGCGACAAGATTCGCTTTCCCTACAACCAGAAGTTTTGGTTTGAACTTAAAAGCGGTATTTTAATTAGGATAAGAAAATCAGGACGATCTGCTTTCCGCAGGCTGTCCTGATACTCATCACCTATAAATAAAAAATGTATTCTAATGAAAAAAAATTCAACATATAACTTTTTAAGCATGAAGGCTATGGCCATCAGCTTAATGGTCCTTTTGATCAGTGTTTCTTCCTGTAAAAAAGGTTTGGATATTAATATCGATCCAAATAATCCAACTGATGTTCCATTGAAAACAGTTCTACCATCAGCACAGGCTAATTTAGCTTACACACTGGGTGGGTCTATCAATAGAATCGGCGGTTCAATAATTCAACATTATTCTGGCCACAGAAATCAACCTCTTGAATATAATAGGTTTGATCTGACTCCGGCAACTACAGATAATATCTGGAGCTCGATGTATGCAGGTGTTCTAGAAGATTTATCAAATATTACAACAAAGGGAACTGAGGGTGGAGATCTTGTATACGTTGGTGTTGCAAAGATTTTAAGTGCATATACCTACAGTATTCTGACAGATTCTTACGGAGATATTCCCTTTTCGAACGCTTTAGGGGGAGTAGAAATCATTAACCCTGCATACGATACACAAGAGTCTATCTATCCGCAATTGATCACTATGTTAGATGAAGGTATCGCGGCTGTAAAATCGGGTTCAGGTAGTGAGAAACCTGGTTTGGATGATTTAATCTTCGGCGGCGACGTAGTAAAATGGGAACGATTCGCTAATACCTTAAAGCTAAGGTTACTGAATCACACGAGTAAAGTGAATGCAGGTGCTGCGCTGGCTTTCCTGAACACTAGTCCTATATTAATGACTTCAAATGCAGATAATGGTGCTTTTGGATTCGGAACTACAGCATCTACATCTAATCCGATTTATCAATTTGATGTTATATCTGGTAGAAATGACAATGCTATTTCTTCAACGCTAATCAACAAAATGAAAGGTTTGAATGATCCAAGGATCTCTGCATTTTTCTATCCTGTTAAAAAAGGGGCGTTAGCAGGTCAATATTTGGGTAATGTTCCCGGTGGCGATAATGATGATTCTGGTGAATCTAAATTTTCAAGGGTTGGTGCAGCTTATGCTGCTACTGATGCTCCAGTAGTGTTCTTGAGTTATGCTGAGCAAAACTTTATTATTGCTGAAGTTCAGCAGAGAGCTGGCAACAATGCTGCTGCCGGAACTGCATACAATAATGCTATTAACGCAGATTTAACTTATTTAGGTGTTTCTGCATCTGCAGCTTCAACTTATTTAGCACAGTCAACAGTGGCGTTTAACAATACGCTACAGCGTATTATGGAGCAGAAATGGATTACGATGTTCCAAGGACCATATGAATCTTGGGTAGACTGGAGAAGAACAGGTTTCCCTGTTTTAACTCCGCCTGCTGTGAACAGAACTGGTGGTGTCTTCCCAAGAAGATTTCCTTATCCTCAATTGGAAATTAACCTGAACGGCGAAGCACTTGCTAATGGCCCAGGTATTCCAATTCCTTACAAAACCTTCTTAACTGGAGTATGGTGGGATAAATAGGTGGCAATACGAATATCGTCCTGAAATAGGTTGATAGATAAGTCCCAGTTACGAAAGTAGCTGGGATTTTTGTTTACATACACTTTAGGGCACAATCGAAGTTGCTTAGGCCCAGCTGCCAATTCCACTGTCTGAGGTTAGTTCTAACCCAATACTAATTCATCGATCAAAAGTCATAGCTGGTAGTTGTTGACCTAAAAGAAAATTTCGAATAGATGTTTTTAATTAAAATGTTACTTAGTTGTAGAATAATATTTTGATACCTGATTCTGTTGCTTGTATATGAGTTGTTTACGTATGTTCTTCATTTTGTTGTTGTTTCTTGTTTAATATTATGGTGTAATTTTATGTAAAATAATATGACGATATTATAATTATAAGTATATTTATTATATGTTTTTATAAATAATTTTATATTTTTTCTATGGATAATTTTAACTTATTAAGAAGAGTTTCTTTTGTTGCAATGGTAATTTTATGTGTAACAGGATGTAAGAATGGAAACCCACCCGAGCCAACTATTAGTTTTGATCAGGCTCTTTTAAAGAGTAATGGAAGAATGCAGATCATGAACGGGCAAGCTCCCCCGGCACTTGATTGGGAAAATATTGCCTTTATGCCTTCTCCCCCGAATGTAAATCCTATACCGGTTCCATGGCAATCGGGTTTAGGTGGGAGAAAAATTGACGACGATATAATAAATGATTATAAAAAGAAAGATGGTTGGGAGTTAGTTTATAATACATTCAATACATCTCAGGTTTACAATCCTTCATATTTCATGTTATACAATAAATACAAAGGAATAATCAGAACGTATTTTTATTTTGTCACACCGTCGGCCTATCCTTCCAGTAACATCTCATACTTGTTAACTTTACGTGGAGCAAAAGGACCCCAGTCCCCTATGTTAAATTTCGCGGCCAAAGACATAATTAAAGTTGACAGCAATACTAATGAGGTCTCTCAAATTCAGGCATACACAGTCTCTAATACAGGTTCGTGGTATGCTACGGATTTCGAACTTGCCTACGATAAAAATACTAGTTTAACAGATTTCAATGATTTGCAATTGAACTGGTCAATCAATCCAAATACCATAAGTCAGATTACTCTTAATGGTATTGAGACAGGTACAATTTCAGGGACTGTTACGCAGAACAAACCGGAACTAATTTTTTCGGTAATTTAACGAACGCCGCAGTCGACGGTAGTATCAAAGTCGGGAGAGCAAGTGCTGACGACAGATTTAAATTTTTGAGTAATGCGATTTTGTCTAGTGTGCTTGATGCCGCCACAAGTGGTATTGGAGGATTCGTTAATGGATTTTTGAGCGGCATTATCGGTGGGGGAACGTCAACACCCACAAGCCAGCAGATTGATCTTAAAATTAATTCGCAAATAGCAATATCAGGGACGAGCACTATTCAAAGTAATTTATTTGATAATGTCTTTGCTTTACCAGGGACATTGAACAACCGGAATAATTTGCCATTTTATCCCGAATATAATCTTCCAATGGGAATATACTATCTATCAAATGCACCGAAAGTTACATATAAGGAATTAAGTTATAACTTGGATATTCCTGCTACCTCTACCGGGGTAAGAACTAAAAGTACATTTACAATAGATGAAACTTCCTACCAGCTTGTATTTAACCCAAGCCTCTCAAGTTTTGCTGACATTCAGAATATCAGAAAAGAAGTCCTTTATTTACCGTCCGCTTCCGCTGCAAATAAAATTGACTACGAGGCGTCAGGTTTGCAAGGTGAGAATGTAGCAGGAAAAGCTATATTCAGTGCTGTAAATTATATTACACTTAAGGCTTCCAGTTCGTCTACATATTATAATGGGAACCGTATTGTTGTACGCATTTCATTCGATGTTGTTCCAAAAAATGGGTCGCCAAGGGTGAAAATTGTCAAAACATTTAAAACGACATTACAAAAGAATTAGTGATAATATTGATTAACAAGGTAGGTTTTAACAGAAATTTGTACCAAGAGACGGACTTGTCCGTCTCTTTTAATTTATTGTCTGAATACTACCTTCTGCCCTGAGATATCGAGCTTGCAGGTCTCGCCAACTATCATCACCCTGTTATCTGCTATGTGCCCGCATGGAAAATTATAGCAGACTGGAAAATGATAATCTTTCACCAGTTCCTGGATTATCTCTTCCGGGGTTTGGCCAAATGGAATACTCTCTTCCGGTATTTCATTGAATGCACCGATGATCAGGCCTTTTAAGTCGTTTAATTTCCCGCTTCTGATTAATATCCTAAGCATACGGTCTATACTGTATTCTGGCTCGCCTACATCCTCCAGAAAAAGAATTTTATCTTTATAATCTATTGCAGATACAGAACCCTCTAAAGCAATAAGTATGCTCAGGTTGCCTCCGGCGAGTATACCTTCTGCAATTCCGGTACGGTTCGGGAAGCTGCTGCTGTAATCATAGGTGTTGCCTTCGTTGAATAGTGCTCTTCTTAAACTTTCTAAGGATTCCCGACTAGCATCTTCAAAAGTTCCGGGCATCTGTCCATGTATAGAGGCTGTGTTCGTTTGAGCCAGAATATGAGAGAGCAGGACGGTAATGTCACTGAAGCCGACTACCCATTTAGGATGAGCGAGAAAATTCGTGAAGTCAAGATTGTCGATGATCCTGAGGGTTCCATACCCACCTCGTCCGGCAATTATACCTTTGATTTCCGGATCGTCCAGATATTGCTGTAAATCTGCCGTGCGTAGCTGGTCGTCGCCTGCAAATTGGTGATAGCCTGACTGTACCGACTTACCTTCAACTATTTCCAGTCCCCAGCTTCGCAAAATATCTAAAGCATTGTCAATGGGTTTCTTTAGTTTTTTGGCAGGACAGACAATTGCAATTTTGTCTCCCTTTTTTAGGCCGGGTGGCAGTTGAATCATAGCTAAAATCAATATCTTTGACAAAATAATAAAAATAGTTTTGGATAATAGTAAAATAAAGAGATATACCGTTACGGCGGCCTTACCCTATACGAATGGTCCGGTTCATATTGGTCACCTTGCAGGCGTGTATTTGCCAGCTGACACCTATGTGAGGTTTTTAAGAGCTAATAACAGGGACGTAAAATTCATTTGCGGATCTGATGAAAATGGAGTTCCTATCACACTGAAGGCTAAAAGGGAAGGTGTGAGTCCACAGGAAGTTGTAGATAAATATCATAAAATCATTGGAGATTCATTCCGTGATTTTGGCGTTTCGTTTGATATCTATCACAGAACCTCTTCTCAAATGCATCATCAAACTGCATCTGATTTTTTCGAGACTCTTTATAATAAAGGGGTGTTTACCGAAGAAGTGACTGAGCAATACTATGATGAAAAGGCACAGACTTTTCTTGCAGACCGGTATATTACAGGTACCTGTCCAAAATGTGGTTCCGAAAGTGCCTACGGAGATCAATGTGAGAACTGTGGTAGCACATTGAATGCTACTGATCTGATTAATCCTAAATCTACTTTGTCGGGTGAGCCTCCTGTCAGGAAGGAAACCAAGAACTGGTTTTTGCCGCTCGAAAAATATGAAGACCAACTGCGTACTTATATTGAAAGCCATAAGGAGTGGAAACCGAACGTATATGGGCAATGCCAAAGTTGGTTAAATGCAGGTCTGCAGCCGAGGGCAATGACCCGGGATTTGGATTGGGGTGTTAAAGTGCCTTTGAAAGATGCTGCAGGGAAGGTGCTTTATGTCTGGTTTGACGCACCAATTGGTTATATTTCTGCGACACGTGAGTTATTTGAGTATGCACGTCTTGACGTATGGAATCCAAAATCCGAGGAATATTATATTAACCAGAAGGAAGTGCAGAAGGGTAACTGGGAAGATTACTGGAAAGATGATTCTACTAAACTCGTTCATTTTATAGGAAAAGATAATATCGTATTCCATTGTATAATATTTCCTGCAATGTTAATGGCGCATGGTGGTTATACACTGGCTGATAATGTGCCTGCAAATGAATTTCTGAATTTGGAAGGTCAGAAGATCTCTACTTCAAAGAATTGGGCTGTCTGGTTAAATGAATACCTTGTCGAGTTTAAAGATAAGCAGGACGTATTGCGTTATGTACTTACAGCAACTGCGCCCGAAACTAAAGACAATGATTTTACCTGGAAAGATTTTCAGGCCAGAAATAATAATGAATTAGTTGCTGTTTTTGGAAATTTCGTAAACAGGGTTGTCGTGCTTACACATAAATACTTTGGTGGAAAGGTGCCTATGTTGATGAACGTTACTCCTGAAGACCAGTTGGTAATTGATGAGCTGGCAGCAGCTCCTGCTAAAATTAGCGCGTCTATTGAGCAATACAGATTCAGGGAAGCGCTTATGGAAGTGATGAATGTTGCACGTATCGGTAATAAATACCTTGCGGAAACTGAACCTTGGAAAGTTATAAAAACGGACGAGGATCGTGTCAGAACTATTTTAAATATCAGTTTGCAGATTGTTGCTAGTTTAGAGATTCTGATAGAGCCATTCCTACCGTTTACGGCCGATAAGCTAATGAAGATGCTGAGCTATGGTGGTCATCAATGGGAAGATGCTGGTAAAATGAACTTATTAGTTCGTGGCCACCAGTTGAATGAACCAGTTCTTCTTTTTGAGAAAATAGAAGATTCCGAAGTACAGGCTCAGATTGATAAATTAAATAAAAGTAAAGACGACAATATCAAAGCGAATACTGTTGCCGCTCCTGCAAAGGAAAATATAGATTTTGAGCAGTTCAGTGCAATGGATATCCGTGTAGCTACAATTATTGCAGCTGAGAAGGTTGAGAAAACAAAAAAACTACTTAAACTGACATTAGATACAGGGATAGATCAGCGTACAGTTGTTTCTGGTATAGCTGAATACTTTAAACCGGAAGATATTATAGGAAAACAGGTTAGTGTGCTTGTGAACCTGGCACCGCGTGAAATTAAAGGCGTTGTTTCGCAAGGAATGATTTTAATGTCTGAGAATGCAGATGGCGAATTATCGTTTGTTTCGCCAATGGAAAATCACAATAATGGAAGTGTGATTAGATAGAACTGGTTTTTCTCCTAAATAGCCGAATAAAACGGGTCAGATCTTCAGATTTGACCCGTTTTTGTTGTTTACAGATCTTTCTTATATGTATCTCTAAAAAGTTATTTCCAGATTTTATTTTCATTTTAACATTCATTTCTGCTTAAAAGTCCGAACTCTTGTCTTAAACTCATTTTTTTAGGTCGTTTTTGAATTTATTTCACATTATTTTTTGATTTTTTTGTCTGTATTTGGTCTCATTTCTATTTTTAGCAGTTGTTCTTTTCTGTTTTTGCTGATTTTTTGTTTGGTTGGCCTTAAATTGTTCTTGATTATTTTTTGAACCATAGTCCATTTGTGATTTAAGTACAAAAAGTACGTTTGCGCCTATTTTTTTGCTGTTTTTTTTTGAAGAAAATATTCATCCCGGAGTTATATGGACTCTAAAGTTTAAACCTTAAATGTCATTATTTAGTCATAAAACTATCGCGTACAATAATTCGAATATTGTATTGTAGTTCAATTATTATATTAGACGTCAACTATTATTAACTAAACTAAATTTTTATGAAAAAACTTTTACAAAGTTTGTTCGTAATGATGCTATTTGCCAACCTTGCATTAGCTCAGGACCGGACAATTTCAGGAACAGTTATATCCGGAGAGGATAATAATCCAATTCCAGGAGCGACTGTCAAATTCAAAGGAGCAAAAGGTGGTACCCAAGCCGATGCTTCAGGTAAATTTTCGGTAAGACTTCCTTCAGAGGTCAAAGTTCTTGAAATTTCATCTCTGGGTTTCACCTCCCGGGAAATCGCAGTTGGAAGCACCACTGTTTTCAGCATTACACTAGAGAGCGATGCTCAAACTTTAAGTGACATTGTCGTTGTTGGTTATGGTACCCAAAACCGTAAAGATGTAGCAGGTTCTGTTTCGAAAGTTTCGGGCGATTTACTGCAGAATAATCCGGCCCCTTCGTTCGACAGAATGCTTGCCGGTAAGGCTACAGGTGTACAGGTCATTACACCGTCTGGAATATTGGGCGCGGCACCGCAGATCAGAATTCGTGGTGTCAACTCAATTACTTCCGGTACCACACCACTGTTTGTAGTGGATGGTGTACCGGCAATAAGTGGCGACGTAGGTGGATTCACATCGACTAATGCTCTTGCTGATATTAACCCAAATGATATTGAGTCATTGGAAATATTAAAGGATGGGGCAGCAACAGCTATTTATGGGTCACGTGCAGCGAATGGTGTTGTCTTAATTACTACTAAAAGAGGTAAAGCTGGTGTTCAATTCAATTATGATGGATGGACAGCAATTGCAAATGTCTCAAAGAGATTTGATTTATTAAACGCAGATCAGTTTATTGAAATTGCAAATGAAAGATTTAGAAATGCGAACCAAACGCCTCAAGCTAATCAGACCCCGGACGGTAACGGTGGGTTTGTAAATACTGATTGGCAGGATGCAGTATTCCAGCAATCTATTCAGCAAAACCATTCTGTTTCTGCTTCTGGCGGTACAGACAAGACTAAATACTATTTCTCCCTGGGTTATACTGATCAGAAGGGTGCAATTGTTTCTAATGAGCTGAGACGTTATAGTTTCAGGGCAAACGTAGATCAGAAAATCAATAGCTTTCTTACATTCGGTATTACTGCAGGTGTGACTTACCAGCGTAATCTTGGCCCGCTGGCCGGATCAAATAACCTTTCTGGTAACGTGTTTGCTGCAACCAGAATGTTGCCTAATGTTCCGATTTATAATGAAAATGATCCTACAGGATACAATATCACTCCAGATAGAAGGTCTCTGGGAGCCGGAGGTAATCTAAGTCCGATTTCAGACAATATTCCAAATATTCGTTTTGTTTTAGATAACAACGTGCGTAAGTCTCAAACGTTGAGATTATTAGGGTCGACTTATTTAGAAGCTAAAATCATGGATGGCCTTAAGTTCAGAACTCAGTTAGGTATTGATGGGTCATTTGTAGACGATTTTGTTTACACCGATCCTAGAAGTGGAGATGGGTTAAGCGCAAACGGCTCTATGTCACAAGCTTACAATCCTCTTTTCCGATATAACTGGCAGAACATTTTAACCTATACCAAATCTATCAATGGGGAGCACAATATTGATGTAACTTTAGTTTCTGAGTTGCAAAAGCAGAGATCTTCTTTTTTCCAGGCAAGTGTATCTAATCTCTTAAACGTTTATTTTAACGAGAATATTACCAGTGGAACGTTTATTACACCAACAGTTTTTGGTGGTTTGAATAAGAAAGCAATTGAGTCTTATTTAGGAAGGTTAAATTATAATTACAAAAACAAGTATTATGTTACTGGATCCATCAGAAGGGATGCACTTTCTGACTTACCAAAAGAAAACCGCGTTGGTTACTTTCCTGGTGTTGGTGTACAATATCGTTTAGGTCAGGAAGAATTCTTTAAATCTTCAGATGCATTAAGTTTTGTTTCCGATTTGCGTATTAAGGGATCATTTGCTAAAGTCGGCAACACCGATATCGGTAACTTCCCTTATTTCGGTACTTATGGTGCTGCTTTATATGGTAACCAAGGTGGTATTGGTTTTAATAATACGGGTAATCCGGCATTGAGATGGGAATCTCAGAAAAAATATGACGGTGGTGTGGAGTTAGGTATGTTTAATAACAGATTGAATGTAAGCGCAACTTATTGGAAACAAGTTACCGATGATTTGATTCTGGCTGCTCCGACTGCTCCTTCTCTGGGTGTTCCAGGTAATCCTGCTAACTCAATCAACTCAAATGTAGGTAGTATAGAAAATAGTGGATGGGAATTCTCTGTAAACGGTGATATTGTTTCATCATCTAAATTCAAGTGGAATGCCACATTGAACTTCTCTACGCAGAAAAATAAAGTAACGGCATTGGTTAACAATAGAGATATTATTACTGATTATAATATTATTCGCGTTGGAGAGTCTATCCGTTCTATTTATGGATATCAGTACATGGGTGTGAATCCTGCTAATGGAAATCCATTGTATATGAAAGGTAATGGAACCGTTATTCAGGGTAGAATAAGTAACACTAGTTATTATACTTATGACCCTGCTAATCCTAATTATTTCTTTAATAATGCTTTACCAGTTGACCCGGTTTCAAATCCTGACAACAGATCTTCACTGTCAGGCAGCGACAAAAAGGTATTAGGCAATTCTCTACCTAAATGGTTTGGAGGATTTAATAATACATTCACTTACAGTAATTTTGACCTGAATGTCTTCTTAAGATTCCAGGGAGGTAATTATGTAATGAACCGTACCCGTCAGGATCTTTTAAGCAATAACTTTGTAAACAATAGTACTGAGGTATTAAACAGATGGCAGAGTGTTGAAAATCCTGGTGATGGTCAAACGCCTAAACTTTGGGCTGCAAGAGGTGGATTCATTAATTTAGATAACAATGCTACGACCCGTTTCGTAGAAAAAGGCGACTTCTTAAGAATGGATAACCTGGCTCTTGGTTATACAATTCCTTCTGAGGTTATCAAAAAAGCTGGTTTAAGCAGACTTAGAGTATATGCTTCTGCCCAAAACCTATTTGTAATTACTGGGTATAAAGGATTAGACCCTGAAACAACTGGAAGTGGCACGTTAACAACTTTAGGTACAGGTGTAGACTTTAATGGTAACCCGCAGTTGAAAACATTTACATTCGGTCTGAACATTGGCTTTTAAGCTACTGTAATTTAAATTTTGAAAAAATGGATATGAAAATAAAAAATATAAGATTTCGCAGAAGCCTTTCGCTCCTGCTGATTGGCATGACGTTAACTGCAATATCTTCTTGTGAAAAGCAGACAGATCTCGTTCCAAATAACTCTTTTGCGGAAGGGGATGCATTTGTTACTCCAGATCGTATTGCGCAGGCCATAAATGGTGTTTATAGTGCTGCACAAGCAGGGGCGTATTCTGCTGATGGAAGTAACAGAGGGTACCCTTTTGGCGCAGCTAATACTGAGCAACAGGATGCTCGTGGTGAAGATGTCATTGCCGTTCCTTCATTTTTCGTTATAACGTACGAATCGACTTATCTTGCTAACTCACCAAATAACACATCTATGTGGGAGACATTATATGCCATGATAAACCGGGCAAATGTCGTCATTGAGGGTGTTAAAACGGCCGCTGCCAGTAACGTAATTACACCTCAGCTCGCGTTGCAATACGAGGGAGAGGCGCGTTACCTGAGAGCTATGGGGCACCACGAGTTATTAGTTCATTTTGCAAGACCTTACGGACAAACTCCCGATGCATCTCATCTTGGTGTTCCTTACAGAACTGTAGGAATTAATACACCTCAGAAAGTTGAAGAAAATCTGGCGCAGGGAAGAAATTCGGTTAAAGAATGTTATGACAAAATTCTTGAAGACCTGACTTTTGCGGAAACTAATCTTCCTGCAACCTATGCGACAGCAAATATTAAGGTTACTCATGCGACCAAAGGTGCTGCAATAGCGATGAAAACCAGAATGTATCTGCATATGGGCAATTGGGCAAAAGTAATTGAAGAGGGCAATAAGATTGTCTCAGCTTCTGCTCCATTTACAAGTTCGATAGGCGGATATACCCTAACCGCTTCACCAGACGGACCATTTGCCAGCAATTATGGAAATACAGAATCTATCTTCTCGATTGAGAATAATACGAACAGAAGTTCAGGTACTAATGGATCAATTTCAGCTATGTACAGTAAAGGACCTGGTAGAGCACTAATTGCACTTTCTCCTATCATTTGGAATGCGCCTTTCTGGAAAGCCAATGACCTAAGAAGAACGTTGTTAGCTAGTAACGACGCAACAGCTACAGTTGCTCCGAGAGCTTATTTTTCTAACAAATACCGTGATCAGGCAACTTTCACAGATGCAAATCCGATTATACGTTATGCAGAAGTATTGTTAAATGTTGCAGAGGCTTCAGCGCGTGTAAATGGTGTTAACGATCGTGCATTAGCCTTACTGAATGCAGTGAGAAACAGATCGGTAACTACAGTAGCTGACCAATATACGCTAGCTAATTTCACTGGTCCGAATGACCTGATCTCTGCGGTTCTGAATGAACGACGTATAGAGTTTCTTGCTGAAGGGCATCGTTGGAGTGATATCCACCGCCTTTCGACGGATGCAGTCTTTACGACAGGAGGTATTCCAGCTAAGGTATCTTACGCAAATACTACTTTTGCATCCTGGAATGCGACTACTCCTTATACGGGAATTAGAGGTGTTACACAAATCCCTGCGGCAGATTACAGGTTTGTATGGCCAATTCCCCAAAGTGAAACGGATAACAACTCGGTGTTAAAAGGGCAACAAAATCCGGGGTGGAATTAATAAAAAATACCTTAAGCGGAATGGGATAATAATCCTGTTCTCCAAGTAAAGGATTTTACGAGAAGGCTGTCCCATAATATTGGGGCAGCCTTTTTATAATTTATTCAGGCGTATTTTAGTGTTTAAATAAAGATAGAAAATGAAAATCACCTTATTTACAATCGCCGTAAGTTTACTCTTACTGTTTAAAAATGCACATGCCCAGCATGTGTTTCTCTCCGATAACTACGGAAAGCCAGTTGTCGAACATAAGTATGAAAACCTCAACGGATCTACTTATTTATTTGATAACTGGGAACCCGGGATAGTTAAATTAGGTAATGGATCTGTCCTGAAGGATATAGAACTTAAATTCGACATGGTTAATGAAGTTGTATTGTTCAAGGGGAAGAATGGGGAAACGCTCCGCTTTGTCGAAGACGTAAAGGAATTTACTTTTTTGACCCCCCAGAATCATAAAATTTTCAGGAGTGGTTTCGGGTTAGTGAAAGGTGCGACTGGCGACACCTACTATGAGATTTTATTTGATGGCACAATTAAACTTCTAAAGCGAACGAAAAAGCTAATTATAGAATCTAAGGGGTATAATTCTGCTACAGTAAATAAAAATGTGGATTCCCTTGTAAAGTATTATTATGTGAATGAGAATGGGAAAATAGAGGAGTTTAAGACGGCGAAAAAGCCAATAATTAGCCTTCTAAGTAGTCGTGCGAAAGAAATAGAAAATTTGATTGCGGCTGAGCATCTAGATCTAAAGAATGACATTGATCTTGCTAAAATATTCAAGTACTATAATTCTACCTTATAGTACTAACTAAAAAGCGTATTGTAAGACACAATACGCTTTTTTTGTTGACACCCTGTAAAGGGTATTAGTCCTTCATTTCGGACTGATTCTGAGCGAAAAGCGTCATAGGAAGTGTTTTTTCAATAATTAATTTAGTCAATAAAAAATGGCGGGGAGTATTAATCCCGCCATCTTCATATGGTTTTAGATTGAGTGTGAATCTCCCGAAAATCAGTATCCTGGATTCTGGTATATCCTTGAGGGACCCAGTTTTACTTCATCTAATGGAATTGGAAAATAGCGGTTTTTGGTACTAAAATTGGCCAATTTTGCATTTCCGAAAGTAGATTGTGGTTTAGTTTTAAAGTATGCCATGAGTTCTCCGATGGTAAAAAAAAGGAGTAAGTCAAACCAGCGCTGGTGCTCAAATGCAAGTTCAACTCTGCGCTCATGCAGGATAGCTAGTTTCAGCGTTGGATATTTATTATTATAATCGACTGTTAAGCGTGCCAAAGCATATAAAGTAACTCCTGCACGTTTACGTTACCATACTGTATAGCGAGCGCATCATTTCCCAGGTACATTTTAACTTCTGCCAGCATAAGAATCACCTCTGCGTAACGAATGATTGGGGTGTTGTTACCTCCATATCCGTTTACTGATGCAGTCGAACTGGCGTCCCGGTATCTAGTAATCAAATAATCCTGAACCTGCGGGCTGTTGGCGAACTTAATAGAAATAGCTGCACGTGGGTCAGTCTTTTCATACTCATTCACCAGATCTCGGGTAACATTGCCTCCTACGCCTGCTGTAACCTCGAGTGAGTTAATAGTTTCAATATCTTCCGGGTTCACAAACACATTGTTTTCCGCAGGGTATCCGTCTATTACATATAATGGATCTGAGCTGACATTGATGGATCCTACACCCCTAACGCGAATTTTGTCCCTGCATATGGTGCACCACTTGTCTGGGAACCTGGTTACTGGCAACTTTACCTACCAGGGCTTGTCCAACGGTCGGAGCAGTGACGTTTAAATCTGCTGCCTTGACGCTGCTGATTGCACCGGTAACATCAGATTTTCTAATGGCCTATTGCAACACCCTCATGCAGTGAGTCACTAGATTCTTTTAATTTGATATTAATGTTGGTCTGACCAGTAATCAAAACCTGAGCCTTTTTATATCTTATGAATTGAAGCTTAATGTCGAACCAATGGCTACACTAATTTTGAACCGGCCGTTGCCGTCAGTACCAACTTTATGCCCAGATGACTGATCCAACGCTGCTACACCCAGCAAGGGTTGATTTTGCTCGTCGGTAACCATACCTGTAACCTGAATTTGTGCTTGTCAAATTACATTTAGTTTTTTTTTAAAACGTTTTAGCTGGATCTGAAATAATAGTGCTTTTCTATACCACCTAATTTTTCGTGTGATTGGCGGCAGCCTTAGCACCTTGTCCCAAAGACATTAATGCCTTTGGGACAAAACCTGAAACTACGGATACTAATCCCAATTTAGAAAGCTTGAATAGCGAGCTCTAATAGAATTTCTGCATTATTAATCTGTTTTGTTAAGGTTTAATTGCGTGTTTGCTGTCAAGATATCTGTCTGATTCTTTCAGGTCAGGCGGAAAACTTAACGTCGCGAAAAACTAGATTCCTGTATAACCTTTAATTTAAGTCGCTGTTAAAACCAGTAACACCCTTAAATAGTAGTCGAGGGGAGCGGAAAGGAATTATTTAGCTGGAGGAATTTGTTTGCAAAATGGATTATAATGCATTTGATTTATTGCTATATTTGCGGCGGTTCGATTTCGCTATTTCAAATGCAGTGTAATATACAGCCATCATTGGTCCCGTAGTTCAACGGATAGAATAGAAGTTTCCTAAACTTTAGATATGAGTTCGATTCTCGTCGGGACCACGAAAGCTCGGTAGTACTTAATACTACCGAGCTTTTTTGCTTCAAGGAATTACTGAACCTTATCTTTTTTTATGCCTTTTGCCAAGAGGATAGTGAAAATACTAAAGCTTAGTGTTAGTTAGTAAAATTTCAAATGAGAGTTTAATGCAGTTAAATCTCATAGATGTTTTGCTCGTAAGACTGAAGGATTCTTCTTCGTGCCATTATTCATGTAAGAACGTCTGAATCTAAAAAGGAGGTTCTTCTAAGGGCGTCTTTTCTTAAAGCGTGTTGAATTTGAAATTGTTTAACCTCATCATGTAAATGTGTAATTTCAGTATAAGCATTATATCAAAACTTAACTGAGCACTAAAACTAGCTGTAATTTTGAAATTATGGTGGTGAAATATTGATTATAATATAATGCGCAGTATATTATCGTTTGATAAAATCCATAATATATTGAACTGCTTCGGTAGTGTTGCTCGCTGTAGATTTGAGCTCAAATCTCTTTACGCCAGACGACTTAAACCAATCAGTCCAAATCACATTCATAATTTCCATATCTGTCGGATGCTTAGTTGCAGCCCCAGTTTTAGAAAGCGACCGATCATACATTTCCAATACAATAACATCCAGATCTTTTAAAAAAGGATTAGTTGTCGGATTAATTTTGAATTTTGGATTCATATTTAGAAAGACCTCCATGCTACTTTCTTTTGATTTCAGAAAGGCGGTCCGAAAACCGGCAACTTTTGCGGCACTTAGATCATAACCTTTGTTATAAATGCCAGCCTCAATATAGCCGTCGGTCAGGAGAATCATAATATTGCGAAATTTATGAGTTACTTTTCCAATTGCGGCATCAGGTAGCACTATTCGACTGTCAATACCTGATTGAAAATAGGTCCAGATGTCGGCTCCATTGTTAGAAATAGCAGCGCGGGTGTTAAATTTTCTGTACTCATTTATTAAAGTTCTCCTGTCTTCAGCAAATGTGCGTGATACATGATTTCTGGACAGAATATAATTAATCCGATCAATTTGACGTGAACCGAATCTTCGAAAATCAATGGTTAGCGTATTCGTGTTTATTTTATAGAGTCCTATTAGTCCCTTATTGATAAAATCCACTCTGTAAACATCCTGCTGTCCATCGATTCTTTTGAGCTTTAATAGATCTGGCCATACTTTTTCCAAAATACCATCTATAATCTCTGCATCATTCACGGCTTTAGGATAGAGTTTTTGATTTAATCGATTAGATAAGTCAGGGGCAAATACGACGTTATAATGGATAATTTGTTTTTGTTTCTGAGCAAATACTTTCAGCAAAGGAGAGAGGATTAATAATCCAATTACAAGCAATTTTTTCATTATAATTTGACGCGTTTATCTATCTGAGACAGTTTGGTTTTATCATTTTGCCAATTTATAGCAGTACCGAAAGCTTCTTTGGATTTATCAGTAGCTTTGATTATCGCATATTCTTCATGCAGATAATCATTCCAGCCTTCCAAGAAAATATTGATTCTATCATTGAGCGCATCTATTGAGATGGGTAAATGATCATTTTCTACATGACTCTTGTAAATGGTAGAGATGTCTCTGATGTGTTGTTTGCCTGTTATTAAATCGGTTTTCTTAATTTCCTTTAGCATATTCAACTTATTAGGCGTCGATTCGAGCTCAGTCTCAGTTATTTTGTACTGGGCTTCCAAACCTAGATTTAGGCCTTCGACAGTATAAATCTCTTCTTTTACTGCTAAAGACTTGTCTTCTTCTTGCCTTACATCTTCACTCATTTGCGTAATCAGTAAGCTATTTTTCAACGTTGCAACATCTGGGTTACGTTCATCGAATATGGAGATCAGTTTTTCAAAGGCAAATTTGAGCATCACCAAACCAAACCCTCCAAGTAGAAATACAAGGTAAAAATTTGGGTCTGTGAAAGCTTTTTCGAACTGCCAGACTTCATTAATGTCTCCGGCATCATATTTCATCTGATATATTGCCGCTGAGACCTTATAGGCAATAGCAGTATCAATTAAAAAAACACCGATGATGAACATGACAAAAATAACCCATGCTTTTTTCGTGAATAATTTTAGCAGTGCACAAAAGAGTGGAATACTGACAAATAATAAAATGAAAATAAAACCAGACCCTCCCTTTTCTAGAGTTAAGCTTAAGGCTTGGGGATTAAATATTTCCATCGGTAAAGAATCTAGTCCTGCCTCTCTGGCAGCTCTTGAATCTTCAACAGCGAACAGTAAAATGTAACAAGCCGAAGAATAAAATATAAACAGATAAGTAATCAGACAAATATTAGCAATAAGCACTGGTATAAATTCATACCATTTGAACTTCGGTATAATAAAATCACGTTGAGCATTTCTGATTTTTTCTTTAAACTCCGATATTATTTTTTCATGAGATAGTATCTTTATGTTTTTTAGGCTTTCGATATACTGTTTATTTTTTTCTACATCGGATTTGATACTAATTAATTTGTTTTTTGCATTTAAAATCCCATTTTCAGCTTCCGATTCCGCTGTTTGTAATTGTAGATTGAGGTTTTCTTCAAATGTGTTAATACTTTTAATGCTCTGCTCGTCTATTTTCGTGATCAATCTTCTCTTCTTGTCATCTACAACATCAATGTCATTGATGAACACCGAGTAAACGGTGTCTAGGGATTTGGTTAAGACCTGATGATCTCCATTATTAAACTTAGCACGTTCATAGCCCTGTTTCCTTAATATGGCACGATCGAAGTTTCCTATTTCCGAAGCGATCATCGAATCCAAAACTTTGGTGAATTCTGAGATTGCGTGCTCTTTAGCAGTATGTTTCTCGATTTTAGATTCTGCAGTCAACTTCTCTTCCACGGGTTTAATCATCTCGTTTCTTTGCTGAAGAGCTTTCTGATTAATGTTGTTGAAGTTGGCTACTAGACTCGCTACCGTTTGTTCGTGATTAGTGACAATAATACTTTCATGATTGTTTTTTCTTGCGTTGACGGACCAGTTGTAGGATCCGTGGAGAGCAATCCGATTATCAATAACACAGAACTTTTGGTGCATAATTCCATAACCAACATTTTTTATTTTGGTTACAGATGCCCCCAGTATAATTAGTTCCTCAAAATCTAATTTTTGATTTTCTTGATTGTCTGCAATAATAAGTTTGACACTTACTTTCTGGGCGGCCTTAATTTTGATGATTTCGAAAAGTTCATCATCTGTAAACCAGGAACTGGCAATAAGTATTTCAAAATCGGATCCTTCTAATTCTTTAACTATTCGGGCGAAAATTTCCTTGTTGTCGTCTAATACTTCTTGCTCAAGGACCTGAGTATCTGTAGTCATGATTGAGGATTTTAATAGCGTTAATGTTATAAAATTGAGTTGGCTATTGATTGTGGCAAGTAGGAGAACAGAATTTGCATCCATCAGCAGCGGTATAGTTTTTTTTCGCTTCTGCTACAGCTTCTATACAAGAGTAGAAATCACCCAGGTATTTTCTATTCTTAATATCAGGTAGGTATGAACAAAAGTTGTGATGAACCTCCTGATCTCCGTTGCTTTGTTGATTGGTATTTATGTAATATTTCATCGTAATTTTATTGTTTTGACTCTTCGAAAATAGATAGTTTTAACGTGATTTTATTACGGGAAACCGTAAATAATAAGTGGAGTTTTGTGATTTAATTCGTTGTTTTATAGTGTGTTGTCGGTTGATGTCTTCTTGATGATTTGTCCTGAAAATATCAATTTTTAGAAATGCCATGAATATTAGTAGTTAGCTACTGTCTGATGCAATTGGGATCTGCTGTCATATATCTCATCGAGACTGTTGAGCTGTATTTTCTCTCCGGAATCTTTACCGTTGTGAAATAACTCTAAATATTTATTTACTGTATTGAAGTGAAATCTGCAGATCGGTTTTCTGTTATTATCATCAAGTAGAACGCCGAAATAGGATTGTGTATCTCTTGGAGAAATTCGTTCAGAAGGAATTTTCTCACGTAAAATAGCTCTGACGATTTGAAAGGCGTCCAGCTCTTCTTCGGTAGTGATTATCTTAGAAATTTCCTGAATGTCATCAATAGGAATGACTTTGCTTTCCTCTCGATTCTGTATTTTTTCATTAATATCTAACGCAGATTTTAAACGATAACTGATAGATTCATTAATAGATACCGACAGTGCTTTTTTAGTATACTCTTTGAAAGAAATCATACGGTTAGCGGTTAATGTCTTATCAAAAAACCTATTTACCAATAACTTGACTAATTCGTCCGAGGGAGTTTCTATTTCCTTTTCAAATTCTTTTCGTATAGCTTTAATGTATTTCAGCCCTTCAGCTGAATCCAGTATACTTTCAAGGTTGTACGCATTTTTTGTGAAGCTTTCAAGAATTTTTATGGAGCTATCTTTCAGGTCTTCGATATCAATCGTTAGAAAAGGTTTCTCATCCATTATATTTGGTTTTTCCAGATCCGCATAGAAATTGTAAATAGTACCATTTGTCAAAACGCCAAATCTTGCTTTTGATACATGGTAATATCGGTGGAGCTGAGAGTTATGCGCATCTGCATTTTCCTTCCAATGCTTGCACTCGAAAATCAGAATAGGTTCGTCATTTTTTCTAATAACATAATCTACTTTTTCTCCTTTTTTTGTGCCTATATCGCAGATGTGCTCCGGGACAACTTCCGTAGGATTAAAAATGTCATAACCCAAAATCTGTATGAAAGGCATCACAAAAGCATTCTTTGTAGCCTCTTCAGTTTTTATTTGTTCCTTCAAACCATTTACTCGCTGGTGTAGCTGCTCTAGTTTTAATTTTAGTTCCATAGTCTCATGATTATTCTCGTTTATTGTGGTTTTGATTGTTTGATCGATCTGATGACACTTTGATATGCTGAGAAGGCATGTCCAAACTGTGCTGTGAAATCATAATTGCTGAATTGGTATTCCTCATTTAGGCCAGTGGTCGTTTGTAATCTTATCTTTCCGTATTTGACAATTGGAATTTGATAGTTTCCTTTGAAACGTCTGTCTGGACTTCCATTTTTATTAACCTTAAGCCATGTCTGATCGATAATTATGGAATCACCAGGTACACTTTCTGTTTCTGTAAACCGGACGAATCCGTGGCTAAAATCCACTTCATCGATCCCAATGAGGGCAAAGTTTGACTCTGAAGAGTACATGACAATAAAACCAGGATAGATGTATAAATCGGCGCCATTTGCATTTTGAAAGTAAAGCGCCTCAAAATTTGATTTAATATCCGGAAGTGATTTGATGGCAAACTTTACTTCCCGTTTTTTTAACAGCGTGTTGGCTGACGAGCGCGCCGCTACCCGGTCTTGATAAAAGGCACTTGTTACGTCCCAGATTCTGTTCGAAAGAATTAATTGTGTAAAGGTGCAGAACAAGGTTTTATACTTTTCGCTAATCTCAATCTCAAATTCTGTTTCCAGCTTTACATAGCAATTCTCTATTTGGATTAGAAGCTGGCTGGTAGCTTCCTGTTGGTTTTTAATATCGGTTCTTATATTTTGAGGGATAGATTTTTTAATCAGTCCATATAAAAAGATATAGCTTGCAGCCAATTTTAACCTGGAGTTTCGAATGGTTCCTCTGATTTTTAGCTGGTCATTTTTTAGTTCTTTCCTCTGCTGGGCCGACATCAGAATAGCTTCCTTTATACCCTGCATATTTTGGCTCGTGATTTCTTGTATATCTGTGCTAAAAATATTGTCGTCTGATTGACCGGGTGTTGGCGGTGAAGGGAGGTTTTTTTTTGGTCTAGTAACTTCTGGCGGTTATAAATACCCAATGTTGGTATACCGGTGTTTATATATGTACCTTTTTTCCCAAATGTTATATTTGAACCCTTAATCCCGATAGAGGTACTGATCCCGCTCTTGCTGAAATTCAAATGTACTCCAGGAATGATTTTAATCCGTCTTCTGTAACTCCATGCCATCTTGTACGTATTTCTATTAGTATTTTGTTAGCGACATTTTTATTAAAATGTCGCTAACAAAAATATATACGTATAAGGCTTTTTTTTTACGGTAAACCGTAAACCAGAGCGGTCTTAAAAAGAAAAATTAAAGGGAATTTGATATTTATTATCTTTTGGTTGATAGTGGCTTACGTAATTTTTATCCCAGTCGGAAATGGAGTACAAGCAGTTGCTGAAAGAGATAATTTATATAATACCAAAGTCTTTACAATACGCAACTAATTGCTCATTCTTGGAAAATCCTAATACCTCTTTCATAGTATTGAGTCGTTTTTCGACACTGCTTGAGCCGGATGGCTTGATCGCATTAACTTGCAGGTAGACGGGGATGTCTTTTTGAAGGGTTCCTTGTGAGAGGAGGGAGATTATTGTGATATCAAAGGCTGTAAATTCATAAGCATTCTTTTCTTTCACATTTCTCCTCAGGTCTGCAGAAAGATGTATTTTATTCTTATAAATTGTATCTATGGCTATCCTCAAATCTTTTGCGTCGTTTCTGGCTTTACGTACATAACCGTTTATTCCGAGCTCTTTAAAAAGTTTGTCAATGACAGAAGCCTTACTCTCTGCTGAAAACACAATAACCTTTAAATTGGGCTGTATTGCCTTTGCTGCATTGATCAGATCCATTCCCCCTGCAATATTTTGAGCACGATGATCTTCCTCAAACGATAAGTCGGTAATCAGTAGGTCGAATGGTTGATCACCTAATATGCTTTTTCTGATTTGTGTCAATGCGTCGTCGCAGTAGTACGTGTATTCTGTATCTGTTATTCCTAAATCTTCTAAAGTCTTTCGCACAGAAATACTTGCACTTTCATGGTCTTCAGCTATTAATACTCTTTTGAACATCATTTATTAATTTAAGAAACGGGGCAGGAAAGTTGAATCTTTAATCCTCTTTCTACTTTAGTGTCAAAGGTAATTTCTCCATGAATGCTCTTAATACGGTTTCCCGTATTTGTTAAGCCATTTTTAAATTGCATCTCCTTTGGAAGACCTATGCCATTGTCGGTGTAATGGATGAAGAATTGATCTCGTAACTCCTCAAACTTTACAACCACGTTGCTTGCTTTACTATGCTTTTTCATATTTACCATGAGTTCCTGAAGGATATGCTCAATTTCAAATTTGTTCTTCGAACTTACTTTCTCCCACAATTCTGGGGTATTACCGGCGATTGCTATTAATGTATGCTCAGTGGCAAAAGCTAATAATAACGCGGATATTTTCTCGTGAAAATGGTTGTATACGGGTTCAGGCTTATCATAGGAAATATCCCGTGATTTTTCGTAGAGATCCTCGATCTTATCCAGCACATGCTCTTTGTTAATAATGTCCTGATTTTCGATTTCAGTCATCACCCTATATAAACCATTTGCCACAACATCATGAACTTTTTTCGATATTTTCAGTTGACTATTACGAATGGAATTTTCGGCCTCCAGTTCCAGTCTCTGTTTTCTTTTTTTATACCAAAGAATGCTGACGACAGATATTGTAAGCGTTATAAATAAAACAGTAAATAGTAATATTCTTTGTTTTATTATCTGAAATTTTTTTTCAGTATTGTCTTTTTGAAGTTTAAGGTTATCTGCTTTATTTTTTTCCGCATCATATCTAATCAGCGCAAACTGATTCTTGGCAGTATTGCGGGAAGTTTGTATACTATCATTCAATTTCTGATAAAGTCCAAAATATCGTTTTGTGTCAACTGGTGTGCTAAGCTTTATAAGCTTTTCTAAAGATTCTATTCGGTCGTCCGGACTATTTAATCTATTAGCAACGATATTCATCTTAGTTGCATATTCGAGAGCCGAATCCGGTTGGATTATACTATAATAGTCTGATAAATGCGAGTAGCTGGCATTTTGACCCCAACTATTATTTTCTTTTTCGCGAATGTGTAGTGCTTTTAATAAATCTCTTTTTGCGTCATAGTGTGGGTTTTGAAGCCATTTTGTAAAAGCAAAATTTGATAAAGTTCTTGCGAATTCCTGTTTGTTAATTGGTTGTCTTAAAATATCCTGATAGATATCTATTGATTTTTGATACTGTTTTTTCTTTCTATAAGCATTTGCTATATTATTCTTGATCACTAATATAGCAGCTGTGTCTTTTGTGAAAAGTAAAGATTTTTGATAAAACTCAATTGCCTGAGTATAGTTTTTTAGGTTGAATGAAGAAATACCAAGATTGTTAAAATTAGATTTTATATAAACCAAACTTGCTTCATTATTGGAGTTAAGGTATGAAACAGCATTTAATGAAATTTCCTGTCCACCATAATAATCTCCTTTATCTGTGGAAATTATCGCCATGTTTACCAAGCATTTTCCAATTCCAAAACTGTCTTTTTGTTGTTGAAATATATCTTTGGCTCTATTGAAGTAGAGGAAGGCGCTGTCAGGTTTATTGTCTTCTCGATAATCAAAAGCGCGATCATAAAAAATATTATCCAATTTTCTTTCCACTTTGGATGGTTTTTCACAAGAAAGAATGAGGAACATCAGAAGCGATAAGAAAGAGAGAGCTTTCAATTGATTTATTTTTCACTAAAATAAAAAATAAATTTGGCTATTTATTTTACTTAGATATTATTTGATAATTATGATAGAAAACGCTATGGTTATTTTATTAAACATTAACTAAAAAAGGAAACGGTGGCAAAAGCCACCGTTTCCTTTTTTAGTTCTTTTTAGGAGGCGGTAGCTGCCCATTTTCGCCTCCGGTATCGAAGGTGCTGTATGGAGGCGTTGTACCATTTGTATTACCGTTATTTGTGTTTGTATGTGAAGGGCATGCCAATCCCATTAGTAAGGCAAATATGAAAGAAAACATAATCTAAAATTTAAGAATGAGATACTATGTAGTTCCCCGCGAATCCTATCGCGGGGGTTGCTACGGTTGCAAATCAGAAGCGCTTCTGAAATTTTAGGGAAGTGTGAGAATCTATGCGGGAACTAATAACTGCTTCCCTGGCCGGTTGCTAATTCCCGCATTTCATCTCTGTGTGAAATCTGTTTTTTACAATTGGTCCGATAGCTAATCGAATCATGAACTGATTTCTGATACAAATGTATATTGCTTAAAGAGCTGTGAATAAGATTTTTCCGATGATTCCTTTGATTCCGGCGGAATTCCGGAAAAGCCGTAGAAATTCCGGGGATTCCATTTTATTCACGTCGAAAATTCCTTTGTAGGGATGTTTGATGACTATGAAAAGAAAAGACTGGTGGCCTTTATCTAATTAATATTACCGGTGCCAGCGAACTAAGAATGAATATGTGAGGGCCGGTTGCATATGGATCTACTATTTGTTTTTAGAACTCGGGTCAAGAATTCGATTACGGGGACAATTTTGGTGTCGACTTTCCTATGAAGAAAGGGGCATACTTAGGCTATCATAAATTAACTTCGCTCCTGACTTTTGTTTTATTACGGTCCGTAAAGGCGCGTTAAATTTGGTTAAAGGCCGTATTTTGAAATTCATGGTATTTTTGAGGAAAATTTATTTCAAAAAAACTACGATATTTTAAGTTGTAAAGTGTTATATTTCAGAATGAAAAAGAATATTGACTTCAAGTCTACATTTACCGCACTTATCTTTATCGTCTCAGTATTTGGATTTTCGTGTAAGAAGGAGCAGGTCGAGCATCCAATAACTGAAATTGCTGAACTGAAAAGCGTAATTTATATTGGAAGCAGCAATAATAATTTTTACGCCATTAGCTCGGTCGATGGAAGTGAGATCTGGAAGTATAAAGGAACTGAAGGTTTCAGCTACTCTGATCCGCTACTACATGATGGAATTGTCTATACAGGTGATGATGGTGGAAATATGTATGCTTTTAATTCTGAAACGGGTGGAGTGAAATGGAAATATCCAACAAATTTCGGTATTGAATCAAGTCCCGCAATTGCTGATGGGATTTTGTATTTTGGAAGTAACGATAGTTATTTTTATGCCCTGGATGCAAAAGACGGAAGGCTATTGTGGAAATATAAAACGGGTTCGGGCGTGAGTTCAAGTCCGTTGGTAAATAATGGACTTGTGTTTTTCGGTGGCAATGACAACTACATATATGCGCTAAATGCAAAATCTGGAAAACTCATGTGGAATTATGCTACTGGGGGACTAATGGGGCATTCAAGCCCTGTTATTAAGAACAATATATTATTTATTGGGAGCAGGGATGGCAATTTGTATGCTCTTTACGCTATAAATGGACTTCTTAAATGGACATATTACACTGGGCGTTCTCTTGAGGGGTCTCGTCCGGTCGTGTCAGATGGGTTGGTCTATATAGCGGGGGGAACCGTCCTTTTTAATGCAGAATCTTCGATAAAAGGTATGCTATATGCTATTGATGAAAAGACGGGTAAGCTCAGGTGGGATAAGTCAAGTGAGCGGGGAATGTATTCTGATGCAACAGTTAGCAACAATAAAGTGTTTATTTCATCAGACGACGGAAACTTCAATGCGTTCAATGCAAAAGAAGGGGCAAATATATGGGCTGAGCGAATAATCCCAAATGGGTCTAGGTCTACTGTTGCGGATGGTTTGATTTTCGTTAACGGTAGCGGAACTCGAAATTTTTATGCACTTGATGAAAATACAGGGGCGGTAAAATGGAAAAGTCCTATTCTTGACGGCTATAGTCCAAAACCCTGTGTGGTTGATAGTCAGGGATATATAATTCAGCGGTAGTTTTGGTTATACATTAAAATAAGTAAGTCGTTTTTTAAGACGGCTTACTTATTTAGCGCTAAGCGTTACAGTCACCTGCTGCTTAGGCGACAGATTAAGAACAGGCTTTCCCGGAATCATTTCCCTTTGAACAAGCCTAATTATGCCATGAATAATCCAATCAGATTTACAGATCCTGATGGAATGGCTGTTGAGGAAATCAATGCTGGTACTAGATATATTGGTGAAGATGCACAAGCTATGTTTGGCCAACTGAAATGTCAATTTTCTTCACAAAGTCAAGACGATGATAAGAAAAGGAAAAAGCCTGAGACAGCTGAATAAAAAACACAAGACCTTGCTTCCGAAGAAGCTGCATCGCTAAATTCTATGAATGAAAGCATGTTGAAGTTAAACAAGTTCATGCTTGGTTTTATTGAATTTAAGCTGTTTGCAGAGGTTTTGCGGAAACATTTCCAGGAAAAGTAAAGACTTATATTCCAAAATTTGTAAATAAAGAGTCTGTTATTCAGTTTGGTAATCCTGAAATACCCAATCAAGTTTCTCATGCTACAAGGCATTTAGAGGTGGCTGGACTAAAGTTGAAAAAGTTAAAAAGACTATTTTAACGAATTTGAAGCCTGGATCGTCATATAAGGTTAATGTGAGAATTACAGGGACTGTTAATGTAAATGGCGTAAGAATTGACTATAGCAGGATTAAATTGCCTAACGGCACAATAAACGTTGTGCTCAATTAAGCCGCCAAGATGATAAGAATATGTTGAGAAGAAAATTAAATCCCGAAGAAGTTGCTTTAATAACCTGGATGATAAAGGATACTGATGAAGGGGCATCTATAATTGATATATTGGAAGAATTGGTCGTTGAAGAAATGGAGGACGGAAGGATGGGAAGTTTACGGGTGGTTGTAGAAGGGGAGGACAATAGACTTTTTTCAAGAGAACTGGCGACCGCAGATTTATTTGATGCAGATTTGGTACCCGTTTTTATTTCAGTTAACCTAGATACCGAAGGGCATTTTTTTGAATTGGATGTTTTTAAAGCAGATTTCAGTCCTTTGAAAAATACGTTCAGACCACCTTCGGCTGGACTGATCTAAAAAAACTGCTTGCCTTCGCTTTTGGCGAAAGGAGGACAAAACAGCGCAACTTATTTTGTTGATTATAATACTGATGTTGTTGTTGAAAAATCCTTGAACTTCTTTTTGGCAAGCATGGTGTCAATGATCTTAAAGAACACTGTGCGGTCTTCCTCATCAGGCTGGTTGAATCAGTGATATTGATGCCGCCTTTGACAAAAAAAAGGGCGGAAGTGGCTCGGAAATCGCTTTTGATCCAAATGATCCTGGTAAATTAATTACTAATGCTGACGGCTCAAAAGGAAGACCAGCACAGATCGGTTTAGCTCACGAATTTGGTCATGCTAAAGACAGAATCGGCGAAAAAGCAACTAGAGAAAGATCAATAGTTAGAGATCCGGATGGCAATGCCAGAGTGTTCATGACCAATGTAGAGATAAATGTGAGGAAAAATATACAGGTCATCAGAAACTATACCCGTATCGGGAAGATGTGCAGCAAAATACCGGTACCACCCCTCAGAACAAACGTAATTGATCATGTGTTACGTTGTTGTTCTATATTAATCCCGTATCCATGAAAATACTTATTACAGGTGCCACCGGTTACATTGCTCAGAGATTACTGCCGGTTCTATTGGATCATAAACATCAGCTTATTTGCTGCGTAAGGGATAAAAGCCGTTTTGATCTCGAAAAATATGCCGGATTTGATCTGGAAGTTATCGAAGTAGATTTCATGAAGAAAGAGAGTTTGGAGAATATACCCGCAGATATTGATGTGGCTTATTACCTGATGCATTCGATGTCCGGTAAAAAAGGAGACTTTTCTGAGTCGGAATTATTGACGGCCAGAAATTTTAAAGAAAGTATGAGCCTTACGCAGGTAAAGCAGGTGATTTTCTTAAGTGGTATTGTTAACAGCCAGGAGTTATCTAAACATCTGCAATCGCAGTTGAATGTCGAAGAAGCATTGGCCTCCGGTACTTATTCGTTAACCACATTACGTGCTGGAATTATTGTAGGATCAGGAAGTGCCAGTTTTGAAATTATCCGTGATCTGGTGGAAAAGCTTCCTGTGATGGTCGCTCCAAAATGGCTCAATACCCGTTGCCAGCCGATAGGTATACGTGACGTGTTGAGTTTTTTGGAAGGCGTACTGATGCAAGATTATACATTTAATAGGGCTTATGATATTTATGGGCCGGAAATCCTCACTTATAAAGACATGCTGATGCGCTTTGCGAAGGCGAGGGGGCTTAAAAGGAAGATTTTTACTGTTCCGGTAATGACTCCGAGACTTTCATCGTACTGGCTATATTTTGTAACCTCAACCTCTTATCCATTGGCTAGCAGTTTAGTAGATAGTATGAAAGTTGATGTTGTGGCGCGGCCGAATGATCTGCAGCAAAAACTAGGTATAGAACCCATGACCTACGAGCAGTCAATTCAACTCGCATTCGGTAAAATTGAGCAAAATCAGGTGATCTCTAGCTGGCGTGACGCAATGAACAGCAGCACTTATGAAAACAGCTTTAAGAAATTGATTGAAGTCCCTCAGGAAGGATGTTTTAAAGACTTCAGATCTATGAAAGTAGATAATCCCGAGCTAGTATTGCATAATATCTGGTCTATTGGCGGTTCAACCGGTTGGTACTATGCCGATTGGCTTTGGGGTATTCGCGGGTTTCTCGATAAATTATTTGGGGGAGTTGGACTGCAGCGTGGAAGAACAAACCTCGATACACTTTCCACTGGCAGTGTAATTGACTTCTGGAGAGTGATTCTGGCAGATAAAAAAGACAGACGTTTATTATTATATGCGGAGATGAAGCTTCCCGGAGAAGCATGGCTGGAATTCAGGATAGATGAGCAGAATATCTTCCGGCAGACGGCAACCTTCCGGCCGCTGGGCATATCAGGCAGATTATATTGGTATTCAGTATTACCTTTTCATGCTTTTATCTTTAAGGGGATGATGCAAAACATCGCCAGGCATAGCAGAACGACGGATATTAGTTGAACCGATTTTTATTACGGCGGGTGTCCTTCGGGCACCCGTTTTTATTTGGATGTTAAACTCATAAATGGAGTTTAAGGTTGACACGATAAAACAATAGCTTATTCGGGTCAACCTTGGGTCAACCCCGGTGTAAAATCGGGTCAACTAACAACGAAACCCGACCAAGACACAACCAACACCTTGATATGGGCAGATTAAAAGTTTTACCTGCAGTTGCCAATCAGCTCCAGGAGCACTTTGGTTTGCTGTTCCAGTAAACTATAATTTTTATTGGCGGTGATTTCTTTTGTGATCAGTTTACTTCCCATTCCTACCGCACAGACACCGGCCTGAAACCAGGAAGTGATGTTTTCCTGTGTGGTATCTACACCGCCGGTAGGAATAAATAGCTGGCCTGGGAATAATTCTTTAATGGCAGACATAAAACCCGTACCCAGGACATTTGCAGGAAATAATTTAATGAGCATAGCCTCATTTTGCTGTGCTAAATGGATTTCAGTAGGTGTCATACAGCCGGGAACCCATAGCAGGCCAGCAGCATTCACTACAGATGCAACCTCGGCGCTTACTATTGGTGAAACGATAAAATCTGCGCCTGCGTTAATAAACGCTTCGGCATCCTGCGGAGTTTTGATGGTGCCGATACCCAGATGCAAATCTGGCATTTCACGCTTTGCAAGGCCGGACAGGTAGCTGAAGTTTTTCAATGCCGCATGTCCGCGGTTTGTATATTCTACTATTCTTACCCCTGCATTGTACATTGCCTGAAGTATTGCAGCTGACTCTTCCTGACTCTCCAGATAATATAGCGGCAATAAGCCCTGTTGTTTAAGCGTAGCTAAAATAGCTTCTTTATTTTTTTTCATGAGGAAGAATTGAATCGTAAATGTCGGCAGCCCTAGTGCTTGTTGCATCGCTGGCTATAAACAATTTGTTAAAGGCAGCTGCGGTTGCGAAGTCAAGGCTTTCCTGCGCTGGTTTTTGTTGATTGATGCTGTAGATCAGGCCTGCCATAAAGCAGTCACCGCTGCCTACCTTATCTACAATTTCTTCAGTCTGGTAAGTGGCCGAATGATAGGAACCATTTGCGGTATGCAGACTGGTAAAATATTTCACACCTTTCTCTCCCGCATCAAAGCGGAAGGTATTGGCGATTACTTTGCATTTCGGAAATTGCCTGCGGATTTCCCTTGAACTTAGTTCTGCTTGGCTAAGATATTCCGCCTTCGTCTTATCCTGAAAATCCAGAGGAATCGGAATATCTAACATCCGTTCTGCTGCCCAGATATTACCCATAATCAGATCGCAGTATGCAGCAAGTCCAGGCATAATATCTGCCGGCTGTTTGCCATATTGCCAGAGTTTGGCCCTGTAATTAAGGTCAAGTGAAATGAAGATTCCATTTGCAGAAGCATATTTTAAAGCTTCCAGACAAACTTCGGCAGCAGATGCGCTCACTGCAGGACAAATAGCACTGAAATGAAACCAGGAAACTCCTTTAAAGACCGCAGACCAGTCTATAGTGCCGGGCTGAAGCGTTGCAAACGATGAATTTGCACGGTCGTAGATGACACCTGCATTTTTAACATCCGTTCCTTGTGGAAGATAGTAAATACCTACACGCTCACCCTGAGCCAGAATTTTATCGGTTCCAATTCCCTTGCCTGCAATTGAATTCTTCAATTGTTCGGCCAGGATATTATCGGGTAAAGCAGTAAAATAGGTCACAGGAATTTCCCATAGAGACAGAGCGGTCGCTACATTTAGCTCTGCACCTCCTAAAAAGCAGGGTAGCTGATGAGTATTCAGCCATGTTCCACCGGCATCCGGACTCATTCTGAGTAGGAGCTCTCCGAAACATAGGACCCCTTTTCCAGCAGGATCAAATTCAATCATATTTAAGATATTAACCATATTTAAGACGACGGATTGCCTGCCCGGAAGTTAAAATAATTTTTAGCATTGTAATAGCAAATATCCTGTACAATTTTACCGATCCAGGCGATGTCGTTCGGCAATTCACCGTTTTCCACATCGTCGCCAAAGAGATTGCATAAAATTCTTCTGAAATACTCATGACGCGGAAAGGAAAGGAAACTGCGGGAATCGGTTAGCATACCAACCAGTTTACTCAGCAAACCCATGTTCGATAAGACATTGAGCTGGTCAATCATACCGTCTTTCTGATCATTAAACCACCAGGCAGAACCAAATTGGACCTTGCCTGCTACAGAGCCATCATTAAAGTTTCCAATCATTGCAGCGATCATCGCATTATCCGAGGGATTTAAATTATAGATAATCGTTTTGGCAAGACGGTTATCCAGATCCAGTTTACCCAGGAACCTGGATAATGCACTTGCCTGACTGAAATCACCGATTGAATCCCAGCCTGTATCTGGACCGAGCTGACGCAATGCACGGAGATTGTTATTGCGTAGGGCACCTAAATGATATTGCTGCACCCAACCCTTTTCGTGGTCCCAAAGGGCAAACTGGAAGAGCATAGCAGACTTGAACTTGAGTTTTTCTGAAGACGATAAACTTTGCTGGCTGCGAATCTTAATAAAAATATTGCTGATCTCGCTGTCTGTATAATCTTCAGCATAAATCTGCTCCAGACCATGATCCGAAACCGTACAGTCATTAGCTGCAAAATAATCATGACGCGATTTAAGTGCTTTCAGATAGGTATCGTAGTCCGTTATGGAAATATTACTGACTGCTTCCAGTTTATCTATATAGGCATTCAGCGCCGTGAGGTCGTCTGCATTCATTGATTTATCTGGTCTGAATGCAGGAGCTACGCCAATTTTAAACCCTTCTTTTTTTAGTTGCTGATGGTATGCCAGATCATCCAGCGGATCATCCGTTGTGCAAACCTGTTCCACATTCATTTTCAGCAGCAAGCTCTTTGCTGAAAATTCAGGGGACTGCAGCTTTTCAGTGCAGCTTTCATAAATATGTTTCGCTGTGTCCGGAGACAAGATTTCCTTACAGTCGAAGTATCTTTTTAACTCGAGATGAGTCCAGTGATATAAAGGGTTTCTCAGTGTATAGGGCACGGTCTCTGCCCATTTTTCGAATTTTTCGTAATCTGTTTTATTACCCGTGACATAAGCTTCGTCTACGCCGTTTGCACGCAGGGCACGCCATTTATAATGGTCGCCATATAACCAGATCTGGGTTAGATTGCCATAACGTGTGTCTTTCGCGATATCTTGCTGCGGCAGATGACAGTGGTAATCTATAATAGGCATGTGGCTGGCATATTCATGATATAACCTTTGCGCAGTTTTGGTCTTTAATAAAAAGTTATCATCTAAAAATTCTTTCATTTGATTTTTCTTGAGCTTTAATGAAATCCGTTGTCTTATGACTTGAGCTGACGGCTAATAGCCAGTTCCAGGCCTCGTAATTCTGCCAGACCTCTTAAGCGTCCGATAGCAGAATATCCCGGGTTTGTTTTCTTATGCAGGTCATCCAGCATTTTATGTCCATGGTCTGGTCTGAATGGCATGCGGGTATCAGTCCGGCCTGCTGCGATCCGGTCCTGCTGCTGTTCGAGTAAAGCTTTCATTACTGCATACATATCAACATCGCCATCCAGGTGATTAGCTTCATGAAAATTGCCTTGCTCATCTCTGCTGGTGCTTCTGAGGTGAATAAAATGTATTCTTTCACCCAGGCGTTTCACCATACCCGGCAAATCGTTGTCTTCCCTTACACCGAAAGAACCGGTGCAGAAAGTCAGACCATTGTTGGGCGAAGGAACAGCCTCGTAAATTGCCTGAATGTCTGCTTCCGTGCTTACTACGCGCGGTAGACCCAGGATAGGATAAGGTGGGTCATCCGGGTGAATGCAGAGCAGTACACCTGCCTGTTCGGCTGCTGGAACAACTTCCTTCAGGAATGAAATGAGATTATCACGCAGTATTTCCGGGCTAATTTTATCATAACCCTGCAAAACGGTCAGGAATTCGGTTAAAGTATAACCTTCTTCGGATCCTGGCAGACCTGCAATTATGTTTTTGACCAGTAACTGCTGTTCGGCATCCGATTTACTTTTAATCCAGTCTTCTGCACTTTTTTTCTGCTGCGCTGTATAGCTGATTGCCGCGCCGGGTCTTTTCAGCAGGAACAATTCAAATGCAGCAAATGCAGCCGCCTCGAAACGTAAAGCTGTAGATCCATCTGGCATCAGATAATCCAGGTCTGTACGGGTCCAGTCCAGTACGGGCATGAAATTATAACAAACGATATTAATACCACATGCCCCCAGGTTCAGCAAAGATGTTTTATAGTTTTCGATATACTGGCGGAAATTTCCGGTTCTTGTTTTAATGTCCTCATGTACCGGGACACTTTCAACGACCGACCAGTTTAAACCAGCAGTCTTAATCAGTTCCTGTCTTTGCAGAATTTCTTCCTTTGTCCAGATTTCTCCGTTTTTAAGATGATGCAGAGCAGTTACTATTCCTGTAGCACCTGCCTGTCTAACATCACTCAATGATACCGGGTCTTGTGGTCCATACCACCTCCAGGTTTGTTCCAAACTCATATTAATCTATTTTATACGCCGCCAAATGCAGCAAAACCACCATCAACATTAATTACCGTCCCCGTTACAAACTTAGAGGCATCACTTAAGAGCCAGATCAATGCACCTTCTAATTCGTCAGGTTGACCAAATCTTTTAAACGGCGTTTGTTTAATCACTAATTTACCTCTTTCTGTATAGCTTTGGTCAGGGAGCGTCAGCAATCTTCTGTTCTGTTCTGTGATAAAAAAGCCAGGTGCTATAGCATTCATACGCAGCTTATCACCATATCTGTTAGAGAGTTCTACGGCAAACCATTTGGTATAGGAATCCAGCGCTGCTTTCGCAATACTGTAGCCCATTACTTTCGTGATAGCCCTTTGCGAGGTCATGGATGAGATATTTACAATACTTCCACTTTTCGCTTTAGCAATTTCTTCTCCGAATACCTGGGTTGCTTGTACTGTACCTAATAAATTAAGATTCAGTACTTTACTGAAAGCCTCCAGATCCAGGCTAAACAAGTTGTCTTCGGGCTCTATAACTGCTCCGGCCATATTGCCTCCTGCTGCATTGACCAGCCCGTCTATATGACCGTATTTTTCCAGGATAACTTTTTTTGCTGATTCCAGGCTTTCCATGTCCATCACATCGGCCACAACGGCCATTGCATTCCCGCCCTCAGCGTTAATTTTTTCAGCTCTTTGATTCGCAATTTCGCTGTTTCTTCCAATGATTACAACTGTTCCGCCCATGGCGTGAATACAATTCACGAAGGATTCACCAAGAATTCCGGTTCCGCCAGTGACCACTATTACTTTATCTTTTAACGATCCGAAGTCCATATTTCGTTGATTAAGGGTTTAAATTTTCAATTGGTTTCATATTTCTGGTGAGTAGCTGAATAATGGCCCAGGCTAAAAAGTAGGCGCAGCCGCTAATAATAAATAGAATGTTATAGCCCGCTGTGATATTGCCCAAACCTTTATAATAAGCTAAAAGCGTTCCTACAAAGATTGGAAAAAGTGTAGATGCAATAGAACCGGACATACCTCCGATTCCAACTACCGTGCTCACTGCATTTTTCGGGAACATATCCGATACAATGGTGAAGATATTTGCGCTCCAGGCCTGATGGGCTGCGGTAACCAGACTAATAATTCCTACCACGACCCAGATATCGTCCATCATACGGACCAGAAATATCGGCGTAACAACAATAGCGACGATTAGAAGCGTTGTTTTACGGGCTTTTAGTACCGGCCAGCCGATTTTAATGAAGTAAGAAGACAAATATCCCCCTCCAATACTACCCAGGGTTGTTGCAGCGTAAACAACGGCAAGCTGCAAACTCGGTTTGGTTAGATCCAGGGCGAAGGTATCTGCAAAATAAGAAGGAAGCCAGAACAAGAAGAACCACCAGATTGGGTCTGTGAGCACTTTTCCTACTATAAAAACCCATGTTTGTTTCAGGCGGAGTAATTGACCCCATTTTAGCTTGACCGGGTTTTCCTCTATTGCTTCATTGTCACTCAGGATATAATCCAGTTCGGGTTGTTTAAGGCGTTTTTGTTTTGTCGGGATTTCGTAGAATATCCACCAGAATATTAACCAGATAAACCCGATTGCCCCGGTGATCACAAAAGCTTCCTGCCAGCCGTATAAACCCAGAAGCCAGGGCACTATTATCGGGGCTATTACCGCTCCTATACTGGTTCCGGAATTGAAAATACCCGTGGCCAATGCCCGCTCTCTTTTAGGGAACCACTCGGCGACGGCCTTTACACCTGCAGGGAAATTACCTGATTCTGCCAGTCCTAAAAGACCTCTTACAAAACCAAAACCTACGGTGCCTTTTACAAAAGCATGCAGAATAGCGGCAATGCTCCATACGAGTACAGAAACTCCGTAGCCGATTTTTGAACCCACTTTGTCGATAAAACTGCCGAAGAGCACATAACCCAGCGCATACATACCGGCAAAGACCATGACGATATAACCATAGTCGGCTTCGGTCCAGTGAAATTCTTTCTCCAGGGTTGGCTTGAGTAAACCAATTACCTGTCTGTCAATATAATTAATAGTTGTGGCAAAGAACAGTAAGGCGCAGACTACCCAACGATAATTTCCAGTTTTAACTTTTTCCATGATATGTTGCTGTATTTAAGGATAAAAGATGATTACAAAGCTGTAATTGTGACTTCTGCACCTTTACGTTCTGCAGATACGTAACCTGCATAAATGGTAGCCATTACATCGGCGGCGAGACTGCTGTTACTTTCTATAGGCGTTCCATATACTGCAGACCGGTAGAAAGCATCCATCTCATGCTGATAACCATTAAACCATCCTTCGTCTGGAGAGATTGAGGACCAGCCTTCTTTGGTTTCAGTTTTTTCTACAACATAAACATCCTTAAAATTAGTACCATTCGGTGTATATGCCTGCATGGCATCATTTGGGGCAATATTGCAAATCGTCCTGTGATTATTGGTGTTTACTTCCAGCCGGTTTTTGACACCACCCAGTACAAGTTCGCTGGCAAACAGATTAGCAACAGTCCCGTCTTCAAAAACAATATGTACCATTGCCAGGTCTTCTATATCCTTATAAGTAGTTTGCAAATGACCCTGGTCCTGATAACCCGGCATACGTGTTATTGCATGTGTACGTGAAGAAACTGTTTTCGGTCGGATTGGGTTTCCATTGCGGACCCTGCCTTCCACGTGTTTCAGATAAATAGCAGCAGTGATCGGATGACACCCTTTACCGACCATAGAGCCTCCGCCAGAGTATTTCCATTGTCCGTAGGCTAATGAATGAGACCCCGAATGAGACTGCTCACCCAGCATCCAAAGGATTTGCGCACCTGTTTTTTCGAGTAGTTCTCTTTCTTTTTGAATGGCGGGGGCATAAACCCAGTTCTCAGCATACATGATTTTGCCGCTGCTTGCTTTTTCCGCATCGAGCATTCTCTTCAGGCTTTCTAAAGTATGGGAGAGACCGGTTTCCCTTGGAAACAGATCGCCGTTAAAATTTGCAGTGCCGTCACCAAAATAACCGGTAAAAGGTTTTTCTACGATAACATGCTTGTTTTTTGCCAGAATAGCTATAACGAGTGGCTCATGTGATACCGGGGGAGTACAGACGTGCAGGACATCGCAATCATCAATGAGCTCTTCGAGATTTGTATAGGCTTTGATTTCCCGTTTTTCTGCGAATTGTTGTAACTCTTCAGTGCCGGTAGAATAGGCACCGGCGACTTCAACCTGGGTACTAAACACCCGTTTAAGTGCGTCATAGTGGAATCGTGCGGCAAAACCGGACCCAATTATCCCGGCCTTAGTGATTCTTTTGTTCATAGCTTTATATTTGGTCAATATGGATGCGGGTCTTTTGCAGATTCCAGGTATTCATAAGATACTGCAAACGATTGCATACGCATAATTATGTAAAATAATTAGCATATCAAAAAGAATCGGGAACAAAATTTCGTTTCTTTATGAAGATAGCTCCGAAAACGTTGATGTTCTTTTAATCAGTTCAACCGGTGTAGTGAGCGAAAGAAAACTGCGTTGATTGTCTTGATTATGAATAAGATCCATAATCAATTTAGCGACGCCTTCGCCCATCAGATGCGGAAACTGTTCCACCGATGTAATCTCGGGTCTGGAAATTTCAGTACGGCTATCATTCGCGTAACCGGACACTTTAAGGTCTTTCGGAACAGAAATCCCATTTACTCTGGCAAATTCCAGTACGGCCAGTGCTGCAGTATCATTACAGGCAAAAATTGCGTCAGGAACCTGTTCGTTTTTAAATAAGGTTTCGCAGCTCTGCAGGGTGTTTTCTTTGTTTAATTCGTGGAAAAAGACCAGGTTTTCATCATAAGGAATCTGAAATTCATTAAGAGCCTCTTTATAACCATTCAGACGTTGCAGGTAGATACTACAGCTAAGTGGCCCGCTGATATGCGCGATCCGTTTGCATCCCTGTTCCACTAAATGCTTCGTTACCTGATAACCACCACTAAATTCATCGCCGACAATTTTATGGCAGGCTTTGTCAATAGGCACCCGGTCATAAAATACAACCGGCACACCACCTACAGCACTTTTATCGAAGACAGAATAATCTTTAGTATAGAGCGTGGTAGAGACAATCAAACCTTCTACCTGTGTGGCCATCAATAATTTAACTAAGGTTTTCTCCAGCTCAGGCGATTCATTTGATTGAAATATCATCAAATTATAACCATCTGTGTGCAGCTTATTCTGAATGGCGGTAATCACTGCAGCCTGGAAAGACATGGAGATGCGGGGAACGATAAGGCCGATGGTTTTAGACCGGCTGCTTCTGAGCGCTGCAGCAAGTGCATTATACCTGTAACCCAGCTTTTCAGCTGCATTTTTTACTTTAAGTTTGGTTTCTTCACTAATATGGGGATGATCACTTAAGGCTCGGGATACAGAGGATACAGACATCCCTACTTCCAGGGCTATGTCTTTAATGGTGACTTGCTGTTGCTTTTTCATATTTATGCAATCGTTCTCAAAACGATCATTATTCAAATATAAAAATAAAGTTACACAAATTGATCATGCTTCATAATGTACGCTGTAGATTGATTTGGCTGAACTAATGTTTTTTATGTTAATCTAATATCAGTTACGTTAATAATTAGCTGATTACAGGACACATAAATAAGTGCTCAATAATTTTGTTATTCTGAAATTTTTATATAATTATGTATATGCAATCGTTTGCAGACAATTGCAATAACCAAATATAAGCTGATATAAATATGCAAAAGGAAGGAATTTCAGGGGTATTATACCTTGAAGCTAATATGCTTGCTATGACGGAATTTCGACGCCTTCTGCGATCAAAATCTCTTCTTCCGTGCTTTCCGGATCTCCAAACCACACCTCACCCGCTCTTAATCTCAAACCGAATAAACTTAATGTATGAATCTAAATTTAAAAAAGCCTTTAAAACGGTTTAAAGTAACTAAGGTTGCGATATCCCCTTTAATGTCTGCCCTATTTATTATAGGTATATCAGCAGCATTTACAGGGCAGGTAAGGGCGGCAAACCCAGGCGGCTTCTATATTCAGACTCCGGTTACCGGAGTCGTCAGAGATGGCAGTGGCCAACCAGTTCCGGGCGTAAGCGTGGTTATCAAGGGGTCTAAAACCGGAACTATAACAGATATGAACGGTAAGTTTAGTATCGCTGCCCAACCAAACAGCATATTGGTCTTCTCTTATATAGGTTATATTGCTCAGGAAGTCACTGTCGGTACAAAAACAGCTCTGGATGTTAAAATACTGGAAGATGTCGGCAATCTGAACGAGGTTGTGGTAACAGGTTATACGACAGAACAAAAGAAAGATATTCTGGGCTCTGTGAGCATAGTTAATGCTGCCGATCTGCAGTCTACACCCACCGGAAACGTAACCAGTCAGCTGCAAGGACGCTCACCAGGTGTAACGGTAAGTGGTGACGGTAGCCTGGATGGAGGTGCTAAAGTACGTATTCGTGGATTTGGGTCCTTTACAGGTTCCGAACCACTCTACGTAATTGATGGAGTTCCTGTTTCACCCAATACAGCAACTGCAGGTTCAAGGGCAGGGAGTACAACTTCTGCAATCGACAATCTGAATCCTAATGATATTGCATCCGTACAGGTACTAAAAGATGCAGCATCTGCTTCTATTTACGGAGCCCGGGCCGCCAATGGAGTTGTTATTATTACAACGAAAAAAGGAAAATCCGGTGCTGCGAAAGTATCGGTAGATGCTTATACAGGTATAAACTATGTGAGTTCGGGCAGCTTCCCGAAGTTACTGAATGCCCAGCAGATGGGAGATTTATACTGGAAACAAATGGAGGGGGCCTATGCCTCAACCGGTAACCCTGCTTATCAGCCGGGCGGTGCGAGCTGGAAGCATGACCAGTACGGGTCAGGTGCCAGGCCAGTAATTCCTGAGTTTATCTTAGTTAACAACAACGGATCACGTATCGGAGGTGCAGCACTGGAGAAAATGAGAACCAGTGACCCAGCCTTATTTGCATCTCTGACGAACCCAGCTAATTATAATCTGAGGACACACCAGATTGTCAGATCTGCAGATACAGATTGGTTTGATGAAGTTTATAATCCTGCGCCGATCAGCAATATACAAGTAGGTGCGACAGGTGGATCGGATAATGGGAATTATGCGCTGAGTTTAAATTATATGACACGTGAAAATACTGCGGCTAAAACCAATACTTTCGACCGTTATACCTTAAGGGCAAATTCCAATTTCAAAATTAAGGAAAACATCAGGTTTGGTGAAAACATCCAGATTTCATATAGTAAAATGAGTGGAAATAGCAGCCCCGATGGGGCAGGCCCGCGCGCTGCCTGGGTAATGCAACCATTGATTCCTGTTTATGATATTATGGGCAACCCGGCAAGTAGTGCAGCGCCACAGCTGGTTTCTACTAATGATCCGGGACGGAATCCAATCACAGAATCTTACCGGAACCGTTTCGATAACACAGAAAACTACGGTATTTTCGGTAATGTTTATACAGAAGTAGATATCATTAAAGGGTTAACCGCAAGGACATCATTTGGTATAGATTATTCTGCCAGAAATGCGAAAGATGTAAATCCGGTTACCTATGAACACGCGGAGAACACGGCGACAAATTCCATTTCAAACAGAAAGAATTTCAGTAATACCTGGACCTGGTCAAATACCCTGACCTATGCAACAACATTTAAAGAAAAGCATGATTTAAAAGTCCTGGTAGGTACAGAAGCGATTAAATCGTATGCTGAAGATCTGTTTGCTCAACGGTTAGGCTTAGCCCTGAATCTGGAAGATGATCCGAATTTCCAGATTATTAATGCAGGGGTTGGTGCGCAGACCAATTCAGGAGGATTCAGAAGAAGTACTTTATATTCCATGTTTTCCAGAGTAGATTATTCGTATGCCGGAAAATATCTGTTGAATGCGACAGTACGTCGTGATGAATCATCCAAGTTCTCAAAAAACAATCGCGTAGGATATTTTCCTGCAGTCGCAGCGGGTTGGAGAATTAGTTCTGAGGAGTTTATGAAAGACGTTAAATTCCTGACGGACCTGAAGCTACGTGGTAGTTATGGTATTATCGGCAATCAAAGCGGTCTGCCAAATGAAAATCAATACAATGTTTATGTATCCAGCTTAGGACAGGGCTATCCGCTTACAGGCGCACAGTCTGTCGCAAATGACAGTTATACTTTGGGCAGTGTAGGTAATCCCAATGCCAAATGGGAGCAGAATACCACTACAAATATTGGTTTGGATGCATCTATGTTTAACGGAACGGTGAACTTTACAGTAGAGGTTTATCAGAAGAATACGAAAGATCTGCTGGTTCGAAATCAGGCTCCAGTTACCGGTACGATGGCGGTACAGCCTTTTCTTAATGCAGGAGACATGCGAAACAGGGGAATCGACCTGGGAATTTCTAAGAACGGTGAATTTAAGTCTGGTTTCACCTATGATGTAGCTTTAACTTTCTCTAAATACAAAAACGAGGTTACCCGAGTTATGGATAATCCTTTAGCAACTATAATCGGTGAATCGACGCGTTTGAACGGAAGTCCGAGTATTACTATGGTTGGACAGCCGATAGGATCTTTCTATGGCTATAAGCTGGACGGATTTTATAATTCCCAGGCAGATGTAGATGTTTTTAATGCAAAATACAATCCGAACGGTACCACTACACCATGGATCCCTGCAGAAGTAGGAAACTGGAAGATCAAAGATGTGAATGGAGATGGAATTATTAATGCACTGGACCGAACCATTCTCGGTAGCCCTCATCCAGATTTCCAAAGCAGTCTGAATCTGTCGGCGGGATATAAAAACTTTGATTTTACAGCCTTTTTATTTTACAGTAAAGGTGGTCAAATCTTTAACCTGAGCCGTTTCAATACCGACTTCAATACTTTTCAGTTTAACAGAAGTGAAAGAATGCTTAAGGAATCATGGACACCGGAATTGGGTAATAATGCTAAACTGCCTAAGCTGAATGTTCTGGATACTTATTCGAATTCAAATGTGACAGATTACTACCTGGAAGACGCCTCTTATCTACGTTTAAAAACTGTGCAGGTAGGTTATACACTTCCAACCCGGCTGGTAAGCAGACTGAAGATGGAAAAAGTGAGAGTCTACGTTCAGGCGCAGAACTTATTTACTGTTTCTAAAGCGACAGTACTGGATCCGGATGCAGGATTAAATGGTGATGTTGATACTTCTATGGGTGTAATTGCCAATACTTTACCGACGCCGAAACAGGTTTTATTTGGTATAAGTGTAGGATTCTAATTTTTGAAAAACAAAAAATAATTTTATGAAAAAGTCTCAATCGATAATATTTATAATGATCTGCTGCAGTATGTTCTTTTCCTGCAGTAAGGACTTCATAGAGCAGGGGCCGGTTGGTTCCTTCCCCGAAAGTGTCCTTAAAACACCTGATGGGATCCGAAAAGCATTAGTTGGTGCTTACTCCTCGCTGAATGGTACCGAAGGCTTAGAGAGGACGCCGGCTCAGGCCCTGTTTGGCAGTATTCGCGGGGGCGAAGCCAACAGGGGTTCCGGGAATGGTGTGCAGCCTCAAATGTCTCAAATACAACGTTTCGAAGTGAATACAAGTAACAGCTCGGTACTTTTGTTTTTCAATCATTTTGCAGATGCAATCGCCCGCACAAATTTGGTGTTAAAGTACCTTCCCCAGGTAGAAGGTCTGGATCCGCAGGATGCTAAAAACATCGAAGCGGAAGCTAAATTTTTAAGAGCTCATTATCATTTTATGATGAAAAGGGTATTCAAGAATACGCCATGGCTGGACGTAGAAAGTCTGAATGATCCAAAAGTATCCAACACTGATGATGGTGGTAACTTCATTGATATCTGGCCAAAAATTGCTGCGGATTTCAAATATGCAGTGGATAATCTTCCGCAGACACAAGCTGATTTCGGCAGACCGAATAAATGGGCGGCAAAGGCATATTATGCCAAAACTCTGGTCTATATGGGTAATGAAGGGGATGATGCGAATTATACGCTGGCGAAGGTAGAATTCGACGACTTGATTGCTAATGGTGTAAATGTGAAGGGGCAAAAATATGCGCTGAATCCAAATTATCATGATAATTTCAATACACAGAAAGAGAACGGGCCTGAATCTGTCTTCCAGGTTCAGCATTCTGTCAATGACGGAAGTACAAATAATTGGGCAAACGCAAATTTGGAGACACTTTTTACAGGTTTGCAGGCTAGTGATGGCCCGACTTTAGGACGCGGATATGCTTATTTCAACCCCTCCCAATGGTTTGTAAATAAATTCAGAGTAGATGCGAATGGACTGCCTATCTTTAATCACACTGCGCGTAATGCCGCCTTCGTGAAAAATGATGATGGAATTGAATCTACTGCACCATTTACACCTGACGCAGGTTTGATCGACCCAAGGCTGGACTGGACAGTTGGACGCCGTGGTATTCCTTATCTTGATTATGGTTTAATGCCAGGAAAGGCCTGGATTCGCGATCAGGCTTATGGTGGGCCATATATCAGTAAGAAATTCTTTACATTGAAATCTCGGGAAGGCGTTGATACCGCACCGGGAACGCCATACAATAACCTGAATATTGATATTATTCGTTATGCAGATGTCTTATTATTGGCAGCAGAAGTAGAGGCGCGGATCGGAAGTGAGGCTAAGGCGATGGAATATGTAAATATGGTTCGTAATCGTATGGTAAATAACACAGCTGATCCTGAGAACTGGGTCCTGAGGAATGGTGTACCGGCGGCTAATTATAAAATTGGCTTGTATAGCGCAGGAACTTTTCCGTTCGATAGTAAAACCAATGCTTTAAAAGCTGTTTTCTTTGAGCGTACGCTGGAGTTAGGTCTGGAAGGACACAGAGCTTATGATGCAATAAGATTTGGCGCAGAAGATCAGACAACAGATCTGGATGAATTGAATGGTTATCTTCAGTACGAGTCTACTTTGAGAGGATTTGTTTCCGGAGCAAACTATACACGTGCGCCTGATGCTGTTATCCCCATCCCCCAGCAAGCTGTTGAGAACAGTTTTAAAGATGGTAAAATTACCTTGAAACAAAATCCAGGCTATTAAGCGGTAAATACCAATTTATTAGAAATTGTCGCTAATTTGAATTCTGGATTCCATACCAAATATATATTTTAATACAATGAGCTATTTACAACAACCTAACCGAAAATCGAAATGGAGAAAAGGCCTGCTGCTTTGTTCAGTACTTTGCATCAGCAGCCTGTTTTATCAGTGTAAAAATGATGAAATGTCCGCAGAAGCTTCCCTGAAGAAAATGGAGGTTGAAAAGGGTTTTGAGGTGAAACTAGCAGCTTCAGAGCCATTGGTCAGTGCGCCCGTAGCCATGACTTTTGATGACCGTGGCCGGATGTGGGTCGTGGAAATGAACGGTTTTATGCCGGATACGCTTGGTACAGGAGAAGATGCTCCAAGTGGAAAAATAGTAATCCTTGAAGACACCGATCACGATGGGGTTGCAGATAACCGCAAAATATTTCTGGATTCGCTGCAATTGCCGCGGGCCATTTGTCTGATAGAAAACGGAGCGCTCGTAGCTGAGCCTCCGTATTTATGGTATTATGAAATTAAGGGCGATAAAGCAGGTAAAAAGACTTTGGTGGACAGTACTTATGCAGATGACGGTAATGTTGAACATCAGCCGAATGGCCTGCTCAGAGCAATGGACAACTGGATTTATAATGCTAAATCGAGTACGCGATATCGTAAAGTCGGAGATCAATGGAAAAAAGAAAGTACACATTTCCGGGGACAGTGGGGCGTTTCTCAGGACAACTCCGGAAGACTGTATTATAACCACAATTCTGCCAATATCCTTGGAGATTATTTCACACCTGGATTAGGATCGCAAAATCCGAATCAGAAAGAAATTGCGGGTTATAATGTGGCTGTAGTACCAGATAACAGGGTTTATCCGGCTCATGCTACACCTGGTGTAAACCGTGGTTATATGGAAGGTATTCTGGACAGTAACCAGAGATTGGTGAATTTTACTGCTGCCTGCGGACCACTGATTTACAGGGGCAATTTATTTGGGGAAGCCTATGTACAGAACGGCTTTGTAGCTGAACCTTCGGCCAACCTGATTAAGCGTAATATTTTAAAACAGGAAGATGGTTACATCGTAAGCGGAGAACAAGCTTATCAGGGAAAAGAGTTTTTATCCAGTGTGGACGAGCGATTTAGGCCGGTTAACCTGAATGATGGTCCTGATGGCGCTTTGTATGTCCTGGATATGTACAGAGGTATTATCCAGCATAAGACCTATCTCACGCCATATTTGAAAAATGAGATCAAAGAACGTAATCTCACTTTGCCGCTGGTTTGCGGAAGAATCTACAGAATCGTACCTGAGGGTGCCAATCCAGTAATGAAAACCATGCCGCAGGACCCGCAGCAGTTAGTCGCAGCACTGGCAGATCCGAATGGATGGATTCGTGATAAAGCACAGCAAATGCTGATTGACCGTAAAAATAAAGATGTCGTACCTGCTTTACAGAAAGCACTGGGCTCATCAAACAAATTGCAGGCTGTACATGCGCTCTGGACATTGGAGGGTTTACATGAATTGACAACCGAAGAAGTTCTGGCAGCAGTTAAGTCTGATTCCTGGGCAATCAGGATGCAGGGATTGAGTGTAATTCCATCGGTTATTAATAAGCAGAATTCCGGTGCTTATATCGCTGCTTTAAATGAAAAAGCCTTAATCGGCGACAAACGTGCTGCACCTTATATTGGGTTTTTAGTACAATTCATTCAGCCTTTAAACCCTAAAGCCGCTTCAGATCTGACCCAGGCGCTGATTAAATTATACGCCAATGATAAATATGTAGCTGGTGCAATTGTAAGTAACCTGAAAGATAAAGAGGCCGCCTTCCACACAGAATTATTAAAAAAGTATCCGGATACGAACCTGGCTATTAATACACAGTTGGCCAAGGTTGCTTTAAATAAGGCAAACGAGTTGCTTAATAAAGATCCGAAGGTTATCGAAGCGCGTTATCCAAAAGGAGTATTGATCTATAAATCTACTTGTCAGACCTGCCACGGACCAGATGGGAACGGAATAAAATCGCTGGCACCGCCGCTGAATAAATCGGAATGGGTTAATGGTAATAAAGACAAATTAATTCCAATTGTACTTTTTGGCCTGACGGGTCCAGTACCCGTAAATGGACATTTGTATACCAAACCTGAGATTATGGCCGATATGCCCGGCATTGGGGCCACTGAAGAGTTTCATGATAAGGATATTGCCGAGTTGCTGAATTATATCCGGAATTCTTGGCAGAATAAAGCATATAAAGTGACTGAAAGCGAAGTTACGGCCATTCGTAATCTATATAAAGGCAGGGATAAAGCCTTCACAGTTGAAGAACTGAGCCGCATTAATTAATAAATTGTATTACCTAATCAAATGTAAATATGAATATCTCGAAATTTTTAGTTGTTGCCATGTTCTGCTATTCCGGCAGTGTCACTGCACAGCAAAAACCAGTATGGAAATCGCTTTTTAACGGTAAAGACCTGACAGGTTGGGAACAACTGAACGGAAAAGCAAAATATGAAGTAAAAAATGGGGAAATTATAGGAACTACTGTGCCTAAGGAGCCGAATTCTTTTTTGACAACTAAAGAAAAGTATGGCGATTTTATTCTCGAGCTGGAGTTGCTGGTAGACAACTCCATGAATTCCGGTATACAGATAAGAAGTGAAAGTACCGCAGATTATCAGGATGGCCGTGTACATGGATATCAGGTGGAAGTAGATCCTTCTGACCGTGCCTGGAGCGGTGGTATTTATGATGAAGCCAGAAGAGGGTGGTTGTATCCACTTAATATTAACCCTAAAGCTCAGACGGCTTTTAAAAAGTCAGAATGGAATAAATACAGGATAGAATGTATCGGTAGTTCGATCCGTACCTGGATTAATGGTGTGCCTGCAGCTAATGTCGTAGATGCAATGACATTAAAAGGCTTTATCGCTTTGCAGGTGCATGGGATTTATGGTGACCAGAAACCAGGAACTGAGATTCGCTGGCGTAATATTCGTATTCAGACTGCAAATCTTGTACCCTCAAAGATTGATGATATTTATGTAGTTAACCTGGTTCCGAATTCAGTTTCTGCACAAGAAAAAGCGCAGGGTTATGGATTGCTGTGGGACGGAAAAACAGCTAAAGGATGGATAGGAGCTAATAAAACGAAATTTCCTGAAACAGGGTGGACAATCTCCAACGGAGAATTAACTGTACAGGAATCAAATGGAGCGGAATCTACTAATGGCGGCGATATTGTTACAGAAAAGCAGTATAAAGCATTTGAGCTTAAATTTGATTTTAAACTAACCGAAGGGGCCAATAGTGGTATTAAGTATTTTGTAACCTTGAAAGAACAAAGTCAGGGTTCAGCTATTGGTTTGGAGTACCAGGTTCTGGATGACGAGAAGCACCCTGATGCAAAATTAGGACGTGACGGAAACCGTACACTGGCTTCGTTGTATGACCTGATTACCGGTAAAAAAGATAGAAATGCGATCCACAAGATCGGAGAGTGGAACCAGGGATTGATCCGCGTTTATCCCGATAACAGGGTTGAACATTGGCTTAACGGGTTTAAAGTGGTAACTTATACAAGAGGTTCAGCAGAATTCAAAGCACTAGTTGCTGCTAGCAAATACAAAGACTGGAAAGATTTTGGAATGGCTCCACAGGGACATATCCTTATCCAGGATCATGGAAATAAAGTATCCTACAGAAGTATTAAGATTAAACAACTCTAAAGATAAATCCTAAAATGCTTAATCTGATTGTGGAAAAACGGTGGTGCCAGGCACTGGATTTTCTGCAATCGGATTTTGTTTTTTAAGCAGATTATTCCACCGTGTATATTATTTGTTACACACAGTTAATTTAGATACAAGGAATTATCTGTTTCTTACGAGCCTTAACCAAATGAATATTTATGGACCTGCTGTTAAGTATATTGAACATCGTCTTTTGTATTGCCTTTCTCCTGTTTGCTTACGTAAATCTTAATGATAATGATTCCTGGCTCTGGGTGCCAATCTATATGGTTGCTGCTGTCGCCTGCGGATTAGCTGCCTTCCACTATGTCTACCCTAACCTGTATTTGGTTGCAGTAACTTTTTACCTGGTCTATGCAGTAGTCCTGTTTTTTAGTAAAGATGGTGTTAAAGACTGGGTCATTAAATACGGAAAGCCCAGCCTGGTGGAGAGTATGCAGGCGACTAAGCCTTATATTGAAAAAGCAAGGGAATTTTTCGGTCTGCTGATTATCAGTGCTGCACTGCTGCTGAATTATTTTATTCATTAACGGAAAGCTATGAATTTAATAACAGGTCAAAACAAATACACACTTAAAAATTTAATCAATCAGTTGTTGAACAGGTGTTTATCTGCTCAATCCTTTGAGTGGATCAGTACGAAATCGGCACTTATTGAGCAGGAAGAAGGGGCTGTCCAGCTTAGTATGACTTTTGCGCAGGTTTCCAGATATGCCCCAAAAATACAGTTGGATCGCGATGCACCCGAAATAGAGGCGATCGGCAGCTTAGTACCAGGATGCGACCCCAGTAACTGGTCTGTAGCGACGCTTTGCAGAATAGCCTTAATAATGCGCATTAAGGATGTGGGAGCAGAGCTGTATCTGCGAAAGATCTCAGGATTGTTTACCGCTGCAGAGATGAACGAACTGGTTGCCCTTTATACGGCTTTACCTTTTCTAGAACATTCTACGCAATGGATTGCCCGGTGCGAAGAAGGAATACGCAGCAATATTGGCATTGTGCTGGAAGCTATAATGTATGGCAATCCTTATCCTGCGGCTTTTCTGCCGGAAGCGTCATGGAATCAGATGGTTCTGAAGGCGTTCTTTACAGAAAAAAACGTGGAAGCGATCATTGGGCTCAAAGAAAGAAATAATTCTGTTCTCCAATCAACGCTGAAAGACTATATAGAGGAGCGGGTTGCAGCCGGGCGTATAGTTCAGCCCGGTATATACACCCTGATTTATTAATAACCAAATAGAATTTGACTATGTGTTGTAATGAAAATATAAAAGAAAGAATAGCAGGGTCTGTACAGCAAAGCAGCCTTGATTTAAGTGAGATCAGCGGGATGAAATTTTTTGATCCCCATGTACATATGACGTCGCGAACTACAGATGACTACCAGGCCATGGCAGATGCGGGAGTAGTTGCACTTATTGAACCCGCTTTCTGGCTAGGTCAGCCCAGGACCGGAGTGGATAGCTTTACCGACTATTACAGCAGCTTAATTGGCTGGGAAAGGTTCCGCTCATCACAGTTTGGCATTAAGCATTATTGCACAATCGGGCTAAATTCCAGGGAGGCGAATAATGAAAAACTTGCCGAACAGGTCATGGAAATCCTGCCGCATTTTATATTTAAAGAAGGCGTAGTAGGGATTGGTGAAATTGGCTTTGATGACCAGACTCCTGCGGAAGAAAAGTATTTCCGTCTGCAACTGGAACTAGCTAAAGAAGCTGGTTTGCCGGTACAGATCCATACGCCGCACAGGGACAAGAAAAATGGTACAACGCGGAGTATGGATATTGCGCTGGAGCAGGGACTGGATCCATACAGCATAATCATCGATCATAATAATGAAGAAACGGTGAAAGAAGTACTGGACAGAGGCTTCTGGGCGGCCTTTACGATCTATCCATTTACGAAGATGGGTAATGAACGTATGGTGGAAATTGTGAAGCAATATGGTTCTGAACGCATCATGATCAATTCTGCTGCCGACTGGGGTATCAGTGATCCGCTTGCAGTGCCTAAATCTGCTGCTTTAATGAAAAGGTCGGGAATCAGCCTGGCCGATATAGAACTGGTTACGTACCGCAATGCAATTACAGCTTTCGCACAAAGCGGACAAATAGATGAAAAAGATTTTGAACAGCTGCAGCCGGTTGATCAGGCACAAAAGTTCGCCAGCAACTCTATCTTAAGAGGTGGGCAGCAACCAAGGATCGATAAAAATTCTATCATTATCTCTTAATTCCGGAAAAATGGAGAAACTTCTGGGATATCTGCGTTTAACCCGGCCCGCAAATGTAATTACTGCTGTAGCTGATGTACTGGCAGGAATGGTTATATCCGGATATTTTCTGGTACAGGTAGATTTATGGCCAGTTTTGCTCATCTGTCTTTCTACTATAGGCTTATATAGCGGCGGTATTATATTTAACGACGTTTTTGATGCAGAACTTGACCGGGTCGAAAGACCGGAACGACCTATTCCTTCAGGGTTAATACCGTTGAGAGCAGCCATAATTTTTGGGTCCGTCTGTTTCGCTGGAGGAATATTTGCTGCGGGACTTTATCAGCCGGTTTCCATTCTGCTTGCTATTGCGATAGTAATTGCCTGCCTAACCTATAATAAATGGCTGAAACATCATTTTATCCTGGGGCCGCTGAATATGGGTATTTGCCGCGGGCTTAATTTACTATTAGGTATGAGTATTTTGACGACCGGTCTGGCAGATTGGTGGTTTTTAGCATTAATTCCGGTGGTTTATATCTTCGCAATTACCATGATCAGCCGCGGTGAAGTTCATGGCGGTAGTAAAAAGACAATGGTATTTGCCGCCTTGTTATACTTGGTGGTTATCAGCTGTCTGCTGTATGTAGCAGTTGCACAGCATTATTTTCTACTGATACTCGTATTTATTGTGCCGTTCGGCTTAATGATCTACAGGCCTTTGCTTGCAGCTTTCAGGAACCCGGAAGGGAGAAATATCGGTAAAGCGGTCAAAGCTGGTGTAATAGCTTTGATTCTGCTCGACGCCACCTGGTCGGCTGCTTTCGGTAACTGGCAGGTAGCATTATGCATAGTCCTTCTTTTGCCGCTTTCAATGGGCCTGAGTAAATTATTTGCCGTTACCTAATTTGAATTAATTATGGAATATTTAGAACAATCTTTCAGCGTAAAATTTGACTATAAAGTATTTTTTACGACCTCACTCTTTAAACCTGACAATTTCACACTTGCTAATTTTATTTTAAGTGTGCCCGCTAAAATCCGCCGTAAGATCCTTTTTGTTGTGGATGAAGGTGTCGCGATTGCACACCCTGACCTGAAGGCTTCCATTAAGGAATATTTTAAAGTATATCAGGAAATTCAGCTTGTTGAAGACATCCTGATTATTCCCGGAGGAGAAGCTGCTAAAAATAATCCGGAGCTTTTTGAAAAACTGATCGCCGCAGTTGATACCTACGGTATTGACCGGCATTCCTATATCGCAGCGATTGGAGGAGGAGCGGTACTTGACCTGGTTGGTTATGCAGCTGCTGTATCACATCGTGGTGTAAAACATATCAGGATTCCCACTACGGTACTTTCACAGAATGATTCCGGTGTCGGTGTTAAAAATGGGATCAATTTTAAAGGAAAGAAGAATTTTACCGGAACATTTTCTCCGCCCGCAGCAGTATTCAATGACGCTGAGTTTTTACTGAGCCTAACTGACAGAGATTATTATGCGGGTATTTCTGAAGCGGTTAAGGTAGCGCTGATTAAAGATGAAGCATTTTTTGAATGGCTGGAAGCTCACGCCTCGTCTTTAGCTGAAAGGAATAGTAAGCAAATGAATGTGCTTATTAAGCGTTGTGCTGCATTGCATCTTGCCCATATCTCCAGTGCCGATCCTTTTGAAATGGGTTCGTCCAGACCATTGGACTTTGGTCATTGGGCCGCACATAAAATAGAGCAGCTGAGTCACTTCAGTATTCTCCATGGCGAAGCAGTTGCGATGGGGATTGCACTTGATAGCACCTATTCCTATCTGATTGGTTTGATAACCGAAGAAAAGCTGCAGCGGATTTTAAACGTATTACAGGTCTTCTTCGAACTTACCCACCCTTTGATTCAGATACAAGATCTAAATGCTCCGGTATTGAAAGGCCTGGCTGAATTTCAGGAACATTTAGGTGGGGAGTTAACCATTACGCTTCTTTCTGATATCGGTAAAGGGCAGGAGGTCCATCAGATTGACTCCGATCTATTGATTGCCGCAAGTAACTATGTCATGGAGTTTACCAGGCAACCACAATCTTTATCCCTTTAAAATGAAAACTCAACTAGGACATTTAACCTATTGCACAAATATTCATGCGGGTAAGAACTGGGCAGAAGATTTTGAGATTCTACAGCAACATTACCCCGAAATCAAACAGTCTGTATCAGCAGAAACCCCATTGGGTATTGGTCTAAGGCTTTCTCATTCGGCGAGCCTGGAGCTTCAAAACGAAGATAAACTAGCGGCTTTTATTGCCTGGCTGAAAGCGCAGAATGCCTACGTTTTTACAATGAACGGTTTTCCTTATGGCGAATTTCATCATACAGTAGTGAAAGCCGATGTGCATACACCAGACTGGACATCTGCAGAACGCAGGGAATATACCATCCGCCTGTTCAAAATTCTGAGCCGCTTATTACCAGATGAACAGGAACGCGGGATCTCTACTTCACCACTAAGTTACCGTCACTGGTTTAAAACACAGGAGGACCTGAAAGCAGCGAGTAAAGCGGCGACGCTGAATATTATAGCTGTGCTGAAAACTTTAGTTTATATCGGCCGGCAAACCGGAAAATATCTTCATCTGGATTTAGAACCTGAACCAGATGGCATCATTGAAACCGGTTTGGAATATATAGCATGGTTTGAACAGGAACTGCTGGTTTTGGGAATTCCGGAAATCATAGCCGAATTTCAGGTTTCTGCAGCAGAGGCGGAATCGTTGCTTAAAAAGCATCTTTGTTTATGCTATGATGTCTGTCATTTTTCCATCGGTTATGAAAACCATCGGGAGATGATTGCTGCATTGAAAGCAAAAGATTTGCGGGTAGGCAAAATACAAATCAGTGCAGCACTTAAAGCTAACCTGAAGACTGGTATTGAAGAACGCCAGGCGATCAAAAATAGTTTCGCGGAGTTTAATGAGCCAACTTATCTGCATCAGGTAGTCGCGGTAAAAGAAGATGGTACGCTTTTGCGTTATCCGGATCTGCCGGAAGCACTGGCCGATTTTGACCATGCCGATGTCAGAGAATGGCGCGCGCATTTTCATGTTCCCGTTGCGCTGTCCAATATAAATGTTCTTCAGACCACACAAAGTGATATCATGGAGGTACTGAAACTTCAGAAGGAATATCAGTTCACGAATCATCTGGAGGTGGAAACTTATACCTGGGAGGTACTGCCGGAAGCAATTAAACTACCAATAAGTACCTCTATAAGTAAAGAACTGAACTGGGTAATTAATCAAATCGATCAACTATGAAAAAGACAGTAGTTATTGATGTGGTAGGCTTATCATCCGGTTTGATCGGGGAGTTTACCCCATTTCTAAATAATTATGTAAAGACAAGAAATGTGTCGGTTATTGAACCAATGCTGCCTGCAGTTACTACCGCCGTGCAGTCTACTTATTTGACAGGTAAATTGCCAGAGGAGCATGGTGTTGTCGGTAATGGCTGGTATGACCGCACTGACGCCGAAATTAAGTTCTGGAAGCAATCAAATAAACTGGTGCTTGCAGAGAAAATATGGGATAGAGCTAAACGCGAAAATCCTGATTTTACTTGTTCCAATATGTTCTGGTGGTACAATATGTATTCCAACGCCGACTATTCTGTAACACCCCGGCCTAACTATCTGGCCGACGGCAGAAAGATGCCGGATTGTTATTCTGCTCCTGCATCGTTGCGGGACGAGTTACAGGAAAAATTGGGAACTTTCCCTCTATTTAGTTTCTGGGGGCCAGGAGCCAATATAAAATCTACTGCCTGGATTGCAGAGGCATCTATCCTTACAGACCAGCGTTATAATCCAACCTTAACACTCATTTATCTGCCTCATCTTGATTATTGCCTGCAGAAGTTCGGGCCCGACTTTGTGAATATAAAACAGGAGCTCGGGGAAATTGACCTGGTGTTAAAAAGACTGATAGAATATTATCAGCAGCAGCAAGATGTAGAGCTTATTATTCTTTCTGAATATGGAATAGCACCTGTAAGCCGCCCGGTTCATGTGAACAGGGTTTTGCGGGAGAATAACTTTCTACAGATTCGTGTCGAACGCGGACTCGAGCTGTTGGATGCAGGTGCCTCTGCCGTTTTTGCGGTTGCAGACCATCAGATCGCTCATATTTATTTCAATGACACGGATAAAATGGATCAGGTTAAACTGCTTTTTGAAGGCCTGCCGGGTGTTGCTGCCGTACTTGACGAAGCAGGTCAAAAGGCACACGGGATTGCCCATGAACGCGCAGGCGAACTGGTTCTGATTGCAGAGCCGGATAGCTGGTTCACTTATTATTTCTGGTTAGATGATGCCAAGGCACCAGATTACGCCAGATGTGTTGATATTCATAAAAAACCAGGATATGATCCGGTTGAGATGTTTATGTCTTCTAAAGCCAGGGCAGGGTATAAATTACTGAGAAAGAAAGCGGGATTTCGCTACATTATGGATGTTATTCCATTGGATGCAAGCCTGGTCAAAGGGTCTCACGGAAGCCCCGCAGTACCGAAAGTCTATCATCCTGTGCTGATTACTGATAACGGTTTGATTTCTCAGAACCTGAAAGCGACAGAAGTTTATGAGCTAATCTGGAATACGCTGACCGGTGATTCCGCCGTGGAAGTATAGCAGGCAATTACAATCATCACTTTGGAATCATTTGATTGCAAAGTTGAATATCAGGAGATTTAAGGATATCTCAGTTGTTCGTTTTGTTGTTCCGCACTACGGTTAAAAATTCTTAACTTTGAATTAACGGATTAACAATAGACATGGAGATAGACATAAAAAAAACATGGATTTTTAGGATTATTCCGGTTCAGAATTTGGAGCATAATTTACGTCATGGATTGTATTCAAAAAATGGCGCAAATACTATTCCCGGATACTTATCCATAGGCAGTATAGATGTGATCACCCAGCGAGATACACGACCGGTGAAATGCTATCCTGATTATGTGGTTAACGATTGTGTCCCTTTCTATTTTTCAAAGCGTACGCCAATGCTTTACAATATTATAACTGGTCATGGCGTTAAACCGATAGCTCAAAGTGAGATTATTTATCTTTGTTTCAAACTGGAAGATTTGGCATGTGATGAGTTCAGATGGTGTTATACAAATGGAAACGCAGCTAAATGGATTACGAAATTTTTTGATAGTTTTGATGATATTGATGTTAATATTGACTGGCATTCCATTAAAACCGACGATTTCCGAGATGCCAATGCCGACGGTGATGAAGATAGGATAAGAAAAAAGCATGCGGAATTTTTAGTTCTTCATCATGTCCCACCGGAATTTATACGCAAAATTGTTGTATTAAATCCGAGAGTTAGAGCCGAAGTAGAGGCTATAATAGCTGCTCAGAAAATGGATATTAACGTACTTGTTAACCCTAAACAATTATTTTATTTCACATGATTTATAAAACAGGCAATTTACTGGAGGCAGAAACACAGGCTCTTGTTAATACAGTAAACACGGTTGGAGTCATGGGAAAAGGAATTGCACTGCAATTCAAAGAACGGTTTCCACAGAATTTCAAGATTTATGCTGATGCTTGTAAAAAAGGGTTGGTGAAGGTTGGAAGAATGCTCATTGTAAATGAGCATACACTGGAAGGAGAAAAGATCATTATTAATTTCCCAACTAAGGAGCAGTGGTTTAAAAAATCCCAGTATCGTTTTATCGAGGAAGGTTTACAGGCACTTGCACAGGAGATCAGGACTCGTAATATCAAAAGTATCGCATTACCTCCATTGGGCTGTGGAAATGGGGGGCTTAATTGGGAGAAAATCAAACCTATGATCAATCATTACCTTTCTGGTCTTGAGGGTGTGGAGATTGTCGTGTTTGAACCTAATGAAGCAGTAAAGGAGATTTTGCAAAACGAACAACAAAAAAAACAAGTTGAACTAACTCCCGGACGTGCAATGTTACTATATGCGTTGTTTAGGTATGAAAGACTTGGCGAAGTTGCCAGTATATTTGCGGCGAACAAGTTGGCATATTTTTTACAAGAAAGTGGCGAGAAATTGAAATTGCAATTTACTGCTTACACCTACGGTCCATATGCGCAGGCAGTTGAAAAGGTTTTGTATTCGATGAATGGCAAATATCTAACGGGGTTAGAACAAATGCAAGCCCGGCCGTTTGAACCGTTAAAATTGAATTGGGAAAAATTAGCGGAGGTGGAGTCTTATATTAAGACCTCTCTTTCTGATGACCAGAAGCAGCGTATTGAAAATATCTTTCAGGTTATTGATGGTTTTGAGTCTACGTTATCGCTGGAGATACTATCATCTATACATTATCTCCTATCAGAGGATCCTAAACTTTCGCAGAAACAACTACTCTCGAAAATACAAACTTGGAATGACAGAAAAAGGCAAATGATCAAAGAAGAATATATTGAGATTGCGGTGGAACATTTGGCTAATTATGGCCGGCGACTCAACTTTGCATGATTATCAGTTGGATAAACAAAAAACCCGTATCTAATTGACAGATACGGGTTTTTTGTTTATGTGAAATTATGTAAGACCGACACAGCAGCATTTATTTCTTTAGCTCATTTGAGAATGAATACGGCAGGTCTGCTGTATTTACTCCTCTTGTTTTTTCAGGTTTTTCCGACATCTCGAAACTGATATTACCTCCTTTAGTCAGGTCCTGATGGGTCAGGTAATTACGAGTGTAGCTCTTACCATTTAGTTTCATGGATTTTATATACCTGTTTTTGCGGTTGTTATTACCCGCGCTAATGGTCATTTGCTTCCCGTTTTCGAAGTTCAGCCTTACCTTGCTGAATAAAGGCGAGCCAGTGATATATTCATCTGTTCCGGGACATACAGGATAAAAGCCGAGGGCCGAGAAAACGTACCAGGCCGATGTCTGACCGTTGTCTTCGTCACCGCAATATCCGTCAGGGGCCGAGGAATATAACTTATCCATTACTTCCCTTGCCCAGTATTGCGCTTTCCATGGTTCGGCAGAGTAGTTGTACAGATAGATCATATGTTGTATAGGCTGGTTGCCATGTGCGTATTGGCCCATATTCATCACCTGCATTTCCCTCATTTCATGAATCATACTTCTGCTGTCCATACCTAATGAACCAGGCATGGTAAATACAGAATCAAGCATATGATTAAATGTTTTTTTACCACCCATCAGGTCAATTAGCCCTTGAGGATCATGTAATACTGACCAGCTGTAGTGCCAGCTGTTACCTTCTGTAAAATCTTTACTCCAGTCTGTCGCTTTAAAATAGTCCTGGAACTTTCCGTCGGTCTTTTTACCACGCATCAGGTTATATTTAGGATCAAATACATTTTTGTAGTTCATTGCCCGTTTCGCGTAGATATCTATCTCTTGTGCCGGACGCTTTAATGCCTTGCCAAGCTTATAAATTGTCCAGTCATTATAAGCATATTCCAGAGTACGGGCGACATTCTGCGTAATTCCGGCATCGTTAGGGATATAACCATATTTATTGTATTCCTGATAACCTGTCCGTCCTGATGCAGCTACTGTCGGGTGAACATTATTTGCTCCGTTCTTAAGTGCTTCCCATAAAATTTGAATATCATAGCCTCTCAACCCTTTCAGATAAGCGTCTGATACTACAGACGCAGAGTTATTGCCAATCATTGTGTTTCTATGTCCCGGACTTGCCCATTCAGGTATAAAGCCACTTTCTTTGTAGGCATTTGCTAATCCTTCCTGCATTTTTATACTTTCAGAAGGATACATGAGGTTAAGAAATGGGAAAAGACTTCTGAAAGTATCCCAGAAGCCAGTGTCGGTAAACATGTAACCCGGTAATACTTTTCCGTTGTAAGGACTGTAGTGAACAGGAGTTCCGGTGGCATCTATTTCATAGAAGCTTCTTGGGAATAGCAAAGAACGGTAGAGGCAGGAATAGAATGTTCTTTTGTTGTCTATATTCTGGTCATCTACCTGGATTTTGCCCAGCACTTCGTTCCAGGTATTTTCACCTTTTTTGACCAGTTGGTTAAAGTTGTCATGACCTAATTCCCGCAGGTTTATTTCTGCCTGTTCCGGACTAATAAAAGATGAGGCGACCCGGGCATGTACCTGCTCACCTTTATGAGTTGAAAAACCAATTATTGCGCCACTGTGCTTACTTTCACTTTCCACACCGCCAGCATTGATATTGCCATTTGAAACTGCTGCCTGGTAGGTGAATGGTTTGTCGAAAACAATTACAAAATAGTTCTTGAAGTTGTCAGGTACACCACCGCTGTTTCTGGTTGTATAGCCAACAATTTTGTTCTCAGATTTAATTATTTTAGTATAAGATCCTTTATCAAAAGCATCAATGGTTATATAGGCCTGCTTAGTTTCGGGAAAGGTGAACCTGAACATCGCTGCACGGCTTGTCGGTGTGATTTCGGTTTTGACATCGTGATCAGCAAGATAGACGCTATAATAGTTGGGGCTTGCAATTTCTGATTTGTGGGAAAACCAGCTGGCCCGTTTATCTTCATCGAACTGAACTTCTCCGGTACCCGGCATAATGGAGAACTGACCGTAGTCGTTCATCCATGGGCTTGGTTGGTGAGTTTGTTTAAATCCTCTTATTTTTTCTGCGTTATAAGTATAGATCCATCCATCTCCCATTTTTCCCGTTTGCGGAACCCAGAAATTCATACCCCATGGCATCGCTATAGCCGGATAGGTATTACCGGTAGACAGTCCATAGCTGGAAGAGGTTCCTGTTAATATATTCACATAATCCAGCAGATTGTCTTTTTGCTGGGCATTTGTGACCTTGCTGAGTTGAAAAGTGAGGGCAAGGCAGATTAAGAATCTCAATGAAATTTTAAATGACATGTAATTGGGTTTATAATGGTTTAAGTTACTAAAACGATTTATGGCTCTAATAGGCTAAAATAATATCTAAACTGGATAATATTACAAGAAATTTAAATATTTAACTTCTTTATGTTTACGAGTGGGAGCGCAGCCTGTAAGGATTGTGAGTTTATTGCTAATCTAAAATCTAGTTTAATGTTAAAAAAAGCTATTCTGGGCCTGGTATTGATACTTGGCTTTAACACCACTACGCTACTGGCGCAGGATGTAAATTCCAAACCACTACCATTGCACCAATTACAGCAGCAGTTTGTAGACTTGAGGTTCGGTATGTTTATTCACTTCAACATTCCAACATATGCTAATGCAGACTGGCCGGATCCAGATGCACCTGCTTCACTTTTTAATCCGGTAGACCTGGATTGTGATCAATGGGCAAAAGCAGCAAAGGCAGCTAATATGACATATGGTTGTATTACCACAAAACATCATAGCGGGTTCTGTATCTGGGATACTAAAACAACAGATTACAGTATTAAGAGCAGTCCTTTTAAAAGAGATGTAGTACGGGAATATGTAGATGCATTCCGTAAGAATGACCTGAAGGTTATGCTTTATTACTCTATTCTGGATACACACCATAAATTAAGACCAAATGAGATTACACCTAACCATATTGATATGGTTAAAAAACAGATTACAGAATTATTAACTAATTATGGCCCGATTGAGGCTTTGGTGATCGATGGATGGGATGCGCCCTGGTCAAGAATCACGTATGATGAAATTCCATTCGAAGAAATCTATCACCTGGTTAAAAAGCTGCAGCCAAACTGTTTATTAATGGACTTAAATGGTGCAAAATATCCAGCTGAAGGTCTGTATTATACAGATATTAAAACTTATGAAATGGGAGCAGGACAACAGGTATCTAAAGAAACCAATAAAATGCCGGCTCTTGCTTGTCTGCCGATTAACACAGCATGGTTCTGGAAAACAGATTTTCCTCAGGTGCCTGTTAAATCTGCGGCGAAACTGGTTAACGAAACTTTGATTCCTTTAAATAATGCTAACTGTAACTTCATTTTAAACGTTGCGCCAAACCGTAACGGTTTGATTGATGAAAATGCTTTGGCTGAGTTAAAAGAGATTGGTAAAATCTGGAAGAATGAGGGTTCAGTCGGTAAAATTGCAGAGACCGGAGCTCCAATCATTTCATCTAACCTGGCTAAAAATAAACCATCTAATTCCAGCTGGAGTGATGATTATAATATTATGGACTTTGCCAACGATGATAATTTCCGTTCTTCATGGGTATCCAATTCAGAAGTAAAGAATCCTTGGTACGAAATCGATTTCAGAAAGCCGACAACTTTTAACACCGTTGTTATTGCGCAGAACGATGCTAATTTCAGTAACTATACTTTAGAGTATTATCAGAATAAGACCTGGAAGAAAGTCTATGATGGAGAGAATAGCAAAAAAGTAAAAGTAAACAGATTTGATAAGGTGACAGGCGAAAAAGTGAGGGTGAAAATCAAAGATTCAGGTAAACAGATTACGATATCAGAATTTGAAGTCTACAATGAAAAAAGATAAGTTAGCATAGTCTCCTGTCCCTTAAGCCGGCAGCGGGAGGATAAAAGAATTTGTCCTGAATAGGAAAAACAAGGTTTTAAACAATATCTTTGCGGCAATGAGATTCAGAAACTTGATTGCGGTATTTTTGCTCGCGGCCCTGATGTTATCAACATTCAGCCGCCAGTTTATTTACGCGGGTTTTGAACTGAATCAGAAGTACATTTCCAGTACACTGTGTGAAAACAGAGATAAGCCCGAGTTGAATTGTAATGGTAAATGCTACCTTGCAAAAAAACTAAAGCAGGCAGAAGAAAAAGAGAAAAAGCAGGAACAGGACGGACAAAAGAAAAGCTTTCAGGAACATTGCATTCTGAAAACAACAGTTACCCTCCCGGCTTTAACCTACACTCAGAAAAGGAGTGCTTCTGCAGAAATCTCTTCAGCTTTGCCAGTACGCGATGCTGAAGTACTCGTACCCCCTCCCACCTTATTTTCCTAGGTTTTAATTAAAGTTCATTTTTTGCATGTTAATCCTGCGGGTTTAGCTATGCATATGGGATTTTTATGCCCTGCCTATTAATGCTTTATTCATTCTAAAACAATTTATTATTCACCCTTAAACCGGTTGTAAAGGCAATATTCATTGGCTATGGGGACTGGTATGTCCCGGAAATCCAAAGCTTTTAAAGCCCGTATTCAATACAAATAATTAAAGATGAAAACCATTTTAAATCATATCACATATTCCCTAATGCTGGGAGCACTGTTATTAAGTACAGCATGTAGTAAAAAAAGCGATCCTGCTCCAGAGTTCCAGGAACAGAATCTGGCTCCGCTGTCTGTAGAATTTGATAACATTGTTGGCGACCGGACTTTCTCTGTCAACAACACCGGTAGTCCGTACACTAATGGCGCAGGAGAGAAATTCTCTATTTCTATGCTGCAGTATTTTATTAGTAATATTAAGGTTACTACCGCTGAAGGCAAGAGCTATACGGTAAATCAGGACAGTAGTTATTTCATGATTTCAGGAGCTGATAAAGCAACGCGATTTGCTAAAGTAAATGTTCCTGAAGGTGATTATACGTCTTTGACTTTTACAATGGGGGTAGATAGTTTAAGAAGTACAATGCCTATAGATAAAAGAACAGGAGTACTGGACCCGGCTGCTGGCGGCCATGATTCAGGCGGAATGTATTGGGGATGGAATTCAGGATATATTTTCTTCAGGTTCGAGGGTAATTCCAGTGTGATCTCTGACGATGCAAATGGCGATCCTACAGGTAAAAAACAATTTAAATATCATATAGGTGGATTCGGAGGTTATTCTGCACCGACTATTAACAATATTAAGACTGTTACTTTGGACTTGCGGACTGCAGGAATTGCACGGGTCAGAAAAGACCGTCAGAGTAATATTCACCTCTTTGTCGATGTAATGAAGGTCTTTAACGGGACCAACTCATTTAGGATTGCTGAGCATCCGAATGTAATGTTTAGTGAGTATAGCACTAAGGTGGCTAACAATCTTACAGGAATGTTCAGACATGATCATACCGAAAATTAAGGCCATGAATAGAAAACATTGGCTTGTATTGCTGTGCATGGGAATCTTCATTACTGCTTGTAAGAAGGACAATCCCTTAAAGCAGGAAATAGAACAGTTCCTGGGGTTTCACAAACCAGATAATTTCCCGGATCCGACGTATCATTTTGCAACTAATCCGGTAACTAAGGCTGGGTTTGAATTGGGACGGGCACTTTTTTATGAGCCACGACTGTCCAGAAATAACACGATAAGTTGCGGGTCCTGTCATATCCAGTCTTCTGCGTTCACGCAGCACGGACACGATGTGAGTCACGGAATTGATGACCGGCTGGGTACCAGAAATTCCCCTCCGATTATGAATCTTGCCTGGAATAAAGCTTTTATGTGGGGTGGTGGTGTATACGATCTTGATCTGCAGCCGGTCACACCTATTACAGCGCATGAGGAGATGGACGAAAGCCTGGAAAATGTATACAGTAAACTTCGTGACATGCCAAAATACCAGCAACTTTTTAGATCTGCATTCGGATCTGCGGAGATTAATACAGCGGTTTTTATGAAAGCGCTTTCGCAGTTTATGGTCATGTGTATCAGTAGCAATTCCAGGTATGACAAAATCATGCGTAAAGAAGCAGGAGCAAGTTTTACCTCTGCCGAGCTGAATGGATATCATCTTTTTAAAGAAAAATGTGCATCCTGTCATGCTGAACCATTATTTACCGATGGTGCATTCAGAAATAATGGTCTAGGTATTAGTCCGGTTAACGATCTGGGTTTATATACGGCCACGCTAATTGAAACTGACAAGTATAAATTTAAAGTGCCCTCTCTGCGAAACCTAACCTATACTGGTCCTTATATGCATGACGGACGGTTTTTATCACTGCCAGGCGTGCTGGAACATTATAATTCGGAGGTACAGCCTACTCCAAATCTTGATCCGCTACTTCGGCAGAATGGCAGGGTAGGGATTCCTTTGAGCGGCGATGATCAGAAAAATCTGCTTGCATTTCTCAAAACATTGGATGATGAGGAGTTTATTAAGAATATCAGTTTATCAGAACAATAAAAATTCAAGGGGCGGCCTGGCCGCTTCCTGTAAAAAATATAGAATATGAAAAAGAAAATATGGATAAGCCTGTGTCTGTTGTTTCTGACAACAGCAACGGCCTTCGCCTGCGATATCTGCGGATGCGGAGTTGGCAGCTATTACCTGGGCATTTTACCAGAATACAACAAGCGGTTTATTGGGTTGAGATATCAGCATAAGTCCCTGACTACACATTTAGGTCCTTTTGGTGAGCGGACACCATTAACTTCTGAAGAGACTTATCAAAGTATGGAAGTCTGGGGCGGCTGGAATGTAGGAAGCAGGTTCAGAATCCTCGCATTTGTCCCTTATAATTTTAACAGGCGTGAAAGTCAGGCAGAGACCGGAAGTAAAAATGGTCTTGGAGACGTCGCCGTGATGGCTTATTATAAGTTGTTTGACCAGTCTGCAACGGTAGCCGGACGTTTACTTATCCAGTCTTTATGGATTGGTGGGGGGGTGAAAGCACCAACAGGTAAATATGAGCCTTCAGAAAGATTGGCCGTGGTGGAATCACCTAATAATTTTCAGCTGGGAACTGCAAGTACAGATTTTACTTTAAATGCAGCTTACGATATCCGGTATAATGATTTGGGTATGAATGCCAATGTGAATTATAAGATGAATACAGAAAATAAGTACGATTACCGTTACGGTAATAAATTTACCGGGAATGTTTTGGTATACTATAAATTCCGGGTGGCAGATGCACTTACCATTGCACCTAATGCCGGTGTACTTTATGAACGTGCAGCAAAAGATGTCGAAAATAAAAAGTACGACGTTGCTGTTTCCGGCGGATACTCCCTTTCCGCTGTTGCCGGTGTTGAAGTGGCAGCAAAGAAGATTTCCTTTGGTGCGAATTATCAGAATGTACGTGCTCAGGATTTAGCCGGTGGTCGTGTGAATGCCGGGAACAGAGTAATGGTTCATGTTTCTTTACCTTTTTAAATGATTATTATTATGCGAAATATATTACGTTTTAGTGCATTGACACTTATATGCATAGCCTGCCAGTCTGGTCAGGAGTATAAAACTTTCAGAACGGAAGTTTTGACTTATCATGATCAGGTGATGGTAGATAGTGAGAAAGCAATTTCCCGCAAAATGAAGCTTGACAAAATTTCCCGCCAGATGGATAGTCTGTTCAGTAAAAAAATAGTGCCGGACACCGTAAAAGAAAAGCGGCAGATTGGGCAGCTAATCGGGAAACTGAATAGCGTGGATGAGCAGATGATTGACTGGATGCATGACTTTAAGGCAGATATAGATGGGAAATCCAATGAAGAAGCTTCCGTTTATTTCAAAGCCGAAAAGCAGAAAATTATTGTGCTGGATTCTCTGTATAAAGCGGTGCTTTCTGAATCAGATGCTTATCTCTTAAAATACAAATGATAAATCATTATTTTGCAGTTCAAGAATCAGCTTAAACCATCCAGCATGAAAAAACTACTGACTATCTTTTGTCTTTTCCTTCTATTACAGCCCAGTGTCCGGGCGCAGGAACCATTAACGGATTTACCGGATTGGGCTATCGGTCCTTTTGTACGTCCGCAGGGAGTTAATCCTATTATTTCACCGGACGCTAAAACCAGGTTTTATGATCCGATGCAAAAGAAAAAGGTAGACTGGGAAAGTAATGATACGTTTAATCCTGCAGCAGCGGTAAAGGATGGAAAAGTATATGTGCTTTATCGGGCAGAGGATAAATCGGGAGTCGGTATCGGACACCGGACTTCGAGAATCGGGCTGGCGGAGAGTAAAGATGGAATCACCATGAAAAGAAGAAGTACCCCTGTATTTTACCCTCAAGCAGATGATCAGCGGGAGTTCGAATGGCCGGGCGGCTGTGAAGATCCACGTGTAGCGGTTACCGAAGACGGCACTTATGTAATGTTCTATACACAATGGAACAAAAAATTGCCAAGACTAGGTGCGGCGACTTCCAGAGATTTGGTGAATTGGGAAAAACACGGGCCAATTTTTCAAGACGCTTATAACGGTAAATTTCATGATATAGCTTCAAAATCTGCATCGATATTAACTACATTGAAAGATGGGAAACTGGTGATTACCAAACATCAGGGCAAATACTGGATGTACTGGGGAGAGAACCATGTCTATGCTGCGGTTTCAGAGAACCTCAAGGACTGGACTCCGGTTGTCAACGAAAGTGGCCAGCTTAAAGAGTTGGTTTCTCCGCGTAAAGGTTATTTCGACAGCCATCTCACAGAATGTGGCCCACCTGCAATTTTAACAGATAAAGGAATTGTATTACTCTATAACGGTAAGAACTTGTCTGGTGAGGACAGCGACCCGAACTATACGGCCAATTCTTATTGTGCCGGTCAGATGTTATTCAGTGCAGATGACCCTTCTGTTTTTGTAGAGAGGCTGGATCGTCCATTCTTTGTGCCGACAGAATCTTTTGAGAAAAGCGGACAATATCCGGCTGGTACTGTGTTTATTGAAGGTTTGGTCTATCATCAGGATAAGTGGTTGCTGTATTACGGATGTGCAGATTCCAGAGTTGCCGTCGCCATAGCTGATGGTGAACAAAAATAAAACGAAAGACCGGTCTCTGTAAGAGACCGGTCTTTCATTTTATTTATAGATCGGATTCAGAAATCCGGGTTGAAGTCAGCCAATATCAGTAGTCTGCTATAAAATGATTTTCTGCATTCGCTGCGAGTGGAATATACAGTCTTTCCCAAGTCTCCCCTTTAATTAGCTCCCAGGTGTGACCCTGGCCTGTGGTATCTTCCGCAATGAGGATTATGCCAGGCTCTATGAGGAAGGCCTTGCCGTTGGTTACTTTGAATTCCAGAGAGCCCTTTAACGTTACTACATACTGTCTCCTTGGTGCAGGGTGAGCAGCTTTTTCATATTTATCGACGTGATTCTGAACCCAGAATGTAGTCACATCCATCGGTGTGACCGTCGGAATTTTACCAATTTCAAAATCGCATCCGCCATCAGGAGTATTATACAATCTGACAGCTTTAATGTATTTCATTTCGTCATTCACATCATTATGACTTTTCTTAGATTCTAACTGATTCATTTTTCCGGTTAGTATGGTGTACAACGCTGTTGTTGGCTTCGACAACAAGTCTTACCTCTTTATTAAATTCATGAGCAAATGTAGGCGTTACTATAAAATGGTGGGAAAGAAATATGTTTTGTGGTCTTCAGATGTTATTTTAGCATAAACCTCAAACAATCACCGGATGAAGTATCATCAATCTGTTTCTGTAAATGAACTGAAAGCCTTTCGTCAGGGAATAGTTCCTTATGTTAATTTTACTGATAAAGAATGGGAGGCGGCTATTCCTTTTTTGAGTAGCTGTACGATTAAAAAGAAAGATCATTTTGCCGTAAACGGGGAAGTGTGCGAACACTTTGGTTTTATTGTTGGAGGCTCCGTGCGGTTTTACCACCTTAAAGAGGGAACAGAGATCACCGGATATTTTTGTTTTGAAAATGAATTTGTAAGTTCCTATAAAAGTTATCTGACGCAGCAGCCCGGTATTACTTATATACAGGCGCTGGAAGAAACGCAGTTGGTACTGATCTCTTACCAAAATATGCAGCTTATGCTGGAAAACCCGTTACTGGGCTGTAAAATGGAACGCTTCGGTCGTCTGGTCGCAGAGCATTACCTTTGCTGTTACGAAGACCGCGTCACATCATTTATTCTGCAAACGCCGGAGGAACGATATCTGCAAATGTTGGAAACAAACGGATCTGTTTTACTTCGAATTCCGCAGCACTATATTGCAAACTTTCTTGGAATTACGCCAGTATCGCTTTCCCGTATCAGAAGACGTACCTTAATGCATGCCTGATTCCGCAGGAGGTTTCTAAGAGACCTAAAAATTTTAAACCCATATCTTTTGTTAACGTTTACTATGGGTCTGCCACTGTAATTTTGTCTCAGACATTAAATGAAAAAGACATGAATACAATATTAGGTGCCGGCGGACCATCGGCAAATGCATTAACCAGAGAACTGCTGGCACATGGTGAGAATATTCGGCTGGTAAGCAGAAGACCTTCCAAATTTACAGATGAAAAAATAGAATGGAAGAAAGCGGATCTGTTGGATTATAAACAGCTGCTAAAGGCTTGCCAGGGTAGTACTGTTATCTATATGTGCGCCGGCCTGGTTTATGATTCAGGTATCTGGGAACAGCAGTGGCCGGTTATTATGCAAAACCTGATACAAGTTACTCAGCAAGCCGGCGCCAGGCTTATCTTCTTCGATAATGTTTATATGTATGGCTTGGTTAAAGGGCCGATGCTGGAAACGACGCCCTATAACCCCTTAAGTAAGAAGGGAGAAGTCAGGGCAAAGATTGCAACTCAGCTGATGGAGGAAGTTAAAACGGGAAATATACAGGCGACGATTGTCCGGGCCGCTGATTTTTATGGGACAGATTCAATGAATAGTTTTCTGGATATGATGGTTTTGAATAAATATGCAGCCGGACAGCGTGCGCAGTGGATTGGTGACCCCAAGGTTTTACATAATTTCACTTTTATTCCCGATACCGGAAAAGCAATGTATTTGCTGGGCAAAAATCCGGAATCTGGTAATCAGATCTGGCATCTGCCAACTGCAGCTCCTTTAACCGGTAATGAATTTATCGAGCTGGCCGCAGAGATTTACAATGTGCAGCCCCGCGCTTTTAACATTAACAAGTTTCTGCTGCGGCTGGCCGGATTATTTGAAAAGACTGCAGCTGGAACAGTAGAGTTGTATTATCAGTATGACCATGATTATAACCTGGATTCGTCGAAATTCGAAAAGGCTTTTGATTTTAGGCCGACAACTTATCGTAATGGTGTCAGGCTGATGTCAGAGACTTTATATCCCAAAAAATAATGTCTCATCTTTGTGATGTATACAAAGCCCATATTTGATTTGAGTATCAAACTTATTAATGCGCCTTGTGGCCCCTATGCGAATGAATTTTTCTGAAAAACAACATAAATACGGTCCATGCGGGCCGATAGCAAATCTAAAAAAAAACAAAATGAGAAAACTGACATGGGTATATGTGTGCTGCCTGCTAGTATGTACTGGCTTTTCCTTTAATAGTTCTGCGCAGCAGGTAACCGGACAGTTTACCGGAGCCAAAGCGAACCTAAAACATTATAAGGCGCTTTATGTGCTGAACAGTGGTGAAGACAAAAAGATAACCGGAACACTAAGAAATATTAAAAATGCACTGGAAGATCCCAGGCTCAAGGGGAAATTAGAAGTGGAGCTTATTGTATTTGGTGATGGGGTTGCAGTTTATAACAAAGAAAACGCCTATGAGAAAACGCTGCTGGATCTGAAAGGCAGAGGAGTTATTCTCGCCCAGTGTGAAAATACAATTAAAGAGCGAAAGATAGCAAAAGAAGAACTTTTCGATTTTATCAGTTATGTACCCAGCGGTAACGGCGAAATCATTATCAGGCATTACGATGGCTGGGCAATTGTACATCCATAAACTAAGAGTTAATGCTAGTCTTGTGTTAGTGATGCTCTGCGTTTGTTCCAATTTCCTTCATACTTCCTTCATTGTTTGTTCATTGTTTCTTCAATCAGGAACGAAGGAACATTGGACCATATTTAAACAGAAAACGAATAATAGCTGAACAGAACTTTCTTTAAACTATACCATTCGGGCAAAAATCAGGTTATAAAAAAAAGGGAACAGTTGTTCAACTGTTCCCTTTTTTTTATAACCTGATTTTTTTATTGTGCAGGCTTAATCTCTACTCTTCTGTTCAGTGCTCTTCCTGTTTCGGTATCATTACTAGTTGCCGGTTGTGACGCCCCAAATCCTTTGATCGTGAAATTCGCAGCGTTGAGTCCAGCGTTAACCAGGTAAGATTTTACAGCATTCGCACGATCTACCGAAAGTGACATATTATGTTCTACTGAACCTTCTGCAGAGGAGTGTCCGTTAATGACAAACTTAGCATCTGGTGATTTCTTCATTTCTGCAGCAGTCTGGTCAAGCAGGGAAAAAGAATCTGTTTTCAATACAGCAGAATTAAATTCAAAATGTACACCACTGAAACTGAAATTCGGTTTCGCTTCTTCAGCAGGTTTTTCCTGCACAGGTTCCTGTTTAACTGGAGCCTCTTCTTTTACCGGCGCGGGTTCTTGTTTAACACGCTCCATAGGCGCTGGTTTTGCAGCTATCTTTTTAGTCTTGCAAGAATAGAAAGACAGGGAGATTAATACAGCCAGAACAGGGATCAGAATTGATTTAATAGATTTCATTTGTTTGATATTATTTTAAGTGATTATTTCTTTGCTTAATATTAATTACTAGACATAACGCCTTTAACCGGATAATGGTATGGTGGATCTGGCAGTCTATTGTGGTTTGAAAACCGAAATTAACATAAATGTATCAAATAAGAAGAACCCATTTGTTTGTATTTGTAAATAAACAGGTTGTGATTTTTAATCCAATAATCTTATATTCATGGAATAATAATTAACCAATTATTCACCTAACCAAATAAAACCGTAGCTAAAGCCCGAAAGGATCCCCCTAGATCCAGCTTTAAACTAATTAAACAAAATATGAAACCAAATCAACCCAACTCAAGAAGAGACTTTATCAAAAAGACTGCGGTAGGAGCGGCTGCTTTTACCATTGTTCCGCGGTATGTTCTTGGTGGAAATGGGTTTATCGCGCCCAGCGATAAACTAACCAAAGCTGTAATAGGCGTAGGGGGAATGGGCCGGAATCACTTTCCATATGACGGGACACAGGTAGTGGCCATCTGCGACGTGGATAAAAGGCACATCGATAAGGCGTTGCCTATGCTCGATAAGGGAGTTAAAACTTTTAGTGATTACAGGGAACTCATCCGGTTACCGGAAGTTGATATTGTCCATATTGCAACCCCGCCACACTGGCACGGGATTATGGCGGTAGATGCGGCGAATGCCGGAAAGGATATCTGGTGCGAAAAACCAATGACACATACGATTGGAGAGGGGAAAAGGGTAATGGAGGCTGTACAGCAGCATGGCCGGATTTTTAGATTAAATACCTGGTTTAGATTTGAGGATACCTTTTATGGGATGGGTACCCCGGTTAAACCGATTAAAAAATTGGTCGACAGCGGTATGTTGGGCTGGCCTTTAAAAGTTACTGTGAGTCGGCATACAGGTTTTGACTGGAAATTCTATTGGGTTGGAAGAGATAATCTTCCTCCTGAACCAGTACCTGCAGAACTTGACTATAATTCATGGCTTGGACCAGCACCTTATAAACCATACAGTACACATAGAGTACACCAGACTTTTCGCGGATATTGGGATTATGATGGTGGCGGACTAAGCGATATGGGCCAGCATTATCTGGACCCTATTCAATATTTTCTTGGGAAAGATGATACAAATCCGGTTTCTGTAGAGATTGATGCTCCTCAGCAACATACAGATGCTGTTGGAATCTGGAGAAGAATTACTTATACCTACGCTGATGGTTGCCAGATCATTCTCGATGGAGAAGGTAAAGATGTTAATTCGGCTTATATAGAAGGCCCGAATGGTAAATTATATCCAGGTTTTAAATCGGATATCCCGGATCTGGAGCGTAAACTCGCCGCTTTTCCTGATCCGGAAGAACAGGTCACTCATTTCTCGACCGCCGTTCGTAACAGACAGAAATTTGCATTGAATGAGCAAAATGGACATAGATCATGTAATATTATCAATATAGGGTTAGCTGCTTTAAGGCTGGGCCGATCATTAAAATTTGATCCCGTAAAACAGGAGTTCGTTGATGACGAAGGTGCGAACAGGTTAATCAACCCTGTCATGCGTGCTCCTTTTACCATCTGATCCGGTCTGAATCCTTAACCTTTTATTGAAAAAAAACATGATAAGAAATAAATATTTTATCCTGGCAGCTGCACTATTGCTTTTGAATCCGGCAATGCAGGTAAAAGCCCAGGGCGATCAGCGTACGCAATCTACCCGGATCGCAGATTTGTTAACACAATTACCTGCAAATGATGCAAAGCTTCTTGCAGCAAATATGAATGATATCTTACAGCTCGGAGATGTTGGGCTGGCTGCATTAATTATGGGTTTGAAAGCTCCCGGTGCAGGAAATAATGCTTTAATAGAGTATGCTGCCGGTGGTTTTGCTGCTTTCGCAAGCAGTGGTAAGCAAGAAAATGCGAGGAAAATGAGTGTCGCAGCGTTTACGAACGCAATAGGCAATTTACAAGACAAGCAGAATAAATCCTTTTTATTCAGCCAGCTTGATCTCGTAGCAAAAAATGATGCTATCGCAATTTTAACGCCTTATTTAACAGATCAGGATTTGGCAGATCCAGCGGCACGTGCGTTGGTTAAGATTCAATCTGCTGAAGCCGACCAGGCTTTATTAACCGCGCTTGCGTCTTCGACTGGTCAGCCCAGATTAGCGGTGATAAATGCTTTGGGCGACCGTAAAGTTAAGGGTGCAGTTGCTGAAATTTCAAAATCTGCTGCAGATCAAGACAGCCAGCTGAAAAAGATGAGTCTGCTTGCATTGGCCCGTATCGGTGACCTTTCCAGTGAAACTGTTTTATTGGATGCTGCGAAACAAGCCCAGTTTGTATCTGAAGATAGTTACGCTGTTTCATCTTTATTAATTTATGCAACTAACCTTGCCCGGAGCGGAAATGGAAAAGCTGCTGCTGGTTTAGTGAAGAAAATAGACGGAGCTGCACAAAAAGCTGGTTTAATAGACCTTAGGACCGCTGCTTTGGCTATCAGAATCATCGCAGAGCCTGAGCAGAAAACAGAAATCTTACAAAAGGCTCTGAAAGAAAAGGATGCACAGTACCGTGGTGCCGTGATAGAGTTGGCTATGAATGATAAAAATGCTGCTGATATGCAGTCATGGGTTAAACAATTCGATAAATACGATGCCGCCAGGCAGACTGAATTGCTGACTTTATTTGCCAGCGGAAAAAATGCAGATGCATTGCCGGTGGTTTTGAAAGCGATTAATAGTAAGGATCAGCAATTGAGAAATAGAGCTATACAAACGGCAGCTATTGTGGGACAACAAAATGCCGTTCCTGCGCTGCTTGATGCACTACCGGGAAAAGATGCACAGGAGACGGATGCCATTGTCGCAGCATTAAACAAAATCAAGGGTGAACAGTTGATTAATGATATTGCTGCTTACATCCCTAAAGCAAAACCTGAAGTACAGATTCCTTTACTCAAAGTTCTGGCTTTAAGGAGAGCTAATTCGCAGGTGAACAATATACAGTCGCTGATGGGAAGTAGCAATCCTGATGTGAAGACTGCCGCCTACGCAACGCTGAATGCAACGGTTAATTCTGGAAATCTTCCTGCTTTATTTGCAATGTTGAAAGCCAGTCACAGTCCGCAGGAACTGGAAAGTGTGCGTGATGGTATTATTGCCGCATTAAAAGGTAACGTGCAGGGGGAGCAGCAAACAGATCAGATTTTGACTGAAATGAATTCAGCACCAGCTGACAGAAAAGCTCTTTATTATAATATTTTATCAAGTGTTGGCGGTCAGAAAGCGCTTGCAGCAGTGAAGCAGGACTATACTTCGGGTACTCCGGATCAGCAAAAAGCTGCCCTGAATGCACTAGCTGGCTGGTCTGATCAGGGGGCAATGACAGAACTGATTAAAATCGCAGCTGCAAATAAAGACGAATCTGTTAATCAGACCGCGATCGGCGGATACCTCAGGTTGATAGGTGTTTTGGATGTAACGCCGGAACAAAAATTATTACTCGTCCGTGAGGGAATGGCTGTAGCGGTTAAGCCTGAACAAAAACAGCAATTCCTCAGACAACTAGGCTCTGCCAAAACATTTAATGCATTGGTCTTTGCTGGAAAGTACCTGGACGATCCTGCACTACAGCAGGCAGCTGCACAAGCGATTATGAATATTGCTATCGCAGACAAAAGTCTCAACGGTTCTATTGTTCGTAATCTGATAGAAAAAACGATGGGACTTTTAACAGGGGGCGATAGTGATTATGAAAAAGAAGGTTTGCGCAAATTATTGGCTGAAATGCCAGCTGGGGAAGGTTTCGTAACTATGTTCAATGGGACAGATCTGACCGGATGGCAAGGGCTGGTTGAAAATCCGGTTAAACGTGCACAAATGAATGCGAAGACTTTAGCGGCAGCACAGCAGAAGGCCAATATAGCGATGTTGGATAGCTGGAAGGTTAAAGACGGAGAGATTCAGTTCACAGCTCATGGAGAAAACCTGGCGACTGTAAAAAAATATGGTGATTTCGAAATGCTGGTAGACTGGAAAATTATTGATGATGGTAAACAGAAAGGTGATGCCGGAATTTATCTGCGGGGTTCCCCTCAGGTGCAGATCTGGGATAATTCTATGACTAATGTGGGTGCACAGGTTGGTTCAGGTGGCCTTTACAATAATCAGGTTAATGAAAGTATACCCTTAAAAATAGCAGACAATAAACTGGACGAATGGAATACTTTCCGCATCATTATGAAAGGTGACCGTGTAACTGTATATCTGAATGGGGTACTCGTAACTGATAATGTAATTCTGGAAAACTACTGGGACAGAAGCATGGCCATCTTTGCAGAGGAACAGATTGAACTGCAGGCACATGGATCTCCGATAGCTTATCGTGATTTATATATCCGGGAAATCCCGAGACCTCAGCCGTTTGTATTAAGTGCAAATGAGAAAAAGGAAGGCTTTAAAGTTCTTTTTGACGGAACCAACATGCATGAGTGGCAGGGAAATACCACGGATTATATTATTGAAAATGGCAATCTGGCCATTCGCACAGTTCCTGGAAAAGGGTCTGGCGGAAACCTGTTCACTAAAAAGGAGTATGGTGATTTTATCTTCCGTTTTGAGTTTAAACTGACTCCCGGTGCGAATAATGGTTTGGGAATCCGTGCTCCTTTAACTGGTGATGCTGCGTATGAAGGAATGGAGCTGCAGATTCTTGATGATGATGCGCCCATCTATAAAGAGCTGGAGAAATATCAATACCATGGTTCTGTATATGGTACGCTGGCTGCGAACCGTGGCGCTTTGAAGCCAGTCGGAGAATGGAACTACGAAGAAGTGGTTGTTAAGGGGGCGAAGATCAAAGTAATTCTGAACGGAACTGTAATTCTTGATGGTGATTTGACGGAGGCACGTAAAAATGGGGCCGCCGACGGTAAGCCACACCCTGGTTTATCCAGGGATAAGGGTTATATCGGATTCCTGGGACATGGTTCTCCGGTAGACTTCCGGAATATCAGGATAAAAGACCTGAGCAAAGCAAAAAAATAATCCGTCCAGCATTAATTTTTTATTCATGAGTACTGAAACTAATCAACTTCCTGAAGAAAAGATCGTGGACAGAAAGTCCATCGACAGCAATGACAATTCAAGAAGGAATTTTATAAAAACAACAGCATTGGCTGCAGCAGGATTTATGATCCTGCCGCGCCATGTTCTGGGTGGTAAAGGCTTTCTGGCACCCAGCGATCGTTTATTGGTTGCCGGAGTCGGCGTAGGCGGAAAGGGAGAATCCAATCTGAATAATATCCATAATGGCGGTAAATCTGAAATTGCATTTCTATGTGATGTCGATAGGCGCAGAGCCTCCAATTCGGTGAAAAAGTATCCTCGGGCAAAATATTATGAGGATTACCGGGAGATGTTAGATAAAGAGAGTAAAAACATTGATGGGGTAGTCGTATCTACGCCCGATCACAATCATGCAATGATCACAATGGCGGCTATGCAGTTAGGTAAAGCTGTTTATGTGGAGAAGCCTTTATCACATGATATTTATGAGGCTCGAAAAATGACAGAGGCTGCACAAAGATATCAGGTAGTTACGCAAATGGGTAATCAGGGTTCTTCCGGCGATGGTGTGCGGCAACTGCAGGAATGGTGCGATGCGGGCGTAATTGGTAAAGTCCATACAGTTTATTGCTGGACGGACAGGCCACTCTGGCCACAGGGTATTACCTGGCCTTCGATTAATGGTGAAATTCCGAAGGAACTCAATTGGGATCTCTGGCTTGGCAGCGCGCCATATAAACCCTTCATTGATAAACTTGTTCCTTTTAACTGGAGAGGCTGGTGGGACTACGGGACCGGTGCGATAGGCGATATGGGCTGCCATTTGGTCGAACCTCCTTTCCGCGTACTTGGGCTTGATACGCCATTGGATGTGCAGTGCAGCGTTGGCAGTATCTATGAAGATGAGTTCAAGCGCGGATATTATCCGGACAGCTGTCCTCCTTCAAGTCATATCATAATGACTTTCAAGAAAACAAATAAGACTAAAGGCGATTTGAGGTTACACTGGATGGATGGTGGCATTAAGCCGGGCCGGCCGGAGGAGCTGGGCGCGAATGAACCTTTTGGTGCAAATGGTGTTTTGTTTGAGGGCACAAAAGGAAAAATGATGTGTGACGTGTATGGTTCAAATCCACGTTTACTGCCTCTTTCACGCAACCAACAGGTGCATACTAAACAGAAGATCGAGCGGGTAAACGGTGGTGTCGAAGGACATTACTGGCAATGGGCGGAGGCAGCTATAGCTGGATATGGAAAAATCAGGCTGAGTTCTCCTTTTGAAATTGCAGGTCCGCTGACAGAGACTTTATTAATTGCAAATCTGGCTATTCGGGGAACCGATGTAAGAACGGCGAGAGCAGGTGGCGGTTTTGAGTACCCTGGAAGAGATATTAAAATGATCTGGGATAAAGAGCAGCTGAAAGTTACCAATTTTGATGCCGTAAATGCTTATATAAAAAGAGAATACCGTCAAGGCTGGAGCCTTGGTACTTAAAAAATAACCGTCATGGAAACAGGAAACAAAAACCTGAGAGTACTGGTCGTGGGATGTGGTAACATGGGCTCTTCCCATGCTGCCGCCTACCATCATCTGGATGGATTTGAAATCTGCGGACTGGTCTCGAAAGGGGATAGTAAAAGAAAATTAAATGATAAGCTCGGGGCTGATTACCCCTTGTTTGATGATTTTGAGGATGCAATTCAAACCTCCCGGCCTGATGCAGTCTGTATCTCCACTTATCCAGACACTCACGAGGCATTTGCGATCAGGGCGATGGAAAGTGGTTGTCATGTATTCATAGAGAAACCACTTGCCGATTCGGTCGCTGGTGCACAGCGGGTTGCTGCTGCTGCTAAGAAGTATCAAAAGAAACTACTCGTGGGCTATATACTCCGCTATCATCCTTCCTGGCAGAAGTTTATTGAGCTTGCCAGAGGGTTGGGTAAACCGTTGGTCATGCGGATGAATCTAAACCAGCAAAGCCAGGCTGAAAAATGGGCCGTGCATCAGAACCTGCTTAAAAGCTTAAGCCCTATTGTTGATTGCGGAGTTCATTATCTGGATGTTATGTGTCAGATGACCCGTTCCAGGCCGATTGAAGTAAGCGCTATCGGGGCGAGACTTTCAGATGTTATTGCGGCCGGTAATTATAATTACGGACAGCTGCAGATCAGGTTTGAAGATGGTTCTGTGGGATGGTATGAATCTGGCTGGGGACCGATGATGAGTGATACGGCATTCTTTATCAAAGATGTAATTGGTCCGCAGGGCGCAGTTTCCATCGTTGCACGGGAAGCTGCGGCATCCGGTAATTCAGATAATATAGATTCGCATACCCGTACCGAATCTATTAAAGTTCACCATGCAGAATTAGATGCTGCCGGACACTTTGCAAAGCCCGATACCTGGATAGATATGCGTGATGAACCCGGTCACCAGGAGTTGTGCAACAGGGAGCAACGGGCATTTTTAAAAGCCATTATTGAAGATGTAGATCTTCAGGAGGCAACAGAAGAAGCAGTAAACAGCCTGAGGATTGCATTTGCATGTGATGAATCTGTACGGAAGGGAGAGCGGGTTAAACTCTGAAGTGTTGGCCAGCCTCTTTTCTTTCCTGAAGATGTTCCTGCTGGGGGCTGCTCATCGACTTGCTCAGACGAATCTGAAGGTAGAACATCATGGATGACATGGTTATTGCTGCTGTAGCTAACCAAGTATTTTCCAGTAAATAGGAGGCGATAACCAGTACGATATTGACCGTAAATAGCCATAGGCTGATTCCAGCCGCGGAGTGAATCGGGAATTTTTTCATAAATACTTTATCAGGCGTAAAAAATTGATTTCCTACAGCCCCAAACCAATTGTTGGCTTGGGGCTCAGCTGATAAAGTCCTTACAGGTTGTGCGTGAGAAATAACCAAAGTGGTAATGAACGGCCACACGTTTAGCATACATCATAAATGTTGTCTCCATCTCCCTGGAAAGGGAAACTTCATACCTGAAAAGGTCCGTTCTATGCTTTTTTTGGTTAGTCATAATCGCTTTGTTCCTTGAACAGCCTCAGGGAGACTGAAGGGTTAGCTTATACTAATTTCTAAATTTTATTCATATAAACAAATTATAAAATCCTTATCTGCTGATAATCAGTATCGCTCTCCCTATCTTTGCCATTCAATCTAACAGCTAAACAAACCTCAGACAAGGCATGGCAGCAGCAAAAAGTGATATCAGCGACCTCAAAGACATCCAGCTTCTGGTAGATCACTTCTATCAACTAGTCCAGCATGACGAACTGATCGGACCCATCTTTTCTGCAGCCATTTCCGACTGGGAGCCCCACCTTCAGCAGATGTATCGCTTCTGGAATGCCGCCCTCTTCGGCGCACCAGGATTCACTGGAAATCCCTTCGCCAAACACGCCCGCCTTCCCATCGCACCCCAGCACTTCAAACGCTGGCTCGAACTCTTCTCCCAAACCGTCCTTAACCTTTTCGAAGGTGAAAAAGCTACCGAAGCCATCCACCGTGCCAACCTCATGGCCGAAATGTTCATGCGTCGCCTCGATTCCCTGCGCAACAATAACCGAACCCCCATCGTTTAAAAAAACAAACCCGACCCTACTTGCCTCCCAAATTCCTTCCAATAACTAACATCTACACGAAAAAACGACTCATACTGCCTTCCTAAATGCCATCCAATACCTAAAATTTACAAAAAAACCCATACCGGTTCTCCACCAGCCCTTCCAAAAAATCCAAAAAAAAACCCCATACCGGCCCCCTAGTTGGCGCTAATTCACGAAGGAATACTCGTAAAAAAAAGGGTGTAAGTTTTTTTTGCGTGCCTACAGCTTTGCTGTCAGCACAGAAAAAAAATCTTACACCCTTTTCTTTACGCTTTTCGTGAACTAACTCAACGTAAAACCTCTTCCAAAAACGTCGTGCACATCATGGATAACCACAAAAGCCATGGGGTCAAGCTCGTGAATTGCGCGTTTCAGCTCCATTAATTCAGGCTTGCTAATCACGACATAGATAACTTCTTTCGGGTTTTTTGTATACGCACCGCTGCCATGGAGAATAGTGGCTCCACGGAACATACCTTCCGTAATTTTAGCGGAGATCTGTGCAGCTTCGGTGGAGATGATGGTTACTGCCTTTTTGGTATTGAAGCCCTCGATGATAAAGTCGACGACTCTGGCACCGACATAAACTGCTATTAGCGTGTACATTGTGTTTTCTGGCCCGATGATAAATGCCGAAAGTGCGATAACGACGATATCTACAATCAGCATGGCAGTTCCTAATTTCCAGCCCCAGAACTTTTGAAAGAGACGGGCAATAATAGCGGAGCCACCGGTTGTTCCGCCCGATAAGAATACCAGGCCTATTCCACCACCGACTAGTACGCCGGAGAAGATTGCGGCCAGCAATGGATCTGAAGTTAGTGGCTTCAGTTCATTTTCAGTCAGGAACAGGAATAGAGAGGAAAAAAATATACCGAATATGGTGTAGATGATGGTGCGTTTATCGAGTAGCTTGTACCCGATAACCATCAGTATGGCATTTAAAATCAGGTTTAATATCCCGGGAGACCAGTTGAAATAATAGAAGGCAACAATGGTTAACCCAATTACACCACCCTCGGAAAGTTTGTTGGGGATAGCGAAAAAATTAATTCCCACAGCGAAAAGCAGCGTACCCAGGATGATTAATCCGAAATGCTTTGCATGGTCTTTTGTTAGTTTGATTTTCATAGATTTTAGAGAAAAGAAGAATGCTAGATCTGCACATGTATGTTATCTAATAATTCTGTTACAAATATCTGAAAATTATGACGTTTTGAGGATAACAATTTGATGATTGGTATAAATTGAACAATTTGTAAAAATGACACCAAAAATGTTCAGTATTTTGATATTATGGTGTTGTATTACAGGTGATTATTGAGTTTTTCGTAAAAAATAATTGACGATCTGTAAGTTTGAGGGTTTTTTATCCCAAAAAAAGACTAGTAAGACAGTGGGTTAATGGTTTTTGTGGTTTTTAAACGATATATACGTTTAAAATATTTCGATTTCGTTAAATCGGAAAACAAAACGCCTAAAAGTCAATCGTATTTCGTCAATAGCTTTATAATAGGCATTCTATTGCACATATTGTACCCGAATTTATTACAAACCACATTATTAACACTAAATGAAAAAAAAACTACTTAATTTTCTTGTGTTGAGTTTGTTGTGTTTAAGCACGGCATTTGCTCAAAACAAAAATGTAAAAGGAAGAATAATCGGAGCAGAAGACGGGCTTTCAATCCCTGGAGTTTCTGTGAAGGTTAAAGGCACGACAATTGGTGCTCAGACGGATGGTGATGGAAACTTCACAATCGGTCCGGTTACCCCAACAAGTGTATTAGTTTTCTCTGCTCTGGGATACGGAACTGCAGAACAGGCAGTAGGAACCAGAACGCAAATCAATGCAACACTTAAAGAAGATTCTAAAGCGCTGGAAGAGGTTGTGATCAACGTAGCGTATGGAACTTCGAAAAAAGAAGCAATTACTGGTGCTGTTGCACAAATCAATAAAGGCGATCTGGAACTTCGTCCATTAACGAACGTGAACAATGCGTTGGCGGGTGCCTCTGCTGGTGTAGTTTCTACTGCATCCAGTGGCCAGCCGGGTGCTTCCGGATCTATTAGGATCCGTGGTTTCGGATCGATTAATGCCTCAAACACACCCCTATATGTAGTAGATGGAGCTCCATATGATGGCGATATTTCTAACATCAATATGAATGATGTACAGAATATTTCAATTCTGAAAGACGCTTCTGCTTCTGCACTTTATGGTTCACGTGCAGCTAATGGTGTTGTCATTATTACGACTGTCAAAGGTAAACAGGGCGGCGACCAGTTAAATCTTAATTTAACACAGGGTGTGAGCTCAAGAGGAATGGCTGAATACGACCGCGTAAATGCTTTTCAATACTATCCATTGGCTTTTCAAGCTTACAGAAATAGTTTAGTTTACCCTTTAAGCGGCACACCTTTAACACCTGGAGCAGCAGATACAAAAGCATCTGCAGAAACCTTCAAAAACTTAGGTTACAATCCATTTAATGTTCCAAATGACCAGGTGATTAATGGTTCAGGTCAGATGAATCAGAATGCAAAATTAGCTTATGATGATTTTGACTGGATTGAGCCGTTAAAGCGTGTTGGTAAAAGGACAGATATGAACATGAACTACAGTGGTGCAACTGAGAAATCTGACTATTTATTATCATTAGGTTATTTGAATGATAAAGGATATGTGGAGAAATCAGATTTTACAAGATTTACCGGAAGGGTAAATGTGAATGCAAATCCATTAAAATGGTTCAAAACCGGGTTAAATATTTCAGGAAACGTCACAGAGTCTAATGTTGCAAATGGCTTGGGAACTGCCGCAGGTACAGGAAGTACTTCTTATAATAACGTCTTCTTCTTCGCCCGTAATATTGGTCCGATTTATCCAGTTTACAGACATGACGCTTCAGGCGCTTTCGAACTGGATAACAACGGCAATAAAATTTATGATATCGGTGCGCTCCGCCCTTCTGGTGCAAGTAACGGAAGACACGTGGTTCAGGAAACAGATTTAAACTATAACCTGTTTAAAAGAAACACCGTTAGTGCGCGGACTTATGGAGAGATTACTTTCCTGAAAGACTTTAAATTTACGCAAAAGATCAACGTTGATATCTCGAATACAGATAGATCAAGCTACGATAACAATATTGTAGGTGATGGTGCACCTGCCGGAAGAGCAACCTTAACAGGTATCACGCAGACTTCATTGACTGCCACTCAGGTTTTGAGTTATAACAAAACGGTTAACGATCACGGCTTTGACTTTATCGCTGGTCATGAGACGTACAAATTCAAATATGATTATCTGACAGGATCTAAAAATTCACAAGTATTAGACGGAAATACAGAGTTGGTTAACTTCTCTACGATCAGTAACCTGAATTCTTATAAAGACAAATACACGCTGGAGTCTTATTTCACACAATTGAACTATAATTATCAAGGTAAATATTTCCTGAACGGATCATTCAGACGTGACGGTTCTTCCAAATTCGCACCAGACAGCAGATGGGGTAATTTCTTCTCTATTGGAGCATCATGGTTGGTTAGTCAGGAAACATTTATGAAGGATGTAGAATGGGTTAATTATTTGAAACTACGTGGTTCATATGGTTCTGTAGGTAATGACAGATTATTAGACGCTGATGGTTTAGAAACTTACTATAACTACAAAGCTTATTATAACCTGAATAACAACAATGCTCAGGAAGGTGGATTATTACTGAACTCACTGGCAACTCCTAATTTAAAATGGGAAACTAATTATTCGAAAGATATCGCTGTTGAATACAGCTTGTTTAAAAACAGGTTACGTGGTACTTTTGAAGTGTTTGATAGAAGATCTGGTAACTTACTATTTAATGTTCCGCTTCCTGTCTCTAACGGTATCCCGACTATTGCGACCAATATTGGCGAGATGTACAATAAAGGTATTGAGATCGAAATCGGTGGAGATCTGATTAAAACCAAAAACTTTAAATGGGATGCCAATATTAACTGGACAACAGTTAAAAATAAGATCACGAAAATGCCTGAAGAATCGCCAACTATTATTGACGGAACAAAAAGGTTAGCTGTAGGACAATCGAGATATGATTTCTGGCTTAAAAAATGGGCAGGTGTAGATCCCACTGACGGTTCTTCATTGTACGTAAGAGACACGGATATCCCTAGTAGCAAACCGTCTGAAAACAGAACTATTGATGGTAAGGAATACACAACCAACATCAACAATGCTGAATTTGGATACAATGGATCTGCTATCCCTGATTTTTCTGGTGCTATTACCAACACCTTTAAGTATAAAGACTTTCAGTTCTCTTTCATGATGAATTACCAGGTAGGCGGTAAAATTTATGACGGCGCTTATCGAGGTCTAATGGCTTATGCAAGCTATGGAGGTGCATTACATTCCGATGCATTAAATGCCTGGAAAAATGCAGGTGACGTTACCGACGTTCCACGTTTGGATGTTGGCTCTTCAACGAACAACAATGGCCAGTCTGATCGTTGGTTAATCGACGCTTCTTATCTAGCATTGAGATCAGCTTCATTGTCTTATACATTACCTAAGTCATTTATTTCGAAAGCTGATCTGAAAAATGCACGAGTTTATCTATCAGGTGAAAACCTAGCGATTTTCTCTAAACGTAAAGGTCTGGATCCAAGCTATTCTTATACTGGTGTAAGTTCTAATGCTTATTCACCTACACGTACGATCAGTTTAGGATTGAACGTTTCGTTTTAATAAATAATCTTGATATCAACTATTGTATATACAAATGAAAAATTTAAAATATAAAATAATTCCGGTGCTCTTCGCAACAATGGCTTTAGGCTCTTGCAAAAAAGACTTTCTGGAGACTACGCCAACACAACAGGCAGATGACGCGACTGTTTTTGCGACTACAGCAAATGCAATGGCCGCGCTAAATGGTATTCACCGTTCGATGTACAGGCAATACGATGCGCAGGATCAGGGTGGACAAGGTTCTATGAATATCAACCTTGACATGCTTGGCGATGATCTGGTAAATACTGCAGCAGGTAACGGATGGTATAATTCTACTTACCGATGGGTTTCACATAGAGATGCAAACAGTACTACTGATAAGTTTGCATATAAGTTCTATTATCAGATTATTGCTAATGCCAATAACATTATCGAGAAAATTGGTGGTGCAGAAGGACCTGAAGCTGATAAAAACCTGATTAAAGCTGAAGCACTTACTTACCGCGCGTGGGCTCATTTCATGGTCGTTCAACTCTACGCTAAACGTTATGATTTTGCTGGTAGTAATTCTCAGCCAGGTGTCCCTGTTAAAACTAAACTAGATACTGAACACGTGGGACGTGGTACGGTGGAGCAGGTTTATACGCAGGCGAATGCAGATATTGATGAGGCGATTACTTTATTCGCTACGGCCTCTGCCAGTCCGAATAAGTCGCACTTCAATATAAAATCTGCAAAAGGAATTAAGGCCCGTATTGCTTTGACTCAGGGAAAATGGACTGATGCAGCTAAATTTGCATCGGAAGCCAGAACCGGTGTGGAATTGATGTCTAATGTAGATTACCTGGCAGGATTTAACAGCTATACTAATCCGGAATGGATTTGGGGTAGTAAACAAGTGGAAGATCAGACAACTTACTTCTTTTCTTTCTTCGCCTATATGTCTGCTAACTATAATTCGTCAAATCTTAGGGCAAATCCGAAAGCAATTAATTCCAACCTATACAACAAGCTCTCGAAAACAGATGTCAGAGCACAGTTATGGGATCCGACCGGAGAAAACAAGGCTTTCCCGATTCCAACCAGTGCGAGTGTGAGAGCGAAGTATATGAATCGCAAATTCCTGGTTGCCGGAGCGACTTCAGTTGGTGATATTGTGAATATGCGTGCTGCCGAGATGTACCTGATTGAAGCAGAAGGTTTAGCCAGAGCGGGTCAGTATGGTGCTGCTCAGGATGCGCTGTATACTTTAGCCAAAAAACGTGATGATGCTTATGTGAAATCTACAAAAACGGGCAACGACCTGATTGAAGAGATCATGGTGCAGAGACGTGTGGAGCTTTGGGGTGAAGGATTCCGTTTTACGGATCTTAAACGTCTGAACCTTCCTTTAGACAGAAGTAACAGTAATCATACCGTAGCTTTAGCTCAGACATTGAGTGAGCCGGCAGGTGATGCGAGATGGCAGTGGCTGATTCCTCAGGATGAAATCAATGCGAATAAAGCAATTGAACCTGGAGATCAAAATCCATAATTACTTAATAAAAAGGGTGCCCGAAACGGCACCCTTTTTTATTTCCTGTATTTTCCAGGACGAAGCATATTAACCTTCAGAATAAATTTTAAAAATTAAGCAGATTCGGGAATCATTAATAACTTAGCAGTATGTCATCGCATCATATCGTCAGAGAAAAACAAGAACCGGCACTGTATATTCATGAGCTGGGAAATTTTAGTGAAGAATACCTGGGCCAGTTACTGGAATGGAGCCCAACGCTCATTGTCAACGGAGCCGTCTATGAAAAAGTCCTGAGTCTGGGGCTCAAAGTGGATGTTGTGCTGAATACCCTGGAAGGGATTGCCGTGCAAGAGAATACAAAATCTATTATCGGACCCGGTGATGAATATAATACGGTAATGAATTACCTGATTTCCGAAAAGTATCCAGCGGTCAATGTGATTGATACCGACAAGGATCTTGCGGATCTGGCCTTTTACATAGACCGGATCAATATTGTGCTGTTTACGCCTGAAGAGAAGTCATATGCAGTTAAAACAGGGTTCAGTATATGGAAACCTGCAGGAAGTGTGTTTCTGATCAATGTCGTGTCTTATTTCGAGGCGACAAATTTGAGACAGGAGGACGAACGTGTTTTCAAAGTCGTTGAAGATGGTTTTGTAGCCTTTACTTTTGCGACTGAATTTTTGTTTTTGACAGAATATTTATGATTACTTTAAGAATAGCCAGAGAAGAAGATCTGCCTGTTATAGCCAATATCGGAACTATCACTTACGGTCCGACTTACGCACATCTAATCGGGCAGGAGCAGGTTGACTATATGCTCGGGAAGTTTTATACCCTGGGTGCTTTAAAAGAGCAGCTGATGCAGGGGCATATATTCATCATTGCACATGAACAGGGTAAAGACCTTGCTTTTGCATCCTATTCCACTACCGACCCTGAGAAAGGGATTGTGAAGCTTCATAAATTATATGTATTGCCGGAAGCTCATGGGCTGGGACTTGGTAAATTCCTGATTAATGAAGTCCGCGACAAAGCGATAGATGCAGGAGCGAAAAGCCTTGAGCTGAATGTTAACCGGGATAATAATGCCAAGGCTTTCTATGAAAAGGCTGGCTTTAAAATCAAAGAAACCGTTGACATTGAAATTGGCAACGGTTTCCAGATGAATGATTATGTAATGGCTCTGCCTTTATAAAATTACTGAACCAGTTTAGGAATTCTGGTCGGGGTATCCTGACCGTTCACAATACTGATTGCACTTTTGGCAATTGCCTTAATGGTAAAGAGGATATTATCGACATCCAAGGAGCTATACTCGTCCTTAACGGTATGATACAGCTTATCTATATCAATCTGGTCGGTACTGATCGTATGTGCCGGTACACCTAATGCTGCTAATGTTGCATTGTCACTCCTGTAGAAAAGATTCTGCTCTGTATAAGGATCAGGGTGGAAAGTGAATTCTGTACCTTTCAGGTTTTTTTGCAGGATCTTTCCGAAATCTGATTTTTCATAACCGGTGATAAATGCGGTATGTTTTCCGAATTTACTTTCTTTACCTATCATCTCAATGTTAAACATCGCTACCACATGATCCGGGTTCAGTTGTTTAGAGAAATGGGAAGCGCCGTATCCACCAATTTCTTCGGCAGTGAAAGCGACAAAAATCAGCGTACGTTCGTTATTATTTAGCTTTTTATAGTATTTGGCCAGCGCGATCATAGCTGTAGTGCCCGAAGCATCGTCATCTGCACCATTAGCAATGCTATCCTGCCCGGCAACCGATGAAGGGATTATTCCCAGGTGATCATAATGGCCGGAAAAGATAACTAGTTCGGCAGCTTTGGATTTACCCGGAATTATACCGCCAACGTTGAATAACTCCATTTTTTTGACGCTGCTACGCAGGGAGACGCTAAATTCTTTTACTGCGGTTTCAGGAGTAAGCACAAAAACCAGTGCTGCAGGATTGTCGCCCTGTAGATCTTTCTCATCCAGGTTTGTTCCTCTGCCAGCATAGTCCTGTAACTGTTTGAATTCGGCCTTAAACTTCGGATCAACCAAAATCAGTTGTCTTTTTTTACTGCGTGCCAGCGCCCGGTATTGTTCGCGGAACGGTTTTGCCGGATCAAGGGAAATCGCAGCGTCACTGTTCGCATTGCTGAACTTATTTTCTGCAGCCTGATTGCCGACAACAAGAATGTTTTCCGAGGCTACTTTCGCTCCGTTTACAGTTACATCACTGCTTAAGGGTTTTACCTGGTATTTGTAAAATGTCTGGCGGTATCCTTTCTCACCCTGAAGAGGCTGAAGTCCTATTTCTTTAAACTCTTTTTCAATAAAACTCGCCGCTTTATCAATACCAGGGCTGAAAGTTGCACGTCCCTGCATTTCATCGCTGCTCAATGTTTTGATCAGCCTGTCTACATAAGGTTTGGTGATAATCTTGTCGATATCCTGTGCGATAGCCGGCGGGCCCGCCAGCAGTAAAATGAGGGGGTAAATTAAATGTTTCATCAATATAAAGTTAAGCAATAAAATCAGGCTATTTGGCAGGATATTCATTCCAGAATTGTTTCTTTTGCGCAGTTACGCTGGCTATTTTGGTATCCTGAACTCCATCTGTTACCGCAATTTCAAATTCTCTTTTTTTGTTAGACTCGTGTACCTGGCTGTCTTCCAGATTCTTGATAGCCTTATCATACGGTCCTGTCGCACTCATCAATTTAACAAATACCGGCAGACATTCAAAGAAGATAAACAGTAATCCAATGAAAGTCACAGCCAGGGCGGTATTTTCGTCTTTCGTTCCGTCAGTATTGAAGCTTAACCGTCCTAGTGCCCAGTTGCGGTCGGCAAACCCGGCAATAGATGCCAGGCTATCCAATTCTTTACCAGTAAATAGTTTCTCTGTCCGCATTCCGTCAAACTGTTTCCGGTCATCCATAAAGCCCTGAAGTTTTTGAACAGCTGACTGGACAGAATCCAGCTCACGCTGTCTTTGCTGTAGCTCTGCTTCCTTTCTTTTTGCATAAGGACCATAACCCATCTGTCCGGATGTTTCCTGCGTTTTGGTGCCGAAAACTTCGAAATTCAGTTTCTTGCGATCTTGCTGAATGCCAGATGTGAGCGAGTCCTGTAAGGCCGAATTCTGCTGTAGCTGACGAAATTCCAGCTCGTACTTTTTCTGGAAAGTTTTATTAAGCGTATCAATCTTGGCGCGCTGATTATTCAAATAACTGACCTTAAGACGCTCCCGGATCTCTTTATCAAAGATTTTAAGTTCCAGCGGGCGGGAGATTACAAGGCCAATCATAACGGCCAGCAAGATCCTCGGTAAAGCCTGTATTGTTTGTTTGAAAGCCGATCCGCTTTTATTGATACTGGACACGATATACCGGTCCATATTGAAGATGGCCAGGCCCCAGATTATGCCAAAAAACAAGGCAAACAAAACAGCGAAAGAATCGCCCTTAAAGACAAAGTACATGGCATACCCGCCGGAGAGCGCTGCAAAAAGGGCAGTGAAAAAGATAGTGGCCCCGATACCAACATATTTCTGGTGTTCTGTAGGATACTTTTGAAGTGTTTGCTGATGTACTCCGGAGCAGAACCAGAAAAAACGAGACAGTGATTCCATCGTATTAATTTAAATAATAAAAAACTATTAAACGCCTGTAAAACTGAGTTGTTACAGCTGACTTGTGCATTCCTTAAATTTTGACTGACGTCTGTCAGGATAACCGCAGATAAACTTTATATTTGACCTTGTAAGCTTATGCAAGCTTCATGAACATTAAAATAAATATCATGAAAGAAATTAGTGTACAGGAACTGAAAGATAAAATCGATAATAATGAGGATTTTCAGCTGATCGATGTCAGGGAAACATTTGAATACGAGACTTCCAATCTGGATGGCCTGAATATTCCTTTAGGCGGAATCTTAATTGAGACAGATAAAATTGCCACCGACAAACCGGTTATTATGCAATGCAGAAGTGGGAAACGCAGTGCAGCAGCTGTAATGCAACTGGAGCAGATGCATGGTTTTACTAATTTATATAACTTAAAAGGCGGGATCCTTGCCTGGCAGGCAGCTTTTGATCCGGAAATGCCAGTTTACTAGAAATGAAGAAACAAATCGCATTAAATACTTTCTATACCATTGGAATTGTAGTCTCTGTGCTTGGTCTGAAATGGGCAATAGAGAATAGTAATTATCCTGTTATAGCTTTGCTTATAGCCACGGCAGGGTTCTTTTTATATCTAAAAATTAACCTCGTAAAAGAGGTTAAAAAAGCTATTAAAGAAAAAGAAGAGCTTTATAAATCCAGTGTTAAGAAAGAAACAAAGTAGATGGTATACCTTTCAGGCCCAGGCCTGGAAGGTTCTCTAATACATATCTGCCTTTTTCTAACAACGGTCTTTCGAAGGGATTATTGACCGTCAGAAACGGACCGTCCAGATCTGACCAGTTGCATAAAGGTGCCAGTGCCATTGCAGCTTGAGTGGCAATGGAAGTTTCACTCATACAGCCAATCATTACTTTCATCCCCAGTTTTCTGGCCTTGCTGATCATCGCTGCAGCTTCGTACATCCCTCCGCATTTCATCAGTTTAATATTAATGCCATGATATGCTCCTTTAATGCGATCTATATCGCCAAGGCGTTGTACGGCTTCATCGGCTAGTATAGGAATAGGGCTTCGTCCCGTGAGCCAGGCGTTTCCATCATGATTATTTTTATCCATAGGTTGCTCTATCAATACTACGCCCTGGTCATGCAGCCAATAAATTAAATCTATAGCCTCTTTGCGGTTGGTCCAGCCCTGGTTCGCATCGACATATAAAGGCAGAGAACTTACCGAACGAATGGTGCGGATGAGCGCCCGGTCATCTGCAGAACCGAGTTTGACTTTTAATACTTTAAATTCTTTTGCACCGGCAATTTTCTCCAGAATTACTTCTGGTTTGTCTATGCCAATGGTGTACGATGTGACGGGCATTTTTGCCGGGTCGGCGTGGTATACTTCATAACATGGTTTTCCTGTCAGCTTACCTTGCAGGTCGTGTAATGCAATGTCAATGGCTGCTTTAACCGCAGGGTGGCCTGCTTCCAGATCATCGAGGTAAGCAATGATCTCAGGGAAATTAAAAGGAGCGGTAAATCTGGTCCAGTCTACTCGGGCCAGTAATTGTGTTGCGCTGGTATAAGTTTCACCAAAGTAAGGGACCATAGATGCTTCGCCATAACCGTCAGTTCCTTCTGATGTTAATTTAAGGAGAAGTAAAGGCGTACTTGTTCTGCTAAACCCGGAGATCGTAAAGGGATGTTTAAGTTTCAGTTCAAAGGAAATATGGGATGCCTGCATTTCTTTGGTAATCGTAAAGTTAAAATATGGGTGTCGCTCCGAATGTAAAAATAATATCCCTAATATTGTGGTCAATATGGCTGCTACACTCTATAATCCTTTCAAAAATTTCGATTTTAAATATGAAAACTGCTTTTTAAGCGGACAGTCAGCTGATGTGCCTGTTGTTCAGGTAAATGTGCTGCCTGACTGGCTCTTGAAGCTGGCCGGAATTACTGGTGAAGAGCAGATCCAATTATTGGATGAGTCTATCCGTTCCTATAACACGCTTAAAGTTCCGGTGAGTGAAGACCTATTACTGAAAGCGATATTTCCACTCGAGCAGAAAGTGGAAGCCGCATTTGAAAATGGTTATGCAGGTGTTTCCAAGCTGGATCAGACAGATCTGTTCCGGTGGATCGGTAAGTTTCTGTATAGCTTGGTTTATATTGAAATGAATGCGGCGGTAAAGCTACAGCAACTGAGTAGCGATGGCCTGAATATGTCTCAGGGACTTATGCACAAGTTCGGGAATCTACAGACCATGGTTCAGGGGATTTTCCGGGAGGTTGTTTTCGAAAACTTTTGCCCCTGGTCTATAGTTGTCGTGCCATTACAGGAGACAGGAACTCATTTTAGTTTCCGTGATGAGATAAACACACTTACCTTTTCTTTGAAAATGAAAGATTTTGGGATCATTGCCTGTCTGCAGGATAATGGTACCAACCAAAAATACCATGCAGAAATTCTGGAGCAGATTAAGGGACAAAAGCTCTCAGAACAACAGTTTGAAGAACTCTGCGCCCGCTTTTTTTATTCGGCATATCTTTTTAACCGTCTTCCGGAATATACAGTAATGGAAGTGGAAGGGGCTGTTTATATCGATGCAATGCCACTTCGCGGAACGATTAATAAATCCCTTTTCGATGTTTGGCAGCATAAAACTTATGCACAGGTGCTCGAGAATTTCTGGAAACCCTGGGGAAACCTGCTGATGGAAATCCGTAAAGATCCGAACGCGCCAACCAGCTATTTTAATCCGCCGTCTTTACCGGCTGCAGGTTAACCGAAACGGCCAATCAACTGCCCTATAAAGTGAGGAACAATACCGGGAACTAAAATAATAGTTAACACGACACCCGTGATCGCACCGAACATGTGTGCGTCATGATTAATGTGGTCTGTGGAGTTTCTGGCCATATAGTAACAGTAAACCAGATAAAGTACGCCAAATAATACCGCCCAGATTGGAATAGGTAATGGGAAAATCATGAGGGTGGTTAAGGGATAGAACATGATATAACTAAAAAGTACTGCCGAGATAGCTCCCGATGCGCCCAGGCTATGGTAATGATAATCGTCTTTATGCTTCAGTACAGATGGTATGTCACTCAGAATTAACCCTACGATATAAATTACACCAAATCTGAGACTGCCTATCGTACTTTCCAGTGCAAAAGCAAAAAAGAAAAAGGTGAACATGTTAAAAATCAGGTGCATCCAGCTCCCGTGAATCAGTCCGCTGGTTATCAATGTGTAGATGTTACTTCTGCGGTAAACACTGTAGGGGTGCAGCATAAAGCGGCCATATAGGGCCTGGTCATTAAAGGCGTAAATGCTTGTGGCTATTGTAAACAGAAAGATGATGGAAGCTACAGGTGTCTGTTGAAGATACTCGTTCATAGAAACAGATTGATTATTATTTTTGCTGCAAAATAGCAATTGCTGAGGATAAATGTGTTTGTTCAACATCATAAGAATCTTTTCAGCGTTAACTATTACCTTTATCGCGGGTTCGATCTGGTGGTTTTATATCAATCGAACTAGCTTAATCTTTTTAAAATTATGTTAAAATATCAGAACACAGCTAAATCTTTGCAAAATAGGTTTGCAGCATATGTCAAAATAGATACGCAATCTGATGCTTCCTCTGTTACGGTGCCTTCTACTGCTAAACAGAAGAATCTGGGAAGCCTGCTTGTTACTGAGTTAAAAGCAATGGGGATCGCCGATGCACATCTGGATGAATATGGCTATGTATATGCCACTATTCCTTCGAACACAATTAAAGACGTTCCCGTTATTTGTTTCTGCTCGCATATGGATACTTCACCTGATTGCAGTGGATTCGAAGTTAAACCGATCATTCATACCAATTATCAGGGTCAGGATCTGATCCTTCCCGATGATCCTTCTGTTGTACTCCGTATGTCTGAACACAGAGACCTGAAGGATCAGATCGGCAATGATATTATCACGGCGAGCGGAACAACGCTTTTGGGTGCAGATAATAAAGCCGGTGTAGCAGAAATTATGGAGGCTGCGGCTTTCCTCATTGCCAACCCTGAAGTTAAACACGGGACCATTAAAATTCTGTTCACGCCAGATGAGGAAATCGGACGAGGTGTAGATCATGCAGATCTGCAGAAATTAGGTGCCGACTTTGCTTATACAATAGATGGGGAGACCTGTGGTTCTATTGAAGATGAAACGTTCTCTGCTGATGGAGCAGTATTAAAGATTCAGGGTATTAGTGCACACCCGGGTTTTGCAAAGGGAAAAATGGAGAGTGCGATTAAAATTCTGGGGGATATTCTTCATGCTTTGCCTAAGGATAGACTTAGTCCGGAATCTACTTCACAAAAAGAAGGGTTTATTCATCCTGTACAGGTTTCAGGAAGTGTTGAGCAGGCCGAGGCACATTTTATTATCAGGGATTTTGATGATGAACAGCTTGCAGCCCATGGTAACGAACTGGAAAATATCGTTAAAGAAGTTATGCAGTATTATCCCGGCTCCGCATATGAGCTGGAGATTAAAACTCAATATCGTAATATGAAAAAGGTGCTTGATGAATATCCTCATGTGCTTGAATACGGTGCACTGGCCATAGAAAGGGCAGGAGTAACTGTCAAAAAACAAAGTATCCGTGGAGGAACTGATGGATCCAGGCTCTCGCTGATGGGACTGCCTTGTCCAAATATATTTGCAGGAGAACATGCCTTTCATGGAAGGATGGAATGGGCCTCTGTTCAGGATATGGAGAAAGCGGTACAGACCATTATTAATCTTGCCCAGATCTGGGAAGAAAAAAGTTAAAAAACAGCCCCCCCCCTTTATTGATGCTGCTTTCGGCTGGATGTTTTAAAGGGGGGCTTATAATAGGACAGGTGTTTTAAGATCTCGATATGCGCATCTCTGCAAGATATTGGTCTTCTCCGGTGTCGAATAATAAATGGCACTCCCAGCCGCATTCTTTTGCAATCTTTTTAAGGGTAAAAGGGTCTATATACAGCCAGTTGAACCACTCTCCGGTTTCTCCGCGGTAAGCATACTGGTAGCTCACTTCTCCAAAATATTTATCGGTTGGTTTCTCCATTTCTTCATAGAGGTAACTGATGTCGGAACTGTCGAAAAGTAATTGACCATCTTCGTTTAACAGTGTTTTCGCATGTTCGAGAAACCGTCTGAAGCCTTCTAGTGTTCCGGTTAGCCCAATGCCATTCATCAGGAAAAGAAGAGTATCGAATTTCTCACCGCTATAGGTATAAATATCTGCCTTTACGACTTGTTTTAAACCTCTACTTTTCATGATTTCTACTGCCGTATCAGAAATATCCAATGCAATTACATCAAAGCCCCTTTCCTGCAGGATCAGGCTGTGACTGCCCGCTCCCCCACCTACATCAAGTACTCTTCCTTCGCATAGGTCCATTGCTTCCAGCTCGATATCCGGCATCTCGTCTTCTTTACGGAAGAAGATATCCACCGGCATTTCTTCGGGTTCATCATAAGAATTATTAAGCCAGAGTATCTCAGGCTGACCAGTCTTAAACTGATCATTTAATGCATTTCCAAAAACATCCATGGCGCAATTTACCTAAATATCCGTTCTGTTGGAAAACTCGCCTGTGGATTGCGGACTTCTTCCCTGGTATTCTAATCGTGTTTTTGGCAGGCACTGCGGATAATTGTTGCGTATAAATGCAATCATTTCTTCACGAACATAGCAGCGCAGGTCAAAAGCCTGGGAAGAGTTTCTTGCGCTCATCAGAAAACGAACCTCCACAGTGTCTTCTTTGTTATCGGTAATCTGTACAACATTTACGCGTTTATCCCAAAGAGGGTTACTGCTTAATAACCGGGTGAGTTCGGTTCTTAAAGGTGGGATCGGGATGGTATAATCAAGGTACAAGAAAACGGTACCGAGTAGTTCGGCTGAAACCCGGGTCCAGTTTTGAAAGGGTTTTTCTATGAAATAGGTAATGGGAAGCACAAGCCTGCGCTGATCCCAGATACTTACAACGACATATGTTAACGTGATTTCCTCCACACGACCCCATTCTCCTTCTACAATCAGTACATCGTCAATCCGGATGGGTTGGGTAAATGCAATCTGAAATCCTGCAAGTAAATTCCCCAGTGACTTCTGTGCGGCAAAACCTATAATAATTCCACCGATACCTACTCCGGTTAGCAGCCCCGTACCTATTTTACGCATGCTCTCAAAACTCAGTAGAATGATAGATACAGTAACCAGGATAATCAATGTGATGACAAACTTCCTGATAAACTGTAATTGTGTACGGATTTTCCGCTCCTTCAGGTTATCTTCTTTATTCAGGTCGTATTTATGGTAGAATACATCTTCCAGTATCTTGATAATTCTTATCAAGATCAGGGAGACCATAATGGTCAGTGCAATTTCCATAGCTCTGCTGAGCTGGGCCCGGGTATCCTGCGAAAGGGTCATCAGACTAACCGCAGTATTCAGGAGTATCAAAGGAAGAAAGATCTGAGCAGGCCCGTTCAGGTGGCGAACAATAGAACGAACCTGAAAGGAAGCCCATAGTCGGGAAAAGATGCTAAAGAACCTGCTGATAATCCATTTCAGGATTAAACCAAAGATAATAGCTGCGAGAGCGAGTAAAATATTCTGAACAAAAGCGGGGACCGGATGGCCCAGGAAATTGAATGTATATGCCATAGGCGGATTTATTTATAAATCGAATTGTTGATGGTATTCTGGTATTGACACCTGCTTGAATCCCTTGTCTTTGAGTTTCTGCGCAAAATGCTGTTGTACTTCATATTCTCCGTGTACAAGGAATAGGCGTTTAACAGCAGCGGGATCCTGACAGGAAAGAAACTGAAGCAAATCTTCATAATCTCCATGTGCACTCATGGAGCGAATAGATCGAATCTCGGCTTGTACCTGATAGTTTTCGCGGAAGAGATAGACACTTTTGTTTCCTGCCAGCAGTTCTCCGCCCAGGGACTCCGGCGCGCAGTAACCAACCAGGAGAATCGTGTTTTTGTTATTACTGACCGTATTACGGATATGATGCCTAACCCGGCCACCTTCTGCCATTCCGGATGCCGATATAATAACACAAGGACGGTTATCATTATTAAGTGCCTTGGATTCCTGAACGCTTTCAATAAATTTTAGTCCTTTAAAACTAAATGGATCGGCATCTACCTTCATTACCTCTTTTACACCATTGTTGTAAACCTCAGGGTGATTTTTTAGTACCTGTGTGGCCTGTAGGGAAAGCGGACTGTCAACATAATATGGAATGTCCGGAAGTTGGTTCTTTAGCTCCAGGCCATTTAATGCATACAGGATTTCCTGTGTGCGGCCGACACTGAATGCGGGTATAATAACCTTTCCTTTTTTGATGATACAGGTCTGACGGATAATTTCAAGCAAAATATTATCAGTGGGTTCAAGATCCTTGTGAAGGGAGTCACCGTAAGTAGATTCCATCAGAATATAATCGGCTTGAGGAAAAGTCTGCGGGCTCTTTAAAAGTAAGTCAGTATAGCGGCCGACATCTCCGCTGAATGTTAAGCTGGTTGTCTTGCCATTTTCGTTTAGTTTAAGATGTACTGCTGCGCTACCTACAATATGACCTGCATCAGTGAAAAGTATATTAACTTCAGGACTGATGTCAAATGGATGGTTGTAATCAACGACTTTAAATCTGCCAATAGTTTCTACGACGTCTTCTTCTGTATATAAAGGTTCTTGGGGATCTTCGCCGGCACTTAATTTACGGTTAGCGTATTCAGCGTCCTGTGTGTGAATTTTTGCCGAATCCATCAACAGTATTCTGGCTAGATCCATCGTCGCTGCCGTACTAAAGATATTTCCCTTAAAACCTTCTGCAACGAGTCGCGGAAGCAGGCCGCAGTGATCTATATGGGCATGTGAAAGGATTACGAAGTTAATTTCAGACGGCTTAAATCCAAAATAGGAATTTAGTTTTTCGGTGCTTTCGCCCATGCCCTGAAATAGTCCGCAGTCTAATAAAATTTTTGTGCCGGAAATTAAACTGATCAGGTGTTTACTTCCTGTGACGGTACGCGCGGCGCCGTGAAAAGCTATGTTCATTATAAATAAGGGGTAGTTTGGTTGAAGAATGCCTGTTGCATCTGATGTCATGAAGATGACTGCCGCAATTGAGCGGATTTGAAATAGTACCGATAAATTGTTTTGAACTGCAGGTATGCCTGTTCTTGACTAGCATACCTGCAGGCGGCTAAGCTTTAACTTTCGCCAGTTTGTCTTTTACACTGTCGGCAACGTCAGCCAGTTTATCTTTTGAAGAGTCCAGCAAATCACAAAACCAATCTGCAAGCTGATCTTTCACGTCTTCACCTTTATCGGAAGATAAAATTAATGCTACTGCTGCTCCAAGTGCTGCTCCGGCAAGGACGCCTGCAACTATTTTCGTTTCTTTAGTCATAACTTCGTTTTTTACTCAATTCCTGTTTAATAAACCTAATAACAATAAGTGTTGCAAAAGGTTCGTTTAATTTAGCTTTTAAATCCGTAATTATTCTAATTCAGTATATACTGTATGCTAAAGCTGCTATCTTATTTTAATATTTTCTTTGCAGTGTTCTATTTTATGGAATACCTGCAGAACAGCAGCTACTGGATAACTTCAGGGGTAATTGCTGTAATCGTATCCAACTGGCTGGTCTTGCGCTGGCTTGAATCAGGGGTGTCCGGCAATCGGTGGGTTAGCGTCGCAGTTGCTTTGGGGTCAATAAGTTATGCTGTTTATACCGCTTTTAACACCTTAACTTCTTTATATGCTGCGGTAGCTGAAGACTATCTGGACAGGCCGCTTATCCTGCTTTCTGCGGCTACGATCGTCTTTGCCGTAACGATCATCGCCCAGCTGCTTATTTCAGGATTTAATCAATATTCAAAAAAAAGTGATTAACTGTTTGACAATTAAACATATTAATCTATCTTTGCAGTCCCTAAATCTTAGGGGGAATAAATAATTGTTTAACAAATTAAATACAAGCAAGTGAATACGTTAAGTTACAAAACTGTCTCTGCCAATGCTAAAACTGTTAACAAACAGTGGGTTGTTGTTGATGCACAAGGCGAGATTTTGGGGCGCTTGTCATCGAAGATCGCTATGATCATCCGTGGTAAAAACAAGCCTGAGTATACCCCACACGTAGACTGCGGTGATAATGTTATCGTTATCAATGCAGACAAGGTTAAGTTGACAGGAAATAAATTCGAAAACAAAGAATATGTTTCATACACTGGATATCCAGGTGGTCAACGTTTCATTTCTCCAAAAGAGTTAATGGCGAAGCACCCTACGCGTGTAATCGAGAAAGCCGTTCGTGGTATGTTACCTAAAACAAAACTTGGTGCTAAATTATACACCAACCTTTTTGTTTATGCAGGTACTGAGCATCCTCATGCAGCACAATCACCAAAAACCATTACACTTTAATTAAAGGAAGAAAGAAATGTCAGTTACTAATACTTCAGGAAGAAGAAAAACTGCTGTTGCGCGAATCTACATGAAAGAAGGCAACGGTACTATTACTGTTAACAGTAAAGATCATAAAGAATATTTCCCTACATTACCTTTACAATATATTGTAAACCAAAGTTTTGAAGTTTCAGAACTTATCGGTCAGTATGATGTTAAAGTGAACGTAGCAGGAGGTGGTATTAAAGGCCAGGCCGAAGCTGTTCGTTTAGCTATCGCTAAAGCTATTGTTGAGTTAGATGCTGAAAAGAAACCAGCATTACGTGCTAAAGGGTTAATGACCCGTGATATGCGTATGGTTGAGCGTAAGAAACCAGGACGTAAGAAAGCTCGTAAGAAGTTCCAATTCAGTAAACGTTAATCTCAAGGAGGACAAAGACAATGGCAAGAACAACATATCAAGACTTATTGGATGCAGGTGTACACTTTGGTCACCTTACCCGCAAATGGAATCCCAAAATGGCACCATATATTTTTATGGAACGCAATGGTATTCACATCATAGATTTAAACAAAACTTTAACTAAAACTGAAGAAGCTGCTTCAGCGATCAAACAGATCGTAAAATCAGGTCGTAAGATCTTATTTGTAGCGACTAAGAAACAAGCTAAAGAAATCGTTGCTGATCAGGCTAAAAAAGTAAACATGCCTTTCGTTACTGAACGTTGGTTAGGTGGTATGTTAACTAACTTCCAGACTGTACGTAAGTCGATCAAAAAGATGTCTAACATCGATAAGATGACTAAAGACGGTACTTACGCTATTCTTTCTAAGAAAGAGCGTCTGATGATTCAGCGCGAGCGTATTAAATTAGAAAGTTTATTAGGTGGTATTGCGGATTTAAACCGTTTACCAGCTGCGATTTTCTTAATTGACGTTAAAAAAGAACACATTGCTGTTAGCGAGGCGTTGAAATTAAACATCCCTACTTTCGCAATGGTTGATACTAACTCTGATCCTTCGAACATCGATTTTCCTATCCCGGCGAATGATGATGCAACTAAATCTATCTCTTTAATTACTGATGTAATCATCAAAGCAATTGAAGAAGGTTTAGATGAGCGTAAACGTGAAAAAGATGATGAAGCTGAAAAAGAAGCTGTAGCTGCTAAAGCTGCTGCTGATGCTCCTGAAACTGCTGCACCTGGCGCAAGAAGAGCTAGAAAAGAAAACGCTGAAACTGAAGAAGGTTCAAGCGAAGCTTAAATAATATAGTGTTGGGTTGTATGTTGTACGTTGCGGGAAGATTCTTACAACTGTCAACGTACAACCCATCATTTTTTTTAGATAAAAAACTTAAAAGAAAATAAAATGTCAGTACAAATTTCTGCAGCAGATGTAAACAAATTACGCCAACAAACCGGTGCCGGTATGATGGATTGCAAAAAAGCATTAATAGAGGCCAATGGCGATTTCGAAGCTGCTGTTGATTACTTACGTAAAAAAGGTGCTAAAGTTGCAGCGAGCCGTCAGGATCGTGAATCTAATGAAGGTGTTGTTATCGCAAAAGCTACAGCAGACGGAAAGCGTGGTGTTGTTGTTGAATTAAACTGCGAAACTGATTTCGTGGCTAAAAATGCTGATTTCATCGCTTTAGCTAACAAATTCACTGACCTGGCTATTGAAAACAATCCTGCTTCACTGGAAGACTTATTAGCTTTAGAAATTGATGGTCAGAAAGTTTCTGAAATCATTATCGAGAACACTGGTAAAATCGGTGAAAAAATCGGTATCTCTAAATATGAGACTGTAACTGGTGAGAGAGTTATCTCTTACATCCACGGTAACTACCGTTTAGGTGTATTAGTTGCTTTAAATCAGGATGTAGCTGGTATTGAAGAAGCTGGTAAAGATGTAGCAATGCAAATCGCTGCAATGAACCCGGTTGCTTTAGATAAGGCTGATGTTGATACCCGTACTATCGAACGTGAAATGGAAATTGCAAAAGACCAGATTCGCGCAGAAGGTAAACCAGAAGAAATGGTAGAAAAAATTGCTGCTGGTAAATTGAACAAGTTCTACAAAGATAACACTTTGTTAAACCAGGAATTTGTTAAAGATTCATCTAAAGATGTACGTAAATTCTTAAATGACACAGCTAAAGATTTAACTGTTATCGCATTTAAGCGTGTTCAATTAGGATCATAGTTCCTTCACCATAGATCAAAAAAAAGAGGGTATCCTGAAAATGGGTACCCTCTTTTTTGTTTCCGCTTACCAGCATAAGAAATTTTAGCGATATATTTAATCCGGCAGGATGTACTGCCATTAACTGCGCTGATAATGCTGGCTATACAAAATTCGAAATTTTATACGCAGGGTAAACTCCAAATCGATGCTGTGCTGCTTCTCTCCGATGGGCGCATAAAAGAGGTGATAACCGGATCCATTCCTGAAGAATATGAGGTTTACGACGCTGGTGGGGCATTACTTGCTCCTGGGTTTCTTGACCTTCAGATCTATGGCAGCGGTGGAAACCTTTTCTCGGCCTTTCCGACGGTTGAGACCTTAAAGCAAATGGACGATGACCTTGCTGCCAAAGGAACCGTAGGTTTCCTGGTTTGCGTCGCAACTAATTCGCCAGAAATAGTCCGGGAAGCAATTGCCGCAGCAAAAATATATATGCCGAGAGCCCGTGGATTTCTGGGCTTACATCTCGAAGGCCCCTTTCTTAATCCAGCCAGGCTTGGCGCCCATGTCGCAGAATATGTACATCCCGCTACGCTGGACGAGGTCCGGGAACTGATCGGCGGATCTGAAGAAGTAGTAAAGATGATGACAGTTGCGTATGAACTGCAAGACAAATCTGTTATCGATTATCTGCTTGAACAGGGCATAGTTCTTTCACTGGGACATAGTGATGCCACTTTTGAGCAAGCTAATGATGCATATGCAGCGGGTTTCAAGACAACGACTCATCTGTTCAATGCAATGCCTTCAATTCACCACAGGAGTCCAAACCTGCCTTCTGCAGTATTATTACATCCAACTGCAATGGCGAGTATAATTGCTGATGGTGCACATGTAGACTTTAACATTGTGAAACTCGCGTATAGATTGATGCAGGGAAGACTATTTTTAATTACTGATGCAGTTACGGCATGTAATGTAGGGCCATACCAGCATCAGTTAAGAGGAAGCCGCTATACCACACCAGAAGGTACAATCTCCGGATCTAATATCACATTACTGGACGCAGTTTCTAATTGTGTAAATAGGTGTGATATTCCTTTACCGGAAGCGCTGAAAATGGCCACTGAGCTGCCAGCAAAGTTAATGGGACTGTCATCTGATTACGGTATGATAGCGAAAGGACAGCTCGCAAGCTTCGTGTTGCTGGATGATGATTTGAATTTAAAGCAGGTATTTATCAAAGGTTTGCAATTTGATCCTGTATAATTGAAACAAATAGTTATTTTTGGAGTCATGAAATATAAAAGGATCCTACTGAAGTTAAGCGGCGAATCGCTGATGGGCGAGAAGCAATATGGTATTGATAATGAGCGTGTAAAACAATACGCAGAAGATATTAAAGCTGTACATGCCCAGGGTCTGGAAATTGCAATCGTCATTGGCGGAGGTAATATTTTCAGAGGACTAAGCGCAGAAAAATCCGGAATGGATCGTGCACAGGCTGATTATATGGGAATGCTGGCGACAGTAATTAACAGTATGGCACTTCAGGATGCATTGGAGAAGGTAGGATTAAAAACAAGATTACTGACTGCAATTAAAATGGAGCAGATTTGCGAGCCTTTTATTCGCAGAAGAGCTGTACGCCACCTGGAAAAAGGACGTATTGTCATTTTTGGCGCAGGTACTGGTAATCCTTATTTTACTACAGATTCGGCGGCAGCTTTGAGAGCGATTGAAATTAAAGCTGATGCGGTGCTAAAAGGAACAAGGGTTGACGGTATTTATACTGCAGATCCGGAAAAAGATCCAACTGCAACCCGTTACAGTACAATCAGCTTCAAAGAAGTTTATTCCAAAGGATTAAATGTAATGGACATGACTGCTATTACACTTTGCGAAGAGAATCAGTTGCCGATTATCGTTTTCGATATGAATAAAACCGGTAATTTCATGAAAATCGCACAGGGAGAAGAAATCGGAACGCTGGTAAAAGCCTAGTTCACGATCATATATTTTTGACAAACAGCACATATTATGAATGACCTCATAAAGAAACAATTACAAGATGCCCAGGCTACAATGGATAAAGCTATCACCCATTGTGAGTATGAACTAACGAAGATCCGTGCAGGAAAAGCTTCCGCTGGAATGCTGGAAGGTATTAATGTAGACTATTATGGTGCCGCTACGGCTCTTGCCCAAGTTTCCAGTATTACTACACCGGATGCAAGAACCATATTAGTACAGCCTTGGGAAAAATCACTTTTAGTACCGATTGAAAGAGCTATTATGGAAGCCAATATCGGTATCAACCCTCAGAATGATGGTATCGTGATTCGTCTGGTTGTTCCTCCATTGACAGAAGAACGTAGAAGAGACCTCGTTAAAAAGGTTAAAGAAGAAGCTGAACGCGGCAGGATCACGGTAAGGAATATTCGTAAAGATGCGAATGAGAAAATCAAAAAGTTGAAAGGCGAAAGCGTTTCTGATGATGAGATCAAAACAGGTGAGGCAGAAGTCCAGAAGATTACAGATCAATATATTATCAAAGTTGACAAACACGCAGAACTGAAAGAAAAAGATATTATGACCGTTTAATTGTAATATAATCTGAACGTAATTAAAAGGGAATATGGCTGAAGCTATATTCCCTTTGTTTATTTTTGCCAGATTCCTGTTCGGCATATCAGCATAACCATTTTGCTTCCGCTCATTCAAACCAGATAACGCTATTATAACAGGCCCTTTTTTATTATACTCATGAATTTATTACTTCAATATCTAAAAAATTATAAATGGATTGTCGCCATGGCTTTGTTACTTGCGGCTATCAATATTGGCTTCTCCTTACTTGATCCCTACATTACAGGCCGTATAGTCGATCGCTTCATCGAGAAAAAAGACGTATTGGAACGCAGTGAGTTTGTCTGGGGTGTTCTGGGACTGGTTGGTTTGGGCGTCGGCGCAGCAATGGTATCAAGGATAGCTAAAAACTTTCAGGATTATTTTACCAGCGTGATTGTTCAGAAAGTTGGTGCTCAAATGTATTCTGACGGACTAAAACATAGCCTTGAGTTACCTTATCAGGTCTTTGAAGACCAGCGTAGTGGAGAAACATTAGGTATTCTGCAAAAGGTACGACAAGACAGTGAAAAATTTATAACTTCTTTTATCAGTATTCTGTTTGTCAGCCTGATCGGGATGGTTTTTGTAATCGTTTACTCAGTGACTGTTAGTTATAAAGTGACACTTATCTATTTTCTGGCCATACCGGTTATCAGTTTCGTCAGTTGGTTCCTGAGCCGTAAGATTAAAGTTATCCAGCGGGATATTGTTGCAGAGACAACAGCACTGGCAGGATCAACTACAGAATCTCTGCGAAACATTGAACTGGTTAAAAGTTTAGGCCTGGCCAGTCAGGAGATTGAACGGTTAAATAAGACAACTTATAAAATACTCGGTCTGGAGCTTCGCAAGGTAAAATACGTTAGAAGTATGAGCTTTGTGCAGGGAACTACAGTTAATCTCGTACGGAGTGCTATGGTTGTCGTGTTATTAATTCTTATTTTTGAAAATACCATTTCAGCCGGACAGTACTTTTCTTTCCTGTTCTATTCGTTTTTCCTTTTCGGACCATTGCAGGAGCTCGGTAACGTGATTCTGACCTGGAGGGAGGCCGAAGTGTCTTTAAATAGATTTAAGTCTATCCTGAGCACTCCCGTGGATGTGAAACCTCTTCATCCAGAAAAAATAGAGCAGGTGCGCACATTGGAGTTTTCCGGACTGAGTTTTAAACACCTTACCGGACAGGGAAATGCCTTGAGTAATGTAAGCTTTAAAGTTAGTGAGAAAGAAACAATTGCCTTTGTCGGACCATCAGGATCAGGTAAAACTACGCTCGTTAAATTGCTTGTAGGTCTTTATCAGCCAATTGAAGGCGATGTGCTTTATAATGGAATCTCAAGCCATCAGATTGATCTTGATCAGCTGCGTGAAAAAATTGGATTCGTAACCCAGGATACACAGTTGTTTTCTGGAACGATCCGCGAAAATCTACAATTTGTTCGCCCTGGTGCTACAGACGCTGAATGTCTTCGTGTCCTGGAACAGGCATCCTGTGAACGATTGCTAGCCCGTGCAGATAAGGGACTAGATACAGTGATCGGAGAAGGTGGTGTAAAAGTTTCCGGTGGAGAGAAGCAAAGACTTTCAATTGCCCGGGCTTTATTGCGTAGACCGGATATTCTCGTTTTTGACGAAGCTACTTCTTCTTTGGATTCATTGACAGAGGAAGAGATTACAGCGACCATAAGAGAAGTTTCTGACCTGACCAATCATATTACAATCCTCATAGCACACCGTTTGTCAACTATTCTGCATGCCGACCGCATTTATGTACTTGAAAAAGGGCATATCATCGAGCAGGGGAAGCATGAAGATCTACTGGAGGAAAAAGGTCTTTACTACGCGATGTGGAGGCAGCAGGTTGGTGAAAGATAGACTATATTTTTATATACAACTTAACGATTTAAAAAACGCCGGAATATTAAATTCCGGCGTTTTTTTTTGGCCGGTATGGAAACTAATTACCATACATATATCCCGCGGAGTGGTGTAAAATAATCTGCTTTTTTTGAGTATTTAAGCTTGTTTTTTGAATTTTTTTTCAAAAATATATTCAATTTACTTTCTGTTTTTCTTTTTAAAATCTTTGTTTAAAGATGTTTAATGGCTTTTTTATGCTCGTTTTTATTAAATGTAAAAATAACAGTTAAAAACATTTTAAATGTTATTTTGACGATTAATAATAAATTCCTACATTAGATTTGTTGTCCATGAAAATGGGGGGCATAAACCAAGTATAAACCAGTGCAATCCCGGGTTAACTGTAGCCATACAGTTTTTGACTCCTGAGCTGCGCTTAAAGCTTAAATCATGAAAGCACACGGGGGAAATTCCGATCTGTTTTGTAATCAGAAACCAAATATCAACACCATAATTATGAAAATTATTTTACTCAACAATTGCTGGCGGCATAGCCGGTATGCCTTGCTGTTGCTGCTGATTTTCTTATCTGCAGGATTGAAAGCGCAAACACCCGTCATAAAAGGGAAGGTCGTAGATGAACAAAATGCCGGATTACCGGGTGCAACGATTAGTATTAAAGGAAAGAAAACAGCGACAGCTTCAGATGGAGAAGGTAATTTTGTACTGTCGGCGGAACCAAATGATATTCTGCTGATCAATCTGTTGGGCTATACAGCAGCAGAAGTTAAAGTAGGTATGAGTAAACAGATTACCATTAGCCTAAATTCATCCAGTAAAGATTTATCTGAAGTTGTTGTCGTTGGTTACGGGACGCAGTTGAAAAAAGATCTTACGGGATCTGTAGCGCTGGTAGATGCTGCAGAGATTAAAAAAACCTCTGGGAGTGATATCGGACAATTACTGCAAGGCAGAACACCCGGTATTTCCGTTACTACAGACGGGCAGCCCGGGGCTTCTCCCACCATTCGTATTCGCGGGTTGGCTTCATTCAATAATCAGCAGCCTCTGTATGTTGTAGACGGAATTATGCTGGCTAATACACCCAGAGATTTTAGCCCTAATGATATAGAATCTATGCAGGTATTGAAAGATGGAACCGCTGCTGCGATTTATGGAGCTGCCGCGGCAAACGGGGTTATCATTATTACGACCAAGCAGGGTAAAAGAAATACACCACTTCAAATTGGCTATAACGGCTATGTTGGTATAGATAAAGTATGGCAACGCATTCCTGTTGCTAATAGGGAACAGTATCAGATGCTGAACAATGAATCTCAGTTAAACGGAGGAGAGGAAATGGCTCCTGCAAATGATCCTGCAAGCAGTATGTATATTAATACAATCAATACTGACTGGCAGAAAGAAGGGCTGAAGACCGGGCATCGGATGAACCATAACCTGAATTTTTCCGGAGGTGCTGAGAACTCAACTTATAATGTTTCTATGGATTATTATAAGCAGGGTGGGACGATCGTCGGTCAGGGACCGGATTACGACCGGTATACAGGGCGGATTAATACCACGCAGCAAAAAGGTATTTTTAAATTCGGGCAATCATTAAGTTATACCCATTCCAAGGAAAATTCACTGACCTTCCGTGGCGACGTACTGACGGGTGGGAGACCGCCGTTGATTAATGACCTGCTAATGGCTATTCCAACTCAACTGGTATATGATCCGAATATGCCTAATGGTTACGGAGGAACGCAATCAGACCGGGAGAAAGCTATTTCATTAAACGTTGTAGCGGTAAATAATATGTTCACTAATTATACAGAAGTAGACCGCATTTTCGGTGTGGCCTGGGCGGAAGCGCAACTTCTCAATCTGAATGGACATAGTCTGAAATATAAGGTGAATTTAGGATACGACAGAACTGTGGCCAGAGACTTCTCTTACCAACCTGTTTTTGATCTCGGCTTTTTCTTTAAGCAAACTGTAAGTCGTTTAGATGATAATTCAAGAGTATTTACAAATGGCCTGATAGATAATACACTTACTTATGACAAGGTATTCGGTAAACACTCACTGAATGTGGTAACAGGGGTTAGTTATAATAAAAATACATCATTATACCGTTCAGGACATGCAGAAGACGTAGATCCGGAATATCTTGTATTGGGTAATGGAAATAACAAAACAGTCGACGGAAGCATGGTGCCTTATGCCTTCTTTGGTATGTTCGGCAGGCTTAATTATAATTTTGATGATAAATATTTACTAACTGCAAATTTTCGCAGGGACGGATCTTCCCGTTTTGGATATGGCTATAAATACGGAAATTTTCCAGGCGTATCCGCCGGATGGAGAATTAGTAAAGAAAGCTTTATCCACCTGCCAAAATGGGTGAATGAATTGAAACTGAGGGGTGGATGGGGTCAGTTGGGTAACGCTAATATTGGCGATTTCCGTTATCTGGCCCTACTCAACCCTAATATTGTGTATAATTTCAACGGAACGAAAGTAACCGGAGGTACTCAAACCAATGTGGTCGACCCGAATATTCGCTGGGAAACCAAGACTACATCTAATATTGGAGTAGACGCAACATTCTTTGATGGAATGTTTGACCTGACTGCCGAGTACTACAACAACAAAGCTTCAAATGCGCTCATTGGTGAACCAATTCCAGCATCTGTTGGCTCGATAGATACTGCGCCCATTACCAATGCTGCCAGTATCAGAAACACAGGAGTAGAAATTAACCTCGCTTATCATAAAAAAGGCGGTGATTTTACTTACAGCATTGCCGGTAATGTGAGTACGGTAAAAAATACCCTTCTGAAACTAAGTGAAGGAGAAACGTCCAGAATTGTTGGTGGCTTTATTAGCACAGTAGGTAAAGAGATAGGCAGGCATTACGGCAGACTTGTCGAAGGCATATTCCAGAACGATGAGGAAATTAAAAATCATGCTTTCCAAAATGCAGGAACAGCTCCTGGTGACTTGAAATTTAAAGATATCAGCGGGCCAGACGGAGTTCCCGACGGAGTAATAAACGACCTGGACAGAACTGACCTCGGCAGTTCATTACCGAAAGTATATTACGGGTTAAATTTCACCGCCGCTTATAAGGGATTTGATTTCACCCTGTTTATGTCGGGTGCGGGTGGCAATCTGATTAATGGGGCACTTTACCGTACATTAATGCATACAACGGACTATATTAACTATCATACAGACGCATTGAACCGCTGGAACCCATCTAATACCAATACCGAGTTTCCAAGACTTGCTGCTAAAGATCCAAATCAGAACGGGGTTGATTCCGATAGAAAAAACTGGTTACAGAAAGGAGATTACCTGAGAATTAATACGGTGTCCCTGGGTTATACATTCCAGAATATGCAAGTAAATTGGATGAAAGATCTGAGAATCTATGCAACTGCACAAAATTTACACACCTTCCAGTCTTACAAAGGATATAACCCAGACTTCGCACAGACGCGTCCTTTTGAACCCGGCTTTGATCCCGGATCATATCCTACACCCCGTACATTTTTACTGGGTGTACAGGTTAAATTTTAGAGAAAACGAAAAGTACAAAACATAAATAGGAACATGAGAGCCGCTTTTGGCAAATAGCCGGGCAATGATGAACCTGCAAACTAGAAACAAGCACATGAAAAAAATATGCTGTTATATTCTTCTCGGTCTGTTGGCAACAGGCTGTAAAAAAGAACTGGATATACAAAATCCAAATGCTAAAACCATAGACGTTTACTGGAAAACTGCAGCAGATGCACAGGCAGGTGTGAATGCGATTTACAACAGCCTTATTCAGGACGGCACCTATATGCGGATGTTCCCCGCGTTAACCGACAGTCGCGGAGATGACTTTTATGGTGACAGTCCCTGGGGAGACCTGGTGCAGGTTGGTAATTTTACCATCCCCTCTAATTCAGGCCCCGTACAATGGATTTGGGCAACACATTATCAATTGATCTGGCGCGCAAACCAGGTTATTGTGAATGTTCCGGCAATTGAAATGGACACTGAATTAAAAAAGAGAATTCTGGGGCAGGCTGCATTTCTGCGTGGCGTAGCTCTGTTTAATTTGGCTAATACCTATAAATCGATTCCTGTTCCACTTGAATTGCCAACGGATAAAACCAAATATCATACGCCGACAGCCACCGATGAAGAACTGTGGGGCCAGATAATTTCCGATTTTAAAACGGCTAAAGAATCGCTGCCGGTTACCTATGCAGGTGTGAACGGTCCAGATGCAGGCAATATTGGCCGGGCTACAAAAGGTGCCGCTACGGGGATGCTTGGAAAAGCCTATCTCTATCAAAAAAAATGGACAGAGGCCGCAGCAGAATTTAATGAGCTGATTAATGGTGCTCAGAAAGGTACTTATGCATTAATGCCTGATTATAGAGATAATTTTAAGGAAATCAACGAGAATAATAAGGAATCCCTTTTTGAAGTACAGTTTGGTCAGCCAGATGCTTTAGGTGGGACAGTTATGAATTACGGAGGCGAACCGAATGCAAATTGGAAACAGGTGAGCTCTATAGGAAGAACGTATGCGATGGATGGCTACGGTTATTCAGACTTTATGCCTACACGATGGATTTACGAAGAATTTAAACAAGAGAAGACAAAAGCAGGAAAAAGTGATCCACGGTTACTGGCGACAATCGCCTCCTACGAACCTGCTGATAATTCAATTACCGTATACGGCAATAAATGGCCGTTCGCGCTTGACAAAATATATCCTCGGAAATACACACATGATGGCCTAAACTGGCCAGGTAATGACGATCAGGAAAACTCAGGCATCAACTACCGGATTCTACGTTATGCCGATGTTTTATTAATGTATGCTGAAGCGCTCAATGAAACCGGAAATACTATTGAAGCCTATAATTATATTCAGCAAGTACGGGACAGGGCTGGTTTGCCGGATTTGAAAACTGTAAAACCAGGACTAGGTCAGGTGGGAATGCGTGATCAGCTGGGCCATGAACGGGCACTTGAATTTGCGACTGAATCTATTCGCATCAATGATATTATTCGTTGGGGCTGGTTATATGATCCGGTTAAACTGGCAGAACTCAGAGCCCATGATCCTGATTTCAAAACCTGGATTCCCGGAAAAGAGTATCTTCCGATTCCTTTGTCGGAGTTAAACGTTAATCCAAATTTAAAGCGTAATTCCGCTAATTAATACCTGGTTCTGCCGTAAACCGGCAGGACCCTTTTTTAATTAAATTAATACGATGATGATGCAAAAAACTACATGGCTTAAAACAATCTGTCTGTCTGTGATGGGCATAGGTTTCAGTACCGCGATGCAAGCGCAGACGAAGGTTAGTCTTCAGACAACACAGAATGGTGGAACAATCAGTAAACACATTTACGGGCATTTCGCCGAGCATCTGGGGAGAAGTATTTACGACGGCTTTTATGTTGGTGAAAAATCGACGATTCCGAATACGGCCGGTGTGCGTAATGATATTGTTGCTGCGCTTAAGAACTTGAATATTCCGAATTTGCGCTGGCCTGGTGGCTGTTTCGCCGATCGATACCATTGGAAAGACGGTATTGGTCCGAAAGCAGACAGACCTTCTATCGTGAATACGATGTGGGGAGGCGTAACAGAAGATAACAGTTTCGGGACACACGATTTTTTAAATATGTGTAAACTCCTGGGTACCGAACCATATCTTGCTGGAAATACAGGTAGTGGTACTGTGCAGGAATTATCTGACTGGGTACAATACGTGAATTTCGAAGGTAAAAGTCCGATGTCGGACCTGCGTGTGCAGAATGGACAAGAGAAACCATGGAATGTCAAATTCTGGGGAGTAGGTAATGAGGCCTGGGGTTGCGGCGGAAATATGACACCGGAATATTACGTGGGAGAGTACAGGAGATTCGCCACCTTTATGGAAGGTAAAGACCTTTATAAAGTAGCTTCCGGAGCAAATGTGGACGACTATCACTGGACGGAAACACTCATGAAAGGTATCCCTTTAGGTTTGATGGACGGCGTCGCGCTGCATCACTATTCCTTCCCAAGCTGGGAGAAGAAGGGGCCGGCAGTAGGGTTTTCAGAACAACAATATTTTGAAACTATGAAAACTGCGCTGAGAATGGATGAGCTGATCACCAAACATTCTGCTATTATGGATAAATATGATCCTGCAAAAAAGATTGGTTTGGTTGTGGATGAATGGGGTGGCTGGTTTGAAGTTGAGCAAGGGACTAATCCAGGCTTTCTGTATCAACAGAATACCATGAGAGATGCTATGATAGCAGGTGCTACGCTAAATATCTTCAACAATCATAATGAAAGGGTTAAAATTGCGAATCTGGCTCAATGTGTAAATGTATTGCAGGCGGTAATTCTGACAAAGGGAGAGAAAATGCTACTATCCCCGACATATCATGTAATGGAAATGTACAAAGTACATCAGGATGCAACCCGTATTCCTTTAACAATTGAAACTGGCGATTATATGCTGGGTAGTGAAAAACTACCGGCGGTATCTGTATCTGCTTCGGTTGATGCAGCTGGGAAAAGCCATATTTCGCTAGTCAATATACAGTCTAAAAAAGGAGAAGAGATTACAATTGATCTGAAAGGTAAAAACTTTAAACAGGTAAACGGAAGAATCCTGACTTCAGGAAAAGTAGATGATCATAACGATTTTGATCATCCGGATAAGATTAAACCGGCAGCATTTAAAGATGCGGTATTGAAAGACGGAAAATTAACAGTTAAACTGCCGGCCTTTTCGGTAGCAGTATTAGAATTAATTTAAGCCAGGTATAAACGAAATATTATGCAAAAATTAACAGACCGGATTGGTATGGGGCTATTGATGCTGCTGGGCTTCTGGAACTTTCAGGCCCTGGCACAACAGACGGGCAATCCGATTATACAAGATAAGTATACCGCAGATCCTGCGGCATTAGTTCACCAGGATAAAGTTTATCTGTATGCCGGGCATGATGAAGCTCCTGCTGGAAAGGAACATTATGTAATGAATGAGTGGCTGGTTTATTCCTCTTCAGACCTGAAGAACTGGACTGAGCATCCCGTACCCCTGAAGGCAAAAGATTTTGGTTGGGCAAAAGGAGATGCCTGGGCTTCGCAAGTTATTGAAAGAGAGGGCAAGTTTTATTGGTATGCGACTGTCGAACACGGCAGCATTAAAGGTAAGGCCATAGGAGTTGCCGTTGCAGATAATCCTTTGGGCCCATTTAAAGATGCCAGAGGATCGGCATTGATTACGAATGACATGACAACCGGCCAGACCAGCATCAGCTGGGATGACATTGATCCCACGGTATTTATCGATGATGACGGACAAGCATACCTATATTGGGGTAATACCCAATGCTACTATATTAAGCTGAAAAAAAATATGATCGAACAGGATGGCCCTATACATACGGTAGATCTGCCAAACTTTACGGAGGCGCCATGGCTGCATAAACGCAAAGACTGGTATTATCTTTCTTATGCCTACCAGTTTCCGGAAAAAATAGCTTACGCTATGAGTAGAAGTGCTACCGGTCCCTGGGAATATAAAGGGATCTTAAATGAGGTTGCCGGGAACTCCAATACTAACCATCAGGCCATAATTGATTTTAAAGGTAAATCATATTTTATATACCACAATGGCTCGATTCCCACTGCTGGCGGCAGTTACAGACGCTCTGTCTGTATTGAAGAATTACATTACAATGCCGATGGCACAATGAAACGTATACAAATGACCACCGAAGGATTAAGGTCCGGAGAAAGCAAAAAATAAGATGAAATTTAAACCATTTGCCCTTGCGGCCATTACTGCACTTTGCACATTACAGGTGCAAGCACAAAAAACCCGGACGATTGTTGTAGATCCGGCAAAACAGACCGCTAAAGTACAACCGGAAATGTGGGGTGTGTTTTTCGAAGATATTAATATGGGGGCAGACGGCGGGATTTATGCCGAGCTGATTAAAAACCGCTCCTTTGAATTTTATAAACCCATGATGGGTTGGAAGGTCGAAGGAAAACGTATAGAAGGCGATGTGCTGGTGCTGAACAGACAGGAAAGCAAATCATCCAATCCGCGTTATATCCGTGTAAAAACTGGGGGGAAACAGACAGATCTCGCCTTATATAACGAAGGCTTCAAAGGCATTGGTGTTAAAAAAGGGCTGGAGTATGATTTTTCCGTTATGTACCGCCAGCAGCAGAAGGGGCTTAAACTCCACATAGCACTGGTGGACAGCACAGGAAAGGTACTTGGGCAGTCTGAATTGATACCAGAAAAACCAGATGGTCAGTGGCAGAGTCAGCACGCCAGTTTTAAATCCGCAGAAACGGTAGAGAAAGCTAACTTTAAAATCTGGTTTGAAGGCGAGGGAGCAATCGATCTAGATATGATCTCGCTGTTTCCGGGTGATACCTGGAAGAACAGAAAGGGCGGTCTAAGGGGAGATATGGTACAGCTTTTAGCTGATATGAAACCTGGATTTGTCCGCTTTCCGGGTGGTTGTATCGTCGAAGGACATGACCTGTCGACCCGTTACCAGTGGAAAAAAACAATAGGTCCTGTTGCCGATCGTGAAGTAATCATAAACCGATGGAATACCGAATTTGCACACAGACCCTCTCCCGATTATTATCAGACTTTTGGGCTTGGTTTTTATGAATATTTTCAGCTTGCTGAAGATATAGGAGCAACTGCGTTACCTATTCTGAATTGTGGAATGGCCTGTCAGTTTAATACGGCAGAGCTGGTTCCTCTTGATGAGCTGGGTCCTTATATCCAGGATGCGCTGGATCTGGTTGAATTCGCGAACGGTGCGGTTAGTACACCATGGGGCAAAGTACGGGCAGACATGGGACATCCGGAACCTTTTAATTTAAAAATGCTTGGAGTCGGGAACGAAAACTGGGGACCTCAGTATTTGGAAAGACTGGAGTTGTTCACCAAAGCATTAAAAAGTAAATATCCGGATATCCTGCTAGTTAACAGTTCAGGAACAGATCCGGACGGGGAACGTTTCGATTTGCTGAATACTTCTTTACGGAAAATGAAAGCAGATATTATCGATGAACATTATTACAGATCACCGGACTGGTTTCTGAAGAATGCAAACCGTTATGATAGCTATGACCGGAAAGGATCAAAAGTTTTTGCTGGTGAATATGCAGCACAGAGCAAGGCTATTGCTAATCCTGGTAATCAAAATAATTGGGAATGTGCTATTGCCGAAGCGGCTTTTCTAACTGGTTTGGAACGTAATGCAGACGTTGTTCATATGGCTTCTTATGCCCCGCTTTTTGCACATGCTGAAGGTTGGCAATGGACACCAGACATGATCTGGGTAGATAACCTGAATGTGTATGGAACGCCTAATTATTACGTGCAGAAACTGTATTCTCTTTATAAAGGGACAGATGTCGTTAGTATTTTGGAAGACAATAAATTTATTTCCGGCCAGCAAGGGATTTATGCATCGGCTGTTACCGACAGCGAGACCGGCGAACTGATTATCAAAATAATCAATCCTGGTAAGGAAACCCTTAGCAGGGAGATTCAGATTAAAGGGAGCAAAAAAGCTGCAGCAACTGCTCAGCTTATCCTGCTGCAAAACAATAACCCGGGGGCTGTGAATACTTTTAGTAATGCAGTGAATGTAAGTCCTGAGACTTCGCCGCTGTCCGTAAAGAATAATAAAGTTAATCTGGAATTGAAACCCTACTCTTTTAATTTGATCAGGGTTGATCTGAAAGGTAAAGGTGTTTTGTAATATTTAAGATTTCATGATAATATATAAACGAATCCGCAATCTGTTTTTTCTGTTGATACTTGTGTCGACAAGTTTAAAAAGTTTAGCACAGCAACCGGCAGGGCAGATTTCTGTGCATGATCCGGTGATGATCAAAGCAGCCGGGACCTATTATCTTTTTTCGACAGGCATGGGGATCTCCGTATGGACTTCCCCGGACCTGAAGAACTGGAAGCCCGGTACGCCGGTTTTTAGTGCTGGTCCGGTTTGGGCGGAGCAATCAATTCCAGGATTTAAAGGTCACATTTGGGCTCCTGATATTGTTTATAAGAATAATAGATATTATCTATACTACTCCGTGTCTGCTTTTGGAAAGAATACATCTGCAATAGGTGTGGCAACTAATCCGACGCTTGACCAGTCTTCACCAACATATCTTTGGACAGACCATGGAGAAGTGATCCGGAGTATCCCGGGTGAAACTAACTGGAATGCGATTGATCCTAATATCATTACTGATGAAAAGGGGCAGTCCTGGATGGCTTTTGGTTCTTTCTGGGATGGCCTTAAATTAATAAGAATGTCGGCAGATCTGCTGCGTACTGAGGGCGATATCCGTCAGATGCCGACCATTGCGAGTAGAAAAGAGGATCCGGATTCTGCAAATCCACCGGCATTGGAAGGATTACCTCAGGATGCCGGTGGCAATTCTATAGAAGCACCGTTTCTTTATAAAAAGAACGGTTTTTACTATCTGTTTGCTTCTGTTGATTATTGCTGTCAGGGTGTGAAAAGCACTTATAAGATGATTGTCGGCAGGTCAAAAACTGTCGAAGGACCATATCTGGATAAGCAAGGGAAAGCAATGAACCGTGGTGGTGGCAGCCTGTTGCTGGAAGGCGATCAGAATTGGTACGGCACAGGACATAATGCAGTCGCTAATTTTGATGGAACCGATTACCTGATTTTCCATGGATATGATGCACATGATCAAGGCAAACCTAAGTTACGTTTAGAAAAACTTGACTGGCCCGGAGGCTGGCCAGCTGTACGTAAATAGCCTAAAAAGCTATCGGAGAGTGGATACCGTTAAATTTCCTGATGCTCCTTGTCCTGTATTTCTGTTAAATTCAGACCGAGGAGACTTTTTGTTTTAGTATACGTAATCCCTGCAACCAGGATCGTCATACAGCCGCCAAAAACTACCGCTGGTACCGTTCGCATCAGTTTGGCAGTTAATCCCGACTCAAATGCCCCAATTTCATTTGAGGAACCGATAAACATACTATTTACTGCAGAAACCCTGCCCCGCATTTCATCCGGGGTAAGGAGCTGCATAATGGTAGAGCGGATCAGTACACTGATACTGTCAAATGCACCTTCCATAAACAGGAATACCAATGTCAGGTAGAAATTCTTTGAAAGCCCGTAGCAGATAATACTGGTTCCGAATCCGGCTACCGCGATTAACAAGTTTCTCCAGGGGCGGTTCATCGGACTAATTCGGGTCATGGCTAACATGGTTAGAACGGCTCCGGAAGAAGCGGCCGCACGCATGAAACCAAGGCCTTCAGATCCTACTTTAAGAATGTCATTTGCGAAGACCGGAAGCAGTGCGACTGCTCCACCGAAGAATACAGAGAAAAGGTCCAGGCTCATTGCACCGAGCATAATCTTATTATTAAAGACAAATTTTACACCTTCAGTAAGGCTGGTTACAATATCTTCTTTAGGAATAAAACGCGGTGGATGTTTGCGTAGAAAAAAGATACAGACGAGTGCTACGCTTATAAAAAAGAGAATGACGCTATAGGTGGCAGTAATGCCGAAAAAGGCGTAAATCAGGCCACCTACGGCCGGGCCTACTATAGAGGCAGTCATATAGGCCGAACTGTTCCAAGTACTGGAATTTGGATAGAGTTCTTTTGGGATAATCTGCGCCATGATGGAGAAGGTTGCAGGGCTGAAAAAGCCTCGGGCAATACCGATTCCGAAAACCATGGTGTACATGATCGGGATAATATAGCTCACCGGTACAAAACGGTGCATATAGGTCGTTGTGGCTATCAGCATGATTAGGCTGCAGAAGAAAACTCCGGCAAAAATCTTAAATAGCAGGGCCCTCTTTTCCGATTTATCTGCAACATATCCACCATAAAGGGCTATGCCAATTGCAGGAATCGCTTCACAAAGACCTACCAGCCCCAGAGCCAGTGGATCTTTTGTTAAATGGTAAATATGAAATCCGATAATGACGGCTTGCATCTGGTAAGCGAAGGTAAAGAAGAAGCGCATACCGAGGTAAGATCTGAATTCCCTGAAACGCAGGGCTGCGTAAGGATCTTTTGTATTGGGTATCTGGGGATTGTCCAATGTTTTTTTGAACAAATGTAATAGTTACCGGCTTTTTTACAATAAAATATCAGATAATCTTAACGAAGCAGCGCATAAAATTCACGATAAGCCTCTCCCATATCTTCCGCCTGGTTTATTGCAGAAGATGCAGCGATTCCAAAGATTCCGGTATCCATCAAAGCGGCAATATCGGCTGCGGTGATTCCTCCGACTGCAATTATAGGTACGTCCGGCAGATGCGTATTCGCTTCCTCCATCAAAATATTGAATCCGGCCGTGCCAAGAGGTGCAAGATCCGTTAATTTGGTTGTGCTTGTTTTAAAAGGACCATAGCCAATATAATCTGCTCCTGCCAATGCCAGCCGGACTGCATCTGCTGCGGTGTGAGCTGTGCCGCCAACAGTAAATTCTTCTCCTAGCTGTTCCTTAATTGCATCAATAGGTGCATGGGTGTCCTCCAGGTGGAAACCCTGAATGTCTGCCAGTTTACTTAGGTGTATATGTTCGGTGACAATCAGTGTGGCACCCCAATCGTCGCAGATTTCCGCTATCGGGATAATATCGGCAAGCAGTTCCTGATCGTTTTTCGTCAGACAGCGATATTGTATCCATTTAGCACCAGCTTCACATGCGATTCTTGCCTGATCGATATGGCTCAGCCCTGGAATATCATGGGTAATAAACTGCAGTTTTTCTATATATTTTTTCAATTTTTTATCTCTTAGAGGTGAATAAAGCCAGACGTTAATACAATAATCAACAGCTATAAAATTAAACAGCGGCAGAAACAAGGCCGGAATTGCTTTATTTCTGCCGCTGCAGGCAAATGTAGTGGTTTGGATTAGAATCTCACGTTCAGGGACAACAGGAAGTTCGTGCCAGCCTGTGGGAAATAGAAATTTTCTGACAAGCGGCTGCCATCGCTAATATAACCGTAGGTGTACCCATTACTCTGGTATTTCTTGTTCAGAATATTGTTGGCGAGCAGGCCCACATTTATGTTTTTGACACCTTTTATGCTGAAATCGTAACCCAGACGTACATTGTTGACCCAATATCCGTTTAGTTTACGCTCCTCACTTTGGGTGTTATCCATATATTGTTTGCTTACATATTTACTTTGCAGGGCAACAGCGAAAGATTTTACAGGTTTAAATACCAGTTCTCCGAATAGGACCGCAGAAGGAGAGAAAGAGATATTGGTGTTTTTATAGGTGTTCATCTCCTCCAGCTCTGAGTCATAGTTCATAATATATTCAGAAAATTCCTTGATTTTATTCCTGCTTAACGCTGCATTTGCATTGATCATAAAGAATCTGTTCAAGGTGTATGACCCGTCCAGCTCAATCCCTATACGGTAACTGTCGGGAACATTCTGACGAATATTTCCACCAACATCATTGAGCTTTCCTGTTACAACCAACTGATCTTTATAGAACATGCCATAAACATTTAACCCCGCATTGAATGCCGATCTCTGAATTCTGTATCCCGCTTCCAGGTCATAAAGTCTTTCTGCCTGAGGTAAGGTGTTTTTTACAGCATCTACATAATCTGTACGGTTAGCCTCTTTATTGGCAATACTCATTGATGCGTAGATATTACTTCCCGGGTCCAGAGTATAGGTTGCACCGACTTTCGGATTGAAGAAATGTAGTCTGTCATGAATGTCAAGTGGTTTCTGATCATTGTCTTTACCAGTAATATCATACTTAATGCCTCTATACTGCAGATCTGCAAAAAGGCTGAGCTGGTCTGCGGGGTTAAAGGTTATTTTACCGAAGATGTTAAAGTCGTCTTTATGACCACGCCCGTCATAATAATGGGCGCTGTTATCCAGTGAGGAAGCAACCTGTGACCAGATGATCTGTCCGTAATGTTTACCTCTGTATTCATTATATCCGCCACCAAGGGTCAGATTTAAGTTATCGAGGGCTTTATAATTGAATGCATAAGTGACGCCATAGAAATCATTATTCAGCCATCTTCTGCGTATAAGGTCAGATTTCAGGACTTCCGAACCATTGATTACTGGATTTGGCAAGGCATAATCACTAAATTTTTGAAGGTTCTTGAACTCTTCATAATAACCTCTGCCATAAGTATAGTGTAAGGCACCATTAAATGAGAAACGTGGGCTGAATTGCTTAGCATAAAGCAGTTGGTAATGGTCCTGCCAATAGTTATCAGTCTGATCTTTATAAGTGAAAGAATTGTATTTGCGGCCGTCTGAATTTAATAAGTTGGCTGCATCGGCCTCGTTAAGTCCATTTCTGCTAATATAATCCAGCATACCCTGCTGGTCATTCCGCAGACGGGATTCCGGTACGCCATTCCAGGATTGGTAGGTTCTTTCCGTACCGGAGAATACGTTCAGGCGGAGTAAATCAGTTTTACCGTGGTATGCACCCGAAAGGAAATAGGATTTCAGTAAAGAGGCGCCCCGGTCTACAAAACCGTCAGATTGAATACGAGATAAACGGCCGTCAAAGCTGAACTTATTGTCGATCAGCCCGGTGCCTATTTTAACGGTATTCTTCAATGTGTTAAAAGAGCCGTAACTCGTATTCACTTCTGCATAAGGATCGAGGGATGGTGCTGAGGTCTGAATATTCAGACTTCCTCCGAAGGCTCCTGCTCCGTTTGTGGAAGTACCTACGCCACGCTGAATCTGAATATTTTCCACGGAAGAAGCAAAATCCGGCATGTTTACGAAAAAAGAACCCTGACTTTCACTGTCGTTGTATGGAATACCATTGACTGTGACATTCACTCTCGACCCATCACTTCCCCGGATCCGGATCCCGGTATAACCGACACCGGCACCGGCGTCCGAAGTGACTACTACACCCGGTGTATTGTTAATAATAAACGGTAAATCCTGACCGAAGTTATTCGCCGCGATTTCAGATTTGCTAACATTTTTATAGGTGGAGGCTGATTTTTCGGCTGCGCGGGTAGCCATCACGATAACTTCATCGGCAAGATAGGCCGAAGGCTTGAGACTAAAGTCAAGGTTCAGATCCTGTTTTAGCTCAATTGTTCTTTCCAGCGGTTCATAACCCACAAAGCTGATCATCAGCGTATAGGTCCCGGCTTTCTGCTTCAGTTCGTAAATCCCTGCGGAATTGGTGTTGGTGCCGCCATTGCTGTTTTTTAGCCTGATACTAGCGCCGGAAAGGGCTGTGTTGTTTGTTTTTTCAGATACCTTACCTGAAATTTTGAATTGAGCCAAAAGGCACAGCGGAGAAAGCATTGCAGCAAACACCACTATCAGTAACTTTTTCAATTTTTTGTTCTTTTTTAGTAAAACCTGCTGTAAATAGGGGCACTTACAGTTTGTTAAACTCCATAACTCCAATCCCTCCGCCGGCATTACCCGGATCAGGTGCATATTTGTAACTATACCTGGATATAGTCTGCAAATAATGGGTATGATCTCAGCCTGTCTTTGTGTTTCCTAAAAAAACAAGGCACCCCTTTTGATATTGGCAAATGTATAAATAATTATTTTAGCTTTCTGCGAGGAATTCGTCGACAGCCTCGATTGCATTTTGCAATCGGTCTTCTATTCCGCTGATGACTACATAACGGGCATTGAGGGCTTGCAGTTCTTTATGCCAAACAGTCATAAAATGGTTACGCTTTCCCGGGAAATTCCGTAGAGGATCATCCTCCCAGGGCAGGTCAATATCCATGAGCAGGTAAAGATCATATTTTCTTTCCGGTAAGGTTTCCAGTACAATTTCCGGGCTTTCTCCCAGGGTTGCGTCGCTCCAGATCTTCACTGTTAAAAAAGTGGTGTCACAGAAGATAAAGTCTTTTTGTGCAAGTGACAATACGGAATCTTCCAGTGCAAGCTGCCCGTAGAACATAATCTCTTCATCCTGAAGGGTACAGGGACCTTGCAGTGCAGCACAATAATACCGCGCATATTCCGCGACCCAATGGGTACGGTAGTGTCTGGCCAATAATGTGGTAATGGTAGATTTGCCGGTACTCTCCGGGCCGACTATAGCGATCTTCCTGATATGCATAATACTAATTTATTGGGTTTCCGGTATAGACTCCGGTTTTTCCTGCTGCAAAAGAAAGGATTTTTTCTATTGGATGTATCCCATCTGAGTGATTCGAATGTAAATCAGCTAAATATCAGTCCAGGTGGTCCAGCATCGTCGAATGTATGGAATGGGTGCAAATTTACGCACAAAAAAAATCCGGCAGGACATGAACGTACCTGCCGGATAATAAACCAAACAAACTATTTATGAAGATTATCCTCCTGGCCTTCGCCGTCGAGGATGTTTTAATTCGGGTCTTGCAGCTGGTTTTCCAAACGGAAATGTGCTGTTTTCTTTGAACTTATTATTTACAAAACGAAGATTATTGAACCCTAGTACAGGAAGTTTATAAATCTTCAGGGATATTGAAATTCATGACGTTATCATGACTACGGGTGCACATCGCGCAGCTGTTGTCGCTCCGAATTAAGGCGAAAAACATGCACTGTGTATTTGGAGCCGCAAAACTTAGGGCTTTTTGAAAAAAAAAGGCATTTTTATCAGCTAATAATGTAACTTTGCATCCCGACAGAACAGTCGGGCTTCCTTTCTAATATAGCAAGTATTCCCGCAAGCTATCAGGTCTCTAAGACCAGCATTTTTTACTAAAAACAAGTAGAATTTTAAAACCCTATGCCTAAAGACACCTCCATACGTTCCGTATTGATTATTGGATCAGGACCTATTATCATTGGCCAAGCCTGTGAGTTTGATTACTCCGGCTCCCAGGCTGCATTATCCCTCAAAGAAGAAGGAATTGAAGTTTCCATTATAAACTCCAATCCGGCTACAATTATGACGGATAAGGTAATTGCAGACCATGTTTACCTCAGACCGCTGACGGTAGACTCTATTGAGCAGATTTTAATTGAACGGAATATCGATGCAGTCCTTCCAACTATGGGCGGACAAACCGCACTAAACCTTTGTAAAGAAGCAGAAGAACGTGGTGTGTGGGAAAAGCACGGTGTAAGAGTAATCGGTGTCGATGTTGCTGCAATTGAAAAAACGGAGAACAGAGAAGCATTCCGCCAGTTAATGGTAGATATCGGTGTAGGCGTTGCACCTTCAAAAATTGCTAACTCTTTCCTGGAAGGTAAAGAAGCTGCACAGCAAATCGGTTATCCACTAGTAATACGCCCATCTTATACACTGGGTGGATCAGGTGGCGGTTTCGTTCATAAAAAGGAAGAATTTGATGCAGCGTTAAAACGCGGCCTTGAGGCATCTCCAACACACGAAGTATTGGTTGAAAAAGCTGTACTGGGCTGGAAAGAGTACGAGCTTGAGCTATTAAGGGACAGTAATGATAATGTGATTATTATCTGCTCTATTGAAAACTTCGATCCAATGGGTATCCATACAGGAGACTCGATTACGGTAGCTCCTGCAATGACACTTTCAGATAGCTGTTACCAGGAAATGCGTAATCAGGCAATCAAAATGATGCGTGCCATTGGTACTTTCGCCGGCGGATGTAATGTACAGTTCTCTGTTAACCCGGATAATGACGACATCATCGCTATTGAAATTAACCCAAGGGTTTCCCGCTCTTCGGCATTGGCAAGTAAAGCAACCGGTTATCCGATTGCAAAGATTGCTTCCAAACTGGCTATCGGTTATAACCTGGATGAAATAGAAAATCAGATTACTAAAACAACTTCAGCTTATTTTGAGCCGACCTTGGATTATGTAATCGTTAAAGTACCGCGCTGGAACTTTGATAAGTTCAAAGGTGCGAATATGGAGCTGGGTCTGCAGATGAAATCTGTAGGAGAGGTAATGGCTATTGGTCGTACCTTTATCGAAGCCCTTCAGAAAGCTTGTCAGAGTCTTGAAATCGGACGTGCTGGTTTAGGTGCAGATGGAAAACATAACAGAAGCATCGATGAAATCATGTACGGTCTGGAGCATCCAAGCTGGAACCGCTTATTCCTGATCAAAGATGCAATGAGCATGGGAGTTCCGTTGGAATCTATCCGTAAAGTGACTAAAATTGATAAATGGTTTTTGTCGCAGATTCAGGAACTTGTTTACCTGGAAACTGAGCTTAAACGTTATTCTCTTAATAATATTCCTAAAGACTTCTTCTTCAATCTGAAGCAGAAAGGTTTCTCTGATATTCAGATCGCTTACCTGTTAGGTAATGTAACTGAAGATGAGGTTTATGACCGTAGAAAATCATTAGGTATCACCAGGGTTTATAAGATGGTAGATACCTGCGCTGCGGAGTTCCCGGCACAGACTCCTTATTTCTACTCGACTTTCGAGCAGGAGAACGAATCTATTCCTACAGATAAGAAAAAAGTAATTGTATTAGGTTCAGGACCTAACCGTATCGGACAAGGTATCGAATTTGATTATTCTTGTGTACATGGTTTACTAGCTGCTAAAGAAAGCGGTTTTGAGGCTATCATGATTAACTGTAATCCCGAAACTGTTTCTACTGATTTTAACATGGCCGATAAGTTATACTTCGAGCCGGTGTTCTGGGAACATGTACGTGAAATCATCGAATTGGAAAAACCAGTTGGTGTAATTGTACAGTTAGGTGGTCAGACTGCATTGAAAATGGCAGAAAAACTGCATGAGAATGGCATCAAAATTATTGGTACGTCTTATAACGATATGGATATCGCAGAAGATCGTGGCCGTTTCTCTGACCTGCTGAAAGAACTGGATATTCCTTATCCGAGATATGGTGTGGCAGAAAATGCAGAAGAGGCTATTGTTGTTGCAAATGAAGTAGGTTACCCGGTATTGGTACGTCCAAGTTATGTATTGGGTGGTCAGGGGATGAGTATTGTAATTAATGATGAGGACCTGGAAAAAGCAGTAGTTAAATTATTGGGAGATCTTCCTGGTAACCGTGTACTGATTGACCACTTCCTGGACAGGGCAGAAGAGACTGAGTCTGATTCTATCTGTGACGGAGAAGATGTGCACATCGTCGGTTTAATGGAACATATTGAGCCTGCTGGTATCCACTCCGGAGATTCATTTGCAGTATTGCCACCGTTCAGTTTATCTGAGACTGTAATGAATAGTATGGAGACTTACTCCAAGAAAATTGCGAGAGCTTTAAATGTAATTGGCTTGCTGAACATTCAGTTCGCGGTTAAGGACGAAAAGGTGTATGTAATTGAAGCGAATCCAAGAGCGTCAAGAACAGTTCCTTTCATTGCGAAGGCATATGATGTTCCTTACATTAATATCGCTGCAAAAGTGATGCTTGGTGTCAATAAACTGAAAGATTTCACAATCGAACGTAAACTGGTTGGATATGCGATTAAAGAACCTGTATTCTCTTATGATAAATTCCCTGAAGTTCCAAAAGAACTGGGACCGGAAATGAAATCTACAGGAGAGTCAATTCGCTTTATCAAAGATCTGGAAGACCCTTACTTTAGAAAATTATACACAGATAAATCTATGTATCTGTCTAAATAATTAATGATCATGCATTCATGATGCAATCTATTTTAAGCCCTGAGATCTTCAAAGAACTCAGGGCTTTTTTTATAGGTTAAAGCTTATCGGACAAAATGACGACGCCGGTTGCCTCGTAAGCAATTTCTGCTTTTGGCCCCGTGATTCTTGAAATTTCTTCAGGGGACTTTTTCGCATCCTCTGCATAATGACGAAGTTTTTCCATTGAGATGGTTTGCTGTCTGGCCACACCGTCAAGGACTACCGTCTTTCCCTCGATATCCAGAGGCATAAAAAAAGCATAATCTTTAAATGTTACGCGCATAGCCTCACCTTCAGGTGTTTTTAAAGTCATCCAGCAACCTTTTTTCTTACAGACCTCAATAACTTCTCCCGTAATTTTCATTGGTGCTTCCTGCTGCATACCTAGTTGTTTTCCTACAGCAGCAACAGCTATGGGTTTGCCGGGGCTTACACCTGCGCCAAGAGAGGTACCTTTAAAGGCGGGTTCCTGTGCCAGTGCTGCCAGACTGAACAAACAGCAGCCAAATGCGAATATTAATTTTTTCATAGCAATCTAATGAGTTGACGTTTAATTATTTATAATACTAATCTAATCAAATCACCTGATGCTATCCAAACAATAAATTAAATACGTCTTCAATCTTACTCACGCCTGTAATTTCCAGTGAATATTTCTCCCTGCTAATCCCCTTAAGATTATAATTGGAAACGAAAATTCTTTCGAATCCAAGTTTGTCGGCTTCTGCAATCCGTTGCTCTATCCGATTAACTGCGCGTATTTCTCCTGATAAACCAACTTCTGCAGCGAAACATATTTTCGAAGAGACGGGAATATCTTCGTGGGATGATATAATAGCCGCAAGAATTGCCAGGTCAATAGCCGGGTCTTCTACCTTGATCCCCCCTGCAATATTCAAGAAGACATCTCGTGTACTCAAACGGAATCCGCATCTTTTTTCCAGCACTGCCAACAGCATGTTCATCCTTCGTGTGTCAAAGCCTGTTGCAGAGCGCTGAGGAGTCCCGTAAGCCGCTGCACTAACCAATGCCTGGGTTTCAATAAGCATCGGTCTGGCGCCTTCTAAAGTTGCTGAAATCGCAATACCGCTCAATTCCTCATCGCGCTGGCTTAGTAAAATCTCTGAAGGATTGGAAACCTGTCTTAGTCCGGCGCTGTGCATTGCGTAGATACCAAGTTCCGCTGCGGCACCGAACCTGTTCTTGATAGAACGAAGAATGCGGTATACATGATGCCTGTCACCCTCGAACTGTAATACAGTATCAACCATATGTTCCAGGATTTTGGGCCCTGCGATCGTACCATCTTTCGTAATATGCCCTATCAGAAATACCGGAACGCCGGTTTCTTTTGCGAATCTCAATAACTCGGCAGTACATTCTCTTACCTGGGAGACGCTGCCTGGTGTAGACTCAATATGTGCAGAATGCAGTGTTTGAATGGAATCAATAATCAGAACTTCCGGTTCCAGCAGTTCTATCTGTTTAAAAATATTCTGGGTAGAGGTTTCTGTCAGGATATAACAATCTGCTGCAGGGTCAGTGGTAATCCGTTCCGCACGCATTTTAATTTGCTGCTCACTTTCCTCTCCGGAGATATAAAGTACTTTTCTGTCCCGGATATTTAAGGCCAGCTGGAGCATTAGTGTAGATTTGCCAATACCGGGTTCTCCGCCAATTAAAATTACAGAGCCGGCAACCAGTCCGCCACCAAGCACACGGTCGAGCTCCAGATCGCTGGTTGAAATTTTCTTTTCGGCCGTAGAAGCGATTTCGGTTACGCGGTTGGGTTTACTCGCCCTTTTTCCACTGCTGGAAGTTTGCCATGCGGCAGCACCGGAACCCGGTTTTTCAATCACTTCTTCTACGAAGGTGTTCCATGAATTACAGGAAGGACATTTGCCGAGCCATTTGGCGGATTCATATCCGCAGCTCTGACAAAAATATGCTGATTTAGTTTTAGCCAATGGATTTTAATTTGAGTACGAATTTAAAAGTTTCCAGCCATAAAAAGGTTATGAAATAAAGAAGCCTGGCTGCGGGTGCAGTCAGGCTTCTTTATTATGTTTTGAACATGGGTTTTACAACTTTATTTCTTCGTCCTTGGAAGAGATAAAATGAAACTCAGTTAATAAGTAAGAAGGAACGGCCTTCACTTTTATGCGCTGTCCGAATTTAAAGAACCATTTCCACTGAAGTGAATAAATACCTTTTTTGATGAAGGCTTCAATATACGGGTGGACGCAAAGCGTAATGTCTTTCTCATTCTGCTCCCGTAAAATATAGTTCATATTGCTTTCAATATCGTCCATAAGTACGATACTAGCTTTAATTTCACCTGAACCATGACACATTGGACATACTTCACTGGTTACGATATTCATTTCCGGGCGTACACGCTGGCGGGTAATCTGTACCAGTCCGAATTTACTCGGTGGAAGGATGGTATGTTTAGCACGGTCAAGCTGCATCAGCTCTCTTAGGTAGTCAAACAACATTTTACGGTTTACCGGTTTGTGCATGTCGATAAAATCGATTACCACTATACCGCCCATATCACGTAATCTGAGCTGCCTTGCAATTTCTTTAGCCGCCTCTTTGTTCACCTGAAGTGCATTGTCTTCCTGGTTTTCCTTATTAGCAGTCCGGTTACCACTATTCACGTCAATTACGTGCAGGGCTTCCGTATGTTCAACAACCAGGTAGGCACCGCCTGCGAGGTTTACAGTTTTTCCGAAGCCGTTTTTAATCTGCTTCTCTATGCCAAAGTGTTCGAAAATTGGTTCTTTATGTTTGTATGGCTTAACGATCTTCTCCATATCAGGTGAAATTTCGTGCACATAAGAACGGATATCTTCAAACAGGCCGTTGTCGTTTACATAAACGTTGGTGAAATCTGTACTCAGGATATCACGGATTAAGGTAGACGTTCTGTCCATTTCTCCCCAAACACGTTTAGACGGTTCAGCGTCCGGCAGTTTTTTAATAAAATTTTCCCATTTGGAAACGGAATCCAGCAAATCCTTCTGTAATTCCTCTACTCCCTTACCTTCAGAAACTGTTCTGATGATAACACCGAAGTTTTTCGGTTTGATACTTTCTATAATCTTTTTCAGGCGGTTACGCTCTGTATTACTTTTAATTTTTTTGGATATGGAAATTACATTGGAAAATGGGACTAATACAATATAACGTCCTGCAATAGAAAGATCGGAGCTTAGACGCGGACCTTTAGTCGAAATAGGCTCTTTAGCTATCTGGACAGGTATGAGCATGTTTTTGGCAACAACTTCAGATATTTTGCCAGCCTTGTTAATATCGGCTTCCAGCTTTAAATTATCTAATAGAGTACCGCTAACACTGCCATTCCGCTTAATTTTAGTAAGCTTTAATAAAGATTGAACTTGCGGACCCAGATCGAAATAATGCAAAAAAGCATCTTTCTCATAACCTACATCAACAAACGCTGCATTTAGTCCCGGCATGATTTTTTTAATGCGGCCTAAATAAATATCGCCTACGGCGTAGTTTGTGTTGACGTGTTCTTTATGAAGTTCTACAAGTTGTTTGTCTTCAATCAAAGCTATGGTTACTCCCGCGGGAGATGAATCGATAATTAATTCCTTTACCAAAAGCTTTACATTTTAAGGGTTTGCGACCCTTTTTAAACACATGGACTGAAGAGCGTGTATTTTAAACAGGCTCTATAAAAAAAAAGAGCAACGAATAACAGATACCCGGTCATCCCAGGTATCTGCCATTCGTTGTTCATGAAAAACAATTCCTATTTTTTCTTATGTCTGTTTTTTCTTAAACGTTTTTTACGTTTGTGGGTGGCCATTTTATGTCTTTTTCTTTTTTTACCGCTTGGCATAACTTTTAGGTTTAAATATTTTAATAAATCTGTTTATTAACTTTTGTTTTTCAGCTCAGCCACTTTCTTATCAATAAAAGATGACAAGGTTGGATTAGCTGCTAACTTTTTACTGCTTAAGTAAGCATCAATTGCTTCCTTATTTTTTCCCAGGTTTTCATAAGCCGTTCCCAGATAAAAGTAAGCATCTGGAGTAGGTTTCATGGCAATGATATCATTGAACCTGGTAATTGCTTTATCAAATTGTCCGGATTTGATCGCAAACGTACCCAGACTCATATTAGCTCTTAGGTTTTTTGGATCTTTTTTAACTACATCCAGTAACATGGCAATTCCCGACATTGGTGCACCCATACCATTAACGATGGTAATTCCCAAACCTGTTTTTGCATCCAGGTTCGTAGAGTCTAGTGCAAATGCGTTGGTATAAGCCATATTTGCTTTCTGTAATAATACCGGTGTTGTTACACTATCTGTTGTGGTATCATACGCTTTCATAAGCCTGCCGCCAGCAGCTAACCAGTTATTCAGGGTCTGCTCTTTATTGGCAACGATTTCAAGGTATAATGCACTTGGTATAGTTTTTTCAACATCGTCCCATTTTTGTGCTAGTACTTTAGCCGCATTCAGCTGATCATCGCCGGAAGCAGCCTGATAAGCATTTTCCAATGTAGCGATTTCTGTTGCTAAGTTAGCATTAATGGTGTTTTTTGCTTCAGTAGATACCTCGGTGAGGTTAATCGTACTGTTTGCGGAAGATAACTGACCACCAGCCGGAACTCCGGCCTTCTCCTCCTTTGGTTTCACTAAGCCCTTAATATCTCTAGTAAACAAAAAAGCAACCAGCAGTACAACTGCCGCAATAATTAGTGTTTGTTTAGATCGGATAGTGTTCATTTCTTTGATTTAGGCCTCTACGCTCAGTTTTTTGGTGTTGTTTTTCACTTTGTCAACAAATACTTTTGCTGGTTTAAAACTTGGTACGAAGTGCTCAGGAATGATAATTGCGGTGTTTTTGGAAATATTCCTTGCTGTTTTCTGTGCTCTTTTCTTCACAACAAAACTACCAAAACCCCTAACATACACATTCTCGCCACCGATCATACTGGTTTTGATGACTTTGAAAAACGCCTCAACGGTCTCTTGTACATCTACCTTTTCAATTCCTGTTTTCGTTGATATTTCTGAAATAATATCTGCCTTAGTCATATTTTCTATTATTAATTGTTGTGTGTTTAATATTATAAGTGATTTGGGGTTGCAAAAGTATTGCTTTTTAATGAGATAGGAAAATAAAAGATCAATTATTTATCTGCTGAACTATCAGGGAATTGCAAGTTTTGTGTTTGTTACATCTTCCGAAAGCGTTTGGCGAGATTCGTTGGAATACACTTATTTTGGATGCAAGTCGAAAAAAAATTGTTTAAAAATGCAATCTGCTGACAGATTACAGGTATTTTTGAGGTTATGAATTTTCAGATAATTATTACCAGCTGGTATCAGGCAAACCACAGAAATTTGCCCTGGAGAGCCAGCACCGATCCATACGTTATCTGGTTATCTGAAATTATTTTGCAGCAGACCAGGGTCGAGCAAGGATTACCCTATTTTAACCGCTTTCTTGCGGCTTTTCCGACAGTTAGGGATTTCGCCGGCGCCTCAGAAACGGAAATACTTAAACTGTGGCAGGGGCTGGGTTATTACTCCAGGGGAAGAAATATGCTTTATACCGCCAGGGAGGTAATGGAGCTTCATGAGGGCGTTTTTCCGGTAGCGTATGATGCTTTGATCAGGTTAAAAGGAATAGGTGCCTATACTGCTGCTGCCATTTCTTCATTTTCTTCCGGGGAATCGCGGGCGGTGTTGGACGGCAATGTTTTTCGGGTGCTTTCCCGCTATTTTGGCATTGATATACCCATAAATTCTACTGCCGGAAAATCTACGTTTTCTACACTAAGCCAGTCATTGATCGAGGGCCAGGACCCTGCGGTTTACAACCAGGCGATTATGGAATTTGGTGCACTGCAGTGTAAGCCTAAATCTCCAAATTGTGCGGTTTGTCCTTTGCAGGATGGATGTGCCGCCTATGCGGGTAATCTGGTTAATCATTTGCCCGTAAAGCTGAAAACAGTAAAAGTTAAAACAAGATATTTAAATTATTTGTTCTGTTTGAAAGACGGGCAGGTATTAGTTAATAAACGGATAAAAGAAGATATCTGGCAGCATCTTTACGATTTTCCGCACATTGAGACTTCACATGCCGCAGAACCCGGAGATCCTGAATTCAGTTCTTCACTTCAGGAAATGTTTGGAAAAGACGTCGTGTTAAGGCCCTTAATGGAGATGAAACATCTGCTTACGCACCAAATTATATATGTCAAGTTTTTTGCATTAGATAATTATATCACTAACTTTAGTATGGACGCAGAAGTGAATTGGGTATCCTGGCAAGAACTGGATGAACTTCCGCAACCAAAAATTCTAACCAAATTTATTCAATCTGTAAACATCAATAGCTAAACCAAATTTCATGTCAGGTATTAACAAAGTAATTTTAGTAGGTCATTTAGGTAAAGATCCTGAAGTACGGCATCTTGATGGTGGTGTCACAGTAGCTAGTTTCCCTTTAGCTACTTCCGAAACTTATAACAAAGAAGGAAAGCGTATAGAACAAACGGAATGGCATAATATCGTATTATGGCGCGGGCTTGCTGAGGTCGCATCCAAGTATTTGCAAAAAGGAAAACTGGTTTACATCGAAGGCAAATTACGAACGAGATCTTTTGAAGATAAAGAGCGGGTTAAAAAATACGTGACCGAAGTCGTAGCGGAGAACTTCACATTACTTGGCAGGAAGAGCGATTTTGAAAATACCCCCGTTGCCGCTGCAACCCCAAAACATGAAAATGATTATGTCGAGCCGGAAGATAATGCTACCGGCGATCTGCCTTTTTAGGCGATAAACGAACGATTTTTCTTTTCTAAGACATAAAAAAACCTGCGTTAAACTGATAACGCAGGTTTTTTTATGTCCGTAGCTTATTTTTAAGGATTGGATTTTATGTAATAAATATTCAGCCTTATTCTTTTGTTATCTGTATTGTGAAATGATCCCAGTCTCGCCCGGCTTACGCTGGTTGGATAAGGGAACAGATTAAACTCGGTAAATGGTGTTGCAGCTAGGAAAGTGCCGTAATCTACAGTTTTACCATCGATTAAGTCCTGGATATAATTGGTTACCTCGAAAGTATAAGTGTTCTTGGCCTTGTCGTAGAAGCCGCCAAATGTGCCCGTGATGGCTCTTGGATCTCCTGTCGGATTAGTTGAGCTACCTGGATTACCATCCGGCAACAGCTGTCTTTGCGAGGCCAGGTCATATCTATACAATGCGAGCCTTAAAGGTGCCTTAAACGGGATTGTATCCGTGGTGTTGCTTAGCTCTATAACCAGTTGTGCTTTGCTGACAATCAATGCGCCGCCAATCTTCTCTTTTAGCTGATTCAGGTGAGGGAAAGATATCTTGGTTCTCAAACCACCTGCCTGCAGGTAAGTCGTCTGCGTTTGTGTTTTGGAGGCTATGTTTTCCTTAACAGCGTCGGTGTAATTATGTTTGATTGAAGCCAAAACATAATTAGAATTGCTACTGGTAACGGGAAATTTACTAACTACTGTATCGATTGCAGTTGTTGTCGAAGCATTTTGTTTTTTGAAATAGATTTCCATGCTTGCTCCGTCAGCGGTAGCCATATCCAGAAATACAACAGCGCCTTTGGCATTCGTGGTTGTTGCTTCAACTTTCAGTCCTTTAAAGGCGGCTTTAAATCTTTTATCATTCGCTAAAGTAGCCGAATCTAGCTTCAGTATTTTATCCTGGATCATTGCTGTAGATAATTTGATCCTAAGTTGAGGATTTGCAGAGAACGTAGTATCAGGTCCGCCGGCTACAATATTTGTAATCTTTACCCTGGTATTTGGCTTTATTGCTTTATTTACATTGGCCAAAACATCACTAGCCGGATAAGTTGCATTGCTTAGAAATGTCTTTTGCTCTGTTAAATCTGAATTGAGTTGTTTAACCGTGATATTAAGAACTGAAGTCGTATCTCCGTAGTAGCGTTCTACATTAGCGCCGCTAGAATAAGGTAAAACTAAAACAGCAGAATCGATTTGTGTATTTTTACCAAAGGTAAAACCAGATCCCGGAGCTGTAACAGACATGGCTACTTCTGCATTGGTTGAACCAACTATCTCATCTTTGAGTTCCCCAAGCGGGTATCTCGCCATATTGTAGGTGCTGGCAGGATCGTCTAGTTGTGTGGCACTTAAAATAGTAGCAGTATCGAGCAGTTCCCCCCTGATTGATTCAGTTGAACCTAATTCCAGGCCAATATCGCTGGAGTTTTTACAAGAGGATAAAAGAAAAAGACTTATCAACAAGGTTAATAAGTCTAGTTTTTGAAATTTCATATATTATTTAATAAAACCTGTGTTAAACGATGGATACTAATTCGTCGTTCGATATCTCTTCATATAAATTGTAGAAATTCTCGAAATTTTCGGTTAAATTAAAAGCTAAAGTTGGTTTATTTGAATCTTTAACAAACTTTAACACATCAGCTTCAATTTTTTCATCGGCAAGTACAACAGCATCAGCATAGGTTATTGCACCGATATGCATCGTATTACAGTTCGGATTAACATACATGCTGGTATCTTCAGCTGTCATGTTATTCATCACTGCTTTTTCATGCATTGAGCTGTCCATAGTTTCTGTGAAGCAGTTCTCATAAACCGAATAAACCACTTTTGAATTCTTAAAAGTAGGATCGTTTTTATAAGATGTTTTGATGTAGGCAGGAACCAGTGAGGTCATCCAGCCATGGCAATGCACGATATCCGGCGCCCATCCAAGTTTCTTAACAGTTTCCAGTGCGCCTTTGCAAAAGAAGATTGTTCTTTCGTCATTGTCTGCATAGAATTTGTTTTCTTTGTCCCGGAAGACATACTTGCGCTGGAAATAATCTTCGTTATCCAGAAAGTATACCTGCATACGCGCTGCTGGTATAGATGCAACTTTGATAATCAGTGGGTTATCATTGTCGTCAATCATAATGTTCATTCCTGATAAACGAATTACCTCATGAAGGCGATTCCTTCTCTCATTGATATTGCCAAATCTTGGCATCAGAATGCGGATTTCTAATCCTTTTTCCTGCATTGCCTGAGGAAGTTGACGGGTAATCTCTGAAATTTTCGTGAGTTCGAGGAAAGGCGACATCTCGTGTGTAACAATCAGTAGCTTTGTTTTTGCCATCTCCATATTTTGAATAAATATTTATGTTAAAGAAAAGATAATCAAGGGGCAAAGGTAAGCATTTTATTCAAATTTATCAATAAATTGGCTATATGTTTTGTTGGGATTATATAAATGCTCAACTTTGGACTTTGAAATTTTACAACCCGGTTTGGAAGTCATAAATCATATTGCGGCATTAAAAGTGTCGTTGAGGTCAGCCCGGCTGGCCCAGCAGAAAATCGCCCTTGTTCCAACAATGGGAGCCTTGCATAGCGGACATGTCTCTCTGGTCAAAAAAGCCCAGGAGCTTGCTGATATAGTTGTTTGCAGCATTTTTGTCAATCCCACTCAGTTTACTGATCCGAAAGATCTGGAAAAATATCCCAGGCCACTTGAGCACGATATCCGTATGCTGGAGCATGCAGGGTGTGATTTCGTCTTCATGCCGTCGGTGACAGAAATGTATCCGGAGCCTGAAAACTGGCATATTGATCTTGGTCCCGCAGAATTCCTGCTGGAAGGTGAATTTAGAAAAGGACATTATCAGGGCGTTACTCAGATCGTAAAGAAATTATTTGATGCAGTAAATCCCGATCTTGCATTTTTTGGACAGAAAGATTACCAGCAGGTGCTGATGATTAAAAATATGGTGAATTATTTTCATTTGCCGGTTGAGCTGGTTTCCTGCCCGATTATTCGGGAAGAAGACGGTTTGGCTATGAGCTCAAGGAATATTCACTTAACTGGAGAAGAAAGGATACAAGCTTTGGTATTGAGCCGTTCTCTATATTATATCAGGGATCATTTCGGTGAGACCAAAATAGCTGAACTACTGGAAAATGCCAGGAAACTGGTACGAGGCACACCCGGAGTCGAGTTAGATTATCTGACTATTGCCGATGGAGATACGTTGTTGCCGGTTGATGAGGAATCCGGAAAATCCGGGTTGGTCGCGCTTATAGCCGCAAAAGTCGGTGAAACCAGGCTGATAGATAATATCATCCTTAACTAATACGTCTTTAAACAGGCACCTAAAAAAATTATCATGATTATTGAAGTTTTAAAATCAAAAATACACCGTGTAAAGGTGACTCAGGCAGAATTAAATTATGTAGGTAGTATTACAATAGATGAAGATCTGATGGATGCTGCGAACATTATTGCCAATGAAAAAATACAAATTGTGAACAATAATAACGGGGCGCGGTTTGAAACTTATGTAATCCGCGGAGAACGCGGGTCAGGTATGATCTGTCTGAACGGTGCAACTGCAAGGTTGGTTCAGGTGGGCGATATTCTGATCATTATGTCTTACGGATCGCTACCAATTGAAGAGGCGAAATTATATAAGCCAATTCTTGTATTTCCTGATGATCATAATCATCTGCTGAAATAATACTATGGTTGCATAGTAATTATTAGTCTGGAAATACTAAATTTGGTGAAAACGTATTTCTAAGATATAATTATTATGCAATTTCAACTTAGCGAAGAACAATTGATGATTCAGCAGGCTGCGCGTGATTTCGCGCAGCAGGAGTTAAAACCTGGAGTCATTGAAAGAGATGAACATCAGAAATTTCCTGTAGAACAGGTCAGGAAACTAGGTGAGCTTGGATTCCTGGGAATGATGGTGTCTGAAGAATTTGGTGGCAGCGGACTCGATGCAGTCTCGTATGTACTGGTCATGGAAGAACTCTCAAAAATAGATGCCTCAGCTTCGGTTGTGGTCTCTGTTAATAATTCACTGGTTTGTTATGGCCTGGAAGCTTTCGGGTCGGCAGAACAGAAAGAAAAATATCTTAAACCGCTGGCTTCAGGGGAAATAATAGGGGCATTCTGCCTTTCCGAACCTGAAGCGGGTTCGGATGCAACATCACAACATACAACAGCGGAAGACAAAGGCGATTATTATCTGCTTAACGGCACGAAAAACTGGATTACCAATGGTAGTACAGCGTCTGTCTATCTGGTTATTGCGCAAACTGATCCTTCATTGAAACATCGGGGGATCAATGCTTTTATAGTCGAAAAGGGTATGGAAGGGTTTACTATCGGACCCAAGGAGAATAAAATGGGTATACGTGGATCAGATACGCATTCTCTTATGTTTAATGATGTGAAAGTCCCTAAAGAAAATCGTATCGGTGAAAATGGCTTCGGATTTAAGTTTGCGATGAAGACTCTGGAAGGTGGCAGGATCGGTATTGCCGCACAGGCACTCGGTATTGCAGCGGGTGCATATGAGCTGGCGCTGGCTTATGCTCAGGAAAGAAAATCATTCGGAAAACCAATTTCCGATCATCAGGCAATTGCTTTTAAGCTGGCGGATATGGCAACCAAGATTGAAGCGGCACGAATGCTCGTTTACAAAGCTGCCTGGTTAAAAGATCAGGGGCAGTCGTATACGCTAGCCGGATCGATGGCTAAGCTGTATGCTTCTAAAGTAGCAATGGAAGTTACGGTCGAGGCAGTGCAGGTACATGGTGGTTACGGTTTTGTGAAAGAATACCATGTGGAGCGGCTGATGCGTGATGCTAAAATTACCCAGATTTATGAAGGAACTTCGGAAATTCAGCAAATGGTAATTTCAAGAGAGATTCTGGACTAAATGATAAGTGAAATAAGTATACCGGTTAGCTCGTTTTACGCTAAAAGGCTATTGAGTCGGTATTGACAGGGTGTTCAGTCGGTAATGGGGTATATCAACAGCGACTCAACAGCGACTCAATACCGTCTCAATACCGTTTTAATCTTTAACAGTATCCGAACGTAAATGCAGAATTCCATAATTTTCAACGAAATAAATAGGAGGTCGTATCATTGACAAAATGAGCGACCTCTTTTTTTATAAATCAGTTTTGCTGAAAGTGTTTATTTTTCACTTTCGCCGGCAATTGCGCCGAATAATCCTTTGATCACCGCAACCACGATGGCCAGGAGTGCAGCAGCAAAGAAACCGCTGGTATGGAATGACGTCATCATGCTGTCAACCAAAAGGATCATCAGTACGGTAATGATAAATGACACCAGGCCCAGGGTGAGAAAATTAACAGGAAAAGTCAGGATTCGCAGTATGGTGCCAATGGTGGCATTTGCGAGTGCAATTAAAATTGCGGCTATCACGGCAGACCCGAATCCGTCGATATGTACGCCGGGAACAAGATAGGAACCCAGCAGCATGGCCAGCCCCATCAATAAGATTTCGATAATTAACTTCATAATGTTTAGCTTTATTGGATGTTTAAGCGTTTGTTTTGTCTGCTGGTCTGGAGTACAGGAGCAGTGTGTTTGATTGCCTGTAATACTGCAAATAACAGGCCACTTTCGGTTGGTTTTTCTGCAGATAGCAACAGTATAGTGTTTAAGCAGATTGATCCTGCAGGACTGCAATTACTGCGGCAGGAACTCCCCGCTGATTCCGCGTTTAGTACGCTGATCCGGGTACTGGAGAAAGACCGGGGGGAAGATACCGAAAGAAATATTGCAGGAATATTCAGTGTTACTGACAGCAGTATTGTGTTTATACCTGAGCATACTTTTTCCAAAGGGAAAGATTATTTGGTGGTATCTTATCTCAACGCACGCTTTGCGACCGCAGGGATGTTGCTTAAAGGAAAAATGGATCATCAGCTTAAGCCGGAAGAGTATCTGCTTTCTTACTAGTACCCTGAAGATAAATGGATATTTCCTTTTAATAGGATTCTGAAATTCTGTAAATTAGCTGTGACGGGTTCTGGTCTTCGATAGCAGGGTTTATTTTTATTTATGAAATTAAATCCATACATTTGCAAGAAATAGAGGGGTAAGAGGGGGCTGGTGTCCCCTCTTTTCTTTTACCCGCAAATTGGTTATGCAAATAGAGAAGAGAGTAACAGCATTAGTTGAAGAAAAAATTTCTGACAGACCGGAACTATTTCTGGTTGAAGTCAGGATGTTGCCAAACAATAAGCTCATTATTCATGTAGATGGAGATGAAGGAATTAGTATTCAGGATTGTGCAGCGATCAGCAGGCACGTTGGTTTCCATTTGGAAGAAGAGAACACCATTGAAAAAGCCTATAATCTGGAAGTATCCTCTCCTGGTGTAGGTGAGCCGCTGAAGCTTAACAGGCAGTACCAGAAGAATATCGGACGTGATTTAAGCGTTAAATTGTCTGATGGTCAGTTAAAGGAAGGTAAACTCCTGTCGGTGGATGCAGAATCAATCCTCATTGAGGAGAAAGTAAAAGAAAAAGGGAAAAAGGCTCAATTGGTTGAAACCAGTCTGAACTTTGATCATATATTAGAAACAAAGGTTTTAATTTCATTTAAATAAAATGAGCAATATTAATTTAATCGATTCATTTCAGGAATTCAAAGAGTTCAAGAACATCGACCGTCCTACAGTAATTAGTGTACTGGAAGAAGTTTTTCGCAGTATGCTGCGTAAAAAATACGGGACCGATGAGAATTGCGATGTAATTGTTAACCCCGACAACGGGGATTTGGAGATCTGGCGCACAAGAAAAGTAATGGAAGACGGATTTTCGGAGGATGATGACCTGGAGATCGAATTGTCAGAAGTTAAACAACTGGATGCAGATATGGAAGTCGGTGATGACTATATCGAACAGATCACACTGGAAAGCTTTGGCCGCCGTGCAATTTTGGCTGCACGTCAGACTTTGGTTTCTAAAGTTCTGGAACTGGAAAAAGACGAAATTTTCAAAAAATATAAAGACAGGGTTGGTGAAATTGTTACCGGTGAGGTATACCAGGTCTGGAAGAAAGAAACGCTGGTACTGGATGACGAAGGCAATGAGTTGCTAATGCCTAAGACAGAACAGATCCCTGCGGATTATTTCAAAAAAGGAGACTCTGTGAGAGCGGTGATCCTTAAAGTGGATATGATGAACAGTACACCAAAAATCATCATTTCCAGAATTGCGCCTGAATTCTTACAGCGTTTGTTTGAAATTGAGGTGCCTGAGATCTTTGACGGTCTGATCACGATTAAGAAAATTGTTCGTGAACCAGGTGAACGTGCCAAGGTTGCAGTGGAGTCTTATGATGACAGAATTGACCCGGTAGGGGCATGTGTTGGTATGAAAGGTTCCCGTATCCATGGTATTGTCAGAGAATTAAAAAATGAAAATATTGACGTGATTAATTTCACAAACAATGTTTCACTCTACATCACCAGGGCATTAAGTCCTGCAAAAATCACTTCCATTAAGCTGGATGATGTAACTAAACATGCTTCGGTTTATCTGAAGCCTGATCAGGTTTCACTAGCTATCGGACGTGGCGGACATAATATCAAACTTGCAGGCAAACTGACAGGTTATGAAATCGATGTTTACCGCGAAGCAGGTGAGGAAGATGAAGATGTGGATATTGAAGAGTTCTCGGATGAGATCGATAGTTGGATCATAGACGAATTGAAAGCAATTGGTTGTGATACAGCTAGAAGCGTACTGGCTTTATCAGTGGATGAGCTGGTTAAAAGAACTGACCTGGAAGAGGAGACGATCAAAGAAGTGATCAGTATCTTACAGTCAGAATTTGAATAAACGTTTTCTTGTGAAATTGTCTGATGTTGCCACAGGCAGGTGTCAGACAGTTTCAACATAGTTAAAAACAAATAAATACGGAAATAGGGCAGGCTTTTATACCTTTTTAAAAAGAGGAATTAGGCATGCTAGAGCCTTAAACCGATAAAATCAATTTGTGAGGATGAAAAAACAAGAATAAACGTTACTTTTGTATAAGAATTAAGAAAAAATAGGATATCAATGTCAGACGACAAACCAATAATTTTATTTAAGGCAGTTAAGGAACTTAACGTAGGGATAGCTACGGCCGTTGAGTTTTTAGAAAAGAAAGGCTTTTCTGTTGAGAATAAACCCACTACTAAACTCTCCCGTGACATGTATAATGCATTGCTCAAAGAGTTTCAGGGAGATAAAATCGTAAAAGAAGAAGCCAATCAGATTGTTATTGGTAAAATTCGTCGTGATGAACCGGAAGTAACTGAGAAAGTTGCTGAGGCACCTAGAAAAAATGTGGAATTTGAAAATGAAGGTATTTTAGTTAAGAACCTTCATACATATACGCCTCCTGTTGTTGAGAAACAAAAAGAAGAGGCTCCGGCTCCTGTTCAGGAAACAGTAGCGGAAAAAGAACCTGAAAAAGCAGACGATGCAGCAATTAAAGGGGTCAAGATAGTTGGGAAAATTAATCTTGATGAATTGAATGCGAAGACACGCCCTGCTAAAAAGGAAGAGGCTCCTGCACCTAAACCTGTTCAGGCTGAAGCGGCTCCGGTCGCTCCGGTGCAAGAACCGGTTAAAGTGGTAGAAGAAACTCCTAAGGCAGAAGCGCCAAAAGCTGAGGAAGCAGTTAAGCCGGTTGAGAAACCTGCAGAAGAACCTGCACCAAAAGCTGAAACACCTCAGCCTGCAGCACCAATCAAAACAGAAGAAAAACCCAAACCTGTGGAATCACCCGTTGCTAAAGCAGAGCCGGTGAAAGAAAACCAGGCGCCTAAACCTAACCAGCCTGAAGAGGTTGAGGTTATAAAAGCCCGATCGGTTAAGCTTTCCGGACCTAACATTATTGGTAAAATTGTCTTGCCGACAACACCAGAACGTAAGTCACAACCTGTGGCTTCTTCAGGTGACAGCAATGACGCCAAAAGAAAACGTAAGCGTAAAAAGACGCCAGGCGCACCCGGTCATACGGGTACAGGCCAGAACCAGTCCGGTAGCGGACAAGGTGGTAACAGTGCGGCACCAGCAAGACCTGCAGGCGCTCCGACCTTTACCAACAGACCTGATTTTAGAAACAACACGAATAATACGGCTAACAGGCCGAATTTTAGAAATAGCAAACCTGGAGGCGGCCCGAAAGAAGAGCCAACTGAAAAGGAAATCCAGGATCAGATTAAAGCAACACTTGCACGTTTAAGCGGAGCAGGTAAGTCGGGTAAATTTGCACAGCGTGCGAAATTACGCCGTGGAAAACGTGACGACGTTGCTTTATCAGCTGAAGAAGCAGCTATGGAGCAGGAGCTTCAGTCGAAAGTACTGAGAGTAACTGAATTCGTAACTGCAAATGAACTGGCCAGCATGATGGATGTACAGGTAACCAAAATTATCGGAACCTGTATGAGTCTTGGTATGTTCGTTTCCATTAATCAGCGTTTAGATGCAGAAACACTAACTATTGTAGCCGATGAGTTCGGTTATGAAATCCAGTTTGTGAAACCTGATGATGAAAGTGACAGCATTATTGAAGAAGCAGATGCTCCTGAAGATTTAATTCCAAGAGCACCGGTTGTTACGATCATGGGTCACGTCGATCACGGTAAAACTTCCCTGCTGGATTATATCAGGAAGGCGAATGTTGTTGCCGGTGAGGCAGGGGGTATTACCCAGCATATTGGTGCCTATATGGTAACCACTCCAACAGGTAAACAAGTAACATTCCTGGATACACCGGGTCACGAGGCCTTTACGGCAATGCGTGCACGTGGTGCGAAGGTAGCAGATATTGCAATTATTGTTATTGCAGCGGATGATGCTGTGATGCCTCAGACGAAAGAGGCAATCAGTCATGCGCAGGCAGCAGGAGTTCCATTGGTGTTTGCCTTTACAAAAATTGACAAACCGGGTGCAAACTCAGATAAAATCCGTGAGCAGTTATCTATCATGAATATCCTGGTTGAGGATTGGGGCGGTAAGTTCCAGTCTCAGGAGATCTCAGGTAAAAGCGGTTTAAATGTAGACCTGTTACTGGATAAAGTATTACTTGAAGCAGAATTGCTGGAATTAACAGCAAATCCTAATAAACGTGCCACTGGTAGTGTAATCGAAGCAACTCTGGATAAGGGTCGTGGTATTGTAACTACAGTTCTGGTACAGGCAGGAACACTGAAAGTTGGTGATCCGATCCTGGCAGGAAGTTACAGTGGACGTGTAAAAGCATTGTTCAACGAACGTGGTCAGAAAGTTCCTCAGGCAGGCCCGTCAGTACCAGTTCAGGTATTGGGTATGCAGGGCGCGCCTACTGCGGGTGATAAGTTCAATGCGGTAGAGAGTGAATCTGAAGCGAGAGAAATTGCTAATAAACGTTTACAGTTAATGCGTGAGCAGGGACTGAGAACTCAGAAACATATTACTTTAGATGAGATCGGTCGTCGTCTGGCTATCGGTAACTTTAAAGAACTGAACCTGATTGTTAAAGGTGACGTGGATGGTTCAATCGAGGCATTAGCCGATTCATTGCTGAAACTGTCTACTGAAGAAATTCAGATTAACATTATCAGTAAAGCAGTTGGTCAGATCTCTGAATCTGATGTATTGCTGGCTTCGGCTTCTGATGCGATTATCATTGGATTCCAGGTACGTCCTTCTTCAGGTGCAAGAAAGCTTGCTGAAGCAGAACAAATTGATATCCGTTTATACTCGATCATCTATGATGCGATCAATGAGATCAAGGCTGCGATGGAAGGTATGCTTGCCCCTGAATTCCAGGAGAAAATTACGGCTAACGTCGAGATCAGAGATACCTTCAAAATCACTAAAGTTGGTACAATCGCAGGATGTATGGTCCTTGACGGAACAATTACACGTAACAGTAAGATCCGTATCGTCAGAGATGGTGTGGTTATCTACACGGGTGAGCTGGCTTCACTGAAACGTTATAAAGATGATGTGAAAGAAGTATCCAGAGGTTACGAGTGTGGTCTGAATATTCAAAACTTTAATAATATTGAAGTTGGAGATATTGTGGAAGCCTACGAACAAGTTGAAGTAAAAAGAAAGCTGTAATAAGCTTTTGAACATCATAAAAAGCCCTGCAGTTTAATACTGCAGGGCTTTCCTTTTTATATTTAAGCTGAAACTTAACGGTTGAAGAGTGCCTGTTTGATCAGTTTTCGAATTTGTTTGGGTGTAACAAATGACCATTCGAACAGCTCATTCTTAAAATAGAGGCTGAAAATATTCTTGTTGCTTTTTTGTCTGATGATCGCGAACCACTTTTCGAATAATATTTCATTGAAACGTCGCTCCGGGTATATTTTAACTTTACTATTGCTGGCTTTAAGGAGTTCTAACAGCTTAATGTACCCAGAAGGCTCTTTACCTTTGAATGTATGACAAATGATCTCGTGATGTAGCCTAATCAGGGTTTGGTCGGATGGAATTCCCAGGTTAGAATGCATTTCGCTGATAATGTCTTTTTCTGCAGCAACCATCCCGTCCGATTGCAATGTAGATATGTTTGTGTCATGTACTCTGTAGGATACGAGTACGTGATCTAAGTTCGCAACACCGTATTTTAGCGAAATCCGGTAGCTTAGATCGTAATCTTCTGCAGGGGCGAAATTTCTATAGCCACCAACGGCTAATATTGTTTCTCTGTTCATCATTAAGGATGAATTGATGAAGGGGTTTCCAAAAAGCATGTTAATGCCCATATCCTGCACTGTTCCGGTGTCAATCTTCATAAATCCGGTTTCTGCTCCTTTTCCATCAATGATGCGTGCATGTCCGCCGCATAAATGAACTTCAGGATGACTTTCGAAATAAGCTACCTGCAACTGCAATCTGTCGGGGCTAGCTATGTCATCACTATCTAGTATTGCATAGTAGATACCCTGAGCCTGCTGGATGCCGAGCTCTCTCGTGTAACTTAACCCCTTATTCGTTTCATTGTTGATCAATCTGATTCTGGAATCATTGAACTGCTCTATAATGGCTACGGTTGCATCTGTAGACCCATCATTTATGATGAGTAACTCAAAATCAGAATAGCTCTGATCCAGTACACTCTGGATGGAATCTTTAATATAAAGATCTCCATTATAAACTGCCATGAATACGGTAACGTATGGTTTGCTTACAGTTTTATCCATTGTTCCGGTATGATTTGATTGCTATCATCATTATTAGTCCATTTTTTTGGACCGATTACAATTTTATTTGGATTTTCATTTAACCATGCGGCCCACCAGCTGAAGCTGCTGTTCGCAATAATATTGTGTTTGCAGTAACTCATCAACTGCATATCTATATAGCTGTTATTATGGTCGTTGCCAGAAATATAGAATTTCGGATCATCCAAATCAAGATTCTCTTTACACCACTGCAGATCGTCAGAGAAGATATAAAATACAGGGGCATCCAGCGAGGCACTCATTTTACTAATTGCCTTTTTATAATAGTTAAGGGAACAAAGGCCTCCTAAAAGCTCGTCTTTAAGGTAATCCCCCCTTCTGATATGCACAGATACACTGGTCGTGCTCTTAATCGACTGCATATATTTGGAATTATCTTCGTTCAGTGGATTCTTAAATCTGAATTCAGCCCGTATTTTTTTTTCTATATCTATAAAATATTCCTGATTCTGCCAATATCCCCAATACAACATTGGTTTTTTGTTATGGAGTATATCTTTGTCAAAAGCGAAAAATATATCCTCGACCTTATAAGTGTTTTTTAACATTAAAACCCTTCTCATTTTACGGTACTTCCATGATCTGATATGAGAGCTATACAGATTTACAGTAAAAAGCGAGGCCTGGGGAGGATGAATACCAAATACCCTCGTTAGTTCAAAGCCGTTATGTAGCGTATAATTCTCGTATCCGGATAAATCTGTTTTGACAGATTTATACCGGTGAGATAAAGCCAGATAAAAAGCATATTGAAACATTTGATTTCCCAGACCACCCAGGATTTTGACTACTTTCATTTTAAAGAGATATAAAGGCTAATATATTACTTTGCCGGGATTGAGTCAAGAATCGTTTTACGATAAGCATTGGCGAAATTTTCGAACGAAAATTCCCGTTTGACTGTGTCATATGCATTTTGACTTACTTTTGCCAATTCGTTCCTTTCCTCCATAATTTCTGTGAATTTTACCACAAAACTGGCAATAATTTGTTCCTCATCAATGGGATTATTAATCAAGTAACCATTGCCTTTATGTTCACCAATGTAAGCATTTAGCTCTCCTACGTCGGTAGAGATCGGTATAAGTCCAAAACTCATTCCTTCTAAAATTACCATAGGAAGACCTTCTCTTCTTGAAGTTAATAAAACTATGTGAGCCCTTTTGTAAAATTCATTTAATACAGACTTATCATAGATGGCACCAACAAGCTGAATATTCTGCGGCATGTCTTCAGAGTCTTCAAAATCGCCAATTACAGTGAATTTAAGTGGCAATGCTAATTTCTGACATTTTTCAGCGATTGATTTAACGACATGAAATCTTTTCTCGGGGCTATTTCTTGCAACAAAAAGAACTTCAAGAATACCATTGAAATCCTTCTTCTGAAAAGGTTGCTCAATGTCAACGAAATTAGGAATGATCTCGACACGGTTTAGATAGCTTTCCTCTATAGCGTTTTCTGCATAATGATTTTTGAGCTGCTCTAATAATTTTTCGCCGAGTACAATTCTTTTATCAATCCGCCGTGTATAAGGTAAGCTACGCCATTCAGAACCTTGTTTAAAATCAGCAAAATTGTGGAGGAGATCGATAATTGTTACGTGTGGTTCTAAAAGTGGAATCATCTCATATAAGAACTCACTATTACCTCCAAAAACGATCGGCGATTTCTGTTTATTGATCATTTTAGCCAGTTTTTTGTACATGTGTTTTTTATAACTGACCTTTTCAGCCCATCTGCCCAGATTGATAACTGTAGAATTCGATTCGAATTCGTTTTTAAAGCCCTCGTTTCCAGATTTGGTCGTAATAAAACAAATAGGATCCAATGCCTTAAATAATTTTAGAAGGCTGATATGTACACGTTCTGCTCCTCCAAATGCCCAGGTGTAAAAGAAAAAGAACAATTTTCTTTCTTTGTTAAGTCCCGAATGTATTCTTGGATAATCTAAAAGCGCAGTAAAATTACTATAAGATCGTTTTATTTTTTTTATCATATTATCCTTATTAAAGCTGTAATCCGTAACTGTACAGCCTAATTATACTTTAGTCATTCTGAATAAACGCCTTGATCCTCTTAGATATATCATCTGTCGGGATGTCGAAAGGGAGCAAATGAAATAAAATATTTCTCGCTTTTTCGGTACGTCTTTTTGAAAAAGCAAAGAGAAGTCTAAATGGCATAGCCAATAAAAGCTTGGTTCGGTTAAAAGATCTTCCTGTATCAACGTGAACTTTGATGGCAACATAATACTTTAGAAGAATGGCGTCAGAATCCCGAAAACCTTTAACTAGTTGGTCTCTGAATTCAGTATTAAGTTTGTGAGCGCCAATAAAATGCTGATAAACCAACCTATCATCATAGTACAGTTTATAACCTTTCAGAGTAAGTCGCAGGCAATATTCGGTATCTTCTGCTGATAGAATATTAACTTCGCTCTCTTCAAGAAATGATTGATAATTTTTATACATGTTGAGGTAGACTGATCGTCTGGTGACCAGTCCAGCGCCCCACAGTCTTGATCCAGGTTTAAGTATTCCATTTTTATCTGCCTGAGGACCGGTTGCATAATCTTGACTATGCGCTGCAAACCAATCAGGGAGTTCAGACGCATCAGTTGCAGGGATACCCCGGCCACCAGCGGCTGCAACTTCGGGCATTGTATGTAGAATGTTATATGCTTTTTCTATATAGTCCGGTGCAAGCCAATTATCATCATCGCATATAATCAGAAACTCATATTCTGCTTTCTGAATTGCCTTTTGTAGCGCATATAATTTACCTGGCTTAGGTTCTTTAATGATTCTGAATGGAATATTTTCGGGGCAATTGGCATTCCAGATCGTTTCTGCCGTTGCTATGGTATCGTCAGAAGATCCGTTGTCTGCCAAAATTACTTCCCAGTGAATGGACGGGGATACAACTTGCTGGGTGATATGAATTATTGTTTGACTCAGTCTTGCCGCCCCGTTATGGGTGCAGATAATAATCGTCATTCCGTTTTTCATGTATTTTATTTATTTCTAACTACGCCAAATTTTTCGGCGTGGTTAGCTTATTCATCTATTCTTAGGTTAATTCAGGCTTCCATATTTAGAAGGGAAGAGAATTCTCACCGCTATGTTATTGTTCCACAAAAGTTTGTAATTCAATCAATCTGCTATAGATGCCTTTTTGCCGTAATAATTCATGATGTGTGCCCTTTTCAACAACTCTTCCCTGGTCGATGACAGCAATCATATCTGCATTCATAATTGTACTTAGCCTGTGTGCAATGACAATGGAAGTCCGATTTTCCATTAATTTGTTCAATGCATCCTGAACGAGTTTCTCTGATTCAGTATCTAAGGCAGATGTGGCTTCATCCAACAACATCACCGGGGGATTCGCTAATACAGCTCTGGCAATACAAATTCTTTGTCTCTGTCCTCCTGAAAGCTTATTTCCACTGTCTCCGATATTAGTGTCATAACCATTTTCTGTATTTGTAATGAAGCTGTCAGCATTCGCAATTTTTGCAGCTTGTATGATTTGTTCTCTGGTAGCAGACGGATTAGCGAAAGATATATTATTTGCTATAGTGTCATTAAACAGGATTGATTGCTGATTAACCGTACCGAGTTGGGCCCGGATGCTTACCATACTCAGTGATTTCAGATCATGTCCATCGATCGTTATTCTACCGGCTTGCGGATCGTAGAATCTTGGAATCAAATCCATTAAAGTTGTCTTTCCGCCGCCCGAGGGCCCTACAAGAGCCACAGTCTGTCCTTTTTTGATGGTCAGGTTAATATCGTGCAGAATTGTTTTTTCACCATAACTAAAACTGACCTGCTCAAATTTAATGCTGTCCGAAAATGTATTCAGTTGAATGGCATCCGGAACATCAACAAGTTCTGGTTTTGTATCGATCAAATCCAATACTCTCACCCCAGCAGCAATCCCGGAATGGATACCGCTAAATGAATCGGTAATAGCTTTGATCGGCTGCATGACCTGAGAAAAAATGGCAATATAAACCAGGAATTTTGCAGGGGTTAATTCACCCTGGTTATTCAAAATCATTGTTCCTCCGTAAAGTACAATAAAAACGACCACAAGTACACCCAGCGTTTGTGAGACGGGGGATGCTAATTGTTGTCTCCTGATCATTTTTCTGGTTAAATTAGAGTAAAAAATGTTCTCGTCGTCAAATTTAGTTTTGATTCTTTCAGCGGCATTGAAGGCTTTGATAATTTTAATACCACCTAACGATTCGTCTAAAAATCCAATCATCTTCGCAAAAGATTCGTGTGCCTGCTTTGCTTGTTGTCTTAACCTTTTAACGATTTTACTGATTATAAATCCTGATATCGGAATAACTAGTAGAGCAAATAGGGTTAGTTTGACGGAGATAGACAAAAGTACACCCACGAAGAATATTAATTGTACGGGCTCTTTAAAAAGGACCTGCAGTGTGTTAGTTACTGTAAACTGAACAACCTGGACATCAGAGGCTACCTTTGAAATAATATCGCCTTTGCGCTCGTTGCTGAAATAACCGACATGTAGATCCATAATATTATTGAACACAGTCTTTCTCAAATTCAATAAAGTATGAACCCTCAGATCTTCCATAAATCTTTGTGAAAAGTAACGAAAGAAGTTAGCCAGAAATACACAGACAACAATAACAGCGCAGACAACTTTTAAGGTGTAGAGCTTTCCGTAGGCAGTAATACAATAGGCAATATATTCATTGAACCGGCCAACCAGATCGAAAGTAGAAACGTTCTTTATTAATGTTGAGGGATGATCATTTGCCCCGGAAACAAATAGAGTCTCCAACAACGGCCCTAATAATGTAAATAGAAAGGTGTTAAATAATACAGCAAGAATAGTTGCTACCGCATATGGAATTGCAAACTTTTCTATGGGCTTTGCAAATGATAAAAGTCTGAAATATGTTTTGATCATGATTAATGAGGATGGCTATTTATACCTGTGCGTAGCCGTCGTTGCACCAGGATGATTTATCAGCTAATGTTCGTTTATAAATGACGTCATTCTGGGCGGAGTTGGCTCTTGAATTTATTTTATGATAAATGTGGTAGCATAATGCTGCCATTTTCAGTCGTCTCCTTTGCACACCTGAATGTAGCAGGCGGGCACCGAATTCATAATCTTCTCCTCCCCAGCCTTCAAAATTATTAAAATAACCATTAACTGCGATATAATCTTTTTTCCAAAAAGCCAGATTGCAACCTTTGATATGGTAGGGGTTAGAGGGGTCAAATATAAACAACCATTTCATGAAAGGTAGTCTAAGCGCATTAAATCTGCTGTAAAGGCCTTTTGAAAAGATTGAAAAAGTAATTTCCCTGGTTCTTAGAATTTCTTTTGACTTGCCTTCGCTAAGCATAGCGCGGCTTCCTTGTACAAAAAAACCTTGTTTAGCGGCATTACGGTGATCTTCTACAAAATTCGAGTCAAGTATAATATCACCGTCAATTTCTATAATATAGGCAGATTTGACTTCTTTGACGGCCTTGTTAAGTATTCTGCTTTTCCTGAATCCTTTGTCTTCATGCCATATGTGAGTAACAGGAAGTTGATAACGAGTTCTACAACCCTCGATGACATCAGCTGTGAGCTGCGAAGACCCATCATCTGCGATAATAATTTCATCAGGCATATCGGTTTGCTGAGCGACGCTCTTCAGAACAAGCTCAAGTGCCTCCGGCCAGTTATAAGTTGAAATTATTAAAGCAACGGATGCTTTTTGATTTTGCATTCTTTAAAGTTTGATCAGGAATGGTTTTGCTATTTTATTATTTTATAATTTTTGTACTCACCAATTCTCCAACCTGTTACCTGTTCTATTCGATGAAGCATTAATCTTCTGAATGATAAAGCAATTTTTTTAGGATTATGTTTGAAAACCCAATCCTGATTAGCAATTGTTTCTTTCATTGTAACAGGATGGCTGTCTGTAAATGGGGCAAGAATATCGGCGACGGTCCCGAAATCAAATGTTTTATAAGCTTTATATTGCTCTTCGGTTTTGTCTTGGGACTGATAGTAATTGTTGAATCTCTTTACTTTTCCAAGCAGCAAGTCCGGGTTTCTGCAATAGGAATAATGAAAAATCCTTGCATTCAGCAGACGCACATTAAGTTTTCTGCTATTTGTCTGTTGTAAATAATCATCATGACCAGGATATATTCTAAATCCCTGGGAGTCTTTATAGGAATATACTCCAGGTAAATTACGCACTATACGAATCTCCCGGCGATGCCATCTTCTGGTTGTTCCGATATGTTTATAGTCTCCTATAAAGTGATAAAAATTAAAAAGAAACCCTTCGACTCCGGGATCGTTTAAATTATCTTCCATCGCTTTTTTTATTTCAGCCAGGCTATCTTCATGAAATACTTCATCAGATTGAATATGAAACGCCCAATCTCCCGTGCAGGCTTTTAATCCAATATTTGCCTGTTGTGCAAATACCTGACCTCCTTTAATAAGGGCGTCATCCCATACAGTATCAATTATTTTGATTTTTGGCGAGCCTATTGCCTCTATAGCTTCACGTGTACCATCGTCTGACTTCCCTACAACAGCGATGAATTCATCACATAGAGGAAGGATAGAAAGTATAGATTCTATAACAGGATACCCGTAGGTAAAACTATTTCGCATATAGGTAAAACCACTAATCTTCATGTTGGAGTCTTGTTTGTATACAGATTGTTAAACGTGTCGTGTTCTTTTTTTGCGACAAATATAAATTTTATGTTAGGGAACTGATTGATAACGAGTATTTATAAAATAAAATCAATCTTGCTAAAGAGGGTTTAACCTTTCCTTAACCTTGTCTTCCTACCAGGGTCCTTTTCTCGCCGGTATATTATCAGGTAATTTTTTCTCAAGGTTTTAAAACCGGAGTCGTTAGTTGCTTCTGTTTCCAGTGATCTGCCTTCTTTTCGTAGAGGAAGAACTTGCCTAATTTGTATTTGACTTTTAAATGTCCGTCATAGTCTGTACCTAGTAAACGGAAATTAGTTTCGGGATGTTGTGCCAGGCTCTCTTTGATCGCCCTCGTATAAACAGTTGGTCCGGTCATCTGATGTACGTCATGCGGATAACGGTTGTGATTGATATTGTCCAGGACCAGTTCAATTGCTTTTTCAAGAAAAGGATGGCCCGCACTGAAAATCAAGGCCCATTGTGCGTAAAAGACAGGATCACCTTCCTTTGTGATTATCGCGGCATCGTCATCGTGAATGAAATTATCCAGGCGCGAGTTGATCCCACTATCGATATCGAGATAAATACCGCCCTTTTTATATAATACCGCATATCTAAAGAAGTCTGCTTTTGCAGCACCAATATTAAGGCGCTGATAGGCAGCGTTCATTTCTGGCCCGTATTCCTGCTGTAAGAAGGCAGAAATCCTTTCGTCGTCATAGAACTCATATGTATACTCCGGGTTTTTCTTTCTGAACCGGGCAATATGCCAGCGGGTGATCATCGGAAGTGCCTTTGATTTAAAAGTCTGGTGTATGATCTTCGGTATAGCCATTGAGTTGCTTGGATTGATGTTTTTCTGGTATTCTAATAGATGGTGCAAGTTAAAACATTTCTTTCAGGATACCTTATAAGGATTCTGTCAGCCTGCTCCGGCAGGCGAATCAGGAAGGTAGACCTTATATATATACCAGTTACGTTTGTCTTAAAAATAGGACTTTCTTGGCTTTTTAGGCTGCAGTATCCACAAAAGCAAACAATAGGCAGGCGAGGGATCAACTGCAGACAAAATGCCATCGTCCCATTTTACAAATAAAAAAAGTAGCTGATAAGGGACCACCAAAAGCAAGATTATAGGGGATGCGTGTTAATTACTTGATTTATAGATTGTTTTGCTTTTTTCTGCTGACAATTTGTTTAAAGCACATTATCCTGATTTGGATTTTCGTATTCGTGTTAATTTACGGATCGTAAGCAATTTTCCTGAACTGAATAAATATGTTAAATTTGGAACGGAGTTTGTGTAACTGTTGTGAGAATTAAAAATTTGTTTAATTTTGCTACACAAAAAAATTATACAATTTAAAATTTGTTTAACCTTAAAAAAGAAAAAATTATGAATTATTCTACTTTAAAGAAGGGGTTGGCGTTTTCTGTTGTTGCGGTTATGGGAGCATCTACGCTTGCATCTGCACAGGAAACTCCTGAGTCCTCGTCTTCAGCCAAGGTATTTGGCGGAAGAGGCCAGTACAGAACCTGGACAATCGGTGTTAATGGTGGTGTTATGTCTCCATTCTTAGCTATCGGTGGTAAAAACGATTTCACTAACGCTGATGTTAACTTAGGTTACGGTGTTTCATTGAAAAAACAATTAGGTCATGCTTTCGGATTAGAAGGTAATGTATTCCGTGGTAAAGTTTCTGGTACTAACAAAGACTTTGCTGGTGGTAACCAATTTGACCGTAAAGACTTCGAAACTCAAATCGGTTACGCAGTTGATTTAAGAGGTGTTGTTAACGTTGCAACTGTTGATTTCTTACGTCGTGAGAATTCAGTAAACTTCTTCGTTACTGCTGGTTACGGTTTAGTAGCTTATTCTCCAAAATTCACTACTGGTTCTGGTCAAGTTGTTGACTGGAAAGATAAAGCTGGTGAGTCTAACGGATCAGGTGATAAAAAATATGTAAAAGAAGCATATATCCCAATCGGTGCTGGTGTTAAATTTAAAGTTTCTGACCGTGTTGCATTTAACTTAGGTTATACAATGCACTTTGTTGACGGAGATAACTTTGATGGAACTTATGCAAAAGGAAACAATGATAAATTCTCATACGGTTACGCTGGATTAGAATTCTCATTAGGATCTAAATCTAAACCAGATCTTAACTGGGTTAATCCTTTAGCTTTAATGTATGATGAATTGAAAGATCCATCTTTACGTCAAGAAGTTGAAGCATTAAAAACTCGTGTTTCTAATGTTGAAAAATCTGTTGAAGATTTGAAAAAAGATAGCGATGGTGATGGTGTTTCTGATCAATTCGACAAATGCCCAGGTACGCCTGCAGGTACTGCTGTTGATGGTTCAGGATGTCCACTTCCAGTAGCTACTGCTCCTGTTGCAAACGCTAATGTAACTGGTTTCGAAACTATCCAATTTGAATTCAACTCTTCAGTTTTAAAAACTGAAGCTTATCCAACTTTAGATAAATTATCTTCAGTTTTACGTGAAAACGGTGGTAAAGCCTTAGTAAAAGGTTATGCTTCTAGCGAAGGTACTGCTGCATATAACCTGAAGTTATCTAAAGACAGAGCGAATTCTGTTAAAACTTACTTAGTAAACTCTGGTGTTTCTTCAAACCAAGTAACTACTAAAGGATTTGGTGAAGCTAATCCAATTGCTTCTAACGATACTGAAGAAGGTCGTATCCAAAACCGTCGTGTTGAAACTTCAAGAAACTAATCTTTCTTAAACAACATAAAAAGAGGGCCCTGATTCAGGGCCCTCTTTTTTTTTACACTCCCTGCTGAAAAGGCAGCCTCTCCTACAGAAAGTCTGCATGAATGTTCGTTTATTTTATACATTTGTTTTATGTATTTTTTCAGAAAAAAAGATCCTGACCGACCGACGAGTACCGACATAAAAATTATGCATGTCATTAATGTCGTCGCTATCACCGTTTTTCTGACCGGGATTATTTTAAAACTTTTACACCTGATTTAAGATGAAGAAAATTATTAACACTTCTAATGCCCCTGCTCCGATTGGTCCATATAGTCAGGCTGTCCTGGCTAACGGTTTTCTCTATGTTTCCGGACAAATCCCTATTAATCCTGCAACAGGCGAATTGAGCAAAGACTCTATCAAAGCAGAAACTGAACAGGTAATGAGAAACCTGAACGCTGTACTTATGGAAGCTGGGTTTGAATTCAAACATATTGTAAAAACAACTATATTTTTATCTGATATGGCTTTGTTTAATGAAGTCAATGAGGTTTATGCCGGTTATTTCAAATCGGATTTCCCGGCCCGTGAAACAGTTGCTGTAAAAGGTTTGCCTAAAGCAGTCAATGTAGAAATATCTGTTATTGCTTATAAAGGATAAGTTGGAAAAGTCTAATTTGAAGTACCTGCTCGCGGCATTGGGCTCTTTTGCACTCTGGGGCTTTTTTGCAATTCCGCTCAGGAACATCAAATCATTTCCCGCGGAAGAGATTTTATATTACCGGATCTTTACTTCTCTGATCTGCATCTGGGTGGCGATTCTGCTTTTTAGAAGGAAACAACTAAAAGCCGATATCCAGGTTATCAGAGATATAACACCTGCGAAAAGAAAGACCTATGCCTGGCAGTTATTAATGGCTACTGTGTTTCTGATGATGAACTGGTATACGTTTATATATGCTGTTAATAATGTCAGTCTGACCTCAGCAGCATTTGCCTATATGGTGTGTCCATTATTGACGGCATTTGGCGGCTTTCTTATCCTGAAAGAACCGTTATCCGGATTGAAGCTTCTCTCTTTGGGGCTGGCGCTTGTTAGTATTGTTTTCCTGGCCACGGGTTCTCTGACAGAAGTATTGTGGTCCACTGTGATTGCTTCTTTTTATGCAGGTTATTTGCTCATTCAGCGTAAAATGCAGGGGCTGGATAAATTAAATGTGCTTGCGGCGCAATTCGCTTTGGCAGTATTAATCCTGTTGCCTTTTTATTTTTTCAGGCATCATGGCTTCCCAGACAGTTCCTGGTTTTGGTTGAATATCCTTGCTATCGCCATAATATTCACTATTATCCCTTTATTCCTAAGTTTATACGCACTGATCGGTATCCCGTCTTCAACTTTAGGGATTATGATTTATATCAATCCGATCATAGCATTTGCTGTAGCAATCCTGTATTTCGGTCAGATCATTAGCCTGAATCAGGTTTATGCTTATGCCACGCTTTTATTTTCTGTAATTTTATTCAACTCGAAGCAGCTTAGAGAAATCTTTGTCGCTAAATCCAATTGATCTTTTGCTGAATGCTGATCTAGATACAACAATTGAGTTTCTGAAAGGGGTAGGACCCAAGAGAGCCGAAGTGCTGCAGAAAGAACTGGGTATTTATACCTATGCGGATCTGCTTGGTTTTTATCCTTTCCGTTATATTGACCGTACCAGGTTCTATAAGGTTTCAGAACTGGATCCGGAGCTTCCTTATGTACAAATTCTCGGCCGGATTACAGGAAAAGAAACAATCGGAGAAAAGCATAAAAAACGAATTGTTGCACGACTTACTGACGAAACCGGAACGATAGAATTGGTGTGGTTTCAAAGTCTTAAGTGGGTAGAAGAAAACATCATGCGCGGTAAAGTGTATATCGCTTTCGGTAAGCCAACGGTATTTAATGGTAGCTTCAGCATATCTCATCCTGAGCTGGAGCCTTATCCAAGACCGGCAACAGTTACGGGAAATTTAACATTGCAGCCAGTTTATAATTCGACTGAAAAACTAAAGAAGTTTTCAATTGACAGTAAGGGTATTCAAAAACTGCAGGCATTGGTTATTACGAGCTGTTTGTCTGAGGTTAGGGAAACGCTACCTGCATATATTCTGGAGAAATACAAATTGATCAGTCGTAAAGAGGCGTTGCTTCATATTCATTTTCCTGCAGATAGTAAGATGCTGCAGCACGCCCAGCGCAGGCTAAAATTCGAAGAGCTATTCTTTATTCAATTGCAGCTTTTGGCTAATAAACAATTTCGGGAGCTTAAGTTCAAAGGACACCGTTTTTGCCTGGTTGGAAATTATGTCCATACCTTTTACCAGGACATTCTCCCTTTTGAATTAACAAACGCTCAAAAAAGGGTCATAAAAGAGATCCGTACTGATACGCAGCGTGGCATTCAAATGAACCGGCTTGTGCAGGGAGATGTGGGCAGCGGTAAAACCGTCGTCGCGCTAATGAGCATGCTCCTGGCAAATGATAATGGATTCCAGGCCTGTATGATGGCGCCTACAGAAATTCTGGCGAGGCAGCACTATCATTCTATTTTTGAATTGGTCGGCGATCAGCTAATCCGGGTGGCTATTCTAACGGGAACAACAACCAAAAAGCAGCGTACGCTTTTGCATGCGCAGCTGGAGGCGGGTGAGATAGATATATTAATTGGGACACATGCTCTCATCGAAGATAAGGTGGTTTTTAAAAATCTGGGGCTGGTCGTTATTGATGAGCAACACCGGTTCGGCGTTGAACAACGGGCGAAATTGTGGCGCAAAAATGCAGTGCCGCCTCATATTCTGGTCATGACGGCAACACCGATTCCACGTACACTCGCAATGACGATCTATGGTGATCTGGATGTTTCGGTGATAGATGAGTTACCCGCCGGGCGAAAACCAATTGACACCCGTCATCTCTACGAGGGGCAGCGTTTACGCATGTTTGGCTTCATGAAGACTGAAATTGCTAAAGGGAGGCAGGTCTATGTGGTTTACCCGTTAATTAAAGAAAGTGAAAAGCTGGATCTGCTCCACTTGGAAGCAGGTATTGAACAGATGCGGTATCAGTTTCCCCTGCCGGACTATCAGATCAGTATCGTCCACGGTAAGATGCCAAATGCAGATAAGCAGTTCGAAATGGATCGTTTTATTACTGGTAAGACTCAAATTATGGTGGCTACTACCGTCATAGAAGTTGGTGTAAATGTTCCAAATGCTTCGGTTATGATTATTGAGAATGCTGAGCGCTTCGGACTCTCCCAGCTGCACCAGCTCCGGGGTCGTGTAGGCAGGGGGGCGGAACAAAGTTTTTGTATTCTGATGTCCGGTAATAAATTAAGCAAAGAAGGCCGTAAAAGGCTGGAGACAATGGTGAGAACAAATAACGGTTTTGAGATCTCTGAGATCGACCTGGAACTGCGTGGACCAGGTGATCTTTCTGGTACGCAGCAGAGTGGTGTGCTTGACCTGAAGCTGGCAGACTTGGTTAAAGATCAGCAAATCCTTCAGGAAGCCAGAAACACGGTTATTGATATTTTCCAGCAAGACCCTCTGCTTACTTTACCCGAAAATGCGCTTTTGAAGCGTTTTACAGATAAAAAAAACAGAGGGATTGCACTGGATAAAATTTCTTAATCTTCGTCGCTTCCGGGAAGCGATCCGGACCCGCTGTATGCTCCTTTCCGGATAACAGGTACGCCGAGATGTTTATAAAGTTCATCTAAATGAAGTAAACTTCCATTAGTTAGGTTACCCAGAAATACAATTACAATATTTTTGTCCAGATCTCGGACGTATATATGTCTGAATCCATGCCACCACCCCGTGTGGTAAACCACTTTCCTACCTTTATTTCCGTCGAACATTCTCCACCCATAGCCGTAATTAAAGTGGCCGTTAACAGGTTTATTATGTCCGGTATAAGCCGAATCCAGGCTCGCTTGTGTAAGCAATCTTCCGGTTCTGAGCGCATTGTCATATAAAACGAGATCGTGAACTGTACTGTATATTCCCTTGTCTCCAACAGGGCCATCCAGGAAGTTCTGTACTACCGAATACTTCCATGTGCGGTCGTGGCCGACAACGTCAACAGGTATTTTCGGATACACTGTTGTCGAATATACATGCGTATTTTTCATGCCTGCCGGTTTAAAGACATGATCCATCATATAATCTGAATAGGGTTTGCCGGTTACCTTTTCTATGATGGAAGCCAATACCATGTAATTTGAATTGTTATAGTGAAATCTGGTATCAGGCTTGGCGTAACGGTTAGGCTTGTATTCTGCAATCAGGTTCATGACGTCCATATTGCTCATAGGTTTCTTCTTATCTTTCCATACACCGTCACTGAAATAGACATAATTCATCATCCCACTACGGTGCGTAAGTAATAACCTGACGGTCACTCCTTCATAGGGGAAATTTGGGAAGAATTTTTTGACATCATCAGTCAGGTGGATTTTACCTGCTTCTATCAATTGCATAATCGCTACACCCGTGAACGTTTTGGTGATAGATGCGAGTTCAAACTCTGAATTGATTTTGAGACTGTCCCTGTGTAGGTAGTCTGCCCATCCTAAAGACTTTTCATAGAGTATTTTGCCATCTTTGGCAACAAGCATGTTTCCGTTAAATCCGTATTTTTTATGGAGATTCTGAGCAAAGTCAGCAATCCATTTATCCCCTTTTTCAGGATTATAAACCAATAAAAGACTATCTTTTTTATCATCGCTAACTGTCCGGATTTTCGGATCCGCTATTTTTTTTTCGGAGTTGGAGCAGGCACTAAATGTAGATACAGCTAGTAAAGCTGCAAAGGTAATTATACGATAAGTCATGAATTGGTTTGGTCTTTTTTGAAGCTCGAAAAATAACACTATTACCGCTTAAAACGCAAAAGAGTTTTAAACATTATAAAAGACTTTACATTCTTGTATACATATAAAACGCTATTTTTGTAATGCGTCGTTTTTTTAACGCAGCAAAACTATTTTTGAGTAGAAACAGAATATAATTACATCAAATTAAATACAGAACAAATGACTTTTAGAACCGAACACGACACCATGGGCGAAGTGCAGGTACCTGCCGATAAATATTGGGGGGCACAAACTGAACGTTCACGTAATAACTTTAAAATCGGACCGGAAGCTTCTATGCCGAAGGAGATTATCCATGCTTTTGGTTATTTGAAAAAGGCTGCAGCACTGGCGAATAATGAGCTGGGTGTTCTGCCTGCTGATAAAGCCGACTGGATCGCTAAGGCTTGTGATGAAGTTATTGCAGGTAAGCTTGATGATCAGTTTCCACTGGTAATCTGGCAAACTGGTTCAGGCACGCAAAGTAATATGAATGCAAATGAAGTGATCGCTTACCGCGCACACGTATTGAATGGTGGCGACCTGGCAGATGCATCAAAAATCCTTCACCCTAATGATGATGTGAATAAGTCTCAGTCTTCTAATGATACTTATCCGACAGCAATGCATATTGCGGCTTACAAACAGGCTGTTGAAATTACGATTCCGGGTCTGGAAAAATTACAGCAGACTTTACAAGCCAAGACTGTAGAATTTGCTAATGTAGTTAAAACAGGCAGAACCCATTTTATGGATGCTACGCCTCTAACACTGGGCCAGGAGTTTTCGGGCTATGCACAGCAGCTAACAAATAGTATCCGTGCTATAAAAAACGCCCTGGTTATGATCACTGAACTTGCGCTGGGTGGTACAGCGGTTGGTACTGGTCTGAATACGCCTAAAGGTTATGATGTACTGGTAGCTGCAAAAATTGCAGAATTGACTGGATTGCCTTTTGTTACTGCACCTAATAAATTTGAAGCACTGGCTGCACATGATGCGATGGTGGAGCTTTCTGCAGCTTATAAACGTACAGCTGTAGCTTTAATGAAAATAGCCAATGATATACGTATGTTGAGTTCAGGCCCACGTTCAGGAATTGGTGAAATTGTTATTCCAGACAATGAACCAGGTTCTTCTATTATGCCGGGTAAGGTTAATCCGACTCAGCCTGAAGCGCTAACAATGGTTTGTGCACAGGTAATGGGTAATGATGTGACAGTTGGTATTGGCGGAAGTAACGGGCATTTTGAATTAAATGTCTTTAAACCGGTTATCGCAGCAAATGTTCTTCAATCAGGAAGATTATTAGGCGATGCATGTGTTTCATTTAATGATAACTGTGCAGTTGGTATTCAGGCAAATCTGCCGGAGATTAAGAAACATCTGGAGAATTCACTGATGCTGGTTACAGCTCTTAATCCGCATATTGGATATGAGAACGCTGCTAAAATTGCTAAAAAAGCACATAAAGAAAATAAAACATTACGTGAAGCTGCAATTGAACTCGGCCTGGTAACCAGTGAGCAGTTTGACCAGTGGGTGAAACCTGAAGATATGGTAGGTAGTCTGAAATAATATGAAAGGGTATCATTATCTTTTTTTGTTATTTACGCTACCCGTATTTTTGGCTTGTGAACGCAGGCCAAATGTACAGGGAAACGGGGAAGTATTTTTACAGGGTGTCTGGAATCAGGATAGTATTCCCAATTCAGAAAAACTAATGACCTACACTAGTCATCAGATTAAGTTTACATGTGATTCATTTTATGTAGATATGACCACGCATTCCAAAGTAAATTATTATGAAGATCCTTGTTATAATAACGGGGTTTGGAAAGAGTATGCAAAAGGTGTATATGAGGTTCGTAAAGACAGCCTTTTTCTGGAGGGCACTTACACCAAAGCCAATTATAAGCAGAAAGTATCTGGCTGTTATACTGTAGGGATTTACAGGAAAAGTTTCCTGATCAAGCCTGCTGAGAAAAGACAGTTATATCTGCAGAACCTTAGCGATCAGCGTGATGTGCACTTAGTGCTTAAACAGGATATCGTCTGTGTTCCAAAAGAACTATAATTTTATTCAGCCTGTGGAATACGCAGGCTGATTTTTGTTTTGAGCCATTCTTAAGGAGGCTCTTTTTATTTATTTAATAGCATAAATTGCTCTATGAAACAGTTTAAAAAGTTGTTTTTTCTAATAGCCATTCTGGCTTATCTTCCTTTCAATGTATCAGCCTGGGGTATAACCGGACACCGTATTGTCGGGCAGATTGCCGATTTTTACCTGAATGCAAAAGCACGGAAAGCCGTCAAAAAAGTTTTAGGTACGGAAAGTCTGGCAATGGCAAGTAACTGGCCTGACTTCATCAAGTCCGATACCAGCTACAATTATATGGGCAGCTGGCATTACGTGAATCTTCCGGAAGGTTTAGATCAGCAGGGTGTTTTCAGTTTTCTGGATTCTTTTAAAGAGGCAAATGTTTACAGTAAAATCCCTGAAATGACTGCGATTTTAAAAAATAAAAATGCTAGTCCGGAAGCACAGCAACAGGCAATGCGTGTGCTGATTCACTTGGTTGGAGATCTTCATCAGCCTATGCATACGGCAAGGAAAGACGATTTAGGAGGCAATAAAATTCAGGTAAGCTGGTTCGGACAACGTTCAAATCTGCACAGGGTATGGGACGAGGCCTTGGTAGATTACCAGCAGTTGAGCTATACAGAGTATGCCAATGCAATCAATCATCCAACAAAAGCACAATTTCAGGCCTGGAGCCATGACAGCCTTAAAGATGCTGTTTTTCAAAGTTACCTGATTTGTAATGATATTTATAAAGCTACCCCAGCAGAAGCCAAGTTAAGCTATAACTACAATTTCAAGTTCGTAGATGTGGTTAACCAACAATTGCTAAAAGGTGGGATCCGTCTGGCTGAAATTATCAACCGGATATACGGGTAATCTAAAGTTGAATTCAAAAAAGGGCTGCTGCAAACATTAATCTGCAGCAGCCCTTTTCTATTTGGTTTGCTGTCTGACCAGTGTATTTACCTGTTTGTATAATTGTGAAAACCTTTTATAAGGATACCTGTTCTGGAGGTACATCAAAACCAATGAAATATGGAAAATACAACAGTTAACCCGGAAACATTAAACGATCTGATTCAAATAAATAATGATCGCGTTGCCGGTTATGAGAAAGCAATTGAAGAGTTACAGCCAGAAGATAGCGACCTGAAAAGTTTATTCGTCAGGATGATTTCCGAAAGTCATCAGTACAAACAGGCGCTTGCGTCTGCCGTACAGGGTACGGGTACAGAGTTGGAAACTGGAACGACAACATCAGGAAAAATTTACCGGGCATGGATGGATGTGAAAGCTGTGTTTACCGGACACGATAGGAAAACTGTTCTGAGCAATTGTGAGGCTGGGGAAGACGCAGCCCAACGTGCCTATAAATCTGCTTTGGAGGAAGAAGGCTTATCTGCCGCTAACAGAGATCTGATTAGCACACAAAAGGCAGAGCTCAGAAAATCCCATGACGAAATTAAAGCATTAAGGGATCAGCAGGGCTAAACCAATCTTTTGGTCAGCCACTGATAGGTGTTTTACAAATGAGAGAGCCTGGTCTGGAAAGACCGGGCTCTTCATTTTAATTGGGGTAAGTATTTTTTTTTGATTCTGGGTTAGTTTACAGGTGTTTATATAAAAAAAATTATATTTGCGTTATGTATAAACTCTGTTTGGGACTAGTTTTTTTAATAAATATAGTTCCGGCCTCTGCACAGTCCAGTAATTATGTACTGCAGGAGCCATATATCAGTTCGGGCGCTATCAATGTTGCTGTGTCAAGGGACGACGGAGATTTGTACTTTGAAGAGGGTGAAAAGAATGAAAAAAGTGGTGATCTGAATGACGCAATCACTTTTTTCGGTAAGGCAGCTTTTGAATATAATAATGTCCGGAATTTTTCCAGATACGGTGCGTCGCTGCTTAGACTAAGCCACGTTCATTATCTGATGCAGCACTATACCGAAGCAGAGCAGGTGATTCTGAACGTCGCTTTAAAAACGTATTCGAAATCTGGCAACAGGTCAGGGCAGATGGCTTCCTATAATCAGTTAGGAAGAATTTACCTGGCTTCAAACAAACTGACGCAGTCTATGTGGTTCTATACCCAACAAGGTATTCTCGCCAGGCAAACAAATAGCAACCTGAACTATATAGATTCTATGCTCGGCATTATAAGAGTTAAGATTAAGAAGCGGGAGTACGCTATGGCTCTGAAAGATATACAACGGGTTGAATTGCTAACGAAAAATACAAATGCCCCGCAGTACCAGGTTCAATTGCGCCAGGTAAGGGCAGTGATAGCAGAGAAAAAAGCAGGAATCAGGTAATTATTTTGATACCCATGGCATCGAATTTCAAATGCAGCATGTTTTTTGTAAAAAGAATTATGCAACTGCTGGTTATTCATGTATTTAATTATTTTTGATAAAGATTACAGAAAAGAGACAGTGAGATACTGTCTCTTTTCTGTTTAATTATGAAATTGGTACCATATTGGTTGTTACTGTAGAAATGGATTTTAAATTATTAAAAGAGATGTTGAAAAGAGTATTATTAGTCACCTTCACAGCAGCAATCCTGGCGTGTCAGGCAGCTCCAAAGCCGCAGCAGCTTGTTGAAGGCATTCCTAATATTAAACCTGATGAGCAGCAAGGCCTGGTTTTGAAGGAAATTGTGACGCTTATAGAAAACTACAACTATAAGAAGATACCGTTAAACGATTCAATATCTTCCCTGATACTGGATAAATATGTCAAATCACTGGATCCGTATAGAAGCTACTTCCTGGCTTCTGATATTAAAGACTTCGAGCAGTTCCGTTTTACACTGGATGACTCATTCCGGGCGGGAGATCTAAGCGCTCCGTTTTATATATTTAATGTCTATTCCAAAAGGTATAATGAAACGTTGGATTATGCTATGGCACAGATTAAGGATAAGTATGATTTCAACAAGAATGATACTTATGTTTTTGACCGCGAAAAAATGCCCTGGGTTACTTCTGTATCTGCTCTAAACGAAATCTGGAAGAAAAGAGTAAAATACGAATTAATTAACCTGAAAATTGCTGGAACTACAGAAGCGAAAAATGTAGAGACCCTCACTAAAAGATATCAGAATCTGAAGTCACAATCTGCAAAACTGAATAACCAGGATGTATTTCAAATGGTTATGGATGCATTTACCGAGACAATAGATCCACATACTAATTATTTTAATCCGGCAAATGCTGAACGTTTTAATGAAGATATGGCCCGTTCCTTTGAGGGGATAGGTGCGAGATTACAATTGGAAAATGATATTTTGAAGATCGCTGAAATTATTCCGGGAGGTCCTGCTTTTAAAAGTAAACTGCTGAATACAGGTGACAGAATTGTAGCTGTAGCACAGGCAACAGGTGATTTTGAAGATATTATAGGCTGGAGAATAGAAAGTTCTGTAGCGAAGATAAAAGGGCCTAAAGGCACGAAAGTACGTTTGAAAATCATTCCGGTAGGTCAGGATATGTCTTCGAAGCCAGTTGTTATAGAGCTAACGAGAGAGAAGATCATTATGGAAGATCAATCTGCCAAAAAGGAAGTGAAAACGATTCAGTCAGATGGTCATACTTACAAAATAGGGGTAATTAGTGTGCCCGCATTCTACGCAGATTTTAAAGCTGCCAATGCTGGTGATCCGAACTATAAGAGTACAACACGTGATGTTAAGTTACTACTGGATACACTGAAAAGGATTGACAAGGTTGATGCAATCATGATGGATCTGCGTGCAAATGGAGGCGGTTCTCTTGTTGAATCTATCGATCTTACGGGTTTATTTATCGATAAGGGGCCTGTTGTACAGGTAAAAGATCTTAAAGGTCAGATTCAGGTAAACAGCGACGAAAATGCTGGCGTTGCCTGGTCAGGACCGATGGGTGTAATGGTAGATCGTTTAAGTGCATCTGCATCGGAGATTTTCGCTGGAGCAATTCAGGATTATGGACGTGGCATCATTATCGGTACACAGACTTATGGTAAGGGAACGGTTCAATCATCCATTAATCTGAATAATTTACTGAATCCGTCATTAGTGCAGCGACTGGCTATGCTGATTCAGAAAAGTTCAGGAGCTGCAGTTAAAGTTAATGGTGCTAATGCAGCTGCTGCTCCGCCTCAGCTGGGACAGATTAACTTAACTATGGCCAAATTTTACCGTGTTAATGGTAGCAGTACACAGCATAAAGGCGTAATGCCTGATATCGTTCTGCCTTCATTCTATCCATTAGATAAAATCGGGGAAGATACCGAGCCATCGGCTCTGGCATGGGACGAGATTCGTCAATCTAATTTTATTCCTGTTGCAGATCTAAGCGGTCTTAAGCCCGAACTGATCAAAAGGCATGATGCAAGGATGGAGAAATCTCTTGATTATAAAGCGTTGATGGATGATATTGAAAGCATGAAGAAGCGTGAGCAGGAAACGTCAGTAACTTTAAATGAAACCAAACTTAAAGCGGAAAGAGATAGTCTGGAAGCTAAGAACCTGGATAAAATAAATAAGCTTCGTGCTTCACGCGGCTTGCCTGCGGTGAAAAAAGGAGATAAGATTAAAAAGGATGAGAATTTTGATTTCATACAAGACGAAAGTCTGCATGTACTTGCAGATCTGATGGGACTGGAACCTAAGCCCAGCCCTAAAGTTAATCCTTAATACAACACAGCCTTTTAATAAAAACGCCCCCAAAAGCAGCTAGCTATTGGGGGCGTTTTTTGTTGGCAAGAAATATTAAGGATCTTTCCTCTGCATCTGCATAGCCATCATTTCTTTCATTGTTTTGTTCATTCCTTCTGTAGACCCATCCAGGAATATCACGTTCCCCTCACTGTTCTCTGCGAACTGTTTAATGGATTCGGTCCACATTGTAAATAGGATCACTGAGATGTCCAGATTAGCTTGTTCCATCTCCTGTGCGGCCTTGGTCATACCATGGGCGACTTCTGCACGGAATAAAGCAATACCTTGACCACGGAGTTGTGCAGCTTCTCTTTCTGCAGCAGCAGCAATCTTAATCGCATTACCATCTGCTTCTGCACCTTTTGTTTTTGTGATTAAGAGTGCCTGACCTTCATTTTCTGCGGCGGCCTTCAGGTTATGAGAAGCAACGACCCGACTCATTGAACGCATAATTTCATCGTCGAAGGTTATATCATTCAACTGCAGATCCTGCAGATGATACCCCCAGGATTCCAAAACCTTATCAATCTGCTCCTTCACATGCTCCACAATTTCATTTCTTTGTGCCAATACATTTGCCTGTTTTTGTGTGGCAACATACGCACGAATAGAACCTTCAATAGTACGAATTAGTGCCTGCATCAGATTGCTTGCATCTACGAACTTAAAAGCAACGTTTTTGATAGTTTCTTCTCCCTGATCCAGAACTGAGTAAAGTAGCATCGCTTTAAAATATACATTGGCCTGATCCTGAGTTACAGCTTGAAATGATAACTCTACAGAGCGGTTCTGAATAGATATCCTGGAATGTATGACTTCGATTAAGGGTATTTTAAAGCTCAGTCCCGGTCTGAGCTGCCGGCGATATTTGCCGAATACGGTGACAACTCCGATAGTGCCTTGTTTAACGGTGACAAAGGAGCTGAAGAGGATGATAACTACAAAAAAAACCAGGAAGTAGAGTACGTAAGCCATAATGATATTGAATTAGTGTAAATGTTATAATATAAGAAAATATCCCCGGATAGCCACCGTTTATTATTCCCATCACTGGGATGAAGGAGCGATTCGCTGACCTTTGAAGCTAAGCCCATGCCCTGGAAAGTCCTGACCAGTTAAAGTGGCGATTTTCCAGAATGCGGTATGTAGCGGATCAACAGTCAAACCATTCAGCTTGTCTTGTTTAACGGAAACTACGTCTGCGTAAAGAAAATCACCATTGGCTTTGATTCTGATATCCATTAGTGGTGCGAAGCCATTAGGGCCTTTAAGGCTAAACTGTCCATAGGTGCAGAAATTACCCAGACTATAGGCTATAAATTTATTTTTATAGACTTCTACAGCCCTTGTGACATGCGGGCCATGCCCCAATACAAGATCGGCTCCGGCATCAATTACGGCATGGGCGAATGCGTAAACGTTTCCGCGATTTTCCTTATAAAAGATTTCATCTGTTCGGGGTACGTGTTCGAACTTTGCGCCCTCAGCACCACCATGAAATGACACTATTACAATATTGACCTGTTTTTTTAGAAATGAGACCAGTGCTTTAGCGCTGTCTGTCTGATTAATCGAAACTGTATTCTCGTTGGGAGCAAAGGCACAGAATCCATATTTTACACTGTCTTTTTCAAAGATACTGTAAGGATGGGATGTTAGGCCGGCATAATTAATTTCCAATGAATCCAGTAAAGCCATGCTTCTCTTACGACCCTTATTGCCGAAATCTCCGACATGATTATTTGCGAGGCTTAATAAGTTAAAACCCGCTTCTTTATAAATGCTGGCATATGCTTCAGGCATTCTGAAGGCAAAGCAGCTATTGCCTAATGTGTCTTTACATTTGGTGGATTTGCCAGAGTCAAGAAAGCTTCCTTCAAGATTTCCGAATACTATATCTCCGTTAAGATAAGAAGCTACGTTTTTAAAGCTGTCCCTGCCCTGACGTGGGGGTAGACCTGAAGGAGAAGGGTAAGCTGATCCAAGCATAATATCTCCCACTGCTATTACTTTAAGTGTGTCTTTTCCAGGTGTAGCTACAGTGTCCTGAACTGACACCGCGTTAACGGTTTCATTAATTGTCCCTGCAGCACGTGAGCAGCTGAGCAGGATAGGTATAGCAAGGCCTACAGTTAGTGCGATTAGAAGCTTTGCGTAAAGTTTTACTGGATGAATCATTTTTGCCATCATTGATATCTGGGATAAAAAAAAAGTCCTTCTAATTTTAATCAGAAGGACTTTTAAATATTTTTTTAGTTTTTATTCTTCAATCAGATCTTTTTTGCCTGATTCCAGGATTCTTCCGCCTTTATAAAAGAACCTTGAATAATAGGGTTCGTTCAAATTGCTGATTACGACTCCTCTGGATGAAGAGGCGTGTGCAAAGCGATTATCGCCTAAATAAATACCAATATGTGTAATGCTTTTACTTTTGATTTTGAAGAATACTAAATCTCCTTCTTTCAGTTCATCTTTTGGCAGGGGGTCTACCATACTGAATATATCTCTTGAGTTTCTGAGTAAAGTTGTATTGAAAACTTTATCGTAAATGGCTTTTGTGAAAGCTGAACAGTCAATCCCCTTTTGTGTGTTACCGCCAAAACGATAAGGAGTTCCGATCCATTCGTAGATAAACTTGTAGAGTTTTACGTTAGATGTTGCGTCGACTGCAACACCCATAACCTGCGAAAAATATTGTGAGGCTAAGTTGTCAGGATCTGCTAATTTATTGGTTTCTTTAGTTTTGGTCTGTGCATTTAATGCTGTAAAACTGCATAAGGTGACCAGGCTAGAAAACAAAAATTTTTTTATCATGTTACACTGTTAAGTTTGGGTAAACGGTACTTGCACTTAAACGTACACCACGGGGGCTTATTGTCAGGTTGTCAAAACTATGTAATTTAGTTATGTTATCCAAATGTTATCTATGCATTCACGGCAATTTAACACTTTTACATTGATTTGATATCATGCATTTTACAGTATTTCTTCGATATATTACAATAATAAAGTAGATTTGCTCTCATAAATAAAAATCAATAGCCAAAAATGAGTGCAGTAGAAATTAATAAAGATACCTATCTGAAGTGGTTTGAGTCGATGTTGCTGATGCGTAAATTCGAAGAGAAAACTGGTCAACTTTACGGACAGCAAAAGATCCGTGGTTTTTGTCACCTGTACATTGGACAGGAGGCTGTCGTAGCAGGAGCTATATCTGCGCTGCAGCCTGAAGACTCCATGATCACAGCTTACCGTGATCACGCTCATGCTTTGGCTAAGGGTGTTAGTGCAAATAGCATCATGGCCGAAATGTACGGAAAAGCAACTGGCTGTTCCAAAGGTAAAGGCGGTTCGATGCACATGTTTAGTAAAGAACACAACTTCTATGGCGGTCACGGTATCGTGGGTGGCCAGATCCCTCTGGGTGCTGGTATCGCTTTCGCTGAAAAATATAAAGGAACAAAAAATGTAAACGTTTGCTATATGGGCGACGGTGCAGTTCGTCAGGGCGCACTGAATGAAGCCTTTAATATGGCTATGTTATGGAAACTTCCTGTAATCTTTGTTTGTGAGAATAATGGTTACGCTATGGGAACTTCCGTAGAACGTACTACTAATATGCTGGATATCTATAAACTGGGTTTAGGTTTTGATATGCCATGCGCACCAGTTGATGGTATGGATCCAGTTGCAGTACATAATGCGATGGATGAAGCTGCTCAGCGTGCAAGAAACGGTGAAGGTCCGACTTTCTTAGAAATGAGAACTTACCGTTACCGCGGACATTCAATGTCTGACCCTGCAAAATACCGTACAAAAGACGAACTGGAAGAATATAAAGCTAAAGATCCGATTGAATCTGTAAGAGAGGTAATCTTAAAAGAAAAATATGCTGATGAGGCATGGATTGAAGAGATCGAAGCTAAAGTAAAACAGATCGTTGATGAATCGGTGAAATTTGCTGAAGAATCACCTTGGCCGGAAGCATCAGAATTATATACTGATGTTTATGTGCAGCAGGACTATCCATACGTCCTGGATTAATTTTTGAACATATTTCAATTTGATATTATAGAATGGCTGAAGTAGTTAAGATGCCCAAGATGAGCGACACCATGACCGAAGGGGTAATGGCGAAGTGGCATAAAAAAGTTGGCGATAAAGTAAAAAGCGGTGATGTACTGGCTGAAGTGGAAACTGATAAAGCAACCATGGATCTGGAATCATACTGGGACGGAACTATGCTGTATATCGGCGTAGAAGAAGGAAAAGCGGTACCAGTAGATGCAGTTATCGCTGTAATTGGTAAAGAAGGAGAAGACTATAAAGCTGCTCTTGATGCGGAAGGTACTGCTGCCCCGGCTGCAGCTGCAGAAGCACCTGCCAAAGAAGATGAAGAAGAAGCTAAAGAGGCACCAGCGGCAAAGGGCGCAGCATTAACGGATGCAGATCTGGAAAAAATGGGTGTTACAGTAGTACGCATGCCTTTACTAAGCGACACCATGACTGAAGGCGTAATTGCTGAATGGCATAAAAAAGTTGGAGACCAAGTTAAAGACGACGATATTCTGGCTGATGTAGAAACCGATAAGGCAACTATGGAAGTTATGGGTTATGCTTCAGGAACTTTACTACACATTGGTGTAGAAAAAGGTGCTGCGGCTAAAGTCAATGGTATTATTGCAATTGTTGGCCCGGAAGGAACTGACATTAGCGGTATCCTAAGCCAGGGCGATGCGCCAGCTAAACCGGCTGCAGATGCTGCAACTGCGGCTCCTGTCAAAGAAGCTGCTGTTGCAGAAGAACCAGCAGAAGCTGCACATACATCAACTGACGGAAGCCGTTTAAAAGCGTCTCCTTTAGCCAAACGTATAGCAAAAGAAAAAGGAATTGATTTATCTCAGGTAGCAGGTAGTGCTGATGGCGGTAGAATCATTAAAAAAGATATAGAGAACTTTAAACCAGCTGCTGCGCCTGCGAAAGCAGAAGCAAGTGCTGCAACTGAAAAAGCTACTCCGTCTATCCCTGCATTTATTGGTGAAGAGAAATACACAGAGAAACCAGTTACACAAATGCGTAAGGTTATTGCCAAACGTCTTTCTGAAAGCTTGTTCACTGCTCCTCACTTTTATCTGACTATGAGTATTGACATGGACGGAGCAATCGCTGCCCGTGCAAAAATCAATGAATTCTCACCAGTTAAAATCTCATTCAATGATATGGTACTGAAGGCAGTTGCTGTAGCATTGAAACAACACCCTAATGTGAATTCTTCATGGTTAGGTGATAAAATCCGTTATAATGAGCATGTGAACATCGGTGTAGCAGTAGCTGTGGAAGATGGTTTACTGGTACCTGTAGTTAGGTTCGCAGATGGAAAATCTCTTTCTCATATTTCTGCAGAAGTTAAAGATTTTGCGCAACGTGCAAAAGCTAAAAAGCTTCAGCCTGCAGATTGGGAAGGGTCGACATTTACGATTTCTAACCTGGGTATGTTCGGAATAGATGAATTTACTGCGATTATCAATCCACCTGATGCTTGTATTCTGGCTATCGGAGGAATCTCACAAGTGCCGGTAGTTAAAAATGGCGCTGTGGTTCCTGGAAATGTCATGAAAGTTACCTTAAGCTGCGATCACCGTGTAGTAGATGGCGCAACAGGTTCTGCATTCCTGCAAACACTGAAATCATTACTGGAAGAACCAGTTAGATTATTAGTTTAATCGAGATCAAATAATTAAAAAGCTGCTTCGGCAGCTTTTTTTATGCCTTTTACTTTTTGTACTTTTGCCCGCATGTCAAATATCAAACCATCCTTAGCCAAGGGTACCCGTGATTTCTCACCTCAGGAAATGGTGAAGCGTAATTTCATTTTTGATACCATTAAAAAAGTATTTAAAAAATACGGGTATGCTGAAATTCAGACTCCATCGATGGAAAACCTGTCTACCCTGACTGGGAAGTATGGTGATGAAGGTGATAAACTTATCTTTAAAATCCTGAATTCAGGCGATTATTTAGCTAAAGCTAATCAGATAAATTTGGCCGAAAAGAATTCTTCAGCATTAATCTCTTCAATCAGTGAAAAAGCGTTGCGGTATGATCTGACTGTTCCTTTTGCAAGGTATGTAGTCATGCATCAGAACGACATCGCTTTGCCCTTTAAACGTTTCCAGGTTCAGCCGGTTTGGCGTGCAGACAGACCTCAAAAAGGGCGTTACAGAGAATTTTATCAATGCGATGTAGATGTAGTCGGATCGCCGAGTTTGTTGAATGAGGCCGAATTCGTACTTATCTACCAGGAAGCACTGACTAATCTGGGGATGAAGGATTTCACTATTAAAATTAATAACAGGAAAATCCTGAGTGGTATCGCCGAAATAATCGGTAAACCGGAATTGATTATTGATATGACAGTAGCGATTGACAAACTGGACAAAATTGGTTTGGATGGTGTGATCAAAGAGTTACTGGACCGCGGATTTACAGATGCAGATATAGATAAACTGAAGCCAGTTATTTTGTTGGAAGGTAATAATGAGACTAAACTGGCTCAGTTAAAAGAAGTGCTGGCTAATTCGGAAACAGGACTTAAAGGGATTGAAGAACTGGAGCAGGTTTATAGCTACGTCCAGAATCTCCTTTCAGGAAGTCAGCTTAAATTTCCCGACCTGGAGCTGGATATTACTTTAGCGAGGGGCCTTAATTATTATACAGGCTGTATTTTCGAAGTTAAAACTAATGAAGCTGCAATGGGGAGTATCGGTGGTGGTGGAAGATATGATGACCTGACAGGGATGTTCGGATTGAAAGGTTTGACCGGGGTTGGGATATCTTTCGGAGCTGACCGAATCTATGACGTGATGGACGAACTTGAACTGTTCCCTGAATCTGCGACTGCCGGTACAACCGTATTAATCAGTAATTTCGATGCGCAGGCCGAACTTTATGCGCTGCCTGTATTACAGCAGTTCCGTGAGGCTGGGATTGCAGCTGAACTTTACCCGGCATCAGCAAAACTTAAAAAGCAAATGGGTTATGCAGATGCTAAATCTATCCCTTATGTCATTTTGATTGGAAGTGACGAAATGGAAAGCGGAAAACTGACACTTAAAAATATGCAAAGTGGTTCCCAACAACAATTAAATGCTGAGGAAATCACTTCAATCCTAATAAAGGAGATCAACGGCGCAGATTAATGCGATGTTAATTCTTTAAGAAAAAGCAGAAAATGTTCCCAGGAACGTTTATCTGCTTTTTCATTATACGCGGCGCCTTTCGAATTATCGTTGCCGGCGGCAGGTTCTGTAAAAGCATGCACTGCATTAGCATATGCAATTAACTGCCAGTCTGCTTTGGCCTTGCGCATTTCATCTTCAAAAGCGAGTACCTGAGCTGGAGGTACGGAAGGATCATCAGCACCATGTAAAACGAGAACAGCCGGTTTTATTGCAGAGTCACTAGCGCGCTCAGGATCTTTTCCTAGTCCGCCGTGGAAGGAAACAACGCCCTTTACCGGGAAGTTGGCTCTAGCCGCTTCAATTGCGCCTGTCCCGCCGAAACAATAACCGATTACGACAATCTCATTTGGATTTGCACCAGATTTAATCAGCTGTTGTAGCGCAAGCCTGATCCTCTCCTGATAGATTTTATAATTTTTCTTATAAAACCCCGATTGCTCTGCCGCAGATTTATTGTCTGTAGGATAATGTCCCTCACCATAGATATCGGCAATGAAGGCATAATAACCCGTTTTGGAAAGTTCTTCCGCTACCTTTTTGGCGTGATCATCAATACCTTTCCAGGCAGGCAGGATAAGTATACCTGTTTTGCCGGTTCCGGGTTTCGCAGGTATGATCGACAGGCCGCTAAGTTTTTGGTCTTTATCCTGATAGCTCACAGGTTTGAGTTGTGCGAAGGATGTCGAAACGATCAGACTAAGTACAATGGTGAGTTTCGTGTTCATATCGATAAGTTTATGGTTCAGCAATTTAAACAAACTCCTTACAATATTGTTAAAATCTCAAAGGACAATCTTATGAGAACTATATGGAAAGGATCGATTGGATTTGGGCTGGTTAATATACCAGTTAAATTATACGCAGCTGTGCAGACCAGCCGTTTAGATCTGGATATGCTCGACGGTAAAGATCATTCCAGAATCAAGTATCAGCGGATTAATGAACACACCGGAAAAGAAGTACCATATAACAGAATTGTGAAAGGTTATATGCTCGACGAACAGTATGTAATACTAGATGAGCATGATTTTGAGGATGCAAGTCCGGAAAAGAATAAAATGATCAATCTGGAGAATTTTGTTGGTATAGATGAAATTGATCCAATTTATTATGAGACTTCTTATTATGCACTGCCTGAGAAACAAGGTAAGAAAGCATATTCCCTGTTGCTTAAAGCCCTGACGGGGGCAAAAAAGGCCGGTGTGGCCCGATTCGTATTACGCAGCACGGAAAACCTGTGTGTAATTCACCCGTTAGACGATGTATTGGTTATTACCAAGATCAGATTTGATGAAGAAATCCGGCCAACGTCAGAACTGGATATCCCGAAGCCTGATACTATCACTAAGAAAGAGCTCGATGTGGGCCTGGCGCTTATCAAGCAATATACATCCCCATTTAATATTGAAGGGTTTAAAGACGAGTATAATGGAGAACTGCTCAAAATTATTAAAGCAAAAGCCAAAGGGAAACGTGTGAAAATCAAAAAATTGAAAATTACCGAAGAAAAGAGTGATGACCTTTATAGTCAGTTGATGCAGAGTTTGGGAAAAAAAGGAGCGTGATTACCTGTCTTTATCCAGAATAGCTTCAATCTTGTCTAATAAACTATCGATGTCGAAAGGCTTGGCAAGAAAATCATCAGGTTTTTCAGAGCCATGTTCTATGTTTTCAACAGTATAACGCGCGGAAATCATCAGCACAGGAATTTTGCTGGTGTGGTCCTGTGAGCGGATCAGCGTAAGCAAGTCTCTGCCATCTACATCCGGTAGCATGATATCAAGAATGATAAGATGCGGCTTATGCAAATTTATATGCTGTAAAATATCTGCGCCTTTATTTAAACCGGTCACCTGATATGCCTCACTTTGCAGTATAAGTGTGATTACATCTAGAATCGCACGATTATCTTCAACAACAAGTATGTTTTTATTGACTGACGGACCCATGATGCTATCTGTATTACACAAATATATCAAAAACAGATCATGTTTATGTAAATTCAGATTTGTATAAACAAAAAATGAACGTAAGCGTCAAATTACACCTCTTCATTCAATTTTGGCTGATATGTATCCGTTTTAACCACCGCTTTTAATTCCTGGAGTATCGTATACAGACCGAAGTTGGTGCGATTTACATAAATAAAGTGTTTTACTCCCCTGGCTTGCTTAAATTCGGGCATTTTTGCAATTTTTTCACCGTAAAGGTAGAGCTTCTCAAAAAACTCAGGTTGGCTGAAATCGAAAGTTTTGCTGGTATATGGCTTGGCAAAAAGCTGGATCATTTCCAGGTAGGCTTGATAATAAAAGTCAATCTGGCTGGGAGAATCACCCGGAAGAATCATTTCTAATTTACGGAAAGCCTGTATCGTTTTTTCCCGGTCATTTATTACATCTGTAGAAATTAAGGAGAAGAACGGCTGATAAAAATCTTCTGGCATCTCTTTAATACAACCGAAGTCGATGACGCCAAGTTTCTCATCTGGTGTGATCAGGAAGTTTCCCGGATGCGGATCCGCATGTACAGCTCTGAGCTCATGCTGCTGAAAATTATAAAAGTCCCATAGTGCCTGGCCGATTTTATTACGCAGCTGTTGGGAGGGGTTCGTTGCCAGGAATTCCCGGAGATGTTTGCCTTCAATCCAGTCCATGGTAATAATTCTCTTACCTGACAATTCGGGGTAGTAACTTGGAAAAACTACATTATCAAGCACTACGCAAGCATTGGTAATCTCTATGGACCTTCTTACCTCGAGTTCATAGTCTGTTTCTTCCAATAGACGTTCTTCGACCTCAGCGATATAGATATTAAGTTCTTTTTCACTCATCCCGAGCAGACGGAACGCAAAAGGTTTGACCAGCTTGAGATCTGAAGAGATGCTGTCTCCAACACCAGGATACTGAATTTTAATGGCGAGTTTCTTTCCATTCAGTTCTGCCTCATGTACCTGTCCAATAGATGCGGCGTGGGTCGAACTGAGTTTAAATTTATCGTAAATCGCTTCCGGATTTTTACCGAAATTCTTTTTGAAAGTGCGTACGATCAGCGGCCCCGAAAGAGGTGGCGCATTATATTGAGACTGTGTGAATTTATCTATATAAGATTTCGGCAGGATATTTTTATCCATGCTCAGCATTTGTGCTATTTTTAAGGCGCTGCCTTTCAGTTCGCTCAGCGACTTGTAAATGTCCGTTGCGTTGTCCTCATTCAACTGTGCTCTGTCCAGATCCGGATTGAATAGTTTCTTAGAATAATGTTTGATATAATTTCCCCCTATCTGGAAGCCTGTCTTAACAAATTTTGCAGACCTTTCAACTTTGGTAACCGGGATACTTTCTTGCTCGTTCATGCAGGCTTATTTCAGATAGTAAAAGATTTTTTATTTCTGGAGAGGAATTTTCCATATTCCAGTAAATTATCCAGCGGAGAACGCTGTAAAAGATCAAAAGTTACGTTGATACCCTTTTCAATAGCTTCATCTGTTTTCTCAAAGTCTGTGCTGTCGTCGTTAACCCAGAAATTCAGAATAAAGCCGAACTGTATCCATAAAGCATCCTTATATCTTTTTGTGAGAAATTTGCGATCTGCTATTTCGCCATTTTCCAGACCTTCGGCAATCAGCTCATCGGCAAAGTTTTCAAAGATTGGTCTCACACCGGAGAGCACTTCCGGAGCACTGAGTCTTTTAGGGGATCTACCTAGCGAATAGATGATAAAACTTCTGTCTTTTTTTAACAATTCAGTATAGCTGTAGAAAAAAGATAACATTTTGTCCCTGGAAGAATATTCCGTCCATACTTCCTGGCCACGGATAGCAGATAAAGTCTCTACTGTTAATTCAACCCAGATTATTTTTTCAATACTGTCAAAAGACGCGAAGAAACTGTAGAAGTCTGCTTCGGATATTTTCAGCTTCTTAACAAAACTGTAGACAGATTTCGGTTGCCCATCATGTGTCAGCACATAATCGATGTAACCGTTTCTAATTTGTTGCGCAGTTGCCATAATTGTTTTATTAATGAACGAAATAAAGGCAGGATTAGTTTTGAATCCGCATTTAATTACCTGTGTTTCACCTGCAATTTCCTGACATTTCGATAAAAAGTAGTCATATGAGCGCAATGTTACGTTCATGAGTTTTTATTTACCCCGTTTTACGTATTTTTGTTCAGCTTGAAAGCACATCGTCAACATATCAGTCAGCTACTGGCATTCCTTTTACTCTGCGTGTTTGCTATAGCGTTAACACCATGGAGTTCTCTGCACCATCATCAGGAGCAGCAGGAAAGTTGTGCGAAGCCGGGCGACTTTTGTCAGCACAAAGTGCATATCAGTAAACAGCAGCATAATTGTCTGGTCTGTTCTGCCCATTTCGAAAAAGATTACAGTAAAACAAGTCAAACACCTGCTATCAGTATCGGCAGTAGTTATCTCCGCTATGCAGACCTTATCGCGCATGCCGGTTATACGGCCTTAATCAGTCAGTCACTTCGTGGCCCCCCTTTGTACAGCTAATTTGCTGGCGGATTTTCCGCTGTAATTCCGGGCGAAATGCGCGGACGAAGAATTGTACAATTGATCAGGCATAATCTGTTTGCTTCGGCGGAGCAGAGGAGCCAATTTAAGAAACTTTTATGAAGAAGATATTTCTGCTCATAGCGCTGCTATGTTCAGTTTTTGCTGCATTTCCTGTTTTAGCAGTAGATAATGCAGTGCTGCGAGGTAGGATCACTGATACCCAAAACCAGCCGTTACCAGGAGCAACAATTAGTATTCCGGATCTGCGTATTTCAGCTATTGCAGGAGCCGATGGAACATTTAAATTCAGTCAGGTTCCAACAAGAGGTGCAGCGCTGGTGCAGGTGAGTTATATCGGTTATCAGACCATTACCAGAACTATAAACTTTTCAAGTCCGGGTGATTTGGATTTTGTACTTAAAGCCAGCGTAATAGAAGGACGCGAGGTGGTTATTACCGGCACAGCATCTAGCTCAGATAACCGGAAGAACAGCACCTCTGTGACTACGGTAAGTAAAGATGATCTGCTTTACCGCCCTTCAACCAATCTGATGGATGCTCTGAGCAGGGTGCCAGGAGTATCTCAGGTTACAACCGGACCTGCTATTTCCAAACCGGTAATCCGAGGCTTGAGTTATAACCGTGTCGTTACGTTGAATAATGGCGTCAAACAACAAGGGCAACAGTGGGGGGATGAGCATGGAGTTGAGATTGACCAGTACAGTGCAGACCGGGTCGAGATTCTCAGAGGCCCTGCGAGTCTTATGTATGGCTCAGATGCATTAGGAGGTGTAATCAATATTTTGGACGGACTTCCTGCACCGGAAGGAACGCTGAGAGGTGAGTTTCTGACAAACTATGCGACAAATAACGGCATGACAGGTAATTCATTAATGTTACAGGGCAATGAGAACGGACTGGTTTATAAGGTACGAGGATCTTATAAGAATGCCTATGCCTACAAGACGCCCACTGAGTATGTACCTAACTCGGGGTTCAATGAAACTAATTTTGGAGGTCAGATTGGTTTGAATAAAAAATGGGGATATGCACATTTAGATGCTTCAAGCTTCCGTACGCGTATCGGTTTTTATGATCCGGAAAGAAATGAAGATGGACAACTGATAAATGAAGATGGAGAACCTTTCACTAAGTCAGAGAACAAAGACAGGACATTAGCCTATCCGCAACAGGATATCAGGCACTATAAAATTGCTTTGAATAGTAATATTCTGTTAGGGGAGGGTAGTTTGAAAGCGACACTCGGTTACCAGCATAACCTGCGCCGTGAGCTGGAAGAACCAGGTGAAGATCCTGCGTTGTTCCTGAATAGCTATACTTACAGTTACGACCTAAAATATTCTTTTAAAAACTTTAATGGCTGGTCTCCGGTGGTTGGCGTTTCAGGCGAGTTTATTCACAGTTTAAATACAAGCGGAGAAGAGCAGCTTATTCCTGACTTTGATTCCAGGACATTTGGAGCATTTGCATTTATCAAAAAAACGTGGGATAAAAGCACCTTTAATGCCGGTGCGAGGATCGATTACCGGAAGATGACTGGAAAGGCATTTGAAGGAGAAGAATCGAGCTTTGGCGCCTTTAGCAACCAATTTAATAGAGTGTCAGGTGCATTAGGATACACCTACGAGTTTAATGATGCCCTGAGTTTTAAAGCGAATGCAGGATCGGCATTTCGGGCACCAAATATTGCTGAGTTAGCCAGTAATGGAGTTCATGAAGGTGCATTTCGTTATGAAATTGGGAATGCAGACCTGAAACCGGAACAGAGTTTCCAGTTTGATGCGTCCTTTGATTATCAAAACCAGTACGTGAGTGCCAGTTTAGGTGGTTTTGCGAATATCATAAACAATTATATTTATTACAGAGCAGACGGCGAGACTATTGAGGCTCAGGATAGAAAGTTCCCTGTCTTCCGTTTTGTTCAGGACGACGCATTCCTTCGCGGTGTAGAAGCTATGCTGACATTGCACCCGGTACATTATCTGCATTTTGAGAATAGTTTCTCCTATACACGTGCCACGAACCGTGCAAATAAAGAATCCCTGCCATTCATTCCGGCGGCTACTTTAAGAAATGAACTGCGTTTTGAACCAGAGGTTCGCGGAACAAAACATAGTTATATTTCAGTTGGAATAGATAACTTCTTTAAGCAGAATAAAGTTGACAGTTTTGAGCAATCCAGTTCCGGTTATACGTTGTTAAATGCTGCAGTGGGCACGACGCTTAAGTTGAGTAAAAAACAGGATATTACTTTGTATGTAGCTGGTAAGAACTTGCTGAATAAAGCTTATTATGATCACTTGAGCCGCTTTAAACCAGGGAGGTTAAGCGAAGAAGAGCCAACATTGGGAATCTATAACCAGGGTAGAAATGTAACTTTTGGAGTAACACTTCCATTCACTATTAAAAATTAATAATAACACGGCTGAGCCAGTTTCTGCTCAGCGTTTGCAAACAGGAGGCGCCTGGTTTTTCTATGGATAAATCAGGCGCCTCTTTGTATATAATGCCGGAAATCCAATTTCCGTTCAATGTAATTTTAATAAACACACAGCGCCTTTATCTTTAATAAAACTTATTTTTACTATTTTAATAGTAACGATATTATACCTTATTACATGTTCCGAAGATCCGTATTTACATTTTTTATAAGTGCCATTTTATGCCTGTCCGCATCAGCTCAGCAACAGGATACACTATCTATTACTTTGGAGAACGTAACTTATCCGTATCCAGTGAAATTCCTTCCAATTCAGACCGAAGGCCAGGATCTTCGTATGGCTTATATGGACGTGCTGCCAACCGGTAAAGCCAATGGCAGAACTGTGATGCTTTTTCATGGGAAAAATTTCGGAGGATACTACTGGGCAGATGTGATAAAAGCATTAACCGGAAGAGGGTTCCGGGTGGTGGTTCCGGATCAGATTGGTTTTGGGAAATCATCAAAACCATTTATTCATTACAGCTTCCATCAGATGGCTGCCTGGAATAAATTATTACTGGACGGATTGGGGATACCGAAGGCAAATATTCTCGGACACTCTATGGGCGGCATGCTTGCTACCAGGTTTGCACTGATGTATCCACAGCAGACAGAGAAGCTGTTATTGGAAAATCCGATCGGTCTGGAAGATTACCGTAGTTTTATTCCTTATACCAGTACTTCCGACCAATATCAGAATGAGTTAAAAGCAACAGCAGAAAGCATCAAACAATATTATAAAAGTTCTTATTTCGTAGCCTGGAAACCGGAATATGATAAACTGGTGAGCGTAGCAGCTGGTGTAACCAACAGTGCCGATTTTCCAAGATATGCGAAAGTGGCGGCCATGACCTTTACTATGATCTATGAACAGCCTGTTGTATATGAATTCCAGCATGTGACCGTACCTACTATTTTATTTATAGGAAAAGAAGATCATACGATTGTAGGCAAGAGCTTGTTAAGCCAGCAACAGCAGAATCAATATGGGCAGTATAAGGTTTTAGGCAAGCAAACTGCGGCAAAGATTCCCAATGCAAAATTAATTGAATTTGATGGGGCCGGACATATTCCACATCTGGAAGTGCCCACAGAGTTTTTAGTTGCCCTTTTGGGCGGATTGTAAAGCGCAAAAAAAAAGCCCTTTCTACGAGATATCTCGTAGAAAGGGCTTTTTTGGTTTATAGATGAGATCAGGATTCCAAAATTTCAAGTTGGGCAATCTGCTGCTCTTGTGTAACAGGAAATGGCTGCTGATGTACCAGGGTTTGGTAGACAGCTTCGAAAAGGTTACCGTAATTTGAAGGCTTTGCAACTATAAATTCGGTATAACGATCACCAGCGGAGTTAATAGTAGTCAGTTTAGCTTCTTTACCTTCTGGCTCTACTCCGAAACCAGGCGTTCCGGGCTTAATACCTTTCAGTAACTGTTCTTCCTGTATGTCGGCTCTCTCTTTAACCAGTGTTCCATTTGTTCCATGTGCTATAAACGAAGGCTGAATATCTACAACCAGCATACTGGAGTACACAAAAACATTTACGCTGTCCGGATAGGTAAGGTGGATACAGAAATAATCGTCAACTAAAGTGTCTTTGCGGTTTTTGCCGAGAATTTTATGGAAGGACAGGGGGATTCCAAATAAGCTGATAGCCTGATCAAGCACATGTGGACCCAAGTCGTATTGCAGCCCGCTCGCCGGAAATGGTTCTTCTTTAAAAGCTTTTACGCCGATTGCAGATTTATACCGGTCATAACGGATATGTACTTCAGACAATTTACCCAGTTTTCCGCTTTCAACGACTTCTTTAAAAGTGCTAAAGTCACTATCCCATCTTCTGTTCTGATAGACAAGTATGTGCAGATTTTTTTTTGCAGCCAGTTCAAACAGGTATTTAGCTTCAGCTGAACTTGGGGTAAAGGGTTTTTCTACTAAAATATGCTTTCCGGCATTCAGAGCCTTTTCTGCATATTCATAATGCGTATTATTGGGTGTGTTAATGACAACCAGTTCAATCTCAGAATCATTTAACAGGTCTTCAACACTTGAATAACTGATAATTCCCGGATAATCTTTGTCTGCATTTTTAGCAGAACGCTCTGTTACAGCCCGCAGTTTGAATCCCGGGTGATTATCGAGAAAAGGACCATGAAATATTTTTCCTGACATGCCATAAGCAAGCAAACCGGTTGAGATTACTTTTTCCATAATTCAAAAGTAACTAATCCTGCAAATTCGTGGTAAATTATATTGTCATAAAAAGAGGCGTTAAAAAATTTACCTTTGTAGCATGAAACCCGCAGAAATAAATGAAAAATGGAAAATTCTACAGCAAAGAATTGCGAAAGAATTTGATTCAGATCTGCCGGATCTGAAGGTGATGTTATTCCTTATAGGAGTCCAGGAGCTCGGTAAAGGACCAGGTAAGTATAGCAAAAGACAAAAAGAAGAGTTGATGCATATTGCGACCTGCAGGCTGATGAGTGAGATGGGCTTTTATGAAATAGAGGGATTGGATCAGGATGGATGGCCACACTGGAAGTTGGTTAAAGATATTCCTTCATTTGCGATGATGGAGCAGGAATTACTCCTGAAGTCATTGGCTATACATTATTTTGAAGATATCTATACCACGGAATCGTAGCAGGCACACTCCGTATATATTCCTTTTCAGGAAATTAAGGCAATAAAAAAACCGGGAAAGTCCCGGTTTTTTCGTTTTTCATAGGTATAATAAATATTTGAAATTAGCCGCCAGCTTGTGATGCTGCTTCTTTTTTCAATTGCTCATTAGCAGTAATAACAACCTCTACACGACGGTTGGCAGCTCTTCCAGCGTCAGTAGAATTATCTGCGATAGGCTCAGAAAATCCTTTACCTACTGTAGTTAAACGGGAAGCCGGAACTCCCTGAGAAACAGCATATGCTTTAACGGCAGCAGCTCTTCTTTCAGAAAGACCCATATTGTAAGTTTCAGTACCTTTATTATCAGTATGGCCGATAATTTTGATTTCTGTGTTAGGGTATTCATTTAATGAACCCGCAAGAGATTTTACGTTGTCCTTTGCCTGTGCTTTTAAGTTCGCACTATCAAAGTCAAAAAGGATACCACTATCAAATTTAACGATAATACCTTCACCTTCACGTACCACTTCTGCATTCGGAATTGCATTCTGAATTTCGGCAGCCTGCTTATCCATACGCTTTCCGATAAATCCACCCGCTGTACCACCTACTGCACCACCGATAATGGCACCAACAGCTGTATTTCCAGCTTTCTTACCAATAATAGCTCCTAATACACCACCGGCAGCAGCGCCTATACCTGCACCTTTTTGTGTTTTGGTTAAGCTATCGCAGCTCTGAAATGCCATTGAACCAATAGCCAATGCCACGCTGAATGTTGCTATTTTAAATTTTGAAGTGATCATAATAATTTCTCTATGTTAATGCCGAGTGAGAATCAAAGGTAATGCCAAGAATTCAATCAGTAAAATCTTTGTTAGGAAACGGTAAGAATTAATGTTGTTGTAAACACTTGTGTGGTAAAGAGACATAAAAGAAAACCGGGTGACCAATAATCTGTACAATCAGGATATGTATAAGCTTACAGTGCAAAATAATTTTCCAATTCCCTTAATGTATGCTCATCTTTTTGCAGATCACGAATAATCCTGCCTTTTTCGAAAAGTATAATCCTGTCACAGACATCAGTAACGTGATTCAGATCGTGGCTGGAGATTAATAGCGTCAGGCCCGTGGCATTTAAAGATTTCAAATGTGCTTTTAACCTAATTTGCGTACTTGGATCGAGGTTAGCGAAAGGTTCATCCAGAATTAGTAGTTCCGGTTTTTGCATTAAGGCCGAACAGATACCTATTTTATTCTGGTTCCCCTTTGAAAAATCACGTATAAACTTCCCGGTATCCAGGATTTCGCCATTGAAAATTTCGGTATATTGCTGTAAGCTATCGGTAAGCTGTTTTTTGCTCATTCCCTGCAGGCTTGCTATGAAATCGAAATACTCTTCCGGGCTTAGATAACCGATTAAAAAACCTTCATCCAGATAGGAAGCTGTATAATTTTTCCATTCCTGGTCTTCAGCCACAGATTTCTCCTTTAATAATACCTGCCCTTGATCAGCCCGGATAAGGTCTAGGATCATACGGAATAACGTTGTTTTTCCCGCGCCGTTATTCCCGATTACACCGATTGTTTCTCCAGCATTGATCTGTAGGTCTTCTATCTGAATAACCGTTTTTCCGGTGTATGTTTTGCGAAGTTGCTGTATCTGAATCATTATGAATTTTGTCTAAAGCCCTCTGTAATCTTATATTTCCTATATTTAAATGCTCGTGTGAGAATGTTGATTACATGCCCCTGCAGCAGCAAAGCAACAAAGCCTAACCCTGCCAATATATATAGCGCAACATATGGCGTGGAAATCCAACTGAATAAATAATAAAGCCCGACAGGCATCATAATCAGTGGCAGCGCAAGTATTATTGTAGATGCACTCACGCCCTGCCAGTTCATACTTGCTCCTTTACCCAGTTCAATTTTCTTACTGTTAAAAGTAGCGAAATATAGAACCACGACATTCCCGATTCCTATATAATAAAGACAGGCTGTAAAGTGTAATAGCAGTATCTTCGGGTTCAGGAAACCATAAGGGCTGAGAATGAGTGTGAAGAGTACCGTCCAGGTGGTCATTAAAAGTAATTTTCCCCTGAAAAAATCTTTAAGGGTCATTTTACTTGTCATCAGACCATCGAACTCTTCCCCCTGCCAGCCAAACATAAACTGACCGTAAATCGTCGAGATATTCCCGACCATAAAAATTGCGGCGAAAAAAAGCAGTCCGAACTGGTTAGCGTCCAGCTCCTTTTGTTTATAGAATACAAATCCGTAAAAAATAAAGATCAAACTCTTGCTGACTGTAGCTCTAGGGCGTTTATTACGCAAGATTAATTTGATTTCCAGTGAAGCGAGTTTACCGGGTAAACCAAATGAAGCCGGAAAATTCAGACTGAAAAGGTTTACGCTTTTACGCTTGCCGGTTATTTCTTCAGTATATAAATGATGGCGCAGGTAATTGCCATTGATCCTAAAGATTAGCAGTACCGGAAGCGTAAACAGAAAGGCGATCCATGGAGAGCTTAAAATCGAGCTGAAAATAAAGTCTGAGATACCCGATAAATGATAGATCCCGAGGTATTCCAATAGCGCAGCAACGCCCGCGAGAAAGAAGCCGGAGATCATTAGCCACAAATGACCAGTTGCTATCCGTTTAAGATATAGTACGGTATAATTATTCCACAGAACCAGGCAAAGCAGGGCAAAAAGATACATGGCTGCTGTGAATGTATCTGAGATAAGTAAGATTTCCGATAAAATAAAAGGCGTGAAGATAAAAAATGGAATCAGGTTAAATACGCTGAATAGTGGGCGTAGCTGTAGAAAATCCAGTATTTTCTCCTTGGGAATTCTTAAATGCAGATAGGGAACTATTGCTAGCGCAGGCAACTCCTGGAGTTGAAAACGCATTAGAAAATCCAGTGCAAAATAATAAAGCAACAGACCGTTAAAGACTGCAAATACAGACTTATCCGGAAAAAATTCAATGATCAGCTTATCTAGGTTGAACCCTACCAGCAGCGCGGTTGCCATAATATAGAGAATCAGAAATCCCATGACGAGCTGTATACCCAGGTCGCGGCCTTTGCCTTTTGAACGCCAGAAACTCAGCCACTGATGTCTGATAAAGATGAACAGCATATCGTTCCGGTTAATAGTTATATTTATCTTTCCAGTTCTGTTTTAGTTTTTCTCTGAGTTTATCTTCGGCTGGATTATTTCCGGGGTCATAAAGTTTTGTTCCACTGATCTGTTCAGGCAGGTATTCCTGCGGACTGAAGTTCCCCTCATAACCATGTGCATATTTATAGTCTTTACCATAACCGATATTCTTCATTAATTTGGTAGGTGCATTACGGATATGAAGTGGTACCGGCAGATTCCCGGTTTGTTTAACCAGTTGCTGTGCCTTATTTATCGCTTCATATGCTGCATTACTTTTAACAGAAGATGCCATATAAGTTACGGCCTGTGAAAGGATAATTCTGGACTCTGGAAATCCAATCACATTAACGGCCTGAAAACAATTATTAGCAAGCAGGAGTGCATTGGGGTTAGCATTACCAATATCCTCTGAAGCGAGAATCAACAATCTGCGGGCAATAAATAAAGGATCTTCCCCTCCTTCTATCATCCTTGCAAGCCAATAAACTGCACCATTAGGATCACTCCCGCGGATACTTTTAATAAAGGCAGAAATAATGTCATAATGCTGCTCACCAGCCTTGTCATATAAGGCTAGGTTTTGTTGTGCATGCTTCAGTACATTTTCATTATCAAGAGTAATTTTGTCACCCCCGATTCCGTTGACGGCTATTTCCAGTACATTCAACAACTTGCGGGCGTCGCCACCTGATAAACGGATTAAAGCTTCGTGTTCTTTGATTTTGATCTTTTTTTGCTTCAATACTTCATCCTCCAGGATTGCGGTATCGAGTAAACCACGAAGCTCTTCCTCATCCAGAGCCTGCAAAATATAGACCTGGCAACGGGACAGTAAGGCAGAAATGACTTCGAAAGAAGGGTTCTCCGTAGTGGCGCCAATTAAAGTTACGAGTCCTTTTTCAACTGCGCCCAGCAGACTGTCTTGCTGCGATTTACTAAAGCGGTGAATCTCATCAATAAATAGGACAGGGACACCCATCAGACTATCTTTTAATCTGGCCGCCCGTTCTATGACATCCCTGATATCCTTTACTCCGGAATTAATAGCACTCAGGTTAAAAAAAGGTCTGTCCAGCGTTTGGGAAATAATATAAGCAAGTGTTGTTTTTCCGACACCCGGCGGGCCCCAAAAGATCATGGAGGGTAATTGTCCACTTTGGATAGCTTTTCTTAAAACAGCATCCGGACCAACCAAATGCTTTTGACCTACATATTCGTCCAGATTTTGCGGACGCATACGTTCTGCCAATGGAGGGAGGTTTTGCATAAATATAAAGTTAAAAAAAAACAGGAGCAATTAGATGCTCCTGTCTGTGTTTGATCGTTTTCTGCTGCGGAAAAGGTCTTGCTTTTATGCCTGACTTGCACTGCTTTCACCAGAGACAGTACCTTTTGTATTATTATCAGAGGCCGGTCCGGACTGGTTAGCCGCGGTACCTGCGGTCTTTGGTTTTTTATTCCAGACCTTGCGCTGAGGTTTTCTTTTGTCTCTTCCAGAGCGGTCTGACGTAGATTTGTTTTCACTTTCTGCAGGAACTTCGCCCAATTCTTCGGGTAATGGCATCCGCTCAATGGTTTTACCGATCAGCTTCTCAATGTTTGCGAACTTTCGTTTGTCCTTTTCATTAACCAGTGTAATGGCCGTTCCTGTCGTGGCAGCACGTGCTGTACGACCAATTCTGTGAATATAGTCCTCTGGATCATGTGGCACATCAAAGTTGATCACCAATGTAATACCTTCCACATCTATTCCTCTTGAGAGTACGTCAGTACCAATTAGTACCGGAACTCTTTTGTTCTTAAATTCAGATAAAATCGCTTCTCTTTCTTTCTGGTCGAGGTCAGAATGAAAAGCTTCAGCTTTGAAACCCAATCCACGGAATACCTTACCCAGATTCTTAACTTTTTCCTTAGTGGAAGCAAAAATCAGGATGCTCGGATAGTCTACATTTTTCATCAGACGGGTGAGTAACTTTACCTTTTGTAAATCATGTACAAGGTAAGCTTGCTGGCTGATCCCGGCTGCGGGTTTGGATATAGCAATACTCACCTGTTCAGGTTCATGGAGCAAACTGCCGGCAAGTTTTCTGATCTTAGGGGGCATAGTTGCCGAGAATAATACTGTTTGTCTTTTCTCGGGCAAGAAACTCACAATTCTCATGATGTCGTCGTAAAAACCCATATCAAGCATGCGGTCTGCCTCATCCAGGATCAGATGCTGGAGCTGGTCTAGTTTTAAAACGCCTGAAGAAAGATGGGATATTAGTCTGCCCGGCGTCGCGATAATAATGTCGACACCGTCACGCATACTGCGTTTTTGCTGTTCATAGGCGATTCCATCTCCACCGCCATAAACTGTAATTGAGCTGATGTTGGTAAAGTAAGAGAGGGCTTCTACCTGTAAATCAATCTGCTGGGCAAGTTCCCTTGTCGGCGCAAGAATTAAAGTATTATTATGACGGTTTTCCGTTTGGCTGATCATATTCATAACCGGCAACAGATAAGCCCCGGTTTTTCCGGTGCCCGTTTGTGCACAGGCAATGAGGTCTTTCTTTGCCAGTATTAAAGGAATAGCTTCCTGTTGTATCGGGGTTGCATTTCTGAAACCCATGGCTAATAACCCTTCGAGTAATTCCGGGTTAAAATTAAAATCTTTAAAATCCAATATATTGTCTTTATGCGTAATGATTCTGTAAAGTAATCTTTTTTTTTTACTTCTGTTAATCAGTATAGTTAATCTGTCACCCCTATGCCTATTTCTGCTTATCGGCGTAGCCAAATACTTTCTGTAAAACAGGTGAGGTACGAGCTCCAAGATTATTGCGGACGTCAAGTTCTTCCCTGGCTACCTGGATAAACATCCCTTCAATTGCTTTCTCTGCTACATAGGCAGACAAATCTGTATCTACCTTTTTAACCAGTGGAAGCTGGTTATATTTACCTGCAGCGTCAGACCAGTATTTAGTTGCACCCATTTTATTCAAACTAGCGGTAACTACGGGACTAAATTTTTCCATCAGCTGTGAAGTTGTCACTCTTTTAAAATAGTTGGTTGCGGCATCGTCACTTCCCAGCAATATCTGGCTTGCATCTTTTATTGTCATTTGTTTGATGGCAGAAACGAAAATTGGTTTAGCCTCTTTGGCTGCATCTTCTGCCGCATGATTTAAACTGGTAATGACATTATCTGCAAGTTTGCCCATTCCTAGCTGACGCAACGACTTTTCTACCTTTTGTGCCTCCGGTGGAAACAAAATTTTCACAGCCGGATTACTTAAGAATCCATCTTTTGCTGAAAGTTGATCAGCACCTTTGGAGATGCCAATAGTTAGGGCTTCCTTTAAAGCTGAACTGATGTCAGTAGTAGTTGGATTGTTTGAAGATTTAGTCGATTTTAAGAGATTGCCGAGATTAATTTGTCCCCTGGCAGTAATGCTGACAAAGCTTAGTATCAGAAAGAAAGAGCAGATGCTCCATTTATATATATTCATAGTGTTGTGTTACAGACAAAAATAAGCAAAATTCCAGCCATTAATCTGATAATTAGCTGTCACAGCTATTTTATATGACCCGTTTGTGTATAAGAAACATGGCTTTCCCGGAAAAAATATTTATACTTGAAGAGAATTTTCCCCGAGAAACAACTTGAAATTTATTAAAAATACAGACGGAAAGAGAGATACGGCAGATGCAGAATTGATTGCCCGGTATAAATCGAGTGGCGATCTTGAGATCCTGGGTACACTATACAGTCGCTATATGCATTTGGTTTATGGTGTGTGTCTGAATTATTTCAAGGATGAAGAGGCAAGCAAGGATGCTGTTATGCAGATCTTCGAAGAGCTAATTCCCAAACTGAGGATACATGAAGTGCAGAATTTCAAAAGCTGGCTGCATGTTTTAACCAGGAATCACTGTCTGATGGCTATGCGTAAATCTTCTCGTTATCAGACTGTCTCTATTGAAGATCAGTTTGTGGAAAATGACACATTTGTGCATCTGGATATAAGTGATGTACAGGAACAGCAGTTTACTGTGATGGAAAAGTGTATGGAAACGTTATCGGAGGAGCAGCGCCAAAGTGTTGACCTTTTCTATTTGCAGGAAAAGTGCTATAAGGAAGTAGCGGAAATTACAGGATACGAAATGTTAAAGGTGAAGAGCTATATTCAGAATGGGAAAAGGAATTTGAAAATTTGTATAGAAAAAAACAGCGGTGAATAACGATTGGTTAGATATAGCAATACTGGAAGATTACCTGGATGGTAAGCTTGATGCCAAAAGTATGCATCAGGTGGAAAAACATGCGCTTGAGGACCCTTTTGTGGCACAGGCGTTAGCTGGTCTCGCCGAGCATCCTTCTCGTATGTCACAACAGGTTTCACTGTTGCAGAAACAACTTTATGAACGAACTGCGGTACAGCGTCAGCAAAAAAAATCCAGTGTTTTTACTTGGCAGCGTTTAAGTATAGGGGCAGCTGCTGCTGTCATGTTTATTACAGTGAGTGTAATCTTTCTAATGCGCGAAAGAGCCGGAAAAGAACAGCTTGCAGCAAATCCTAAGAAAGTTGAGGTCGATCTTGGTCCGGTAACCGGACCTGCCGGGCAAAGTCTGGTAAACCCGGGTGGAGATTCTGCGGAATTACCGCAGGCTGAGCTGAGCGTAGCCGCTGTTCAACCAAAACATAAACCGGTAACATCTGCCGGAAACACCGTTGACGCTGCTACAGCAATGTCAGCGCCAGTTGCTGCTGATGTACAAACTTTCGGCGCAAGTGATATTTCAGACTCAGTAGCCGTAAATACGGCCGCTGTAACTAGTAAGATGGCCTCTGCCCGCATTGCCACTGCAGTGCCTGCTGCTTCTGCGCCAGTAGATGGTTGGGCCGAACTTGACACTTACCTTAACGACCATAAATCGGTAAATACACCGGAAGGAATTGCGAAGATCGTTGAGCTTAGCTTTCAAATTAATGCTGCTGGTAAGCCCTTTAATTTTAAAGTACTGACAAGCGCAGGTAAGGCTCTGGATAGTGAAGCTATCAAGTTGCTTGCTGAGGGGCCGCTTTGGGAAAAACCAGCCACTCCCGAGACCAGAGTAAACTACACTGTTGCCTTTTAGCAGAAAGCAATCTGTCATTAATCTGATCCTGCTCAGTTTATTTCAGCTGTTCGTTTTCTTTTAAATCATTTAACAGTGACTCAAGCTCAGATTTCACCTCGTCTATTTCAATAAGCTGCTTTTTATGTTTGTAATTCCTGCTCCATAATGTAATTCCTAAAAGATAGGAAGTTGTGATAGCCATTGCAGTGAAAGTGAACAGGAAACTGGCACCTTTAGTTATCTCAATAATGTAGATGGAAAAGGCAAACCATAATATCGTGTTATAAATCCATATATAGACTGTGAGTGTTTTACGTTGCCATTGGATTTTCTGCAACTGGTGCCGGATAAAATCAATACTCGATTCACCTCTGTTCTCTTTTTTGAATGCGTAGCTTCGCCAGCTTACGAATAAGAAAACTATCATTGAGCAGTAAATTGCCGCAATGCTTAATTCGAATGGCCATTCATATTTACTCCGAAAAGTAAAGTACACCCAGCCGATTACCATTAGTGCCATTAGAAATCCAACGCTCATGCACATATTTGACCACAATACTTTACGTTGGTTCCGCTGCCATTTATCAGGCAGCGCGGAATTAAGTGCTTCTTGCTTAACAGATGTGCTGACAGGCTGGGAAAGCCAGTTCTTTTGTAAATCTTCGAAATTTGTCATGGCTTAATAGTCTCCATTAGATTAAGTAAACGACCTTTTATACGGTTAATTTTTACCCCTGTATTGCTCAAACTGCTACCGGTAATTTCTCCGATCTCTTTATAGCTTTTATTTTCCAGTACCAGTGAGATGATCAGCCGGTCCTGTGGAACTAGTTGACTAATACAGAAACGGAGTTTAATTAGCTGGGCTTCCTGTTCCTTTTTTTGCACCAGTGTATCCTGATAGGGGATTTGAAAAGATTCTGGTAAAGGCAAATGCTGATGGCGTTTGTTTTTGATATTATAACTAATCGCAGTGTTTACTGCGATACGATATATCCAGGTACTGGCTTTTGCCTGTCCTTTGAAGTTCTTAAGTCCCTTCCAGGCCTGGTAGAGTATCTCCTGATACAAATCATCAGCATGAGAAATATCATACAGGTAAGCTCTGCAAATACGATATATGCTCGCATGATTTTCCCTGACCAGTTCGGAAAACAAATCTTGTTGTTGATTTAAAGTATTTTGCACAGCCAGATCCTATTTATTTATTCTTTGCTGTATTAGTCCGGGCAATATCGAATTTATTACAGTTGCTGCTGGATTATTTTCAATCATGGTAAACACGGTTTTGATGGGTTAACCCCAATTTGAATAAAACGATACCCGACCAATACAGGAGCCATACGACCATAAAAAAGAGGTCGTGTCATTGATAATCTTAAGAGCTGCCTGTCCTAACCAGAAAGACATAACTTATATATTTTTGATTCATGCCAGCTGCCGTTCAGCATAAACATACACTTGTATCATTGCTTAAAGCAAACAGCCAAAAGTTGAGATCTTACGTATTTCGAACGTAAGCATCTTTGGTTCCTTTATAACAGAGAAATTAGTTAGCTAGTTTTACGCTAAAAGGCTATTGAGTCGGTATTGATAGGGTGTTCAGTCGGTCATTGGGTATATCAACACCGACTGAACACCCTGTCAATACCGTATCAACACCATTTTAACCTTTAACAATATCCGAGTTGTCCTATATTGGAATTAGTTTACAGTAAAAAAGTAAATTACTGATTAGTGTTTACATTAATAAGTGGTCTAATACAACCAACCGTTTTTAGATCGATTGCCAAATGATACCCGACCAATACAGGAGCCATACGGTCATAAAAAAAGGGTATCCATAACTATGGACACCCCTAATCAGGAAAACCTGTTTATTTTTTAAAAGAATAAGTGAATCACAGAAAAGATTAAAGCGGCAAGAGTTGCAGATACAGGGATGGTTAATACCCATGCCCAAAGTAAACTTACCGTTACACCCCAACGTACTGCAGAAACACGTTTAAGCAATCCTACACCTACAATGGAGCCAGTAATCGTATGGGTTGTAGATACAGGGATACCGAAATGCTCAGTGATACCCAGGGTTACAGCACCAGCAGTTTCAGCTGCTACACCTTCGAAGGCATTTACTTTAGTAATTTTGGAACCCATTGTTTTAACGATTTTCCAGCCACCACTCATTGTTCCGAGTGAGATTGCGGCATAACAAGTAATAGGAATCCATTCAGGCATTGCATCACCTGTTTTCAGTACGTTTCCGGCAACCATGGCGACATAGATGATACCCATTACTTTTTGAGCATCATTACCGCCATGCGTGAAACTTAAAGCTGCCGATGAAACCAGCTGTAATTTCTTAAACCAGTATTCAGCGACAGATGGTCTTGCGTTCTTAGACAAATGCAACAGAATAATTGATATAATCACGGAGATTACCATACCAATAACTGGAGCAAGTACGATAAAGGCAACCACTTTCAGGATAGGGGCAAGATTAATAGCAGTCATAACACCTGCGCCCATTGACGCTGCTTTAGCCATACCAGCGCCGGCAAATCCACCAATTAGTGTATGAGATGAACTGGACGGTATACCATACCACCAGGTTAGCAGGTTCCAGAGAATTGCTGCGACCAGGCCCGAAAGAATCACCTCCAGGGTAATGAAGTTCTCCACTACGGTTTTGGCTATTGTATTTGCAACTTTATGGTCTGTAAAATAGAAATATGCAGCAAAGTTGAAAATAGCCGCCCAAAGTACGGCTTGAAACGGGCTCAGGACTTTTGTAGACACAACTGTGGCAATAGAGTTAGCCGCATCGTGAAAACCGTTGATATAATCAAAGGCAATAGCCAGGAAAATAACAACAATTAATAAGGTTGATACCATTTTTTAAATTTTTTAAGCGTTCTTAACCAAAATAGATTCCAGCACGTTAGCTGCATCCTCACATTTATCAGTAGCCATTTCCAGCGTTTGCAGGACTTCTTTTTGTTTAATCAGCTCAATTGCGTTGGTTTCGAATTCAAATAATCTTGCGATAGCCAGATTACACACATTGTCTGCCTGGTTTTCACCACTATTAATTCTAACGCAGGCGTCAGCAATTACACGGATGTTTTTAAAGCTTCTCAATTCTTTGATCGCTTTTTCCAGGTCGGTACACATTTCTACAAGCAATTCTGCCAGTTTAACCATGGCGTCACCAATGTTAGTGATCTGGTATAAATGGATATTACTTGCCGAAGCGTGGATATAATCTGCAATGTCATCTACTGCACTGGCAAGGGCATGGATATCTTCCCTGTCAAAAGGAGTAATAAAATTCTTGCTGAGTTCCAGGAAGATTGAATGGGTGATATCATCACCCACGTGCTCTAAACGCTCGATTTCATCGATATGTTTTTTTCTCTCATCCAGATCTTTAGCGCTAACTGCAAGTAACAGTGCTTCAGAAATCTTTAATACATTACTTCCTGCCTGCTCAAACAGCGGTTGGAATTTCTTGTCTTTCGGGGTAAAGAACTTAAAAAGATTATTCATGCTAACTAATAAATATGCTACAAAAGTAGGATCGCAATGTTAAGTTAGTGTTAAGTGTTAACATAAAAACCATATTTTTTTAAAAACTACCCTCCTTTTTCTAAGGTGAATGCGAAGGTGGTACCAATTTGTAAAGTACTTCTTACAGAGATAATTTGCTCATGAGCCTCCAGAATATGTTTCACAATTGCCAGACCGAGTCCTGTGCCACCTACTTCTCTGGACCGGTGAGAGTCAATTCTATAAAATCTTTCGAACAATCGCGGCAGGTGTTTTTCATCGATTCCGATACCATCATCAGTAACTTCAATCAGAAACTGATCATGGAGTTCAAATATTTTAAGAGAGGTAGATCCATTTTCCTTGCTGTATTTCATTGAATTAGAAATCAAGTTAATAAGTACTTGACGGATCTTTTCCCGGTCAGCCCTGACAAAGGCAGGGTGCATATATTTATCCTTGAAGAATAGTTTGATACCACGTTTTTTTGCTTTGTCTTCCATTGATTCCATCACTTCCTTCGTCAACAAAACGATATCAAATTTTTCGTAATTAATTGGAATTTCGCCAGTCTCAAGTTTCGAAATAGAATCCAGATCATTGATCAGGTAACTCAGGCGTTCTACATTATTCTCTGCTTTCTGCAGGAACCTCACTGCAGTTTCCGGATCATCGATCAGGCAATCCTTTAGCGTCTCGATATAACCCTGTATTGCAAAAAGCGGAGTTTTAAATTCGTGAGAGACGTTAGATAGAAATTCCCGTCTGAACTGTTCTTGCTTTTTAAGCAGTTCAATCTCATTTTTTTTGGCTCCTGCCCATTCTTTCACTTCATGCTCCACATCATTAATCGGATCGGAACTCACATATTCTCCCAAGGCATCCTTCAGATCTTTACCGAGCTTGAGATTGTGTATGAGCTTGTAGATCAGCTTGATTTTAGAATAGATGAATTTTTCGAGCAGGTAATAAAATAAGATGAAACTGGTCGCAAAGGAGATCCCGAAGGAGACCAGCATAAAATACCAGCTCTGTTGAAAATGGAAATTTACAAGCCCGATCGACAGGCCTACCGCCAGTGCGGTGATTAAAACCAGGATACTTAATTTCATAGGACCAAATTAGCATTAAATTTGATCAAAGCTAAAGGAACCTGCATTACTAAATTATTGTTTTTCTGTGAGGTATTTCCAATAGCGTTTAGGCACGTGGCGGATATGCAGGGCGGTATTTTTTCGCGCCGGAATATTAGTGCTTTTAAAATAATCCTGCCACAGCAGTGAATACAAACTTTCTTGTGCCGACTGTTGTGTGGCAGGTAGTATCGAAGATCTCAGGCCCATTTTCAGGTCGAGCTGTATTTCCTGAACATCCTGTTTATTATAGAAGATCCCATACTTTCTTTTAAGGTCGTAAATTATCCACTGCTGGTCGGCATAGCGGTTTTGAAAATGCCGCTGCAATAATGGGATAACATTGAAATCCGGGTCGATTCCACAATAATAAATTCCGTCGGCTGTTTCCTGAAACCGTATAAACGCCTCCATGCGATGTTTTTCTCTTTCCACTTTCTTTGCAGTTTGGCTTAACAAAAGCACATTAGGATCTCCATAGTTGTATTGAATCGCGGCAGGTGTTGTAAAGAGATTACAGCAGAACTGGAAAAGGGCAATCCAGGTTTCTTCATTTTCGGCCAGACAGCAGCAGTGGAGCCTTCGGATCCAATCTTTGCTAAGTTTCTGTACCAAACCCTTCCAAACGCGGCTTGCTTTCTGACTGTCATTATGAATAAACATGACATCATAGAAGGCATCCGGCTGGTGTTTATCTTTGGTTTGCAGGCTGATTTTTCCAGGTTTTCGCTCAAACCATTCGAAGACCGCAGTGAGCAGACCTTCAGTAGTTCCGTCAAATAAGTATATCTGCATATTATTCCGGGGGAGCTAAAAAAGTTTAATCTGATTGAGGTCGTGTTTCAGGTACTTGCTCTGACTTTCTGCAAGGATAAAGGCTTTAATCTGAAAGCCCTGGTAGTCTCTCAATTGTATAGGGCTGTCTGCACACTGGATAAAGTGCCTTGCGCGATTGTAGGCCACGCCAATCTTTTTTAGCTGATCGATACGGAGCCGGCCAAATTGCCTGGCCTGAACGATCTTTTTAGCCGATCCCACGCCAATTCCCGGAACTCTCAGAATCATTTTATACGCAGCGGTATTAATGTCGACGGGGAAGTACTGCATGTTGCGGAGTGCCCAGCTTAATTTAGGGTCTATATCAATATCCAGATGAGGATTACTGTCATTAAGAATTTCATTGACATGGAACCCGTAAAAGCGCATTAACCAGTCTGTTTGGTATAATCTGTTTTCACGAATGAGTGGCGGCTGTGTGCCAATTACCGGGAGACGCTGGTCATGAGAAATAGGGATATAACCGGAATAATAAACACGTTTGAGCGAGAAATCCTGGTAGAACCGATGGGCAGTCTGCATAATTTCTTTATCTGTCTCCGGTGTTGCTCCGATAACCATTTGTGTACTTTGACCTGCAGGAACAAATTTAGGGACATTGCGGATAAGCTTGCGTTCCTCCTTAAATTGTACAATCTGTTTCTGTACGTAGTCAAGGGGGGTAATAACTTCCTGATGTGTTTTTTCCGGCGCTAGCAATCTCAGGCCGGCCTCGGTTGGCATTTCCAGATTAATACTCATACGGTCTGCATAAAGGCCGGCTTCTTTGATGAGTTCCTCACTGGCACCTGGAATCGTTTTGAGGTGGATGTATCCGTTAAACCGTTCTTCAAGCCGTAATTTTTTGACCACACGTAATAAACGTTCCATCGTGAAGTCTGCATTTTTGAAGATACCGGAGCTGAGAAAAAGGCCTTCTATATAATTTCTCCGGTAGAAATTCATCGTTAGAGAAACTACTTCCTCGACAGTAAAAGCTGCTCGCTGGATGTCATTGCTTTTTCTGGAAACACAGTAAGCACAATCAAAAATACAGTGATTGGTTAAAAGGATTTTGAGCAAAGAAACGCAACGTCCGTCCTCAGTATAAGTGTGGCAGATTCCTGAGGAATGGCTGTCGCCTAGACCTTTATTAGTGTTTTTTCTGGTTCCGCCGCTTGAGGAGCAGGAGACATCATATTTGGCTGCATCAGCCAGAATGTTTAATTTTTCCCGAATACGATCTGACATAAGACTAATTTGCTAACAAATATAGTATTATGTTACTAAATAAATTAGTTATTTATTTTTTACCTTCCCATTCAGCGTAAAACTGGTCAAGAAACTGCAGCATAAACTCGTGTCTTCCTTCAGCCATTTTTCTTCCTGTATCGGTTTGCATCAGGTTTTTCAGGCGCAAGAGCTTTTCGTAAAAATGATTGATGGTAGGGGCAACAGAGTTCTTATAAGTTTCTTTATTGAGATCTTGTTCGGGGGGGATAGCAGGATCGTAAAGTAGCCGGTTTTTATAACCGCCATAAGTGAAAGCACGGGCTATACCGATGGCTCCGATTGCATCCAGCCTGTCGGCATCCTGTACAACCGCCATTTCGTGGGAATAGTAAGTAGTTCCACCCAGACTTGCTTTATAGCTCATGTTTCTGATGATCTGTTTCACATCTTCCACAACACGCTCTTCGACCTGGATTTTTTGCATAAATTCTACAGCCAGCTGCGGGCCTATCTCTTCATTGCCGCCATGAAATTTACTGTCTGCTATATCGTGCAGCAGGGCAGCAAGCGATACTCTCAAGGATTCGGCATTTTCGACAGCATTGATATGAAGTGCATTGTGATAAACCCGTTGGATATGAAACCAGTCATGCCCGGCTTCTGCACCTTCGAGTGTCTTCTTTACGAAAGTGATTGTTTTTTCGATGATTGAACTGATACTGGTCTCCATAACACTAAAGATAAAACAAAAAAAACCGGATTATTGTTCCGGTTTTGGTGTTTTTGGCTGGGGCCTTTCATGCTCAGGTCTTTTTGTACCGTCGTACAGCTCGTACTCCAGCAGACGGCAATCCAGTTTCCCATTATAAAATTCGACTTTTCTGGAAGCTTTCAATCCTATTTTTTTGGCAAGATCAGGATTACCGGTAAAAATATAGCCGTTATATCCTTTGCACTCCTGTTTAAGGAAATCTCCTATCCTTTTATAAGTCAGTTCAAGTTGTGAATGTACACCCAAACGTTCACCGTATTCCGGGTTAAAGACTACAACACCTTTACCCCCCTGCGGTACCTGTGTATCGGCGAAGTCACATACCTCGAAAGTGATCAGTGTATCTACTCCTGCGGTTTTTGCATTCTTCCTGCTGATATCAACTGCATCTTCGGAAAGATCGGTAGCCACAATCTGCAGGTCTGTATTTTTTATAACCTGGTCTTTCAGAATCCGGCGTTCTGCAAAGAACACTTCTTCATCATATCCCAGAATGTGCATAAATCCATAATTCATACGGAACAAACCTGGTCTTCTGTTGGTCGCAATTAATGCAGCCTCAATAGCCAGAGTTCCCGAACCACACATCGGATTAATAAATGGTGTTTTGCCGTCCCAGCCTGTACCCATCACTACACTGGCTGCAAGTGCCTCCAGCATCGGTGCTTTTCCAGGGATTTTACGGTAACCATGTTTAGCCAGTGTTTCACCTGAAGTGTCCAGGAAAATATCGGCTTTATCATCTTTCCAGTAAAGGTGAACTACAGTTTTATTTGCATCCGATCCTGAATTGGGGCGCATACCCTTTTTTTCTTTGATTCGGTCTACAATTGCGTCTTTTACTTTCAGGTTGGTGAAAAGCGGTGTAGTTATGGTTGGGTTATCCACATTTGAGGTAACCGAGAAATAGCCCGAAAAATCAATCAGGTCTTCCCATGGCATATCGACTAATTCGCGGTAAAGTTCTTCCGGATTATTTACTTCAAAACTTTTCAGGGAATACAGGATCTGACTTGCGCAACGCAGGTTTAAATTCAGTTTAATGCACTCCGAAAGTGTGAGGTGAAGCTCTAGTCCGGTAGGGAACTCCCTGACAATTTCGTACCCGAGTTCAGTCACCTCAGTTGCGAGGTAGGCGGAAAGCCTTTTGTTACAGGTTATAATAACCTTACTTTTGTTGTGGAAAACTTGCATAATTTATTGTGCGAAGTTATCAATAATAATATAGAGATTTGAATTAGAAAGTAGAATAAAAGAGTATTTGTTATGGAATTAAAAGGAAAAGTGCACGAAATCGGTGCATTACAGCAGGTGAGTGAGACATTTAAAAAGCGTGACCTCATTATTGAGTACGCAGAAAACCCTACTTATCCTGAATATATCAGGTTCGAAGCTTTACAAGATAAAACTGCATTATTTGACAGCCTTAAAACCGGTGACGACGTGGAGGTTTCCTTCAATCTTCGTGGCCGTCCATGGACTGACAAAACAGGCAAAACCTCTTATTTTAACAGTTTAGTAGTATGGCGTATCAATGCATTGACTAACAGTGCAGCAGCGGCTTCTACTCCACAATATGCACCACCGGCAGACCTGAATAGCGCTCCAGGCGAGGAAGATGATCTGCCATTCTAAGACCTTTTTTAGGAAAACAAATTGTACCATGAGTGCCGGGAATTTATTCCCGGCATTTTTTTTGCCGTTACCCCGCCGGTCCTGCGGTGTTAAAATTTGTTAAAATAGCTGCTTTATCTGCCTGTCTTACTTATTTTTGGATTTAATCCGATAAGCTTAACAGCTGCGATTCATGAAGAGAAAAAGCCTTTGGTTAATTACCGCTTTAATGACTGTGGCCTTATTAGGGGTCTTTGTAATGCAGCTGTATTACATCAGGGAAGGATACAGGCTAAAATCTCAGCTGTTTGAACAGGATGTCAATCAGGCCCTGACTGCTGTTGCAGGAAAAGCACAACGCTTAAATGCGGTAGATAATATTAATAAGAAGGATCTGGAATGGCGTATTAAGCTCGAAAACCAGCGTCGTGACCGCACCAGAAAGCTAATAGATCTCGATCAGAAATTTAAAGAAGACGAGCGTCAAAGAAAATACCGGCAGCAGAAACAGATTATTGACGAACTGAATTATCAGGACGAAATTATCCGTAAAATATATCTCAGTCCTGCTATTATATCTGAAGCAGATTTTTTTGCATTAGCGAATGAATCGACCACCCCGTTAAATGTTGACGTTAATGTCGGGTTTGATGCCGACTTAAATATGATTGGCAGTAATGTGCGCAAGACCTTCAGAATGGGAGGCACCAAGACTTTTAATATTGAGCCTAAGAAACTTCCGGATAGTATTCGTTATCTGGTCTATAGCAGGGTAGATGGCCGGCCGCTCCGGGTTTCACTGCCTAGTCAGACCGATGAGATGAAATCGAAATTTCGTCTGGAAGATGAGGTTGCAGCAAGGCGGAAAAAGAATGAATTGAAGGAACTTCAAAGCGATACCGTTCTGTTCCATGAAAATGATTTTAATGTGCTGGAAGCGGCTGCTAAAGAGATGAGCCAGGTAGATGTGCCGCTGCGCTCCCGTATTGATCCGGACATGCTGGACACATTGCTCAGGAAGGAATTGGAGAATAGAAATATCAGATTGGATTACAGCTTCTGGTTGAAAAGTGTAACACATAATACGGTGCTTTTTCGCAAAGCCTCCGTCGAAAAAGGAGAACTTTTGCCAGCCAATACTTATCAGACCACACTGTTCAGCCAGGATGTTATCCGCGATCCCGGAATGCTTTATGTTAATTTTCCAGATAAAGAGTCTTTGATCTTCAGTAATCTGGGTGTGACTATGGCTTCCTCAGCGGGACTTTTGCTGGTGCTGATTTCTATTTTCTCCTATACGCTTTATGCAATTTTGAAACAGAAGAAAATCTCCGAGATGAAAACGGATTTCATTAATAATATGACGCATGAATTTAAAACACCGGTATCTACGATTATGATTGCCAGTGAGGCGCTGCGTGACCCGGAGATTCTTGAGGATAAGACAAGGGTGAGCAGACTTGCGGGGATTATTTATGATGAAAATGTCAGATTGGGTAATCATATAGAAAGAGTGCTGAGTATTGCCAGACTGGAAAAGAGAGAGCTTCAACTTGACTATGAGCCTGTAGACATGCATACTTTAATTAATGCGGTGGTGGACAGTATGGATCTGCAGTTTCAAAAACGATCGGCAGATGTATTGCAGGAACTTCATGCTGTAAATCACGTCGTGACTGCAGACGAATTACATTTGTCCAACGTACTCTATAACCTGCTCGATAATGCCAATAAGTACAGTAAAGAGAAACCGCAGATCCGTCTGACTACCCGTAATTCAGGGAATAATCTGATTATTGAAGTAGCGGATAAGGGAATCGGAATAACACGGGAACATAGTAAACGGATTTTCGACCAGTTTTACAGAGTGCCGACTGGAAATCTTCATGATGTGAAGGGTTTTGGACTTGGGTTAAACTATGTAATGGATATTATCACACAGCTGAAAGGGACAATCAGCGTTAAAAGTGAAAAGGATAAAGGTACTGTATTTGAGATCGTATTGCCGCTGGCTTAATGCCGAAGCAGGAAATTAGAGCTAACCTTATATAAACGTATAAAAAAGATAAGATGAAGAAAATTCTGCTGGTGGAAGACGACCCTAATCTGGGCATGCTGTTACAAGACTATTTGCAATTGAAAGGTAAGTTTGATATTGTCCTTTGTGTAGATGGAGAAGAAGGTCTGCGTGCTTTTAGCCGCCAGAACTTTGATCTATGTATCCTGGATGTGATGATGCCTAAAAAAGATGGTTTTGCACTGGGGAAGGAAATTCGTAAAATGAATGAGCATGTGCCAATTATTTTTGCGACGGCGAAAGCAATGATGGAAGATAAAGCTGCAGCCTACGATCTGGGCGGAGATGACTATATCACCAAACCATTCCGAATCGAAGAGCTTTTATTGCGTATCAATGCTTTATTGAAAAGAGTGTCGGCTAAAGAGACCGTTCCCGCTGCTCCTGAACAGACTCTTTTTGAAATTGGAAATTACACATTTGATTATACGACGCAGCTGATTACCCACAAAGGAGTGCAGCAAAAACTCTCCACCAAAGAGGCCGAATTACTCCGTTTACTCTGTTTGAAGCAGAATGCCGTGTTGACAAGAGAAGAAGCATTACTCAGTATATGGCACGATGATAATTATTTTAACGGACGATCTATGGATGTGTTTCTCAGTAAGTTACGTAAGTATTTAAGGGAGGATTCCAGGGTTGAAATACTAAATGTACATGGTAAGGGTTACAAACTCCTGATCAATCTTTAGTACCTTTGCAGTTCAAATGCTGCGAAATATGTCCGAATACAATCCTGCTGAAGTTGCTGCCAGATTCATCAATTACACCTCCAGACACATTTTTCTGACCGGTAAAGCCGGAACCGGAAAGACTACTTTTTTGAGGAATCTGATGGAGCTGACACATAAAAGAGCAGTAATTGTCGCTCCGACAGGTATTGCAGCGATCAATGCAGCTGGAGTTACTATTCACTCACTTTTTCAATTACCTTTCGGGACTTATCTGCCTAAAGCTCCTGCAGTGGAGCCTTTCAATCAGTTGTATAATACCCCGCGGTCAATCGTGCGGCATTTGCAGATGAATACGACCAAGCGGCGGATATTTCAGGATCTGGAACTGCTAATTATTGATGAGGTCAGTATGTTGCGGGCAGACCTGCTTGATGCAATTGATATGGTGCTGCGTTATATCCGTAAAAATAATGAAAGCTTTGGCGGAGTACAGGTTTTGTTTATCGGAGATCTTCATCAGCTGCCGCCGGTCGTTAAAGCCAATGAATGGCAATTGCTCGGAGAGTTCTATAAAAGTATTTATTTCTTTGATGCACATGCGCTGCAGCATCATCCACCTGTTTATATTGAGCTGGAGAAAATTTACCGCCAGGCCGATGATGTCTTTATCAGCCTGCTTAACAATCTCCGGAATAATGAGATCACGGCGGAAAATATAGCATTGCTGGAAAAATATTACCGTCATGATTTTGTACCCGGAAAAGACGATAAATATATTACACTTACCACGCACAACCAGCGTGCAGACACCCTGAACAAGAAAAGTCTGGAAGAACTTGAAGGTAAGTCATATTTCTATAAAGCTACAATTGATGGTGAGTTTTCCGAAGGGTCTTATCCGGCGGAACATCGTCTGGAATTAAAGCTTGGCGCACAGGTTATGTTCATTAAGAACGATCAGAGTGGGGAAAGGAAATTTTTTAATGGTAAGATTGCAACCGTCATCAGCCTGGACGAGGACCGGATAGAGGTGCTCACAGATGGAGAGGGTGAAAAGATTGTACTGGAAAGCTTTACCTGGAAAAACATCAGGTATACAAACCATAAGGTTACCAACGAGATTGAAGAAGAGGTAATCGGTAAATTCATCCAGTTTCCGATAAAACTCGCCTGGGCTATTACTGTGCATAAAAGCCAGGGTCTTACTTTCGATAAAGCAATTATTGATATTGGGAATGCTTTTGCCCCCGGACAGATTTATGTAGCACTATCAAGGCTGCGTTCACTAGATGGTCTGGTGCTGACTTCCCAAATCTCCAGAACGGGAATCAGGCAGGATCAAAACGTATCGTTATTCTCTAAAAATAAGCAAACTCAGCAGACACTGGATGAGCAGATCAAGCATGAAAGTGAATTCTTTCTACGCAGGTATCTGCTGCAATGCTTCGATCTCACGCCACTTGATAATTTTGTTTACGAACACGTACATTCCTATTCAAAGGATATTAATAAATCTGCGAAGCAGAAGCATGTAAAGTGGGCTCAGCAACTCTTAAAGGATCTAAGTGAGGTTAAATCTAATGCGAGTAAGTTTCTTGCTCAAATACAACGGCTCTGCCAGGATCAATCAGAAGACGGGCTCCGGATTTTACTGGAAAGAACGCAGGCTGCGGAGAAATACTTTAATCCCCTGCTGCTGGACTTAAGCCGGAGAATCTTTGAAAGGATGGAACTGGTAAAACAAGACAAACTGGTTACAGCCTATTTAACAGAGTTGCTCGAAATGGAATCTTTGTTCTATGAGCAGTTTAAGAAAATTAGAAAATCTTCGGGTCTGCTGCAATGTAAGATTGATGGTACCGATTTTACAAAAGCAGAAATGAGCGGTCTGCTGAATCAGGAGGAAAGAGAAGCCCAAATGAAAAAGGTTCATGCGGTGCCCGGTAAACTTGATTTTACAGCGAAGCGGGAAAGGGCTAAGAAATCTGATGCGCCTAAGGAGCCTAAAGAAGATACGAAGGAAGTTTCACTGGAGCTTTTTCTCGATGGAAAGTCGATCTCTGAAATTGCTTCGGAACGAAAGATGGTCGTTGGTACAATAGAGGGGCATTTGGCCCATTATGTGGCCAAACAGGAGATTTCTGCGCTGGATATACTTGGAAAGAAGAAATTAGATAAAATCCTGCAGGCAATTAAGGTACTGCAAACGATGAACCTGACACCGATCCGTGCCCACCTGGGTAAAAGTTATACTTTCGGTGAGATTAAGATCGGTATCGCAGCGCATCTGGCGGAGGGAGAGTAATCAGATTTCCCCTTCGAAAACTCTCTTTGCCGGTCCGCATAAAAATATATTACTGTAGTTATCGCCATTCGCTTCAAACTGTACTTTCAGTCTACCGCCCAAGACCTTAATGTCAGTTTCAATTTTACCCTGCTGACCTTTGGTATGCGCAATCGCCAATGCAACTGCAGTAACTCCGGTTCCGCATGCATAAGTTTCGTCTTCCACACCCCTTTCAAAAGTTCTTACAAAAAGATGATCAGGGTGTTCTTCCACGAAGTTTACATTAATACCTGCTGTTTTATAATTTTCCTGATTGCGAATCTGTTTGCCGTCCTGATATACATCTTTAGTGTCCAGGCCAATTACCTGTTGTACATAATGCGGTGAGCCAGTGTTCAGCACATAATCTTCACCATCGCGGTTTAGCGCATGGACATCTATCATCTGTAGTTCGACCCAATTACCTTCAGCTGTAATTTTGGCATAGTGAGGCCCGTCGACTGCCAAAAAGTTAGTCTCACTGTCAATGATATTCAGGTGCTTAGCAAATGCGACGATACATCTGCCTCCATTTCCGCACATACTGCCGGGATTTCCATCTGCGTTGTAATAAACCATTTCGAAATCGTAATCCGCATGATTTTGAAGGAGCATAAGACCGTCTGCCCCAACGCCAAAACGCCTGTCGCACCACTGGCGGACAGTATCTGTGTCCTCCGGATTAAAGGCTCCGCTGCGGTTATCAAGCAGGATGAAATCGTTACCGGCTCCCTGGTATTTATAAAAATGTACTGACATATCTTTGGTGTAGGATTGATTTAACATTTTTTAACACTAATAGCTGTGTTTATACCTGCAAATATCGTTCTAATGGTATTAAATTTGAATACCTTGTACAAAAGAATTTCATATGCCGCCTTAAATTCAATTTAATGCCCAGTCTTGATATCATCGGACAAAAATATCGTGGCGGGCAAATCAGGAACAGAGGTTAGCTGTTCATCAGAAATAATCTTATACACAAATAGACCCGGTATTCCACCGGTTTTATAACAAATGAAAAATAAAACAACATGAAAAAAATAGCATTAATTTTCTTAGCCGCATTCGTAGGTGGCGCAGCAGCAATCGGTGGCTACAAAATGTTGGAAAATAAAACCAACAACATGACCCTTGCTGAGAAGCAGAACCTTCTTTTTGCGAGTAATCCTTCAAAAATTTCATCTGCCGGAGCAGTTGATTTTGTTCAGGCAGCCGCAGTGGTTTCACCAGCTGTCGTGCATATTCAGACTACATTTAGTTCTTCTGGTTCATCCGGCCCTTCCTCACCGATGGATATGATGGAAGAATTCTTTGGCGGCCGGGGCGGCCGCAGAGCTCAGCGTGCGCCAAGAGCAGCTTCGGGTTCCGGAGTTATTTTAACTTCTGACGGTTATATCGTGACGAATAATCACGTTGTGGACAACGCTGAGAAAATTCAGGTGATTTTGTCTGACAGACGTAAAGTAGAAGCTAAAGTAATTGGCCGTGATGCGAATACCGACCTTGCACTGATTAAAGTGGAAGCAACAGATTTACCAGTAGTTAAAATGGGTAATTCAGATAACGTTCAGGTAGGAGAGTGGGTTCTTGCAGTAGGCTTCCCGCTAAACCTGCAAACCACAGTGACGGCCGGTATTGTGAGTGCTAAAGCCAGAGCAATTGGTATTTTAGGCCGCGAACAGCAACAGCCTACAGAAGAAGAATATGAAGAGTATCAGCGTACAGGTAAAGTTCCTTCACGTACAAATTCTGCCATTGAATCTTATATTCAGACAGATGCGGCAATTAACCCAGGTAACAGTGGCGGCGCCCTGGTAAATGCGAACGGTGAGCTGATCGGTATTAATGCAGCTATCGCTTCACAGACTGGTACTAACGAGGGTTACGGCTTTGCTATCCCTGTTAATCTGGCTAAAAAAATTCTGGAAGATTTTAAAAAATACGGAAGCGTAAAAAGAGGTTATGTGGGAGTAACATTCCAGGAGCTGAATGCAGACGTTGCTGAGCAAAATAAAATTAAAGATATCAGTGGTTTGCTGGTTAGTGGTGTCGTACCTGGTGGTGGCGCGGCTGCAGCTGGTATTAAAGAAGGAGATATCATTAAGAAAGTAGATGGTAAAGAGATTTTTGCCTCACCAGACCTGCAGGAAAAAATTGGCAGACTGAGTCCTGGTGACAAAGTTCAGCTGACTATTTCCAGAGGCGGTAAAGAACAGAATGTATCGGTAACCTTAAAAGGTGAAGAAACACTGGCTAAGACCAAATCAGAAACAGCAGGTAGAAGTACCGGCATGAGCATTGATAAATTGGGCGCAAGTTTTGCTCCGGCATCCGCTTCGGCTAAGGAAAAATATGGGGTGAAGAATGGTGTCATTGTAACCAGCGTTGTTCCAGGTAAACTGTTTGATAGTTTAGATATCCCGAAAGGATTATTGGTAACTACGATCAATGGTAAAGCTGTTAACAGTGCAAAAGATGTCGAGTCGGCATTACCAACTTCGAAAAACGGCAAGATTACTGTTTCAGGAGTCGGACCTAACGGAAATTACACGTTTAGTTTCAACTAACCGCCGCATTTTAAAACTTTAAAACGGGTAGCAATTAAATTTGCTACCCGTTTTTTTTGCTTAAAAAGGCCCATGGCGGCTTGTCAGGGCATTCTGATGTAGAATGTTTCTAAATAGGTTAATTCTTTTTATTTGGACTGGTATATGTATAAATTAAGTCATTTATTAAATACTTTTGCATTAATAGAACTCAAAAATAAATAAATCTAATGGCTAGTTTCGGAAACGCTTTTTCCTCATCTATAGGAAAAAAACTAATAATGGGTATCACCGGCCTGTTTCTAATTTTATTTCTTATTGTACATTGCTTTATCAATGCTTTGATATTTGTCAATGACGGTGGTTTAACTTTTAACATCGGTGCACATTTTATGGCAACCAACTGGCTGATCAGAGCTTCTGAAGTAATTCTGATGGCGGGTCTATTGCTGCACATCATTCAAGGTCTGCGCCTTACCTTTCAGAATCAGGCAGCCCGCCCTGAGAAGTATGCAGTGTATGATGGTAAAGCAAACAGTAAATGGTATTCCCGCTCTATGGGTTTATTAGGTACGTTATTGCTGATTTTCCTGATCGTTCACTTATCGAACTTCTGGGTAGTTTCACGCTTTACTGGTATTCCTACTGAAGATGCTAACGGGCACGAAGACCTGTTCGCGGTGATGAAGGAAACATTCCAGAACGTATGGCTGGTAGTATTGTATGTATTGGCAATGGGTTCATTGCTATACCACTTATTACATGGTTTTGCATCTGCGTTTCAGACTTTAGGCTGGAATCACAAGAAATACTCACCGCTTATTAAAGCGCTTGGTGTATGGTATTCCATCATTATTGCAGTGGTCTTTGCGGCAATGCCGATTGCCATGTATGCAGGGTTTATTAATTAAGGTTTAGAACGTATAACGCTAAATAGAATGGCAGATATGAATGCAAATATACCGGAAGGTGAACTGACCGGTAAATGGACTAAACTGAGGTCTTCAATGCCTCTTGTTAATCCGGCGAATAAAAGAAGTATAGAAATAATTATTGTAGGTTCAGGTCTGGCAGGTGCTTCGGCAGCGTCCACCCTGGCTGAAATGGGATATAAGGTTAAATGTTTTTGTTTCCAGGATTCACCTAGAAGAGCTCACTCAATCGCGGCTCAGGGTGGTATCAATGCGGCAAAAAACTATCAGAATGATGGTGACAGCGTTTACCGTTTATTTTATGATACAATTAAAGGTGGTGATTACCGTGCCCGTGAAGCTAACGTACACCGTTTAGCTGAGGTTAGTGCAAACATCATCGACCAATGTGTTGCTCAGGGTGTTCCCCTGGCCAGAGAATATGGTGGATTACTGGATAACCGCTCATTTGGTGGTACACAGGTTCAACGTACTTTTTATGCAGCAGGTCAGACTGGTCAGCAATTACTTTTAGGAGCATACAGCGCACTGGAACGCCAGATTGGCATGGGTAAAGTCGAAATGTTTACCCGCCATGAAATGCTTGATGTTGTCGTAATTGAAGGTAAAGCGCGTGGAATTATTGCACGTAATCTGATTACCGGAGAACTGGAGCGTCATTTTGGTCATGCAGTATTGTTGGGTACCGGTGGATATGGTAACGTATTCTATCTCTCTACAAATGCAATGGGAAGTAACGTAACTGCAGCCTGGAAAGCACATAAAAAAGGCGCTTACTTCGGTAACCCTTGTTTTACTCAGATTCACCCGACCTGTATTCCGGTTTCAGGAGATCACCAGTCTAAGTTAACCCTGATGTCTGAGTCCTTACGTAATGACGGACGTATCTGGGTTCCTAAGAAAAAAGACGATCAGCGTAAAGCAACCGATATTCCAGAAGAAGAAAGAGATTATTATTTAGAGCGTCGTTATCCTGCTTTCGGTAACCTGGTTCCACGTGATGTGGCTTCCCGTGCTGCTAAAGAGCGTTGTGATGCAGGTTATGGTGTTGGCCAGTCTAAATTGGCTGTATACCTCGATTTTACTGCAAATACAGAACGTTACGGACGTATCGAGGCTACAAAACACAATATCCACAATCCTGACCGTGAAACTTGCATGCGTTTGGGTCGTGATGTAATCAAAGAAAAATATGGTAACCTGTTTGATATGTACAAGCAGATCACAGGAGAAGATCCTTATGAACTTCCGATGCGTATCTATCCTGCTGTTCACTATACAATGGGTGGTCTTTGGGTTGATTATAACCTGATGACGACGGTACCTGGCCTTTATGCGCTGGGTGAAGCGAACTTTTCTGATCATGGAGCTAACCGTTTAGGTGCGTCTGCACTGATGCAAGGTCTGGCAGATGGTTATTTTGTAATTCCTTATACAATAGGAGCCTACCTGTCAAAAGAGCTGGCGACTAAACCTATTCCATTGGATCACCCTGCCTTTGTTGAAGCAGAAGCTAGTGTAAGAGGTATTCTTGAGCATTTCCTGTCGGTTAAGGGAACGAAATCTGTGGATTTCTTCCATAAACGTTTAGGAAAGATCATGTGGGAGAAATGCGGAATGGCGCGTAATGCAGAAGGTCTTACTTCAGCGATAGCCGAAATTCAGGCTTTACGTAAAGAATTCTGGCAAGATGTGCGTGTTCCCGGTGAGATGAATGAATTCAATCCTGAGCTGGAGAAAGCCGGACGTGTGGCAGACTTTATTGAACTTGGTGAACTGATGTGTATGGATGCATTGCAGCGAAACGAGTCTTGCGGTGGTCACTTCAGAGAGGAATATCAGACTGAAGAAGGTGAAGCATTAAGAGATGATGAAAATTATGCTTTTGTTTCAGCCTGGGAATACAAAGATGATGTGAAGTTTGAACTGCATAAAGAGCAACTGAAGTTCGAAAACATCAAAATCGCACAAAGAAGTTATAAATAAGCTAGTACTAAAATCTCCAATACCATGAGTACAGGAAATATGAATTTAACGCTGAAAGTTTGGCGTCAGAAAAATAACAAAGCCAAAGGTAATTTGGTCGATTATAAAATGTCGGAGATTTCTCCTGACATGTCCTTCCTAGAAATGTTTGACGTTTTAAACGAGCAGCTGATCAATAAGGGAGAAGAACCAATTGTATTTGATCATGACTGCAGAGAAGGTATCTGCGGCGCATGCTCGATGTATATTAACGGAAGACCTCACGGGCCTAAAGAAGGCATTACTACATGCCAGCTTCATATGCGTTCGTTCCAGGATGGCGATACCATTGTTGTAGAACCATGGAGAGCTAAAGCATTCCCGGTAATTAAAGATTTAGCGGTAGACCGTACAGCATTTGACAGAATTATTGCGGCAGGTGGTTTTATTTCTGTGAATACAGGAAATGCACAGGATGCAAATGCATTGCCTATTCCTAAATTTCAGGCAGACTCTGCTTTCGAAGCAGCAGCTTGTATCGGATGTGGCGCTTGTGTAGCAACATGTAAGAATGCTTCGGCCATGTTATTCACCTCGGCGAAAATATCTCAGCTTGCACAACTGCCTCAGGGTCAACCGGAGCGTTACCGTCGTGTTCAAAGTATGGTTGCACAGATGGATGCTGAAGGTTTCGGTAACTGTACTAATACCGGCGCCTGCGAAGCAGAATGCCCTAAAGGAATCTCCCTGGAGAATATTGCAAGAATGAACAGAGATTTTTATTCAGCAAAATTTGTTTCTGAGGAAGAAGTTTAATAGATTTAGGTCTACGAGACAAGGATTTAACAAGAAACCCCGGCAGATTTTGCCGGGGTTTCTTGTTTTTAGGCCATGCTAAAACCTGCTGTTTATGCTTTTGCTGGTTTCTTAGTCAGCCCGAAATGGATTGGGATATTATACTTCACCCGGACTGGTGTATTACCTACTTTTCCGGGAATCCAGTTAGGGGATTCTGTCAGCACTCTGACTGCTTCCGCATCCAGGGCTGCATTCAATCCTCTTTCGACTTTAACATGGCTAATTTTACCATCCGTTTCTACGATATAGCTTAGGAACACTTTGCCCTCCACCTTATTTTTAGCGGCTGATTCCGGGTATTTAAGTGATGCGCCCAGATATTCATAGAATTTTTTCATGCCCCCCGGGAATTCCGGTTGGGTGTCAGTTTTAACGAATTCGTAGACCTTTCCTGGCTCCTGCTGCTGTAAGCCGAATTGATTTAGTGGCGTGGAGGCAAAGTAGGAATTTCCGGTGCCTGAGTTTTCGGACTTTGTCTCTTTTGTCAACGTTGCAGATGTCAGTAATAATGTTCCTGCGCAAAGAGGTACGAACAGCGCGTATTTCAATGCCGCCGGTTTTGCTGATTTTCTTTTGTTTAACATATGAATTCGGGTTTTAAGTAAAGGTTCATTGAAAAAACTATTGGTCAGTACCTGGGGATTAATCCGGAGCGCTTTACTGAGCAGCAGCATGGCATAGGCAGACTTGTCGCCCTGATATGCAGAAGCTATTTCATCTGCATAGAACTCATGGACCTGTACTATCGACTTTTTATAGGCGTAGATCACCGGATTGAACCAGCACATAATTGCCAGGATCTCAAAAAAGATAATGTCCGCACTATGTAAATGTCTGATATGGACCTCCTCATGCCTGTCAATTATCGCTGCACCAACCAATCTTCTGTCGACACATTTAAAGCTGAAAAATGAGAAGGCCACGCCCGAAAGGGGTTCGCTTATTATTTTTCTGAGTTGAATCAGACGCCTGAATAGCTTTAAGGTGAAGAAAATACCACCAGCCAGATAAATACTCAAGGCAAAACTGATCCATACGGGAGTATTGCTTTTCAATGGCGATACGCTAACCTCAGAGAGCATAATTAGTATCTCCCGGGGGTTGTTCTCATTAAGGAGGTCTTTTTGCAAGGGCAGCCAGTCCTGTGGTATCAGCGGTATAAGCATCGCGGACATTGCAGCCGTGATCAGGTAGTATCTGTTGAGCCTGAAAAACGTCTCCTTTTCAAGGAGCAGTTTATAGAGAAGATAAAATAGCAGCAGACTGCTGTTGACCACCAAAATATAAATAATCCAGTTCATCTTATTTCTTTTTTAGTTCATTGATCATTTTGAGAATATCATCCACATCCTTAACGTCCAGCTTTTCCTCTTTCACGAAAAACGAAAACATGCTTTCCACTGAGTTTCCGAAATAATTGCCCAGCAATTTGTCTGTGGCGTGGCGCTTATAATCTTCAAGTGAGATAATCGGATAATACAGGTGCGCTTTGCCGGCTGGCTCATGTGCAATAAATCCCTTGGTTTCCAGGATCCTGATTATTGTAGATACGGTATTGTACGCTGGTTTTGGTTCTGGAAGTAAGTCAACTACTTCTTTCACAAAGCCTTTTTTAATCTGCCATACAATTTGCATGATTTGTTCTTCTGCTTTAGTCAGGTCTTTAATTTCCATAATTCTTTTTATTTGGCTTTGTGCCGTTTGTAACTAAGCCTTTAGTTAAATGTACAAACTAAACTCTTAGTTACAAAGAGAAATATTGAAAACTTTGATAAATAAAAAAAAGGTAGCCATCCAGCTACCTTTTTTATTTATTAACTAAAACTAAACTATATATGGTGTTAATCCCTCCAGAACGGAGGAAAGGGTGTTTAGTGCAATTTAAAGGGGCTGTATTGCCCGGTCAAATACGATCTTTTTCTTAAAAAAAGCTGTAGATCATCACAGTTAAAACGGGAATCAGCATTAACAGGAATGGAGAAACAGTTGTTAATTTATCCATAATATATGTTTTGGCAGCGGATAAGCTGCTGATATGAGATTGGTAACTATTGTACATCCTGTCACTTACAAGCGGTTGTGAAAGGTGTTGATATGCTGAAGTTTTCATAGGTATATATTTTGTTGTGAAACTGCTGATATTATGCTGAACTGTTTTTTGGTCGAGGTAGTAAGCAGAAGTTTTCATCTTTATTTCGTTTTGTTGAAACAAATAGAATTATAAATTTTTGGCTGTTAAAATGTTTTATACGAAGGGGATATAATTCTAGATCAACGGCTCAAATCAGATAAACAGGCATATTTCATGGGTTTATCCAGTTCGTAGAATAAAAATGCCTGTTCGTCGATTTAAATACCGATCAATCGGAGATTTCTTGTTTTATTCCTATCAGAACGCGGTTTAATTTTAAAAATTAATAGCTTTAGACCTGATTCTTATTGTGCAAACAAATGAAAGATAATAGAGAGATCATTTCCCATTTAGCTTACTGGCTGTTTATCGGGGCAATTCTTGGCCTGACGATATTTATGAGTGGCAAAAGTATATTTTCCCGGGAAGTCGTTGTTAGTCTTGGCTATTATTCTATAATCAATATATCCGTATTCTATATTAATTATACCCTGCTGATCCCTCAGCTGCTGAAAAAGTACTGGATGTATATTCTGGCGCTTGTATTATTAATTGCTGGGATGACGGCTGCAAAAACGATCATCGCGGTATTATACAGGGACGTGATTTTAGAGCACCACGACAGTAAAACAGGAGCGCTGCAGGAAACGGATCTCTCTGTATATATGATTAGTACTGTGTTCGTGTCCGGTTTCTTTATCATTTCCAGCTGCCTGATTAAATTCATGCTGGATTGGTTCAGTAATATCAGGGTACAACGTAGTCTGGAGAATGAAAGGAAAGATATGGAGCTGCAATTCCTTAAATCGCAACTTAACCCGCATTTCTTGTTTAATTCGCTGAATAATATTTACTCACTCGCTTACCAGAAATCTGAGAAAACAGCTGATGCCGTACTTAAATTATCTGAAATAATGCGCTATATGATCTACGAAAGCAATGATATATGGGTGGAACTTAGCAAAGAGATCTCCTATCTTGAAAGTTATGTAGACCTGCATCGACTGCGTTTTAAAGATGGTGCAGCCATTGAGATGAGTATTAATGGCGAAATTAAAGATCAGAAGATTATCCCCCTGGTGCTGATCTCATTTGTAGAAAATGCATTTAAACATGGCGTGGCAAATGATCCTGCCGACCCGATTCGTATTAATATCATCGCCAATCAAAAGATTCTTCATTTCAGTATTACGAATAGGAAGAGAATTGGAAATAAGGATGAGGTGGGTGGAGTAGGTCTAAACAACGTTGAAAGGCGTTTACAGTTGCTTTATCCAGATAGATATAAATTAAATATTGTAAATTCAGCAACTCATTATACCAGCGAGCTGATGCTGGATATATAGATTATAACGAAAAAATTATTAAACAGCCCTAAAATGACTTTGAAGTGTATAGCTGTAGACGATGAACCATTAGCGCTGGATATCATCGAAGATTACGTATCGAAAGTACCTTTCCTGGAACTGGTTAAAAGAACCGAAAATGCAATTGAAGCTTTGCAGCTGGTTCAGGCAGGTGGTATAGACCTGGTTTTTCTGGATATACAGATGCCCGATCTGACTGGTATACAGTTTCTTAAAATTGCCAGTAATAAAGCCAGTTATATTCTTACTACTGCCTATTCACAATATGCGCTGGAAAGCTATGACCTGGACGTTTCAGATTATCTGCTAAAACCAATCGCATTTGACCGCTTCTATAAGGCAGTTGAAAAAGTACATAACAGACAGAATAAACAGCTGGAAGGGAATCAGACAATTGTAGCTGCAACCACTCCGGCTCCGCCACCGGCTCCGGCAAACCATTCAGAACAGGTGACAGATTTTATCTTTGTTAAATCAGAACATAAGATCCAGAAGATTGAACTGAACGATATCCTCTATATTGAAGGTTTAAAAGATTATATCTCAATTTATACAAAGAATGAGCGGGTGATCACGCTGCAGAACATGAAAAGGATGGAAGAAACTTTGCCTTCTGCAAATTTCATCAGAGTACATAAATCCTATATCATCGCACTGGATAAAATCGAAAGTATAGAGCGCAGCCGAATCAGTATCTGTGATAAGATCATTCCGATAGGAGATACGTACAGGGATGAGTTCTTCCGCCGGATTGAGAATAAGAATCTATAATATTTCGTTCTTCAGCTGGCTTAGTTTTTCATTTGATTTAAGCTTATCCGGATTGATTTTTCTGCCTGCAAAGCAATTTCCTCAGGATTCAGCCCTTCAGTGATGATAGGGCTGAGTACAGTCCAACGGAGTTTTAACCCGGCGCAAAGTGGAAATGGTCCGTATTGCACAATTTTCCAGGAATTTTCAATAGCAACAGGTACGATGAGTGCGTCGGGAACCGCTTTCAGCAGTGTAGCTATACCACCGACCTGAAAAGGTTTCATCTGTCCGTCTTTAGCACGTGTACCTTCAGCGAAGATCATTGTCGACCAGTTATTCGATTTCATTCTGCGACCCAATTTGATAATTTCAGATACGGCTTGCTTACTGTCTTTCCGGTTTATATTGGCTCCTCCTCCATGTTTCAGGTTATAGGATATGGAGGGAATACCCTTGGTAAGTTCTATCTTCGAGATAAACTTTACGTGGTATTGTCTGAGAAACCAGATCAGAGCGGGAATATCATACATGCTCTGGTGATTGGCAATAAAGATTACCGGGCGGCCCTGCGGAAGTTTTTGTTTATTAATAAATGTAGTAGATGAACCCAGGAATATCTGGCAATAGGTCAGACAAAAATTAAGGTAATCTACAACCACTTTATGTGCCCGGTATCCAAATAAACGGAAAGAAATCCATTGGAGCGGATGAAAGATCAAAAGTGACAAGGTGAAAAAAAAGTAGAAAACAGGGGTAAGGATATAACCCAGAAATTTGCTCATGTGTAATTTATAATTTGCCTTCGAGTATCATTATTTTAGCTTTTAGCAGAGCGGCCACGCTGATACTATCAGTGATAGATCCATTTTCTGCCATTGTGCATGCTTCTTGCAACGGGAGGCGGCGTAAAACCAGTTCTTCGGTATCTTCAGGGGCAGCCTGTCCCTGTGTTAATCCTCTGGCTAGATAAACTATTGCCAGTTCGTCCGTAACTGAGTTAGATAGGTGTAAACGCTGTATTTCCGTCCATGAATCTGCCGAAAGACCTGTTTCTTCCTGAAGTTCCCGTTTTGCACTATCGAGTGGGGATAGATGTAACGGACCACCACCCTCAGGAATTTCCCAGCTGTAGGCTTTTAGGGGGTAGCGATATTGTCCGACAAGCCAGGTATGCATTTCATCGTCAACCGGAAGAATCCCAATAGCCAGGTTTTTAAAGCTTACCTGACCGTAAATACCTTTGCCGCCGGAAGGATTAATCACCTGGTGTTCAGTAAGACCAATCCAGTTATTTTCATAAACCAATCTGCTTTCCAATGTAGTCCAGGGATTTTCATTTTCCATGCCGCAAGATACAAAAATCTAGAATCTCCAAAAACCTGTCATTCGGATAGGCCTTAAACAAAAAATGACCGCTGTAAAGCGGTCATTTCCTTAAAATTGGCCTTCATCAGGTCTGTTGTCAACCTGTTCAGGTTTCTTCTGTTTTTTCTGGAATGTCGTCTGACCGAAGCGGTAAGAGAACGTAATGTTGCCCATTGGACCTGTCATATAACGTTCAAAATCTACGATAGACCTGCCGTCATTGGTTACCATACCAAACTGGCGTGTGTTGAAAATATCTCTTACATTCAGGCCGAGTGAAGCTTTTTTACCCGGAAAATCGTATTTAGCGCCGCCGTCAAAAGTATACATCGACTTCCGTCTACCTTGAGCCAGTACCTGCGACGAAGTGTATTCACCTCTGAGCTGTAAAGTAATTCCGTAAGGAAGTACAAAATTGTTAGTCAGGTTAGAGTTCCAGCTAAAACCCGAATTGCCGGCAATGTCATAAGCTGGGACAGCATCAATTTTACTGTGATATACATTTACGTTTGCTGTAAAGTTCCATGCTTTTAGCACATCGACTTTAGCAATTAGTTCCAGCCCGCTCGAAAGATCTTTAGTTAAATTCTGAGGAGTAGAGATAATCACCCCATTTTCATCAGGCTGAGAACGTACACGCTGAATAAGGTCGTTCGTTCTGCGTACGTATGCACTGGAAATTAAGGTAACTTTAGGCCAGAATTTGCTGTATCCGAGTTCGAAAGCATGTACATCTTCAGGCAGCAGGTTTGGATTACCGCGACGCCAGTTTAAAGGATCACCATAATCAATAAACGGATTGGTATCCCATGGTCTTGGTCTGTTTACTCTTCTGCTGTAACTTAACTGGATCTGCTGCTCATGTTCCATTTTCTGTGTCAGATAGATACTTGGATAAAGACGTTTATAAGCAATTTTAGAAGTTGCATTTACCAATTGGTTATTCAGGTCATAACCACCGCTATTAGATACCAGGGAAGCATCTTCTGCACGTAATCCGAACTGATAACCGAATTTGCCAATCTGATTCTGATAATTCATATAGATTGCATGTACCTGATCTTTACTGTCAAATAAATTTGTCAGACGCAGATCCGGGCGGTAACTTTCTAAATCGTAGTCAAATAACTGGGCATCTGTAGTGTTGTCTGAAAAACGGATCTGGCTGCGATATCCTGCCTCCAGTTTACCTGTTTTACCGATCGAAGTATTATAATCTGCCTGAATATTATAGTTTTTGTTATCGCCCTCATTATCATTCGTACGTCTTTCGCCATTACCAGGAGCAATACCGTTCAGGCTTTGCAGATCGGTAATGTATCGCTGGAAATTGTCGTTATTACCTTTGGAGAAGCCAAAATTGAAAGTCAGCTCTTCACCTGGTTTAAACTTATGGCTATAATCCAGGTTAGTATCAAAACTCTTGCCGCTGCCCAGATTAGTATTTGTCCGGTTGCTCAGTTCGAGCGGATTACGTTGTGCATTATATTTATTAATGTCCAGTAATTCAGTCCGGTCATTATCCCTGATATTAAAACCACCAGAAAAACTCAGAATATCTTTAGAAGTCAGATAATAATCCAGACCTGCTTTTACATTATGACTTTTATCGGTGTTTCTAGAGTCTGTCAACTGATCGGCGAAGGCAAGTTCACCAATGGGCTGCAGGTATTCTATATTATTGAAACCGCCGCCAATTCTATTTCCTCTTCTGAAAGAATAATTACCATAAAGATTCACTTTTTTATTTTGAAAACTCAGACTGGTATTTGCGTTATAGTTATCCCTGTTTCCTGCAGTAAGTGCAACATTCCCGTTAAAGCCTAATTTAGCGTTCTTTTTCAATACGATGTTAATGATACCTGATTGCCCTTCTGCATCATATTTGGAAGAAGGGTTTGTGATTACCTCCACAGTTTCGATAGAACTGGCAGGGATGGACTGCAGAATCTGCGCGACATTTCCACCCGCAATTAAAGAAGGCTTACCGTCAATCAGTACCCTTACACCAGTAGAGCCTCGTAAGCTTACATTTCCGTCCACATCAGTCTGCACAGAAGGAACATTCGCCAGCAGGTCTGTGGCCGAACCACCTTCACTGACAAGACTTTGTTCAACAGAAAATACTTTTTTGTCTATGCCCAGCTGTATAGGACTTTTCTGTGCTGTAATCGCAACTTCATTCAGCACATTGCCTTTAGAAGCTGTCATTTTTACAGTTCCAAGATTGAAGTCTTTACCTGCAACCAGTGTCACGTTATTTTTTACCATTGTTTGATAACCAACATAGCTGATTTTAACCGTGAAACTGCCAGCGGGAAGATTTGGAATCGAAAGGTTACCGTCTGCATCAGTCTGGGCAGTACGGACAACGGCTTTGGTACTGTTATTTAAAACAACAGCCGAAGCGAAAGGAACAGTTTCATTATTTTGCACATCTACAACTTTTCCGGTAAGTTTACCGTTGCCGGTATTTTGAGCCTGGATAGCTGAAGAGACAAAGAAGTTTAAAATTAAACTGAATAATAGAATTTTGTAGATAGACAGGTTCATTAAGTTAGTGTATTTTGGTGTATTTTCTTAGGATGGACAAAGTAACGGTGCGATAGTTTAAAAAACAGGTGGTAACTATTTTATTACAACGCATATATGGTTAATTACAGTAATATTTTTGTGAATGAAGGTTTAAGCTATTCTGCCTATAAAGAATTAGTTACAAAGCGCCTTGAGAATGGTCAGACTACGGGGGAAGACAGTAGTGAAGCCATGCTGCATTACAGTAAAATGAATCTTCAGCGTATGAAGCGGGTTGAAAAAACTATTCGGGTTCTGCCAGAACTCGAAAAAGAGCTTTTGGCATTAACAGATCGATACCGTCTACTGATTATTACTGAAGGCTGGTGTGGTGACGCCGCTCAGTTGGTACCGGTATTTCAGCACATCGCTTTACAATTTCCTGAAAAACTGGAGCTACGACTCGTCCTGCGTGATCAACATTTAGAATTGATGGATGCGCATCTCACTAATGGTGGTAGGGCTATCCCTGTTATGCTGATAATTAATGAAGAAGGTGAGCAGATTGCAAAATGGGGTCCCCGGCCTGCAATTCTGCAGGAAATGCTCGGTGGATGGAAGAAGGAAGAATCAGATCTATTCAAAGTAGCTGAAAAACTGCATCACTGGTACGCAAAAGATCAGACCAGACATACACAAGAAGAGCTCAGCCAGGTTTTCCGGTCTTTGAAATAGAGCAGGCAGACCGGAAGGCCGGATTAGTCTACAGTCACAGTCAGTCCTTCCTGCTGTAATATTTTACGATAGATTTCCATTTCAGTAAAAGACCCTTTTAAAACGGCACATTTGCCCTTGTTATGAACTTCCCAGGCAATCTTTTCTGCCTGTGAATCTGTATAGTCCAGATATTTGGTCATACAATGGATTACATGGTCAAAAGTATTCACATCATCATTCCAAAGAATAAGACGGTGAGAAGTCTTCAAAGAGGACAGGATCTCTTCCAGCGTAAATGATTCTTCTTTCGTTTCTGTAGTCATTTTACAAAAATAACCTAATTTCAAAAAAAAGATACGTTAAAATAAAATTATTATTATCTACTGGATCAGCTTCCTTTTGCCGAACGTGTCATTTGTGCGAATGAATCCCAAAGTTCATCTGGAATTGCTTCCAGGCCGTTAAATTGCCCGGCACCCTGCAACCATTCGCCTCCGTCAATAGTGATTACCTCACCGTTAATATAAGAAGAGAAATCGCTGAGCAGAAATGCAGCCAGATTAGCCAGTTCCTGATGCTCACCGACTCTTTTTAGCGGAACCCTATTTTTGAAATCGAACTTTTCGGCCAGATCTCCCGGTAGAAGACGTTCCCAGGCTCCCTTGGTTGGAAATGGCCCCGGTGCGATCGCATTAGTACGGATACCATATTTACCCCATTCTACAGCCAATGACCGGGTCATTGCCAATACACCGCCTTTTGCACAGGCAGAAGGCACAACATAGGCAGAACCAGTAAATGCATACGTAGTTACAATATTGAGAATGCTCGCTGGCTGTTTAGCTGCGATCCAATGTTTACCGAAGGCAAGCGTACAGTTAACCGAACCTTTCAGCACAATGTCAATTACAGTAGAGAAAGCATTGGCAGAAAGACGCTCGGTAGGGGAGATGAAGTTTCCCGCTGCATTATTCAGCAGGCAGTCGACCTGTCCGAAAGTCTGCAGGGTTTCTTTCAATACATTTTCGACCTGTTCGTACTCGCGTACATCACAGGCAACAGCAAGTACCTTCCCGCCTGTTTCCTGCTCCATTTCTTTTGCAGTCTTTTCCAGTACATCAGCTTTTCTACTGGTGATTACTAAGTTTGCACCCAGCTTCAGGAAGTACGTACCCATTGCTCTCCCCAGCCCTGTACCACCGCCTGTAATTACAATTGTTTTGCCTTTCATGGCATCGTCCCTTAACATTGGCTGATTATACATATGCTTACTTTTTAAGGTTATCAATTAACATTTTGAGAATACTGCGTGTTGCAGGAGACCACCATTGTTCCAGCATCCTGTCCAGCGCGAGCGTTTGATCTGCTGAAGTGGCTGCTATAATTCCCGCACGGATATTCAGTTTACTTTGCTGCCAGGTCTGCGGTTCAAAAGCCATATACTTTCTGACTTTTCTTTCGGCGGCGGTCATGATACTTTCCGGCTTAACCAATTCATCTACCAGCCCGATCTTTAATGCCTCTTCAGGGTCAAATAATTTACCTTCGAGCAGACTTCTGGATGCAGCGGCATGACCCAACCAGAAAGCATAGAGCTGAAAGATGCTGTCCGGAACAATAATGCCGACAGGTACTTCGTTCAGACCGATAATAAACTTGCCCTCTGCCATAACCCGCGCATCACAGGCCAGTGCGATCACACAACCGCCAGCAGGAGCATGCCCATTCAGTGCGGCCACCAGTGGTTTTTTAAATGCAGTAATAATAGATCCAAAACGGAGAAAGAGCTCCCAGAAAGATCGGGTATCTTCCTGATCATATCCGTATAATTCGATCAGGTCCAGGCCGGCCGAAAAGAAATTATCACGTCCGGTGATTAGTAAGCCACCTATGTTATCATCTTTCTCGATATTCAGCAGCATATCCGTCAGCTCGGTGATCATCTCCCGGTTCATAGCATTTGACTTTCCTCTGTTGAGGGTTAATATAGCCAGACGGTCTTTGATCGTTACATGTATGGTGTTCATATTTTTGTCTTAAAATTAATCTACAGTATAAGTCAGGACTTTACGCCCGGGCCTTCCCAAATTATCCATTCCCTCTATTACAACTCTGTAAGTTCCGGATTCGTCTGTATTATAGAAATTTATTTTTGTATTCCCTCCGGTTCCGGTATATAAATTTGGTTTCCACCAGACCGTAGAACGCAAATCGCGGCCCTCTGGTTTTTGCTCCGGGGTGTATACCGGCGAATAAAATTCTGGGGAAGAAGTATATCCCTGCACGAATACCGTAACAAGACCAGGTATATAACTTTTAAAGGCTGAGCGGGAGTCACCACGTTTGGTTGTGATAAGCAGGACACCACCTGCAGCACGCATACCGTAAATAGCCGTGTAATTTATACTTTTCAGGATCTCCACCGTCTCCACATCCACAGGGTTGATATCATCCAGAAACTCGGGGTCTACATTCATGCCATCTACTACAATCTGCATCGGATTCTCCAGGCTTCTAACCAGATAGGCCTTACCTGTCTGAATAACCAGACCTGCAACCTTCCCTTGCAGACAGTCCGATAATCTGACGCACGTGCCCAGCTCGGCAGCCAGCAAAGTCCGGTCTGCATTACCGCTTCCATTGAGATTATCTGTTCTGATAGTCTTTTTTCTTTCAGTGCGGACCTGAACCTCATTTAACTGAAAACTTCGCTGTAGCAATCCTTTGCTGGTCTGGTCATTCAAAAAAGCTTCGCTTCGCAAAATATATCTGCTGATTGCTTCATTAACATTCAATGTAATATCAGCGAAATTCTTGTTCCGAGTCGCTACCATGGCAGGCCGCAGATCCATTTTAATTTCAACATGTTTTTTGTCCTTTGCTGTTCTGGCCTGAACGACGAATTTTGTCGTGTCATTGAAAGCCAGGTTGTCAAAATTGAACCGGCCAGATGCGTCAGTCAGCGTATCAAGCAATAAAACACCATCCTTATTGCTGAATAAAGAAATTTTACCGCCTGCTACAGGTTTACCTCCTGTAGTCAGGACAGTTCCACTGATAGCAAGGGATTTTTCTACACCGAATACGGGTTTTGCCTGCTGATCGGCCAGGATATCTTTCCAGCTATACCTGCTCCATCCCTGTGTTAGAAGTAAATCGTCCAGTTTTTCAAGAGTTGCCGGTTGCCGGTCTGCCAGATACTGGTTTGGTTTCTCAACATATCCTCTTAGATCTGAGGTCAGTAACAGCGTAGTGAGGATATTTGATTCATTTTCCGGTTCGGGAATTACGATATTGGTGTTGGTTACTGAGACGGAAAAACTACCGTTTACCGGTTGTCCAGCAGCAGTAGCCTGTAATGTCGCCAGGACATTTCCACGTTTTTTATAACTAGTCTCTATCCCCTGCAGGTCGATGTCAATTTCTTCGGCTGCATTATGGACAAAAGCAAGCCTTTCTGCTAGTGGTCTGTTCTGGTTGTCAAAGAGTGTCAGCCGTATAAGACCCGAAGGAAGATCCTTTTCCGGTATAAGTACGTTGGTCAGCTGCTTGTCAGAAAGAATCTTAATAGTACTTAACACCTTTTGGTTATGCTGTACCATAATTCTGAGTTCGCCCTTATCCAACATGGACTTGCTCAGCATGGCTTTAACCTGTAGCTTCTGGTCAGGCCTGTGGTTCACAGCCAGTACATACCCGTCCTGCTTTACGGGAGGAAGCTGTAAGGTCTGGGTTGATCCGTCTCTGAATTCAATTTTAGCTTGATAGATCATTCCGGGCTGTGGGCTGAGAAAGAAACTGCCCATACCTGTTTCTGCGGTTTTAAACTTTACAACCAACTGTCCGTCCTGATCCACTACAGTCCCTGTACAAGGTTCGGCGAGACCTGTTGTCCCTAAAGATTTGACACCTACTTTAGCGGGCAGACCCTCCACAAGGTATCCGCTTTCTGGAAAAAATTGTACAGCAGTTTGCGCTGACAGCCTGTGGATAGGGATTCGTTTATCAATTCTTTGCTTGTTTACCAGATCCAGCCGCGTTTGAATATATCCGGACTGTGGGTATACAGATTTGCCGGAGAAGGATAGAATGATCTCTCCATCGCTGTTTGTAAAAGCTTTACCGCGCTCCACGGTTTTGTTTTGCAAGAAAACTTCATAGCTTACCGGTCTGGCGGCGTATGGGATTCCCTTTTTATCCGTATAGCTGATCTTAGCTTCGGTTCTGGTACCACGCTGATCTGCCGTATATGAAAAAGAAGTATGTGTGAACACCTGGTTAGCCCAGGCATTTCCGATTTTAATTGTACGGTCGTAAAAAAACTCTTCACCTGCATTGCGCATATGATTAGTATAAGCCCTGATCCGGTAATTTCCTTCCTGAAGTGTATCTGTCAGCTGAACAGAACCCCAGGTTATGCCCGATGTTAAAGGTAAGATGAGCTGTTTGGAAACAGAATCTTCGGGATTGATCAGCTCAACATAAAGTAACTGGCTTAATTGCGTTGAACGATCTTCCAGATCTGTGCTGACATAGGCTTTAAACCAGATTCGGTCTCCAATTGCATAATAGGGCTTATCCAGATGGAGGTGTACTTTTTCTTGGGGATTCAGTTCTGCATAGGCATTAATTCTCCGAAGTAAAAGCTCAAGGGGATCGTCAGCATTACAAAATGCAAAAAGGAGAAAGCAGACTGCTGCCGAGAGAAAAGATAGAAGAGAGGCGCGGAATTTCATCAGGGGCTAAAATGAATTAACCCTCAAATTAAAGTATTTGAGGGTTAATTACAAATTAAATTATGCCTTTTCTCTGAAATTTATCTAATCAAATGTTGTTTTGTCTCTGTTGATTGTTAAATATCTGTATGTCCTTCTGATGTTTAGAAGGTATTCTTCCACATCATACTTTCTACAGGCTTCGTTGTTTTATTGCTATATTTTGCATTGTCTTTGGCATGATACATCGTTTCGATCTGCCCTTCAACAACGAAATAGATCAATTGTCCGATAGGCATCCCCGCGTAAATCCGCACTGGCTGTGCACAAGAGATTTCAAGTGTCCAGGTATTGCAGAAGCCCACATCACCTTTTCCCGCCGTTGCGTGGATGTCAATTCCTAAACGACCGGTGCTGGATTTACCTTCCAGAAAAGGCACATGTGCGTGTGTCTCGGTATATTCGACAGTAACCCCGAGATAAAGTGTACCTGGCTGCAAGACAAAACCTTCTTTAGGAATTTCAAAATGCTGGATTTTATTGTGCGCTTTAGCGTCCAGTACCCGGTCTGTATAAGTGGCCAGGTATTTACCCAGATGTACATCGTAGGAATTTGTACCCAGGCATTCTGCATTAAAGGGTTCAATAATGATTGTTCCTTTGTCAATCTCTTCTAATATACGCTTATCTGAAAGTATCATTTGTCAAGTCTTTCGGCGAAATTATGATTAATTTAAGATACTTTTGCATTGATTTTTTAAAATAGAATGCCGGTAATCTATAAACATGAAATTGATGAACAGACTACACTAGCGGTCTGGAAAATCGAAGAACAGGAACAAGAGCTGATCTCTGGTTTGCAATTAAAGCAACATGAACTGGATTTTATAGCCAGCCTGAACAAAGGGAAAAGACTTCTCCACTGGTTAAGCACAAGATTACTGCTGCGAACCTTGCTCAATACCTCTGCTTATATTGATGTCCGTATGGACGATCACGGGAAGCCATTTCTATCAGATTCTTCATTTCATATTTCCCTGAGCCACTCCTATGATTATGCTGCAGTGATGATCGGAAGAACAAGAAGTGTTGGTGTGGATATTGAGATGATCAAGCCTAAAATTCAAAGTATAAAGCAGAAGTTCTTATCGCTTACCGAACTTGGAGAGCTAAATCTGGAAACGAACAGCCTGTATATTAGCTGGTGTGCAAAAGAAGCTATTTATAAATGGTACGGTAAGAAAGGACTGGAATTCAGAAAGCATATCCGTTTATTGCCATTTATACCTTCTGATCAGGGAGAACTTCAAGCAATTGTTACCTTGCCTGAAGGACCTAAAATTTTGAAAGTCAGTTATTTTAAAACACAAGACGGCTATATGACCGGTTATATTGTCGCTTAACAGAACCAAGATGAACAAACAAGTCAGTTTTCAAGACTGGGGATTAATAGATTATCAGGAAGCCTGGGATAAACAGGAAACTACCCTTCAGGCTACAGTTGCAGTTAAGACGGCGAACAGGAATGAAGGGACTAGTAATCCAACACCTAATTACTTGTTCTTTTGTGAGCATCCACATGTTTATACATTGGGTAAAAGCGGGCATGCAGAGTATCTGCTGCTCGATGAAAAAGGCCTGGAGGATAAAGGAGCTGCCTTTTATAAGATTAATAGGGGTGGTGATATTACCTATCACGGACCGGGACAGCTGGTTGGCTACCCCATTCTGGATCTCGATAATTTTTTCACTGATATACATTTATATCTGAGAACACTCGAAGAAGCCGTTATTTTAACCTTGCAGGAATACGGAATCAAAGCCGGCCGTTACCCCGGATATACGGGAGTCTGGCTGGACGCGGATAATGACAAAGCCCGGAAAATCTGTGCCATGGGTGTGCGGTGCAGCCGTTGGGTAACCATGCATGGTTTTGCGTTAAATGTTAATTCCGACCTTGATTATTTCAAGAGTATTGTTCCTTGTGGAATAGACGATAAAGATGTCACCTCCATGGAACGCGAACTCGGGTATAAATTACCCATGGAGGAGGTGAAAGAGAAACTTAAAAAGCATATTGCATCACAATTTCAGATGGTAATTAACATTCTGGCAGACTGATAGGAATATTAGTAGCCAATCCGCCATCGGAAGTTTCTTTGTATTTGGAGTTCATATCCAGCGCAGTTTCCCACATCGTATTTACTACAGCTCCGAGACTTACTTTTGCTTTGTCAGGATTACTTTGCAAGGCCAGTTGGGAAGCCGTTATCGCCTTAATTGCGCCCATGGTATTCCTCTCTATACAAGGAATCTGTACCAGACCGCCAATCGGATCACAGGTTAAACCCAAATGATGTTCCATGGCTATCTCTGCCGCCATCATCACCTGTCGCTGAGAGCCACCCATACATTCTGTCAGTGCCGCTGCAGCCATAGCTGAAGAAACACCTATCTCTGCCTGGCAGCCGCCCATAGCTGCGGAAATTGTAGCACCTTTTTTAAAGATGCTGCCTATTTCGGAGGCGCAGGTTATAAATTGAATAATCTGTGCGTCAGAATAGCCGTCGCAGAAAGTAATATAATATTGAAGCACAGCCGGAATTACCCCTGCCGCTCCATTGGTTGGTGCAGTAACTACCCTGCCAAAAGAAGCATTTTCTTCATTTACGGCAAGCGCGAAACAACTAACCCAGTCCAATGTATAATTAAATCCATTACCACCTGAACGGATAGCTTCAATCCAGCTTTTATAATCGTGATATTCTTTTTTGCCGATGAGTCTTTTATTCAAAGCGGCAGCCCTGCGGCCAACATTCAGTCCGCCCGGTAAAAAACCGCCGGTATGACAACCTCTGTACGTGCAGTCCTTCATCACTTCGAAATGGCGTAGTATTCCGGAGCGGGTCTCCGCTTCAGTGCGCCATGCCAGTTCATTTTCCATTACCACTTCAGAAACTTTCAGGCCGGTAGTCAGGCACCAGTGCAGCAGATCGCCTGCTTTTTCAATTGGGAAAGGTAGATCGACCTGTTCCTTCTCTGCTCCGGTATCACCTTCTTTTACAACGAAACCACCACCAATAGAGTAGTAGGTTTCAGAAAAAGCTTTTCCATTATCCAGGAAAGCCTGAAAAGTTACTGCATTCGGGTGGAAAGGGAGGCTCTCCGAATAAAGGAATAGCAGATCTTCTGTATAGTTAAAACTTATTTTTCTTTCACCACCCAGTAACAGACCGGCGCCATTTTTCATAGCAGCGACAGTAGGTTCGACAGCATTAACGTCAAAAGTAACAGGATCTGCACCTGCCAGCCCAAGCATAACAGCGATATCAGTCCCGTGTCCATGCCCGGTTTTGGCTAATGAGCCATAAAGCAGAATCTTCACCTGGCTAACCGATTCCAGTAAATGCTGTGCGGAAAGAGCTGCTGTAAACTGCTGCGCGGCACGCCATGGCCCAAGAGTATGTGAACTCGAAGGGCCTATGCCGATTTTAAATATATCAAATACAGAGATTTGTTCTCTAAGCATGATGCAAAACTAATAGATAAAAAGGATAAAAATTTTAGAAGTGGAATTCCAGGATGTCTTCGTCCTGCAACAGGTGATCGACAAATTTGTCATGATTCCCGGGCTTTCCGGTAGCTGTCCAGCTTCCGCTTATTTTGCCATCTGACATCACTTGTACGCCTCTTTCCATTTGAAGATCAAAGTGCCTGAAATAGTCTTCATACGAGTCCAGTTTGCCTTTGTCAAATTCCCTGACAATTCGGTACTCCCGGGTAGTGGATCTACGGATAACATATCCCTCCAGGTATGGGAAAGTAAGTAAGGCCAGCAAAACCAGTAGTGTTACACCTACAGCCTGTTCATAAAAACCAGATCCTATGGCCATGCCAATGGCAGCGACGATCCAGATTACGCAGGCGGTTGTCAGGCCTTTGATCCTGTTCTCTTCCCTGAAAATTACACCCGCACCCAAAAAACCAATACCTGTGACAATATTGGATGCAATCCTATCCTGACTGGTGGTTTCAATTTTAACAGAAAGAATAGTGAATAACGTTGCTCCCAAACCAATCATAATCATGGTTTTGAGACCAGCCTGTTTAGCTCTGAGCTCCCGCTCCAGGCCTATAAGACCACAAAGTAATGTAGCCAAAAGGAATTTATTAACTTCCGACTGAGTAATGAAATGACTGGCTTCTGATAGGTTTTCCATAGCTTGTTCCAGAGGTCAAAGATAAGTGCTTCCCGGCGTTATTGCATAAAAAAAGACCCACTAAAATATAGTGGGTCTTTTTTAAGCTTTATGGAGGAAGAATTACATCATTCCGCCCATGCCACCACCGCCCATAGGAGGCATAGAACCACCAGCAGGACTATCATCTGGCTCATCTGCTAATACACATTCTGTAGTTAACAACATGGCCGCGATAGATGCAGCGTTTTCTAAAGCTACACGACCTACTTTAGTAGGATCAATAACACCAGCACTGATTAAGTTTTCATAAACATCAGTACGGGCATTGTAACCGAAGTCAGCAGTACCTTCTTTAACTTTTTGAACAACGATAGATCCTTCAATACCTGCATTCTGGCAGATCTGACGTAATGGCTCTTCAATTGCACGACGAATAATCTGGATACCAGTAGTTTCATCTTCGTTAGCGCCTTTCATTCCGTCTAATGCTTCGATTGCACGGATGAAAGCAACACCACCACCTGCTACGATACCTTCTTCAACCGCTGCGCGAGTTGCATGTAAAGCATCATCAACACGGTCTTTTTTCTCTTTCATCTCTACTTCAGATGCTGCACCAACATAAAGAACAGCGACACCACCAGCTAATTTAGCCAGACGTTCCTGTAATTTTTCTTTGTCGTAGTCAGATGTAGTAGTTTCAGTAGCTGTTTTAATTTCGCTAACTCTAGCTCTGATTAAATCAGGGTTACCAAAACCATTGATGATTGTAGTATTGTCTTTATCAACAGTGATTTTTTCTGCAGTACCTAAGTATTCAAGATCAGCTGTTTCCAGTTTGTAACCTTTTTCTTCAGAAATTACAGTACCACCAGTTAATACAGCGATATCTTCCAGCATAGCTTTTCTACGGTCACCAAAACCAGGAGCTTTAACAGCTACTACTTTCAGGGAACCACGGATTTTGTTAACTACTAAAGTAGCTAAAGCTTCGCCATCTAAGTCTTCTGCAATAATTAATAACGGTTTACCAGTCTGAACCTGCTTCTCTAAGATCGGCAGTAATTCTTTCATGTTGCTGATTTTTTTGTCGTAGATCAGGATATAAGGATTTTCCAGTTCTGCTTCCATTTTGTCAGCATTGGTTACGAAATACGGAGATAAGTAACCACGGTCAAATTGCATACCTTCAACTGTTTTAACTTCAGTTTCAGTACCTTTTGCTTCTTCAACAGTGATAACACCATCTTTACCTACTTTACCCATTGCTTCAGCAATCAGTGCACCGATTACTTCGTCATTGTTAGCAGAGATAGATGCTACTTGTTTAATTTTATTGTTGTCTTCACCAACTGTTTGAGACTGAGCTCTTAAGTTCTCAACGATTGCTGTAACAGCTTTGTCGATACCGCGTTTCAAATCCATTGGATTAGCACCTGCAGCAACGTTTTTAATACCTGCTGTTACGATAGCCTGAGCTAAAACAGTAGCAGTAGTTGTACCATCACCTGCGATATCCGCGGTTTTAGAAGCAACTTCTTTTACCATTTGAGCACCCATGTTTTCGATAGGGTCTTTTAATTCAATTTCTTTGGCAACAGTTACACCATCTTTTGTGATTGCAGGTGAACCGAATTTTTTATCAATAATTACGTTACGACCTTTAGGTCCTAAAGTTACCTTAACGGCATTAGCCAAAATGTCAACACCTCTTTTCAGGGCGTCACGGGCTTCTACATTATATTTTACTTGTTTAGACATCTTTGTTTTTGATTAATCAGAATGAATTTTAAATAAAAATTATCTGCGAAATTTTAATTATTGGAGGATTAAAGCTCGACTGCGTAAATATCAGTTTCGCGCATGATTAAGTAATCTTTGCCTTCATAAGGAAACTCAGTGCCTCCGTATTTGCCGTAAATTACTACGTCTCCAACTTTCACAGTTGGTTTTTTACCTTCTGAATCTTCTTCAGAAACAGATACCACAGTTCCTTTTGATGGTTTTTCCTGTGCAGTTTCCGGAATGTAAAGTCCAGATGCAGTTTTAGTCTCTGCCGGAGCAGGCTCAACAATTACACGATTTGCTGTTCCTGCGATGGTTTTAAGGTTTAAAGCCATAATTTAATATAAATTTATTTTTTAGGGTAACATTAAAATTTGTAGATAACTACTTACTAAGTCTGTATCAGTTTTTATGCCAAGCGGGTTTAGCTTGACAAATTTACGCAGGCTTGTCAGCTAATGGATTATGCGTCTGATTTTTTGTGTCAGACTGGCAGAATAAAAAAAAGGCCCGTCAGCGTTTAAATTCTGACGGGCCTGATTATGCCTTGATAGCTTTAAATATTATTTAGCAGTATCTGCTGGTGCTGGTGCCGGCGCAGTTGTCTGCGGAGCAACATTTCCACCAATCGGAGAAGGCGTAGGTGTTTTATCCAGGTGTTCCTGAATTTTAGAACTTCCGCTGCCTGTACTGGCGCCACCGGTTTTACCAATAGTGGTAATAGCCAGAGAGATCACAACAATCAGTGTTAACAATACCCAGGTGCCTTTTTCTAAAACGTCTCCGGTGCGTTGTACACCAAACATGTTACTGCCGGATCCGCCTGTTGCAAGACCACCACCTTTTGGGTTTTGTATCAAAACAAACAGCCCTAGAGCAACACAAATAATGATTAATAAAATAATTAAAAAAAGCATAGTATGTTAAATGGTTAAATTTTCTTTTGAATACCTTGGATAAGGTCGGCAAAGTAACGGCTTTTTTCTGGAAACTTCAAACTTAATTTTTCATAAGTATCTATCGCCTTGTCGTAAAGCATTTGCTCTATGTAAATGTTAGCCAGGGTCTCTGACACCAGGTCATTCTGGTCTTCGGCACTCTTTTTAGCCTTATTTTCCGTGTCGATCTGCTCAGCTTTTGGCGGGTTGATCTGCGGGTCATTTTTAATAAAACTCTCGATCAGTTCGAACTCTTTTCCGGTATGTTTTGGTTTATCTTCAGCCTCCGGTAATTCCGCCTGCCCGGTAAGCGGACTTTGCAGGTGAAAAATATGTTCTACATATTGCTGTTGTAATTCAGGAGAGTCATTATTTCTGGTTTTCTGAACTGCATAGGGCTGAAAAATACTCTGATGTTCTTTGCGGGTTTTAGCCAGCCACCATAAAAACGTATAGGGTAGTTTCTCATCATGATAATTACTGACACTGCTTTTTTCTTCTGGTTCAGCCGGCTCCACTTTTTCTTCGGTCTGTACTGGCGCAGTAACCTGAAGCTCCTGTTCCTGAATTTCTGCCGGAGCCTCCGTCCCAAAGTTTTGCTCAAAAGCAAAAAAATCAGAGGAAGCAATACTTTCCACAGCAAAATCATGTTCCGGCGACGGTCTGCGTGGCGCGTCCGCAGCAGGCTGTGTTCCGTTACGGAAAGGACGATATTCTGTGTTTTCAGTTTCCGCAGGTTGTTCAGTTGCAGCCGCACTCAGAACGTGCAGGATTTCATGTGGTTGACTGGTTGCCGGATGCTGATCTGCAGATAGTGCTATAACCGATAAGTTCCGGGAATAAAATTCCTTCTGTTTAATAAAATTATGGAGTGAAGTCCCTCCAGTGTAAAAAGCGGCAGTAGCAAATACCTGTTCTTTTTCAGGTTCCTGCATCAGGGCCCTGGCAAGCAGTAGGTGCAGTGGCTGAAAATAAGGATATTCCTGAATTAATTCTTGCAGCATGAATCGATCAGCAGGGCCTGCTTTTGCAGGGTCCGCCAATAATTCTGACAGTTGATTTTTAAGATGATTATCCAGCTCCACGTGACTAAGTTAAACAATGAAATTTAATTTTCCTCTTTACCACTGCGCAAAAGCACGGTTAAAGATGTCTTCAATAAGCTGAGCATTAATTTCCCTGATAAACTGCTGTTGCTGTGATTCCAGTGTCTGTCCGGTTGCAGGAAATTCTCTGAACCTTTCGAAGGACTCTTCAAAACTCTGTTTAGGGTCTAAGTTACTGGTATATTTAACGCTGATTCTAATGGTCAGTTTATTCGTTCCTGCACTTGGTGAATTATTATTTTGCAGGGAGGTCGGGCGGATATCGTAACCTGTAATCCTGCCTTCGAATATAGCATCGGCATCATTATTCCGGATCGCCAGACTGGTCTGGTTACGAATCCTTGTTTTCAGGGCTTCAGTAAAGTCCTGGCTCAGGGTAGGAATAACCAGTGGCGCATTATTCTCGAAATATAAAACAGCTACTGTTTTCATAGCCGGTGGAATAGAAGCTCCGTTTAATTTGATGGAGCAGGAATGCAGCACTGACGCGAAAGGGATCAACAACAGTAAAAATATTTTTTTCATTGCTTAATTTAAATTCAGTTCTTTAATTTTTCTGTAGAGCGTCCGTTCTGAAATTCCCAGTTCCTGTGCAGCAAATTTCCGCTTGCCTTTATGCTTTTTTAAAGCCTTTTTAATCAGGTCAGATTCTTTGTCGATCAGGGAAAGTGATTCTTCCACTTCTTCTGCATCATGCGTGTAATTATAATCTACCGGGGCATTTTGAGAAGGTTTTTTAATAGTCAGCGTATTCTCGTGGCTCATTTCCGGATCTACATCCTGGTAAAGCTGATTAATATAATGCGGGTTCTCAGCCATGATATGCGAGGTGTTACCACCGCTCTGAATAATTTCTGCAACCAGTTTTTTCAGGTCCATCATATCCTTTTTCATATCAAAGAGAACTTTGTATAAAATATCACGTTCAGAAAAATCCTCTTTATTATTATTGTTAATAGCCATAGGAAGATTGCTGCCACCTTCATTTGGAATATAGTTCATTAGTGCCTGTGCGGTGACATTTCTGTCTTTCTCTAACACACAAACCTGTTCTGCAATATTCTTCAGTTGTCTGACATTTCCAGGCCAGCTGTAATTTGTCAGTAACTGGATAGCTTCATTGTCCAGCTGAATGCCGGGGCTGCGGTATTTATCGCTGAAATCGGCAGAGAACTTACGGAATAATAAGTAAATATCTTCTTTACGCTCCTGTAAAGCCGGAATGCGCAATGGAACGGTATTTAATCTATAATAAAGATCTTCTCTGAATTTTCCAGATTTAACCCGGTTATATACATCAACGTTGGTTGCAGCAATGATCCGGACATCTGTCTTCTGCACTTTGGAAGAACCTACCCGCAGGTATTCACCGCTTTCCAGAATTCTCAGCAGGCGTGCCTGCGTACCAAGAGGTAGCTCTGCCACCTCATCCAGAAAGATTGTACCGCCATTTGCTACTTCAAAGTATCCTTTGCGCGCTTCGTGTGCGCCGGTAAAAGAGCCTTTCTCATGGCCGAATAATTCCGAATCAATTGTACCCTCCGGAATAGCTCCGCAATTCACTGCGATAAAAGAACCATGTTTACGGGCACTGATCTGGTGAATGATATGGGAAAAAACTTCTTTACCACTACCACTTTCGCCCGTGATCAGCACGGACATATCTGTCGGGGCTACCTGCCTGGCAATATCTATTGCACGGTTGAGCAAGGGTGAGCCGCCAATAATTCCAAATCGGTTTTTGATATCCTGTACGTCCAAAATAAAAGTATGTTTTGTAAAAAAATCAGTTTGTTAATCTGCAATTCTGCCCAGAAGGGTCGCTGATGTACAACGCTCAATCACGACATTTACATATTGACCGGGCTTAACATTTTCGACAGCCGGAAATACGATCATTGCATTCTGGTCATTTCTGCCGCAAAGGTCAAGGTCCGATTTTTTTGAATAGCCTTCTACGAGAATTCTAACTGTTTTGCCAACAGATTCCTGCAAACGTTTCCGGGATGACTCCTGTTGTTTCAGCAGAATTTCTTTCAGCCTGCGTTTTTTGACTTCCTCAGGAACATCATCCTCCAGTTTACGGGCGGCCATTGTTCCTGGTCTTTCCGAATAGCTGAAACAGAATGCAAAATCATAATCCACATAATCCATCATGCTCAAGGTTTCCTGGAATTCCTCTTCTGTCTCCGAGCAGAAACCCGCAATGATGTCCGTAGAGATGGCACATTCAGGAATGATACTTCGGATTGCATCCACGCGGTTAATATACCATTCTCTTGTGTAGGTCCTGTTCATCAGTTCCAATACTCTGGTACTGCCCGACTGAACCGGCAGATGGATATTGTTACAGATATTATCGTGTTTTTTAATTGTATATAGTACCTCGTCGGTAATGTCTTTCGGGTGTGAAGTGGAGAAACGTACACGGAGTTCCGGGCTGATCAATGCAACCTTTTCGAGTAATTGTGCGAAATTAACCATGGTTTCAGCCTGGTCATCTGCCTGATCAGATCCTTTCCATTTATAAGAATCCACGTTTTGCCCCAGCAGTGTAACTTCTTTGTAACCACGTTCATGCAGGTCCTGTGCTTCCGCCAGAATTGAATGCGGATCACGGCTGCGTTCACGTCCCCTGGTAAAAGGAACCACACAGAAAGAACACATGTTATCGCAACCTCTCATAATAGAGATAAAAGCAGTAATCCCATTTCCGTTCAGACGAACCGGGCTGATATCAGCATAGGTCTCCTCGCGTGATAAGAGCACATTAATTGCTTTCTGGCCTTCTCCAACCTGCTCAAGCAGTGCTGGCAGATCACGGTAAGCATCAGGTCCGACTACAACATCGACAAGTTTTTCCTCTTCCAGAAATTTAGATTTTAATCTTTCGGCCATGCAGCCCAGTACACCAACGATCAGTTTCGGGTTTTTACGTTTTTCAATTCCGAACTGTGATAAGCGATTTCTAACACGCTGTTCTGCGTTTTCCCGGATCGAGCAGGTATTAATGAAGATGGCGTCCGCTTCCTGATAATTTCCTGTTGTCTCAAAACCCTGGTCGAGCAGAATAGAAGCTACAATTTCAGAATCGGCAAAATTCATCTGACAACCATAACTTTCAATATATAGCTTTCTGGCATTAAGGGCTTTAGGTGCATCAATAATCAGGGCTTCACCCTGACGCTCTTCATCGTGTGTCTTATCTGTTAGCTGTAAATCGATCATATCGGATTAAATGTTACTAGGCGCAAAAATACTAAATATAATTCGTAAATGACAAATTGGCAGCATTTAAAAAGATCTGATGAATGTCAAACATTGTCCTGTACACATTTGTCTCTGTATACAAATACCCGGTTTATGATCGAAAATCCGCAATTAAGGAAAATATTAAAATGGACAGGCCTGACAGTCTTAACCGTATTAGTGCTGTTAACTGGAGTCTCGGTATATTTCAGTAAAAACTGGAAACCTGAACTGGAAAAAAAGATCACAGAAGCTGTCAATAAGGGGTCGCAGGGGCTATATCAGGTCAGTGTGAAAGATCTTCACCTGAACATTCTTACAGGTAGCATCAGTGCGGACAGCATCTGGTTGCGGCCGGATACGGTAATGCTCAATGCATTACTGGATAAAAAAGTTGCACCTACACACCTGTTTGAGCTCCGGTTGGCGAAACTGCAGCTTCGCAGGCTTTCCCTGCTTCGCATCTGGCGTAAAAAGGAAATAGATCTGAATGATATTATCCTGAATAAGCCTTCTATTAACATGACATATTATGCCGGACAGCACCGGCCTCAGACTGAGACAAAGCCAAAGAGCCTGTATGAACTTCTTTCAGGCACATTACATGCTGTCCGGATTAAGGCAATGCGCATTGCCGATGCAGATTTCGATTATATCAGCGGGGCCACAGGTAAGAAACTTAATTCGGTACATAAGCTGAATCTCACCGTCCGGGATTTTCTGCTTGATGAACATTCTGACGATGATACCACCCGTTTTTATTATACGAAAGATGTCAGGTTCGAAATAGCCGGTTATCAATCGCCATCTAAGGATGGGATGTATACCACTAAGGTTGACAGTATTACCGGATCGTTGCGAAAAAAAGAACTGGAGGTAAAAAACTTCAGGATGATCCCTAAATATCCTGAACTGGAGTTCAGCCGAAAACTTGGAACACAGAAAGACCGATATGATCTACATTTTAAGCACATCCTATTTTCGGGTATAGATTATCTGCGACTAAATAGTGAAGGTGTGCTGCATGCGCAAAGTCTGCTGCTCAATTCTGGTATTGCAAAGATTTTTATGAACCGTGAATTGCCGGGTGACGCTACGCAGGATAAGACGAAGAATTTCCCTCATATGGCATTGCAGCGGTTACCGGTAGCGACAACAATTGATACACTGAAACTCCGCCAGCTCAATGTAGCTTATACCGAGTATAACCCAATGGCAGAACAAAAGGGCACTATACACATTGACCATTTGAAAGGAAATGTCTTAAATGTAACCAACGATTCAGTTTCTCTGGATAAGAGTGCGGTGGCCGTTGCCCTGCTTGAAGCAGATTTGGTTAAGGCAGCGCATCTAAATATCCGGATAGATTTCAAACTTCGTTCCCCTGTCGCTGGATTTCACTATAAAGGTCATATAGGCCCAATGGATATGGTTAAACTCAATCCACTGTCCCGCGCACTGGGTTTAGTAGAAATGGAAAGCGGCAAAATCAGTAAAATCGACTTTGAGGCAGAAGGCAATCGTTATGGTGCCAAAGGTAAAATGCAGATGCGTTATACTGATTTGAAAATACGGCTGCTCAAAGTGGACGAAGATGGAGGGGCACCTAAAAAGAAAGGATTCTTGTCATTCCTTGCCAATAACATCCTGATCAAGGATTCCAATCCTCTGCCAGGTAAAGAACTCCGCGAGGTGAAAATTGATTTCGAAAGGACACCTTCCGCTTCTTTCTTTAATCTCTTATGGAAAAGTGTATTTGTCGGTCTTAGAGAAACCGTCGGACTAGGTATTGTTCCGATGAAAAGTCCGGAACAGGGGAATAAAGACATGCAGAAAAAGCTCAAAGATCGAAAAGAAAAGAGGGCGGAAAAACAAGAGGAAAAGAAAGAAGAAAAAAAGAAAAAAGAACAAGAGCGGCAGCAAAATAAAAATTAATGGGAAGCCTTTCCGACAGCTTCGAAAAATAAATATTGTGTGAAGTGAATTATGTATATTGTAAACAATAGAGCTGCTGCATGAATGAAAAATCACGAAAGACAATCAGTCTGATCAAATGGATAGTTATTACCCTGTTCCTGCTGTTTGCTCTGGCAGATGCGGCTTCGTGGTTACTGGCAGCAAGGATGCGGCCGGCTATAACGCGTGAATTGAAAGATCTCGTCCTCAATTCAACTGACAGCCTGTACAGTGTTAAATTTTCAAGGGTTAATACTAATTTTCTTTTCGGCAATGCCTCAGTAAGTGATGTGGAAATTATCCCGGATACAGTTATCTATAACAAGCTCGTGCGCCTGCAGCGTGCGCCCAATAACACCTATGCGGTTACAGTAAAGAAATTAACAATCAGAAACTTCCATCCTTATCAACTTTGGAAAGGACAGCGTTTACGGGTAGATCAGCTTCTGTTTGAACATCCCAAAGTCGTGATGACCAATAAACAGCTGGAATTTAATGAAGACAGACTGCCCCGGCCCTATAAATCTCCATACGCCTATATATCACAGTTTTTAAAAGAGATCAGCGTTCAGAGCATTGATCTTAAGGATATCAGTTTTAGCTATGTGAACAAGAACGGTGATGTGCCGGTTACAGATTCTTTAAATAAGTTGAATATCAGCTTAAAAGACTGGCTTATAGATGCAGGGTCAGCGACAGATCCCGGGCGTTTCTATTTGTTAAAAGATGTATGGATTAATCTCAGTGATTATAAGTATGCAACACCGGACAGCCTTTATCATATCGAACTAAATGAATTGTCTTTCCGTTCTTCCACCGGCAAGCTGAACGTACGTAAGTTTGGCGTTATACCACGCTACGGAGAAATGGAGTTCGCGAGGGTATCTGGTTTCGCCAAAGACAGGTTTAGTATTCTGCTGAATGATATTGATCTGAAAGGAATAGACCTGCCTTTATATGTCAGGAAACAGGAGCTGCTTGCCAATGAAATGAACATCAGCAATGGTTATGTGTCTGTCTTTAATAACAATGAACTTCCTTCCAGAGGAACGGTAAGAATGGGTAAATTTCCGCATCAGCTACTGCAAAGTGTTAAAGGACTGGTTACCATCCATAAGCTGACATTGGCAAATCTGGATCTCAGTTATGCCGAGTACGATAGAGAAAGTAAGATGAAGGGGAAGATCACTTTCGAGAATACTTCCGGTACGCTGTTAAATGTAACCAATGAAGCTAAAGCCAAAGCTAAAAATCCGGTTATGCAGGCCAATCTTCGAAGCGATATGATGGGGCAGGGCAGGCTGATTGTAGATTTTCGGTTCGATTTGCTATCTGAAAAGGGTGCTTTCTCCTACAAAGGAGAGCTGGGGCATCTGGATGGACCACTGCTAAACAGAATTACCAAACCTCTGGGGATGCTTCAAGTTAAAAGCGGGGTGGTCAGAAAACTAAGCTTTGATATTGCTGCCGACGAGAACCAGGCGAAAGGAAAGCTTAATTTCGCATATAATGATCTTTCGGTTACGCTGCTGAAAAAGGTAGAAGGTAAAGACTGGCTGGTTAAGCAGGGGCTTATCTCCATGCTGGCCAATGCCATGGTCATAAATGCAGACAATCCAGATAGCAAGGGTAATTTCATTACTGCAAAAGTCGATTATAAACGTAATCCTACGCACTCATTTTTTAGTTTTATCTGGCAGAGTCTTTTTCAGGGGATCAAATACACAGTTGGCCTCAGCCCGCAGAAGCAGGCTGAGATCAACAAGAAAATCCAGCAATTCGAAAAATTAAAGACCGACCGCGAGCTCAGGCGCCAGGCCCGGGAAAGAAGAAAGCGGGGATAGTACTGGCCAAACCCGATAGGTCTTCTCATCACTTATCATATCTTCTCATCCATTTGCGGCGGTATGAGCTTATACATAACCGGGGTCACAATACGCGATAAAATTGTAGAACTTATCAGTCCGCCAATCAGTACGATGGCAAGTGGTGCGATCTGTGGATTGGGATTCATGGCAATCGGAATCAGGCCACAGATGGCAGTGATAGATGTAAGTACAACGGGCAGGAATCTGGTCTCCCCGGCAATGTTTATGGCCTCGTCTATACTTTTTCCCTCTTCGCGCAACTGGTTGGTGAAATGAAGACCTAAATATCGATAAATGACATAGTGATAAGTTTAAATAAACGAATGATGCTATCTTTGCCGAGATCTGCTTATTAATTATGACCTACGATTTATTTTTAGATGAAAGCTGCCATTTAGAACATGATGGAATTTCGATCATGACTTTAGGGTACGTTAAAGTGCCACACTTAGTGTCTAAGGATCTGCGACTAGGCATTAGGAGCATTAAGGAGAAGCATGGAAAGTTTAAGGAGCTTAAGTGGAGCAAATTTTCTGCAAAAAACTTGGATCTCTATAAAGAGCTGGTGGATTATTTTTTCGAAACACCTCTTGAATTTAGTTGTATTCTAGTGAAGTACAAAGAGCGTCTTGACCATTCAGACTTTAATATGGGGAAACATGACAATTATTACTACAGGATTATTTTTCATCTATTACAGCCAATGCCCACGAATGGTGATTACCGCATATTTATCGATTATAAGGATACAAAGGGTAAAGAAAAGTTAAGTAAGATAAAAGAATATTTAAATGAAAAATGCGCTGGCGTTTCGCCATTCAGGAGATTCCAACATTTAAGATCGCACGAAAATGAGTTTTTTCAGCTCACAGATCTTTTCATAGGTGCAATTGCTTATAAATCTAGAACCAATATTAAAGATAATTTGCCTGCAAATCCCGCAAAGCTTGAATTCGTACAATATTTAGAAGCGAAATCGGGCTTTTGTCTTGACGAAGGAACAACCCCGTGGGAAACCAAATTTAAAATTTCAGATCATCAGGCACCACTTCGGCAATAATGGAATTATTTGAACTTGATGACTTAATTCCTGGATTGTCTATGGATCCAACTTACGATCAATTAGATGAAATTTATGAAATATACGTTCGTGATTTTATAGATAACCCTTTTGTATTTAAGGGTCTTACGGTTAGAATAATCATGAGTGCATCTACAATCGAAGGCTATGGGGGCTACCCTGAAACATTCGTGCATTCAATTACCAGGAAAGGCAAAGGTAGGGAACGGGTATTTGATCGACATCGCGCGAACAAGGTACAATGGATTAGATGCATACTAGAAAACTATCAGGACGAAGAAATCACTTGCTTTGATTATCCTGAATCCGATGGAATCAGTAGAGAGTACTATTGGTATAAAGAAGAAAACTTTCTAGTGATCATGCAACGAGTTACCCCAGATTACATCATAGTCAGTTGCTTTCATATTGACAGCAAACGGAATCGGGAATATTTTGAAAAAAGAGAAGACTGGTATAAAAATCAGAGATAAAAAAAATGCCGCAATTACGGTAATGCGGCCAACCAGGTCCTTTTCCCGAGGGAAATGACGATACAAATATATAATATTATTATTAATTACAATAACTATGCTACAAATATCTCCTATCTTATTATCTTGTATTACAAGATCACCAACTTCTACATCTTCTTCTATAGTTAGAGTACTTCAAATTCCATAGTCAAAATAGGTTACCGATTACTGTTTTCGCTACGTAATAAATGGCATTAGTTTATTACGGTGATTTAATCATTTTCTCATAATTTCAAAAGTTAGGTTAGATATTGGTCATACCTTCGTTTTTTGAGACTGTTATTTAATGTTTATCTAGCAGATTTATTTAACAATGATTATAAGTTGTGATAGTATGTATTATTTAGCTTTAACTTAAGCTTGGTCAAAGCATGAAATATATATAAAAACTCACATACTGTATATCTTAGTTTAAATTCAGTAAAAACATTTTTAAGTTTCAAAGCTTACGCACTTGCACCGTGCAACTTCCAAAAATTTATATTACAATTTTGATCCGTATGCGCTTTTCTCTAAGAACGAGCGGAAGTTGCTTATATTAAAAATTTCCTCAATTGCCTTTCTCTTATCTTTTGACCTCAGGTAATAGGCTTCCGTGATCTTATACCCAATGTAATAACCCAGGTCTGAAGGCCTTGAGTCGGTCGCAGGATAATAGAACCATTTCTGAATATCATTACTGCTAAGTTCATTTTTAAATTGCGTCCATAATTCTTTTTCATGCATTTTCCCGTATTGGTGCAAAAGATGGTTAGCAGTAGTACCGGTTATCAGTTTACATACGAAGTCGGCGCTCCCTTCTGCTATAGCACGACTAAGGATGTTCTTGCTGGTATCGGTATAGTTCTGCTGATAATGGATTAATTCATGTGTCACTAGGGTTGGCATTTTATCCAAAGTCAAGGATTTTAAGACTTTGGAGAATGCTGGGCTTATGTTGGTGAAGTCTGAACTTTCATCCGCACAGTTTACATCAGCGCCGATAAAAAGTCCCTCGGCCATAGAACGCCCACCTGACCCCATTGACCCCATTACGATATAAACGTCAGGAAATACGGACGCAGGATAAAGCTCTTTCAGCCGCTGAAACGATTTCCTCATTGCAGGTATGGCACCTTGTACCTGAAGGGTGTTCCTTCTGATAGATCGATAATACTTATCGTATTTTTCGATCTTGGAAGCGAATGCTTCGGTAGTCCCTATGGCCGCAGTCTTAAATATTCCCAAGCCGTAGGAGCCTTTGTTAAAATAAAGTTCATCATAAATTTCCCGGCTCCTAAGCGGCGCCCGCCCGGCAGAATCAAAAGCTGCCCAGAACTGAGGTATATCGCTGGTAATAAATTGCGCCTTTAGTGGAACGGTGTTTTTGGAATGGTTTTGTTGGCCAAGACATACGACTGATGAAAAAACAGATAATACTAGGAAAATAAAATTCTTCATAGTCATAGGACAATATAGTTTTGGATTAGTTGCGCCAAAAGCAAAAACGCACTTAAAAAATTAATTCACAAATGGACCTGGAACATGTTTTTACCTAAGTTTTACATCTAAAATCTATCTGTTATAGAGCTGAGCAAGTTTGGGTAAGCGATATTACCATTATCCAATTGAAGCAGCAATGGGAGTAGTTGTGATTGTCTAACTCCAGAGCAGGCACACCTGAAACACGGGCCATTGAAAAAAAGATGGAAACCTAAATGGTGCAAACCAAATGAAAAGCAACTTGTATAATTGATACAGGAATAACAAATTTGCGTGTATAGTCTATCTAAAATTAATTCAGTAAACTGTATTGCCATTTCAGGATAAGACATTTTATATTGCAACTGCAAAACTATACAAGGTTTACAGTCGCTATATACATTACAATTTATAAACTAATGAGTTTCTTAATGATGAATGTGTTTATTTACATTTGAAAACCCATTTATCAAGGTTCCTGTGCTTAAGTACAGCCGTATATTTTAAAATTTGAGAAGCTGGACATACCTCATCTGCAAATGTTTTTTCAGATATTTTATCGGTGTATTCTACTACAAATACGGGTTTGTTAAGATCTATATAAGATTTAACATCCTTCTGCCAGCCTTGATCAAAAGCATCTTCAGTTAATACCCAATCGAATTTAGTACTGTACTCCACCGATAATTCTTGCACATTTTTCTGACCGATACCTAAACCATTCTCATGTGCCAGTTTTATAAGATAGTCGCAATATAGTTTCGTGTCATTCAAGGTTATTTTAAAGCCTGTCTCATTTGAGTAACTATCAAGATTGTCAGGTTCTATTGCATCAAATCCTTTTTTTAAAATCATATTGATTCTGGAATTGAGCCAGGGTTTTAACTTATCCAATTTTTTAATGTTCAGCCAGCGCTCATTAGGCCACTCCGGGTATACTTTTCCAATGACATCCGCGGGAAGTAAATTAACATCAGGTCTGTCGTTTTCTATTGTCCCCACAGAAATATAGGCAATAACCTTTTTACCTTGAGCGTGTAATGTGGCTACTTGTGCGGCAGAGGTTGTAAATGCATCGACGTCCACAATTTCAGACGTAAAGGAAGCTCCGGGTTGAAGGTCATCCAGCATCCAATCGAAGGACATACCAGCCTTAGGTTGCCACCATGATGTTTTGTCAGATGGAGTTTTAACACTATCCACGATATTATCATCATCAATACTGCTGTCTTTTTTGCATGCTGAGATTAAAAGAATCATCATTGCTACGACAATTACATGTTTCATAAATTGTTTTCTTTATATTAAAAGCTTACATATCAACTCCTATGGAAAGTAATTGGCTTAGTCTTGTGGCTAAAGAAATTAGTTTGCTACAATAGCTGTAACCTCAATTTCAATAAAAATATCAGCTCTAAACAACCCTTTCACTTCCAAAAGTGTGCTTGTTGGTGGCGTTTCAAGATTAATATATTGGTCTCTTACTTCTCTGTAAACAGCCGTTTGCGAAATATCTGTTATAAATATCCCGAGTTTTATAATGTCGTTTAAACTAGCACCGCAACTTTCTAAAATAGCTTTTACATTTTCGAAAATTTGAACCGTTTGTGTTCGTACGTCATTACCTACCAATTCTCCCTTTTGATTGAGAGGAATTTGTCCGGATAGCACTAACATTTTCTGATTTCCTAATGGAATTTCTACGACCTGTGACAACCCATTGATCTTGAATACTTTTTCTGAATTTTTAAACTGTATCATATTTCGAATTTTAAATAGTTCAAATTTCCATATTAGAAAGCACAACACGATTGCTAAAACTTCCATATTTAATGACTATTTCTTTCAATATATTTTTGACGTTAATTAGAATTATACAGTAAAGGATTATGTAATTTTCCGAAAATCAGAGCAATATGAATATTGAGAAAAAAGTTGAGAATAAGGACTTGTATGCGGGAACACATATCGTACTAACATCTGACAAAATTGGAACGACAGAAATTTGTAGGCAACAACATAAAACTCCATTTCATAAAACGAATATGCTCAAAGAGCATTTTTTATTATTCGCTGTGGAAGGAACAAATGAATTACAAATCGGTAATCAGTTGTTATCTCTAAAAAAGGGAGAAATGTTATTAATGAAAAAAGCAACTTATGTTGAGATTGTAAAAAGAGGCGAAAAAGAAGATGATTATATGTATGAAAGTGTTTCCTTTTCTCTGAAAAAAGATATTATTCTTGATTTTATTAAGTTAGTTGAAATGGATGATTATTCTAAACATAACACACCAAATAATGAAATTTTGATTCATCCTTATGGAATACGGTTGCAAACCTTTCTAGCATCGTTAAAGCCCTATTTTGATGATACTGAAAAAATAAAAACAGGTTTGTATAAATTGAAAATATTGGAATTACTTTATGACTTATCCGAAGAAAATCCTGTTTTCCTGCAACAATTGATGAATCTTAATCGCAATGATACCAGAGATTTAATGAATGTTGTACAAATAAATTACCTTAAGCCTTATACACTTGAAGAATTGGCATACATTTCAGGACGAAGTTTGTCAGGCTTTCGCCGTGAATTTGAGGCATTATTTCAAACCACCCCCGCGAAATGGATTCAGGAAAAACGGTTACAAAAAGCTAAAGAATTAATTTCTTCCACTCAATTAACCGTTGCAGATGTTTGTTATGAGGTAGGTTATGAAAATGTTTCGCATTTTTCCCGTTTATATAAAAGTCATTTCGGCTATAATCCCAGCTTAACGAAAAGTCAGTCAAATTAGTGGAATTACGATTTTTATTTCCATCCTTGATTTTGGTGTAAAATGCCGCTAATGTTAACTCAATACCTTCAATTAAAAATTCAGGCAGCCGGCTGAATTTTAAGTACCCAGGCGTATTTGCCGGGTAGTTCCGCGGGTAGTTTAACGGTAAAGCCACCATTGCTTTTTGTCCAGGTTAACGGTTTATCTATACCAAGCAGATATATTTTTGAGCCTGCTTTTGGATGGATGGAAGAGATCTTAATTTCATCACCGCTATGCTTATCAAAAATAGCGTAGGTTATTTTGCCATCAGTACTTTGCGTAAAGCGGATGTTATCACCTTCTTTATAATTAGTTAGACTTTTAGTTCCATAGATCGCTTGCTTATTAATATCAAGCCATTTACCCATTTCTGCCAGACGTTCAACACTTGGTTCCGGGATCTCTCCCTGTGCGTCCGGGCCAACATTCAGTAGGTAGTTACCACCTTTTGCTGCCACATCGATTAAATTGTCGATCAGCTTTTCGGCCGATTTCCAATTATGATCATTCTTTACAAATCCCCAGTTGTTGTTAATTGTCATGCAGCTTTCCCAATAATCCTTGGAATTTGACTTCAGGATTTCTTGTTCCGGCGTACCAAAATCTCCGGCAGCATTTTCATATTTATTCATTCCCGCCATACTGTTACGAGCTTTGCCGATACGATTATTGATGATCAGGGACGGCTTGAGGGTTCGTAAATAATTATAAAGATCTTTACCTTGTTCTTCGGTCCATTCAGGAGTCCACTCCCCGTCAAACCATAAGATAGCCGGATCATATTTTTTAATTAGTTCTGCTAACTGTGGTTTCAGATATTCTTCTCTGTATTTACTAAAATCGGGCTTCTGCTCAGTTTTTTGTTTAGGGTTGGCATCGGGCTGGTGCCAGTCCATAATAGAATGATAAAGACCGAACTCGATCCCTGCAGCTTTACAGGCATCTGCCAGTTCTTTAATCACATCTCTTTTAAAAGGTGTCGCATCCATGATGTCGTAGTTGGTTATTTTGCTGTCCCACATACTGAAACCATCATGATGCTTAGAAGTAAATACGATGTATTTTGCTCCGGCACCTTTGGCAATGTTTACCCACTCTTTGGCATTGAATTTCTGAGGATTAAATTGTGCGGCATATTTTTCGTATTCTGATGTTGGAATTTTATGTGTATCCATTATCCATTCGGCACCACCATCCTTCCCGTTGTATTCTCCCGCAGGAACAGCATATAGACCCCAGTGGATAAACATACCAAATCTAGCATCCTGCCACCATTGCAGGCGTTGCTTTTTAGCAGACGTAGATTCTTCCAGATAATTTTTTTGGGCAAAAACGGAACAGGACAGGAGGAGCCCGGCAATAAATAAACAGATCTTTTTCATAATTGATATTTGGTTATAACAAAGAAAAGAATAAAGGACGTGATCGATTCAGTAATAATGTCCTTTCATTAAGCAATATGGTGTTAATGAATGCTTTATCTGGGAATATGTTTTGCATTTTGTTAATCCTGTCCATTCCCTTGTTTCGTTCGGGTGTTGTTAGAGTCTTCTCTTACTGTCGGTCGCAAATTACCCACCAGAACCCACAGTAACCCCACAAGAGCCCATACGGTTGTTGGGTCTTGTGGGGTTACTGTGTAAATTAACGTGTTCTATGAAACTGAAACCCGAAGGAGGGTTAAACAAAAACGGCGGCCCCAAATCTGGAACCGCCGTTTTCTAGCTTCTCAACAAGCTAAAGAGTTTATTCTTTATTTCAGCAAATCTGCAGGAACAGGTTTGTCCAGCAAATTGAGGTAGTAGAAACGTGCTCTTTCAGAAAAATCATGCTTTCCTTTTGTGTTCGCCCAGCCGTGTCTGCCACCCGGATAGATCATCAGTTCAAAATGTTTGTTAGCATCCTGTAATTTGTCTATCAGTTGTATCGTGTTCTGCATGTGGACATTGTCATCCATGTCACCATGCATAATGCGTAACAGACCTTTGTACTGGTCTACGTAAGTTAGTACAGATGCATTCTTATAACCCTCAGGGTTTTCCTGCGGCGTGTCCATGAAACGCTCTGCGTAACTGGTGTCATACAATTCCCAGCTGGTAACAGGCGCTCCTGCATAACCATAATCAAAATAATCGGCGCCTTTGGTTAAAGCCATTGTTGTGATATAACCACCGTAACTATGACCGGTAATGAGTAATTTAGTTGGGTTAACCCATGGCTTGGCCTTCAGCCATTGCGCTGCGGTAATGTAATCTTTCATTTCCCATTTACTTAGGTTACGGTGCATAAGCGCAACGCCTTCTTTGCCAAATTGTCCTGAAGCACGGTGATCTACAGCGATCTGGATAATACCTTCATTTGCCCACCACTGTCCGGCTGTGCCTTTCCAGGTATTGGTTACTGTTCCTGCATTAGGGCCTCCATAAATGCTGAAAATTACGGGGTATTGTTTAGACTCATCAAAATTAACCGGGTAAGTAATTACTGCTGGTAACAGGTATCCGTCATCAGTAGGAATAGTAATCATTTCTGTTTTGCCGATGGCGAATTTTCCGAAGTCCGGAGATTTGCTGTCTGCAATTTCACGGATCAGTTTACCGTTGTTATCCAGCAATGCCTGTTTTGGTGGAGTGGAAACATTGGAATATGTCGTGATAAATTGTTTGCCCGATGGAGATAAAGCAACCTGATGCGTATAGTTTCCAAAGGTCAGTCGTTTTAGTCCTTTTCCATCGTAATTAACCCGGTACAGGTCGGTTGTGGTAGAGGCTTCTTTTCTTGCCATGAAGTAGATGATTTTATTTTTCTCATCCGCTTTCAGTAGTTTAGTTACCTGCCATTTGCCGCTCGTAATTGGATTAATCAGCTTGCCTGCCAATGTATATAGGTAATAATGTGCCCAGCCCGTACGGTCACTTTTCAGGATATAATGTTTATTGTCACCCAGATAAGTAATGCGTTCATCGTAATCCAGATCTACCCATGACGGTTGCTTCTCATCATAGATCTCAGTTTTTGCCCCATTATTTGGTTTAACTGCGTAGAATTTAAGGTTATCCTGTCCGCGGTTCATCCATTGAACCATTAGGTTACTACTATCAAAACTCCAGTAAGGTGTGCCAAAATACTGGTCGTCCTTAGCATTGAAGTCTGCCCAGGTTACAGCACCGCCGGAAGCAGGTACAAAACCGATACGTACTTCAGGATTCGGATCTCCAGCTTTAGGATAACGTGTCTTTTCGACATAGCCATGCTGTCCTGTCGACCCGTTAATAGGGAACATAGGAACCTTGGTATCATCGAAACGCATAAAAGCTATTGTTTTACTGTCCGGAGACCACCAGAAGGCTTTATATTGCGTTGGACGGCCTAAGATCTCCTCGAAATATACCCAGGAAGAATAACCGTTATAAATTACATCGGTCGCATCGGTGGTGTAACGGATTTCTTTTCCGCTGGTCACATCGACCGCGTAAAGATCGCCATTCCGTGTAAAGGCTACATATTTTCCATCAGGAGAAAGTGTAGGGTTCTTTTCAGCAGCAGTATCTGTGGTTAATTTTTTAGGCTCTTGTTTGCCGTATTGAATATAGACATCATTGTCTTTGATCATTACGCTTACATCGCTTTTGGGAGGGGGTGTGTAAGGAAGTCTTGTTCCTGTTTTGACGTCAACCGTGTATTGCTGACGGGTTTTAGGATCTGTTTCTATATAATGCTGTTCATCACTCCAGCCGGAGATTGTATTGATGGGATTGGTCAGAGAAGGAATTTTACCTTGTGTCTGCTCAAAGGTTAGTTTTTGCTGCTGCGCCTGTAGGTTTAGGAATAATCCGGAAGCGCAGAGTAGCAATAAAGATTTCTTCATTCGTTCAGTTTTTTATAGTTCACGAAAATAAGAAAGCAATCCGGATTATTTAATTTGTAGGCGTACAATTACCTTTTTTGTGACAGATCTAATGGAGCCATGCCAAACATCAGTACGATTTTACCATCCTGATAAAGATTTAAGGTTTGCTCTGCGATATCGAAAGTAAAGGTCTTACCCGTAATGGCCTGGCTGAACTCGCGCTCCAACTGGTTGGATTTATCATCCAGGCAGGCCATCATCGTACTTGCGAGTTGTTTGAAACTGATTGTATTCGCAGTATGTTCGAAAGAACCGAAAATAGAATTACAGCCTGAATTTCCATTTACTTTGCCTGTGGTAATGTCAAAAACTAAGAAGGCAGGTGAGTTTTCCTGAGTTTTGTTATTCAGCTGGATCAGGTTCCAGCGGTGTTTTGCAATAAACGCCCAGGCATATTCTTGACTGGTCGGATCGTCCGTTTTAACGGCAATTTTCTGCTTCTTAATAACTTTAATCAGTCTGTAGGTATAGGCAGAAGCATCTGCTGGCACATTTTTCCTTTTGGTACGCTGAACCGAAAGGGTGTAACGGTAACCCGGTGTGTATTTAAAACCTTTTATACCGCTATAAAAAAGCTCCCAGTCTTTGCTGCTTTTATACTTAACCAACATGCAGGTTTGTGGAGCAACACCTGTGCAATTAGCTGTTTCTTCTTTAACCTGCAATCTGATGACGTCTGCTTTAGCGCTGATAAAACTTCCACAGAGTAAAAACAGGGCTAAAATTGCTCCTGGCATCACTTTCTTGATTTTTGAATTGTAGATCGTTTCCATTTTGTTCTTTTTTATTTTTTGCGCGAAGATCATGCCGTTTTATACCTGTCTATTTTCAGGTAATTATGCTTTCAATCTCCGCTTTATATTAAAGGGATGTAAGGAAATTCAGATTTCCATAAAAATTTTATAGAGTTAGAGTCCGGGTGTAGCTCTTGTTATGCTTTGTCCGGATTTGACCCGGAGAGTCCTTCGCGGATTGTGTTTACAAGAAAAATCGAGTGTAGTTGGGTTAAGGATGGGTTTTAGATAGGCCAACGCTGTGTAAAAATTGGGGTAACTACGAACAACACCCTAACATGACTCTAAGAAGACCTTGAGAAGGCCGCAGCGCTGGACTGCCCCGGTTTTCTTTTGTCCGGATGTGATCCTGGGCATTTTTAGTATCGTTTGTTGCAAACAAAAAAGAAGGCCTTCGGGTCGACCTCGGGTTAACTTCAGGTTACGCCAGGGTTTATTCGGGTTCCAGTCGAACAACACCCGACCAAGGCTCTAAGAAGGCCCTGATAAGGCTAATATATCCTTTTCAAGGGAAGATATAATGTTGGCGAACCAACATTGAATAACTCGATAAAAAAAACAGTATCAAGAGGCCAGTATATTGACATATGATATGATACAAATATTCCGAACCCTATTTGATTATCAGTTAATGAGGGAATTTTAATAATTTAAGTTACTTAAAGACATATTAGCTTTTCAGAATGAACTGTAGTACATTATTTAGAACCGGATGATGATCATTAACTCTCCAATTAAGGAATAAATCGGTCTGAAATGGCAAGGTGATAAATCTAATACCGGGAATTTCATGGAACATGTAAGAGTTAGGCATTACGGCTATACCTAAACCCTTTTTCACCAAGGCAATAATTGCTGAACCAAACTCCGAATGTAAGTATGCATCAGGCACAATATCATAAGTTCGAAATAACTTTTGAATAAGGTCACTGTAACTGCTTCCCCCGTCCTTTATGGGTAAGATAAACTTTTGGCTGCTAAGCGTTTCTTTCGTAAGATCCTCTGCGTTACGAAAAGGATGATTCTCGGGCACTACAATAGACAAAAAGTCGGTCGAAATCTTTTCTGAACGGATATCATCGGCATTATTGATATCCCTGGTAATCACGAGGTCTATTTTGTAGTTGCGTAGGAACTCCAGCTGATCTTCATACCGTACTTGTACAAGTTCGATCTTAAGTTTAGGATAGGCTGAAGCAATACTGCTGAGCATGTCCGGCATGATGGATGCAGATATTGAATCGGGGTGCGCAATAATTATAGTGCCGCTTTCACCTAATTGTATCTGACGGGCGTGTTCATGAAAAAACTCCAACTCATTAATTTGCACTTCCCACTTTTCTCGTAAGAATTGCCCTGCAGAAGTAAGCTTAACATTCCGTTTGTCACGCTCAAATAGCTGAACACCTAATTCACGTTCCAGTGCCTGGATTTGACGGCTAAGGGCAGATTGGGTGATATGCATCCTTCCAGCTGTTTTCCAGAAGTGGAGTTCCTGCGCGAGGGCTAAAAAATATTTGATCTGTTGAATATTCATTAATGCAATATAAGCATTACTATATGCTATAATAGCATTTTTAGGCATTACCAGATAATGTAGTTTTGTACTTATGGAACAGTTAGCATTCAACATAAGACCTTGCAGCCCGTTAGATTTAGATAAGTTGATGGTACTGATAGAAAAGCATGCCGAATTTGAAAAGGCTCTTACCGCTATAACTTAGACTACAAACCCGTTGTGAGAAACATGAAACCTATTCTTTCTCGATGGTTAAGGCAGGAATGACATATATAAAATCAGTTAAATAGATAAAACAGATGAACTGGATACTTTTAATTTTAGGTGGCTTGGCTGAGGTAGGCTTTGCTTTTTGTTTGGGAAAGGCAAAAGAATCTCAAGGAAATGAAATGATAAGCTGGTATGCAGGCTTCGTGGTCATGCTATTGGTGAGCATGGGACTACTGATCAAAGCTACGCAGTCCCTACCAATTGGAACCGCCTATGCCGTATGGACAGGAATTGGTGCCGTTGGAACCGTTCTAGTAGGCATACTGGTATTTAAAGAACCTGCAACTTTTCTACGAATGCTTTTTATAATGACGCTAATTGGTTCTATTATCGGATTAAAGGCCGTATCGCATTAAGGAAATACAATCAAATAATTGCAAAATGGAAAATATAGAAATCAAGAAAGTTACCCTAAGAGATATTGAAGCCTTAGCGCAAATTGGTAAGCAAACCTTTTCCGAAACCTTCTCTGCAAGCAACACAGAAGAAAATATGGCTAAATATCTCCAAGAGGGTTTCTCCCTACACAAACTGGAAGCTGAGCTGACCGATGCATATTCACAGTTTTACTTTGCGGTTACCGGTGGTGATGTTATTGGTTATTTAAAGCTTAATACTGGAAAGTCGCAGACAGAACTGAAAGATGTTAACTCTGTTGAAATTGAACGAATATATGTTGTACAAGCCTATCACGGCAAAAAAGTTGGACAGCTACTTTACGAAAAAGCAATGCAGATATCTCAGGAAATGAGTGCTGAGTATGTATGGCTAGGAGTATGGGAAGAAAACCCCAGAGCCATTAATTTTTATAAAAAAAATGGTTTTATTGAGTTTGATAAACACATTTTCAAACTTGGTGATGACCAGCAGACCGACATCATGATGAGAAAAAGTTTGCGTTGTAATCAGCCAAGCTTATATCGGAGCTAAAGCTCTCTCAGTTGTCATTATTACTCAAACGAAATCTAAAGGGTCAATTCAACCGCTGCTACCACGGCGGGAGTGGACCACTCAGAAACCTATGCATAAAAGTGTTTCACCCTTATTTACTGGTGGTGTGCCAATCTTATACAAGATAATACCAGATTCAGGTGCATAGACAGGCAATTTCTTTCTACCAAAGACATCGGTGATATAACCCACCTCCGCGCCCTTAACGATCCGATCACCGGCAGCCATTTCGCTCACAAAAATCCCTTGTACAGGTACAGATACATAAGCCTGTTTATTATATCTCGCCCTGACCTGAGAAACATTATTTGCTGATTTTGTCCCATACATGTTCAATTCCGCCATTAAGCGGAATAAGGATTTTTTGGCCAGTGATACTTCCTCTTTTCGCCAATTCCCAAGTCTTCCGATTTCGATACTAAGAGCAGTTACACCTTGCCTGACAGCCTGTTTGAAGGCATACATTGCTGGCTGATCCGGTGACAATATGTATGGATAAGCTACAATCGTTTCAAATCCGCTGATCTCGCTCAGGCGGGAAGCCAATGCGGTCTGATTTCTGAACTGCTTATTATCATAATAGCAGATGAAAGGAATCAAATCTTCACCAACATCTCCGCCATGCATGTCCAATAGTACATCCGTAGAGGCGAAAACCTCTTTGGTTAGGAAATCAGCCATTACCTCAGTGATCGTCCCGTCTGGGTCTCCGGGAAATGCCCTGTTCAGATTGACACCATCCAGAGGGTTTACAAAAGGTGTCCGCGTGTAGAAGGAGGTTTGGTTGACGATTGGTATTATGATTACCTGTCCTTTCAACAATGCGGGATCAATCTCTTTTCGAAACTCCAGCAAGGATAGGATCGGTGGGTATTCCATACCATGTATTCCTGCCATAACTGTGAATGTTGGACCTTTATCTCTTCCCTTGACAATCGTCATCGGGATCTGCACGGCTGTATTATTTTTGGCGCGGATAGTAAAGATAGTATCGGTAATTCCAGGCTTGCTACGTGAAATAAGCGAACGAAACCCCGCTTCCTGAGCGAAAGTGAGAAAGGAAGAACTGATCAGAAATATAGAAAGCAAGTGGGTTTTCATATCGTGACAAGAGTTTTAGTTCCTAAAAGCAACAAAGAAAGAGATAATTTTAGTGTATTTCTACACTGAGTACTTGGATTTTCATTTGTTATTTCAAAATATAAATCCTGTGTTACTGGAAATTTTATTTATCGATATTGATACTTTTTGTTCCGCCACTTATGCTGATAAAAGCTTTTAAAGCAGGGGAAAGTGGCACATCTTTTCTATAGACCAAAATTGTTGTCATAAGGCCCAATTCCTTTGGTAGTTGGAATGTTTTTATTTTTCTATTGCTATAAAACGTACTTATGATTTCTTCTGGCATCACACTAAATCCAATTCCGGATTCAATAAAATTTACAACGCCTTCAATGGAATTCATTACTGTTTTATGATATTGGATAATACCTCTGCTTACAAGCCAAGAGTCAAGTTTAGCTCTAAATACGCAACCTTGATCGAAAACTATTGTTTTAAGCGGATTTTTTGCAAGTAAAATATCAAGGTTTTCACAATCTGCTGGAGCAACAATCACGACCTGTTCGTCCTTTATTTTAATTTGTTCAAGCTCAGGAATGTCAAGAGGAGCAGGGACAAATGCTGCATCTAATTTATAATTCAACACATCACTTATTAAGCTGGCGCTCATCGCGGATCTAAAATCCAGGTCAACAAAAGGAAATTTTGAGGCAAGTTCATTAATAAGTTCAGGGCCTTTCAGGGTCATCATGGTTTCCAAAAATCCAATTTTAATCTGGCCCTTTACGACGTCACTTTTCCCAATCGACCTTTTCGCCTCATCAAAAATATGCTTGAATTGCTTGGTATAGTGAATAAGTTTTTCGCCTTCCGGAGTTAATTCGACCTTGCGGTTGTTTCTGGTAAAAAGCAGTGCGCCAAACTCCTCTTCCAAGTTTTTTATACGGGTAGTTACATTCGATTGAACTGTAAACATTGCTTCAGCAGCCTTTGTAAAACTTCCATAATGCGCAACGGCTTCAAATAAATTAAGGTCATTTGTATTCATAAATCTTAAATTAAGATACATGGTATCTTTATAAATCATTTTTAATGATCAAATATCTAGTTTACTTTTGAATAAAAAAAAGGGAAAATGAAAAAACTAAAAATAGCCTTCACGATCATCATGACTGGCTTATTAGGGAGAACAGAAATTATGGCACAATCAAACACAATTAAAACAAGTCCTGCTTTAGAAGTTGGGGTTGTTCATCACCGTAAGGTAAATGTAAACGGACTTGGCGTATTTTATAGAGAGTCAGGTCCAGCAGGAGCACCCACAATATTATTGTTGCATGGTTACCCAACATCATCACATATGTTCCGCAATCTGATACCGTTGTTAAACAAAAAATATCACGTTATAGCCCCTGATCTTCCGGGATTTGGAAATACTGATTTACCAGATCCTAAAACTTATACCTATACATTTGAAAATCTGGCCAAAACAATGCAGGGCTTTATAGATGAATTAGGTTTAAAAAGGTTTGCAATTTATGTATTTGATTATGGAGCGCCAACCGGATATCGTTTGGCACTTGCGAATCCAGAGAAAATTACGGGGATTATTTCACAGAATGGTAATGCTTATGTAGAAGGACTAAGTACGGGCTGGAACCCTATTCAGAAATATTGGGAAAATGACACCCAGGAAAATAGAGATGCGCTAAGAACCTTTTATAGCAAAGAGGGAACGAAATTCCAGTACTTCACTGGCGTTACCGATACATCGCTCTTAGCCCCCGAAGCTTATATTTTGGATCAGTATTTTCTAGATAGGCCGGCATCTGCAGAGATTCAGCTTGATCTGTTAAAAGACTATAAAACAAATGTTGATCTGTATCCATCGTTTCAAAAGTATTTTAGAACCAACAAACCAAAATTGCTCGCTGTGTGGGGAAATAAAGATCCATTTTTTCTCCCTATCGGGGCTGAGGCCTATAAAAAAGATATTCCTGACGCAATAGTGAAATTTTATGATACTGGCCACTTTGCGTTAGAAACCCATGGACAGGAGATAGGAATTGAAATACTGAAGTTTCTCTCCACCCTTCCAAAATAAGATTTTTGGGTGTAATACTGCCTAAATGTGATCAAAGTAAGCCCAGTATAAGCTGGGCTTTTTCTAAATATCCTATAAATCAAATAAAGTGATGGAAATTAAAAACCCAGTACCACCGTTTAGCTACGATTCCGCGGTGGAGAAAGTTATGCTTGCAGAGCGCGCATGGAATAGCCGCGATCCTGAGGTAGTATGCATGGCTTATACCCTTAATACAGAATGGCGCAATCGGTCGGAGTTTATTTCTGGCCGTGAAGAAGTAAAAGTATTTTTAGCAAACAAATGGAAGAATGAACTTGGCTACAAGCTTAAAAAAGAACTTTGGGCATTTACTGAAAACCGTATAGCAGTTCGCTTTGAATATGAATGGCATGACCAGCAAGGGCAATGGTTCCGTAGCTTTGGGAATGAACTTTGGGAATTTGATAAATGCGGGTTAATGGAAAAACGGTTCGCTAGCATAAATGATCTGGCCATTGATGAAAAAGATCGAATTCTGTAGAATAGATAAACATTATATCAAACGAATGACCAGAGAGAATATGCGCCAGTGCTGTCCACTAGTCAGGTTCTGTTTCTGACTGGTGGATCTGGCAACGGTCCGATTCAGATGTACAGAAAGTTTCTACCTCATCGGTTCTTCCCTGGGGTAACGTCTATTCTTGCCAAAGGCATATTATGTTTTTTTATGTTTAAAATATGGGATTAGTATCGCTTTTTATTTGTTGGATAAGCTTGTTGAACAAGGCTTCGGTACTGCCACTTTTGCTTTGTGATGCAGATTGTCCTGCCCAAAGCGAAATAATATCAGCGATTCCACCCGACTTGCCGAAGTCTCTGAGCGCTGCCGTTAAACTGTTCTGATAGGTATAATACGGTATAACCAATCCTGAGTTTTTCATTTCTTCCATGAAGCTGTTTCCAATGCCCCTTGCCCATTTTCCGGTAAATGCCTGGGTAAGTTCGGTAGAGGTATCAGTAGAGCTGAGCACACGTTCTTTGTAAACTTCGCTGGCCGCACTTTCTTCTGCTGCAAGAAAATAACTACCTAGTTGTGCGCCTGCTGCACCAAGGGTAAATACCGCTTTAATCGTGCGGTGGTCAAAAATCCCTCCGGCAGCAATAACCGGAACTGATACGGTATCGACAACCTGCGGAACAAGAGATATCAAACCAACCTGCGGCAGGGGTTCCTTATCGATAAAGCTACCTCTGTGTCCCCCGGCTTCAATACCCTGGACGACAATAGCATCCATGCCAGCTTTATCCAATAATGCGGCTTCTTTAATGCTTGTTGCCGTTCCAATCGCTTTAACGCCACGTTCTCTAAGCTGTGAAAGTATTTGTGCCTCTGGCAAACCGAACGTGAAGCTTACAATAGGTACCTGTTCATCCAGGAGGATATCTATTTGGTCATGGTGGTTATAAAACCGGTAAGAGGAAATTGGTTTATGCTCAAACGGCAAATTATATTTCTTGTGAAGCGCTTCGAGATAATTCTCCATTATTTTGATATCCTCTTCACTGACCTCAGATGTTAACGAGTGAGCAAAGAGGTTTACAGCGAATGGCTTACTGGTTTTAGCCTTTGTTTCCTTAACCAGGGCCAGGGATTTCTCAGGTGATAACCCACCCAATGGCAGGCAACCCAAGCCGCCTGCATTGGCCACCGCTGCTACCATGGCGGGAGTTGTCACCCCCAACATAGGTGCTTGAATAATTGGATAACTGATATCCAGTAAGTGCTTAAGATCTTCCATAAACTGTATAATATGGGAGTATAGTCTTGAATCGGTTTATAAAAGTCCTTGTGTTGTATTTTTTGACCTAAGGAAAAAAATGAATAATACAATAAAGTAAGGAACGCAAAATAGTATGCCTGGCCAAGGCTGATTCCACGATCCTAATAGTAGAAATACTACAAATATGGCCGGTAGCAGGAAAAAACTCATTGCCTTATATGTATTATTATCGCGGACTTTTTCTTTAAGATTGAGTAGAATGGTAAAGCTTGAAAGAAAAAAAAAGAAATTAATGCCAATAGCGATTCCATAAGGGAGGTTTCTAAAATCTGAATCTGCTTTACCAATTAAACCGGTAGATTGCAGAACGAACACACCCAGTAAGCTAAGAACTGAGGCAATTAGAAAACAAAAAACAATTATCTTAAAGTATTTCATAGTTATGATCAATAATTTTATGTGCTCAACTACGTCTGAGAATAGGTTATTTCTAAGACCATAAAAACGGCCTTCGAAAAAGAATCAACGATTTAAACACATCTAATTAAAGCGAAGGTAGGAACTTCCGTTCTAAAAACTGCTCGAAAGTTGTAGCTGTAGTTGCCTCTATAGTTCGAGGGGTAGCATACGGCCCATTTGAATCACCTAAGGCAGAAAATAAATCCATCAATTCTTGTTGTACGCTTTCAGACGTTCCCCAACTACTCAGTTGAGCTTTTACCTCTTCACCAGATTGTTGTACATACTTAACTGACTTACCCATCATGGCCGATAGGCGAGATGCTGCTTGTGCTAAGGTTATGTTTTCTGGACCCATGAGGTTTAATTTCCAATGGCCTGCCCAAGTTTCATCAAGAAGATAACGCGATGCCGCTTCAGCAATATCATCTGAACTTATAAAAGGAATATCATGATCGCTGTCATAAGGAAAAGTAAAAATTCCTTTCTCGCGGATGTCTTTTGCCTGTAGTATAAAATTTTCCAGGAAATAACCTGGTCTTAACGCCAATACGTTAGCGTTAAGCTTGTCAAAAGCCACTTCCATATCTCCACAATAGCTTACGGTTCCCAAGTTCGGCGAACTGCTGGCCCCAAGGGAAGAGACAAGTACAACTCTCTTGATTTTGTTTTGAATAACGGCAGCAACACCTGCATCAGTCACCTTTTGATACCATTCATGTAAACTAGATACGTTAAGTACTGGCGGAACTACCCAGAACAAAGCTTCTGCCCCTTCAGTTGCTGCAATCACTTGTTCCGTATTACTAATATCTGCCACTATTGATACCCCCTCACTAATGTACAGGTCGTTTAATCTTTTGAGGTTTTGACCTAGCAACAATGGTGTCGCTCCATGTGAGGCTATTTGCCTCGCCACACTACTTCCAATATTACCTGTAGCAGCTGCAATTGCTATTTTCTTCATATTGTTAAGATAAGTGGTTGTCAATGATCTGCTGAGCTTTGTCTTTTCCCATTAAAGTCTTAAGAACGGGGAGGACATTCCAATATTCTTTGTAGTAAATGAACTTCCCGCTTTCTAATCTAAAATGGACGACATAATCCTGTTGATATAAGTCCCCTGTTGCTGGAACTGTAGTTTCGCCATGAAATTCCGCCCAATAGGAATCCTGCTCGGCCAATGGATAAACATTTAATTCTGAGAATATAATATCGGGCATATCCGGAAGGATATTATCCAGGTGTCTTCTGTAGTCATCCATGGTCAATCGGTAAGCCGAGCCTATTGATTTCGCATAAGGATATTCTACAGTTGCCGTTGGATCAAAAAGGGATAAAACAGTTTGTGTATCCTTGTTAAAAGCATCCAATAAATTCAGCAAAATTTGCTGACCAGGTGTATTTTCTAAAGCCATATTTCCTAAGATTATGTACAAAAGTAAATCCCAGACTATATATTTGCAAGTAGGCACCATTAAGTCACATAAGCACTTTAAAGTAAGATATGGACGAAATAATCAATGAGATAGGAGAAAAAAATGAAAATTATTTTAAGTTACAGCAATCTTTACTGTTGAAATCCAGTTTAGATGAAAGTTGTATCCTGAATCAGTCATTAACGCTCATAGCAAATAAGTGGACACTACTCATCCTGATGGCATTAATGCAGGGCAGTAAACGCAGTAGTGAATTGCTGAGGCAAATTAAGGGTATATCGCCAAAAATGCTCAATCAAACTTTAAAGATTTTAATAAGTTATGGCATGGTCGTCCGTAAAGTTTTTCCAGAGGTTCCACCAAGAGTAGAATATACATTGACTGAATTTGGCAAAAGTACTGCAGATCCATTGATGGCCCTGTTAAACTGGTCTGTCTCATGGGAGCCGCAACTAACAAAGCTGTATAAAGAGACTATTTATGAACTTTAATATAATAGATTTGCTGAAATATGTAAACTAAAGGCACGCAACGGCCAGGAGGGATTAATGAGATGAAATTAAGATATTTAAAAGTTCATCAGTAATCGTATTAAGGTCACCCGCATCCGTATTACAAAATATGATTATGGTTTCTTTTGTTAATGGCAATTGAATGTAGATCGTATTAAACCCATTTATATTCCCCGTTCTTTCAATAACATCGATAGGCTTTGTCTGACCTTTAAATTGCCTGCTTCCATAATAACTGCCCAACGTTACAAAGTAAGGGGTACCATCCACCAGGCCTAAATTAATTTCTGGTGCATACATTAGCTTTTTGGAAGTTGAGTTAAGTAGCTTATTTTCAGCCAAAGCTAAGTGTAGCTTAAACAATTCTTCTGGGGTAGTGAAAATTGCACCAGCCGTTGCATAATTTTCCATGTATATGAAAGCATCATTCTTCAACGGCTTAGCCGGTAAGTCCCCGAATGCATAATTATGATATCCGTATGCTAAATTATTAATAACAGAATCCGTTTGGATTAAGCCTGTATTTTCTAAGCTAAGTGGCTGAATGATCTTCTCAGATAAAACCTGACGCCAATTTTTACCGGATACAGACTCAATTATAGCACCTAACAAAATGTAATTAACGTTATTGTAGTCATACCTGGTACCTGGCTTAGTCAGCAAGGTATCAACGATATTTTTCTCAATGAATTCTGTAATGTTAAATCGCGTTTTATAGGCTGCAATTTTTTCCTTCGGCAGGCCGGAAGTATGAGTCAATAACTGTTTTATAGTAATTTTCGTGCTGCTTTCAGGAAGTATATCTGGAATATATTGGTCTATCGTTTTATTAATATCTAATTTCTTCTCCTCCTGAAGTTTTAATATTAGGATAGCTGTATATAGCTTAGTAATGGAAGCCACTGGAAACTTCGTTGTCGACGTAATTGGCACATGAAATTGGCGATTAGCTAGTCCATATTGGTGGGCATAGATTACCTTAGACCCTTTACCTATTAATATGCTACCATCAAATTGTCCATTTTTAACGTATGTAGTTAATATACTGTCTATTGAGCGAGCAATTAATTGTGCTTTTACATTAAATGAAATAAAAATTGAAATGATAATGAACAGAAATTTAGTTCTCATAAGTTATAAGGATAGTTGGGAATCTATTCGTTGCAATACACCAGCGCGAAGAACGATTCTAAGAATTTGCGTTTTCATTTCGTGAATTTTGTTAACAAGTAGTATACACGCTGTTAGATTGAAACTTCCTCATATAAATGATGATTTAAGGTCTTCTGGTAATCAGTAAAATATGAGCTAATATACTAATTTCCCCTATACGGGAAAATTAGTATATTTCGATTCGTGAAGGGAAAGGGTTTTTAAGAGTTCAAGTATTATGATAAGAAAAAGATATAAAGGCCCATCAAATGATAAGGAGCGTTCGACGTTAAAGCTTATTGAAGCTGTGGGAACAGTAATCAAAAACGAAGGATATACTGGCTTAACAGCTACAAATATTGCGAGGGTAGCCGGGCTAAATAGACGATTGATTACCCTTTATTTTGGAACTATAGATAATCTTATTGAAACCTATGTGAGAAGCAAAGATTATTGGATTACTGCCTCCGGCAACGCTGTTGAATTAATTAAAGAGTATACCGGAGAAAATACGAAACCTATACTGGACAAGTTGCTTCAAAACCAACTTGACTATTTTTTCAACGAAGAGGAGATGCAAAAGATTGTATTATGGCAAATAAGTCAATCTACCCAGATCATGAAGGACGTTTCTGAGGAAAGAGAGCTGCTAAGCAGGGATTTTTTTAAACTCTCTGATAGGGAACTGGAAGGAAAGGACACTGATCTAAGGGCGGTGTCGGCCTTACTGGTAGCAGGAATTTATTACTTGGTTTTACATGCAAAGTCAACCGATACACTTTTTTGTGAAATAGACCTGAATACAACGGAGGGCATGGTAAGAATAAAAAAAGCGATCAGCTTAATTTTAGAACAAACATATACGGAGTAACATTGCATCACACATCTTAAGCTAAGTGTAGAAGAAGTCATTGTCTCAATAAAAGATGTATAATATAAGCAGACATGCTTCGAAACAATTAACCCTCAGTTTCCAATTGTTTACTCGTTAACTTTTTATGATGAACGCCCCAGTTTTCCAACTCTTTGATGACAGGTTTTAAGGAGTATCCTATTGGAGTTAATTCATATTCTACACGTGGTGGAACTTCTGCATAAACTGTCCTACTGATTATCATATTTTCTTCGAGCTTACGGAGCTGTAAGGTTAACATACGTTCGGTAATGTTTGGCAATTTCTTTTTGAGTTCCCCGAACCGGAGCTTACCGCTCAATAACCAGGAGCAGATTACCAGTGTCCACTGTCCGCCGATAATAGTTGAGGCATAAGCTTCTGGACATTCGTCACTTAGCGCGCTCTTGTTGGAGAAATTGGTCGATGTTTGTTTAATCTCAGTCAATACTTACATTTTTTATAGTACATAACAATTGGTGGGTAATATACTAATTTTATGTAGTGTGTGCTACCTTCGTGTTACATTAATTGATGATATCACTATGAAGACTTTAATAATTATTACGCACCCTACCATAAGCGAGTCTACCATGAATAAAAGGTGGATCGAGGAGCTACTTAAATTTCCAGAACAGTACACTGTTCACCAGTTATACGATGCATATCCGGACGAAAACATAGATGTCCAGGCTGAACAGCGTCTAGTCGAGCAATACGATAAGATTATATTCCAATTTCCCTATTACTGGTTTAATATTCCCTCACTATTAAAAAAATGGTTCGATCAAGTATTAACTCACGGCTGGGCATATGGTAGTAAAAGTGGGTACCGCATGAAAGGCAAAAAAATAGCGCTAGCCATATCGTTAGGAGTGGAAGAAGAGGAGTTGAGTACTGCAGGGAAGTATAAATATCCGCTCAACGAACTCACCAGGCCATTCGAGCTAAGTTTTGAATATGTCAAAGCGGACTACCAACCGGCATTCGCTTTCTACGGTTTGGAATTTAATGTCTCTGATAGCCATATCGAACTGGGGGTAAGATCATATATGAAATTCCTGACAGGTTTTTAATGATACCGATACCATAAGGCAGGTTTTTAAAAAATCCCGTAAGCCTTGTATATGCTGACGGGATTTTTTTTAGTGGAGAAGGTTCGCTTTAATTAAACGATCCAGTTCCAGCCGAATTCATCTGCGGTTACACCATAACGGATATCATTCAGTTTCTTAGCAATTGCAGGTGAGACAGTTCTGGTTGCAGGATCTGCAAGAACATGGTTTTTACCTTCGTAAGAGATCTCGCTGATCTGAGTAACTGTTGCTGCGGTTCCTACTGCAAAGGCTTCGGTAAGGGTACCATTTTCAATAGCTTCCAGAACTTCGCTGATTGCGACTCTTCTTTCTTCTACCGTAATTCCCATACTTTTAGCCAACAGGATAATCGTATCGCGCGTAACACCATCCAGGATAGTTTCCCTCACTTCGGGTGTTACGATTTTACCATCGATGATAAACATCAGGTTGGCAGCACCGGACTCTTCTACATATTTATTTTCTTTGGCATCTGTCCAGATTAACTGGTCAAATCCTTGTGCCTGAGCTTCAACAGTAGGGAGCATTGCTCTTGAATAGTTACCTGCAGTTTTTGCGGCACCTACACCACCATTGTCAGAACGGGTATAATGAGTTTCAATTTTAACCCGTAAAGGGTTGCTGTAATATGGCGCACTTGGGTTGGCCAGGATTACAAATTTGTAGCTGGACGATGGTCTTACGCCTAAAACAGGGTCTGTTGCGAACATTACCGGACGCAGATAAAGAGAGTAATTTTCTTCTGAAGGGACCCATGCTTTGTCAATGTTAATCAACGCAGCAATACCTTGCATAAATACATCTTCAGGAATCGTAGCCATAGCCATACGTACAGCCGATTTATTGAGCCTTGCGAAGTTCTTGTCGGCACGAAAAACACTAACGCTTCCATCAGGTTGTGTGTAAGCTTTCATCCCTTCAAAAATAGCCTGTCCGTAGTGAAGTGCAGATATTGCAGGACTCATCGAAATAGGACCATAAGGTAGAATTTCGAAGTTTTTCCATTCTCCGTCTTCGAAGTCTGCAACGAACATGTGGTCTGTAAAAACCTTTCCGAATGGAAGGTCTCTGAAATCTGTTTCTGCCAATCTGGATTGACCAGCTTTTGTGGTTTTAATATTTAAAGAATCTTTCACTGTCTCTGTTTTTATCTCGGTAAAATTAGGAAAAAATAGGGCGGACACCTATTTTATTTTAATATTATGGGTTTTTGCCATATGATAACACTGTCTGAGCTCCTCTAATACAATACTCTGAATTTGATCGTATGCTCAATTTTTTTGAGTGATTTAAACAAATCTTTGTCGTATTCGGCATTGATATCTGTGATTGCGTACCCGATCGCTGCATTGGTCATCAGGAACTGTCCCACAATATTGATGCTGTGTTTCGCAAATACGGTATTGATCTGTGCCATAATTCCCGGTACATTCCGGTGGACGTGGATCAGACGATGAGATTTGGCAATAAGCGGCAACTGCAGGTTCGGGAAATTGATGCTCAGATAGGTTGTCCCCTTGTTCATGAAGTCCAGCATTCTTTTAGGAATGAAATTGGCATTTCTGGGGTTGTGTTTCGGATCTTCAAAAACAACGATTCCCATTTCTGTGCATTTTTTCAGATCCAGATTGTCTTTAGCATTACCGAGATAGCCTATAGTTTTCAGTTTCAGTGCCTCTTTTAACTTTTCTGGTTCTACCTTCTCTCCGTCAGCCAGCAATAACATATGCACATCCTTTACATATTTAGGCTCGAATGTCTTTTTGTGACGGATAGAGAATCCATCTGTTTTTAGCAACTGGAGGCTTTCCGGCGCTACATCGCCTATAATCAGGCATAAAATCCGGTTTTTAGGGTAGGATATAGCTCTTGGCAGATTATTCACATACAGGAATTCATCGAAGCTTGGTGTAACATGATCTGCACGGCTCACGATACTTTCCCGGGAGATATTTTCTGTGAAGGCATAGAACTTTTTGATTAGTCCGCTTTCTCTCAGCTGGAAATCAGAATATCCGTCGCCGATCCCGTAAAGATCGCCTTCCAGATTTAGCTGCTGCATGAGTTTAACCTTTCCACCTTCCTCACTTAAAGGATTGGCGTGATCATAATCTATAATTTTTCCGTCACCGGTAGTGACGAAAGTATTGGCATAAATATTTTCTTTCCGGATATGGTAAGGACTAACTACAGGGGTAATAAATTCCTTAAATCCGCCAGATACAATCAGAACCTGATCTGCATGTTTCTTGAAGAAAGCAGCATTTCTGGAAAAGGATTTCGAAACCTTCTTTTTCAGATGTTTAATTAATTGTTTGAGGTGATCTTCGGAAGCTTCCAATAAACGGACACGCTGTGCAAGGCTTTCACCGAAAGATAATTTACCTTCCATAGCCAGATTGGTCAGATCTTCGATTCTTTGAAAAATTGCTTCCTTATCCGGATGCTTTTTCAGGGAGATACGGGCGAGTTCATCCAGTGCTTCTACCTGCGTAAAAGTGCTGTCAAAGTCGATAATATAGATGCTCTTCTGCTTCATTCTAGTGGTTCTTAAGTTTTAGACAAACTTCTTTTATGCTTTGTCCAACGGGTTTAAAACGGATGCCGGTTGCAAGTGTAACCTTCTCATTATCGTAAAAACTGCTGATCATACTGCTTCTGACTACATCTTTGGTCAGGCCGAATGACTTACCAGTGATTGCCGAAGCCACACCGGCTATTCTCCGGGCGAGTCCCAGCATCCAGGGTTTAGCCTCTTTTTGTGGTGCTTTAAGGCCAAATGCCTCTGCTATTTCTTTAAAGAGTTTGCGATAGGTATAATTTTCTGAAGAAATGATAAATCTCTCAGCTGTAACTTCGCTATCCATCAGCTTGATCATTACGTCAGCAACATCTGAAACGTCTACTATACCGACGCCTCCGGAGGTGTAAAAATTCATGCCTTTACGCACCAGTTTAAAAATTGATCCGCTGCCCTGAAAACCAGCCGAAGGGCCGATAATTACTGAAGGGTTAACAATAACCGCATCCAGGCCTTCGGTAATACTTCTCCAAACCTCCATTTCACCTTCATACTTGGAGATGGCGTAATGGCCGGAGTGTTTATCGTATTCCCAAAAATCCTTCTCTGTGATGAGCGCATTTTTTTTAGGTTCTCCCAATGCAGCAACGGAGCTCACATGGACTAGTCTTACGCCATAAAGCTGGCAAAGATTTGCGATGTTGCTGGTTCCTTCGATATTAACACGTAGCATCTCTGCCTGGTCTGAAGGAAGGAAGGACACCAGGGCAGCGCAATGAAAAACCTGTTTGATTCCTGAGAAAGCGTCTTCCAGATCTGCAGGGTCATTGATATCTGCAATAAACCATTCAATCAGCTCATTATCTGCTAAGTGTTTGGGGATTACAGCATGCTGCCTTTTTAGTGCACGCAGCTTTTTTCCCTGGCTGGTCAGCTGAAGAATCAGTTCTGAGCCTAAAAAACCTGTAGCACCGGTTACTAAAATCATTTCTTTTTGATGAGATATTATTAATATATGGTCTCAAAAATAGATATTTGAGGTCATACATTATATGAATTATGAGCTTATCTGATTTTTTATCTCCCGTAAATCCTGAAACTTTCTCTCCCGCACAAGGTTTTATGACCTCGCAGTTAGGTATGAAGACCAGTTTTTATACGGATGAATTTCCGGAATTGGGAGATCGTCGTTTCGATATTGCTATAATTGGTGTAAAAGATGATCGTCAGGCAAAGCAGAATGAAGGTTGTTTTCTTGGGCCTGATTATTTCAGGGAGCAGTTTTACCTGCTGCATGAAGGTGCTTTCGGCAGTCGTATCGTAGACCTGGGGAATATTCAGGCCGGGGCTGCCGTTTCGGATACTTACATTGCTTTGAAATTGGTTGTAGCTGAATTGATTCAGCAGGAGATTATCCCGGTAATTATCGGGGGAGGGCAGGATTTGACTTATCCGCAATACCTGGCCTATGAAGGGCTGGAACAAAAAGTTGATCTGGTTGTGGTAGACCGGAAATTTGACTTAGATGAAGACGAGCATGAAGAAGGAAGTATCATTACCGACTCGGATGCTTATCTGAACAGGATTTTATTACATCAGCCGAACTATCTGTTTAATTTTAGTAATGTCGGTTATCAGACTTACCTGGTTAGTCAGGAGAGTCTGAAAGTTATGAATAAACTCTATTTTGATGTACATCGCCTGGGAGACTTCTTGAAGGATATCAGTTCTGCTGAGCCCGTACTCCGAAATGCAAATATGGTGAGCTTCGATCTTTCTGCCATCCGTTCTGCAGATGCACCGGCTAATGGAAATGCGGGTCCCAATGGTTTTTACGGTGAGCAGGCTTGTAAAATCGCACATTATGCGGGTTTAAATGACAAGCTAACTTCCATAGGTTTCTACGAATTTAATCCGGCTTTTGATCGTAATGCGCAGACGGCAATGCTGCTGGCACAGATGGTCTGGTATTTCGTGGATGGTTTTTATAACCGTAAAAAGGATCTCCCTCTTAATCCTAAATCGGCCTACATGATTTACAGGACGAGCCTGAATGACGGATCCGGAGAAATGTTATTTGTCAAAAGTAAAAAAACTGACCGCTGGTGGATGCAGGTTCCGTATCCCGGAATGACGGAAAATGAACGGTATCACCTGGTTCCCTGCAGATATGAGGATTATACCATGGCTGTAAATGGGGAAATGCCCGATCTGTGGTGGAGGACTTATCAGAAACTACTTTAATAATTACGTGATTTATTCACCTAATAGAATTTCTATATAACAATTGCCTTTGTTTTTCTAATGATTTAAAATATTGATAAAAAAAGCCGCTGCAGACGCAGCGGCTTTTTTTATCAATATTTTATTTATACCAGATCAAATCCGATATCTTCCCTGAAGTACTTGCCATCGAAGTAAATACGGGAAGCGTCAGCTGTAGCTGATTGCAAGGCATCAAACTGCGTGTCCTGTAAGCTGGTGATCGCAATTACTCTACCACCATTGGTTTTCACAACTCCACCTTCCAGTGCCGTTCCGGCATGAAAAGCAAGGGATTTACGGATGTTCTCTATGCCGCTGATCGCTTTGCCTTTTTCGTAGTCACCAGGATATCCGCCAGCTACGATCATTACTGTAGCTGCCGATTTAGGGCTGATCTTCAGGGTACATTCGTTTAGTTTTTGTTTGGAGGCTGCAATGAAAAGTTCTACCAGGTCATTTTCAATTCTTGGTAATACACTTTCTGTCTCCGGATCGCCCATTCTGCAGTTATACTCAATGATCAGGGGTTTATCTCCGACTTTAAACAGGCCAAAGAATATAAATCCGCTATAGTCAATACCGTCTTTTTTTAATCCCTCAATTGTAGGTACGATAATCGTATCTTCTACTTCTTTCAGGAATTTTTCGTCGGCGAAAGGAACCGGAGAAACCGAGCCCATTCCACCTGTATTCAGGCCTGTATCTGCCTGACCTATTTTTTTATAATCTTTCGCTTCGGGCAGTACAACATAGTTTTCTCCGTCCGTCAGTACGAATACAGAAAGTTCAATACCAGTCAGGAATTCTTCAATGACGACTATCGCACCTGCTGTTCCGAATTTTCCGCCAAGCATTAATTTAAGTTCTTCTGCTGCTTCTTCTTTAGTCTGGCAGATCAGGACACCTTTGCCCGCAGCAAGACCATCTGCTTTAAGCACTACAGGCATGCTATGGTTTTCCAGGTAAGCCAATCCATCTTCCAGGTTTTCTCCAGTGAATGAACGGGAGCCTGGTGTTGGGATATTGTGGCGGGCCATAAAAGCTTTTGCGAAATCTTTACTGCCTTCCAGAATAGCCCCTTCTTTTTTTGGACCAATTACCGGGATGTGTTTCAGGTCTTCATCAGCCAGGAAAAAGTCATGAATTCCATTAACCAGGGGTTCTTCCGGGCCAACTACCACAAAGTTGATTTCTTCTTTCAGTACCAGCTTTTTTACGGCTTCAAAATCGTTTGGATTTAAGGGAAAGTTTTTGCCGTACGCCGCAGTACCACCATTACCGGGTGCAATGATGAGTTTTTCGCATAATGCAGACTGGCTCATTTTCCAGGCGAAAGCGCTTTCTCTGCCGCCGGATCCTAATAATAAGATATTCATGAAGCAAATATAACCGCTTTACCTAAATTTCACAGTTTACGTGCATGTTTAAATTCAGATTGAAGCGCCAGACCAGCTAGTTAACTTACAAAGTAATGACAAATTGTACAATACGTAGAAATAACCACTGAAGGACAGCGGGAAATAACAGATATTTTGTATTTTTAGCGCCTTACAACTGCCAATCTGACTTGTCAGCCGGAATGGCTTAATTGTTGTAAAATTAAGACTTTATATAAAATTTAACACAATCAAAACGATGCTAGGATTTTTAACCAAGGTTTTTGGAAGCAAATCGGAAAGAGATATTAAGGCAATCCAACCACTTGTCATCAAAATAAACGAGGAATACGCTAAGCTTTCTTCATTGAGTAATGATGAACTGCGTAACAAAACCGTCTATTTTAAAGATGTAATTGCAAAATCATTAGCAGAAATCGATGCGCAGATTGCTGCATTGAAAGCAGAAGCTGAGGATCAGCAACTGGCGCTTGCAGAAAAGACTGCGCTTTATGAGCGTATTGATGTATTGATCAAGGATAGGGACAAAGAACTTGAAGTAGTTTTATTACAGTTGCTGCCTGAGGCATTTGCTGTAGTTAAAGAAACTTCACGCCGCTTAACTGAAAATGGTACGCTGGAAGTTACGGCTTCTGCGTATGACAGGGAATATGCGGCAAGACGCAGTAACGTTAAAATTGAAGGCGATAAAGCTTACTGGGCTAATACCTGGGATGCTGCCGGAAGTACTGTTGTTTGGAATATGGTGCATTATGATGTACAGCTGATTGGTGGTATTGTATTGCACAGCGGCAAAATTGCAGAGATGGCAACTGGTGAGGGTAAAACACTGGTGAGTACGCTACCTGCTTACCTGAATTCTTTAGCCGGTCAGGGTGTGCATATTGTAACTGTCAATGATTACCTGGCACGACGTGACTCGGAGTGGAACGGTCCGCTATTCGAATTCCACGGACTACGTGTAGATTGTATAGATAAACATGAGCCGAATTCACAGGAACGCAGAAATGCTTACCTGGCGGATATCACTTATGGAACGAATAATGAATTTGGTTTTGACTACCTGCGTGACAATATGTCTCAGGAGCCTGGCCAGCTGGTTCAGCGTAAGCTGCACTTCGCGATGGTCGATGAGGTCGATTCAGTCCTGATCGATGATGCACGTACCCCACTGATTATTTCAGGTCCGGTACCTTTTGGTGATCAGCATGAGTTTCATGAATTGAAACCAAGAATTGAACGTCTGGTTAATGCGCAGAAAGATTTTGTGAGCAGGGCACTGAACGAGGCTAAAAAATCTATCAATGATGGCAGAACTGGTCCGGATGAGGGCGAAGGAGGCTTGGCTCTATTAAGAGCATTCCGTGGTTTGCCAAAAAATAAAGCACTGATTAAATTTTTAAGTGAAGGTGGTAACAGACAGTTACTGCTGAAAACTGAAAATTATTATATGGCAGATCAGTCTAAGAATATGCCTAAGGTTGATGCTGAATTGTATTTCCATATTGATGAGAAAAACAATCAGGTTGAACTAACCGAAAAAGGTATTGAACTGATTACTAAATCTGGTGAAGATGAGCATTTCTTCGTATTACCTGATGTGGGTACTGAGATTGCTGAAATTGAAAAATCTGCTTTAAGCAGTGAAGATAAAATCGCGAGAAAAGATGAACTGATGCGTGATTATTCAATCAAGGCAGAAAGGGTTCACTCTGTTAACCAGTTGTTGAAAGCATATACCCTGTTCGAAATGGACGTGGAGTATATCATTGATGAAGGCAAAATTAAAATCGTTGATGAGCAGACTGGACGTATTATGGACGGTCGCCGTTATTCTGATGGTCTACACCAGGCGATTGAAGCAAAAGAGAATGTAAAAGTAGAAGATGCTTCACAAACTTATGCTACAGTAACTTTACAGAACTTCTTTAGAATGTACCACAAATTATGTGGTATGACTGGTACAGCAACAACTGAATCGGGTGAGTTCTGGTCAATCTATAAACTGGACGTGGTTGAAATTCCAACTAACCGCGTAATGTCCAGAATTGATCATCAGGATTATGTTTACCGTACGGTAAGGGAAAAATATAATGCTGTTGCTGAGGAAATTGTTAAACTGACACAGGCAGGCAGACCGGTTCTGGTAGGTACAACTTCGGTTGAGATCTCCGAATTGCTGAGTCGTATGTTAAAACTGCGTGGTATCAAACATAATGTACTGAATGCGAAAATGCACCAGAAGGAAGCAGATATCGTTGCAGAAGCTGGTCAGGCAGGTACAGTAACGATTGCAACCAACATGGCTGGTCGTGGTACGGATATTAAACTAGGTGCTGGTGTGAAAGATGCAGGTGGTTTGGCAATCGTTGGTACAGAGCGTCATGAGTCGCGTCGTGTAGACAGACAGTTACGTGGTCGTGCAGGTCGTCAGGGTGATCCGGGATCATCTCAGTTCTTCGTTTCCCTGGAAGATAACCTGATGCGTTTATTCGGTTCGGAAAGAATCTCCAATATTATGGTGAAAATGGGAATTGAAGATGGTGAAGTGATTCAGCATTCTATGATTACCAAATCTATCGAGCGTGCACAGAAAAAAGTAGAAGAGAATAACTTTGGTATCCGTAAACGTTTACTGGAGTATGATGATGTAATGAACTCACAGCGTTCTGTTATTTATGCCAAACGTAAAAATGCCTTATTTGGTGAACGTCTGGACGTAGATATGAACAATATGGTATTCGATGTTGCTGAAGATGTGGTTACTGAATATAAAGAAGAAGGAAATTACGAAGGTTTCAAACTGGAAGTAATTAAAAATTTCTCTCTGGATACAGCAATTACCGATCAGGAATTCAGCTCGAGAAGTGTACATATCTTAACGGATAAATTATTCGAAGAAGCTACTGCTTTCTATAACCGTAAGTCTGATGCAATTATTAGCCAGGCGATGCCGGTTCTGACCCAGGTTTTTGAAGAACGTGGTGATCATATTGAGCAGATCGTAGTTCCTTTCACAGATGGTATCAGAAGTATTCAGGTGCCTGTTGAATTGAAAAAAGCAATTGCGAACAACGGTCGTGAAGTGACTAAGTCCTTTGAGAAAACAATCGTGCTTGCACTGATTGATGAATCATGGAAAGAACATTTGCGTGAAATGGATGAATTGAAACAATCAGTTCAGAATGCAGTTTACGAGCAGAAAGATCCATTAATTATTTATAAAATGGAAGCATTTAACCTGTTTAAAAACATGTTGAATGCGGTGAATAAAGAAGTGGTGAGCTTCCTGTATAAAGGTGGTATTCCTGGTCAGCAGGAAGCCGACGATGTCAGAGAGGCACAAGCACCTCAGCCGGTTTCAAATAAAATACAGGCTACAAAACCTGAGTTTGCTTCAGCTGGTTCTTCGGAAGGTCAGTTTGAGGACACCAGAGAGCAGGCTCCGCAGCAGCCTATCCGCAAAGAAGTGACAGCAGGCAGAAATGACCTTTGTCCTTGTGGTAGCGGCAGGAAATTTAAAAACTGCCATGGTGCCGGATTGTAATTTGTAATACCCATATAGAATGCCGATTTTTGAAAAAAAATTCGGCATTCTTTTTTTTAGGCCAGCTTATGAAATTATTCCTGACATTAATCCTCTGTATTTTTTCCCTTTTCTCCTTTGCACAGCAAAGAGGAGAAGTTAAGGTCATTAAGGACCCATTGATTGATTCCATGATTGAGCGTAGAATTCAGTTGAGCAAGAAACCGGCAGCTGGGTCTACCACAGCACCGGTAACAGCGGGTGGTGTACGGAAAGCCGGCCCTATTGTTAGTCAAATGGGGTACCGGGTACAGGTTTTTTACGGAGCGGATCGGCGGCAGACATTTGCGGAGCAAAACAGGTTTAAAGCACTCCATCCGAAATTAAATACCTATATCACCTATAAAGAACCTAATTATTACTTAAGAGTTGGTGATTTCCGGACGCGTCTGGAAGCCCAGAGGTTGATGAACGAATTAAGAGGGATATTCCCGACTTTATTCATCTTCAGAGAAAAAATCAATGCACCTAGTTTAGATTAATCCAATGATCAATAAAGACCAAGTACAGACATTAGCAGCACAAATATACGACGATGTAGTAGCCAACAGGCGCCACCTGCATGCCAATCCGGAATTATCTTTTCAAGAATATGAAACTTCAAAATTTATCCAGGCACGGTTACAGGAACTGGGTATTCCTTTTACTGTAATGGCAGATACAGGGGTGGTAGGTTTAATTACCGGCGAGTTGCCCTCTGAACAAGTTATCGCACTGCGTGCAGATATAGATGCCCTGCCGATAACTGAAGCCAATGATAAGCCTTATACGTCTAAAAACACAGGGGTTATGCATGCCTGCGGACATGATGTGCATACTTCTTCGTTACTGGGCGTGGCTCATATCCTGCAACAGCTGAAAGCTGATTTTGGTGGGACTGTTAAATTGATTTTTCAACCGGGTGAGGAAAGGCTTCCGGGCGGCGCGAGTATAATGATCAAAGAGGGGGTATTGCAAAACCCGGCCCCGCATCATATTATCGGGCAGCATGTAATGCCTATGATCGATGCTGGTAAAGTTGGTTTCCGTTCTGGAATCTATATGGCCTCAACTGATGAGCTGTATGTAACGGTTACTGGTAAGGGAGGCCATGGTGCACAGCCGCAGCAGAACATAGATCCGGTATTGATTACTTCACATATTATTGTTGCCTTACAGCAGATCGTAAGCAGAAATGCAGATCCGCGTTTACCGACGGTACTTTCGTTCGGAAAGGTTATTGCCAATGGTGCTACCAATATTATCCCGAACGAGGTAAAACTGGAAGGTACTTTTCGCACACTGAATGAGCAATGGAGAGCAGAAGCAAAAATACTAATGAAAAAGATGGCCGAAGGCATTGCAGAAAGTATGGGTGGGAGCTGCGAATTTACGATCATGAATGGTTATCCTTTCCTGGTGAATGAAGAGAAGCTTACAGCGAACGCCAGAGCCTTCGCTGAGGATTATCTCGGTAAGGAAAATGTACTTGATCTGGATATTTGGATGGCAGCAGAAGATTTCGCCTATTATTCACAGGTTACTGATGCCTGCTTTTACCGCTTAGGCACAGGTAATGCTGCGAAGGGAACGAGTTACTCAGTTCACCATCCTAATTTTGATATTGATGAAGATGCGCTGAAGATCTCCAGCGGTCTGATGGCATATATGGCACTTAAACAATTGGGGAACTAATTTTGAAATTATTTTTTTTGACTTCGTGTATCTGCTTCCTGTACTTTGGAAAGCTCTCAGCGCAGGAAATAGACCGTTTTAATCCGGATACGCTGAAAACCATCTCCCTGGAATCCAATGTGAACATCGTGAGTGAAAAGCTAAGCGCGGAGACCTTTATAAGGGCTGTGATTAGTGATACCAGTTTTTATGAGGCTTTCAGGCGTATGAAGAAATACAGCTTCATTGCGGAGAACCGGATCTATACTTACGATAAAAAGAATAAAGTAAACGGCCGTATCTACCGTAAGATCAGGCACCGGAACACGGGGCCTGTGAAAATGGAATATCTGGTGAAGCAGGATACAGGCAAGGTTTTTAAAAAGAACGGCAAATATCAGTTGTATACGCTGGAGATGTTTGATTATATCTTTATGAATGCTTACCAGAGTGATTTCGTACCCGATGCACCGACAGGGGGCAGTAAAGGCGGGACACTTTCTGGTTATAAGGCTAAGCTGAAGACACTAATCTTTAATCCAGGAAAACCTGTGAAGGGAATTCCTTTTATAGGCAGTAAGACAGAGATTTTCACGGCTAATATGCGGCAATACTATGACTACACTTTTCAGAGTGCCACCTATCTGGATTCGATACCGGTGTACCGTTTTATAGTGAAGGTTAAACCAGGACTGAGTAAATGGACTAAGGATGGGCTAATGATCAAGGAGCTGATTACCGTATTTGATAAACGGAATTTTGAAATCCTCGGGCGTCATGTGGATATGAAATATAGTAATATGCTATTCGATTTTGATGTGCAGATGAATATTGAAATGAGTTATTTCGGCGAAGATAAACTACCCTCTAAAATCACTTATCAGGGAAACTGGAATGTTCCTTTCAAAAAAGAAGAGCGGGCAAGCTTCCTGATTCTGCAGAAGGATTATCAGCCTGATTTCAAACGATGATCCTGATTACCAGATAAACAGTCGTTTTAATTATCTTTGGTTTGAACCAAAAAAATAAATTATGTCTAAGCAATTATTGATCAGATCTGCTGCTGCGCTGCTAATAGGTGTTGTGGTCATTTCTACTATGGCCTTAAAGCCTAAAGGGAAGAAAATAATCCTGTTTGGTGATTCTATTACCCAAATGGGTGTAGAGCCCGGCGGATATGTTGATCTTTTGAAAAAGGGACTGGAACCAGCCGGCAATACTGTGATCGGTGCAGGTATTGGCGGGAACAAAGTTTATGACCTTTTTCTTCGCCTGGAAGATGATGTGCTGGCAAAAAAGCCAGACGTTGTCGTAATCTACGTTGGCGTAAATGACGTGTGGCATAAATGGAGTTCCCGTACAGGAACAGATCAGGATAAGTTTGTCCGGTTTTACCAGGCGCTGATTAAAAAAATTCAAGGCGGTGGTTCTAGAGTTGTCCTCTGTACGCCGGCAGTAATCGGTGAAAAAAAACCGGGAACCAATGAAATGGATGCTGAGCTGGACAAGTATGCAGGTGAGATCCGAAAACTGGCAGCTGAGCACCAATTACCCCTTGCAGATCTGAGGAAAGTATTCACAGCTTACGATGCTGCAAATAATCCGCAGGATCTGGAGAAAGGTATTCTGACCACTGACGGCGTTCACCTTAACGCAAAAGGAAACCAAATGGTTGCTGATACAATTTTACCTTTAATCCGATAACCTGAATGATTAATCAGGATACTATTAACAAAATCATGGACACCGCCCGTATAGAGGAGGTTGTCGGTGATTTTGTCTCTCTGAAGAAAAGGGGAACCAGTTTAATTGGGAACTGTCCTTTTCATAATGAAAAAACACCTTCTTTTCACGTTTCTGTAACCAAAGGTATCTACAAGTGTTTTGGTTGTGGTAAGGGTGGAGATTCGGTCCATTTTATTATGGACCATGAGAAATACTCTTATCCGGAAGCGCTTAAGTTTCTGGCTCAGAAATACAATATTGAGGTAGAGGAGGAACAGCAAAGACCGGAACATATTGCGGCCAATAATGCCAGGGAAAGTCTGTATGTGATCTCCCAGTATGCGGCTGCATTCTTCGCTAACGAACTATGGACCGGAGAACAAGGGCGGGCGATCGGGCTGAGTTATTTCAAAGAAAGGGGTTTCAGGGAAGATATTATCCGAAAATTTGAATTGGGTTATTCTCCTGACCAGTGGGATGCTTTACTGCTTAGCGCTAAAGCTGCCGGGCATCAGGAGGAGTATCTTTCTAAAACGGGATTGACCGTACACAATGATAACGGAAGAATCTATGATCGTTTTCGTGGAAGGGTAATGTTCCCGATCCATAACTTCACGGGCAGGGTTATCGGGTTTGGCGGCAGGACGCTGAAAACAGATAAAAACGTCCCGAAATATGTAAACTCTCCGGAGAGTGATATTTACCATAAATCTAATGTGCTTTATGGTTTGTTTCAAGCCAAAAAGGCCATCCGGGATGCAGATAATTGCTATCTGGTAGAGGGTTATGCAGATGTGCTTTCTGTCCATCAGGCAGGCGTGGAAAATGTGGTTGCATCTTCCGGTACGTCACTGACTGTGGAACAGATCCGTCTGATTGGCAGGTTTACGCAAAATGTAACCATCTTGTATGACGGTGATGCTGCGGGTATCAAAGCTTCCCTGCGCGGTCTGGATATGATCCTGGAAGAGGGCCTGAATGTGAAGGTTGTTAATTTTCCGGATGGGCATGATCCGGATTCCTATATGCACCGGGTGGGTGCGGGAGCCTTTAAAAACTATATCGAGAATAACCGTAAAGACTTTATCCTTTATAAAGCGGATATTCTGCTGAAAGAGGCAGGAAAAGATCCGATTAAAAGGGCAGGTATCATTCGTGATATTGTAGAGAGTATCGCGAAAATACCGGATGATATTAAGGTGTCTGTGTTTATCCGCGAATGCAGTCATCTGCTGCAGGTTGAGGAACGCATGCTGCTAACCGAGCTGAATAAAATGCGTTCGGCTAAATTTAAGAAGAACGCTGCTGCACAGCCGTCTAGAAGGCAGTTCCCTTCCGCTTCTCCGGAACAGGATGGTCCGCCTGAGAATCTGTTCGACGATAACGCTAAACCGGATCTGCCGGATGAGCAGGAGCGTGCAGATGACGACCTGCTGCAGGAGCATGAAATTATCAGGCTGCTACTTGCTTTCGGGCATGAATTAGTTAGCTGGGATAATATCGACGATATGTATATCGGCTCATTTATTATTCAGAATCTGGCCGATGTTACATTTGAAGACGAGATTTGTAAGAAGATCATCGAAAGTTATAAGCAAGAGATAGAAAACGGACATTTACCTGTAGCCAATCAATTTATTAAAAGCGAGGACCGTACAATTGCCGATCTTGCTATTACACTGTCTACATCTCCTTATACGCTGAGTGAGAACTGGTACAATAAGCATCAGATCTACGTGCGGGATGAAACTGTAAATCTCAAAGCAACCATATTAGGTGGATTATTCCACCTGAAAAAACGTAAGGTAGACCGGATTCTGCTTGGATTGCTCCAGGAAATTAAAACAGAAGACGACCCTGTTAATCAGGAAATTCTAATGCAGCGTTACGCCTTTATTAAGAATGTGGAACGGGAAATCTCCCGTTTTCTGGGATCTGTAGTTATTAAATAATGAGCCTGCACCTGGAACTGGGCAGGACAGGAGAAAGGCTTGCCTCGGACTACCTGGAGGCTTCCGGTTATCTGATTCTGGAAAGAAACTGGGTATACGGCCGTGCTGAAGTAGATTTAATTGCCTGGTTTGAAAACAAGCTTATTTTTGTTGAAGTAAAAACCAGGCGCTCGGTATTGCATGGCGAGCCGGAAGATTTTGTAGATTGGAAGAAAGAAAGGCAATTGGAAATGGCTTCTTCCGTTTATATTGCCAGAAGGCAGCATCAGGGCGAGATTCGCTTTGACATAGTTGCAATTGTTTTTGAAAATAAAGACCTTTATCACATTAACCATATCGAAGATGCATTTTGGCCTGGCTGATACCCTGAAGAATATGAAATTAGTTTTAATCAGTATCATTTGCGGCGCTGTAGCGCTGAGTTCCTGCAAATCCAATGACGGCAAGTCATCTTATGCAGGTTTTAAATTACCGGAACAGGGCCAGAGTTTTGGTCTGGGCCAGGAAGTGAAAGTTGAACTGGAAATTCCTGCGAATGAAGAAGTAAAGAAAATCAGTTACCTGCTGGACGGAAAGCCGCTGGGCACACAGGACGGTACGGGTGCGTATACCTTTGCCACCAAAGGACTGAGCCTTGGTTACAAGCAGATTACTGCTATTCTGGAAAATGGAAACACGAAGGATACGATAACAACAAATATTGTCTTGAAATCTTCAATACAACCTAAGCTGTTCAATTATAAAGTTATTAACGTATTTCCACATGATACAAGTTCTTATACCCAGGGTCTTGAATATCATGGGGGCCGTCTTCTGGAAAGTACGGGAGAGTACGGAAGTTCTTCTCTGCGCTGGGTAGATTTAAAAACAGGCAAAGCTTTACAGCGGGTTGATCTTGACCCGAAATACTTTGCAGAAGGTTCAACTTTAATCGGCGATAAAATTATCCTGTTAACCTGGCGCGAAAATGTAGGTTTTACCTACGATGCTAAAACCCTGAAACAGAATGGAACTTTTACCTATCAGAACAGTCGTGAAGGATGGGGTCTTACTTTTGATGGAAAGCGGATTATAAAGTCTGACGGAACAAATAGAATCTGGTTCCTGAACAAGGATACTTACAAGGAAGAGAGTTATGTGGATGTGTATGATAACAACGGCCCTGTAGATCAGTTAAATGAGCTGGAATACATTGACGGCAAGATATACGCCAACATTTACCAGTCGGATAATATTGCGATTATAGACCCGAATACTGGCGCTATAGAGGCTTACGCTAATCTTACGGGTATCTTACCTGCGAAGGATAAATTTGCGAATACAGATGTCCTGAACGGGATTGCTTGGGACGCGGTTGGAAAACGTTTATTTGTGACCGGTAAGAAATTCGATAAATTATTTGAAATATCGCTGATACCGGTCACAAAATAACCGGTTTATTCTTTTGAATCTTTTGTGTCTTTAGGTTTTGCTGCGGCTGTTACTGTGCCGTCAAAGGTTATGCTCTGCTGGTTATTGCTGGTAACGACCAATGTGGCATTGCCAGTGGTGCCAACAGTCATATTGATGACATAGTTGTCTTTGACATCTTTCGGTTTGATTTCAATCTGCCAGCCGCCTTTTTTACGGTCTTTAACAGTATAACCAAATGATTTGGATTTGAACTTAATACCGCTGTCATCCGGGTTACCCCCGATTTTGGCGGTATAAGATCTGCCATAATAAGGAAGATAAGCCACAACGCTGTCTTTCTTAACAATCAGATCGTAGGATGATCCGGCGAGATTTATAGTTCCACCGCCGGTATAGCCCGGCATGCGACTCATGACCCTGTTAATATCAGAAGCATTAAGCGGCTGCGCGCTCCTTGCTGAAAACACATAGTCCTGTGCGGCAATGGCACTGGCAACGGTTTGTTTGTTGTTCTGGGCCTGTAACTGAGCTGCGGGAAGCAGCAATGCCAGCACAAGGAGTTTTTTAAGCGTGTTCATCTGTTTCATGTTTTGTGTACCTATTGGACAATTATTCGGATTAATAGTTTAACCGGCAGATGAACACGCTGTTATTTAGCTGTTTCTCCAGTTTTTATATTGGTTGATCAGACCGTTAGTAGAAGCATCGTGTGTATGAACTGGCTCATCGTCTTTCAGTTCAGGCAATATGCTTTTGGCCAGTTGTTTACCTAATTCAACACCCCATTGATCAAAACTAAAGATGTTCCAGATAATTCCCTGAACGAAAATCTTGTGTTCGTATAAAGCGATGAGTGTACCCAGGCTTTCCGGTGTCACTTTCTTCAACAGAATGGAGTTTGTCGGGCGGTTACCGTCAAAAGTTTTGAAAGGTGCAAGCTTCTCGATTTCTTCTGCAGATTTGCCGTCTTTTTTCAATTCTTCAATGACTTGTTCTTTAGTTTTTCCGTTCATTAAAGCTTCTGTCTGTGCAAAGAAATTAGACAACAGAATAGGGTGGTGCTCACCAATCGGGTTTAAACTCTGTGCAGGTGCGATAAAATCACAAGGAATTAATCTTGTGCCCTGATGAATCAATTGGTAAAAGGCATGCTGACCATTTGTTCCTGGTTCGCCCCAGATAACCGGACCAGTTTCATAAGTAACTTCTTTACCATTTCTGTCTACATGTTTTCCGTTACTTTCCATATCACCTTGCTGAAAATAGGCAGCGAAACGGTGCATATACTGATCGTATGGTAAAATTGCCTGTGTTTCTGCATCGAAGAAATTGATGTACCAAACGCCGAGCAGACCCAGAATAACCGGAATATTGTTTTCGAACGGTGTGTTTTCAAAATGCTCATCGGCCGCATGTGCACCCTTAAGCAACGCTTTAAAGTTGTCAAAACCGATACTTAAGGCAATTGGCATACCTATGGCACTCCACAGTGAATATCTGCCGCCAACCCAGTCCCAGAAACCAAACATATTCTCTGTATCAATTCCGAATTCGGCAACATCTTTTGCATTGGTGGACAATGCCGCAAAGTGCTTAGCTACGTCTGCCTCTTTTGCACCTTTGTCAAGAAACCAAGATTTTGCTGTCAGAGCATTAGTCATAGTTTCCTGTGTAGTAAACGTTTTTGACGCAACCAGGAACAAAGTTGTTTCCGGATTTACAGTTTTAAGTGTCTCTGCTATATGTGTACCGTCAATATTGGATACAAAGTGCATGGTCAGGTGGTTCTTATAAGCTTTAAGTGCCTCTGTAACCATAACCGGACCCAGATCCGATCCGCCGATACCAATATTAACGACATCGGTAATCGCTTTGCCAGTATACCCTTTCCAATTGCCGGAGATAATCTGGTTACTAAAAGTTTCCATTTTGTCCAGAACAGCATGTACGTCATCCATTACGTTCTTTCCGTCTACCAACACAGGTTTACCGCTGAAGTTACGTAAAGCTGTGTGCAGTACAGCCCGGTCTTCCGTCTGATTAATCGCTTCACCCGCGAACATAGCTTTAATAGCTTCGTCCAGTTTACATTCTCTGGCCAGCTGAAGCAGTAATGCGATAGTGGTGTCATCTACCCTGTTTTTGGAATAATCGAGCAGGATGTCGTTAAAGATTGTCGAGAATTTTTCAAAACGCTCCGCATCTTCTTCGAACAGTTGTTTGATGTTTTTCTCATTGATCGCAATGAAATGGTCTGCGAGGTATTTGTAGGCGTTTGTTTCCGTGAAATTAATGGTTGGTAGCATAAGAATGTTTTCTTTTAAAATGTAATTTCTCTTTCCGATATCATGCAAACAAGTAGTACCGGGTTAATGTTTAGAATAACAGGAAGTCCACCTGTTGGATTTGAAACGTTATGTATTCATTATCAGTTGGATTGGTGATTTTCCAGTTGATTTTATTTCGTAACTTGTATTCTATAGACAAAAATAACAATCACTCTTAAAAAACGGTTATGTTAGAGAATTTAAATCAGTTGGTGAAAGAAAATGCGCAGGAAGCTATTTTGAACAATAGCGCTGTGCCAGACGAGCAGAACGAAGCAGCCGTTTCTGCGGCTTCCGGATCAATTATGGAAGCTTTGCAGTCGCAGGTATCTTCCGGTAACCTGGCTAATCTGGTTGCTGCTTTTAAGGGTGGGGATGTGCAAAACAGCAATGTTGTACAGGAAGCTTCCTCTAGTTTTATAGATAAATTGTCCGGTATGGGAATTAATCTGGAATCTGCTAAAGGAATTGCAGCTTCTCTGATACCCGGAATTGTAGGTCAGTTTGTAAACAAGACAAATGATCCTAATGATACTTCTTTCAATATACAGGATATTATTACGAAAATATCTGGTCCGGATGGCAAATTCCAGTTGTCAGATCTGACAGACCTTTTTAAAGACGGTAATGCAGAGCCAGGCTCTGCTGATAGCCAGGGAGGTGGTATTGTCGACAAGCTGAAAGGTTTATTTAGTTAAGCGTTTTTATGTGGTTATACAGGGGGGTGTCTGGCTTGTTCAGGTACCCTTTTTCTGTTTTATATGTTATATTTGTGTTATGACTAAAGAACAAATACAGGATTTAAGGGACAGAATAGCGTCCCTGAGGAGGCATCTTTGACGTCGAAACACGACTCGAAGCTATTTATATAGAACAGGAGCTTACCTTACAGACAGATTTTTGGGATGATCCTAAAAAGGCTGAAAAGCATTTGGCAGAAATGAACGCAAAAAAGGTATGGACAGATGCCTGGCAACGTGTTAATGCCGAATTTGAAGATACACAGGTGTTATTTGATTTCTTCCAGGCTGGTGATGCCACTTTGGAGGAAATGGAAGAACAGTATGAGCACTGCCGCTCGATGGTAGAAGATCTTGAGCTTAAAAATATGCTCAGCAGTAAAGAAGATCAGCTGAACGCTGTGATGCAGATCACAGCCGGTGCAGGTGGTACAGAAAGCTGTGACTGGGCAGCTATGCTCATGCGGATGTATATCATGTGGGGAGAAAAGAACGGTTACAAGGTAACTGAACAAGATTATCAGGCAGGTGAGGTTACAGGTGTCAAATCTGTCACAATGCAGTTCGCAGGAGACTTTTCTTACGGTTATCTTAAAGGGGAAAACGGGGTACACCGTCTGGTCCGGATATCGCCATTCGACTCCAACGCACGCCGACATACATCGTTCGCTTCGGTTTACGTGTATCCGCTTGTAGATGATACCATTGAGATTGAGATTAAGGATGCAGATATTGAGTTCGAAACCTTCCGCTCCGGTGGTGCAGGTGGACAGAATGTGAATAAGGTGGAAACTGCTGTCCGGTTATACCACAAGCCTTCGGGCATCGTAATTAAAAACCAGGAATCACGTTCCCAGTTGCAGAATAAGGAAAATGCACTTCGTTTGTTGAAGTCTCAACTCTATGAAGCAGAAATGCGAAAAAGGATGGAAGCTTCTGCAGCTGTAGAAGGCTCTAAAATGAAAATAGAATGGGGTTCGCAGATTAGAAACTATGTGCTTCATCCTTACAAACTGGTTAAAGACCTCAGAACGAATTATGAGACCTCAAATGCACAGGGTGTGCTGGATGGAGAATTAAATGATTTTCTGAAAGCCTACCTGATGGAATTTTAATATAGAAAGAATGAAAAAGAGAAGCTGGCTGATTTATATATGTTTAAGTCTGATGGGTACACAACTGACACGGGCGCAGGAGGTAATGGCGCTGTATCCGGGAGTAATCCCCGGAGCAAAGGCTACACCTGCTGGTTATAAGGAAATACCTGCCATACAGGATGGCAAAATAACCGGTTTGAGTAAGGTGTTCTTTCCTGAGCTCCGTATATTCCGGCCAGCAAAAGATAAAGCTAATGGTACAGCTGTGATTATCTGCCCTGGCGGCGGATACGCACATCTGGCCATTTCCCACGAAGGAGATGAGGTCGCCAGACGCTTCGCGGAAAAAGGCATAACAGCCGTCGTGCTGAAATACCGATTGCCAGACGATGCAATTATGGAGAATAAATCCCTTGCGCCGCTTCAGGATGCACAGCAGGCAATTTATGTCTTGCGAAAAAATGCAGCTGCCTGGGGTGTGGATCCAGCCAAAATTGGAATTATGGGCTTTTCTGCCGGAGGGCATCTGGCCGGTTCACTGACTGTTCATTATAATGATCAGCAAATTCAGAATACAGAGAAGCTAAATCTTCGTCCTGACTTTTCTATACTTATTTATCCGGTTATCAGTTTCGGCGCATCTACACATACCGGATCGGTTAACAACCTCATCGGTAAAGATGCTTCTGCGGAAAAACGGAATTATTTTTCTAATGAACTGCATGTAACACCACAAACGCCCCGTACTTTCCTGGTACACGCAAATGATGACACAACAGTTCCGGTTGAGAACAGTATCCTGTTTAACCAGGCCCTTCAGAAAAATGGCGTTCCTGTAGAAACACATCTTTATCAGGCCGGCGGACATGGATTTGGTCTGCACAACCGTACAACCTCTGAGGATTGGTTTGTAAGTCTGGAAAACTGGTTGGTAGAGAATAATTTTCTGAAAGACTAAATAAAACTTTCGGAAAGGATGTCCTGCAGTTCTTTTAACTCGGCTACCTTCTCTGCGGAGCCCAGATTTTCATAGGCGGAGATCAGGTTGCGGATAATACGGCGGATGATCTCAACGTTGCTGCACGGAGCATAAAAACCTGGCATTGGCTGCAAATTAAGCTGGCGCAGAAACTGGTCTACATCATGCTTGCCGAAAATTGCGCCTTTGTTAAAGGCATTAATATAAAATAGAACACCGAACTCCTGCTCATCTCTTTTGGTTTCATCTATATACCCCAGGATAAAATGCTGCGGCAGATTGACACCGTAAACAGGGATATCCAGCTTCTGTGCTATAGTGCAGTAAATAATGGCTAATGAGATTTGATTTCCTTTCCGGGTATCCAATACCTGGTTGATATAGGAGTTCTGCGGGTCGTGATGGTTTTTAGTATTACCGCTGAATCCGTTGATCTTATAGAAGATATGATTAATCAGTTTTATTTTCTCTACAGAACTCATTTCATGCTGAAGGCCAAGCCATACCTCGCGCCTGATTTCTTCAAGCTGGTTAATGACCCGCTGTTCGTCAAGATCGGGATATTGATACCGGTTAATAACCAATGCACCTTTTAGAAGGTCAAATGCACCACTCTGGTACCACAGTGAAAGATCCTCTTTGACATTGTTAAACTGAATCTGATGGACTATATTTTCTATTCTTTCCTGAATCAGGGTATCCAGTGATTTTTCCCATTCTGTCTCCAGAAACTTAACCACAGCGTTGCCATGTTCGAGGAGTCTTTTCTCTACTTCACCATATACTTCCTGATCCGGGTCTTCCAGTAGCCTTATTAAAGCGTCTATTTCTTTACTATTTTCCATTCGATGCCACTTTCATTTGACGTTTACTTATTTTTGCTGCTATATGGTACTACAATTTATCAGCGATTATCTGAAGCATCGTTTAACCGCCAAAAGCAGGCATGGGACTCATTCTCCGTTTGTTTATAAACTAGTGGATGAGGTAATTTACGATTTTTCTCCTAAAGCCGAATATGGTGTGATTGAGGAACAGCGAAAAAAACTTTTGCATGACGATGCGCTGATCACCGTAACTGATCTCGGGGCTGGCTCGCACCTGAATAAGAACAGGCAAAAACGAGTGAAGGAAATTGCTAAAAATGCATTAAAGTCTCCCGGTCTGGCACAGCTTATTTTCCGGCTAGCCAGATACAGTGAAGCGAATCGGATTGCTGAACTGGGAACCTGTCTGGGAATTACAACTGCCTACCTGGCGAAATCCCGCCCGGAGGCTGAAGTGGTAACCATGGAAGGCTGCCCGCAAACTGCTGCAAGGGCTGCACAGAATTTCAGGGAACTTGGGTTGGAGCGGATAGAATTGCAGGTTGGAAATTTTGATCAGTTGCTGCCTGAGTTTATCGAAAAACAGGATCACCTCGATTTTGTATATATCGACGGAAACCACCGCGAGGATGCTACCCTGAATTATTTTAAACTATGTCTGCCGAAAGTGCATGAAAATACACTGTTGATCTTTGATGATATCTATTGGAGCGAAGGCATGAAGAGAGCCTGGACCGAAATTAAAAATCATCCTGATGTGACGGTAACAGTAGATTTATTCTGGATAGGACTAGTCTATTTTAAAAAGGGGCAAGCCAAGGAACATTTTAAAATCAAGTACTAAAAGGCTTCGGCCAGACTCAGGTAGAAACCAGATTGTCTGGCCTCATTAGGTCTTTTCTCGCCCACTGCATAGTCAGCTCTGACACTCAGTCCTTTTGCCGGGTCATAGAAATACCGGATCCCTGCTCCCACAGATGGTTTAAACTGTTTAAAGGAGAAGTCACCGTTGGCAAATACCCTGCCCCCGCCGCCAAATGCAACCAGTCCAAAGCGGTTACTGAATCTGTAACGAAGTTCGGTTTGCGCAGCCAGTAGATTTTCATCCCGGTACCTTCCCGAATAATATCCACGCATCATTTCGTCATTGCCGAGTTGTGGCAGCATATAAAATGGAGTATTACTGCTTTGTACGGTATGGTATATGCCATTAACACCCAATACAAATTTTGGTGAAAGGGACCAGAAGTTACGCAGAACTAATTTGATCTGGCTGCCACTGAATTCTTCGCCGCTGAAAAACTTCGGTGCATACTGATAAGATACCCGGCCAAAGAATCCATGGGTAGGGTAATTATTGGAGTTTCTGGTATCATAGGTTTGAGAGAGACCTACAAATATTGCTGAGCCTCCTGGTCTTCCCTGCTGCAACTCATAGATACCACCTGCTTCTTTATCTTTAAAGCTATAATGTTCATACCCCAGTGAAGCACCTGTATAAGCAAAAGGCAGAATATTCTTTTCGATGTCAAACATTATTTTCACCTGATCCTGAACCAGACGGTCTTTGCTGGCCTCCAGTGTTTGGTTGCCGGTTCCGTAAAAATCAAATGGCGTACTTCTAAAACGCATCTCTCCGATCAGGTGCCATGCATTCGCCTTTGTCCAGACATCTCCTTTAAGGGTTACATTATATTGTTTCTCGGTCGAATAGGAGAGGACCGTAGAAAAGTTCGAACTCCGGTTGGTGGAATCCTTTTTATCCAGATAGGTTGAGTATAAACCTGCCAGGCCGAATTCAAGGCCGACTTCTTGCGAATACCTAAGTAAGGGCAAAGGCATGAAACTTGCTCTCCTTGTACTGTCTACTTTTTCGGAAAGCATTTTCCGGATTAGTTTCATCTGTGCAGATGCTGAAAAGGTAATGCTTAGTAAAAGTCCGCAAAGCAGGGTTCGTTTCATCAGGGATATTAATTGTATATCCGGCGAAAATAAACATTTTAACGGAATCCGGGCTCAGTTCTCATCAGCGTATAGACTTCTTTCATGAACAATGCTTCATCAAGCAACTTAAGCAGTTGAAGGAGTTCTTCTTGTGTGAAGGCAAAACTGATGTCCTCATGTGGTGTGTGAAGTAATATTCTCTCGCGCTGATCGGGAAATGGCATTCCTGATTCGCAATACCGGTATTCATCCAGCATAGATTTAAAACTCATAAAGTCCTGTTCACTAAAATTTAACATTAGATTTTTATGCCATACATAAATAACGTGGCAGGACGGGCAATGGGATACCGCTGAATCTTCCTGGGTACTGAGGACTATAGTTTTGCACATAAGCTCTTCTTTTAAGCGTATTTTCAAACTTAGCATATTATTTATAAAGATTCTAAATAAAAGAGAAAATTCTGTTGAAACTGCTTTTAATGCAGGTTCTGACAACTTATTTTTTGTTAAAAAAAATAAAAGGCAGTATTGGCAGTTAAAGGGGGCGGCTACTATTCCAGGTTCCTGTCCGGGACATACTTAATTCATATAAATTCCCTATTTTTGCGGCTCAGAGCCCTTTATTGTATGTTTTTATAATTTATATAATCTAATGGCCTGATTTTTAGATACAAACATAAATGAACGTTTGCGGTTCTTCTGTCTGGAAGGATTTGCATAAACAAAACTAAGCAACAATATAATTTATTTAACATGAGTGTAACAAGAGGACCAATTTCTAAATTTATGGAGACTAATTATCTCCATTTCAACGCAGCTGCTATGATGGATGCGGCTAAAGGCTATGAAACGCATTTGGATGAAGGCGGTAAAATGATGATTACTCTTGCCGGTGCGATGAGTACAGCTGAACTGGGAATTTCCCTTGCTGAAATGATCCGTCAGGATAAAGTTTCTATCATCTCCTGTACCGGTGCCAACCTGGAGGAGGATATCATGAACCTTGTTGCGCATTCACACTATAAACGTGTTCCGAATTACCGTGACCTGAGTCCGCAGGATGAATGGGATCTTTTGGAAAATCACTATAACCGTGTTACGGATACTTGTATTCCTGAAGAAGAAGCTTTTAGAAGGTTGCAAAAACATATCCACAAGATATGGAAAGATGCAGAAGAAGCAGGTGAGCGTTTCTTCCCACATGAATATATGTACAAGATGTTGCTGAGCGGCGATTTGGAACAATATTATGAGATCGATCCTAAGAACTCCTGGATGCTTGCGGCTGCAGAAAAAAATCTGCCGATCGTTGTACCGGGATGGGAAGACTCAACCATGGGTAATATCTTCGCGTCTTATGTGATGAAAGGTGAGCTGAAAGCAAGCACCATGAAAAGCGGTATCGAGTATATGGGCTACCTGGCTGACTGGTATATTCAGAACAGTGCTGGTAAAGGTATCGGGTTCTTCCAGATCGGTGGTGGTATTGCAGGTGACTTCCCGATTTGTGTGGTGCCAATGTTATATCAGGATATGGAAATGGAAAATATTCCATTCTGGAGCTACTTCTGCCAGATCTCTGATTCTACGACCTCTTACGGGTCTTATTCAGGTGCTGTTCCAAACGAAAAAATCACCTGGGGAAAACTGGATATTAACACACCGAAATTTATTGTGGAATCGGACGCAACTATCGTCGCTCCATTGATTTTTGCCTGGATATTAAAAATGTAATTAATTTCCAAAATCCTGGAAAAAAAATTGGCTAAAGGAGAAAACAGCCGGACGAAGAAATTCGGCTGTTTTCTTCGTTTAAAGCCATAAAATGCAAATATTTAGAATGATTATAAATTGTATTTACTGTCATTTCTTTGTCATTGGTAACTTAATAAATTTTACTTTTGTGGACGTTTTGGTGGCGAACAAGAGTTTAAACATCAATAGCGTTTATTACAGTTTTTTAAAAAATAGCATAAAATACTCATTATGAGGAATATCTCATTGATCATTAGAAGAGTTTGGAAGTCGGCATTTATGTTTACGGCTCTATCTGTTTTAATCGTTTCTGGTACAAAAGCACAAGACGCAGTAGAAGGTAGAAAAATCTTCAAGGAAAAATGTACTTCATGCCACGCCCTTGACCGTGATTTGATTGGTCCGGCATTACAGCCGCTGATCCCGACTAAAAGTGAAGAATTCTTGATCAAATGGATCAACAACGCTCCTGCTTTTATCGCTTCAGGTGACAAAGAGGCTGTTGAAGCTTCTAAATGGAACCCGAACGCAGATATGACTGCATTCCCGACCTTAACACCGGATCAGATTAAAAGTATCCTTGCTTACGTCAAAGCAGGTGAGCCGAAAAAAGAAGGTGAAGTTGCAGCAGGCGCTGGTGCTTCTGATGAGGTTTCGAGTTTCTCTATCGCAGGTATCGTTGCTGTTATCCTGATCTCTATCGCAATCCTTATTATTTTAGGAAGAGCGATTAAAATGCTGGAAAGACTGATCCTGAAAAAACAAGGCGTTGAAATTATCGAGGAAGAGAATGTTTCTATGGCTGCCGGTATCGGTCAGTTATTTAAAAACAAGAAATTCGTATTCTTCTTTATCCTGTGTCTGGTAATCAGTTTAGGTTCTTTCGGATGGATGGGTATGTGGAACACAGGTGTTCATACTGGATACCAACCAACACAACCGATTAAATTCTCTCACGAATTGCACGCAGGTGTAAATCAGATTGACTGTCAATATTGCCATGCTGGTGCATTTGAGTCTAAAAATGCAACTATCCCTTCGCTGAATGTTTGTATGAACTGTCACAAACAGGTTCAGGGTAGAGATAACCATGATGGTAACATCTCTCCTGAGATTCAGAAAATCTACAATGCCCTGGGTTATGATGCAGACAACATGTCTTATGACAAGTCTAAAGAAAAACCAGTTGAATGGATTCGTGTACATAATCTTCCTGATTTCGCTTACTTCAATCACTCACAACACGTTGTAGTTGCTGAAGAAGCTATCCGTAAAGAAAAAGGATTAAAACCTAACGAGCCTGTATGTTTTGCATGCCATGGTCCGGTAAATACAATGGAAGAAATCTACCAGTATTCTCCACTGACTATGAAATGGTGTATCAACTGTCACAAAGATACCCAGCTGGAAGTTAAAGACAACGCATACTACACCAAAGTGATCGAAGCTCACGAGAAGATCAAAAAGGGTGAAAAAGTTACACCTGCATTATTAGGTGGAATGGAATGCGGTAAATGTCACTATTAATAGAGTTTAGTAAAGAACGTTCGATAAACAGTAATATAGCTTAAATGGAAAGCAATAAAAAATACTGGAAAGGCTTAGAGGAATTTAACAAGACCTCTGAATTTGTGGAAAGCAATAAAAACGAATTCGCAGAGCCGCTTCCAATAGAAGATGTTTTAAATGAAGCAGGATTAAGTACAGTAACTCCTCGCCGTGACTTTTTAAAAGCCTTAGGCTTTGGTCTTGGTGCAGTTACGTTAGCGGCTTGTCAGCCAGCTCCCGTACACAAAGCTGTACCTTACCTGATTAAACCTGAAGAAGTAATTCCGGGTATCCCGAATTATTATGTATCAAGTTTCAATGGTCAGCCTGTTCTGGTTAAAACCAGAGAAGGTCGTCCGATCAAGATTGAACCGAATCCTGGTGCAGGTGTCTTTAATCAGGGTACTGACGCTCAGGCTCAGGCATCCGTTCTAGACCTGTATGATGTTTCAAAACTGAAAGCACCGGTATTAAAAAATGAAGAAACTACCTGGGAAAAACTCGATGCTTTTGTTGCCGCTGAATTAGCTAAGGCTAATGCTTCAGGAAAGAAAATCAGAATTGTTTCTTCTTCAGTAAACAGTCCTTCTACTAAAGCTGTTGTTGCAGATTTTACTGCGGCATACCCGGCAACCAAACATGTTCAATATGACGCGGTTTCCTACACAGGTATTATTAAAGCAAATGAAAATAGCTTTGGTAAAGCAGTAATTCCTAAATATAATTTTGACAAGGCAGACCTGATCGTAAGTTTCGGAGCTGACTTCCTGGGTACATGGATCAGTGGTGAAGAACACACTGCTCAATATGTTTCCAACAGAAATAATAAATCCCTGGCTAAAGGTAAAATGTCACGTCACTTCCAGTTCGAAACAGGAATGAGCATGACTGGTACCAACGCCGATACCCGTATCCCGCTGAAATTATCAGAACAGGGTCCGGCTTTACTTGCTTTATATAATGCATTGGCTGAAAAAGCAGTGCTTGCTGGCGCTGCATTACCTAATAATGCAACTGCTGATAAAGCATTAAAATTAGTTGCAAAAGAATTATTACAGCAAAAAGGAAAAGCCCTAGTGGTTTGCGGTTCTAATGATGTGTCTACGCAGATCCTTGTAAACGCAATTAACTCCATTATCGGTAGTTATGGTACGACAATAGATCTTGACAATCCTTCGAAACGTTATGCTGGAAATGATGCTGAATTCGCAGAGTTACTGAATGAGATGAGCAGAGGCGAAGTTGCTGCTGTGTTCTTCCTGGGTACTAATCCTGCTTATGACGCACTTAACGCAAAAGCATTTACTGATGGTTTAAGTAAGGTACCTTTAAAGGTTTCTTTCTCCGACCGCAGAGATGAAACTGCTGAGCTTTGTGACGCTATCGCAATTAATCTGAACTACCTTGAATCATGGGGTGATGCCAATAGCTACGAAGGAAATTATTCTATCGTTCAGCCAACCATCAATCCTGTTTTCAATGCACGTCAGGCTGAGCAGAGTTTACTAATCTGGTCTAAAGCTCCTGTTACTGATTATTACCAGTATGTTCGTGGTAACTGGGAGAAAAATATACTACCTGTTCTGGGTAAATCCTGGAATGAGTTATTGCAAAGCGGTACTTTCACGGCTGCTGCTAAACCTGCAGGTGCTTATACTTTCAATCTTTCTCTGGATGCAGTCGCAACTTCAATCGCTAACAGCAGCAAAGCGCTGGCGAAAGATATTGAACTTCATGTTTATGAAAGTACAGGTATGCGTGACGGTCGTTACGCTAACAACGCATTCCTTCAGGAATTACCTGATCCTGTTTCAAAAGTTACCTGGGATAACTATGTAGCTATCGCGCCTAAGTTCGCCGAGAAACTGGAACTGAAAGAATTTGATGTAGTTGAAGTAAAAGGAAGTAATGGTTATACAATTACTTTACCGGTATTAGTTCAGCCGGGTCAGGCTCAGGGTACTGTTTCTATCGCATTAGGTTACGGGCGTACCAAAGCTGGTAAGGCTGGCGACAATGTAGGTAAAAATGCATTCCCATTCCTTTCATTCAGCAACGGTACTTTACAGTATGCAACTACGGTTACAATCAGTAAAACCGGCGCTACTTATGAATTAGCACAAACACAAACACACCACTCTTTCGAGGGTAGAAATATCATCCGCGAAGCTACTTTCACTGAATTTGTGAAAAATCCTTCTGCCGGTAATGCTAAACACGGTCATAAATCGTACGATCTTTGGGATAAATGGGAAACTCCTGGTAACAACTGGGTAATGGCTATTGACCTGAATGCTTGTACTGGTTGTGGTTCATGTGTGGTTGCCTGTAACGTAGAAAACAACATTCCTGTTGTTGGTCGTGACGAGGTACGTAGACGCAGAGAGATGCACTGGTTACGTATTGATCGTTATTATAGTTTCCAGGAAGGTGATAAGAGCGTTTCTGAGGAGAAAGAAATTGCACACATGAACAACCTTGACCATGTAACGGTTGTTCACCAGCCGATGTTATGTCAGCACTGTGATCACGCTCCTTGTGAAACGGTTTGTCCTGTACTTGCAACTACACACTCTTCAGACGGTCTGAACCATATGGCTTATAACCGTTGTGTAGGTACGCGTTACTGCGCGAACAACTGTCCTTATAAAGTTCGTCGTTTCAACTGGTTTAACTACTGGAATGATTCACGTTTCGATAACTACCTGAACAATGAATTTACTCAGCTGGTACTTAACCCTGATGTAACTACACGTTCAAGAGGTGTAATGGAAAAATGTTCGATGTGTATCCAACGTATCCAGGATGGTAAATTAACTGCCAAAATGCAGAAGCGTCCATTGAAAGATGGCGATATCAAAATGGCTTGCCAGCAGGCTTGTTCTGCAGGTGCGATTATCTTCGGTGACAGCAATGATCCGGAATCGGAAGTTTCAAAAGCATTACGCAGCGAACGCGTTTACTATGTGCTTGAAGAGATCAACACGCAACCGGGTATAGGTTACATGACAAAAATTAGAAACACAGATTCATTACCAACAGTACAAGCGTAAGCTGATATTAAAGAAAATACATTATGTCAGGACATAACGAATCAATTTTAAGAGAACCACTAATCACCGGACAGAATATCACGTATGCTAAGATTACGGATGATATTTTAACTCCGGTTGAAAACAAGCCGAACAGGGCGTGGTGGATAGGTTTTATTGCCTCCCTTTGTGGAGCCACTTTATGGCTCGTAGCCGTTAGTTATACCTTCTGGTTTGGTATCGGCGCATGGGGGCTGAATAAAACAGTAGGATGGGCCTGGGATATTACCGGCTTCGTATGGTGGGTAGGTATCGGTCACGCCGGTACACTTATTTCAGCTGTACTTTTACTGTTCCGTCAAAACTGGCGGAACTCAATTAACAGATCTGCAGAGGCGATGACCATCTTCGCCGTTATTTGCGCCGCAACATACGTTGTTTCCCACATGGGTCGTCCCTGGTTAGCTTACTGGGTATTACCTCTACCAAATCAGTTTGGTTCTTTATGGGTAAACTTTAACTCACCGCTAGTTTGGGATATGTTTGCGATTTCTACTTATTTCTCTGTATCCTTACTATTCTGGTATACAGGTCTATTACCGGATATCGCTACTATTCGTGACCGTGCTACTGGTCTTCGCCGTAAAATCTACACGATTTTCTCTTTCGGCTGGAACGGTAACGTTAAGACATGGCAACGTTTTGAGACTGTATCACTTGTGCTTGCAGGTATCTCAACGCCACTGGTTCTTTCGGTACATACAATTGTATCCATGGACTTTGCAACTTCGGTTATCCCGGGATGGCACACCACAATTTTCCCTCCTTACTTCGTTGCCGGTGCGATTTTCTCTGGTTTCGCGATGGTATTAACGTTATTACTTATCGCACGTAAGGTTCTGGGTCTTGAGAACTACATCACCATGTTCCATATTGAATCGATGAACAAAATCATCATTCTTACTGGTTCCATCGTAGGTGTGGCTTATTTAACAGAATTCTTCATCGCCTGGTACTCAGGTTCTGAATACGAAACTTATGCCTTCGTCAACCGTTCAACCGGTCCTTACTGGTGGGCATACTGGATGATGATGACTTGTAACGTAATTTCTCCTCAGTTGTTATGGTTCAAGAAAATCCGTTTAAGCATCACTGCTACTTGGATTCTCTCAATCGTAGTTAACATTGGTATGTGGTTTGAGCGTTTCGTAATTATCGTAACTTCATTACACCGTGATTACCTGCCTTCAAGTTGGGCAATGTTCTATCCGACATGGGTTGACGTAAGTGTATTTGTTGGATCAATCGGAGTATTCTTTACTTTATTCCTGTTATTCCTGAGAGTACTTCCTTCTATTGCAATCGCAGAGGTGAAAATGATTCTTAAGTCTTCTAGTGAGCAGGAAAAACTGAAACAGATTAAATCTGGTCACCTGGATAAAGCTCAGGTAAAAGAGTACGTAGAATCATTAGAGAAATTTGATAGTGTTAAACAAGAAGAATACGCAAAAATATAACAATGAGTAATATCAAATATATTTTAGGCAGTTTCGGCGATCCGGACGAAATGATGCATGGCATCGAAAAGTTACAGGAGAATAACATCTCGATTTATGATGTATATACGCCCATGCCTATCCACGGCATCGAAGCCAAACTAGGAATTAAAAGATCAAGACTGGATGTTTTCGCATTTTTCTGCGGGATCACCGGTACAGCATCTGCATTCGCATTGATCTATCTGACCTCTGTGGTAGACTGGAGACATAATATTGGAGGTAAGCCAGCTATGGCTCTACCGGATTTTATTCCAATTATGTTTGAATTAACTGTACTGTTTTGTGCATTTGGTTTAGTTGGTGCTTACTACGCGTCTACTCACCTTTTCCCGGGTAGATCACCTAGGGTAATGGATCTTAGAGCATCCAACGATAGATTTATTATCGCTGTAGATGCTAAGCAAAATGCAGAACACAGTAAAATTGACGGGTTATTAAAAGAAGCTGGTGCTATTGAAGTTAAGCACAATGAAAGGAAGTATATTAGCTATGAATAAGAATAAAATAGTTGCAGCCTCATTTGTTCTTTTGGCCTTTGTTGCGACGCTTTCAGCCTGTAAGGATAACAAAAGTACAGGACTGGAATATGCAAGAAATATGTATGATCCTCTTGCTTATAACCCTGATCAGCCGAACAATAATTTCGCTAACGGACAAACTGCACAAACTCCTCCTGCAAACACTAACCCAATAGGGTTCGTTAAGTATGAGTATGCAAATACTAAAGAAGGTTACGAAGCTGCAGGTGCAAACCTGAAGAATCCTCTTCCGCATTCTGAGCAGAACCTCTTGTCTGGTAAACATTACTATACCGTATTCTGCGGTCCTTGTCACGGTGACAATGGTGATGGTAAAGGTCATCTGGTACAAATTGAGAAATATGCCGGAGTTCCTGCTTACCATGGTGACGCTGCTTCATCACGCGGTGGTGCTATGTCAGATCTGAGCGAAGGCAAAATCTATCATACAATTATGTATGGTTTAAATAACATGGGATCACATGCTTCTCAGCTAACTCCAGATCAAAGATGGAAAGTCGTGATGTATGTTCAACAATTACAAAAAATACAATAGAAAAGCAGATATAAATGGGAACTCACAATTATAATTTTACTGAGCAGTTTGAGTTTACAGGAAAGGCGAAAACTTTAAGTATCGTGGCTATTGTCATCGGACTTGCAAGTATCGGCTATGGTTTTTCTGATCATGGACTTCATGAACGGACTTTTGCCAACCTGTTATTAATGGCGTACTACTTTGCATGTGTATGTATGTCAGGCGCATTCTTTTTAGCTGTTCAGTTTGTCGCACAGGCAGGTTGGTCTGCATCTATACTCCGTGTACCTCAGGCTATGGCCAAAGTACTACCTATTGCAGTAGTGATTTTAATCGCTATCATCGGAGCTGGTCTTTATACACATAACCTTTATCACCACTGGAATGCCCCAGGTCTTACCGACCCGACGGATCCTAACTATGATAAATTAATTGACGGTAAATCGGCATTTTTAAATGTGCCTTTCTTCCTTGCCCGTCAGGTAATATTTTTGGGAGTATATTGCTTCTTCGCTTTATTACTTTCTAAACTTTCTACCAACGAGGATCTGGAAGGTGGATTAACTTCTTATAATAAGAGTTTCAAGTACTCTTGTATATTTTTAGTTATCTACGGATTCACAACTCCAATTTTTGCTTTTGATACCGTGATGTCTCTTGAGGCTCACTGGTTCTCTACAATGTTCGGCTGGTACAACTTCGCAGCAATGTGGGTGAGTAGTCTTGCTACTATGGCAGTGATTATCATTCTGCTGAGAAAAGCAGGTTATATGCAATGGGTTAATAATAGCCACCTGCACAACCTTGGTCAGTTTATCTTTGGTTTCTCTATTTTCTGGACATATGTATGGTTTGCTCAATTTATGTTGATCTATTATGCTAACATGCCGGAAGAAACTGTGTATTTTTACAAAAGGTTTGAGTTTTACAAATTCTGGTTCTACCTGAATTTAGTAATGAACTTCCTTGCTCCGGTTCTTCTGCTGATGGACCGTGACAATAAAAGACACGAAAATATCTTACTAGGTGTTTCAATAGTGGTACTTTGCGGACACTGGGTAGATTACTACCAGATGATCATGCCGGGTACTGTAGAAGAACATAATGGTTTTGGTATTATTGAGATAGGAACAGCTATTGGATTTGTAGGATTATTTACCTTTACAGTACTGTCTGCACTAAGTAAGAGCCCGCTGATTGCAAAGAATCATCCTCTCCTTGAAGAGAGTCTGAATCACCAGTTGTAATTATTGGTTAGAGAGTATATAAATTAATAGTATAGTAGAAGTACATCGTACTACTTTTAAGAAAATGAGTTTAAGAAAATTTATAAGCAATAAGACAATAGCGGCCCTGGCAGTGATTGTTACTGTGTTTGCAAATACCAGCGCATTTGCACAAGAAGCTGCCGCCGGTGCTGCCGCTACGGCTGCAAAACCGATCGATATGTTGCCGATTTACAAATCGGTTGCATTTTATACCCTGTTATTTTTACTGGTTTGCTTATTTATAGCAATAATCGGTAAAGCTTTACGGGTATATGAGTTAACACGTGAAGCCCAGGACAAACCTGAAGGAATCAACTGGAATACCATTAATGCGGTTCTTTTCATACTTTTCTTAATAGTTGGTCTTGGCGGTGTATATTTTGAATATACAGTTCATGGTAGCATGATCCTGCCTGACGCGGCATCGGAACATGGTAAGAAAATTGATCAGATGTTTAACATTACACTGATCCTTACAACAATTGTTTTCATCGGAACACATATTGTATTGTTTGTATTCTCTTATATCTACAAACACTCCGGAAAGAGAAAAGCTTACTACTATCCGCATAACAATGCTTTAGAGCGTATCTGGACTATCGTTCCTGCTTTAGTTTTAACTGTTCTTGTTTTAATGGGCTTCCTGACCTGGAGATCAATTTTCTACAAAATTGAAGACCCTAATAATAAGCCTATAAGCATTGAAGTTACTTCTCAGCAGTTCTCCTGGACTATCCGTTATCCTGGTGCTGATGGTGTTGTTGGTTTGAAAAACTACAAACTGATCACTGGTACAAATGGTTTAGGTATGGACTTTAATGATAAGAACAACCTTGATGACCAAATGGCAGAGGAAATGGTTATTCCGGTAAATAAACCGGTAAGATTAATCTTAACTAGTAAAGACGTATTACACAGTTTTTACATGCCGCATTTCAGAGTTCAGTTAAACACTGTTCCCGGTATGACTTCTTACTTTGAATTTACGCCTACAATTACTACCGCCGATATGCAGGCAAAGGTTAATGATCCAGCTTTTAAATTCTTGTTCTTATGTTCAAAAATTTGTGGATCTGGTCACTATAATATGCAGAAAGTTGTTCGTGTTGTTTCTCAGGCTGAATATGACGCCTGGATTGCTGAGCAACCATTAATTATAAATAATGATCTGAGGAAAGAATTTAACTTACCATTAGTAGCAGATCCTGCTGCAGGAGCAACTCCGGCTGCACCTGCTGATAGTACTGCAACTGCTGGCAAAGATTCTTCTGCTGTAGCAATGAACAAACCGGCTTTAAAAAAATAATTATACTGGAATAGCGCATTATGTCAACTATAACATTACACGATACACATAACAATGATCATCATGACGGACACGATCATGGTCATCACAAGGAAACTTTTATAACGAAGTACATTTTTAGCCAGGATCACAAGATGATCGCTAAACAGTTTTTAATAACTGGTATCGTTATGGCTGTTATTGCCATGGGATTGTCGATTTTATTCCGTTTGCAATTAGCATGGCCAGATAAAAGTTTCCCTATTTTAGAGACCTTTTTAGGTAAATGGGCAGAAGGAGGAAGGATCAAACCTGATTTTTACCTTGCCCTGGTTACCATTCACGGTACCATCATGGTATTCTTTGTACTGACTGCCGGATTGAGTGGTACATTCAGTAACTTATTAATTCCGCTTCAGCTAGGTGTACGGGATATGGCTTCGCCTTTCATGAACATGCTTTCATACTGGTTATTCTTTGTAGCCTGTGTAATTATGATGGCTTCATTCTTTATTGAAACTGGACCTGCGAGTGCCGGATGGACAGTTTATCCGCCGTTATCTGCTATTCCAAAAGCTATTTCTGGTTCAGCCATGGGTATGACTTTGTGGTTAATTAGTATGGTCTTATTTGTTGCTTCTCAGCTAATGGGTGGTATCAACTATATCAGTACTGTATTAAACATGCGTACTAAAGGTATGGATCTTTGGAAAATGCCATTAACTATCTGGGCTTTCTTCCTGACAGCTATTCTGGGAGTGTTATCTTTCCCTGTATTAGTTGCTGGTGTTGTTCTGTTAATCTTTGACCGTAGTTTCGGTACAAGTTTCTATCTTTCTGATATCGTAATGGGTACACAGGTGTTACCGAATGAAGGTGGTTCTCCAATTCTTTGGCAGCATTTATTCTGGTTCCTTGGTCACCCAGAGGTATATATTGTAATTATGCCTGCATTAGGTATTTCTTCTGAGGTTATCTCTGTGAACTCAAGAAAACCAATCTTTGGTTACCATGCGATGGTTTACTCACTGATCGGTATTACAGTGTTATCATTTATCGTATGGGGTCACCACATGTTTGTAACGGGTATGAATCCATTACTGGGCGGTGTATTTATGATCACGACTTTAATTATTGCGGTTCCTTCTGCAGTAAAAACATTCAACTATCTGGCTACTTTGTGGCGCGGTAATATCAGGTTCACTCCAGCGATGCTTTGTGCAATCGGTATGGTTTCATTCTTTATCTCTGGTGGTTTAACAGGTATCTTCCTGGGTAATGCTTCACTGGATATTAACCTGCATGATACTTACTTTGTTGTTGCTCACTTTCACTTGGTAATGGGGTCTGCTGCAATCTTCGGTATGCTTGCTGGTGTTTATCACTGGTTCCCTAAGATGTTCGGTAGAATGATGAATGCTAAATTAGGTTACCTGCACTTCTGGCTTACTTTTATTTGTGCATACCTGGTATTCTTCCCATTACACTTCTTAGGTCTTGACGGTGTTCCGCGTCGTTACTATGCCTTCACTGAGTTTGAATTTATGCAGAAATGGGTTACCGTTAACGTATTTGTAACCTGGGCAGCGATTGTAGCGGCTCTGGCACAAGTAGCATTCCTGTTTAACTTCTTCTACTCAATTTTTAAAGGTAAAAAAGCTACACAGAATCCTTGGGAATCTAATACATTGGAATGGACTACGCCTGTTGAGCATATCCATGGTAACTGGCCGGGAGAAATTCCAACAGTTCACCGTTGGCCATATGATTACAGTAAACCTGGTGCAGAAGAAGATTTCATTCCTCAAACTGTTCCTTATTCTCAAACGATGCATTCAAACATGCCTCATGATTTTGAAGGTAATGCTGAGTCTGAGCGTATCCAGAGAGAATGGGATGCTGCTAACGGTATTGTGCGCGAACAGCACTAATTCCAATATAAAATAATGAATGAGGTTATCTGGTTGAGTTTATACTTAGTTCAGTAACCTCATTTTTTTTAACCTTTTCAACTACATGGTTACTAAATCTGAAAATAGATTTATCCGGCTTAACCTGATAACTTTAATCGTCACACTGGTGCTCATTCTAGCGGGTGCAGTTGTCCGCAGTACGGGTTCCGGAATGGGCTGTCCTGACTGGCCTAAGTGCTTTGATCAGTATATTCCGCCGACCTCTGTTGATCAGTTGCCCCAGGATTATAAAGAGAAGTATGTAGCTGGAAGGATTGCTAAAAACGAGCGTTTCGCAAAGCTGCTTGATAAAATGGGTAAATCTCATCTGGCTAACAGTATCCGCCATGATGAGACAATCGCCGTTCCGGAAGAGTTTAACGTCGCCAAAACCTGGACCGAGTATATTAATAGGCTTACAGGTGCCGTTACAGGGTTTTTGTTGGTCGGACTCGTCATTTGTTCTTTCGCGTATAAGGGAAAAGCCAATAGGCTTATTGTCCTGAGCTTGCTGAATGTTGTGATTGTTATTATTCAGGCCTGGCTTGGTTCAATTGTTGTTTCTACAAATCTGGTTGCCTGGATTGTAACCGTGCATATGCTGTTGGCCATAGTGATTCTTGCCATTTTGGTTTATACGCATTTTTATGCGGATAGTTTAAACAGGGAACGCACCATCATTATATCTGGTACAGGCTGGCTAAAACTATTAGTGTCGGTTTCGGTTATTCTCAGCATTATTCAGATTGTTTTTGGTACTGAAGTGCGAGAAGCTATTGATGAGGTTTCCAGAAATTTACTCTATGAACAGCGGAATACATGGGTTGCTAAAACAGGTGCCATTTTTCAGTATCACCGGGATCTCGCTATTTTTGTGGTGGTCGCTAATGTGGTGATTTATCAGTTGATGATGAACAAATTTGGGGGTAAAGCCAAAGAATTGAGAATGTCTAATATGATCATACTAGTTTTGCTGATTCAGATTGCAAGTGGATTAATATTGTCTAACTTTGCACTGCCTCCTTTCGCTCAGGCAACGCACTTAGTGTTCTCAACAGTACTGTTTACCCTGCAGTTTTACCTCTTTTTACAGGTATACCGCACACGGACTTACAATCAATAATATTAAACATACAGGAATTGAAATTATTTTTCTCAGATCTATCTAAACTCATCAAATTCAGACTTACATTTCTGGTTGTGTTTTCTGCTTCCATTACTTTTTTGATTGGATCCAGAATGCAGGTTGCCAGAGGTGAAATTCCAGGAATTGACTGGGGCAACTGGTTAATCCTGGTTGTGGGTGGGTTTCTTGTCACCGGTGCTGCGAATTGTTTTAATGAGATTATTGAAAAGGACCTGGATAAGCTAATGACCCGTACAAAGGACCGTCCGATGCCTGCTGGCAGAATGACAACCGGGCAGGGTTTGGTTATGGGACTTATTATGGGGATGTTCGGTACCTGGTTACTTGGTAAACTAAACCTTGAAACCGGACTGATCTCTGTCTTTTCTATCCTGTTATACGCATTTGCTTATACACCTTTAAAAAGAAAATCTCCTATTGCCGTATTTGTCGGTGCTATTCCAGGAGCGTTACCCCCACTTATCGGCTACTTAGCTGCAATGGGGCATGTTAAACACTTCTTGCCTATTGATTATGAAATAGCAGGGATATTATTTTTAGTTCAGTTCGTATGGCAGTTCCCACATTTCTGGGCTATAGCATGGGTGCTGGATGATGATTACAAAAAGGCTGGATTCCGTTTGCTGCCGACAAAGAAACGTGATCGCGTTAGCGCTGCATTTGTATTTATTAGTGCGTTAGTCTTGATTCCGGTTAGTCTGATGCCCACATTTTACGGATTCGGTGGGTATTATATTGCTGGGTTTTCCCTGATTGCAGGGTTATGGTTCCTTTGGTATGCTTATAAGCTGCTGGTAAACCTGGATATCGAAAGTGCGAGAAAAGTTATGTTTGCTTCATTCTTTTATATCCCATTGGTTCAATTGATTTTGTTATTTGATTTTATAGGTAAATAATATGGTACATACATTAAAACAGGAAGATGTAGAACACGATTTACAATCTTCAACCAAAGCCAAGAAATTCGTACTCTGGCTGTTTGTAGTTTCTTCGACAATTATGTTTGGAGGATTTACGAGTTATTACATCGTTTTTGCAGCATCTAAGGGCAAAGGACATGGTCTGGTTTTACCGGATATGTTCACTTACAGTACATTGGTACTTGTTCTAAGTAGTATTTGTCTGTTTTTTGCAGCTCGTGCTGTACGTCAGCAGAATATTAGTGCACAAAGGAGCCTGCTTTGGGTTACATTAGCACTCGGACTTGGATTTGGTTATTTACAGGTCGATGCATGGTCTGCTTTATATCAGACCGGAGCGACATTAGTTAATAACAATGCTGCAATTTCGGTCATTTACATTGTTTCCGGAATGCACTTACTGCATATCTTTGCAGGCGTTTGTTTTATTTTAAACAGCCTTTGGGGATCTTATACTAAGGTTCCGCAGGAGAATGCGGTTTATCGTATTGAAATTGCTTCTATATTTTGGCATTTTATAGATATATTATGGATATATCTTTATGTTTTTTTACTTTTGAACAGTTAGACTTTTTAACAAACTATTACAATTTTTAAAATGAATTCATTATCACAATTAGATCAGGTAAAAACTACTCCATGGAGTGGCGGCCGTTCACCGTGGTCGGTAGAATACGGAAAAATAATGATGTGGTTTTTCTTGCTATCTGATGCATTTACATTCTCTTCCTTATTAGTATACTACGGAGCTCAACGTTTCTCTAAGTTTACATGGCCTGATCCGGATCTGGTTTTCCAATCTATCCCGGGTATTGTGGATACAGGTGCGCCTTTGGTGTTTGTAGGTATCATGACTTTTATCCTGATTATGAGTTCAGTTACTATGGTTCTTGCTGTAGAAGCTGGTCATAGAATGGCGAAAAAAGAAGTTGTAGGCTGGATGGTCGCTACAATTATCGGTGGTTTCATGTTCCTTGGCTGTCAGGCATTGGAGTGGAGTCACTTACACCATGAAGGCTTCTGGTGGGGATCTATTCCTGCAGCTGATAGGTTACAGGATTTCTTTGTAGGCCCGGTTTCCAATGTTTCTGCATTACAGTTTGCTAACTTATTCTTTACGATCACCGGTTTTCACGGTTTCCACGTATTTACGGGTGTCCTTTTAAATATTATCATTCTGATTATGGCGATGAACGGTACATTTGAAAAACGTGGTCATTACCTCATGGTTGAGAAAGTTGGACTTTACTGGCACTTTGTTGACTTGGTTTGGGTATTCGTATTTACCTTCTTCTACCTAGTATAATTTTCCATCTTTAATCTTAATCACATGTCTGAACATAACATACAAAATACAGAAGAACATGCACATGATGAGCATGCTGGTCTAAGCAAATCTAAAATCTGGCAGGTATTTTTTATCCTGTTAGGTATTACGGTAGTTGAATTTATCATAGCCCTGGTTATTTTGCCAAAAGGTATGATGGGACATACGACAGGTAACGTTCTTTATATTTTACTTACAATTCTGAAAGCATATTATATCGTTGCTTACTTTATGCACCTTAAGTTTGAAAAAACCGGTCTACAGCTCGCGCTTGGGCTAGCCTTTATATTTATTATATACTTCATTGTTCTAATGCTTATAGAAGGCGGGTATCTTCATTTACACATGTCACTTCATCCATGAGGTTAACTTCAATAAAGAAAGTATTAATCCTGGTATCGATTTTAGCGGTACCAGGATTTTTATATTATGCACTCGTTAAAGAAGGTAAAAACCGGTATAAGCCTTTGCCTTTTTTTGGCCCTAAAGAGGTTGCATCGACTTTCCATTCCAAAATGGGCAAACAAATTCCTGACACTATCTATCATATGCTTCCCGACTTTAAATTGTTGAATCAAGCTGCTGACAGTGTAACCTGGAAGTCGTATGAAGGAAAGATTATAGTGCTGAATCTATTTTACACACAGGGTGATAACTATGCAGTTGAATTTGCCGGTAAGGCAATGAAAAACTATATGAACACTTATAGGAAGAATCCACTGGTTCATGCGATAAGCTTAAGTATAGATCCGGTTGCAGATAAACCTTCAGAATTGAAAAAATATGCTGACAAAATTGGTGCGAATGCCGGTAAATGGGATTTGTTATCAGGAGACAGTACGGAAATCTATCAATGGATTAATAAGGGACTTTATATAGATGCTCACCAGGGTATAGAGAATGGTGAGAAGAAGTTTATATACAGTAACCTTTTTGTACTACTGGACCCACAGCATAGAATCCGGGGGTATTACGATGCGACTAACCAGGAAGCACTCTCTAAACTCGATGATGAAATTAAAGTTCTTATTGCTGAAGAACTCAGAAATGTCCGTGATGGCAGATAATGCCCAACAATTTAGCTAAACATGACTACTTTAAATGATAAATTTTTCCTGCGTCTCATCTGGATTGTGACTGCAGTAGTACTTGTTGTCGTAATTGCATTGAAGCTTGTTCCGGCACCGGAAACAAAACCTTCATTTATTTATTTGCTGCCACATTTGATTGGCGGTATCAACGCAACCTGTGCTGTATTACTTGTAATTTCCCTGATCTTTATCAAGAAGAAAAATATTCAGGCCCATAAAATCACCAACATAATTACATTTATGTTGTCTGCAGTGTTTCTTATATTCTATATTCTCTTTCACCTATACGAGAAAGACACCAAATATGGTGATATTGACCATAATGGGATTTTAGATGCAGCTGAACTCGCGGCAGTAGGCGCTACGCGAATGATTTACTTCTTTATTCTAATTACCCACATCATTCTTGCTGTAATTGTGTTGCCACTTATTCTGGTGAGTTTCCTGCGCGGTTTCAGTATGCAGGTTGAGCGTCACCGTAAGATCGTAAGATGGGCATTTCCTGTTTGGTTATATGTTGCTGTATCGGGAGTTATTGTATACTTGATGATCAGTCCATACTATAACTTTTAAGATTAGTATAATTAGCGGATACAGTTCTTTTTTGACATCACTGTGTGAATCGCCCCTTGCTATCTGAATGCTATAAAGTTTATATTTGTTGTCATGCCAATAGGCTTATTATAAGCTGAGATTATATATACCGCATGGTTTGCTTTGAATTAAAAAATATCATACACATGAAAAAGTTTTTAATTATCTGTCTGCTTTTCTGCAGTGCTTTTATCGGCACTGGAATTTCAACTGCCTCTGCGCAATGTGCTATGTGTTCGATCAGTGCTGAACAAGGTACTAAGAATGGTAATACACAGGGAAAGGGATTAAATACTGGCATTGTTTATCTGCTGGTTATTCCATATATCTTAATTGCTGGTATCGGTGTTTTATGGTATAAAAAGTATCGTACTTCAAAGTTTACGCAAAGCTCCTGATCGGTTGCCGGATATGGTAAAAACCACAAAGCTATCGGCAGTAATTAACGGAAAATGTCCGCACTGCAGAAGAGGCGACATATTTACTGGAAACCTGTATGGATTTAATTTACAGCGTACGAACGAGAATTGCGGTCATTGCGGACAGCGCTATGAAATTGAACCTGGATACTTTTATGCGGCGATGTATGTCAGCTATGCTATGAATGTAACTGAGATGATCGCTACAGGCTTTGCGACCTATATATTTTCTGGCGGTAATCTGGAGTTCGATTCTCTATGGTTATATGTTTCCGTTATTTTTGGAGGCTGTTTTCTGCTTTCCCCATTTAATTACAGATATTCCCGAATTATTTTATTGCACTGGCTCTCCCCGAGAATCGGTTACAATCCAATATATGACAGACCATGATTAAACCTGAAAGCCTTAATTTTTTAGTGGAACTCGCTGCCAATAACAATAGAGAGTGGTTTGCAATCCATAAACCCCGTTATGAAGTGGCAAGAGAGGACGTCCTTAATTGGGTCGAAGAGTTGATTCCCTTACTTGCAGCTGCCGACCCCGCTTTTCCACTGGAAACTAATCCTAAAAAGTGCCTGATGCGGATCTATAGAGATGTCCGTTTTAGTAAGAATAAAGATCCTTATAAGAATAATTATGGGATTTCTTTTGCTGTAAAACAAAATGGAGGACCCGATTACTACCTTCACATCCAGCCTGGCAATTCATTTTTCGCAGCAGGATCCTGGATGCCACAGGCTTCAGATTTGAAACTCATTAGAGAAGAGATTGATTATAGTGCAGAAGAGTTTCAGGAAATTGTCAATGAGAAGCAATTCAGCAGTCAGTTTGAGTTATCTTACTCCGATACGCTGAAGAAAGCTCCCAAAGGATATGATCCGGAAAATCCTATGATTGATTATTTAAGATTGAAGAGTTTTATAGCTTCATTTCCGATTTCCGATACTGACCTTTTTAAACCCGAAATAAACAATCAATTAAAAAAAGCTTTTCAGGGAGTCTATCCTTTTGTTTCCTTCCTCAGAAAAGCATTAGACCAATAAATAAGATGATTAAACGAATTTTTCTATTTTCTGCCGTTGGATTAATGGTGAGTGCATTTACGTCATGTGTTGTAATGTCCCCTAAAAAATATAAAGCTTTGCTGGCGAATAGAGACTCTCTCAATACAGATCTGGGCAGCGCAAGGAACTCCAATGAAAGCCTTGAAAAGACTATCGGACGTTTGAAGCAGGATACAGCAGACTTATATGGTAAGCTGAATGAATTAGGCGGCAAATATAAAGATGTAGACGGCAAGTATAAAACACTCAAGAGTAACAGTTCATCAGCAATTAGTAAGCTGTCTGATGACCTTAAAAAACGTGAACAAAGGCTGAAAGAAGTCGAAGATGTATTACGCAAACGTGATGAAGCAACAAATCAGCTCAAAGAGAAACTACAGCAGGCTTTATTAGGCTTTACAAAAAGCGGGCTGACAGTTGAGATGAAAGACGGTAAAGTATATGTTTCGCTGATGGATAAGTTATTGTTCCCATCCGGCAGTATCGTTATTGATGAGAAGGGGAAACAAGCCTTGACTCAGCTTGCTAAAGTATTGAAAGAACAGCCTGAGATCATTATTGCTGTCGAAGGCCATACTGATTCGCAGAAAATAAATAATCTGGGGCAGATCAAAGATAACTGGGATCTGAGTGTGCTACGGTCCACTTCGGTAGTTCGTTTTCTAACTGAGAATGAAAAAGTTCCCGGGGTTCGGTTAACTGCCACTGGAAAAGGAGAATTCCAGCCTTTGGAATCTAATTCGTCAGCGGACGGCCGAAGCAGAAACAGGAGAATCGAGGTGGTATTATCACCAAAATTGGATGAATTATATAATTTGATTAAGCAATAATCGTGTTATAAACTATAAAACAAAAGCGGCTGTATCATTAAATGAAAAATGATACAGCCGCTTTTGTTTTATAGGAAAATGATTCGTTATCTTTTATGTTGAAGACTTACGGTAAAGCTATTAGAATGGACTTTCCAGATCATCGAATGAAGCCAGTACACGGTCTTTATCAGAAAGTAAAAATTCAGATTCAGCTAAATGACTCGTCCAGTCAATATTCAGATCCTTATCATTCCACATTACACCGATCTCCGCACCTTTATCAAAATATCCGGTCACTTTGTAACTGAAAATAGTGTTGTCTTCTAAGGTTAAAAAACCATGTAGAAATCCAGGCGGAACCCATAGCTGTTTGTTGTTTTCGCCGCTAAGTTCAACACTGAAATTCTTACCATAGGTTGTAGAATTTTTTCTGATATCAACTGCTACATCCAGCACTTTGCCCTGAATCACTCTAACTAATTTACCCTGTGGAGAGGGGAAGTTCTGAGCATGCATACCTCTGAGTGTGCCTTTCTGTGAAAAGCTCTGATTATCTTGTACAAACTCTGCTTTAATTCCGGCTTCTGCCAGTACTTTAGCATTGTAGCTTTCGAAAAAATAACCTCTGTTATCCTGCCATACTTTAGGTTCGATAACATACAGGTCATGTATAGGAGTAGGGATTATATTCATATTATTAATCTATAAATTCCATAATGGTGTTAAAGGATACATATTTGTCCTTGAACATGATATTCATCCGTTCAATAAACGCAGGTGCATAGTCATTTTGATAAATATCGCATGCTTCCTGATTTTCTGCAATAAATTGCACACAATAGGTAAGTCCTTCGTTTGGTGAATCTACTACCTTTAGTAAACGTTTAGAAATGAACAGGCCAGTTTCCATTAGTTCAGGCAGGTATTCTCCCTGCATCCATTGCATCCAGGCTCCGGCTGAAGCCTCTTCAATAATTAAAGTTGCGTTGTATAATAGCATGTTGCAAATATATCATATTGAATCCATTTGATAGGTGATTTCTATGTTCATAATTCTCCCGAAGGCACGAAAAACTCAATGCCAATGTGTATATAAAAATGCACGTATTTTAATTGTTACGTACTTTTGTTTTGCTTCAAATGAAATTTCATTATTTTGAACTATTAACGGAGTTAGAAAAGTAACAATATTGGTGTACTCCAATAATACACAAAAGCCGTTATGTATTTTTGCACGCTACACTATGCTATGAATGTAAAGCTTAAACTACTGTTGCCGGTTCTCTTCCTGCTATTCTGCAATGCCTGCAAACCGGAAAAAACAGTAAGGATAATCCCTGTAGCTGACTTTTTTAAATCTCTGGATAAGAGTTTATACAGTATCTCTCCCGATGGGAAGAAATTATCCTTTGTGCAGGTACAAGGTAAAAAGCAAAATCTTTTTGTAGAAGATCTCGCTACAGGGACGACAGAGCAGATCACGAAATTCGAAGAAAAAAATATTAAATATTATTTCTGGGTTAGTAATGAAGAACTAATTTATTATAAAGAGAAAGCAGGAGCGGAGCGATTTTCGGATATTTTTATAATAGACCGAAACGGCGACAATGAACGTCAGTTAAGTAATAATGGCAGGAGTCGTATGCGCGTACTCAAAGAAAAACTGATAGACGAAAAATATCTGTTAGTTTCATCTAACCGCAGGGATTCTTCGGTATTTGATGTCTATCGCTTAAATGTCAGAAACGGGAAGATGGATATGGCGGCGCGGAATCCCGGTAATATTATTGATTGGTTTACTGATTCAAAAGGAAACCTGAGGCTTGCTACATCCAGCGATGGTGTGAATCAGACGTTGTGGTACAGGGAGAAAGAAAATCAACCGTTTAAAGCCGTGGTGACGAATAATTTTAAATCTACCTTTAAACCATTATCTATTTCAGAACAGAATCCGAATATAGTTTATGCTATTTCTGATGTAAACAGAGATAAATGCGCGCTTGTAGAGATAGACTGTAATAAAGGAAAAGAAAGTAAAGTACTCTTTAGTAATGATACGCTTAACGTCGTAGATGCACAATACTCATCCTCTAAGAAGAAGTTCTCCTTTGTGATTTGTGAGACCTGGAAGAAAGAAAAATTCTATCTGGATAGCAATGCAAAGAAGCTGTACAGCAAACTGGATCAGCTTTTGCCAGGTACGGAATCCCGGATTATTGATCGTGATATTGCCGAGAACCTGTATGTGGTTAGAACATTTACCGACAGGAATCCAGGCTCTTATTACCTGTATGATGTGAAGAAACAGAATGTGCGTAAGCTTAGCGACTTTAATCCGGTGATCAAAGAATCGGAGATGAATGAAATGAAGCCTGTTACTTTTAAGGCGCGTGATGGTCTGAAGATCCAGGGTTATCTTACCTTGCCACAACATCGGAATCCAGTTAATTTACCAGTAGTAGTATTGCCGCACAATGGTCCGGGAAATAGAAATATCTGGGAATATAATGCTGAAGTTAAGTTTTTGGCCAACCGTGGATATGCTGTCTTTCAGATGAATTACCGGGGATCATCGGGATATGGTAAGAACTTCATGGCAGCAGGGTTTAAACAATGGGGTGGTAAAATTCAGGAAGATATTCATGACGGCGTGAAATGGCTGATTAATGAAGGAGTTGCGAATCCATCCAAAATCGCTATTTATGGGACAGGCTTTGGTGGCTATATTGCCTTAAATAGCTTATATTCAAGTCCGGGTATGTATGTTTGTGGCGGGTCGAATTCAGGAGTCATTAATTTATTCAGTTATTTAAAATCAATTCCACCATTTTTAACACCAAATCTGCAGATGTATTACGAAATTATTGGAAATCCGGTAACAGAAGTGGACTATATGCGTCAGGCATCTCCGGTGTTTCATGCCGATAAAATCCAGGTTCCTGTGTTTATCGCACAAAACCCGCAGGATCCGAGAAGTAATTCGGGAGAGGCCATTCAATTTGTTAAAGAGCTGAAGAAAAGAAATGTAGAAGTGACTTATCTGGAAAAAGAATACAGCGAGTTTTCCCCTCAGGGTGAAGATGTCCGTCAGAAACTTTATACAGCATTGGAACATTTCCTGTCCAACAATTTATCGGGCAAATAGTAAATTATGCATTCTGAACATTACAGCGGCTACCGTAAAAACTTCTCCCTGATTCTGATATTTATCGTCTTAATCTCGGTGCTTTTTATCCTGTCCCTGTTTCTTGCCTATAATTTCAGTAAAAAGTTTATAGAGAATGAGTTTGTCTCTGAAAAGGTTAAAGTACTAGAAGAAAGTATCAAACCTTATAATGAGTTCTTTCAGAATAAAGTGCCGGAGATATCTTATTATAACGGATACCTCGACTCCGCTACTACAGCGAAATTTGTGGATACTATTTTAAAAACCTATCCCTTTGTTTCTAAGGTTGTCTTTTATGATCTTGAGGTTAATAACGGACCAGTCAGAGACGGTCTTAATACCGGACAGTTCTCCCTAGGCCCGAAATTGGTCTATCAGTTTGGAGATTTAGTGCCTATGGACTCCGTGAAGCTTTTTTCCAGGGACGAGACAAAAAAATTCAATCACAGGGATGATTTCAATGCTCTGGGTATCAAACTCATATCTTACGTTGAAAATCTCGACACAACAAAAGTGCCGGCACAGGATGAGCTATTTACAAATTTCAGTAATATCCGGTCTAATAAGATCACCTATCTTAATATCCCCCGTTTTGAAGATCTGAAAATTTATAAAGAGATGCTGCGTAACAAGCTGCACCCGTCGCCTGTTTACCAGCAGGATATGTTATCATTTCATATGGATCCTTATAAGATCCGGATTATCAATTCGCGCCCGCTGTTATATCAGAACATCAGAATAGAGCCGCTTACTTACGATCCTTTGAATACCTCATCTGAATATATTGCAACGGAGATTGCCCTTCCCGGTCCGTTCTCCGACTATAAGCTCTATTTTATTTCAGCCAAATCATTCGTGGATAAAGAGATCAGAAGTTATTTTATTCCAATTTCGCTCGTCATGCTGCTGTTTTATAGTCTGCTCGTATTGGTTGCGTATCTTATTTTCCGGAATCTGAATATTAACCACCGGATGTTTAAGCTGCAATACGATTTCGTGAATAACCTTACCCATGAGTTTAAAACGCCCGTCAGTGTCATTAAAATAGCTGGAAACAATATCAAGAGTGCTGCATCGCTTACAGAAAGAGAGCTGAAGATGTACGGTAAGATTTTGGATGAAGAAGCAGATAAGCTCAATGGACTGATGAATAAATTACTGGCCTTCACACAAATTGAAAATAACGCCATAGAGCTCAACAAGGATATCGTAAATATGGAAGATTTTATAGAAAGTACTATCGAATCCCATACATTGAAACACCCCGACTTTAATGTGACTTATGAAGTTTCAGGTTTCAGCACTTTTATTACAGATCCCGTACTTTTAGGAAGTCTTTTTGATAATTTAGCAGAGAACGCCTATAAATATTCCAGACCAGAACTTAAAAGGCTGCATATTACGGCGCGGTTGATAAAAGGAAAAATTGTGCTTAGGTTTACAGATCAGGGGATAGGTATTCCGGCACCGGAGATTAATCATATCTTCAAGAAATTTTATAGAATCCAAAATCAGTATAATCAAAATGGAAGCGTGGGGCTTGGCCTTGCATTCTGTAAAGAACTGGTTAACTATATGAGTGGAGAGATAAGCGTAAAAAGTAAAGTAAACAAAGGAACAGAGTTTAAAATCGTACTGCCTTATAACAATTAATGATATGTCTAAAGGAATTAAAATACTGATAGTTGAGGATGATGAAAATTTAAGATTCTTGGTTGTTCACCGTCTGAAATCCGAAGGATATGAGATCCTGGAGAATGGCGATGGTGAAACAGCAGTCAGAACGATTATGGACGAAAAGCCGGATATTGTTTTACTGGACTGGATGCTGCCGGGAAAACAAGGCTCGGAAGTCTGCGAAGAAGTTCGTAAGCAGGGATTCGATAAATTAATTATTATGATGACTGCCAAGGCACAGGATGTCGATAAGATCGACGCTTATACATTTGGTGTTTCTGACTATGTGACCAAGCCATTTAATATGGATGTACTGGTTGCCATGCTGGAAAGCAAAGTGAAGTTTTTGCTTAATAACGACCGTTCGGAGATACACCGTTTTGGCGACATGGAGCACCATCCGAATATTCATACCCTTTTCAGAAGCGGCAAAAAAATTGAGTTAACTATTCTGGAGAACAGAATTCTTTTATATTTCCTTAGAAATCCGAACAAGGTCATTAACCGGGACGAGCTGATGCTGGTTGTCTGGGGGTACAATTCTGATGTGAATACCCGTACGCTGGACATGCATATCGTAAGATTGAGAAAGAAAATTGAACTCAATCCGGACAATCCGCAATTATTGCAGACTGTAAGAGGTATTGGTTACCGTTTTAATGCAGGTTAATACAGCTTAGAATTAGAGTAGAGAACAAAATAATCAAAAGACATAAAAAAAGCACGCTGTTTTAATTCAGCGTGCTTTTTTTATGTCCGGAATGTTTTCTAACATTATATAGAATAATGCATAGAGCAATCATTACGCCCTTTTCAATGTGAAAATAGTAATTTCAGGCAGGATACCCACCCTTCCCGGATAACCAAGAAACCCATATCCCACATTCACATATAGCTGTTGCTGTTGTTCCTGGTAAAGACCAGCCCATTCCTTGTAAATATATTCAACGGGGCTCCATTGAAAATGCTCAGTTCTGACACCAAATTGCATACCATGCGTATGCCCGCTGAACATCGCATCGATCTGCGGATATTTAGGTAGAACCTCGGCTCTCCAGTGTGAAGGATCATGGGAGAGCAGTAGTTTTACCGGAAGATCATCTGTGTTCTTTACAGCAAGCTCCATTTTTCCATATTTCGGAAAGCGGCCCATTCCCCAGTTTTCGATACCGAGGATGCCAATCTCTTCCCCGCCCACTTTTAACCGGCGGTTTTCATTCATGAGCAGGTCCCAGCCCATCAGTTCGTGTGTTTTAATCACATCTGCAAGGTTTTTAGCTTTCGCAGCTGAAGGCTCCTTTCCAAAATGATAATCTCCATAATCGTGGTTACCCAGCGTAGAATACACACCCAGAGGAGCCTTGATCTTGCTGAAAATATCCTGGTAGCCGCGCATTTCATTGGCCATATCATTTACAATATCGCCGGTGAAGAAAATAAAATCAGGCTTCTCCCCTAAGAGCATTTCTACACCCCCCAATACAGCCCGTTTATTATAGAAACTGCCTGAGTGGATATCAGAAACCTGCCCCATGGTAATACCATCGAAAGCAGCAGGCAGATTAGGTAAGATCAATGTTTTTCTGCGGACCTGGTAATCATATGCACCCGAAGCAATGCCCCAGGTTAAAGACGTTAAGGGAACAGCAGCAGCCACTAGCCCGGCTTTCACCAGAAAGGCGGAGCGTGTGATTGGCTCAGGACCACCGTCAGCGATCACAGGAGAACCATTATGTTCGTTTATACCTGCATCCTCCACAACTTTCTTTTTCCTGAAAACGTAAACGACCAGTCTGCGCAGGTCATCCAGCAGCAGGAAAGGCAGCATTACAATTTTACAAGCAGTAATCAGGAAAAAAGAAACCATGATTACCGAACGCAGTGATAGATAAATATTCAGGTAGATACCCGCAAAGACACCTACGATCAGCAGGATACTAATTGACCAGTAAATCTTTTTGAACCCATCACGTACAGGTTTGGACCAGGATTTGAAAACCGCCAGAACGGCATTCACAAAGTAGTAGTCAAAGGCTATTATCAAAAGACAGCCAGTAATCAGAAAAGGTAATCTGCCCATAAAATCAGGTAAAATCTATATCATCTTCGTCCGAACCGGCAGTGAAGAGACTATCGAACATATCAGCGAAACTAAATCCGCCGGTTAAGAATTTTTTGCTTAGTTGAGAATGCTCGGCAAGACCATGCAGGATGAATTCCATCAGCAGCAGGATTTGTGCGGCACTCAATGTATGGTGGAAACGTTTTGCAAGGTCATAAAGGCCATTTACCTTCATTAACTCCGCCTCATATTCCGCATTGGTCATATCGTCAGTTATGGCCATTGTGTACCCCTCGGTGAACCAGTCTGTGATTTCCTGATACGGATTTTTTCCTTTGCTCTTTTTGATTTTTTCTGGATCAGGGAAATAGATTGGAAATAAAGCCTTAATTGCTTTACCTGTAAGCGTGCCTGCTATTTTCGCCGGACCTTCCATTTCACCCTCATAGACAAGCTCGATTTTTCCGGTGATGGCAGGAATAATGCCAATCAGGTCGGCCAGTCTTACTGCCGTTCTTTCTTCGCCACTTACCAGAACCCTTCGCTCAGCAAAAGAAATAAGGTTTTCGTAAGCAGAGATTGTCAGTCTGGCAGAAACACCAGATTTCTGATCTATATATTCACTTTTTCTAGCTTCAAAAGCGATCTGTTCAATCAGGTCTTTTACCAGTCCATCTACTTCCACACGCTGCAGCTGTTCTTCGGTAACCCTTGCTTCCTGGAAAGTGATTTTGCGGGAAATAGCGATCGTTTGTGGGTAATGCGTTAGTATCTGACTTTCAATTCTGTCTTTCAGTGGTGTCACAATAGAGCCCCTGTTCGTGTAATCCTCCGGATTTGCAGTAAATACGAACTGTACATCCAGCGGGAGACGGAGTTTAAAACCACGGATCTGAATATCCTTTTCCTGTAGCATATTAAACAAGGAAACCTGGATTCTGGCCTGAAGATCAGGCAGCTCATTGATCACGAATATTCCACGGTGTGCACGCGGGATCAGACCAAAGTGAATGACTCTTTCATCGTTGTAGGTTAACTTCATTGCCGCCGCCTTAATAGGATCGACATCACCAATCAGGTCGGCGACCGTTACATCAGGTGTAGCTAGTTTTTCCGTATATCTTTCAGAGCGGTGAAGCCAGCTTACGGGCGTATCCTCACCCATACGGGAAATAATATCTCTTCCAAACCAGGAAATAGGGTTTAAAGGGTCGTCGAAGATTTCGCTCCCTGTAATATAAGGGACATACTCATCCAGCAAGTTCACCATTAACCTTGCGATTCTGGTTTTCGCCTGCCCGCGAAGACCGAGCAGCAGAATATTATGACGGGATAAGATTGCCGTTTGCAGTTCAGGTATTACTGTTTCATCGTAGCCGACGATGCCTTTAAAACCAGCAGCTTTATTCTGGAGCTGGGTAATAAGATTCTTGCGTAATTCCTCTTTTACGCTTAATGAAGTATATCCGGCGTTTTTGAGGGCGCCAAGCGTTTGAATTAAATTATGGTCCATAGATAGATGCCGAATTATCGAACTGTTTTTTTTCTGTTGGTAATGAAATCTTCAAAAATGTATTCACCAAGACCTTCCAATGAACTGTAGAAAGCCCTTCCGTCATTAATCTTGGTAAATTCCCGCACGAAGTGCTGGAGATAGGGGTCTTTGGCAATCATAAAAGTAGTAATCGGTATTTTTAACCTTTTACAATGAGCGGCCATGTTCAGTGTTTTGGCGACAACCTTACGATCAAGACCTATACTGTTTTTATAATAGCGTCCATTTTCCTTGAGGCAGGTAGGTTTGCCATCAGTGATCATGAAAATCTGTTTATTAGGTGTTTTTCTTCTGCGCAGAATGTCTGCAGCCAGCTCCAGGCCAGCACAAGTATTCGTATGATAAGGGCCAACTTCCAGGTAGGGAAGCTCCTTTAGAGTAATTGGCCAGGCATCATTACCGAAGACTACAATATCCAGACTATCCTTTGGAAACTTAGTTTTGATCAGCTCTGAAAGGGCCATAGCAACTTTCCGGGCAGGTGTGATCCTGTCTTCCCCGTAAAGGATCATAGAATGAGAAATATCGATCATCAGCACCGTTGCTGTAGTCGTTTTATAGTCCTTTTCATGCACTTCCAGGTCATTCTCGGTCATGATGAAATCGTTGATCCCGTGATTGATCTGTGCATTCTGAATAGAAGCTGTCATATCAATCTGATCGGCACTATCTCCGAAAGAGTAAGCTCTGCGGATCGCGTTGTTTTCATCACCAAGGCCAGATAAGTTACTCGTATGATCACCTTTTCCAGATTTCCGGAGCTGTCCGAATATCTCTTCCAGTGCCGATTTACGGATTGTTTGTTCAGATTTGGCAGTGACTTTAAAATCCCCCTTTTCGTCAGGAGCGATATAGCCTTTTTCCTTAAGATCTTCAATAAAATCGCCGATACCGTAATCATTGTTGGTGAAAGAATGCAGCTTGTCCATTTCCGTCATCCAGGAAAGAGAAGAAGCAGCATCGCCGGCTGTTACATTGAGCAGTTGCATAAATAACTTAAACAGATCGTCAAACCCACCGGCCACCTGCTTTTCAGGAACAAATTTAGAAAATTGGAAACCTCTCATATAATACAATTAACGATTGATCTAAGGTAAAAGTTTGGGTTGCCAATAATGTTACCTGCAAGTCAAAATACCTGAGGTAGAATTTATTAGGAAGGCGAGTTTCTGGCTAGTGCACTTTCTGCGCGCTTTACCGCCAGTTTTTCACGATAGTGTGCATAAGGAGCTTTAAACGCCATCTTCATCAGACTGTCCAAACCACCCTTCACAGCAAGATTATACAAGCTTTGCGCTTTTCTTACCGGAGAGGCGTCCCAGGCTCTTAAGCTGAGTGAGAAAGAACCGTCAAGATATTTCATCCAGTGCCACATTCCTGTAGGCATAAACAAAGTATCACCATGCTCCAGGAAGACCTCGTACCCTTCAACACCGTTCAGTGCAGGGAACTTGTCAAAGTCCGGATTGGCCACATCATAATCTTCCAGTGCATACGTGGCGTTTGGAATACAGTATAACCTTTCTTTCCATTTATTGTCGAAAAGAATAATATGCTTTCTTCCGCCAAAATGGGTATGGAATAAATGCGGGAGATCTATGTCGTAGTGCAGGAAAGTTACCGAATTAGAGCCACCAAAGAACATGGCAGGCATGCTTTCAATAAAGCCACCCATTAAATCTTTGGGTAAAACGATATCATCTATCAGGCTGGGTACATGCTTGAATAAATTAAAAAAGAAGATTCTGAGTTCAGTAGGTTCTCTTTTAATTAGATCCAGGTAGTCTCCAAACTGCATTTTTGCTGTAGGAGAATTAATAGGGCGTGAGGGGTCGGCCTTCGCATTATCATAAAGCGGTACCTCCAGGTTACCTGCAATTTCTTTCAGGTATTCCGTTGTCCATTTTTCTCTTGCAGGCCAGCTTTTTGTTAATCCTTTTATAATTAGTGGTTTTCGCGGGTTCAGGTAATTTTTCTTAAAATCCGCGGGGCTGATCTGCTCGACAGTATCAACCGGTTTAAGGATGAAGCTCATAATCAAAAAGATAAAATCTAGGCTGCAAATTGTGAATTAAATTCTGAAAACGGGTATAAATACTAGTATGTAACCTAATTTTACTCAGGTTTGTGATTTGCTAAAGCCTTATTGGCCCTTTTAAAGGCTAATTTTTCCTTCCAGTCCATATATTTAAACCTGAAGTTACCCTTCATAAAATCATCGAATTTACGCTGTATGGTTAAGTTAAAAAGACTTCTTGCTTTCACTGACCATGATTTATCCCAGGCTCTCAGACTGATAGAAAAAGAACCATCAAGATATTTCATCCAGTGCCAGTATCCCGTAGGCATAAATAAAGTGTCGCCATGCTCCAGGTAAGCTTCGACACCTTTTACACCCTTCAGCGCAGGAAATTTTTCAAAATCAGGATTTTCGACATCATAATCCTCAAGGGCGTATGTCGCATAAGGAATCTGGTAGAGGCGGTCTTTCCATTTGTTTTCAAATAGAATTACATGTTTGCGGCCATTGAAATGTGTGTGGAAGATATGGGCCATGTCAATATCATAGTGCAGAAAAGTAACGGATCCTTTTCCACCAAAGAACATATTCGGATAACTATCCAGAAAACCTCCCATCAGGTTTTTAGGCGCAATATAATCCTCCAGTAATTTGGGCGCATGTTTAATCGGGTCGAAAAGGAAAATACGAAGATCGGTCGGTGTGGATCGGATTAAATCAATGTAGTCGCTGAATTTCATTTCCGAAGCAGCGGCGTTAATTGGTTTGGAAGGATCAGCTTTAGAACTATCATATAAAGGTACCATCTTGTCGCCGACTACAGTTTTCATATAGTCCATAGACCATTTACTATACGCGGGCCAGTTCCTGGCCATATTTTTAATAACCAGGGGTCTGCGCTTCTTCAGATAATTCTTTTCGAAATCTTCTTTGGAAATATCATCAACGCAATCAATTTGAGTGAGATCAAACTTCATGTTACATTAATATTGGTGGTCAAAATTAAATAAAAATCATGCTTTTGTAATTACGAGGAGCTTTCAAAACAAAATCCTTACAAAAAGTAAACATTAACTTAACCTGAGAGAACCGGAAATGTTCTCTCTGTGCAGGAGAATCCTGTAATCTGCCGGTAATTTTACCAATGCACTGCTTTTGACCAAATCAAATTTAAATTTTTTCTGCGATTTCCTCAGGGAGCAGGAAAAGCTCCGAAGCGATATAGTCAGCAAATAATTTGCCGTCAGGCGTTAAAGTAACGACTTCATTTTGCTCGGTAACCCATTTCCGCTGTTTGAAAATTTCCACGTTTTTTTTCGTTTCCTCTGCAAAGACCTTACCAAAATCCACTCTTATTTTGCTGAGATCTGTACCCCACATTGTACGCAGGGAAGTCATGATATATTCATTGAAGCGATCGCAGATATGCAGCTCCTCTACTGTTTCCGCTAGCTGGCCATTTTCCAGAAAATTCATGTAATGCGCATTGTTCGCCACGTTCAGATAGCGGTTATAACCATCGAATCCGTGCGCTGACGGGCCAATGCCCAGATAGGGAATACCACGCCAGTAATTCGTATTGTGAACAGCATGTTTACCAGGGAGGCTGAAATTAGAAATCTCATATTGGTCAAAACCTGCGATAGCCAGTTTTTCAGTTAATAAGGTAAACTGAGCTGCTGCCTGCTCATCATTTACCGGAACCTGTTTCCCTTTTTTGATTGCCGAAGCCAGTGCAGTGCGGGGTTCGACCGTCATGGCATAGGCCGAAATATGTGGTGTCTGGAACGAGACAGATTTATTAATGTTTTCCAGCAATTTGCTGTCCGTCAGCAGCGGATAACCATAGATCAGGTCTATACTCAAGTTTTCAAATCCTGCATCCTGACTTCTTTTGATACAGGTTTCGGCCTCCTCTGCGTTATGTGCGCGGTTCATCCAGCGTAAATCTTCCTCAAAGAAAGATTGAATTCCGATACTGAAACGGTTAATAGGTAATTGCCTTAATACGGCAATTTTTGCAGCATTTAGATCATCAGGATTCGCTTCAATTGTTATTTCGGCATTTGTCGCGATAGAGAAATGACGTGTTATTGTATCGAAAATTTGCTGAAAAGACTTTTCTGGCAGCAGAGAAGGTGTACCTCCACCAAAATAGATACTGCCAAGATCATCTTTGACACGTTCTTTTTTCATGACGATTTCTTTGCAGATTGCATCTGTCATTTCCTGCGTATACCGCAAAGAAGTGCTGAAATGGAAATCACAGTAGTGACAAGCCTGTTTGCAAAAAGGGATATGAATATAAATTCCGGACATGTGATTAGAATCGTAATTGAGGGTGAGTGGCAGTAGATGTACTGATAGCTCAAAGGTAGGAATTATGAATCTAATCGGGGGGGCATTTATTCTGCCTCTGATCCCTTTACGTATGGCCGGAAGTAGAATCGCGTTTGATCAGTACAGATTTCATAACTGGTATTTCTTCCGTTGTAATATATTTTTTATCAAGCAGTTTAAAAAGAAAACCCGCTGCTTCCTGACCAATTTCGAATGCGGGCTGCGTAATTGTGGTGAGAGACGGGTTTAATAGGGCTGCTGTGCTTAGATTGGAAAAACTTAATATTTTAACATCATCCGGAATCCGCAGATCCAGTGCTTTACAGGCATTATAGGCTGGAATTACCATCTCTTCCACAGAAGAAATAATGGCATCAGGTTTCTGGATTATCAGCAGGTTTTTAATGCGGTTGTATGTTTTGTCTCTATCTGGATCATGTGTAACCATTAGGCCCTTATTGAAACTCAACCCTTTATTTTTCAGTGCATCAAAATAGCCCTGGATTCGCTTTTTCCCAGTATCAAGCTTGCTCAAAGCAGATAAGTAAGCTATATTTTTACAACCATTTTCGATCAGGTGCAATGTGGCTTGATAGGCGCTCTGGTAGTCATCGGTAGTAACTTTGATCGCGTCAATGTCGTCTAAGGCCCTGTCAAAAAACACCACCGGAATCTTTTTTACCAAACTTTTGAAGTGCGAACTACTATTTGTGCTGCTGGAGATTGAGATCAGAATACCATCAACCCTTCCGCATACCAGACTTTCTGTAAAAGCAGTTTCTATTTCACTATTCTCATGTGTCTGATAAATCAATACATGATAATCGCGTTTGCGGGCAATCTCTTCAATTCCATTGATAGCCAGTGAAAAAAAGCTGTTTGCAATTTCGGGGACAATTACTGCTATCGTTTTGGTCTTCTGGCTGCGCAGATTACTTGCTGACGGATTTCGCTCATACTTCAGCTTTTTAGCCAGGGCCAGAACTTTTTGCTTGGTCTCTATACTAATCTCATGGCTGTCATTCAATGCTTTTGACACTGTGGCAATAGAGACATTCAATTCTCTGGCTAAAGTTTTTACAGTTACATTCTCGGTCATTCTTTTTTTTTCAGAACTGCTTAATATTAAAGCAATTCACTTAAACGTATTCGTAAATAAAAAATTCAATCAGCCTTTAATTTAACATCTTTATATGGAGATTTAGGTATGAGCGCGTTTTTTTATTTACCATCGGTACTGCAGCATGTGCTATCAAAAATATCATCAATTATAAATTTATCTTATGAAAGAGTTTGAAAAAGACGAGATCTCCCCGTTATCAAGTCTGGATGTCTGGGAAGATGATGTATTAAAAAGATACCCTGAGCCGGGAGTTCCTGCAAAAACGAAGGATGAATTTAGAAATTACGACAGTCCTGAAATTGACTCTGTGCGTGAGTTTTACAGGTTAAATCACAAGTACCAGACCTATGAGAATGTCCTGGCAAAAAAGGAAAACTTCCTGAAATTCGATAAAAAAGAGTTACCATGGTGGGCAGCGATGGAATATCTAAATACACTGATTGACGATTCCGATCCCGATACCTCTTTAGACCAGCTGCAGCATTTGCTGCAAACAGCAGAAGCGATCCGGGCAGACGGACATCCGGACTGGTTTGTACTTACCGGTTTTATACATGACTTGGGAAAAGTATTATGCCTGTTTGGAGAGCCGCAGTGGAATGTCGTTGGAGATTCGTTTCCTGTTGGGTGTAAATTCTCCGATAAAATTGTCTTCCCGGAATTTTTTGATGCCAATCCGGATAGCAAAGACGAACGTTACAATACAAAATACGGTGTATACACACATCAGTGCGGGCTTGACAATATCCATATGTCCTGGGGACATGACGAATATCTCTATCATATTACCAGGCAGCACCTTCCTGAAGAAGCCTTATACATGATCCGGTATCATTCTTTTTATTCGCAGCACAGAGAAAAAGCTTATGACCATTTATTAAATTCACATGATCAGAAGATGTTTAAATGGGTCGATAAATTTAATCCTTATGACCTCTATTCAAAAAGTCCGAAACCACCCGTAGTAAGTGAATTAAAACCTTATTATGAAGACCTGATAGCAAAATATTTACCAGATAAAGTAGCCCTCTAAACAAAGCACCCGAAATTAACAAAGAAGCCGCCTCAGCTATAAACTGTTGCGGCTTCTTTATTTACCCAGAACTAATTTAAAGGGTCTGCTAGTTAAAGCTTAATTTCAAAAATGCTAAGGCTAATGTTTCTGTAATGCTCTGGCAGTTCCGGGCTCCACTCTACATCAGTTACACCCAGAAAAGTAAATCCGCAGCTGGTATAATATTTATTGAGCCTTTCGTTACCACTCATGGTATCTATCCGGATATAGTCTTTCTGGTGTTGTTTACAATATTCCTTGGCCCATTCTACAATCTTCTTCACATAGCCGCCACCCCTGAAAATTGGGTTAGTTGCAATTCTGTGAATATAAATTGCCGGGTCTGCATCTTTCTCTTTCCAGATTGCACGATCTTCCTCTTTAATTAGGAACGTACAGGCAATAGTTTCTCCTTCTAAAATAACATAGTGCCGGCCTTCTTCAATTTCCTGAAGGACTCTTTCACGCTCGAAACCTTTCCAGTTTTTATTGTTTACTGTCTTTTGGTATTGTGTCGCGGCGTCATAAACCGAAAATATTTCATCAATATTTTCAGGTGTGCTTTTTAAAATTTCCATGTGCAAAAATTGATAACCGGGACGGTAGAATTATATCCCGGCGGCAAAGATAAAAGAACAGCCTGTTCATTTAAACTTTATCTTGTCCGGTAGTGTACGCGGCATGTTCGGTAACGAACAATAAATGGGAATTACTGGCCGCACAACCCCGTTAAAGTTAGATTTGCTAAATTGGCATATCATTGGCAAAGCAGAGTTAAACTCTGTAAATTTTAGGCATGTTTATATTAAATCTCAAATTAGCGTTAAGAAATCTCTGGAATAATAAAGTCTTAACTGCGATTAATATTTTCGGATTATCTGTAGGGCTGAGTGGTTTTATCCTGATATTGGTTTACGTAAATTTCGAAAACAGCTACGATAACTGGAACCCGGTAGCAGACCAGGTTTACCGGATTTCTGTGATTGATGAACCAGGTGCAGAGGAATACCCAACCAGTCCGGGAGAGTTGGCTCCGGCTTTAAAAGCAAATCATCCCGAGATCCTCTCTTATGCCAGAATCTATATCTGGGATTTAAAACAGAGGCTTGTCGGAGATCCGGGAAATGAACATTATGTAGATCATATTCTTGGGGTAGACAGCAGTTGGTTTGATCTCTTTCCCTACAAATTCATTTATGGTAATGCAAAAACAGCGTTAGCTTCTGCTGACAACATCGTCCTGAGCAGTAAAACCAGCAAATTGTTTTTTGGTGATGCCAATCCGGTAGGCAAAACCATTAAAATAGATCAGAAAAAAACCTATCACATCACCGGCGTTTACGAAAATCCGTCGAGCCCTGAACATATGCCAAATGATGGCTTTGTAAAAGCAGGATCCAAAGGTGAGGGTTGGGGAAACGCTAATTTTTTCAGCTATCTAAAGTTAGCCGAAGGAACAGATATCACTCAGTTCAGAGAGAAAATCAATCAGACAGCCGCTAAGCTGCCTATTGCAGACATTTCTAACAAAAAGAAAATTCAGCTGCTGGTACAACCAGTTAAAGATATTTATTTGAAGGCCAATGCAGTACAGGATATTGCCAGCCGGGGTAATGCGGCAAATCAGAGATTACTGTTATTGGTTTCCGGCCTCCTGCTTTTTATCGCCTGCATGAATTTTACGAATTTATCCATTGCACAGTCGTCCAGAAGAGCTAAAGAAATTGGTGTAAGGAAAGTGATGGGTGCGCGTAAACGAGAACTTATCATCCAGTTTTTGACTGAAACTGCCGTGCAATGTGTGCTCGCAATGGGCCTTGCCTGGGCCATCGCAGAAATATGTCTCCCTTTATTAAACAAGATGATGGGTACAACACTAGTGTTATATACGCCACTTCTGTTAAAAAAACTGATGTTACAGATCGGGATAGTGATGATCATAGTCACCTTAATTGCCGGAGGATATGCCGCATTCTTTCTTTCCGGCTTTAACCCTTCAAGGGTACTTAAAGGAGATTTTACAAGAGGACAAGGTAGTCTATGGTTAAGAAAAGTATTGATAGTTTCTCAGTTTATAATTGCAGCGGTATTTATTTCTGTCCTGTTTATTATTAACAAGCAGGTGGACTACATGAAAAATAAAGACACTGGTTTTAATAGTGACCAGGTGATGGTATTTAAGATCCGAAAGGATGAAACACGCACAAACTTCGAATCATTAAAAGAACGTCTGCTAAAAATAGACGGTGTAGCTAAAGTCGGCCGCGTTAATTATTACCCTGGTGTACAGGGAATGCAGGTTATCGGTTCCAGTTACAAAGATACGCAGGTGAATGATCTGAGCGTAATTACTATTGATGCAGACTATTTTGACGTGATGGGCATGCGAGCTGCTGAAGGCAAACTATTCTCCGGAAGACGCCTTGCAGATTCGTCGGCTGTAGTGGTCAATGAATCAGCAAGAGATAAATACGGTCTCCAGAAAATGGTGGGTGAGCAATGGATTCGTAACTGGCACATTGCTGGAATTGTTAAAAATCATATACAGAAGGGCATGGAGTCTGAGGTAGAGCCCATGGCTTTTGTGATTGAGACAGAGAATTCAAATTCAGCAGACCACGTTGTAATTAAGGTTGCACCCGGTAACTTCCTGCAGACCATCAAGGAAATAGAGTCGGTCTGGCAGACAGCAGAACCCTTCCCATTCGAATATGAATGGCTGGACAATAGCTTTCAGCAGGTTTATATCCAGTATATTCACCTGAGCAAGCTGTTTAACATTTTTACGTATGTGGCACTCTTTGTGGCCGTACTCGGGCTGTTTGCGCTGGCTAGCTTTGTTACTAAACAGAGAACTAAAGAAATAGGGATCAGAAAAGTTCTTGGCGCAGATGATTTTCATATCGTTAAGCTCATCAATGGAAACTTCCTGGGGTTAATTCTCATTGCAAATATTATTGCGATTCCGCTCGCTTTCCTATTGGGAACAACCTGGCTGAAAGGATTTGTATATCGTACAGATATAGACATGATGCCCTTTTTGTATACCATGCTTATTTCCTTATTCATCAGTGTGCTTACGGTCAGTGCAATGGCATATAAGGCTGCAAAGACTATAGTTGTTAAAGCACTTAAATATGAATAGCCGATCCAGTCTGCCAGGATATTTTCGTTAGGAAGACGTATTCTGCTGCTTCAATTGCATTGCCCGCTGCAGGAAGCTTTGATTTTTTAAGGTATCCTCAGCCTGCTGGATAGCCTGCAGGAGGTTATGCTCATTGTCGGCTATTTCCTGCAGTACAGTGATCATCAGGGCCCAGACTGGTTGCATACGGATAATAAGTTCTTTTCCTTTAGCCGTCAGCAATAATAAACGTTTCCTTTCATCGATTTTGTCCTTTTTAGACCGGATGAGTTTCTGTTTCTCCAGTTCTTTTAGCAGGCTAATGGTAGAAGGGTGTGTGTAACCGATTTCGTTTGCTATTTCAACGACGCTTAAAATTTCCTTGTGGTGCAGGGTTAACATGACCGGGAACCATTTAGGTTCAAAGTCAATATCAAAGCTTTTATAAAGTAAAGCTCCGTCCTTTCTGAGTTGCTCACTCAGACGCTGTAATCTTGTAGAAATTGCAAGTATGCCAGATTCGTCTATGATATTCATCCTTTTAATCCAGGGGTAAATTACAAAATACATTATCTGCACTCATTAAAGGAAAAGTCTCTGGAAGCGACTCCTTCGCTATGCGGATAAATCCATTTTTTTCATAAAATCGCAGCGCTGCGGCCAATATTGTAATCGTACCGAGGTAAAGATTGTTCAACCCTTTTTCACGGCTGCTGTCTATTAATGTGTCTAGCAGGAGCTGAGCAATTCCGAATTCCTTACCGCGAAACTCCTTTTTAACAAACATTTTCCTGATGGCACCCGCTTGCGCATCAAATTTAATCAATGCAATTGTACCAACCAGCTCACCGTCCGCAAAAGCTCCCCAGAAACATCCACCATCCTTATAATAGAAATTTTTAATCTCCAGCAGGTCGGGCTGATCGGCCAGCGTTATGGCAACATTAAATTCTTTTTGCTGAATACTTAAAATCAGATCAATCACTTGTTCTGCATATTCATTTTCTATGGGTGAAATCTCAATTTTCATTTGTTTTTACTTTATAATATAAAACTACGTAGTCAAATACATATATCCAAATATATGGTGTCATATCGAAAAAATAAAACCAGAACTGCGTTATAGGAATGGAAATTATAAAAGCATAAATTTGCAACAAACCATAATTCCGTTAAATTTAACCTGATGCTGAAATCCTTTCTGGTAACTTTTTTGTTGTGTCTGATCATTGGTCAGCCTCTGCTATTTGCACAGGAAGATGTAAGGTTAACAGATTCTGTCCCTGTCAGGCCACAATACCGACGGGCAGTTAATCAGGATCCTGCCTTCCTGGCACGCCAGCGTTTTGTAACGGATTCCATTATGACCCACACCTGGCTCGTTCCCGATTCTTTAATAAACCGGTCCATTATCATTGATAGTATTATAAAGGCAAATGTTTTCGAAAAACTAGACCTTGATGCCTGGTTTAAAAAGTACGGCCACCTTAAAAAAAAGGAGAACCGTTTGCGGACAGGAGAGCCGCAGCCGAAAGGGCAGGGCTGGGTAATTGCAGTTATAGTTGTCTTGCTTGCTTTTTTTGGAATACTTAGAATTTCTTTCCCAAAACAGCTCCAGAGTATCATACAGGCCTTTTATAGCAATAGAGGGTTAAATAATCTCAATAAAGAAGACAATGTTTTCAGCTCCTGGTCATTCCTTTTTTACTTTATACAGTTCGGCTTTACCATTGGCATGTTCTTCTATCTGGTAGCTCAGTACTATCAGTTGGCCTACGTAAATCAGGGGTTCCGTTTCTTCATTAGCGTGTCTGTTCTTGTAATGGTTTTTTACGCACTAAAAATCCTGTTTCTGCGTATCCTGGGCCACCTGTTTAATGTTCAGAAGGCCGTACATGAGTATGTTTCTATATTATATTTAAGTTATTTTAATATCTCATTATTGTTTATTCCGCTTGTAGTGGCTTTTGGTCTTTCACCCCTCCAATACGGTATATATTATATTGTTTTGGCTTTTGTAATAACCATACTAATCTTTACGTTTCAATTGATCAGAGCTGGTGTTAATATATTATCTCACTATCGGTTTCCTAAGTTCTATTTATTTGTGTACTTTTGTGCCCTCGAAATATGTCCTATTTTGATATTAATCAAGGCAATAGGTTTTGAGCTGTAACTAGGTAAAATGCAAGAAAAAACAGAAGATAGGTTGCGTAAAGTAAAAAGTATACTGATAACTTTGCCAAAACCCGAAACAGAGAAATCCCCCTATTTTGAGTTAGCAAAGAAGTATAACTTAAAAGTTGATTTCCGGTCCTTTATCCATGTAGAGGGGGTACCCGCCAGGGATTTCAGAAAAGATAAAATCGCATTAGGTGATTATACTGCTGTTGTATTTACAAGCAGAAATGCAGTAGATCATTTTTTCAGAATTTGTGAAGAAATGCGCTACGAAGTTCCTGCTGATCTTAAATACTTTTGTAGTTCAGAATCTACAGCATTATATCTTCAGAAATACATTCAGTACCGTAAAAGGAAGATTTTCTTCGGAAAACAGACTGCTGTAGACCTCGCAGAGGTCCTCAAAAAGCATGCATCTGAGAAATTCCTGTATCCCTGCTCTGATGTAGCAACGGAAGACACCATGAATTTCCTGGTCAAAAACGGGTATGACCTGACACCAGCAGTATTGTTTAAAACTGTCGTCAGTGATTTATCTGATCTGGCCGATGTGACATACGATGTGATAGGTTTCTTTAGTCCGTCAAGCATCCAGTCGCTTTACATCAATTTTCCGGAGTTTCAGCAGAACTTTACAAGGATTGCTGCCTTCGGTGTAAATACACATAAAGCGGTAACAGACAGTAATCTTATCGTGGACATCGCTGCTCCATCACCGGAATCTCCTTCGATGATTATGGCGATTGAAAACTATATCAAAAAGTCTAATAAATAGATTCCGCATCAGGGATTGACAATTGAAGGGAGTTAATTCCCGAAAATATATTGAAAACCAGATTCTTGCATTTGCAGGAACTGGTTTTTTTTGTTGGTGGCAGTTTAAAAAGTTCGAAATTTGCGCCGCAAAGGCCGGCACCTGATTCGTAGAATCAGCTGATGCCTTTACGCGCAAAATTTCGAACTTTTTAAACGTTTGACACCATCGGGGGCGTTGTCCGGTATGGGGGTGATTGGTCGATTTGTTTGTTGACGAATTGTTTGTTGACGAATTGCGGGAATGGGTAACGAATTGTTTGTTTGGCGGCTAGATTATTATAAAATAAGGTATGCTATTATGCACCATATTCCAATGAAGGTAAGACCAGTATACAATTCCCAAATATGTTTTTTTAAATCTTTAGTAATTAGTAATCTATAGAGTATGTAAAGTGCGAAGATTATTATTAGCAGCGGAAGCATTAAAATTCTCATAACAGTAAATTTTTTCAGTATTTATGGGTTATAAGTAATATATAAAATTTAGAAGTTAATCGTCCTATCTATTTTCGATAATGATACTTTATAATCCATCTTTAATCTGCTTCAGTAAGTATTATAACTATACGGTTTTAAGTAGTATTAGGCCAGTCTTTATGTTGCCAATTAGAAACTTCTCAATTGCCTCAAAATCTACTGACATCCTATGACCAAGGTGCAAACTTAGTGCTGTGCCACCTACAAGGCGCATTTCGGAGAGTTCCTCTGCCGCCATAAGTTTTAACAGGCTATTTTTGAGTAGGTCATCGACTGTATTCCACTTTAGCATCTATTTTGATTTAAGGGTTTTCATAATGGGAATGTAATTATCTTTTATCCCGCTTCTGCCTGTAACTGATTTGATTTTGCTTCTGCCGTAAAAGTCCAGTAGCGTTTTCTTTTCGATATCATTTCCGCGCTCGAAGACCCTCTGAATTATGCTGGTGGACTGCTTTTGCCCGTCGATTTTATTGATATCGGTATCCCAAAAAAGGATCTTTCTCAAGTTTTTCAGGTCAGGAGTTGGCCCGGGTGACTTTTCTTTTTCTTCTTTTAGGTCATAGTAGGCCTGTAGTATAAGCATTGTACCTTCCTCAAGACAGAGTGCTCTGTCAATCTTCAGGGATATGGATGGAGTAAGTCTTCTCCGTGCTTTAGTGATGTCGTTCAGGGTCTGGGGGAGTATATTAATGGACAAAGCAAAAGGTCTTTTTTTTATTCCTCTTTTCTCAAGCTCATGTGCCAGAATTAGTCCAGGGTGAATTCCTTTGTATCTGATCATTGATTTTTCCATATCCAAATATAATCAATTTTGGTTATATGGACTACCCCGATCTACCCATGTAAGTGTTTTCTTAGAGTCTTGGTCGTGTCTCGTTCTTAGTTGGCCCATTTTTTTCATAGGGTTGGAACGGCTTTACCCTATCCTTGACCCATTTATAAGTATTTGGAGGTTCTTGAATAATGGGGTGTAGTTGTCTGAATAGTTTTTTGACAAAATCTAAACTGCTGCATGTTCTGTCCATTCCTGAAAAAGCTATACACTATAAAACAGTGTATGGAAAGAGAAGAAGAGTTGTTCTACTCAGAAAGAACGAGTAAAAATCAGAAGTTTGACAAGCGATTGATCGCTCATGTTGTTAAGCTGGCCGAAGAAGGGACGCCCCGGAGGGATCTGATAAAGACTTATAAAATGACCGGAGAAACCCTTGGGATGTGGTTGGACAAGTACAGTTCAATTTTGCATAAACGCAAGCTTCACAGTACTGCAGAAAAACGATCGATTGTTCGAGCTATCCATGGGGGGATGAGTATAAAGGAAGCCGTTATCGTATACAATATCAGCTCAAGGAGTACCATACGAAATTGGA
>NZ_FONS01000004.1 GCF_900112985.1 Pedobacter antarcticus
TAACAGCTGCTTAGTTAAACTGTTCATATCTTGACCCTGATCCTGAAATTCTCGCTCAGCGCCGGAATCTGGATGGACCTCAAATTTCTTGTACCAACGTACAAAGTGATAGGCAGTTACTTTGCCTATTCGGTGCTTTTTCGCTACCTGGCTAATGCTCAAAATACCGCCCTGGTAATCCCGAGCTACTGCGATTTTTAAACTTTCATCATAGATGGCTACCCGACCACCTTTTGATCCTTTTCTTGGTGCTTCCATTCTTAATTTAATTTAAGAATTATCCTAAACTTTATCAACTACTTTTAGGAATGGACATATTTATTTAGGAACGAACAAGCCCGTATGTAAATGGGCTCCAACAAAAAATCCCTATCTGAATGAACAGATAGGGATTTTTTGTTGAGTTGAAGCTGTATCAGCCGGTTTAGAATAAGCTATCGAAGCTTTTAAAGCTCTCTTACCCAGATGTTACGGAAGCTTAATGGTTCGCTTTTATCTCCGTGAGATTGTAATTTGATTGGGGAGTTTCCATGAGCCTTACGGTAAGCAGCTTCTCCAATGTATTGTGTAGGACCTTTCAGAATGAAGTTATTCTGTACAAGCACACCATTCAGGAATACAGTAACAGCCGCCGGACTTTTTAAAGTGCTGTCAGTGTTGAATACCGGGGCAGTCCAGACGATATCATATACCTGCCATTCTCCCGGCTTACGCGACGGATTAACTAATGGGGTAGTTTGCTTATAAATACTGCCTGCCATACCATTGGTATAAGTAGGATTGTTATTATTATCCAGAACCTGAAGCTCGTAACCCAGGTCTCCCTTGCCTATAGAAGCTAGAAATATACCGCTGTTTCCTCTGCCTTGTCCTTCACCGGTAATGTTCGCCGGTACTTTCCACTCGAGGTGCAGCTGGTAATTTCCGAATGCTTTTTTTGTTTCAATATTTCCTGCTTTCTTATCTACAGTTAAAAGTCCGTTCGCTACCGTCCATTGTGCTGGTTTATTTCTATCTTCGGTAGTTACCCATTCACTCAGGTTCTTACCATCGAATAAAATGATCGCGTCAGATGGTGCTTCTGAAACCGTTTTACCTGGTTTAACTTCTTTAGGTACCGGTGTGTAAAATTCAGTGTCCTCATGTTTTGCCTGTGCAAAAACTGATGCAGTACTGATTCCTGCAAGAAGAACAGTTGTTAAAATGGTGCTGTTTAATTTCATTTGATGTTTATTTTTGGTCAAAGTTTATTTGCTGTTTATTTTACCGGATGTTCATGGTTAAAAAGCCGCGTACAAGGTAAAGAACATTTTCAGGTGATGCAATTTGTTTTAGATGATCTTTTCTTATTTCAGGCAAGGTCGACCGTCTTTTTTCTGAATTCGGAGGGTGTAGATGAGTACCTGGCTTTAAATACAGTGGAAAAGTAAGCAGGAGAGGAGAATCCGACCTGGTAGGTTATCTCTGTTATACTTGCCTGTGAATCTGTAAGTAATGCCGAAGCCCTTTTTAAGCGCTCTCTTAAAATATAGTCATTCACTGTACAGTCAATAAGTCCCTTGGTTTTTCTGTAAAGTTGTATCCTTGAAATACTCATCTGCTGCGCTATAAAATCTATATTCAACTGATCGTTGCCAAGATGTGTATTAATGACCAGGTTGAAGTTTGACAAAAATTGTTCAGATAGCGGATTAGAGGCTGGTTTTCTTTGCTGATCTGCCCGTTTATTATTGGTTAAAGATGCAAGTGCTGGTTTCGACTCTCTGTTTACACGTCTGGTAACCGTATATGCGGGGAGATTATGGATGTTGTATAATTCTGACTGAAGTTTTATTCTCCGCCGGTTTAATAAGATACAAATGTAAATCAGGATCATAATAATTACACCCATTACGATTTCATGCCAATGTATATCTTTCATAGTTTATGCTCTGATCTTTTGTTGTAAATCTGCTTTATGCAAGTTAAGAGAAAAATTGATTACCTGTTCGTGTCGGGATCGTTGCCGGGATCGTTTCCGGAGTTTTCCTGATTATAAAATTAAAAATTGGATAGAAAGATCTCTCCCCACATCTTACAGTCTGTGTTTTAGTATTAATTATGATATAATTCTGTAAGTCAAAATAGGTAAAATAATGCTTTATATAGTGGCTATAGCTTGTATTTGTTTAATAAACAGCATTTTGAATTAGATTCTTATCATAGTTAATATATTATGGAAATGATACAATTTCGATAGGTACTAATTGGAATTTGCTATATATTGGCAGAGCTAACCAATATAAAATGTATGAGATGTTCCCCCCCAAATCCAGATCCCCGGATCTGTGTCCAATTTTGTCATACGACAATTCTAAGAGTTACCGCATATTAAATTCACCTAACCAAATTAAATTATGAATGAGTTTTTACTTCTAAGAAGGAAGTCTGTCTTTTCGGGGCTGGCTGAATTCAAATTCAATAAAAAGTTCCTTCTCGGACTTTTTGCAATGATTCTGCTTCATTTTTCCGCTTATGCACAAACAGCGGTAAAAGGAACTGTGTCTGATACTGAAAATAACACGTTGATTGGTGTTACTGTATCGGTAGGTGGTACGAGTATCCGGGTAATGACCGACGCAGATGGAAAATATACAATTAATGTTCCTGCAACAGGAAAACAATTGGTTTTTACCTATGTAGGTTTGCAGTCACAAACTGTTGAAATTAATGGCAGATCGACGGTAAATGTGATCCTGACAAGTGGTACTGAACTTGAAGTTGTGAATGTTGTGGGTTATGGCTCTGTAAAAAAGAGTGATTTAACCGGAGCTGCTACCACAATCTCTGCCAAAGATTTCAACAAAGGGCCGCTTATAGCTCCCGATCAATTGATTCAGGGTAAAGTTGCCGGTGTTCAAATGATTAACAATAGTGGACAGCCAGGTGGTGCGTCAACTGTTAGAATCAGGGGAAATACAGCAATGACGGGTTCAGGACAGCCGCTTTACATCGTGGATGGTGTGGCTTTGGATGGCAGATCTGCCAGACCCAGCAACAGCGGTGGTGTGGGTGTTGCTCCAAGTGGCAATCCTTTAAACTTTATTAATCCGGCAGACATTGCTAGTATGGAAATCCTGAAAGATGCATCTGCGACCGCTATTTATGGTTCCAGAGCAGCTTATGGTGTGGTATTGATCACAACAAAAAGAGGATTAGCGGGAACTACAAAAATAGATGCAAGCGCTTCTGCAGGTGTAAGTACAATTGCAAACAGTATTGATGTGCTTAATGGCGATGAATATCGTGCTGCATTAAAAAAATATGACTTGACCAGCGGTGATCATGGTGGTAATGTAGACGCCATGGACGAAATTACCCGTACCGGTTATAATCAGAATTATTCAGTTGGAGTTAGCGGTGGTAGTGACGGGAATACTTTCCGGGCATCCTTTGGTTACCAGAACCAACAAGGTATTATCAAAAAAACAGACTTTAAGAAATATAGTGGTGCATTTAATGGAAACTTCAAGTTTCTGGAAAGCAAAAAACTTGGTTTAGATGTCAATTTGATTGCGAATCAATACACAGAAAATATTGCGCCTATTACCACAGATGCAGGCTTTACCGGTTCACTGGTGAGCCAGGCTCTGTCATGGAATCCAACGCTTTCTATGAGAAATGCAGATGGTTCTGTTTTTGTAGATCAGGGCTCAACAATTATTAATCCATTAGCGATGCTGGAAGCTTCGAGTGATAAATCGAAAGTTTCGACTATCCTGGGAAGTGTTTCACCTTATTATAAGATTACACCTTGGTTAGAGTACAGAATGTTAGCCAGTATTAATTATAGTACTGGTATCCGCAGAGCATCTACAAGAAGCTTTATTAATTTACAGGGTATTCAGGCAACTGATGATTTCCTTGGCGGATATGCAAGTTATTCGAACTCTGAGCTCATTACTCAGCAGTTTACCAATACTTTGAATTTCAATAAAGAAATTGCAAACAAACTGAATCTGAATGCAATAGTAGGTTACGAATACACCAATTATATCAATAAAGGTCAAAATATGACGGCTAAAGGTTTTGGAGACATTGACGTAGATTATACGGATGCTTTTCAGGCTACTGCCCCGGCGAACAGAACGATGAATTCTTTCAATGATCCGACAACACAGTTACAGTCTTATTTTGCAAGAGCGATTTTTAACTATGATAACAAATATCTGTTAACTGCGACCATCCGCGCAGATGGATCAACTAAATTTGGATCAGATAACCGTTATGGATATTTCCCTTCCTTTGCGGCTGCTTGGAACATTAAAAACGAAAGTTTTATGGCTGACGTTGCCTGGTTAAATCAATTGAAAATCAGAGCTGGTTACGGAAAAACAGGTAATCAGGAATTCCCTTCAGGTTCATCGCTTCAACGTTATAATATTAACTATTCCAATGGCCAGCAATCACTCGTAAGCGTAAATAATGAGAATCCAAAATTAAAGTGGCAGTCTGATGAACAAACTAATATTGGTATTGACTTTGGTTTATTTAATAATAAATTGACTGGATCCGTAGATTACTTCAATAAAACTACTACAGACCTATTATTTCCTCAGATTCCATTTGATCCTGCTAATGTTGGCGTTACTGTTACCTGGGTGAATTTACCTGGTCAAATTACGAACAAAGGCTTTGAATTTACTTTAAATGCAAACCTGATTGATCAGCCGGATTTTGGATTGACTCTAGGTGGTAATGCAACCTTCCTGAAAAACAAGGTAAATAACATTAAGGGAATTATTAAAACAGGTGCATTAAGTGGTGCAGGATTATCTGATGTTACGCTTGAAGTAATTCAGGCCGGATATCCTTTGTTTGCCATGGTAACACGTGAGTATAATGGTCTTGATGCGGATGGTTTTTCTAAATACACAGATGACGGTTATACTTTTTACTATTTAGGTAATCCAAATCCGTCTGCAATCGTTGGTTTTAATGCAAATGTGAGGTATAAAAAATTCAATTTTGCAGCTAATTTTAACGGATCATTTGGTGGGAAAATTTACAACAATACAGCCAACAGCGTATTACCGATCTCTAACCTTGGAACAGGTAAAAACGTAGCGTCGGACTTACTGAATTCTCCAATTAAAGAATCTCTGGCTAATCCTATTGCTGCTTCCTCACGTTATATCGAGAGCGGCAATTACCTGAAACTAGCTAACGCAACTATTGGCTATACTATAGGTGATCTGGGTAAATCTGTTAAAGCACTGAATATTTTTGTCAACGGTCAGAATCTGCTGGTCTTTACAAAATACAAAGGATTTGATCCAGAAGTCAATGTAGAGAAAGGCGTAAACGGAGTGCCTTCCGCTGGAATTGAATATGTTCCTTATCCAACTGCCAGAACATTCAACTTCGGCGTAAACTTTTCACTTTAATTTAATCCGGAAAACATGAAAAATAAATCAATTATAGCATTAATGGTATTGGCAATTTCTTTATCTGCCTGTACGAAACTCGACGAAAACCTGAATGGACAATTAGGCAATGAGGGAATAACATCCGGCAATGTGGCGGCTTTACTTAACGCAAGTTATTCTGCGATGCGTAGTCCCTATCAGGGTACATATGGCTGGTGGGCTTTACAGGAATTCCCTACAGACGAAGCTATCGCGCCTACAAGAGGTGGTGACTGGGATGATAATGGCGCATGGCGCGCTTTGCATTTGCATCGCTGGGCGGGTGATCACTCCAGAATAGCTAGTGTATTCAAAGACTTGAACGGTGTGAGTTATGTGGCAACCAATGTGCTTAATTTTAATCCAACGGCAAACCAGGGTGCTCAGGCAAGATTTCTTAGGGCTTTCGCTCAGTTTTCTATTTTAGATGGCTGGGGACAGGTGCCTTATCGTGAACCGGGAGAGGACGTGAGTCTGCCTTCGAAAGTTCGTAAAGCACCGGAGCAAATTGATTACCTGATCGCTGAATTAACTGCAATTTTACCCGATCTTCCCGATGGACCGATTTATAATGCAAATAAAGATGCAGCGAAGGTCTTGCTGATGAAATGTTATCTGAATAAAGGCGCATTTTTAAACCGTACCGCACCGACATTCGACAACGGCGATATGGCTAAAGTAATATCGCTTGCAGACGAGATTATTGCTGGCGGTAAATATGCACTTAGTAAGTATTACGATAATTTTGCACCCAAAAATGATCAGCTTTCTAAGGAGAATATTTTTACAGCCCAGAATCTGGGAGGTGTAGATGCCGGTGGTGTCAGGAATATGTGGATTCCAGGTTTGCACTATAATCAAAACCCTAAAGGAAATAATGGTTTTGCAACCCTATCGGACTTCTATGATAAATTTGAGGCTAAAGATTCACGTATAGGCGGAGATTACCCTGGAGTAACGAATGTTACAGGGTTAAAGGTGGGCTTTCTTATCGGACAGCAGTATAACCAGAATGGGGTAGCATTAAAGGACCGTAAAGGAAATAACCTGAGCTTTACCAGAGAAGTAAGTATTATTGAGAGAGATCAGAATCACCTGGAAGTTGCCGGGATCAGAGTGGTTAAATATCCTGTTGACTATGCGAATGAGTCTACCGGGCTGGCAGAAAATGACTGGGTATATTTCCGTTATTCAGATGTGCTCCTGATGAAAGCTGAGGCTTTACTGAGGACGCAGCAGGCTGCAGCCGGGCTTACACTGGTAAATACACTGAGAACCTATCGTGGTGCTACTCCGTTTACTTCACTTACACTTGATAATTTACTGGACGAACGCGGACGTGAATTTTATTGGGAGAGTATCAGAAGACAAGATTTAATCCGTTTCGCCAAATATCTTACCCCTTGGCAGGAGAAACCAGCGGACGATCCTAAGTATCTGGTATTCCCGATCCCTGACAATCAATTGTCTAATCCGAATTTCACGCAAAATCCGGGTTATTAAGTCATCTATATTAATTGGTTAGTAAAATAACCGGTTATACTAAAAAGGTTAATCCGATTCCGATCGTGGTTAACCTTTTTTTTTGCTCATCTTTGTTATTTTTATGGATATGACGAAAAGAATAACCAGTCAGCCCAGAACTGTTAAGGTGACCAGGTACGTGAGCCCTCTGCGGGAGGGTGGTTCTATGCCTGCAATTGCAGAGGCTGACGATGATTTTTTATATGTACTCAAGTTCAGAGGTGCAGGGCAAGGTGTGAAAGCATTAATTGCAGAATTAATTGGTGGCGAGATAGCCCGCTTGCTCGGATTTAAGATTCCTGAAATAGTCTTTGCTGAACTGGATGAAGCCTTCGGTAGAACAGAACCGGATGAGGAGATTCAGGATTTGTTAAAAGCTAGTACCGGCTTAAATCTCGGACTTCACTATCTTTCCGGTTCCATCACTTACGATCCGGTCGTGAATACTGTCGACAGTTTGCTGGCGTCACAGATTGTCTGGCTTGATCTGTTATTGGTGAATATGGACAGAACTGCCAGAAATACTAATATGTTGTACTGGCATAAAGAACTTTGGTTAATAGATCACGGGGCCGCCTTGTATTTTCACCATTCCTGGAACAACTGGGAAGAAATGGCTAAGAAACCATTTAAGCTAATCAGTGATCATGTGCTGTTGCCATTGGCTGCTGAACTGGATCAGGTAGACGAGGATTTTCAGGCTGTTCTGACGCCGGAAGCGATAGAAAATATAGTCGCATTAATTCCTGAAGAATGGCTTTGTTACGACACACCCTTTGAACATCCGGAAACACACCGGGATGCTTATGTGAGTTTCCTGAAAACGAGGTTGCTGAATTTTGAAAATATTATAAAAGATGCACAGCATGCAAGAGAAATACTTATTTGAGTATGCAGTGATCCGTGTTGTACCCAGGGTAGAGCGCGAAGAGTTTGTGAATGTCGGCGTCATTTTGTATTGTCCAAAGTTGAAATTTCTCGAAGCAGCTTTACTGCCCGACTTCAAACGTCTGGAGAAATTTGCGCCTGAAGCCGATCTGGACGAAATTATAGCACATCTTCATGCTTTAGAGCTGATTGCAAAAGGTGGTACTGCAGGTGGGCCGATCGGCGTTTTGGATGCTCCTTCACGTTTTAGATGGCTCACAGCCTTACGCAGCACACAGGTTCAGACCTCCCGTGTGCATCCCGGATTCTGTGCTGATCCGTCTGTTAAGATCTCAGCATTGCTTCAGGAGCAGGCCGGAGAATAAAAAAGGCCCTGCTAGCGCAGGGCCTTTTGTTTGAATTAAAATCTGGAATTAAGGCTTAGCCTCAAGCTCCTTTACCGACTTATCGATCAGATCGGCACTGGCCTGGTCATTCATTCCTGTTCTAACCGGCTTAAGTTGTTGCAGGATCTGAATAATCTTTGGTGCAACGCCATGCGCTTTGTATTTAATGCCGAAATCTTTAATTGCCCGTATTCCTTCACTTGCATACCCGGGAGATTTTACTGCTGCAATAATATTAATGAAATCGCTGAACATGTCAAATTTTGACTGTGGATCTGCACTCATAAAATTCTGATAAACAAATGGCCATTCCGAATCTCCTCCAGATACCCCGTAAATGGAAACGATCGCTTTGGTCAGCATGCCTTTGCTATCTTTCTCAAAACTTTTGGCCAGTTGAAGTGCCTGAGTTTTGTCCAGAATTGCAGTGCCTTCCAGACCGGCACCTATAATGGCGTAAGAAGTGCTTTTCAGTGCTTCCTGATAGATTTCTTTATATTTCTCTGGTTGTTCAGAAGTATAAAGTGAGCGGATGGCGGCCGCTCTAACCAGATTGTTGTCGTCTTTTTGAGCAGACTTCACCAGTTCGGGTAAGGCTAGTGCGTATAGTTTCGTCTGGCCTGGAGTAATAGCTTCAATAGCCTGGATACGTAGTTCGTAATATTTATCCTGCAAAGCAGCCATCAGAATTTTTTCTGCTGTAGGATCCTGTTGTTTCAAAGCAGCTTTCGCTGCTTCAATGGCCTCCAGACGATCTACATATAATCCGGCGTTCTGGTATTGGAACCAGAATTCCTGTAAGGTTTTATGATCTGTCTTTTTGGTCAGCAGAATTTTATCGCCATCTACGTTGACCAGGTCTGGTTTACGGTCAAGTTTCCAGCTTAGCGTATCGGTTTTATCATTCATCCAGATTTGTTTCCGGATCTTTTTCCCGCCGCTGTAAATGTCTACAGCCATAGGTATCCTGAATGTATCTCCATCCTGCGTTTGGCTAAGAATAACCTGCTGCGTTTGAGTCTGCTCGTCCCAATTGTATTTGATATCCAGCAGCGGGTGTCCTGCGCCGAAGTACCATTGATTGAAGAACCAATTCAGGTCTTTGCCGCTTACTTCTTCCAGTGCAAGACGAAGTTGATGAGCTTCACCATTTTTAAAGGCATTCGTTTTCAGGTAAAGGCCCAATCCTTTATAAAAGGCTTCTTTACCAAGGTAGTTCCTTAACATATTAAGTACTCTTCCACCTTTTTGGTACGATACCCCATCGAACATGTCCATGGAATTATGATAGTGAAAGCGGACAAGGTCCTTTTTCTCATTGCCCGGGTCGCTGAGGTAACCTTGCATAGCCTCGTAATTATGTGCATCTCCTGCGTCCTGTCCATATTTATGTTCTGCCCATAATGTTTCACTCAGGTCTGCAAATGATTCATTTACAGTTAAGTTGCTCCAGCTTTCTGCGGTAACGTAGTCACCAAACCACTGGTGGAAAAGTTCGTGAACGATAGTACTTCTGCCTTTATCGTAATAACGGTCTGCAAGCTCTCTTGCTGTGCCCTGCACATAATCTCCATGTAAGGTGGCTGTGGTGTTTTCCATAGCGCCACTTACATAATCTCTTACAACGATCTGTGCATATTTATTCCAGGGATAATCTACCCCCAGAATCTGAGAATAGAAGTCCATTACTTCCGGTGTAAACCCAAAGATATCTTTTGCATAAGGTGCGTACGCAGGTTCCAGATAGTAGTTTACTTCTTTATCTTTCCACTTATCCTTGTAGATTTTGAAATCTCCAACCGCCATCATGAATAAATAGGGCGAATGTGGCAATTCCATTTTCCAGGTATCGGTACGGGTTCCATCGGCGTTTTTTTTCTGTGAATCCAGTCTGCCGTTGGAAAGTGTAACGTATTTCGCAGGCACAGTCATACTGATTTCCTGAGTGGTTTTTTGATTAGTGTGATCTATAGTCGGGAACCAGGCCGACGAGCTTTCCAGCTCACCCTGAGTCCATATCTGTACCGGCTTTCCTTTTTCTGTGCTGTCCGGATTAATGAAATACAAACCCTTTGCATCTGTAATGGCTGCACCTGCTTCCAGCTCAAGCTCGTCTGGTTTTGCCGTATAAGCAATATACAGGGTGTACTTTTCTGATCTCTGGTAAGTTTTGTTCAGCCTTATATTCAGCGAAAGATTATCGTAAGTATATTTTAACGGGGTTTTCTTTCCATTGGTAAACAAGGAAACCTCTTTAATATCCATCCCTTTTGCGTCCAGTCTCAAACTGTCGGTGGCATAAAAATGTGGCTGCAGTGTAACCCATTCTTCCCCATACAGGTAACGTTTTTTATAGTCAAACTTAACATTGAGCTTAGTATGGACAAGATTGTTAATTTTATCCGGGGTTGCCCGGTATATTTTCAGCTGTGGATCAGCTAATTTTTCCTGGCCGAAAACAGGTAGTGTAATGGCCGTACTAATGAGCATCAGTGTACCTAATGCCGCATATTTATAATGATTCGGTTTTGATTTCATTTCGCAAATTTTGTATTGTAAAACTAAATGCACTGACGCGAAAGTACAAATTTGGTGTGAAATCGTATTTTTCAAGACATTTTTACACTATTGCGGTGAATCAGGGGGCGAAAAAGCCTGTTTTGTAAACTGACCGTAATAAACAAAGTATAAACTTAGTTTATTAGGGCTATACCGTATCTTTGTGATAGTTCTTTAGCGGTATGTCTATACCCTGATGAAATGTTTAAACAGAGAAAGATGGAAAAAGATGATATAATGCTGGATCAGTTAGCCAACAAAGAATATGAGTTTGGCTTTGTTACAGCTATTGATATGGATATTTCTGAAACCGGACTGAATGAAGATACTGTCAGGTTTATATCCGCGAAGAAAAATGAGCCGCAATGGATGCTGGATTGGAGAATGAAGGGGTATCAGGCATTTCTGCAACAGGAAATGCCCGAATGGCAGAATTTTAAAATGCCTGAAATGGATTTTCAGGCAATATCCTATTATGCTGCGCCAAAGCAACAGGCAAAATACGCTTCGCTGGATGAGGTCGATCCTGAATTGCTGCGTACGTTCGAAAAACTGGGTATACCCATGTCCGAACAGAAACAACTTGCAGGGGTAGCAGTTGATGTCGTATTTGACAGTGTTTCTGTAACTACAACTTATAAAAAACACCTGAATGAACTTGGAATTATATTCTGTTCTATCAGCGAGGCGGTAAGAGAACATCCGGAACTGGTACAGAAATACCTGGGTTCGGTAGTTCCGCATACTGATAATGTGTTCGCTTCACTGAATACAGCTGTGTTTTCTGACGGGTCTTTTGTATATATTCCCAAAGGCGTGCGTTGTCCTATGGAGCTTTCCACGTATTTCAGAATAAATGCTGAAAATACCGGGCAGTTCGAAAGAACCCTGATTATTGCAGACGAAGATAGTTATGTGAGTTATCTGGAAGGTTGTACTGCGCCGATGCGTGATGAGAATCAACTGCATGCGGCTGTCGTCGAACTAATTGCAATGAAAGGTGCGGAGATAAAATACTCCACCGTCCAAAACTGGTATCCGGGTGATAAAGAAGGTAAAGGCGGTATTTTTAACTTTGTGACCAAACGCGGTGCATGCCGTGGTGCACACAGTAAGATATCCTGGACTCAGGTCGAAACTGGATCTGCAATTACCTGGAAGTATCCGAGTATTCTTTTACAAGGAGATTATTCTGCCGGTGAATTCTACAGCGTTGCTGTAACTAATCATATGCAGATTGCCGATACAGGTACTAAAATGCATCATATCGGTGCACATACGAAGAGTAGAATTATTTCAAAAGGAATTTCTGCCGGAAAGGGTCAGAATAGTTATAGAGGTTTAGTTCAGATGGGTCCAAGGGCTGCTTATTCAAGGAACTTTACACAATGTGACTCCCTGTTGATCGGTGACCTTTGCGGAGCACATACTTTTCCTTATATCGAATCAAAAAACAATACTGCTACTATTGAGCACGAAGCGACCACCTCTAAAATTGGTGAAGATCAGGTGTTTTATTTGAATCAGCGTGGTATTGACTCTGAGCAGGCAATTGCTTTAATCGTGAACGGTTACGCCAAAGATGTATTGAATCAATTACCAATGGAATTTGCTGTGGAAGCACAAAAATTACTTTCTCTTACACTGGAAGGCAGCGTAGGATAAATCTAAAAAATTAAATATAAATGATGTTATCAATAAAAAACCTTCATGCAAATATTGAAGGAAAAGAAATATTAAAAGGAATTAACCTGGAAGTTAATGCTGGTGAAGTGCATGCGATCATGGGGCCGAACGGTTCCGGTAAAAGCTCGCTTGCCTCTGTATTGGCCGGACGTGAAAACTATGAGGTTACTGAAGGTGAAGTTTGGTTGGATGGTAAAAATCTGCTGGACATGAAACCTGAAGAACGTGCACGTGAAGGTGTTTTTCTTGCATTTCAGTACCCTGTGGAAATACCTGGCGTTTCTAATATCAATTTCTTGAAGACTGCATTGAGTGAAATTCGTACTCACCGTAATCTTCCTCAGCTTTCTGCAAAGGAATTCCTGAAGATGACCAGGGAGAAACAGGAATTGGTAGAATTTGAAGCTAAGTTAGCGAACCGTTCGCTGAACCAGGGCTTCTCTGGTGGAGAGAAAAAAAGAAATGAGGTTTTTCAACTTGCAATGCTGGAACCAAAATTGTCAATTCTGGACGAAACTGATTCAGGCCTGGACATTGATGCCCTTCGTATCGTTTCCAGTGGAATCAACAAATTGCGTTCGACAGAAAATGCCTTTGTTCTGATTACGCATTACCAACGTTTATTGGAATATATCGTGCCGGATTTTGTCCATGTATTATATAATGGCCAGATTGTAAAATCCGGTAATAAAGATCTTGCACTGGAACTGGAAGAAAAAGGATATGACTGGCTGAAAGAAGAGTTTCACGGTAACGCAGCTTTAAATGGACAATAAAATGAAAAAGTTATCTAAAAGTCCTTTGTACCAACAATTGGTGGATGCCTATAACCAGCGTAATTCCGATGGGAATGCTACGCAGGAGAGGGAACAGGCTTTTACTGCTTTTGTAGAAAAAGGTTTCCCTTCCAACAGGGACGAAGATTGGAAATTTACAAATTTAGCTCCTTTCCTTGCTGATGAATATAGTTTTGATTTACAGCAACCTGCGGCGGCGGTTTTAGAAAATGCAGTTCAACATGCCCGGATTCCAGGATTAGAGAGCTATGTACTTGTATTAGTTAACGGCAAAATAAACGGATCACTTTCTATATTGCCGGATGCTTCTTGTTTTAAACTTAAGCAGTTATCTGAAGTTTCAGATCTAAATTATTTTAATACTTATAAATCTGAACATGTTGGTGCGGGGAACCGTATGCTGGCATTAAATACAGCTCTTTTTAACGAAGGATACCTTTTAGAGGTTCCGGACAGCGTAATCTGGGATAAACCATTGCACATTATTCAGTTTTTTGCCGGAGAGCAGAATTTGTTTATCCAGAATCGCAATGTTCTGGTGATGGGCAGATTTGCAGGCCTTGAGGTGATTGAGTCTGTTATTTCGCTTCAGAACGGTCATAAGCTTTTTGTAAACAATGTAACACAGGTCAGGGTTGCCGAGCAAGCCAGTTTAATCCAGTACCAGATACAGCATAATCAGGCTGAGGACAGGTTAGTCAATTTTCTGGAAGTTGTGCAGGAAAAGATCAGCCGTTATGACCATTTTAGTTTTAATCTTCCGGGAGCAGAACTGATCAGAAATAACCTGGAAATTGTATTGAACGGATCAGCTACAGAAACTCATCTGATGGGGCTTTATCTGGTCGGCGATCACCAGTTAACGGATAACCATACTGCAATTCATCATTTATTCCCTAATTGCGACAGCAATGAGATTTATAAAGGTGTATTGCTGGGCAAGGGAAAAGCAGTATTTAACGGTAAAGTGTTTGTCGAAAGACCTGCGCAGAAAACTAATGCGTTTCAACAAAACAATAATCTGCTATTAAGCGATAAAGCACAGGTTTTTGCCAAACCTCAGCTGGAAATTTTCGCAGATGATGTGAAATGTAGTCACGGCTGTACAGTTGGGCAATTTGATCCTGAATCTTTATTCTATTTGCGTTCAAGGGGAATTGGTGAGGATTCTGCCCGTAAGTTACTGGTAGAAGCATTTATGTTTGATGTTACTCAAAGAATCACAAACGAGCCTGTAAAGGAATATGTACAAAGTTTAATCTACGAAAAGATGGAAAATTCTTTCGCAGATACCAATACTTCAGTTTATGGCTAGATTAGATACAGACCGGATTAGAAAGGACTTCCCTATATTAAGTACTACTATTTATGGTAAACCGCTGGTTTATCTGGATAATGCGGCAACTACACAAAAGCCGGTTCAGGTGCTGGATATGCTGGAACAATATTACCGGGAGTACAATAGTAATGTGCACCGTGGTGTACATCTGCTTAGTCAGCAGGCGACTGCTGCTTATGAGCAGGCGCGTAAAAAAGTAGCTGCTTTTATTGGTGCCGCGGAAAGTGATGAGGTGATCTTTACCAAGGGCACAACCGACGGTATTAATTTGGTCGCTTCTTCTTACGGCCGTAAATATCTGCAACCTGGTGATTCGGTGTTAATATCAGCTATGGAACACCATTCTAACATTGTGCCCTGGCAGATGATCTGCGAAGAACGCGGTGCAGTGCTTAAGGTAATTCCAATGGATAAGAATGGCGTTCTGAAATTAGATGAGCTGCCAGGTCTATTAGATGAGAAAGTAAAAATAGTTTCGCTGACTTACGTTTCTAATTCTTTAGGGACAGTAAATCCTGTGCACGAAGTGATTAGCCAGGCACATGCTAAGAATATACCTGTACTGCTTGATGCAGCTCAGGCTGTACAACATTTTCCGATAGATGTGCAGGAACTCGATGTCGATTTTCTGGTTTTCTCAGGACACAAGTTGTACGGGCCTACAGGGATTGGCGTATTATACGGGAAATCGGTATGGCTGAACGATTTGCCACCTTATCAGGGTGGGGGAGATATGATCAAAACCGTAACTTTTGCAAAAACAGTTTACAATGTGCTCCCTTATAAATTTGAAGCTGGTACACCAGATATATCCGGTGCAGTAGGTCTAGGAAAAGCAATTGATTATATCACTGAACTGGGACTGGATACGATCAGGGAACAGGAAGATATGTTAGTTCAATATGCGCTTACCGAGATGGCAGCTATACCGGGTATCCGTTTTATCGGTCAGGCGGAAAAGCGATCAAGTGTAGTTTCTTTTCTCATTAACGATATTCATCCGTATGATTTGGGAGAATTACTGGATAAACAGGGTATTGCTATTCGAACCGGACATCATTGTACAGAGCCGGTAATGGATTATTTCGGGATTCCGGGAACCTGCCGCGCATCTTTTGCGTTTTATAATACAACTGAAGAGATTGATTTGCTGGTTGCAGGAATCAAAAGAGCGGCTGCAATACTGCAGGGGTAAGCAGAGATATCTTTACTTTTTGCCTTAAACCAATATATATGACAATTAATGAAAAACAGGATGAGCTAATCGAAGATTTCGAACTTTTCTCAGACTGGATGGACAAATATGAAAATATCATCGAGATGGGTAAGGATCTTCCCTTGATTGATGAAAAATATAAAGTACCGGAGAATCTGATCAAAGGCTGTCAATCTAATGTGTGGTTACAGCCTGAATTCAGGGATGGCAGCGTATGGTTTACTGCAGACAGTGATGCTATTATTACCAAAGGACTGATTAGTATGATGGTGGGCGTCCTTTCCGGACACACGCCTGAAGAAATTGTTGCTGCTGACCTTTATTTCATTCCTGCGATTGGGTTGCAGAATCATCTCTCTCCAAACCGTTCAAATGGGCTACTGGCTATGCTCAAACAAATTAAATTATACGCACTGGCTTACCAGTCTGCCGCAAAACAAGGACACAAATGAGCGAATTATCATTAAGAGACCGTATTGAAGAAGCTTTAAGTACGGTATATGACCCGGAAATCCCGGTAAATATATTTGAACTTGGTCTGATTTATAAAATCCAGATGATGGACAATCAGGGAGTTCATATTTATATGACGCTTACTGCACCGGCTTGTCCGGCTGCCGGAGAAATTATGACTGAAGTGGAAACTAAAGTAAAAGCGATACCTGGAATAGGCGAGGTGGAAGTTAGACTAACATTTGATCCGCCCTGGGATAGAGATATGATGAGTGAAGAAGCAAAACTGGAATTAGGCTGGTTATAATGGAAAATCGTCTCCATTTCAGGGAACGGTGTCTCGGACTATTAAAGAATAATGGCCCGCAAACCTTGCTCGACCTGGCAGCGGCGTTAAAACTCACAGTTGAAGGCGCACGCTTTCAGATCCGCCGGCTTGAGGCAGAAGGTCTGGTCAGGTCAGAAGCACAGCCCTCGGGCAGGGGCAGGCCTCAGCAATTCTGGTCATTAACCCAGCTGGGAGAATCAAGATTTCCGGACACGCATGCTTCATTAACTGTCAGACTGATGGAGGTGATGAAAGAAACACTGGGAGAGCAGGCCGTAAGCCAGGTTATCAGTGTAGATGGCGATCACAGTACCCGTCGTTACCTGCAGGCGCTCGAGGGAATTACGGATCCGGTTACCCGGATCACAAGATTTGCCGCGATCAGGAGCACGGAAGGTTATATGGCGCAGTTTATTCAGGATGACCTGAGCTATATCTTTGTGGAGAATCATTGCCCCATAAACGTAGCAGCACATGCTAATCCGGCAATCTGCTGTGCTGAATTTAAAACATTAAAAGCAGTTGTGGGAGAAGAAATTCCTGTCAACCGCATCGAATATATTGTAGCTGGTAACAGACGCTGTGCCTACCGTGTGCATTTATAAAACCCATCAAATTATTGATCACTAATAATTTTCTGGCCTTTATATTGTTTATAATATAAATGGCCTGATGCCATCTAATTAAATTTTATCATGACACACAACAAACTGAAGAAATTCTCTGCTTACGTATTAGCAGGACTTTTATTAACAAGCGGGATAACTGCCGGTGCACAGGAAAAAGAACAAAAGAAAATGACAGACGCAGCGACTGTACTTTCTGATTTTGCCGGAATGAAAGAGTCTATTCCGTCTGAACTTATCGCGGTAACTGAAGGGATCATTGTAATTCCCAAAATGATCAATGCAGGATTTGTGGTTGGCGCAAAAAGAGGTAAAGGGGTGGCCATGGTTAAAAATGCCGATGGTACCTGGAGTAACCCTGTTTTTGTGACCATGACGGGCGGTAGTATAGGCGCGCAGATAGGAGTACAGTCTGTAGACCTTGTACTTGTATTTAAGCATAGAAAAAGTCTCACTGAAATTAAAAAGAGCAGCTTCACACTTGGTGGAGATTTATCTGTTGCAGCCGGACCGGTGGGAAGAAGCTCTTCAGCTAACACAGACTATAAACTGGAAGCAGAAGTTTATTCTTACTCAAGAAGTAAAGGTTTATTTGCTGGAATTACTTTAAATGGTGCTTCCCTGGATATTGATAGTCAGGCTAACCAGAAATATTATGGAAAAACCGAAAATGTAAAGGGTATTTTCGAAGCTAAACCAAGTAAAAAAGAGGAAGTTGTCCTGCTGAAAGAGAAACTGATAGCAATGCAGTAATTTCTTAAATGCAAGATCTGACAAAAGGACCGCAAGTTAATTGATTTGCGGTCCTTTTGTTTTAGGGGCTGAATTTTATTCGTCTCGAAGGCATTGTACCGGATTCTTAAAGCCTGCTTTGATAGCTTGTGTACATACTGTAATCCAGGAAATAAAGAGCGCGATAAAACCCGCTCCTGCAAAGTACCAAACTTGCAGATCTATTCTATAAGCAAAAGTATCCAGCCATTGCTTAGTGAGTACGTAACTTAATGGCAGCCCAATCAAAATGGCGATAAATACGGGCTTAATAAAGTCTTTTGATAAAGTGTATACAATTCTCCACTCACTTGCGCCTAATACTTTCCTGATTCCAATTTCTTTAAGTTTTCGCTGCGCCGTAAACGAAGCCAGGCCAAATAGACCAAGACAAGATATAATGATCGCCAGTGAAGCAAAATACCTCGACAATGAGGAAACTCTTTGCTCTGCAACATATTGTTCCTGAAAATCCTGATCTAAAAACTTGTAGTCAAAATTACTTCCGGCATTAAAATCCTTATAGACTTTTTGAAGGGCAGCTATTGTTTCTTTTTCTGTGCCGGCTTTTATTCTGACCATAATTCTGTTTGTATGTTTAGCATCAAACAAAAAGAACATGGGTTTCACTATTTCATGCATAGATTCAAAATGCACATTTCTGACTATACCTATAATTTGCAGGTCTTTCCCCCATAAATTAAAGACCTTACCTATCGGGTTTTTTAAGCCCATAATTTTTATACCAGCCTCATTAAAAATCACTTTAGTACTATCAGACCCAAAATTATCCGAGAAAGTACGGCCATCTATCATCTCCATCCCCATGGTTTCGATCAGGCCGCTATTTATGCCGGCATGTTGAAAGGCAAGTGCTTGCTTCGGATCGCGTCCTTCCCAGCTGAAGTCACCTTGCGTAGATTTTAAATCGCCGATAAATCTCTTATTCATACTGGAGGCATTAATTACGCCGGGAATCTTCTTTACTGCATTGATAAAAGTGCCGGCATTATTTTTTAATTTACCTTCGGGTTCGAGATATAAAACGTTGTCTCTTTTATAACCCGGATATCCGTGCTGAACAAATTCAATTTGTTTGTAGACAACTAAAACAGCAACGATGAGGATTACTGAAAGTGTAAACTGAAATATAACCAGTCCTTTACGGGTCCATAGTTCTCCGGCAGAATGCGTGATTTTTCCTTTTAAAGCTGCAGCGGGATTAAAACCTGATAGATATAATGCTGGATAACTTCCCGAAATTAATCCAGTTAAAGTGGTAATTCCAATCAATATCAGGGCTAGCTTCCATCCAAACTCTAATAATAAATGTTTACCTGTGATTTCATTAAACACCGGGAGTAAAAGTTCAACGCAAAGGAGGGAGAAGAATAAGGATAAATAGACCAAAAGTAGAGATTCTGCCATAAATTGCATAATTAAGGAGCCACGGCTTGCACCCATAACCTTTTTTATCCCGACTTCTTTCATCCTTATTGATGCCCTTGCTGTTGCTAAGTTCATGAAGTTTACACACGCAATTACCAGGATGAAAATAGCAATGAGAGAAAATAGCTTAACGTATTCTATTCTCCCTCCTGTCTGTTTACCATTTTCATATTTATCATATAAATAGCCGTCTGCATAGGGTCTGATAAATAGCTCACTACGGTTTTGTCCTTTCAACTTCATGAAGCCTTTGATTTTCGCATTAAAAACATCAACCGGCACATTGTTTTTCAGTAGGATAAAGGTATTAGGGCCACGGTTACTCCATTCCGAAAAAGGAGAAGATGGTCCCATAAGCAAACCAATCGAGACAATAAAATCGACCTGTTTTGAAGAGGTCGAAGGCATGACCTTAAATACACCTGAAACAAGCGCATGATTTTCTGTTTCCATATCAGCATTTTCCCAGACAATTTCTTTACCGAGAACATCTGTAGTGTTGAATAATTTCATTGCCATTTGCTCTGAAATAACAATTGAGTTTTTCTCTTTGAGAACTTCTCTGGCATTACCTGAAACTAGCGGATAGGAGAATATTTGAAAAAAGTTCTTCCCGGCAAATAGGCCATCTCCTTTAATACTGTTATTGGTTTCAGTTAGGAGTTTACTCTGTGCAATCCAATACTGGGGTGAGACAGCTACAGCGTCCTGTACTTCGGGCATCTCAGCTAGCAATGTTTCACCTAATATCCCTGCAGTTTGGTCAGTAGTGTTTACTCCTGATGTTATCTGCTCGTTTTCCATCACTTGGTAAAGCTGAGTACCATTAACGTGAAATTTGTCCATGTTAACTTCATCGGTTACCCATAAACTAATTAGCAAAGTACAGGTAAGCCCTGCTGTAAGGCCAATCAAGTTGATAAAGAATGAATTTTTATGTTTTTTGAAGTTCCTGTAAATCAGCAATAGGTAATGTTGAAGCATAATTTGGATTTTATTCTCGTTTTTCTTTAGCGATGTTAATGCCATAAACGAAACCGGGTCTTATGTGCCTGAAAAATACACTTTAACAAACCATTTGTACGGAAACGAACAAATGGTGTTCACATGCGTACGATTTTTGAAGGAACTTAAATCTGGTCCGGTAAAAAGTAACTAGCTATTATTCCGATACAATCTGTGCTAAAATAGCCGGATCGTTCAGATAAGCCCGCTGATAATGCAGTGGGCTTTTTCCTGTGATAGCTTTAAAATACTGGTGAAAACTCGCGAAATTGTAGAATCCGCTTTCAGAGCAGATCTGTTTAATGCTTATTTTGTTCTCGATAAGAAGCTTGCAGGCATAGCCCACCCGAATCTCATTAATAAATCTTGAATAGGTCTTGCTCGTCCTTGATTTAAAATATCTGCAGAAATAATTTACACTTACATGGGCAACTTCTGCTACCTCCTGCATCAGAATTTTTCTCTTAAAATTGGCAAGTGAAAATTCATAAATTGCATGAATACGATCATTTTCTGTCTGTTCATAAGCAGGATTAAACCCAATAGAAGACAAGGTGATGAGCTCGTTACTTCCACTCATATAATGAAGCGACTCCAGTAAACTGAGCAACCTGGTACTCCCTATTGAGTTGGGTAGCCTCGCGACAATATCTGCTATGGTTTTCTCAATTTTACCGGTGATTAGTAAACCTCTTTTGGCTCTCTCCAGTAAATTTTTGATGGATTTGTTTTCAGGTAAGTTCAGGAATGTATCGCCCCAGAAGTTTTCCCGGAAATGAATAACATATATCTGGGCTTTTGCCCCGCTGTTCTCGTCAAAATATATATCGTCAAATTTGCAGTAATGGGGAAGGTTTGAACCGATCATAACCAAGTCACCTGATCTGAATCGCCGGATGTGGTCTCCTATAAACTGTGTTCCGCTTCCCTGTTTGATAAAAAGCAGCTCAATCTCCGGGTGATAGTGCCACCTGTTGTTTATATAAGGGACATGATCTTCTCTCGCACTGAAAGAATGGATTGAATTCGTAGACAGTTTAAGTAGCTGAGGTTTCATCTTTTTGTTACAGAATGAGTGGTTCTAACCGTAAATATGCCAAAATCATTTATTCTTTTGTCTAAATAGACAATATTATCGTTGGTGTTTTTACTTTCTTTGAGTTAATCATTTTTAATAATCAAAGTAATGAATAGATTTTGTCTGGCATTGGATCTTATCGACGATCCTGATCTGATCAGCGCGTATGAACAAATGCACCGCCAGGTCTGGCCGGAAATAAAAGCTAGTATTCTTTCGTCGGGAATTCTGAGTATGGAGATATACCGGGTTACTAACCGGCTTGTGATGATTATAGAAGCTCATGCTGATTTTAGTTTTGAAAAAAAAGCAAAAATGGATGAGGGGAATTCCAAAGTACAGGAATGGGAAGAGCTAATGTGGAAGTACCAGCAGGCACTACCAATTGCACGACCCGGGGAAAAATGGATATTGATGGATAGAATCTTTGAACTGCATACTTTATGAAAAATCTGTATTTGCAAATCCATCCACTGGACAATGTATTGGTCGCCCTGCAGGATTTGCCGTCCGGAACCAAAGTTAATTTTGATGGAAATGACTTCGAATTGATTACTTCGGTTGCAGCAAAACACAAATTCAGCTTACAGGATCTTGCCACAGGGGAAGATATTCTAATGTACGGTGTGCTGGTTGCGAAGGCAACCCGGGAAATTGCTCTTGGAGAAGCACTCACATTAGAAAATGTGGTACATGCAGCGAGAGATTTTAGTCTGTCAAAAAGAAATACAGAATGGGATCGTCCGGACGTGAGTGCTTTTCAGGAGAGAACTTTTATGGGCTATCACAGGGAAGATGGTAGCGTCGGCACAGCAAATTACTGGTTGGTTATTCCGATGGTATTTTGTGAAAACCGGAATGTCAATGTACTGAAAGATGCTTTACAGGCTAAACTTGGTTTTCAGCAGCCTAAGGGTTATGAAAACGAAGTTGAAAATCTGATTGCGCTTTACAAAGCCGGCAAATCGGTGGAAGATATTATGAATGCAGATCTTGAGCAGTCTGCTTCAAAACCTGCAGTCCCTCTTTTTCCTCATATTGACGGGGTTAAGTTTTTAACCCATGATATGGGATGTGGAGGTACCAGGGAAGATGCAATTACTTTATGCGGTTTGCTGGCCGGCTATATTACGCATCCGAACGTTGCCGGAGCAACAGTATTAAGTCTGGGTTGCCAGCATGCCCAGACCTCTATGTTACAACAGGAGATAACTTTACGTGATCCAAATTTTAATAAACCAGTATTTATACTGGAACAGCAGGAATTAGGTACGGAAAAGCGGCTTTTGGAAGAAGCACTTAAACAGACATTTACGGGGTTGATGCAAACAAGTTCTCAAAAAAGAGAACCCGCACCGCTCAGTAAGCTGTGTATAGGATTAGAGTGCGGAGGGTCGGATGGATTCTCAGGCATTTCTGCAAATCCTGTATTAGGTAATCTTTCGGATAAACTAGTCACGATGGGAGGATCGGTAATCCTGGCTGAATTTCCTGAATTATGTGGTGTGGAGCAGGAACTGAGTGACCGTTGTGTAAACGAAGAGACAGCCAGCCATTTTATGAATCTGATGCAGACTTATAATGCCAGGGCTGTCGCTTCGGGTTCTGGGTTTTATGCAAACCCATCTCCCGGAAATATCAAAGATGGATTAATCACTGATGCCATTAAATCTGCAGGGGCTGCAAAAAAAGGAGGGACCTCCCCAGTTACCGCCGTACTTGATTATCCGGAAAAGGTGACAGAACCGGGCCTCAATTTACTTTGTACGCCTGGAAGTGATGTGGAAAGCACAACTGCAGAAGTGGCAGCAGGAGCAAACATCGTAATTTTTACCACTGGCCTGGGTACGCCTACAGGGAATCCGGTCTGTCCGGTTATTAAGGTGTCTACTAATACGGTTTTATACAAAAAAATGCCCGATATTATAGATCTGAATTGCGGGACAATTATTGAGGGAGATGAGAGTATTGCAGCGGCAGCTGACCGGATGCTTGAATACGTAATCAGAGTTGCCAGCGGAGAAATCCGGCCAAAAGCTGTGATACTGGGACAGGACGATTTTATTCCCTGGAAAAGAGGTGTTTCATTATAAAATTAAATTATGTTCAGCTTAAAAGATAAAAGAGCCGTAATTACTGGTGGCGGCAGTGGTATTGGAAAAGCGATCGCTCTGTTATTCGCAACACAGGGTGCAGTATTGCACATTATAGAACTGAACCAGATAGCCGCGGAAGAAACGGTAGATATGATCAGGGAAAATGGCGGGAAAGCTTATGCCTATGGCTGCGATGTAAGTAAACAACAGGAAGTGCTCAGGACGTTTCACCAAATCGGAGCTGTTGACATTCTGGTGAACAATGCGGGGATAGCGCATATCGGGAAAGCGGGTGATACTTCAGAAGCAGATTTTACCCGTATTTTTGAAGTGAATGTAAAAGGTGCCTATAATGCCATTTTTGCGGCGCTGCCTTATTTGAAAGTGAGTAAAAGTCCGGTGATTTTGAATTTGGCTTCTATAGCTGCCCTGGTGGGAATTGCTGATCGTTTTGCTTACTCGATGAGTAAAGGAGCAATACACGCAATGACTATGTCGGTTGCTAAAGATTACCTCGCAGAAGGGATCCGCTGTAACAGCATTTCACCAGCGAGAGTTCATACTCCATTTGTGGATGGGTTCATCGCTAAAAATTATGCGGGTCAGGAAAATGAAATTTTCCATAAACTATCCCAAAGTCAGCCAATTGGTCGTATGGGCAGCCCGGAAGAGGTGGCTTCGCTTGCATTATTTTTATGTGCGGAAGAGTCCGGCTTTATAACAGGAAATGATTACCCGGTCGACGGGGGATTTGTAAAACTCAATAACTAAATATAATAATGAAATTAATTAGATGGGGAAATGCCGGGAAAGAAAAAACCGGAGTAGTGATCGACGGAAAACACTATGATACTTCTGGATTAGGAACGGATTATAATGAAGCGTTTTTTGCTTCGGAAGGATTAAAAAGACTAGCTGCATATCTTGCAGAGCAGAAAGATAACCTGGTAGAGATACCTGTTGGTTCACGTTTGGGCCCCCCGTTAGCCAGACCTTCTAAAATTATCTGTATCGGACTAAATTACGCAGATCATGCTGCTGAGACTAACGCGCCACTTCCTTCTGAGCCTGTCATTTTCATGAAGTCAACCACAGCACTATCGGGGCCATATGATCCGGTTATTATTCCAAAAGGTTCGGTGAAAACAGATTGGGAAGTAGAACTAGCTATTGTAATTGGTAAAACAGCTTCTTATGTAACTGAAGGGGAAGCTCTTGAGTATGTTGCGGGCTACGCACTGCATAATGATGTCTCAGAAAGGGCATTCCAGCTGGAAAGAAATGGAACATGGGATAAAGGGAAAGGTTGTGATACTTTTGCGCCGGTAGGCCCTTATCTGTCTACGCCGGACGAACTTAATGATATCAATCAGCTTCGCCTGTGGTTATCTGTAAATGGAAAAATGATGCAGGACGGCAATACAGCTAACTTTATTTTTGACATTCCGCACGTGATTTCTTACGTAAGTCAGTTTATGACACTTTTACCGGGTGATATCATTTCTACTGGTACGCCGGCAGGAGTCGGGCTTGGATTTAACCCTCCTGTATACCTGAAACCGGGAGATGTTGTGGAACTGGGTATTGAAGGACTAGGTTCTTCCCGTCAGGAAGTGAAAGAGTGGGAAAGAACTCAATTTTATTACTAATAATTGATTCATGGATCTGGAACTCAGAGATAAAATAGTATTAGTTACCGGTGGCGCAAAAGGAATCGGAGAGGGTATAGTACGGCAACTTGCTGCGGAAGGTGCTGTGCCTGTAATAATAGGCAGAAATGAAAATGATAATCTGAAACTGATCAATGAACTGCATGCTAAAAAACTGCATGCTTTTCAATTTAAGGCTGAGCTAAGCAAACCTGAAGAAGTGGAACAGGTTGTGCAGGCGGTTGCCGCGAAATTTGGCAGAATAGATGGGCTTGTCAACAATGCAGGGGTAAATGACAGCGTAGGTCTTGAAAGTGGAAATTATACAGCTTTTATTGATAGCTTACATAAAAATCTTATCCATTATTACCTGATGGCTCATCACTGCCTTCCGTATTTGAAAAATTCGAAAGGGTCTATCGTAAATATTGGGTCTAAGGTCGCTGATACGGGTCAGGGCGGCACATCTGCTTATGCAGCTTCAAATGGAGGAAGGAACGCGCTGACAAGGGAATGGGCTGTCGAATTGTTACCTGCGGGTATACGGGTTAATGCGGTGATTGTCGCAGAGTGTTATACGCCTTTATATCAGCAATGGATAACTTCATTGCCCGATGCAGATACAAAGCTTGCTGCTACCTTGCGTAAAATACCGCTGGGTAACAGAATGACGGAATCTGCTGAAATAGCTAATGCGGTAGTTTTTCTGCTTTCAGAGCGTTCAAGTCATACCACTGGTCAGCTTATCTATGTCGACGGGGGATATGTACATCTGGACAGGGCGGTGACAGGTGTTTAAAATTCAATCAGGCGGTAGTGAGCCACCAGGTATTCCCAAAGGGATCTTCCAAGCCTCCGCTTCTTCCAAAATCCATTAGCTTAATATCCTGAATAATAACGGAGCCATGAAAAATGGCCCTGTTAAATGTATCTTCTACTTCGCCGACATAAATTAGAAAATTTCCCTTTGAAACGCCGCATGGATCTACTGCCTCGGCCAGCAGGATAATATTCAAACCAATTTTGATTTCAGCGAGTAGAATGGTTCTGTTATCCTCGGCCAGCTCCATCATTATAATTTCTGCATCGAATACCATCTTGGCAAATGACACAAATGCTGCGGCATTTTCAAGCATCAGATAGGGGATAATCGTTTGCTTATCCTTATAACTTTTCATGGATAGAAAACAGCAGGACAGGGTATTTGTTTGTTTTTGACGATTTTGGTCGAAAATCTAATTAATGCTTTACTGGTTTGCTATTAAATCAGTTTAGCGTAATAAAACTGACTAAAACCTTAAAGTTGTCAGAATGTAAAATTCTGACAACTTGATTTAATTCTCCCGAATATCTTGGGAACTATAGTGGATTTAATAAACTGATTTCTATTTTTGCGAAGGATTCGAATGGGGGTATTCTGCCCAAAGACCCCTGTTTGATAAATATCGAATAAACAAGTTCAAATAATGCAAAACCAAGGAAAGAAAATCAGAGTTGCAATCTTAGGCGTAGGTAACTGCGCAAGCTCGCTCGTACAGGGCGTGGAATATTATACAAATAATACAGATAAGACATCAGGTTTAATGGCTGATGATATTGGTGGATATAAAGCAGCTCATATCGAATTTGTATGCGGCTTTGATATTGACGAAAGAAAAATTGGTCTTCCTTTAAAGGAAGCAGTTTTTGCTAAGCCAAACTGTACAATAGTATTAAATGGAGATTTACAATCAGATGCTCCCATCTACAAATCTCCTGTGATTGACGGTGTATCTCCGCAAATGGCTGCTTATCCGGAAGCCAACAGATTTGTTATTAAAGATGAATTGAAAAACACAGACGTTCTTCTTGAAGGTATTACTTACGATGCAGCACAGGTTCAAAGCCTGAGAGCAGAAATTATTGCTCAGCTTCGTCAGCATGAAGTAGAAGTGTTAATTAATTACCTGCCGGTTGGATCGCAATTAGCGACTGAGTTTTATGCTGAAATCTGCATTGAGCTTGGAATTTCCCTGGTTAACTGTATTCCTGTATTTATTGCATCTGATCCGGTTTGGGAACAGAAATTTATCGATGCTGGTATACCAATTATTGGTGACGATATGCGTAGCCAGTTTGGTGCAAGTATTGTATCTCAAATGCTTCAGGAACTTGCTTTTGAAAGAGGACACCATGTTAAAGCACACATTCAGCGTAATGTGGGTGGAAATACAGACTTCCTGAATATGGAAGATAAGAATCGTCTTAAATCTAAAAAGATCTCTAAAGAGAATGTAATCCGTGCACAGAACGATATTAGAGGTATTTCTACTGAAGACAGCTTCCTGCATGCCGGTCCTTCTGAATATATTTCTTTTTACGGTGATAATAAGGTAGCCAACTTCCGTCTTGAGCTGGAAGGTTTTATGGGCGCTCCAGTAATCTTTGATGCACAACTTTCTGTTCAGGATTCTCCGAATTCTGCAGGTGTCGTTATTGATGCGATCAGGTATGTATATGTTGCCAGAGAATTAGGCTTAGTTGGTGCTTTAAGAGGCCCTTCTGCTTCGACTCAAAAAACTCCGCCGGAACAAATGATGTTCAGTGATGCCATTTTTGAGTGTCATGCTTTAGCAAAACGTGAGCTTACTGCTTCTACAACTAAACAGTTGAAAAAATAATTAAGCTTTACCCTATAAAAAAAATGCTGCTGTGAATATTCACAGCAGCATTTTTTTTATAGGAGTCTTTTTTACTCTTTTAGAAGTCTGGTAATCGTATGCTCAAATTCGTCTTTGTATCTGGTATAATACTCCCCGGTTCCCGGACCATAAAAGTCTGTATGAATTTCTACAACTTTGCCGGTTTTATCCAGAATCAGGCTGGTAGGAAATACTTTAATCCCGGTTAGTTGCGGTAGAGTTTTTTCCGTACGCAATGAGTCAGTTACAGTCGTAGGTGTAATTAAAATTGGATATTGCACATCAAATCTGTCCCTGAATTTTTGCAAACTAGCTTTTGACCTCTTTAAATCACCAGTATACTCATACGCCAGGCCGATTACTTCGATACCTCTGTTTTTATTTTGTTTATAATAATCACTCAGGAAAGCGGTCTCATCCATGCAGTTCGGACACCATGAGCCCAATAACTGAACAATGACAACTTTATTTTTAAACCTGCTGTCATTGATAGAGACCTGTTTCCCATCCAGATCTTTAAAGCTAAAGTTCAGATGTCCGCTTTCTCCATCTTTAAGACTGGTCTGGGCCGCTTCTAATTTTGCATTTTCATCTTTTACTGCAGTCCATTCCTCATAACCGGCCATACCACTATATAAGTGTCCGTTTGAAAGTTGGTCCTTATTCAGATCGGCATCCAGAACCATTGCGTGTACACCGTCAAAAGTCGATAGCTTTAATTTATTCCCCGTTACGATACCAGCAAGATAACGGTAGTCTCCTGAGGGCGTCAGAATAGAGCCCGATACTTTGTTACCCTGCTGGATAAATTGTCCGATAGCGGGCCTGGCCTTTCCACCCCTGATAAAAGAGACTTTCCATTTTCCCTGCACAGAAGAATTTGCAGCACCGTGTTCGGCTTTAAACCTTTCTGGATTTTTAGCAGTGGCAGTGAAAGGGAGGACAATATCTTTCTGTATACCTTTACGGACCCAGCTTCCGGAAAGACTATCTGTTCCGATTAGACGAACGCGAAACTCAGACTCAAAAAAAGGGAGATCAAGAAACAGGCTATCCTGTTTTCTGGTTATATTACTAATCAGCATTTTTTCTGGCTCATTAACAATGTAAAACACGTTTTTGCCTTTAACCTCGGCTGCCTCCAGATTGAAGACTATTGATTTTCCGTCCTCACGCTGTATGGACGCCCGCCAGTTTCCCTTTTTTGGTTGATTCTGTGCTGTTGCATAGAACGCTATTCCCATTAAAGAGCTGAGTAATATAATTTTCGGATACTTCATTTGTTTAGAATTATATGTCCAAGATAGGAGATATCTTAATATCTATCAATTTTATAGAGTAATTTGATGGTCATGAATTTTAATAAAAGAATATTTAACATCATACTGTATATTTATACTACCAAATAGCCGGCTATGAAAAAATTTATGCTGATAATAGCTGGGTTTATCCTGCTGAATTTTTCGGGTATAAGAGCACAGGGTATACAATTGAATGTTGCATTTTATGGGCTGCAATTTAAAGGAGGAGATTTTCCTTCCGGTAAAGTCAGGCTTAAAGATACACTCAGTGCTGCAACTCTTTTACCGGCATATCTAGCCGTCCGGCAACAGCATAGTCAAATCTTATTGGATTCTTTAAAAGCTTTCCGGCAGCGTTTCGAACTGAATGACTGGCTTTACTATCAGTTGGTCAGAAAAGTAGCGCAGGAGTTGTGTCCTAAAAATGAAGACTATAATATTTATACACTTTACAAATGGTATTTTCTAACGGCAGCCGGATTCGATGCCAGGCTTGCAATTACAGGTGAGAAGCTGATATTTTACATCTATAATGAGGAAAATATAGAGGATATTCCATTCTTTATGTTTGACAAGAAGAAATATATGTGTTTGAATATACATGATTTTGAGCCGTTTGATATCCATCTTCAGCCGCCTGTCCCCCTTGTATTGAAAGTTCCGGGTGCGGTTAACTCTTTTTCTTACCGGGTTACCCGTTTACCTGATTTTGAGCCGGAAGCTTATCAAGCTAAAAGCATTGATTTTATTTATAATCACAGGCCATATCATTTTAACATCGTTTTTAATCAGGAACTGAAGGCCGTTTTTAATAATTATCCGATTGTTGATTTTGCTTCTTATTTTAATATTCCGCTTAGCAAGGCAACTTATGAGTCCTTAATTCCATTATTAAAAAACAACATGAGCGGAATGGGAGCCGAGCAGGGAATCGATTATCTGATGCGTTTTACACGATACGCCTTTTTGTACGAAAATGATCAGGAGAATTTTGGACGGGAGCGCAGGCTTTCTCCGGAGGAAACGTTGTTCTCACCTTACAGCGACTGTGATGATCGTGCGGGATTGTTCTTTTACCTGGTAAAAGAAATATATAACCTGCCTATGATAGCATTGCTCTATCCGGGGCATATTAATATTGCCGTTGCACTGCCGGATCCAAAAGGAACGTTCATTAATTATAAAGGTAAGTCTTACACTGTATGTGAACCGACACCCCAATCTGTAGATCTTCCTCTGGGCGCATTTTCTCCAGCCTTGTCTGGCGCTTCTTATGAAGTAGTTTATGTTTATGACCCTGCCAAAAATTAAATAATTGTATTTGTTTATTATAAATAGGTTGTAAAATTGTTAATTTCTTATTTGTAAGTTTAAATTTAAACGGATCATTAAATTATAAAACAATGGAGGGCTTTATACGTGTTTTTTTACCGCTTCTTGCAGGTTACCTGCTCGATTTTGCAATCGGTGATTTACCGTCCGCCTATAGACCGGAATTGTTTTTTAAACGGGCCATAAATTCAGTTTTAAACTGGATGAACTGCGGGACAATGCGTTTGCTTAAAGGGGCAATGCTTGTGGTTATAAGCACAGGTGTTGTTTTTATAGTGACTACATTGATCTGGTCTTATTTGTTAGAATTTGCTGTCCCTGCATATTTGTTGCTAAGCACCCTGATGATCTACTGGTCGTTGGGGAGTAATAAATTAATTCAGAATGGTGATGCCGCTTTTAATAAAAATAAGGAGGGAAATGATTCTTCTGCTTATACCAGGTATGAGACGGTGATCAGCATGTCATCGGGATTAAGTAAAAGAGTGGTCTCGCCGGTTTTTTATTATTGCCTTGGAGGGATTCCCTTAATGTTGTCGTCCCAATTAATCCATTATCTTGATGACCGGATCGGTTATAAAACTACGGAATTTGAAGATTTTGGTAAAGCTGCAGCCTGGAGTGATGATGTCATTAATTTTATTCCATCCAGGATCACCGCTGTTCTCATACTTTTAATATCCAGAAATAGTGCCGCATGGAAATATATGATGAACAGAGGGCATTTGCACGCCAGCCCCAATACTGGTTATCCTTTGATGGCAATATCGGGTGTCATCGGAATTGATCTGTTATTACCAGTATCGGAGGTGAAACTGAGCAGAGTCCATTATGCGTATATAAGAAGCCTGCACTATGCAGTTATTTTGGTATTGGTGGTTGCTATAGGGATATATTATTTTAACTGGTAACAGGGGTTTAAGAATTTTCGCTTAGGTTTGTGGCCTAAGCTATGCTGTAGCAATAGCATTTTATAATTATATGATAAGATATAAATCTACCTTCCTTTTTTCGTGGTTTAGTTATTTATTAGTTGTTGTAGTTGTGCTGCATTCCTGCAGTTCGGATAAAAACAAGTCCTCGGAAACGCAAAAGCATGCTAGTATTGGCCAAGCCGAAATTAAATATGCAAAGGGATTTAGCATTACTTATTATGAAAATTTCAAGGTTCTGCGTATAAATTCCGGAGGAAATAAGGTTAAAGATACGGCTGTCTACGTACTGCTGGCGAAGGATAAAACAGTTCCGCAAGGTTACGAAACCGCGCAGATTATCCGTACACCGCTTAATAGCCTGGTCGGGTTGTCCTCTTCTCATATCGCATTGGCAGATTTTGCAGATGCTGTGCCAGCTATAACTGGTCTGGGAAGTTTGCAGTATGTTAGTAACCCGCAGGTTTTGAAGCGAATTTCGGAAGGTAAAATAAAAGAAACAGGAGACGAAACTACACTGAATACAGAATTGGTAATTAATATGAAGCCAGGGTTGGTAATGGTTACCGGTAACCCGGATGATCGTTTCAGCCGGTATAGTACTTTAACTTCAGCGGGAGTACCCGTCATGTTAAATTCAGACTGGCTCGAAACAACACCCCTTGGTAAAGCAGAATGGGTCAAGGTAATGGGTGCGTTGATGGACAGGGAGCAGGCTGTCAATGCAAAGTTTAATGCACTGGAGAAGAAATACAATATATTGGCTGAACTGGGTAGAAATGCAGTGCAAAAGCCGAAAATTATAACTGGATTACCGTATAAAGATACTTGGTATGTGCCTGCCGGCGAAAGTTTTATGGCAAGGTTTTTTGAAGACGCCGGCACGACCTATAGCTGGTCTTCCAGTAAAGGGACCGGCAGTCTGGCACTTAGTTTTGAAATGGTGGCACCTGTGGCACTTCAAGCTGACTTCTGGCTTAGTCCGGGTGCACTCAGCAGTAAGGATGAAATTAAAGCAGTAGACTCACGCTATCAGCAATTTAAATCATTCAGGCAAAATAAGATATATAATAATAACAAACGCTCAACGGTTTCAGGTACGAATGATTACTGGGAGTCGGGGACAGTTAACCCTCAGCTTGTGCTGGCAGACATGATCGCCATATTTCATCCGGAATTGCTGCCTCAACATGAATTGTATTATTTTAAACCGGTCAAATAAAATCAATTGTTTAACTACAGGCTATATATCCTTTTCTTACTCATTCTGATTGCTTTTCTGGTAGATATAGCTTTTGGTTCGATTCATATTCCTTTGCTACAGATTCTGGATGTAGTTTCCGGTAAGCAAATAGAGAATGATTCCTGGAGTTTTATAATTCAGCAAATCAGATTACCAAAGGCATTTACGGCTATAATAGCTGGTAGCGGTCTGGCAGTAAGCGGTCTTCAAATGCAGACTTTATTCCGGAACCCATTGGCTGGCCCTTCGGTATTAGGGATAACAGCGGGAGCGAGCCTTGGTGTAGCCATTGTTATGTTTTCTGCAGGCACAATCACAAGTTTATATACGATTAAGGAATTAGGTATCTCGGGCAGCTGGCTCATTATATTAGCATCGTCTGCGGGCGCTGCTCTGGTTATGTTTCTTGTTTTGCTCATATCAGGTGCAGTAAAGGATCATATTGTCATGCTTATTATCGGGGTGATGCTGGGTAATATTACACTTTCGCTGGTAAGTATCTGGCAGTACTATAGTGCTCCCGAATTGATAAAAGATTATCTGATGTGGACATTTGGTTCATTGGGTGGGGTAAACGGAGTCCAGCTGATGATCTTGACTGCTGTAGTGTTTTTCGGTCTAATCCTTACCTTCATAGCTTCAAAAAGTCTGGATGCACTGCTTCTTGGCGATCGCTACGCCATGTCGCTGGGCCTTTCAGTGAAGAGTGCAAGAATCCTCATTATTAGCAGCACCAGCTTACTTGCAGGAGGAATTACCGCATTCTGTGGCCCGATTGGGTTTGTCGGAATTGCCGTGCCCCATCTGGCACGGGCTATATTTCAGACTTCCAGTCATCGTGTGCTTATTCCTGCCTGTTGTCTTATCGGTGCCCTGCTAATGTTGATTTGTGATATCTTTTCGCAATTACCTGGAAGTCAGTCTGTGTTGCCTATAAATATAATTACAGCGCTTATCGGATCACCTGTGGTAATCTGGGTAATTGCCAGGCGCCAAAAAAGAAGAGATTGATGAAGGAATTAAAAACTGCTTTAATTGAAACTGAAGGTCTCATGATCGGATATCCTGCTTCGAAAGCCAGCAGGGTAGTAGCCGGACCTCTTGATTTAACTGTCTGCGGGGGACAGCTGATTTGTTTACTCGGGCCAAATGGAAGCGGCAAGTCTACTTTACTGCGTACTTTGACGGGGCTTCAGCCAGTTTCATCTGGGAAAATTTCGCTTGATGGCATACCATTAAAAACACTTAAAGCTCCGGCAATCGCAAGAAAACTAAGCCTGGTGCTAAGTGAAAAGGTGACAGGGAGTAATCTTGATGTGTATAATTTAATTGCTTTAGGCAGATACCCCTATAGTGGCTGGTTTGGTAAACTAAATGCAGAAGACCGGGCAATGATAATCAGGGCGGCTGAGCTTACCGATACTACCGGATTTTTAGACAGGCAGGTGGATAGTCTGAGCGATGGCGAATGTCAAAAGGTGATGCTGGCCCGGGCAATAGCGCAGGATACTCCGGTCGTTGTTCTGGACGAGCCGACTGCTCATCTGGATCTTCCCAGCAGGTTAAAACTAATGCAATTACTTTATAAGCTGACCCGTGAGACCGGGAAAGCAATAATAATATCAACGCATGAACTTGATCTCGCCTTACAGACATCGGACCTGATCTGGCTAATGGACGGGCGCGGAGGGCTTCATTCCGGCATACCAGAGCAACTTGTTCTTGATGGTGTATTTGAAAAGGCTTTCAATAGAGAAGAAATTCATTTTGACCCGTATACCGGCCACTTTACAATTCCTCGTGTATTAAAACAGCAGATTTCGCTAATTGGAGATGGGCTGCCTTTCATCTGGACAAGAAAAGCACTTGAACGGTGTGGTTATGGAGTAACTGATGGCCTCAATCCTGAATTTCATATTTTGATTGAGTCAGGAAATAATGGTATACGCTGGACTGTTACTGCATACGGGCATCCCGATCAGTGTTTTAATGATCTGCAGCAACTGGTGGATGCGTTGGTATAAAAGAAAGATTCAGAATGTCAGGTGATTGAATGGGAGGGGTGTTTAATTCATCTTAAAAATTTGTGCCTGTACATTTTTTGTTAAATTTGAATACGCAGCGAGGGATAGACCGGCAGGGCGATAATTTTAAGTTTATGGGATTATTTGATATTTTCAAACATACAGAGGGAGAACAGGATTCGGGTTTGTCTAAAGAAATTAATGATAACGCAGCAGCTGAAGCACAACAATATGAGTTCAGTTTGCAGAAAACGGAGTCTGTCTCTGCCTTGCTTCAAATTGCGCCCGAGGCGAGAGACCAGCAGTGGTTGACCCAGTTACTAACTGATCTTCCTCATGCGAGCTTTCGGAGCGGTAATCCACAGATCATTGCGGGTCCGGACGGCTTCCCCTATTTTCAGCTTTTCCTGCCTCAACCGGGAGAAACTTTTCAAAATTTTATTATAGATCTGATGGTTCCTGATTTTCTGCTGGAACGGGGTTATGGGATTGTTATTAATCCAGATGGCGGACATCCGGATTGGATTCTTTCTTATGGTGATCTGCTTAATTACAAGCTTAACGGAAGCTTTTTAAAGCAAGACAATTCTTTTAACCAAGAGAATGACGAAGAGCTTAGTGCTGGAGAAGAGGTACTGATCGGGCAGCCATCTGAAAATATTTTGCCAGCATTTACCCGGAAGCTTCTCAAGGATTTTTTTGAATTAAATGGAGTGGAAAATCCTAAGGTCTTGTTGATGATGCGCAAAAAAGGAGAGGAGATGCAGCAGGATCTCGCATTTAATATAACTCCGGACAAGTTTGATTCAGAAACAACTTTCAGAAATATGATGCAGACTGTTACCTGGTATCTTCCAAGGCATTATTCTGTGATCGGTTTACATGACGACGCATTGAACAGCGGATTTATGCCGCTTTAGACATCCAGTTTTTTCCTTCTGTAAATCTGCTGACCAACATAGCTGCAACTGTATCGCCAGTTGAATTCAGCAGCGTTGCCATTGGGTCTACCAGGGTACCGATAATCATTGCGGGAGGTAATGCCTCTGGTGGGAAACCATAGGCAGATATCAGCAAAAGTTCGCCGACATAACCTCCATTTGGTATGCCTCCCTCTACAATACTGATTAAAACCGTCATCCCCAGCGCGATTGCAATTGTTTCTGCATTGTCGAAACTTTTTCCGAACAAAGCGAATACAACAGCCATTTTAATAATGGAAGATATACTTGATCCGTCTTTGTGTAAAGTGGCGCCTAAAGGAATTGTCACCTTCGCTATATAATCCGGAATACCTATTTTGGAGGATGCTTCCAGGTTTGCAGGTATATTGGCTATGCTGCTGCAGGTGCCTATGGCAGTTGCTGAAGGAACAATGTTGTATTTCCAATATTTCCTGAATCCCTTTACTCCTCCTGCCACAAATGCATAAAGACTAAAAAACACGATAAAATAAACGGCACCAGTGCCGTAATACAGTCCCAGGGAATGGGCATAAGTCCCAAAGAGCTGCGGACCAAAAACACCTACCTGATAAGCAAAGTAGGCGCCAAGGCCAACTGGTGCGAGTTTCATAATCAAAATAAATATCTGTTTAAAAACCTCATTTCCGGAATTAAGAAAACCGCTGAATGCACTGCCGGATTCACCGGAACGCAGGGTGGCAAATCCGGTTAGAACAGAGAAAATAATCATGGCCAGCATACTCTTCCTTGATAATAATTCGAAGAATTCTGATGTGGTAAATAGTTGCGTAAGCTGCTCCCCGAAAGGTTTCTTTACAATGTCCTGTTCAAGTGGAATGGCAGAAATTGTTTCATGCACAGGGAATACTTTTACAGCAAAAATTGTCAAACAAGCGGAGATCAAAATTGTTGAAAGAAATACCAATGCCATTACAGCCATCATTTTACTCAGCTTCCCGGTTTCTTTAAGGTTGCCAATTGCTGATGCTATAGAAAAAAATACCAGTGGAATTACGGCCGTGAACAATAAATTGAGAAATATATCACCTACGGGTTTCAATATCTGTACTTTTTCTCCAAAAAACAGACCTGCCAGGCTTCCGGCAAAGATACCGGTCATAAGCCATATGATTCCTTTATAGTTCTGATAAAAACTGTTCATATAGCTAATATATACTTTAATGTTTAATTGTATATTTTAAATATAAAGAGGCGGGGCAAGGTAAATATTTTTAATTTCGCCTAATTGTATTTATACCTGTTAAGATGAAAAGACGATCCTTTGTGAAAAAAACCGGACTCCTTGCTGCTGCACTTTATTCTAATAAATTATTTGGCTCTACTATGGAGGAGGAATTTCCCGTCGTCAGAAAGATACAGGCACAGAGGCGTTTTGTTTCTAAGGCAGTTGATAATGTTGTCGCCGAATTTTCGTCTAAAGTCAAGAACAAGGAGTATGTATGGCTGTTCAATAACTGTTTCCCCAATACACTGGATACTGCAGTTACCCTGCATCCGGGACCTAAGCCTGAAACTTTTGTGAGTGCAATTGAGCCCGATGCAATGTGGCTCAGAGATAGTACCGGTCAGGTCTGGAACTATCTTTCTCTGCTGAGAAGGGATAAGCCTCTGAAAGATCTTGTGGCAGGAGTAATCAATCGTCAGGTAAAGTATGTGATGAAGGACCCATATGCAAGTTCGTTTTATGATGATCCTGCCAAAATCAGCGAATGGAAAGATGATCTGACAACTATGCTTCCTGGTATACATGAGCGGAAATGGGAATTAGATTCGTTATGTGCACCTATAAGGCTTGCTTACAGATATTGGCAGCAAACCAAAGATACCAGCCTGTTTGATACGGAATGGCAAGATGCTGTCAAGCTCATTCTTAAGACATTTAAGGAGCAGCAGCGCAAAGAGAATGATGGTCCTTATCATTTTCAACGCAACTCTGCCTGGGCAACGGACAGTCTCCCTATGCAGGGATTCGGTTATCCGGTAAAGCCGGTTGGATTGATATGTTCGGCATTCAGGCCAAGCGAGGATGCGACTACTTTCTCTTTTCATATTCCTTCTAATTTCTTCGCTCTGGTGAGTATGAGGCAGGCTGCAGAGCTTTTCCGCATGGTCAAAGCTGACGAGTCAGTAGCAAAGGAGATGGATGACCTGGCCCTGGAGATCAGAACGGCACTTCAGAAATATGCAATCATTGAGCATGAAGTATATGGAAAGGTGTTTGCCTACGAAATCAATGGGATGGGGAGTTTCAATCTGATGGATGATGCCAATTTACCTGGTCTGCTGGGGTTGCCTTACCTTGGTGCAATCTCGGTAACCGATCCCGTATATCAGAATACGCGTAAAATGGTGCTTTCGAAAGATAATCCGTTTTTTTACCAGGGAAAGGAAACGGAAGGACTCGGTGGCCCTCATATCGGTAAAGACATGATCTGGCCCATGAGTATAATTGTGCGGGCACTGACTTCTACCGATGAACAGGAAATTGGTAAATGCTTGCAGATCTTAAAAAAATCAAATGCCGGTACAGGATTTATGCATGAATCTTTTCAAAAAGATAATTTCAGCCAATTTACCAGAAATGCTTTTCCATGGGCGAATTCTTTATTTGGGGAGTTGCTCTGGAAAACTTATCAGGAAAGGCCTCATTTACTAGTTTAAAGCTCTTTTATCATAAATAATGTCATATAAATGAAATTATACCTAGTGTTAACATTAACTTAACATTAGGTTTCCATCTTTGTAATATGTTCTTACCGATACTCGCTGCCACTTTTTATTTATTTGCTATCATAGCTGCATTTAAAATGGATACGCCTTTAAAAGGTTTCTTATTTATTCTCGCCGTTGCCGGAGTAAGCGGGATTTTATATCTCTTTGTTCTATTTCCTGGTATTTCCGGACTTGCAGTTGCGCTAATGCTTGCTGCTTTTATTCTACGTCAAAAAAGAAAATAAAAAAACCACCCGGCTTTTGGCACGGATGGTTTCATTGTGTGGGCAATTTCTTACATGGCTTTGTTTGCCTTGATTTCTATTTTCTTATTGGTCTCCGTTGTGTTTAACAGACCTTTTGCCCAGAAAGTATAAAACCTTCCTGAAGTTAGCTTAACGTTTTCCAGTGTAGCTACATCTGCTCCCGTAGCTTTGTTTTTAAGTGTTAACTTGTGACTGGCTGCGACTCTGATGTTTTTAAATGGTGTTGCCATTTTATATGGGCGGGTGAAGTTAGTTGTATCGCCATCTACTACAAGGGTTAATTCGGGCGCGTCCGGCGAAAGATTAATGAATCGGAGTTTTGCAGAACCTTCAGCAGGTTTCGTATACTCATCTTCAGTAATTACATAACCCAGAGAGTCGAGGTTTTCGATCACATACAAGGAATAATAAAGTCCTGCATCCAATTTAATGTTCTTCTCATACCATACATCTGTTTTCCCGCCAACCTTCACCGTAGCTTTATTTGTTCCGGGGAAGACGCGCTGATAATCTATCTGAGATCCGAAATTAAATTCGGCATTATTTACCCGCTGATTACCCAGGTAAAAATCTATAGCATTTGCTTTTGGCGCTGCATTGATAATCGTAAGTGCTGCAATCTCCACAGGTTCCGGTGTGTCTAACTTACAGGAAGAAAGCGTAATGGTTAATCCCAGTACCGAGAGGGCGGCAAGCTTAAGTGTGTTCTTTGAAAAGGTAAATGGTTTTAAACTCATGTTGTCAAATTTTTTGGTTATTAAAATCTATTTGTTGGGTAAAACGCAGGCTGTCAGGCGAACGCTACAGTTTTTTAGGTATTTTTGTAAAATAAAATTAATACAGATTCTTGTAGCGTTTGAACGACGAGATGCGTTTTTAACTTTAATCCGCTTTGGGAGACCAATTACCAGAGAATTGAACGGAATACAATCAGACCCAATAAGAAATAGATAGGCTAAAACTGCGTGAGTAATAAGAATTCGGTGTTCCAGGAGATTATAGTGGGGCTTAGTACGCGTGACGAACGCATACAAGAACGCGTTTATGCCCAATTCTGGGGGTACCTGATGGGTATTTCTACACGATATTTTAAAGACAGGAACATAGCGCGGGAGGTTGTAAACGATAGCTTTATGAAAGCATTCCGAACGATGTATGACTTTCGTCATGATGCTGGACCTGAAGAATTTCAAAAAATGTTCCGCTCCTGGCTCGCTAAAATTACCGTGCGAACAGCGTTGGATAAATTGCGGGCAAATAAAACTATTCTGAATTATGTTGAAGAATATGAAGAGCAGTCGATTACCTATGTAGGAGTTGACCAGGAGCTTCATGTTCAGGATATTTTGAAACTACTTTATGAACTACCCGAAATACAGCGTGCTGTATTTAATCTTTATGAAATTGAGGGTTACAGTCATGATGAAATAGCAGTTATGCTTACAATTCCTGCAAGTTCCAGCCGGACGTACCTGTCCAGAGCAAAAAACAAGTTGCGTGAATTGTATAAAAACACATTAATAAACTGATAAGTATTTCCTGCGGTAAGCTGTAGGATCCAAAATGATATGGGCTATGAAAGAAGCTGACAAAGAACTGATCAAAGAAATAAGTAATCTTTTCGAAGATTACGAGGAGGAGTATGTACCGGGGGAATGGGAGAAATTTCAGGCAGTTCAAAAGCCTTCGAAATTTATTTTTCCGCTATGGATGAAAATTGCTGCTTTGCTGGCGGTAATAACTACAGCTGCAATTTTGTTCCGCCCTTCTTTCAATGCGGACAAAACTCAAAAATATAGTTCAGATAAAATAGAAAATAAATTAGCTCCAAAATCGGATCAGCCTAATCCGATGGGAAAGGTTAAAGAGAAATCGGAGGAATATGTGTTGCAGCATGCTCCTGAAAAAAAGATACGGGCTGAAAAGGACGAAATCTATAAATTTAAGACTACTGTCGCGGATACACCCGCTTCATCGTGGCGTAATGCAGTTGTTAAAATTGTGGAGAAGGACAGCATTAGAAGTGTTATTAAGCCTAAGCAGGAGCAAATTTATGTTCAGAATAAACCAATTGAAAAAAATCAGGAGGAGGTTCGACCTGCGCAAGTCGCTCCCGACGCCCCTCTGAAACAAAAAACTGACAGGACACTCGATTTCCTGATGTCCGAAAATCAAAAACAGGAACGTGTAGCTAAAAATAACAGGAAAACGTCCAAGTGGGATTTTGGTGTGGAAGTAATGCCGACTGCTACGAATTCCGCTTTGAATGTTGGCGCCGGGTTAACAACTGCTTATGAATTATCTGATCAGTTTTCCCTAAGCTCCGGTATTTCTTTGCTAAACCTGGAGTCCGGTACGGTTGTGAGACCGAACCCAAATGGGGCATTGAATTCTTTTGGTGGCAGCGGTGATTTTTCTGAACAGAAGCGGCTCGATGGTACAAGTGCAATTATAAAAGCTATCGACATTCCGCTGGCAGTGGTTTATAAACTAAATAAAAACTTTTACACTAGTGCCGGATTTTCTTACGTAAACGTAATTAGCGAACGGAGAAGTAATAATTTTGTCCAGAATTCATTAGTGCAGCGTTCCAACAAGGATCCTATGACAGGAGCGGAACATTTGACGGCGGTAATGTCAGTTGAGAAAATCACGGAACCAGAGCCGGTGACGCCATTAAAAGGGAACAGTTATATGGGAGGGTTCTTTAATTTTTCTATCGGAAGGCGGCAGCAGATTTTCCAAAAGTATGATATATTGGTTGAACCTTTTATCAAAGTTCCTGTAGGTCGTCTTTCCCGGGAAGATGTTCAATTGATGAACAGTGGAATCAAGTTACAGTTTGCCTTCTAAAATTAAAAGCTATCTGCTGAAAATTAGGTAAGTATCATTGAATTGTCTGAATTCATATTCTACACCTGTTTTATTTTTATTTATCATACTTTTGGACTGTTATCGATTTTCGGTCTAATCTATCTATTTATTTATGGAAAAAGATGAGCTTGTTATCAGAGAGATTTTGGCGGGAGCAAAGAGGTTATTTGGAAAACATGGATTAAAAAAAACTACCATGGAGGAAATAGCGTCCGCTGCCGGCAAGGGGAAGAGTACGCTCTATTATTATTTTCCGAGTAAGGTTGAGATTTTTGAGGCTGTTGTGGAGGACGAGATGAAAAATGTAGTCAGGCGCATTCGTGAAGCAGTTAATAACGCATTCACGGCGAAAGGCAAGCTAAAGGCATTCTTGCATTCTCAAATTACCTCTATTATTGGCTTTCACAGTTTCAGGGAAGTTCTTTTTGAGGAAATGATGGATAGTATGAGGATGTTGATCTGCATTAAATCCAGATATGAGCAAATACAGCTGGATATGATCAGAGAGATTCTACTTGGTGGTTGCCAGTCCGGGGAATTCAGAGATATAACACCAGAAAGAATGCAAAAAATGTCATTTGTAATGGTTACAGCATTCAGAGGGTTGCATTTTCCGTTGACGATTGAACTATCTGAGAGCCAGACACAGGAATATTTTGAAGAGATGATTGATATGTTGATAGAGGGGATCGGAAGTGAGGAGTTGAGGAAAGTCTGATTAGCTTTTAAGTCTGATTTAACTTTTTGGACTTGAAAAACTAAGCTGTAACAGAAATAACGATACTTTTGTTGTTATGGATATAAGAGCAAATATTATTTGACAATAATATTATAGACTAAAATACGGTTATGGTCCAAGAATAATTTACTTTTGTCTATCTTAAAGTTAACATATTTTTAATATATTAGATCATGTTTCATAACGCAATTTGTATTAACTAGCTGTATATGAATAAAATAAATTATGAATCTATCTGAAGTAAACACTATATAATTCAGGCATGCGTAAAAAATTGGGCGATAGAATTGCTGCATTTCAAGATGCAATCGCAATCAAGGAAAAAGGATTATATCCTTATTTCAGATCAATCGAGTCTGCACAAGACACCGAGGTGATCATTGAGGGTAAAAAAGTATTAATGTTTGGTTCTAATTCTTATCTGGGCCTTACTAATCACCCTAAAATTAAGGAAGCTTCCAAAATCGCCATTGATAAATATGGAACTGGCTGTGCAGGCTCCAGATTCCTTAACGGAACGTTGGATATCCATCTTGAACTGGAAAGAAGACTTGCTGCATTCGTTGGTAAAGAATCTGCTGTTTTATTCAGTACGGGATTTCAGGTTAACCTGGGAGTGATATCCTGTCTGCTGGAAAGAAACGATTATTTAATATTGGATGAATACGATCACGCATCTATTATAGACGGTAGCAGGCTTTCGTTCTCGCGCTCGATCAAATATGCACACAATGACATGGATGATCTGCGAAAGAAACTCAGTAGGTTACCTGAAGATTCGGCAAAGCTGATTGTAGCAGACGGGATTTTTAGTATGGAAGGAGATATCGTTAAACTTCCTGAAATCGTTCAGATCGCTGAAGAATTTGGTGCGAATATTATGATGGATGATGCACACAGTATTGGTGTTATCGGTTTTAATGGTTCGGGGGTGTCTTCACACTTCGGACTGACTGATAAGGTCGACCTGATTATGGGCACATTTAGTAAGTCACTGGCGTCATTAGGTGGGTTTATTGCTGCTAATGAAGAAACTATTGAATATATCAAGCACCGTGCAAGATCATTGATGTTTAGTGCAAGTATGCCTCCGGCTTCTGTAGCCAGCGTAATTGCAGCTCTGGATATCATCGAATCTGAGCCTGAACGTATTGATAAATTATGGGCAAACACAAATTATGCTAAAAAACTCCTATTGGACGCTGGTTTCGATATAGGACATCCTGAGAGCCCAATTATCCCGGTTTACATCCGTGATAATGATAAAACTTTCCAGATTACTAACATCCTTCAGAAAAATGGAATTTTTGTAAACCCTGTGGTATCACCGGCAGTTCCTTCTGATTCTTCTATGATCAGGTTCTCCCTGATGGCGACTCATAGTTTCGAACAGATTGAAGAAGCAGTCGATAAATTGTGTGCAGCATTTAAAGAGGTACAACTAACGCCTGCTAAAGTGAGTATTTAATTTAACGGTTCTTTAGAATTAAATCTCCTGTCCGGATTACGCCGGATGTTAATTTTTTATACAAATAAATGAAAAAGCGTGTTTTGATTACTGGTGGAAGTGGTTTCGTAGGTTACCACTTGATCGAGGCAGCCATTTCCTCCGGACTGGAGGTTTATGTTGCGGTAAGATCCAGTAGTTCTGTTGCACATTTAAGTATATTCGATATCAAATTTGTTTATCCGGATTTTAGCAGTACGGAAAGCCTTATTCCTCTGTTGGAACAAGGTCGTTATAATTATATTGTTCATGCATCTGGTATTACCAAAGCGAAATCTGCCGAAGAGTACAATAAGATAAATGCCGAGTATTCTAATAATCTTGCACTTGCTGCCGTTAAAGCAGATATTCCCCTGGAAAAATTTGTATTTGTCAGTAGCCTGGCTGCAATTGGTCCACTTGAAAATCTGGATGGTATAATACAAGACAATACTCCGGCAAGGCCGGTAACTTTATATGGTTCGAGTAAGATGCTGGCAGAACAGTATCTTGCCCGGATAACCAACCTTCCTTTAGTAATTATAAGGCCTACGGCTGTTTATGGACCTAGAGAGAAAGATATTTTTATATTGCTGAAAAGCATTTATAAGGGGATTGAGCCTCATATAGGCAAGTTCTCCCAAAAATTGAGTTTCATTTACGTGAAAGATCTGGCGAATGTAATTGTTGATTCTTTATCTTCTGCTGTAACAAATGCCGCGTACAATGTGTCTGATGGATATCAGTACGACCGCTACGCGCTCGCTGAAGGTGTTAAAAAAGCTATGCACAAGAAGACTTTTAAATTTCATATTCCGGTATTTTTTGTCTCATTTCTGGCAACTGTAATGGAGAAAATTTACAGTAACAGAGATGCTTCGCCGACATTAAATAAAGAAAAAATGAATGAGCTTACGGCTCTGAATTGGATATGTAGTATCGAACATGCCAGAAAAGACTTGTCCTTCAAACCTGCTTACAATCTAAATCAGGGTCTGGAAGAAACAGTTCGTTGGTATAAACAAAATAACTGGCTTTAAGCCAAAGAAGATGAAAATGTATTATTCCATATTTAAGCTACTATTTCCCGAATTAACCACTATGGTTTTTTTTAATAGGAACAGCTATGCATTTTCTGTAATAAACACTAAAAAAATCTATCCACTTTACGTCTTAAATCAATCCTGATATGCCTGCTGAAGCCCTGTTTAAGCTACCGGTATATCCGGACATAATTTTTGACTTTCATACCGTAATAGTCTGTAAGCATCTTACTATTGATGCCTATCTATCTGTTTTTCATGAGAATGTAAATTTTAGTAAAATAAGCAATTCTCGTTTTATTCCTATCAATAATTACTTACCGGTGTCAGGAGCCCCTTCTTTTTTAAAATGAAAAATTACCTCAAAAAAATCATATTTATTCTAGCATTTATTTTGCCTCTATTTAATCTGGCTGGTTTCGCCCAACAAACCGAGGTTAAACAGACTGTAATTACAGGGGTGATTACAGATGCTACAGATAAGGATCCAATTCCTTATGTTACAGTTTTGTTCAAGGGAACTGGTATCATCACCAAATCTGATGCAGACGGTAAATTTGTAATTTCTACGCGCGAAACACATACTGAACTTCAGTTTAGCTATGTCGGATATAAATCTTCATTTGTATCAGTTAAGCCAGGCGAGAGTCAGGTAATTAATGTGAAGATGCAGTCTGAATCCCAAAGTCTTTCTGAAGTTGTTATCAGCTCGAATAAACGACCCGCCTACAGAAATAAGAATAATCCGGCAGTTGAACTGATCAGGAAAGTAATTGAAAACAAGAGTAAAAATCAGGGAAAAGCATATGAGCATATTTCATATCAGCAGTATGAACAAATGTCTTTTTCTTTAAGTAATCTTTCTGAGAAGTTTAAAGGTAAAAAACTCTTCAGAAATTATCAGTTCCTTTTTGAAGAGCAGGATTCAACAAAAATCGGCGGTAAACTGACCCTCCCCATTTTCATGGAAGAGAAGTTATCACAAAATTATTTACAGAGAAATCCTGATAAAAAGAAGGTTGTTGTCCTGGGTGATAAGCATGTGAATTATGACAGCAAGTTTATTGATACGAAGGGTATGAGCAAATACTTCGAAAGGATGTATGCCGATATCAATATTTATGATAACAATATCTCTTTGGTCAGCAATCAGTTTTTAAGTCCGATAGCTGATGCATCTCCGACATTCTACAAGTTTTTTATTACAGATACGATCAAGACACATAGCCCACAGCTAATTGAGCTTTCTTTTATTCCAAGAAATAATACAGACCTTTTATTTGAGGGTAAGATCTATATTACCATGGATGGTAATTATGCAGTACAGGACGCGTTTCTAACAGTAAACAAAAATATCAACCTGAATTTCGTAAGGGCGCTGGAAGCAAAGCTTGATTTTGATAAGAATCCGGACGGACGTTACCATCTAGCAAAAACAAATCTGATTATTGATTTTGGTATCAGTCAGAATAAAGGGGGTGGTTTTACAGGGCAGAGGACGGTGATTCTTAAGGATTACCAAGTCAATGTTCCGCAACCTGATACGGTATACCAAGGGCCTGCCCATGTTATTGCTCCTAATGCAGAGAAACGTCCAGACCAGTTTTGGAATAACCAAAGAATGGCAGACCCTTCCCTGACTGCAAATATCAATATCTACAAAAACATTGATACGCTGCAGACTATTCCTTCTTTTAAAAGAACTATGGATCTGGTTACGCTATTATTTGCCGGATACAAAGATTTTGGGCCTTTTGAGATGGGACCAGTTAACACTTTTTATAGTTTTAATAACGTAGAGGGTTTCAGACTTCGTTTAGGGGGCAGAACTACTACTGCGCTCAGTAACCGGTATTTCTTTGAAACTTATGGTGCTTACGGTTTTAAGGATGAGAAATGGAAATATTTCTTAAGTGGTACTTACTCGCTGAACAATAAATCTATATATGCTTTTCCACAGAATTATATTCGCGGTAGCTTCCAGCGGGATACCAAAATACCTGGACAAGAGCTGCAGTTTGTACAGGAAGATAATTTCCTGCTTTCCTTTAAAAGAGGGGAGAACAATATGTTGTTGTATAATGACATTTACAAGGTGGATTATGTGCATGAATTTGAAAACCATTTTTCTTATGCTATTTCTGCGCGTAAGTGGACGCAGCGTCCGGGTGGTTCTTTAATATTCAATAATTTTGATGCAAATAACCTTCATTCTGTTGATCATATCAATACTTCGGAGATCACCGTAAACCTTCGTTACGCTCCTTTTGAGAAATTTTATCAAGGTAAATTATACCGCACTCCGATCATAGACAAATACCCTATTTTCAACTTGCGCTATACAGCAGGTCTGAAAGGTGTTTTGGGGGGTGAATACAATTATCATAACTTGATGGGAAGTATTGACAAGAGGTTTTACCTGTCTCAACTAGGGTATACAGATGTAACTGTTGAAGGTGGTTATTTATTTGGTAAAGTGCCCTTCCCATTGCTGACCATTCACCGGGCTAATCAGACTTATGCTTATCAACTTAATTCGTATAACCTGATGAACTTCCTAGAATTTGTGAGTGATAAATATGCAAGTGTTAATCTGGACCACAATTTTAACGGATTCTTCTTTAATAAAATACCTTTGATCAAAAGATTGAAGTTGCGTGAGGTAGCGTCCATAAAAGTTCTTTATGGTTCTTTACGTGATGAAAACAACCCGAATAAGAATCCTGACTTATTTCAGTTCCCGAAAAATAGTGATGGTGTGACAACCACGCAAAGTCTTGACAGAACACCTTATGTTGAGGGAAGTGTAGGTGTTGGAAATATATTTAAGATTCTTCGTGTGGATATGGTGAAAAGGTTTAATTACCTGAACAATCCTGAAGTCTCGGAATGGGGTATCCGAGCAAGAGTTAAATTTGATTTTTAATCGTTTATAATTACATTCATGATGCCTTCAGCATTAAAAAATAGTTTTTTTCAGTTCTTTATCGCGATCTTCTTAATTGGAGGTGGCTTCAATGCATCGGCGCAGGATACCGGCAACCCCTCTCCTCTGAATTTCCCTGTACCAAAGGGAATTGAGAATCAGTTGTTTTACCTGCAGCGTGATCCTAATATTAATACAATCATCTGTGAGCTTAATGTCGGCTCTGATGGAGATGTTATCAAGGATAAACCGGTTTCAGTTTACTGGATCAGGTATGATGAAAAAAAGGAAAAGAAAGATCTCAATATGATTCAACGTAAGTTTGCCTACGGAATCGATTCTAAAGAAATAGGTAAGGATAAATATGAGTTGCGATTTGTTTCACATAAAAAACTTCCAATGTATCTTCAACGCTCCGCTACCGATAAAAAATTTCATGTTTATGTGACAGTAAATCAGAAAAAAATTCAAGTAGAACGCATATTTTTGCGTATCGAAGGTGGTTCATTCTGGCTTCCTAATGTTAAATATGTAGAAATAAAGGGAATCGATACCACAGATAGTTTACCAACAATACAACGAATCAAAATATAATAAGCAGCATGCAAATGCTGGTCTGTTATTAGACCGGCAACATGCCCGGAACATAAATTAAGCACCAGTTTGTTGCTATGTTCTTATTAAACGCTTAAAATTCAATCACTATGAAAAAGAATTTTATATCCAACTCTTCCGAATCCATCAGGATGTTTAAAAGTAGCTTTTTAGAAAGCTTATCTAAAGTACATTATTACGTGCCGCTTATCGTTTATATACCTGTAATCAGCTATTTAATCTATTTATCTTTTATAGATGCAAAGATGGATTTTCTGTCTTTCGGACTTTGGTTACTGATAGGTTTGTTTGTCTGGACGATTTCAGAATATATATTACATCGTTTTGTTTTTCACTTTTATCCTAAGTCGGGTATTGGAAAAAGGATACATTTTATATTCCACGGCGTTCATCATGATTATCCGAATGACTCAAAACGACTAGTTATGCCACCTTCAGCAAGTATACCAATGGCACTGGGTCTATATTTTCTATTTCTTTATTTACTTCCAGCAGGAACTATTTATGCTTTCTTTACCGGTTTTTTAATAGGTTATCTGATTTACGACATGGTACATTATGCTCTGCATCATGCTAATTTTAAAAGCAGCTTCTGGAAAAAATTAAAGCAGCATCACATGTTGCACCATTATTCAGATTCGACGAAAGGATACGGAGTAAGTTCAGCTATTTGGGATAAAGTTCTCGGATCAGATTTTGAGAAAAAATAATTTTAGTATTCAGCGGCGGAAGGAATTAATTTTCATTCCGCCTTTCTTTTGTACGGAATGTCTAAATTCGCAGGAAACGAAGAATTTTGTCAAATCCATCTTCCATACGGCTTTCAGAACTTACAAGCAAGGTTCAACAGGTAATTAGCACGTCTTTTGGTGCAGTGAAATATTGGGTTATAGCCGATGTAACTAATTATACTTACAAAACTGAAAGAAATTTCCACTATTTCGATCTTGTCGAAAAAGATACTCGTTCAGCGGGTATCGTCGCAAGGTTTTCAGCGAGGGCCTGGGGAAATGCAGCCTTAAACATTACTAATTTCGAGCGTGCAACAGGACAGAACTTTAAAAATGATCTCCATGTACTGATTCAGGTAGAAGTTCTATTTAATTCGGTTTATGGTCTTCAGTTAAACGTAGTCGATATAGATACCAATTTTACACTGGGGCATCTTGAGCAACAGCGAAAGGCCACCTTAGAAAGGTTACTCCGGGAAAATCCAGCTTTTATTAGTTTGGCTGAAGGTATTTATCAGACTAGGAATTCAAAATTGACATTCGGTCCGGTAATTCAACGTATTGCGGTAATCAGTTCTGAAACTTCCGCAGGTTACCAGGATTTTAGACATACTTTAGAAAATAATGCATTCGGCTACAAAATAATAATTGACAATTATTTTGCTCTGGTACAGGGGGAGGCAAATGCAAAAGCGTTTCTTGCACGATTAATTACTGTATTTGAATCTGGGATTCCATATGATGCAGTTATATTGATTAGAGGCGGTGGTGCTCAGACCGATTTTCTTCTTTTTGATCAGTACGAGCTAAACCGGGCTATTGCCAAGTTTCCAATACCAGTGATTACAGGTATTGGTCATCAGAAAAATGAGACAATAGCAGATTTAATGGCCCATACTTCTACAAAGACTCCAACTAAGGCTGCTGAATTTATTATTGCACACAACCGGAATTTTGAAGAGACCCTAAAGGCTATACAACAGACTTTGATAATCAAAGCTGCCCAGCTTATGGCAATTCATAAAGACAAATTGAATACGTTGAACCAACAAACTATTCATGCTGCAAAAAAGATGCTTACCCTGGAAGCACATGGTCTGTTAAGTTTGTCGCAACGTTTTCTGTCCCAACCGCAGTTAATTCTTTCGGGTAAAAAGCGGGATCTGGAAAATTTCAGGGTTAATCTTGCAGGTTATAGTAAATTATACCTTCAGCATCAGCAGCGTGAAATTGAACACATTAGATCTTTAATGCGGCTGATGAGCCCAGAGAATATACTCAGTAAGGGATTTGCATTATTAAAAGTAAATGGTGAGATTATAAAAGATATGACCCACATTGAAACGGGAACAATAATTGAAGTTATTCTGGCTGATACAGAAATTGAGACAAAAGTACTGACTAAAAAATACAGGCATGGAAAAGAGTATGAATTATGAGCAAGCTTATGCTGAGTTAAGCCAGATTGCCAAGGAAATTGAAACTGAGGCTGTGTCAGTTGACGTCCTGGCTGAACGAGTTAAACGAGCTTCAGAATTGATTAATTTCTGTCAAAAGAAACTAAGAAACACCGAAACAGAGGTTAATAATATTATTAAACAGTTGGAGAATCAACACTTATAAGTTACATTGACGGGCACGCATTTAAATTTTAAACCATGTTAGTATACACACCAGAAGAAGAAGAAGTTTTTTTCGATCAGATTGACAAGGTTTATAGTCTTGCTGAAGATGGCTCAACAACAGAAGCAGAAGCCATATTGTTACAATTGGCGGCAGATGTGCCACTCCCCAGGGAAGATAACACCTTGGGCGCAATTCTATTGGAAAGTATCTATGCTTTTTATGAACAGAAAGGAGATACCGGAATGGCCTTGCCACATTATCTTGCTGAAACTGATTTCCTGCAAGAAAAAATGAAAACTGAAACCGTGAAGAATCCGGTACATTTTGTAACCACAGGAAGCATCCTGGTAGACTTAAACGAGCTTGATAGAGCAAGGGACTATTTTAAAATAGCTTTAAAGCTGGCGAAGAATAAGATATTCAATGACTTTAATCCTGATTTTCTGCACATGGCGTTAATTTCAGATGAAGAATTTGAAGAGTTTAAACTCACTTATACGTCGCAGGATGATTCAGATGGAGAAGCATTAACTGAAGACATTTTGCAAGAACTGGAAGTTCTGGTTGCGCAGGGTAACGATCTTTTAGAAGAGGGTGACTTTGACGGAGCAATCACCATTTTTCAAAAGGCAATTTCAATATTGCCAGAGCCGGCCGAAACATGGGAAGTATATCCATGGATAGCCGCACCACTGGCAGATGCTTATTTCGGTAAGGGTGAATATACGCTTGCATTGCCATATTTCCAGATAGCAAACGATCTTACTCAAGATGAAGAGCCAAATGCATTTCTGAAAATGCGTCTCGGACAAACATTTTTGGAAACGGGTAATACAGAAGATGCATCAATATATCTTATCAGTGCTTATGAAATGGGCGGTGAAGAAGTCTTTGACGGTGAGGATGAGAAATATTTGAAGCATTTAAAGCTCAAAAACACCTAAACTGTAAATCAAAACTCTGATCAGGATTGAAACTGATCGGCTAATACCGACAATAAGAAAGAGATATCGAATGGCTTGGTAACTACTTCGTCTGCACATATCTCTTTCACCACTGCAATCCGGGGATGAGTTGATAAAACGATTACCGGAATATGTCCGTGCGTGTCTGATTCTTTGATTTGCTTGCAGATAGACGTGCCTTCTTCAGAAGGATTAATAATGTCCAGTAGGATAGCGTCTGGTTTGAATTCGTTCACATATTTAAATACCTCATGATCTGAGCTGATCAGATGTGTGATATAACCTTCGTCTTTTAGTACGATATCTAAAAGTTCAAGGATATCTTTGTTTTTCTCTAATACCAGTATTTTCTTATTCATCAGGTCGATATGAATTTCGCGGGTTCTCCGGGAAATCGACCACAAAGATAAATAACCTTTTATTTAAATTTCATTGTATTTGGTTTATATTATTAGAATCAGCATTAGCGTAAAATATTTTAGCATTTAAAATATTCTCCCTGGAATTTTTATATTTGGTTATAAGAAGATAAAACATGGATAAATTTACTAAACTAAAAGAACTGGCTTCTGCTATTGAGACAGACGTGGAGAAATTTTACAACGCAGGAAACAGCGCCGCTGGCACACGTGTGCGTAAAGCAATGCAGGATCTTAAGGTCCTGGCTCAAGACATTAGAAGTGAAGTGACTGAGAAAAAAAATTCGGTAAAATAATAACGACCAATTCCTGACGAAAGGGGTTTATTGCTATATGAGGGATGCATTTGCATTATTATAAGCATTAAGTCCCTTTTTTAAATTTAGAATAATGAATTATCTGGCAAGCCCCTCAAGGTATACACAAATGCAATATAGACGCTGTGGAAACAGCGGTCTGAAATTACCGGCGATCTCCTTAGGTCTGTGGCACAATTTTGGCCATGTCGACCAACTTTCCAACTCCAGAGACATTCTGCATTTAGCTTTCGACAGCGGAATTACTCACTTTGATCTGGCCAATAATTATGGACCACCTCCCGGTTCTGCTGAAGAGAATTTTGGTAAGATTTTGAATCAGGATTTCAAGTCATACAGAGATGAAATGATTATTTCCAGCAAAGCAGGGTATACGATGTGGGATGGTCCATACGGAGATTGGGGATCAAAAAAGTATTTGGTATCCAGTCTCGATCAGAGCCTGAAGAGAATGAACCTCGATTATGTCGATATATTTTATCACCATAGACCGGACCCTGATACGCCGCTGGAAGAGACAATGGCTGCACTGGATCTGATTGTAAGACAGGGGAAGGCGCTATACGCAGGTATTTCTAATTACCCTGTTGAACAAGCAAAAAAAGCTTTTCAAATTTTAAAGGAAATGGGCACGCCATGTCTGATCCATCAACCTAAATATTCGATGTATGAGAGATGGATTGAAGATGGCCTTATCGATCTTTTAGGAGACGAAGGGGTCGGATGCATACCATTTTCTCCATTGGCTCAGGGATTACTAACTAATAAATATCTTCACGGAATTCCAGAAGACTCAAGAGCTGCAAAATCACATGGTGCTCTTCAGCAGGAACAGATTAGTCCGGAAACCGTTGTCCAACTACACGGATTGAATTCGCTGGCGCAGGAAAGAGGGCAGAGTCTGGCGCAGATGGCGTTATCATGGATATTAAAAGATCAAAGAATTACTTCGGTACTTGTCGGTGCAAGTAAGCCGTCACAATTAGCAGACAGTTTAAAATGCCTGAACAAACTGGACTTCTCAACGTCAGAACTACAGCAAATTGAAGACATCCTTGCCGGATAGAATATATTCCTGATGGTGATTTCTTTAAAACGGTAAAAGAATTAAGGTTATATGTTGAGGAACCTGTAAATTCGCAGCCACAAGCGCTTCCTGCGGGAACCGCTTGTTTTGAAATAGTATAACATGACGATAGAAGAAAAGATCCAGGCCTCGGAGACGAGGATTTTTAAAGCTGTATTCCCGAATACAACTAATCATTACGACACCTTATTTGGCGGGACTGCCATGCATATGATGGATGAAGTTGCGTTTATTACTGCGACTCGTTTCAGCCGTCAGCGGATGGTTACAGTGAGCAGTGACAGAATAGATTTTAAAAGACCGATTCCTGCAGGTACAATTGTTGAACTGATTGGAACTGTAAGCCATTTGGGTAATACTAGTATGAAAGTTAGGGTGGATATTTATGTGGAGCAGATGTATTCTGAAACCAGGGAAAAAGCGGTAAGTGGAGAGTTTTCCTTTGTTGCTATTGATGAACATAAGAAGCCAACCGCTATTATTAAATAACAAAAAGGGGTGATCAATTTAAATTGATCACCCCTTTTTGTTTATTATGCTCCTGATTATAAGCCCAGTTTTTTATTGATAGTAGATGGAATACCTGCTTTATTCAATAGAATAGCAGTGGTTTTGTATTTGACATAGTTTTTAGTTACATATAAATAACCTTTGTAGTCATTTGTAACGCCCCATGAATTTTTAACAATATAGTATTCTTTACCGTTCTGATCTTTAGCAAGTCCGACAATATGCATACCATGGTCATCTGTGGTTTGGTAGTTATCGAAAGCCTGTTGACGCAGTGTTTCAGTAATTTCCATTTCCGGTTTTGGTTCGCTAAACATAGCTTCTTTTTCAGAAGCATTCATTTCTTCGAAAGGTTTTGCCGGTACGTAAGCCACCCCATTTTTATAAGAGAAAGATTTTTCACTGACATCTGTAGCCCAGGCCACTGAATATCCGGTTTTTAACGCGTTATCGATGATGTCTGTAACTTCATTTAGTTTAACGTTATAGACCTGATCAAAAGACCAGTTGTCTGGAACCAACAATGTAAACTTACTATAATATGGATGTTCCATGAAAGAAGACAACTCTACATAATCGTCAGGATTGATACCTACAACTTGTTTAGCAAACGTCTGAGGAGTATAAGTTTTACCCTTGTAGTCGAATTTTTCCGGAACTGCACCGAGGTATGAGTCTAATACTGAAGTATACGCTTTTTCCCAGTTCGGAGTAAGCGTACCATTTGGATTCTTAACAACTGCTTCAAGGATTCCTGTAGTGATAGCACCCATTTCAGCAGTCTTGTTTAATTTGGTACCATAGTTCAATCCTGTATAATTTGTTTGAGGAACGGCACCATATTTTTTGTACATATTAATTACATCATGCAATGCGCCACCATCACCAAGTGTAACCGCACCATGCATACGTACATAGTTTTTACCTTTTTCAACGTAAGCATTTCTGGCGGTAAATAACTGTGATAAAGCTACTGGTTCCTTGCCCATTCTCAACATTTCAGATTCAATGAAAGAATTTGTTGAATAGCTCCAGCAGGTACCTGATGAACCTTGATTTTGTACAGGAGTATTTTCTAAATTAAGTACTTCCGTAAACTTGAAGCCAGAAGTACTGTTGGCGGATTGATTGTTTTTTAATGAATTCACCAGGTTGTCCTGGGCAAATCCAAACGATGTGCTGAATAACATACCAGAGGCTAAAACCCATGGTTTAATCGATAATTTTGTCATTTGTGTGTGTTGTTTTGAATTATCACTTTAGTTTCGCAACTTTATTGCGTTTAACCGAAAGAGGTGGGCAATGTACATTTTTTGTCCATAAATGAAAAAAAAACACGGGGAAAAAATTCTGCCGGATTGGTTTAAATAAACTATAATTCCATAATCACATCAATTATATGAAAGCGAAAGAAGTTACTTTACTTACCGGGTTTTTAGGTGCAGGTAAGACCACATTATTAAATGCGGTAATTGAACATTTTAAAGAAACGCGCTTTGCGATTATTGAAAATGAAATCGGGGAGGAGAGTATAGATGCAGGATTAATTGTTAAAGGCGAAGATGATATCATGGAGCTCAATAATGGCTGCCTTTGCTGTTCCCTGAATGATAACTTGTACGATTTGCTAAATAGTCTTTGGGATAGAAAAGATAGCTGGGATCACCTTATTATTGAAGCCACTGGTATTGCTGATCCGGCTAATATTGCTCATCCTTTTCTGACCATGGATCAGGTTAAAAGAGGCTATGATCTTAAAAGGGTGATTTGTATAGTTGATGCCGAACTTATTGAAGATCAACTTAAAGATCATGAAGAAGCTATTCGTCAAATAGCATTCAGTGATGTGATACTATTGAATAAAACCGGGCAGGTTAGTGATGCTTATTTAAATGAATTACAAGGTATACTGAAAACCATTAATCCATTTGCCGAAACACTGGTTGCTGCAGGCAGAGATTTTCAGATCCGGAAGATGTTTGCGAGAGAGCGATATGCCAATTTCTACAGCAATCCGAAACCGGTGTGGAGTCCGAAAGGGATGTTGAATTTAACCGGAGCCACTCTCCCTGCCGGAAAGACGCTCCTCGCAGTCTCGGGTCAGCATAACAAACATGAGCATAGCGATATTGAAACAATACTTGTTAAATATAAGGAAAGTATGGATGCTGAACAGCTGGAACATCGGATGATGGTTTTTTTGATTCTCCAGTCCGCTAATGTATACCGTATTAAGGGCGTGATTTATAGCAGAGATTTTCAAAGTCGTTTGATTTTACAGACTGTTGGTAAATCACTGTCGATCACGCTTGGTGATCTTTGGATGCCTGAGGAAATAAAAGAAAGTAAGATTGTTGTGATCGGAAAAAATCTAAAGATTTATGGGTTTGATAAGTTATTTAGAACATGCCTTCATACGGGTAGTGAGAATACTGCACATTGATTTCCAAATTCTGCTTAAAAGTGTAAATTGGCTGCATGTTTCGTCAAATTAAACCGCTCTTTCTTGCTGCCTTTATATTGCAGACCTGTATAATTCCCCAGACTGTCAGTGCTCAAGTGCCGGTTGCTGGCGTCAGCAGGTCGCTGGCTGTTTACAGAAAGTCTGTTCTATCTGCCGTAAAATATAAACTTGCTCTGGATATCCCAACAGAAAAGTCTGCTCCTATTCGGGCCAGGCAGGAAATAACATTTAATTCAGGTAAAATAGATCAGACGCTGCAGCTAGATTTCAAAGCTGATGCTAAAGTGATTAGTTTATTGGAAGTTAACGGTAAAAAAGTGCCTGTTAAACTGGTAAATGAACATCTACTCATCGGTCCGGATCTGATAAAGAATGGAGAAAATCATATTAAGGTGAATTTCATCGCCGGCAATGGCGCTCTGAACAGAAACGCAGATTACCTTTACACACTATTCGTTCCTGACCGTGCAAGAACGGCTTTTCCGTGCTTTGATCAGCCTGATATCAAGGCGACTTATTTACTTCAGCTTACAGTTCCATCCAGTTGGCATGCAATTGCTAATGCAACGCAGGAATACGTAAGGGAAGAAGACGGAAGGAAAATATATCAGTTCCGGGAGTCAGATCTATTAAGCACATATCTTTTTGCTTTTGCTGCAGGAAAATTCCATTTATATAAAGGCAACCTACAGGGGAAAAATGCAGATCTCTTGTATCGAGAGACTGACACAGCTAAATTAACACCAAGCCTGCCTGCTATTTATGCAATACATGAGCAGAGTCTCAAATTTTTTGAGGAATGGACTGGTATTCCGTATCCATTCCAAAAATTCGGTATGAGTGCAATTCCAGAATTTCAGTTCGGGGGTATGGAACATCCCGGGTCAATTCATTATAAAGAGTCTAGTTTATTTCTCGATCGTACAGCATCTAGAGATCAATTAAATACCAGAACGAATTTGATCGCACATGAAACTGCACATATGTGGTTTGGTGATCTGGTTACGATGGATTGGTTTTCAGATGTATGGATGAAAGAAGTATTTGCCAACTTTATGGCTGATAAGAGTACTGTAGAGCCTAATAATAAAGCGGAATCCGATCAGAAGTTTTTAATCAGCCATGTGCCGGCCGCTTATGCTGTTGATCGTACACCGGGTGCAAATCCAATCAGACAGGAACTGGATAACCTGAATGAAGCTGGCACGCTCTACGGTAATATAATTTATCATAAGGCCCCGGTTATGATGAAACAGCTGGAAAGTCTGATGGGAGAATCTGCATTTCAGTCAGGAGTGAGGGAGTATCTTAGGAGGTTTTCTAATAGTAATGCCTCTTGGCCGGATCTTATCCGGATTCTTGACAGCCATACTTCAGCTGATCTTATTAAATGGAATAGTGTCTGGGTGAATGATAATGGCAGACCGGTAGTTACATATAAGCTTGAACAGAAAGGAGGCTTGATATCCAGGTTTACCGTCAGTCAGCATGCAGAGCAAGGTAAGGAAAGGAATTGGCCGCAACAACTCAAAATAACCCTGTATTATCAGGACCATATTAAGGAACTTCCTGTAAATCTTATTGGAAAAGACGTAGTTATAACAGCGGCGGAAGGACTTCAAGCACCTTTATATATGATCTTTAATACAGGAGGAGAAGGTTATGGAAGAATGCCTGTTGACCCCGCACTCCCCGTTCATATTTATGATGTTAAAGATCCATTAAGCAGAGCGAGTGCTTATATCGGTCTTTATGAACAAATGCTAAGTGGAGAAAGTATACGTCCTGAAGAATTGCTCGAGCTCTATAAAAAGGGCTTACTTGTTGAAAATGACGAATTAAATCTAAAATTAATCTGTACGTATATAGGTCAGCTTTACTGGCAGTTCAGTAAAGCTGACTTGCGTATTGCAATTGCACCTTCCCTGGAAATGCAGATCTGGACTGCGCTTTCGCAAAACAAATTCACGAATCAGAGAAAACAACTTTTTAAATTATACCAGGATATATTTTTAAGCCGGGAAGCTAAAAGCCGGTTGTATCAGATTTGGAAAGAACAACTCGCACCAGAGGGGGTTATCCTAACGGAAGATGATTATACAAGCCTGGCGCTGGCCTTGGCAATCAGAGATGATGCATCTAAAGATATTTTGAGGCTCCAGAATCTGCGGATTACAAACACTGATAGAAAAGAGCGTTTTGAGATGATTATGCCAGCTGCATCTTCTGATTTGCAGGAGAGAGACCTTTTTTTTAATAGTTTAAAGCAAATTTCGGGCAGGGCTAAAGAATCTACCGTACTCACAGCTTTATACTACCTGCATCACCCTTTAAGACAGGAAAGTAGTGTGCATTATCTAAAGCAGAGCCTTGAGATGCTTGTAGAAATACAAAAAACAGGAGATATTTTCTTCCCTCAATCGTGGCTGCAGGCCAGTTTTGGAATGTATAGCTCAGTTGAGGCGGCGAATATTGTAGAAGAGTTTCTTAAGCTACATCCGGGTTATTCTCCAAAACTCAAAGCAAAGATTCTTCAGGCTACTGATAATTTGTTCAGGGCAAGAAAACTAGATAAACAATAGAGTTTATAAATTATGGGCCAGAAATTACTTCGACTTATATTTTTTGGTAATTATTTTGTTGGCCTGCTGGCTATAGCCCTTACTATAGAATCGACACTTCAGCTAGGTCTTCCATTTAATTCTGCCGCATATTACCTTCTGGTTTTTCTAGCCCCAATAATCTACTACACATACGCTTATATGGGGGTGTCAATTTCTGCTGATACATCAAACCCGAGAACCTTATGGTACGCTTCACATATCAAACAAGTACGTTTTACCCAGCAGATTCTTTTGCTGATCTGCAGTATTGTTGCATTATATCTCGGTATTCATAATATAAAAGGAATACTCGCATTACCGGTAGGATACTGGATCGGCGCCGGGCTGATTGGGTTGGTGGCTATTCTGTATTATGGTATGCTGCCATTGTTCTCTTTCAATCTTAATTTGCGCAATACCGGTTTATTGAAACCATTTGTCATCGGACTGGTCTGGGCGGCTACAGCAAATTTTTTTCCTTTGCTTATGCTTAAAATTGAAACTGGTACAGCTATCGGAGGAAGCTCACTCTGGTACTTTCTGTTTGTTAAGAACTGGATGTTTTGTACTGTGAATGCGATTATGTTTGATATGAAGGATTATGCAATTGATTATAATAACCAACTTAAAACGTTTGTAGTAAGAATTGGGTTGCAGAGAACGGTTAATCAGGTGCTTATTCCTCTGTTGCTGACCGGTGTTGTTTCTTTGGTAATTTTCGCAGGTTACAGGCATTTTCCGGTTGGAAGATTACTTTTTAATCTTTTGCCTTTTCTGCTGACCATAGTCGTTGCTTACTCCATGAATATGCGAAAGCAGATTTTCTATTATTTGATTGTAATTGATGGTTTGATTCTGATTAAAGCGATATGTGGTATTACCTCAATGCTCTTATTTAAATAAATACCGGAATGAATAACAACTACGATTTGATTGCGAAGATTTATGACCCCCTGAGCAGGCTCGTGTTTCGTAAATCACAGCTTAAAGCGCAAACCGATCAGCTTAAATATATCTCATCCGGTAATAATTTATTAATTGCGGGAGGTGGAACGGGTTGGATACTGGAGGAGATCAGTAAAATTTATCCCTCTGGCCTGCAAATTACTTATCTGGAAATATCTGCCGAAATGATCCGGATGGCGCGTGAAAGGGATACAGGTGAGAATCAGGTAACCTATATTCATGCCGGAGCAGCAGATTTTCAAGCAGGTCGTAAGTATGATGTGATACTCACTGGCTTTTTGTTCGATAATTTTCAGTCAGCGGAGGCAATGCAGGTATTTACCCAATTTGATAAAATGATAGTACCGGAAGGATATTGGCTTTATACGGACTTTCAATCTGATATTTCGAAGCAGACGTGGTGGCAGAAAATATTACTTAAAACAATGTATGTTTTTTTTAATTTGGTTTCCGGCGTGAAGGCCAAAAAAGTTCCGGATCTTTCCAGTGATTTTCAGTGTGCTGGTTATCAGATAGTAAACAGCAAGGTTTATTATAATGGCTTTATTCAGGCAGTATCGTTCCGGAAAACACCAAAAAGTTAATCAAACAATCAATTATTTGAATATCATAAGAATTGATTTGAAATTCATATTTTCAAAAGCAGGTTCATACGATACATTTGCCCTGCAACCATTTGTTAATGCGAAAGATCCTAATTTATGCGACCGAAAGCTATATTCTTCTCCATACTTTTCTCTACAACCCTATTATGTAGCCAATTTAATTATGTTCAGGCACAGACGCTGCAGTTAAAAGAAGCCATTGACATGGCTGTCAATAATTATGGAACTCTGAAAGCTAAAAAAAGTTATGCACTTGCTTCCAAAGAAACAGTAAGACAAAATAAGACAGAATATCTCCCTAACCTCAGTCTGGCTGCGCAACAGGACTATGGAACGATTAATGGCCAAAATGGGCCTCTATCTGTTTTAGGTGGGTTAAATGCAGCTTCATCGGGGCCGGCGCTGGATCGCCAGAACTGGAATGCCGCATTCGGAGCTTTATATCTGACTAATGTGAATTGGGACTTTTATACTTTCGGCAGAATACGGGAAAAGGTGAAAGCTGCCAGAGCGGTACAAAGAAGGGATGAAGATGATCTTAATCAGGAAATATTTCAACACGAGGTCAGGGTTTCTTCCGCTTATTTAAACCTGCTTGCTGCACAAAGACTTACACGTTCTCAGCGAAATAACCTCGAAAGAGCAATAATCTTTAAGGATAATGCAGTTTTAAGAGCTAAAAATGGATTAATTGCTGGTGTAGACACTTCGCTGGCGAAGGCTGAAGTATCGAATGCCAGGATTGCTTTGACAAAATCCATTGATCTGGAGCAACAACAGGCTAATCAGTTAGGAGTTTTGATTGGTAAAAATGCGACATCATTTATATTAGATACAGCCTCCGTTAATCATTTACCGAAATCCTTTATTGTGCAGGATACTACTGCCAACCTTACCGGTCATCCTGTACTCAGGTTTTATAAAGACAGGGTAGAAGTGAGCAACCAGCAGGTAAACTATCTGCGCAGATTAAGTTATCCGAGTATCTCGATGATAGGTGTGTTTCAGGGAAGGGGATCTGGGTTTTCCAGTAATTATGCACTTGACCAGTCCGACTTCACCAAAAAATATTCAGATGGCGTTAATCCAACCCGGGCAAACTATCTCATCGGAGTGGGCATAACCTGGAACCTGACCAGTATTCTTCGGAATTCGCCTCAAGTTAAAGCGCAGCGTTTCATCAGCAGGGGACTGCAGGATGAGTACGAACTTGCAGGGCAGCAGTTGCAGGCACAACTTTTATTAGCGGAGACTAAAATAAAAAATGCGATGGACAACTATCAGGAGGCGCCGGTGCAAGTTAAAGCAGCAAGTGATGCCTACTTGCAGAAAAGTACATTATATAAGAATGGATTAACCACACTTGTGGATCTTACCCAGGCTTTATATACACTAAACAGGGCGGAAACAGACCGGGATATTGCCTACACTAACGTCTGGCAGGCTTTGTTGCTCAAATCGGCAGCAAGCGGTGATTTTAATCTGTTTATCAATGAATTTTAAGCCCTTTACCCTATGAATCTTATCCGTTTCGCACTGCGCAAACCAATTTCAATCCTGGTATTTGTAGCAGGACTACTGTTCTTCGGGATCAGTGCAATGACCAGTATTAAGGTAGATATTTTACCTAAAATGAATTTACCGGTTATTTACATTGCCCATCCTTTCGGGGGTTATACGCCGAACCAGATGGAATCCTATTTTGGTAAAGCCTATGTAAATATTCTGCTTTTCGCCAACGGTATTAAAAGTATTGAGACCAAAAACACACAGGGTCTGATGCTCATGAAACTTACCTATTATGAAGGTACGAATATGGCGCAGGCTGCGTCTGAGTTAAGTGCATTATCGAACAGGGCACAGGCAATTTTTCCAGCCGGTTCACAGCCACCTTTTGTAATTCGTTTTGATGCGTCGTCGCTACCTGTTGGACAATTGGTCCTTAGCAGTAAAATAAGATCGAATAATGAGTTGCAGGATCTGGCTAACACCACCGTACGGGCATCCTTTACTCAAATACCCGGATTATTATCTCCCGCTCCGTTCGGAGGTAGTCCAAGAACTGTAGAGATTAATGTAAATCCGGGCTTAATGCAGTCCCATAACCTTACCGTAGAGCAAATAGTTGAAGCTATTAAGCTTAACAATCAAACTGCCCCTTCAGGAAACGTGAGAATTGGTGATAAAAACTATATTACACCAACCAATTATACCATTGAGAAAATCAAAGAATTCGAAGATATTCCATTGTTCAAAGGAGGAGTACAGAATCTTTATCTGAAGGATGTAGCCACCGTAAAAGATGGTGCGGATATTACCTCCGGATATGCTTTAATTAACGGTAAACGATCTGTTTATCTCAGTATTGCGAAGTCAGGAGATGCCTCTACATGGGATGTGGTTAAAAATCTTAAAGCGCACCTTCCACAGATACAAAACACCTTACCGGAGGATGTTCAGCTATCTTATGAATTTGATCAGTCTGTCTATGTAATCAATGCTGTGAAGAGTCTGATCAGCGAAGGGGCGATAGGAGCCATATTAACCGGCTTAATGGTATTACTGTTCCTTGGTGATAAAAGAGCGGCATTAATTGTTATTTTAACCATCCCGACTTCAATTATTGCCGGTGTATTATTCCTGAAATTATTTGGGCAGACGATTAATATCATGTCGCTATCCGGTCTGGCCCTTGCAATTGGTATTCTTGTCGATGAGTCTACTGTAACCATTGAGAATATTCACCAGCATTTCGATATGGGAAAACCGAAGGCGCAGGCAATCTGGGATGCCTGTAAGGAAATCGCTTTCCCTAAATTATTGATTCTGCTTTGTATTCTTGCTGTATTTGCTCCTGCATTTACTATGTCAGGTATACCAGGTGCACTGTTTTTACCTTTAGCATTAGCCATTGGTTTCTCTATGGTAATTTCTTTTTTGCTTTCCCAGACTTTTGTTCCGGTTATGGCGAACTGGTTGATGATAGCCAAACCACATGCACATGAGAATGCCAAGAAAACCAGGTTTGACCGCTTTAGGGATGCGTTTATGAGAATGCTGGAAACCCTATTCAAATATGCTAAACCAGCAGTTTTAATTTATCTGGTTGTCGCTATCGGCTCTGCAGCACTTCTGTTATCTTTTATTGGAAGAGACGTATTGCCAAAGGTAAATTCAAGCCAGTTTCAGCTTCGGATGCGTTTAGCTGACGGAACCAGGCTCGAGAGAACTGAAGAAAAAGCTAATTTGTTACTTAAAGAGTTAAAGAATATGGTCGGAGAAGAACATGTGGCAATTTCTTCGGTCTATATAGGTCAGCATCCTGCCCAGTTCTCAGTAAATCCGATTTATCTGTTTATGGGCGGACCGCATGAGGCAGTATTCCAGATTACATTGAAAGATATGCACGTTGACATGGACGAATTGAAAGACAAACTCCGTGTACAGATTCAGAAAGTGATTCCGGGCGTTAAATTATCATTTGAGCCGATCGAATTAACAGATAAAGTACTAAGTCAGGGTTCACCTACACCTGTCGAGGTGAGGATTACCGGCAAAAATAAGGCACTTAACAGGACGTATGCAGAAAAAATAAGCAACGCATTAAATCAAGTAAATTATATGCGCGATGTGCAGATTGCACAGCCGATTGACTATCCTTCACTGAACATTAAAATCGACCGTACACGTGCAGCACAGCTTGGTGTCGATTTAAATGATATTTCTAAATCATTAATTGCCACAACTTCGTCTTCCAGATATACAGATAAAAATACTTGGGTAGATGAAAAAATAGGGCTTTCATACAGTGTGCAGGTACAGGTACCCTTTAATCAGCTAAAGTCTAAATCGGATCTCGAAGCTATACCACTATTAAAAAATTCGAGTAGACCAGTGTTAGGGGATGTAGCTTCTATTGAGTCCGGGTTAACCTATGGCGAAAACGACAATCTTGGTTCGACACCGTTTTTGTCTGTTACTGCTAATCTGAATGACAAAGATCTTGGATCAGCTAATAAAGACGTCGCGAAAGCTATTTCAAGCCTTGGAGAGCTTCCACGGGGATTGCTTGTTGAACAGGTTGGTCTTGGAAAGGTTTTGGACGAAACCTTAAGCAGCCTCCAATCCGGTTTGTTGGTCGCGATCGCTGTGATCTTCCTGATGCTTTCGGCCAACTATCAGTCTTTCCGTGTACCTTTAGTAATCCTGGCAACTGTTCCTGCCGTTATACTGGGGGCGCTGCTTTTACTAACAGTTACCGGTTCTACATTGAATCTGCAGTCCTATATGGGAATTATCATGTCAGTAGGTGTGTCTATCGCTAATGCAGTGTTGCTTATTACCAATGCAGAAGAATTGCGCAGGCAACATGGAAATGCATTGGATGCTGCCAGAACTGCAGCAGGAGTGAGGTTAAGACCAATTATTATGACGAGCATTGCAATGATTGCTGGTATGTTACCAATGGCAATTGGCCATGGCGAAGGTGGTGACCAGGTTTCACCTTTGGGACGTGCAGTTATCGGAGGATTGATTGCTTCCACTTTTGCTGTTTTAATTATCCTTCCCCTGGTATTTGCGTGGGTTCAGGGAAAACAATCCACTACTTCATTGTCTCTGGATCCGGAGGATGAAGAGAGTTTACATTATAATCCAATTGCTATATCTAAGCGTGAATCAGAACATGAATAAATCAGCCTATAAAAACTTAAAATTATACAGCGGTATGCTGACACTGTTAATCTTCATTAGCAGTTGCGGTGAAACTAATTCCGAAAAGAAGACCCCAGCAGCCAAGGCTCCTGAAATTAAAACACTGGTATTAGAATCCCAACGTTTAGCGAGTGAGTTGAAGATGCCTGGAGAACTGATCGCCAATCAACAGGTGGACCTGTATGCCAAGGTGAGCAGTTTTGTGAAAAGCCTTAAAGCTGATGTAGGAACACAAGTAACCGCAGGGCAGCTGTTGGTGACGCTGGAAGCACCTGAGATGAGTTCACAGCTTGCGGCTGCGGAATCCAGATTGAAAGCCCAAGAAGCAGTTTATACGGCAAGTAATGCGAATTACAATCGCTTATTGGCGACTAGTCAGACCCCGGGTACTATTTCTACCAACGATCTCGAGCAGGCGCTGGCTAAGAAAAATGCAGACCTTGCACAACTCCATGCTGCGAAAGCTTCATTTAAAGAGATAGGCACAATTCAGAATTACCTCGAAATCAGGGCGCCATTTGCAGGAATTATATCTTCAAGAAATGTAAATGCCGGTGCCTATGTAGGGCCGTCCGGAAAAGGTTCTGAGTTTCCACTTTTCACCGTTCAGGAACAGAAGCATTTACGTTTGGTAGTTTCTATACCAGAGCAATACACCGGGTACCTGAAAACAGGGGATACCGTCACTTTTAAAGTCAAATCACAACCGGCCGCTTTATTTACTGCTACGGTAAAAAGAATGTCTGGTGCATTGGATCAGCGATTACGTTCAGAGCGCGTAGAAATGGATGTAGCCAATCTGGATAAAAAATTACTTCCTGGGATGGTTGCCGATGTGTCTATTCCGTTACCAGCAAATGCAAGTACATTTGTTGTTCCAAAATCTGCTATAGTTGATGGATCAGAAGGAATTTATGTGATTCGTTCAAAAAATAACCGTGCAGAGAAGGTAAACATTAAAAAAGGAAGAGAAACCGACGATAAAACTGAGATTTTTGGAGATCTTACCGCGGGTGACAAACTTGTTGCAGTGGCAGGGGAGGAAATCCACGACGGAGATCCAATCAAACCATAATTTTACAATCCAGGGAAGGGACATGCTTAAAATTTGCGCAAATTTATGGCGTGAAAAAAAGTATGTCTCTTTTGGAGTTTTATGAAATGCTTGCGCATAACAGACCAGATGTTGTTATCCCAAATGCGATCGATGACGTACACACCGGGCATTTTAATGTATTTAAGAGATTTGGCTTTTGCTCACTAAATCCATCTCCTTACAACCGGCGTGAATTTTATAAGATCTCTCTGGTAATTGGCAAGGGCGTACTATATTATCCGAATCAAAAAATAGAAGTTAACGGATCTGCACTTCTATTTACCAATACGACCATCCCGTACTCATGGGAAACCACATCGGAATTTCAATCTGGTTACTTTTGTCTCTTTACAGAAAGTTTCATGCGACAGCGCAATGAACCACTTAGAGAAGGTCTTTTATCTCGCATTCAGGAAAACCCCGTTTATCCGCTTAATTCAATTCAGGTAGCCGACATCAGTAGGGTATTTGAAAAAATGATAGCTGAAATGGATTCAGATTATGCTTACAAGTATGATCTGATGCGCAATTATGTTAATCTTCTCGTTCATGAAGCCATGAAGATGACGCGTTTAGATACACAAAGTAAGATAACGAATGCGTCTACAAGGATTGCTACTTTATTTTTTGAACTTCTTGAAAGGCAGTTTCCCATTCATTCCACAGATCATGTGCTGCAACTCAGGACAGCTAATGATTTTGCAGCTAAACTATCGATTCATGTGAATCACCTGAACCATGCAGTTAAAGAGGTAACTGGTAAAACTACGTCTGAACACATATCCGGGCGCATAGCCACAGAGGCAATTGCTTTGTTACAGCATACGGAATGGAATATTTCTGAAATCGGGTATTGCCTGGGATTTGAATACCCTGCTAATTTTAATCAGTTTTTTAAGCGGCAGACGATGGCTGTTCCACGTTCATTCAGAGATAAAAATGCACAACCACCGAGGCATTTAGATTTATGGAGCGGTAATTGATTAGATTTTACCGTGGCGGAATATATATCAGGTTAATCTTTTAACAGAATTTAACATGAAAATGGCCACTTAATTTGTATTATTGGTGCAATTAGCTTTCTGATTTATGCTTTTAAAGCTTATTTGAACAGGTTAAAAGACTTTAGGTGTGTGTTTCTATGATTACTAAAATTCAGAAAAGGTCTTTTTATCTGCTTTTTTTACTATTTACTTTTACTATATCCTCCGTAGCTGCGCAGTCAACTGTTGTAACCGGAGTAATTACAGACGCTGCAGATAAACGACCTGTACCTTCCGTTACTGTAATTTTCAAAGGGACAAAAATAGCGACCAAAACAGATGCGCAGGGTAAGTACCGGTTGAGTGCACAAATGGCTTCGACCCATATAGAAATAAATTATGTTGGTTATAAAACTCAGTCTGTTCCGGTAAAAGCAGGGCAGGAACAGCAAATCAATATCATACTTCAAGAAGATTCTCAGTCTTTAAATGAAGTAACCGTTAATTCCGCAAAAAAAGCTAAATACAGAAACAAAGACAACCCTGCTGTCGAACTTATTCGTCAGGTAATAGCGCATAAATCTCTGAACAGGTTGGAAAGTGATTCTACTGTCGAGTACCAGCAATATGACTGGATGCAGTTTTCTTTAAGTAATCTTTCTGAAAAGTTCAAAAACAAGAAAATCTTCAAAAACTATCAGTTCCTTTTCGACGAACAGGATTCCACAGCAGTAGGTGGTAAAAATATATTGCCTGTTTACCTGCGGGAGCGGCTTTCTCAATATTATTATCGCAAGAGTCCACAGAAAACTAAGATTATTACGCTCGCAGACAAGCATGTGAATTTTGACGATGGGCTGGTAGATAACAATGCTATCGGCAATTATTTTGAGCGGATGTATGCTGATGTAAATATTTATGACAATAACATAGTTTTTACCAACAGCCAGTTTTTAAGTCCGATCGCGGACGGAGCACCTGCGTACTATAAGTTTTTTATTACCGATACGCTAAAAAATCAACAACCACAGCTCATTGAGCTATCTTTTATCCCCAGACTGCCAAATGCGTTGCTGTTTGAAGGGAAGATTTATATCACCATGGATGGTAAATATGCGGTCCAGCAGGCTTTTTTGAAAACGGGTAAAGATGTGAACATAAATTTTGTTCGTGCCCTGGAAGTCAAGCTGAATTTTGAACCGGATTTCCGGGGAAAATTCCATTTGGTTAAAAGCCATTTACTAATGGACTTCGGGTTAGGCAATGAAAAAGGAAGAGGTTTTAAAGGAGAAAGATCAGTAACAATTAAAAATTACAAGACAAATATACCAAGGCCGGACAGCGTGTATTCCGGGGAGAGTCTGGTGATGGCAGCTGGTGCAGAAAACAGGGATGCTGCGTATTGGGCAGATAACAGACTCGATACTATCGGGAAAGATAAGCTGAAAATTTACGGCAATATTGATACTCTGGGGCAGATGAAATCATTTAAGCGGATGATGGATTTGGTGACTTTCTTTTTTATTGGATATAAAAATCTTGGACCTGTTGAAATAGGTCCCTTGTATTCATTCTATACCTTCAATAACCTTGAAGGTTTTCGGCTACGATTCGGGGGAAGAACCACTACGGACTTCAGTACCCGTTTTTACATGGATACCTATGCAGCTTATGGATTTAAGGACGAAAAGTGGAAATATTTCTTCAGTGGTGCTTATTCTTTCAATAACAAATCTATTTATAAATTTCCACAGAGTTTTGTTCGTGCGAGTTTTCGAAGGGATATGAGTATTCCGGGTGAGGAGGCTGTTAATGGTGTTCAGGAAGACAACCTCGCATCTTCGTTCAGGAGAGGTGTAAATGATAAGTTTTTATATAATGACTTTTACAAAGTAGAATATCAGCAGGAGTATCTGAACCATTTTTCATTTAACATTGGTTTCAGAAAATGGACACAGAGTCCGGCAGGAAATCTAGTTTTTGCAAGACAGACAGATCTCGGGCCACAGCAGCTGTCGCGGTTGACAAGTACAGAGTTTAACCTGAGGCTGCGTTATGCGCCATTCGAGAAATTTTACCAGGGAAAATTGTTCAGAGAGCGCATTATCGAAAAATATCCTGTTTTTGAACTGGACTATGCTGCGGGTGTAAAAGGATTATTTGGCGGTGAAAATGCTTATCACAATCTTACAGCGAGCATTGATAAACGTTTCTATCTGGGGCAGTTTGGCCGTTCCGATGTTAGGCTCGAAGGAAATTATCTATTTGGTCAGGTACCTTTTCCACTGCTTCGGATTCATAAAGCCAATCAATCGTATTCCTATCAGGTTTACGCCTATAATCTCATGAATTTCCTGGAATTTGTAAGTGATCATTATGTAAGTTTAAATGTCGATCATAATTTTAATGGGTTAATTTTAAACCGAATCCCATTGTTACGGAGATTGAAATTAAGAGAGTATGTTACATTTAAAGGATTGTATGGCGGTTTACGGAACGAAAATAATCCGCTCATGAATTCATCTTTATTACAATTTCCTGTAAATGAAGATGGTGTTGCAACCACATATCACCTGGGGAACCGTCCGTATATGGAAGCAAGTGCCGGATTGGGTAATATTTTTAAAGTTCTACGTTTTGATGTCGTTAGAAGATTTAACTATCTGGATCATCCTGATGTTGCCAAATGGGGCTTGAGAGCAAAAGTCCAGTTCGAATTCTAATTAAAAGACCTCATTCAGGCCAACAAAAACCCCTTTTGAGCCATTCTTCCCAATGCCATAATCAATGCAGAGATTGGAACGGCTTTGCTTATTGAAGAGGATGCGCAAACCAGCGCCTGCTCCGGGTTCCCAGTATTGAAATAGCTTCGTTTTTTGCTGATTGCTGGCAGTTTGTAAATTAAAAAATGCTACACCGCTAAATAGTTTATTAGCAGAGATTGGGAAGCGGTATTCCAATTCGTTATAAAAGAAAGACGGGCCTTTAAATCTGGCGATAGTATAACCTCGTCCAGTTCGCTGTTCTGTATCACTGCCAGTACCGGGTAATTCCATATAAGGCAACTGACCCCGGAGCAGATAAGAGCCCCAGATCCAGTATGCAAGTACGTGTTCAGGGTTTCGTTTTGACAGGCTCCAGTATTTTCTCAGCTCTGTTTTCAGTTGCATTGCAGACTTCTGACTTCCCATCCAGTGTGTATTCGTTCTAAGGATTACATCGATATATAAACCTTTATATGGCCTGTAAGGCTGATCTCTAGAATTATATTGCATGTTCAGGAGAAAACCACCTGCGATATTCTCGTCGGTATCAAAACCATTCTGTTGGCTATATAATTCATTGTAAACACCAGGCTGACCGGCGGCCGGACTTTCCTGCGTAATCTTTTTATAGTAGTTAAACGTAAGACCGGCACCCGCATAAAAGTTATCAAGGATACTTTTATAAACCATTTCACTAAGTTTTAAAAAGGTGTACCTGAGCGGAAGGGTTAATGGGTTTTTCTGGCCGGTTCCGATTCCATCGTCTTGTATAACCGTTTTGCCGAGGTTCCAGTTTCCTACAAGATTATACTGATTCCTTGCTGTATAAATATTATGACTTAATTGAATAAGGGCCAGCTCATTTGTTGAAAGCACACCGTAGGCATCAAATATGGAAAGTGATGTACTTTCGGGATTCCCCAGGTATTCACTGCCCGAAATGTCTGCACCAAATTCAAAACCGGTACTGGGTGTATAGCCGACGGAGGGTAGAATAGCGAAACTACCCTTATTGTTAACTATAGGTGCAGGTGTGTTTTTCTTTAAAATCAACTTTCTGAACACATCAACTACGTCTACTGCCACACTATCTTGAGCAACAGCATGCAGACTAAGTAGTAGCATAACACTCAGGAATATTGCCCTTCGTGATAGGATTATTTTAGGTAGAGTTTTGATCTTCATGCAAGTATTCGAAAATAAAAATACACTTATTACTCTTATCTCTACAAACCGGTACAAATAAAATTTGTTATGGTCATTATCTACCTGGATTAGATGCCGGTACATGAATTTTTTATAATTTCAATCTGTGCCAATTGTAAAATTAATGGGAGGTTCAGTTAGATGAAAATGGCGTATTTATATTATAAGTGGTTTGTTTGCAGTGGTATTGAACGGAATTTAACGCGTTTATGTATGATTAATATGTTTTGAGGCATTACAATGAAATATATAAATGCTTATTTACTTCAAAAGGACACGGAAATTGACTAAAATTGCGTCTATACCGGGACAAACCCTTAAATCTGTTAAAATTGTCCCGTCCAGGTATAGTTTTTTATAAGGTTCAGGCCTGTCCGGAAGAACAAATAGTGATTATGAAACAAATATTGAAGATTGGCGTAGATTCAGCAGCGCCTTTTCCATTGCACAGCGATTATAACTCTACGACATTTGAAGGGTTTGAAGTAGACATGCTGCAGGCAATAGGTAAAGTACTTAATCTGGAATTTCAATATGAAGTATCATTATGGTCTAATATTTTGGAGAAGCTTTATAAAGGCGAACTTGATATAATTTGTTCGGCGGTCACTATGACCAGTTCCAGGCAGATGATTCTGGAGTTTAGTACACCATATCTCGAATTTAAACTTTGTGCAGTTGTCAATAAAGGCGATACGCATGGCGATGACCAAACTTTTAAAGATAAAAGAATTGGTATCCGTATTGCTACAGAAGCAGAGAAATATGTGATGTCTAAATTTCCTTCCAATACAACAGTTCATGCGGAAACAAATAAGGAGTTGTACGAAAAGTTGCTGGATAGAAAAATAGATGTTTTAATTGATGATTCTCCAATTGCAGGAGGTTTTCTGGATAAATATGATAGTCTTGAAATTGGACATTTCATACCGAATTCAGATTCCAGATATGCCATAGCGATGAAAAAAGGGGATATTGAACTTAAAGAAAGAATCAACGAAACATTAGAGCTGCTGCATGAGAACGGGACTTACGATGCCATTTATGAAAAATGGTTCAGCCATATCCGGTTGTCCTGATAAACAATAAATATTAAGCTTTGCACAAGAAAAAGAAAGATAAAGACAAAAAGAGCGACAAATCTGACGCTAAGTCTAAGAAGAAAAAGAAAGAGTGCTGCGAAAAATATAAACTTGGAAAACGGTGTAAAAACTGTCCTCTGGGTTAGGTTGTGTCAAACAAAAACCCATTCCAATTGCTTTTCATGTAGTATTATAATTAAATAACATGGAAAAAATAATTCAAGTACTCTTCGATACAGAAGCATCCGCATTCAGTGGACTCAAAGCGATACAGAATTTATCTGCTAATCAGGATATTTCTCTGGGAGAATCGTATGTCCTGAGTAAAAATGAGGCCGGTCAGGTAAATATTCGTTCAGCAAAAGATGAGTCTGCGGGCTACAGCACAATTGGTGGTGGGATAGTAGGCGGTTTAATAGGTTTGCTTGCGGGCCCTCTGGGTTTGCTTGTAGGAATTGGTGCGGGTATGGTTGCAGGTTCCGCGGGTGACACTTTGCGTGCAGAGCAGGTTTCCGATTACCTGGACGACGTTTCAATTAACATCCCACCAGGAAAAGCACTATTGGTTGCTCATGTTTGGGAAGATTGGGAAATACCCGTTAATACTGTTTTAGAGCCATTTAAGGGTCATATACATCGGTTGGATATACAGGAAGATGTATTTGTACCGGCAGAAAAACAGCTTAATCAGCTAAGCGATCAAATTTCTAAAACCGAAGCTGCATATCTTGCTGCAGATGAATCGGGTAAGTCGGCCTTGAACCAGGAACTCCTTGATTTAAAGATCAAACGCGAAAAATACAAAGAACAGTTTCAAGGTACGTCAGGCCACCAGGAAGCTCAATATAATGAGTGGTTAAAGGCTGAAAGGAAGTCGGACGACGAAACAACCTATACTTCTGAAAGCTGGGAGGAGAAGCAGGGACGCTTAACTGCAAGAATCAATGCACAGCAGAATAAATTAAATGAGCTTCTGAAAAAAAGATAAAAAGCTGTAATCAATTATGATTTAACACAGTTCAGGGCATCTTCAAAAGGTTAAAAACGATATATTAGCTGACCAAATAATATTAAAGCCAAATATGTCAGTTAAATCCAAGCCATTTACTCTTCATGAGGACTGGGCAGTTGTAATTCTCGGTGCCCTGGTTATTGTTCTTTCTTTATTTTTTTATATAGTCCCTGTACCGGTGTTTAAATGGAGAAATACAACTGAATTGATGTCGGTTGTATTAACTGCAGGAAATCTTAAAATTGTTCTCATTCAATTTGTCTTTGTGTGCTTTATCGGCATCGCGGGGGCACGAATTACGGGGAAATCAGTACGAAATTTTGTTGCTGGTTTCCCTTTTGTGTATCTGCTCACTATAATCGCGCTGCTCATTGCAGGTAATTCGACAATGCGGTCGCTTAATCTTGAAGCAGTAATTTTTAGTTTGGTTATCGGGCTTGTCATCGGTAACTTTTTTAAGCTGCCGCAATGGTTCAGGGATATGTTGTCGACGGAGCTTTTTGTTAAGATAGGCTTGGTCCTGTTGGGGACAACGATTATATTTTCCGACATTCTTAAGGCAGGTTCTTTGGGGCTTATTCAGGCACTGATTGTCGTACTTTCAGTATGGTATTTTGCTTTCTGGTTATGCAGGAAGTTTAAAATAGATGATGATTTGACTATGATGATCTCTTCAGCAGTATCTATTTGCGGTGTTTCGGCAGCCATAGCCACATCAGGAGCAATAAAAGGTGATCCTAAAAAATTATCCTATGTAATATCTATGGTGCTCATTACGGCAATTCCGATGATGATCTTTATGCCATACATTGCGAATTATTTTAACTTTCCGCAGGAAGTTACCGGCGCATGGCTTGGCGGTAGTATTGATACTACCGGTGCTGTTGTTGCTTCAGGAAGTCTTGTAGGAGAAGAGGCACTTAAAATCAGCACGATTGTTAAATTTTCTCAAAATGTATTGCTGGGTATCGCTGCGTTTGCTATCAGTATTTACTGGTCTTACCGTAAAACCGACGGTGCTGATACAGTTGAAAAACCAACATTAAAAGTAATCTGGGACAGATTTCCGAAATTTGTACTCGCCTTCGTAGCGGCTTCCTTATTATTTTCTTTTGCAGTGTCGGCTGAAACTGCGGCCGGAGTTAAAGATAGTTTGAAAAATATGCAGAACGCCTGGTTTACGCTTGCCTTTACAAGTATCGGTTTGGAAACAAATTTTAAGGACCTGTTCAAAAATGAAAATAAAAAGCCTTTGTATGCCTTTCTGCTTGCTCAACTTTTTAATGTGATTATTACACTCATCATTGCCTTTATCTTATTTAATTAGCCTGCCGGCCATTGAAAAAATAGATTAAATTTGTGGCATGACTATAGAAGAATTAGAAGCATATTTTGATGGTATCGAATTGCCTGCTCAAATAGACCTTGAAGCAGGAGTTGTTATTGCTGATGTGCCGCTTTTTTTGGAATCGCATCTTAGCTATGTGAAGAATAGTGGGAGTTTAAAATCCGCTGACGTATTCGTGAAAAGGCTGCACCAGTTACATGATCGCTTAGAACAAATGAATCAACAGCGGATCTAATAAGATGCAAACGTCAGTTCAGACGTCGCCTTCCGGAATGTTTTTACTTCGTTGGCTTGTTTTTGCCCTGATCCTGTTTAAAGTTTTTCTTGATATTCCCAGAAATGCTGCAATATTATCTACAGGCACATTTCTGAGTACATGTGGTGAGTTTCTGGCTAATATGACATAATTTTCAAGTGCAGAATTAGCACTGAACTGGTATACCCGTTTTTCCTGGAAAATTTCATAATCAAGTATAATACGCTGAGTATAGTGATGTATTTCTGGGAAATCGGCAGAGAGAAGCTTTAGATCTTCGTATGTAATGTATTTTAGAATCGAAGGGTTAACTGCTTCGATATACTCCATAGTTGGTTTTTGAAGGAAAAAAGATTCCGCGGACAGAATCAATTCCTGTTCATTCCAGAACCTGTACGGTACTTTTCTGTCTTCCTTCCATTTATATCCCATCATATATCCTTTTTCAAGAAACCAGATACGGTCTGCCGGGTCTCCGGCCTGCTGCAGAAAATGGCGCTTTTTGATATGTTCAGTTTTGATTATTTCAATTAACCGTTGCCGTAAATCTGCATTAACAGGGTTCAGAAAGGTGAGGAAATTTATCAGCTCAAGATTATTCATAATAAAAGGATTAGGGATCCGATGGTGATTTATATTGTTAAATATTTAATTATCAGTAATATATGATAAAGTTTTTGTTAAAAATAACCGCATTTGATGCTATTTTTTTGATGAAAATCAAATTCAATCTAATAAGTTTCAAATTTCTTCTGGTAAAGCTCAATTTATATTAGCTGCCGAAAAACTATTTTTCTTTAGCATAGGACATCCGGTCAGAAACATACACTGTATATATAGAGGTGTAATAATTTCAATCATATGTCATCAGATTTTTCACATTTACTGTATTTGTTATCCGGATTTCTCAGGAGCACTCTTTCCCTGGCTTTTTACTTTGAAACAAATATACTTCAGCAATAAGATGCATATTAAACGTATTCTGTTACTATTATCGGGCGATGTTTGGTGTCAAATAGTTCAGGTTTAGTGTATGGTGATGAAAATTAGTTATCAGACCTGCACCGATGATGAACTTCTGCGATGTATCTCTGAAAGTGATAGCGAAGCCTTTAATGAAATTTATCAACGTTACTGGAAAAAGCTTTATAATGAAACCTATAAAAGGCTGCGTAATGCACAGCTTGTAGAAGAGATCGTACAGGATGTCTTTATAGACATGTGGACCAAACGCACTTATTACCAGGTTAAAAGCATCTATGCTTATCTCTTAATTTCTATGCGCTATAAGACATTTAAAGAGTATCGAAAAAGCAAAGGTGTTTCATTTTTCGAGATACCCCTGGATGATATTTATGCCTCCGGAGATCAGGCCGACTCCAGACTTAACGTAAATGAATTGCAAACCTGCATTGAATATTGGCTGTCTATGCAGCCGGAAAAAAGAGCAGTCATTTTTCGCATGCGCTATCTTGATTATTTAAGTACCCGGGAAATCAGCACAATTTTGGGTATTTCCCAGAAAACGGTTCAGAATCAGTTAATTACGGCCTTTACCAGCCTGAGAGAATTTATAACCAAATTGTTGATACTGGCTTTATTCTAAATCTATAAGGCGAATGTTATGCAATGTGCTTGCGGTAAGTAGTTCATGTTAATTTGCTTCAACATATAAAATAGCATAGGAGAGTGGTTTCTTTTCCGACACTGTTATAGTATAAGGTCGTTATCAAACAAATAAGATGGAATCGAATCTTTTGAAAAATGAATTTCAACAATTTGTCGACCTGTATCTGGAAGGAAACGCCGATGGCGATCAGAAAAGGTTAGTAGAAAGCTATTTTGAACTTTTTGCTCAACAGCCGGACGTACTTGATGAATTATCTGATCTGGAGATATCTGCAATAGATAAACGTTTACACGATATGATCAGCAATAATATTCAGCTACGCCGGTCTGTTCTCAACCGTAATCAAAGATATTTCTATGTGATTATGATAGTTTTTCTAATCGCAGGTGGTCTTTTTATCTACCATAATAAGGTAACTGGACTAAATGATGAGCCATTAATTCAGGCAGCAATAAAGCCGGGCAGCAACCGGGCTACTCTTACACTATCCGATGGAACAGGTCTGGTGCTGGACAGCAATTATAACGAACTTCCCGGTGACAAATTCTCAGGAATGGTTTTTAAAACCGAACGGGGGCTTTTAAGCTATAAAAATATAAGGGTTAATGATTTAAGGAAGAGCTCTTTAAATAGACTTGTATTGTCAACCCCCAGGGGCGGGCAGTACCGGGTAATCCTTCCTGACGGGACCAGGGTATGGCTTAATGCTGCTTCGAGTTTAATTTTTCCTGTGGTCTTTGATGAGAAGGAGCGAACAGTACATTTATCCGGGGAAGCTTATTTCGAAGTAGCTAAAAGAGTGTCCTTACCTTTTACAGTTTGCGCAAAAGGACTGCAGATCCGTGTGTTAGGCACTCACTTTAACCTTTCTGCTTATCCAGAGGAGCCTATATCCAGCACTACACTTCTCGAAGGCAGTGTTATTATTGTTCCTAAAGCCGGAACGACCTTAAAACGGCTGCTTCCCGGAGAACAGGCTGTTGTTGACGAAGCATCTGGTTCTGTTATAGTTACCAAAGCAGATACTGAGGGCGCAACTGCATGGAAAGATGGATATTTCTCATTTGATAACGAGTCTTTGGAGACTATTCTCCGGAAGTTAGAACGATGGTATGATGTGACTGTCTGTTATGATAATCAGGACCTGCGTAAGCTTCAGTATACCGGGATCCTATCCAGAAATAAAGATATAGCTCAGGTATTAAGAAAATTTGAGCTGACAAATACTGTTAAATTTAGAATAAAGGGGAGAATAATTACGGCTGCTTTAAACTAATGTGAGTACCAATTAATTAATAACTTCTGTAAATGAATAATAATCTGTATATTCGTGCCATATTTAATAATAATACAATGCAAGAAGGAGTAGTAAAATTTTTTAATGAGACTAAAGGTTTTGGATTTATCGTACCATCTAATGGTGACAGCGAAATCTTTGTTCATTCAACAGGCTTGTTAGCCAGCATCCGTGAAAACGATAAAGTTACTTACGATGTAGAAGAAGGCCGTAAAGGTCTTAATGCAATTAATGTTCAGTTAGTCTAAATTTTTAATTTATATAATTGAGTGAGCCTTCCCGATCATCGGGAAGGCTTTTTTTTGTTTCTTTTTTTCGTAGGTATTGTTTCGTACGAAAAGTTTCCTACCTTTAGAATATGAAACAGCAAAACTATACATCCTCATCCGATATAGAACCCACTAAATCGGAACTTGAAATTCTTCAGGTTCTCTGGAGTGCAGGCCCATCTACTGTTCGTCAGGTAAATGATCAGCTTAATAATTTACGTCAGGTTAATTATACCTCTACATTGAAATTAATGCAGATCATGGCTGAGAAGGGCATCCTTAAAAGAGATGAAAGTCAAATGAAGCATATTTATCATGTTGTTGAAGAAGAGAAAAAAACCAAAGAGAATTTGCTGGGGAAATTCGTCGACAATTTATATGATGGATCTTCAAGCAAATTAGTCATGCAGCTGCTAGGTAATCAGAAAACTTCTAAAGAGGAATTACAGGCTATTAAAGATATGCTGAATCAATTAGATCAATAAACCATTTTGAACCACAAACTATGGAACTTTTAATTAAAGCTATTGGATTTACACTGCTGCATTCTTTGTGGCAGGGACTGCTACTATCCTTGATCACTGCGTTGATCCTGGTTGGCGGTAAAAATTTGAGCTCTGCATCAAGATACCGGTTTTTAACCTGGTCGCTTGTGCTTTTCGCTTCCGCAACCCTATTTACTTTTGCATCCTATATGATTCAGGACCAAAGTATTGTAGGTCCGGTAATGAGCCATCAGGCAAATGTAGGAATTCCGGCTGTTGATACTCTTCAAGGTAAATATAGTCCGGCTGAATCGGGGGTTTATGAACTTTCTGCATTTGCAGCGAATGGTATAAATACTGCCGGTGATTTTTTCTCCAGAAATACAGATCTGATTGTATTGGTTTGGTTTTTAATGTTCTGCGCTAAAAGTCTTCAGCTACTGACAGGTTTGCATGGAATATATCGATTGAAAAATACCAACGTAAAACCTGTTTCCGAATTCTGGCAAAACAAAGCAGAAGAGCTGGCCGAAAAGCTTAATGTTCAAGCTGTTGTCAGATTAATGGAATCCGGACTGGCCCGTGTGCCAATGGTTATTGGTCATTTTAAACCGGTAATTCTAATTCCTATTGGCTTAATCAATGCCATGAGTACAGCAGATGTAGAAGCCATACTTGTACACGAATTAGCGCATATCCGCCGCAGAGATTTTATAGTTAACATATTGCAGAGTTTGCTGGAGATGATTTTTTTCTTTAATCCAGCTGTGATCTGGATTTCAGAACTGATCAGAGCCGAACGTGAAAACTGTTGCGATGACATCGCTGTTACCCAGCTTAGTAATAAAGCGGTCTATATCCGTGCATTGGTGAGCTGTCAGGAATACGAACACGGCGCCCCTGGGTTAAGCATGGCTTTAAAAAATGGACAGGGACAACTAATGCATCGTGTGAAAAGATTGCTTGGGCAATATCAATCACCTGTTACGAAGATGGAGAGAGTAATATTGTCATTATTGATGATCGTCGTAATATTAACTACGGCTGCCTTTAAAGTCCTGCCTGAAAGAGCTGCTGTAAAAACAAAGCTGGCTTCCAAAGAGGTGTCTGCTACCAAGGCTCAACCAGTTGCTAATCAAGACCATTCTGATGCTAACCGCGATCAGCAGGTTAGCAGTACTACAGAACACCAGGTAGTAACTACTACGACAACAGTGCGTCCGGATAACCCTGTTGATGTTGCGGCCGAAATACCGGTAGTAGCAGATGTCCCAGTACAGGAAACAGTTGCAATACCGGTTAAACCTGCTTTGCCAGTTGTTCCTGGGATGTCGCCTGCTGTGCTTGCTTTGCCTGCTCAGAAAAGTGACCGCGTTAATTCCGAGGCTTTAATTGCTGATTTAAAAAAGCATAATATGATTGAAGATGATCGTGATTTTAAAATCCAGCTTAATCAGGACGGCTTGTATATCGACGGTAAAAAGCAAAGTGCGGTCTGGCACAAAAGGGTTATGCGCAACTACGTCAACGAGCCTAATAAAAAGCTCAATTACACTACTACAGTGCGAATTAACTAATTATATCAATTTCTCATAATTTATTCCTGTCTCTCGTTTTTACCGGGAGCAGGGATCGCTTTGCCCTTGATTTGCAGCTGGCATCTGTGCTATCTTAAAATTCTTATAAATGAAAAAATATTTAATGATGCTATTTTTAGCATGGTATGGCACCGCTGTGTCTTTTGGGCAAGTAGCTGGATCGAAAATAAAGGGGACTCTTCTGGATCATCAGGGTGTTGGGATCGATGGTGCGACGATGTCGGTAAAAAAGCAATCAGATTCATCACTCGTGAAAATGGAGTTCAGTGAGGCTAATGGGAGTTTTATTTTTAGTGGGATAGCTCCCGGAATCTATTTACTGGATGTAAATCTGATGGGGCGAAGAGTTTATCAGTCTGTCTCTCTTGCTATTACCACCGGTTTGCCGGTGTTGGATCTGGGTTCAATTCGTATTCAGGAACAGCAACAGTCTTTAAAAGAAGTGTCTATTGTATCTAAAAAGGCACTGATTGAACATCAGATTGACCGGACCGTATTAAATGTCGATGCCTTGATTAGTAATGCCGGAACTACGGCAATGGATGTATTGGAAAAATCTCCGGGAGTAAGGGTCGATCAAAATGGGCAGATTAGTCTGAAGGGGCAGCAAGGGGTAACTATTTTTATTGATGATAAGCCAACATATCTGTCCGGGGCAGACCTGGAAGGTTATTTGAGGAGTCTGCCGGCAACAACTTTAGACAAGATAGAAATCATGAGTAATCCTCCGGCTAAATATGATGCTGCTGGAAAAGGAGGAGTTATTAATATAAAGACGAAAAAGCAAAAGCTCAAAGGATTTAATCTTGGGATTAATGCATCTGCAGGTCAGGGAATATATACAACAACAAATAATAGTATTGACTTTAATTACAAAAACAATAAGATTAATGTATTTGGTAATGCTGGCTACAGTTTTCGCAATGGGGCATCGGACCTTCATATCTATCGGAACTACAGAGATGAAGCTGGTAATCATACCGGATCATTCGATCAGCAGACTTTTCTACGCAGGAAAGGCTGGGGAATAAACGGACTTCTGGGGGCAGATTATAGTCCGTCAGAATTAACGAGCTGGGGCGTGGTATTTACAGGTTTCTTACGTAAACCGAATTCAAATAATCTCAGTGAGAACGTTATTAATGATGCTGCAGGTAAACTGGAATCTTTGGTTAAAGCGCGTAATGTCGAGAATGGAACTTCAGATAATTTCGGTGCGAATCTGAATTACCGCCATTTATTTAAAAAAGACGGACCCGATATTTCAGCTGATCTTGATTATTTGCGTTATGGATCTGGTAACAAACAAGATTATGTTAACGACATATATAACGCTGATAGACAGTTTGATCATGTAGAAGGGTTAAATGGTAACTTGAAAGGGAATATAAATATTTTAAGTGCAAAAGTAGACTATACACATCCGTTTAGCGGGAAATTGAAACTTGCCGGCGGTTTGAAAAATAGTTTTACAGAAACAGATAACGTAGCAGATTATAGTAATACGCTGGGAGGTCTTACTACCCCGGATTATGATAAATCCAATCAGTTTAAATACAAGGAAAGGATTAGTGCAGCTTATGTGAATCTGAATAAAGATTTTGACAGATGGAGCGTTCAGGCTGGTCTGCGTTTGGAAAATACAGATTCACGTGGAAGGCAGTTGGGAAATATAATGAAAAGTGACTCCTCCTTTAAAAGGAATTATACAGGCTTGTTCCCGACTCTTTTTATACGATATCAGTTGGACACTTCGGGCAATCAGCAGTTGAAATTCAATTATGGACGTCGTGTTGAAAGACCGTATTATCAGGATTTGAATCCGTTTATTTCACCGCTCGATAAATTCACCTATTATGTAGGTAATCCATATTTACTACCGTCTTTTTCGCAGAAAGTCGAGCTGACTTATGTTTGGAAGAAGTTTAGTACTTCGGTAAGTTACAGTAGTGCCAAGGATGAGTTTAATGAGACTATTGAGATTAAAGATGGGATTTACTACAGCAGGCCGGGAAATATTGGCAGTAGTAAAGTCTTAAGTTGGAATATTGACGCGGGTGTAGATCCCTTGAGCTGGCTTAATTTACAGTTTTATGGAGAGCTGACCAGAATTCATTCTAAAAGTGATTTTTATTCAGGCCTGCTGGATAATAAAGGGGTTTTCACTTATCTTCAGGGGATTGCGCAGTTTAAGCTACAACACGGTTGGAACGCACAGCTGGATGGGAATTACCAAAGTAAAGTAACCAATGCCCAGTTTGTAGTTGGAGAGCAGTGGAGAATGAATATGGGGCTTTCCAAAACCCTTTCGCCAAAAACTACACTTAAACTGAGTGTTAGTGATATATTCAGAACTCAGATCACCAGAGGTACAATCAATAACCTGAATCTGACAGATGCCGGATGGGTGAACAGAGGAGATAGCAGACGTGCAGTGCTTACTTTAAGCATGAGGTTAGGTCAGATGAAAGCTAACCGGCCTGATAAACGTTCAGGAGCAGATTCGGAAGCTGACCGTGTGAAGCAATAGCAGGTTTGATTCAGTTGCTGTTTACGTTTTATTTTCCATTGATTTTTTTTTGCTATTCTTCGGGGTTGGTATACCGTTGCGATACCCTTGGTATACCTTTCCTTTACCCAAAGGGTATACCAAGGGTATCGCAACGGTATACCAAGGGTAAAGGAAGGGTAAGGCAACCCCGAAGAAAAACAGAAGTAAAATAGGCGCTTACTGCGATAAGACTAAAGAAATGTCCGAACAAAGACTCCGTTAGACCGATTATCTTAATTTCAGGTCAAGTGCTTCCAGAATTGCCGCATAGATTTCTTCCAGATCGGCATTGCTAATACAATAGGGTGGAAGGATATAGATAATATTGCCTAAAGGACGAAGGATTATCCCTTTATCCAGAAAGAAATTATATAACCAGTCCCGCAGACCATTAAAATAAGAGGTCCCTTCTCCCGTTTCCCATTCAATGGCGAGGATAGTCCCTGTCTGCCGGACGGAGCGGACAAGAGGATGTAGTTCGATTGAAGTTGCAAATGTGCTATGCAGCGCAGCTATCCGCTGAATTGCTGCCTGGCAATCTGGTTCGGCTAATAAATCAAGGCTGGCCGCAGCTGCAGCGCAGGCTAGTGGGTTCGCTGTAAAAGAATGACCATGGAAAAGAGTCTTAAGATTATCCTCAGCTAAAAAAGCAGCGTAAATTTCTGAACTACAGGTTGTGATACCCAGAGGCATAGTTCCGCCGGTTAATCCTTTGGAAAAACAAAGGATGTCGGCCTGTTGCTGCAGGTGGTCTGCGGCGAAATTTCTGCCTGTGCGCCCGAATCCCGTAAAAACCTCATCCTGGATCATTAGTATTCCGTTCCTACGGCAAAGAGCCATGAGCTGGTCAAGGTGTTCGGCCTTGTGCATTAGCATTCCCGCAGACCCCTGTACCAGTGGCTCGAAAATAAAACATGCGAGGTCTGCAGCGTGGGTTTCGATGATTTTCTGCAGATCTTCCAGGTTATTGCTGTCTGGTGTATCAATATAGATTACTTCGAACATCTGGTTTTTGAACGGGGCTGTCCATGTACCCCGGGCACTCACTGACATGGCGCCGAAAGTGTCGCCATGATATGCGTTTTTAAAAGCAAGAATCTTACTGCGTGGTTGGTTCTGATTATACCAGAACTGGATACACATCTTAAGTGCTACCTCAATAGCAGTTGACCCGTTGTCGGTGTAAAAAACTTTCTGTTGAGAGGGTGGCAGTATATTCAGTAGCTTTTCGGCGAGTTGAATAGCGGGCTCATGTGTGAACCCTGCAAAAATGACCTGGTCTAGCTTACCGAGCTGTTTGATCACTTTTTCTGCAATATAAGGATGGGAGTGTCCATGTAGTATAACCCACCAGGATGAAATTGCATCTATATATTTTTTGCCATCCTGGTCAAAGAGGTACGATCCGGATGCATGATCTATAACTATATGTTTATTTCCCTTATAATGTTGTGTATAAGGGTGCCATATATATTTAGCGTCTCTATTTGTTAAGGTCATATACTGCCTCCTTTTCCAGATTGTTTATACGCTGCATTGGTTTTAATCCTAGTAAACTGAAGAGTTCTCTGTCCTGGGAAATGCCGGGATTTGGGGTTACCAATAGCTCTTCGCTTTCACTTGTAAAGATGGAATTTGCACCCGCCATGAAACACCAGGATTGTTCCTCTCCGCTCATTTCTGCTCTTCCTGCACTTAAGCGGACGATAGATGCGGGCATTAAAATCCTTGCAGTTGCAATCATGCGGATCATTTCCCAGGCGTCTGTTTTGGGCATGTTTTCAAGAGGTGTGCCTTTTACGCGGGCAAGGGCATTGACTGGTACAGATTCCGGATGAACCGGTAACGTGGAAAGTGTATGTAGCATACGAATCCGGTCTTCGTGTGTTTCACCCAGACCGATAATTCCACCGGAGCATACGCTGATTCCTGCCTTCCTTACATGATTTATGGTGTTTAACCTATCATCGTAAGTCCGCGTGCTGATAATCTCTTCGTATTTTTCTCTTGACGTATCCAGATTGTGATTGTAGGCATACAGGCCTGCTTGCTGAAGTTTTTGTGCCTGACTTTCTGTGAGCATACCAAGCGTGCAACAGACCTCCATGCCAAGCTCATTGACGCCGGTTACCATATCTAGTATGGTGTCGAAATCGCGGTTGTCTCTCACTTCCCGCCAGGCTGCAGCCATACAGAAACGTGAAGATCCGGCTTCTTTAGCGCGCGTGGCAATTTGAATGACCTCGTCTCTGCTCATGAGAGATTTCACTTTAATTCCCGTATGGTAGCGCGCTGCCTGACCACAATAGGAGCAGTCTTCCGGGCAGCCTCCGGTTTTTACAGAAAGTAAAGTGCATACCTGAACCTCCAGGGAATTGTGAAAATTGCGGTGGACGGTTGCGGCCTGATACACCAGTTCAAGCAAAGGTGTGTGGTATATTCCCTGGATTTCTTCGATGCTCCAGTCATGGCGGATGTTTAGAATTGACGACATATTGAGAATTAAATGTTTTGTATAGTCTAAAATTTGAGCAGTTTGGGTAGTCTGCTCAGTGAATTATGGTTTATCTCAGTTAATTCCTGCAGATCAGTCCAGGGACAGTTCGATGGCAGCTGGCTGATAATTACTTTTTTGCTGTATGGATTAAAATCTCCGTTGAAAATCACCTGCTTCAGATTGAGTCCGCGCAGTTTAATGACCTCAAGAGTAAGCAGGCTATGGTTAATACAGCCCAGATAATCCCTGATAACCAAAATCAGATCAGCTTTTAGGTGCCGGATTAATTCTGCCGTGAGTAAATTGTCAGATAAGGGTACCAGCAGGCCGCCGGCACCTTCTATCAGTAAAGGTCTGAGATGCCCGGGCAGGATAAAGTCCTGTAAGGTGATCCGCACATTTTCTGCAGCGGCAGCTTCATGAGGCGATGCAGCAAGCATAAAGCGGTGTCTTTCAGGATGAAATCTGGAATGATGGTGCCCTGTAAGCTCACGCACGATCTCTGTGTCGGTATAGTGCAGGTCGCCTGCCTGCACCGGTTTCCAATAGTCCATTTTGTTTTGATAACATATGACAGCAGAAACTACTGTTTTGCCTATTCCTGTACCTATACCGGTTACAAATAGCGGGTTATTCATGTTTGTTGTCTGATTTTTAAGATTGGTGCAATTGCTTAATCTGTTCACAAAGGCCATTAATTTCTGTTTCGGTGTTGAATGAATGAATGCAGATACGCAGTCTTTCGGTACCCGCTGGTACAGTCGGGCTGCGGATCGGGTAAACTGCATATCCTTTTTCGAAAAGCAATTTGCTCCAGCGAAGGCAATTCTCATTTCCCGGGATCGTAATTATTTGAATAGGGGACACTTTCAGATCAATCCGCTCTGTTGAATTCCCGGCCGGATAAATAGCTTGCAAATTAGCGCGTAGGAGAGTTGATTTTTGCTGAAGCTTATGTTGTTCTTCCGGAAGGGTTAATAATCGTTTATATCGCGTTAAAATGGATAGTATTAGCATAGGAGGCAGTGCTGTGCTGTAGATAAATGGCCTTGCGAAATTTACAAGATAGGTTTTGAGTAATTGGCTACCCAAAATTACTGCCCCATGCAGGCCTAAAGCCTTGCTGAAGGTGATGATTCTGGCGAATACCGGGGTGCCGGTCACTTCGCTGGTGGCCAGGCCAGTTCCGAATACTCCAAACGCGTGAGCTTCATCTACAATGAGTCTCGCCTGATATTTACTACATAGGGCCAGTATCGGGGGTAGGTTGGCGAAATCTCCATCCATAGAATAAAGGCTCTCTATTGCCACATAGCAACGGCCCTGACGGTCTTTGTTTTGGAGGAGTTTGTTTTCCAGATCCCTGCAATCGTTATGTCTGAACTTTAGCCGGTCTGCATAGCTTAGTCGCAGGCCGTCGATTACCGAAGCATGGATGTACTGATCGTAAATCACGAGGTCTCCTTTTTGTGGAAGGCAGGAGAACAGTGAGGTGTTTGCTGTATATCCTGAATTAAAAAGTAGTGCCGCTCCGGTTTTTTCCTGTGTTGCAAACAGGTCTTCCAATTCTTCGGCAGCAGCGGAATTTCCGCTGAGTAATCTTGACCCGCCGGCCCCTGACCAGCCTTGGTTTTTCGGTAGCAGCCTGGCTTCTGATTGAAGGTATTCTTTTGATGATTCTTCATTTTTCAGTCTGGAGTATCCTAAATAATCATTAGAGCTGAAGTCTGTTAAATCATTTGTTAATTGTAGTTTACGAATTCCATTTGTTGACTCTTTGTTGCCAATTTTAAACTGCATAAATTGTTCTGCATTCATAGTTTCTAAGCAATGGAATCTTTAATTAACGCATTTGTCCATCCAGTATGAAGCTGCTCTTCAATTGCGCAGATATACGCTGCATGTGACTCCCAGTCCACAGAAAATTCTTTCAGCTGTATGATCATTTCTTCGAGGTGGCCTTGCTCTTCTACAATTATTGACCTGACGCTAACCTTGCTGCCAGCCTGCTGCAGTGCAGCCTGATAGACCGGGTATAATTGGTCTGCCCGGACTTCTATAGCATAGGTGACGAGTAGGTAAGCTGCAAATTTTAATTCCGCACCATGCAGGTGCAGACGATCGCGCAGATATCTGCTGGTCTTCAGATCCAACAGCTGTAAATAGTGATTGCTTGCTATTGGTGCTATTAAGTAGTCCGGATGATAAGTAGGGTTTTCGCGGATTCCTAATCTGGTGATCTGCTTTTTTAGATAGTAGGCGTGGCGATGTTCTTCTGCCGCATGTTTTAATACCATCAATGTTGTGGTATGGGCATTTTCGCTCGCTGATATCTTTCTGGCACCTATATTCTCCAGAAGTGATAGTGTATTGAGTAGTTTGGCATGTAAAGAATCGTGCTGTATAATATGTTGTAGTAAGGCTGTTAATGTCATCTTATGCGGATTTGTGCCAAAAGTATTACCTTGCCCCAAACTTCATATGTACCAGTTTTATTTTTATGAGTAGTCCGGTTAATATTCCATTTCAAACTGTTATTAAAATTGACAGATCAATTGATCATCCTGTTTATTTGCAGATTGCCCGGCAGCTTATAAATGCCATACAGCGGGGGGTACTGCAGGCAGGTTCGCAGTTACCGGGTAGTCGATCACTTGCGCTGATCCTTCAGGTGCACAGAAAGACGATTATTGCGGCGTTTGATGAGCTGGATGCGCAGGGTTGGACAGAAATCAGACCGAATAAGGGGACTTTTGTCCGGAAAGAATTGCCTCAGGATCCTGACGTTAAGCCGTATAGTGCGGGTTTGTTAACCAGTTATCCAGAGAAAACAGGTTATCAGTTCCGAAAGAGTATGTTGTTAGACGCGCTTACTTTGAGCCCAAACACGGGACTGGAGTTTAATGATGGTCTGCCGGATATCAGATTGCTTCCGCTAGAGCGGTTGTCTAAGGTGTATGGGGGAATACTTCGCAGTAAGACCAATTATAGGCATTTCGGCTATTCACATGCCGAAGGAAACGTCTTTTACCGGGAAATGCTGGCTGACTATCTTAATAATACGAGAGGGCTGCATATTAAAAAAGAGAATATTCTGACCACCAGGGGTATACATATGAGTATTTACATGGCGTCAAGCATGTTAATTGACGCTGGTGATGTGGTCGTTGTAGGTGACCTGAGTTACTACCTGGCGAATATGTGTTTTCAGCAATGCGGCGCGAAATTGCAGGCTGTTCCTGTTGACAAGGACGGAATCTCGACAGAAGCGGTTCGCGAGTTGTGTAAGCGTCAAAAGATAAGGATGTTATATCTCACGCCGCATCATCATTACCCAACAACGGTAACCTTAAGTGCAGAGCGGCGTGTTGAGTTGCTCAATCTTGCTGCTCAATATGGATTTATAATTCTGGAGGATGATTATGATTATGATTTTCATTATAAGGGTAATCCAGTCTTGCCGCTGGCCAGCGCCGATACTAACGGAATGGTCGTTTATATAGGCTCATTCTGTAAATCACTGGCCCCCGGTTTCCGCTCGGGGTACCTGGTTGCTCCCGAAAACCTGATACTGGAAATGGCTAAGTTCAGAAGGTTGGTAGACCGCCAGGGCGACATGTTAATGGAACAGGCCATAGCTGAACTGCTCGAAGAAAAAGAAATTCAGCGTCACCTGAAGAAGGCGGTAAAAGTTTACCAGGATCGTCGTGATCTATTTACTTCTCTGCTAATAAAAGAGCTGGGAGGGGAGCTGACATTTGATGCCCCGCCGGGCGGATTGTCGGTCTGGACCAATTGGAATCCAGACCTTAATCTCATGCGGATTAGTAAAAATTGTACAAAAATGAACCTCCATTTGCCACAGGAACTTCTTTATCAAAATGAACATTCTACAGCTATGCGTCTTGGATTTGGAAACCTGAATGAGCAGGAAATCACATTGGCTGTACGCGTGCTTTCGAAGGCTGTTAATATGGAAGAATAATCTAGTTATCAATTGATAATATTTGTATCATATATATCTATTTGTCAGTGTATATACAACTGTTAATTGTATTTTTAAACTAACTTAATACTTCTATCCCTTTATCATCAAATTCGTCGAAAATCGAAGCCATAATACTGCTCTTTGTAGGCTCGGCCATTGAAATATCCATGCACCAGAAGTAGACACGAACCTGGCTGCTGCTTTTACTTTTGGGGCTAATAATAAGCTTGGGCTCTTTGTTCAGGAAAATGTTGTCACTGTTTTTAATTACCTCTAAAATTAATGTGCTTACCACCTCCCTGTCATATGGTTTACTAATCGTGAATTCCAGCATTGCCCGCATCTGATTATTGGTTAATGTCCAGTTGATAATGTTGTTTGAAAGTATCGATCCGTTAGGAATAATGATTTCGGCACCATCGTCGGTAAGTAATGTACTTGCCCTGATTCCTATTTCTTTTACCCGACCTTTTTTATCACCGAGTTCCACCATATCACCTATGCGTAGTGTCTTGTCGAATATCAGAATGATACCGGATACAAAGTTGCTGACTATGTTTTGTAAACCCAGTCCGATACCTACACCTAATGCGCCCAGAACCACCGTAATCTTATCTATAGGCAATCCTGATGCAGCTACGGCAACCAAGAAACCTCCGATCAATAAGATCAGTCTCATGATAATGAGTTTAGAACGTTCAGATTTGTTCTCTTCCAGGGAATCATCACCCATATCGCCAAAAAAGTAGGTGATATATTTCTGCAGGAAGTTTGCTGCCCAGATAATAACCAGGAACAGGACTATACCACCAAGCGTGAATGTTAAGCTCCCAATTGTTCTCTTTTCGTTGAGCAAGCCCAGAACAAAGTTGTAAAGTTCATTAAAGATATTCAGGTTGGTTAAAAAAAGTGTAGTCCAGATAATGAAGATTACGATTCCCAAAATGCCTCCTACTCTTCTTTCTACGCGCTGCCAGTCGAAGTAATCTGCATAGTTTCTTCTGATCCGGCTGGTTTTTACCTGCAGGATAAAGGCCTCTGTAAGCATACTGGCTAAAAGAATCAGTGAAATGGAATTTAGAACAGCGCTGATGGCTGTATTATAAAAGATTTGTGTGAGTGTAAACCTTCCGAATATATTGCAAAATATAGCCAGAATATTAAAAAGGATGTAGATAATTCCAACAGGTAGGAGTATACTGAATTTGCCTGCGGCTGGTCTTAGATTTTGGAAGGCTTTAATCCCGTAAATCGTAGACAGTATACTGAATATCAGTAGAATCCAGCGTTGGGATCTGGCTTGAAAACCTAAAAGGCGAAGCAGAATAGGTAAGAGCAGCAGAACAACGAATATAGCCCAGGTATAGAAGACCTTTTTTGGAACGCGTTTGTATAGTAAGGAAGCTAAAAGGATAGCCAGTAATACATAAACGCCTTCGATGTATAATGCAGGCGCGAGCAGATCAAATACGGGTGCCAGAGTGAGGATGAGAATGAACGTTATTTGATAGGGTTTGGGTCGTAGAAGATTGAAACCGTAAATGGTGGTTACGTCCATCTTATCTGCTTTCTTCAGAGTTTTGAAGTTGTAATACACCCAGAAGAAGAAGACTGCTCCGGTTAGGAATAATAACAAACGGGTATTTCTGGTATAAACAAAGTAATAGAAAGAAATTTTCTTTTCGCTCTCCAGAAAGTGCTTGAAGCCTATTTTCCGGTTCATTTTCTGATTTATGGTCTCCCACAGATAACGCCTCTCTTTTCCAAAAGCCTTTATACCTACCAGTTTGAGCTGGTTTTCTGTCAGAAATTTCAATTCTTTGATATTAATCAGATTGGTTGAAGTCCTGGCCATCAATGCATTTAAAATGCTGGTGTTGGTCTTAATGAGGCTATCCATTTCTGTTTTCTTGCCTGCGAGTTCTGTAAACTGACTTTTAAACACAACTTTTAAGGAGTCTGTGCTGAATAACCGCGTTAGTACTGTGTCCTTACCTAGTTCAAGGAGATGGGTTTTAACCTCGTTGAGTTCTTCATCGTATTCTTTGAGGTCTTCCAGGCAGGTTTGATTATGAGAATCCAGTTCTGAGAGTAAAGTCTGGTACATCTGTAAATTCTGCAGGTTTTGAGGTCTGTCTTTCTGATTAAGACGATCCCTTAAAAGCGATATTGCAGCTTCATCCTGCTCCAGGTGGGGCTTAATGGAGTTGAGCTTGTAAAAGCTTCCTGTAGTAACCCTAACCTGATTAATGGCTTCGTAAACTTTACCCAGGCTGGCCAGATAATCGCTTCGGTTAAGAACACTAGAATCAGCGAGATAAGAAACGTCATTTTTATCGGGTTTATCTTTGTGTTTCTGGGCCCGGGTGAGTTCTGGTATAAAAAAAAGGCAGGCCAATAGCGTTAAATATTGACTTGCCTTTTTTAAGTTGGTGCTTATAGCTTTCATTTACAAGATGTTTGTCCTTGCAAATATAGGCTATCGGTTATATCTTTTCAGTACTCCCTGCAGGAGCAATAGTTTTTTCGAAAATGCGGTATTTTTTGTAGGGATCTCCTTTGATTGCTTTAATAGCGTTATTCACTAAGTCGTTGTTTTCCAGTGTCCAGGATGCTTCTGCATACTTTAATCCTTTAGCTTTGTATGCCTTAATAATATTACCGTACAGACAGGCTTCAATTCCCATTTTCCGGTAACCTTCTACAACTCCAAGCAGTAAAATCCGCAGGCCTGAAACCCTTTTTTTATACCACAACAATTTAAGTAAACCGGTAGGAAACAGTCTCCCTCTTTTGATTTTGATAAGTATTTCATTAATGTCAGGAACCGCTGCACCAAAACCGACTATCTTCCCATTCTGCTCTGCAACCAGGCAGAAGTCCGGGTCGAGGATCATTTTTAAGTCTTTAGCCTGATAATCATATTCTTCATCATTCATAGGTACGAACCCCATGTTTTTATCCCATGCTTTATTATAAACTTCACGGAGCTTGTCAGCTTCTTCTTTGAAGTTTTTCATGTTGATCTTCCGGATCACAATCTCGCTTCTTTTTAAACGTTCCTGCAGTTTGTCCATGAGCTTTACAGACCTGTCATCATAGCTCTCACCGTCCCACTTCCAGGCGATAAGATCTACCTTTTTTACCAGTCCGTTATTTTCCAGAAGCGTAACATAATAAGCTGCATTATATGGCATCATCACTACCGGAGGGCTATCAAAACCGGAAACCAGTAATCCACAGGATTCATTGGTTGAAAAATTTACCGGTCCGATAATCGTATTCAAACCTTTATCAGTAAGCCATTTTTCGGCTTGTCCAATTAGCATATCTGCACTTTCCTGGTCATCGATACAATCAAAGAAACCAAAAAAACCATCCTGGTTATGATTCACTTCGTTGTGAATGGTATTGTGTATTGCGGCTATTCTGCCTATAATTCTGCCCTGGTCTAAAAGAAGGAAGCATTGCAGAGAAGAATGTTTATGGAAAGGATGTGTGGTTAATAAGTCTCTCTGGGCGATATGAAGTTCCGGTACGTAATTAGGATCATGTTTGTACAGATCGTGTGGAAAATCAATAAACGATGCTAATTCTTTTTTCGATTTTACCGGAATTATTGTCTTCATAAATCTAGCTTTTTTTAAGTCTGATCCGTTTTGTCAGGCGTTTTAAAACCTGCTGTTTCATTGACTCCTGACAATTCAGGCTCCAAATATATTCAAATGGATAATAGGTTGTATGTTTCAGATGAAATTGAGCGTTATATGCCCCAGGCTGTAATAACCAGGTTTCTTGATCCGGCACGATTACGATGCTCGCAGAGATAGATGCCCTGCCACATTCCGAGTGCAAATCTTCCATTTTGTATCGGAATCATAACTGACGCACCCATCAAGGATGCTTTAATGTGCGCGGGCATGTCATCCGGACCTTCATCATCATGGAGATACCCCGGATCATTTTCTGGTACGCTTTTGTTGAAATAATACTCGAAATCCTGTCTCACTGTGGGATCTGCATTTTCATTAATGGTCAGTGAAGCCGAAGTGTGTTGTATAAATACCTGACAGATTCCCGATTTTATATGTTGTATTTCCGGTAATATGGTTTCGATTTCCCTGGTTATCAAATGAAAACCTCTTCTTTTAGCACCAATTCTGATATTTTTCTGATAAATAACCATTGATTTTTTTGATTAAAAACAAATGTAAAAGATAAATATTGTAAGCTTTCAAAGGACCGTGTTTTTTTGGATATTTGAGGTCTATGATTAACTATAATCCGAAAGACTGGTTTAACTTTATCTTTCACGTTCACAAAGCAGATACAATCAGGAAACTCTGGCCGCTCATGCTTTCTGTAGCTGTATTTTCCGGGCTGGTTGCCTATCTGGAACTGTATTATTTCCGTGTTTACATCAATGATACTGTTAAGAACATTAGCATGATGCATAGTCTGCTGGGTTTTGTAATATCTATGCTGCTGGTGTTCAGGACTAATACTTCATATGACCGGTGGTGGGAGGGGCGCCGGCTGCTTGGTCAGCTAACCAATGTCAGTCGTAACCTGGCTATTAAATTAAAGGCTTTGCGCCTGGATAAAAAGGAGCTGGAATTTTTTAACTATGCGATTCCTAAATATGCTTTCGCTTTAAAGGAACATTTGCGTGAGAAACAGTATTTTGGAAAAAACAGTCTTCTTATCGAGGTAGATGGGGGCAAACATATTCCCAACCAGGTGGCAGCCAGTATTAATTCAAGAATTATTCAGCTGAATTTGGATGGTAAACTCACAGGAGAACAGTTGTTGATGTTAACGCCTGAAATCACTGCATTTACCGATATCTGCGGAGGTTGCGAAAGGATAAAAAACACACCCATACCGTTTTCTTACAGTGCATTTATAAAGAAATTCATTTTTATTTATGTCATCACACTTCCTTTCGGCTGGGTATTCAGTCTTGGATTTTTCGTGGTGCCGATTGTTCCGTTCATTTTATATGTACTGGCCTCCCTTGAACTGATTGCAGAAGAAATTGAAAGTCCTTTCGGGCTTGATGCAAATGATTTGCCTGCGGACGAGATTTGCGCTAATATTGAAAAACATGTCGGAGAAATTTTAAGCTAATGGTTAAAATTGCTTATCATCCCTGTTTTGCACATAGTTTACCCGAAGGTCATCGGTTTCCTATGCTAAAATACGAACTGATTCCATTGCAGCTGCTTCATGAAGGGATAGTTTCTAAGGATAATTTTTTTGAACCGGATCCGCTGGAAGAAGAGTTTGTATTACTGGCGCATCAGTCGGCTTACTGGGAACAATTGAAGCAATTGAGTTTGCCGCCAAAGGAGCAGCGCAGAATTGGTTTTGAACTTAATGAAGCATTGATGGAAAGAGAGCTGCGGATCGCAAGAGGTACGATTGAAGGGGCAGAGGCAGCGCTGAAGTCTGGAATTGCTTTTAATGTTGCCGGTGGTACCCATCATGCCGGCTCAGATTGGGGAGAAGGCTTCTGCCTGTTGAATGACCAGGCTATTGCTTCCTCTTATTTGCTGTTTAAGAAGCTTGCCAGGCGAATTTTGATCGTTGACCTTGATGTTCATCAGGGAAATGGAACTGCGCAGATTCTGGCGCAGGAAAAGCGTGTCTTTACTTTTTCAATGCACGGAGAGAAGAATTTCCCCTTTCGAAAAGAGGTCTCAGATCTGGATATTGGATTACAAGATGGTGTGAGGGATGATTTTTACCTTTCCACGCTCGCTAAAACTTTACCCGAACTGATCTCGGTGCATAAACCCGATTTCGTATTCTATCTTGCTGGCGTAGATGTGTTGGAAACTGATAAATTAGGCAAACTTTCGCTAAGCAATGCAGGTTGCCGGGAAAGGGACCGTCTGGTTTTCGAAGCCTGCGTTAAGTATGGTTTGCCGGTGCAGGTGAGTATGGGAGGTGGTTATTCGCCCCAGATCCGTGATATCGTAGACGCACACTGCCATACTTTCAAAACAGGTATTGCGCTTATAGGAGATTAAAAATAAGATTTTTCCGGCTGTTTTTTATCGGGCTATCGTGCTGCAGTCGTTTTAAATTAGATATAGATTAACCGAATCCAGATATTTTTGATGAAATTTATCGGTCCTAAAGAATACATATAACAGATGAAGATTGTAATTGCAGAGAAACCATCAGTTGCACGGGAATTGGCTAAAGTATTTGGCGCTACCGTAAAAAAAGATGGCTATATAGAAGGGAAGGGATATTCTTTTACCTGGGCATTCGGACACTTACTGCAACTGGCACCTCCGCAGGAATATGGTTACATTGGCTGGAGGAGACAACATCTGCCGATGCTGCCTCCGAAATTTAAACTGGCTATCCGAAAGATTAAAACGAAGGATGGGCTCGTGGAAGATCCGGGTGTACGGAAACAGCTGGATATTATTAAAAAACTATTTGATGAGGCTACAGAAATTATAGTAGCGACGGATGCCGGGAGAGAAGGAGAGCTTATTTTCCGGTATATATATTACTTCTTAAAATGTAAGAAACCGTTTAAAAGGCTATGGATATCTTCTCAGACTGACGAGGCTATTAAGGACGGGTTCAGAAATTTAAAGCCTGGTACGGATTACGACACGCTTTTTAATTCTGCACACTGCCGCTCCGAATCGGACTGGCTGGTGGGAATGAATGCTACACAGGCATTGAGTATCTCTGCAGGTGCGAGGTCGGTACTATCATTAGGACGTGTACAGACTCCTACATTAGCCATGATCTGTTCGCGCTATTTGGAAACGAAAAATTTTGTACCTCAGCTTTATTATCAACTGGGTATCCAGGTAGATAAGGACGGACAGTTATTTAAGGCAATTTCCATACAGAATTATAACGTTAAGGAAGAGGCACAGGTTCTCTTTGATAAAATTGAAGACATTCCGTCGGGTTTCACTAATGGAGCGCGCATCGTCGATGTAGAAGCCAAACCACGGAAAGAACCGCCTCCGTTGCTGCACGATTTGAGCAGTTTACAGCAAGAGGCTAACAAACGCAAGGGGTATACGGCAGACCAGACATTAAATATTCTGCAGAATCTTTACGAGAATAAACTGGTATCGTATCCGCGTACAGGTAGCAGGTATATCGGAGATGATGTTTTTGCCGGTGTACCCCAGTTAATTACTTCCCTGTGTACCCATCCTGATCTGGGTAAACAGGCAGAATTTCTATTGACTGTTCCATTGAACAAAAGGAGCGTAAATGCAAAGAAGGTTACCGATCACCATGCCATATTACCTACAGGTATTACTCCGCAACACCTGAGCTCGGATAAACAGGCTATTTACGATATGGTGATTGCGCGTATGCTGGAAGCTTTTCACCAGGAATGTATAAAGGAAGTTACTAAGATCACCATAGAATCGGGTTCCGTCTTTGTTGCTAACGGGACTGTAATCCGCTCTGCAGGCTGGCGTTCTGTCTTGAACGATAAAGAAGATGATAAAAAGGATGAGGACAATCCTTCATTACCAAAAGTTAAAAAAGGCGAAGCATTGCCCTTGCCGGTTAAAGCATTGCTGGAGAAGCAAACCAAACCTAAACCTTTTTACAACGAAGCTTCTTTATTAAAAGCATTGGAGACTTCAGGGAAAGAGATAGAAGATGAAGAATTGCGGTACGCAATGAAAGACAGTGGTCTGGGGACGCCAGCAACCCGTGCTTCAATTATTGAAACTCTAATTACCCGGGAATATATTCAGCGGGAAAAAAGAAACCTGATTCCAACACATAAGGGTCTCGCCGTATATGATGTAGTAAAAGATCAGATGATTGCTCAGGCTGAGCTTACCGGCTCATGGGAAAAAAGGCTGGAAGAAATCCGCTCCGGGGCATCGGTTTCAGACTTTAAAGCGGAGATATCTGAGTATACGCGTACAATCACTCAGGAATTACTTGCTGCGGGAACTGGTCTTGCTGCTAAACTTGTTCCTCCTGCGCCGGTGGCGGAAGCGGCAAAATAAAACTTACAGGCATAGCCGGATTTAAAGACCGGCCTGCTTTTTTACGATGGCAGTGATCTGGTCGAACAAATTTGTTGTGACTTCTCCTGGACGCCCTGTTCCAACAGCCTTTCCATCTATTTCTAATACAGGAAGGATATGCTTGGTCGTACTGGTAATAAATGCCTCGGATGCATTTGCCAGTTCTTCCAGGTTGAAGTCTCTTTCTACCACACGGAAGCCCTGCGCCGCAAGAGAAAGTATATTTTTACGGATTACTCCTGGTAATATCTGCGTTGCGGCGGTGATTATTTCCTGATCATGATTAACAATAAAGAAGTTTGCTCTCGGGCATTCTCTTACCCATCCTTGATTATGATACAACACATCATGTGCACCTGCCTGCCGGATTGTAGGCTGCAGCCAGATTGCCATTGCATAATCTAATGTTTTAATTCCTGAAAGCTGCCTCTGATAATCAAATGTCATCAATTTAATTCCTTGATCCTGTAGTACCAGCGGTGCTTGCAGCTCAGTTTGGCTAATCACCAGATTTGGCGGCGTGTTGAGCAGATAACCGTCACTTGAATAGCCTCCGGTTAAAGTAAGTCTGATTCCTGAATCGGGGATCTGGTTGTTTGCTGTCAACTCTTCCAGAATTTTTAGGATAGCTTTTCTATCCAGATCAATGTCCAGATGCATTTGGGCGGCTGAACTGAAGAATCTGTCCAGATGATCTTCAAGGAAAATGGCTTTTCCATTAACGGTCTTAAAAAAATCGAAGATCCCGTAACCGCGTTGGATAGACAGATCTGAAATCTGAAGACTGGCTGCTGTAAGGGGTACAAACCTGTCGTTTATGAAAACCTGCTTGTTTGACATAATATCTTTTTTATGCAATGATAAGAAAAATAAGCAGGCTGAAATCTCCTATTGACTATATTCGTTCTTTTATTGTAATCCCGTTTGAGATTGTACGCGCTATAAAGAATTTATTCATGATTATTGATTTTGTTGTTTTTCTGCTAATTTGCTTTCTGCTTTTTCTGATCTGGAGATTACCTGTTTTCGGAAGCCTGCCCAGGGGTAAAAGGCTGGAGCTGATTAAAAGTAAGTTTTATTACAAGGATGGCAGTCTGAAAAATCTTTCGGACACGCCAGTGAAGCCGGAAAACGTGAGCTATTTCCAGCTGCTTTCTGCTCTTTTAAAGAAAAACCCGCTACGCAGACCGCCTGCACCACTTCCGGTGTTAAAGCCGGATTTTACCAGTTCATCACAGACCAGGATTACCTGGTTCGGACATTCCAGTTATTTGCTGCAGATATCAGGCTTAAATGTGCTGGTAGACCCGGTATTTAGTCCGAGAACATCTCCTTTTAGTTTTATTGGCTCATTGAATTATGCGGGGACCGAACAGCTAAGGCTGGAAGACTTGCCGGACATTGATATTTTATTGATCACGCATGATCATTATGACCATCTCGATTATCAATCCGTCCTGAAATTAAGTGGGAAAACAAAATATTTTCTTACCTCGCTTGGTGTCGGGGCTCACCTGCAGCATTGGGGTATTCCGGAATCGAAGATTACAGAGATGGCCTGGTATGAAACAACAACTTTATCAGGGCTTCAATTCACAGCTTGCCCTGCAAGACACTTTACCGGCAGATTATTTAAGCGAAATCAAACGCTATGGTGTTCATTTGTTGTCCAATCTTCAGATAAACGGATATTTCTCGGTGGAGATTCGGGATATGATACCCATTTTAAGGAAATTGGAGAAAGGTTTGGATCTTTTGATCTCGCTATACTGGAATGCGGTCAGTATAACGTTTATTGGCCGTTTATTCACATGTTCCCGGAGCAAACCGTACAAGCTGCTATCGATCTGAATGCTAAAGCGCTTCTGCCGGTACACTGGTCGAAGTTCTCGCTGGCCTTGCACGATTGGAATGATCCGGTTATCCGGGCGGTTAAGGCTGCAGCGGATGTCCAGCTACCAATTGCAACTCCACATCTGGGTGAAACTATAACTATCGGTGACCCCTATCCGGTAAAACAGTGGTGGCTAAATTTATCGGTGGCTAAACAATAATTTTTTGCTGGTGTTATAAACAAAAACTCAAGCAGTATGAAAAAGACAGATGAAATTGAAATCTTCCAGACTGTAAGGGCTGACCTTCAGCCTTACGCAACTTTAGGATTTACTAACAGGCTTAACTCAGAAAGTGGTTATGATCTTTGGGCGGAACAGAAAAATGTGGTTAATGGACACGAAGTTCATGAATTGTTTTTTGCGGGTTTAGAGATTTCAGGTGATACGGTTATCCTGAGCTTATTTCCTGATGACTTTCCGCAACATGAGAAGATCAGTTTAGGGACACTTGATGAAGTTAAACTAAATCAGCTGGACGACAAGATTGCTCTGGCATTTAAAATATTTAAAGAAAACGAGTGGATATAGATCCTGCCTTCTGGCATAATGACTTCATAAAAAAGCTTGAGGAGAAAAGAGTAATAATCGGGCAGGTTTCTCCTGCTGACTCAATATTTAAGCTGAAATCCATAAATTGCAAGGAGACCGGAAATGTTATTTTTCTGAATCTTCTAAGCCTTGGGGTAAACTACAGTCCTGAGGCTTTAGTTAAATTGAAGAATGATTACGCTATACAAGGAGCAACTTTGATTCAGCTTTGGGAGGACGTATGGAACTTACGTTCAGTTCAGGTGATAAACCGGCTAATGTCTTTACTCGGTTTGAATTTGCAAAGGGTTCATGGACGGCAAACAACAGTTATATCCATCAGTCAGGTGGAGGCCGACCATTTTATGGAGCAATATCATTTGCAAGGGGGTGTTAAATCCAGATACCGGCTCGCCCTTATGGCCAAGGGAGACATCGTAGCAGTTGCAACTTTCTCTGCCAGGCGCCGGATGTCGCTTATTGCCGAAACATATTATTCAATTGAACTGATTCGTTTTGCTAGTGTTTCCGGCCTGGTTGTACAGGGAGGCCTGAGTAAACTGATAAAGCATTTGATTAATTTACTCAAACCAGATGATGTAATGACTTATGCTGACCTGGACTGGTCTGCGGGTGCTGCATATGAAAAACTGGGATTTACATTGGTTGACACACAACCAGCTTCGAAAATCTGGGTCTGTCGTTCTACGGGTAAAAGGTACTTTCAGCACCGCCTGCCATCTGACTTTGATTCCAACCCTACAGGTTATACGCCTGTTTTCAACACAGGTAATTTAAAATATATTTTATACTTAAATGGAAGATAATCCACTTCTTGTCGTCCTGGGACCTACCGCTTCGGGAAAGACCAGATTAGGGGTCAGTCTGGCGCGTTCGCTATCAACTGAATTAATCAGCGCAGATAGCCGCCAGGTTTTTAAAGATATGGATATTGGTACCGGCAAAGACCTCCATGAGTATGGGCAAGGTGAAAATGGCGTTCCTTATCATTTGATTGATATTCTTGAGGCGGGAGATAGTTATAATGTAAATGCTTTTAAGGAAGACTTCTATACTATTTACGGTGAGTTAAGAAAGCATCATAAGGTTCCATTATTATGTGGTGGAACGGGCATGTATATTCACACCATTTTACAGGACCAGCCTTATACAGCTATTCCTGTAAATACAGATCTGCGGGCTTCGCTTCCACAGCAAGATTCTGGTAAACTGCGGGATATACTGCTAACCTACCCGCCAGCTTTTACTGCGCATGCGGATCTTTCTTCTGCCAAACGAATGGTTCGAGCCATAGAGGTTGCTGATTATCTCCGGAGGAATGACCTTAAAATAATTAAAAGGCCCGTTTTGGATCCCTTGGTTATCGGTCTTGTACCAGATGTTGAGCTCCGCCGGTCCAGAATCAAAGAACGGCTGCAGGTACGTTTGCATTCTGGATTGATAGAAGAGGTAGATAGGTTGTTGAAAAAAGGTATTAGTCCGGAGAAGTTGACGTTTTACGGATTGGAATATAAGTTTGTAACTGCTTACCTGCAGAATGAGATGACCCGGTCGGATTTAGAGGAGAAGCTCTATTTTGCGATCAGACAATTTGCAAAAAGGCAAATGACTTTTTTCCGTAAGATGGAAAAAGATGGTGTTATAATTAACTGGATAGATGCCGGTCAAAGTCCGGAGCAGATCAAAAGACAGGCCCTGGCTATGGTCGCGAAAAAATGGAATTTATAATATACAGGATAAACGTGCGTTACGTGAAATATTAAATTTAATAAACAGGTATGTTCGTTCTTTATTATTAAAATAATATCTATTTACTGTTGTGGCATGCATTTTGTAATTATTGGGTATCTATCGTATGGATAGCGCATGTTTTAAAACGGTTGTTTTACCAATGTAAGTTTCCATCAGTAAAACAATAATACACCAGTTAAAAGAATACTCAAATGAAAAAATCTACTAAATTATTTGCGACTGCAGCGGCTGCAGTAACAATTTTACTTTCTACTCAGGCAAATGCTCAAAAATTAGGTATAGGAGCAAATGTTGGTGTGCCGACAAGCAAACATTATAATTTTGCTGCCGGCGCTGATGTTCGGTTACAATTTAATGCCACTAAACAATTATCAATTCCTGTAGCTACAGGTTATACTCATTTCTTTGCTAAAGACGCACCATATATCCTGGGTGGAGATGTACCTGATTACGCTTATATTCCTTTGAAAACAGGCTTAAAGTATTTCCTTGATCCATCTGGATCAGGTGTTTATGCAATGGGTGAGGTTGGAGCAGCATTTGGTGTTTCAAAAGACTCTAAAACTACATTTTTATATGCACCAACAATTGGTTATTCATGGAGCAGTGGCCTGGATCTTGGACTTAAATATGAAAATGCAGGAAAAGGCGATGCTTTACGTTATTTAGGTAACAACAGCGGGCAGATAGCTTTACGTCTTGCATACGGGTTCAAACTGTAATGTGCTGAAAAGGTCAATCGAAGTATATAAATTAAAAAACACGGTCAATTTCAGACCGTGTTTTTTAATTTATATATCTTTCTACTTATTTACACCGGAAAAACTATTCATCGGGTTTTGCCCGCATCTCAAATAATTGCAATATTTTAATTATAACAGCCATTTATCCTGTCGTTTTTTAAGTATTTGAAATTAAAATAGTATTTTGAGCAAAACACGAAATTGATAAATTAAACTTCAACTGTTCATCTTGAAAGTGATTTATTCATTTAAATTCTTTCAGGTAGGTAACAGTTTTGCAGAGCTTAAAAACGACAAATAAATATATAAGAATGATGAAAAGATATATTGGAGTTGCTGTGTTATCAGTATTTATGGCATGTAATTCCTCAGAGCATTCAAAAAATGCACAAGAGGATACTACTGTTGTTGCTGCCGATACCTTAGCAGTAAATAACGAGATCCAATTTAGTGAGCCCAGAATCGAAAATATTCTTAAAAACTATCTGATCTTGAAAAATACTCTGGTCAGTGGTAAAGAAACAGAAGCTCAGGGTGCCGCTAAAGAATTGTCCACAGCTTTAAATAGTTTCGAGGGCTGTGAGAATACTGCACTGATTGCAGATAAGATAGGTAACACTACCGACATCAAAATTCAGCGTAAAGAATTCACTGCTTTAAGCTCTGATATCATTGCATTGTTCGAACACGCAGACCTTAAATCCGGGTTCTTATATGTGCAGCATTGTCCAATGGCGAACAACGGCAATGGTGGAGACTGGATCTCTTCAGAGAAGAAAATCAGAAACCCTTATTATGGCGATAGTATGCTGGAATGCGGATCAGTTCTTAAAGAAATTAAACCCAAGAATTAAAAGCTCGATTCTTACTTTTTAATGACGTGCTGTTAATAATTATATAACAGTTTTGTCACCATTATTTAAGAGCTATTTTTATTTTAAATATTATTTTTGTTATTTATAAACTATAAGATATGTCAGATATTGCAGAAATTAAGATTGACGGAAAAGTGTACGAGTTTCCGGTTATTACGGGAACAGAAGGTGAGAAATCTATAGACATCTCTAAACTGAGGGAACTAACAGGACACATTACTCTTGACTTCGGCTACAAAAACACCGGTTCTACTAAAAGTGCAATTACCTTTTTAGATGGAGAAAAAGGAATATTAAAATACAGAGGATACGATATTGAAGAACTTGCGGAAAAATCTACTTTCCTTGAAGTTGCTTACTTACTAATTTACGGTGATCTGCCTACTATTTCGCAACTTGAGGGTTTTCAGGCTAATATCACCAAACACACCCTCATTCATGAGGACATGAAAAAGTTTTTGGATGGATATCCTTCCAAATCTCACCCGATGGCGCAGTTAGCATCTTTGGTATGCTCTCTTTCTACTTTTTATCCCGAATCTCTTCAAGCTAATTCTTCACCGGAAACAATGGATCAGACTATGATCAAATTACTGGCGAAATTTCCAACTATAGTCTCATTCATTTATAAAAAGTCTTTAGGTCATCCACTGATTTATCCTAAAAACAAATATGACTATGTTAGCAACTACCTGAATATGACTTTCGGTCAGCGTACTGAAGAAGTTGAGATTGATCCGGTTGTAGTTAAAGCAATGAACACTTTATTAATTCTTCATGCAGATCACGAGCAAAATTGCTCTGCATCTACGGTAAGAATGGTTGGTTCTTCTGACTGTAATTTATATGCGTCAGTATCGGCTGGTATTGCTGCTTTATGGGGGCCACTTCATGGTGGCGCAAACCAGGCAGTAATAGAAATGCTGGAGCGAATCAAAGAGGATGGGGGAGATACCGAAAAATGGATTAATAAAGCAAAAGATAAAAATGATCCTTTCCGTATGATGGGCTTCGGTCACAGAGTTTATAAAAACTTTGATCCACGTGCGAAAATTATCAAAAAAGCATGTGATGATATCCTGGAAAAATTAGGTATTAATGATCCTGTTCTGGAAATTGCAAAGAAACTGGAAGAGGCTGCATTAAGTGATCCATATTTTGTAGAGCGTAAATTGTACCCTAATGTTGATTTTTATTCGGGAATAATTTATAGAGCCCTGGGCTTCCCTACGGATATGTTTACTGTTCTTTTTGCATTGGGCCGTCTTCCGGGTTGGATTGCACAATGGAAAGAAATGCATGAAAACAGAGAGCCGATCGGTCGTCCGCGTCAGATTTATGTTGGGCATACCAACCGTGAATTTACTGCTCCTGAAAATAGATAATTAATTCAGTTAGCTGAATAGTTTACAGAAAAACCTCCATATTTAAAATGGAGGTTTTTTTATGCAGTTACTTTAAGCCAGCCAGTAATACTCATCCTGGACTTGTGACTTATTAATACCTCATGTGGTAATTCATTACTCTTAAAAAACACACCTTTTCTGTTATCAGGAGAGATCAGTTGCTGGTCTTTTTCGGGATGGTGAATACAGAGTTCTCCGCCGTCTTCCGGTATCCAATTCTCATTCAGATATATAATCATGCTGAATTTTCGACTTTGGTTGTTGCTGAACTGATCAAGATGGGTTCTGTAGAAACTGCCTTTTTCATATAGTGTATAATGAAATTCATAACCGGTTATACCGGTATAACACGTGCTGTTCAGGTAGAGGATGAATTTATCCATCAAAATAAAAAACTGCTGTTCGCTTATGTTCTCATGGCTTCTGTCAAGCCAGTGAATCTGGTCACTTCTAACTAATTTGTCTTTGGTTGAAATTTGTGCATTTCCTGTGCCTGCATCTTTAAGCAGATCGTCAGTTTTAAGTTGAAGGATATTATCTCTTAGTCCTTTAGCGAGTAATGTTGGGAAGAATTCTGTGGAAATCCCTACCTGATCAGTGATGAAACCGTCAATTAGCGTTTGAAATTCGTTTTGCAAACCTGCATTTTTACACTGTCTTCGGCAATCCGCCGTTCAGCGATCAAGGTAGTTATTTAATTCTGTCTACTATATTAAAAGATAGGTTATGGCAGATTCGATCATCATCTGCGTGAGACCAAATGCGATGAAATACATAATAACCAAAGTCATAGTTTTTCTGATAGTTACGGCTTTTGACCTGTTGTAAAATAATTTCAAGCCACTATAGAGATACCACATGGTAAATGCAAATAGCAGAAAACTGATGAACATACTCATAAAGGTGTCCAACCCGAAGATATATCTTTGAAGGACGCTCGTCACAATAGAAACAAGAAAGAATGCGGTCATACCATGAATGGTGAAAACGAGGTGATCAATATAGTAGACCTTGTTTTTTCTAAAGTTCCACATGATGAAAAGCGCAAGTAAGGGCATCAGCAGAAAAAACTGCTTAGGCTGATATTTTTTCACTTCCTCTTTAAGGCTCCAGTGTCCGTCAGACTTTTTTTCCAGAATTTTGACTTCTCTTTCTTTAGTCAGGTGTGTGAACCAGTTGTCACGGTCGGCAGCAGGTAGCTTGGACTGCCGGAGGTTATAAGCAGCAACAGTGCTGTCTTGCGTAACTATATGTGCCTTTTGGAATTTTTCTATTAACTTTTTTCTGGCATTGGTCGGATTCCTTTCCTGCTCCAATGTTATTTTCGTCAAAAATTTATGCTGCTCTGAAAACGTTAGTTTCCTGAAATCTGATAAGGATAATGCATCTGATAAATGCCGCATTGCATACCCGGATATCTTATTTGAATTATCCTGAGCAATGTCAAGCTCATTTTTAAGACTGTCCAGAGTTGCTGCGGTTTCAGTTTTTGATGTTTCGTAATCTTTATCATTATCACTAAGCGTATGCGGGACAATGATAAAATAAACGATTGATACAAAAATATAAAGGCTTACAGGGTGGATGTATCTCGCCCGTTTACCTGCGAGATAATCTAGTGTAACCTGCCCGGGCTGAGTAAGTAAAGGAACCAAAGTCTGAAAGAATTTGGAATCAAAATGAAAGTAGTGTCCGACACTGTGGCCTATGAAGCCCCAGAAAGGTTCTTTCAATTCTAGATTTGGCTGGCCACACTGGCTGCAGTAATGCGACTCAACGTCATGCCCGCAATTTAGGCAGTTCTTCTCTTTACGGTATTTTCCGGACATATATGTTTTACATAAGTATTCCTGCAATGCAAGCGGAAAGATAGGAGGCCAGGGTACCGCACATTAATGCTTTTAACCCCAATTTCGCTAAATCCCCACGGCGCTCAGGTGCCAATTCTCCAATTCCACCGATCTGCATACCCACACTGCTGAAATTTGCGAAACCGCAAATGGCAATGCTGATAATCAAAACTCCTTTTTCTGTTACTATAGGTACTGCATTTGTAGTCAGATTTTTGAAAGCCAGAAATTCATTTACAGTTAATTTTTGCCCTAACAGGGTAGCCGCATTATTTACATCTACACTGGGAATTCCCATAGACCAGGCAAATGGATAAAACAATTTACCAAAAATCCAGTCTAATGAAAGATTTAAGTTCGGACTAAATAAATGACCTATATTAACCAGCGTGTAATCTACTAATGCAATTAGCGCAATAAAGCCAATTAACATGGCTATTACATTCATAGCGATTTTAAAACCTTCACTTGCACCATTTGAAATCGCATCGATCAGGTTGGTATATTCACTTTTAACTTCGAGTTTTACATTACCCATAGTCTGGGATGCCTCAGTTTCTGGATAAACAATTTTGGAGATAATCAGGGCTCCGGGGGCGGCCATTAAACTTGCCATAATTAATTTTGGGGCCAGATTCATGCCAGCCTGTGCACCCATATTCGCATAAACGATTAGAATACCGCCAGCAATACATGCAAGGCTACCACTCATAGATGCTAGTAATTCGCTTTTCGTCATGCCTTTGAGGTATGGCTTAATCATCACTTGTGCCTCAACCTGGCCAACAAAAGCACTGGCAACATTACTTAATGCTTCTGCACCGCTAACGCGCATGACAAAGTTCATCCCTTTAGCGATGACCGCTACTATGCGTTGCATAATTCCGAAATGATAGAAAACCGCCACCAGTACGCAAACCAGAATAATAGTTGCGGTGACGTTAAATGCAAATACAAAACTCTCTGGTACGGCGTAAGCATGTGGCTGACCGTCAAAGCCAATCACTGCAACTCCACCATATACAAAGTCGACACCTTTTTTAGCAAATTGTTCGATTTTCTGCATTCCTTTACCAAGGAATTCGAAGAAGTGCTGCACTGGGGACACACGCAAAATTAGAACGGCAATCAGTACCTGCAAAGTTAAACCACTGGCTACAAGTCTGAAGTTTATCTTTTTTTTGTTATTGGAAAAAAGATACGCTAGGCCCAAGATAAATAAGATGCCTAGTATTCCGTGAAAACGCTCCATAAAAAATAATCAAATAAGAAAGTTGGGGGTGATATTGGTAAGTATAAAATTTATTGTAATACTATTGAGATGAATTTCTTTTGTTTATTTCATCCCTGATTCGTGCAGCTTTTTCATACGCCTCATCAGCAATAGCTTCCTGAAGTTTCTGATTTAATTCCTCTAAACTGAGATTACTGTAATTACTTGCAGGGGTTTTAGGATCTATGGATTCAATAGCTTGTTCTTTCCCAAGGCTATCCATGTTTTCAAGAAATACGAAGTCATTACCTTCAATTACTATTCCAGCAGATGAAAGGATAAATTCGTAAGTGTAGATTGTGGAGTTAAATCTGACTGCGAGCGCAATAGCATCAGATGTTCTGGCGTCAATCTCCTCGGTACGTTGTCCGTCCGTACAGATTAATTTTGCATAGAAAACACCGTCAACCAGATTATAGATCAGAATTTCTTTGATCTCTATATGATATGTATTTGCAAATGTTTTAAACAAATCATGAGTGAGTGGACGGCTCGGCGTCATTTTCTCAATTTCTATGGCGATTGCCTGTGCTTCAAAAGCACCGATAATGATCGGTAAACGTCTTCTGCCATTTACTTCTCCTAGTACAAGTGCATATGCTCCTGACTGGGTTTGGCTGTAAGATAAGCCAACAATGTCTAGTTTTACTTTTTTCATAATGATGAATATTTGGCGAAGTCAAAAACTCCGCCAAATATTTATACTAGGCTTGATGTTTTTTTAAAGCCTCAATAAGTTGAGGAACGACTTCGAAGGCATCTCCAACGATTCCATAATCAGCTACCTTGAAGAACGGAGCCTCCGGGTCTTTGTTAATTACAACAATAACTTTCGAAGAGCTTACTCCAGCCAGGTGTTGAATAGCACCGGAGATACCGATAGCAATATATAAATTAGGACTAATAGCAATACCAGTTTGTCCTACATGTTCTGAATGTGGTCTCCAGTCGGCGTCAGACACAGGTTTTGAGCAGGCAGTGGCAGCACCGAGTAAACCGGCAAGCTCTTCTACCATTCCCCAGTTTTCAGGGCCTTTTAAGCCTCTTCCGCCAGAAACAACGATCTCCGCATCAGGTAATGTTACTTTATCGGTCGCCCTCACGATTTCTTTGATAACAGCAACCAGATCTTTAGATTGCAGGGCAGGACTGAAGCTTTCAACTTCAACACTGACAGGTGCATCCTTAATGCCAAAAGCATTAGGGTTTAGTGCAATGACCTTAACTGCCGATGTAAGTTCAGTAACAGCAAATGCTTTTCCGGAGAAAGCTGTCTTTTTTACCTGGAAAATACCGCCATCAATCTTTGGTAATTCTACCGCACCGTCAACTAGGCCCGCCTTAAGTTTGACGGCAATACGTGGCGCAAGTCCTTTTCCAGAAAATGAGTTAGAAAGAACGATGATGTCTGCACTTTCTTTTTGTGCCGCTTCGGCTATCACTGCTGCGTATGCCTGATTTACGAAATTCTTTAACTCTCCGGCCTCAACGTTTAATACTTTTGAAGCGCCATACTGTCCCAGTTCTTCTAACTGACCCTGTTCAACCTGGCCAATAGAAACTGCAGTAAGGTTTGTTCCTGTCTGATCTGCAATGGCTTTAGCATAAGATACTGCTTCAAAAACAGATTTCTTAAACTTACCTTCGACTTGTTCTACATATACTAAAACTGACATAATTCTTTTCTTAAAATTTTCTAATCAGGATGGACCTATCAAAAGTTAAATAATGTCCGGATACCCGTTTTAAATAATAGTTTCTCTATTCTTAGATAACCTTTGCTTCTGTATGCAGCAGACTGATAAGGCTGGCTGCATCTTCTGCTGGAATCAATTTAACTGCGCCACGTGCAGGCGGAGTTTCAAACTGAACAATTTTAGCAACTTCATCTATAGGAGCTGCCTCAATAACAACCAATGGTTTACTTCTCGCGGACATGATACCGCGCATGTTAGGTATTTTTGGTTCGGCTACACCTTCGGCGCAGCTCGCAACAAATTTACCGGAAACATTCACAACTTCCTTACCGCCTTCAATTTCTCTTTCTAGGACTGCAGACGACCCGTCAAAATCCAGTTTTTTTATAATAGAGATAGATGGGATATCCAGGAATTCACCTACCATAGCAGCAACTTGTGCACCATTATAGTCGATAGATTCACGGCCGGTCAGGATCATATCAAAATCAGTGGTTTTAGCATATTCAGCAATTTGGAATGCTGTAAAATACGCATCTCTAGGTACTGCATTAATTCTTACGGCATCATCAGCACCTATGGCTAATGCCTTTCTAATGGTCGGGTCAGTTGAGCTGTCGCCAACATTCACCACTGTAACAGTGCCTTTTCCGCCTTCGCATAGTTCTATAGCTTTCGATAAAGCCAATTCATCATAAGGGTTCACAATATACTGAACACCGGCTGTATTGAATTGTGTATTATCGTTAGTAAAAGTTATTTTTGTGGTTGTGTCGGGCACATGACTGATACAAACTAATATTTTCATATGATAAGTTGTTTAAATTAATGAAGCTGAGATCAGCTATTATTGGTTCAAATTGGCTTGAAATGATAACAGTTTCATGAAATTTCTTTTTGCAAATCTAATTAAAAAAGCAGGGATTTAAAATGCAAAGTACCCGATTAACCAAGTTATTAGCGTTTTTAACAAACGAACCTCAAGATCCATTTATATTATATGCACTCGCTACAGAATATAACAGTTTAAAAGATACTGACAATGCTTTTCACTACTATCTGAAACTTGTTGCGGAACATCCTGATTACGTAGGAACATACTATCATCTGGGTAAATTATATCAGCAGGTAGGTCAGCAGGAGCGGGCGGTCGAAATTTATCAGGCGGGGATGAAAGCGGCAAGAGATAAAGGCGACCGGCACGCGTTTTCTGAGCTGCAGGGAGCGTATAATTCTGCGGCGGGTTTGGATTACGAAGATGATTAACCCCAATGAAAGCAAGTCGAAAACTACTTTTTATTAAAGATGTACTGCTCTTTACTTTTTCAGCTTTTGGAGGAGCACAGGCGCATATCTCTTTATTGCTTAAATATTTTGTAAAGCAAACACCTTTTGTAACTGAGGAAGAATTACTGGAACTAAATGCGCTGGCTCAAATACTGCCGGGTCCGGCATCTACACAGACGCTGGTAGGTATTGCTTATAAGGTTGGTGGGTTAAAACTGGCCTTACTGACCTTCTTAATCTGGATTATTCCCTCTGCTGCCGTGATGACGCTGGCGGGGATATATTTCGCCCAGTTTGACCAGAAGGAAAAGTTTATAATTATACTCAAATACATTCAGCCGATAGCATTGGGCATTGTCGCTTTTGGAGCTTATCATCTTTCCAGAAAGGTGCTTGTCAATCAGATCTCTGTGTTTTTAGCTATCGCCGCTGCTATAGTGACCCTTGTCTTGCGAAATGCATATGTCTTCCCCTTAGCTATATTAGTGGGTGGAATGATCTCTTCTGCGCTGGAGACCCATGGGGAAGAAAGCGCGATCAGAACTAAACTGCTTTCTAATATCAATCCAAAGAAGCTGGGTTACTTTCTTGGATTATTATTATTCCTGGCGTTATTGGGTGCTATAATAAACAGAACTTCGCCTTTTAGCCTACCGGTTAGGTTATTTGAGAATTTCTACAGGAACGGGATTCTTATATTCGGAGGGGGGCAGGTGCTGGTGCCGTTGATGTTTACAGAATTTGTGCAGATGAAGCACTACTTGACGTCTTCTGGATTTCTTTCGGGATTTGCATTGCAGCAGGTGCTACCCGGACCTACGTTTAGTTTTACAAGTTACCTAGGTACGCTGAGTATGAAGAATTTCGGATATGGAATTTACGGTCAGATTGCGGGTGGTTTTATAGGGGTATTTGGTATTAATCTGCCAGGTTTGATTCTGGTGCTTTTTATTGTTCCTTTCTGGGAAGATCTCAAAAAAATAACGAGAATCAAGCGTTCATTATCTGGCATAAATGCAGTTAGCGTTGGTTTTATTATTGCTGCATTTTTTCTGTTATTTCAGCCTATTGGGTTTGATATATTGTCAATCACTCTGGTGATCATAACTTTTCTGATTCTGAATTTCACCAGAATCAGTCCGCCCTTTATCATACTTGCCGGTGTCCTACTTGGTTATCTGATTTAACCGTTTAAAATTGAAAAGCCTGCTTGTTTTGTTACAAGCAGGCTTTTCATAATAGATTTAAACCTTAAAAAGGTGCATCTTCGTCATTAAAATCATCCATTCTTGAAGGTTTGATGATCACATTTCCCGAAGGTCTGTCAAAGTCTGCAGAAGGCATCATTCCAGCAGCAGGATCCATTGAGAATGAATTAGGAGGCATGAAATCTTCCTCTAGATCGGTAAATTTCACGTATTTACCAATGAATCTAAGCGGTACAATTCCCGTTTCACCATTCCTGTGTTTTGCTATAATTACTTCTCCGACGCCTGCCTGTGATCTTCCACTTTCATCTTCTGTAATACCGTAATATTCCGGACGGTATAGGAATAACACCATATCTGCATCCTGCTCAATGGAACCGGATTCCCTCAAATCGGATAGTAATGGCCTTTTACCATTTACACCTGGTCTGGACTCGACTGCACGACTTAACTGAGATAGCGCTAAAACAGGAATGTTCAACTCTTTTGCTACGGATTTCAATGCTCTCGAAATACTACCAATTTCCTGCTCTCTATTTCCACCACCACTCTGTCCTTCGCCTTTACCATGCATTAACTGTAAATAGTCAATGATGATCATTTGTATGTCGTATTGAGATTTGAGTCTTCTGCATTTAGCTCTGAATTCGAAAATGTTCAGTGCAGGTGTATCATCAATCAGCAGCGGAGCCTCGGTTAAGGTGCCAATTTTGCTGTGTAATTGCTGCCATTCCCATTCAGCGAGATTACCTTTCCGTATTTTTTCCTGTTCAATTTCAGTTTCACCTGAGATCAGACGATTAACCAACTGAACTGATGACATCTCTAAAGAGAAAACAACAACTGGTCTTTTGAAATCGACAGATGCATTTCTTGCACACGTTAATACAAAAGCGGTCTTACCCATGGCGGGACGTGCTGCGATGATAACTAAATCTGAAGGCTGCCACCCACCAGTAATTCTGTCTAAAGCTGTAAACCCGGAAGGTACGCCAGTTAAACCGTCAGATTTTGTCCGTAGTTCTTCTAACGTAGCAAGAGATTGTTTAATAATCTCGTCCATTTTCTGAGTGTCCCGTCGAAGATTATTCTGTGCAATATCAAATAGGCCTTTTTCTGCAGTATCCAGCAGATCGAAGATATCTGTTGTATCTTCATAGGCATTTTGTATAATTTCAGTAGAAATACGGATCAGCTCACGCTGAATATATTTCTGAGAAATGATTCTGGCATGGTATTCAATATTTGCAGCAGAAGCAACGCGATTGGTGAGATTGGTTATATAATAAGCGCCACCTACCATTTCTAGCGTGCCAAGTGTTCGCAGTTCAGAAGTCACTGTCAGAATATCGACAGGTTTAGATTTCTGAAACAGTAAAGCAATTGCTTCAAATATTTTTTTATGAGATTCCTGATAAAAAACTTCAGGCTTAAGAATATCAATTACGGTAGATAAGGCATCTTTCTCTAGCATCAGAGCCCCGAGAACCGCCTCTTCCAAATCAATCGCCTGTGGAGGTATTTTTCCCAGAGTATTCATGGGTGCGCCAAGCCTGTTTTTACGGGTAGAGCTATAGCTCTGCCTATCTTGGCCCTGTGTTCCGTTATCCGTATTCATAGATACAAAAATAGATAAAAATTGCAGGCCTTACGGAATTGTTTTTAAACATTATTTATCAGTTTATAATTTTTTTATCTGGAATTTGATACAGATTTTGGAATCGAAAATTTGATGTTTCAAACTGTTTTAATCCGCGTTGAGTTTCTGATTATAGGATGCTTGAACCGATAATTGATTAACCATGAGGGCAAATCTGATTATTTCAGCTATTTTTGTACGTAAAATAAGCTCAATGGAAAACTTTAAAAGGTCGTCAAGACCTAAAGAAAATAACGAATTTGTATTTGGTATCCGCGCAGTTATAGAGGCAATTAAAGCCGGTAAGGATATCGAAAGTATATATATGCAGCGGGGATTGACAGGGGAGATTATCCCAGAGCTTAAAGGCTTGTTAAAGAACACTGATATCCCGGTTCATAATGTTCCGGTTGAGAAACTGAACCGAATGACCCTTAAAAATCACCAGGGTGTAATAGCTGTGATTTCAGCTATTACCTTTCAAAAGATTGAGGATATTATTCCGTTAATTTATGAAAAGGGTGAAGTACCGCTAATTCTTATTCTTGATGGAATTACTGATGTCCGGAATATGGGGGCAATTGCCAGAACTGCGGCATGTACGGGTGTGCACGCTATAGTGGTACCAGCTAAAAATTCTGCTCAAATCAATGCCGATGCTATTAAGACATCCGCGGGAGCTTTATTTACAATCCCTGTTTGCCGTCATCAGAACTTACATAAAGTTGCGCTATATCTTCAAGAGTGCGGATTACAAATCGTCGCCTGTACGGAAAAAACTAACGATCTGATTTATGCGCCGGACTATACTGCGCCAACTGCAATTGTAATGGGTGCAGAAGATGAAGGAATATCTAATGAAATTATGCGCATGGCGAATCATTTAGCGAAGATCCCAATGTTCGGTGAGATTGGTTCGCTAAATGTATCTGTTTCGACTGGAGTTATACTTTATGAAGCTATCAGACAGCGTGTTAATGCTTAGATAAATTTCTGTCCAAATACAGACTTAACGTCTGCGACAATCTGTTTAACACTTTGCTCCTCTGTTCTAGGGCAGATTAATAATGTGTTATTCGCCTCCACAACAATATAATCATGTAAACCCTGCAGGATAACCAGTTTATCCTCAGGGACATTGACCATGCAATTGGAAGAGTTAAACATCATTACCTGTTCTGATGGGATAACGGCATTACCGACATAATCTTTCTCAGCCATATCGTAAATTGACGCCCATGTTCCAAGGTCGGACCAGCCAAAGTCTGCAGGTAATACATAAACATTGTCTGCCTTTTCCATGATTCCAAAATCTATTGAAATATTGGTGCACTGTAAATAAGCGTTTCCGATAAAGTTCTTTTCATCTGGCGTATTATACGCCGATGCGCCAAGGTGGAAAATCTCGTACATTTCCGGCAGATGTTTGCTGAATGCATTATTAATTGCTTTGGCAGACCAGATAAAAATACCGGCGTTCCAAAGAAAATCACCGCTTTGCACAAAAGATCTTGCTAGTTCTATATTCGGTTTTTCTGTGAATATTTTAACTTTATGAATTTCAGGATCCTTCTCCAGAGTCTGTTCGACGTACTGTATGTAGCCATATCCGGTGTCCGGGCGGCTTGGTTTTATACCCAGAGTGATCAGACATTCATTTTCCCTGGCTGCATCAAGTGATTGATTAATTGCAGCTATAAAAGCATCCAGATTTGAAATCGTATGATCAGAAGGAGCAACAACAATGGTTGCATTTGGATTAAGTTCTGCAATTTTCATAGAACCATAAGCCACACAAGGTGCGGTGTTACGCATAATCGGTTCTGCCAGAATCTGATTTGATTTTAATTCGGGTAGTTGTTCCTTAACTTTATCTATATAGATCTCATTAGTTACAACAAAAATATTTTCAGGCGGACAAATTTTAAGAAATCGTTCGTAAGTACTTTGGATAAGCGTTTTTCCTACTCCAAAAAAATCAATGAATTGCTTTGGATGTTCAATTCTACTTACAGGCCAGAAGCGGCTTCCGACTCCGCCAGCCATTATTAATGCGTAATTGTTTGAGTTCATATTGTGATTAGACATCGTTTAGAGTAATCCTTCATGCAGAAGGTCGTGCAAATGTAAGATACCAAAATAGCTATTGTTTTCGGTAACTAATAATTGAGTAATATTAGTTGAACGGATCAGTTCGAATGCTTGTACAGCCAGGGTGTTTTTATCCACTGTTTTTGGAGATGAATTCATGATATCTTTTGCAGTCAGATTCGTAAGATCAGTATACTTTTCTAACATTCTCCGAATGTCTCCATCTGTGATTATTCCGATGATCTGTTCATCTCGAACAACAACAGCTGCACCTAAACGGTTTTTACTAATTGTTATGATTACATCCTTTACTGCGGAATTAGGTGATACAGTGGGTTTTGCGTTTTTTGAAGAGAGATCACCAGCTTTTAAGAATAAACGTTTACCCAAAGATCCACCAGGATGATATTTTGCAAAATCATCTGCATTGAAGTCTCTGGCTATCAGTAGGCTAATTGCCAAAGCGTCACCCAAAGCAAGTTGAGCAGTCGTGCTTGTTGTAGGCGCAAGGTTATTAGGACAGGCCTCTTTTTCAATCGTCGTATTGAGAATGAAATCGGCTTGTAAAGCCAGTTCCGATTCTAATTGACCAACCATGCCAATCAGGAGATTGCCTGCGTGCTTCAGAAGGGGTATCAGGACCTTAATTTCGGGGGTATTTCCACTCTTGGAAATACAGATAACGATATCCTCCTGACGGATCATTCCAAGGTCTCCATGCACTGCATCAGACGCGTGCATAAAACTCGAAGGCGTACCCGTAGAATTGAAAGTAGCAACGATTTTTTGCGCGATGATTGCGCTTTTCCCAATTCCAGTTACGATTACTCGGCCTTCACAGGCTATAATTCTGGATACTATCGTGGTAAAATCTTCATTTATGTAGTCGATAAGTCCAAGGATTGCCTGGGCTTCCATCTGTAAAGTGTTGATCGCCGCACTGATAATTGATTTTTTACTTTTCAAAGAGAATTATTTAGTACAATAATGCATTAGTTGATGCAAAATTATGTTATTTTGAATCAAAAATAGCACTGAATATTTTATACACAAAATGGACGTGAAAAAGTCGTTGTTTGACAACCTGCAAACCTTTTTTGGTTTTGACAATTTTAAAGGCGATCAGGAATCAATTATTACCAATGTTCTTGAGCGCAAAAATACCTTTGTGATTATGCCGACAGGTGGTGGGAAATCCATATGTTATCAACTACCGGCATTAATGAGTGAAGGTACTGCGATCGTGATATCACCGCTAATTGCGCTGATGAAGAACCAGGTGGATCAGCTGAGAGCATTCGGAGGGAGTGATAGTATTGCTCACTTTTTGAATTCTTCCCTGAATAAGTCGGAAATTGCTCAAGTTAAAAGTGATTTACTGAATGGTCAGACGAAATTACTATATGTAGCGCCGGAATCTTTATCTAAAGCAGATAATATCGAATTCCTGAAGCTCATCAAAATATCTTTTGTTGCGGTAGATGAAGCCCATTGTATTTCGGAATGGGGACATGATTTTCGTCCGGAATACCGGAGAATACGCCAGGTGATCAGCGGCCTGGGACCAGATATCCCGATTATTGCATTAACTGCAACAGCTACACCCAAGGTACAGCAAGACATTATCAAGAATCTGCAGATGTCAGATGCCACTCTTTTCAAATCTTCTTTTAACAGACCAAACCTCTTTTACGAAGTACGTCCTAAAAGGGATGTAATTAAAGAAATTATCCGCTACATTAAATATAACACTGGTAAATCAGGAATTATATATTGCTTGAGCCGTAAAAAGGTTGAAGAAGTGGCTGAGGCACTGAATCTGAATGGAATAAAGGCATTACCTTATCATGCCGGACTGGAACCAAAGGTGAGAGCAGACACACAGGATAAATTTCTAATGGAAGATGCAGAAGTCATTGTTGCTACAATTGCATTTGGAATGGGGATTGATAAGCCAGATGTTCGGTTTGTAATGCACCACGACATCCCAAAAAGTATGGAGGGATATTATCAGGAAACTGGTCGCGCAGGCAGAGATGGAGGCGAGGGGATTTGTATTGCATTTTACGCACAAAAAGATGTGGACAAGCTTGCTAAATTCATGAAGGATAAACCTGTGGCAGAAAGAGAAATCGGAACGCAAATCCTTAAAGAAGTAATCGATTACGCTGAATCCGGTGTTTGTCGCAGGAAGCAGATTCTCCATTATTTTGGAGAAAACTTCAATGAGACCGGTTGTAACTGCATGTGCGATAATTGCAAAAAACCAAAAAAACTATTCGAGGCAGAAGAACAACTTAAAACTGTTCTTACGATGATCGGACAGATGGGGGAAAAGTTCGATGATGCTCATATTCTGAATGTTTTGATGGGGCAGGAGACTGCTCAAACGATAGCCTACGAACACAACAAACTGAAGGAATTTGGATGGGGAAAATCTGAAGGAGAAAATGTCTGGAAGTCTGTAATCAGACAGGCTGTTCTGAATAATTTTCTTTCGAAGGATATCGATAATTATGGTTTACTGAAGCTGACTAAATCAGGCAGAGAATTTATCGAATCTCCTTATAATATTAAATTTATCCTTAATGAACCTATTGAGAGTTCACCGGATGACGATGAGGATGATGTAAAACATGGAACAGGTACTTTAGACATACAACTTTTACAACTGCTGAAAGATCTTCGCAAGAAAATTGCAAAGCAGAAAAATGTACCTCCGTTTGTAGTATTTCAGGATCCTTCATTGGAAGAAATGTGTACGCACTATCCAATTGCCCCCGACGAATTGAAACAAATTTCCGGAGTGGGAAATGGAAAAGCAATGAAATTTGGTGCACCATTTCTGGAGTTAATTAAAAAATATGTGGCTGATAATGATATTGAACGTCCAATTGATTTAATTATCAAAACACAGGCGAATAAATCACAGCTGAAGGTTTCTATTATACAAAATGTGGACAGGCAGATTGGGCTTGAAGATATTGCCAGATCTAAAGGGATCACTTACGATGAAATCCTGAAGGAAATTGAAGCAATTGTGAATTCAGGAACTAAACTAAACCTGAATTATTTTGTTGATGAGATATTGGATGATGACCGTCAGGATGAAGTCTTTGATTATTTCCGTGCTGCGGAAAATGACTCTATAGACGCGGCCCTGAAAGATTTAGGGGAAACTGATTATACCCGCGAAGAAATACAATTAATGAGAATTAAGTTCATGTCAGAACTAGGAAACTAAAACTAATGATCAATTTCGATATACCACAGTTAAAACATACAGCATCTGATAATTTCTTTTTAATGGCAGGTCCATGTGCGATCGAAAGTGAAGAAATGGCACTCAGAATTGCAGAGAAAATCGTTCAGATAACAGATAAGCTGGAAATTCCATATATTTTTAAAGGCTCCTATCGTAAAGCTAATCGTTCCAAAGGCGATTCTTTTACAGGAATTGGAGATGAAAAAGCACTAAAGATTCTTGAAAAAGTAGGGAAGACTTTTGGTGTGCCCACTGTTACCGATATTCACGAAAGTCAAGAGGCCGCAATGGCTGCAGCTTATGTAGATGTGTTACAAATTCCCGCTTTTCTTTGCCGTCAGACTGATTTACTTATCGCTGCTGCCAAAACAGGAAAAGTTGTTAATGTGAAAAAAGGACAGTTCTTATCAGCAGGTTCAATGAAATTTGCGGTAGAGAAGATTGTTTCCGAAGGTAATAATAAGGTAATACTTACAGATAGAGGTAATACGTTCGGGTATCAGGATCTGATTGTCGATTATCGTGGTATTCCCGAGATGAAGTCTTTTGATGTTCCTGTAGTAATGGATGTTACTCATTCCTTACAGCAGCCTAATCAGAGTACCGGTGTAACGGGTGGAAAACCACAATTGATAGAAACTATTAGTAAGGCAGCTATTGCTGTAGGAGCAGATGGTTTATTTATTGAAACACATCCCGACCCGGCAAATGCTAAATCTGATGGTGCTAATATGTTGCAGATTGACTTATTGGAAGACTTACTGGTCAAATTGATCAGAATCCGGAAAGCAGTAAATTTTTAATAATGCACTGTATTTCAGCCCGGTCTGCCTCCAGACCGGGCTTTTTTTTGTACAACTTTGAAAGTTATATTATGGGATATTCAGGTACTTATGTGTCTGAAGCGAAATTTCCCATTTTGGATTTGCCATTACATATTCTACAATCAGTGGCGTTATTTCCTGTGCCTTTGACCATTCTGGTTGCAAATAAAGTTTGCAGCCAGGTGAAACAGTTTCAGCGTATTTCTCAGCCCATTCAAAGTCACTCTTATTAAATACAATAACTTTAAGTTCGTTTGCGAAAGGTGTAATATCTGGTCTTGGCGCTTTAAATTTCTTTGGAGAGAGGCATATCCAGTCCCAATGTCCTGAAAGTGGATAGGCTCCGGAGGTTTCAATAAACGTAAGAATGTTTTTCTCCTTGAGTTTGGCAGTTAGATAATCAAGATTATAGATCAAAGGTTCTCCGCCGGTAATGACTACTGCTTTTCCAGGGAAGGTTTCCGCTTTAGCGACAATATCATCTGAAGAGGTGAGCGGATGTAGTTCTGCGTCCCAGCTTTCTTTAACATCACACCAGTGACAGCCCACATCACAGCCTCCTAAACGAATAAAGTATGCAGCTTTACCTGTGTTATAACCTTCACCCTGAATTGTGTAGAATTCTTCCATTAATGGAAGTAATGTGCCGTCTGCGGGAATATTGTGTGCCATAAGAAAGATGCAAAGTTAATTAAAATATACACGGCAAACAGGAATTTTTCAAACGCTAAGCAGTTTGAATGTCAAAAAATGTACTTTAGCTAATATGAGAACCCTGCGTTGGCATAAACTTGAAATTGAAATTCCTCGTGATGAAGAATTTATAGTGCCCGTAGCAGTTGCGGGTAAAAAGCTATGTTTAATCCGTCATGAAGGAAAATTGTATTTAACCCAGAGAAGCTGCCCGCACGCCGGGGGGCAATTAAGCGGCGGTTGGTGTAAAAAAGGAATGCTTATCTGCCCCTTACACCGGTATGGTTATAACCTGGAGAACGGACGAGGTGCGGAGGGACAAGGAGACTATATTGATATTTATCCTTTGAGAATAGATAGTGATGGACTATATGCAGGGATAAAGGAAAATCTTTTTAAACGTTTTTTTGGCCGTTAAACACGACTTCCATTTCAATTAAGGTGACGCCGGCTTTAGAAAGGTTTTTCCACGATGAGCTGGTAAACGGCTGGCAAATCTGCTTCTGCCCAGTCTAATTCTGCGAGCAGGCCTGGATCCATCCAAGCAGATTGCTGATGGACATGAAGGGTATGCCGGTATGAGCTCACGCGGCATATAAAGCAGTTAAGTTCAATGAAGAAGTCTGGATATTGATGCTCTACCGTGCAAAAAAGAGAATCTATGCGGATATCCATTGATAATTCTTCTTTAATTTCTCTTATTAGTGCTTCTTCGCCGGTTTCACCGGACTCAACTTTACCACCAGGGAATTCAAATTTATCACTCAGATAATCAAATTCGTGTCTGCCACGTTGCACACATAGAATTTTACCCTGATATATAATAATGGCGGCTACGACTTGGAGATTTTTCAATTTTTGAAATGGTGTGATATTTTTCTAAAAATACAAAAGGCTGGTGAGAGTTCCAGAAAAAGAACCGTGGTATTCGGATGTAAGATTTGTTTATCCAGACTTTACATTCAATTTAAAAATTCTGTTGATCCCCTGTTTTTTAGATGAACCGGTGGTACAATTTGATTTGTATTTAATCTGTAAATAATATTGCCCTTGTACTTTCGCCCTTAAATAAATAAGCCATGAAAGACATTAAATTGTTCATATTCCTGTTAGCGTTGACCTTCATCACATTTTTCACCTTCGCAGAAGAGAAGTTGCCTGCAAAAAAAGGTGAAGTGCAGATTCTGATAGTAGGATTAAATGATAATATCAGGTCTAATTATTATTACGATGCGAGTATAGCCGAGGAAACCGGAATAAATGTGGATAGCGTCGTTAGGAAATTTAACACAATTATCGCAAAGAACATTGCGGAAGCGTTGCCGAAAAGTGCTTGTAAATTTATTACAGAGAATAGTCAGTCTACCTCTGAAAAACTGGCAGATAAAATCGAATTTCACGGGGAAGGGGAGAACTGCAATTCAAGTCTTTCGAAAATCCCTGTGGATACCTATAAAGAAGCACTAAACAAAGAAAATGCAAAATATCTGTTGGTTATTAATCAGCATTATCTGAAAAGGCAGGAACAGCCAATGCGAACAGTTTTTCATATTGTCAGCTATACGTTATATGATCAGGACCAGAAAGAAGTGCTGACCGGCAACCAATTTTTCACTTCGATGAAGCTGGAATCTGCAGAAAAGATCAAACAGATTAGCCGTAAGAGTACCGCGAAGATAGCCTCTTCGATTGCCCGTACGCTCGACTTATAATTAAGCCACTATTTACCGGAATGCCTAAGGCTTAAATGCCATTTTCCCTGCTTTTTTAAGGGACAGGGGAAACTATGTCTTGACCAGATTAAACTCAATTCCTATAAACACAAACCAAACACAAATTAAAAACAAAGATGACTAAATTAATTACCAGACTTTTGACCTGTTGTATGCTCCTTTTCTGCACCGGCACAGGTCTGTTTGCGCAGGGTAACCAGGCTATTATTATTGGAAAAGTGCTCGATGAAAACTCCAAACCGCTTATCGGCGCCAGTGTAAAAGTTAAAAATGAATCTACTGGTTTCTCCACCGGAACGATGACTAATGAAAAAGGGGATTTCATAATTAAGCAATTACCTCTTGGATCACCTTATTCTATTGCTGTAAATTACATCGGTTATGGCGAACAAAAGAAAACCGGTTATGCGTTAAACCTCGGTGATCAGTTAGAAATAAATTTCAAGATGGAAGGCAATGCTACTGAAATGAAGGCTGTAGAAGTTGTCGCAAATTCGTTAAAGAATACGGTTAAAACTTTGGGTTCTTCTACTCCGATAACTGCGAAAGATATCGCGAAGCTCCCGGTGAACGGTAGGAATTTTACTTCATTAATTGATCTTTCTCCCTTGAGTAATGGAAGCAGTTTAGGCGGTCAGTTGGCCTCTTCGACAAATTACACAATTGATGGTATGACTTCAAGAGGCACGATTGCAGGTGGATCTACCGGTAGTGCATATTCTATTTCAATGGAAGCTATACGTGAATTTAAAGTCGTAACAAATGAGTATGATGTGACGAATGGCAGAGCGGGTGGGGGTACAATCAGTACGGTTACAAAATCAGGTACGAACCAGCTGTCAGGAAGTGCTTTCACCTTTATGCGTAATGATCAGTTATCCAGCCCGTATGATTTAAGGGGTAATAAAAGAACCCAGGATTTTTCTACCTATCAATATGGGTTTTCACTGGGTGGCCCAATTGTTAAAGATCGTGCTCACTTTTTTGTAGCATGGGATCACCAGGCGGATTCAAGACCTTTGAATATTGCTAATATTCAATCGTCTGCAGACGAAGCTGCTTATAAAGTTACGCAGGCGACACTTGATAAATTTTCGGAGATCGGAAGATCAAAATACGGGTTAAGTAACAATCCTCAATTTGGTTCATTCGGTAAGAAAAAAGGTACTGACGCTCTATTTGCGAGGGTAGATTGGCAGTTGGATTCAAGAAACCTCTTGACTATCAGAGATAACTTTGTTCATGAAATGGATAATCAGTCTGAAGGAGATAACTCAGGTATAAATCTTTACGAAGTTTATATTAACCGTAAAAAGACAGATAACAGTTTAATGGCATCACTACGCTCAGTATTGAGTCCTAAGTTGACTAATGAATTGAAATTACAGCACTTTTTTGAGAACGTAGAAGTATTACCGAATTCAGAATTACCTTCCGCAAGTATACCGCGTGCAATTGTTGAGAATGTGGAATCTGTCGCAGGTGAAAATACCTATTTCAATTCAATTCAACTCGGCGGACAGCGGTTTGCGCCGGAGTGGTTCAAGAGTAACGTGGTACAGTTAGTCAACAACTTATATTATAACACAGAAAAAATCAATTTCACTTTCGGTGTCGACCTGATGTATAATACAATGCATTCCCGATATGGCAGTGAAATGAACGGACGTTTCTATTTTACCGGAATGGATAACTTTAACAACCTTACCCCTTACCGTTATGCCAGAGAGATCAATATTGTAGATGACCCTAGTACTCGCGTTAATTCACTCAGTTCGGGCTTATACGCACAGATGGAAACTAAACTTGCCCCGGGTCTGGATATGATGGCGGGTCTTCGTCTTGACAATACACAATATCTAAACAAAGCAAACTTTAATCAGTTAGTAAACGACAAATTAGGTATACGTACAGACAATAGTATCAATACATTACAATTCCAGCCAAGAGTTCAGTTTACATGGGATATCAATGAGCAGAAAAAAGATATCATCCGTTTTGGTGGTGGTCTTTTCGGATCGAATCTTAATCCTTATTCGATGATCAACAATATGTTGTTTGATGGTTCAAGAGTGGCATCTGTAGATATTCAGGGTGCATTGGTACCTACGCCTAATTTTCCTGGTTACAGGCAAGACCCCTCTACAGCTCCGGGAACAGAATTATTTGATATCAAAGGTGTAGAAAAACTAATTACAATAAACACTAACAGTCCGGATGCTAAAGTTCCGAAAATCTATAAAACGAACTTCTCTTATAACCATTTTTTTAGTGACCGTTTAAGGGTTGGTATCAGCGGTTATGCTTCTTGGGCGCGTAATAACTATATGTACATAGATCGTAACATGGTTGATAAACCTTATTTTACGATCGAGGCGGAAGCAAACAGGGGAGTCTATGTACCAGCATCCAGTATTAATACAAAGAATGGAGCGACGAACTGGATCAATGGCCGTAAAACTAATGAAGTTGGCCGTGTACTTGAGCTAGTGAGTGACGGTAAGAAGAATCAGTATGCAGTTGTAGTTGACGGTACCTACCGTTATTTTAAAGATGGCCAGGTATCGTTCTCTTACACCTGGAATGACTCAAAGGATAATACATCGTATAACGGTAACGTAGCTAATACAGCAACCTTAGATCAAATGGTATTAGACGATCCGCGTGATTTGAGTAAAATGAGCTACGCAAATAACCAGTTCCGTCATAAGGCTGTATTCTACGGTACAGCGCCAAGTGTATGGGGAGTAACTTTCGGTTTACGTTTCTCCGGGATTTCAGGAACAAGATATTCAATGGCTGTGAGCGGTAACGTGAATGGAGATTTTGTTTCCTCTAATGACCTTGCATATATTTATAATCCAGCTGATTCCAGAACACCGGAGTATTTGCGTGCAGGGATACAGTCAATTCTGGATAACCCCGATGCAAAGCAGAGTGTAAAAGATTATATCAATAACAATCTGGGTAAGGTTGCGGAACGTAACGGTGGCGTAAACGGTTTTTATGGCGTATTCGACATTCGTCTGGCGAAGCGTTTTAAAATTGAGAAAAGTCATGGACTTGAAGTTTCTGTAGATATCTTCAATTTCGCTAATTTACTGAAGAAAGACTGGGGCGTTGGAAGTGATTTGGGGAAACAGAACTTGTACTCTATTAAAAGCTTTGACGCTGCTAAAAAGGAATACGTATATAATGTGAATAAAGGAACAGGGGTGTCTAACTTAAATGGAAATCCTTATCAGATCCAATTAGGTTTAAGGTATGCATTCTAATTCTAAAAGCCTGCTCCACATTTAATTTCTGTATGTTATGAAAAAGATATTCGTTTTTGCACTGGCTTTACTAAGTTATCACACAATAAAAGCGCAAGATTCACATGTTATTCTAATTAGTGTCGACGGTCTGCGTCCGGAGTTCTATAAAGATGCTTCTTGGTCGATGGTGAATTTGAGGCAGGCTATGGAAAATGGCGCGTATGCAGATGGTGTTACAGGGGTTTTTCCCTCTGTAACCTATCCTTCGCATACAACAATGATCAGCGGGGTAAAGCCGATTAAACATGGCGTGTATTATAATACACCGGCAGAACCACTAGGAGTGACCGGGAAATGGAACTGGTCTTACGAGAATATTAAAGTACCTACAATATTCAGTTTGGCAAAAGCAAAAGGACTAAAGACTGCATCTATTTTCTGGCCGGTATCGGTTGGGGGGCCTGCAACTTATAATATTCCCGAATACTGGTATTTACCGGATACAAAAGGCGGTGTCAGAAACATGATCAAAGCATTGCGCGAAAATGCAAGTCCTCAGGGATTTTATGAAGAGCTTGAGCAAAATGCAGTTGGTAGACTCGACGAAGTTGATTTTGACGGAGACTATTTGAGTATTGATGAGAACCTAGCGAGAATGAGCAGTTATGTGATCAGGAAGTATAAACCATCGTTCCTGGCAGTACACCTTGTTGCAGTTGACCACTTTGAACATGAACAGGGCCGAGATGGTGATAAAGTCAGGGCAGCCGTTGCGGGTGCAGATAGCCGGATTAAAACTATTCTTGAAGCAATCGACAAAGCCGGGATTAAGGATAATACAACTGTGATTGTTACGGGTGATCATGGCTTCGTGGATATCCATACTTCAATTTCGCCAAATACATTGCTAACTACCGCAGGACTATATGACCCGGCGTACAAAGAGAACTGGAAAGCCTATTTTCATGCTTCGGGCGGCTCTTCATTTCTTCATCTAAAGAACAAAAATGACCAGAAAACGCTGGATCAGGTTAAGCAATTGTTGAGTAAACTTCCGGCAGCACAACGTCATATGTTCGAAATAAAGGATAGAGCTGCCTTGGATGAAGTTGGTGCCGATCCAAACGCTGTACTTGCGCTCGCACCAAATCAAGGTTTCACTTTCGGTAATGATGCCGTTGGCAACCTGCTTCGCCCTGCTTCCGGCGGTACTCACGGATTCTTTCCTGATTTTAAAGAGATTCAGACTGGTTTTGTAGTTTTCGGAAAAGGAATAAAGAAAGGTGTAGTGGTTCCTGAAATGGGGCTTACGGATATTGCGCCCCTAATTTCGAATTTACTCCAACTTGATTTACGTGATACAGAAGGGAGCCTTTTTCCAGGCCTGCTGATTAAATAGAAGTTTAGCGGTCTGAACAGATCGGTGTATTTTAACTGTAGAGGCCCCGCGTCCAGAACATGCGGGGCCTTTTTATGCGTTTTAACTGACCAGTGGATACAGCGTTTTATTATTATTTAATGCGCTTTATTGGGCGATCGTGTTGATCATTGAAACCTTCTCCATGTCATTATTTTTTATCTCTTCAGATATAGCATATCTGGGATTGTAGGCTTACTGTTACTATACGATCAGTAATAATGGTATACATTCCAGTAATTCATATAATTATCAATTGCAAGGTAGACCTGACCTTTGTATTAGTGCGGGATTAATGATAGTGTTATGAAATATAGAAAATTAAGTAATAGCAGACTGGAAGTTTCCGCATTGGGTATGGCACCGGTTAAATGAAAATATTGGTGCTGTAGCGCTTTGCTTAATTTAAATCGTAATCAATATTAAAACAATCGACAGACATGGAAGTAAGAGACAGCAACAGACAAAACATTTCCCCATCGTCAGACCGGCGGAACTTCCTGAAAAATGGAATAACTCTTGGAGCAATATTAATTGCAGGACCTACATTAGCAAGTGGGGCCCCGATTACTACGACTTCATTTAACTCTCCCTCCCCCGGAAAAAGAATATTGGGATCAGGAAAAAATAGTTTGGAAGTCTCTTCGCTGGGCCTGGGGTGTATGGGAATGAGTTACCACCGTAGTTTTATTCCCGATAAAAAGGTGATGATAGCTTTAATTCGTCGCGCAAAGGATCTTGGAGTTAGCTTTTTTGACACTGCAGAAGCGTATGGTCCTTTAGTTAACGAGGAGCTGGTTGGCGAAGCACTGCGGCCTTTCAGGAAGGAGATTGTTCTGGCTACCAAATTCGGATTTAAAGAAGGTAAGACAACATTAGGACTGGACAGCCGCCCGCAGAATATCAGAAAAGTCGTCGAGCAATCACTTAAAAGACTGAATACAGATTACATTGATCTGCTTTATCAGCACCGAGTTGATCCAAATATTCCTATTGAAGACGTCGCCGGAACTGTAAAAGACTTGATAAGCGAAGGCAAAGTAATGCATTTCGGGATGAGCGAAGCTAACAGCGAAACTATTCGAAAGGCACATGCTGTCCAACCAATAACAGCGCTACAAAGTGAATATTCTCTGGTAACCCGCCAACCTGAATATGATGTCATAAAAGTCTGTGAAGAACTTGGTATCGGCTTTGTTCCATATAGTCCGCTAAGCCGTGGCCTGATAACCGGATATATCAACGAGCGTACGACATATATAGCAAGTAATGATAATAGAGCATCACTGCCTAGATATCAACCTGAAGCTATTATAGCTAACTGGCCTTTAATAGATATTTTAAAAGAATTTGGTGATCAATGCGGGCTGACAGTAGCGCAGGTGGCACTAGCATGGTTATTGGCACAAAAACCATTTATTGTACCGATTCCCGGGACTACTAAGCTGGCGCATTTACAGGAAAATATGTGGGCTGCCGACTTCAAGTTCGACGCACAGGAATTGCAGGAAATTACTAATAAGTTGTCTAAAGTGAAAATTGTAGGTGACCGGTATATCGGTACTCAGGCGCAACAAACACACAAATAGCGTGTTTAGATTCCAATGTAAATAAGTATATAAAAGCCCCGTATACGGGGCTTTTATATATATTGAAAAAACTTTTTATTGATAGATTTCTTTTCTCGCCGAAGCCAAGGTGTTCTTTAATAGCCCGACTATAGTCATTAAGCCTACGCCACCCGGTACTGGTGTAATCCAGGAAGCTTTTGGAGCTACATTTTCAAAATCAACATCGCCAAATAATTTAAAACCTGACTTAGTCGTTTCAGAAGTTTCTCTGTTAATACCAACATCGATAATGATCGCACCAGGTTTAACCATATCGGCAGTAACAAAATTCTTCCTGCCAATTGCTGCGATAATGATATCACCCTGCAAAGCAATCTCTTTGAGATTGGTAGTTTTACTATGCGTCAGCGTAACCGTACAATTGCCTGGATTTGCGTTTCTGGCCATCAATATACTCATCGGGCTTCCAACTATATTGCTACGTCCTACAACTACGCAATGTTTTCCTGCAGTATCAATTCCATAAGCCTGTAACAATAATAGAATGCCGTAAGGAGTTGCGGGAATAAAGCATGGAAGATTACGCATCATGCGCCCAAGGTTAACCGGGTGAAAGCCATCTACATCTTTTCTATAATCGATAGCCGCGGTTACTTTTTCTGGGTCGATATGTGCTGGAAGTGGTAGTTGAACTATCAGACCGTCTATAGACTCATCCTGATTGATTTCTTCTACTTTCGCCAGCAATTCGGCTTCAGTAACTGTATTATCGAAATGAACGAGAGAAGATTTAAAACCCACTTTGGCACAATTCTTCATCTTACTGGCTACATATGTTTCACTGCCGCCATCGTTACCAACTAGAATTGCCATCAAATGCGGCTGTCTGCCGGTACTTTCAAGAAATTCAGCAGCTTCTACTGCTATTTCCTCTTTAATCTTTTCCGATGCGAATTTTCCGTCCAGTAACTGCATATCTAAGCTTTAATATATTTTTGAAAAATTAATCTAATTTAAGTACTGCCATAAATGCAGTTTGCGGGATTTCCACATTACCAACCTGACGCATACGTTTTTTACCTTTTTTCTGTTTTTCAAGTAATTTACGTTTACGGGAAATATCACCACCATAACATTTAGCCGTTACATCTTTACGTAAAGCTTTAACTGTCTCACGGGCAATGATTTTTGCACCAATGGAAGCTTGAATGATTATCTCAAACTGTTGGCGGGGAATCAGTTCTCTTAATTTCTCGCAAATTCTTTTACCGAAATCATAAGAATTACTACGGTGAATTAAGGAAGAAAGTGCATCTACAGGTTCAGCATTTAAAAGAATGTCCAGTCTGACTAAATCAGATTTACGGTAACCAATCTGGTGGTAGTCAAAAGATGCGTAACCTTTAGAGATAGTTTTTAACCTGTCATAGAAATCGAATACGATTTCTCCCATTGGAATTTCAAAAACCAGCTCCACGCGATCTGAAGTAAGATAACTCTGGTTCACAATAATACCTCTTTTCTGAATACAAAGCGACATCACAGGACCGACGAATTCAGATTTTGTTATGATGTTCGCTTTGATATAAGGCTCTTCTACATACTCAAGTTTACTTGGATCAGGCAGGTCAGAAGGGTTATTAACCACGATCAACTCATTTTTGGTGGTCATAGCCTGGTAAGATACGTTGGGTACAGTAGTAATTACTGTCATATCAAACTCGCGCTCAAGACGTTCCTGGATAATTTCCATGTGCAGCATTCCAAGGAATCCACAACGGAAACCAAAACCCAGAGCAGCTGAAGATTCCGGTTCAAATACGATCGAAGCATCGTTTAGCTGCAGTTTGTGCATCGCTTCCCTGAGTTCTTCGAATTCATCCGTATCTACTGGATAAATACCGGCAAATACCATTGGTTTAACCTCTTCAAAACCTTTGATAGGTTCTGAGCTTGGACGGTCTTTATGGGTAATCGTATCTCCGACTTTTACTTCACGAGCTTCTTTAATACCCGAAATTATATATCCCACGTCACCGGTTTTGATGACATCTTTTGGAGTTTGTTTTAACTTAAGTGTACCTACTTCTTCAGCAATATATTCTTTTGCAGTTGCCACAAATTTAACTTTATCGCCTTTACGGATTTCACCGTTTAATACTTTAAAATAAGCGACAATACCGCGGAACGAATTAAACTGCGAATCAAAGATTAGCGCCTGTAATTCTCCTTCAGGATTTCCTTTTGGTGCTGGAACCCTGGCTACAATTGCTTTCAAAATATCATGAACACCCTGACCTGTCTTACCGGATGCAGGTATGATATCTTCGCGTTTACAGCCAATCAATTCGATAATCTGGTCTTTAACCTCCTCCGGCATTGCGCCTGGCAAATCCATTTTGTTCAGGATTGGAATAATTTCCAGATCGTGTTCTAATGCAAGATAAAGATTTGAAATAGTTTGCGCCTGAATACCTTGAGAAGCATCTACGATCAATAATGCACCTTCGCAGGCAGCAATTGAACGGGAAACTTCATAAGAAAAATCGACGTGTCCCGGGGTGTCAATTAGGTTGAGGATATAAGGTTGTCCATCTTCCACATAGTCCATCTGGATAGCATGGCTTTTGATTGTTATGCCTCTTTCTCTCTCTAAATCCATGTCATCCAGTAACTGGGCCTGTGATTCCCGTTGGGTGATTGTATTAGTATATTCTAATAAACGGTCGGCCAAAGTGCTCTTACCGTGGTCAATATGTGCAATTATGCAGAAATTACGTATGTGCTTCATCAGTGCCGCAAATATAGAATATTAGCTTGATTATTTCGTATGGTTTGCCAGTTCGAGTAATTTTTCGACTAGCTGGGGGTCGGTCATAGACCCGCTGTATTCATCTGCAGGACCTCCCATTTGGAGTGCAGTATTTCTGAACTGCATCTGACTGACAGTATTTCCGCGAGCGGAGGCATGGAACTCTCTTGCACCTGTTTTTTCTATTATACCCCTGATGTTGTCTGAGTTGATACCAGCTCCAGGCATTATGGAAATGCGGCCTGCAGCCTGTGCATTCAATGTTTTAAGTCGATCCGAACCATCATCTGCCGAAGCCTTGCCTCCGGAAGTCAATACACGTATAAAACCTAGCTCTATTAAATCTTCCAGGGCCTGCTCCATGTTCCTTGTCATATCAAAAGCTCTGTGAAATGCCATTTTCATAGGACCCGCCAGTTCAATCAATTCTGCGCAACGTTTTTTATCGACATCTCCTTTTGCTGTTAATATTCCAGTTACAATCCCCGCACAGTTTAATGCTCTGCAGTTGATTATATCAGACTTCATAATTTCAAATTCCAGTTCTGAATAAAGAAAGTCACCACCTCTGGGACGGATAATAGGGTATACGTCTATGTCAAGATATTTTGCAGCGGCTGCAATTTCACCATAGGAGGGCGTTGTACCGCCTTCTGTGAGGCTTGCACAGAGTTCCACACGGATTGCGCCACCTTGTTGGGCCATCAGCGCAGAGTGTACGCCGTTTGCACAAACTTCCATTTGTACGTTCCTGTTTTCCATAAATGTCGGTTTAGTAATAACTTTTTCCTGGGATTAATATATCCTGTTTTTGCTGGTTGCATACCGCGAAGCTAAATCCCTTTTGGATAGCGTAGGCTCCATATTCCCCTTTCTTATTGAGAGCCAGAAACCCAACCTGTATTTCTTTAGCCGTCTGCGGTTTCTTTTTAATGATACGCATAACGGCTTCTTTACAGGCTTCTTCCGGCGGATAACCCTGACGCATTAGCTCTACCACCAGAAAGCTGCCTACATTCCGTATCACTTCTTCTCCGACACCAGTTGAAGTTGCCCCACCGATTTCGTTATCTACAAAAAGACCGGCTCCGATAATAGGGCTGTCACCGATACGACCATGTAATTTATAAGCCATCCCACTTGTAGTGCAAGCCCCCGATAAATTGCCTTTTGCATCCAGCGCAAGCATACCGATTGTATCGTGATTATATTGATTGCCTGGTAATCGTTGCGGTGCGGCCTTGCCGTAAGACTTATTTTCAATATTCATGACGGGGCTGTATTTTGCAGTAACGAGCCACTCTTTCCATGCTTTTTCTGCTTCCGGGGTTAATAGGTTGATTTTTTTAAAACCATTTTCCAATGCAAATTGCAAAGCTCCATCTCCCGCCAGCATTACGTGAGGTGTGTTTTCCATTACTTTTCTGGCTACAGAAATCGGGTGCATGATATGTTCCAGCGCTGCGACTGAACCGCAGTTTCCGAATTCATCCATAATACAGGCATCCAATGTGACTCTCCCGTCACGGTCAGGTAGGCCGCCATAACCTACAGTTTGGTTTTTTACGTCTGCTTCGGGTACCCACACACCTTGCTCCACTGCATCCAGCGCCCGTCCGCCAATTGAAAGTATTTTCCATGCAGCTTGGTTGGCCGCAATACCGAAATCCCAGGTGGAAATAACGACAGGAAGGTTAGCTACAAGAGTGGATTTGGTTGGTAAAAGAGCTGCCGCGGCACTGTTTTTTACGCTTAGCATGGCGGAGGTGAAAGCAGTATATTGTAAAAATTTTCTTCGGTTAAGCATAGGGTTTGTTTAGAAGAAGCAAAATGCAAATTTTTTATGATGCTGTATGCAGGAACAAAAAAAATCCGGATGTTAGCCGGATTCAATGCATTATTATGAAGTTACGATTCTTAACTTAAGCTGAAGTTGTCACCGTCTTTTAGAAACGGGAAACTTCTGCGTACTTTTATGAGTTCTTCGTAACTGATACCGAAAGTATAAAGATCTTCATCCTCAGGTTTGTAGTAAATAGTATTCCCATAGGCTTCGATACACATAGAGTGCCCGCTGTGATAGACTTCGTTGCCGTCGTGGCCAACTCTATTCACTGCTACCACGTAACTTTGATTCTCAATGGCTCTTGCAGGTATCAGTGTTTTCCAATGCGAAATACGTTTATCAGGCCAACTGGCAATGATGAGTAAAATATCATAAGCCTCTTCTTCTTTATTCCGGAGAAATACAGGGAACCTGAGGTCATAACAGATTGCTAATCTTATCTTCCAGCCCTTAAGTTCAACAGTAACTCGTTTTGTACCCGCAGTATAGGTTTTGTCTTCTTCTCCCATACCGAACAGGTGTTGTTTGTCATAATGCTCATGTGTGCCGTCAGGAAGCATCCAGATCATCCGGTTATAAAAGTTATTGTTTTCATGGATAATCAGGCTTCCGGTAATAACACAGTCGTATTTTTTAGCAGCTTCAGCCATCCAGCGCATTGTTTTACCGCCCATTTCTTCAGCCAGGGCAGATGCGTTCATGCTAAAACCTGTATTAAACATTTCTGGCAGAACTATCAGATCTGTCTTTTCTTTGACCCCCATAGAGAGGCGCAGGCCAATATTCTGCAGGTTTTTATCGATATTTTCCCAGAATAGATAAGCCTGAAATATGGTGATCTTTAAATTATTGATACTGAGATATTTTGGACTTTCCATAGGATGATCAAATAGGTGCTATTATATTGGAGCCAGTTTATAATTTCATTAGTCTTTCAACGGATTTTTCGAGCGTATCTTGTTTCTTTGCAAAACAAAAGCGCAGTACACGGTGATCAGTATTTCTGGTGTAAAAGGCCGATACGGGTATTGAAGCTACCCCGAAATCTGTGATCAGGCGTTTAGCCATCACCGTGTCGTCTTCTTCGCTGAAATGTTCATAACTTACACATTGGAAATAAGAACCTTTACAAGGTAGTAATTTAAACTTGGTTTCTGCGAGCAAGGAGCGGAACAAATCACGTTTCTGCTGAAAGAAGCTACTTAGATTCAGATATGTTTCTGGATTTTTTAAATAGTTGGCAATGCCAATCTGCATTGGGGTATTCACGCTAAAAACATTAAACTGATGGACTTTTCTGAATTCTTTCATGAGATACTCAGGAGCGAGGCAGTAGCCTGTTTTCCAGCCAGTAGCATGAAGTAACTTGCCGAAAGAGGCAATAATAATGGCCCGTTCGCGTAATTCAGGATATATCGCCAGCGATCTGTGCTGCTCCCCGTCATAGATCAGGTGCTCATAGACCTCATCGCTTAGAATTAGAACATCTGTGTTTTTAGTCAGTTTAATTAACGCCTGGATATCCGTTTCAGTCAGAATCTTACCGGTCGGATTATGTGGACTGTTCAGAATAATCATTTTGGTGCTGGCAGTAAATAGTTTTTTAACCATTTCCCAATCGATATCATATTCCGGGGGTGCCATTTCATAAGATTTGACTAGCCCACCCAGCATCCTGACGGTTGGCGCATAGCTATCATAGGCTGGTTCAAAAATTATAACCTCATCACCAGCGTTAATGCAGGCAGATAACGTACTGAAAATTGCTTCTGTTCCACCCGCTGTAATTGTCACTTCCTTATCGGCATGGTAATCTGAACCATATAATGTATTGACTTTTTCTGCTACCCATTCCCTTAGTGCGGGCGCCCCGGTCATTGGTGCATATTGATTATGTCCGTTTTGCATAGCCTGTGCAACAAAATTGATCAATTTTGGATCACATTCATAATCAGGAAATCCTTGCGAGAGGTTAATTGCCTGATGTTCTGTTGCTAACTGGGACATTACAGTGAATATACTATCAGATGTTCCCGGAAGTTTAGAGTATGTTGCTATCATGTTCCGGCGAAATTATAAAATATTTCAGTTTGGGAGAGAATAAGATTAATTTAATGATCTCAAAACATATAATGACTTTTAAATCGAAAGAGAGCAGATTGCTGCTGATTCTAGGATGTTTTTTTGTTGCCAACACGGTACTGGCAGAATTCATTGGCGTTAAGATCTTCAGTGTAGAGGGATCATTGGGAATCAGTCGATTCAATATTAATTTACTTGGTGTACCGAATTTATCATTTAATATGTCAGCAGGCGTGTTGACATGGCCGCTTATTTTCATCATGACAGATATTATTAATGAGTACTTCGGGCTCAAACAGGTCCGCTTTTTATCTGTTTTAACCGCGCTGCTTATTGCGTATGCTTTTTTGATAATCTGGGGTGCTATGCATCTTCAGTCTTCAGATTTTTGGGTTAATCAGAAAATAAATGGTCAAAATCTCAACATGAATAATGCTTTCTCCGGTATTTTCGGTCAGGGAATGTGGATTATTGCAGGTTCAATTACCGCATTTCTAGTGGGACAGTTTGCCGACGTACTGATCTTTCATCAGATTAAAAAAATTACCGGCGAGAAATATTTGTGGCTCAGGGCTACCGGGTCCACACTTGCATCGCAGCTGATAGATAGTTTTGTGGTAATCTTCATCGCATTTTATTTAAACCCTCAATATCACTGGAGCTGGCAGATGGTTGCAGCAATCGGATTAGTTAATTATGCTTATAAATTTCTAATTGCTATTTTGATGACTCCGCTACTTTACTTCGTCCATGGTATCATCGACCGTTATCTTGGACCGGAATTGTCTTCAAAAATGATCAAACTGGCTGGGAGAGGATAATTTTTGAAACATTGACGCCTGGAACTTGTTGTGCTGATAAGCAGGTATTTAGACTTAAAATCAATGTATAATGAAAACCCTCACCTTTTATTTTGACCACCCTGTGGCTGTCAAAGTCTTCCTTAGTTGTACCTCGAATAAAGAACACAGGTACGCGATACAGTTCATTCGTAGTGATGAAACCGGTTTATTAACTATTCCCGTTCACGATGTTCCAGATGGCACTTGGCTGTTAAACATGGAATGGAGTTTTGATGAGCGGGAGTATTGTATGGAAAAAACTATAAAAATGCCTGAAGGTACCGTTTTATGATGCATTTACTTACATTATGATTGCAAATAAACGGTATGGTTTTTGTACATTTGAGGAAATTTTTAGACATTAATGAAGATATTTATTACAGGCCTTCCTTTAGAAGTTGGGGAAGATGAATTAACAGCCGTATTTGGTGATTTCGGTCAAGTAAAATCACTTAGAATTATTAAAGATCGTGAAACAGGCCAAAGCCGTGGATTCGGTTTCGTTGAGATGCCGGTTGAGGAAGAAGCTAAAGAAGCGATTAAAAGAATGAACGGTGGTGATTACAATGGTAACCGTATCAAAGTTGCTGAAGCGCAGGAAAAACCAAATACAGGTGGAAACGCTGGTGGTGGTTTTAAACGTAACAACAACAACAGAGAAAGAAGCTACTAATTAGCTTTTTTTTTTATTGCATTGAATTAAAATTTAATATAGAGAACCAGGTGATCTCAATCATCCTGGTTCTTATTCAACGCAATTGTATTGATAGCAGGTTTCTATTTCAATGGACAAAAAAACCGTTTACAGTCTGGGGTATGCACTGATTTTTTCGCTTGCACTCCTTGCTGGAATTTCAGGCTGGAATAACCTGCTGGTATTGCTGCACCCTTTGGTGTATCTATATCTCATGTTATATCTGCAGCAATGCGCCGGTCTTAAAGGGCGTTTTCATAAACGTTTGCTCAAAGGACTTATCCTAAGTTTTCTCGCAGACATACTTTTCAGGTATGCCGGAACAAATACATCCCTTTATCTTGGGGCACTCTTTAGTTTCCTTATCGCTCATCTTTATTTTATCAGCGCGTTTTACCTCGATTTTAAATCAGCCCAAGAGCTTGATAAAAAAGGAGCAAAATGGGCTATTGGTTCCAGTGCCATAGTTTTCTCGCTCTTCTACCTGCAGATCCGATCTCATCTTGGAGCTTACAGACTTCCTGTCATCGTCTATATTTTTATTGTATCATTATTACTAATGATGGCATTATTCCGCAACCGGCGTGTAAATACACAGAGTTTCAGAATGGTTCTCGCCGGCGTAATTTTTTGTGTCCTTGCCGATGCAGGTCTACTTTATGGTCACTTCACTACAGGCATTTCAAATGCGTCTACCTGGATTTTTGCACTCTATATGATCGCATTGTATCTCATTATCAGTGGCGGAGTGAGTAGAGAACTCATTTATAAACAAACGGAAGTATAATTATTACTTACGTTTTTCCTGCGGTAGTACTGTGAAATTCTGAACAAGTCTTTCTCCATTTTCATCCACAAGTGTAAGCGTATGTTTCCCGGGTGACGGAGATGTGCTTAGCTGATGGTTAAATTGCGTTTCTCCCACAAACTCCTGATCAATATGCCAGAAGATCTTTGCTTCAGGGTTGCGATGGGTCGCAGTGAAGATTACCTTACCTCTTTCCCCGTTAAATTCCAGTGGTATATATACAACTGCACCAGATTTAGGGTAGATCATATCCATGACACTATTTTGTCCTGCATCCAGACATCCTGGCATCCAGGCTGGCAGGGAGCGATAGTCACTATGTTTGATTCTATAGTAATATTCCATCGCCGGAGGGAGAATGAACCACGATTTATGTTGCATTTCAGATGGGGTAACACATAAATCCGTAACTCTGTAATTACCGGAAGGATCCAGATGAATCATTTTGTGATAAGGGCAGGGAGATGTTTTTTCGCCCGACGGTGATGTCTCCTCTATCTTTATATCGGGGCAATAAGGGCCAGCTTTAAAACCACTTTGTCTGCATATCCTGATCTGACTTAATTGATGCGCAGGTTTAACAAACCATTTTCCCGCTGGCAGAAGTTTGAATATATCAAATAGAACGGGGGCAGCCACTTCTACACCTGTTAAACCAGGACGCCCTTCTCCATCTGCGTTACCTACCCAGACACAGATTACATAATCAGGGTTAAGTCCGACAGCCCAGCCATCCCGGAAACCGAAGCTCGTTCCAGTCTTCCATGCGACTCTGCGCGAGGATGAGAATTGTTCCCATAAGCCTTCTTCACCCGGACGCATCACTTCTTCCATGGCATTAAAAGTATTCCAGATGGCTCCATTATTCAATAAATTGCTTTGCAGGAGTTCGCTTTCGCGTGGTTTTATTAATGCTTGTTGTTGATTATATACAGGCTCCTGGTAGTCATAGGGATTATATTTGCCACTATAATCGTTATAATGGTTAAGCGATCTTGCCATCCCAAGATAAATGGTTGAAAGATCCCAGGCGGTCACTTCACTGCCTCCAAGAATTAAGGAAAGGCCGTAATGATCAGCGGGTTGAGATAATGTACTGAGACCGAGTTTTTTCAGCTGATCATAGAATCTGGGATATTTGTAAGTTTGGAGCATTCTAACCGCGGGAATATTCAAAGAGCGACTCAGTGCCTGATTGGCGGGAATGGCGCCATCATAACCTAAATCGTAGTTCTGTGGGTTATAGTTCCCGATTTGAGTGGGAATATCCGGTATCAATGTTTGTGGCAACAGGTAACCCTCGGTAAGCATGCTCGCATATAATATTGGTTTCAATGTGCTTCCCGGACTCCTGGGGGCACGGATCATATCCACATGACTTTCCATTTCGGCATTATCCGGCTGGTAGATATTACCTGCATAAGCTATTACTGTTCCCTTTTTGACATCAAGAACAAGTGCAGCGATATTATTAATATCGTTGGCACGGTATCGGTTCTGATATCTTTTTAGCATCCCATTAAGCCTGATCTGCAAATCTTCCTGAAGTGTCGAATGAAGTCTGGTCGAATAATTTCCTGCACGTGAGTTGGCTGTTCTAAACCTGTTCAGCAGATGCGGCGCCTCCTGAGGCAGAGGTCTGGGTTGGGCGGGGATAGGCTCGAGCTTGGCTAAATCGGCACTGGCCCGATCTAATTTACCAGCACTTACAAGTGCGTCAAGAAGGTTGTTCCTTTTGGTGATCAGTCTTGCCGAATTTTTACCCGGGTGAACAAGGCTGGGACTATTGGGCAATACCGCAAGTGTTGCCATTTCACCCCATGAAAGTGTTTGTGGGCTTCTGCCATAATATCTCCATGCAGCGGCTTCCAGCCCGACAACATTGCTTCCAAAAGGAGCATTTGAAGCGTATAGCTGTAGGATTTCCAGTTTACTATAACTGATTTCAAGCCGTACGGCAAGGATAATTTCGTAAATTTTTTGCCAAACAGTCCGTTCTTTTCTGCGGCTTAAACGAATGGTCTGCATACTGAGCGTACTTCCTCCGCTAACTATACTTTTTGCATTGAAATTCTGTTTCATCGCCCGGCTTAGTGCCAGCAAATCTACTCCCGGATGTTGAAAGAAACGCTTATCCTCAAAAACCAGAATACAATCAGTGAATTTTTCAGGAACAGTGTCCGCTTGTGGGAAACGCCATTGCCCGTCACTGGCAATGGCGGCGCTTAAAAGGGTACCATTTGAAGCCTCCAATACGTAGGAGGTCGGTGTACGGAATAGTCTTGCAGGCAGCAACAATAAAAATGTAGCTGTCAGTAATAAGACGAATAAGTCTGCAAGTAAAAAAGGAGTTAAATAGCGGTTCTTCCCTGACATTTTATGGCGTCACTTCTACCCACATTCCATTTTCTACAGCACTGATCTGGTTGTTGTACATCGCTTCGGCAGAAACGGCAGATAAATAATATCGGCCTAAATACGCGGCATTTAGCAGCACTTTATACGTCACCGTTTCATTCTCTCTAAGGTTAAAATACGTTAATACACGGTCATCTCTAATATCCTGGTAAGTATATGGAGAGGAGGCCAGTATACCTTCATTGTCATTCAGGCGGGTATTGATAATTTCCCATCCGGAAGGGAAAATCTGTGTAAGCGCCATTTGTTCATAAAGCCCCATTTTACCAGGATTTTTGATGACTACCTCAGCGTAGAAATCTAGTCCCTGAGCTAACTTTGCCGGGTTAAGAGGTTTACCGTTCAGCAATTTATAACTCACTTTCATATCCAGAATATTAGGGTCCTGAGTTTTCGCAGTGTATTGTCCCGGTGCCGGTTGTCCATCCAAAATCAAACGGGCAAAAAGTAAGGACTTGCCATTATTCGTGACCGATGCATTGGCCCCTTTAAAGCTTAATGGAATACTACTTAAGAAACCGCTGGAATTATAGCTGCCTTTTTTTCCATCGATGAGATAATTATATTGGATATTTCCACCTTTGTTAGCACCGCAGAATTTCGCTATAGCCAGTAAGCTATATGCAGTAGTTTGCGTACTATACCACTCATCCTGACCTAATTTGGCCGCAATTCCTTGTAATAACTGTGTAGCCCGGCCTTTCTGACCCATCAGGGTAAGTGTTTCCAAAATCATTGCCTCATCTCGAATAGCCGAGCCATACGTTCCACCCAGCTGCTGATAAGGCTGAATATCGATATTCAAACCTTTAATTAATGCATTTGCCGCAGAAGCTTGCCCGGCGAGCTGATAAGCTGCAGCCAATCTCCATTTAGCGGTTACAGATAAATATTCAAACGCTCTTAAACGGTTCATCGCAGCCATTTCTGGTTTTCTTGCCAGTGCAAGAACGTAGAGACGGTAGGACTGCGAAAGGTCACCACCATAGAAATTATTACTATTAGGAACCCATGCAGTAGCTTTGTTTTTTAGATAGCGCAGTACCTCGTCTAACATTCCTACAGGTAAAGTATAGCCTGCTTGTTGAGCCTCAACGAGGAAGTGAGCAGCATAATTAGTTCCCCATTCGTCAGCTGACGGCATTCCAGGCCAATAGGCCAGTCCGCCATCTGTTGTTTGATGACTGCGCAATTTGTTTATACCAGCGCGGATATTCTGATCTGTTTTGGTTTTTTCCTGTGTAGAAAGTGGGCTCAGCTTATCCAGATAGAGTTGAGGGAAAACTGCTGACGTCGTTTGTTCTACACATCCATGAGGATATTGGATCAAAAATGCCATGCGCTTTTTTAAATTAATCGCAGGAATTCCGGAAATTTCCAGACTTCCGGAATTTGTTCCGCTGATGCCAATTGGCGTATAAGGAGAAGTCCATGTTGCACCCGGCTCTATTGTAGTCGAAATTACCTGAGTTATATACGGGTTTGGATTTCTGATATCCATTTCCAGATCGTAAGAAGCTTTCTCAGTGCCGCTTTGAACGGTGATTTTTACTTTCGCAATTCCAGTTTGCTGGGGAACCGTAACTTCATAATAAGCCATCTGCTCACCAGGTTTTGCGAAACTAAGTGTTTTATCTTTAGTGCCGATTACGTTCAGGCGTTGTGTCTCCAGTTTTACATTAACCTGTTTTAGGTTGTTTTCTGTAGCAAAAACAGTTACTGGCAATGTAAATCTTTCACCCGGTCCGATTATCCTTGGAAGGGTTGCCAATACCATCAGTGGCTTTTTGACCTGTACCGATTTTTCGGCATTACCATAAGCACCGTCCTGTCCGGCAATAACCATGGCCCTCACTGCACCGATGTATTGCGGTAACTTGAACTGATGGGTTTGTGTTTCACCTTTGCCCAGCTTAAATGGTCCCATATATTTGACCACTGCATTAAAGCGATTTGCTTTTGCAGGATTAAGATTACGGTTAAGGTTGCCATCTCCACCAATGCTGAGGATTCTTTCCAGATTTCCACCCCATGCGCCAAGTACCTGATCAAAAAGATCCCATGTTTTAACTCCCAGACCTTCCCTGGCATAAAAAACTGCGTGGGGGTCAGGTGTTTTAAAACGAGTAAGGTCGAGCAGTCCTTCATCTACAAGTGCGATAGTATAGGTCATAGCTTTACCGCTTTTCTCTGATATTTTGATGCTGCTCTGTGTTTCCGGCCTGATTTTATCGGGCATGGTTATCACAGGATTTAATGTCGTTTGCTTGTCTTCAATAAATAATGGAATTGCACCGTACATTCGGATCGGTAAATCGTTAATGGTCTGTGCATGTGGCTGTAGCAAAGTAATATTAGCGAAAACATTGGGGGCCATTTCTTTGTCAGCCTTAAATTTAAATTGCGTCTGTCCGGCTTTTGTATCGGTCCAGAATGTCTTAAGTACTTTACTGCCGTTTTCGATTGAGATTAAGGCACGGCCATTCTTACCGGTAGGGATGGTCAGCACAATATCTTCACCTACGTTATATTTAGTTTTATTGGCGGTAAAAGATAACATAGATGCTTCGGTAGGATTGTTCCCTTGTTCGCGCTGTGCCCAACCTGGCCAGTCGATATAAACAGATTGTCCGGTCACATGCCCGCCGTTCAGATCTCTGACAAGTATCAGGTACCGGCCCCATTCAGGTTCATTCACGCGAAGTTTCCATTTTCCTTTACCGTTTTCAAGATTTATAGTCTCCTTACTAACTAGTTTGTTATATTCATTTTGCGTGAAATTGGCGAAAGAGTTTTGGTCATCTTGTTCCCACCACCAGCGCCACTGCACCTTATATAGTTCCAACTGTACCACTTTGTTTCCAGCTGTCATTTTACCATTACGGTCGACATTTACCAGGTCGAAAATATGGTCTTTGCCCGTAACAAGCATTCCGCTCAACTTTTCTCCCTGAGGTGCCTTAATACCATAATAATTTTGGAAAACATGATAAGGAATCGAAAAATTGTCGATGCTGAAGTTCCCGCCGGCTTCAAACACTTTGGTCGTAAAGTTGGCCTTTAACATACCAGGAGCTACATTATTCTCATTAAGATTGGTGTTGACCGAAACTTTTCCCTCGCCATTTAGCCTGCCCTCGAAAATAGTTTTTATTTCGGACGGGTAGCTCGCTGTGGGGTTATCAAACTGATAGCCTTCAAACCCTTTGAAAGTAGTTTTCATCGGATTTAGGTTCACGTCAACCTTGGCTTTCAAATCTTTACCGGGAGAACCGAATAGCCAGCTGGCCGTTAAAGTCGCAGGTGTCTGGTTACCAGTTCCGAGATAAGTCCTGTTGCCGATATTAAAGTCAATTTTGAGCCGGTTAGGCATTACTGTTTCAACTTTTAAGGTTTTTTGAAAAGTAGCGCCACCTGCCTTTACTTTTACATTCCAGTTTCCGGTTGGAGAGCCATTCTCAGTACTTGTTTTGAAATTATAAAAACCATTGATAGGAGAGGCACTTACCGACTTTTTATAAAGTTGCCCCTGTGGATTGTAAAGTTCAAATGTCACCGGGTAGGATGGGGGCAGTTTTTTCAATTTATCTTCCAGGATAAAAGAAAGGAACAAGGAATCTCCCGGGCGCCAAACCCCACGCTCTCCATAAATCAATCCTTTCAATCCGTTTTGCACCTGTTCTCCGCCGACATCAAACCGGCTTAAAGGGAGTGAATTTCCGTCATCAAGTTTCAGGTAAGCCCGTTCAGATCCATTTTTTGCAATTAAGAGAAATGGCTTTCTTTTTAATTCGAAAGTAGCCATACCTTCTCCATCTGTTTTTGTGCTCAGGATCACTTGACGCTGGTAATCCAGTAATTCAAGAGTTGTGCCACTCAATCCTTTAGTTGTCAACAAATCTGTTGCTACCACGAGCATAGAATTATCATTACCTCTTTTAGCTACCAAACCTATATTGGAAACCAAGAGATTTCTGGAGGCCCATTTATCGTTGGTATAGTAGGACGGTGTGCATGGATTATCTTTGTCATTCCAATTATAACCACCAGAATAATATCTGTCATAATTCGCCCAGAAATCATCATCTTCATCTATTTTCTGGCCATAATAACCGTAGTCCTGGTCTTCATCAGAAGCGTTTTCAGAATTGCCTGCATCGTTACAATTGAGCAGGTTATAAGATTGCCGGAAACTAAGGGTAATACGGTACATGGCCCCTGGTTCGGTTTTAATGATGTCATCCAGATCCAATACAAACCGGTTCTTTTTGTGAAGGTTCAGTGTTTTATCTTCGTCCAGTCTGATTTTTTTCTGCAATAGCGGTTTTCCTACACGCCTGAGTTCCCCCGCGTCTTTATAGTTGTTGGTCTGGAAAAACTGAGGGAGGTTATTTTCATATACCTTCACAATAGTTAGATCTACTGTTTTAAGGTTTGTCGCCTCGAAAGGCAAAACAAGTTTACCGGAATTCGGCAAGATTGTTCCACTACCTGCAATAACCACAGATGGCATTTTATTTTCAAACAACAGATTGGCAGATACAGCAGACTGCAATGTTTTTTCATTACTATTAACGACTCCTTTGTTGGCTGTCAGCGTATAGTTACCCAGGAGTGCTGCTGGAGAATAAACTTTAACCTGACTGCCATCAATCGTGTATTTGAGTTCGCCTGTATTGCTCAAGCTAATTAAACCATTTAAATCCTGTCCAATACCTACCGGTTCGGAGAACTGTACCAAAGCATAATCTTCCTGCTGCTGTACCGCACGAACATCCATCACTTTAAAAACGCCAAGGGCTGGGACGGGTAGTTCTATTTTACCTTTTTGATCAGCATTTATGGGCTTCCCAGACCATTTTATTTCAAATTTCTGCTCATTCCCGGTTTTTCTAATGCTGTCAATCTGGAAAGTCGATGTATTTGCAGCTGCGTTATGCTGCCATTTTATTTTTAATTTTTGTGGGAATTCCAGTTCGAGTGCGTGCTCAATCAGCTTTGGATCTTCCTGATCAGCAGTACTGATTTCGCCCTTTAGCTTCATGTAATTTAATGATGTATTATTCTGGGAAACCAGGCCTTCCTGGCTGATTGCCATCCCTGGCTGAATTACCCGGAAGCCGAAATCGAATTCTTCCAAACCTTTCTCGGTAGGTGTAATTTTGTCGAGTTTAAAACTAACCTTGTAATTTTCTCCTGACTCAAGTTCCTCATCCGGTCTGAACTCGATAGTTTGCGCATCGATCCAGAATGTTTTACCTTTTAGGGAAGGGGAGAAGCTGAAAAGTTTTCTTTCATCAGGTTTGCCAATTTCTCCAATTGTATTGACCTGTCCCGCCAGCTGAATTCTGATCGTACTTTTTTTAGATACAACACCAGAGGTGTATGCTTCAATATATTTAGCATAAGCCTGTTTATTTTCATTGGTTTTGTCTTTTCTGAAAATAAAAAAAGCAGCGACTCCGATAACGAGCGCTGCCACTATGCTTAAGATTATGATTTTATTCTTTTGCGGAATTGGCGTCTTCATAAGGTAAAATTAGAGGTATTGTCCTAAAATTACGCAAAAATGCAGAACCATTGAAAATTATTTAATCATTACCCCTGGCTTATTAACCAACGGAATTCTGATCAGATTTTCTTCGACAATACTTTCTGGCAGGAAGATGAATTTTTTGTCATAGATAGTACCATCAATGTAGTAGCTTAACCAGTACTCATTTGTTAGTCCAAATACTTCTGGATCAATTGCTTCTACCCCTTTGAAAGAATTTGCCGGCATGTCACCCAAAAAGTGTCTGAGTACAGAAGTCTTTACTTGTCTGCCATCTTTTTCACCGTAACCCTTCGAACTGATTAATACATTATCTATCTGAACATTTTTCATATTGACAAGATATACAGACCAGTTTTTTACTTCCGGAGTCTCACTCATCAAGACCACTGCCATGGCCATATCTTCAACTTTATTTTCCGGTAGATCCTTTTTCATTATTTTAATTGATTAAATAAACGAAATAAAAATGCGGATCAGCCCTTTTATCAGGATGATCCGCATAGATTAGAACTAATTATTTTTTAGCAGCTGCTTTTTTAGCGGGTGCTTTTTTCACCGTAGTTTTGGCTGTGGCAGTTTTTTTGACCGCTGCTTTCTTTTTTGTCTTAGGTTCAAAAGCATTTGGAACTTGTTCCACAATCAGTTTTTTCACTTCCTCTAATGTAAGAAGGGAAAGATCTTCTGGAGTGTATTTTTCGTTGGTGACTGGATTTCTTCCTAGTTTCAGCATGTCTTTACCAAAACGAATAAACGGACCCCATCTGCCATTTTCCAATGCAATTTTTTCTTCCGGCCATTGCTGAATATAACGATTTGCCTCTTTTTCTACTTTTTTAGCAATCAATTCGGCTATGTCACTGTCAGAAAGAAAGTCGAAATTATAAGCCTTTGGAACATTAATAAACAATTCATTCCATTTAATGAAAGGCCCGAATCTTCCGGTACCTTTGGTAACTGGAAGTCCCTGGTAATGTGCTACTGGTGCGTCAGCCGTGATTTTTTCATCGATGATTTCTTTCGCTCTTGCGTAATCAATCGTTAACGGATCTTCATTTTTAGGGACTGAAATAAACGCTTCGCCCCATTTAACGTAAGGTCCGAACCTACCTACGCCGACACTTACTTCCTTCTCCTGGTAGTCTTCCAGCTGAAATGGCAGTCGGAATTGTTCCAATGCATCTTCCAGAGTAACCGTCCCAACAGACTGGGATTTCATCAGGCTGGCATATTTAGGTTTTTCTTCATCGTCATTCTGGCCAATTTGAACCAGGGGGCCGAATTTACCTACTTTAGCATATACATTTTTTCCACTAACCGGATCTATACCCAGCAGACGCTCACCATTTGCACGGTCTGCAGTTTCGGTAGTTACTTCAACTTCCTTATGAAACGGCTTGTAGAATGCGTGGAGCATCGTAGTCCAGTTCTGCAGCCCCTGCGCAATCTCATCGAATTCTTTCTCCACTTTAGCAGTGAAATTGAAATCTACAATTCCCGTGAAGTGCTCTACAAGAAAGTCATTTACCACTTCTCCGATATCAGTTGGGAATAATTTAGCTTTTTCAGCACCTGTAATTTCGGTTTTAATCGATTTGCTTACTTTTCCCTCTTCCAATAAGATAGATCCGAATGAACGGCTTCTTCCATCACGATCTTCTTTGACAACGTATCCACGGTTTTGAATGGTAGAGATCGTAGGCGCATAAGTTGATGGTCTTCCGATGCCTAGCTCTTCTAGTTTTTTAACCAGGCTTGCCTCGGTATATCTTGCTGGCGGGCGGGAAAATCTTTCGATCGCCTGCATTACGGTCAGCTGTAAATCCTGACCTTTAGCTAAAGGAGGGAGGATGTTTTCGTTTTCCTGTTCATCATTTTCGTCATCATCGCTGGATTCCAGGTATACTTTAAGAAATCCGTCAAATTTCATGACTTCGCCTTCCGCAACCAGGTATTCCGGACGTGTGCTGATAGCGATATGAGCAGTTGTTTTTTCAAATTGAGCTTCGCTCATCTGGGAGGCAATAGCTCTTTTCCAGATCAGTTCATATAAGCGTTGTTCTGAACCGTCGCCAGTTACAGTATGCTGATCAAAATAAGTAGGGCGGATGGCTTCGTGAGCTTCCTGTGCACCTGCAGACTTTGTTTTGTAGGTTCTTGGCTGATGATATTTACTTCCGTAAGCCGAATTTATTTCATTGGCAGCAGCAGTCAAAGCTGTTTCCGATAAATTCACAGAGTCTGTTCTCATGTAAGTGATCTTACCACTTTCGTATAATCTTTGTGCAACCTGCATAGTCCTTGAAACCGAGAATCCAAGTTTTCTGGAAGCTTCCTGTTGCAAAGTAGAAGTAGTAAAAGGTGCTGCGGGGTTTCTTTTTGCCGGTTTTGTTTCCAGGCTGCTTATTTTGTAAGTAGCCTTTATATTATCTTGTAAGAATTTTTCTGCGTCATTTTCCTTTTCAAAGCGCTGTGGTAATTCCGCTTTAACAGTTTCCCTTGCAGTACCAGTGCTAAACTTCGCACTAATTTTAAAAGCTGCAGCCGCATTGAATTTATTGACTTCTCTCTCCCGGTCGACAATTAATCTGACAGCCACTGATTGTACCCTGCCTGCAGAGAGTGACGGTTTTACTTTTTTCCATAATACCGGTGACAATTCAAATCCTACCAGTCTATCCAGTACTCTTCTTGCTTGTTGTGCATTGACCAGATTATAATCAATTGTTCTCGGAGATTCAATAGCCTTAAGAATGGCTGGTTTGGTGATCTCATGAAAAACAATCCTTTTAGTTTTATTTTCTTTCAGACCGAGCGTTTCAAATAAGTGCCAGGAAATTGCTTCCCCTTCGCGGTCCTCATCGGAAGCAAGCCATACCATTTCGGCTTCTTTCGCTAGTTTTTTAAGTTCTGCTACCACCTGCTTTTTATCTGCAGGGACTTCGTAGGTCTGGGCAAAATTATTTTCAGTGTCAATACCCATATCTCCCTTTACCAGATCACGGATGTGCCCATAACTGGATTTAACGAGGAAATCTTTACCTAAATATCCCTCTATGGTTTTTGCTTTTGCAGGTGATTCAACTATTAATAAATTTTTGGCCATTCAGAACGTTTTTCTGCAAATAAAACTATAAATAAGGCGAAAATCAAAATTATACCTATAATAAATGTGAAAAGCGAGCATTCTTGAACACTTATTCTAGCTTAAAATGATGAAACTGAGCCTGTCTTTCAGGTAGGTGGCTAAATTTTCCGAAAGGAAGTTTACTTTAAGGTTATAATTCAGTACGATATTTGTGCATATATTCGAATATAAAATAAATGAATAGTCATGAATACACTACTGATCTTATTAAGCCTGTTGTTTACCCCGCCTGAGAGTATTTACAACTTCTCTTTTAAAACCATTGATGGAAAGGAAGTTAAGCTTTCAAAATTTAAGGGTAAGAAAATTCTTATTGTGAATACAGCTTCAAAATGCGGCTACACACCACAATACGAAGACCTGGAAAAGTTGCATAAGCAATATGGTAAGGACGTTGTCCTGATCGGTTTCCCTGCTGGAAATTTCGGCGGACAGGAACTCTCCACAAATGCGGAGATCCAGGATTTCTGTAAAAAGAATTTTGGAGTGACCTTCCTGTTAAGTGAAAAAGTAAGCGTAAAAGGGGAGGACATTAATCCATTGTTCAAATATCTGACCAGTGCAAAAAATCCTGATTTTACCGGTGATATTAACTGGAACTTCGAGAAATTCCTGATTAATGAAAAAGGAGAATTGGTACATCGTTTCCGTTCTAAAGTTACTCCGCTAAGCCCTGAGCTGACTAAGAACTTGTAAAATTCAGTTAGAGATCAAAAAAAAAGAGAAATCCAGCTATAGCTGGATTTCTCTTTTTTTTTGATCTCTTGTGTTATTTAAAGCTTAACAAAGGAAACCGCCGCCAAGCAGATCGTTACCTTCATAAAATACTGCAGACTGGCCAGGTGCTATAGCAGATACATTATGGTCGAAAACTACCCGCATACGGTCTTTTTCCTCGACAATAGTACTTAACATACCAGCATCTTTATATCTGATTTTAGTGATAACATTATCCATAGGCTCTTGGATATTTGCATACTTAATCAGATTTACATTTCTGACCATAGCTTCTCTTCTCTCCAATTCATCAGCCCGTCCCAATACCACAGTATTACTCTCAGGAAGGATCTGCGTTACAAACATAGGCTCGCCAAAAGCAATACCTAATCCTTTACGCTGTCCGATCGTGTAAAATGGATAACCTTTATGCTGTCCGACAACCATACCGTTACTGGTAATAAAATTACCACCTGCTACACGTTCTTCCAGGTCGCCAACTTTATGTTTCAGAAATGCCCTGTAATCATTATCGGGAACAAAGCAGATCTCATAGCTTTCGCTTTTCTTTGCCAGTTCTTCTTGTCCCATATCAAGAGCCATCTGTCTGATTTCCGATTTGGCAAAAGAACCTAAAGGGAACTGAGTCCGTGCCAGGTTTTCCTGAGAAACCCCCCAAAGCACATAGCTCTGATCTTTATTTTCATCTTTCCCTTTAGAAATGACATACCTGCTGTTGTCGTGTTGTCTGATATTTGCATAATGCCCGGTTGCAATAAATTCGCAATCCAGTTTATTAGCTCTCTTTAACAACGCTTCCCATTTGATATGCGTATTGCATAATACACATGGATTTGGCGTACGGCCAGCAAGATATTCATCAACAAAATTGTCGATAACAAAATCACCAAACTCATCTCTGATATCTAATATATAATGCGGGAAACCATAGTTAACCGCTAAAGTCCGTGCATCATTGATACTATCCAGACTGCAACATCCTGTTTCTTTGCTATTACTGCCGGAGCTTGCATAGTCCCAGGTCTTCATGGTCAGGCCAATTACTTCATAACCCTGTTCATGTAGCATTACTGCAGCTACCGAACTATCAACACCGCCACTCATGGCTACCAGAATTCTACCCCTTTTACTCATTGTAATTTAATATGATACAAAAATAACTGATTTTAATTAAACATTCTTTTTTGACCGGTCAGATACTTGTAAAAAGGAGCTGTTTTGGTCTAGTTAAACGATATAGCAGTAAGTTTAATACTGTTTTTAAAATTATATGATATATTAGCCAGCAGAAACATTCATTAATAATCTGGAGGGATTATAAAAGCTGGGTGTAGCTTCATTACCTTTAAATCACGAACGAAACCAAATCACTAATAAAACAAAATGAGAAAACAATTAATCGTTGGTTTGCTGTGTATCCCTTTTATAGCGGCTGCGCAGCAAGACTTGGCAAAGTATGTAAAGCCTATCATAGGTACGCAGAAAATGGGCCATACTTATCCCGGTGCTACCGTCCCTTTTGGCGCGGTGCAGCTGAGTCCTGAAACTGATACAATCTCGTACGAGCTTAACGGGAAGTATAACGGACCAGTATATAATTACACCGCAGGTTATAAATACGAGGACAAGACCATCGTTGGATTTAGCCACACACATTTTAGTGGTACAGGACATTCTGATCTGGGAGATTTCCTAATTATGCCTACACAAGGCAAACTACAGCTTAATCCGGGAACCGCAGATAATCCTAAAAACGGTTACCGTTCTGCATTTTCCCATGACCAGGAGATTTCAGAAGCAGGATATTATAAAGTAAAACTGGAAGACGACCAGATTTTGGCAGAGCTTACCGCCTCAGCAAGAGTTGGCATGCATCAATATACTTTCCCAAAATCAGACGATTCCCATATTATTTTAGATCTGATGGCCGGAATTTATAATTATGATGATAAAAATGTCTGGACGTATGTGCGCGTGGTAAATGATACCCTGGTTACCGGGTACCGTCAAACCAGCGGATGGGCAAGAACAAGGACTGTATATTTCGCAATGACATTCTCCAAGCCTTTTAAAAGCTACGGACAAAAGAACTATGATAAAAAACAGGCATACAGAGGGTTTTGGGGTAAATTTGACCAGACTAAAAACTTCCCTGAGCTTGCCGGGAAAAACCTGCGAATGTATTTTGACTTCGAAACTGCTGAACAGGAGAAAGTGAAGATCAAATTCGCATTATCGCCGGTTAGCCAGGAAAATGCGTTAGAAAACATGCGCGCAGAAGTGCCGGGATGGGACTTTAATAAAGTAAGAGAACAGGCCAGGGAAAGTTGGAATAAGGAGCTGAATAAGATCCAGGTTAATACTTCAGAAGAGGATAAAGTGAACTTCTACACTGCGATGTACCATGCATTCATTAACCCAACGTTGTATACAGATGTGAACGGTGAATACAAGGGGCTGGACCAGAATGTGCACAAAGCCGAAGGTTTTCAAAATTACACGACCTTCTCATTATGGGATACTTATAGAGCGTTACATCCATTCTTCAACATCATACAACCATCCAGAAACAACGATATGGTTAAATCCATGATGGCTCACTTTGATCAGAGTACGATCAAAATGCTTCCTGTCTGGTCACATTATGCGAATGATAACTGGTGTATGAGCGGATACCATAGTGTTTCAGTGGTCGCAGATGCCATTATCAAAGGGGTTTATACCGGTGATCCGGAAGCCGCTCTGGCAGCCTGTATTACAACTTCGAACCGCAGAGATTATGAGGGTATCGGAGAATATATTGACAAAGGCTTTATCCCTGCTGAGAAAAGTGGTACTTCGATTTCCAATACCTTGGAATATGCCTATGATGATTGGTGTATCGCACAATTAGCGAAAAAATTGAATAAACAGGATGTATATGAGACGTATATGAAACGTTCAGCAAACTGGAATAATAACTTTGATCCCTCTACTGGATTCATGCGTGCTAAAGATGCTTCAGGTAAATTTCTGCCGAAGTTTGACGTCATGAGCACACACGGGCAGGGTTTTATTGAAGGTAACTCCTGGAACTATAGTTTCTTTGTTCCGCATAATCCAGTAGCGTTGATAGAGAAAATGGGAGGGAAGCAAAAATTCGCAGCCAGACTGGATACTTTATTTACTATGCACCTGCCTGATGAGTTCTTTGCCGACACCGAGGACATTACACGTGAGGGTATCATTGGTGGTTATGTTCATGGTAACGAACCTGCCCATCACGTAGCTTATCTGTACAACTGGGCAGGTAAGCCGTGGAAAACACAGGAGCGTGTTAGAAAGATCCTTAAAATGCAGTATAAGGCTGCTCCTGACGGTTTAGGCGGTAACGATGATTGTGGCCAGATGAGTGCATGGTACATGTTCTCTTCTTTAGGTTTTTATCCGGTATCACCAGGGTCAGATACTTATTCGCTGGGTAGTCCTGCTGTAAAATCTGCCGTACTTAAACTAGAGAACGCAAAAACATTCACTGTTGATGCAATTAACCAAAGTGATAAGAATGTCTATGTTCAAAAGGTATTATTGAATGGTAAGCTGATTACAAACCAGGAGATTCGTCATACAGATATTGTAAATGGAGGAAAATTAACATTTTATATGAGCAGCAAACCCGCGAAATAAGGGTTTATAGCAGCAAATCAACAAATGGCCGCTCAGTTAGAGTGGCCGTTTTGTTGCCCGGCAGGATCGGTTTATAAACTAATCTGACTGTAAAACAGTGTTTTGTGCATTTAAGTCAGTTTTTTTTATTCCATAATTTGCAAAACAAATTATAATTTCTACTTTTGCATTCCCTCAAAACGGGTAATGATTCCGTAGCTCAGCTGGTAGAGCATTACACTTTTAATGTAGTGGTCCTGGGTTCGAATCCCAGCGGGATCACGAAAAGCCTCACAGAAATGTGAGGCTTTTTTGTTTTAATCCTACTAAGCGTACGATCTGTTTTACGGCCAGCATGGCTCTTAACAACGAAATTCAATTATTTTCTAAAGCTGTAGTTAGAGAGAAGTTTCGGATCAACACGAAAATTTATATTTTTATTGGCTATGCAGATCCAAAGTTATGAAGTCATTCCCAGACTCCGGCTCTACGTGAAGATGATATGCACGATGAACTGCGATGAAGAAACGGATACAAATCAGATACGGGTGCTGCCTGATGCTTGTGTGGAGTTATTTGTGAACTATACGAGTACACCGGTAGCGGTTATTGAAAATGAACTTTACAAACGCAGTAACATTAGACGGATACATAGAAGGGCCAAATGGCGAAAGAAAACCTTGTGGACGAATTGTGGTTGTCGGTACACCCCATACTCCTGGGTAGTGGCAAATCTCTTTTTCATAAGCAGAATAAATCAGTCAAATTAACACTCCAGAAAAGCAAAACATATAAAACAGGTTTGGTGTCGCTCTGGTATACAATCAATAAATAGTAGAATCTTATATGAAGATTTGAAAAAGATGTGGAGTTAGCTGGTAATACAATATCAGTAGAAATGTACAGGTGCTGGTTGGGGATCGTTCTTAAGGCAAATTCGCGTGTTGCTCAGCTAAGTAACTGTACGATTTCGCTCATAAACTGTTCATTTACGACCGTTTTGGGCTGAGTATTTTGACTCAAGTTGTTGTTTTATAGTAGTTTATGTACCTGATTTGCTTTTGGCATGTACTTGGTTTACAGCTAGCCATACCAAACCGCCGGGCAGCTGCCCGATTAGATCAATTCATATGAGTATGTTTAGACTGAACTTAAAAATAGCCTTGCGAAACATTCAGAAAAATGTCGGTATTACATCACTTAATGTGGGTGGTTTAGCCATTGCGCTGGCCGCTTTTATTTTGGTAATAATGTATTTTAATTATGAGACGAGTTTCGATAAATCAAATCCCAATTACAATAATATTTACGTAGTCGGAAGAATATACCCGGATTTCAAGACCAACTATACAGCTCCTCCTTTTGCTAAAGCGATCAAACATAATTTTCCAGAAGTAGAAATTGCAGGTATTACCAAGCTCGATCCTTCTTGGGAACTGGTGATTAAAAATGGTGATAAAACAGTTTTTGCTAAAAATTTCCTACAGGCTGATTATAATGCGGCTAAAATTTTGGATTTACAGCCTATCGGAGGATTAGAAAAGCCGACTGGTGACATCGAAAGGCTTGCTTATTTAAGTACTGAAAGTATGCAGATACTTTTTCCGGATAAAACAGATAATAGTCCGGAAATGGTCGGATTCGGACCGAGTACTTCAGGTATAACAGGGAAAATTAATGGTTCAATAACAAGTAACCGGCATTCAAATATAAATTTTGACGGTGTGTCAATCGCTAATGAGCTGGGAAAGTCTGAAAATTACGGACATAACAATTACACCACTTATATTCAGGTGAAACCCGGTACCGACATAGCAAATCTGGAGCAAAAAATAACCAATTTATATAGGGCCGAATTGTTGAAGGGTGAGACCGACCAATCGACCATAGATGAAATCAAGGTTATCTCTACATTTTTAGATCCCTTAGCAAATTTGCATTTAAAACCAAGAGCAGGTAATGATGCACCTTATAAGATACTAATTGCACTTTCGATACTTGGGGTATTGATTTTGGTTATTGCATGTATCAACTTCACGAATTTGAGTATCGCTCAGGCAACCAAACGCGCTAAAGAAGTGGGGGTTAAGAAAGTATTAGGTGCCTATCGTTTTCAAATTACGGTTCAATTTCTTACCGAAATATTCATGCAATGCTTGTTAGCGACTATTTTAGCGTTGATTTTGGCAGAGTTGATATTGCCTACATTTAATAATCTGTTCGAAATTAATTTATCCATCTGGCATGCTGATAATAGTCTGATTTGGCAACTTCCGGTAATATTATGCCTTATTACTATTATCGCGGGTATATATCCCTCGTTAGTGTTATCCGGCTTTAAACCGGCGATGGTGCTAAAAGGAAATTTCTCTACGAATAAACAGAGCTACTGGTTACGGAATAGCTTACTGGTATTCCAGTTCAGTATTGCCGTGATTTTTATTATCGGTTTGTTTATTATCCATTCGCAGTTAAAATATATGCGCAGTCAGGATCTTGGTTTTGAGGCGACTCAAGTGGTTTACGTCAAAAATATCATGATTTTTAATGACCCTGCTAAATTCAAGCCTGTCAGAGAAAAGATTTTGAAAATACCTGGAGTAGAATCGGCTACGGTATCTACCACTATTCCTGATGGTTCTGAAAGTGGATTAAACGGATATACTGCCGGCGGAAAACAAGCAAATATCGATTTTGTGGATGTAGATTTTGATTATTTCGAAACCTTAGGCATTAAATTAAAAGAGGGCCGTTTTTTTTCACAGAAGTTTAAAACCGATACAGCGAATTCGGCGATAATAAATGAAAGCGCTGTTGCGAAATACGGAATGAAAAATCCGGTGGGGCAGCTGATCAGAGGTTGTAATATGGATTATAAAATTGTCGGTGTGGTGAAAGACTTCAAGACACAAGGTTTCGAAAATGCAGTTCAACCTACAATCTATGGGATTAAAAACCCTTGTGGGAACTTGAAGGTTCATATCATGCTGAAGATCGAGGAAAGTAAAATGGCAGGAGCTCTGGCTGCATTGAAAGCCCAGTGGCCAGAAATAAATACGAAGGATGGCGAAGACTTTCGGTTTGAGTTTTTAGACGAACTTTATGGTAAGCTTTTTAAAAAACAAGAGCAGCTACAGTCTGTATTTTTTGCAGCGGCAATGCTTACTATTTTTATCGCCATTTTAGGTCTGTTCGCTTTTGCAAAATACATCACCAATGGTAGAACTAAGGAGATTGCTGTGCGTAAAATCCTTGGCGCAAGCGATATTCAGATTTTTAAGTTAATTAACAGCTCTTTTCTTGTAATGGTCACGATCGCTAATATTATTTCATGGCCAGTAGCTTATATACTTACGAAAAAATGGTTAGAAACCTTTGCTTACCGCGTTGATCTGTCGGCGCTTCCATTCCTGATGAGTGCATTGATTACAATTTTACTCACCGTAATTACGGTAAGTATTCAGGCCAAAAAAGCTGTTAAAGCAAATCCAGTTGATGGTCTGAAATATGAATAAAATATTTTTTGGTCTAAAAAGTAACAGATGTTACTTATCCGGGTGTTTAATCTGGAAAATCATCCGGGCATCTGAGGTCCAGATATAATCGTCTGAACAGCAATAACCTCTTAACCACTTTGCATTGTTAAAATTTCTCAGATATAATCCGCGTGGGAAATCTTCATTTTCAAAAAGAGGTTTGGAGAAAATAGTTAAAGCCCCATGAGGATTTTGATTTACAGTCTCAACGTTAGATTCGGCCTGCTCAAGGTAAGCAAGCCTGATATACGTACCAAATTCTACGGGACAAGCACATAAATCGAATTTAACGATCGCTGCATTTATCTCGCTGAAATTTCCGCCGCCGGTTAGTCCTAGATCAGCCAGTGCGCATTCAATAATTGTTATAGACGAACTTAGCCCCTCGGGATTAAACCTTTCCGAATTGATGATCTGATAAGCATATTCGTTAAGCTTTATATTAGAAGTACCAAGTTCATTCAGTAATGCCGGCTTAGCTAAGCCGGCATTTTTTATAAAGTGTGTTTTATTTTGTTCATCAGAAATTAGTTGACTGAAGTGCATTCCTTTTTTCATTTAGCACTTTTTATAATTGCACATATGCTTAATTGATGGTTGTATTTCATCTTTTTGCAAATTATTACAAATTGCTTTTGCAATACGTATTTCCCCAAGCTATAATGGTGTTGATTACCGGAACGAGTGTTTCGCCTAAAGGCGTAAGCTTATACTCCACTTTTGGGGGAGTTTCGGCATAAATTTTACGGGAAAGAATTCCGTCGCGTTCCAGCTCCCGCAGTTGCGCGGTCAATGTGGTCTGCGTAATATCTTTCATTTTTTTCTTTAACTCTCCAAACCTCGCTGGACACTCGGACATAATTGCATGAAGTATTAACAGCTTCCATTTTCCGCCAATAACTTTAAGCGTATTTGTCATTGGACAGTTATTTTCGACAATATCAGAAAAATCCTGATTTGTAAATTCCTGCTCGTCAGCATTAGTATTATTTTTCATACTTAGTACGGTTTATCAAACTACTTGCAGACACAGTTCCGCATTTGCAAATTTGTGATTGCAATCTAGTTAAAACCGTTCCAAATCTATGAAGAGTATACAAAAGAGCAAGTGGATATCGCTGCTGATCGTTTCTTCTGCAATGTTTCTTGCAGTAATTGATATCTTTATTGTCAACGTAGCAATTCCGGCAATTCAGAAAGGAATTAATGGTACTGAAGGTGACATCCAGCTCGTTATCGCTTTGTATCTGCTTGGGTATGCTGCCTTTTTAATTACTGCGGGAAAAATAGGTGACAGATACGGACGAAAGCGTGTTTTTGTTACAGCAATGTTCGTTTTCACCTTAAGCTCCCTTTTATGCGGCATCTCGCAGACAGCATTACAATTGAATACTGCGAGATTTTTACAAGGCGTCAGTGCCGCATTTATGATCCCTCAAAGTATCGCTTATATTCAATTTTATTTTCCGGAACAGCGGGAACGAATTAAAGCAATGGGTATTTTCGGTAGTATTGCCGGTGCAGCGTCAGTTATTGGTCAGTTTCTGGGAGGTGTTTTGCCAGATACAGACTGGATCATAGCAGGTTGGAGATTGATCTTTTTGATTAACCTTCCAATAGGACTGATTGCAGTTATGTTGGCCTGGAGGAAATTAGAAGATACACCCAGACAAATAACCGGTTCATTCGATTATATGGGAGTCACGCTGCTCACTTCAGCTTTAATCTGTCTGATTTACCCCTTAATCAGGGGCCGGGAATTGGGATGGCCGTTGTGGAGCCTTTTCGGTCTCGGGGCTTCCGTTATCCTGCTCATTGTATTTATTTTTAACCAACGTAAAGGAACTATTGCCGGAGTAGACAGGTTGATTAACATGCAGCTTTTTGCATTTACAGATTTTAACCTGAGTCTTTGTGCAGTGCTGTTTTATTTTCTGGTACAGGATACTTATTTTCTCATCAATGCCCTTCTGTTTCAAAATGGATTTGGGATGAGTTCCTCGGAGACTGGTGTTTTTTTTGTAGCGCAGGGAGCAGGGTATGTTTCAGCTTCTTTGTTTGCAATTAGGTTAATACCTGTTTACGGGAAAAAGGTATTACAGACCGGGGTGGTTATTATGCTGATTTCGCTTGTTTTTCACGTGTTGTTCTTCCGGTCGGCCGATATAAGCAGGTGGATAATCTACCCGGTTTTGTTTATTTATGGAACAGGCTGTGGGTCAGTACTTCCATCTTTGATGACAATGGCGCTCAGAGGGATTCCTGTTCATTTGTCTGGAGCTGCCGCAGGTACATTCTCCACATTTCAGCAGACAGCTATAGCGCTGGGAATCGGGTTGGTAGGAGGAGTGTTTTTCTATTGTCTGAACGGAGAGGTCAGTACGCAGGCGTATGTATATGCGTATGACATAACAACTGTTTTAAATGTGATATCACTCCTTCTGGTTAGTTTCTTTTTATATCTTTTACCAGGTGATGTCGCCACTCAGGATTAACTTCCCAAGCCTGAAATGATCTGTAGAGGAGCAGCTGGACCTTTATAGTCTTTTTGATGGAAAGAGGCGAGAATAGACTGAAAAATTGGAATTTTTTTAAAAAAAAACGTTTAAACAAATTTTGTGCGGACTTGTTAGGGATCGAAAATGACATCATTCATTATACTAACGAACACACGAAATGAAATCTAAAACATCCAGCGGGTTTGAAAAAATAGCAGATCGTATTACCTGCTTCACAGGTAGCTCCACGGCATTTGGTATTGCAGCTGCAGTAGTCATAATATGGGCGGTGAGCGGGCCCATATTTAAATATTCTGATACCTGGCAGCTCGTTATTAATACCGGAACCACAATTGTCACCTTTATGATGGTCTTTCTGATCCAGAAATCTCAAAACAAAGAAAGCAAAGCAATTCAGTTAAAATTAAATGAGCTTATCGCCGCCAGCCGACATGCAAGTAACAGGATGGTCGATATTGAAGATTTGACTGAATTAGAGCTGGATATGCTCCATAAATACTACGCTACCCTTTCAGATAAAGCAGAGGAGGATGACGATATCCACAAGTCGCACTCTATAGATAATGCCCGTATCAGGCAGGAAGAAAAAAACAAGAGATATAATTAATTATCATCATTTGTTTCTTCAAGTTTACCGTCTTTATTTCTTTTTAGCCTGATCACCGGATTTTCCTGTGTGCCGGTAATACTTAGTGGAATTCCAAATAAACCAAAAGGTGGCAGACCCAGTCTTCCACTAATATTTAAATGACCGTCCAGACTTATCTGACCTTCAAAACGTGGACGAAACCCGGCTATGCGCATTTTCGTACGCTCAATGGTCATAATATTGCGGTCTATGCGAGATTTGATCTGCACATCTTTAAGGTTTGGGTTTTTAAGACTATCCCTTTTTGTCTCTTTGCTCACTGCATTAATCATTTTAAATCCCATCAGACTTACCTTTTTTAAGGTAAGTACGCCTTCACCTTTAATCGATGGCAATACTGGGAACATATCTCCGTTCAGACGGCCTGATAACTGATAGTCCAGTCCGACAATACCTTTAACTGAAGAAGCCGAAGTGGCCATTTCCCGGAATAGTTTAATCTCCCGGTATGCTTTGGCAATATCAAAATCCTGTGCAGAAAGATGAAAATTGAAGTCGGCAGATTTAAGTGAAGTACTGCGATAAGTTGCATCCATTTTTACCATTACATCAATCAGATCGAATCCAGTATCCTTTAGTGTAAGTGCGCCGTTATTCAGTTCCATCGTCCCCGTTGCATTTTGTATTTTAAGGCCGCTGTACACGACCTGTCCGGCACTGGCTTTGAATTGTATATTCAGATTCTCCGGAATCAGAATCACACCATTTGATCCTGAGGATGGCTTTACCGGATTTTGATCTGCATAAACCATAAATTCATCTGCATTTATTTTTTTACTTTTCAGAGTGAAGATACCCTTCAGGCTAGATTTCTCATTTAATACATAACTCATGACATTCTCCAGGTATCCGTTAAGATTGAAATCTGAACTGCCATAAACGGCCTTAAATTCATCAAATTTCATCTGTTCATTGGTGAAAGAGAAATCTCCTCTTGAAATCCGGAATTCCTTTGGAAACAGATCAGACTGCAGATTTAATTGTTTAATCCGTATAGTTCCTGTATTGCTTAAGCGGGTAAATCTGCCGGCAGCTGCATCACTTTGCAAGCCTTTAAAGTGTACATTAGTAAAGATATTTCCTCTAACCTGATAGCCTTTTATAGCGAAGAACTGATATATTTTTCCCAGATCAATATTACCTTTTGAGCTGAGATCATAACGGATGTTTTCAAAGTCACTGACAGCTGCTTTTAACATAAAAGGCTGTCCTGCCATTAGGAAAGAAATGGGTTTGATAATTAGCTTACTATTACGGAACGTTCCATCTGTATTAGACAGTTGTGCATCGATCTGAATTGAAGTCAGCGCTTCAGGAAAATTCGTAGTTTTGATACTACCATTGTCCATTTTAAGTGTTGCCCTTGTTTTTGGAAATAGTTTTTTAGCGTGGTTATAAGGTCCCGTGCTGCTCAGGTCCAAGTTTAGCGTTCCCTGAAGTTCCAGATCTGTTAAGGGATAGACCTTAGCAATATCTGAAAGGTTCAGCAGCGCCTTTAAATTTATTTGTAAAGGAAGATCGGGGCGGGTTTTTATTTGAAAATCGCCTTTGATATAACTGCTCAGTGCTTCCAGAGTCAGGTCATTAACGCAAAGCATCGTGTTTTGATAAAGCCCATCTGTATTTTTCCCGGTAATATTAAAACTGATTTTCTCGATTGCCGCAGGAAGAGCAGTGAATTTCAGATAACCGTTACTAAACCTGGAGCTGAGTGAAAACTTTGGGACGGTGGACCATACAGTATCAACTTTTCTAATACCGCTCCGCACCACTTTTTTACTGAACTTTCCGTCGGCTTTAAGATTCATAACTAATCTGCCTTTCAGATCCAGTCCTTCGATATTAAAAGCTTTGGACCATTTTTCCAGATCGATGTCGGTACGGGTATCTGTTTTCAAAACAGGTTCTTTTAATCCATCCAGCTTAAAGACTGCAGCAACATAATCTTTACCCATATTAAAATAAAGGCTATCCATATCTATGAACAGACGGTCCATATTTAAATCCGGTAACCGTGTCTGCAAATTCAAGGACAGTTTGGTTACAGGGACAGGAACCTTTGGATTTTCTATGTATCCGTCACGTATTTTCAGGTTGAATGTCGCAGAAGGCATCTGCTGGGTTGCAGCGATATATTGTCCTGTAAGAGATGCCGAAATTTCTGCATAACCAGTAATTTTTGTACGGCTGAACTGTTCGGCCATAGCGGGAGGCAGGGCGGAAAATATATTAGCCAGATCTGTTTCTTTAGCCCTGGTTTTGAAATTCAAATCATAACCATCTTTCAGAAATGCGAATTTCCCGATAAAGCTTATAGGTAACGAGTTAATTATCAGATTGTTTTCGTTAAACTGGAGTTCCAGAGAATTCGTGTTGATTTTGGTGAGTAATTTAGCGTTAAGCTTCTTATGTAACAAATAAGGAACATGGTTGTAATAAATATCGATGTGATCAGCAGTAAGCTGGCTCTTCAGGTCAAAAATATCCTTGCTAAAATCACCTTTGCCCTGGTAATTTAGGTTTTGGGCCTTCAGTTCGAATGGAATCGACTCGTCTTTATAGCTAATCTCACTGTTCAGTAAATAAATAGCCTCTATTTTTAACGCTGTTCCTGATGAGGTAGAATCTGAAGCGGCAGTATTTCCGGTTGGTTTGTAGATGTTATAATTTGCATTCCCTTTTTCATCAACCATGACATTAACTTTTGCATGATCGGCATAGATCTCGTCAATCCGTATCTGTTTCGACCATAACGAAGGGATATTCAGGCCAAAAGATAATCTCTTGGCTAACAGTAATTCTTGCTGTCTGAAGGGTGCAGATCCTTTTAAGGATACGCCGTTCAGGTTAATTGTAAGTGAGGGAAACTGTGTGAAAAATGAAATATTACTATTCTCAAATTTGATCTCACCGTCAATCTGAGCGTTGATTATCCGGGTTACTTCCTGATCTATTTTTCCAGGAATGATTAAAGGTATACTAAGCAGAATTGCCAGGATTGAAAGAATGGTGATTACCATTACTTTTACTATTTTTTTCAAGAGCGCACCGGTTATAGATTGTAAAAATGCGAAGATAGCAGTTTTGATTTCAAGCCTGTGTGTTTTATCGCTATTAATTAATGGTTAAAATATCTTGCGTTGATGTTGTTTTGGTTAACTTAATGGTTTCTTCGTATTTTGTTCGGACTTCCTTCGTACTTCCTTCAATGTTCCTTCAATACTTACCGAACGAATATTGAAGGAACACTGAAGGTGATTTGAATTTTATTATACTAATACTATAATTATAATTAACTATTAGTATACTGTGAATGCCGGCCTTGCGGTGCCGGTCTGTTTGATTTAATTTTAAATTACCGTATATTCGTATAGTTCAATTATTTCAATATTAATTGGCTTATGAACAAAAAATTGGAGGAAAAGCTGGATAGTAAACAAAAAGATATCGACGCAATAAATCAGATTCCTGTAATCAATCAGATTTTGGAAGTCATTTGCGGAACTACTGGTATGGGCTTCGCAGCAATTGCCAGGGTTACACCGGACAGCTGGACGACTTGCGCGGTAAGGGATGAAATTCTATTCGGTCTTAAGCCAGGCGATGAATTGCAGATTGAAACGACCATCTGTAATGAAATTCAAATGTCAAGATTGCCGGTTGTCATTAATCATGTAGCTAATGATTTGCATTACGCAGATCACGCCACACCGAAAATGTATGGTTTTCAAAGCTATATTTCCATACCTATTATCACAAAAGATGGCAGTTTCTTCGGTACATTGTGCTCACTGGATCCTGAGCCTGCAATTCTCGATACGCCACAGGTTATGGGAATGTTTAAGTTATTCGCAGACCTGATTGCTTTTCACCTTCATGCATTACAGGAACTGACAATTACTGAAATAAGTCTGCAAGAAGCACAAAAAACTTCGGAGCTTCGCGATCAGTTTATAGCTATATTGGGACATGATCTCAGAAACCCGGTTGGTGCTATCAGAAACGGCGCCCAGCTACTGTTACGGTCCGAACTAAAAGAGCGCGACCTTAAACTGGTGAATGTAATTAAGGATAGTTCTTACCGCATTACCGGACTTATTGAGAATGTACTCGATTTCGCCAGAGGCAGGCTTGGTGACGGAATTACACTGGATGCCACACGTAACGAAAAGATCAGAGAAGATCTTGATGAAGTTATCCGTGAACTGAATATGATCTGGCCCGGCCGGAAGATTGAGACAATTTACGATCTGGACTATGCTGTTCACTGCGATGGCAAAAGAATCGCACAGCTATTTTCAAATCTGCTGGGAAATGCGCTCACTTATAGTACCGCTGAGTCTGTAGTTACTGTAAAAGCATTTTCCGACCCTCAGAAATTTCATCTTGAAGTAATCAATACCGGAAATCAAATTCCCGATAGTAAGCTTGAGCGACTTTTTGAACCTTTTTCGCGTATTGAAACGGGCAAGAGTAAAGACGGACTTGGACTTGGACTCTATATATCTAAAGAGATCGCCCATGCACATGGCGGGCACCTGCTTGTAGATTCCAACTCGGAATACACTTGTTTTAAGTTGATTATTCCCCAGCTTGCAGGCTGATTAATACACCGGCAAACTTTGCCCGTCCACGTTTGTTATTTTGTCAGATTTAACCATTTGATAGAATTCAATTTTATGTTAGGACAAAACGAAAAAGCACCAGACTTCAGTTTGCAGTCATCCGATTTCAATCCGGTTTCCCTCAGTGACTTCAAGGGTCGGAAAAATGTTGTGCTGTTATTTTACCCGGCAGACTGGAGTCCTGTTTGCGGTGATGAGATAGCCGTATTTAGCGCAATGAAATCCATTTTTGATAAAGAAGATACTATTTTACTCGGAATTTCAGTAGACAGTATGTTTTGTCATAAAGCGTATACAGATGCGCATCAGGTGAAATTCCCCCTGCTTGCCGATTTTCATCCAAATGGTGCTGTTGCACAATCTTATGGGGTTTTTGATGAACAGACCGGGTATTGTAAGAGAGCGTTGTTTCTGGTCGATAAACAGGGGTTAATTAACTGGTCCTACCTTTCTCCTGATGAAATTAACCCGGGCGCAGACGGAGTACTTGAGGCAATTGGAAAACTGAATAAATCTAATAGTTAATTTTTAAAACATAAATTATGTCAACACAATTAAAACCTGAGATCAGCGAGCAGGACCATACCAGGGGTAATAAAAAAGCTCAGCTTGAAATTGTAGAATATGGAGATTTTCAATGTCCTGCATGTGGTGATGCTGAACCTCTTTTAGAAGAGATGCTGGATCAGTTTAACTCTGTATTAAGTCTAACATTTAGGAACTTTCCGTTGAAAGACGCTCATAAATTTGCATATGGTGCTGCATTGGCTGCTGAAGCAGCAGGAAAACAGGGGAAATATTGGGAAATGCATGATTTGCTTTTTTCCAATCAGGACAGTCTGAACGAAACACATCTGATAGGGCTGGCAGAAAGGATAGGATTGGATACCGAGGTTTTTGAGCGCGATTTAAGGAGTAAAGACGCAGTGGATAAGATTGAGGCCGATTTTGAGAGTGGCGCCAGGAGCGGAGTCAATGGGACGCCAACATTTTTCGTGAATGGAACCCGCTTTGATGGTGGGGCTGCAGATCTGTATCAAATTATCAAGGATAATGCTACTATGAATTGATTGAAATGATTGTTTCGTATTTCTTTAAAACCTGCAATAATTAGTCTAATTTTCAGGCACGAATTTGTAGTATAGCTTAAGAGATGATACGTACCCTGATAATTGAAGATGAGACCGCCATTATTAAAGAAATAAAATGGTTCCTAAGCCAGGAAACTGATATTGAAGTGGTCGGCTGTGCGTCCAGATTACCTATAGCGCTGGATATGATTACCAGCCTCCGTCCCGATCTGGTACTGATGGATATTCAGTTACCCGATGGCAACGCTTTTGACATTCTTAATCAGCTTGAAGATATTGATTTTCAGTTAATATTCTTGACTGCATTTAACAATTTTGCGATTAAGGCTATCAAATACGGTGCGCTGGACTACCTCTTGAAACCAATGGACGAGGATGAACTTAAACTTGCACTGGAGAAGGTTAGGAGAAATATCGCGGCAAAGGATATTAGTCAGGATACTCAGGTTAAAATAGCTTTAAAGAGTCATTTACTTCCAGAAACGCCAGACAGCCATCTAGTCCTTCATACGATGGAATTTATTCAGATACTGCAGCTTAAAGAAATTATATACTGTAAAAGTGAAGGAAGCTATACAACGTTTTTTCTGACTAATGACAGAAAGTTAATGATTTCTAAACCCCTTAAATTTTATGATGAACTGTTGCCTGAGCAATTCTTTCTCAGACCCCATCAAAGCTTTTTAGTAAACTTCGCATTTATAGATAAATATCTTAAATCCGGATCGATTCTGTTGAAGAATCAGATGGAAATACCGGTTTCGATACGCCGAAAGGAATACGTTCTGCAAAGATTGATAAAGTTAAACTGATGAAATGTAATTTCAGTATTTTTGTTATCGTTTTATTGTCAGCCGGATTGTTGTGCTGTAAGCAAAAGAAGGCCGTTCCGGCAAAAGATGCAAATAGAATCGATGTACTCGCTAGGCTTAAAGCAGATGCTTTAAAATTTCAGGACGATAAACGCCCTATTGCCACACATTTAGCTTATTGGAGCGGTCTGCTCAAGCAACAGCCTTACTATCAGGATTCTGTAATGCAGTCTATGTTGCATTACTATATTGCCGGTGTATATTTTAGAATGGATGAGCAGGATTCGCTAGAACATCATATGCAGCAAGCCTGGTCGCTGATGGAAAATCAGCAGGGATTCGAATCCGAAAAAATTCTTTTATTTTCTGGGTTGGGGAATGTAGCTATGGTCAGGCATTTGATTCAGCAGGAAAATTATTACTACCAACGGGCGGCTCGTTTATTAATAGCAGTAAATGGAGGAACTTTAAAGCCCAGACAACAGGTGCAGATTCTATTCGCAGCGGCACAATCTGCACAAAAACTCCGGCAATATGACACCGCGGTTGAAATGAATAGAAGGGCATTAAAAATTCTCCCTGGTTTACCAGATGATTATTCTGCCTGGTTCAGAGCTTACAGTCAGATGGCTTCTTATTTTTACCAATCTGATGGCAATTCGGACTCATTATATCACTATATCCAAAAAATGGAGCAAGTTTACCATCATGCGCCGGATCACAATAAAGCAAGATTTCTGTATGATCGTAAAGCTTCCTATTTCGAGCATAAGGATATGATGGACTCTGCACTTTTATACAGTCAGTATAGAAGAAATATTGATCTTAAGGATGCAAAGACTAATGGCGACTTAAGTAAGGGCCGGCTTAGTGGGAATTTGTTCAATAGTTACGCAGATCTTTCTGCAATCCACCTTAAAGCACGTAATTTAGATAGCGCCGAATATTACCTCAAGCTTTGCGAGAAACTGATCAGCCGTTTTCCCGATGGTCTAGATGAGAATAATCTTATTTTATATAGTCAAAATAAGGCCGGTTACCTGCTCGCAACAAATAATTTAAAAGCAGCCTCTGGATTACAGCAGAAACTAGTCAGACAGTATCGCGAATTATACGAAAACGAGAATGCAAGAGCCCTTGCTGAAATGTCCGCACTTTATCAGCTACAGTCAAAAGACCAATCAATTTCGCGGTTAAATTTCAAAGTTGGGGAGACAAACACCAGCCTTCAACGGAATAGATTTTACCTGATCATCACTGGATTGACCGCATTACTGGGAATTACTTTTTTTATCCTCTTATATTTTATTCAACGGCAGCGGAAATTGAAAGCCGAAAATGAAAAAGCGATGCTCAACCAGCGCTTACTGCGAACGCAGATGGAACCCCATTTTATTTTCAATACACTGGCTGCTTTGCAAAGTCTGATTCGTTTTGACGAAAAAAGTAAAGCATTGAAATACCTGAGTCAGTTTAGTAAGTTATTAAGAAGTTCCCTCGAACTGTCCCGAGATGAGATGGCGCCGCTCGAGGAAGAAATAAGCACTTTGGAAAACTATCTCAGTCTACAGCAGATGAGGTTTGATTATGCTTTCACTTATTGTATCACACTTGCTGAAGATCTGGATTCATCTGCATTGTATGTACCGCCTATGTTAATTCAACCTTTTGTTGAAAATGCTATTATTCATGGCGTCAGTTCCAGAAAGCAGGGAGGAGAGATAACCGTCAGATTTTCACTTCAAGGTAAGATGCTGGAAGTTCAGGTTACAGATAATGGAGCTGGATTGTCTGTTAATCCTGAAGAAGGAAACTCGCCTCATCATTCCTTATCTACTCAGATCAGTCGGGAACGGCTGACACTGTTGTCCAGAGATAAAAATATGAATGGGGGAATTGATATTAGTCATACCGCGCAAGGTACGGCAGTGCTGATTAGAATACCTGTATTTTAAAATTGAATTGGCATATACTAAACCAATCTTGTGAATTTATGGTCAAAAATCCTCCTCATTATCTGATAGAATCTGCAAAACGGCAGGTTGACCCTTAGAATAACCCGGTTCATGTAAATTATTTTATTAGATGGGCTTACCTTAATATGTTTGTTTCAATATCAAGTTAAAGACTATTTATTTTGTCACGGCTGGTTTGCTTGTTCAAAGAGCTTTCGCAGGTTTAAAATAGAACCAACCTTTGATTTTTTGTAATCTGGTCAAAATGAGAGGGTATTTTAATTCTGCAATACGACATAATGATTTTACTTTGGTTTAATATTAATAAGGTGTGTTTGTGTTTGGAGGCTGTCTAATCAACAGCCTTCTCTTTTTTACGGATATTGGCTTTACCGGACCCAGCGTTCAGCCATGGACACCGATTGTTCAATAATGAACATAAGGTTATCAAAATGGCGTTATTTGTTTCAAAGGCAGTGTTTTTTTTAATGGCACGCCATTGGTAAAGGGCGGTATAAACTAGAATGTTATGCTTAGACACCAGCTCCTTTTAATTTACCGCACTTTTAAAAAATATAAAACTTCTTTCTTTATTAATCTTGCAGGATTATCCGCCGGGCTGGCTTGTGCGCTTCTTATTTATTTGTGGGTTAATGACGAAATACAAAAAGATAAGTTTCAGGATTCAAGTATTTACCAGGTTATGGTTAATGAGATTACATCACAGGGTATTCATACATCTGCCGATCAATCTGCACTAACAGCCGGAGGGCTTAAGTTAGCAATGCCTGAGGTGGAGGATGCTGTAACTGCTTCTCCTACGTACTGGTTAGCACAAACAAAAATCGTTTACGGACAGGCCGCAGGCGTTAAAGCAGCAGGTAAATTTGCCGATCCTAATTTCTTCAGCTTTTTCAATTATCCTGTTATTACAGGAAATACCGACCAGGTATTGAAAAATCCAAACGGAATCGTATTATCTGAAGATTTGGCCAGAAAAATATTCGGAAGCCTGGATATTATCGGAAAGGAAGTGATCTGGCGTAACCCTGAAATGAAAAATGAAACCAAGGTGCAGGTTTCGGGTGTTTTTAAAAATATCACAGCCGATGCTTCTGATCACTTCGATTTTGTCTTGCCTATAGAAGCCTTATTTACCTCTGCACCAATATATAAGGAATGGAATAACTACGGACCAAGTACATTCGTCTCCCTCAAGGAAGGGACAAATATCGATTCTTTTAATGCGAAAATTAAAGATTTCTTGGCATCGAAGGGAGTTAAGTTTAGAAAGATGTTTGTACGCAAGTTTAGTGATGCATATCTCTATGATAAATATGAAAATGGTAAACAGCATGGTGGCCGTATAGATGATGTACGTATTTTCTCTCTGCTTGCGGTATTTATTTTGTTTATCGCTTGTGTGAATTTTATGAATCTATCCACTGCCAGGGCTTCCAGAAGAATGAAAGAGCTGGGGGTTAAAAAAGTGATGGGGGCAAGCAGGTCTGCATTAATTTATCAATTCCTTGCAGAATCACTGCTATTGACGTTAATTTCTATGTTTGTTGCGCTAGTATTAGCAGAACTTTTTCTACCTCAGTTTAATCAGATTACGGATAAGTCATTGAGGCTTGTATTTGATCTGCCGCTGCTGTTGATCCTGGCAACTATCACACTATTCACCGGTCTGCTTGCTGGAAGTTATCCTGCTTTTTATTTATCTGGCTTTAATGCATCTACGGCGCTGAAAGGAAAATTGCAATTTTCGAGCAGTGCAATCTGGACGAGAAGGGGATTGGTTATTTTCCAGTTTACATTATCTGTCATTTTGATTGTTGTGGTTCTGGTTGTATATAAACAGATCGAATTTCTTCAGGATCATAAATTGGGATACCAAAAGGACAATGTTATTTATTTTGAAGCAGAGGGACACGTGAAAAATAATGTCGTTAATTTTTTAACACAGGTACGTAAGGTTCCCGGGGTGAGTCAGGCGTCTGGTATGGACAGAGATTTTTTGGGTGAATTTGGTTCTACAACTGGTGATTTTGATTGGGAAAATCGTGATCCTGGTGTAGTGATTAAATTTCAAAACGCAGGGATAAATGACAGACTAATTGAAACACTCGGCATGCAAATGGTTGCAGGCCGTAGTTTTTCCGCCCAATATGGTTCGCAGGAAAACAAAATATTGATAAATGAGGCCGGTATAAAAGCTATGGGATTAAAAAACCCTGTCGGTAAGATTTTTAGATTATGGGGCAAAGACTATGAAATTGCTGGTGTAGTCAAAAATTTTAACTTCGAATCTTTACAACTGGAAGTAAAGCCTGTGTTTTTTCGGTACGAAGCTACCGGATCAAATCGGATTTTTGTACGGTTAGAAGCCGGTCAGCAGCGTAAAACTATTCAAGCATTAAAGGACTTTTATCAAACGTATAATCCTGGCTATGTACTCGATTACAGATTTCTTGATCAGGATTTTCAAAATCAGTATGTCGCTGAAAACAGGATCTCGGTTTTGTCAAGGTATTTTGCAGGTCTTGCCCTGATTATCTCCTGTCTCGGATTATTTGGTTTGGCAGCTTTTACAGCCGAACGTAAAATGAAAGAAATCGGCGTTAGAAAAGTCTTGGGAGCCAACGAATGGAATATTGTATATCTACTTTCCGGTGAGTTTATGAGACCCGTACTTATAGCAGTAGTTACTGCAATTCCTGTAAGTTACCTGTTAACCAGGTATTGGTTAAATAGCTTTGCATATAGAATCGAACTGCAGTGGTGGTTTTTCGTTGCTGCGGGTCTGGCAGCCGTTGCTATTTCCTGGCTTACTGTTGGCATGCAGGCTGTAAAGTCGGCTCATTTAAGCCCGGTAAAATGTCTCAGGGATGAATAGCTAAAGTAGATTCCCATGGCAATAACCCGGTTTAAACTCTTATTCTCCGGGTTAATGTAATAACTTTCATGCTTAGCGTTTACTGTTCTACATTGGTCTTATGATTCATCAACCATAATGATATGAGTACCAGTATTCAATTCTATGATAAACTTATCGTACGTACACCAAGGCTACACTTGGCGTCGGTAGCTGGCGAACTTCAGACCTTGCTGGAAGATAATGTTTTTATGGACGCTGTATACATGGCCTCAGCATCATTACATCAAGAGTGTTTAAAATATAAAAGATTTAAAAATTTTACTGAAAAAGATACGAGAAGACTCCATATATCTTTATTGAAATATCAATATAGAATGGCGACCAGACCAACTCCTTTCGGCCTTTTTGCAGGGTGTCACGTTAGTAGTTTTGCAGAAGCTCATCACGGAATTATTCTGGATGAAGGCCATATCGATACACATTCCCGTCTTGATATGGAGTATATATGCACGTTGGTCAGACATCTGGTTAGCGTTCCGGAAATTCGCGCACAATTGGTTTATTTTAGTAATAATAGTATTTGTAAAATTGGAGATGATTGGAGGTATGTAGAATATACATTTAAAAATGACAAACGTCATTATCAGATCAGCGAAGTAGTTTATCAGGAGTTCCTTGCCGAATTATTCCAACGTGGAATAAACGGGATAACAATTTCCCGGATTCAGGATTTGCTAAAGGAAGGTGAACAAGGATATGGAGATCAGGAGATCGACGTTTTTATTGATGAACTTATCGATGCGCAGCTTTTGGTATCCGAACTGGAACCCACGACAATAGGGGAAGATCACCTGGAAAAAATAATCAAGGTGTTAGACCGGATTGTCTTACATGATGCAGGATCACTTTCGCTGCGTTTAAATTTACACGAGGTCTCCGAACTCCTTATACGGATCGATCAGCATGAAATTGAGAGAATGGATGGTCTTACCGAGATTGTCCGGTTAGTTAAGTTAATTGGAATCCCTTTTGAAGAGGCGAAATTATTTCATACCGATTTATACAGGAAACAGGTTTCAGGAGCGCTGAATTCTGCAGTTAAAAATCAACTTGCGAACGCAGTTACTTTCCTTAACAGACTAACTCCTGTAAAGGAAAATTCAAATCTTAAAAATTTCCGAGAGAAATTTTACAGCAGATATGAGGATAAAGAACTTCCCTTGCTTCAGGTTCTGGATACGGAGAATGGTATCGGATATGTAGATTCTTCCACTAATCAGGATGTTACGCCGCTAATAGACGATGTTGTGCTAACTTCTTCAGGTTCTTCGGTAAAACCTATGTATTGGAATGAAATGGAGCAGATGCTTCATGAAAAAATGCTAACAAAAAAGGGTAATGTTATTACTCTTACTGACAAGGATATAGGTGATTCTGCTGTTCAATGGAATAATCTTCCGACTTCTCTTCCTGTGGTATTCCGGATGCTGGAAGATAAGCAAATCTATGTTGAAAGTTGCGGAGGGTCGAGTGCAGTAAACCTGCTGGGCAGATTTACTGCTGGAAATAAGGAAATCAGTGATATCGTGTCAGATATAGTGACACAGGAACAAGCGCAGGAACCACATATCCTTTTTGCTGAAGTAGTTCACCTGCCGGAAAACAGGCTCGGGAATATTCTTTTCCACCCGCCTTTCCGGGCATATGAAATACCATATATTGCGTTGCCGAGCAAGTCCGATGCAAAGACGATCGCATTAAGTGACCTTTATATTTCCCTAAAAAATAACAGAATAGTTCTTCGTTCAGCCAAACTTAATAAAGAGATAATTCCAAGGCTCAGTAATGCGCATAATTTCGGAAAGAACCCGCTCCCGATATACCAGTTTCTTTGTGATCTGCAATGTCAGGGTAGAAGAGAAGGTTTACATTTCAGCTGGGGTAGTTTAAGAAAAATCTACACTAGTTTACCAAGGGTTAAATATGGGAATATCATTGTATCACTGGCACAGTGGAATTTTACACAGCTTCATGCCAAAGAACTCTTAAGTCTGGAAGGTGATGAGAAAAAGCATGCACTCCTGCATTTCAGGGAGCGGTGGTCGTTACCCAGAGAGGTCTTTATCGCCGAGGGTGATAATGAGTTGTATATAGACCTGGAAAATGCTTTACTGGTGAATGTATGGCTGGAGAGAATCAAAAAAACAGGTTTTACCTTATTAAAGGAATATATTACGCCAGATCGGAGCGTCACAAATACTAAACAGGAAAGATATGCCAATCAGTTTATTGCAATTTTACAGCAAAATACATCTACCTACGCAAACATACTTTCTCCTGCGCTAATTAACCCACTGGTCAAAAGATCATTTGCCACGGGCTCTGAATGGCTGTATTATAAAATCTATTGCGGTGTCAGATCTGCCGATAAGATTCTGATGCAGCTGATCAAACCTGTTTGTGAAGAACTCGAAGATGCAGGCATCCTGAATAAGTGGTTCTTTATCCGTTATAATGACCCGGATTTTCATCTGCGTGTACGTTTCAACGCTAAAAATATACAGGATATCGGACAGATCATTCAGATTTTTAATATCTGGTCTGAACCTTTACAGGAGAATGGACTAATCTGGAAGATCCAGAATGACACCTACAACAGGGAGCTGGAACGTTACGGCAGTAACAGTATAAGCCTAGTAGAAGATGTCTTTAATCTGGATAGTAAAGCGGTCGTCCATATGATTCAGGCAGTTCATTTTGAGGAAAGTGAAAATTTTCGCTGGATGTGGGCGATGAAGTCAATTGATGAGCTGTTTAACTCTTTTGGGTTGTCTCTTAGGGATAAGTTCCGCCTAACAGATAATTTTAGGGAGAGTTTCTCCAGAGAGTTCACAGTCGACCGGAATTTAAAAGGACAATTGGATCATAAATATCGGCAGCATCGTGGAAGGATGGAACGTTGGTTAACAAATGAGGGGTTGCTTCTGGAAGATCCAGATGAATTATCTGCAATCAGATGTTTGTTTGAGCGTACGAAAGAGATGATTCCTATTGCATTCTCCCTGAAAGCACTCGAAAGTAGATCGGCTATGGAGGTTTCTCTGGATGCGCTGATCGGTAGTCTTGTTCATATGGCTATAAATCGCGTAATAACTTCTAAACCCAGGTTACATGAACTGATCATTTATGATTTAATGAGCAGGCTATACCAATCCAGGCTGGCCAGACAGAAATACGGTTCTCTGGTGAAAAAAAAATCGGATTATTTTGCTGTACCCAAGGCAGGAGATAGTGGTAGGGGTTAAATTGTTCTGCTTTTCAGGAAGTTAAAAAATGACTCCCTGTAAGAATCCCCGATACTGATATCGATATCATGGTTTTGCAGCCTGAGCGTATAACCCTGTACTTTTGAAATTCTGGCCTTGGAGATAATATAAGATTTATGGACTCTCATAAATTTACTCTTTGGTAGAATAGCTTCCAGTTCTTTCAAACTTTGATTTGAAAGAGAAACTGCGCCATTATGGTACAAGCTTATATAATTTCCATCGCTGGCAACATATTCAATATCATCCATATTAATCTTGGAATATTTACCTTTCACACCCGCTTTGATAAAGAGATAATCAGCTTGCTGATCTTCTTCTTCAGATACTGGAGAGCTGAGCAGCTTTGACTCAGCTTTCTCGACTGCTGAAAGAAATCTAGCGAAATTAAATGGCTTTAGCAGATAATCAGTCGCTTCCAGATCAAAACCGGTAACTGCATATTCACTGAAGGCTGTGGTAAATATAACCTGTACCTGTTGTTTGATCTTGAGATTTCTTACAAAATCAATCCCTGAAATTTCCGGCATTTGTATATCGCAGAATAGCAAATCAACCTGGTTATTTTTAATATAATGGTGGGCCTCTATAGCATCTGTAGTTGCAAGAACTATCTGTAATACACCAGATTTCAAGCAAAAATGAGTAAGCAACTCTACTGATGGAAGTTCGTCGTCTAATATTACGCAGGTGATCATTTTGTCTTTTGAAGTTTTATAGTAAGTTGAGTGTAGTAAAATCCATCTGCTTCAACATTGGAAAAGGTGAACTGATCCGGAAAGCTCCTGTTTAAACGGAGCCTTATGTTTTCTATACCTACTCCGGAGTGCTCTTCGTGATTCTTTGCTGTCTTGATTTTATTTTTAGAGAAGAAACTGAACTGCTCATTTTCATGTTTAAGGGCTACGAAAGCAGGGTATTCCGCAGTGAGATGACCGTGTTTGAGTATGTTCTCTACTAAAGTAACTAATATTAGGGGAGGAAGATATATGTCTGTGAATGTGCCTTGAGTATCGAACTGGAAGATCTGATTATTACTTAATCTGAATTCATGGATTTCAATAATATTTCCAATATGCTTGATTTCTTCTGTTACAGGTGCATGCGATCCGTCTTTTAACCATTTTGGAAGATAGGCATAACGCATAATTTCCGAAAGTTTTTGGATTTTATCTGCAAGGTCTTCTGAGTAAACCATACTTTTTGCATAAAGCACATTTAAGGTATTAAACAAAAAATGAGGGTTGATCTGGGAACGCAGCAGGTTGGACTCAATGACCGTTTTCTCATTCGCCAGTTTTGTTGATGTTATTTTCTCTTTGACAAATTCCTTAACGAAAAAATAGCCGGCACCCATAGTGAAGTAATATATGAATTGAAAGAGCCAGAAGGAAAGGTATTTGGTGTAATTAATCGGGTTGTAATTGTTAAGGAATATGGGTTGTATAATACCCTGGTTTAGTAAAGCCAATGCGCTGCTGGTAAGAATCAGTACGATGAATATAAGAATATTGACGATTCTGGGCAGGTGTTTATACTTAAGGATCTCAAAAAAAAATACTGTAGCGTAGAAGTTAAAAACCAGTACTGTAAAGAAGAAGCTGACATAGGTTAAAACACTAACAAATGAAAAGGCATATCTGGGGTCCTGTACCGCATTTGATATGAACTGATAAAGGAAAAAGACTATCCAGAAAATATAATGAAATTTGGGTTTTAATATATATTCAGCTTCTACTTTTGACATAAAGATTAATATAGCCTGTAAAGATCAGCTAAATTATTTTATTGACAGAAAAAACTATCAAAGATAGTAGTGTCGCCGCTGTCGGCCATAAATTTGTGCTGGGCATTTTCAGCATTCTGGTCCATTAAACCATTGTTTCTTACATTTTTGTTTTGGATAGATGAAGGCTGGTTATTTAATTTAACAACTACCTTTCTTTGTAAGCTCAATTTTTGTGTCAAGATATTTTTCATCGTTTTTATTTTTGGTTCGATATCAAAATAAACAAGTATAAATGAGCTAGTTAATAAATTACATGAATGAGGGTATTCTCTATGTGAATATGATTATTGATCTCTAATACACCTGTTTGTGCAACAGGGGGTTACCGGAATTAACTGGATCTAGTCTTGAAGTTTATCGATTCTGAGGATAAAATCGGTTTGTCCGCTCATTTGAAGACCTCTCTTCAAGCTGCCGTCTTTGATATTATAAATCCAGACATAATTTCCTTCTTTCGGGGAGTTGACAGCAATATAAGCGATGTCATCCTGAACGATAACACATTGTTTTCTTGTTCCCTTATCCAGCGGCAGATCAAGTTTAGTTGTCGTCTTTTTTGCAAGATCAAGGATGTAGAATTCGAAGTGAGGAGTGCTGTAGTGATCATTCAGTCCCTTGAATAAATCCTTTCGTTCAGAACGTATGATTGCTTTTCCATTCCCGAGGTACCAGATACCATAAGCATGGTTTTTAATTGGCGAATCTGAAATATTAAAAAAGTAATCAGGATCCAATACGGTGTCTCCGGCTTTAATACGCATGATTGCTGTCGGCAGTTCTGTTCGGTTACCTAAGGCAATGCCCGGACAGGTCATCAGGTAATAATCCTTCTTTTCATCATAAAAAGAATAGGGCTGAATAGTATTCATCCCACCAGGGTAAGTAGATCTGGTATCTTTTGTAAGTTTCCTCAGTTTCATTTCCGGAAATGTGTAGACTGCCATGTAGGTGGTGTCGCTGGTGGTGTAGCTGGATGCGCTGGTTTGCCGGTGAAAAGTATAACCTATCAATACTTCTTTATCTTTAGGTTCAACTATACCGACAGAGATTGCACTGTAAATACTTCCTGGAACTTCTACCGGAATAAATCCGGCGGAGATAACCCGCATCTCTGCAGTATTCAAAAACATATAACGCACTTTGAGCGCCTGTTTATTGCTTAATCCGGTGAGCAAAAGTGTTTGATCGTCAATCCATTTGAAGTTTTCAATATAGAAGTCCTCCAATGGGATGCTGGCGATAGTTTTAAGTGTCTTTCCTTGTTTCTTATATTTCTCAAAAATGGGTTTTTTCCTGTTTAGATGGTAGTAGAATCCCTGATGTACAATGATATCCCGATCCATAACTGAACCGTATAGTTTAATACCATCGTCTTCTGGTTTGAGCGTACCCTTGTCGAGTGAATTTGTTTCCAGCATATAATCTACACCGTCTTTTCCAAGGATATAAAGACTATAATGCTTATCTGATGGTTGGTTTCCGTTGCCCGGCGGTTTACAGGAGCCGAACAGGCCTATAACTAGTAAGCAGAGTAGAGGAAAACGAAGCACTGACCATGCTAGGTATGGCATAAGGATTAAGGTAAAAGTTTAGCGTTAAATACGGAATTCATTGACAACTTGTTTTTGCAGTAATGGTGGCAGGTCCATTAGGTTTTGAGTACTAATAACGATAGTGTGATCGTTAGGGGATTTTCCAAGGAGCGCGATATAGGTCTGACCGCCTTTGAATTTAAGTTTCTTATTAATGCCTTTAATGTTAAGTTCTATATCCCTTTTTGCACAGATAATAATACTACCGGTAAAGTCTATCAGGCCGTTTCTGTAATTGATATTTGCATAGGTTCCAGGACTTATTGCAATACTGTATCCTGCGTCATCTATGTGCTTCACATTAAGCGTGTTATTGTTTACAGAGACACTGTTTCTTATACTGGTATAGGCTGGCAGAACGGTTTTCTTATTATGGAAAAAAAGAACAGATAATGCGACCAAAGCTATGGAGGCTGCAATCAATTTAGGCCATAACCTTATAGTTTTTGTTGCAGTGGACGAAGTATGATCAGGTATTGTTTTTCGGATTTCTTCCCATATATCACTTTGAAGGTTTTCGGGTAATGTACATTCCTTATTTTCAATTTCCTCTTCAAAAAAATCATCATTCAGCCATTGTTCCACAGCTGTACGTTCTTCTGCAGTACATTCGTCCAGATGGTATCGCTCGATGAGTTCTTTAGTGATTTTAATCATGGCTGGTTGTAATACAAAATTAGGGAAAATTTCCTGGTATTGGGGTGTTTTATCTATATAGAAAGTCAGGAGGAGTATTCAGCCAGCTCAAGACGAAGTGTTGATGTAGCTTTGGCTATATGATAGGCAACCGCACGTTCGGTAATTAACAGAGCCTGCGCAATTTCTTTATTAGCCATACCTTCTTCCATACTCATTTTATAAACACGTTTGCATTGGCAGGGAAGGGTATCTACGATATCATTTACTTTGCCTTTCAGGCTATTGAAGAGAATATGTTCTTCTGTGCAGTTGGTGGAGTTGTCGCAAGACGACATCTTAATGTTGATGTGTTTTTCCCGGCTGACTTTGTTTCTGATGTACTCAAATGCTTTAAGTTTGGCGGCTCTGATTAAATAATGCTCTGCATTTTCCATAATCAGTGTTTCTCTTCTTTCCCAAAGTGACTTGAAGATATCCTGTACAATTTCTCTTGCTGGTTCCGTTTCTCTCAGCTGATTATAAAGAATGGTATAAACTTTCTCCCAATAGAGCTGATAGACTACTTCAAAAGTAACCCGGTCTATCCGGATACTTTGCGCTTTAAATGGTATGGGAGTTCTATGTGCCAATTCGTTAAATATGGTGTCAAATATATGTTATTTAGAATGATTATAGGAAAAAGTTTTATGTAAAATGAGCTGCATAATAATTTCTTTCATTATTGTTACTTCTGCGAAAAACGTAGTGCATAAAATACGCTTATCTGTGTTTTATATAAAAAGAGTTAGTAATCAGTGAAATGTATTATATTTATTTTACCTAAATCAATTACTTTGAAACGAAGAAATTTTATCTATTTAACCGGGGTTGGCGCTGCTGCGGCGATGCTGCCTGCCATACCGGTATGGGGAAATGATATTTCCCCAGAGCAAGCACTCGAGTACATAGACCCGGCTGCCAAGAAAATATTGTCTGATGTTGCGCTTAACGCTGCAAAGTCAAAAGGTGCAACCTATACAGATGTACGCGTGGGGCGTTATTTGAATCAGTATGTGGTTACTAGAGAGGACAAGGTCGAGAACATTGTAAATACAGAGTCTTTTGGAATCGGTATCCGCGTAATTGCCAACGGCTGCTGGGGTTTTGCCTCAACAGATAAAATGGACAAGGACAGTATTGCAAAGGCGGCTGAGCTGGCTGTGGCTATTGCGAAGGAAAACTCCAGGCTTCAGGCAGAACCGGTACAGCTGGCCCCGCAACAGGGATATGGTGAAGTAAGTTGGAAGGCTCCGATTACAAAGAATGCTTTTGAAGTTCCAATCAAAGAAAAAGTAGATCTCCTGCTGTCTGTAAATGATGCTGCTATGAAGGGTGGAGCGGATTATATTAATTCCATCCTGTTTATGGTAAATGAGCAAAAGTATTTTGCTTCTACTGAAGGATCCTATATTGACCAGGATGTTCACCGCATCTGGCCTACTTTTTTCATCACCAAAATAAATAAGGAAACGGGTAAATTTGAAACCCGTAATGCTTTAAGTACTCCTATAGGTAAGGGATATGAGTATCTGGATGGCAGGCCCGAAGATAAAATACAAACGGCATCAGGAACGCTTTATAAAGGCACGTACGATATGTTGGAAGATGCCAAGCAGGCCGCTGTGCAGGCAGGAGAAAAATTAAAAGCCAAATCTGTCGATCCCGGAAAATACGACCTGGTATTAGACCCTTCTAATCTGTGGTTAACCATTCATGAATCATGTGGTCACCCAACAGAACTGGATAGGGTACTCGGTTATGAAGCTAATTATGCCGGTACCAGTTTTCTGACTCTCGATAAATGGAAGACAGGTAAATTCAACTATGGTAGTAAAGAGGTGAATATTACTGCCGATAAAACTGAAGTGGGTACTTTAGGAGCAGTAGGCTACGATGACGAAGGTGTTAAATGTGGTAAATGGGATGTGATCAAAGATGGTGTGCTGGTTAACTATCAGGCTATCAGAGATCAGGCACATATTCTTGGTCTGGAACATTCCCAGGGGTGTTGTTATGCAGACAACTGGAGCAGTGTACAGTTCCAGCGCATGGCTAACATTTCATTGCAGCCCGGTAAAAAACCACTGACAGTGGCCGATCAGATCAAAAACGTCGAAAAGGGAATCTATATCGTTGGAGATGGCTCATTTTCAATTGATCAGCAACGCTACAATTTCCAGTTTGGCGGACAGCTTTTCTATGAAATTAAAGCTGGTAAGATTACTGGCATGCTGAAAGACGTAGCTTATCAGGCCAATACACAGGAGTTCTGGAATTCATGTACTGCAATCTGTGATCAGCGTGATTATCGTCTTGGCGGCTCTTTCTTTGATGGCAAAGGTCAGCCTGGTCAGGTGAGTGCTGTTTCTCATGGCTCTGCTACCACTCGTTTTAACGGAATTAATGTAATTAACACTGCTAGAAAAATCGGATAATATATGCCTATATTAACTCAAGAACAGGCTAAGGCGCTGTTAACGAAAGTGCTCAGTTATTCAAAAGCTGACGAATGTGAAGTAAATATCGAGGGTTCTGATGGCGGGAATGTCCGCTACGCCCGTAATTCAGTTAATACAAGTGGAGGGGTTAGTAAAACCAGCCTGGTTGTTAGTTCTGCATTCGGGAAAAAACTGGGGGTCGCGACGATTAATGAATACGATGATGCTTCCTTAGAGAAAGTTGTCAGAAGAGCTGAAGAACTTGCCAGGCTCGCCCCTGAAAATCCTGAATATATGTCGGTTTTAGGTCCGCAGACTTATGGACCACCGTCTCCAACATTTTCACAGACCACTGCCAGTGTTGGCCCGAAAGAACGCGCAGATGCTGTAGAGAAAAGTTTGGCCGTGGCTAAAAAGAATCAGTTGACAGCTGCTGGTTTTCTGGAAAATAGTTCTGGGTACAGCGCCATGATGAATAGCAAAGGCTTATTTGCCTATAACACTTCCTCGGATGTGGCCTTTAATATCACCATGCGTACGGCAGACGGAAAGGGTTCTGGTTATGCTACAAGAGGTTATAACGACTTCGGTAAACTTAACACAGAGTTCGATACAGATGTCGCTGCTAAAAAAGCGTTGTCGTCAGTTACTGCCAAAGCAATAGAACCTGGAAAATATACCGTAATTCTCGAGCCAACTGCAGTAGCAGTAATGCTGGAAAATATGCTTTTTGATATGGACGCACGTCAGGCAGACGAAGGAAGAAGTTTTCTAAGTAAGCCCGGTGGTAAATCCAGACTTGGAGAAAGGTTAGTTGATGAGCGGGTAAATATCTACTCAGATCCCTGGAATCCAGAACTTCCTTCCAGTACATGGTCGGGGGACGGAAGGCCCCAGGAAAAAGTAAGCTGGATTGAAAAAGGTGTTGTTAAAAATCTGACAAGCTCCAGGTATTGGGCGCAGAAAACAGGTATTAAAGCTATTCCCAGACCTGATGGCGCAATTATGGAAGGTGGCACTAAATCACTTGCTGAATTGATCAAAGGTACAGAGAAAGGGATTCTTGTAACCCGTTTATGGTATATCCGCTCTGTTGATCCTCAAACTTTATTATTAACCGGTTTAACCCGGGATGGCACTTTTTACATTGAAAACGGAGAGATCAAATTCCCTGTAAAGAACTTCCGTTTTAATGAAAGTCCGATTATAATGTTGAATAACCTGGAGGAAATTGGAAAGGTCGAGCGTACTGTTAGTGCAGAATCAGAAGCTAACTACTTGCTTCCACCACTTAAAATCAGGGACTTTACTTTCACATCTCTTTCTGATGCTGTATAACAATTAATAGAATATAAACAGGCCGGAATTTGCCTCTTATATGGACCGGCCTGTTTTTCTTGCTATTAAATTATAGTAATCTTTATACGCATCAAATGTAATTTAAGAGCTTTGATGGGTATTTAGGTAGCATTTATACGACTTTCTTCTGTTCTATATTTGGCAAAAAGATGGTGATAATACCAATAAGCGGCAAAAATGCACAGATTTGGAATATATACTCAATGCTCGTTTTGTCTGCAAGCCAGCCCAGAACTGCAGAACCTAATCCACCCATCCCGAACGCAAATCCGAAGAATAAACCGGCGATCATTCCGACTTTACCCGGTACGAGGTCAGTTGCGTAAACTAAAATGGCAGAAAATGCAGAGGAAATAATCACACCGATTAACACCGCAAGTACTACCGTCCAAGCCAGATCTGCATGTGGTAGTAATAAGGTGAAGGGCGCTGCGCCGAGAATAGAAATCCAGATAATATATTTCCTTCCAAAACGGTCACCTAATGGTCCTCCAATGACAGTACCTGCCGCAACAGCGGCCAGAAATGCAAAAAGATACATTTGAGACTGCTCTACCGTTACATGAAACTTATCAATTAAATAAAAGGTAAAATAACTAGTCATACTCGCCATGTAGAAATACTTCGAGAAGATTAATACCAGCAGAATAACAATAGAATAGATTACCCTTTTTCTGCTGAATACGGGTTGCTCGTCATTAACAGCTTTCACCTGATTTTGTGTACGCAGCAGCATATGTTCGCCGTACCATTTACCAATTCTGCTCAGAATCACGATGGCGGCAACTGCGGCAACTGCGAACCAGATGATATAAAATTGCCCATAAGGCATGATGATCAATGCTGCAAGTAGGGGACCGATTGCACTTCCTGCATTACCTCCTAGTTGAAAGATGGATTGAGCGAGACCTTTTTTTCCGCCGGAAGCTAAATAAGCCACCCGGGAAGACTCAGGGTGAAAAACAGACGATCCCATGCCAATTAGGCTGACAGATATTAAAATGGTCAGGAAGCTTGTCGCCAGAGAAATACAGATCAGGCCAATGAGTGTAAAGCCCATCCCAATAGCTAAGGAGTTCGGCATTGGTTTTTTATCTGTGTAAAAGCCTATAAAGGGTTGGAGCAGAGATGCGGTAAGCTGGAATGTAAGTGTAATTAATCCAATCTGTGTGAAGGATAGATTAAAATTCGTTTTTATTAAAGGATATACGGCCGGAATGACCGACTGCATCATGTCATTTAGAAGGTGCGTAAAGCTGATGGTGAATAAGATAGAGTATACGGTTCCTGTGACTATCGTTTTTGCAGGTGTAGTCTCAGTCGGGATAATACTGGCTTTCATAAGAAGTTAATAGGCTGTATTGGTGAAAATTTGGGTTTACTGGGAAATATGTCCGATGATTTTTGCTGCTGTATTCCAGGCTTTTTTTGGATCGGCAGCAATAATATTCTTTAATAATTGTTCATGTAACTGCTGTGATTCGGCAAAAGCGGTGGTATCCGTATATATTTCGCGGAACCATTTTTTTAGATGAACAGATGTAGAACGGTAGAGATCACTTAGAATACTGTTTTTTGAAGCAACTGAAATAGCATTGTGAAAGTTTATATCTGCTTCGATACAGCTTTCCAATGTTCCCGCCAAAGCGGCATTTTTTCTATCCAGCAGGTATTTCTTAATTATCAGAATATCTTCTTCTGTGCGATTCAGTGCCGCTTTCTCGGCGATTTTCATTTCAATGATCTGGCGTACTTCATCCAGATCCCTTGAATTTGCCCGAAGCAGTATCTGATCCATGGGTTCATTATTATCAATCGTTTTTTGGATGAAGGTTCCAATTCCTTGCTGTACTTTAAGCATCCCGGAATTGGAAAGGATTTTAATTGCTTCACGGATGGTAGACCGCCCCACACCAAAATGCTTCATGAGCTCCGGTTCAATCGGAAGTTTCTCACCGGTCTGATATTGTCCGGAAGAAATCTGCTGCTTGATATTTTCAGCGACCTCGTCTGCCAGCGACATTTTTCGAATCATAAATTATAGCTTTTTTTTCATCATATCATCTGATGAATTCAAAAGTATAGATTTGTTCTGGAAATCAAAAAAATATATGCTGTGTATGCAAATATTTATAAGTATTAACTTGAAAACATGAAATGAATCTCTGATCTTTAATAGATGGGAACACTAGCTGTTATAATTATAAGTATCGTAATTGTGATACACCTTTATATTGTGTGGATGGAGATGTTTGCATGGGAAACACTTGGCAGAAAGGTATTTAAAGGTGCGCTACCAGATGAGTTATTTCGGCCGACAAAAGGTTTGGCAGCCAATCAAGGATTATACAATGGTTTTCTGGCGGCTGGTCTAATCTGGAGTTTTTTGATTACTGACCCTGTTTGGAGTGATCATGTCGCTGTTTTCTTTCTCGGCTGTATTGCTGTAGCAGGAATTTATGGTGCAATTTCGGCATCCCGAAAGATCTTGTTCGTACAGACTTTACCCGCGCTGACGGGGATGCTGGCTATCTTGTTGAAATCTTAAATAGATTACCGTTATGGAACAGCTCCATGTTTCATAAACGTATAAGAAAAATGGAGCTGGAATTTGGTGAGTTGTTTAAACCACTAAATTAAAATGTTCAACTTAAACTGTGGGGTTTTTATGTTGGCTAATGAAATATTTAAAGGGAACCCACAGCATACCGAAACATTCTCCATGTTCTTTGCCAGTATGTTTGTGATGCATTTTATGGGCACGGCGGATAGCTTTAAAATACCAGTGGTCAGAATTTCTGAAGATTTTTATACGTTGATGAATAAAAATATCATGTACAAAAAAATAAGCGGCACCGTACAAGGTAACACCCATACCGATCCAGAATGGAGTAGCATAACCATAAAATGTACCTATAGCGATGCAGGCAATAGCGGGTAGCGCAAAAATAAGGAAGAAGAAATCGTTTCTTTCCATTACAGAATCATGATCTTTATGATGATGGTCTTTGTGCAGTATCCATAATAAGCCATGCATGATATATTTATGCGTAAACCAGGCTACGCCCTCCATTAAAATGAAAGTGCCTGCTGTAATCAGCGAATAATAAATCCAGTTATCCATTATTAAAATTTTTATTGTATTGTGCCAATACCAGTTTGAAAACTATTTTTAACCATTCTGTATACTGTTCGGGTTGTAGGGTAAGATCTGTTTCCAGCTGTTCCATACTCATATATTTATAGGCAATAACCTCGTCAGTGTTTAGAACCGGAAGGTCATCGGTGCTGCCAAAGAAAACGTGGTCAAATTCATTTTCTATTAACCCGGGTTCAACTTCAGCTTTATAGGTGAAACTAAAAACATGTTCCAGTTTGCAGTTCATCCCCATTTCTTCGTTAAGTCTTCTATCAGCTGCTGCGGCATTATCCTCGCCATATCTTGGATGACTACAGCAGGTATTCGTCCATTTTCCTCCGGAATGATATTTATGCAATGCTCTTTGTTGTAAAAGAAGCTCACCCGAACTGTTAAAAATGAAAATAGAGAATGCCCGGTGGAGCCGGCCCAGAATATGTGCTTCAAGTTTGGCCATAGTTCCAATTGGCTGGTCATCGCTGTCAATAAGTATTACCTCTTCATTCATATTTTAGGCTCATTTTTTCTTGCTCCGAACAATGTCTGGAAGTCGTTAAATATGCGACAATGTTCTGTTTTAATTTGTTATCCCGGACTGTATTCAAATGGGTGAGCAGGAATTTTTTGTCCTGCTTCACCTGTTTATCATAACCCAGAAATTGGGGCAGATTCGTCTGAATAGTAAAACGTAAAAATCTCACTTCTATGTCTTTATCATCCTTTTTAACTGCTTCTTCCAATAATAGCTTTCCTCTTTTAAAACTTTTGTATTTACTGAAAGGATTAAATCCATATTTAGCCTGCATCATTTCTGCAGCCCCCTTATAGCCAATATAAATAGCTGCAGAATTTTTATCTGCACCCTTAAGTAAATTCAAAAGCTGATCAGCCGACTTTTTACTGCTTGCTGATTGTGCATATAAGTCTCTTAGCTGATTTATCTCCGGTTCAGCGAAAAGACTGAATCCTGACAAGAAAAGCGAAATTAAAAGACAGACTGTTTTCATATAATATTCATTTTAAAACGGATGATTGAGTCAAACATAAGCCCAAATTTATGAGTATTTGAGATTCTTATCCGTTTTGCCATGACTTTTTCTGCAGAAGCATTTTTTATCTTGTTGAAGAGTTCCTTGTAATACAGGTATGCCAGATAAACACCATTTCTGGACGTGCTGGGTAACTTTCGAATTCCGGCCAGGGCTTCGGTGAATTCTGCTTCAATTTCCTCTTCAATCCGCTTTTTCTCTAAGTTTGAAAATTCTGCCAGATTAACATGTGGAAAGTAAGTTCTGCTTAAATTATAGTAATCTGCATTGACGTCCCGTAAAAAGTTTACCTTCTGGAATGCAGAACCGAGCTTCATTGCAGATAGTTTTAAAGCTTCATATTGTTGGGTGTCACCACCTGTAAAAACCTGAAGACACATTAACCCGACGACTTGTGCTGAACCCAGGATATACTGGTCATACTTTTCGGGTGTGTACTCATGCTTTTCCAGATCCATCTCCATACTTTTCAAAAACAGATCGATTAACTGATGTTCGATTCCATATTTATTTACTACCTGTTGGAATGAATTGATAACAGGATTAAGACTTATGCCGTGTGCGATACCCTCAAAGCAATCTTGTCTGAATTTGGTCAATAGAAATGCTTTATCGTAAGCATGAAAGCTATCTACAATTTCATCTGCCAATCTTACAAAACCATAGATGGCATAGATTGGGTCACGTAGTTTCTTGTCCAGGAAATAAATGCCCAGGGAAAAACTCGTGCTGTAACGCTTTGTTGTCATTTTACTGCATTCCGCAGATAGTTTATCAAATATCTCTTTCATAGTCGGACTTTAGATACTTTATAAGTTGTTTGGCGGCGATATTACCAGAGATAATTGAAGGTGGTACACCCGGACCTGGTACAGTAAGCTGTCCGGCATAAAACAAACTCGGGATCTTTTTATTTTTAAGTGTCGGTTTAAGGTTGGCAGTTTGCATTAAAGTATTGGCAAGACCATAGGCATTACCTTTATAAGAATTGTAATCGGCAATGAAATCAGAAACACAATAACTTTTTTTATAATCTATATGTTTTCGGACAGGGGTATCTGTGTACCGTTCCAGACGGTCCATCATTAAATCAAAATAAATAGCTCTTGTCTCTTCGATGTCATCCAGGCCGGGAGCAAGGGGCATCAGCACAAAAAGGTTTTCATGACCTTCTGGTGCAATTCCGGAGTCGGTCTTGGAGGGGCAGCAAACGTAAAACAGAGGTTTTGTCGGCCATTTAGGGTCTTTATAAATTTCACGCGCATGAACTTTAAGATCCTCGTCAAAAAATAATGTGTGATGTTTTAATCTTTGAATACTGGTATTCAATCCGATGTAAAAAATAAGACATGATGGAGCAAAGACCTTTTTATCCCAATAATTCTCCGGATAATTTCTAAGCTTAGGCGCGAGTAATTTTTCTTCTGTATGATGGTAATCTGCAGTAGAGATAATTCCCTGATACTGCCTAAAACCCTGGCTTGAAGTTAATCCTCTAAGTGATTTCCCCTCGGTTTCTATTTGAGTAACAGTTTCATTGGTAAAAAAACGAGCGCCCCGCTCTTCGGCGACAGTTCTCATCGCATCAATGACTTTACCAAAGCCACCTTTTGGATACCATGTACCAAGTTTCAGCCCCGCATAATTCATCAGACTGTATAATGCCGGCGTATCTTCGGGCATGGCACCAAGAAACAGCACTGGAAATTCCATCAGTGCGATCAACCGGGGATCTTTAAAATATTTTTTTACATGCGTACTGAAAGATGTGAATACCTGCAGTTTAAATAAACCACGGATCAGTTCTGTATCTGCAAATTCAAGAATGGAAAAACCAGGTTTATAAACAAGTTTTCCAATTCCAACCTGGTATTTATATTCGGCCTCGGCCAGAAACTTTTTTAATTTTACAGCGCTGCCGGCTTCAATAGTTTCAAAAAGATCACAGAGTTGCTGAAAATCAGCAGGAATGTCCAGTACATCTTGTTCACCGAATACAAGTGTAAAACCAGGGTCCAGGAGCTCCAGTTCGTAAAAATCGGATGCTTTGTATCCAAAGTCATTAAAAAACTTCTCAAATACATCAGGCATCCAATACCAGCTCGGTCCCATGTCAAAGATGTAACCGTTATCTGTTTTTAACTGACGTGCACGGCCACCGACGCTTTCGTTTTTTTCGTAAACGTCGGGCTGATAGCCAGCTTTGGCCATATATGCTGCTGCACTTATTCCGGCGAAACCCGATCCAATGATAGCTACTGCTGGTTTTGTTTTAATTGACATCGGCTAAATGAGTTAAAGTATTCTCGAAATCTTCTATAGATTGAAACCAATTGACATTTTCTGCTAACTTGACCTGGTTTAACAGCTTTCCGTTGCCCGCCAGATGTATTCGGGAGTCGGCAAAACTCGTACTTAATTTATTCAGGTAGCTTTCTGCCTCCTGAGCGGATCTTGAACGAACCATAAATAGCAGCAGGTGCTCACATTGATTATGTGCCATCGCACTTTTAATGGATTCAAGCGGAACTTTTCCGCCCAGAAAGATAACCCGCTGTCCATGTCGTTTTAAAATATAATGGGCAAATAATAAACCGATATCATGGTCTTCATCTTCCGGCAAAAACAGTAGCCATGAAGAAGTTGATTTAAGCTTAACATTTACTTTACCTATTGCCGCGAAAATCTTCTGCCGGATCAGATGAGATAAAAAATGCTCCTGAGCAGGACAGATTTGATCACTCCGCCACATTAAACCGAGACGAACAAGCATTGGATAGATGACCTGTTTATAAGTACAGATCATACCATGCTCAACAATGCATTTGGAAATTAGTTTATCAAATTTTAACTCATTATAAACAAGACCGAACTTAAGTAACTGCGATATATAATATTCATAAGTTGAATCTGGAGAGATTGTATAGTCAATCTCCTTTTTTAGCAACTTTTCCAGTTCGGAATCTGAAAGAGCACAGACCTGTGAAATTTTCATTCCCGATTGGTTTAGCGAAACAATGTTTAGTAGCCTGCGCAAATGCCGGTCATTGTAAAGCCTTGTATTACCGGCGGTACGCATTGGTTCGAGCGCCTGATAACGCCTCTCCCAAATTCTGATGGTGTCTACGTGGATGCCGGATAACTGTTCAAGATCAGAAATAGAGTATGTCATTTATATTTTGTCCATATTTTTAGCGATGAAATATAGACAAATAAAATGAATATTTGTTCTGGGCGTTGTTTTTAGCGCATTAAATTCGACCTTACATAAAAGGAGATAACCGCTACAGCAGTCATCAGCCCTTGGTTTTCGAGGGAAATAAAATAAAATTATGTTTACTTGTACCCAATAAGTGTACATTTATCAGTGTCGTGTTATTTTATTTAAACGCTTTGGTCCGGAAGTTTTTAATCTTCCTAGGATAGAGGCATGTTTTGAATTGTAATTACTATAAAATGAACCAAAATATAAACTTGAACTCCGCCGGATTCCGCTTCCGGCAGGCGATGCAAAGGGAAAAACCCTTGCAAATAGTGGGGGCGATTAATGCAAATCACGCGCTTTTGGCCAGCCAGGCTGGATTTAATGCCATTTATTTATCTGGGGGCGGTGTTGCTGCCGGATCATTGGGTATTCCAGATTTGGGCATTACAACTCTGGAAGATATTTTAATTGATATTAACCGGATCACTAATGTGACAGATACTCCCTTACTGGTAGATGTTGACACTGGTTTTGGCCCTTCTGCGTTCAATGTGGCAAGAACTGTCAAATCTTTAATTAAAGCCGGTGCAGCTGCTCTCCATATCGAAGACCAGGTTGGTGCCAAACGTTGTGGTCACAGGCCTGGTAAGGAGGTGGTTAGCAAAAGCGAAATGTCAGACCGGATCAAGGCGGCTGCAGATGCAAGAACTGATCAACACTTTGTACTTGGGGCAAGAACAGATGCTTTTGCCAGCGAAGGGCTGGAGGCTACATTGGATCGGGCAGTGGCTTATGCGGAGGCTGGTGCAGATTTTATTTTTGCCGAAGCGGTACATAACCTTGTTGATTATCAGAAATTTGTCGATGCAACCGGTATTCCCGTACTGGCGAACATTACGGAGTTTGGTATGATTCCGATGTATACTGTCGCCCAACTTGAACAAGCTGGTGTCGGGCTGGTGCTTTATCCTTTATCGGCTTTCCGTGCTGCTAACCGTGCTGCCCAGAATGTATATACTCATATTCGTCAGGACGGAACACAAGCTGCGGTAATAGACACCATGCAAACCAGAGAGCAGCTTTATCAAAGCATTGGCTACTACGCCTATGAAGAAAAATTAGATCAATTATTTAAACAGAATAAAGATGTCAAATAACCAGGAACCAGGAACATTCAAGCCGAAGAAAAGTGTAGCGCTTTCCGGCGTCACGGCTGGTAATACAGCCTTATGCAGTGTCGGTAAAAGTGGTAATGATTTGCATTATCGAGGATACAATATTCTTGATCTCGCAGAAGGTGCGGAATTTGAAGAAGTTGCTTATTTGCTTATTTATGGCGCATTGCCCAATAAGGCGCAGTTATCAACTTATAAAACCAAGCTCCGGTCCTTAAGAGGCTTACCAATATCGGTTAAAAAGATTTTGGAACAAATTCCAGCTTCTGCTCACCCAATGGATGTTATGCGCTCCACCGTATCTGCGTTTGGAAGTATACAGCCCGAAAAAGACGATCATAATCTTGCTGGTTCCCGGGATATAGCCGACAAATTACTTGCATGTTTTAGCTCAGCATTATTGTATTGGTATCATTTTTCCCATAATGGTAAAAAGATAGAAGTAGAAACTGACGATGATAGTATCGGTGGTCATTTCCTTCATCTGTTGCACGGGAAAAAGCCTGATGCCTCCTGGGAGAAAGCCATGCAGATTTCGTTGAATCTTTATGCCGAACATGAATTTAATGCTTCGACGTTTACGGCTCGTGTTATTGCGGGAACGGGTTCGGATATTTATTCTGCAATAACCGGTGCAATTGGTGCTTTGCGAGGGCCTAAGCACGGTGGGGCAAATGAGGTTGCATATGATATTCAAAGCCGTTATGGATCCGAGGAAGAGGCCGAGAAAGATATATTAGAACGTCTGGCCAGAAAAGAAGTTATCATTGGTTTCGGGCACCCGGTTTATACGATTTCGGATCCCCGAAATGAAGTAATAAAAGGAGTTGCAAAAAGGTTATCTGAAGAAGCGGGTGACCTTTTGCTGTTTAACGTTGCAGAGCGGTTGGAAACGTTAATGTGGGATGAAAAGAAAATGTTTCCTAACCTTGACTGGTTCTCCGCAGTTTCCTATCACCTGATGGGTGTACCCACTTTATTATTCACCCCGCTATTCGTTGTATCCAGAGTTACAGGTTGGAGCGCACATATTATTGAACAGCGTCAGGATGGAAAAATTATCCGTCCAAGTGCAAATTATGTCGGTCCAGAAAATAGAAGTTTTACTCCAATTGAAAAAAGATAAGAATATGTCATCACACATTTCAAACGAAAGGCCGCAACCAGATCAGGTACTGACCGATATCGTAGACTATGTTTTAAATTATGAAATCACAAATGAACTTGCCTGGAAAACCGCGCATTATTGTTTGTTAGATACTTTAGGCTGCGGTTTTGAAGCACTAACTTACCCGGCTTGTACCAAATTATTAGGACCAGTAGTAAAAGGAACTGTAGTTCCGAATGGAGCGAAAGTTCCCGGTACCCAATTTCAGTTAGATCCGATTCAGGCGGCATTCAATATAGGAACAATAGTCCGCTGGCTTGATTTTAACGACACCTGGCTTGCTGCAGAATGGGGGCATCCTTCAGATAATCTGGGTGGAATATTGGCCACGGCAGATTGGTTATCCCGAACTGCGGTGGCACAGGGGAAGTCTGCAATAACTATGAAAGTTGTTCTTGATGCGATGGTTCGTGCCCATGAAATTCAAGGTGTACTGGCATTGGAAAATTCTTTCAATAAAGTTGGGCTGGATCATGTGCTGCTGGTAAAAGTCGCGTCTACTGCGGTAGTAGGCAGGCTGATTGGTTTAAATAGAGATGAGCTCATCAATGCCGTTAGTCTGGCTTTCGTCGACGGGCAATCGCTACGCACTTACAGGCATTCGCCCAATACGGGCAGCCGCAAATCATGGGCAGCAGGAGATGCAACTTCCAGAGCAGTAAAACTTGCTTTAATAGCACAGACCGGAGAAATGGGATATCCGTCGGTATTAACGGCGAAAACCTGGGGATTCTATGATGTTTCCTTTAAAGGAAATGAATTTAAATTTCAGCGTGGTTATGGTTCGTATGTTATGGAAAACGTACTGTTTAAAATCTCTTTTCCCGCAGAATTCCACTCACAAACTGGTGTAGAAGCTGCGATGACAATCTTTACACGTCTAGGAGTTCTGGGTAAGACTGCAGAAGATATTCAAAGTATCACCATAAGAACACACGAGGCAGCAATTCGTATCATCGACAAAAAGGGACCACTTGATAATCCAGCAGACAGGGATCATTGTATCCAGTATATGGTAGCAGTTCCGTTAATTTTTGGCAGGCTAACTGCCGGGGATTATGAAGACCATATTGCAGCCGATCCCAGGATAGATATATTAAGAGATAAAATTGAATGTGTAGAAGACCCTCAATTTACTAAAGACTACCATGATCCACAGAAACGTTCTATAGCAAATGCCCTCACTGTGACTTTTCAAGACGGTACAGTACTGGAGGAAGTCGTTGTTGAATATCCTATCGGACACCGTTTGCGCCGTGAAGAGGGAATGCCTGAACTGATTAAAAAATTCAGAATTAACCTGGCCAGAAGATTCCCGGAAAAACAGCAGCAGTCTATTCTGAGTCTTGCACTCGATTACGAAAGGCTGTTGGAAACACCGGTTAATGAATTTATCGACCTACTCGAGATTTAAGGCGTTAAATTTCTTATTCCATATATAAAAGAGGATGCCTGTAAAGGCATCTTTTTTTATATATAAAAATGCAGTCTAACTCCCGATTGTTTTTGTTTTCCTTTTCCAGGGGCGGCCATTTTTTTAGCTGAATAACTACGATGCGCTGGAGTGATTTTAATTTGTATCAATTAAATATTTGTTTGGCGTGATGCGATACGCACTTCCTGAATATAAGTCACTAGATTTGTTTTTTTTATGTTATGATCACGGAAAGAATATTGAAGAGTGAATTAGCCGCCAAGGTGATTACTCCTGCACAGGCTGCTGCTTTTTTTAAAGATAAGATGGTAGTTGCATCCAGTGGCTTCACTAAAGCCGGAGATAGTAAAGCTGTTTTAACCGCACTGGCAGAACGTGCAAAGTTGGATCCTTTAAAAGTTACATTGATTACAGGTGCATCCCTGGGGCATGGCACTGATGGTATTCTAGCAGATGCCCATGCGATTTCATTACGTCTGCCATTTCAGGTTGATACGATTATGAGAAGGGCCATTAATTCGGGTGAAGTGTTGTTTATTGATCAGCATTTGGGTGAGACAGCTAATTTGCTCAAAGCCAATAATTTCCCTAAAATAGATATTGCTATACTCGAAGCAATCTGTATTGAGCAGGACGGCAGTATAGTACCCACTACTTCGGTCGGGAATTCGGCGTCTTTTGCTGCACTTGCTGATAAAATAATTATAGAAATCAATACAGAGATCCCTTTTTCACTGAAAGGTGTCCACGATATTTTCTCCCCGGGTGACTATCCTGACCGCAGGGAAATACCAATTGTAAATGCTGCGAGCCGGATTGGCCAGGGAACTATTCCGCTGGATACCGACAAGATTATCGGGATTGTATTTACCAATATTAAAGATAGTCCCGCCGATATTGCTCCTCAGGATGAGGTGACAGCTGTCATTGCTAGACATATTGTTGATTTTTTTACAACGGAAGTGGAAAAGGGTAATCTCACCAATTCTTTACTTCCGCTGCAGGCAGGCATCGGTAAGGTGGCTAATGCTGTCCTTCGTGGATTTCTGGAAAGTGATTTTGAAGGATTGACGATGTATTCTGAGGTGCTGCAGGATAGTACATTCGACTTGCTGGATTCCGGGAAGATGACCTTCGCATCTGGCTCTTCAATAACGGTATCTTCGGATTATTACGAACATATCTTTAATGACTTTAGTATCTATAAAGACAAAATTGTTCTTCGTCCGCAGGATATCAGTAATGCAGCGGAAGTGATCCGCCGTCTGGGCGTAATTGCGATTAACACAGCACTGGAATGCGATATTTATGGTAATGTTAATTCTACGCATATCGCAGGAACAAATATGATGAATGGAATTGGCGGTTCCGGGGATTTTGCACGTAACTCCTATCTTAGCATATTTGTGACCCAATCAGTCGCGAAAAATGAAACGATTTCACGTATCGTTCCGATGGTTTCACATGTCGATCATACAGAACATGATGTCGATATTATAGTAACTGAACACGGATTGGCTGATTTGCGCGGCCTTGCGCCAAGGCAGAGGGCAGAGGTGATTATTGAGCATTGCGCTCATCCGGATTATAAAGCTGAACTGAAGTCTTATTTTGACAGAGCCTGCGCAAGGGGAGGACACACGCCCCATTTGCTCGAAGAAGCATTCAGTTGGTATACTTCATTAAGGCAGCACGGCACTATGAAGCCGGTTTCTGCAGAAAAAGTCGAGTTTAGGGCTTAATTTAGCATGTATTCCGTAGAATGTTTAATTAGCTAAAATGAATCATAAAGATGAAGTGTATTTTAAATATAGCCTCTTTCGCATTGCTGATTACTGCATGCAGTCCGGTAAAACAGAACGTACGAGATACAAAGCTATTAGGCTTTAAGTATAATTATTGTGCTCCAAATGTGCCATATCTTAAGCAGGGGGCGCTATCGAAAGATACAATCGACCTTAAACTTACTCAGACGAATATTTCACCACGCGACCAGCTGATTTGCAGGATTCTAGGTGTAAGTAAAGATATTGATGGTCTATGGAAGCTTAACCGCGCGGGTGGTAAGGATAATACTGCAGATAAAGTCTATCTCCGGCAAAAAATAAGTAATAAAATATTACTTGCTCAAACACAGTTGCAAGCCGTTGCAGCAGAACTGGATTGTGAAGGAGAGCGTGCTGATATGGCTGCAACCTACCTGGATGCGCTAAATAGTAAGAGAAATACGAAGCTCACTGTCGGATCTGTCATTCTCGGTGCTTTAACCACTGTTGCCACCGCCGTTATTTCCAATAATGGTGTACAAAATACCGTGGGAATAAGCGGAGGTCTTATTAGTGCAGGATTAGGTGCAATGACAATTAATCCGAAGGGGAGGGAGGTCGAGTTTGAGCATGCTCATAATTTACTGCGCAGTATCTGGACTGAGCCTGAAACTAATACAGATTATCCCGAGTTTGTGTGGGAGATGCTTCATGAAAAAAAATTTAGTAATCAGGGGAATGTAACTCTTTCGGAAAGTATCAAAAGGCGTTGGATTCAATTCCAGTTTGACGGCAAAATAGATCCGGAACAGGAGGCATTGCTCTTTGGATCCGGAGGTTTTTATGGTGCAGATGATCTGCATACTCGTGCATCAATGATCAATCAACTTCAGTCTTCGGTACGGTCCCTTAACCAGGAATTAACTGGCCTGATCGGTTTCGTTGCTAATATGGAATAAGTATATTTTCGGTTGATAGCGTTTTATTTAAAAATATATTTACATTTGCCACTCAGTTGCGACTATTGCTGCTGATGTGCCCCTATGGTAAAAAGAAGAAGAGAATTTATGAAGCAGTTAATTAGCAAGGCAGGTTGTCTTTTGCTGGTGGTGCTTTTTCTCTTTATATCTGCCGCGCAGATACTGCATACACATGGTTATAAGGTACAAACTGAGCACGCTACCGACAATAATAGTTTAGATCAATCCGGTGATTGTAAAGTGTGTGACTATTTTATTCACCACCATGGGAAGCAAATTTTTCTTAATTATCCTCCGCTTATAGCTATCCCTGTTCCGGAAATTGTCGTTATTTCTTCTGGTGTATTCGCCCGCATTTATAAGTTTACGCTTCAGGGGTTTACGAACAAGGGGCCGCCTGCATTCAATTAATTTCAATTGCATCGTCCTGATGCTTATTCATCGCCTTCTCAGGTGATGTGATTTACTATTTTATTTTTATATGGATCTGAAAAGATATCTGCTTTATAAGTATGTCTTTTCCTAGGATTCCTAATGGCTAAATAGCCTCTGAATTTTAATGAAGAAATTCCTTACTCTGTTTTTCTGTATGCTTTGGAGTGGGCTACTTTGCAGCCAGGACCTCCACCTGAGTGGAAAAGTGACCGCTGCGACAGGCCTTCCTATCAAAAATGTGAGCATTTCAATTATAGGTCAATCCCGTTATTCCGTTACCGATTCCGCTGGTATGTTTTCAATATATGGTTTAAAACCAGGAGTATACGAGGTGAATTTTATACATATCGGGTATCAGAAAAAGGTGCAGATAGCTGTGGTCGCCACTGTTGATGTCTTTTTGACCATTACGATGGAGCAACGGCAACATCAACTAAAGGAGGTTAGCGTACGAAATAAGCGGGGAAAAATAAGAGGTCAGACCGAATCTATGAATATTGAAGTGGTCGGCAGTGAATTTATTCAACGGAATTTGGGCGGAAGTTTAATGCAAACCCTAGACCGCCTTCCGGGAATTAATACAATCGGTATTGGATCCGGGCAATCCAAACCCCTTATCAGGGGGTTGGGTTTTAACCGTGTGGTAGTTGTAGATAAAGGTGTTAAGCACGAAGGCCAGCAGTGGGGAGCAGACCACGGGTTGGAAATCGATCAGTTCGCAGCAGGCGAAGTAGAATTGATCAAAGGAGCAGCTTCCTTTCTTTACGGTTCCGATGCGATTGGGGGTGTGATTGATATTAAACCCAGAGCTATTCCTGGAAAAAATACATTTGGCGGCGCAGTGGATTTGATTGGAAAAAGCAATAATAATCTTTACGGCACATCTGCAAATTTGTTTGCCCGTAAAAACCACTTTTTTTATGATGCCCGTGTTACTTATCAGAATTATGGAGACTACAGAGTGCCTGCGGATCAGGTTTTTGTGTATGACTACGCCGTAAATCTTAAAGACGGACGATTAAGAAATACTGCGGGCCGTGAAACTGCATTGCATTTTAATACCGGTTATATCAAGGATAGATTCAGGACTGTTTTTTATCTCAGTAATACTTATAGTAAAAGTGGATTCTTCGCAAATGCACATGGTCTGGAACCGAGAAGAGTAGACACCGAAATGCACGACCGTTCAAGCCGGGATATCCAGATGCCTGGGCAGGAGGTTAACCACTTGAAGTTAATAAACCGTACTGAGTATAGTGTTGCACAACATAGACTGCAAATGGAGCTTGGCTACCAACACAATTTTCGGCAGGAATTCAGTCAGTATGTAAATCATGGATACATGCCACCAGCTTATCCGGATACACTTAATATACCTGCAGATCTCGAGCGGGAATTTGATAAACACGTATACAGTGTAAATCTGCGGGATGAGTTTAAAGTAGGAAAGCATTTGCTAACTGCAGGGGTTAATGCAGAATATCAGCACAACCGGATCAATGGCTGGACTTTTCTTGTGCCTTCATTTAATCAGTTAACTGCGGGTGCTTTTATTTATGACAAATATGAGCTGAACGACCGTGTGCTTTTACATGCCGGAATGCGGTATGATTATGGAAGCGTCCGGCTCTTTGAATATCAGGACTGGTTTCCTTCTGAAGGTGCGACGGGCACAGCCGGCGGTAAACTGACCCGGGCAAATAATCTGAAACGCCGGTTTGGCAGCGTGGTCTGGTCAGCAGGCATAAACTATAACCCGGAACACTTTGTACTGAAAGCAAATCTGGGTAAAAGTTTCAGAATGCCCATTGCTAAAGAGTTGGGGGCAAACGGTGTCAACTATCATTATTTCAGTTATGAAAAAGGAGATGCAAACCTCTCGGCAGAACAATCTTATCAAGCGGACCTAAGCCTGGGCTGGGATGCTGAAAATTGGTCTGTACTGATCACTCCATTTTATAATTATTTCCCAAATTATATTTATCTGAATCCTACTGCTTACCATGATTATTTCTATGGTGCAGGTAACCAGGTCTTCCAGTATGCGCAAAGTAAAGTGATGCGTTATGGTGGCGAATTTAAACTCCGGGTGGATCTGCTAAAGGGGCTCAGTTCTGAATTTGTAGGTGAATATTTATATGCCAGGCAGCTTTCAGGTGATAAAAAAGGTTATGGCTTACCCTTCTCACCACCTGTATCTGGTATGATAAGCTTGTCCTGGTCACCCGTATTCGGAAGGAATTTGGACGATACCTATTTTGCGATCGATTACCGGATTGCAGGAAAGCAGGACCGGATTGTTCCACCCGAAAAGAAAACACCGGGCTATACAGTAATCAACCTTCAGGCAGGTACCAAAATAAACCTATTTCGTCAACCAGTAATGCATAGTCTGCAAGCGCAGAATTTACTGGATACCAAATATATGAATCATACAAGCTTCTATCGCCTGATAGAATTGCCCGAGGCAGGGAGAAATCTTATCCTGTCTTTAAAAATCCCATTTCATTGAAAATGAGAGCGAACTAATTTAAAATCAACACAAATATTTAAAAATCAAACAATTATGCAAAAAACAGATCAAAACACCTGGAATGCCAAGACAGGCAAAATGAAAATTAACAAGATGATGGTTATACTGCTCTTTTTCTCTGCAGCATTCACTGCTTGTAAAAAAGACGATAAACCGGAGATATCTGCGCCAGTTATCAACGCGCTGGAAATCGGTCATGACAATAATAAAACTGCTTATCCCGGCACCGATATTCATATCGAGGCCGAACTGATTGCTGCAGGAAAACTAGCAAGTGTAAAAGTAGAGATCTCTCCTAAATCAGGTAGCGGCTGGAAATTTAATCAGGAGTACGTAGATGGTTTTTCAGGTTTAAATAATGCAAGCTTCCACAAGCACATCGACGTGCCGGCAGATGCTGCTATCGGCCAGTATCTGGTGGTTTTCGCGGTAACCGATCAACAAGGATCAGTTACAAAAATAGAGAATACTCTGGAAGTAAAATTCGATCCTTTTCTACCCGCAGCGACCGGATTTGAGGTAGGTATTAACACTGCCGGTAATGATCTCCATATGGAAGCGACGCTTACTGCGGTTAATAAAATTGCTAAAGTCGTTGCTGAGGTACATGGGGCAGGATGGGAAAAAGAATTTGAATTTACAGATGCAGCAATGGTTGGACAGACTACCTATAAATTGCATAAACACCTGGATGTAACCGCAGCTCCAAAAGGCCATTATCATGTTCATCTGAAAATAATTGACCAGGCTGGAAAAGAAAATGAGTTTGAACAGCACTTTGACAAACCCTGATTACAAGATTAAATTAAATATCAAATGAAGAAGATATATACTGTTTTTATACTAATAGGTCTGGCATCCGGACTTTCAGTTGCTTGTAAAAAAGATAATCAATCTGCTCCCGAAGCAGGAAAGCCAACTGTTGATAATATCGAAATTGGAACCGGCAATAATAAAAATGCCTTGCGAGGTAGAGATTTTCACTTAAATGCTGATATAATTGCAGGAGACAAAATAAGTGATGTTCAAGTTAAAATTCTGCAGAAAAGTACAGAAAGTTATTCAGCTTCCTGGAAGTTTGAACTGAATTGGGGGGAATTTAAAGGCGTTAAGAATACGAACGTGCACAAACACTTTACCATTCCTGCTGAAGCGCCAGAAGGAAAATACGATTTCTTTTTTATTGTCTTGGACGAAAATGGCAGCAAGCTGGAAATCAGGGAAGATTTTGTTATAACTGATCCTGCTAATGTTCCGGTCGACCCTCAAATAGGGAGGGATATGATTTCCAGAAATGGACAGCTAATTTATTATATGGAAACCTGGGTTGAGAAGGAACTTATTTTTAAAAAAGGCGATGAGCTTAAAGCTCATGCTCAAGTCAACGGAATTAAAGGTGATGGAATATTATATTCTGTGTTGATTAAAAGAAGTGCAAATTATCACCCTGAGTCCATAGATAATCTTGATTTTAATAAGGCTATTGTTATTTCAAGAGTAGAACATCATGACTTGCCATCGGCTTCGAAAGTGACTACGCTTAAACAGGTTAATGGTGTTTGGGGATGGGAAGATATCACGATCGGTGCCATTGAAGATTTCAATGAGCCGAAACCTAATCCCGTCTCGGGTGAGAAAAGTTGGGCATCCGGTCAATATGATCTGGTTTTTCTGTACAAAAACACGACTTATAATCGCAGTACTTTTAAATCATTTCCAATCACTATAGACTATAAATAATCATGGTGTTGGAATTTAACACGATTCACTTATTAAAAAATACAATGAGAAGAATAAATTTTTTACTGTCTCCAGTTTTAATACTCTTTTTGCTTACGAATTGTAGTAAAGACAATAATAGTACAATTGACACTACCTATCCAGAAATCGATAACACCGCTTCAGATGCGTTTCCTAAACAATGTAGTGTAATAAAACGTGGGGAGACGTTTACTTTTCGTGCATTACTGACTGATAACTCACAGCTTGGTTCCGTAAGCGTAGATATTCACCATAATTTCGATCATCACACACATAGTACCGAGGTCGATGACTGCGGAATGGAACCAGTAAAGAAGGCAGTAAAGCCTTTTTTACTGATCAGGGATTTTCCAATTCCTGCGGGATCGAAAAGTTACCACTTAAACACTGAAATCACTGTTCCTGCAGATATCGATCCGGGGGATTATCATTTTATGATTCGTCTGACAGATAAAGCGGGTTGGCAGACTATAAAAGGACTAAGTGTAAAAATACAATAGTCTATTCTATTTTATTCAGCAGTGCATCCTGAAAAATGTGCTGCTGAATATTAAATAGGTTTAGTTTTTTCCGGTATATTTTAATTTAACCAATGGAAAATCAATCCTTTTGGTGAAATTCAGAAATTCGTAGATTTGTATGGCTCTTTTATTTGATTCTAATACATGCAGAAATGGGATATTACCCTTTTCGATCGTTATCTGACATAGCCCGCGTAATAATTGCTGCGCATAACCATTGCCTGTATGGGAGGGATGTGTACAAACAGCGCTGAGCTCTGTGAAACCATCCAATTTCATTCTTTCTCCGGCGACCGCTACAAGAATTCCTTCCTTTCTTATGCCGTAATAATTGCCCAAAAGTGTTGTTTTTCGTTTAAAAAAACCTGGTTGTACAAGATTCACCAATGCATGGAGCTCATCTGAATCTTGTTCCGAGAGCTGTGATATGGGATTTATCGCGGATTCTACTGGAGAAGGGTTGTAAACCATTTGTATACAAGCTAATCGCTGCAGGATTTCCCAATTTTCAGGAACGGATTCCAGTTCGTCCTTTAAGAATCTTTCTTCCCCTTCTTTCAAATAAGCTTCCAGTTCTGTTAATAGATTTTTATCGTTATACTGTATACCCATAAATGGAATAGTTTGTTCCTGGTAGCATTTTACCCCAGGCGTACCAACTGCAAACTCCTGATGAACTGAAGATAAAGCGTTCCAGATTGGATTGTCTAGTAAGAATAATTTAAGTTTCATTAGCCAGTGATCTTTATTGTAAATTTTTACGTAAAATTTTACATAAGTCAAATGTATGGATTTTGATGCTTAAAAAAAACCTAATATTTATTTTTTGCAGGATTTTTAGTTGCTACATAAACAAAAATTAATTTGTAAAGTTATTGTACATGAAAAAGCCAAAAGATTTTATATTAGCGCCCGCCTGCAGAAAAAATTATGTATAACGACCCGCCATTTTTAAGTAAAGAACAATTAATAACTGTACTAGATCAGACTAAAACAGCTACGGCTGTACATGTTGGAGAACTCGCTGTCATTCAAATGGCCAATGACGCGATGTTGAAAATCTGGGACAAAGACCGGTCAGTTATCGGGAAATCTCTTGAAGATGCATTGCCTGAATTGAAAGGACAGCCTTTTGCAGAAATGTTTAAACGTGTATGGCAAGAAGGTATTACTGTTGCCGGAACGGAGACTGCCGCCGACCTGATTACCGATGGACAGCTGTACACTTATTATTTTGATTTCGAATACCGTGCTATTAAAGACATAGACGGGAAAACTATCTGTATTTTACATACCGCAACCGATGTAACCGAACGTGTGAAACATCGTTTAACACTTCAAGAAGCTTACTCGAAGGAGCAGGCTTTGTTGAGAGAACAATCACTCAACGAAGAACTTGCTGCCTCGAATGAGGAACTGAATGCGGTCAATGAAGAGTTATCTAAAAATCAGGATGAGCTTAAAATATTAAATGAAACCCTTGAAGGTAGAGTAGAAGCACGTGTCAGGGATTTAAGAGAGAGCGAAAATAATTTCCGCTTGCTCTCCGAAGAACTTGCGGCGATGAACGAAGAAATGGCGGCCGCTAATGAAGAACTTCTGACTTCTAATGAAGAGTTATATGAGGCTCAGCAAAGATTGCAGGAAATTTACGACCGGCTTGAAGACAAGGAAATTGCCTTAAGGCTTGCCATTGAGGCTGCAAACTTCGGAACATGGCATATTCATTCTGTATCCAGGGAGTTTGTCACTTCCGCCAGGCTCAGGGAGCTTTTCGGATTCCATGCAGATCAGAACATAACAATTGAAGATGCGCTCAATCAAATTACAGATGAATACCGGCAATACGTATCAGATAAATTTGAGAATGCTCTAAGTGGGAATGGCGATTATGATGTTTCCTATCCTGTGGAAGGTTATCACGATAAAAAAATTCGATGGCTAAGGGCAGTAGGGAATTTAAAAGCAGATAAATCGGGTGAGTTTTCTGCTTTTACAGGTGTAGTGATGGATATCTCAGTACTTAAAAAGGATGAACAACGCAAAAACGATTTCATAGGTATGGTAAGTCATGAGCTGAAAACACCGCTTACCTCAATGAACGGATACCTACAATTATTGCAGCGTAAAACCAGCAAAATGCAAGATGATTTTATTAATTCTTCTTTAGACATGGCAGTCAGACAAGTCAAAAAAATGACAAGTATGATTAATGGTTTTTTAAATGTTTCCCGTCTTGAATCTGGTAAAATAGTTTTAAATCGACATCACTTTCTTTTAAGCGACCTGGTACAGAACGCAGTGGAAGAAGCCAGATTAATGGAGACCGGCCATACTATAAACTTTCATCCTTGCGAAAATATACCTGTATACGCTGACTTCGATAAGATAAGTAACGTTATTTCTAATCTTTTGAGTAACGCCGTAAAATACTCACCTGCTGATAAGAATATTAACTTACAGTGCGAAATAACCGATGGAATGGCGCAGGTGAGCGTTAAGGACAATGGTATTGGAATCAATGAGGTCGACTCCAGTAGAATTTTCGAGCGTTATTATAGAGTTGTGAGGGACAGTCATATTTCGGGTTTTGGTATCGGTCTTTATCTGAGTGCAGAAATTATTGCAAGACATCATGGTAATATCTGGTTAGAGAGTGATCCTGGTAAAGGTTCTACCTTTTATTTTAGTATTCCTTTAGCTAAACAACCCGGAAATTAAAGAGTAAATGAAACATTTTATTTTCCACGATGTTAGGGGATTAAATTCTATTAATTAAAAACCTGTTATTAGCTTATCAATTATGGAAAACAACGAAAATAGTGCCTTTCAAGATGCACTGGATCCGAGTGAATTGGATGCAGCTGCCAATTTTAGCGAACTTAACGAAGAAAATGACACCATTGACGGAGAAAATGAAAATGAAGAACTTTCTCCTGCAGATGAAGAGGAACTAGCGGAGGGCAACCCTGTTCCGGATCAGGATGAATATACGGGCTACGACTCCAGTGAAGATACAGGTAATACAGCAGCAGATCTGGATCTGAATTTAGACGATGACGACGATACAGCTATTGAACCAGAAGATCTCGACACGCTTAACGCACAGGATGAGGACGATCAGGATACTATGTCTTAAAATGCGGGCCGGCATGTGATTCTCTGTTTACCCGAATGGAAGAAACGGGCGATGTTATTGGTATGCCGGGATAATGTATTTTACTAAAATATCAAATGCCCGTTTTGCTTTCCATGAACCATAATTACTTTGTGTAAAAACGATAACCAAGCCTAAATCTTTAATAGTCATAATGTATTGTCCGCCATTACCAGAAGCAAAAACAATATTCGCTGTGAACCCATCGGTTTTTACTTGTTCATTATACCAGTAATAACCATAAAAAGCAGGTTGGGGAATCGCCGTTTTGTTTTTGCTTAATTTAATGAAAGATGTTTCAGGTATAGGAATATTTGCCGTTGTAGAGCTTTTCAGCCATTTTTCACTAACTATGCGTTTACCATTCCAGATACCCCTGTTAAGCAGGAGCTGACCTATTTTTTGCATATCCTGTGTACGGATAAAAAATGATCCTCCAGTCATACCATGTCCAGCGGGGTCGGTAGTCCACCTGTAGTTTGTAATGCCCATTGGTTCGAACAGATATAATTTAGCGAATTCCATTATAGACATACCAGATGCATTGCTGATAATACCACTAATGATCATTGGGTCAATTGATGTATATGACCATATTTTTCCAGGTTCATGTTTCATTGGCACACTTAGCGAAAATTTCAGCCAGTCTTTGGTAGGTTCCATTTCGGACTCACAATCCTTTTCGCCATTCCATTCGTCGCAATCTATTCCGGAACGCATTTCCAGTAGATTTTTAATAGTTATTCTCCGTTTTAACGGATCTGCGGCAAATGCTTTCTCTTCCGGAAAGAAGGTGTAAACAAATTGATTTACATTTTTTACTATACCTCTGTCAATAGCAATTCCTAAAAGTAGGCTAGCTACTGATTTGAAAGAGGATCTGGAGTCGTTTAATGAATCTGCAGTAAAACCATTGAAATAGTGTTCATAAACCGGTGCTCCATCTTTTGAGATCAGAATGCTATTTATGCCAGAATACTCATTCCGTAAAATAGCTGCTTCAGCTTCAGCCATAATGCTGGAAGTTTTAACCGGAAGTGTCTGAGCATCCAGTTTCAACGTGAGTGTAAAGACAGGTATGAATGTAAGGACAGATAAAATAACGAGCGCATTAAGTTTCATGAAGTTAAAGATACATTTCAATTTGAGAATGAACTGCATAGAAATAATAATGTTTCTGTAGAGGTAATCGGCGCAGTTTTTGAAGCATGAAAATTAATCTAGTTTTTATATATGCCCGAGAACCAATTGTTATTAGACGCATTCAGAAATAGTAATTTTGAAGAAGCCAGGGAATTATTGAAGGAGGAATCAAATGTCCCCGTTGATCTGCAGCCCTTTGAAAGGATCCAGTTGTTCGACAAATTAATCAGAAATAAAGCATTCGATATTATTTTGCTCTTTATCAGACATCAATTAATTGAGACTGATTTATACGAATACACTAGTTTTGACCACACATTATTAAAAAGCATCTTCTTAAATCTTCAGCAAGAAGAAGAAGATATCATCTTTTTTGACGAGTTTCTTTCGTTGTTGCAAAATCTCAATGAGCCGATAAATAATCAAACACTTTTAGGTTACGCTCTAGAGTCAGGTGTGCATCCCGTATTGATTAAAAGCTTAATTAGGGCCGGTTGTGATACAAACTGGGTAAATAATGCTGAAGAAACTTATCTTCACCAGATTGCATCGAATAACCGAATTACGCCAGAAATTGCTGTTATTCTCCTTGATTTGATGATCAATGAGGGTTTGGATGTGAACGCCATGGATATCGTTAAAAAAACGCCACTCATCCATGCAATTTCGAGAAATAAAGTTCAGTTAATAGATCTACTGCTGAAAAATGGCGCGGACACTAATAAGCCCGATAACGTAGGAGAAACTGCCATTTACCATGCTGTAGTTCATCAGCAGAATTTATCTTTATATCATATGCTATGCGCCTATGAAAAGCCGGATTTCGAGATTCTGAATAAAAATAAGGTGACGATATTATTTGAATTTCTGCGCAGATTAAACCGGCCTTCAGAAACTTTGCTGAACTTATTAACTGCCCTTATCAATGACGGTGCTGATCTATATGCACCTGCAATTTATTACGGGAGCGAGAAGACTCCGGCAGATATTGTTGCAGAACAGACTTTCGATGTTTTTAATACAGTTATCCAGCTGGAGGCACTGGATCTAACGCGGCTAGACCAGAATGGGAATTCCCTGTTGCACAAAGTCTGTGCTTTTGATGTCAATTTTGATCAGGAAATGGCCAAAGACACCTATCGAAAGGTCAAACTATTGATTCAAAAAGGTATTGATATCAATCTGACAAATAATCAAGACCAAACTGCGATGATGCTCGCTTCAACTGATAACCTGAAAGCTAAAACTGTAGAGCTACTTTTGACCAATAAATAATCATTATGTCCATGTCATTTATAATTGCCTGTGAATCGGGCAAAAGAAAGATCGCTGAAATCTTATTAAAGAATAACGAAGTAGATGTTACTTATACCGATGAAAAAGGAAGAACTGCACTGCATTATGCAGCGCATAGAGGATATCTGGATATTGTAAAGGCTTTAGTTGAAGCGGGGGCAGATCTGGATTATGAAGATCACAACGGAGAGACTCCGTTATTCTTTTCATGTCTGCAGAAGCAGAAGCAAACAGCAATGTTTCTGCTGGAAAAATGCTCGAGAACTGACATTAGGGATCACCAAGGAAATAGTCTTTTACATCTGGCAGCCAGGACGTCTCAGGCAGAGGTTCTTCAGGAATTATTAAAAACCGGTTCAAATGCAGATCAGGAAAATAATGAAGCAGAAACACCGTTGATGTTTGCCGCATATAGCCGGAATAAAGAGGTTCTTTTGCAGTTACTAAATATAGGAGTTAATGTGAATGCAGCAGATAAGCAGGGGAATACTTCTCTATTCTATGCTGTGAAGTCAGGCAGTAATGCAGCACTCTCATTGCTGTTGGAGAACGGAGCTGAGGTTAATCAGGCGAATCACGCTGGTGAAACACCATTGTTACTGGCCTGCCATCAAAATAACAATATGCTTGTTAAATTATTAGTTGAATTCGGCGCCGATATAACTGTTTCCTCAAATAATGGCTTGTCTCCAATCTGGTATGCCTGTAACCATAATCAAAAAGAAATTGTAAACCTTTTCATTCAACAAGGAATTGACATCAATTATAGCAAGCCACTGTCCGGAAATGATGACTCCATGAATTCATACCTGGATTGGGTACAGACAGCTAATAATCTGGCAAATGAGAGTAATTTCTCCTTGAATGAGAACTATCAGTATGGAGGGGAAAGCTTGCTGCACGTTGCTGTTAAAAAGGGGCACCTGAGTCTGGTTAAACTTCTTCTCGAAAACGGCGCGGCTGTTAATATTCAGGATGAAAGCGGGAATACCGCTTTGCATTATGGGGCTGCCAACGGGAAAAAAGATATTGTAAAAACCTTGCTGGAAAATGGTGCAGATATAGCAGCAGTTAACGTTAAAGAGCAGAAAGCGATTGATTATTCAAATATCAAAGGATTTAATGAAATCACGGCGTTATTACTTTCTTTTGGACCTAAGGATACGAATGTTGACACTGGTAGTTCAATAAATACTAAAAAACAAGATCTTCTGGATCTTAAAGACCTTTTAGATGCCGGAATCCTTACGCCGGCAGAATTCGAGATTGAAAAACAAAAAATACTTCAAGGATAAATAGCAATAAACAAACATTATATAAAAATGGAATTTTACAGAAACAGAAAAAAGTCAGTTAATCTTATACTCATATGTTCAGGAATACTTGTTCTCCTGATAGCTATCTTTTTATACAGTATCGGTTTGTTTAATGGTGAGGTGGTTGCTAAGGGAGTCGCCATCTCCTCTATATTTGGTTTAATACTGGCAGTTATAATAGTTAAAATGTTAATCTCTTTAAGAGATACCTCCCCGTTGGTAATCTTGAGTGAGCAAGGTATAATAGCTAAAGTTACTCCGGTTAGTAAAGCAGCCGGGTTGATTTTGTGGGCCGATATTATTGATATGAACTTGACTAAAGTTGGTGCAGACACATTGATCGCACTTACAGTCAATAAACCTGATCACTACGGACCTATAATCCGTAAGAAATTATCTGCCCTGGCAACTAGCGGGGCAGATGACGGACAGGGAAACCTGTTAGTTTTCCTGACGGCTTCAGCGCTGGATGTTGAAGCACCGGAATTACTATCCATAATCACGAAATATAAAGACGGACTGCGTTAGTCATTAAAATTTTAAATAATACTCTTGGAGGTGAAGAAGACGCCTGCTTGATTAGATATTTTACTTTTAACAGTGGCTTAATATCCGGGCTATAATTTTGGCCGCCAGAAGAGTTATGGATATTAACAGTACAGACAATATAATCTGGAGTCACATTATAAAGGGGGAAGAGAAAGCCTTCGAGATTCTTTTTATCAGGTATTATCCGGGATTAATCAGGTATGCGAAAAATCTTCTCCCATATCCAAGCGATGAAGCAGAAGATATCATCACCGATGCTTTCTTTAAAATATGGCAGCAGCGGGAAACTGTAAATATTCACACATCTGTCGTTTCGTATCTTTATGTGGTTGTGCGCAGCCGTATTTACGACTTCTACCGGGCAAAACGAATGCATGTTCCTATTGAGGATGCACTCGATTTTGCCGGACCAGAATATTTAGTTCCTGACCATCTTCTAGTCTATAAAGAATTATGTATGGAAATGGAATACCTCATCAGCCTGCTTCCCAAACGTACCAGATTAATTTATCAGATGAACAGAAATGATAATATCACCTATAAAGATATTGCTGTCATTTTAGATATCTCGGTCAACTCTGTGAAAACACATATGTATCGCGCAATCAGTTTCTTAAAAGAGTCTTATTATGCTTCGCCTAAAAATTCCGGGTGTTAAGCTATTGTTACCCATATTATCGTTGTGTGAATTCGTGAGATGCCTGTCATGAACTGGTTACTCTTAATCGTCCTATAGATGAAAAAAGAGAAATACCATTTTGGAAGAAATATATTTATTGATTACACGCCATCTGGCAGGGCAGACGAGCGAGGAAGAAGAAAAACATCTACGGGAATGGACCAGTTCTTCTTCGGTTAATGCAAGAACCTTTGAGGAAGTTAAACAGGTTTGGCTAGCTTCTTATCAAAGAGATGATACAGCAGCGATCCATGCTTTTCAGCGACTCGACAAAAAAATGCATGCTCACAAAAAGCAGAAGCCCGGTATTACTCCGTCCGGTAAGTTACCAATTTCTAAACCCAGGCGATTTGCCATAATTGCATCACTCGCCCTGACCTTTATAATTTCAGCATTACTTTATAAGGTTTATTATCCATCGGAACCGGTTGTGATTAAAGAATTCACGGTCTCCGGTCAGAAAAAAGAGATCTGGCTGGCTGATGGAACTAAAGTTTTTCTTGCTCCTCAAAGTGAGCTTTTTTATCCAAAAGATTTTACAGCAGAAAAGCGGGTGGTTGAACTGCAGGGCGAGGCGTATTTTGAGGTAAGTAAAGACCCGCACCGGCCATTTATTGTACGTACAGCAACACTGGACGTACAGGTATTGGGTACGCATTTCAACGTAAACAGCTATAAAAAGAATACCTCCACATCCGTATCGCTAATGGAAGGAAAAGTTAAAGTACTCATGGCGGGAGACGATGGAGATGAATATCTGCTGGAGCCGGGTCAGGAACTCTCATTGAATAAATTAAATCATCAGGTTTATCAGCATGAGTTCGATCAGGAATCTACAACCGGCTGGATGACAAATACATTATTAATTAAAAACGAGAAGTTGGGGCAGGTAGCTGAAAAGATAAACCAGCTTTATGGTGTTAAACTCATTTTCGCAGATCAGGCTACGGCCGACACCCGTTTGTACGCGAGATTCAAAAACGAATCCTTAATAAATGTACTGGAAACGATTAGTGCAACTGGAAATATTGCCTACCGTATAGAAAGAAACAAGGTCTATTTAACCCTTAAAAATTGAATTTACAAAACAGAATAATATCCTGATAGAAAGAGACATGCCAGGCATGGGCTTTTTAAAATTTAACCGGCATGGACTAGATGCCGGTTAATAACGCCATATAAATGTTCGAATATTTAAGATAACGAATTTGCTAATTTATGAAAATAAAGATATTTACACGCTATTTATTCTACCCCTTATTGTGCATTATTAGCACAATAACATTATTAATCACGACGGGCATAGGGCCGGTTTCTGGTGCCGAAAAAGATCAGGACCTCTCTAAAATACAGTGCTCGGTAACTGCCTCGAGACAATCCTTACAAAGCGTTTTTGACTTGATACAGAAACAAACGGCTTTTAGTATAGTATGTGTGAATCAAATGGGGTTTTTACAAAAAGAAATCACTCTTAATGCGCCTAAAAGCAACCTCGAAGATGTAATGCAGCAGCTTTCGGTAAAAGCTGGTTTTACTTATACAGCATTAAGCGATAAGATCATTGTTAAAACCATCGCACCGGCGGGCATTGCAAATAATGTTGCAAGAGTTATTAAGGGACGTGTTACAGATAAAACTAATGGAGCGCTTCCGGGTGTATCCATATTAGTAAAAGGAACAAATACAGGTACTTCCAGTAATCAGGAAGGTGATTTTTCCATTAAAGCGTCGACTGGTGATATTTTGACTGTTTCCTTCATAGGATATAAAACTGCAGGAATTCCGGTAACCGAAGCTGAAAATTATGCAATTATACTGGAAGAAGATGCGCAAGGCCTATCTGAAGTTGTGGTAACTGCATTGGGCGTAAAGAAGGAGAAGGCTAAACTCGGGTATGCTGTTCAGGAAGTTCAGGGTGAGAGCCTGGTAAAGGCGCGTGAACCCAATGTTATCAACTCCCTGACAGGTCGTGTTGCAGGTCTGAATATTCAGAATTCTACCGATCTTTTTCAGGACCCTAAAATCTCATTACGTGGACGTAGTCCGCTGGTGGTTATTGATGGTATTCCGGATCAATCCGCAGACGTGTGGAAAATTAACGCCGATGATATTGAAAGTATGACCGTACTTAAAGGTGCAAATGCTTCTGCTTTATATGGCTCTATCGGACAGAATGGTGCAATTATGATTACGACTAAACGTGGTAAAAGTAATGGATTGAGTATTGACGTTAATACCTCTACCGAATTTCAGCCGAGCTTTGTGCGGATCCCAAAAGTTCAAACGCAGTATGGAAATGGATTTAAGGGGCAGTATGCCTATGTGGATGGTTCTGGAGGCGGAACAGAAGGCGGCGGCTGGATCTGGGGGCCTAAACTCGATCAGTTGGATCCATCGACACGCAGTGGATATTTTGAGACCCCACAGTTTAACAGCCCGATTGATCCCCTTACTGGAAAGCTGGTTCCACTACCTTTTATATCCCGGGGGGAGAACAATGTATCAGATTTCTTTAGAACCGGAAGTATATCCAGTAATAATATAAGTGTTACCCAAACGTCTGACCGGGGCACATTCAGAGCATCTGCTTCTCATGTTTATCAACGAGGAGTCGTACCAAACACAGATTTAAAAAACACCTCTTTTAATCTTTCGGGGAACTATAAACTGACCGACGAGCTAACTATGGATGCCAGGATCAGTTATAACCGTCAATACACTAATAATTTTCCTGAAACAGGTTACGGGCCAACAAACTATTTATACAATCTGATTTTATGGACAGGTGCAGACGTGAGTGTTAAAGACTTACGAAATTACTGGACGCCAGGTAAAGACGGGATACAACAGCGTAATTATAATAATTCCTATTATAATAATCCGTATTTCCAGGCTTATGAATATTTACAGGGATATGCGAAAGACAACACATTTGGATCACTCAACCTGAATTATAAACTGAGTCCTTCTTTTAGTGTGCAGTTCAGAAACGGAATAAATACCTACGGACTAAACCGCACTTATAAAGAGCCTAAAAGTTATATTGGATATGGAGATAAATCCCGCGGACAGTACACAGTTGCTACTGGTAATTATTTTGATATTGCATCTGACCTCATTGTTGACTATAATCATACCTTCACTGATAAAATCAAGCTGCATGCGCAATTTGGCGGATCAAATTATTACAGAAATCATAAGTACGGAAGCACCAATACTGACGGTCTTGACGTTCCAGGGTTCTATAACTTATCTAATTCGACAAATCCGCTTCAGGGTACAAATTTCATAGAGGAGAGACGTACAAGTGGAATTTATGGTTTAGTAGATCTTGAATTTTTAAATGGAATCTATTTAACTGCCACCGGTAGGAATGACCATATTTCTACTTTACCTGTTGCAAACAATAGTTTCTTTTATCCGTCTGTGAGTTCATCTGTAGTGATTTCCCAGCTCACCAAGTTGCCAGATTGGCTTAGTTATCTGAAAGTTAGGGGAGCGTGGTCCAGAGTCTCCAGTGCGACACTGAATGATAACACAGGTGCGGCACTGAGTGATAAAACTTATACCTACAGTTATCTTCCTTCTTATAATAAGGGAGTGATCTGGAATAGTCAGCCGTCGCTCGCTTATGGCAGTGCACTATTAAATGGAAGCCTGAAACCGCAGACATCGGATAGCTGGGAAGCGGGTCTGGATGCGCGATTTTTTAATAACAGATTAAGTTTGGAAGCTACTTATTATCAGACTCGTGACTACAATAATATTGTATCTATTCCAATCTCAAATACAAGTGGTTTTAAAACAAGGTTGGACAACGGAAACGTATATCAGCGTAAAGGTGTCGAGCTTGTACTTTCCGGAACTGCCATACAAAGCAAGAACTTCAGCTGGGATATTACAGCAAACTTCAGTCAGTACCGCAGATATCTGAAAGAAATTTATGGCAATGCAGACCGCCTTAACAACCTGAAAGTAGGCGATCGTACAGACAAGATATTTACAACCGTTTATCAGGAAGATCCGAATGGCAATGTGATCTATGGTGCCAATGGCTTTCCACTGGAAGATACCTTTCAACGTTCAGTCGGAAATCAGGATCCTAACTGGACTTATGGAATGGAAAACTCCTTCCGCTACAAGAATTTTAGCTTTAAGTTCTTAGTAGACGGTCGTTTGGGAGGCAAGATCTATTCTACTACTAATCAGAAAATGTGGTGGGGCGGAACAAATCCAGGTACTGTAAACCAATATCGTGATGATGCCAATGCAGGTAATTCAACTTTTGTAGGTGAGGGTGTAATCTTGACTTCCGGTCAAGTAAATTATGACGGGAATGGCGTAATTATAAATGATACACGTACGTTCGCACCGAACACTAAAGCCGTAAATTATATTGATTATATGACCAATACAAGTAATGGTGCTTATAATAACTACAACTATTTCTCCCAGACTTTCCTGAAACTACGGGAAGTTACATTAACCTGGCAAGTACCCGCTAAATGGCTTGGTAAATCGGGAATAAAGGCATTAAATATCTCTGCCGTAGGACGTAATCTATTGCTATTCTCTAAAATGCCTAATGTAGATCCTGATCCGGGCGTTGACAATCTTCAAACTCCTTCTATGCGCACCATAGGATTTAATGCGAACCTAAGATTCTAATTGTAAAGACATACACATGAAAAAAAGAGTATTCATTTTACTTGCAGCAAGCATTGTTTTACTGCATACAGGATGTAAAAAACTAAGCGAATTTCAAATAGACCCCAATAAGTCGACCATTGCCACACCAGATTTATTACTTAATACGGTCGAACAAAAGGCTTTTCAGTCTACGAGTTTGAATGTTGCAGTTGCGACAAGACAGATGGGAATTACCGAGTCTGCATCCAATTATCAATATTATGGCTGGACCAGGAGCGATTACGGCGATTTTGACAATCTCTTGCAGGTGGTTAAAATGGAGCAGGCAGCGACCGCACAAAACAAACCAGAATATATGCCACTGGTGAAGTTTTTCAAAGCATGGTATTTTTTAAAACTAACCCAGACTTTCGGCGATATTCCTTATAGCGACGCTTTGAAAGGCGAAGATAATATCAGCTCACCAAAATATGACAAACAGGAAGATATTTACCTCAGCATATTGAACGACCTGAAAACTGCAAATGGCATGATTGACGGAAACACACCTTCTGTACAGCGTGATATTGTCTATAATGGTAATATGATGAATTGGAAGCGTGCAATCAATTCATTAGCGTTAAGGGTATTGATGAGCTTATCGATGAAGGAAAATGACAGTCGTTTTGAGATTAAAAAGCGGTTTGCTGAAATCGTAAATAACCCGTCCCAATATCCGGTTTTCACGGGTAATGCAGATAATGGCCAGTTAAAATTCTACGATCTTCAGGATAATCGTTATCCATATTTTAATGATAATAGTATCCAGACTGCCTATTATATGGATGAAAGTTTTGTCAATATATTAAAACAGCTTAAGGATCCGAGATTGTTCAGCTTTGCAGATAAGGCACCGAAGTTCGCAGCATTGCCAGCAACAGATTTTAGTGCTTATGCCGGCATACAAGGAAGTGCTCCAGTTAATGAAAATGCTTTGCGTCAGATAAAAGGAGAAGCATCCAGGATTAACCCCCGGTTTTATAGCAATCCGGTGAACGAAGCCAGTATCGCAATTGGATACCCTGAGCAGCAGTTTATTTTAGCAGAAGGTGTGACCAGGGGCTGGATCGGAGGAAGTGCAAATGATTATTATCAGAATGGAATTGCGGCTTCCATGAGTTTTTATAATATTGATCAGACGACTATCAAAAATTATTTGTCACAGAGCGAATTGCAGTTGGGCAATAATGCTGTTTCACAGATTATTACTCAAAAATATATTGCTTCGTTTATGAACAGCAGCTGGCAACCATTTTTCGAACAGAGACGTACTGGTTTTCCGGTTTTTGAGGTTTCCGGTTCAGGCGTGTTGAATAATAAACGCGTACCTAAACGCTGGATGTATCCGGAGTCGGACTTGCAGGTAAATCAGCAGCATGTGATTGATGCAATTAGCAGGCAGTTTCCGGAGGGAGATAATATAAACGGAGTAATGTGGCTCCTTAAGCCATAAGTTCTGAACTCAATTCTTATATTCATCAATACGATCAGATATTACATGAAAAAAATATTTATTTGCGGCCTTTTACTGCTGAGTGTCAGTGGTTATGCGCAATCTAAGCGAAAAGTAGTTTATGTTATTGCAGATGGCATTCCACCAGATGTCATAGAAAAATTGGAATTACCAAACTTCAAACGTATAATCAATGAAGGTACTTACCTCAGGATACATGTTGGAGGCGATAAGGGAAGTTATAATGAGACACCGACTATTTCTGCAGTAGGGTATAACAGCCTGCTTACCGGAACCTGGGTGAACAAACATAATGTGCCGGATAATGATATTAAGGAACCTAACTATAATTATCAAAATATATTCAGGTTATTTAAATCCCAATTTCCAGACAAAAAGACGGGGATATATTCTAGCTGGACAGATAACCGTACTAAGCTTTTAGGGCATCGACTGCCTTCGGCCGGTAATTTACAGGTCGATTATATTGCCGACGGTTATGAATTGGATACGTTGAATTTCAAGCATGATAAGCAGCGCGATTTTATGCACAGCATCGATGAAAAAGTCGTGGAACAAGCGGCATTGAGCATCAGAAAAGATGCACCTGATTTGTCCTGGGTATACCTGGAATATACAGATGATATGGGGCATATGTATGGTGATAGTCCTAAATATTATGCATCAGTTCAAATGCTGGATGTTCAGATGGGTAAAATATATGATGCCATCAACGAGCGTAAAAGGAAGTTTAAAGAAGACTGGCTGCTAATTATTACAACAGATCATGGGCGTAGCGAAAAAGATGGTAAAGGACATGGCGGGCAATCAGACAGGCAGCGTAATACCTGGTTGGTAACTAACAGTAATGACTTGAATAAATACGCACATACTTATGATCCAGGGATTGTAGATATTATGCCTACGATCGCCAGGTATTCGGGTGTACAAATCCCCAAAGATGTTTTGGAGGAAATTGATGGAACACCACTGATTGGCCCGGTGTCAGTAGCAGATATGAAAGTCAATTACATTCAGGGAGATATTGACCTCAGCTGGAAGGTGATTGAGAACTCCGGGAATGTTAAAATATGGGTTACTACTACCAATAACTTCAAGACAGGTGGAAAGGATACCTATCATATGGTCAAAGAAGTTCCGGTAAAGGATGGGCATGCATTAATTAATGTGAAAGAATATCCTTCTGAATTTTATAAAATTGTAATCGAAGCGCCCGCTAATACATTAAATAAGTGGCTTTTTGTAGAAAAATAGTCTGTCTTAGCTTGGTAAATATAAAAATAGAGTGCCTTGAAAGCACTCTATTTTTGTTGCAGTGCTGTGATTTCGAATGTTCAATTTTGACATATAAAAAATAAAATATGATGAAAGCAATCATTTTAAAAGAGTTTGGATCTGCCGATCAGCTGCAAATCCAAGAGTTGGAGATACCAGCAGTAAAGGAACAAGAAGTGTTGATCCGGGTAAAAGCAATAAGCATAAATCCAGTAGATATAAAAACCCGAGAAGGTAAAGGGGCTGCCGGAAAAATCGGAGAGGAGAGGCCGATTATTTTGGGTTGGGATATCTCCGGGATTGTAACGGAATCGCGGTCTGAGAGGTTCAAAGTTGGCGATGAGGTATTTGGAATGGTCAACTTCCCCGGGCACGGTAAAGCTTATGCGGAATATGTATCGGCACCTGCCGATCAACTGGTACTAAAACCTGTATCAATAAGCCATATCGATGCAGCTGCAGCTACGCTGGCGGCTTTGACAGCATGGCAGGCCCTGGTAACCAATGCGAAGGTTAAAGCTGGAGATCGTGTATTAATTCATGCTGCGGCTGGTGGGGTAGGAAATTACGCGGTACAGATTGCCAAGCACCTCGGCGCCTATGTAATTGGAACTTCTTCCGGTGCAAAAAAAGATTTTGTACTTAGTCTGGGTGCAGACGAGCATATAGATTACACAGCTGTTCCTTTTGAGCAGGCCACGAGAGATATTGATTTTGTGCTGGACACCATCGGCGGTGACAACATAGACCGGTCTTTGAAAGTGATTAAAAAGGGGGGCACGATAATCAGCATTCCTTCCGGATTCAGAGAAATGGTGGCCGAAAAAACAAAGGATTCAGGAATTAACGGATATTTCATAATGGTGCAATCGGATGGTCAGGATATGCAGCAGATTGCAAGGTTACTAGAAAATGGTCAGCTTAAATCTCATGTATCGCAGGTCTTTGATTTCGAAGATATGATAATTGCCCATAAAGCACTGGAAACCGGGAGGACGCAAGGGAAAATAGTTGTCAGGTTATAATAAGCCTGAAAAAGGAAAACGGGAATGATCTCCGACCATTCCCGTTTAATCTAAATTAACGCTCTCATATACTAAAGCGTTCAAAACAATAAATTATTGTGCCGTTCTAAAATTAATTCATGATTTTTCTAAATCATCACTACTTTTATAGAATTCAGGCATGCAAGACATATTACGTCAACATATAGAGAAAATAGTGTCATTGAGTGACGAGGAATTTGCTTTCGTACGTACTCATTTTACAGCCAAAAAATTTAAGAAGCACCAATTTCTTATACAGGAAGGTGAACCGGTGAAATACTTTTATTTTGTAGTTTCCGGGCTTTTAAAGCTTGTACACACCGATAATACGGGAAAGGAGCATATTGTTTCTTTTGCTATGGAAGATTGGTGGGAAAGTGATTTTTATGCGTTCTATACACAAACTGCAGCAACACTGTCGCTGGAATGTGTAGAAGATACAGAAGTACTCTGCCTGTTACTCAAAGACTATAAAAAGCTGTGTGACGATCTTCAGAAGATGGAACGTTTCTTCCTCGAGAAATCAAACTATGGTTTTATCGGGTCACAAAGACGTATTATATCGTGGTTAACGTCAAATTCTAAAGAGCGTTATGAACAGCTTCTTAAACAGTATCCCTCTCTTGTACAGCGAGTACCTAAAAGTCTGCTTGCCGCCTACCTCGGTGTTTCCCGCGAAACATTGAGCAGACTGTCTCCTTAATGCTGTGATATAACTCACTTTTTATTCGTGCGCTTTGTCAAGAGCCAGTTCCATGGGTTATCTGCAGATTTGAATATAAATTTTAAATAAGCGCCAGTGTTGGTGCGAATTCAAAGCCCTGATAAAATGGAAACAAGAAATATTAATCCCTGGAAATGGCAGGATACACGTAGTTACTCACAAGCTGTTGAAGTTAAAAATGTCGAAAGTACGCTGTATTGCTCAGGCCAGGCGGCTATAGATGCGAATGGAATATCAAGTAACGAAGATATGAAGTCCCAGCTCATTCTGGCATTGCAGAATCTGGAACAAGTGATTCAGGAAGCCGGTTATGAATGCAAAGGTATTGTCCGGTTGAATATCTACACGACCTCAACTGCCGAACTTTGGCCTCATTTTGATATTTTCCAGAACTGGATAGCGAAATACGGCATTAAACAAGCAACGACCCTATTAGAAGTAAAAAGTCTTTTCGAAACATTAAAAGTCGAATTTGAAGCTACAGTAGTAAAATAACTGAGATCAGAACAAGTGCTTTTAATCAAAGGTTAATTATGTCATGCTCGGGTTTCGCTAAGTTTCGATTCATACTTCCTTCACTGTTTATTCATAGTTCCTTCATACTTCCTTCAATCGAAATTGAAGGAAGTATGAACGGACATTGGATGCAGTCCGACCAGGATCCGCAATAATGACGAAATACACCTTCTCGTCTGACGATAAACAGAATAAATAGGAATACTACGAATTGCTCAATCATTATTGATAGGAGAAGCGCGCAGGAATAGTTCTTTAATTTTATTTGTAAGGCTTAAATTGTTTTTCCGACTAAGCCATAAAAACAATATGAAAATTCAAAAAATGGGATACGCTTTTGGTGTAATTGCGACATCGTTAGTATTATTATGGATTGGTATTCTGAAGTTTACTGCTGCGGAGGCTGCCGCTATCAAACCTCTTGTAGAGCATAGCTTTTTAATGAGCTGGATGTATAAAATTGCTTCGGTAAATATCGTATCAGTTCTAATAGGTCTGTTTGAAATAATCACAGGTCTGCTCTTATTGCTTTCTTTTCGGATTAAAATAGCCGGAAAAATAGGAGGGTATCTCGCGTTAATCATATTTCTGACAACAATTAGCTTTCTTGTTACCACACCTGGGATTTGGAAAAAGGTTGAGTTTGTACTTGTAACCGACTTTTTCATTCTAAAAGACCTGGCATTTCTAGCTATATCCTTACAGGTAATTGAGCGTCACTCAGATTAATATCTCTAAAAGTTAGTATACAACTGGAAAGTCAGTTGTATAACTAACTTTTAGTTGTGTAACTGAAATATAAGTTATACCTTCGGATATGGAAGAATTAACCAGAAGCGAAGAAAGGGTAATGCAGGTCCTTTGGAAACTGCAAAGCGCATTTGTCAAGGATATTATTGAAGCACTGGACGAAGAGCCGAAGCCACCATATAATACAATCTCCTCCACAGTAAGGTTGCTGGAGAAAAAAGGTTATGTATCCTACAAAGCGTATGGAAAAACTTATGAGTATTTTCCTGCGATAAGTAAGGCAGCGTATACAAAGACAACCTTCTCAAAAATGTTTGCTGGATATTTTGATAGTTCACCTGCAAGTTTACTCTCATTTATGGTTAAAGAGGAGCAGTTAAGCGAACAGGATGTTGAAAATCTCAAAGCTTTGATCAAGAAAAAATCCTGATCATGGAATTCATCTATTATCTGCTGAAAGTCAGTATATGTCTGGCGCTTTTTTTCGGAACTTACGTGCTGTTCTTAAAGAAACTAAGCTTTTTTAAAGGTAATCGCGCGTATCTGGTTGCCACATTGCTGCTCAGTTTTACGATTCCTTCCCTGAAATTTGAGCGAAGTCAGGAGATTATTGCTCCCCGGTTTTTTGGCGACTACGATACTGTAGAACATATATCAGGTAAATCACTTTCACCAATAGTGATCAGTGATGCGACTGGTTTCCTGTCACTTTCAGATTTGTTTTTTTACACATATCTTTTAGTTATGCTGATGTTTTTGTCAGTAAGCTTCTTTAAAATATATCAGTTAATCCGGTATGCCGATGCTGAGTTTACCCGTATCGACGGTTTAAAGGTCATTTATAAGAAAAGCGGCTTTGTTAACTGCTCCTTTTTTAATTACGTTTTTATAGATCGGGACAGTCTGACAAAAAATGAAATGCAGATACTGTTAGCACATGAACGGGTTCATGCGAAACAGCTGCATACGCTCGATAAATTAGTTTTATTGCTTTGTAAATCGTTGCTGTGGTTCAATCCAGTTATTTATTGGTATGAAAAGGCTTTAGAAGAGGTACATGAATTTGAAGCCGACCAGATCACAGCAACTGAGTTTTCTGCTGATACCTATGCAAACCTGCTTATCGGACTTGCTTCAAAGAAACCATCAAATCCAATTCTCCATAGTTTCAGCAGGCAGCCACTTAAAACCAGGATTGTAAGGCTGTTTACAAAGACATCATCCCCTAGATTGAGGTGGTCTTATTTAACCATTATTCCATTACTTGTTTGCCTAAGTTGGATATTTGCATTTAAAGCGCCTGATATCTCCCTGAAACAGGTTGCCGGGAACAGCAATTTTGTGTTGGTTTTGGACGCCGGGCATGGGGGTACAGATAAGGGAGCTGAGGGTGGTGGCATTTTGGAAAAAGACCTGGCATTGCTAATCTTGCAAAAGGTAAACAGCATTGCAAACGAAAGAAATGTTAAAGTTGTCACGACGAGAAATATAGACCAGTATCTATCTTTAAAGGATCGTGTTAAATCAAAAGGCGATCTATTGGTTTCATTTCATCTGGGTCAGGATATTGATCCTAAAATTAACGGAATCCAGCTGCTGGTTGGAAATGCCGGCGCAGATAGTGTGAAACGTAAAAGGTTAGATCAAATTAGTTATCAGTTATATAAAAACTTAAGTCAGCTCAAAGAAATTGCAGTAGACAACACACCAAAAGAAGTTGAAAGCCTGTATATTTTAAACAAAAGCAGCGCGCCGGCAATTATCCTTGAATTAGGTTATTTAAGCAATAAAAATGACAGGGATTATTTGACTAACCCCGTAAAACAGGAAGAGTTAGCAAACACAATCGTAAGTTCTATAATAGAATACAACACCATCCTAAATCGGGAAAAATAGCAAAATAACATGTTTAAATTCGCAAGCTTTCTTTTGTTTGCCGGTATGTTTTTACTGGTGAACAGATCCTCCGCGCAATATAAAATAATTGGTAATGTATCTGGAGAAGATGGCTCGGCGGCTGCCATATCGGTTACGATTACAAATAAGGATAACTTTTCGAAAATAACACGAACGGACATTCTGGGCAGGTTCATTTTTAATGATCTTAAAAAAGACAATTATCTGCTCTTATTTTCTTCGGTAGATTTTGGGGAAATACAACACAAGCTACTACTGGCGGCAGATACTGTAATTAGTGTAAAACTCGAAAAATCGGCAATTGAGCTGCAAAATGTAGAAATTCGGTCTACAAAAGCATTAATAGAGAAAAGGGTAGACAGGACAATTTTTAATGTAAATGGGAGTGTAGCCGCAATTGGAAGTGATGCACTAGAGCTAATGAGCAAAGTTCCCGGCATCCGGGTTGTAAATGACAGGGTTTCTTTAGTCGGCAAAGGAAGTATCAATATTATGATTAATGATAAACTCACGCCACTATCTGAAGATGATTTGGCTAACTATTTAAGATCTATTCCTTCAGATCATATCTCCCGAATTGAGGTTATCACCAATCCTTCTGCTAAATATGATGCTCAGGGGAATAATGGTTTGATTAATATCGTGTTAAAGAAATCTGTTGCAGAAGGATTTAAGGGGGCAGTAAATCTCGGTTTTACTCAGGCGACTCATCATACTGGCTCCGGTGGCGGAAATTTAAGCTTTAGAAAAGATAAAATCACCTTATTCACAAATTTCAATTTTCGTAAAGGCTCAACCGTTCCTTTTGAGCAAAGCAGTATTTTTTATCCCACGCAGACCTGGAACATAGTGAATAAAGACCGGAATTTTCGAATTGTACCCAGCGGACAATTAGGTCTGGATTATCAGATTTCAAAAAATACAATTGCCGGAATCTCTTATAATGCCGGACTGACAGATTTCCATTCTGAAGAAAATATAAAAACAACAGTATTTAATAAAGCAGGGGCGATAGATTCGCTATTGAATTCTGACGCCAATGCCAAGATCAAATCGAATTATAAGACGGCAAATTTTTATTTGAAACAGTTAATTGATACAATGGGTAAACAGCTTGTCATTAATGCAGACTGGTTTAAGTATAGAGATGATAATCAGCGATTTTTCGATAACACAACTTATAATCAGGATGGTGGGATAATTCCAGGATCATTTGCTCAATATCTTTCGTCAAGCGGGCAGAATATCGATCTATATACCTTAAAGGCTGATGTGGATTTACCATACAAGGCATTTACTCTTTCTTTAGGGGCAAAAGCGAGCTTTATAAAAAATAAAAGCGATGTATCCTTCTACAGGATGAAGAATGATATTTATGAAATTGATAATAGTCAGACCAACCTTTTTAATTACACTGAAAATACACAGGCACTTTATTTTAACCTGAATAAAACCATCAATAATTGGGATTTTCAGATGGGATTAAGAGCCGAGTATACGCAGATAGAAGGTGTGTCTGTAAATTCAACAACCGGCGATGATTATCTAAGGCTGTTTCCTACTTTATTTATAAGCTATCGGAAAAATGAAGAAAGTGAGTTTTCTTTGAACTATGGACGCCGTATTAACCGGCCAGCTTATAAAAAGCTGAACCCTTTCCGATGGTACAGTAATCAATATTCCTATGCAGAAGGTAATCCATTTCTACGACCTTCTTACAATAATAACATCGAATTGTCCCATACCTATTCCAAGGTTTTAACTACGACATTGTCGTTCAATAATACCAATGATGGGTATAGTAATGTGAATTTTACCGACGTAAATACTAATATTCAGATCTTGCGCCCCTTGAATTTAATTACCAGCTATCAGTATCAGTTGAGCAACTCTATTATTTTTAATCAACTGAAATGGTTAGAAAGCGTAAATCAGCTGGATGTATATTATGTTAGGTCTAATTCGTCTATTGCGCAGACTTTGCCGGGTTTAAATGGTTTTGGGGCTTATTTTTCTTCCTCCAACCAAGTTGTGTTTAATAAGGTCAGAACAATGATGGGGGAGTTGAACTTTTGGTATCAGTTCCCCGGAGTTAATGAACTGAATAAAATGAAAAGTCAATATCGTCTTGATATTGGATTTAAAAGACTGCTTTTAGATAACAAACTCCAGCTTGCATTGAATGTATCCGATATACTGAAAAGCGGAAAGGAAAGATATAGTAGTATAGTCAACGGCATAGGTCAGGAGTATAAAAACTATTATGATTCACAATATTTACGCTTAACAGTCAGGTATAATTTCGGAAACGAAAAAATTAAGCAACAAGATCATAAGCCTGGTAATGAAGAAGAAAGACGTCGGAGTAACTGATTTACAGCTGATCATTATTTATATTGCGACTTCTGGCGATTTAGTAATGGCAAGATGGCCCGATTAAAAGCCTTTGCTGTTAAAAAGGAGTAACTTTCAAAAGTGATTAGTATGAAAAATAAAATATTATTATTCGCGATAATTCTAATTTCGTCACTGACTTCTGAAAAGCTGGCAGGACAGACGAAAAAAGATGTCTATTATGTCGTAGATACCCTAAGTACTGCTCCTAATAATAAGATTGCTGAGTTGGGGACGGAAGGAAACCTTAAGTATATAAGTTTTTATTGCAAGTGTGTCCCCCCTTACAACAGAAATTTAACTTTCGTTTATGATCCAGGTAAACAAAACGTTCAGATTCTTAGAGAAATTAATCATCCGACTCTTTCATGGAAGGATTTACAAGAGTTAATCGTAAAGGCCGGGGCTGAGTTTAAGCATCAGTATAATCTGACGATACTAGAAGTACTACCCGACAAAACCTATAGATCAGCAAACGTTAGACTGGTACTATACCCCGAAACTACCGTGGATTTTGAGAAGCTTTAGCATTACCATAGCGTTTGAAAACTTCCACCTAAGAAGAAGTGATGTTGACACATTTCAGTTTAAAGTCTAATAAAAAAAAAGCACAAGTTATATTTAAAGATGAAGTGAACCCCAAAAGTTGGACAAAAACTTTTGGGGTTCACTTCAAAATGACTTGTGCTTTTCTTTAATTTTTAAAGGCCTGAACAAACCTGGTAATGAATATATGACATGTTAGCTATTTCTCTTGTAGAAAATCCACCAGCCCAAAACATTTCAGCTCCCATGTCAAATGCATATTGAAGACAATTTCTAGAAGGCGCAAGTCTTCCAGTAGATGCATTTAAACTTGTTGACATTAATAATACGATAGCTAATAATCCGAAGTACTTTTTAGTTGTTTTCATAAATTTAAATTTTAGTAAAAAAATACACTGTAATAGATAAATCAAATATATACCTAAAATAATTTCCCTTTTTGTTATAATGATTATTCGGGAATATTAAGTTATTATTTGCTGAGGTCAATCTATTATATGCTTACCATAGCTGCAGGTTAGACAAGAAATAGGTTAAACATAAGCAAGCTAAAGCCTGCTCTGTTCACTTGTTTTCCCCTTAAGGGCTTTACTCTTCAGCGCATTATTACCTAGGTTATATTTGAAGCTGAACCGGATGTTTTGAGTATCTCCGTAATAGGTAAATGAGTTACGTTGATCGGCGTAATTGGAACTTACCGTCATTTTCTCACCACGGTAAACATCGGATATCATTAAGCCAATTTCCGCTCTGTTGCTAAATAGTTTTTTACTGGCACTAAAATTTAGACTGCTCATAGAACTCACTTTGGCCGGGCCTTGTATGCCACCTGTGGTAAAGCTGAAGTTGACGTTAGCGCTAAATCCATCGCTTTTGCTAATTATATATTGCTGGTCTATATTGGCGTTTAATGAATTGGTCCGGTTGTACAGCATAGTCCCATCGCTTAACTTGAAGCTGCTTTCAACTCGGTTCGGTCCAGCCTGCAGGTCGATAGTGAACCAAGGCGCTAGTTGGAAGTTGGCGCTAAAATCGATACCATAATAGCGGTTTCCAGGGATGTTAGTAACCTTTTGGATCAGTAAATTATTTACATTATCCTGGAAAGGTAGTTGAATTGTGGGATTTTGTTCATAGCTGTAATAAGCTTCAGCCCTATAGTTACCTTTATAAGCATAACTTATGCTAAGCTTGTCGGTAATAGCCGGCTTGAGCTTAGCATCACCTACCAGGTAAGAATTTGGACTGAAATAAGTTTTTGAAGGATTTAGATAGCTGTATTGCGGACGACTAATCCGCCTGCCATAAGACAGGCCTAAAGTATGACTGTCATTAAGCTTGTTCTGCGCAAAGAAAGTCGGGAACAAATTGTAATAACTCTGTCTGTTCATCTCCTGCTGTTGGCTCGAATTTCCCAGTGTGGCGGTGTGTTCAGCGCGTAGTCCCGCCTTTAAGCTCCAGTTTTTGATTTCCTTATGGAGACCGATATAACCTGCCAGTACCGATTCATCATACCGGTAGGTATTGCTGAGCGCGGGATCGGCAGCAAAACTACCGGGCAGGTATTGCTGAAAATCCTGTTTATTATCAGCATTCACTTTGCTATATTTTAAACCGCTTTCCAATTCAAACAGCGGCATATTGTTACGGTAATCCAGCTGGGTGCTAAACAACCGGATCTGCTGATCATTGTTGTTTTTAAACCGGCCAAAGTAAGAATCCGCTACGTGGTAAATTGTACTGATATCTTGATCTGCCCTGTTAAGATCTTTCGTGAAATCTGCATTCAGATTCAATGATTCTTTAGCTGAGAAACGATGTTCATAGGAGATATTATAAGCCTTATTACTGCGTGGCGTGGTCCGTTCATTTCGTGTGTCGAAGCTATATTTATACTGTCCGTTTTCATAGATAGCCGTAGGTATCAGGTAAAGTGCATGATTCTTTTTTGCAATATATCCGTTTGTGCCGATTGTGATAGTATTAAGACTGTCCGGCGTATACTCCACATTAAACCGATAGGTATGCTCAGCATCTCGGAAATTCTTTCGCCTGAGTGTGTTATACCAGGTCTGCTGCTGGACAACATAATCAGTTATTTCACTGATCTCATTATAAAAGATTCCATTACCAAAAGTATAATTGGCAGCAGCAGCAAATTTCTGCCCTTTTATATACTGGTTTGTACCGAAATTACTTTTGGCATAAATTCCCTGGGTGTGGCTACTATTTATTGAGCCTTTGTAGCCGCTTTGCAGGTTGTTTTTTAGTTTAATATTGATAACTGCGCTACCAGATGCATCGTATTTTGCGGGTGGGTTAGTAATAATCTCTACAGACTTGACTTCGTTACCACCGGTACTTTCCAGAAATGCTTTCAATTCATCACCGGAGAGATAAACTTTTTTATCGTTAATGGTCACCAAAATAGATTTACTGCCGCGCAAGGAAAGCTCCCCGCCACCGGACTGGACCCCGGGCGCACGTTTGACGATCTCCCAGGCATTAGCGGATGATAGCACGGTATTCTCTACACTGAATTCCACCCGGTCTATTTTACGTATGATCTTAGGTTTAATGGTTGTGATTTGTACTTCGGCAAGCTGCGAAACCTCATCTTGTAAATTTATAATTGGTAGCTCCATATCTCTATCCACCTCAACTGATTGCTCAAAGGATACAAAACCGACTACATTGATCAATATTTTATAATCATCCTTGGCTAGTCCTGCGAATTTGAACGCTCCGTCCGGGGTCGCAACGGCCCGTTGGTTAAAGCTGCTATCTTTACTGCTCTTCAATGTTATATTAGCATAAGGAACAGCAATGTGTTTTTCGTCCCGGATATGACCTGACAAAGTAAGATTTTGTGTGAATCCTGCCAGAGGCAGTAATAATAGAGAAAATAAAATGCGCATAGTGTTTGATTAGATGCCTCAAACATCTATAAACCTGTACTTGCTTTTGGTTAATGCTTTGTTAACGGTAGGTTAATGGCTAATGAAAATTTAGGAATAACCTGGAAGTCCAATATCTTTAGAAAATGAAACGGAAAATAAAGTACTTGATCTGGGGTTGCAGCACAGCCATAATAGCGTTAACTGCTATCCAGACATATTTTATTTACAATACTTATATTCTTAAAGAGAAAGACGCAGAAACATTGGTTAGGGCAGAACTCACCCGGATGGAGAGCGAAATAAATATTGATTCGATCCGGAATGACTGGTTTACACAGGCCGAAATGCTTGTACGTACAAAAGGTGCTGAAGCTGCGGCCGCTTTTTTAAGTCGCGGTTCACCCGCAATTAGCAGGCAGGTTAGTGCTTATATCAGAAAGAATAAAATTTTAGAAAAATACAAAACCACTTATGAGGTAATTATTCATAAGGTTTCTCTTCAAGGTGATGGTTCCGTGCTAAATCTGAACAACAAACGTTGGTTTGCAAACGGAGTCGTTAACGGTGGCCACCAATTAATACTTCATGATCTGATTTCAAATAGTGATGCTGACGGAGCTTTGGTACGAAACTTTAATTCGCGGTCAACTTTCACTATTCATGGCGGCAGTAGTAGTATTCTCCGTGAAATGCTTGGCTTACTTATCTTTTCGGTGGTCCTGTTAACGGTAGTGATCCTGCTTTTTTATTTTTCCATCAGGAGCCTGATTACGCAGAAAAAGATAGCAGATCTGCAGACGGATTTCATCAACAATATCACCCATGAATTTAATACACCCTTAGCGACAATGGGTATTGCGCTGAGTACGGTCAGGTCTCAATTATTATTAATGGAAGATAACGGTATCAGCTCGAATGGATTAAATGTTCTTGACCGCCAGTATCACCGTTTAAAAAAATTGATAGATCAGGTTGTTACGCATACAGGCGTAACCGGACAGCTGGTACTTAACAAGGTAGAAATACCGTTATTGGATTTCCTGGAAAAACTGCTCGACGACTTCCAGTCAGCTCATTCCGGCATTGAGCTTATTCGCAAACTTAAAGAGGTTCCCAAAGAAATTCTGGCTGATCCTTTTTATCTCACCACAGCGATAACCAACCTATTGGGAAACGGAGTGAAATATGGTGGTACGCAACTTATAGTTGATGTGATGAAGCAGGAGGATCGCTGCCGGGTTATGATAACGGACAACGGAATCGGCATTGCACAGGCAGATATCAGCAATATTTTTCATAAGTTTTACCGCGTGGAAAAGGGTGATATACATACCACCAAGGGGCTTGGCCTTGGTTTGTTTTACACGCGCAGCATAGCAGGCGCTCACGGTGGAGAGCTCAGCGTTCAAAGCATCCCCGGGACAGGATCCACTTTTACATTGATTATTCCTCTCGCATGAAACATATTTTAATGACCGAAGATGACCTGGATTTTGGCGGTATTCTGAAGCAATACCTGGAACTGGCGGGTTTTAGGGTAACATGGAAGCTTCATGGTGAGCAGGCACTGGCACATCTGAAAACAGAAATTCCTGATATCTGCGTGCTGGACGTAATGATGCCAGTAATGGACGGTTTCACATTAGCGGAAAATATTATATTGATATACCCTGATATGCCCTTTGTTTTCTTAACCGCAAGGAGCCAAAAGGACGACCGCCTTAAAGGCCTTGGATTAGGTGCTGATGACTATATAGTTAAACCTTTTGAAGCCGAGGAGCTCGTTCTGCGGATCAAAAATATTCTGGCACGTAGTACGCAGGCGGGAATGCTTTTACCTGAAGTTCTGCTGCTTGGACAATATAAATTTGATCATCAAAGCCTTTTATTGATACACAATTCCGGTAATATTCGCCTGACTGAAAAAGAAGCCTTACTACTGCGTCATTTCTACTTGAATAAGAACCGGTTGATTAAGCGGGAAGAGATCCTGTTACAGCTATGGAAAAGCGACGATTATTTCTCGGGACGCAGCCTGGATGTGTTTGTAAGTAGACTGCGCAAATACCTCAGTGCAGATGACCAGATTTCACTGTCAACAGTAAGGGGGATAGGATTCGAATTTAAGTATTAATAGGGCCAAAACAGCAGAAAGCAGGATTGCTAAGCTTGTTAGATTTCAATTGTACCTTATTAAAGCTTTCGCATCATTTCGTTGAAAAATATATCATGATAGGATTTACCGATCGCGATCTCATGTTTTCTAATAACTACATCATGATGATCAAAAGAATCTATTTTAGATTTATTGATAATATATGAACGATTTATGCGTAAGAATTCCACTTTAGGAAGCCATTCATAGATGTTTTTAATGGTCATACGAGATATAATCCGTTGCTCTTCCAGTTGGAAAATAACATAATCCTTCAAACCTTCAATAAAGAGAATATCACTGAGATTAATTTTAAAAAATCGGCGATCAGATTTCACAAAGATGTAGTCTTCTGCGACTTTTTCTACACTTTTCTGCTCCTCGTCTATTAAAAGTGCATGGTAGGCAATGGCCTTCTCTACAGCTTTGCGAAAACGGGCATCATTTATAGGCTTAACTATATAATCTACAGCATCTAACTCGTAACTATCTACGGCGTATTCTGAATACGCAGTCGTAAAAATTACCAATGTGGTTTTCGGAATTATTCGTGCAAACTCTATTCCACTGATGCCTGGCATGTTAATATCTAAAAAAACTAGATCAACCGCTGTCTCTTGTATAAAAAGGCCGGCAGATGTCGCATTGTTAAAACTGCCTAAGAGTTCTAATTGTACAATCTGATCAACTAATTTTTTTACACCCTTGCGTGCTATAGGTTCGTCATCAACTATAATACATCTCACAGTTTTAAGATTAATTTCACGGTATAAGTATCAGTTGATTCGCTCTTCGTTAATGAATAGCTATTTGCGTAGAGCAAATTTAGCCTTCGAACGATATTGGTCAACCCAATGCCGCCTATTTTTCGTGAAACAGGCTGTGCAGGTTTTGAATTCTCACATATAAATTGAAGTTCTTTATTTTCCAGCTTAAAAACAACATGAACATAAGAAGATCCATGGCTATCCAAATTGTGTTTTACAGCATTTTCAACAAAGGGTATAAATAGCAAGGGGGCAACAAAAATCGAATTAAGGTCGCCTTTACTTTCCATGATAAACGTAAACTGTTCTCTCCGTACTTTTTCCAATTCCAGATAATCGTTCAATAATTGAATATCATCTGTCAGACGAACCTTTTCTTTAAAGCTGTCTGTAAATTGATATTTCAATAAGTCGTCTAATTTAGTTAAAATATGAGAAGCCATCTCAGGGTCTTCGTCTACTAATATATGGGCATTGTTAATGGTGTTAAATAGAAAATGCGGATTAATTTGACTTTTCAAAAATTTCAATTCTGACTCTCCTGCAGCTTTTTGCAATTCCTGTTCTTTAATATTGCTATACATTAATGGTTTAAACAATAAGACAGTTGACATGCCGAAAATGAACAAAATAATGGCCAGAAAGGACGAAGATAGGCTCAGAAAGAGAGCAAAAATGCTGGGCTCTTGCCGGCTGACGGCGATATCATAAAATAGGTCTTGCAAAACCATTAGTATCAAGAGGGCTAAAATTGTAAATAGCACCACAGCTATTAGATACGCTATCATCTTGTCTTTAGCCAGAAAATAAGGGAACAATAAGTAAACGTTGACATACACCAGCATATTCATAAATAAATAGTAAGTGATCCAGCCACAAAAACGATTGAAGGAAAGATTTAAACTGTCCGGGGCATCGAAAAATATACCAATTGTAATAAGTAGCATAATAACTTGTAAAGTAAGATGCCGGGGTACGCGATACTTATCTTGTGTCAAGAATGCGATTCCTTTATTATTTTCCGTTATAAATTCCATCACCTTAGGTCTAATTGGAGTTCTACTTTTCCTGATTGAGTAGTCAAATTATATAAATCGGGATATAATTTATTTAGTTTATTGACGACTTCTATTTTATCTTCATTACTTATGGTAAAGTCTTCAGAATAATAACAGTTAAATTCTAATTTATTGTTTACAGTTTCAATTGAAATATTCAGCGCTGTAACCGTGTTATTATTTAGAATATGCTGTGGCAACACAATTAACAGGAGGGGAGGAATTAGTATATTAGAGGTATTACCGCTTACTTCAATCTGGTATTCGAAATGCTGATCGCTGATTAGATCATTTAAGATTAAGAAGTTTTTTATAAAGGTGATCTCTGAATTAAGAAAAACCTTTTCCTGGTCGCAATCATATAATTGATAACGCAGGATTTTTCCAATTTGCATAAGGATTTCAGCTGCTTTTTTTGCATCCTGATTGGTGAGAGATGAAGCTTTTTTTAAGGCCTTGGACAGGAAAATTGGAGAAACCTGACCTTTGAGTTTGTTGACTTCCGATTCCAAAAATTGATATTCTAAGGTAATAATATGATCATTAGTATGCTTCCATTGACGAAACAAGGTCAGCGCGGACATGCTCCAAAAGCAAATAACTGTAATCATAGAATTGGATAGACTATCCAGAAAAATCAGGGGATTGGTGTAGGATTGTATCCGGTGCGGCAAACCCAAATAAGTTCGTACAGTATATTCCAGAATTATACCTGAATACAGCAGTATAAATACAATAAGCAGCAAATATAGAATATAGGTCATGTAATTCTCCTTGAGCAATAAGCGCGGGATCAGTAAAAAATAGTTAAGATAGGTGCTTACTAAATAGGTCGAAAACGATACTAGGCAAATGATATATAGCCTATTCCCCAATTGCGGCATACAATCCTGATAACTTATAAATACCTGATTGAAAGTTATAATAGCTAAGGTAAGAATAAAGAGAAGGTGTCTCCAGATTCGGTATTTAGAATCAACAATCAGCGGATAGAATTTACTTTGCATGTAATTTTCTCAAAGTTCAAATAAAATTACATTAAAAATCTATTCTGTATAATATATTAAAGAGTGAAGTTGCCTGTTTTTTGGGCTCAATATTGCCACTTTTTAGATTATAGGCATGGCCATAATACTCTTTGGTACCGGTAGCATTTAACCATTTAACAGCAAATTCCTGCGCACGTTTAGATCGGTTTATTCGATAACTTATGGAATAATTGGCTAGGAAAAGCGGTGCAAATTGTTTGGTGTAAGCCTTTGTCTCTTCGTATCCTATCTTGTGATCCAGAGGGTTAAAGGAAGCTGTTTCATCTACCGGAGTATAGCGATCGCCTCCCTGCAGCGTTAATTTCAGATTGACGCTCAATACATCTCTTTTTTGTACACCTAACCTCCACTCTTTGCCTGCTAATCCATTGACAATAAAACGTCTATTGAATTTTGTATTATGCCAGATACCGTCTCCACCAGTGTATTTGGAGTCAAATATAGAAGCGGTCATGATATAGTAAAATCCTTTGTTCAGGTATTTTTCCAGGGTTACATCTACACCAAAGTTTCTTCCTTTGCCTTGATTTACTAAAGCGTCCTCTACATAGAACAAACTACGATTGAGTACAGAATAAGAGCTGTCAGCTATAACCGGCACATTAAATAGGTATTGAAAGTAAGGTTCTGCTTTTAGACTCATATTCTCTGATATTTTATATTGATAGGATAATAATATGTGATGAGTTTTTATGAAATCAAGATTTTGGTTTACTTGGTGTCCGGTAATTTTATCTTTGACATAATACACATCCATTTTTTCCATACGGCTATGTAAGCCATAGGCCAAAGACACGACATTTTTTGGAGACGTTTGCCACCTGATAGATGCTCGCGGTTCTATCGCACGACTCTTATTTAAATTTAGCATTTGTGCATTTATGCCTATTGTAGCAGATAACTTATCACTTAACTCAAACCGGGAACTGCTGTATGCTGAAATTAGATTGGTATGGCCAGTTCCTTCCGCAATGCTTTCTAATGAGTTCCCTATATAGGGTGCAAGCTCGAAGTGCATATTATACTGCATGCGGGTAAGGGTGAAACCTGTTTTATTGGTATGTCTTGAACTGTATTGTTTATCAAAGGAAGATGTGAAGATCAGATTGGTATATCGGCTGTCTACGTTCAAATATGGACTTGTGTTTTCTGTATCATCATAGTAATCTTCTATAGCTTCATTACTGGAATAACTGGACGCCAATGTGCTGCGGAAGGTTCCTCCATTAGCCAGGTAGTACTGATGACTAATACCTGCTGTTGCCGTGGTTTGTTTCATTTCCGAATACTTGCCGTCATCTGTGTATTTCCAATTAGCTTCTTGTTCTTTTTTATTTCTGAATTTATCGACCAATCCTGTACCCCAGATAGAAAATGTTCCGGCGCGTCTTGTGGGGAAGTTCAATTTAAAGTTTAAGTCCTGATAGTCCAATAATTGGTTTTTATGATCGCCGGAACTTATTTTACTCATCAGTCCGGTTGTAGAATAGCGATAATTGAATAGATAGGATGCATCACTATTTTTACTAAAAGGACCTTCAGAAGCGAAGTCTAAACCCAATAAACCGGCCTGAAAAGTATGTTCATATTTGCGATTGTTGCCCTTACGCAGTTTCATGTCAAATACACCCGAAACCGCATTATTGTATTCGGCGGGAAAGGCACCAATATAGAAGTCCGAATTAGCTAAAACATTTGTGCTCAATGACGAGAGTACACCGCCCCCTAAGGTTGCTATATCTGCAAAGTGGTTTGGATTCGGTATTTCTACTCCCTCCATCCGCCATTGCAGCAAGCTAGGTGCATTGCCGTGAACGGATATCCCATTATTACCGACATTGAGGGACACCCCCGCAAAGGAGCTTACCAGACGAGCAGGATCATCCATTCCTCCGGCATAACGACTGGCTTCTTCCATTCTTAACAAGCGACCTCCTGTCAAAGCCATTTTATTAGAAACCTGTTCTTTGTTAGATACGTAGTTGATAACCACATCTTTTAAGGCAACTTCAGAAGTAAGCATCGTTATCTCTAACAACACTTCTTTGCCCGAACTCAAAATAATTTCATTGATTACTGTGGGGGTATACCCTACACAAGACGTCTGAATGCTGTATCGACCAATTGGTACATTTTGCAAGCTGAAGTGTCCATCTGCCGTTGTTTGGGTTGATATACCGGGAAGTTCAAGCAGCTTAACAGATACCATTGGGATGGCCTCACCCGACAGCTGATCTTTTATTACACCTCTTATTTGTTGGGAAACAGTTTGCTGACTGTACGCTGAAATAGGAAATAGCAGACTCAGCAGTAGCATGGGCATTTTATTCTTTAATATGCTCATAATCTTATAGAACATATTGAATATCTGTTGTATTCTTTTTTTCTTAGACAACTCTTCACTTAAAACTTCTTCAAGGGAAACCAATACTTTCTCGCAATCGGAAACTGCAATTTGTGATAATTCTGATATTTTTTTGATTGTGTCTCTTTTATTCATCTTTAACTCCTGATTGATAACACAAAATTAACTTGCGCCAAAACGTGCTCTGGAGATTTGCGACAGAATACCGGTTTTATGCGACGAAAGGGAGAATTAAGGGTAAGAGGTGGGGAGATTTACTTGGTGTAGAAATATAATCATTTATATCTCAATAAGTTAACTATTGGTATTCGTGTTAATAATGAATAGGTTTTAATTATATATTTGTTAAATATTATAATCTTATTTTTGGTTAAAATTAACTATTATGATTTCTTTTGTATCCATGTGTTGCAGATGTTCCAGTTAAATAGTTTGTAAACCAAATAGTACCCATATGAAAAATACAAAAATGGGTTTTGAAAAATATTTTTTTGTTGAGGAAGTGAGATGTATAATGGCCGGGAGTGCTGGGAGGCATCTTGGTTGTAATGGATTTTTGTTGGCATCTTTATCTCTTCTTCTTACGCCAGTAGCAGGGACCGCAGCGGGTGCAAGCCTAATAACCGGGCGGCTCTCATTTATTAACGACGCGCTTTCAATTGCAGGGGGGAACGATTAAGGAAATGCTTAAAATAGATAATTAGAATGGCAGGTGATTTTTATGAGGTGAAAGTTCTTAGCGCAGTTAGATATGGTGTATTCATAAATATATATTTGTTCGGGGGTGTAGCATTAACTGCTTTTTTAACATGGCAGCTGCATCAAATAGTAATATTATATATTGGAGTATTTATATTTTGTATAACTCCGGTTTTCATGAAAAAAATATTTAGGCGTAAGTTCATTAGAGATGTTAAAATAAATTTTTTGCCGGAAAGTATACATATAGATTTTTATAAAAAAGGCGAATCTGATTTATTTGACAGAATCGAAGTCGACTATAATAAAATCAATTCCTATAGATTTAGTGAGAATGTAGATTCTTCAGTAATTGCGCTTTACATCGAGAATACCTCAAAATTGAGCTTGCACTTTGAAAACCAAAATGATATTGATTCGATCGTTTCTGTTTTTAGAAAATATTTAAAAGACTATAACCACCGAAATGTAGGTAGACCCAAAATTCGTTTAAAACCAAGTCTATATACTACAAAATTAGGCACAGCAGTTATTATCTTTTTAGGTATCGGTTGGATCTTGATTTCTATTTATTTACTAATTAATATTCCTAAGACTATACCATTCACAACTATCGGAGGTATATTTTTCTTTCTTCAAATACTAACTCAGCGAAAAAGGGATATTCAAACAAGCGTCATGGAAAATGGTAAATAAAAATGTCTTCTTAAATGATTTAATTTAGTGATTGGATTCCACAGGAATTTCAGCCCGACGCAAAAGATTGTGGACCGACTTGGATAAAGATTATTTATAAGTATTATGGTCGATTTTTTAGTGACACTATTTAAGAGATCTTTGCGGAATTTCTAGAGAAGGAATTTCACTTTTTGCTCCGGTTGGACAGAAGCACGGAATGGGGATTAGCTCGCTGCGCTCGCTGATCCCCGGAGGGGGGGCTTCAACCAAAAATGCTGTCGCTGCGCTCCTGGCAATTTTTTGTTTTAACCTGGCCTTCGAACTGAAGGGTTCGGGCCGGTGTAAAACAAAAAATGCCACCCGAAAAGGGTAGCATTTTTGTTTGGCGGAGAGTGGGGGATTCGAACCCGCGGACCTTTAACAGTCAACAGTTTTCAAGACTGCCGCAATCGACCACTCTGCCAACTCTCCGCGACAAAAGTACAAATAATGTTTATTTGTGCAAACACTAGAGTTAAACAATCGCTTAAATGCCTCATTATAAAGTCGTTTTTTTTCAAAAAGACATCAAGTAGGCCGTTTAAACGGTGTTTTATTCCATTGCGGGTAGGCCGATAGCCTGCCATTCTTCCTTTGAAGGACCGTAAATACCAATAATAGGTAAGTCCAGCATGCGCATTATAATGGTCATCTGGCTGCGGTGGTGGGCTTCGTGTGCGATCAGCACATGCAGTACCTTTCCTTTTGGCCATTGTTCGCCATACATGTCGATACTATCTTCCAGGCTGGAGTCTGTCCACTTTAAGCGTACTCTTTTCTTTAAAAGGCTGCTATGCTCTTCGTGCAGCTGAATAATCTCTTCAATAGTGGATGGGCTTGAAAGATCAGCCATCGGATCAGAGTCGATTAATCCGGCATGCAGACCCATTTCTGTAATCGTTTGCGTAATGTGCCAGGCGAGCCTGTTTAAGCTGCGTATGTTTTCGTGGATCTTAATGTTTTTTTTGTCTTCCGTAATCAGGCTGAAAAGTTTGCGTGTCTGGGCGGTTTCTTCCTGATAGTTTTTTTCGAAGTCTGAAATGCTGCGGTACATAGGTGTGTTTAGATATTTGTTTTGCTCGATTAGTTTTGAATAGAGTGTATTCAGCTGTTGAAAATAAAAAAAATCCAGCTTTCAAGCCATATAAACAGGAATAAAAAAATATTTAAGATATTGTTTGTAACAAGTCTAAATAATCACAATATTTGCAGGACTAATACAAATCCACACATGCAAACACTTGTTGCCGCACCAAAAGTAAAATTAGCACCTGTATTTGAGACCAGTAATGGAAGTGTCTATCAGTCGGACAATGAGAATTGCTGGTATGTTGACTTTGCTGGTAAGTTTGCGCGTTTCGATTATCGTTGCATGATGAAATTGAAAAAAGCGGTGCTTGGTATAGATATAGAGGCTCTGTTGCTGGCTACAGACAAAGCTCCTGACGTAGAGATTGTATTTATCTGCGCTTGTGATCACTGTTATGTATTAACACTGCTGGAGATCATTTCATTCAAAGAATTACTCGAAGGAACCTTCGTGATGCTGGAACTCAATAGGATCATTCACGATAGAGTATATCGTCTGTCTTTCTAACTACTTAGAATTAGAATCTTTCCATATTTCTCATTTATAAGGTAATATAGAATTATAGCACTATTTTTGATTCATCAAATAGACTACAATTTAATATTATTCATATGAAAGATATCACTCGTGTAAAGTGTATGCTGTCTACAGAAGTAGAAACACTTTTAAATCAACAAATAAAAAAAGAAGCACAATCATCATCTGCTTATCTTTCTATGGCTTCATGGTGTAACAGAAATGGTTTCGACTTTTCTGCAGACTATTTCTTTAAACAAGCAGAAGAAGAAAGAATGCACCAGTTAAAAATTTACAAATACGTATTGGATTTAGGCGGGACCGCGATCTCTCCTGAAGTAACTAACATCAAAATAGAATACAATTCATTCAAAGAAGTATTTGAAGAAGCCTTAGATCAGGAAATCAGCGTAACGCAATCATTGAAAAACATTGCGGCTTATTGCTATAAAGAACAAGATTTTGTAACTATTGAGTTCCTTAACTGGTTCTTTAAAGAACAACGTGAAGAGGAATATAAAGCAAGACGCGCACTCGAACTGTTCGAAGTTATCGGTGAAGAAGGAACCGGAAGATGGCAGATTGACAAACACGTTGGGGGCATTCAATATAACGAAGATCCGGCGTAATCGTCCACAAATGAAATACAAAGGCACCCAATCGGGTGCCTTTTTTTATGCCTGTAATTTATGTTTAATGGTTGAGGTCAGGTGCCTGCTTAGATTTATGATAACAGCGGCAACCTTATTTAAAGGTAGATTATTGCTTTTCTGCATCTTTTGCAGCATTCGCCTCAGCCTTTGCTTTCTTCTTAAAGAAACCTCTCAGAAGGAAGTTATGCTGCAATGCTTCCATATTCTCGTCTAATTTTTTAGTGCTCGATTCCAGGTTGCTGACAGTAGATTTCAGGCGTGCGCCAGTCTCCTCATCATTTAGCAATACACCGATTGCATTCTTATCGGAATTCAGTTTGCTACTGGTTTTGTTCAGATTATTGGTCATTTCCGAAGCAGAGGCAGCAGTAAGCTGGAGACTTTTGACAGCACTTTTCAGATTACTGAATACAGTAGTGTCTGTTAGTAATTCCGTAGCAAGTGTACCCTTATTATTCAGTTTAGAAGTATATTGAGATATAGCTGATGTTACCCTGGCAGTGGTAGCAGATGCATTTTCAAGGTTAACACTCATCTGACGAAGTCTATCGGCCATTACCGAATCAGTAAGTAAAGTACCTAAAGTGCCTTTGCCTTTCAGCATACTGGAGCTAACAGATTTGAAGTCATTAGTAATAGCCAGTATGTTTTCGTTATTGGCTTGTAAAGTCTTCATTATATCTTCTGGCCCTAAAGCTTGCGCAATTTGCAGTTTATCGCCATCTTCAACTTCCGGGGATTGAGTAGGCCCACCGAGTATTTCTATCATTTTGTTACCGATAAAACCTTCTGAGCCTAATTTCGCCAGTGAATTTTTGTGGATATATTTCTGTGCAGATTTCTCGATATGCATAGTCACCTCGACCTGTGAGGTACCATAGAAATTGATTTTGCTAACTGTACCTATCTTTACGCCCGAGAAAAAGACATTATTACCCGCCTGTATACCGTTCACATTGTCAAAAACGGCGAACAGGGTGATGCTGCTGACAAAACGTTTTTGTTTCCCACCTAAAGTAAGTACCCCCGCAATAAAGATGACGAGTCCTATAAAGATGAAAATTCCTACTATAATTGATCTCTTATTTTCTGTAGCGCTCATTTATTTTGTGAAATTATAATTATAAAAAGATTGTACCCTTTCGTCCGGACTTGCAAATACTTCATCGAACGTTCCCTGTATTGCAAACTGTCCATCAAGCAACATAGCAATTCTGTCGCCAGTTTGCTTGGCACAGGTTAAATCGTGGGTAATGATAATAGATGTGGTGTTATATTTTTCCTGAACTTCATTAATCAGGTTGTTAATTTCGATACAGGTAATAGGATCCAATCCCGCTGTCGGCTCATCATAAAGCATGATTTCAGGCCTTAGAATTAGGGTTCTGGCGATACCAATACGTTTACGCTGGCCGCCCGAGAGTTCGGAAGGCATCTGTTCGATAGTCTGAGATAAACCCACTGCTTCTAAAACTCGTTCCACCTGGACATTGATTTCCTTGCGCCTTAAGTTTCTGGAGTTACGGACAAGCGGGAATTCAAGGTTCTTACGAACCGTCATACTGTCATATAATGCACTGTTTTGAAAAGAGAAGCCTACTTTAAGACGCAGCTCCATCAAATCCCGGGAGTTAAGAGTTTCTACTTCTCTTCCTAATACATTGACTTCTCCGGAATCCGGATAAAGCAGACCTGAAATAATTTTTATTAATACAGATTTACCCGTTCCTGAACGGCCAAGTACAACCAGGTTTTCCCCCTGGTAAACTTCCAGATCTACGCCGCGGAGAACGTGAAGGTCTCCAAATGATTTTTTAAGGTCTTTGATTGCAATGACCGCATTATTTCTGTCTATAGCTTTCTGTTGCATATTTGTCAAGGATTAACGGAAAGCATTTACAATCTGTACAATAATAATTTCTTCCACAAAAATAAGGAACATGGCCGCAACAACGGCAGAGTTTGCTGCCCGTCCGACACCTTCAGTACCTTTCGAAGAATTGTATCCATGATAACAACCAACTGCTCCAATTGTGAACCCGAAAACTGTCGATTTAAAAGTTGTCGAAAAAATATCAAGAAAGCTTAAAGAATCGAATACCTGGGAAAAGAACATTGCGAAACTAGTCTGTTCATTACTGTGTACGCTTAAGAATGCACCAAATAAAGCTACAAATGCGGTATACATTACAAGTACAGGAATCATAAAGGTAGTAGCTATTATTCTGCTTACAACTAGATATTTAAAAGGGTTTGTTGCTGAAACCTCCATGGCATCAATCTGTTCAGTAACTTTCATTGAACCCAATTCTGCACCCATGTTAGATCCAACCTTTCCTGCTGCAATTAATGCAGTAACAAGCGGAGCTAATGCACGCACGATAGCTATTGAAATAAGGGAAGGCAACCAGGACGTCGCACCAAAATTTGCGAGCGAAGGACGGCTTTGATTCGTAAATACTATACCTGTAATAAATCCTGTAAGTGAGATCAGGGGCAGAGATTTATAGCCTACCTCATAACACTGGTGGATGATTTCTTTAAATTCGTAAGGCGGTACAAAAACTTCTCTGAAGAAGCGGAGAATGAACTGGTAAGCATGGTAAATACTGTAGAACATGCTATCCAGTCTTTTGGAGACTACGTATTTTGGCTTGGGACTTTCCGGATTATCTGTGTTAGGATCCATTCTTAAAATTTGATGCAAAAAGATGATGCTTCATCCTGCAAACCAGCAGGGATATGAATGCAAACAATCAGAAATGCATTATTGTTTGTGCTGACTTTAGCTACATTTTGGTCAAATGTAAGATAACAGCTATTATTCGTGAATAGCTTACATTAAAATGACAAAATAATGATGTGGAGCCATAATAACATAGTTTCTAAGCACAAAAATATTCAATTTATGCAATATTGTTTCATTTACAATCCCATAAAGCTTAGTTTTACCATATTGATACCCTAAATATATATGTAATGAATAGAATTTTAAAATCCGCTCTGTTCGGTTTATCTCTCTTAGTTTTTTCAAACACCACATTAAAAGCCCAGGAACATCCCCCTTTCTGGCAGGACATTCAGGCCATCAAACAATATGATCGCGTTTATGAACCACCGAAAAATCCTATCTTATTTGTCGGTAGTTCTTCCATTCGCTTGTGGGTAGATTTCACAAAAACATTTAAAGATTATACGGTGCTCAACCGGGGAATTGGAGGAGCAGTTACAGCTGATATTGACCGGTATCTGGAAGATATCGTATTTCCATATCAGCCCAAACAAATTGTACTTTATATCGGAGAAAACGATTTACTGGAAGCTAGTAATGCTGAGCAGGTATTTAAATCTATAAAAAAACTCTATACAGATATCAGGACCCGCCTGCCGGAAGTTCCGATAATTTATCTCGCTATCAAAGGTAGCCCTTCCAGATCTAAAGAATTTAATAAGGCTAGTGAAACTAACAGATTGGTTAAGAATTATTTAATAGATAAAAATAACGCTATTTTTATAGATGTTTTTACGCCAATGCTAGATAAAAAAGGGGAAATGAACCCATCAATTTTCAAAGCAGATCAGCTTCATATGAATGCATCCGGATATGCCATCTGGAACAAATTATTGGTTCCGCATCTGCTTAAAGATTAAAGATAACCCTAAACTATAATAAACAGAATCATCAAATGAAGAAAACAGTACTCTTAGGTATTTTTCTGGCATTGGCATCTTTGTCCACACAGGCACAACAGCCAGCCAGATGGATACAGCAACCCGCAGTTTCACCCGATGGAAAATGGATTGCATTCAGTTATAAAGGCAATTTGTTTAAAGTTCCTTTCGCAGGTGGGCAGGCTTTGCCGCTAACAATCGCATCTGCGTATAGTGGTTATCCGGTATGGAGCCGTGATAGTCAGAAAATAGCATTTGCTTCAGACCGGTATGGTAACTTCGATGTTTATATTATGAGCGCCGCAGGCGGGTCGTCCACCAGGCTTACTTATAATTCCAGTAAAGACATTCCTTATGACTTTTCAGGAAATAATGAGTCGGTAATTTTCGGAACCGACCGTTATGATACCTACACCTCTGCACGTTTCCCGAACAATGCAATGTTTATGAAACTATATGAAGTTCCGGCTCAGGGTGGGAGCAGCAGAATGATTAGCAGTGCGGGAATGGAATTTGCCCATTACAACCCACAGGGTGATCAGGTAATCTTTCAGGATAGAAAAGGTTATGAAGATCCCTGGAGAAAGCATCATACCTCAGCTGTGACACGTGATATATGGACTTATCAGATTAATAGTGGCACCTATACCAAGGTATCGGATTTTAAAGGAGAGGACCGTGAACCTGTATGGGGTGAGAATGGTGTGTTTTACTATCTGAGTGAGCGTAATGGTAATCAAAACCTATTTCGTTCTTCGTTAAAAAACCCGGTGGAAGTTACGCAGCTGACCAAATTTGAGCAGAATCCTGTCCGGAATTTGTCCAGAGCTGCTAACGGTTCATTAGTGTTTACCTATAATGGGGATGTTTATACCTTAAAAGAGGGCGCAGAGCCGGTTAAAGTAGACATAAACTTACAGGCCGACTTTTCTGCAGATCAGATTGCAACGCTGCCTGTAAAAGGCCAGGCAGCTGAAATGGCTGTTTCAAAAGATGGAAAGCAAGTTGCATTTGTTTACAGAGGTGATATTTTTGTAAGCTCAGCAGACGGTTCCACTACCAAAAGGATTACAAATACGCCTTATCAGGAAAGAATGGTCGATTTTAGCCCTGATGGTCGTAAATTACTGTTTTCCGCAGAGCATGAAGGCTCCTGGGATATTGACGAGGTAAGCATTGTGAATGCTTCTGAGCCTTATTTTTACGTTGCTACAGTTTTGGATGTGAAATCTGTCATTGCCGGACCTAAAGATGAGTTTCAGGGCGTTTATTCGCCGGATGGTAAAAAAATCGCTTATCTGGAAGAAAGGAATGTCCTTAAATCTTTTGATATCGCTGCAAAGACGACACGCACGTTATTGCCACAGGGGTTAAATTACTCTTATGCAGATGGTGACCAGTATTTTACCTGGTCTCCGGATAGTCAGTTTCTGCTGGCACAATCGACAGAAGGTGGCGGCTGGTTTCAAAATGAAGTGGTGCTGATTAAAGATGACGGCTCGGGTAAACGGGTAAATTTGACAGAAAGCGGTTTTAGTGATCAGACTCCTCAATGGGGACTAGATGGCAAGATGATGTACTGGATTACGGACAAAGACGGTATGAAGAACCTGAGCAGGGGTAGTCAGGCAGATATTTATGCGATGTTCTTTGATCAGGCTGCCTGGGATAGATTCCAGCTGAGTAAGGAAGATTTTGACCTTAAAAAGGACGCAGAGAAAAAAGATACAGCAGGTAAACAGATCGTGTTGACGGCTAAACAGAAAAAAGAAGCTGCAAGAACTGATAAACCAGTTAATTATGACCTGAAAAATCTGGACAACCGAACTAAACGCCTAACAAATGCTTCAACAACAATTACAGGTCTTAAGCTTTCTAAAGACGGCGAGAAACTGTACTATATGGCACGTTATGAAAAAGGTTTCGATCTTTGGGTAACGCAGACCAGGACCAATGAGAGTAAGGTACTGGCTAAGCTGGACGCACCTTATGCAAGTCTTGATATCAGCGATGATGGTAAATCTTTATTCGTGCTTGCCAATGGCAATATCAGCAAAATAAACGCAGAAGATGGAAAGGTTAATGTAGTGAAGATCAATTCACAGATGGAGCTGAACGCTGCTGCTGAACGGGCTTATATTCTGGAGCATGCCTGGAAGCAAGTGAAAAAGAAGTTCTATGATCCGAAACTACATGGTGTCGACTGGGATTATTATTATAATAATTACAAGCAATTTCTACCATATATCAACAATGAATACGATTTTCAGGTTCTTTTAAGTGAGTTTCTTGGTGAATTAAATGCCTCGCATACCGGTGGACGTTATAGCCCCTCGTTTCCAAACGGCGATGAAACTGCGGCTTTAGGTCTGATCTATGATCTGGGTCGTAAAGGTGACGGACTGCTTGTAAAGGAAATTATTCCGGGAGGTCCATTTGACAGGGCTGGTTCGCAGATGAAAAAAGATATGCTCATCGAGAAAATTGATGGCGTGCAGCTTAATCAGAAAAGTGATTGGGCAAAACTGTTGAATCAAAAAGCCGGTCAGCTGACAAGAATTACTTTCCGCCCGTTAAAAGGTGGTAGTCAGCTAGAAGAAAGTGTAAAGCCAATCAAGCCCTCAGTGGAAACCAGCGTCCTGCTTTATAAGAAATGGGTGAAGCTGATGGAACATTTGACTGACAGCCTTTCTGGTGGTAAAGTCGGCTATGTACATGTGAGAAGCATGGACGACCCTAGTTTTAGGGTTACTTTTGATAAAGTACTCGGTAAAAACAAAGATAAAGGTGCATTAATCGTCGATTCCCGCTTTAATGGCGGAGGTTGGTTGCATGATGACCTGGTTACTTTCCTGGGTGGTAAGCAATATTTCACCTTACGCCCTCAGGGACATATCACAACAGGTGGCGAGCCGTTAAACAAATGGTCAAAACCAAGTTGTGTGCTAATGAGTGAAGGTAATTATTCTGATGCGTTTATGTTCCCCTATGCCTATAAGGCACTGGGAATGGGTAAACTCGTCGGTATGCCGGTAGCAGGAACAGGAACCGCCGTATGGTGGGAAACTCAGATCAATGACCGTTTAGTCTTCGGAATTCCGATGATCGGTACTTATGGTCCGAATGAAACACATGCGACCGAGAACCATCAGCTGGAACCAGATGTACTTATCGCCAATGAATACGAGAAAGTACTGGCAGGGCAGGATCAGCAGCTTGAAGCGGCTGTTAAGGAAATGCTAAAGACAATTCCTAAGTCCTAGTCCTTAAAACGAAGTCTTTATAAATTAAAGGGGCAGTCCAATCCGGACTGCCCCTTTTTTTATGCAATCATTTGCTAAACCTTAATTCCAAACCGGTCTGCAGCTTTCAGAAACTGCTGACGGAGTTCGATACTCAGCTTATCTCGCTTGTAACCTTTGCTGATGTCTTCAAGTCCGTTTAATATGGCAAGTCCAAACCGGATTTCCTGTAAATACCTGCGTTGAAAATCAGGCGGCAGGGTATAGACATAGTTGAACTCCTGTTCCAGGAACCCTGCTGTTTGCCTGGCAAGTTGCTCCGCTTCCTGAGTTCTGTTTAAAGCATATAGATTTTGCACCGTGTACATCCGGTAAAGTGTATCACTGACATTGTAATTGCGCAGTGGTAACTGATCTAAACCTTTATTTAAGACTAACCCTGCTTCTTTACTTCTACCTTCCTTTATAAGGTTCGCAGTCAATGTGTTATTGAGTTCCCAGGTTGAATTCAGAATCCTTCTGGATTCAGGATCCAGATATGTCGATTTTTTAAAACCTGCAAAATCCAGTTTCTCCATCATATTTTTATAGAGAACAGCAGTATTTGTTCTTTCTCTTTTACCCTGCAGTTCCTCTTTCTCATGCGAGATAGGCAGAAGGCGGTAGGCATAGCCTTCCAGATAAAGATAATCATCCATACCGGCATAGGAATCCTCAGATACCGAAGTCGCAAAATATATTGGTCTTTTCCAGTTGTTCTGAACCAGGATATCAAATAAGGCCAGATCACCTTTGCCAGCATAGTTTTTCTTGAAAGTCCATTCCATCGAAGATGCGGCTTTGTGTATCTCGTCTGCTGGTAAAGTTCCTGTTTGGACAAGCTCATTGGCATCTATTGTCATTTTTAGCTTTCTGGCTGGCAGAAAATTCATAAATGTACCGTCAGCCATTTCCACCTGATCACTCTTATTTTCAGATGTCATTACAGCTAACAGATCCTTTAGTTCCACACTGTCTTTGATCCCATAATCTACATAGGGTAGATAGTCCCGCACCCCGTCAACGTACTGTTCCTCTTTCATCTGCATAGGAATAGCAGGGCTTTCGTTTAACGGTTTCCTTAATTGGTTAATAAAAGACGGATCTTGTAAGAACTGTAAAGAAATAACTCTGATGTCAGTTCGGATACCCTCAACTTCCTGTGCATACCATAGTGGATAGGTATCGTTATCTGCGTTGGTAAACAATATAGCATCCTTTTCACAGGAATTCAGGTAGTTTCTTGCCCAGTCCAGTGCTGTAGTTTTAGCAGAACGGTCATGATCATTCCAGTTTTGGGTGGCCATTCTCAGGGGAACGGTAAGCATACAAATTGCCGTTACGAGCATCAAACTCCATTTCGGATTCATCAGTTTGGAGAAATTGTCTTGCAGGAAGAATACGCCAAATCCAATAAAGATCGCGAATGCGTAAAAGGAGCCCGTATAGGCATAATCACGTTCTCTGACCTGAAGCGGATCCTGGTTGAGATACAGAATGATGGCGATACCGGTAAAAAAGAAAACGGTGCTCACCAATATCAGTGCAGACTTATCCTTTTTACTCAGCCAGAATAGTCCGCAAATTCCTAAAATCAGCGGTATCCCGAAATAGACATTCCGACCTTCGTTAGCTTTCATACGATCCGGGAGATTTTCCTGACTGCCTAAACGTGGGCCGTCAATAAAATTCAGCCCAGACAGCCAATTCCCATTTTGAATCTCACCCTGTCCCTGTATGTCATTTTGCCTGCCGGAGAAATTCCATAGAAAATAACGCCAGTACATAAATCCGACCTGCCAGGAACTGAAGAATTTAAGATTAGACAACATATCCGGACCTTCATTTTCGCCAAGGTCCAGCCAGTCCCTGTAGTATTGCACGTGCCCCGGCTTCTGACTGTAGGTGCGTGGGAAAATTAAGTTCCTGTCGAATTTCTGCTGGTAACGGCTGCCGGAAACTTCATAGCTTGTTTTCCCCTTCCTGTAGGTGTCTTCTTTGGGGATATTAGCTGTGTTTTTTGCATCAAAAGTCTGTCCGTAGAGTAACGGGGTAGAGCCATAGCTGTTTCTGGACAGGTAGTCAAATAAAGAAAAAGGGTTATCCGGATTACTCAGGTTGATATTAGTTTTGGCGTCTGCACGAATAATAATCAGCATATAAGAACTGAATCCAAACATTAAAAACACTGTGCTTAGTAGTGCCAGATTTAATCTTGGATAGTGTTTTTTGATGCTATATTTAACTCCTGAAAATAATAGTAATGCAATAGTAATCAGTGAAGTTAATGCGCCTGATCCGAATGGTAACTTTAATTCATTTACAAAGAACAGATCCGTATACGCAGCAAAACTAACCATGTATTGGATAACGATAAATTGTACTAAACCAACAATTGCACAGCCTGCAAGAAATGCTTTCAGCAAACCTTTAAAAGTAGTTTTTGAATAATGATGAAAGTACCAGGCCAGGGAGACTGCCGGAATGATGAGCAGGCTCAGAAGGTGGATACCTATAGAAAGTCCGATTATAAATGCGATGAATAAAAGCCAGCGGTTGTCTGCCGTACTTTCCCACCGAAATACTGCCCAAAAGGTGATTGCTGTAAATAAAGATGACAACGCGTAGACCTCAGATTCCACTGCCGAGAACCAGAAAGTGTCTGAAAATGTGTAAGCTAAGGCGCCAACAGTTCCTGCCGCAAGTATCGCCCAGGTATTTGACTGAAGATTTTTTCCGGATTTGACTTTAAGAGCCAGTGCGGTAATAGTCCAGAATAAAAACATAATTGTTGCTGCACTGGCCACTGCGGCACTCCAGTTTACCCAGTAGGCAATTCTTGAGGTTTCTCCCATGGCCAGTAGAGTGAACATTTTGCCAATCATTAGAAAAAGGGGGGCGCCGGGCTGGTGGCCAACCTGTAATTTATTAGCGGTTGCTATAAATTCTCCACAGTCCCAAAAGCTCACTGTTGGCTCCATGGTCAGCCAATAAGTAGTCAGGGCAATTAAAAACACGCCCCACCCGAATAAGGTATTTAGTCTTTTATAACGAAGTACGACTTTAGGCTGATTAATTATGTCGCTGAAATCCTGTTTGATATGAGATTTGATTTTGTCGAGGTCGAAGGCTTCGCCTTTCTCTTTTTCCAGTGCGGAGAGAATGTGGTCATATATCTCATCTTTTAACTGCCTGGTTAGCCCGAACTCATTCAGACAAGACCTGATCTGTTCCTGTTGCGGGATACTAGCTTTCATGTACGTTCAGGTTTGAGGTTTAAAAGAAGCTTTAAGTTCTCCATAAAACTGGTTGTTTCCTGAACCTTTATTTCCAGCGCTTCCAGTCCGGCAGATGTCAACGCATAATACTTTCTGATGCGGTTATCGACTTGTTCAGTGCTGGTTTCCAATAAACCTTCCGCCTCCATTTTATGAAGTGCGGGATACATAGCGCCTTCTGTCAGTTTGATTTCACCACTAGTGATGTCTTTTACCTTTTGAGTGATCTCATAACCGTACATCCGGTCATTCTCCTTAAGCAGGTTCAGAATAATAGTCTGAAGACTGCCCTTCAACAAATTATTTGGTATATGCATAAAACAAATATATATAATTTACCTATATACATAAGAAAATTATGCATACTGATTTATAGTATATTAGTCTACTTTCAACTTTTATTATGTATCATAATGGTCGTAATAATGGAAATGGTTCTCCATGTACGTATGAGCAGGTTGATCTCTTGTCCTGCAGCCGCAGGTGTATTTCTTTTTGGGTTTACCGGATTTAATTAGGAGGGCTTAAGTCAGGAGTAAAGTTTTTAAAGCGATTATTGAATTGAAAATCAGTGTTTTGATAGTTTATTTTATTTTTTGGAAACCGTGACGGGTATATCCACCGTACATATGGCAAATATCAAAACTAAAATGAAAAAAATATTCTTATCCGCATTTGCAATAGCAGCTATCGCATTTGCTTCAACAACAGCAGTTAAAGCACAATCGAGCATGAAAATGTCTGCAGACACTAAAATGGTTGGTGGCGCTGAAATGTATCCTACCAAGGATATTATCGATAATGCTGTTAACTCTAAAGATCATACTACATTAGTTGCAGCTGTTAAAGCAGCGGGTTTAGTAGAAACCTTAAAAGGAACTGGTCCATTTACTGTGTTTGCCCCGACTAATGCTGCGTTTGATAAACTACCTAAAGGAACTGTAGCCACCTTGCTTAAACCAGAGAATAAAGCTGCACTGACTAAAATTTTAACGTATCACGTTGTTTCCGGAAAAATGGATAGCAAAGCAATTGCTGCTGCAATTAAAGCCGGAAATGGTAAAGCTGAATTGACAACTGTTGAAGGCGGAAAGTTATGGGCCTGGATGGACGGTAAAAAATTGGTACTGAAAGATGCAAAAGGTGGAATGAGTACAGTAACTATTGCAGATGTAAACCAAAAAAATGGTGTCATTCATGTAGTAGATACCGTGCTGATGCCGAAATAACGACTTCAGATTTAAATACTTCAAAAAGACCGCTTCTGGACCGACGTTTCAGAAGCGGTCTTTTTTTGTGAATTGGCTAGAGGTTCGGAAGGAACCATTTACGATTGTAGCTCATTAAAATGAAAGCTTTTGGTATTTTTGTTCCGATGAATAGAGAACATAACTACAAATTGTCTTTAAAATGGGATGGAAATAAGGGGCAGGGCACTTCTGATTATAAAGCTTATGGGCGTGAGTATTCAGTAGGTATCGCAGAAAAGGAAACTCTTATTGGCTCTGCAGATCCAACATTCAGAGGAGATAAAACCAAATATAATCCCGAAGATATGCTGGTCACAGCACTAAGTGCCTGTCATCTCTTATCTTATTTGCATGTCTGCACAGTCGGGGGAGTAGTCGTAGTAGACTATGTTGACAACGCGACCGGCCTGATGGTAACCAAATCAGATGGATCTGGTCATTTTGTTGAGGTTGTACTCAATCCTGTGGTGACGGTTGCCGACCCTTCCATGGTTGAAAGAGCAATGGAATTCCATAAAAAAGCCAGTGAATTATGTTTTATTGCGAACTCTGTAAATTTTCCGGTGAAACATGTACCGGTGGTTAATGTAAATGCTAAACCCGATATCAATTAGAAATACCATTTATAGAAGAGTTTTGGTCAACCGATTAGTAGATGTACCAGGAGCAACAACTACTGTTGCTTCAATCATAGCTGAGGGAGACGTCCTGAATTCGGAGTCTAAGGCGTGGTATGTAGAAAAAGACGGGCCGGTGCTTAACTCCACTTAAATACAATTCTTTTGCAAGTGCTGGCAGCAAAACAAGAAAAGAGCGTAAGGAGATTTTTAAAGGATTTGCTGTTAGATAATGATAAGGTATCACAAAGTTATGCCCAACGTAAATCCTTTTACATTCGGAATCGTGAAGGCGCCTGTCCATGAATATAATAATCCGAAGAGCTGATTAAATACTGGCATTGATTTAATAAAACAATCCCCAAATTCAAAGCGTCCATGTCATAAGACCTATCCACCCATTTATAAGCAGAACATAACAAATAAAGACTAATGAGAACGATATCGATACTATAATCCATCTACTGAGTCGGGTACGAATAGCAGTCCATTCCTTGAATACAATAAAGAGATTCAGGATAGAAAAAATACCGAAAAGGGTAAATCCTAAAAAAATAGAAATTGAGATTAAACCTGGCACTTGAAGCTGATAAAGTAAATAATTGCTCTTTTTTACCTCCATAAAGAAATAGATTCCCCAGGAGAGAAACATGACGCTTATCATTGGTAGCACTCTTATTTTAAGTTGTTTTAAGCTTAACTTCTTAAAGGTGAAGTAAAATAAAGCACCAAATCCCATTAAAACCGACAACATTGCAAAAATACCGGCTAAAAGCATCACTATTCGCCAGCTTATAGCGCTTATAGCAGAAACCTGTTCAGCGTAATGTTTATTTATAATTAAAACTCTTTTGCCATCCCCATTTGTCGCAAAAGCTATTTCAGCTGTCTCTGATCCCGGTTGGATAAAGATCAACGGAGTGGTCTGTAATAATTTATGTTTCTTTCCAACGATGTTAAAATTAACTGTGTCATTTTCAACCTCAATCTTTACAAGCATAAAACGATCTACAAATGCTAATAAATCAAATCTCGGATCTTCTAGCTGATAATAGCCAAAGTATGGTGTTATCTCTTTTATATTTAAAGGTTGGGCTTTTACACCTGCCGTAGGTTTATTTTTCATCAGGTACCCGTTGATTAAAGATTCGATACCAGCAAGGCCGTTTGCATTAGATGATATAACGAACCCATATCCTGATTGTCTGTCATACCTGTAGCTTGATCTGCACGTTCCTAATATGCCATCATGTCCCCTGAGCCTTCCAAAATCCTCATTACCCAAAGCGTATCCACTTTTTAATCCGGCGTTGGCGGCTAAAGAACTAGTAGGGGTTTCCATTCTGCTAATGCTTGCTGGTTTTAGGATTGGGAAACCATTTTTAAGGAAAAGTTGTAAAAATTTTATCATATCGTCAGACGATGACCATAAAGATCCCGCGGCTGCAGGCAAAAGTGTTACTGAAGGCACTTCTTTCAGATGCCCCGAGGAACTGCTGTATTCTTTAACATTTTGATCTGGAGTCCGGCTCCAGGCGTTAAAACCAGAAGAGTTCATATTAAGGGGCGTAAGTATGTTATCCGTCAGATATTGATCATATTCCATACCAGTGAGCTTGTATATGATATAAGCAAGTATGACATAGTTTACATTACAATAAGTATATCTTTCTGAAGGTCTCCATCTGCAACTCATTGAGGACTGCTGAAGTAACATCATTTTTTTTGTACTATATGATTTTTGATCAATACTATACATTTTGTTTAGCTTAAAATCGTCAAACCCGGATGTGTTTTCTAGTAAATTAACTATTCTGACCGGGTTAGAGTTTTCCCATTTATTTGTAAATGGTATTTCTGGTGCAATTTCTTTTAACGGGTCGTTTAGGTTCAATTTCCCCTGCTCAACAAGTTTCTGTATAGCTATAGCCATAAAGGATTTTGTTATGGATCCCAACCTGAAACGCGTCCGGTTAGTTACCGGTCGTTTAATTTTTATATCTGCATAACCAAACCCGCCAGAATATAAGACAGAATCTTTTGTTGTAATTCCAAGCATCAGACCTGGAATATTGTTTTTGCGAACAAGGATAGCTATAGAATCGGTGAGATCTTTAATAGAGTTAATTGCTTTAGGAACCTGTGCACAACAAACAGTGCTAATCTGGAACGCGAGTATGAAAAAGATACATTTTTGCATATTATTTTTTTAACTGATGCAAATATGATCCGATAATCAAACATTATCCCAGAGTGGGTTCGGAAGCTATTAATCTATACACAGATGTGTTAAATATGGTGCTTAATCCTAAACACCTGATTCATGGAGATGGACACCAATATTTTAATGTTTAACCTTATTCCTGAAACTATACGTTTCATTTTGGATATTCGAGGCATGGAAGTAATTAAAAAAGCCATTGCGAGTCTATTCGAAAAAGGAACCAAAGTACATCTTTATTTTCTTGTAGGTCTTTTTTTAGCTACGGCTTTAGTGACATTGCAGAAGCGTGATTTTATAGAAATTATCCCAAGAGCATTTTTGTTTTACGTGATGGTCGTTTGTTGTGTTTATGCTGGAAGATGGCTTACACGGCAATTTTTAATAAAAAACAGGTGGGCTTACCTTATATTATTCGGGGGTATAACTGTTATAGTTTTTTCAATAATCAGTACAAGTTTGCTAATCTATCTTTTCGGGAATACGAATGAAGGTGACGTGTCTGACTTTTTGATTACCACCCCGCTATTTGTTATCATTATGATATTTTGTGGTGGATTTATAGCTATTACCAGAACAGTAATACAACAGCAAATTAATGAAGTAAAGATTTTGCAAAACCAAGCTGAAACTGAATTAAACTTACTTACAAATAGATTGAGTCCACATTTTCTTTTTAATACTTTAAATAATTTATATGGACTATCTATTAGCGAACATAGGAAAGTACCGGGGCTATTGCTTAAACTTTCTGCATTATTAAGCTACGCTCTTTACAGCTCCAGTGAGACATATGTAAAACTAAATGATGAACTGGACTATATTAATAATTTTATTGATTTAGAAAAGGTAAGGGTTAGCGACCGGCTGGTTTTAAATGTAGATATTACTAAGGTTAATGGCGATATAAATATTGCGCCAATGGTGCTGATTGTTTTTGTGGAAAATGCTTTCAAACACGCGAAAAACACTTTGGACAAACAAATTAGGATAGATATAAGAATATGGGTAGACCAACAATTTATTCACTTCTTCATTAAAAATAATTGTCCTGACGGGCTTGTCGGTGTCCGGGACGATATGGAATCTGGATTGGGGATAGTAACGACTGTAAAACGACTCGATCTGTTATATGGAGACAATTACAGTCTGGATTATGGTAAGGTAAAAAGTGACTTTTGCGTAAATCTAAAAATTAAAAATGATGCAAAATCTTAATTGTTTAATTGTTGATGATGAACCAATAGCAAGAAAAATTCTTGTTGATTATTGTAGTTATCTCCCAATTTTAAATATAGTTGGTGTATGCGGAAGTGCTTTTGAAGCACGGGATATTCTTTTAAATCAAAAAGTTGACGTCGTCTTTTTAGACATAAATATGCCTGTTTTAGATGGGATTAGCTTTTTGGTCACTATTAAAAAACCTCCACGAATTATCTTTACAACTGCCTATAAAAAATATGCAGCTACCGCTTTCGATTTAGCGGCCTCTGATTACCTTGTTAAGCCATTTTCGTTAGAGAGATTCATACAAGCGGTCGATAGGGTATCGATTCCTGTTGACAATTCTCATAACTCTGCTGCGACAAATGATGAGTTTATTCTGATTAAGACCGAAAACAAAATTTACAATGTTATAAAAGGTGACATCTTCTATTTGGAGGCCAAAGGTAATTATACGCATCTTGTTTTTGAAGATAATATATTAAAGCCTAAAATGGCACTATCTAGTTTGGAAAAACTATTACCAGAAGGACAGTTTCTCCGTGTTCATCGATCTTTTATTATTAATAGAACTAGAATAAATCATATTGAGGGTAATCGGATATTTATGAGAAATTTCGAAATACCAATTGGTTACAGTTTTAAAGAGAGTTTTATGATGACATTAAATATAAAAGATAACTGATACAATTAAGGTTAAGGTAAAAGATGCACATTTTATTACTCTAGATCATGATCAGCTGCAAGGGGAATCTATACCACTTCGAGAGTGATCAATACTTCGTTTATCGCTCCTAAACATCGCCATACGCACGATGTTGAATGGTTTCAACTACTGAGTCTTCAAGAGTTTTTAGCGCAGCTATTACGCTTTCGTTTACCTCCGTTTCTTCAATGAAGGTTTGAATCAGACAATCATTGGTTTGCATTGAACAATTTTCTGATCCGATGGCCTGATAACTTTGTATCATAATAATTAAGAATAATATTATGACTACTGTAATCACGGAATTTCCAAAGAAAGAGCATTCATCAATTGAGTTGGAAGATATCTTCCAGAAACCCACAGGGAATAGTCCTATTACATTATTGAAAAATTGGAATCTGAAAGGGATTTGCAAAATCATGCTGAATTAGTGGCAGAGAAAGGATATACGGCATCTTCAGCAGATTTGTGAAAATGAGTGGGATATATTATTCTTCGGACTTTAAATTAAGAAAAAATGAAAACAGTATTAATTACAGGTACATCTTCGGGAATTGGAAGAGCCGCAGTATTAAAATTCAACAACGAAGGCTGGAATGTGGTCGCTACGATGCGTGACCCATCCAATGAAACGGAATTAAACCAATTGGATAATACTCTTGTTGTTGCTTTGGATGTCCAGAAACCTGAAACCATCACTCAAGCTATCGACGCTGTAATAAATAAATTCGGACAGATTGACGCAGTCGTGAACAATGCCGGAGCTGCAATATTTGGCGTGTTTGAGATGGCGACAGAAGATCAGGTGAATAAAATATTTGACACTAACGTATTTGGACCAATGCGTGTTTTGAGGGCTATTCTTCCTCATTTCAGGGCACAACGTTCAGGAACCATAATCAATATCACTTCGCAGGGGGGAAGAATTACTTTTCCAACCTGTAGTATTTATCACGCAACCAAATTTTCTCTGGAAGGATTAACCGAAGCTATTGCCTATGAATTAATCCCCTTTGGAATACGTACAAAAATAGTAGAGCCGGGCTCAACAGCTACAAAATTTGTTGGTGGAGCAGAACTGACAGCAGGGGAGGTTCCTGAATATGAGGAATTTATTAAAATAGGCTTAGGAAACTGGGCTAAATATGATACTATGACTTCTCAGCCCGAAGAAATAGCGGAAACTATTTTCATAGCAGCAACTGATGATAACGATCAATTGAGATACAAAGCAGGTAGAGATACGGAACTGTATATAGGAAAAATGCAAAATGGAGATGATCAGTCTTATGTAGACTATATGCGTGAAAGGTTTATTCCAGAATATTTAGATAAAAAACAATAGCCATGAATTTCAAAGAAAGCACAGTACTTATCACCGGCGCAGGAATGGGCCTTGCGGCCGCAAGCTGATGGCTCAGAACTTACTTTCGCTCGCCCTTAGCGGCTTTATTAATGGTCAACAGGCAACCGGAGCTTAATTATTTATAAATTTATAGGACGATAAAAGCCGCTTAAAATTCTAAGCAGCTTTATATCTTACGAAACATCGGTGTTATTATGAAAGAGGATAAAACCAATAGATTGATTCATAAAAGTGAACAATTGAAAGACTTTGAGACCTTAAGACTGCAGCCTGGTTCAGACTCCAAGCAGCATAAGCCTTTCCGCTTTTTTAATTCTGCCGAATGCTTGTCTGGAAATCCAATTCTTTACAGAAGAAGGGACTTCTTCAAGGTTAGTTTACTGAAGGGTGAATACATTGTTCATTATGGTGATGAGAGTATAAAAGCCTTTGGTTGTTCACTTTCCTTTTTTAGCCCATGGGTTCCCTATACCATAACGCAATTAAAGGAAGAAGAAAATGCTGGCTACATGATATTTACTGAGCTATACTATAATACTTATTTCAATCAAACCATTAGACAATCTCCCTTATTCGATAACGAATCCAAACCGATCTTTCTGCTTGATAAAAATCAGGTAGAAGAAGTAAAAGCTATCTTCTCAAAAATTGAACGCCAGGAGCAATCCGACTACCCGTTCAAAGATGACCTGATTAGAAATCACCTTAATGAATTGATACATTATGCAAACACACTGCATCCAGCTACGGAACGGCATCATGCACTTTCTTCGAAAGAGCGGTTGCACAGCATATTTCACGAGTTGCTCAATCGGCAGTTTCCTGTTGATGTTTCCAGGCATAAACACCTTCGGACAGCGAGTGATTTTGCTGAAAACCTTAACGTTCATGTAAATTATCTAAACCGTATTTTAAAAGAAATAACTGGTAAGTCTACAAGCGAAATTTTGTATGAGCGACTCCTGAGGGAATCCATTATTCTGCTGAAACATACTAACTGGAGTATATCGGAAATTGCTTACAGCCTTGGGTTTAAAGACTCATCGCATTTTAACCACTTTTTTCGAAGACAAGCTAATGTTACACCAAGCTAATGTTACGCCAAGCTATTTCAGGAATTGAATTTAACAGGTTGAAAGATCACTTGACAATTGGATCCCAGGTCCCTCTTGTTGCGGGGTCTTCCATTTGAATGCCCCAGTCGTACATGGCTTTCAAAACAGGGATTAGTGTTTTACCAGACTCACTTAGTTCATATTCAACGCGTGGCGGTTTTTCCATGTAGCTGTAACGCAGGATCAAACCATCTTCTTCCAACTCTTTCAATTGTTGACTAAGTATCTTTCGGGATATATCAGGCATTTGTACTGCCAATTTTCCAAAACGCACTTTGCCTCCATTTAATAAGCGGATCAGGATGATCGGCTTCCATTTCCCCCCGATATAACCTACAGTGCGTACTACAGCACAGTTTTCCGGATTTTGCAGCATTTTTCTCATTAGTTACTTATATGTTACCAGTTAATAACCTTTAGTCACCACCAGGTAACTGCTAATATCAGGCAGAATAGTAATTGCCTGCATTTGCTTTAGTTACTTTGCGAAACAAAAGTAAATTAATTTTTATAAAATGAGTAATCAACAAAATCAGGACAGAGACCTGGAAGGAAAAATAGCACTAGTAACGGGCGGTACAAAAGGTATTGGAAAGGCTATCGCAAACAGGTTGGCAAGGGCAGGGGCTAAAGTGATCGTAACAGCGCGAAACAGTCCGGTAGAAGCAGATTCGGATCATCATTTCATCGCGGCAGACCTATCATTACCGGCAGATGTGATCAAAGTAGCCGGGCAGATTAATGAATTATTTGGTGGGGTAGATATCCTGGTGAATAATATGGGCGCGAATACTTATCCTGGCGGAGGGTTCGGTACGCTGACAGATGACGACTGGGACCAGGCATTTCAAGTCAACCTGCTGTCATCAGTGCGTTTGGACCGGGCGTTGTTGCCTAAAATGCTCCAGCAAAAAAGCGGCGTTATTATCCATATATCATCCACCAGCGGACAGTTTCCTATATGGGAGTCAACCATGGCTTACAGTTCCGCTAAAGCGGCATTAAATGCATATAGTAAAGCCTTAGCAGACGAGACAGGTCCTCAAGGCGTGAGGGTGCTAACAGTATCTCCAGGATTGACCAAAACTGAGGCTATGGAGGTGTTCTTAAAAGATTTAGCTAAAAAATCTGGTATCACGGTCGATGAAATGACACAAACGCTTTTTGAAAGAGTTGGCGGGGTGCCCTTAGGAAGAATGGCCGAGCCGGAAGAGACTGCGGAATTGGTTAATTTCCTGGTCTCGCCAAAAGCCTCTTACATTACAGGCGCAAATTATTTTATTGATGGAGGTAATTTCCCTGTAGTGAAGTAACGGTCGGATTAGCAAATGGCATCAATCAGGAAGAAAACAGCCAGTGCAGTTCTTCCTGATTGAATTGAACTATTTAAGGTACGGATGCCTGAAAATTAAATATTTCCAGACCTATCTTTTCAACCTGCGGGGTAAACCTGTTAATTTTTATTTATACCAAAAAACTTTTTACTACAGTTGCCAAGGGGGTAGTTGGGTGTCCGATCAGTTGGGATAATGTTTTATTATCAGAAAAAAGAGCACCTTTTGCCGCTTTCGCATCACTATCTGCTAAAACTTGTGCGAATCCTTCTGGTAAGCCAATGTTTACTAGTGCAGCAGTAAAGTCCGCTTCGGACAAATTATGGTAAGGGATATCCTTGCCAGACTGACGGGAGATTTCAGCGGCAAATTCGGATAGGGTATAGGCCTCATCACCTGCTAATTCATAGATTTTGTTTTCATGCCCATCTGTAGTTAAGACCGCTGCGGCAGCTTCTGCATAATCTTCACGGGTAGCAGAGGAAATCTTTCCTTCACCGGCACTTCCGATAACTGCACCGGCTTGAACGGAACCCGGAATAGATGCGGCATAATTTTCTGTATACCAGCTATTACGTAAAATAGTGTACGTTATGCCAGATTCTTCCAATGCTTTTTCTGTAGCCACGTGCTCTGGTGCCAAAGCCATTTCAGAAGTGGCGGCGTGCAGTAAACTGGTATACACAATCCATTTTACACCTGATTCCTTAGCTGCCTTTATTACATTTTGATGTTGTGAAATACGTTGTCCGACTTCACTGCCTGAAATAAGCAAAAGGGCATCGATTCCTTTCAGCGCGTCGACTTGGCCATCTGATTTTGAATAATCAAAAGCCCTTGCCTCAACACCCAATTGTATAGCCTTTTCAGGGTTACGCACCAATGCTACCAGATTTTCCGGAGCTGTTTTTGTTTTCAATTTTGCGATAACCAATTGACCTAAATGTCCTGTCGCACCAGTGATTCCTATTTTCATTTTTTAAGATTTAATATTTTATATAATTGCCTTATTTTTTCCGGTGTCCAATATTGATTTATTGCATTGTTAGGAAAAGATGTACATTTGTTTCACAAAGTAACTAATAAAAGTTTTATTAAGTAACAAGTAGTAAATAGAGAACGAAAAAAGTAGTAACCTTAAGGTAACAGAGTCTATGGCGATTGAAAACGTAAAATGCCCAATAACTTCTTTTTTAATGTTGGTGGGAGGAAAATGGAAACCTATCATACTATATTATTTAGCGTTGGGACCAAAAAGGTTTGGTGAAATTGATGTTCGGATCAACGGGCTTTCCAGAAAAGTACTTACAGAGCAATTAAAGGAACTGGAACGGGACGGGTTCGTTACCCGTAAGGCGTATCGCGAGTCTCCTCCTCGTGTTGAGTATGAGCTTACAGCTGAGGGTTCTAGTTTATCAAATGTATTTGATTCCATGGAAGCCTGGGTTAACCAGTATAAAGAAAAGATGTCCTAACAAGCTCTCCCGCCAGGGGGCTGATCATTCCTATTATAGAAACTAATGTGATGATCTTGCCAGAACACTGTTTTCTAAAATATTTTCAATTTACTGCCAATAAGTTTTAAATGTTCACGTAGCGATACCGTGTAAAAAGTCAAAGCTGTTTTAGAAGAAGAATAGGTAGCCTCGATCAAAGATGGGCATTGGCATAGGATCGACGTTTTCGGGGAGTCTTTAAATCAAAAAAGCCCTTAATAGTGTGATTAAAGGCTTTTTGAATGTTTTACTACTTTTTTTGCGGACCGGACGGGACTCGAACCCGCGACCTCCGCCGTGACAGGGCGGCATTCTAACCAGCTGAACTACCGGTCCGTTTCTCCCTTGCGGGGCTGCAAAGATAGAAAATAGAATTTCAATTGCAAATCTATTTCTGTTTTTTATTCTTTTTCTTTCTTCCCAGCCAGATCATCAGGCCTGATATGGGTAAGCTAGCAGCTACAAGTCCCCCAATTAGTGCTAGGATTTTGCCGGGCAGGCCTAAAATTGCGCCCACATGAATATCGTAGTTCATTGCCGATAATTTTTCGCCGGCGTTCATTTCATCGTAATTTCTCCTATTTAATAGTTTGGCGGAATACTGGTCAAACTGCAGTACATCAAAGTCGTAATACACTTCTTTGCCGCGTATTCCGGTAACAAAAACTGCTGCTTCCTCGCTGAGTGGCGGACTGACTGCAATTCGGTCTGTTTCTTTAAATAACTTTTGTGATTCGATAAATATTCTGTCTAATGGTTTTCCTGTAAAAGGAGCGGGGGTAGATACCTCATACTTAATTTCAGGCTGCTCAAAAGTACGGGCAGCAATTACGTAAACCGTTTTTTGAAACCAGGGTAATGCATATACCAGTCCCGATAACGCTAAGATTAGCGTGATAAACATAGTGTAGAAACCGGGTACATTATGTAGGTCGTAATTCAGTCTTTTAAAGCTGGCACCCCATTTAATTGTAAAGCTCTTCTTGATGTTGGTTTTGCTCCATTTTTTTGGCCACCATAAGATTATTCCCGTAATCAGCATGAAAACAAAGATTAAGGTGCTGTATCCAACAATATATTGCCCATAATCCGGATTCAATAACAGTCCCCAATGAAGATATTTAATGATATTGAAAAAGTCATATTTATAATCATAGTGACCGGTTATCTTTCCGTCATATGGGTTGACGAATATCGATTCATAATGTGCTAAGGATCCGAAATAAGTAAGTGCCTTCGGGTCACCCGCTTTATAAGTCATGAACTCCCATGCTCTTCCCGGATCTTTATAGGTCACCGTATAATTTATGGCTTTATCTTTTCCCAATGCGGTTGAAGCCTGACTCAGCAGGTAGCTGAATGGCAACTGTGTCTTTTGGGCAGGAGGTTGTACGAAGAATGTCTTTTTATGGACCAGATCGGATATTTCTTTTTGAAACACAAATAAACAGCCTGTTATGCTAACTATGAATACGATTAAACCAGTTACCAGGCCTAGCCAGAGATGTATTTGTTGCGTAGCCTTTCGAAATTTTGTCATTATTTATAGGAGTGCCTTATTTAGACTTGTTAAGGTTTAACAAAGCACTGCAAATTTATTTAATCGAACAAATTTGCCGGCACAAATATTTACCTGGCCTGAAAAGTAGGGAGCTACCCGGTTTTCACTGTTAATGCCCGGCTATTATAATAACTATTAATCGGAGTATTGCCTGTGTTTTGTGTGGGTCTTGCGTGTACCAGGTTTTAGCCTTGTTCGACTGGAACCCGAACTTTTATTGAGCCCAACCCGATGTTGACCCGAAGCCGACCCGAACGTTACAAATCTTGTTTTGCAATCATCGTAATGATAATGCCACCTTGCAGATTTTCTAGATTCAAAGAAAAAAAGAGCAGCTTGTATAATTGAATAGGAATAACAAATTTGCGTGTATAGTCTATCTAAAATTAATTCAGCAAACTGTATAGCCATTTCAGGATAAGACATCGATAACTATCAATTGGAGTATTGTCCGTGTTTTGTTCGGGTCTTGTTGGGGTGAGCTGTTACTGTTGCTCCTGTAAAACCCACAAGAACCCTACAACATACCCACATGAAACCCACATGATACCCACAAGACTATGTGTTATTGGTAAGGTCGCTGACGATAATTGAGATTTTTAGTCGAATCCGACTCCTGCAAGACTAAAATGTACCTGGTCACAGCCTTGTTCGGGTCTTGTGCTGGTGTCGGTCTTAGTTGGCCCATTTTTTACCGGGGCTGGCCTATCTAAAGCCCATCCTTTGCCCAATTATATGCTTAGAAACACGTTTTTTTATAATAGAAATAAGCTAATTGTTCCATTAAGTGTAAATGGAAACTAAACTATAACTATCTGATTGTTAAATATTTGTAGGTATAATTATTCAAGTTTTGACAGAAGTCGTGTTCAGGATTAAATATAAAAAATGGAACATTTCGCTTGAACCCTAGTCGACGTTTTATGTGGACACTGCAAAATGTTCCGCCTTGTGTTATATAATATTCGTTAAATGAATAAAAAATGGATTTTCGAAGAATGTGAGGCTAATATGCTGCTGTAAAGCGCTCACGGATATGAGCCGGTTTTTCCAGCTCGTCCAGTACTGCCACAGCTAAATCTTCTACTGAAAGCTTGCTCCGGCCGTGTTCATCAAAAACGGGAGTATCTTTCGATGTTCTGTATTTTCCGGTTCTGGTACCAGGATTGCCTACATTCATTTCAGGTGCCGGGCTGAAATAAGTCCAGTCCAGTTCGTTTTCTTGTCTGATGATATTCAGATAGTCTCTTGCTGCGGATGCACCTGGTTTGTAGGCTTCCGGGAAATCAGGAGTATCGATAAGCTGTAATCCAGGTTTAATTTCAAGGCTGCCTGCACCACCGATAACAATAAGCCGCTTCACACCAGATTCTTTGACACCTTGTTGTATAGCTTTAGACCCCGCGATAAAATCATCATAAATATTGGGGTTAGACCATCCGGAATTGTAAGCGCTAATTACTGCGTCATTACCCGATAATGCATCCTTTACCTGTCCGATGTTAAGAATGTCAGTTTTAACAATTTTCAAATGCTCGTGGTGTACGCTTAATTTTCCAGGGTTTCTGACCAGCGCTGTAACCTGATGGCCTCTGTTTAATGCTTCGTTTAAAATGGCTGAACCTACAAATCCTGTGGCTCCAATGATTGCAATATTCATAAAATTCTGTTTTAAGGTGAAATTCAAATTCCCTGCCATTTTATTGCTTCGCAGGCCTGCGCGTTTTTGGCTGGACAGCTTCCACCGGACAAAAAAGAACCCGCATGAATAGTTCAATGCGGGTTCTTTAGAACTGGATTTAAGATTTTTTTCTTTCCTCTAAGATGAAGCTGTTTCCTGTTTTTCTTTTGCCAGAGTGATTAATGACAATATTATACTGATTCAGGAATGCAGCACCAACCAGATGGTGGGGGAAAGCTGTGCTGAGTGTAATTTGTTGATTTTTAAGGGTTAAACCGTTAAACTGTAACTCCGGTACCTGTATTTTATAGATTGTATCTACGAGTTTTCTTGCATGTACTGTAGAGGTGAGTGTAACGCGGGGGCGTGGCTGATATTTTTTCAGCAGGGCCTGGCCAAGCGGACTTTCTGTGTTTACCTGAAAGGACGCACCAGAACCCAGATCCAGTTTGAAGTCTTCTATAATACCATCAATTCCCACAGAGACCTGCGGTGCAGTGTTTTTGGCAAAGGGAATAGCAGTGAACTCATTAGAAGGCAGAAAGGCACCTTTAGAGAAAGCCAGCTTCTTATTATCATTATCTATGCTCCAGTTATATCTGCTGAGCATTTTTGTGCCGGTAGATCCGGTAACCAGTGAATCTGGAAATGCATAGTTAACCAGTACAGGCAGTGATCTGACTTTGGTTTTGCCAATCTCCATCTTAGGCAGATTAAATATGAGCCTTCTATGGCTTTTCCCGTTTCGGTCCGTCTGCATCATGTATTCCCAGCCAGGAAATAGCTCTTCCGTCTTCTGAAAATAGGAACTCAGACGTACAGGTTCTCCGAATGTACTGAACAATAAAGTTGCAGTGTCTTTGCTAATCTTTACCGGGAAGAAGATCCGCCCGAACTTGTCCTGCTGGAAATTCACCTGTTCTACCGGCTTTCCCTTCACCGTCGTCTGCGCTGAGCCTGCTGCCGGGTTAAAAGTCAATAATCCGGATATGCCTACCACGGTAAGCATAAATTTTCTTATTCTCGATTGGATTATATTAGAATTGTTCATATTCTTCTATTTTAGTATAAAAATACTTTAGAAACAGGCCAAAAACAAATTCTCCTGTCAAATGTTTATCATTAAATAATTTACGCCTACTCTATGCCAATCTGGTTAAAACGTGTCCTGCAGGTATTTGCTGCCCTTATTTTATTGATTATCGTTGTGTTCATTGGCCTTGGCATTTACGTAAGTTCTCATAAAAAAGAACTCCTGGTTTCGGTCACGAAAGAGCTGAATAAAAGTCTGAACGGTACTTTAACAGTAGGTGGTATGGAGCCAAGTTTTTTAAAGGGTTTCCCCGGTGTTTCCGTTAAATTATCAGATGTGGAACTTAAAGATAGTCTATGGAACACTCATAAACATACTTTCTTAAATACGAAGGATCTTTCTGTTTCTGTTAATGCATTGGCCTTGTTAAAAGGGACTGTTGAAATTCGCAGGATATATATCAATGATGCTGAGATTTATCTCTATACAGACAGCACCGGATACAGTAACACATCGATATTTAAATCCACTAAAGATACGACCAGAACTAAAGAAGATAAGTCATCTCCGGCAGAGATTAGACGTTTTGATTTAAACAATGTCCGTTTTATTCTGGATAACAGAAAGGGGAACAAATTGTTTCTGTTTGCCGTTGATGAATTCAGCGGTAAAGTTGACTATCCATTTTCGGGCTGGAAAGCAGATATTAAATTAAAAACACTCGTCAGAAGTCTGGCTTTTAATACTAAACGCGGGTCCTTTATTAAAGATAAAGTGCTGGAAGGTAAAATGGATATTTCGTACAGCAACAGCACCGGTATCCTTACCGTGGAGCCAAATAAGTTAAACATCGGCAACGACCCGTTTGTCATAGGGGCGAAGTTTAATATCAAAAGTGATCCTGTAGATTTTGCAATCAATATAGAAGCTAACGGCATTTTATGGCGTAATGCTTCTGCTTTACTTGCACCAAATATTACCTCTAAACTAAATATGTTTAACCTGGAGAAGCCGATAAATGTAAAATGTATTATATCTGGCAATATGGGAGCGGGCGATCCTTCAATTTTGGTAAACGCATCTGTGAAGGATAACAAATTAACCAGTCCTGGTGGCGCAGTAGACGACTGTAATTTTGCAGGCGTGTTTACCAATAACTTTATTAACGGCAAGGGTTTCACCGATGCTAATTCGGCTATTAAGCTTTATCGTTTTTCCGGGAAATATAAAGATATGCCATTTACAATCGATACAGCTTTTATTCATAACCTGGATAAGCCAATAGCTACGGGTACTTTCCGCTCTAAGTTTGAGGTTACTAAACTCAATCCTGTTGTTGGAGAGGATATTCTGAAATTTACGAAGGGGAGTGCAGACCTTGCCTTGCATTATAGTGCAGATATTGTAGATTTTAAATTGGTCAAACCAGTAGTTACCGGTTTGGTCAGTGTAAAGAATGCAGATGTGAGTTATGTACCCAGAAACGTCAATTTTAAGAATACTTCCATAACGCTGGACTTTAAAGGAAATGATTTATTTATACGTGATATCCGCCTGCAAACCGGAAAAAGTATAATTAATATGGACGGCAGTATTGCCAACTTCATGAATCTGTACTATAACGCTCCCGAAAAAACCCTGTTGAAATGGAAGATGTACAGTCCCCAGATACATCTTGGAGAATTTATGGGTTTTCTGGGTAGCAGAAAGGGCAGGAAACCGGTTGCCAAAGCTAAAAAGAATTCAAATTTCAAGGATCAGATGAACGAGATGCTGGAGAAAGGCAAAGCTGAAATCGAGATGAAAGTTGACCAGGTTCATTATGGGAAGTTTATCGGCACGGGTATGAATGCCAACGTTTTTCTTTCAGAAACAGGTCTTGAGCTTAAGAATGTAACTATGAAACATGGGGGAGGTGCAATTCGTCTGAATGGGAGTTTAACGCAGCAGGGCAGCGGGAATAAATTTAAGCTGAATTCGGTGGTTGACAACGTAAATATCCGAAGTTTCTTTTATGCTTTTGATAATTTTGGCCTGAAAAGTCCGACCTATAAAAACCTGAAAGGTAATTTTTTTACGAAAGTTAATCTTAGTGGAAATATCTCGAATCAGGGAAAGATGTTACCTGGATCTATGAACGGGGATATACAATTTGACCTGAAAAGAGGGGCCCTGCTTAATTACGACGCGGTGAAAAGCGTAGGTAAATTTGCATTTCCATTCCGTGATCTTGATAATATCACATTTGACAATTTACATGGCAACTTTCTGGTACGGGGTAATCTGATTACTATTAAACCTATGCAAATTAATTCAAGCATTCTGAATGTAGATTTGGAAGGGGTTTATTCGATGGGTAAAGGAACGAATATCTATTTGGACGTACCGTTAAGAAATCCTAAAAAGGATGATGGTATTCAAGATAAGAAAGAAATAAAAGAAAGAAGAATGAAAGGGATCGTCGTGCATATTCTGGCCACGGACGGCGATGACGGGAATATCAAATTTAAGCTGATTCGCAAGAAAGATAAGAACGGCTAGGCCGTTCTTTAGGACTGCATGCTTTCAAATTTATCACCAATTAATAGGATCAGGTCTTCTTCAAGTCCGTTCTCGTCATTGGTTACCCATTCATCATCTTCTGACAGGAATATTTCAAATTTTTCTTCACCGGGTATTTCTACATAAAAAAATACTTCTTCGTCAATTTCAGTTTCGGTAATTCTTACCTGAATCTCTGCTCCTTCATAGGATACAGTAAAATTGTATATGATATCTTCCATCGGCGGCAAAGATATTTATATTTGCCTTATGAAGTATTTTTTAGCCTGTTTGTTTTTATGGGTTTTTCATTTCAATACAGCCTCGGCACAGAATCTTGCCCTGGAAGATTTGAATGGCTACATTGGACAAACTGTTTTCAAAGTTAATGAGTCCCTAAAAAGTAAAGGCTGGGTTATTCATCCTGAACTTTCCGGAGAGCAGCAGAACCAGCTTTACAAAACATTTGCCTTCGGTAATGCCGAAAATGAACAGGGAAAAGCGATTTCCTGGTTCCGTATCCATGCAGACAACCAAATGGTTAACCAGCTTTATTATCAATTGCCAGGTAAGGCAGAACTGGAGACCTTAGTTGCTGCTATTATCGCGGGTGGCGCACAGAAGAAAAATATAGACGAGATTTCTAATGAGCAGCTCAGTTCTTACTATATCGGTTATGATCTGGTTTATCAGACTATTACCGGGAAAGACAGCTATACACTCATGGTCGTTAAAAAACCTCTCCAAGATTGATCTGAAAGCCAGAAAAACCTTTACTGAAACCGTAGTCTATCGCAATATTAGTATTAGATGCCTTATTGAATTTTATTCTCAGTCCTGTACCTGCTGCCGGATGAATCTTCTTAAACTGATTATTGGCTTCTGTCACTGAGGTTGCGTTGGCAAACACTACGAAACCAAATAATCCATTATCTGTAATGTCCCTGCGGTATTCTCCTTCCATATAAAATAAGCCCTTTCCACGATAGCGATTCTGATCTATTCCCCGTCCCGATTTGTTATATGGATCCCAACCAATACTAGGCAGGTTAAGGTAGGGGATATTGCTGGATAGTCCGGTCCAAAGATAAGTCCAGAGTGCGAGTACATTTTGCTGGTGGGGTCTGGTGTTCAGGGGAATATATTTACGTGCATCAATATAAAGTGACTTCCAGTTGGTTTTACTACCCAGAAATACAGGATTGTTTCTCACAACCAAGTTAAGGTAGGCACCCGGAAGTGGGTTAATTGAACTGTTTCTAGTATCATATAATACGTTCAGTGAAATTCCGGAAGAGAAGGAGTTATTGCCTTGTTCTGTGCCGACATCGTAACCTGAAAATTCCTGCAGGCGCTGTTCTGGTGTTTTGATATTCACAAAGTAATCTAGATTGTAACCCAAACCGACGTAAAGAAAAGGTTTGATTCTTTTCAAAGCACTCTGATAGAACCTAACATATTTATAATCGACCAGCATTTTCTCATCTTCCTTGCCGCTACCTATTCCCCAGGTATACTGCGGATACACGAGAAAACGGGTGTCTCCCTGAATATTCCAGGAGTTATCCGAAAGCCAGATACTGGAACGTAAAGGTAATCCGAAACGGCTTTTGAAATTCCAGTAGGGCGTGAAAGTAACGTTGGAAATATCCGTAGTTTTTCTATCCCCGAGATAAAAACCCGCACTGGTGGAGGTAATCAACGCACGGCCACCCCCCGGTACAGTAGCACCTATTGGAAGCAAAGAAAACATAACCTTCTTAGGGTTTTCCTGACGCGCAGGCGAAGTTCTGATATGAAATATAGATTTACCTATATCAATCAGATCTCTCTTCCTCGCCGTGTCCCGGACTTCATTATTTACTTTAAGCGCATTGTTCGCATTTTGCGCGCTGGCGTTATAAGAAATGAATAAAAAAAGGAGGAACGTTGTACTTTTATGCATATAGAGCCGAATTTGTAATTCGCATATGCAATTAGTTTGCCAAACGAATAACTAAAGCATTTTTGCTTAATTGATACAATTAATGGCTATCAATAAAATGCCCGATACGCCCTGCTATGGGTTTCAGAACATTGTAAACGGTTGTCCACTTAGCCTCGGGTTGGCTTACTGTATCCTTTAAAAGAATTCCCAGTAAAGAGCCGTCACAAAAAATGCGGTACTCGGTGTTGTCTTCTTTGCCGATGATTAATAACTCTCTTGCTTTACCTTTAAAAATATCCTTATATATATACTGCTGCACGGGCCTAGATAGCTTTAATTTGTTTTCTGTTGAGTTTAAATACTGCGTACATAATTACCAGTGACATAAATATTAGTATCATGTAGCTGTAACTCAGGTTTCTTTCGTCACTTGCCGGTAATAATGAAATGATCCCATAACTCATCATGGATACAATAACATAATTTATTCCGCCGGTAAGTCCGCCCGCAATTCCTGCATTTTTAGGAAACTGACTCAGACAGTAAGTAAAATAATTATTAAAGGTGAAACCGGCACCCACGTGTATAACAAATGCAAAGCCTAATAATGTATAGAGGTTGTTTATATATAACGTGCTGATCCACATTAGTGCTACAAAGACAACCTGAATAGATACATTGACGATTAGTCTGTTGAAGAAAGGTTTATTGATAGTTGCCTTGCCAATAAAACCACCCGTCATCCAGGCAAATCCCAGGAATAATGAACTGTATCCTGCAATGATCGGAGAAAGTTTGAAATGATGTTCTATGATGAAAGGACCAGACATATTATAAATCATAACCATCGAATAGGCAAGCCCAAGCATGATAATTCCCAGTGTAAAACTCCAGGTACGGATCATATCAGCGTAAACCAATGTGATCTTCTTCAGGTTAAATTCCATAGCGTGTTTAAGCGTTTCTCCGCTATAAACAAATTCCAGTATGGCCAGCAGGATGGCAAAACCGCCCAGGAAATAAAAATTGGATTCCCAGCCCATAGAAGTTTGAAGATACCCACCTATAAAAGGGGCTATAATCGGGCCTGTAGACCATATAATAGAAAATAAACTTAAATAGTGTTTGAGTTTTTCGCCGGTAAATAAATCTACGAAATAAGCTCTTTTAGCCACAACGATTGTACCCACCGTTAGACCATGAATAATTCGCATCAGGTAAATAAGGTAAATCTGGTGGGTTGTTGCAATTACAAAACTGGCTCCCGCAAATATCAGCAGACTGATCAGACTGAGCTTATATCTGCCAAAGCTATCCAGCACACTACCTATAAATAGTTGCGATAATCCGTAACTGATTAGAAAAAGACTTAATGTTAACTGGACCTGTATGTCGCTGACCTGTAGCGATGCAGCCATTGAAGGTAGTGAAGGTATGTAGACATCGGTGGCAAAGCCAGATAGCGGCAGCAGTGCGAATGCAAGCAGCGTAGCCATCCCCTGATTCTTCGATTTGATTGTTTTATGTGTTAACTTGCTCATCATAATAAGGGCGCAAAAGTACAGCTTAAAATGATGCGTTATGACAGGACTACGTCAGATTGTATTTAGTACTTGTCTATATGGAGTATATTACTTAAATTATGCAATATAAATTCAGGAACTGATCAAGATAAAAAAGTCCTGTGAGCGGGCATCCGCGAAGGGCAGGCACACCATAAACGAATGTCCGGTATACTATACAGAAGGCCCGCATTTATTGCAGGCCTTCTGCGTCGATAAGCATGGCTAACCTTGCTTTCTTACATATTTGGTCAGGATAACAATCAGCTGTCCTTCTACTTTTCCTTCGATCTGGTCTGTGTTATCTTCAACTATTCTAATGTTCTTTACTACCGTACCCATCTTCGCATTTAAAGTAGATCCTTTAACATCGAGCGATCTGGTGAGCACCACTGAATCTCCAGTCTGCAGAATGTTTCCGTTGGCGTCTTTATGGAAATCTATTGTTGTATCATTCTCATGATCACCCGTGCTTTTTGCCCAGGCCAAAAGGTCGTCATCCAGATACATCATATCCAGGTTATCAATTGCCCAGCTTTCGTTGCGTAGACGATTAAGCATCCTCCAGGAAACGACCTGCACAGCCGGAACTTCCGACCACATACTTCCGCTTAAACACAACCAGTGCTTGCTGTCAAGTTCTTCTTTCTTTTCCAGCTGCACTTCGCATTTACTGCAAATTAATATTGTATTGTCTGTTGTACTTCCATTAACTGGCGGAACTTCGTATAGTCTCAGCGAGTCTTCCGATCCGCATAACTCACACTTATTCTCACTTCGTTGTTGTATTTGTTCTTCCAGTTTCATGTTTATACTTTGTTAATGAACGGCGAAGATAAATATTTTATGCAATAAGACCTTTTCTGTAAATGTATTGCTAATATTGATAGTTAACAGAACCCGGAATAGTTATTTTTATCCTAATTTAATTAGTATATTTCCTGCTGAGGAACCGCTGCCAATTGCCGGTTCCATAATCATTAATATTGCTTATGAGAATTGAAGAAACTTACATTATTGGTCTTCCTGTGAGAACTACCAATGAAAATGGCCAGTCGGCAAAAGACATACCTTTATTATGGGAGCGTTTTTTTTCAGAGAATATTGCTGCGGGGATACCTGGTACGACAGGGCCGGAGGTCTATTGTATCTATACTGATTATGAAGATGACTATACCAAGCCTTACACTACCATATTAGGATGCCCGGTTGCCGACCTAAGCCAGATTCCGGAAGGATTAACCGGTCATACTATTGCTGCCGGAAACTATAAGCATTTTCAGGCTAAAGGGAAATTGAATGAAGGAATAGTTTATAAAGAGTGGACCGGCATTTGGAATTCCGATATCCAAAGGACTTATGATTCCGATTTCGAAATTTATGGTGAAAAGGCACAAGACCCTGAAAACGCAACGGTGGATATTTTTATTTCCGTCCCCCGATAATGAATTCCGTACAGCCTTTGGAATTAATATAAACTTAACACAGGCTGAACGTGGGTTTACCGCGCCGACGTTAGTTTTGCCCGCAAGCCGTTATTTGCGGACAAAACTAATCAAGACGGAATTCAGGTAAACTAAAATAAATGAAAAGAAGAGATTTTTTTAAGAACAGTACCCTTGTCGCGGCGGGTTCATTGCTGGCCCCTTTATACGGCTTTTCAGCCGGAACAGACTTGGCCGGTTCAGCAAGCGGAACGGCTAAGAACATTATATTTCTGGTTAGTGACGGAATGAGTATCGGGACGTTAACACTGGCCAATCTCTTTGCGCAACGTAAATTTGGTAAGGTAACAAACTGGATCTCATTATATGAGCAGCAAAAGGCAGTTAGAGCACTAATGGATACTGCATCTGCAGATGCGTTAGTAACAGATTCTGCTGCGGCAAGTTCTGCGTGGGGTGGAGGAGTGCGGGTTAACAATGGCGCCATCAACGTCGGGCCGGATGGTACTTTTCATAAACCTATTTTGCAGAAATTTAAAGACGCAGGCAAAGCAGTAGGCTGCGTAACTTCTGTTCCTATTACCCATGCCACACCTGCAGGTTTTTGTGTAAATAGCGATGCCAGAAGTGACCAGGATGGAATTGCATTGCAATATCTTGATTTACGTTTTGATGTGATGCTGGGTGGCGGAGAAGAATTTTTTGATGGTGCAAAAAGAAAAGATAAAAAAGATCTTTTTAAAGCTTTTAAAGAACGAGGATATTCGGTGCTCCGTAATAGAAAAGAACTTCAGGCTCAAGATTCAAAAGAGACCAGACCGGTTTTGGGTGTTTTTTATGAAGATGGCCTGCCTTATGCACTTGACAGAAACAGTAGTTCTGAATTGACCGCGCAGACGCCTTCTCTCGCTGAAATGACCAAAACTGCAATTCAGCTGATGGACGGCAAGAAAAACGGCTTTGTGTTACAGGTGGAAGGCGGAAAAGTTGACTGGGCAGCACACGCTAATGATGCTGGAGCATTAATATCCGATCAGCTCGCTTTTGATGAGGCTGTTGGAGTTGCTGTTGAATTTGCGAACAGGGATAAAAACACATTAGTGATCATTACTACTGATCATGGGAATGCAAATCCTGGTTTGTTCAGTGCTGAAGGCGATGTCAATGCTAATTTTGACCGGTTTATGTCTTTCAAGCAAACCAACGAATGGGTATTAAAGGGAATTACTAAAAATGATTCTCCGGTCCAGGTTATCGACAGAATTGAAGCCGCGCAGAAATTGGTGTTTACGAAGGCTCAGGCTACAGAAATTCTATCTCACTACCTTAAACTGGACGACACCGGTTTGTATAACCCTAAAAAACTGCCTTTCAAATTATATGGAGAGCTACAATCTAAACATACATCTGTGTCTTTCGGCTCTATGAACCATTCGGCAGATTTTGTAGAACTAGCGATGTTGGGGCCTGGCAGCGAGCAATTAAAACCTTTTATTAAAAATACAGATTTGCATAACCTGATGCTGAAAGCAACAGGCGTGATGAAATAAATTGCTTATCTGCAGCAGGTTTATGAATTAAATCTGCTGCAGATATCTACTAACTCTATTCTGATATGTATTTTTGCTATCAAGCCATCGATAAAGGTGGATGAGACCTAAGAATATGATATTTTTTAAAAAAATGGCTTTCTGTGCACTGTTTATGTCCATTGCCAACTCTGGTTTTGCACAGCATAACGTTTTACGGCAAAAAGCAGAGGAGTTGGTAAAATCTAAACCAGCCGCTATTGGTTTTTCAATTATAAACCTGAAAACAGGAGACACACTTTCTGTAAACGGAGAGAAACATCTGCCTATGCAAAGTGTTTATAAATTTCATCTTGCCCTGGCGGTGCTAAAGCAGGTGGATCAAAATAAGTTCACACTTGATCAGAAGATCCTGGTTAAAAAAAAGGATCTGCTACCAAATACCTGGAGCCCCCTAAGAGATAAGTATCCAGGGGGTAATATAAAATTACCGCTATCGGAAATCTTGTTCTATACTGTCGCTCAAAGTGATAATAATGGCTGTGACATTTTATTCAGACTCCTGGGTGGCCCGGAAATAGTAAATAAATATATCCATAGTCTGGGTATCAAAGATGTAGAAATAAGATCTACAGAAGAACAGATGCACGCTGACGATCAATTGCAATTTAAAAACTGGACGACCGCAAATGCTGCTACGCAGCTGTTGAAACGTTTCTACATGGGTCAGTTACTTAAACAACCGACAAATGATTTTCTGATGAAAATTATGGCAGGAACAACTACAGGTACAGGAAAGCTCAAGGGGAAACTACCCACAGGAACAGAGGTTGCACACAAAACAGGCTATTCCGGTCAGAATGAAGCCGGAATTATTGCAGCGACCAACGATATTGGCATTATAACGCTGCCAGATGGAACTCATTTCGCTATTGCCATATTTGTATCTATGACCGCATTAGATGAGAAAGCATCAGACCAGATTATTGCTGAACTTGCAAAACTGAGCTGGGATGAATTCGCTTCATAAACCGGATTAAGTCTTTAGTAAAGCGCTCCGGATGCTGATAATGAATATTATGTGTTGTGTTTTGGTAGATAATGTATTCTATCAACCGCGAATGTTTTTGGTGTAAAGCCTGATTCTCTTTTTCAAAAGGCATGGGATCATTTTCGCTAACCGGATCGAGCAGGAGTAGGGGAACATTTAGGTTTCTGAAGATGGCCCCAGGATCCATTGTTACAATTGATCTCGCAAATAAGGGGACGGAGAATGGCCTTAAAATCAGGTCAAGAAACTGTTTGCTGCTTGCCATTTTAAAAAGAGGCATCATTTTATCGTAAATAACAGACCATTTTTTTGCAGAATCCATACGAAGCAATGCTAGAATGGCGAATTGATTTCCATTTTCATCAGGTTCATACAAGGCTTTGTAGGCATCAAATTCAGAGGTATAAGTGGTGTCCCAAGGCATTTTTTCTGTCAGGTCAAATTCGGCGGCTTTTTGCATTAAAGCTTCGGTTCCAAGTTTATGATAATAGTTGCTGAAAGGCACAGAACCTCCATCCTCAAGAATTAATCCTTCAACTTTTTCAGGATAAGCATCATAAAAGGCAGTTGCAATATACCCGCCTCTGGAAAAGCCGCCTATAAATGCTTTTGGTATATTAAGCTTGTCGAGTAAGAATCTGATATCATCAGCGACGTGGTAAAGCGATACCTCATGTTTCGGGATTGCAGTTTGTCCATGTCCGTAGTAATCTATTGCGATCACATAAAAACCAGCCTTTACAAGACTGTCAGCGATATTCAAGAGCTCATATCCATTATTCATACTGCCATGAACCCAGATCAGGCATGGTTTTTCACGATCTCCCCAGCTCAGGTAATGCATATTGACATTGTTTGTCTGAATAAAATTCCCATGTTCACGCTCAAAAGTCAGGAACTGATTTTTGGCGCTCAGATAGCGTTTCTTCATTTCCGCATCATCGGCTGTTTTCAGTTGCGCCATGGCAGGCAGACTGAAATGGGTTGTCATTATTAATAACAGAAATAGTATCAGCCTCATAGCTCAAAATTAGAACTTAATGTCAATTTTTTCTATTTTTACACCAATCGCAATGAGAAAATTAGATAAAGTTTCATATAACCCTGTGACAAAGCACTGATCCGTTTTTGAATCCATCCATACTGATCTTATTCCTGATCAGGTAATTCTACTTGTCTCTTTTATTTACATTTTTCTTCGATATGTCTTCACGTATTCGTTTTTTCGACTTTTCGCAAAAAGTTAATTATAAAACCGAAATTTTGGCTGGCCTGACTGTGGCGATGACCATGATGCCGGAATCTTTATCTTTTGCAATTTTAGCAGGATTTCCACCACTGGCTGGTTTGTATGCTGCGTTTATAATGGGTTTAGTCACTTCGGTTTTTGGCGGGCGCCCCGGCTTGATTTCCGGTGGGGCGGGTGCAGTAGTGGTTGTTTTAATAGCCTTGATGAACTCTCACGGAATAGAGTTCGTTTTCGCGGCGGTGGCGCTGGCCGGTGTAATCCAGATTATGATCGGGCTCTTCAAGCTTGCCAAATTTATCAGGCTTGTCCCTCAACCGGTTATGTACGGTTTTGTAAATGGTTTAGCCATAATCATATTCATGGCACAGCTTAAGCAATTCAAAACCATTTCCGGTGGGACGGAAGTCTGGCTAACAGGTATGCCTCTTCTCATAATGGGGAGTCTGGTTGCATTAACTATTGCAATTGTTATATTCCTGCCGAGGTTCACGAAGGCAGTTCCACCTTCTCTTGTTGCTATCGTAGTCGTCTTTTTTATTGTGCTTATTTTTGGTATCCAAACCAAAACTGTTAGTGACATCGCCTCAGTAAGTGGTGGTTTTCCACCGTTTCATATCCCGAATATTCCGTTAAATCTGGAAACGCTTCAGGTTATATTTCCCTATGCTTTAATTATGGCCGCAGTTGGTTTAACAGAAGGCTTGCTTACCCTCAACCTTGTGGATGAAATTACAGCGACCAAGGGTAATGGAAATAAGGAATGTATCGCGCAGGGGAGCGCAAACATTCTCAATGGTTTTTTCTTTGGTATGGGCGGTTGTCCGATGATTGCGCAAACGCTGGTTAATCTTTCTGCAGGTGCAAGGGCCAGGCTTTCTGGAATTGTCGCTTCATTGACGATATTGTTGATTATTTTGTTTGGCGCGCCTGTGATCGGACGGGTTCCTATGGCAGCGCTAACCGGTGTAATGATTATGGTGGCGTTCGGGACTTTTGAATGGGTAAGTCTTAAGATCTTTAACAGGATGCCCAGACAGGACGTATTTGTAGGGATACTGGTTGCAGTAATTACCGTTTTATTGCATAATCTTGCCTTGGCTGTATTGATAGGGGTTATAATTTCTGCACTTGTTTTTGCATGGGAAAGTGCTAAACGGATCCGGGCAAAGAAATATATGGATGAAACTGGTGCCAAACACTATGAGATTTATGGTCCGTTGTTTTTTGGATCCGTTGCAGCGTTTAATGACAAATTTGACATTATGAACGATCCGCGGGTGGTAATTATAGACTTTAAAGATAGCAGGGTTGCCGATATGTCTGGAATTGATGCGCTGAATAAATTGACAGAGCGTTACCAGAAAGCGGGTAAAAGCCTTCATCTGCATCATCTGAGTGAGGACTGTATTAAACTGCTAAAAAACGCAGGTGACGTGATCGAAGTGAATATTCTTGAAGATCCTGAGTATAAGGTCGTAGCCGACTAGTGACTGGGTGATTAATAATATAAAACCACCAAAAAAGCGATGACTCTTTTGGTGGTTTATTGTACGTAATCTTTATTTATAAAATTCTGGAATTGGATTTAATTTCAGATTTAAACGCTGATGCCAGTATGGATAAACGGGCTCGACTTCACTTGCTTTATCCAGACGTTTAATCTGATCTGTGGTTAAGTTCCAACCAGTGGCGCCAAGATTTTCAATTAATTGCGCTTCGTTACGTGCACCGACAATTATACTCGAAACGGTAGGTCTCTGTAGTAACCAATTGAGCGAAATCTGAGATATGGATTTTCCTGTTTCTTCTGACAGTTCTTCTAAGATATCTGTAATTTTAAACAGATGCTCTTTCTCCAAAGTTGTCTCTGGTACCGGGCTTCCACCCTCTATTACACGGCCTGTGCTTGGCCAATCCTTTTTCCGGCTGAATTTTCCACCAAGACGGCCTCCGGCTAAAGGACTCCAGATTAGAGAACCTACATTCTGATCCAGACCCAATGGCATCAGTTCCCATTCGTATTCCCTGTTGCTTAGGGAATAATAGACCTGGTGTCCTACGTACTTGTTCCAGCCATATTTCTCTGCGATACCCAACGACTTCATTAAATGCCAGCCCGAGAAATTCGAAGCAGCGATATAACGTACTTTCCCGCTCTGAATTAAATCGTCCAGGGTGCGGAGTGTTTCTTCTACGGGCGTATTACCGTCGAATCCGTGCATATGGTAGATATCCAGATAATCGGTACCTAATCTTTTTAAACTGCCTTCAATCTGTCTGAGTATATGAAATCTGGAAGAACCCTGGTTATTTGGAGCTTCTCCAAAAGTAAATGTGCTTTTGCTGGATAGTAATATTTTATCCCTTTGCTTGCCGGCAATGGCTTTTCCTAATACCTCTTCAGCTAAACCGTCTGAATAGATATCGGCGGTATCGAACAGATTTACGCCATGCGCTAAACATGTATCTATTAATCGGGTCGCTTCTGCTACCTGCGTCTGTCCCCATGCTTTGAAGAACTCATTACTTCCTCCAAATGTCCCCGTCCCAAAACTTAGTACCGGAACAAATAAACCAGATGCTCCTAATTGTCTGTATTCCATTTTATAGTGATTTAGTGTTAATAAAAACCGTAATAAAAAAACAGTTCATTATTTATAACACAATAAATATCAGTGAATAGTTCGGTTAGAGGATTAAATTTTAAAATGACTACATCCAGATTACAATTTCTTAACCGTCATAATTTGTCACCTGGAAATTGATTCCAGCACCGATTTACGTAAGTATTTACTGATCGGCACCCGATATTTCTGAATGGATATGATATTACCCTCTATGGAATCTATATTATTTATGCTTGCGATATAGGATTTGTGCGTTTGTATAAACCGTTTTACAGGTAGTTTCTCCAACAGCGCTTTAATCGTACTTAACGTAATTATTTTTTTATCCCGGCAATAAATTGCTACATAATTTTCCATGCCTTCAATAAACAGAATGTCGTCAAAAACGATTTTCTCTAACCGACCGTTTGTTTTTACGAACAGATAGGGCAGCTGATCTTTACTTTGTTTGAGCTCAAAATAATTTCTGGCCTTCCATGCGGCTTTAATGAACCGGTCGTAGGAAATTGGCTTAAGCAGATAGTCTATTACTTCCAGTTCGAACCCTTGAATGGCATACTGTTCAAATGCGGTTGTGAATATAACTTTCGGCGGGTTTTGTACAGTTTCCAGAAACTCAATTCCAGAGATAAAGGGCATCTGTATATCCAAAAAAAGGAGATCTACTGGTCGGTGGCTCAATAAATCACTGAGTTCAATCGCATCTTCACATGAACCTCTGAGTTCAAGAAAATCTATTTTTTCGATATACCCTTGTAATCCTTTACGGGCATAAGGTTCATCATCTGTTATAATACAACTGATCGGGTTATTCATAGTCAATTTTTATAGTGGCTTTAAAACTGTCCGCCTCTTTTTTAAGTGTCAGTTCATGCCGTTCTCCGTAGAGCAGATCCAGTCGTCGTTTTAAATTTTCCAGGCCAATACCGCCAGACTTTAAATGTCCGTTAGTAATTAGTGGTATGGAATTCTGTACACTGAAAGTTATCCATTTCTGATCTATACTGGCATTCACACTCATTTTATAGGCTCCACCGATAAATTTAAACGCATTTTCGACCAGTGGTAAAAAAAGCAAAGGATAGACCAGCTGATCACTCAGCTTTTCGTCGAAAAACAGCTCCAGTCTAAGCCGTTCACTACTACGGATCTTTTGAAGATCTATATAACTTTTAAGATAAGCTATCTCTTTAAAAACAGGAACTTTTTGCTGCTGATCGTAAAGCTGATAGCGTAATAACTCTGAGAATTTTTCAATACTCTTTTTTGCGCCGGGTAAATCCTCATCCATTTGAAAATAAACTGTGTTTAACGCGTTAAAAAGGAAATGAGGGTGATACTGTGCTTTTAGAAATTTAAGTTCAGTTTCCAGTTGCTGATTAGTTATTTTTTCCAATAGTAACCGATTACCGACATAAGCTTTAAGCCAAAGCCTACTGCGCGCAATGCCGTAATAAATCAGCGCATAAAGTGTCGGTATGATAGTGAGGTCAGCAAGATCTCCCCAGGAGAGCCCATCATCGGTCAATGCACACATTGGAATAAATACGGTGCTTACAACAATTAAATTCGCGATGACCAGCAAAGCCAGTTCCTTTAATACGCCGTGATAATTACTTTGTAATGCGCTGGTAAGATCGTAAAAACGGAAGAGTTTTTCGAAGGTATATACGCATAAATAGCCAACGAGTACACTACAGGCCATTTCCAGCAAATTTAACATCCAGTCCCGTTTCCAAAACTGTTCGTCGACAGCCAGGTCATGCAGCAATCTTATGGTGAAGTAAATGAGTAGTCCGTAGAAAGCCGGGGAAATATATTTACGGAATGTATTCATCTGGTGCCAGTTGATTACTGATTGGGGTTTTCGGCTTCATGCCGAATAGCAGACGCGTTAATGCAAAAGGACGGATCAGTAAATGATAAGTAAGCAGGGTAATAAAAAATGTGAACCCTAAAGTATAAATATATTTAGATAAAATACTTTCGTGTTGTAATGGAATTAAGTAATAAACCAGAATAACAATGACAGTTTGATGCAGAATATAAAAGGGATATGCGGCCTGATTCATGTAATTGAGTGCTGAGGCTTTACGATTTAAATAGTATTTGCCATAACCGACGAGTGCGAGTACCCAACCCCACGCGACGATTGGTTTGATGGCATCAAAGAGGTATACATACAGGTGGCTGGTAAAAGGCCAGTCCTGATTGCCCGGTTCTATTTTATTCCATCTAAGATAATTAAGGAACATGATTGCTAAAAAGCCTGTAGTTAGTGCAAAACGTCGGTTTCTTTCCAGGCTATCCATTAATTTTGGTTGCACAACACAGATAAACCCAGCCAGCAGGAAAAAGATCCAATAGATAAAATAACCGCCGTCATTTATCAGGTCGTTGGTTTCCGGATATTTCCTGCTGAAAAGGGCATACCAGATCACACCTGGAATTATTAGTAAGTAAACCCTCTTACCTCTGGTTAATGATTCCAGTAAATTTTTAAAGGTTTCACTTTTGCCGGCACTCATCCAGGAAAAAAGAGGTGCAAGCATGATGTCGTAAATAAACAGATAAGCTATAAACCACAGATGATGCCAGCTAAAACTGCCTTTAGGATACAGTATGAAGTTAAAAACATCAGGATACCAGCTCCAGAAATTGCCCTGATATCCGCTAGCGAGTCTTTCCATATAGATCTGTGGGGGAACAATTATAAACATTCCGGCTAGAAGCGGAATGAAAAGTCTGCGAAACCGGAGACCTATAAACGTTACTGCAGAACGTTTTTGCATCATATAATAGCTTACCGTTCCTGAAATAAAGAATAGCAGGGGCATACGGAACAGATGCAGGAAAAAGTTAGACTCCATTAATAAATTACTGGTTTCCGCATTTTTAAGGTGCCATCCATCTTCGGCAACAAAAGGCATTGCTGAGTGAAAAAATAATACACCCGCAATAGATAAAATTCTTAACCAATCCAGATAGGTCTGTCTTTCTGTATTTTTCATTTACATTTTCTTTTGATGCAAAAGAAAGATTTAGACTTATCGGATAAGATTTTTCTTGACCAGGGGGTATATTTCACTGATAAGCGGGCATTATTCTAAAATTGAATATCTTCAGCATTGATTAATTCCTAAATTTACCAGATACCTATTCTTAAAATTATGAAGCCGACTATTGTTTTTATCAAAAGAATCCTGTTCAGTTTTTCACTCTTATTCTGCCTTTTTCTTGGAGGGACGAAGAGTTACGGACAGACTGCCGTTTTACCTTTGCAGGACATTTCTTATTATAATAAGGCAGAATCTGGTGATGATTCTTACCTCAATGCGCAGTGCAAATTAGATGTTTATTATCCAAAAGGCGTAAAGAATTTCGCGACAATTGTTTGGTTTCATGGAGGAGGAATTACTGGAGGGAAGAAAGAAATCCCGCAGGAATTAAAAGATAAAGGTGTTGCCGTGATCGGTGTTGGATACCGGTTATCGCCTAAAGCTAAAGCACCCGCTTATATTCAGGATGCTGCGGCAGCGGTCGCCTGGGTTTATAAAAATATTGAAAGTTATGGAGGAAATAAAAAACTAATCTTTATTTCCGGTCATTCTGCAGGTGGTTATTTGGGAATGATGATTACCCTGGACAAGCAGTATCTGAATAAGTACCAGATTGATGCAAATAGCATTGCCGGGCTTATTCCTTTCAGCGGACAGGCAATTACACATTTCACAGTCAGACAGGAAGCCGGTATAAAAGATACACAGCCGGTAATTGATAAATATGCTCCTTTATTCCACGTAAGGGCAGACGCACCACCTATGCTGCTCATTACAGGAGACAGGGAGATGGAATTGCTTGGGAGATACGAAGAGAATGCATACCTGAACAGAATGATGAAACTAGCAGGGCATCATTCAACGAGACTTTTTGAACTGCAGGGATTCGATCATGGTGGAATGGCTCAACCGGCTTTTCCACTGCTGCTGAAAGAAGTAAATGCGCTTAGTAAGAAAATACTGGCAACTAAATAAGGATGGATACAAGCTTGTTTGATGAGGCTATTTTAAAAGAATTTACACTTTCATTTAAAACTATAGAGGTTCCTGCAAGGACCATTTTGTTAAGAGAAGGTGAGATCTCTAAAAAAGCTTTTTTTATTGAGAGTGGCTGTCTGCGGGTATGGTTTAATAATAATGGCAAAGAGTGCACCACACAGTTTTTCTTTGAGAGGGAAATGGTTTCTTCGATTGAAAGCTTTAGAACAGGCGCACCCGGCCTTTTCAATATTGAATCTATAGAGCCCTGCGTGATAAAAGTAATCACTAAAGCAGAATTAGATAAGATCGAGCAAAATTCACCCATATTCCGCAAAAGAATGGAAGAAACCATTTTAAAAAGACTGTTTGTTTACCAGAAGCTCTTTTTATCAAGGATAAAAGACAGTCCGGAAAAGCGGTATCATGATTTGCTGGAAAACAATCCTGAAATGATCCTTAGAATTCCTCAGCACTATATTGCTTCTTATCTCGGAATCACTTCAGTGTCATTAAGCCGTATCCGCAGACGGGGTTGAGATTTATTAACAATTGTTATCGGCTGACCCGGCATTGCCTGATTAATTTTGTTTTCAGATTTAAATAAACAAGAGTATGAAAGCAGCAGTGATATACAATGCAAATGAGGCACCTAAGTACGAAGAATTCTCTGATCCGGTATCCGCTGGTGAAAACGAAATTCTAGTGAGTATGAGAGCGGTAGCAATTCCTAATTTTGAGAAAGGCCTGGCCAGTGGTAAACATTACGCCAGTAGTGCGAATACGGTGCCCAGAATTCCGGTAACGATGGGCGTGGGTGAGATGAAAGATGGTACGCATTTTTTCGGTGTTGGTATAGGCGGTGTACTGGCAGAAAAAGCATTGTTTAATAAGGCGCAAATGATCCGGGTCCCAGACGGTCTGGACAGTGTAACAGCGGCGGCAATTCCAAACGCTGTTGTAGGCTCTGCTTTGGCATTATTGTTCCGCGCAAATTTGAAATCCGGTGACGTAGTCCTGATTAATGGGGCAACTGGCTTTACCGGTAAACTTGCGGTTCAGCTGGCCAAACATTACGGAGCTAAAAAGGTAATTGCAACAGGAAGAAATCAGGAACAGCTTGAGGAATTATTAGAGCTGGGTGCAGATGAGGTGATATCTCTAAAAGGTACACCTGATGAGATTAGCAGAAAAATACGTGTGTTGCATGAATTTGATCCCATTGGAGTAGTTCTTGACTATACCTGGGGTAAGCCGGCTGAACTGATACTTAATGCTTTACAAGGTAAAGGTAAATTTACTCCTGTGACACGTTTCCTGACTGTGGGCTCAACTGCTGGTGATTCAATTAATCTATCTTCAGCTATATTAAGAAGTTCTGGTTTGTCACTAATGGGCTCAGGTGTCGGCAGTCTTCCGGCAGACGCACTCCGGCAATTGTTCTCTGTTGTACTTCCGGATGTTTACGCGCTCGCAGCCGCGGGTAAGTTGAAAATCGACACGGTAAGCGCCAGGCTGGCAGACGTAGAAACCGATTTTTACAAAGAGGTTGCTGCCAGCAAGAGACTGGTATTCGAGATTTAATCTGATTATAGAGTTTACTTGTCGCACAACTAAGCGGAGTGAGTGACAAACTACAGCTTTACATGCAGTAGTTTGTCTTTATAAAGCATTAGCTGGCGGCTGGAAGTTGTAAGAGACTTATTTTTCTGTGAGAGCGACTTTTATACCAAGTAGAATGAAAATAAAACCAGATGTTTTATTCATGATTTCTTCGGCTCTTTTATGTCTGTTGAAAAGTACCGCGACCTTACTACCCAGCAGTGCAAGCAAGGTGCACCAGATCAGCGTAATCAGCAGGATTATTGTACCCAGGATAAAATAGGGAGCCGGGCTGTTTATGGCTGCGTGGTTTACGAATTGAGGGAGGAATGCAAGGAAGAAAATGGCAATTTTAGGGTTTAACACATCACTGAGAAAGGCGGTGTAAAACATCTTGAAATTACTTCCTGATTTTGTAGTTACCACAAGTTCAGTTGGGGCCGGTTTTGCGGTAATGGATTTATATCCGATATAAATTAAATACGCCGCGCCGAGATATTTGATAAAACTGTAAGCAAATGCAGACTTTGCCAGGACAAGTGACAGACCGAAAGTGGCGGCAGATGTATGCACCAATAAACCCATACTAACTCCAACGGCAGAATATAAACCTGCTGTTTTACCTTTAGAAATACTTCTGGTTAACACCATGATGGTATCTACTCCAGGGCTGATTACAACAATTATAGCCGTTAATATAAAAGCAGAAAGATTTTCTATACCGTACATAAGCGGATGATGTATATGTTTGTTTCAAATATAAAATTTTGTATTATAAATAAGGATTTTTGTAATCATGAGTTCAGATTATGCCATGCGGCCGGGTTAAACTAAAATGATGCGCTATTATAACTAAGATTAATTGGTAAATTTGGACTCTTTATTCTTTTCCGGAACAACTCCATGAAAAATATCCTCACCCATAAGCCAGGGGAAACCTCCAATAATCTGCGTAAAGTATTTATACTTTTTTTAGCGTTTACATTTCTAATGGCAGCAGGCTCATTATTACTTCGGCATTCTATTTTTCAAAAGCTGCACATACTCAGCGATAAATTAAGAGAACATGCACCAGGGCAGGAAATCAGCAATATTCTGCTGGATCTGAATGGTGCCGAAAGTGATTTTCAGCAAGCTATTTTATCCGGAGAAAACGAAAAACTCGAAAATTATAAGACTAAGGTTAGCAATATCTTTATTCAGATAGAAGCTATTTTAAAAAAATACGATCTGGACAGCGGTCATGTACTCGCTAAAAGCAAAGATAGGATTGGAGAATCATTTGAGCAGAAACTCGAGCTTTCCAACCAGGTTTTTGGTCTTAAACACAATTTTGACTCTTTGCTTAAAATTACAACAATTCAGAAGATCTCTGGTTCTTCGTCAAATGATATACTTGGTAAATATCAAATTAGACGAAGTATTAAAGGCACAGTATCAAAGGCAGATACATCTGTAAGGATCATTAATGGGGAGCCTGGTAAAAAGGGTTTATTTAAGCGCTTACAAGACGCTATTGCAAATAAACAGGAGGGTGGCCAGTCGGTGAAAGTAGTGACTGTTAACCGCGAAAAGGAAATCCGGGATTCTATCAGCCGAACGCTGGCACACAAAGATTACAGTTCACAGGGTGGGCTACTGAGGAGGTTAAATGAAGAGAATAGCCGTCTGGCAAAATCTAATCAGCAACTTATTTCTACAAATTTAAGTCTGGTAATCGGATTGCACGAGTTAGTACAGCAATTGAAAGATATTCATCTGACTGAATGGGAGCAAACCCGTGCCGAGATGCTAAACCAATACCAGTCAGCGACTGAAGATATGAACACTTTTACTGGGGTCGCTGTTCTGATGGTATTAATTTTTATTGTGCTCTTGATCATCTACATCCGGAAGGCAGGTGAAGCAGAGGACAACTACCTGCTTGAAAATGAACGTGCAGTCGCATTAGCAGAACAAAAATCAGAAATGCTGGCCATTATGAGTCATGAGATCAGAAATCCTTTGACCGCGATTACGGGCATCATTTATCTGCTGAACCGGTCTGAAATGACGGAAGATCAGAAGAAAAAGCTTAATTCGATAAATCTGTCTTCCAATATGCTGATGGAAACCGTTAATGACATTCTGGACGTCAGTAAAATTGATAACCAGAAAGCAGGTGCACTACATATTGTATCCTTTCAGCCTTGCGTGGAAATTAAAGAAACGATAGCCGCAATGAGTTTTTCTGCAGAAAGAAAACATATTAAACTGCAGGCTGAGTTTACGGGAGACCAGGAGATTACCGTAAAAGGGGATCCCTTTAGATTGAAGCAGATTATGATTAACCTGCTTAATAACGCAGTCAAATATACAGATCAGGGGGGAGTAACGGTAAAAGTAACGATCGGCTCGCATAGCGATACAGAATTATTGACAGTAAGCATAATTGACACAGGGATAGGAATTCCAAAAGAGCAGCAAGCTAAATTATTTACACGATATTATCAGGCCAACCGGTCCGCAGGAAAACCTGGCACTGGTCTGGGTTTGTATATCTGCCAGCAACTGATACAGATTCAGAAAGGAAGTATCAGTGTGGAAAGTGAAGCAGGGAAAGGTTGCCATTTCAAATTTGAAATCCCGTATGCCGCTGATAAACCAGATTAGGAAGACGCCTTAAACGATCTTAACCTACATCAAGGCCGGACTGGTTATAGTTTCTTAAATTTGAATAAATAAAAAATAAGGAGAATTATGGAACTAGGAATTGGAATGTTTGGCGACTTATCATTTGATCCTCAAACTGGAAAACCCCGTCAGGCAGGAGTTAAACTTCATGAAATTCTGGAGCAGATTAAACTGGCTGATGAAATCGGACTGGACGTATTTGGTTTGGGCGAACACCACCGCCCTGACTACGCTGTCTCTTCTCCGGAAATCGTTTTGGCCGCTGCTGCAAGTATCACGAAAAATATAAAACTAACGAGTACTGTAACAGTATTAAGTTCAGCCGAACCTGTAAAAGTATATCAGGACTTTTCTACCATAGATTTGATTTCGGGCGGACGTGCCGAAATTGCTGTTGGGCGTGGTAGCTTTATCGAGTCGTTTCCGTTATTTGGGTATGACCTTAAAGATTATGACCAGCTGTTTGAAGAAAAACTGGACCTGCTTTTAAATATTAATAATAATGAAGTGGTGAACTGGTCTGGAAAATTAAGGGCACCACTGGTTAATCAGTCTGTATTTCCAAGAGCTACAAATGGGGGGAAACTGCCTGTATGGATTGCGGTTGGTGGTACACCTGAATCGGTTTTGCGTGCTGCCAGATTAGGGTTGCCGTTAATCGTTGCTATTATAGGGGGAATGCCAAAACAGTTTCAGCCGTTGATTGAATTCTATAAAGCTGAATATATTAAGAATGGTCATGATGTTAGCCAAATGCAGATCGGTATTCATTCACATACATTTATGAGTGAGGAAAGTACTGCTATAGATCAATATTATTCAAATTATGCTTCACAGATGAACAGAATAGGCTCGAGCAGAGGCTGGCCTCCATATAGCAAAGCACAATATGATGGCGGAAGGTCGAAAGAAGGGGCATTGTTTATTGGATCACCGGAAGAGGTGACTGAAAAAATCTTATACATGCATGAGTTATTTGGGATAACGCGTTTTATCGGACATATGGATGTCGGCGATCCTTCACATGCCGATATGATGAAAGCTATTGAATTATTCGGGACTCAAGTGGCCCCTGCAGTAAGAAAAGCTTTAGCTTAAGTATTTTAACAATGGCTGGATCGAATTTCCGGCCATTGCTTTTTAATGCGAGTTGGTTCCTTTAATGATTAATCTGGTAGATTTTAGCTTTACCGATAACGATACCTTTCTTGATTTCCGGATTTCCCTTGTAACCTATTTTGGCCTCTCCGAAAGCGGTAACCCTGATTACATCAGATACATTTAATTCCAATTCTGATTCACCATAGAGTGTTGCTTTCGCTGTTTTACCAGTTACGGCGAGCGTATTTATCTTACTTTCCCCGTAAGCGGTAAACCTCTGATCTATAATGTTTCCGGACTTAATCTCCAGCCTACTCTCGCCGTAGATCGTTGTACCTAGTTTTTTTAACTGAACATCGTCAAAGGATACTCTTGCTTCGCCGTAGATTAGTAAATGGAAGCTATCCTGATCTAGTTTACTTTGCAAGCGGATAGTTTCTTCTCCTCTTAAAGATAATTCCTGCAGGGTTTTGTAAGAAATCGAAACGGTTAAAACTGTTCCGGTGTAGATACTCTTTTTTATTTTACGACCGTTTTCTTCCGTTTTTTCATTGCCGGTTATCTCTTTAGCACCTTCCAGATAGACTCGTAAAGTATTGCCCTTGGACTCGATATTCACTTTTTGACGGCTCACCGTGCTGTTCTCGATAGTAACACTTTCCTTGTCACCTTTTATGAAGACAACCTGTACGTGAGGACTAATGATAACTTTATCGAAATGATCAACGGATACAACTTCCTGGGCGATTATCCTTCCAGAGGTGAACAGTGTGAAAAGGCTCAGGATTATCACGTGTTTTCTTAAATTAAGCATGGCGAAACTATTGTTTTGGGTTTATCAAAGATTGGTTTTTAAAGCTATTGAGATACTAGCAATTGCGCTGCCGATCTTCTATTTTTCGTTAAGTGGTTGAAAATAAGAGTAATAATATGAATGCTTATTTGTTTTTGTCCGGATTCGGACGTTTGTAGTCCGAATCCGGACAGTTTAACTGATGGAAACATGATCTATATATAATTCCCCATTCAGAATTGACCACTTTGCAAAAATTTGGACAGGTAAGGGGCAGTTTTGCTTTCGCTGATTTTTGCAAATACTTCAGGTGTACCGGAAGCAGTTACCTTTCCGCCGAGATCTCCTGCACCTGGTCCGATTTCAATTACCCAGTCGCTGTCGGCAATTACCTGCATGTCATGTTCAACTACGATTACTGTGTTTCCCTGGTCAACAAGCCTGCCAAGCTGAAGCATGAGTCTTTCTACGTCTGCGGGATGTAAACCGGTAGTAGGTTCATCAAGTACATACAGCGAATTTCCATGTTGAGTTCTCTGTAGCTCAGCGGCGAGCTTAATACGTTGCGCTTCTCCCCCGGAAAGTTCAGTTGCAGATTGACCGAGTTTAATATAGCCAAGTCCGACCTGGCGAACAATATCCAGACCGCGGTGTATTTGAGGTTCATCTTTAAAAAATGCCCAGGCTGAGTCAACGCTCATTGCCAGGACTTCTGCAATGTTCTTATCCCGATAGTTGATTTCCAGTGTTTTGGCATTGTATCTCGTTCCCAGACAAACCGGGCAGGGAGTGTAAACACTCGGTAGAAATAAAAGTTCGACCATTACAAATCCCTCACCCTGACAATGGCCGCACCTGCCTTTTGCGATATTGAAAGAAAAGTGCCCCGCATCGTATTTTCGTCTTCTGGATTCAGGAAGGGTGGCGAAAAGTTTACGAATTGGGTCAAAAAGACCTGTATAAGTTGCAAGGTTTGAGCGTGGAGTTCGGCCGATCGGCTTCTGGTCGACTACGACCAGGCGCTTAATAGCGTCCATTCCCTTAGCGATTTTGCCTTTCGGAGCAACGCTTATTTCTTTTTCCAGTAGGTTTATCTGCGTGTCATCGCTACCAAGTTGTTTCAATCCAAGTTGCGCTGCCACTAAAGAAACAAGCACCTGGCTAACCAGACTACTCTTTCCTGATCCGGAAATGCCTGTTACACTCGTGAAAACTCCAATTGGAAATGATACATTCAACCCCTGCAAATTATGATGAGTAACTTTTTCAAGTTCCAGCCAGCCTGCAGGCTCCCGATTATCCTTTTTCTTCTTTATTTTTTGGCCATAAAGATACTCTCTGGTTTTAGAGCCTTCGGCATTTTTTAAACCTGCTGCAGGCCCGCTGTAGATTATCTGTCCACCATTTTCTCCGGCACCCGGGCCGACATCTACGATCCACTCTGCATGGCGGATCACATCGATTTCATGTTCAACCACAAATAATGAATTGCCCGAAGCTTTTAACTTATCAAGTGCCCGGAGCAGTGCTGCTGTATCGGCTGGGTGTAAACCTGCAGATGGTTCATCCAGTACATAGACCACTCCGAACAGATTAGATCTGATCTGTGTTGCCAGGCGAAGCCGTTGTAACTCGCCTGGCGACAGGGTAGGTGTACTTCTGTCCAGCCCGAGATAACCCAATCCGAGGTCAAGCATGACGGCTAGCCTTGCAATAATATCTTCGGCTATTCTCTTGGTAACAATATGTTTCTCCGGATGTCTGTGATCTCCGGCCTTCTTTTTAGCTGTTCCATTTGCATAGGGTGTGAAAATCTTGTAAAGTGAATTTATAGGTTGCGCCGAAAGTTCAGTGATATCCATTTCGTCGAACAATATAGAGAGTGACTCTTTTTTGAGCTTTTTTCCGTGGCATACCGGACATTCAGCACTTAGCATGAATTTACTAACACGGTTTCTCATCAGTTGACTTTGTGATCCGGCAAAGGTTTGCAGTACATAGCGCCTGGCACCGGTAAAAGTACCCATATAGCTTGGCGGAATGTCCTTCTTTATGGCGTCTTGCACCTGGACTCCATTTAGGCCTGGGTAGACCGGAACTACGGGCTTTTCTTCTGTAAATAGGATCCAGTCACGATCCTTCTGAGAAAGATCTTTCCATGGAGTGTCGACATCGTAGCCGAGGGTAATTAGAATGTCGCGTAAATTTTGTCCCTGCCAGGCAGTTGGCCATGCAGCAATAGCACGTTGTCTTATGCTGAGAGTATCATCCGGGACCATAGACCTTTCGGAAACCTGGTAAACCCTTCCCAGACCATGACATTCCGTGCAGGCGCCTTCTGGTGTATTATAAGAAAAAGCCTCTGCATACAGAATATTCTGCCCTTCAGGATATTGGCCCGCCCGGGAGTATAACATGCGTAGCAGGTTAGATAAGGTAGTTATACTTCCCACTGAAGATCTGGAGGAGCCCGATCCGCGTTGCTGCTGTAATGCGATTGCCGGCGGCAGTCCTTCTATTTCATCAACTTCCGGGACAGACATCTGGTTGAACAACCGTCTTGCATAAGGAGATACAGATTCCAGGTACCTGCGTTGTGCTTCAGCATATAAGGTCCCAAAAGCAAGGGAAGATTTCCCTGAACCCGAAACCCCTGTGAAAACGACCATTGCGTCTCTGGGGATTTCCAATGATACATTTTTCAAGTTGTTTTCTCTGGCTCCTTTTACGCTGACAAATCCATTATGTTGGCTTTTACTCGCGGTTGATTTCCTTTTCATATCACATCTGAAACAGCAGTCAGGTTGGATTGTTTTTCGCCAATGGAAGCGCCTTCACATTTCTGGGAGGCGCTTCCGGCTACTAAATACTATGTCAGGTATAACGTCTTTTTACTTTTCGCCACCATAGTAAAGCACCAGTAATAGAAAGCAGGCCTGGTGACAGGCCGACGATCACATAAAGGATTTTAATGGCCATGCCTCCAAAGCTACCCACATGCAAAGCAAAAAAAGTAGCCTCTATCTTTTCCCATAGACTTCGGGTCGATAATCTTTCTACAGATTTAATCACGCCGGTAGATGGGTCAACAGACACAGTGTTACCTTTGTAGAATAATGCCAGTTGATGTTTTACTGGACCACTGATCCGGAAATCTTTCTCCGGCTGGGTGGGTAGGTAGACATTCTGTATGATCAGATCCGGCATACTTTTTCTAGCAGTAACTAACATTTCGTCTATAGATTGTACTGCAAAGGTATTTGCAGGAGCAGAGACTATTTGTTTTTGCCAGTAAGAGCGGTCCATGGAGAACTTGTTCATCCAGAATCCGGTGAAAAATATAACTACGTTAAACACCATTGCCCAAACGCCCACTATTCTGTGGAGACCTGAAGAAATGGTCCGCCAGTTATCCCATTTAATGCCGACCTGGAAAATCAGAACTTTCCATACATATTTCCGGTAAATGATGAAACCGGTAATTGTAGAAAAAAGCATTGTAATCCCAAAAATAGTCGCCAGTAACAACCCTGGAATTCCCAATTGAAAGCTCCAGTGGAATTGTATTAACCACTGCAGGAAACCTGTATTCATATCTTTCAGATTCCCTTCGCGTAATGTTTCTCCGGTATATGGATTGATGCTGATCATACCCAGGTCATAAGTAGTTAACTTTCCATCATTCTGATAGAGCCTGAATTCATAGGCATCATTAGGCGCGGCATCTGCATTTAACCAGCCAATACCCGCTAAATTTGGATGGTCAAAACCAATCTTCCTGTAAATAGAGTCCAGTGATTGCCTTTTTCCCTTCGGTTGTACAGTCAGCAAATCTGCATTGAGTACATGATCTATCTCTTTCAGAAAAACCAGAGCAGAACCGCTTAACCCAAGCATAAGTAGAAAAACACCACTGATCAGTCCAAGCCAGCTATGAACGGAAAAGGCGATTTTGGTGGTTGAGTTTACTTTTTTCATCGGATCTGATAGCTAATTCCTATGCGATAATTGAAAGGGTCACCCAATCCAGCAGTTACAGTACTGGATCTGCTGCCTGTAAAATAATGCTTGTTCGTCAAATTGTATGCATTAAACTGTATGTTGTAACGACCTCTCTGGTAGTTTACCGCCGCATCAAATACAGTGTATTCCGGAAACACGAAGTTTTGATTGCTGATCAATCCAACCTGGTCGCTCACATACCTTACACCGGCCGCCAATCCTAATCCTTTGGCAGCTGTAGTACGTAAATTATATTTTAACCAGAGGTTAGCGATATGTTTGGGGGCATTTGCGAAACGGTCACCCTTTTTGCCAAATGCGCTGTTACTCAATACAATATGTTCATTATAGGCATATCCGGCGATAATGTTAAAATTACCGATCGTTCCCGTCGCTGATAATTCTACACCTCTGCTTCGGGTTCCATCTATAGCTGCCTGACGGTGAGAATTTTCTTCAGTAGGGGCTGCGGTCAGAATATTAGCATAATTGATTTGATACAAGGATAGTGTGGCCGACAATTGTTCATTAAAGAAGTCTGCCTTCGAGCCTAACTCATATTGCGTTGCCGTTCGTGTTGGAAATGGCCCTCCCGAAAGAACATTATTAGATGTTTGTGGGTTGAACGACCGGAGAAATGTTCCGTATACGGAAACGTTGGTCATTGGTAAATACACCAGTCCAAATCTTGGAATCCAGCCAGTCGCCTGAAGTTCATCACCCTGTTTATTATCTCTGGCGGAAAGTGGCGTTTCCTGCCCATTGTAATTATCATATCTGATGGAAAGCAGCGCTTTAAATTTTTCGCTGAAGCTAAGCTGATCCTGTATATAGAGGCCAAGTAGATTGGTAATTCTCTTATTATCATCAGACTCTTCTGCTTCCACACTTGAGGCGGGAGGGTCGTTACTGTAATCGGGATTGAAAATCGAGATCCGTGTAGATGGTTTGTATTGATAATCATTTTTTGTCCAGCCATAACGGTTATAATCGGCACCAATAATAACCTGGTGTTTAATTGAACCGGTTTTAGTTGTATAAGTCCCATAAGCGGTGGTTTGCAGGCTAAAGCGGTCTGTTCTCCAATCCTGGTAGGCTCTGCTGACAGAGTCGTTCCTGATCTTGCCGACGGGAATATGATCTGTAAAATCGAGCACATTTCTTACCCCACGCTGTACTACAGTTAAGTCGAGATCTTTAGCGAACCTATGATTAAAGGTCAATGTAGCTGAGGCATTATCGGTCTTTCCGTAGTCTGATGGACTTTGAATGGTCAAATTGTCTGGATAGTAATTGAAATCAAAAGTCCCATCCGGACGGGTACGTATAAATGTTCCGTTGTCATATTGCTGAACAGCTTTCTGGTGAGCATAGTTCAGTTCCAGATTTAGATTTGTATTTTCAGAGAAGATGTACGTCAGGGACGGAGCAAGGAAAATGTTCTCTTTATCCTGATTATTGCGGAAACTTTTCGATCGGTCATAACCTATAATTGCACGATAGAGCAGCTTTTTGTTCTTTGTTAAGGGGCCTGTCAAATCCAGTGATGCCCTACGGAAATTCCAGCTGCCTAATGATAGATCGACATTATACCTGGCTTCCGTCAAAGGCTTCTTAGTTACAAAATTGATTACCCCTCCCGGAGCCCCTTCACTGAAAAGAGCTCCTGAAGGACCGCGCAGTAATTCGACAGATTCTACGTTATATAATAATGGTTGCTGACTCCATAAGAATAGGTTTCCGCGTACGCCGTTATAAAGCAGAAAACTGGCATCGGTAGGAGAATAAGCAGTGAATCCACGCATATTGAAGGAACCGTTACCATTATTGGCTTTCATACCGGTAAATGTACTTGCAATCTCATTCAGTGTAAATGCCTGCCGGTCCTGCATGACCTCTGATGAAACAACTTGTACCGATTGGGGGGTAGAAAGTAGAGGGATATCCATTCTGGTAGAGCTATTAGACCGTTTCACCTGGTACCGCGTTTTGGTCGTATTGATCGCCACCTCCTGGAGTTCATTTTTACTTTCAGAAAGCTGGAGGTTAAGAAACGTGTTTTTTCCTGATGCAATGACAAGGTTTTGTTTTAGAGCGCTGTAGCCGATATTTGATACGACTAGAACGTAGGTTCCTGCAGGAACTCCGTTTAGACTAAAACCTCCGTCTGCGTCTGTTTGCGTTGTGATTTTTGTATGCTGGAACTGGACCGTTGCGCCTCTAACAGGCTCATTGTTAATTGTAACTATGCGACCCTTTAACATACCTGTGTTAATTTGTGCAAAGGAATTCGTGGTGACTACTATAAATAGCACCAGTAATGTGAAAATATTGATTTTCATTTGAATGATAAAAATTGGTAATGACAGCACTTTTTGGCGCTATCATTTATACCCGATAAATATTCGTGAACACGAAAAGGCCATATAGACCAGCGGTAGCCAATATCAGTCCAGCCCGTATTGAGCTTTGTCACAATCTGGCGTTCTTGCAGTATTGTGTTAAAAAAACGGAAAAGGCTATGCGGAAAGCTTCTGTGGTGGTTTGAAGATATCGTTTGCGAAAAGAGAAGGTTTGAATTTCAGGTAAAAGGGATTGAATGTCAAGGGCCCATTTTCGGACACGGATTCATTTACCTCAAGCTTGTTCATTCTACAGAAGAACAGGATATTTGTTTTTTCAAGATTTTCTACTCTATGCTTCTCCTCATTCTGCTCTGCCTGCTTTATTTTCTTAGCAAGAAAGCATCTCCCGTTGCAGTTCATTTCCGGCTTGTCTTTATTTTCACAAAAACTAGCCGTAATGTATTCCTGATTCACTTTAAAAGCCAGGATTAAACCAAGTTTATTAAAGGACTGGGTGATCAGGGTGAGCAACAATAAAAGGCAAATGAATCTTTTCAAAGGTTTTATTTAACGCCTGCGAAGGTATATATTTTTTACGATCATTCGGAAAAGTTATGGCCGATAATGCTGCTATTTCTGAATGAGTCCGGCTATTATATTAATTGTAAATGCTACAATGAAAGTATTAAATGCAAATGATAGCAAACCGTGCATTAAGGCTAACCTCCGGATTCTCCGGGAGGTAATCTGAACGTCCGATACCTGAAAAGTCATACCGATAACAAATGAAAAGTAAGTAAAATCCAAATAATCAGGCTCTTGATCATTTGGAAAGATCAATCCTTTATCTTTGATATGTTTTCCCTTTTTATCATTGTCTGCATCGAAATAATAGAAGTCGGCATACCTCAGCGTGAAAAGAGTGTGTACTAACCACCACGAGCTAATTACACAGGCGAGTGGGATAATAATAGAAGTAGATAACTGTTCTTTGGACTGTGCTGAAGCTCCCTGCAAAAGAATAATAATGGCGAACAAACTTGCGAAGGCTGCAACTATTACAAATATAAATATCACTTTACGGCTCGAATCCTGGGCACGGGCTTCATGTTTGACATCGGCAGGGTGACTGGTTAAAATAGTTATCCAGGATAAACTGACATTGGTGAACACATAGGTTAGCCAGCTGAGCATTAGACGAATCTCAGGTTCTAGATGCATTATTGGAGTAAGAAACGTCAGCAAGGCAGCTCCTAATGATATATAAAGCTTGTGATGTGCGTCGAGTCTGTTTATTTTTAACTGCAATTTACCGATGAAAGACATAAGAATTTTCTCTTTTTGACGACTTTTACGAAATGTTGTTTAGTAAATATATGCAGAAAGAATACTAAAATAGCGGGAGTTAATACGATTGTGTACTCATTTCGGTGTGCTGTTTTATATTTGGGAGAAAACCTGCCGGAGCACTGGTAAATTAGTCGGTTTACAACATTCCATCTTAGAAAAAGAGATGGAGCTGTTTTAGCCGCAAGTGGTTTAGATTAAGTATTTTTGAATTCAATAACATCTCCTATGTATATCCCTAATGGTTTTCAGTTCGACAACGACGACGAAAAAGTAGCTTTTATGAAGCAATATAGCTTCGCCACAATAATTACCACAAAAGACAATTTTCCGATAGCTACACAGCTACCTTTTCTTGTAGAAAAGAATTCAGACAAGCTGGTCTTAAGTTCGCATTTTGCCCTGGCCAATGAACAAGCTAAGATTATAACGGAAAATATCTCACTGGTTATCTTCACGGAACCTCATGCGTATATTTCACCCAAACACTACGAGAAAAGGGAGAGCGTACCAACATGGGATTATATTGCCGTACATGCCTATGGAAAGGCTAAGATTTTAGATGATGAAACATCTAAATTGAAAATACTGGAACGGATGATACATTTCTATGAAAAAGACTACCTACAGCAATGGGATGGTCTAACTGAAAAATTTAGAACCGGAATGATGCGCGGCATAGTTGCTTTCGAATTGGAGGTGTCAGACCTGCAGGGGCAAAAGAAATTAAGCCAGAATAAAACAGTGGTAGAGCGTGACAGAATTATAGAACAACTGGAAAACGGTGGTAATACAGTAGAGAAAGATCTTGCAAAATATATTCGGGAAGAAAACAAATAACCAGCTGTACCACTGTTAAATCGTAATTTAAAACGACCAAATCAGGTATCTTGTATCTGAGGTTCTACCAGCTTTGCCAATTTTTCCAGAGATTCCTGCCAGCCTAAATAGCACATCTCTAAAGGGATAGCTTTGGGAATACCCTCCTGAGTGATTTTTATCTCGGTGCCTGCAAAAGTTTTTCGGAGCCAGACTGAAGTTGTCATCTCACCCGGGAGATTAGGGTCATCAAATTTATTTGTGTATTTGAGGAACTCGTTGGGTTCAATACTAATATAGTCTCCGCCAAATGAATGGCTGTTGCCGGTTGAGAAATTTTGGAATGACATGCTGTAAGAACCTCCTGTCTGTACATCCATTTGATGGACGGTACAGAGAAATCCATAAGGAGGAAGCCAGGAAGCAATTGCCAGGGCTTCAGTAAAGGCGCGGTATATCTTCTCCGGAGATGCCTTGAGGATTCTGTGGAGTAAAACGGTATTGTCTGACATATGATTTAGTTTTAGGTTAGAATCAATAACATAAAGATGGCATGAAAATTTGGTTTTTAAAGGGGGGCTGAATCTACATTCTCGTTTCTATTTTAAGGTTATGATTGTTTAGATTGACTATTGTTTTTTTTAAATTCACTTGGGCGCATTCCATATTTTGATTTGAAAACTGTTGAAAAGTAATTTGGGGAGGAAAAGCCTACCATATAGGTGATTTCTGCGATGCTGTATCTTTCGTTAATCAATAGGTATTTTGCTTTCTTTAATCTTCTGCTCATGATGTAGTCGGTTACACTGCAGTCTAACAGCGCTTTGACTTTTCTATACAACTGCACCCTGGAAATTCCTATTTCTTTACTGATTTCATCTACACTAAAATTTTCATTGGAAAGGTTTTGTTCTACGATTCCGGAAAAGTCATTTATGAATTTTTTGTCCAGCGATTTTGATATAGGTGGTTTTCCTGAACTGCTGATGTCGCTCATATAATGGCTTTTGAGCAGGTAGCGGTTTTTTAACAAACTCTTTACGGTGGCCACTAGATAGTCGTAGTTGAATGGCTTTATAATGTAAGCATCCGCCATGCTTTCCATTCCATTAATTTGCTGTTCCAGGCTACCGTGAGCAGATAATAAGATGATAGGGATGTGTGAGGTCCTGATATCCGATTTTAGTTTTTCGGTTAGCGAGCGTCCTGATAAGCCCGGTAGAATGAGGTCTGATATAATCAGGTCTGGTACCTGTTCGTATGCCGAAGCTATTCCATTTTCACCTGTGTTTGCTAGGAAAACTTCATAATCTTGTTCAAGTTTATTGCCCAGGTAATTCAGAAGGTCAGCATTATCTTCAATAATTAATATCGATTGCGGTTTTATTGTTCTTAATAAATCCGGGTTTGTATACTCAGGGATGTCATTTAGCCCCGTAGTGTAGATTTTTGCATCTTCATATAATAGGTCTTTATTAGCTTTCCCTCTTAATTTTTCTTGTTCAGTAAAGTGATCCTCTCCCAATTGAAGCTGAATGCTAAATTTGGTTCCCTGGGATTTTGTGCTTTCGACGTTAATATTACCATGATGGAGGATCATCAGTTCCTTGGATAAGGATAAACCAAGTCCCGAACCTTTGGCCGTATTTGTTTGAGCTTGATAGAAATGCTCAAAGACATGATCAATCTCTTCTGCGGGAATTCCGGGCCCATTGTCTTTAATCGAAAGCGTTACAGACGTCGAAGTATGAGTGATTTCTACGTAAATGACCCCATTGGCGGGTGTGAATTTTAAGGCATTAGATAATAGGTTGAAGATAACTTTGTCGAGCATATTGACGTCCAGCCATACCTTAATGTTCTGGGCATCTGTGAGGAGTCTGATTTCAATATTTTTCTTTTTTGCACTATGCTGGAAGCTTTCCAGTATGTCAGTTACAAAACTGACAATATTGTTTTGAGAAACACTTAATAGCATTTTATCATGTTCAATCTTACGATAATCGATTAGCTGGTTGATGAGTCTAAGCAGCCGATAAACGTTCTTTTGAATGAGATTTAGGTTGTTTTCTGCCCCCGCCTTGATTTTTTCATTTTGTATCAGGTCTTCTAAGGGGGATAAAATCAGGGTGAGTGGCGTGCGAAACTCGTGAGACATATTGGTGAAGAAGTTTAGTTTAGCTTCTGTAGCTGCCTCAGCTTTACTCGACATTTCTATCAATTGATTCCGCTGATTTAATATTTCAATGTTATTTGTTTCCAGGTTTTTATTAATTTTTCTGTTTTCTAGCAAAGCGTAGAGGGCAAGTCCTCCAAAAACTACAGAGAGCACAAGCGCGATTACTGTTACATTAAGAATGATTTGCTGGTTTTTGAACAGGACCTTCTGTTCTTCCAATAGACTTCCCTGTCGTTCAATGTCTTTCTGCTGACTTATAAATTTGTTCCATTGGAGCTTCATGAGCTCAACATTTGTAGAATCGATTACAAGCGACTGTAAAATGTTTTCTTTAGAAAAGGATTCTTTGTTGAGGATTTTAAAGGCAGTACTTATGGCTTCTTTTCCTCCGGTGGGATAAACCACGCTTGCGGTTAAAATTCCACTACTAACCATCTCCAAGCCTCCCCCTTGTCCTGGCAGGGCATCAACCCCGATTACTTTGATCTGTTTTTTATCCAGGAGTGTATTTATAACTTTTCTGCTTGCTGAGGCCATCTGATCGTTATGTGCAAAAATGGCGTCTATGTTTATCAAAGAATTTTTGATTTTATTCAGCTGCTCTTTGGTGTCTTCTCCGAGCCAGTTTCCATAAACCTGATTGGTAATTTTAATATCCGGGTATCTTTTCAATCCCTGGATAAATCCCCTCTGCCGCTCTATAGTGGGTGAGGAACCTGGGAGTCCTAAAACCTCCACTATATTTCCTTTGCCCTTAAGTACTTCGCCAGCGTATTCACCTGCCATTTTTCCAATCTGGAAATTGTCTGCACCCACGTAAGCAGTATAAGCTGATGAAGCTGTTTTTCTATCGATGATAATTACAGGGATACCCTTATTGTAGGCTTGTTCCACAACTGGCGTCAGGGGTTGGGCCTCATTTGGGGATATGATCAGAATATCAATTCCCTTACGAATCATGTCCTGGGCCTGCAACACTTGAAGTTTACTATTTCCATTGGCTTCTTTATAGATCAGTTTGGCACCCGGGTGTAAGGAAAGTTCAATTTTAATTTCTTCAAGCATGGTTTTTCGCCATAGGTCTGAGCCAATGCATTGTGAAAAACCAATGGTATAGGTAGGGTTTTCCTTCTGCTTTTCACAACTACTGAAGCCGAAGGTTAAAAGAAAAAGTAGGATAAAGCTTTTAGGCAGGTAAAATTTGGTTTTCATGGTATTGTTTCAAATTCCAGAGCGGAACAGCGGAAATAAGTAATGGTTGGTGATGGTTATGCAGGGAATTAATTTAAATATATAGAAAAGGCAGAGATAACAGAAATACGGTCAGTCCAGAGCTAATTGCCGTTGAGTTATGGAGGTATCAAAACCTAACCTTATTTGATTCGAAATTGAAGGTTTATAATAATCAGTGTTAGCTGTGAATTATAACTAACTGATTATTAGTCTTTTGTTTGTTTATTGAAATTTGTAGTTTTTAGAAACGATTTTGATGGTTTTGCTTCAGGCTTTGATCTAATTTACGATCATTAACCAATATAAACTTTAGCATGAAAAAATATTCCGTCCTGGCATGGTCCATGGTCGTAGCCCTGGGTGGCTTTCTTTTTGGATTCGACACAGCAGTTATTTCCGGTGCTGAAAAATCAATCCAGCAATTTTGGCATTTATCTTCTTTTGAACATGGCTTTACAATTTCGATAGCACTAATAGGTACAGTAATCGGATCACTTATTGGCTCCAAACCTTCCGATCAATTTGGGCGTAAAAACACCTTGTATTTTGTAGCTATCGCTTATTTGCTTTCTTCTATAGGTACTGCACTGGCTTTAGATTGGTCTGTATTTCTAACCTTTAGATTTCTTGGTGGATTGGGCGTGGGAATATCCTCTGTGACTGCGCCTATCTATATATCGGAAATCTCCCCTGCGCACAAAAGGGGACAGCTTGTTGGTTTATTCCAGTTCAATGTCGTTCTGGGGATCCTGATTTCTTATTTATCAAATTACCTGATTAGTCAGGGGGGCGAATCCTCCTGGAGATGGATGCTTGGAGTTCAGGCATTTCCTTCTTTATTGTTTTTGGTGCTGATTTATTTCATACCGGAGAGCCCTAGATGGCTGGTGTTAAAAAAGGGTGCTAATGAAACTGCTTTGAAGATACTAAGAGTTATTAATCCAGTTAATTGCGAACAAGAACTTGCCGCTATTCAGAACTCAGCATTAAAATCAACATCAGGAAATGATGAAAATCTTTTCAGTAAGAAATATCGGACTCCGGTGATGCTAGCCATACTTTTTGCATTTTTTAATCAGGTTTCTGGGATTAACGCCATTATATATTACGCACCCCGGATTTTTGAGATGGCAGGATTAGGCGCCCACTCTTCTTTACTCTCAACAGTAGGGATTGGCATGGTCAATTTTATTTTTACGTTGATTGCCATCAATTTTATCGATAGAATTGGTAGAAGGGTGCTGATGCTGGTGGGGTCTTTTGGATTGATTGCTTCTTTATTCCTAGTTGGATTTACCTTTTATACAGAGAATTTCTCTGGCTTTGCAATCCCTGCCTATATCATGCTATTTATCGCATTTTTTGCTTTTTCTCAGGGAGCGGTCATCTGGGTTTTTATTTCCGAGATTTTCCCCAATTCTGTTCGCGCCAAAGGTCAGACCCTCGGTAGTTCTACGCATTGGATCATGGCCGCAATTATTGCATTTTGTTTTCCTTATCTGGCAGAAACATTTGGAGGGGCGACCACCTTTTTCTTCTTTGCAGCGATGATGTTGCTTCAGCTAATTTTTGTTTGGAAACTGATGCCAGAAACTAAAGGCAAATCATTAGAGCAAATAGGGACTAATTTAATCATGCATTAATCTTAATAAGATATCGGTATGAATCTTTCGAAAATAAAATCGGTAGTATGTTTTGGCGAAATTCTTTGGGATATTCTGCCAGATGGAAAAAGGCCGGGCGGTGCTCCGATGAATGTAGCCTATCACCTGTATAAATTAGGCCTCCAGAGTCATTTGATAAGTAGTATCGGAAATGACAAGGCCGGGATAGAGTTATTAGATTTTTTAAACAGAATAGGTGTATCATCGGACTGGATACAGACTAATGCTCACTATGACACCAGTCAAGTGCTAGCCTCTATTAACCAGGCAAATGAAGTAAGTTATGAGATTGTAGCACCGGTGGCCTGGGATTATATCCATTGGGACAATGAGATGGAACAATTAATCAAAGCAGCTGATGCATTTGTGTTTGGAAGTCTTGGCTCCAGAAATGAGACTTCCAGGGCTACCTTAATTAAGATGTTGGAACATGCTAGTTATAAGGTTTTTGACGTAAACTTAAGGGCACCACATTACAGTCCTGAATTTGTATCAGATTTACTTAGGCATGCTGACATGGTCAAAATAAATGCTGCTGAACTCTGTTTGATTGCAGAATGGAATGGGATTGATTATTCAAAGGAACTGGAATGTATTGAAGCCATTTTTAGCAAGTTTGGGATGAATGAAATCCTGATTACTAAAGGCGCGCATGGCGCGACCTATTACAATAGAAACCTGACCTATGAATATCCTGCATATAGTATCAATGTAGCGGATACCATAGGGAGCGGCGATTCTTTTCTTGCTGCATTCCTCGCTATGAAGCTCGCTGATGAGCCATTAGAGATAGCGTTGGATTATGCAGTGGCCATGGGTGCCTTTATCACGGCACAGTCGGGGGCTTGCCCTGAATATTCAAAATTCGATTTTGACAGATTCATCTGGAAACGAAAATGGTGTGAATCACTCAAACTAACCAAATAGGTCTATTTTACTATAAATGTCATAGCTCACCATCCATGCCGCTCATTAAAAACTAGAACACATGAATATGAACCGTAAAACTTTAATGATTGCTTTTTTTAGTGTAATAACATTAGGAAGTTCTTTTTTAAACGTTGTAAAAGCCCAGCAGCAAGCAGCTGCAGGAGCTGAACAATATCGTCCTCAATTCCATTTTTCTCCAAAGGAACATTGGATGAATGATCCCAATGGAATGGTTTATTATAAGGGTGTCTATCACCTTTTTTATCAATATTATCCTAAGGGAACCGTGTGGGGCCCGATGCATTGGGGCCATGCCACCACTAAAGATCTGTTCAATTGGCAGGAAAAACCAATTGCGTTGTTTCCCGATAGCCTGGGATATATTTTTTCGGGAAGTATTGTGGTCGATAAAAAGAATACTTCCGGGCTTGGTAAAGATGGAAAAGTACCTCTTGTTGCCATATTCACACACCACGATCCTAAATTGGAAGAGAAAAAATTAAATACATTTCAGACTCAAAGTATTGCTTATAGTCTGGATGAAGGAAATACCTGGAACAAGTATTCGGGAAATCCAGTGATTAAAAACCCTGGGGTCACCGATTTTAGAGATCCAAAGGTGATGTGGTATGAGTCTGGGGAAAAATGGATCATGACGCTGGCAACTAAGGATCGAATAACCTTTTATTCCTCCAAAAATTTAAAGGAATGGAAGAAAGAGAGCGAATTTGGAAATGATTTGGGAGCACATGGTGGAGTATGGGAATGTCCTGACTTATTTCCTATGGAGCACAATGGAAAAACCATTTGGGTTCTGCTAGTGAGTATCAATCCAGGCGGGCCTAATGGTGGTTCTGCGACACAGTACTTTACGGGCAGTTTTGACGGTAGTAAATTTATAGCCGACTCAAAAATAGAGAAGTGGCTGGATTATGGGACTGACAACTATGCAGGTGTTACCTGGTCAAATACGGGTAAGAGAAAAATATTTATTGGATGGATGAACAATTGGCAGTATGCTAACCAGGTTCCCACTAAGGCCTGGAGAGGAGCGACTACTATTCCCCGAGATCTATATTTAGCACAAACATCTGAACAATATTATCTGCGTTCTGTTCCTGTGAAAGAAATGGATCAGCATCTCAGCTCGGTTTATAAAAAAGCAACTTTAACGTTCGGCAACGAAATTGACCTTTCCGGTTATACCAAAGATCTGAATGGACAATTAAAGTTGGATTTCAACTTCAATGCGACAAGTAGTATGGAGATTGTATTGAGCAATAAGGCAGGGGATAAGCTATTAGTCGGATATGACAGCAAAAGCAAAATGTATTATATCGATCGTACCCATTCGGGTGCCACAGATTTTGAAAAAGATTTTGCTAAAAAACATAGCGCCCCGAGGATAGCTGTATCTGAGAATGCCAAAATCAGTTTGATACTTGATGTTGCATCTGCGGAACTTTTTGCTGACGATGGATTGACAGTGATGACTGATGTGTTTTTTCCAAGTACGCCAATTGACAGTGTGAAATTATTTGGGAATGAAAATCAAAAATTGACTAATCTTTCAATTTCTTCAATTCCAACATTTAAGTAAAGTTAAAATGCTTGTTTTTCATGAACTGATTCATGGATTACCAGTTAGATACTAAATAGACGGGGAAATCACCGCAAGCGTAATTTTTTGCTTTTCATGCAAAAATTTAGTCGTTGATCATTCATTTTTCACAGGTGATCATTGGATAAACCGTAGTTTTTGGCATAATAAAAGCCTGCAATCAAATGATTGCAGGCTTTTGTTTGTTCTGGTACTATTTCGCGTGATTCCGCTGGGATTTAGACCTTTGCGAAAATCAGCGTTTATTCATAAGGTCGAAGGTTTTGAAATTGATACTCACCGCTTGAACGTGTGCCTAACAAGTCACTTAGTTCATTTTCAGATAAATCATTTGTTCCGTTCGAAACTTTATAGCTTCTATTGGATTTGGATAAGAAACAGGATAACGTGCTAGTTCATATTCTTTGATTAATAGGCTTAAGATTTCTAATTCATCAGAAATTGCAGAGCCCTCTACGATATCAGTTTGCATCAACTCATACACATGAGCCAGAGCATCATCGTATTCTTTCTCAGTTTTAATTGGTTTTAACATAACTAATTGTTTTAGCATTTATTTTATCATCTTGATTATGCGTTCCAAACCAGACAATAAAAACAATTTTTAATCGACATTCTATATCTACAATTAAGCGGTAACTATTAAATACAATTCTTTTTTCATTAACTATAGAAGCATTTTTATATTGTGCTTTTTAATTCATTTGGATTATTCCATAGTGCAGATTCATACCAGCTTAATAACTCTTGTTCTGCCTGGTGGAATTCATCAATACAATCTTTTTAGAATTTTTATTGCTATCATTCGCATATTAACAAAGACACTAAAATGTTCCCAAAAAGGGAACATCTTGTTCGTTAAGTTCTTTTCCAAAATTTATGTATGCATACCGATAGCGATCTAAAAACTCAAGAATAAAACTTCTTATTTCAAATGCGAATTTGGCAGAGAAAATAAGCGACAATTTGATCAGAATAAATACGACATGGGAGTTAGTCGATCAGTTTTCTAAGAATCAAAAATTAATCAAAGAAATTGAAAACGTAATCAAAACGATTTTAATACAAAATGCCTCAATTTGCATTGAGGCATTTCTTGTGATCCCGCTGGGATTCGAACCTAGTTCAAAAATCAACGTTTATTCAATATTTAGTGGGTTTTGAAATTGGTACTAACCGAATCGCTCACCTTTTGTTTGATACGTTTTAGCTGCAAATGCTATATTCTAATATACTAGAATTATTTTGTAATTAGATTTTATCCCAAATTTGTGATAATGTCTATAGTACGCATCGGGTGATTAATAATATCGTTATCTCTTGTGAAAATCATCCAATTCTTTTGCTGAGCCAATTCTAAAAAACAACAATCATTATAGTCTGCATAATAGCACATTTTAGAAATTATTTCTGCATCAGAATTGTTAAAGTTATCTGGGAATGGAGAAGCTAACTTTAAAATATTTTTAATTGCTGAATTTATAGCTAATGTAGAATCTTTGAACTCTTCAGTCGGTCTAAAATCTTTTTTTAAATTCAACGAATGAGCAGTCATCCTACTTGCTTTCCAATTATCAAACGAAGCGGAAAGAAGCACATTATAAACTTCAGACAGAACTAATGATGTAACATATAAAGATGCATTGACTTTTCTTGCTGACTCTAAAAATTTAGTTATTTGTTCTTGAATTTGGATTTTATAATTTGCCAAAGGTGCAAAAGCATAAATGAGAATATTTGCATCTAAAAAAATATGATGAGAGCCTTTTGGCTCAAAATCTTTCAATTTTAAGATTCTGCCCATTTAGTCAAATTTACCCTCAAGGCCTTCATTAAAAGACTTTTGATCTTTGAAATACGCCTTAGCCCGCTCAATTACTTTTTTTAAAAGTTGTAGATCGTCATTTGGTATATTTACAATATGTAATGCAGAGTTTAATTCGCTAGAACTGTATTTAGAATACAATCTACCAACTGCAGAATTTAAAAAAGCGGAAGTAATTATTTCTATCCCTTTAAAATCTAAAGAAATGCTTCTTTTAGAAGCTATTTCCTCTTCTATTATATTATATATTAATTCTCCAGAAGAAGGAGTTAACGCGCTATCGCTATTTAATATTTCCTTAATATTCACTAACATGTCTTATGGTTCCAAATGTACTAAAAAATATTTTGAGTTTCTTCATCTTCCGTATCAAGAATGTAAAAATTAGGGTCACCAAGTTTAAGTTCAATAGTAACAATGGTTCCTGGAAAATCATATTGAAGCTCTGTAGTAGTTATAATCTTATCTATTATTTCTACAAAACCATTGCCAGAAATCATTTGTAGCTTTCCCTTATTGTAAAATAGTAAATCTTGTAAAAGCTTTAATCCCAACCCACCTGGCTCATCTCCAAATTTGGTTGTGTTTCCTTCTTGTAATGCCCATTTAATAGCTTCTATTCCATTTAACAAAAGTTTTAAATGCCTATTAACATTTGCGGTTATTGTTTTTCCTAAATCTACAAACGTTATGGTGGCTCTAGGATTGTTATTACCTTTAAAAAATTGTCCACAACAATATACATATTCACAACCAGCATGAGTAATCGCATTGACACATATTTCAAAAATACTTCTCAGTATAGCTTTTTTCGCTGCAACACTCATCTGTGGCATACCTTCTTTTCCAAATAATTCAGAATCAAAGAAATCCTTTGCTCTAGTCTCATCATTAAGATTGAATTTTTTAAACTGTACACTGTTTGTATGATACTTAGGAACACTGTATGGATAATTGAACTTTTCTAAAAATCCATTATTGGCTAATGACCTAAGTGTTGCTGGAGTAACATTCGCAATATCTATGATATTGTCTCTTTCTATCAAACCTTCTAATATATTACCTAAGATAGCACAAAGATTCCCTTCTATTAAGCTACAATTTTGAAAATCTATTTTAATAGATAGTTTTGAATGAAGAAGTGATTCGCCCGCCAATTTTGACATAAATGAATACCCTATGAAGTCACTTTGTAAACTTTCAGGAATAGCGATGGATATATCGTACATAAACTAAGTTTGTTTAAAACGGTAAATCATCTTCATCGCTGTAGACAATTGCTTCAACTGTATAAATACTCCAATTAGTATTCCAATCATTCTTTTTGAAAAATTTTAGTTTTTTTTCATCGTCAAATATTTCCGTACTAACAATTAATTTATAGATGTTATTATTAAAGGTTCGAACAAATAAATAGGGGCCAAATAAGGGTTCATCATCATCAATAGTATAGCCATATGCGATCATAAATGCTTTAAGGTCATCGAAGCCCTCAATGTAAAAATTGTATTTAATGCCTAAGTCAGATTTTACACTTTCAGTCAAAGGATGACTAATCATTAGGATACGATTAATTTCCTCAGCTTGATCTTTATTTTCATCGCTTAAATAGTTTACAAGTCGATTTAGTGTTTGAGCTGTTTTTTCTAATCCTTTAATTAAATTAATTTCTTTTACTCTAGTTTGTTCTTGTAGAAATCTTTGAAATAATCCTGCTAATTGTTCTTTTAAATATTTTGTGATGTCTGAAACAGTATCAAAACCTTTAATATTGTTATTTGCTTTTAGCGATTTAATTTCTTCAATGAAATTATAAATTCGCTGATCATCAACATACCTATATTTAATATCTGAGTCTTTATTTAACAAATAAGTCTCATACTCTGAGAGAACATTTTTATCAATAAATAAGTAAATCTGTTTATTTTCCGCAAGTGCCGCTCTTATCTCCATTTGAGAAACTGAAGAGTCATGTTTTTTTGATTCAGAGCCAAATCTACCACCGACTATAGATATTAATATATCTATACTTTTAATTTCTTTATAACAATACTCTTCAAGTGCATCTTCTTTTCCATAGGGAATGTCACCTTCTTCATTCCGAACTGGCTCATAACCTAATTGATCCAGGAATAAATCTAGATCAGCTCTTGTTTGCTTTAAATCATAGAATGTTGAACTAATAAAAACTCTAGGTTTTGCCATATTTTTTTTGTTATGCTGTAAAATCAGAATAAATTGTTCAAGTACCAAAAAACATTCATTATAAATTATAGACCTTTTTCTTGCAAGCGGAAGTTTGGCAGTTGCCGTAGTTTCTTTCCCCATGCTCTGCAAATGGGATTATAAGGATACTCCAAGTATCCTTTACGATTTTGATGGTAGTGAGATAAACGAAAGCAGAATACTCGAACGTATACTATAAGACATTGAGGGAGCAAGTTTATGTTTTTCTACTACATAAACTATTTTACTACTCCCGATGGTCGCAATTTTAAGGCGTGGTAATATTGTGAGTTAGCCCGACGCTTCCTTGCGGCCTGTGAAAATCCTTTGGGATTTTCACTTTGCTTTTACGGAAAAGGCTCTCCCGTTAAGAGTGTGAGACATTCGATGACAAAGGCAGTTCAGTAATTCGGTAGTCAGTTCCTTTATAATTATCTGTAATATATTTTGAGCGCTCTGCTAAAACTGCATTTAGCCATTGTGCCATTACTTTTCGGCCTGAGCGCTACGCATTTGTTCCTTCTTCATCATGATCTAAGAGTTGCAAAAGTCTAAGGTTAAAGATGCGCAGGTAAGGTTCTTCCAATTCTCTGTCGACTTCATATGCATCTTCTTCTACATCTAAAAAATTAAGAAAGAAATAAGTTGCCCAGCGGTCGGTACCAGTAGGGTTGCTATAAAAACAGGGGAAAAATACCTGATTGATAAAACCTTGTATGAGGGTTGCAGGGTTAATCTGGTAAATGGTACATAGAGTACTAAAATCTTCCGGTAGGGCCAGTTGAACAGTAGTTTCCATAGTATTCAATTAAGGGTTAATATTTTGATGACGGGAAAGGTAAAAATCATGTAGGATGGCCGTTCTTTCGGTCAGGCTCCTTACAATATAAAGTTCAAGGCGCGTTTCTTCCATGCGTTCATAAAAATCAAGTTCTGTTTCCGTAAAGTGTAACTTTTCAGAACTGTCTCTTGCAAAGCCATTGGCGATCATCATAAACAAGCCCATTGTTAAATTATCATTTGTTATTTTAAGTCCTTTGCGGGCATGACAATCTGCCAACGAGATCCTACCCATAAAATGTTCCAGATATTCCTTCGGATAGCAGTTATGCAGTTCACAAAGCACAGAGAAATTTTTGCTGAGGTGTATTGTGGTATTTTCATCCAGATATAGTACATCAGATGGAACATAAGTTCTTTCCATAATTTTAAAGAGGGAATCCACGTAAAACATTGATTTCTTTCTTTTCAACTGGTCTTTACCTTTTTCCTTTCTGGCCAGTTCAATAACTCCTTTGATACAACCTACAGCCACTGTTCTGCAATGAAGCAAAGCTTTGCTTTCCCTGAACTTTCTTTTCCTAGCGATCACAAAGGCAGAAATTGTTCTGGTAGCCTCAGAAAACCCTTCATGGTAATAGGGACAGATTGTATCATACAAAGTGACGTGGTCAGTGAAAATCTGTAACACTTCGGGTATATTAAGTTTATAGATAGTACAGGCCACTTTAAATTCTATTGGAACATCAATCAGTTGATACTTTGCTTTTTTCATATCAATACCTGTTCTGAGTGATCTTGTGTTCTTAAAGCAAAGCGCAGTTCTTTGTAATTTGTAGCTTCTTTGTCTAAATACTCAATTTTCTCCTGGCACATTTCCAAAGTCATAACTTTAAACGCAGATACCTTTTGATAGATGGCTTCTTCTTCGTTCACCTTAAAAGTAGGGGCATATCTGGCACCGGTATAGCTCTTTGTCAATACTTCAAATAATCTTTTATCTTCAGCACTACCGGATAAAAACTTTTTTAATGGCCTGTCTGAAAAAGCTGTGCATAAGCCAAGCATCCGGCCAAGGTTATGAATTTCTGAGCGGTAAGCTAAATGTACCCTAATCAATGCAATCAGACACTGTTCTATAACCTGATGAATCATAAAAACGCAAACCGTAAATTGCTCCTTAGTTAGATAGGCATTCACCGGCTCCATTAAAAAAGCCGTCGGCTAATGGCATCCTATGGGATAAATGTTTGATTGCTTTAACTGCGCTTTGTGTTGGGATGAAAACGTTAGAACAGTCCATATTACCCATTCCGTCATGGCTGTAAATTAATTGGCCTTTAGTGCATGCCGTCATGAAGAAGCGGTTGTTAGCTTTAATGGCATCGTTTATGTTTTCCAAGCTATGGCATAGAATAGTAATATTACCATGCTGATAATGATAATTGGAAAAATCCTGTACCTCATAATCATTTCAAATAGTCCCGCAATAAAATAAGAAAGCGGAAATGATCGACGACCATTTCCGCTTCTCTAAATTAACGCTCTCATATTAAAGCGTTAAACAACGCTAAATATTGTATAGCAAATAAATTAAATCACCGCAAATTTCTTTTTCAATAGTGCCATATCAACCCCAACCTTAATATCCAATATTTTTGCGTAATGCTGGGTAGTCCTGATGTTAGTGTGCCCCAACATCTTAGACACACTTTCAATAGGAACGCCATTAGAAAGGGTTACAGTAGTTGCAAAAGTGTGGCGGGCAACATGAGAGGTCAGTTTCTTTTCAATGCCACACAGGTCTGCAATCTCCTTTAAAAACTCATTCATCTTTTGATTACTTGGAACGGGCAATAAAGTTCCTTTATGTAGGCAAGTAATGTTTGTAGCATATTTATCTATGATTTCAACGGCGGTAGGCAATAGCGGAATTGCAGAACGGGTTTTAGTTTTCTGCCTGTTGGTGAAAACCCAGCGTCCCCGTCATTACCCTTACTAATGTGGGAGGTTTTCAAATTAAACACATCTACATAGGCCAGTCCGGTAAAACAGCAGAAGAGAAATACATCCCGTACCTGACCAAGGCGTTCAAAGATAAATTTCTTATCTGCAATCTGTTGTATCTCTTCATTGTTGAGGTAATAGCGGTCTATATTTTTAGATTTTCCCTTGTAGCCTAGAAATGGATCGCTAGCGATCCAGCTATTTGTTAAAAAATGTGAATGATCTTGCTGAGGTTCTTCATATTTTTGACCACATAGTTATTACAACAGTTTTTATCAGCCCTTAGATAGTAATCAAAATCATTTATAAAAGGTTGATCTATCTTCTTAATATCCATATCAGCAATGCCATATTTTGATTATATGAATGCACTAATGTGACGTTCCAGTACCAAATAACGGTTTAATGTGCCCTGCACATATTCCTTGCCCACCAAAGCTCTCATTTTTTGGTTATGGTTTGTAATCGCTTCCAATAGGGTGTGAGAAACAACAGTTTTCCATAGATAGCTGTTTTTAATGGCTTCCGAAGTAATAATTTCTCCTGCTTGGTCAAGCGAATGATATGCCTGATAAACTGAGGTTTGTAATTGATCGAGATAAGTATTTAATAATTTCACTTTTTCTTTTGTACCGATTGCCTTGCCAGCTTTGGCATTCCAGCGAGCAGGTTCACACTCACGGCCAGTAGTCATTTCAGCTCTTTTTCCTTTCACCGTAATACGAATGTAAATAGGAGCAGTACCACTGATGTAGTTCTTTTGCTTTTTCAGATAGAAAAGCAGGCTGAAGTTCGTTTTCATCATTTAATGATTAAGGGTGAAACAAAAATAGCTTTGCAGTTTAACGATTACAAGATGTTCAGTTTGTAACTACCTGTTCAGTAGCTGAATATGCGCAATTCGGTGAGTAGGGTAAATTTTCCAAATGACTCACCGAATCGCTCACTTTTTTTATGTGAATTGGTGCAAGTTTTGGTACCCCCGTAAAAGTAAAAAGGCCGTTAATCATGCGATTAACAGCCTTTTGTATGTTTTGATTTTGAATCTTGTGATCCCGCTGGGATTCGAACCCAGGACCACTACATTAAAAGTGTAATGCTCTACCAGCTGAGCTACGGAATCATTCCTTTTTGTGAAGGAGGTGCAAAGATAGAATTTAAAAATTCTTTTGCAACGTTTTTAGCTAAATAAATTGCTAAAGATACCTTTGCTCTATGGTAGAGTAACTCAAATGGTCTGAAAACCAAAGTATAACATAGGTCTTGCAAACAGACTATCGGTTTTCAGAAGCGGACTTATTTCTGCAATTCAACAAAATCGGGATTATAGAGCTTATCATTAACGCTCTTTAACTTAGTTTCAGGAACCTTGATAATTTTCCGGTCATAAGTCATTAGTCCATTTGTTTCCTGTTCCACGTCGGTTGTCTGCGTATAAACAGCAGCAGAAAGGCCGCGTTGAATAAGGTTTTCCATTGTCGTGATGAAGCTAGAGTACTTTTCAAATAACTCATCTGCAGTTTTAAAAGATTGATAACCCCAGTTATCCTTGTCTTTCCAGGTGTGGCCCGGGACAGGAAGTCCTAAACCGCCATATTCGCCCAATACTAATGCATGTGCTGAGCCAAATAAGTCCGGACGTGGCATGGCAGGATCAGGATAATGGTGCAGATCTACGATATCACCCGTTATAAAATGATTACCACCACTGGCGCTGTTCACTAATCTGGATGGATCTTTCTTCTTTGTCCAATCGCTAATTTCTATTGTTTTGAATTGTCCCCAAGCCTCGTTGAAAGGTACCCAGGTAATGATGCTTGGGAAATTATGCAGGTCGTCCATGATTTTATTCCACTCCTTACGGTAGATAGCTTCAGATTCAGCAGTACGATCTTTATCAGTCCCACCCATTAATCCCAGGTCTGGCTGCCATTTATTACCAAGGTCACCGCTTGGCATATCCTGCCAAACCAATATACCCAGTGAATCGCAAGCATGGTACCAGCTCGCAGGTTCTACTTTGATATGCTTACGTATCATGTTAAAACCCATTTCTTTGGTTTTAATAATGTCGAATACCAGCGCTTCCTGCGTTGGAGCAGTGTATAAGCCGTCTGGCCACCAGCCTTGGTCTAATGGGCCATATTGGAATACAAACTCATTATTCAATAACATACGCTGGACGCCATTCTTATCCTTGCCTAAAGAAGATTTACGCATGGCGAAATAGCTTTTTATTTTGTCTACTGTTTTCCCTTTGCGGATAACTTCGACGGTCAGGTTATATAAAAATGGATGGGCAGGTGACCATAATTTGGGCTGATTAATTTTTAGTTCAGAAGCAACTTCCGGATCTGCAGTTAGCTCGGCGATTTTAGTGGAACCATCATAAGCCGTAAACTTCAGCTGGTCACCAGGTTTGGCAGACTTCACTTTCGCCGAAAGCTGAATATTTCCAGCGTCAATGTCCGGTGTATGTTTCGTTGATTCTATATAGGTTTCCGGAACATTCTCCAACCAGACCGTTTGCCATATTCCGGTAACAGGGGTATACCAGATACCCTCTGGTTTAATTTGCTGTTTGCCTCTTGGCTGCGGTCCTTTATCGGTTGGGTCCCATACGCTCACTACGAGTTCCTGTTTGCCACCTTTTTTCAGATGAGGTGTAATGTCGAATGAAAATGGGTCGAAACCACCTTCATGTACACCAACTTTTTTACCATTTAAAAAGACTTCAGTTTTCCAGTCAACCGCTCCAAAGTGAAGCAAAATCGTTTTACTGCTTTTGGAAGAAAGAGTGAAACTAGTCTTGTACCATAATAAACTGTCTTGTCCAACGGTTCTTCCCACGCCAGATAGCGAGGACTCCACAGCAAAAGGGACCAGGATTTTTCCTTCGTATTTTGCAGGTTGAGCATTTGATTTTGGTTGTATTGCATAGTCCCAGAGGCCATTCAAATTCTGCCAGTTTTGCTGACGGACCAGTTGTGGTCTTGGATAAGTTGGCAAAGGTGCAGCAGGATTAAGCTGTGAGGACCATGGAGTAGCGATTTTTCCAGGAACCGGTTTCCAGTCTTTGTTCTGGGCAGAGACTAAAGTTACTTGTGTCAGGCACAGCCCGAAAAGCAAGGGTAATAATTTCATAAGATTATATTTGGTGAATACTGTAGCTAAACACGTTTGTGTTGCAGGCCTTAAATTAGGAAATATTTTTTACAACTGGTTTATAAAACTGAATATGAGTAGGGTGAATTTTTGGCGTATAGATTTCTGACCATACAGCAGATGACATAATCCTATGAGAATAAAAGACTAAAACCAAAATTACCCGACGGCGTTATAACAGCAAAACTGAATCATATATGCTGCAAAATGAAGTGTATTTTGGGACAAGCGGGTTGCTGCTTCCTGTACCAAACAAGCAATTTTACCCGGAAGAATTTAAAGAGAAGAGCCGGCTGAACTATTATGGGTCATTAATGAATTCCATAGAAATTAACAGCTCCTTCTATAAAATACCCCAGGCTAAAACTGTGCAGCGCTGGTCAGAAAGTGTGCCTGAGAATTTCAGGTTTACCTTTAAGTTATGGAGGGAGATTACGCATAACAAAGGGCTGGTTTACAGAGATCAGGATGTCTTCCGTTTTATGGAATTCATATCTGCTGCAGGAGATAAAAAAGGATCTTTATTGGTGCAGTTTCCTCCATCAGTTACTTACGGTAATAGATTTCAGGTAGAGAAATTAATAGATTTAATCAAGACAGCAGACCCGTCGGATCAATGGGATATAGCAGTTGAATTCCGGCATCCGGGCTGGTATCGCGAAGAAACTGCCGATATGCTAGCTGATAGAAAGATTGCGATTGTCTTACATGATAAGTCGCCGGCAGTTACACCGTTTAACTTCCACGAATCTAACTTTATTTATCTGCGTTTTCACGGTCCAGGTGGTGATTATAAGGGGAGCTATGACGACGCAACACTGGCGGAGTATGCAGGATATATCCGTGAATGGGTTGAAGACGGTAAGCGCGTGTATGTATACTTTAACAATACGGTAGGAAATGCCCTGCAAAACCTGAATGATCTGCGCGATCTGGTTTTGCAGGACTAAATTTTAAATATTGATCTTACCCTCGATCGAATCATCTATTGTTTTCCCCAGAACTGCACCTGCAGCCATTTTAATGGCCGCTATAGCATTTCCATTTTTGTTATCCCAATAATAACCACTTGATGGCGTGAAACTAACTACAGCAATACGCGGATCATTTTCTCCCTCAGTGAACCATGTTTTTAACAGCGGACTCCAGTACTTTTCAATTTTATTCCGGTCCGTCGACGCTTTTGCAGCCCCTTCCAAATATAAAAAATCGGAGTGAGCCGATCCCTGGAAATACAATTTAACTGCAGGATCTGCCTGGATTTCCTGGTAGGTATGACTGTCATTAGACATTAGAAACCAAATATTTCCAGCTTCGTCAACCTCCTGAACACTCATTGGTCTGGTTCCTTGTGATGGGGAACTTTGGCTTTGTGTTGAAAAAAAACAAGTTTTACTTGTTTCTGCCAATTCCTTAACCTTATCTATAGCCGGGCTTCCAGCCAGGTTTTTTCTGTTTTCTTCTTCTTGATTCTGATTGATACTGTCCATAAGCTTTTCATTTCAGCATATTACAAATGAATTTGGGTATTGTTTTTTTAGATTATGGTTGAGCAGAAGGATTGACGTTAAAATGATTCGGAAATACATATCAATTTATAAATTTGATCAAACCGTAAATATCATTCAATCTTATTTCTATGAAAATCGAGACTGTCAATTTATTAAGCCGGGACATCCAGCAGACGAAAGAATTTTACACTGGGGTTCTTGGTCTGGAATCCGTAGGAGAGTCTGTACATGAGATTACTTTTTTAGTTGGCTATACGCAGCTTAATTTCCGAACGACCGAACTTATTAACCCCAATTATCACCTTGCAATTGATATTCCTCGGAACAGGTTAGAAGAAGCGAGCTGCTGGCTTCAGAAGCGAACCGATCTAGTTCCGGTTAATGAAGGGGAGGTGTTTTCAAGATTTGAAGCCTGGAATGCCGGTTCATTTTATTTTTATGATAATAATGGGAATCTGCTGGAGTTTATTTGCCGTTACGATCTTGATAACAGGTCGGAAGAAGAATTTACTTCGTCGTCCATGCTATATATCAGTGAGGTGGGAATAGTAAGCAAGGATGTTCAGGCAACCGCGAAAACACTCATGGCAAAGTATGATTTAACGTATTATGCTAAACAACCACCTGCAGAAAATTTTATTGTGCTGGGAAATGAAACCGGCCTGATCATTTTGGTTTCAGATGACCGCAATTGGTACCCGACAAAAAAAAAGGCAGAAATATTTCCACTTCGTATAGCTATTGAAATGAACGATGACCCTTATCAAAAGTTTCTGATAGATATACCTGCAGATTTGATCTGAAATATATAGTTAGTCATCAGATTTGGTTAATTGAAAATATTAATTATTAACAATTAACCAAATTTAACGTCGTTAATTCAGGGGCTTTTACAAATTGCATTCTCCTCTTTCAAGTGGCATCTGCTCATTGAAATTTAGCGTTTTCAAATCTTTGTAGGTTACTTTGTTTCCAACACTATTGATTTCGCCAAAGCCCTCTAGAAGTCTTTTACCTTGTATCTGAAATACCATTTCCCTTACACTTTCGGATCCTTCTGAATTAAAGGTATAAAGCCCGATTACCTGATCTCCTTTAATCTGTCCGGTAAAGGTGCCGGTATTCTTATCTTTTTCGGCCAGAGCATATACTAATGGGCCTGATACTTTATCGCCGTCGACTGTCGGTTTGAATGCGATATAGTCGCCATTTTTTTCATACACGTAGCATCCGTTTTCTAAAGTGGGTACTGCGTTTAGTGCATCAGACTGTTTTTCTGCCGATACAGTGTCTTCTGTTGAATTGCCGTTTACCTTTTGATCACTGTTACAGCTGCTGAATGCCAAAGGAAGTAAAGCGAGTAAATAAATGATTTTCATATAATTCAGTTTTGATAGAGTGTTTATTTATACAATTATATTACAAAATCAATCGAGTATTGTTTGAAGGTCAGGTTTTTGCGGTTCCCTGCTGCTTTTATTGCCAATTTCTGGGTGTTTAGATTTTGCTTGAAACGGATTCGAAAGGCTATTCATACGGTGTTGAGTCGGTGTTGATATACCAATTTACCGACCCAATACCGTATCAACACCGACTCAATACCCTTTCAATGTGCTGTGAAATAAGTTTAAAGTAAATATTTACTATCTTAAACAGCCGGCCTTTTCAGCCGGTTTATGAAGATTTTAACTGATAATTACCTTATGAAAGTTGCTGTTTTTAGTACAAATCAATATGACCAGGATTTTCTTACCCAGTATAATACCGGGCATGAAGTTAAATTCCTTAAAGTTTCTTTATCTGAAGAAACCGCCGCCGTAGCTTTTGGGTATGAGGCAGTATGTGTTTTTGTTAATGATAAGCTTAATAAAGCCGTTCTGGATTTGCTGGCGGTCGCAGGTCTGAAACTGATTGTTCTCAGGTGTGCGGGATTTAATAATGTGGACCTTCCTTATGCAGAAGAACTAAACATTCCGGTGCTTCGGGTTCCTGCATATTCACCTGAAGCAGTTGCAGAGCATGCAATGGCACTTATACTAACCTTGAACCGTAAGACGCATAAAGCTTATAATCGTGTAAGAGAAGGAAATTTTTCATTGGAAAAACTAATGGGGGTAAACCTTTTTCAGCGTACTGTCGCTGTCATAGGAACCGGGAATATCGGGCAGGCTTTTTGCAGAATCCTTAAAGGATTTGGATGTACTGTCAAAGCATATGACCCTTATCCGTCTTCCGATATGCAGGATCTGGGCGTCATTTATGGAACGCTGGAAGACACGCTGAGAGACGCAGATATCATTTCGCTGCATTGTCCGCTTAATTCATCAACACAATACCTGATTAACGAGAATCAACTTAAGCAACTTAAACGGGGAGCAATGTTAATTAATACGAGCAGGGGAGGTTTAATACATACCCATGCGGTTATAAAGGCTTTGAAATCAGGAATTATCGGTTCATTAGGGCTCGATGTATACGAGCAGGAATCTGAATTCTTTTTTCATGATTTCTCAGAAGATGTAATTCAGGATGATCAGCTTACACAGTTAATCTCATTCCCGAATGTACTGATTACCGGCCATCAGGGATTTTTAACAGCCGAAGCACTTTCAGAAATCGCTAAAGTCACTTTTGGGAACATAGATGCCTGGTATTCGGGATCGGAACTCGTCAACCGCGTTCGGCCTTAATTAAGATAAAAAAAACGCTCCATAAAGTATCTAAATCATGGAGCGTTTTTTTATAAGGGGGAAGAATTAGTTCGCTTTAAGTACAGTAACCTCGACTCTTCTGTTGATTAATCTGCCTTCTTTAGTCTTGTTATCAGCAATGGGACGTGTATCGCCTATTCCAGCCGTTTTAATACTTACTGCGGGGATGCCTAAGCTGACCAGGTAAGCTTTTACAGATGCTGCTCTTTTTTCAGATAACCACAGGTTGTATTCTGAAGTCCCTGTTTTATCGGAGTGGCCTTCAACAAGGATCTTTCTGTCAGCGTATTTATTTTGAATTACCCTGGATACTTCATTAATTCTGGTTTTTGAATTTTCATTCAGATATGAAGAATTTGTAGGAAATAATATCTCTGAACTGAAGGTAAATCTGATACCTGCATCAGTACGATCGACCTGATCTCCAGGTAACGCTTTCTTGATGTTGTCCAGTTCATTATCACCAGTTTTCGTCTCTACGGTTGCAGGTGTTTTTACCACATTTTTCTTGGCTTTGCAAGAATAAATTGCTGGCAGCAATAAAGCTAAAAATAGTATTGTTTTATTTTTCATTATAAAAAGTTAAACGTAAATATAACAAAATAGATAAAGGACGGGATATTAATTTATCAGTAATGTATACAAACTGTTCGTTTACAGCGTGTATTTTTGCCATCCTGATTAAATTCGTGCAATCTCAGGCAGTTCCGTTTTTTTGCAGATATCTAGCTTTAATAGCCGCGTATCAAACATTTTGCATGTTTTTTGGTTAAATATGCACATGAATATTGACTGCGGGCTAAGACCTGAAACACCCAAAGAAACTTCTTATAGCCAGAAAGTCTGGTTGACAGCTGCAATTGTTGTATTAATCATTGCAGTATTGCTCATCGCAAGAGTGGTATTCAATGTTTTGCTGATGGCTTTGGCTGGTTGTTTAATCGCTACTTATTTTCACGGTCTTGGCGATCTTTTGGAGAGAAAGACCGGTCTCAAGCGCAGAATTTGTATGTTTATTTCGATAGTCGGGTCAATTTCACTGCTCGTTACGCTTCTTTGGTTTATGGGTGCAAAGATTCAGGTGCAGGTTGCTGAATTAAGCAACTCATTACCCGGTACCATAAACACCGTAAAGGATAAACTGGGAGAGACGCCTATCGGGCAAAAAGTACTCGGGTATTTTAGTGATAATAATTCCAAGCAGCTTTTTGATACAGCCAGGCAATTTTTTAGTACCAGTTTTGGTGCTTTGGGAAATCTATATATTATTTTGTTCCTGGGTATTTTCTTTACTGCGGAACCGTCTTTGTATAAAAATGGTATTTTGCTGCTGGTACCGCCTGACCGTAAAGAGGTAGCTAAAAGAATAATGGACCGGATTAGTTTTTCGCTAAAAGGATGGATTAAGGGGACTTTACTAGCGGTGGCCTTAATTACAATAATGCTGGCGATCGGACTGTCTGTAATTGGGATACCAGTCGCACTGATTCTGGCCTTAATTGCGGGTATGCTAAAGATTATTCCCAATTTCGGTTCTATGGTCGCCATGATCCCTGGCGTATTACTTGCGCTTACTGTGTCCACCAATACTGCTATAGGTGTTGCTTTACTCTATATTGTCTCACAAACCATAGTCAGCAATATTATTACACCCGTTATCCAGAAAAAAATGATCAGCATTCCACCTGCCTTAACGCTGATCAGTCAATTAATTATGGCTGCATTATCCGGAGCACTTGGGATTATCCTCGCCGTTCCTTTATTATCCATGGTGATTATCTTCACGGATGAACTTTATGTGAAGAAAATAAACAAAGCTCAGCTTATTCCGGCATCGGAGCTTGATAAATAAGCTTTGCCTGTTTAATGGTCCATTAATATCTGTTCCAGCATCATTTTCCCATTTTCATTGTTGGGATTAAGCTCAAGGGACTTTCGGTACATTTTAACGGCGTCTTGCTTCTTTCCATGTTTCAATAAAATTTCTGCATAACTATCATATGTGTTCCAGCTTGAAGGAAAAAGCTGCATGTTTTGCTTAAATGTGATTTCTGCTTCAAATTCTTTATTATTCGACATGAAGGCATATCCTAATGAATTTATTTCATCTTCACTTAAATAATAGTTAGAAGTATCTTTTTTTATTTCTGCTAAAGCTTTATCCCCAGCTTCCAGGCCATTTTTGGCAAGAGCAACTCCGTAAATTCTTGCACCACTTTGTTTGGGTTTTTCTATTACTACACCATTTAGAATACGCAATGCATTATCCGAAATAGGAATAACATTGTTAGCTGTATTATCAAAAATGATAATCGTTTGATGTCTGGTTATGTTTCTAAGCAGCATAGTACGGCCACCGGGAAGGCCTCCGTCATGTTTTACTATTTCCCCCATTGAAGTATCTTCTCTGGTAATCCATCCTAATGCGTATCGTTGAATATTGTCTTTTCCGTTTTTAATTTTAACAGGTGTGAACGCCTCTTTTAAAGTAGCTTTACTTAAAAGCCTACCGTTGTACAGCGCTTCATCATATTTTAATAAATCATGAGTCGTACTTATGATGTCACCATGTCCCTGGCAATTAAATCGATAGATAATTTGAAATTCAGCGGCGGTATCTGCGCGCTGCACCTTATCGGAATATGGATATTTTAAACTATACCTTTCAGAAAGATTATTGTCTTTTCGCTTGAAAAACAAGGACAAAGAAGTGTTCGTCATCCCGGCAGGTTTGAAAATATGCGCTTTAAGATATGCGTCAAATGACAAACCTGTAATCTCCTCTACGATCAAAGCAAGAATATTATAGTTAACGTTATTGTAAGAGAAATCTTCCCCGGGCTTAAAAATTAAGGGTGCTTTTCGTGAAATGAAGGCGGGAATTAAATCCTTATTGGTGAAAACCGTATCAGGGTGTTCAAGTATCATCGCATCAAACAGTGTGTCGGTAATCGGCAGTCCTGCAGTATGTGCTAATAATTGTTTAATTGTGACATTTGAATAAGGGAAATCAGGAAGGAATTTTGAAACAGGATCACCCAATTGCAGTTTTCCTTTTTCTTTCAGTTGTAAGATAGCAGTAGAAGTAAATGTTTTCGTGATGGAGGCCATCGGAAAAGAGGACTGAGCTGTATTAGGCCTTTTGTCCGAATAATCTGCGTAGCCGAATGACTTCTCATAAACAACTCTGCCGTTTTCAGCAATTAATACATTACCATTGAACTGCTGGTTTTGTGATAGTGCCGAAAAGTATGCATCTAATTCTTTTTGTTTGTTTTGGGCAAAAGTATGTGTGGCTGCAATGAGTAATAGAGTCAGTAGACCTAGTTTTTTGATCATAAAGATGTTTTTATACCTGGTTTTATTGAAGAATATGCATTTCAGCCTTTTGATGACAAGTTCGGTCAATTGTTACATTTATATATAACTAATCAATAATTTTCGTGCAGGATGCGAAAAAGTATCTTTAATTCGATCAGGGTTTATAAAGTTCATACCTCTAAAAATGAGCAATGTCATTTTTAGAAGTATGAACTGAATTTGCTCAATGTGAATGGATATTTCTGTTAAAACTTATTTCTGTACATCCAGGTGCAGCACGTTCGCACCCAGTTCTTTTTCAAATACCCGTTCCAGCTTTTTATCGTGCACAGTAACCATAATTTCCAGCGAGCCGGTGCCGACTGTGCCTTTTAAAATATGCCCTCCATATGCTTTAAAATCATCACCTGCGACAATACCATGCATATGTATACTGGGTTTGCTTTCCTGCCAGGCTATACTGCCGGTAAAACTTCCCAACTCTACGTCATTGAATGTCCTGGGATTAAACTTCTTCTTGGCAGAATCGAAAAAACCAAATGTTACATTGACGAAACCCATCCCTGTAAAGTTCGCTGATGGAATATTTTCGGCTTTGGCAAATGATTCCAGTTGCGAATTAATATCATCACCTTGTCGCAGAACCAGGAGATACCCGGCCGGTATTTTGATATACCGTTTAATGGTGTCGGCTTGTTGTGCATTGGCGCTAAATGTGACACTTAATAATATTGCTGTTACGGCTAATAATAGTTTCTTGTAATTCATGACGTTTGATATGTTTATATAACGTGGTAGGCCGGATAATCGGTATAGCCTTTGGCATCACCTCCGAAAAAATATGTTCTGTCCGGTTCATTTAACTTTGAAACGCATGTTTTGAAATTTAAATCAAAGATTAATGTTTGTTTCTTTTAAATTTTATCAAGTTCGGATTGAATCAGTTCCAATTCGGCAGTATCCAGATCAAAACTCATTGCGGCAGCATTAGAAATTGCCTGTTCTGCATTTCTGGCACCAGCTAAGACCACTGTTATACCTTTTTGCATGGTAGTCCAGCGTAAAACGAGTTGGGCCAGGGATACATTTTTCTCTTCAGCTATAGGACTGATGTTGGCTAATAATGTCTTCACCTTTTCCAGATCAAACTGACTGAAGTATCCATTTCTATGGTCAGTACTTTTTAGTTTTTCCTGCAGAAAGTATTTTCCCGACAACAGACCGCGTTCCATAGGGCTATAAACAATAATTCCGATTTTGTTATTGATGGTATAAGGAACTAATTCCTTTTCAATCTCCCGGTTAAGCATACTGTAGTAAACCTGATTGGAAGCAGGAGTGAAAGTTTGTGTCGCTTCTTTCAGTTGATCCAGGCTATAATTTGATACAGCTGCTGCCCGTATTTTGCCCTGCTGGATTAGGGTTTCCATCGCCTCCATAGTTTCAGAAATAGGGGTGGTTGAGTCTGGCCAGTGTTGTTGTAAGAGATCTATATAGTCTGTATTCAGGCGTTTAAGACTTTCTTCTACCTCTTTAATGATGTTTTCTTTGGAGGCGTATTTGTAAATTGAAACTGGTTTTCCATTTTCTTCCATATCAAAAAAGTGTTCGCCTTTTCCTTGATTACTGCCGTCCCAGACAAGCCCGAATTTATTCAGAATTTGGACTTTATCTCTTTGCTTTCCTTTTAATGCCTCTCCAATTAGTTCTTCGCTTAAACCAAAACCATAAAAAGGTGCGGTGTCCAGCGTACTTATTCCATGGTCTAAAGATGCATGTATAGCTTCTATTGAGTCTTTTTTCTCATTTCCGCCCCACATTGTTCCGCCAATTGCGAATGCACCATATGTTATCGCTGACAGTTCTAAGTCGGTATCTCCTAACTTTCTATATTCCATTTTGTGTTTGAATTAATTAATAACTCAAAGGTCTGGAAATAGGATTTAACAGTAAAATAAGTTAAATCATGGGTATCTATCATAATTATGATAGCTGAATACGATAGATATACTGCTATTACTTTTTTATATTTAACCAGTAAACATCAACCCGGATTTTAATTAGGTATATGCAGGATCGAATTTCAGAAAAAGACGGCGACCAGAAGAATGCCGCAATTCAAGAGAAAAATAGTAATCTGACAGTTGGTTTAATATTTATTAACCTGATTTTGCTGCTCATATTTTTGAATTGGGGTTATGTCAGTGAAAATCAATACTATTTTAATATAATCCTGATGATAGGTGCCTTATCTTTTCTTCTGGGCGGGTATGCACTGAGTTACCGGGGTAAGGGGTACAGGGCGGGGAGATGGCTCTTTGTAGCATCCCTTGTGCTGGCTGCAGCAGCTATTGGTCTATATCTTTATGCGGCCGGTATGGCGGCTGCTTTTCAGCATTAAAATATGAAATTGAACCTGGTTAATAAACTATATATCTCCATTGCCGTTTTGTTATTCATTTGTCTTTCCTATAAAATCATAAACTATAAAGGCTGGGAAAGATTTTACTATTTCTCTAGTGTTTCAGCACCAGCAGATTACCCTGTATTTATTGAGAAAATACAGTTTCAGCTACCGGATAACGAAGATTCGCATGACTTCTATCAGTCCAGGGACGAAAATGTAAATGCATTCAGAACAGGATGGGGTGAGGAATATTACTCTGCATGGGTTCATAAACCCTTGCGTTTACCTGAAAAACTGGTAATTGAATATGCATCTTATTCCGAGCAGAAGTTCTATTCCGGTGTGATTGATCTTCCCGGTCCGGAGATTCTTGAAATTTTTAAGGCAGCACTAAAAGAAAAACAGGCTGCTAAGCTGAGTTCCAGTGGTGGGGATAAGCTGGGTTTAAGATTTGTTGTTGGGATTGCTCCGAAAGGGAATATCGTTGTGTGGCTGCGCGGGGTTTACCTGGAAAAGAAAATATTACAGACCAAAATCGAAAGCGTAAATTCTCAGGGAAAGGTTCTTCCAGGAAAGAATAATGCTGCGTTGAATCTCTTATTTAAGGAACTTTCAGATAGTGTGAAACTCGAGTTAAAGAAAGGGTCGGGAACACCTGCAAATTATCTGGATAGTTCTACACATTATATTGAGCAAAATAAAGAACTCTGGGAGTATCAAAAAAAGAATCATTTTATCGACTAAATAGCCAGTCACATTTGAAATGGCATGTATGGTTGAATGAACCATTTACGCTTTTCGAGGCTGTCGGTAGTCATATGTATGTTAATCTTTTAATGGATGAGGAGATGTTTAATAGGCTGTTAGTTTGATATTTATGTGTAAGCATTTTTTTTAATTAAAATTAGCTTTCTTTTTTTTGATTTATTATTCTATACATTTACAAAAAACTTTAGGGGTGCCTTTGTGCTGAGAAATACCCTTTGAACCTGATGCAGTTAGTACTGCCGAAGGGAAAAGTGGAAACGACATGACGATGTTGTTTTTCCTTCCTCTATACGGGGCGTCCTATAGTTTGTAATTTTTTAAACTATGGATATTACCGTCAACCAAAAAACTTATTCTTTATCTCAGGTATGCTCAGTGGTGCAGATGCTCCGGACTGTTATTCAGCATCCTTTAACCGGCATCGCTGTCGCGGTTAACCAGCAGATTATTTCGAAAGCAGATTGGGGTAATTATCTATTGCAACCAGGTGACCAGGTCACTATTATCAAAGCAACTCAAGGCGGATAATTAAAAAACCAAAACATGAAAACGGAAAAACAACCAGGAGAACAAACGATCAGTAGAGCGCCCTTTCCGGCGTCGAAAAAGATATTTGTCAAAGGACAGATTCACGAGATTGAAGTTGCCATGCGTGAGGTTAGTCTCAGCGATACCCAGCTACATGGGCGTTTTGGAGAGACAGAGCCCAATGCTCCCGTTACACTTTATGATACCAGCGGGCCTTACACCGATACTTCAGTCGAAATTGACATTAAAAAAGGACTTTCCAGACTACGTAAAACATGGATTTTCGATCGTGGAGATGTAGAACAGCTCGATCATATTTCTTCTGATTATGGTAATCAGCGGGCCAATGATGAGAAACTGGATCACTTACGTTTCGCACATATCAGCAAACCGTTCAGAGCAAAAAAGGGCCAGAATGTGTCACAGATGCATTATGCGAGGAAAGGAATTATAACTCCGGAAATGGAGTATATAGCAATTCGTGAAAATCAGCGTGCGGACCTCTTGAAAGAGCAGCTTAACGGGCAATACGAGGTCATGTCACATCAGCATCCGGGACAAAGTTTCGGTGCATTGACACCAACAGGTTATATAACTCCCGAATTTGTGAGACAGGAAGTGGCTGCGGGCAGAGCTGTTATTCCTGCAAATATCAATCATCCGGAATTAGAGCCTATGATTATCGGTAGAAATTTCCTGGTAAAAATAAATGCTAATATTGGAAATTCTGCAGTGACATCCAGTATAGAAGAAGAGGTTGAAAAGGCTGTCTGGGCTTGCAGGTGGGGTGCAGATACCATTATGGATCTCTCCACCGGCAAAAACATTCACGAGACCAGAGAGTGGATTATCAGAAATTCACCGGTGCCTATTGGTACAGTGCCTATTTATCAGGCATTGGAAAAAGTGAATGGAAAAGCTGAAGATCTGACCTGGGAGATTTTCCGCGATACCCTTATCGAACAAGCCGAGCAGGGGGTAGACTACTTTACCATTCATGCAGGCGTATTGTTGCGTTATGTACCACTCACAGCCAAAAGAATTACCGGTATTGTTTCAAGAGGTGGTTCTATTATGGCCAAATGGTGTCTCGCACATCACAAAGAAAATTTCCTATACACACATTTTGAAGACATCTGTGAGATCATGAAAGCTTACGATGTTTCATTCTCTCTTGGAGATGGCTTAAGGCCAGGCTGTATTGCCGATGCAAATGATGCCGCACAATTTGGTGAACTGGAAACCCTTGGTGAACTGACGAAAATCGCCTGGAAGCATGATATTCAGACCATTATAGAAGGTCCGGGGCATGTTCCGATGCACCTGATTAAAGCGAATATGGATAAACAGCTGGAGCATTGTTCTGAAGCACCGTTTTATACATTAGGTCCGCTAACTACTGATATAGCGCCTGGGTATGACCATATTACCTCTGCAATCGGTGCTGCTATGATCGGTTGGTTCGGGACAGCGATGCTGTGTTATGTGACGCCAAAAGAGCATTTAGGATTACCAAATAAGAAGGATGTTAAAGACGGCGTCATCACTTATAAAATTGCAGCACATGCGGCTGATCTTGCCAAAGGGCATCCGGGTGCACAATACAGGGATAATGCGTTGAGTAAAGCTCGTTTTGAGTTCCGCTGGGAGGATCAGTTTAATCTATCGCTTGACCCTGATACGGCTAAGGAGTTCCATGATGAAACATTACCTGCAGACGGTGCTAAAATTGCGCATTTCTGTTCAATGTGCGGTCCTAATTTCTGTTCGATGAAAATTACTCAGGATGTCAGGGCATATGCAGATAAGCAAGGGGTTGATGCACAGGAGGCGTTACTCAAAGGTATGGAGGAGAAATCAGCTGAGTTTTTAAATAAAGGCAGTGAAATCTATTTGTAAGCTGGATTTTACCCGTATGCAGGTTCTGGTTATCTCCTCACCGCAAGTGATTTCAGGTGAAGCCCGGCTGATTAATCTGCTTTTTGAAGCAGGCTTACCCTGCTTTCATTTGCGTAAACCGGGGCTCGGTCATCAGGATTTAAGAAGTTTAATCGACGGCATAGATGCTGTTTTTCATTCCCGAATCGCCTGGCATCAGCATCATGAAATAGCTATTGATTTAGGAATGAACAGGTTACATTTCCCAGTGGCACAAAGGAATCTTTCGGGCGGGACTTATTTGTCTGGACTGGCCTCTAATGGTTATATACTGAGCACTTCGGTACATGAAAATGAAAGCTTTACCGGACTTGAGCTTTTTGACTATACATTTTTCGGCCCGGTGTATAATAGTCTTTCCAAGAACGGATATCAGGGGATCTGTACTGAAGATTTCGAATTGGATAGCCAGTTGAAAAAATGCACCTGTGTAATTGGTCTGGGGGGTGTAACACCGCAAAAAATACCGCTAATGCGTGAGATGAATTTCGATGGTGCAGCTGTCCTTGGATTGATTTGGAATGAACCCGAAAGAGCCATTGAGAACTATAAAAATTTGTTGACTGCTTTGCATTAACCTTTTACACAATGAATACTATAGATAAACTACATTATATATCCCAGCAAAGTTTGACTTTTTCGCACCTGGATGCGATAAAAAAAGCTCTTCAGTTCGGTTGTAAATGGATACAGCTGCGGATCAAAGACGAGTCAGCGGAAAACGTATCTGAAATTGCTTCGCAGGCCAGGGTGCTTTGTGAAAGCTTCCAGGCCAGACTGATAATTAACGATTATGCAGATATAGCATTAAAATCGGGTGCCGATGGGCTGCATCTAGGAGAACATGATTTGCCCGTTCATCAGGCCAGACAATTATTAGGAGACAGGCTTATTATTGGCGCCACTGCGAATACTTTCGAGCAAATCGTTAGGCATGCTCAGGATGGAGCCGATTATATTGGCCTGGGCCCATATAGATTTACATCTACTAAAAAGAACCTGAGCCCTGTTTTAGGGTTAGATGGTTATGCCCGGATAATGGAGCAGGTAAATGCGGCAAAGATTCATATCCCTGTAATAGCTATCGGTGGAATTTTAACGGAAGATCTTCCCGCTATACTTCAAACAGGTATCTATGGTGTGGCGTTGTCGGGTGCAATAACCAATGCCGCCGACGGTGCTGTAACTGTAAGATCTATTAAACAGGCTTTGTCGGTTCCTGCTCTAAAATCTGTTCATCTCAATTGAAATAAAATATGCTTCAAATAGGCGATAAATTTTTTGGTTCCCGGTTGTTTACCGGGACAGGTAAATTCAGCTCTGCTGAACTCATGGAAGAGGCATTGATCGCATCGGGATCTGAATTGGTCACAGTGGCGCTCAGACGTGTTCAGCTAGATGGCAGTGAGCAGGATGATTTGCTGGGAAGACTTTCAGCACCTCAATTTAACCTGCTACCTAATACTTCTGGTGTCAGAAATGCTAAAGAGGCTGTATTTGCAGCACAGATGGCAAGGGAAGCACTGGAGACCAACTGGATTAAACTGGAGATTCATCCGGATCCAAAGTATCTGATGCCCGATCCTATTGAAACGCTGAAGGCTACAGAAGAGCTTGTCCGGCTTGGCTTTACGGTATTACCTTATATTCATGCTGATCCTGTATTGTGTAAGCGGCTGGAAGAAGTCGGTACGGCTGCAGTTATGCCTTTAGGGTCTCCGATAGGGAGTAATAAGGGGCTTAAAACTGTTGATTTTCTGGAAATCATTATTAGCCAGAGTCGGGTACCTGTTATTATTGATGCAGGAATTGGATCGCCTTCAGATGCCGCCTATGCGATGGAAATAGGTGCTGACGCAGTACTGGTCAATACTGCTATTGCAGTGTCAGAAAATCCGGTTCAAATGGCAGTGGCTTTTAAACTAGCCGTTCAGGCCGGTCGTATGGCATATTTAGCCAAACTTGCACCCATTGTAAACCGGGCAGCGGCAAGTAGCCCATTAACCTTGTTTTTAGATGAGTAGTTTCAAAGAAGTTTACGACAAAATGGACTGGGAAGAGTCTAAAGCCAGTATTTATTCTAAAACATCGAAAGATGTAGAGCGCGCAATAGCCGCGAATCATCGGACATTGGAAGATTTTAAAGCCCTGATCTCACCGGCCGCTGCACCATATCTGGAACAGTTGGCTTGGGTTAGCCAGCAACTAACTTTGCAGCGTTTTGGTAAGGTAATTCAGTTGTATATCCCCTTATATCTTTCCAATGAATGTAATAATATCTGCACGTATTGTGGCTTTAGTTATGACAATAAAGTGAAACGTAAAACTCTTTCTGGGATTGAGATTATGCAGGAAGTACAGCATCTCAAACAGATGGGATACGACCATGTGCTTTTAGTTACGGGCGAAGCAAATCATACCGTTCACGTCGATTATTTAAAGAAAGCTCTGGAGTTGATCCGTCCTCATTTTGCTCATGTTTCTATGGAGGTTCAGCCGCTTGATCTATTGGATTACAAGGAATTGGTTCCTTATGGTTTACATACGGTTTTGGTTTATCAGGAGACATATCAACGGGAAGCTTACCAGATTCATCATCCTAAAGGGAAGAAGTCAAACTTTGTATACCGGCTGGAAACTCCTGACAGATTGGGGCAGGCAGGTATTCATAAAATGGGCTTGGGCGTACTTATAGGTCTGGAAGACTGGCGAACGGACTCCTTTTTCACTGCCGTACACCTAGACTATCTGGAGAAAAAGTACTGGCAGAGCAAGTATAGCCTGTCTTTTCCAAGGCTGAGACCCTTTAGCGGAGGACTGGAGCCGAAAGTAGAGATGAGTGACCGGGAACTGGTTCAGTTAATCTGCGCCTACAGGCTCTGGAATCAGGAAGCTGAGTTATCTATCTCTACCAGAGAATCGGAGGTGTTCAGGAATAATATAATTAAACTGGGGATCACCTCTATGAGTGCGGGCTCAAAGACGAATCCGGGAGGGTATACAGTGGAGCAGGAATCTCTGGAACAGTTTGAGATTAGTGATGAACGCAGCCCGAAGGTTATTGCGGAGATAATTAGTGCGCAGGGATATGAGCCCGTATGGAAAGACTGGGATCAGCATTTAATGTAAAATCTATTAATTGAGCGCAGATGGACACATTGGAAAAAGAAGATCTGGCGAGGTATAACCGGCAGATCATCCTGCCTGAACTCGGTATAACAGGTCAGGAAAAACTAAAAGGAGCTAAAGTACTAGTGATCGGTGCGGGTGGCCTGGGCTGCCCGGCTTTGCAATATCTGGTAGGAGCCGGGGTTGGGTTTATAGGTATTGTAGAGGATGATGTTGTGGAGCTCAGTAATCTTCATCGTCAGGTATTGTATGGTATAGCTGATATAGGGCGATCTAAGGCATTAGCAGCCAGTGAAAAATTGTCTTTACTTAACCCACTTATTCAGATAATATCTTACCAGCAACGTCTGGTGCCGGAGAACGCGGAGATGTTATTCAGTGGATACGATCTGGTTCTGGATGGATCCGATAATTTTGAAACGCGGTTCCTGGTTAATGATACTTGCGTGCTGTTGAATATGCCTTTTGTTTTCGGGGCAGTTTTTAGATTTGATGGTCAGGTTTCTGTATTTAACTATGAGGGAGGGCCTGTTTACCGGGATGTTTTTCCGGAAGCTCCGTCGGAAGATCAGCGTCCAAATTGCGAAGATAGTGGTGTTTTGGGTATGCTGCCGGGTGTTATCGGGAGTTATATGGCTGCTGAGGCTATTAAAATGATTACCGGTATAGGAACTCCTTTGTCCGGCCGGCTATTGGTTATAGACCTGCTTGATAATAGTAGTCAGGTCTTTATGATTGCGGGGGCTAATCCCGACCTGAAAAAAGACAAAGAAAAATCGGGCACCGAAGAAGCGTATGCAATTAATCTGGAGCAGTTTAAACGTCTTTCGGATTTACATGCTCAAAGGGTCTGCGTAATTGACGTGCGTGAAGTGTACGAATTTGAAGAACTACCGACCCTGGCCCTAAATATTCCGCTCTATGAGCTGCTTACCGCCCAATTACCTTTAGACAAAATACTGGTTTTCATTTGTCAGTCTGGTTCAAGAAGTAGAATGGCTGTTCAGGTATTAAAAGGTCACTATAAAGGTGAAATGTATAGTCTGGGCACTTTATTATTCAAATAGGCGTAGGGGTAGATTTGGATTTAGGTGTTAAGTGATATAGTGTTAGTAATAATATTAATTTTGATGGGTGACACCTGTCAATTATACCCCCGACAAGCGAAATGACCTTTAGAAAAAAACTACTCTGTTCTTGTGTTTACGTCCTGACTTTGGGCTTGCTGTGTTCCCATGCCTATGGCCAGCACAATCTGATGAAAATCGTCACCCTTAACGAAGTTAAAAAACAACCCGTTCAGCAGGTGCTGGAAATGGTCGCTGACAAAGGTGACTTTTACTTCGCCTATAATAGTAATACAATCCCGGCAGACAGCCTGGTTTCGATAAGTGCTTTTAAAGGGTCTGTATTTAGTTTATTGGATAGATTGCTCGGCAACGATTATGAATTTAAGGAGGTTCCGGGTTATATCGTACTTAGAAACGCACCTGGCAAATTCTATATAACTGCAGAAATAGAATCTGCTAAAGGGAAGCAGGCCATAATTAAGGGTTATGTAAATGAACTGCCTTCTCTTAAACCTGTGTCCAGGGCAAGTGTTTATGAGCATAACCAGCTGATTTCTGCAATGACTAATGATCATGGTTATTTTGAATTGAAGCTGAAAAATAAAGATGTATCTATATTGCTGAAAGCAAGTAAGGAGAATTACCGGGATACCGCCTTGTATCTGCTGCCCGAAATAAATATTGCCGGAAAAGGGCGCGATCAGCGCTATGATTATTATCCTGACAATGACAACGGTGTTGAGCACAGCCGGTTTGCCCGGTTCTTTATTAGCTCCAGGCAATTGATGCAAGGAATTAATCTCGGGAATTTTTTTGCTTCGCGGCCATATCAAATCTCTCTTACCCCCGGGCTAAGCACGCATGGAATGTACAACAGTCAGATTATTGACAATTTTTCATTAAATCTGATCGGAGGCTACACTGCGGGGATAAAAGGGTTGGAGATGGCAGGGGTGTTTAATGTCAATAGGAAAGATGTTAGTTTTATTCAAATTGCAGGTGTTTTTAATGTGGTAGGCGGTAATACAAAAGGGATTCAGCTTGCCGGGGTTTACAATAATGTAAGAAGTAAAGGTTCGGGCTTGCAGATTGCCGGAATAGCGAATAACAATGATTCGATGGATGGTCTGCAAATCGCTGGCCTGGTTAACCGGACTAAGGGGGTGGCGGGATCCCAGCTTTCAGGTTCTGTTAATATAGCCGAGAAAGTGAAAGGTTTTCAGATTGGATTGTTGTTAAATGTCGCAGATAGCAGTGATTATCCGGTTGGCATAATAAACCTGATTAAAAATGGGGAGAAAACATTCTCCTTATCTACAGACGAATCTTTACTCAATCATCTTGAATTCCGTTCTGGAGGGCGTGTTCTATACAGTATAATCGGTATTGGATATAGGCCTGGCCATAATCCGGCGAAATATGCTTACGAAGTTGGACTGGGTGGCAGATTGATAGACCGCAGGAATTTTACGCTAAATCTGGAGCTCGTAACTAGAAATCTCATTGACTTTAAAACTAGAAATGGGCAATTCAACTCTGCGAGGGTATTGAATACGATTCGTTTGAACAGGCATTTCAGAATAATCTCCGGACCAACGTTTAACTTCAGTACCACCTATTCTGAGGATGGAATGGAAATTAAGGGATGGAAGTTTAAGGAAAGTTTACATAGCAGAAACCGGATTAAAACGCTCTACGGTGGCTTTAACGCTGGCTTGCAGTTTGTGTTATAAAGGGTCGTATTTCCGATTACAACCCTTTAAACTTACTGGAGGTGAATTATAGGTCCCTTCTTTTGGATCCGGATCTCAGGTGTGGTTTCCCGGATAATCTCCAAAATATCGGATAACGGGCTGTCCCATCTGATTGTAACGGTAATTGGGACATGATTCAGGGCTTTGTTATCGATCCGGATATCAGCACCATAAGCCTCATTTAAGACGTTAACCAGGCGGTCTAGCGGGGTGTTGTTTGCGGTGAAAATTTTGCTTCGGTAATAGTTGTACAGATGATCCGGGCTTTTTTCAACAATCATTTCCGCACTACCATTCTGAATATTGACCATTTCATTTTCATTTAATCGAATAGTCTTCGCAGCTTTACTTACCTCTACAACTCCTTCTTCTACGATAACTTCTGTCTTACCCAAGTAGGCTTTAACATTGAATGCTGTACCAATATCTTTTACAAGGACGTCATTTACGCTGACGGTAAAAGTCGATTTTATTCCATGCTTGACCTCAAAAAAGGCTTCTCCTATCAAATTTATGTTTCTGTATTTACTGAAGTTCTTTGCATACGTAATGCTAGAATTTTTATTGAGGTGAACTATAGAACCATCTGGTAATGTATCTGTAATGAATTTTTCTGTGCTGGTTAAGGTAATTGTTTTTATATCATTCCGGCCAGGGTGGTATAAATAACTATACATCCAGCCGGCCGCAGAAATCAATAATACTGCAGCGGCAATCTGTGCCCAGCTGAATCGTGTGCTGACAGATTTTAAAAGTATCGGATCCGGTACCTGCTTTTCTTTTCTTACCTTAAAATTAGACCAGGCCTGTTCTTCATTTAAGGGACTGGATACAGCCAATTTTCTGCTTGCTTCCAGAATAATCCTCAAATCGTCAAGTTTCTTAGCATTTTTAAGATCTGCGGTAACCCATATCTCAGTTTCCATTTTTTCTACTGCATTTGCTTCTCCAAGTAAATATTTGATCAGTATATCTTCGCTCATGGTCCCTTTCATCATCTGAATATTTTATATAGTACAATAGAAATAAGAGGCAGAAAGTCTTTCATTTCTGCTCTTAATATTCTCAATGCTTTTCCCATCTGGCTTTCTACAGTTTTAATGGAGATATCAAGTTGTACGGCGATCTCCTGATATTTTAACTCTTCAAAACGGCTTAGATGGAAGATTGCCCTGCATTTTTCGGGAAGTTTATTTAATGCACTGCTCAGGTGCTTTTCGAGTTCACTCATTTTCAACCTGCCTGCAGCATCGTCTGTATGGTTTTTCATGCTGTGTACCGTAATGTTCTGATATTTTAACTGGACTTTCTGTCTTCTGATATAATTCAGGCTGTCATGATAAACTGCTTTATATAAGTAGGATCTCACAGCAGTCTGCAAAAGCATCCACTCGTTTTTCTCTAATAGTTTAAGAAATACTTGTTGAACGGTATCTTCGGCAAGGTCCCAATCTTTTAACAGGCTGTAGGCATAGGCATGAAGCTCTCTGAAATGTGTCTTAAACAGTTTTTCAAACGCTGCTTCATTTTCCAGGGAGGTATTGTTTTGAGTATACTCCATTTAGCTGTTTCTTTCGCAGATTGATTCGATCAAACTTAATATTATTGAAATTTAAAACCAACGCTAACACTAAATATGTTGGTTTTCTGTCCCAGGTCTTTATTCATTTTACTCAGGCCAAGGCTGTAACGGGCATCGAAGGTAAGACTTCCTACATCAATACCAGCGTTAACGACTCCGCCAACTGATAAGTTTTTGTACTTATGTCCTGCGGGTGCCGAGGGAGTATTGAGATTGTAATACAGATCCGGGCCGGCAGAAACTCTCAGGTTCATCTGATCGGTATTCATTAACTTGATTCCGGCCATCAATGGTACGTTTAACTGTTTAAACTTAGACTCATATTTCGTGTTGTTAAAACGATATTCATTGCTGAATGAAACGTAGTTTAACTCTGGTTGAAAGAAAATCTTACTTCCGATCCTGGCAAATGCGCCGGCATTCAAACCCAATTTGCCCGATTTATCGTTAATGGCATTCAGTCCGGTTTTCAGGGTGGAAAAGCTCACTCCGGCTTTCAAGCCATAAGTAAATTCGGGTGTGGTTTGTGCTTTAACAGCAGTTGAAGCAAGCGCAAGTAAGGCAGTAGCTAATGTCAATTTGAAAGTTTTCATGTTTTTTTTGTTTTTAATTTTAATGATATTAATTCGTATGTAAAGTTTTAGAACAGGAGTTGTACCCCTGCAGAATAGCCGATATAGAAGCCATATAGATCTTTGTTTTTGTTACCGTTCCAGCTTGATAGATAATGTTTGGTGAGACTCTTTCCATCTTCAGAGCTGGTCTGGACGAAATTCAGAGAAGGCCCGCCGAATATTTCAAGAGTTGGAGTGATTTTGTAAGCTGGGAGTATCCTTAGGGTCGACTTAATGTAGTCTCCGCGTTTAAAACTTTCCAGACCACCACCCGTAAGTTCCGCGTTTAATCTGAACGAGCGGATGTCCAGCAGATGTGCACCGATACCTCCCTCATAGGCATATTTGTCCTTTTTGTTTTTGAAGTTGTAACCGATACCCAGAATCCCGTACAGAGTCTTGCCACCTGAACGAAAAGTTAACATCGTAGTCTGATTTTCGTCAATAGTAAGTCCCAGACTTTTCTCTCCGTTTTTGGAAAGGTTAATAATTCCAATCTGCAGGTTTGCGGTGTCTGCGATGTTGATAAATGCAATTTGCATTCCTTTCACTGTTTTCGCAAGATTGATAAAGCCGGTGAGCTGAACTGAATAGACATCTTTGCTTTTATTCATAAATCCTGAGATCTGACCAGAACTATTACCACCGGATAAATTCGTAAAACCAGCGATCGCCATGCCTTTACCGCCTTTATAAATATTCATAAATCCGGCAACTTGTGTACCACTGGCTTGCTGTCCGATATAGTTGGAGAAGCCGGCAACTTGTGTACCGCTGGCTTGTTGTCCGATATAGTTGGAGAAGCCGGCAATCTGAAAGCCGGATGCATTGTGATGGATAATATTGATCAATCCGGCTATAGTGACCCTCCGTTCTGCTGCCGAAACGCCTGCAAGTATGTTTAAAGAGAAATTATTGGTGTCTCTCGGCGCATTTGTCCAATTGCTGCTTAAAGGATAAGTTAACCCGACATTAGTACGGACTTGTTTCCGGTTTTGCGCATTTAAACGTGTTCCGATAAAAAGCATGCATAGGAGCAGGATGGAGTAAAATTTAGAGTTCATAGGGGTGTTTTTTTTCGTGTATTCAGAGCCATAACACGGAACTCTATCTTTACCCTTACGTCAACTTGCAACTAATTGATTTTACAAGAATTGGAGACAATCTGTTAATAGGGGTAAATACTACATTGCTTGTCTTATCTTAAATTAATTAAGATGACGACAAAACACCATGGCCTGAATTTCATTTACTACCTTATTTTTCCTCCGATCTACTTACTGGGAATGCTGCCTTATTTAATTGTGAACGCATTAGTTGGCAGACCGTTGTTTTTCTTGTCCTATACAGTTTTTAGGTACAGGTACAGTGTAGTTTTACAAAATCTGTCCAGAGCGCTGCCCCTGAAATCTTACCTTGAAATTGAATTGCTGGCCAAAGAATTCTACCTGCATCTTGCATCAATGATTGTTGAAATTATTAGATTGTTTTCTATCAGTAGTCATCAGCAGCTTAAACAAGTGAAGCTTATTAATCCGGAAGTGTTGGAAGAATATTTTAAAGGAGGAAGAAACGTTATCGCTGTTCTGGGGCATTATGGCAACTGGGAATGCCTTAATGTGTTGCCTTTACTGCTGCCTTTTCAAGTGAATGCAATTTATAAACCTTTGTCCAACCCGGTAATGGCGAAATTAGTTACCCGTGTAAGATGCAGGTATGGTATGCGGTTGATCCCAGCACAGCATGCATTAAGACACTTATTAAGGCAGACGCGGCAGCCGCAATTCTCCTTGTTTATTGCCGATCAGTTTCCTGGAAAACAGGCTAAATGCCAGGTTGATTTTCTCCATCAACCGACATTGATGTTTAATGGCGCAGAGAAGCTCGCCAGAGCAACTAATGCTGTTGTGGTTTATTTGGATATGATTCCGCAGGATAGGTGCTGCTGGAAGATTTCTTTATCCCTAATCACTGACACAGCTTCAGCAACAACTGAAAACCTGATTACGCATACCTTTTCGAGCAAGCTGGAACAGACGATCGAGCGGCATCCGGCCTACTGGTTATGGTCTCACCGGCGGTGGAAAGCATAATTTTAAATTGATATTGTCTATTTCGGATATTCGCCGATTTTTTGATCTTTGGGATACACAAATGTAAACCCGGAATTTATGAAAAAGATTTTTTTAAGCGTACTGCTGCTCTGCACGGTATTCTTTTCACAGGCGCAAACTGTTACCAGTGCCCGTTTTTTTGTTGACAACAATCGTGATAGTTTCAGGTATATTGAACTGCTGCTGGATAATGATGTAATGGTTGTAATAGATGACAGCGGGCAGATTGAAAGTATGGAATCTGCGAGGTCCGGTGGAAACAACAGTATAGATAGACCTGATTTCAGGGTGAGTTATTATGACCAGTTTGATATGCATGATCCAACCGGCAAAATTAAGTCAATCGGGAACCTTCAGTTTACTTACTATAATACATTTGATATCCACGATAAATTTGGTTTACTGAAGTCAATAGGAGACATTAAAATTGAATATTATAACAGTTTTGACATCAACGATCCGAAGGGGAAAGTGAAATTGGTAGGTCCTGTGAAAATTGAATATTTTAATAAGTTTGACAGAGATGAGGATTTCGGAAGGATAAAATCTATTCAGGGAAATACTTCCAGGGTAGCTGTAATGGGTAGAACAAATAACAATAATAACTGGAGAAAAGGAAGAAATGATAGATACTAATATAATTAAATTACATACTGCAGGACTCGTGGTATTACGTGATGAAAAACTATTGCTCGCCTACAGCAGGAATAAGAAAGCCTGGTATCTTCCCGGTGGTAAAATTGATCAGGGGGAGACCTCCCTGGAGGCGATACAGCGGGAAATAAAAGAAGAGCTTGATATAGATCTGGTTGCGAATAATTTAAAGCTGTACACACATATTACCGCTCCTGCGTTCGGCGAAAACACAAATATACAGATGGAGCAGGATTGTTTTCTCTATAAGCTGACCGAAGAAATCAAACCAACTAATGAAATCGAAGAGGTTGCTTATTTTAACCTGGAAACGTACCTTTCCGAGCCTGTACAGGTACCCGGTGTAATTTCTATTTTTAAACAACTGATAGCAGATCGTCTAATTTCAGAGTAGCCAGAATGTGACAAAAACGGTCTGATCTTTTAATTCGCATCTGCATTAATTAGCTAAATTTAGCCATCTGAAAATTTTATGAAAAGATTATTATCCGCCCTCGTTATCTCTTCGTTTTGCTATGCAAATCCTGTATTCGCACAACAGACGCAAAAACCGGTTCTTCATGGTAAGAACTGGATGGCCATTACCGGAAAGCCACTGGCTGCTACAGCAGGTGCTATGATCTTCCAGCAGGGAGGTAATGCTGTTGACGCTGCTTGTGCAATGCTCGGAGCTACCTGTACAATGTGGGATACTTTAAGCTGGGGCGGTGAAACGCAGCTATTGCTTTATAATCCTAAAACGAAAAAAGTAATCGCTATAAATGCGATGGGAGTAGCACCCACTGGTGCAACCCCAGAGTTCTTCAAAAGTAAAGGATATAATTTCCCACCTGAATATGGCCCGCTTGCAGCTACGACTCCAGGGACACCGGGAGGACTGATTTATATGCTTGCCAATTATGGTACGATGAGTCTGGAACAGGTACTCGCACCTTCTATGGATCTGGCGAAGGGTTATCCTATTGAAGCGCAGGCAGCCAATATGATTGAAAAGAACAAAGACAAAATTAAACAATGGCCATATAGTAAAAAGGTATTGCTAACCCACCCGGGCGAACAGAGAGAAGCACCTGAAGCGGGCGAGATCTTTGTTCAGCAAGATTTGTTTGAGACATTGTCGAAATTAGTCGCCGCTGAAAAAGCTGCGCTTAAACAGGGGAAAACCAGGAAACAAGCGTTAATGGCTGCATATGACCGTTTTTACAAAGGTGATATTGGACAGGAATTTGTAAGGGGCAGTAAAGAGCAGGGAGGTCTGATCACCATGGCTGATCTGGCTAATTGGAAACCTGTGGAAGAAGAACCTTTAAAGGTTAGTTATAAAGGAGTTGACGTATATAAGCTAAAGCAATGGACACAGGGCCCGGTTATGCTGCAGGCTTTAAATATCCTGGAAAATTTTGATCTCAAGACTATGGGCTTTAACAGTCCTAAATATATTCATACTTTATATCAGGCGATGAACCTTGCTTTTGCTGATCGCGACTTTTATTACGGTGACCCTAACTTCGGTCCTCAGGAACCGATGAAAGGTCTGTTAAGTAAGGAGTATTCTCGTCAACGCGCCAAACTGATCTCATTTGATAAAAACAATCCTAATATTGGTCCCGGCGATCCTTATCCGTTTGAAGGTAAAACCAACCCTTATTTACACTTGCTGAAATCAAGAGGTTTTGAGATGGATACTACCCAGCGTAATTTTGCCCCTAAACATGACCTGACCAATCATTCAAAGGATGAGGTATATCAGGAAAGATTATGGTTAGGTACTACTTCAGTTGAGGCTGCCGATAAAGAAGGCTGGATTGTGTCCATTACACCGAGCGGAGGCTGGTTACCCGCGACTATAGCTGGAAATACAGGTATGGGGATGAGTCAGCGGATGCAGAGTTTTGTACTCGACTCTACTATTAACCCTTTTAATGTAGTTGCTCCCGGGAAACGTCCGCGGGTAACACTGTCGCCTTCACTGGCTCTAAAAGATGGCAAACCCTATGTTTCTTTTGCTGTACAGGGAGGAGATACACAAGACCAGAACCTGCTGCAATTCTTCTTAAATATGACTGAATTTGGTATGAACGTGCAGCAAGCTGCTGAAGCGCCGAATTTCAATACGAACCAACTATGGCTTTCATTAGGCGGTACCAAAACAGAAGACAGGTTGCCTAAACCGGGTCAGATTTTACTAAACAGTAACACCAAAGCAGAAGATCGCGAAACGCTCAAAAAGATGGGTTACACGCCAACTTACAGTGATAGAACGAGCGGGCCGATTAATGCAGTTTACTTCGACTGGAAGCATCAAAGTCTTTGGGGAGGTTCGAGCAATCATGGTGAAGATTATGGAATAGGCTGGTAGCCTTTAATGAAATAAAATGGCAAATATTCAGGATTTCAAACAGTCTGTTTCTGAAGGAAGACTTCCTTCAGATCTGGCACCTCATTTACTGGCGCTCTGGTATGACGGTCGCGGGGACTGGAAAAAGGCACACGATCAGATTGACCATCTTGAAGACAAGGCTTCTTCTCACGTTCATGCATACCTGCACAGAAAGGAAGGGGATATCTGGAATGCCGATTACTGGTATCGCAAATCGGGTGTTTCACGTCCCGATGTCACATTAGAGCAGGAGTGGGAGCAATTATTGTCAATATACTTGTAAAGCGCATCTAACAATATCTGGAAATCTTGATCAATTATGACCTGTGTATGAATACGATAAAAATAACAAAATCTGATGTGCTATCTGATGATTGGTATGTATTGAAAAAAATAAGTTTTGAGGTCACACATTCCGACGGAACGGTATCTGTTCAAACCAGAGAGGCTTACGACAGGGGAAACGGAGCTACTATTCTTCTGTATAATACGGAACGCAGATCGGTTATTTTAACCAGGCAATTCAGAATGCCGACGTTTATTAACGGTAATAAAAGCGGATATATGATAGAATGTTGCGCTGGCTTGCTTGATAAGGATAATCCTGAAGATTGTATCAGGAAAGAAACAGAGGAAGAGACTGGTTTCAGAATAGAAAAAATAAATAAGGTTTTTGAGGCCTATATGTCACCAGGCTCAGTAACAGAGCTTATTTATTTTTTTACAGCCGAATATGCTGCGGAGATGAAAGTGAGTGCCGGCGGCGGACTTAAAGCTGAAGATGAGAACATCGAAGTGCTGGAAATCCATTTTGAACGCGCATTGGAAATGATAACCAGCGGTGAAATCAAAGATGGTAAAACTATCATGTTACTACAGCATGCGGCTATTCATAAATTGTTAGGATAAACTACTGGTCAATTTGGCCGGTTTAAAAAAAGTTTCTTAAGGCTGCTGACATGAATACAGCTTTATCCAGCGTATACATTAAACGGATATCGTCTAATAAACTGCTTTCCTCGTCTAAAAATGACAGGATAACCTCTGCGGGCAATTTGCTGAACATAGCACTGAAAACAGATACTGCAGGGATCTTTTTTTCTGATAACACGCGTAAAAATATGCTGTCATAAAATCGATACTTATCAAGTCGTTTGCTACTTTTTGCCAGGGGATGCACGCCAGCAGCAAGATTATCCGCAATTTTGGCACATTGTTTCTGAATAAAGCTGAATGTATATCCGGTAGATGCTTTCGTTGCTCCTCCGGCAGTGCCGATATTGATGAGTTTTTTACTGCCTTTGTCAAACGCAGCATCTGTCATCGGGATTATCCCAAATTCTTCATGTGTAATTTTATACTTACTGATATTCAGATATTCCTGAATATAGGCTTGCAGTTCCCGGTCATAGCATTCCTGACTTAAAGCTTCGCTTGAAAATCCCGTATATTCTATTAGTGCTTCTGTGTTATTCACCGGGAGTACATATACGAATCTGCAGTCGTTATGCTGTGGAATTCTAAAATCCATGAGCGTGGCTTCTTCGGCATTAAATACAGGGACTTCAGTCTGTATGAAAATTCCTTTGAAGTGTTGCAACAGATAGTGTTTTCCGGGAAGCTGATTGATGTTTTTGAACAGAATGCTGTTAAATATATATGCAGCCTGATAACTATCTTTCAGGCCAGCTACCAATCCCTTCTCCTGGTCTACGTGTCGAATTTCATCTTGTATAAAACTGATATTAGTCTTGTCTTTAATCAGATTGAAACAATAGTTGTAAAACGAAAGACTATCGAGCATTTTATAGGCATAGGGTTTGATGTCGAGCAATCTGGAACAATCGGGGGAATGGAAGGATAGTTTTTTCCAGGTATGCTTTAAACAGCTTTCAAAAGGACTTTCTCCAGTATCCCAAAAACACCAGGTCCGGTCATTTTTATCTTTCAGGTCTCTGTCGATTAGCAGGATGCTTTTATCTTTTAGGTTGTCATTGGAAAGAATATGGCAAAGCAGGCTAAGGCCTGCAGCTCCTGTTCCGGCTATAATATAATCGTAGATTTTGGGTTTTAACTCCATTTGGGTACGCTTCTTAAAATAAAATGCTGCCGGAACCTGCCGGATGCTAAAGATAAGTTATAGTTTTATTTGTGTTCGAATTTTAATTAACTTGTATGCGTCAACGATATTCATTTCAATATATCATAATCTAAGCTTTCAGACAATTTATGCACCACACTTTACTTCTTATCCTGGGACTGCTGTTCTTGGTATTCCTGCTGGTGATGCTTGCGCAGAAAATAAAAGTCGCTTACCCCATTTTTTTAGTTATTGCCGGATTAGGGATAAGTTTTATCCCAGGTGTACCGCTGCTTCATCTTGATCCGGACCTGATCTTTCTGATTTTTTTACCGCCGCTGTTATATGAAGCCGCATGGTATACGTCCTGGAATGACTTTTGGAAATGGAAGAGACCGATTGGATTACTCGCCTTTGGGCTGGTCTTTTTCACCTCTACTATTATAGCTTATACCTCGGTTTCGATCATCCCCGGATTCACACTCGCGCTGGGTTTTTTACTTGGCGGTATTGTTTCGCCACCTGATGCTGTTGCAGCTGCAACGGTTTTAAAGGGTATGAGTGTCCCAAAGCGACTGATGACGATTTTAGAGGGGGAGAGTCTCGTTAATGATGCATCTTCTCTTATCGTATTTAAATTTGCTTTACTAGCAGTACTGACAGGAACTTTTTCGATGCAGGAAGCGACAGGACAATTTTTTCTGGTTGCCGGCATGGGTGTGGTCGTTGGTTTGGCGGGGGCCCATATTGTATACTTTATTCATCGTTTTTTGCCAACTACGCCAGCTATAGATGCTGCCATCACAGTAATGACGCCTTACTTGCTATTTCTGATTGCCGAGCAGTTTCATTTTTCTGGTGTAATGGCCGTTGTGAGTGCCGGACTCTTTATGTCGTATCGTTCACATGAGATATTTAATACCGGAGACACCCGCATGAATATGCTTGGTGTCTGGACTACAATGATTTTCGTGATGAATGCACTGGTCTTTATTTTAATAGGTCTTGAGCTTCCCGAGATTATTATGGGCCTGGGTGACTACTCTGTGGCCGACGGGGTCAAGTATGGTTTGATTATCAGTGCAATTACCATCGCGCTCCGGTTTCTGTGGGTTTATCCGGCGACTTATCTTCCGCGTTGGATTAATGCGAAAGCGAGACAGGAACCTACTTTAGGATGGAAAGGTCCGTTCGTAATCAGCTGGGCAGGTATGCGTGGCGTGGTATCCCTTGCTACTGCACTTTCGATTCCTTTACTCATGCTGGACGGCACTGCTTTTCCACAGCGTAATTTGATCATATTTATAACATTTGTTGTAATTTTCGTTACGCTAGTGTTTCAGGGATTGACTTTACCTTTTATGATTAAGCTGATTAAAATAAAAGATATTGATCATTTGGTAAGGGAAGAGGAGCAGCAGGCGGGTATCAAACTAAGACTGGACAGAATTGCACTAAATTTAATCGATGAAAAGTATCAGCATGCTATTTTAGAAAATGAGTTGGTTGGTTTTTATAAATCCAGTCTGGAAAATGATATCTCCAGAACTCAGGGGCAGTTGGCCTCACTGGAGTGTGATGAGACAGAGCTGAACGAAATTGAATATTATCATCACATGTTATTTGATATTTACGCGCTGCAGCGTAAGGAGTTATTTCAGCTGAGAAAGGAAAAGTTTTTTAGTGACGAGGAAATACGCAAAGCCCAAATGCAGCTGGATCTCAATGAACTAAAAATTCAGCGTAATCACGGAGTCCTTTAACTGAAGGTTCCCAACTACTGCATTATTGCCGAATTGGTGTGCCGGATGTTTAAAGGTTAAGGGTATCAAAGATTTCTCCCCGACTCAGCTTGCCATCTATCTGTGCTATCACCTCGACCTTGGCCTTCAGGCAAAGTGCCTGATCTGAGAAACGGTAGATATCTTCGAAAAATATTAGTTTTATTCCCTGTCTGGCAATCTTTAGTTTAACAAGGAAGCTGTCACCTGAGGTAAGTGATCGCTTAAAATCCATCTCAATCCTGGATACCATTAGGATTTTACCTTCTTCGGTTAGTTGTTTGAATGAAATGGATTTGGATTGCAGATATTCGTGACGGGCATGTTCGAGATAAGACTGGTACACGGCATTATTAACAATGCCCTGGATATCACACTCATAATCTCTGACTTTTAACTGGATTTCGAACAGGTAATCTTCCATCCTGTAAATATCCAAATTATATTTTAAATCACAGTTGCAGAAGCTTTTTTAGGATTACAATCTGGCCGAGATGGTAATGAGAGTGCTCAATAATTCCCTGAATATTTCTATAGTAACTTCCATACTTTTCTGCAGTAAAATTCTCTGATAGGATACTGTCCGGAAGTTTTTCAATATGCAAAGCGAAATTTTCGGCATCCGTCCAGGCTTTTTCCAGAAGTAAATTCCAATCTCGTTCAGAATTTATAGGTGGCACATCGAAACTATATTTGTCACTGGCCTGAAGTGTTTCGCCCGCCAGTACTTTTTCAACTGCATTGATATAGTAATTGATATGAAAGACTAGTGCAGCTATTGTATTAAATGATTGTAATTTGGTTGTAGCCTGCTGCCAGGTCACATTTTTCAAATTGTCTTTCAGATTTGAAGTCGTCCAATTTCCACCGAAATGAACGTATCTGAGGTGTTTTGCCAGCTCTTCTGTTAAATGCATAGTAGTATAGCTTGATTAATTAGCAGATTTATTACGATATATTAGAGTTAAATTATAATTTAACAAAAAATTAACCATTGTATAAATAAAAATGAAAGAGATATCTGACATAGGCGTTATCGGTATTGCAGTAATGGGCGAAAACCTAATTCTCAATATGGAAAGTAAAGGTTTTCATGTAACAGCGTATAACCGGACCGTTGATAAAGTAGAAAAGTTCGTAAATGGCAGGGCCAAAGGTAAAAATATTTTTGGCGCAATGTCTGTTGAAGAGTTCATAGGTTCCCTGAAGCGTCCGCGCAAAGTGATGTTAATGGTCAAAGCCGGACGTCCTGTTGATGATTTTATTGATACTCTGATTCCACTTCTGGAACCGGGGGATATCATTATAGATGGCGGAAATTCTCATTTTCCCGATACGGAAAGACGTGTTAAATTTGTAGAGAGTAAAGGACTGCTTTATGTAGGAACAGGTGTTTCCGGGGGTGAGGAAGGTGCATTATTAGGCCCGTCTATTATGCCTGGTGGTAGCGAGGCTGCCTGGCCGGCTGTAAAGCCTATTTTTCAGGCAATTGCTGCTAAAGTGGAAGATGGTTCTCCTTGCTGCGACTGGATCGGATCCGGTGGTTCCGGGCATTTTGTGAAAATGGTGCATAATGGAATCGAATATGGTGACATGCAGTTAATCAATGAGACGTACCAGGTAATGAAAGAGATGCTTGGAATGTCAGCAGATGATATGCAGAAGGTCTTTCATGAGTGGAATAAAGGTGAACTAAATAGCTACCTGATTGAAATAACCAGTGATATCCTTGCTTTTAAAGATGAAAATGGAGCTCCTCTGGTTGATCAGATATTGGATACTGCCGGACAGAAAGGTACAGGGAAATGGACGGGCACTGTAGCGCTCGAACTTGGCGTTCCCTTAACACTAATTGCGGAGTCTGTATTTGCGAGATGTCTGTCTGCATTAAAGGAGGAGCGTGTTGCAGCATCTAAAGTTTTAACTGGGCCGACTCCTTCATTTGAGGGTGACAAAGAAGCTTTTATTAATGATCTGCGTGACGCCCTTTACGCCTCTAAGGTTATTTCTTATGCGCAGGGTTATCAAATGATTCAGGCTGCTGCTGCGGAGTACGGATGGAGTCTTGATTATGGAAGTATAGCGTTGATGTGGCGCGAAGGATGTATCATTAGATCTTCGTTCCTGGGTAAGATTAAAGAAGCTTTTGATAAGGATCCAAAATTACAAAACCTTATTCTTGACGACTTTTTCAAAGAAAAAATCCTGAATGCACAGGCCGGATGGCGCCGTGTCGTCTCAGCTGCAGTATTGAATGGAATACCTGTACCTTGTATCAGCGCGGGTATTAACTATTTTGATGGTTACCGAAGTGAGCGTCTTCCAGCTAATTTGCTGCAGGCACAGCGTGATTATTTTGGTGCACATACTTATGAACGACTTGATCAGCCACGTGGTAAATTTTTCCATACCAACTGGACAGGACGTGGGGGAGAAACGTCTTCTACGACTTACGGAGTATAAAATCTCTTCTTTTAAACAAGAAAGGCGCACTAGATGCGCCTTTCTTGTTTAAAAGAATTTCCGTGATGCACTTCACCCAGCGATGCCCATAACCTTTACTGCCTCTTTGTTAAGGTCTGTCAATCAATATCTTTGCAATTAGTTTTTGATATACGGCATCTTTTTTTTCGCCGGAAAATGTAAAAAAAGAACTGAATTATGTAAATCTGTTTTCTATTCTTAGTCTAGATTTGTGTAGTTATGAAAAGTCGAGCTATCTTTCTGTTAGTCATATTTTTGCTCAATACTGTTATTGGAATAGGTTGCGCATTAAGCATGGAAAATAACTCCCATAACGAAAAACACAGGCCTAAAAGCAATATTACTCATCACCACCTTTCTAATGTGAAATCTTACACTAATCTTCCACCAGATGACTTCTGTTGCAAAAGCCTGGTGAATGATCTGGTGGTTCAGAGTAAATTAATTCCGGAGATAGGCAAAGTTCAGATCTCCTTGCCGGTAATCTGGTTACCCGCGTATTTTTATCAGTTACCTGTTCCTGCAACAGATATTGAGTTGCACTGTAATTTCTACACGGATTATAGCGATCGCCCCCCGAAACGGGACATCAGGACGGTTATTCAGAGTTTTCAGATATAGAATTAATGTAGTTAAAGCAATGGCTGTAGCTTGTTGCTACGGCTGGAACAGTATTTACATTAAATTTTATACAAATGAAAAATATATTAATGGTCTTTCTATTATGCCTTTATGTATCGGTCTCCGCGCAGGATCTCGGCACAACGAAAATGGAAAGCTTTAGAAAAGTAGATAATCAGAGAGAATCCCGCACAATACGATATGATCTATACGTGGCAGATACAACCGTAAACTATGGAGGCAAACCCAAAAGGGCGATCGCTGTTAATGGTCAGGTTCCGATGCCAGTACTGACTTTTACAGAAGGAGACACCGCAGAGATTTATGTCCACAATAATCTGGAGGTGGAAACCTCATTACACTGGCATGGCCTGTTTTTACCAAATAAGATGGATGGAGTTCCGTTTTTGACACAAATGCCCATTAAACCGCATACTACTTATGTCTATAAATTTCCGATTATCCAGAGCGGTACACATTGGTATCACAGCCATAGTGGCTTTCAGGAGCAGATCGGAATGTATGGCGCTTTCATCATTAATAAGCGAGAAGAGTGGGATATTCCAACGATACCTGTTGTGATCAGTGAGTGGACAAACATGGAGCCCGAAGAAGTTCATAGAAATCTAAAAAATGCAAATGATTGGTTCGCTGTACAAAAAGGCACTACGCAGAGCTACTCAGAAGCTATTAAATCTGGTAATTTCAAAACTAAAGTAAATAATGAGTGGAAACGCATGAATGCAATGGATGTCAGTGATGTATACTACGATACGTTTCTGGTAAATGGCAAGAGTCAGGATCTGCATCCTCAATTTAAAGCTGGTGACAAAGTAAGGTTGCGTATCGCTAATGCCGGGGCTTCAGACTATTTCTGGCTTAATTACTCTGGCGGTAAAATAACTGTAGTGGCAACGGATGGAAATGATGTTGAGCCGGTCGATGTAGATAGGTTGATCATTGCAGTATCTGAAACGTATGATGTTGTCGTAACGGTTCCTGAGAATAAGAGCTATGAATTTCTGGTTACCCCGGAAGATCGTACAAAATCTACATCGCTCTGGTTGGGTGAGGGTGAGAAGGTACCGGCTCTGCACATGCCGAAGCTTAATTATTTTGCCGGGATGAAGATGATGAATAATATGATGGATATGAAAGGGAATATGAAGGAGATGGACGGCATGAAAATGCAAAATCAGACCATGGATATGAATACTGTGATGTACCCTGAGAAAAATGAAATGGTTACCTTAAACTACGACATGTTGCGTGCAAAAAAGAATACAGTTTTACCGGAAGGCCCCTGGAAAGAATTGAAATTCGATCTAACAGGAAATATGAACCGGTACGTATGGACTTTAGATAATAAAACTATTTCGGAAAGTGATAAGATCCTAATCAAAAAGGGCGAAAATGTGCGTATCATTCTATATAATAATAGTATGATGCGGCATCCTATGCATTTACACGGTCATGATTTTCGATTGCTGAATTCGCAGGGCGAGCGATCGCCGATGAAGAATGTCATTGATATTATGCCGATGGAAAGAGATACGATAGAGTTTGCTGCATCAGAATCAGGGGGCGACTGGTTTTTTCATTGCCATATACTATACCATATGATGAGCGGTATGGGCAGAATATTCAGCTATGAAAATTCACCTGTAAATCCGGAAATTCCTAATCCTAAAATGGCGCAGCGGATGTTATTCAGGGAGGATAACGGGTTTCATCCCATGGCGAGAATAGGTATTGAAAGTAACGGCAGCGACGGGGAAATCATGTTCGCGAATACCCGTTACAGGTTTACTACGGAATGGAGAGTGGGTTTTGACAAGTCCATGGGTTACGAAAGTGAAAGTCATTTTGGAAGGTATATCGGTAAGATGCAGTGGCTCTTTCCTTATGTAGGGTGGGACTTCCGTAAACGAATAATTGAACCTGAGAATAGGAATATTTTCGGACAGAACAATACTAAAAACTTAAGGCAAGTATTCCATATAGGCTTGCAGTACACTTTGCCTATGTTGGTTGTGGCCGATGCATCCGTAGACCACAAAGGCAATTTAAGATTTCAGTTGACCCGGGAAGATGTCCCTTTGACTAAAAGGCTGCGTTTCAATTTCATGGTCAATACAGATAAAGAATATATGGCTGGTTTCAGGTATATAATGACCAGAGCTTTCTCATTATCCACGCATTATGATAGTGATATGGGTTATGGCGGAGGACTTACTTTAACTTATTAATTAAGGTCGCTTTAAAATAAACACCTATTTTTGTCAGATGTATGCTAAAGTGCGGTATTATCAATTCTGTAGATAATGGGAGAAAGAAAGCTAAACTCAACAAATATGTTGAATGAGACGAGAATTACTCAGGATTGCGATTCTATATATGCCATTTGTAAGATAGGGGGCCGGTGGAAAATGATGATTTTGCACCAGTTGAAAAACGGGACCCTGCGCTTTGGAGAATTACGTGATGCGATAAACGGAATTACGGAAAGAATGCTGACTTTGCAGTTAAAAGAACTCGAAAAAGATGGGTTGATTATCCGTACTGTTTATGCGCAGGTCCCTCCGAAAGTCGAATACAATTTAAGCCCGATTGCCTGTGAGCTGTTGCCTATTTGGTTAAAGCTGGACGAATGGGGTGCAAAGCATCGTGAATTAATGAAATAGTGAGGCATTCTGAGTTTCCAAAGAATATTCAGAGCGCATCCGGATGATTAGACGATTATTTTTTGATACTATTAAACAGGTTCAGTTTGATAACAAGTATCTTTAAGCATATGAAAATACTATTAATAATCTGTTCGCTCCTAGCAGTGTCTTTCTCGTTGAAAGCACAACAAGATGTTGTAATTAGCCAATTGGATCTCAAAGAAATCACAAAGGCTGTAGGTAAGGAGGTTGTGTTAGTTGATTCGGTGTATGACGGAAGGGCTTTTGATAATCACACTTTACTTAATATCGGGGGAAAGTATCCCGGACAGATTATTTCTGTTTTCATCGCTAAAAATGATTACAAGAATTTTGATCATGACATACTATCTTCTTTTTTGCATAAAAAGGTAACTATCAATGGGAAAGTTTCAATGTATAACGGTAAGGCACAGATTATAGTAACTCGTCCGGAACAACTTAAACTCACATTAAATTTATAATGAAAGAAAAAAGAACTACCATAGCCTGTTTTGGAGAAGTACTATGGGATATATTTCCTGGCGGCCACAGAAGAGCCGGAGGAGCACCCTTTAATGTTGCATATCATCTTTTTAAGATGGGGGCAGATGTTACGATGATTAGTAGTGTCGGTGATGATGAATTAGGGCATGAACTACTGCATAAAATCAAAGAATGGCAAATGTCAGTCGCTGGTATACAGATTAGCAAAGTGCATCCTACAAGTACCGTTATCGCTACAATGGATGAAAATAATGATGCACAATATGACATCGTGCAAGACGTAGCATGGGATTTTATCGAAGTTATCCCGGAAAGTAAACAACTGCTGACCACCGCAGACGCGTTGGTATTCGGTACCTTGGCCACTAGAAATAAACGTTCAAAAAACACGCTGTTTGAATTAATAGAAGCAAGTAAGTTCAATGTTTTCGACATCAATTTACGCCCTCCGTACTATGATGTGCATGTCATTAAAGAACTATTACATAAAACTCAGGTCGCCAAATTTAATAAAGCAGAACTCCGCATGATGGTAGAGTTTCTTGGTAAAGAGTATAGCAGTGAGAAAGATTGCGTCAGGTATTTGCAGGATACTTTTGGTATGCAGGAGGTTATAATCTCCAAAGGAAGCAAAGGTGCTCTATATGTGAATGGAGATGATTTCTATTTGTACCCGACAATCCCTATTGAAGTAAAAGATACAGTGGGCAGTGGAGATTCATTTCTGGCTGGTTTTCTATCAAAGAGATTAGAAAAGGGTGCGTCACCAGATCAGGTTATGCGTCAGGCGGTTTCGTTGGGCGCATTTATTACTGCGCGTGAAGGGGCATGTCCAGAGTACACACTGGAAGAATTTGTAGGCTTCAGGGACAATCATCAGGTCGCAGCGATACCTTTATAGTGTAATTTACAGCGGGTCGCGTAGAGACCCGACCCGCTGTATGCATTTACAAGGTATTTTCAATACTGAGAATATTTTCCTTCAAAGCCTTGACTGTCATTTCAAGCTCTTTTTCATCTAAGGACGCAAACCCAAATCGGAATGCATTTTGAGCTGAATCTAATCTATTGATCTTGAGATTGTATTTTGTCATTGCTTCAACCGGAAAATCTGGATTGAGCTTAATCCAGATAGCCATTCCTCCCGTGGGAAGCGTATAAGAAATGTATTTTGCTAAATGTTCATTCAGCAATTGGTCTAAGTAATCCCTTCTTTTAAGATAACATTTTTTTGCTTTTTTAAGATGTCTTTTGAGCTCGCCCTCATTAATGAGTGTCGCCAGGGAGTTTTGCATGTAACCATCTCCTCCAAAGTCGATTACTTTTCTTAAGGCTGTGCATTGCACTATGAAGTTTGCCGGCGCTACCATAAAGCCGATACGAATTGAAGGGTCTAGTATTTTAGAAAATGATCCAATATAAATGATGTTGCCATTATGATTAGCACTTGCTAATGGTAGGTAGGGAGAAGAAGTATAATGGTAGTCGTAGTCATAATCGTCCTCGATAATCGCGAATGAAAACTGCTTTGATAGCTCCAGTAACTTCATCCTTCTAGCCACGCTTAGGGTTACCGTTGTTGGATAGTGGTGATGTGGTATCACATATACCGCATTTATTTTTGTCTTCTCGCAAATAGCTTCAATCTTATCTGTGTCAATTCCGTATTCATCGACGTCTACCTCAATTAATTTTGCGCCAGTTCGTTCAAATGCCATATTGGCGATCGGGTAGTTAGGTTTGCCGACGATAATACTGGAAGTTGGATTTAAAAGCAGATGTGCAGATAAATAAATAGACATCTGCGCTCCGTGAGTAATCAATATATTTGCTGCAGAAATATTCAATCCCCTGGTCTCAGACAGGTAATTAACTAGTTCGTCCCTCAGTTTTAATGTTCCTTGCGTAGTTCCCTTATTGGCATTTTTTATCCCGTACTTTCGATAAGTGAGGGAGCGGTAAGTTTTCAGTAATTCATCTATCGGAGAGAGCCTTACATCTGGATATCCATCATCTATGATGATGTCTAAAGCAGTAGATATAGTTTCTTCATTTAAATTTTCATTCACTGTATCAAATGGGAGTTTAAACTCATGTCCGTAAGAAGAAGTTATCGTTTCCTCGTCCCACTTTTGTGGTTTAAGTAGTGGAATGTATTGTGAGACTGCAACATGTTTTCTGGGAATGATCACAATCCAGTCTTGTGTATTTAATTCTTCATAGGCTGCAATGACCGTTTTACGGTGTACACATAAGGTTTTGGCCAATTCGCGACTACTGGGAAGGTGCGTTCCGGGTTTAAAAATGCCATTTCTTATTGCATTGATTATCGAAATAGCTATTTGCCTGTAGACAGGAATTTTACTCTTTTTTTCTATTGGAATAATATGTTCGTATGAAAACATGCTGGACTACCTTTGATGTTAAAACTGGATTACAAATGTAGTCCTGTGACCGCATAGTTTTGTAAACTAAATGAAATATGAAATGGATTACAAAATTAGAAAAGCAAGTTTAGAGGATTTGGATGAAGTTGCAGTATTGTTTGACCTTTATCGCATTTTTTACCGCCAGGATTCTGACGTTGAAAAAGGCAAGGCATTCCTGAAAGAGAGATTTCTGAATAGTGAGTCAGTTATTTTTCTTGCGATAGTGGATGATAAAGCTGTAGGATTTGTTCAATTATACAAATTATTCCATTACACTAAATTGCAGAAACAATGGCTTTTAAGCGACTTGTTTGTTCATCCGGATTATCGGGGGAGGAGACTTTCCGGGGCACTTATCGAGCGTAGTAAAAAATGGTGTGAAGAAACTGATGCTTGTGGTTTAATGCTTGAAACCGAAAAAACGAATGATACAGGAAATAGATTATATCCTCGTACAGGATTTATCTATGACGGGCAGCATAATTACTATCATTGGTGGAAATAACAGCAAAATGAAGGGTTTAACCCAGTTTAAATTAAAAACCCGGTAATCATTAGATTATCGGGTTTTTGATATTTTTATTTTGCAGAGGACCACCAGGATTATTCCCGATGAACCGAATTATAGAATAGTGTTTGTAACCAGAATAGTTTTAACCATTGCGGCCATCAGCACCTCTTTATATTTTAAGAATTTACTTTGGCGATCTTCATCTTCTTCACTCACTTTAAGCGACTTTTTGAATTCTTTTACCTGTTGTAAATCATTGATATATAGTTCGTTGAAGTTCTCAGGGTCTTTGTTTTTTAATATCCTAATTGTATGCGAATATTGTTCATATATATCCGTTATAACGGCAAGACTTCTATCATCATAAATCGTCAGACCAGTAATTTTTGCCGACAGCTTTTCAAGCTTTCCTCTTTCTTTTGCGTAACCCATATTGCCGCTAAGGTACAGTTTTTTCTATATCTGCCAGCAATCTGATAACAGAACTATCAAATTAGATTGTATACCCCTGGCGTTCGATATCTATTAATTCAATCTTTTTACCCATCTTCTTTTGGATTACCTCGAAATGATGTAACTCATTCTGGCTCACGAGGGAGATCGCCTCACCAGGTGCCTGGGCACGACCGGTCCTGCCAATTCTATGAATATAGTCTTTAGGCGACCGTGGCAATTCGTAATTTATTACAAACGGAAGAAAATTGATATCAATGCCTCTTGCCATTAAATCGGTTGCTACAAGAACACTGATTTTGCCTGATTTAAAGTGAGATAATGCTTCAGTTCTGGCCCCCTGACTTTTTTTACTGTGAATAGCTTTTGCATCAATATTATTTTTACGCAGCTTATTAACGATTACATCGACCTGATGAACTGAAGAGGCAAATACAAGGACCTGTTTCATTTCATGATGACTGATAAGACGACGTAAAAAAGGACCCTTTTTCTCTTCTTGAACCAAGTAGGCTGTCTGATGTATAAGATCCAGTGACTCTTGTTCGGCTTCGATCTCTATAATCACAGGCTCATGCAATAAGATCTGATGAATATTTTTAAGATCATTACTCAGCGTGGCCGATAGCAATATATTTTGACGCTTTGCAGGTAGAAGAGCTATAATTTTATTCACTTCTTCCTTAAATCCAAGATTAAGCATTTTATCTGCTTCATCGAGAACCAGAGTTTCGATAGCTGAAAGGTGGACGGAATTTGAGTCTACTAATTCCAATAGCCTTCCCGGGGTTGCAACAAGTATATTTACACCTTGCATGGCCATCATTTGGGGGTTAATTGAAACGCCTCCGTATACAGCCAGTGTTTTGATGGGTTCGGGAATTGCTTTACTGAAAAGCTTAAAAACATCCTTTACCTGTTCTGCAAGTTCGCGTGTGGGTACTAAAACCAATACATTTGCATGGCGGTTTTTCACACCCAGTGAATGCTGTAAATTCATTAGCAGGGGCAAAACGTAACCAGCTGTTTTTCCAGAACCGGTTTTAGCGATGCCTAATACATCTTTTTTATCTAGTATCGCTGGTATAGCTGTTGCTTGTATAGGAGTAGGAATGGTGAAATTCTGATCTGATAATGTTTTCAATAAAGCGCATGACAGACCCAGGGACTCAAAAGACATATTTTTAGTTTTTATGCAAAAGTATACAAAAATCGCCATCAGGCAGATAAACACTGTTTATAATCTGGAGTAATTTTGGTTGCTTTTTTTCGTATAAATATCAAAGCCATTAAAGATGCAGTATATCCGAGTACAGCCGAAATTTTCATAATTACATTGTAGGAGTTTATAAAACCGGCCTGATACGCTTTCTTGATTTTTTGTCCCTCAGTTAAAGTAAAACCTTCAGGTACACTTGCGTTTCCAAGGTTAGCTGCCTGAGCTATTATAGTTTGTTTTTGCTGCAGGTCAAATGTGTCCGTCTTAATCTCTTTCTGCAGAGCTGCAGAAAATAAAAGTACGGCTACAGAACCCAGAACTGCATTTGCGAAAACACCAGCTATCCTTGAGACAGCATTATTAACGCCAGATGCGGTGCCGCTAAGGTTGTCGCTTACAGAGCCCATAACCGCCGCAGTAAGCGGAGCGACGGTGAGGGACATCCCAAAACCGAAAACAAGGATACCAGGGAAAAAGGAAGTCCAGTAATCAGAGGCACCACTGGTCTGCCCGATAAAAGAGAGTAACAGTAACCCCGTTCCCGCTAAAAAAGGGCCTGAGATAAGAAATATCCTTGGTCCGTATTTGTCTGCCAGGCTGCCTGCATAACGCGCATTAATTACCATAAAAAAAGTAAATGGCAGAAAGGTCAGACCCGACTCCAGTTGTGTATAACCTTGTACCTGGACCATATTTAGTGAGATAAATAACATACCTGTACCAAGGCCTGCATAAAGGAAAAAGGTGAGCAGATTTGTTCCGCTAAAAATGAGATTACTAAATAAACTTAAAGGCATCATTGGGTGGCTGCTTTTACGTTCTATCCCAATAAAAGCGAACAGAAATACAATTCCGCCTGCAATTGAACCGAAGCTCTGAAGATGAATGAAACCAACCGCCGGCAGACGCAGGAATCCAAAAGTTAACATTGCCAGCCCGGCAGCGATAGTAATGGCCCCATAGAAATCGAGTCCTGTGTGCGCCGTTTCCTCTTTGCTCTCGCTAACTTTTGAAGTCAGAAAGAAAAGTACGATAAGGCCAATAGGGACATTAATAAAAAAAATGTAGCGCCATAAACCAGCATCTGCCAGCGCGCCTCCCAGTGCGGGTCCTCCCATGGTAACTAAGGTGGTTGCCGCAGACCAGGTTCCAATTGCTTTTCCCCTTTCTTTTTCATTGATTGAAGAAGAAATTAAAGATAAACTTCCTGGAATCATTAATGCGCCGCCAATTCCCTGGATTAGCCTGAAGATGATCAGCATAGTTGCACCAGATGAAAATCCACAGGCAACAGAACCCAGAATGAAGATAAATATGCCGGTCATGAATACTTTTTTGCGTCCCAATTTGTCGCCCAGAGTACCGCCGATTAAAATGAGCGAGGCCAGCATCAATAAATAAGCGTTTAATATCCAAAAGAGATCCGGACCCGAAGCCTTTAAGTTCTTCTGTAATGAGGGAAGGATTACATTGAGTGCAGTAGCATCTATAAAAGCCATTGCGGAAGCCATTATGGTACAGACCATAACCCATTTACCTTGGGAACTTCGAAGTGCTACTGTAGCCATAAAATCGGTTTTTTTATGATTTAAGAAAGCTCAAAATGTCGAGTACATTTAAATTTAACTAATTGTCCCGATGAATACATCATTTCATACGCTTTACACTGACAAAACAAAGTTACCAGTCCAATCTTTTATTTTTGGCGTGGCTTGACCCTGATAGTCAGAAATCTTAATGGGAGCGGAGCCTTCCTAAAATGATTAGATTATGAAAATAACTTTTATACGACATTCCAAAGTATTATTTAATTGGGACAAATTTTATAATGCAGATTCATTCGTATCTGCCTGCAAGGAGTATGATAACTCACCTGTGCAGTCCGGCGAAAAATTGAAAATAGAAAAACAACCTGTTTACATCAGTAGCTTAATAAGAACGGAACAAACCAGTAATAACTTGTTTCAGAAAGAAATTGAAGTCATAGCAACAGCGCTTTTAAACGAAATTCCTATAAAGCCATTCATTCGTACAAAATTGCGACTACCAATTTTTTTATGGATGGTCCTCGGCAGATTGCAGTGGTATTTTAATTCTTCAAATCAACCAGAGACGAAAAGGAGTTCTCAGGCACGTATAAATCAATTTTTAGATCATATTCTGAGTGAGAATCAAAACTGTATTATAATAGGACATGGTTTTTACTTTGCTCAGATGGTTGGTGAGATGAAAAAAAGAGATTTTACCGGAAATATGAATAAAAGATTAAAAAATGAAGAATTGAGGGAGTTTAAAGCCTATTAATCAGCGGCTGAAATACCTTTCATTAGAATAAACGCCAAGCACGGCGCCATGGTCCTTTTTCACAGAAAAGGACCTCAACATTGTTCTGAAATTAATTAGCCCTGTACTATCTGATAACATGTATAACTGCCCTTTCAAATTGCCCCAGGAAACTTTGCCTTTTTTATTTATTTCCATATAACCCGATCTTTCGCCGCCTTTGTAAATACCAGCATATTTTTCGTCCATTGGTATTTTGACGCGCATTGCTTCATTAACTTTTTTTGTCTCTTTCAGATCCGAGTCGAAATTTTGCTTCAGCGATACCAGATTGGCTTTGAGGATGCTGTCTTTATTTTTTTTATTCAAAATTGAATTATAGAGGTAATTTGCAACCAAATGGGGCAAGCCGTCGTTCCCACCCTAATCCGTATCCATATCTCCCATATGACTGATATCTGTTACTTTGTACTACAATTGGAGATCGGGCAAACATTAATTGCTTGTTACTTAACAATCCTGGAGTAGAATCTCCATCACTCAGGAAAAATTGAAGATATTTCAGTAAATCATCTACAGTACTTAAATGCCCCCCTGCAGCTGACATTGAATTATCTGCCTTGTCAAATACACTTGTTTGTTTCCCTTCTGAGTCGTCAATTACATAACTAAGATAATGCGGATTCACTTTGGAAATATAGGCAGTTGTGGAATGCATGCCTAAGGGCTTAAAAACTTCATTGGCCATAACCTGCTGCCAGGGTTTACCAGTCTGCCTTTCCACTATCAAAGCATAAATAACAGAACCTAAATTGGAATAATAAAAGCTGGTATCTGGCAGGGCAGTAGTATATTTTTCTTAATGCCATGCGTATGGGTAATCAGGGACGCAATGGTAATTTGATCGGGATGTATATTTTTATCCTCAAAATTCAGCTCTGGCAAATAATCCGCGAGGGTTCGATCCAGTTTTATAATTCCTTTATGATCTAGAACCGCTGCCAGCGTACCCGTTAATGATTTAGATGTCGATGCAAGATAAATTTGAGAATGGTCAGAGAAGGCAGTCTTTTTCTCCGGGTTGGAATAACCATAGTTCTTTTTTAGAAAAACCTGGCCGTCTTTTACAACCCCTAAAGTTAAATTGATGGCATTGTTGCCAAAGGATTGTTGAACCTGGTTAAGTAATACGTCTAATGAGTCGCTTAAATTCCGGGCTTCTTTGTTTTGGCAGTAATCGCAGCGAGATGTATCTCCAGGAAGTTGTCTGACTGTGATAAAAGCAGTCAGAGAAGAAATTATAATGAAGTATATAAAAAAAAGTAAAATGGATGGTAGCCTCCTGGATTTTTTAAGCGGGTTCATGAATTTTGGGTTTAAAATGCGGTATGGCATCTAAGACCCTAAATCAGGGAAACAGGTTACAATGAAAATAATAACAGTTTAATTTTAACGTTGCTGTTATCTTCAGGCAGGAGTGCCTTAATTATTGAGATTACGGGATTTTATTTCAGAATTTACCTGGCTTAATTTGATAAAACCTGGGAACATGCTCAGAAAGAAAATAGGGATGAATGTAATTAGTGACATATTGTGTTTGGCAATACTCAGATACAAGATTACGCTGGAGAGGATTAGCATTACAATACTCGTTGCAATTAGTATTCCACGTGTTGATTTTTTTTGCTTATTTAGTTCATCCAGAGTTAATTCAGATAGTATATTTTTTTTCATGGAATATGCAATTAAAGGTTTACAACATCATAACTCAACTATAAATTTATAAAAAATCAACTATTTATAAAAAATTTTTAAGCTAAAACTTCTATTGAGGATTTATATAAGATCTTTGATAAACTTTTAAATTTTTAAGACACCTTTTTGTTATGAGCGATTCCGAGGAAACTATCACCCACGAAGACAAAACATTTACTGATATTAATTACGCAGAAAAACGTCTGGCTAACCGGGAATTCATCGGTTGTGAATTTGTAAACTGCGACTTTTCTAAAAGTGATTTAAGCCATAATGATTTTATGGACTGTCATTTTAAGCAATGCAATTTTTCATTGACCATTGTCACCGGTACTGGATTTAAAGATGCTGTATTCACGGGGTGTAAAATATTAGGTATTGACTTTTCAAAGTGTAATAAATTCCTTTTTTCCTTCCGTTTCGAACAAAGCCATCTGGACTATTCGACTTTTTACGGTGTTAAACTTAGAAAGACCACTTTTACAGACTGTTCTCTTAAAGAGACCGACTTTGAAGAGGCTGATTTAACGTCTAGTACTTTTCACAATTGCGACCTTTCAGGAGCGACCTTTGTCCGGTCAATTTTAGAGAAGGCAGATTTCCGGACGGCCAGGAATTTCAGCTTAGATCCTGCGGTCAATAAGATAAAACAGGCAAAATTCTCAGCGCTAAATTTAGCTGGATTGCTATATCAGTTTAATCTTGATATTGAGTATGAAGGATGAAAACCTTATCATCGGGCCCACCTGTTAAACGCTACAATTTAACTTTAATTAATTAAGGGTTGTGCCGGTACGCCATTTCCTGTAGTTTTGGGCGAAATGGTTAATCAAATCTAAATGGCTGTATATAAATTATCAGGCGATCTCCAGTTGGTCGATCTTTTAAAGCAAGATGATGAAGCCGCTTTTACAGAAATTTATCACCGCTACGCTGAGAAATTGGTTGGATTTGCAAGTTCTAAACTGTACCATCTTGATGATCCGCGTGACATCATTCATGACCTCTTTGTGAAATTATGGGAGGAAAGGAAATCATTAAAGGTAGACCGGAGTTTAGAAGCTTATTTATTCACAATGGTTCGTTACCGCATTATTGACAAAATCAGAAAGAATATCACTCACGAAGATTATTCTGAAATGATACTCGCTTTACATATAAGTTTAGAATCAGAAATTGAACAACAAATTGCTGCGAAAGAACTAAAACTACGGATAGGAAATTCGTTAGAAGAACTCTCCCCAAGAGTGAAAGAGATTTATCATTTAAGTCGTGAAGAAAACCTGAGTATCACTGAAATCGCCGGTAAATTACAGCTCTCCGAACAAACAGTGAAAAACCAGCTGACCTCTGCATTAAAGCATTTACGAAGGGTTTTAACCTGTCTGTTCTGTCTCTGTGTCATCGCTTTGGTATCCGCATTAATCTTCCAATAAAATTTATTAAAAATATTTTATTTAGGCATAGTACTAAATGGCGGTTCAAACGGCTATTGCTCAAATCCGATAAAATGAACCGCGATAATATCGAAGCTTTAATAGTCCGTTATCTTAATAAGGAAACTTCTGCAGAAGAAAATCTGCTCGTCGAAAAATGGCTGGCAGATAACGGAAATGCCGATCCGGATTGGCAAAAGTTAGATCGAACAGATAAAGACCAGTGGCTTTCAGACGTGCTTGTTGAGATTAAAGACACGATTAAGCAGAACTCACCCCAGGTTATACCATTGGCTTCGAGGAAATACCTTTGGTACAAAATTGCAGGTGTGGCGGCGGTATTAATCGTTAGTTTCAGTCTATATCTAGGCTGGCCATTATTGGAGAACCAAATCCTGTCAGGAAGTTTAGCTTCAATATCCATCCCTGACCACCAGCAAAAGCAGATAACTCTTGCAGACGGTACTACCGTTTGGTTAAATGCGGGCGCTGAACTCAGATATCCCAAAGTTTTTAACGACGATTCAAGAGAGGTCTACCTTTCAGGAGAAGCTTATTTCGATGTGCAGCATGATGCGGCCAAACCATTTCTAATCCACACTGGCGATGTGGTCACCAGGGTGCTTGGAACTGCTTTTAATATTAAAGAAGATAAAAAAAAGCACACCTTGGAAGTTACCGTAACCAGAGGTAAAGTCAGCGTAGCTGATGACGGTAAACTGCTAAGCATTCTTACGGCTAACCAACAGATAAGCCTTGATCTACTGAGCAGAAAGGCCGCTGAAAAAACAGTTGATGCCAGATCCGTTATTGCATGGCAGGAGAATGATATGCTCTTTGACGATGTAACATTTGCTGAGGCAGCGACACAGCTGGAGCAGCATTTTCATGTGAAGATTACTTTTAAGAATGATAAACTGAAAGATTGCCGGTTTAGCGGTACCGCATTAAAGGGCGATAAGCTGGATGATATTCTTGACGTGATATGTGGCTTCAATAATTCAACCTGGCAGAGGTCTTCCCGCAATCATATAACTATCAATGGCGAAGGCTGTAATTAACCGTAGTTAAGAAAAATATATAATGAATAACGACTAAGCTATATATATCCTGAAATGCTTCCAGGAGGCAGGTTCAGTTAAAAAGCCTGTAAACCGACGGCCATCGGTCTACAGGTATCCCGGAGTTTCCGGGGCTTTAAATAATGGGAATCACTTAAAACATTTTAAAATTATGAAAAATTCTGCAATACTGTGGAATATGGGGACGACGTGCGCCTATCTCGCTCGTGTATTATTATTAAATAGACATTTTATAATCTGGTTGATGCGTGTAAGTACCGTCGTATTTCTTTTTATCTTAATTTCATTTCAGGTCCTTCTGGCTGTGCCGGTAAGCAGTCAGAGTATGCGTGATTATAAAGTCAGCCTGAAACTGGAAGATGAAAGTTTACTCACCGGTATCAAAAGAATCGAGGAACAATCAATTTTTCGCTTTTATTACAGAAAATCCGAAATAAAGCGAATTACCGATCTCAATATAGCGTTCCGTACCCGGACAGTAGAAAACACACTATATGAACTGCTGAAAAATACCGGATTCTCTTTCCGCCAAATCAACAATAACATTTTACTAAAGAAACAACAGCAAGTAGCGTATATGTTAAAAGGGAGGATACTCACTTCGGACCGTAAAACTGTTGAATTCGCTACAATACAAATCAATAAGGCTACCAATTCTCAACTTATAACATCGGCTCTTGCAGATACAGCCGGCAGGTTTAATCTGAAAGTGTATGAACAAGGAGATTATCTGCTTAAAGTATTTTCGCCCGGAACTGATAGCTTGATATTGAAAGTGAATGTCGGAGATACAAGTTCCCTTGAGTTGCCTGATATCATTCTAAAAACAAAATCTATACAATTAAACGGAGTTACTATCAGGAGTAGAACGCCGCTGCTCAGAAGATCTACCGATAAGCTGACGTTGAACGTCGAAGGTAGTGTATATGAAAAAGGGGAGGATGCCCTCAGGTTATTCAACGTTATTCCAGGCGTACGTGTAGAAGGAAAAGATATTCTATTCCGCGGTTCAGAAAGTGTGACAGTCTATGTAGACAATAGAAAAGTCATGTTGCAGGGAGATCAGTTATTTGCTTATTTACGTTCTATTCCTTCAGAATCCGTCAAATCTTATGAATTAAGAGCTGTTCCTGGTGCTGAATATGACGCCCAAAATGGTGGGGTGATTATTAATATAGTACTGAAGTCGGAATACCGGTATGGACTGTCCGGTAATGTGAGCAGCAGTTACTGGTATAATGGTTCTCATAATCGCATGGGTTCAACGTTTTTGAACTACAGGGCTGGTAAACTGAACGTACAAGGCGGTTTCAATTATCGGCGTGCGCCTGCTTTTTATGATGATAGTATAATACAGGAGTTCAAATCTACGGGTGTTTATAGCCCTCAAACCGAGAAATATAAAGAAGATTATCATTCTATTGGTTACAATATCGGACTTGATTATAACCTCAACCTTCAACAAACAATCGGTGTCAGTTATAATAAGTTTTCCAACCCCGGCGATATTAGTAATCTAACAACGACTAATATCGATTATTTAGCTAATGCTCACACAAATTCTATTGATTCATCTTTATATACCAGCAAGGATACCAGGTTTCGTTACACTAACCAAATGACAAATGTCTTTTACCGGAACAAACTCGATACCCTGGGCAGCAAATTAGATGCAGGTTATAGTTACATATATTATGGATTAAGAGACCCATCAGCTATAGAAAGCCAGTTTTTAAATGGCGGAGGGATAGAATCTCATCCCCGTGATAGTTTATTTACCGACACCAGGGGTAAATCTTCGGTTCATGTTATCAATATAGATTTTGAAAAATATTTTTCTAAATCGTGGGTACTAGGTGCTGGTGGTAAATACACGAATTCCAAAACGGATTATTCAATGGATTATCGACAGGGGCTTAGTGAACAATCCAGCCTGGATACATTACAGTCAAACAGATTTTTATACAATGAACATATTCTGGCCTTCTATGGAACCCTTGCAAAATCCTTTGACCAATGGGATATAAAGATTGGTTTGAGAACTGAACAAACTAATTATAACGGGTTATCAATAACAACTGGAAAAACTATCGGTCGTAATCAGTGGAACCTTTTTCCTTCGGCATATGTAAATAGAAAAATCGGAGCAGACCATTCCCTAACACTTTCTTATTCCAGAAGGATAAACCGACCTGGATTCAGAGATCTGAATCCTTTTATAACTTACACTAACCTCAACAATATTTGGGAAGGCAATCCAGATTTAAGGCCTTATTTCAGTGATAATCTACAGCTGGAATATCTATGGAAAAATAAATATTCTATCACTACCGGATATCAGAATACGCGTAATGCTATCGCTACTAATGTCACAAATGTTGGCGATCTTATTATTTCAAAAGATGAGAATATCAGCGACAATAATAATGTATTTATGTCTGTATATATCCCGTTAAAACTTACAAATTGGTGGGAATTTAACACCAATGCCACACTGCGATATACCACAATAGATATTCAATCAACACCTGCGGTACACCGGTCTAAACTATCTCAGAATGTATGGGCCTCTAGTAAGTTTAATCTGCCAGGCAACTATTTTATGGAAATTTCAGGGTCTTTTAGCAGGAATAGTTTTTATGGAATCTATGATCAGTTTAACGTTGCTAAAATGGATTTGTCCGTTAAGAAGAGTTTTTTCGGGGATCGGCTGACCGCAAGGCTGGAATTACAAGATCCATTCCATCTATACAAACCACATTATGAGATTAATACGCCAGAGTTTAGAAGGAACGTGATCAGAAATAAAGTCGACTGGGCAAGGTATGCTGGAATCTGGCTTACCTATAATTTTTCAAAAGGCAAGAAGAAAAATAACAAAGACAATATTGACGCCGGAGGGAATGAGGCGAGAGGACGTTTATAATTCTCTCTGGACGATAAGCTGTGTTTCGTCTGTTCGTAAGGTTTTGTTTAAACTCCATACAATGTTCCTTCAATATATGTTCAATCTCGAATGAACGAACAATGAAGGAAGTATGAAGAAACAGTGAACAAAGTATGTACTAGATGTTGGCGAAACCCGACCATGAATCCATTAACCCTTGGTTAAGTTTGAGGTGTCGGTTTGCTGAATGACTGTTGAAAGTCGATCATAAATCGATAAAATTAATATCTTGTATGAAAAACATTCTTTATCTTAATGTGAAATGCTACGGCAATATCAGTACATTATTTAGTTCATATTATAAATATATAGTACGGTATCCATCCGCACATATCTTAAGGGGTAATATTAGTCGGTTATTAATTAAATCTGTAAATATGAAGTATCTTTTCTCTTTTGTTTTTGTAGTATTCCTTTTGCATCAGAAGGAGTCTCTTGCTTGTACACGAGTGGTGTATAAAGGTCCAAATGGAACCGTAATTACAGCGCGCAGTATGGACTGGAAGGATGATATTGCTGCTAACTTATGGGTATTTCCCAGAGGAATAGTCAGAAATGGTGAAGTCGGACCCCAATCCCTGAAATGGACTTCTAAATATGGAAGTGTCATCTCAAGTGCCTGGGATATTGCGACCGTTGACGGTTTAAACGAGAAAGGACTCGTAGCAAATGTATTGTGGCTGGTGGAGTCCAGTTATCCAAAATTTGATCCATCTGGAAATAAAAAGGGGGTTGCAATATCGGCTTGGGCGCAGTACGTATTGGATAATTTTGCCAATGTAAATGATGCTGTAACTGCATTAAAGGACGAATCGTTCGTTATAGTCAGTGATTATATTCCCGGCACTAAAAAGTTTACGACACTTCATTTATCCATTTCCGACGCTTCCGGAGATAATGCAATATTTGAATACATTAATGGAAAATTGGTTATCCATCACGATGCCTCTTATACAGTAATGACCAACTCTCCAATCTTCGGAGAGCAGCTGGCATTGAACAGCTATTGGCAGGGGATTCCGGGAACAATGATGTTGCCGGGTACCAACCGAGCTGCTGATCGTTTTGTCCGCGCTTCGTACTATATTAATGCTATTCCACAAACGGAAGATACCAGGATCGCTGTTGCGAGCGTATTCAGTGTAATTAGAAATTGCTCTGTACCTTTTGGAATCAGTTCAGTAGCAGAACCGAATATTTCCTCAACCCGTTGGAGATCTGTAGCAGATCAGAAAAATAAGGTGTATTACTTCGAGAACGTTTTAACACCAGGTACTTTTTGGGTCGACCTTAAAAAGTTTGATTTAAAAGAGGGTGCAAAATCTATGAAGCTCGCTCTGAAACAGAGCACGGCTATAAATGGCCTGTCTAATTCGGATTTTAAAGCGGCAGAGCCTTTTAAGTTTGTTGGAATCTAATTAGATAAATAAATCTGGTTTAATATAAAAAAAGGAACCGATCGTGGCTGTTGCACAACAGCTACGATCGGTTCCTTTTTTTATTACTAGATTATTTAACTTCGAAACTATAAGTGGCGCCACTCCAGGTTTCCTGGTAAGGTTTGCCATAATGTTCGCCCGCTGTTTTATCCATGTCCGAAATTTCGATCACATATCTGCCCGGGAAGGGAGGGAGAAATGAAACACTGCCTGTGGTGTCAGTAGTTAATTCTTTTGACCATCCATTTGGTGAAAAAACAGAAACTTTCATTTTAGCAGCGTCACTATTATTGTGAGAAGCTTTCAGCATTATCTGCTTGTTCACCTGAGCGCTTGTAATCTCACTTTTTTGAAGCTGTAAGCTATTAACAAAAACTGTGCTTTTACCTGCCGGTTTACCCACAGTAACATCTGCGCTAGCCAGAAAATGATATTTGGTTTCGCCGCCTAACTCCTTAGCCTGATGGCTTATCGTTAATGTATATGCCCCGTTACTACCCGGAGTAAACTTCGCTTCATAATAATTTGCGGCTGCGGTAGTTTTTAACTTTATTTTCTTCTGATCCGGCCCAACCAGCCAAAGTTCCAGATCTTTAATATCTGAATACCATTTGGCTACACTATCGCGTTCTCCGTCAACGAATTCTCCGTAGTAGATTCTCACAGTTTGCGCTTTGCCGATCTGACCAGTATTAGCTGTTTCAATCCAGATTGCATGGGCAAACGCGCCTGTGGTCATTAGACTAATTGCAAAAGTGAGCAATAAAATATTCCATTTTTTCATCTTCATAATTTTTCGTGTCTTATTAAAACTTCCAGGCTCGCTTAATCAGCGATGATATTGAACCCATTTAGTCTTCCACTCTCTTTCAAATGAAAAGTTTCCTTAACGGTTCCTGTAGCAGGGTTATATTGATTTACGCCAGAATAGCCTTCTGAAGTATTGTTAGAAAGGAAATAAATCTCGCCGTTGTGCAAGAAAGGGTTTTGTGTACCGTAGAAGCTGTCAGCTGGAATCGGTAGGCGTTTAGCTTTTTTCGTTGTTGCGTCAATTTCGTTCCAGAACCAGACATCACTTCTGTAAGAGACACCGTGCTGTGCGCCACCGTAATAAGAAACACCGCGTGAAGGGATAGTAGTATAAATCTTACTATCGTATACAAACAGTCTGTTAAATTCAGCAGGGAACTGGTATGACTTGATATCAATAGAAAAGTTTTGATCGAACTGTGTCTCTCCACTTTTAATACGTACAATTTTAGAAGAGTAATTTGATGGTTGCCTTTTCATGTCACCTACTGCAACAAAGTACAGATCTTTGGTTTTCTCATCAAGGCCCCAAAGTACGTGGTCTATAAATACACCCAGATTTGTAGTTCCGGCAAATTTCGTAACATTCAGGATTTTGTTATTGGTCAGATCATAAACCGCTAGAGCAACTTCTTTGTTTTTTGGTGATACCTGCCAGTCTCCGGCCTGTTTTGTCCCCAATAATAAATCTACGTAAAGCTTATCATCACGTTTAGCCAGGATCAGTTGCCCTGCAGATTCATTAGGCAGACCTTCTGATAAGGAGCTAAAGTCAATCTCACCCGTGCGTTCCATAGTAGTCGGATTGAATTTCTGCACCTTTAATCCTCCTCTTACGTCATCCCAGTAATAGCCCTCGGTTGGACTTGCCACCAGGTAGTTAGAGATATACGCCGAGGAAAGCGATGGTAGAAATTTATCTTCGGTTACATTACCTGCAGAATTAAGACCAAGTTTCAGAATTCCCTGCGCATTTGAGGCACTATTAACCTTGTAGAGTGTTTTTCCAAGAACACTTCCACCCAATGAGCTGCTTACCTGGAAAAAAGGCATGCCGGAAAGGTTTATTTCCCTTGCTTTTTTATCTTTCAGCGCGTAAATTCCACCACTCCAGTTGGCGTTGGCGTTGTAAATAATCCAGGTTTCATTTGCTGGCAGATCGCCGCCAGGAGGTGCTGGTTCGACATCATTATCCTTGCTGCAGGAGCCAAAAACCATCAGTGCAGAAAGACCGATCATCATTACGCAAAATTTGTTACGTTTCATATTAATTCTTAATTTGTATAGAGTGATTAAAAAAATTGGTATAGTATTTTGAAATAGAGTGCTCTGCCTGGTTTCTGTATGTTGAAATTATCATATAGCTTAACATCTCCGATATTTCTGCACTCAGCCGACAGCGTTAGCTTAGGCTTTGCGAAGTGATAATAGGCTCCGGCATTGTTTGCAAACTGTCCCAGCCTGCCATCTCTCGGAATTATCAAAGAGGTCTGAATATTGCCAGACTTCTCAAACAGGCCTGGTTCCTGGTTTTTTGGAATAGCGTGTAAAAAGAACCGGTGGGTGTAATTTCCGTTCCAATTTAATTCCACGCGATCTCCGCTATGCAGTACGTCTTTGAAGTAGTAGTTCAACCAGAAATTACCGAACAAAAATGGGACATTGGGCACTCTCGAATTCTCAAGATTTCTAAACATAGCTTCTTTGATATCGATCCGGCGGATATCCTGATAAGTGGCATTCGCTCCGACATCAAAACGTTTGGAGGGCGCATAACTGGCTTCCAGCTCAATACCTTTTACTTTAGCCTGCTCATAGTTAATGTACCTGCTGAACGGAATATCAAGCTGCAGGAAGATGATGTCTTTTACCTTCCGGTAAAAAATACCGGTGGAGAACGTGAAGACCTGATCTCCATTTTCTATCCGGTACTGTCCGTTCACATTGATATTGTGGCTTCGCTCCGGCTTGAGGTCCATGTTTTCTTTAATCAGTCTGGCATCACCGAAAATTTCGTATTCATCGGGTAGGCGGGTGGCGTATTCATAGGAAGCTTTAACCAGATAATTACCCCGGCTCCACCTCAATCCACCCATATAACCCAGACTCTGCCCGCTGCCGGAAGACCGGTATCCCATTCCAAAATTGTCTGTTGTATAACCTTCCGTCTTAAAATGATAGTATTTAGCCGCAATAATGCTTTCCATTTCCTTGCCCAACCAATTTGAGCGAAGACCCAATGCTGTATTATCCTTCCGGTAAACCGCGGGTACGCTAAGCACGTCAATGCCTTCGATAGCTGAAATAGCACCTAGCGGATCACTGCCTTTGCGGTTTTGCTGGTAAAACAATTCACTGAAATCGAGGGTATGCCGGTCTGAAAGCTCATAGGAAAGATTTACGCGTGAAGAAAAAAACCGGTAATCAATATGTTGATTATTTCCCATGTTGATCTCGCCGGGTTTTAAGTTACTGCCGATGATCTTACCATCCCAATCATACCTTACGGTCGCGGTATCGATGAACTTAGTTTTGAATAAACTATATGTTCCTACAATATTTGTTTTCAACCGTTCATTTAAAAAGTTCTTTTTATAGGTCAGCAAACCGGTGTAATTTCTTTCTTTCGAATAAGGGTCGCCATACACTTTATCCATCTGCGAATCATGCTGTATTTCCTTGTAAAAGCTAGAACTGATCAAGGTAAGGCGCAGATCGTCAGCCCATGCTACATTTTGAATACCTGCATAGCCTTCGGCATAGTAAGTGTTTGTGGCATCGTGAAAACGCCTGACATCCTTAAAAGTAACCGGGCTGGTAGGCATTGGGGCGTTAATAGTGTAGCTGTTATCAGAATAATTAAAAGAACTACTCGTTCCCAGATACCATGTTTTCGCTTTATTTCTCCATAAAGCATTAGCAGTAACCCGATGTGTGTTAAATGAACCAACTTCATAGGACAATTCCGCAAAATTCTTATTGTCATGTCGGGAAACAAAGTTGACTCCTCCACCTAAGGCATCAGAAGCAAGATATATAGGCATTACGCCTTTATATATTTCTACTCTGTCTAGCATATTTACCGGAATAGTTCCCAGGTTAAAGCCGTGTCCGAATAATTCAATAGGGATTCCATCTTTAAATAATTTGACTGCCTTTCCCTGTAATCCTCCTAAATTGACTTGCACAGGAGCGCCGAGTCCGCCGTCACTCCTTAATCTAACTCCGGAAGCACGGTTTAAAATTTCTCCGACGTCTCCGCCTTTTTCATAAGATTTTTTAAGATCTATTGTCTGTACAGAGAATGGTGATTGTGCATTCAGTTCCTTCGCGCTTATCGCTTTTACTGTGACCTCTTCCAGTACTATTGACTTGCCGTTATGATCTCTCAATTCAAATTCAAATCGATTTTCCTCTTTACAGTCGACATTTATGGCCGTCTGTTTTAACAGTAATGAGTTGTTACGGAACAGAAGATTATGGTGGCCGCTTTCCAGTTCAACTGTCAGCATTCCGGTAGCATCTGTGTTTCCTTTGACAATACCATCGACAACAATGGTAATGCCCTGAACCGCTTTGCCATTTTTATCCTTCACCTGCATAAATACCGGGCAGGCGGTTGCCAGTAAACAAGTGGTCAGCAGAAAACAGGTAAGTAGAACTTTAATCAAGGTGTTTTATTTAAACTAATTATAAACTAAATTTGTCGTGCAAATGTATTTCTTTTGGTCTGGGGAGCATTTATGAATTAGGAAGTATTTGTTTTGAAAATGGAAGTTTAAATGGGGTTTATATTTCAGGGTAACGATTTTAGCGAATTTCTTGCTTCTGCTAGCTCAGCGGGGGCTGAACTAGCTCAGGCAGATCTAATAAGTCCGGTACAGACCAGGCTGCATACCCTTAAAGGTCAGATCTCGTATAAGGAAGATTTAGTAAAGGACGGTCTGTATATTCTTCAGGGGAGTTATCACCTCAATGAAGACGTTACTATATATGGGGAAGGGGATGCGCATTTGCTGGAAATGCATTTTAATATATCAGACCACGATATATATTATCATAACAACGCCATTAAAAGAGAGTTTGCTCCGGCAATGACTGGTAATATTACCTTTCTTTCTGCGGAGGAAAACCGGGCTAAAATAGCATTCAATCAAGATATATGCTACCGCACATTTGATATTCATCTGCCATTATCTCTGTTATCAAACTATATGGGGGAGAGCCCTACAATGGACACTTTTTTAAATAATATACATAAAAACCTCAGCACGACACTTTCGAATTCTGAAATTGCAATAAATCCCAGAATATATAGTACGATTCAGGCAATTAGGGAATGTCCCTTTGAAGGTTTTACTAAAAAGGTATACCTGGAGTCAAAAATTTATGAGTTGCTTGCTTTTATGCACGAAAGTACCGAACATACTGTTGCGGAATACCGGTTGACAGGGCCTGATATAGAAAGAATCAAATATGCTGCTGTATTGATCCGGGAGAATCTTAATAATCCCTTTACGATTATGGAGCTTGCACGTAAAGTAGGAATCAATCAGACGAAACTGAAGAGTGGCTTTAAGGCCATTTTCAATAATACTGTTTTCGGTTACTTACAAGAGACGAGGATGCATATGGCAACTAAACTTTTACTCGATACAAGCCTGACAATACAGCAGATAAGCCGCTCATCAGGCTATAAAAACATATCCAACTTTAGCACTGCTTTTAAGCAAACCTATGGCTATCCACCGAACCGGCTTCGTGCTAAAGCTTAAAGACTAAACACTCGTTGCTAAACATCCCGACGTCCTATAACATTAGGGACCGAATTTTTTCAATGTTATTTATTAGGCATTAAGCGGAATTTTTCTCTTTGAGTCTGATTGAGCGAAATTTTCTATCCGGGCTATCCATTTTCTTCTGTCATCCTCCTCTAATTCGTAAAGCGGTCCGATGAAACTATCCTGAATAGAAGATATTCCGCAATATTCCAGAATTCCTTTTTTTAATTGAACTAATCCGCTTGACGCATAGATGTCCTCATAAACATCAAGAGACAGATCTCCTGCCGTTGTAATAATTCTTCCTGTCCGACCAGTCAGCAATCCTGCAGTACTCCCTTCTTTATCACTTTTAAAAGTGATGCCAGGAAGAAATGCCCTGTCGAAAAACCCTTTCATAATTGCTGGCATCCCAAGCCACCACAAAGGATGTATCCATACCTGGTGCTCGCTCCATTGGATATCTTCCAAAGCTTTTACCAAATCCGGTTCCAACTCCATTCGCTGGCGATAACCGAACTGTAGATTTGGATTGAAATTCAGTTCTCCAATGGCAATATACCTCACTTCTGAACCGGCTTCTAATGCAGATTTCATATAGGATTGTGCAATAACAGTGTTAAAACTTTCTTTATTCGGATGTCCATTGACAACTAATATTTTTTTCATTTCTATTGATTTAAAATTTGCTTGAATATTTGAATCTGTTGCGCATAAAAATTATGGGAGAGGGGACAGGAGAAGAAATCGAAAGCGTGTACAGCTCCTTTTATTTCTGCCAGATGAACCGGAATATTTGCTTTCTGTAATTCCTGGGCATACATTTTTCCTTCATCTTTTAGCGGATCTAACTCGCAAACAATAATGGTTGCATCTGGGAGGTTCTCGAAACTCTCTGCTAATAATGGAACTGCATATTTTGGCGGCTGAGTTATTTTATGTTGCAGATAATGTTTCCACATCCATTCTGCAGCCCTTTTGGTTTGCATTGGTGCATTTGCTAGTTTAATCATAGATGATGTTTGTAAAAGCTGGCTCATTGGAGGGTATAGCAAGTATTGGTGTCGGATTTCCACCTCCTTTCGGTCTCTTGCTAGCTGTGTAATGGATGCCGCAATTGTTGCACCGGCACTGCTTCCACCGATCAGGATATTATCTTTGTCTCCACCTATTTGATCAGCATATTTAGAAATCCATAGTAACGCATCATAACCGTCTTCCATACCTGCTGGAAATGGGTGTTCCGGAGCTAACCGGTAGTCCACCGAAATTATCATTAAATCAATATCCAGCGCTAAGCGATAGAATATAAAATCATATTGTTCGGGAGTACCATAGATAAACGCACCACCATGGAAATACAACAACATTGGTAAATCCTGCTTTCCTTTTGATCTGTATATTCTTAAGCGGATCTTTCTGGATTTATCAGCAGATTGAACGGATATATCCTTGACATCCAAATGTTCCGGAATCTTAAGAGGTTCTTCTTTTAATGACAAATTAATTTCCTCTTTCCTGATTTCCGTGGGGCTGTTCTCTAACAGGTTTTCGTAATCTATTTGATGATAGGGGCTTTTAGCAATCGCTTTCCAAAGAGCCGGATCAACATTCTCAATCGTACTTTCCATATCTATATTGTTTACAGTTTTACCACAACCTTCCCCACCGTACGGCCGGTTTGGATTTGAATATGTGCTTTTGCCATTTCGTCAAAGTCAAATACATGAGAAATATGTGGTTTTAACAGGCCAGTTCCCAGCAGGGAAGCGATGTATTGTATATCAGAAGAATTAGAATAAACGGACATAAAATAACAGGCATGGAGATGTTTAGCCTGAGCACTACGTTCATCGTCAATGGTATACCCGGAATTCAAAGCAACGATAGTACCGAAGGGTTTTAGAACGCGTACTGATTTCTGAAAATTTTCAGCTCCAACGGATTCTAATACAAAATCAATGTCTTCAAGTGTTTGTTCAAAGCGAATAGTTTGATAATCGATATGCTGGTCTGCTCCCAGTTCCAGCACAAAATCACGATTGGATGCCGATGAGCTAGCGATTACATAAGCTCCAATATGTTTAGCAATCTGCAAGGCAAAATGACCGACCCCACCTGCAGAAGCATGGATAAGAACTTTGTCTGCGGATCTCAATTTCCCATAACGGTCAAAAGCCTGCCAGGCGGTTAGGGCTGCCATTGCGCTTGCAGCGGCCTCAGTGTGGCTAATATTCTTCGGTTTCAGAGCCAGGTGCTCTTCCGAAGCACTCACATATTCTGCATAAGCCCTTCCATGTCCAACAAAGTTTATCATTCCGAATACTTCATCGCCAATACGGAATCTGGTAACTTTATTTCCAGCATCCACAACTTCTCCTGAAATGTCCCAGCCTAAAATCAAAGGATCAAAATGTGCTAAATCCTCTGCCAACGGCGCTGTTCTATTGCGAACCTTAATATCCACTGGATTAATGCTAATTGCTATAACTTTAATAAGCACTTCATTTTCGTTTATTTCAGGTTTTTCTATGTCTTTATAAATGAGATTTTCTATCCCTCCGAATCTCTTCAATACGATTGCTTTCATGTATTTAATAGTTATTCGGCAAAAATAGACTGAAATTAAAAGGTATTACTGGTACATTTCCAGTGTATTTAGGTATTTTTGCGTTATGGCAAGAGAAAATATTCATAACTCACTGGAAGTATATTATGAAAAGATAGATTGCTGTCCATTGCAGGATCGAGAATTCAATTTTTTCGAATTTGTCTACGTATTATCTGGAAATGGAATGCATGGAATCAATGGCAATCAACTTCCTTTTAAAACCGGAGATCTTTTTCTAATCACACCTCGTGATTGTCATTCATTTGATCTGCATCAGGTTTGTGAGTTTATGGTTGTGCGCTTTGCACCATCTTATGTGAAAAGTTATAGTTGGCAAAGTATAGATCATATTGAGTGTTTATTGTATTATGCCTCTCATTTTTCGGGCTCTATTTTAAGCAATGAAGCGGATCAGCTCATTGTTGGTAGTTTGATGCAGAATTTACTGCACACCGTGGGACAGAAGTCTATTTATGGAGAAGATTTAATACGTCATTTAGTCAACGCTGTTATTGTGATTGCGGCCCGAAACATATCAGTTATCAAACCCGAATCCATTTCACCAAATACAGACATCCGAATACTACAAATAACAGATTATATTCAAGAAAATATACGTAACCCTGAACTGCTTAAAATAGGTGTAATTGCTCAGAAATTCGGATTGTCTGACACTTATCTTGGTAGTTATTTCCGGAAGCAATGCAATGAATCAATACAACAGTATATCTCTTCATACCGAATTCGACTGATGGAGCATCGATTACGTTTCAGCGATAAACGAGTTCATGAAATAGCAGATGAATTTGGGTTTGCCGATGAAAGTCATATTAATAAATTTTTCAAACGACATAAAGGATTAAGTTTACGTGTTTACAGGGACAACTGTAAGAAAGTAAATGTTCTGACTTCCTTAGACAATGCCAGTAATGGGCTATAGTAAAATTATGACCAATAATCATTTTCAATATAAGATTATACTTTGTTTCTCCTTGATCATATTTACATCCTGTAAGCATGAAAAAGTATATCAAGCTACACTTTTTGATACAAAAGTTGATTTAAATGAACACCCAAATGTAGAAGAACCTGTGTTTTCACAACGGCATCTAAAAAGCAGGAAAGAAAAATGGGTAGGGGGGATATTCGGATCTAAACAATTCAAAGAATGGAATGAAGTGCTGTACAATAATACAGTTATCAGGATAAATCCACAGGTGGCGCCACCCAGCGATTCCGAATCATCAGACTACCCTTCTCAGGAGCGTTCTCAATACGACTTTGATGATGTTACCTATATTAATCCATCCAAAACAAGTTTTATTGCGCGTATTTCCGGTCCATATAGTATAGGAAATAGATTTTATTTATTCACAGCTCAAAAATCGGGGTTAAAGGTCTATAGTATAGACAGGCCTACAGTTATAGAGGGCGACAGGCAATGGGAAAACCGTGATATGGTGAAGTTTGGACCTGATATCTTAATGGTCGACAATGACTATGTTTTTAACCAGAAAACCGGCAAAGCTTATGAAATAACGCGGCCAGGAAAAGACAGAATCAGAGGGGAATTCGCAGCCTTGTCACCAGATAAGCAAACGATAGCCTTTACAACAAATCAACTGTTATACCAATGCCATTATCCCAGTGGTAAAGTCCATATAGAACGAATTGACGATCAGCAACTGTCTAAAATGGTTACTAATAAATCAAAAGAGTGGCCATACAATTATTTCACCTGGATTACCGTGAATGGCAAAATGTTTCTGAGCGCCGCTAGCTCCTCAAAATAAGCATTTCCCTTAACTCATTAGTTTTCATGAGGCTCATTTCTCGCCTGTCTTTCGGTATGCGAAAGATGCTAAAACTGCCTCAGCTTTTTATCCCGCCCCTTATTTCTAAACGCAAAAATCCGCACAGAAATGTGAGGGTTTTCCTGATCCCGCTGGGATTCGAAGTCATTATCAAAATCAGGATTTATCCTCTCTTAATTCCAAATGGCGATACGTTGGAAGACTGTTGGCCGTATTTTGATGAAAATGATGCCGTAGTTTCTAATCCGCCGTATTCACAGCCATGGGGTTTTACAGATAAAGAGGCCGATCCTCGTTATGCCCGTTTTTATATCATAATTAGCAAGGAAGACTTCTATTTTTTTAGTCAGAATCAAAAAGAAAAATTAAAGAAACCCAACGGGTTTGGAGCGTGTTTTGAGAGTGATTACTTTCACAGTCAATAAAACAAATTTTATATGCAAGATTTAAACAACAAAGTAGCTTACGTCACCGGCGGAACAAAAGGTATAGGATTTGGAATTGCTAAAGCTTTGATCGACGCCGGGTTGAAGGTAGCCATTTCGGGGCGAAAGCTGGAAGATGTGCAAAAGGCAAGGGAAGAGCTTGGTTCGGATAATGTAATTGCTATCGCATCTGATGTTTCAAATTTCGATGATGAGGTCCGCGCGGTAGAACAAATAGTGGAAAAGTTTGGCCGGCTTGACGTACTCATTGCCAATGCGGGAGTAGGAAAATTTGGGCCTGTTGATCAGTTGAGTCTGGAGGATTGGAACGCAATGATAGCTACTAATCTTACCGGTGTGTTTCATACACTTAAAGCAGGAGTGGAGCAACTCAAATTGAATAAGGGTTATTATATCACTATTGCTAGTCTGGCCGGGACGAATTTCTTCGCAGGCGGATCGGGTTATAATGCTTCAAAATTTGGTGTTGTGGGTTTTACCCAGGCTGCAATGCTGGATTTAAGGGAATATGGAATAAAGTCAACTACAATTATGCCGGGTTCGGTAACATCTCATTTCAATGATCACCAACCGACTGAAGCCGATTCCTGGAAAATTCAACCATCAGATATTGGTGAAATGATTGTTAGTTTACTGAAATTGAATGCAAATGTATTGCCCAGTAAAATAGAGGTTCGCCCGACACAGACTAAATAGTTAAATATCCATGAAAGGGATATCGAACATCAAATCATTATCTGAATTAGTTAGCGGCTTACCTGATTATATTCTTTCAGAAATAGTATTTGATGAGGATTTAAATGCCGAACCGATGCGAACTCTTTATGATTCGTAATAAATGTCCGATAAACAGTCGGTTGGATGAAACAAAAAAGGAGACAATCAATTTTGATTGTCTCCTTGAGTGATCCCGCTGGGATTTGCACCTGGTGCAAAATCTGGGTTTGCAATATTTTAGAGTGGTTTTGAAATTCTACTCATTGAATTACTCACGTTTTTTTTAATACGTTTAAGCTTCAATTGCTATATTATAAAGATATTAGAACTTAGATTTTAATTCACTTATTTAAATTTTGCAGTTAATAAGCCTCAATTAGAACATTAGCAGGAATGTGAAGTACATCTGCTAATTTTCGGATCATAGACAGGCTTAGTTTCCTTTTTCCCGATAGAACCTCTGATTTCCTTGAACGGGTACCTAATAAGTCGCTAAGTTCGTTTTCAGACAAATTCATTTGTTCCATCCGAAACTTTATAGCTTCTATTGGATTAGGATAAGAAACAGGATAATGCACTAATTCATATTCCTTAATTAATAGACTCAAGATTTCCAATTCATCAGAAATTGCAGAACCTTCTACGATATCAGTTTGCATCAACTCATACACATGAGCTAGAGCATTATCGTATTCTTTCTCAGTTTTAATTGGTCTTAACATAACTAATTGTTTTAGCATTTATTTTATCATACTGTTTATGCGAACCAAACCAGACAACAAACACAATTTTCAATCTATACTCTATATCTACTATTAGGCGATAACTATTGCCGTGTATGTTGAATACAACTCTTTTTTCATTGAGAACAGAAGCATTTTTATAGTGTGCTATTAATTCATTAGGATTATTCCATAGTGCAGAAACGGCCTCTTCATGCCAGCTCAATAACGCCTGTTCTGCCTGATGGAATTCATCAATATAATCCTTTAGAGTCTTTATTGCTATCGCTCGCATATTTAATAAACCTACTAATTTGTTCCCAAAATGGTAACATTTTGTTTTAGTAATTTCTTTTACCAAATTATATACGTATACGGATAGAGATCCTAAAAACTCGATAATGAAACTTCTTATTTCAAATGCCAATCTAGCACAGAAACTAAGTGACAATTTGAGCAGAAGAAACACTATATGGGAGTTAATAGATCAATTTTCTAAGAATCAAGAATTAATCAAAGAAATTGAAAAGGTAATCAAAACGATCTAATAATATGGTGATGACACCCTAGTGGCTGTGGGAAAGGCTGTCATTGTGTTCATCCAGCGGACGATTGCGCATGTGACGATTGTGAACGCAGGCATTCATATCGACTTCTAAAAAGCCATATTATGAATAAATTGATCACAATTAGATTGAATTAAATTTTATTCGACTAAATATTTTTTAATGCAAAATGCCTCAATTTGCATTGAGGCATTTCGTGATGTGCGCCCGGCATGGGCGCGAACTATAGGGTGGAAGTCCCGAACGTGCCTTGATAGTGGGAAACGTTAACTTAAGGCAAGGGTGTACTCTGCGAGGAGGAATCTGAAGGAAGCCTGCGGTAAATCTCTGGCCTGAGGAACAGGAAGCAGATGAGGCAATGACATGTGGGTGAGTTTGCATTCCAAACGAAGCCCTAAACTATCCGAAATGTGTTGTTGTAGATCTGACAGGTAGATGGAGAGAAAGTTTGCGCTCTTACCCGGGGAGATCTGATCAACCGTTGCCAAAGAGAGAAGCGCCTCTTGAAGGAACAAGGATATGTAGTGATATATATCTGGTTCATCAGAAGTCAGCCGAGGCCATAGTACCTTTTTGTTTAAGGGAAGGGCTGAACATTAAACGTCTGAGTGGACTCTGGAAATGGGAGGGTCGTAAAGAAAGCAGAAAACTCTGAATAGAGGGCTGCCTTGGGAGGAATATGCTGGAAGCAGAAAGGTAACAAGGAGCGCTGAGCGACATCCTGAAAGAAGGATGAAACAAGGAAACAGTAGAAAAAAAAATGTATTCGACATGTTACTCGAACAAATCATCAGTAAAAGCAATGTGCGCCAGGCTTATGAGCGGGTGGTTGCTAACAAAGGAGCTGCCGGAGTAGACGGCATTGGATTCTTGGACTTCACTAGCGATGTCAGGGTGAAATGGCCATTAATCAAAATTCAGCTGGGAAAAGGAGAATATCGCCCCATGGCAGTAAAGCGGGTAAAAATCCCCAAAGCTAATGGAGGCGTTCGTCTATATCCCTAACTATATGGACAGAATGATTCAGCAAGCTATCTCGCAGGTATTAACTGGCCTCTACGATCCCGAATTCTCAACAAACAGCTATGGCTTTCGTGCAGAAAAGAATGCTCATCAAGCCTTAGAAAAGGCTAGGGAGTATATTAATGCAGGTTATAGCCACGTTGTAGACCTAGACCTGGAACAATTCTTTGACCGGGTAAATCATGATTATCTAATGAATGAATTGAGCAGGAAAATACAAGACAAGCGATTATTGAGGCTTGTTCACAGTATCCTGCGGGCTAACATTCAGGAACAGGGTAATCAGACTGCCTGTAAACAAGGTGTTCCACAAGGTGGCCCGCTCAGCCCCTTACTTTCCAATATTATCCTTGATAAACTGGATAAAGAACTGGAAAGAAGAGGTCACCGCTTCGTACGCTACGCTGATGATTGTAGTATTTACGTGAAAAGTAAACGTGCGGGAGAACGGGTCATGGAAAGTATCAGTACTTATATAGAAAAGGAATTGAAACTTAAAGTGAACGTAGAAAAGAGCGTAGTTACCCGGCCGTGGAGCACTAAGCTACTGGGCTTTACATTTTATCATAAGAAAGGTAGTAAAGGCATATCGGTTCACCGTAAAAGCATCGCCACCTATAAGGATAAAATCAGGACAATTACCTGTCGAAGTAAACCTTACGCAATGGAAGATCGCATGATGCAGATCAGGCAACTCAATCAGGGCTGGGGAAACTACTTTAAACTAAGTGAGGCTAAATCAGTGTTTAGTGAGTTAGATGAATGGGTACGAAGTCGGGTAAGATTGTGCTACTGGATTCAGTGGAAAAAGCCCCGAACGAGAGTACGTCAATTACATAAGCTCGGGGTTAAGCCTTATCAGGCTTACCAGTGTGGGAACACCCGTAAAGGTCACTGGAGAACAGTACATAGTCCAATCTTACTGCGAACGCTTAATAATGCATTTTTAAAGAAAGAAGGGCTACTATGTCTTAAAGAAATAGTAGCCCCTAAAGCTGTTAATGTTTAATGAACCGCCGTATGCCGAACGGCACGTACGGTGGTGTGAGGGGACAGGTAGTCAATTAATGACTACCTTCCAACTCAATCCCGCTGGGATTCGAACCTAGTGTGAAAATCAACGTTTGCAATATTTTAGAGTAGTTTGAAATTCGAACTCCCCGAATAACGCACCTTTTATTTAATAGAGAATAGCTGCAAATGCTATCTCAAATTTAGATTCTATTTCTAATTATGGGGGGATATTTTTACTTTTTCTCAGTTATGTAGAATTTATGATTCATATCTAGGAAAACAATATAAAACACGTTCATAATAATATGACCAGCTAATCGCCCTTTTTGTCCTTTTATGTTTTTAATAACTGCCCAATTTACCTTTTCGTTAATATGTTTTGGATGTTTAAAATCTGATTTAGGAGGAAAATTGCCATATACCGTCAGCATACCTAGTTGTTGAGCTTCAGTAATATTATATTGACATATTTGTCCTAATTTATCTACCATAATAGAAAGAGTTCCTTGATTTTGCCATTCCAAATAACTCTGACCAGGTGGTATTTGTCCAATATCAATATCTTTAAAACTGAAAACTATTTTAGGAAGCTCTTCTTTAACTATTTTTTCTTCTCGATTATTTCTTCTTCTGTCGTAATCATCTGAACTCTTTGATTTGAAACGATTATTATTTTTATTACTCATTGGTAAAATCAGCTAGGAACTTCTTAATATCTCCAAAATATGGAATAGCACCATATTTTCCTAATAAGTAATCTTTTTCAAAAGAAGCATCATTTCTAACACTCATTGCCTGATTGATTTTATACTCTACTAATGAATATAAGTCAGTAGAACCAGTTTGATCTTTTTCAGTAAACCATATTTGATCTCTTCGGAATAAGTCACCTCTTAAAAGATTGGTGTCATGTGAAGCAAAAATTAATTGCGCATTTTTGTCGTTTAACTTTGATTGAAAAAGTTTAATTAGTTCGGTTGTCAGTTTTGTATGTAATTTTGCATCGAGTTCATCTATAATCAATACCTCACCATTCTCTAAAGCTTCAAAGAATGGGCCAAGTAGAGCAAATAGTTTACGAGTTCCATTGGATTCTAATGAGAAGTCTAACGCAATGGTGTCAATTAAATTATTTGCTTCATCATATTTTTTATGATATGAGTTAATTACTAATTCCTTGCTTGGTAAGTCCTCATTTTGTTGGAGAGTTTTGACTTCATTTTTTAACTCTTCAAGCAAAGCAGCAAGTTTAGCTTGTTCTTTATTAAGCTTTGGGATGCTAGCTAGTAAATTACTAATAATCTTCTCTTCAAATGTAATGTTCTCTATTCCGAGATTTATTAATTTTAAGAAATTGATTGTTTTTTCTTTGAATGCGGTACTTTCTTGTAATTTATCAATGGTATATTCAAATGTATTATCATGCAGACCTGAAATAAGATTGAAATTATATCGGAACCAATTTTGTAATTTTGTTGCTATTACACCATTAAGCTGTGCTACAGTCGAAAGGAATAGTGCATTGGATCTGGTATTATTTTCTATTCCCTTGCCTTCCTTAAATATTTTTAAATTAGTTTTTATGGATTGCAATTCTCTTGTAAAGTAATAACTTTCTTTATTTGAATTTCCTAAATCTATACCGAATAGCCATTCAGAGTATATTTTTTTTTCATCTGCTTCAAATCCATAACGATATTTGAAACCGTCAACAACGAATACGATTTCAAAAGTTGAAGGTGAATCTTCTGTAGAGCTATTTAATAAAAAAGGGATAATATCGATATTGTCATCCGCCTGACTATTATTTGAGGAATTTTGAATAAATCCTTTAAGAAATGCCATGGCATTTATTAGGTTGCTTTTACCACTCCCATTTGCTCCATATATAACTGCGGTTTTAAGGTATTTCTTGTTGTTTATGTCGTAAAAAACATTGTTTAAATCATCTTCTTCACCTTCCAGTTCTTTTACAGGAGTAGAAGCGACCATGCTTAAAGTTATATTGTCTTTTATTGACAAGTAATTGCTTACACTGAATTCGACTAACATTTTTGTTTTTTTTTTCAAAGATACGGAATATGCATTCAAAACACTTTTTTTTGTGAATTTTTCACTAAATTCAATACTAAGGTGGGGTTGGGTAGTGTCCATTCCTGAAAAAGCTATACACTATAAAACAGTGTATGGAAAGAGAAGAAGAGTTGTTCTACTCAGAAAGACCGAGTAAAAATCAGAAGTTTGACAAGCGATTGATCGCTCATGTTGTTAAGCTGGCCGAAGAAGGAACGCCCCGGAGGGATCTGATAAAGACTTATAAAATGACCGGAGAAACCCTTGGGATGTGGTTGGACAAGTACAGTTCAATTTTGCATAAACGCAAGCTTCACAGTACTGCAGAAAAACGATCGATTGTTCGAGCTATCCATGGGGGGATGAGTATAAAGGAAGCCGTTATCGTATACAATATCAGCTCAAGGAGTACCATACGAAATTGGATTAAGGCTTTTTCGGATGAAAATATTGAAATTAGTATTTCAAACCCGAGTGAAATGTCTAAAAAATCCACGTCCCAAACCGAAAGTACAGAAGTAAAAGCACTGAAAAAAGCCTTGGATGAAGCTAATTT